>NZ_JABANC010000010.1 GCF_012931685.1 Hanstruepera ponticola
TTAATGGTAATACAGCTACTTGTAGTGCTACAGTGACTGTAGAAGACAATGTGGCTCCTGATGTTGTTACACAGGATATTACCATTCAACTAGATGACCAAGGTAATGCGACTATTGAAGCGCTTGAAGTGGATGGTGGATCTACAGATGCTTGTGGTATTGATTCTTATTCGGTATCACCTAGCAGTTTTGATTGTTCTAATATTGGTGATAATACCGTAACATTAACGGTTATAGATATTTATGGTAATTCGGCTAGTAATACAGCTGTTGTAACTGTTGAGGATATGGTAAACCCAATTGCGGTTTGTAATGATATTACAATCTATTTAGATCCTGATGGTACTTATACCCTATCTCAATCGGACATTGATACCATTGCAGATGGTAGTACCGATAACTGTGATAATGACTTAACGTACAGTGTGTCTCCTAGCTCATTTACTTGTGCTGAAGAGGGTGACAATACTGTAACGCTTACCGTAACTGATGATTATGGTAATAGCGCTACGTGTACAGCTGTCGTTACCGTTGATGGTAGCTTCCCAGAAGTCACTATTTCACAAAGTGAACTTCCAGAGTTTTGCCAAGGTGCTGTAGTAGTCTTAACGGCTAACAGTGATGAGGCTGTAGAATACTTATGGAACTCCGGTGAAGAAACGGCTTCTATTGAAGTGGCTGGTAATGGTATTTATGGTGTGCTGGTCACATCGGCTACTAACTGTACAGCTTATACCGAGTTTGAAGTAACTGGGTTTGATGCTGGTTCACTTACTGCCGCATACACCATACTAGCTGAAGAGGACGTATTCCTGCATGGTAACAACCTGGTACAATCTGGAGCAGTAGGTGCTATGAATCCAAATATTGGAAACATCAAGTTACACCAAGCAACTACGGTGGTTGATTTTGCACAAGCGGTAAGTCTAGATCTTAACCAAGGTAGTGTGGTTACGGGTGGCTGGAATCCAGTCGCTGCGAATCCAACAATTCCAGCCTTTGTTTTCAATACGCTTTCCAATAACAGTAGTCCAGATGTTACAGTAAATAACAACCAAACACAAACCCTTAATGGAAGTGTGTATGATGTCATTACTGTTAAACAAAACGCAACGGTGATATTCAGTCAGTCTAATGTTTACATTAATGAATTAAAAACCTTTGATGGCGCTTCGATTGAATTTGAAAACTGTGCTAACGTCTTTATAAACGATAAGTTTATGTTGGCTCAAAATGGTACTATTAATGACGATGACCCGAACAAGGTGGTCTTCTATGTCAATGAGGATGTACAGATTGAAAAAGAGTCTAATGTACGCGCTAGTATTCATGCTTATTATCATGAGTTACTGGTAAAAGGTAACCAGAATGGCGCGCCTACTTATATGACTGGACTCTTTATTGCTAACCGTGTGCATGGTAACAAAAACGTCATCTGGAATGCCGATGATTTATGTGATCCGTGTCCTATTGACCAACCTGTTTCTGGTGGTACAGACGTAAGCGATAACAATGACTTAAGAATGGGTATTGATATGGAGGTTGTGGCTTGGCCTAACCCTTCTAATTCAAACTTTAACTTGAGATTGAAAACGGCTATCAGTACAGAAAATGTTACTGTTGAAGTCTTCGATATGAACAACAGACTGGTACATAAAGGTGACTTTAAATTTGATGGTACTCACATTTTCGGTGATAAACTCGATGGTGGTGTCTATATTGTCAAAGTGACCCAAAGTGGTATCCAAAAGTCTGTAAGACTTGTGAGATACTAATGTGCTTAACTAGTTTTAGTGATTAAACATAAAAAACCCTCCTATTTGGAGGGTTTTTTTTATGTATTCACACAACATCAATCCAAACTTTGTAAAGCTAGAAAGGGTACCCCAATATTATAAGCCACTTTTTCAATTTTCTGTGAAGTAAAAAGTCTATCGAAAAAATCCACATTTCTATTAATCATAGTAAACATATCAATATTATGTGTCTTAATGTAATTTTGAATAGTATATAAAAAATCAGCATGTTTTTCTTCTACAAAGACATGAGAAATATTAGCAAATGCTTTAGCCAAATGAGTTTTAACTTTACTTGATTTATCTGTTAAAGCGTTATTTTCACTCATATGCAATATGTCAAGCTGAAAATCGTAATGCTCTGCTAAATCAATTAAAATCTTTAATTCAGATTTGTCATATTCATTTTGATAAGTTGTGGTAAATAAAATTTTATGCACAGGCTTAAATACATAATTACTTGGTATAGCCAAAACTGGTATTTTTGAATTTCTAATTACGTGCAACGTATTACTTCCAATAATCTTCTTTAAACTGTTAGTCGCGCCTTTAGTTCCCATGACAATTAGCTCTACATCATTTTTTTCAACGCATTGGTTAATGGCTTCAAGAAAATTATCATAATCAATTATTGGTACTAGTTCATGTAGAATATTGTTAAAACTATTACCCAAACGCTTAACCTCCTTTTCCAGTTTGATTTTTTCAGATTCTATTAATTGAGAGTATAAAGAGCTAGAAGGCTTCATATTCATCAAATCATCTGAAATAAAACTTGAGGCTTTTACAACATGTAATATGTAAAAAGTACAAGCTTCATACTGAAATAAATTCATAATATATTCAGCAGCATGTGTAGCATTATGAGAAAAATCTGTGGTAATAATTATGTTTTTCATGTTTAATAAATAAGTAATCTAAAATTAGTATAATAATGCTAAATATAAAATGATAAATATCATGCAGCTTTAAGACAGTAAATTTTTATTAGAATTATTAAAGAAACCTTTTGTATTTTCGGCACGATAAATGTAAAATACACGTTATCTAATAAATTCATATTTATGGCGCGATACTTCTTACTAACTACCTTTTTAGTTTTTTCTGTTTTAGGCTATTGTCAAAACAATGCTGTTTCGTCTAACGAAAAATTGACATTTACAGCTGCTTATAATATGTCTGGCTTGATGACAGATTTAGCTGAAGTAACCATGGAAACAAGCACTGTAAAAACATCTAACGCCACACTGTTAAAACTCAAATGTACGGCAACAACCTACAGTAAGTGGGATAATTTTTTTAAAATACGTGATTTATATGAAAGCTACGTTAATATGAATTCATTGACACCTTACCTACACAAAAGGGATATTAATGAAGGTGGCTATTATAAATTCATGCAATATAAGTTTAAACATAAATCCAACACCGTAGAAAGTACCAAGCGTAAAAAAGCTAAAACTGGTGATTTTTATGAGGAAAACAAAACACTGTCTATTGGAACATCTACAATTGATATAGTTACTACAATTTATAAAATAAGGAATTTAGATTTATCAAAGGCAACACCAAATAAGGTCTATAACTTTACTGTTTTATTTGACAACAAGGAGTTTAAAATATCAGTAATATATAAAGGTACCGAAACGATAAATACTAAAATTGGCAGTAAATCATGTCATAAATTAGCTGTTACCATAAGTAATAGCAATGTTTTAAGTGGCAGTAATAATAATTTAATTTGGTTAACAGCTGATGCTAACAAAATCCCAGTATATGCCAAATTTAAAATACCTGTGGGCAACGGTGAACTGAAAATAAAATCAGCTTCTGGACTAAAAAATTAAAAATCATGAGAAAATTATGCGTCATATTGGCTTTAATCGCTGCTATTCTAGCGGTTATACTTTCAGTATTACCTGTATCAAACTTTGCCTTTATACCAGCAATCGCTTCGCTTATTTTTGGACTCGTTGCCATGTATTTATCTAACAAACAAGAAAAACCTAAACACACTATAAAGCTCGCTTTTCTTTTAACTATTCTGGCTTTAGGATTAGCCACTTATAAAAGTATTTATAGTACATCAGAAGTTGGAGATACGGAAGAACTTGAACAAAAAGAAATCCAATCAGAAGAAGATGCCATTGAAGAGTTGAATGATTTGGATTTGGACGACATCGATTTAGAATAGCATTATTTAATACTTTTTAACATGGTTATTTAGCAATTTTTTGTTTTATTTGACTGATAATTAGCTATTAATCAATGAAGTCTTTATTAATTGTTTCTGCGCTTACGCTAGTAGGCTCCTGTGCCACCACACGATACAGTACCAAAATTGAAAACCTGAAAGAAGGTATACAATTAAGTGATAGTACGACAGTTATGACATACGCCAATACCATAACAGCTTCTGAATTAAAGTCGCAACTTTATGCTTTTTCTGCTGATGACTTTGAAGGACGAGAGACTGGAAAAGAAGGTCAAAAAAAAGCTGCTGAATTTTTAAAATTTTATTATACAGAACAAGGGATTCACTCTCCAATTAATGACACCATTTATTTTCAAAACATACCTGCCTCCTATCTTCCTGAAGGTACTGGTAGTTCCGAAAATGTTTTAGCATTTATCAAAGGTTCCGAAAAACCGGATGAAGTTATTATAATTTCTGCGCACTTGGATCATTTAGGTGTTGAGGACGGAAAAATTTATAACGGAGCTGATGATGATGGTTCAGGCACTACAGCCATAATGGAAATGGCGCAAGCATTTAAAATAGCAAGTGAAAATGGTCATAGACCTAAACGCAGTGTATTATTTTTACATCTTACTGCTGAAGAAATTGGTTTACAAGGTTCACAATACTATACAGAAAACCCCATTTTTAAATTAGAAAAAACCATGGCCAATTTAAATATTGATATGATTGGGCGAATTGATAATAAGCATAAAGATAATGGTAACTACCTCTATTTAATTGGCTCTGACAGAATAAGCAAGGAGTTACATTACATTTCCGAAAAAATTAATAATCGCTATTTCAATATCGATTTAGATTATACCTATAATGATGAGAACGATAGAAACAGGTACTATTACCGTTCAGATCACTATAATTTTGCTAAACAAAACATTCCAGTCATTTTTTATTTTAATGGTGAGCATGGTGACTATCACCAAGCTAGTGATACGCCCGATAAAATTGACTATGAATTATTAGAAAAAAGAACTCGGCTTATTTTTGCAACGGCCTGGCATTTAGCAAATCAAGAAACAACTTTAGTGCACAATATAAATTTATAAGTATTACACTTCAACACGTGTTAAAGTTTGTTAAAAAGCTAATTCCTATCGGCTTAATTACTGCACTTTTTTGTAATATCGCATCACAATTTACATATCTAACACAACGATAATTTTATGAGAAAATCATTTTTATTATTAAGCCTTGCTTTCATCATTTTTAGCTGTGGTTCTTCCAAAGAAACTGCTTCGACTAAAACCAAAGCACCTGCCAATCCTACTGATTATGCCAATACCATCACTTCTGATGAACTAAAAGAAATGTTATATATATATGCATCTGATGAGTTTGAAGGTAGAGAAACTGGTCAACCTGGTCAGAAAAAAGCTGTCAATTACCTAAAGCAACACTACATTGATATGGGCATTCCAGCTGCAAAATCTGATGGTGATTATTTTCAAAATGTCCCTTTGGAAGTCATGGAAGCTCCAAAAGTTGACTTAACCGTAAATGATGTTAAGTTTACCAATATTGATGATTATGTATCAGTTTCAACTGCCAAAAATGGTGGTCTAGAAACAAATGAAATTATTTTTGCTGGTTATGGTATTCAAGATGCTGCTTATTCTGATTATAAAGATTTAAATGTTAAAGGAAAAGTGGTATTGATTAAATCTGGCGAACCTAAAAATGATGATGGTAATTATGTGATTAGTGGTACAACTGAATCCTCAAAATGGTCAAATTTCAGACAGGAATTCGCTTCAAAACGTGATGTAGCTAAAGAACTTGGGGCTACTGCTGTTTTGTTTTACCATCCTGACGTTTATTCTATGGCAGCAAGTAGATTTGGCAGATCAAGCGGGCGTATGTCGCTTAAAGGAAATGCTGAAGACATGTACTACTTATTAATAAATACAGATTTAGCCAAAGCTATTTTAGAGGATATTGAAACGGCTTCTGAATCTCAAACCATTTCAAAATCTTTAAGTCTTCAATACTTAAATGCTTCAAATGAGTTTAATTCAGAAAACGTAGCAGCATTTATTAAAGGAACCGAAAAGCCAAATGAAGTTATTGTTATTTCTGCTCACTTGGATCATGAAGGCGTAAAAGATGGTGAGGTTTACAATGGGGCTGATGATGATGGCTCTGGAACTATTGCCATTATTGAAATTGCAGAAGCCTTCAAAACAGCTGCTGAAAAGGGTCACGGACCAAAACGCTCAATACTTTTTTTACATGTTACAGGTGAGGAAAAAGGTTTATTAGGTTCTAGATATTATACCGATATGGATCCTATTATTCCGTTAGAAAATACTGTTGCCGATTTAAATATTGATATGATTGGCCGTGTTGATCCTAAACACGAAGAGGCTGGTGACGATAATTACTTATATTTAATAGGAAGTGATAAATTAAGTACTGAACTGCATAATATTTCTGAAGAAATCAATAACAAGTATATCAATATGAATTTTGATTATACTTACAATGATGACAATGATCCTAATCGCTTTTATTACCGTTCGGATCATTATAATTTTGCTAAAAATAATATTCCTGTAATATTTTATTTCAACGGAACACATGCTGATTATCACAAGCCAAGTGACACGCCTGATAAAATTCGTTATGATTTATTAGAAAATAGAACACGCTTAATTTTCTATACAGCTTGGGAATTAGCAAACAGAGCTAATAGAATTGTAGTTGATAAAGCTACTGAATAACAATCAATTCTTTTATAAACAAAAGAAGCCTTTCAGAAATCTGAAAGGCTTTTATTTTGGGTGGAAGATCGGTCTCGAACCGACGACCTCCTGAACCACAATCAGGCGCTCTAACCAACTGAGCTACAACCACCATTTTAAATAGGACTGCAAATGTAATTTATTTCCTTTTTTTTACAAAGCGTTTTTAAAATATTATTTCAAATCAAAGAAACTATTCACAGCAGGATACCGCTCAACAGTAAAACCTTCACCGTGTTCCGTATTTATTAAACGTCCCAAATCTCTGGCTCTATATTCTATACTATCTGTAAAGTTCTTACTTGAAATAGGTGTTTCAGGTTCTTTACTATTCGCATCATAGAATTGTGTTTTATAAGCCAATACGGCATCAACTTTAGTCTGAATAAAACCAGTAACATCAACTACAATTTGTGGTTCTAAATTTTTCCATTGAATATAATGATAAACAGCTTTTGGACGCCACGGCTCTTGATAACCATCATAATCATCACATTTAGTATCTATCTTTAAAAGCCCACTTAAAAAACAGGCATCACTAACCAGTTTACTACCTTTTCCATGGTCAATATGTCTATCGTCAATAGCATTACACAATACAATTTCAGGTCGATATTTACGTATTATCTTTATCAGTTCAATTTTATGTGTCTTGTCATTTACAAAAAACCCATCAGCAAACTCCATATTATCCCTAACAGCGACACCTAGAATGTCAGCTGCTTTTTCTGATTCTCTATCTCTAGTTTCTGCTGTGCCTCGTGTTCCCAATTCACCACGGGTTAAATCAACTATTCCAACTTTTTTACCATTGGCAACTTCTTTGGCTATTGTAGCACCACAACCTAACTCAACATCATCTGGATGTGCTCCAAAAGCTAATATGTCTAATTTCATGTTTTTTATTTATAATTGAACTCGTATCCGTTCTTTTGTTTTTTGTATGGCTTGTTCTATATCTGTTATCAAATCCTTTTTAGATTCAATACCAACTGAAAAGCGAATTAATTGGTCGCTAATACCTACTTTATCACGCTCCTCTTGAGACAACAATGCATGTGATGTAAGGTGAGGTGATAACACCGTGCTTTCAACACCAGCAAGGCTCATGGACGATTTTATTAATTTTAATTCTTTCTGAAACAACTTCGCATCTAAACCATCTTGTAATTCAAAAGAGAGCATCCCTCCAAATCCTTTCATTTGCTTTTTTGCCAATTCGTAATCTGGATGCGATTTCAAACCAGGATAATTAACCTTTTTCACATCAGGATGCTTCATCAAAAATTTGGCTAACCGTTTAGCATTTTTATTTTGCGCTTTTACACGTAAGCCAAGTGTTTTGATGCTTCGCTCTAACATCCAAACTGTCATATCGCTTAAGTTTCCACCAAAATTTTTTGCAACGTGCCAGATTTCGGCCATATGCTTTTCCGAACCCATCAAGGCTCCAGCTAGTATATCACTATGCCCTCCTAAATATTTGGTTGCTGAATGCATAACAATATCAATACCTAAAACTATAGGATTTTGATTTACCGGACTTGCAAACGTGTTATCAATGGTGGTAAGTATTCCGTTACCCTGTGCTAATCTAGCCACACCTTCAATATCAGTAATAGTCAGTAAAGGGTTTGATGGAGTTTCTATATGAATAAGCTTTGTATTCGGCTGAATAGCAGCTTCAAAATCCGAAATGCTATAACCATCAGTAAAAGTATATTCAATGCCAAACTTTGGAAATTCTTCACGTATAAAATTACTGGCTCCACCATATAGCGTGTTTTGAACAACCAAATGATCACCAGCTTTCAAGAAGGTTAAAAACATAGCACTAATGGCTGCCATACCAGAACCAAAAATCAAAGCTGATTCGGTATGTTCAAGTGCTGCTAATTTTTTTGCTAAAAATTCTTGGTTTGGGGTGTTAAAATATCGTGGGTAACGTTTGACATCAACATCATTAAATTCATATGAAGTAGCCATGTATATAGGTGATACAGCGCCTTTAAACTGAGTGTCCTTAACTTCTCCTACATGTGTGCAAACCGTGTTCAACCCGTATTTGTTCTTTGTCATACCTTTATGATAATTTGAGCTTCTAATTTACAAATAATGTTCTACACTTTTACCAACTTCCAAGCGCCTTTTTTGAACCATATAATTCCAATTACAGCGATTAAAACTTCGGCTAAAGTAATGGCCGAAAATACACCAATAGGTCCAAAATCTAAATAAATTGACATGATGTATGCAAATGGTAATTGAAATAACCAAAAGCAAACAAAATTTATGTAAGTTGGTGTCTTGGTATCTCCTGCGCCATTAAAGGCGTTTATAATAACCATACCATAACCATAAAAAATATAACCAGCTGCAATAACCCGCAAACATAAGCTACCATACTCAACCACATCTGGAGTGGTATTAAACAGTAGTATTATTTGAGGTGCAAAAACCAAGTAAGCAATGGAAACCAACCCCATAAACCAAGCGTTATATTTTCCTGTTTTCCAAACAGATTGTTCAGCCCTATCAGGTTTTTGTGCACCAAGGTTTTGACCAACAAGTGTCGCAGCTGCATTGCTCATTCCCCAAGCAGGCATAAGTGTGAACATCATTACCCGTATGGCTATGGTATAACCAGCCAAAACCTCACTACCAAACTCACTCATAATGCGCATAAGAAACACCCAACTGGATGTTCCTATCAGAAATTGCCCAATTCCACCTAATGAGACTTTTATCAGATTAAGCATGACCTCCATTTGTAACACCATGTCCTTGAGCTTGATTTTTATTTTACTATAGCCATAAAATAAAATACCTAATTGAAATAGAACAGCTGTCCCACGTCCAATTGTTGTGGCAATGGCAGCTCCTTCAACACCATAAGCGGGAACTGGTCCAAAACCAAAAATAAAAATTGGGTCTAGAATAATATTCAACCCGTTTGACAATACCAATGTCCACATAGCTACCGAAGCATTTCCAGCACCACGAAATATTGCATTGATTAAAAATAAAAGCATGATGGTGATGTTACCACCTATGAGAACCCTTGTATAACCATATCCTTCTTCAATTAAATCAGGCTCTGCTCCCATTAATGATAGCAACTCTTTTGGATATATAATACCAAATACACTAATAATTGAAGCCACCAATACACCTAAAATAATAACCTGAACTGCAGCTTTTGAGGCACCTGGTATATCCTTTTCCCCAACACGCCTGGCCACAACAGCCGTTGCTGCCATGCTCAAACCAATAGCTATGGCATAAACTAGTGTAATTACGGATTCGGTTAAACCAATAGTAGCTACAGCATTTACACTAACTTGTGAGACATACATAATATCTACAAGTGCGAAAATAGATTCCATGAGCATTTCAAGAATCATCGGTATTGAAAGCATAAATACCGCACGCCTGATACTTCCAGATGTAAACTCCTGCTCCTTTCCAGAAACAGCCATCTTAAAATATTGAAATAGTTTTTTTAAAGAAATGTTTTGTTGTTGCATTTTTGAAATTGTTTAATATAAAAAACATCAGGTAATTAAGAACTACCTGAAACTAAACGTCGTTAAGTTCACGACTCATCTAAATGGTTATATTAAACAATCATAGGCATACAAATATGGTAAATATATTGTAAAATTCAAAAAAGGTTATGAATTACATATTGTGCTGATTTATAGAATGTTATAAAATATAATTGGATTTTTTAGCTTTTTTTTGCTATCTTTACAGTTATGACTACAACAGACAAACAGGAAAATACCGTTTTTTTAAAAGAATCATTAAGTTATTTAGAAAATTTAGGTTACGACAATATCAAAGCTGATGTTGACGGTTACGAAACGCCAAAATCGTATCACAAAAAAGGTAGTGACGTTACGATCACACCAGACATTGTTGCCGAAAAAGCTGGCAGAAAACACTATTTTGAAATAAGCTTAAAATCAGAAGAGCCTATTCTTCTTAAGTCAAAATGGCGTTTTTTAGACGTACTGACCAGGATGAAAGATCACAAATTTAGAATCATAACACGTCGTGGACATTACAAGTTCACACAAGATATGTTAGATGATTTAAATTTGGATAAAAATCCAATAAAGCTATAATTATTCCGACCTAGATTTTAGTAATCTATTCTGTTCTTCCATTAATTCCGAAAGTCTTGACAAGAGTTCAATGTCCTTTGGGGTCGCTACCGTATGGTCTTTTGTGTCTTGGGCACGTTTTCGTAAACGATTCATGAATTTCACCACAACAAAAACGGTAAAACCAATGATTATAAAATCCAGCAGCACTTCACCAAATGCACCATAACCAATAGCAACCTCATTTGTTACAATGGCTCCTGAAGCATCTGTAACTGCATCTTTTAATATAATACGTCTATCTTGAAAATTAACGCCATCAGTAAGCAAAGACAGTGGTGGTAAGAAAACTTGTTTTACCAGTACATCAATCACTTTATTAAATGAGGCTCCTATTATAATACCAACAGCCATATCCATCATATTGCCTTTTACAGCAAACTCTTTGAACTCTTTGAAGATTTTCATGTGAACTAATTATGAAATATTATTTTTTGTAGAACTTAACATACTTTCTATACGCCAACACACCAATTACAGCAACTATTCCAAAGGCTATAGCGATAAACTTTAAACTCACTATTTGATCTCCGCTGGCATAAGAATGTAATCCAGCTAAATAGAAATTCACTCCAAAATAGGTCATCATAATACTAGAAAAGGCAATAATAGAAGCCAAATTAAAACCAAAACGACCACGTAACCCTGGAACCAAACGCATATGAATGACAAACGCATAAATCATAATACTGATTAAGGCCCAAGTCTCTTTTGGATCCCATCCCCAATAACGTCCCCAACTTTCGTTGGCCCACATTCCACCTAAAAAGTTTCCAATGGTCAGCATAACTAACCCAACAGTTAATGCCATTTCATTAATGATGGTAATCTCTTTAATTTTAGACAACAATCTATCTTTATTATTCTTGTTAGTAAAAATCATTAACAATAAGGCTACCAATCCTAGTATCATTCCCAACGTAAAAGGTCCATAACTCGCTACAATAACAGCAACATGAATCATAAGCCAATAACTATCTAGTACAGGCTGTAGATTTGCAATGGCAGGATCCATCCAGTTCCAATGCGCAACCATCAAAATCATTGACGTTACAAAAGCAGTTGAAGCAATGGTTAAATCACTCTTACGCCCAAAAGCAAGTCCAAAAAACATCGTAGCCCAAGCTACATAAATCATCGATTCATAAGCATCACTCCAAGGTGCATGGCCCGAAATATACCACCTGGCAATTAAACCTAAAGTATGCAAAGCAAACAGGGCATGAATAACATATTTAAAGTTTGTAAGCTTATCTACCAATTTACTTTTATCCTTGAAAATTTGAACAATCAATAACACAAATAAAATCGTTGCAGCATATAGATACCAGCTAAACAACTTTTTAAAAATATCGTATTTATTGTAGGCTATTTCTGTTTTTATTTTCTTTTCCGAAAGCATCACGTCGCTACCATACTTTCTTTGCGTTTTAGTAAAGGATTCTAAAATCTCATTAGCTTGAGAATAATCACCTGATTTTTTGGCATTATTCAATGTCATTAAATAGGCACTAAATCCATTATTGATAAAGTTCCCATAAAGTGAATCTTTTACTTGCTCTTTATACCCTTCTCGCCTATACTCTATCGACGAAATCCATTTGTTGTTTTCATCATCAGGTAGGGGGAAAATTCGCAGCGCATAACCATCTATAGTATTGTACAGCAAATTGACTCGTTGATCAGTTTCCTTAAATTCTTTTTGAAAGCCATTTGGGATTTGAGCCTTATAAGCTTCTTCAAGATAAGGAGCCAGTTTGTAATTACCTTCAGGCGTGAAAAAATCAACTAAAGCCATATATTTCTGATCCTTTTCTACACCTATTAACCTCCTGATAGAATCACCCTTTTGAGGTTTCAAATAAATGATTGGCACATTGTACCATAACAATGGGCTTTCCTGAATAGATAAAAACACCTGATTAGCATCAAATTCCTCATAAGTATCATGCTTACTCAATTTTCGTAACATTTCAGAAGCAAATGTATTGACAGGCATCATACGACCACTAACATCCTGTATAACCAAATGCCCAAATTTATCAGCATGATCTTTGGGTGTGATATTGGCTCTTAAAATAGAATCAATTTGTGCTTTTGAAGTTCTCCCGTGGTCATGACCATCATTTACACTATGCGTCTGTGAATATCCTTGAAGTCCCAAACACAGAAACAGTATAGCTGCAGCTTTGGTTTTTTTATTTTTAACCTTTTCAAGTAAACGCTTTAAGTCACCAAAACGCGAGTTTTTATCAAATAAAATAGCCATTAAACCAAGGTATAGTAAAAAGTACCCAATATAGGTTACCCAAGTACCTAACATATCATGATTAACCGATAGTTTCGTGCCCTTTTCATCAGGATCAAATCCAGATTGAAAAAAACGATACCCTCTGTGGTCTAAAATGTTATTCATAAAAATGCGATAATTAAAATCGCCCTGCTCCTCATCCAACACTGTTACCTCACTGGCAAATGCCGAATAACTATTTTCAGTACCAGGATATTTATCAGCAATAAAATCATTGAGCTTTATATTAAACGGTAATTCTAATATTTTAGAGCCGTATTTTACAGCAATATCCAATCCGCCAACTGATACCTCTTCAAATGGTTTACTATAGCCTTGGCCTCCTAATAATTTAATACGCTTTGTTTCACCTTTTGAAGTTACTTTTAAAACCAAACCATCTTCATCACCTCGTAATAACTGTGATTTTTTAACAATATCAAATTTTCCCTTTACAACGGGTTTTGGAAATACCATTTGCATATTACCAATGATGTAACGTGAACGCAGTACCAATGGTTGAATACTATCTTTGACCAATTTACCTGTATTGCCCGTAGCCATAGTCATATACTCACCCTCAAAAGGCGATTGTATGTTAAGCTCGCCATCACTATAAGTGATATTTACAGCACCATCCACCTCTTTATTTAATGAAAAAAGAATATTATGAATACTCTGAACTTCACCAGATTTTAAAAAATGATTGTGTGGCGCACCACCTCCTGCTTCAACAAGTTTAAGGTATTCTTCACCTTCGTCATCCGGCAAAATATCCTTTTCAGCTCCAGCAATAAATTTTTCTAATTCAAAAACCACAGGTTGATCATTATAGGTTTCTGTAATTTTAAAATCGTTATCCAATCTAGGCGAAAAGTCAACTTCCTCTTCAACAATTTTACGCTGTGGTAACCCATTTATCATATAATCACCATCAATGTAGGCTGTGATATACGTTTTTTGGGAAAGAAATACATTTTCAGTTTCACCTTCACGAATAGCCATCATCCCTTCAAACCCAATATAACGGGTAATACCTGCTCCAACAATTATGAGAATAAAGGATAAGTGTAGCGTTAGTGTCGCCCACTGCTCCTTTCGCCAAAGGCGATATTTTTTAATATTTCCTAAAAAGTTGATTACAAATAATAACATAATAGCTTCAAACCACCATGTATTATAAATCAAATTACGTGTATAAGGTGTTGGCGATGTCTCTTGTCCAGCATCCATAAATGTACCAATAGCCATAGCAGCAGCAAAAGCAATAAATAAAATGGATGTTAAACGGGTAGAAAATAGAATTTTGGAGAGTTTATTAAGCATAGTATGAGACTCTAAAATTGGGTCGTGCAAATTTAATGCTTTTTGTTTAGTTTTAAGTCATTGAAGCTCGCGAAATGTTGTTAAAATTACGCAAATTACTAACGCGCTTCAAATATTTTCAAATACAAAAAAGTTCCCATTTTTCTGGCTCTGCGTTTAGCATTATCTGCTACTTCACCTACAAACAATTCGTCTATGGTTTGAAACCATAAATTAAGCCATATGCCAAAATGATGTTCCGTAATACTTTGATTGTTTTCCTGATCGACCTTAACATGAACCTCAAGAGGATTTCCATAATATTTATGCTCCAACTTTCGGGTCATAAATAAACTGGTTTCCCAAAACGATGTAAGCCGATCAATATGCGCTTCCCAATCAGTTATTATAGGTAGAAAAAAAGGACCCAGTAAGGCATCCTCTTTTACTTTATCATAAAACGATGATACAAGTAAATGAACATCATCACGGGTTTTAATATCTTTTTTATCCATACACTAACAAAGATAATGCTTGTTGTTTTTATATCATATAATACTTACTTATTTTAGCCATATGATTACAGTTTGTCTTTTAGGCGCAGGAAACGTTGCAACACATCTTTATATGGCTTTTACAGATGCTGAAGGTATAACCGTAAAGCAATGGTTCAACAGAGATATAAAAAAAATAAGTAGCTACAAAAATAAGGTTGAAATCACCAATGATATACAAACTTTAGAAAAAGCCGATATTTATGTACTAGCTGTAAGTGACGATGCCATTTCAGATCTTTCACAAAGGCTTCCTTTTGAGAACAGACTTACGGTACACACATCAGGTAGTGTGAATATTTACGATTTAGACAAAAAAAACAGGCGAGGTGTTTTTTATCCATTACAAACATTCTCAAAGGATGTAGCTGTCAATTTCTCTGAAATTCCAGTTTGCATTGAAGCACTTGACAAAAAGGATTTAAAAAACCTTAAAGCACTAGCTAATGCTATTGGAAGCAATTGGTATAAAATCAACACAGAACAACGTCAAACACTGCATGTGTCTGCTGTTTTTGTAAATAATTTCACCAATCAATTATACCGTATTGCCCATGAAATAAGTGATGCCAAAAATATCAATTTTGATATTCTTAAACCGTTGATTTTAGAAACTGCAAAAAAAGTTCAAGAGGTCTCACCTTACATGGCGCAAACAGGGCCTGCAAAGCGCAATGATAAAAAGACCATAAAAAAACACTTAAAACAACTAGAAAGTGAGGAACATAAGACCATTTATGAACTGCTTACACAATCAATAAAGAAAACACATGGAAGATAAAAGCTATAAAGAGTACTTAAAACACATCACCACCTTTATTTTTGATATCGACGGCGTTCTAACTGATGGATCTGTCATGGTAACTACTTCTGGAGACATGTTACGAAGTATGAATATCAAAGATGGCTATGCCCTAAAAACAGCTGTGGATCGTGGCTATAATATATGTATCATTTCTGGAGGCTCTAATGAAGGTGTTAGACTGCGTTTAAATGGTTTAGGCATAAACAATGTGTTTTTAGGTGCTCATAATAAAATTGAGCAGCTTAACAACTATCTGGATTCAAACAATATTGATTTAAAAAATGTGTTGTATATGGGTGATGATATTCCAGATTTTCCAGTTATGAAGTTAGTAGGTTTACCTACCTGCCCACAAGATGCCGTTCCGGAAATAAAAGCAATCTCAAAATATGTATCCCATAAAAATGGTGGAAAAGGCGCTGTTAGAGATGTCATTGAGCAGGTTTTAAAGGTTCAAGACAAATGGCTAGGAAGCTTCGATGCTAAATATGATTAATACAATTACTAACCACTAAAAACTAAACACAAACCACTAACAACTAAACACTAAACACCAAACACTAAACACTAAACACCAAACACTAAACACTAAACACTAAACACTAATTACTAAACACCAAAATTGAACATTCTCAACCTCATCCGCTGGAAAAATCTATTAATGATTGCCTTGATGCAATATCTACTTAAATATGTGTTGCTACTTCCTTTTGGTATAGACATCACATTAAATGGTTTTGGGTTTTCGTTGCTAATGATTACAACCCTATGTCTGGCTGCAGCTGGCTATATCATCAATGATATTTATGATCAGGAAACGGACCTCATAAACAAACCCAATAAGGTAATTGTTGGCAAAACTGTTTCAGAAAAAACAGCTTACACCCTCTTTATTGTTTTTAATGTTATTGGCGTTTTGCTTGGGTTTTATCTATCGCATTTAGTAGGCAGAAGTGGTTTTTTTGCCTTGTTTGTAGTAATATCAGCTTTGCTTTATATTTATGCAAGCTACTTGAAACAACTCATATTAGTTGGTAATATTGTGATTTCTATTTTAGTGGCCTTAAGTCTAATAATAGTCGGATTGTTTGAACTACTACCCGCTGTTACTCCACAAAATCAAGAAACACAGTTAACCTTTTTTAAAATCATTTTTGACTACGCCGTTTTTGCGTTTCTATTGAATGTAATCAGAGAGCTGATTAAAGATATTCAAGATATTGATGGCGATCATAAAGCAGGTATGAACACTTTGCCCATAGCTATTGGGCGTAATCGTGCAGCCAAAGTTACTTTTGCAATTGCTTTTATTCCGCTTTTTCTAGTCATATATTACGTTGCCACATACATGTACAAACAAATATATGTTGTTGTATATTTTTTAATTTTCGTCATTGCACCACTTATCTATTTAATTATTAAGCTATATATGGCAGAAACAAAAACAGATTTTGCCTTCTTGAGTAAGCTGACTAAAGCCATTATGCTTTTCGGTATGTTATCGCTTGTGGTGTATAAATTTGTACTTTTAGATTAATGTTAAATAATAACCTAAATAATTACCATATCATTCTAGCTTCTGGGTCACCAAGAAGACAACAGTTTTTTAAAGATTTAAACATCCCTTTTGAAATTAGGTTAAAACCCGTAAAAGAAGAATTCCCAGATAGACTGAATCATTTTGAAATAAGTGATTACTTGGCTCAATTGAAAGCACTGCCTTTTAAAGAAGAATTAAAAAGCAATGATATCTTGATTACAAGCGACACCATTGTTTGGCATAACAACAAAGCTTTAGGGAAACCAAATACAGAAGAAGAAGCCTTCCAAATGATTCAATCATTAAGTAACAACACACACGAAGTCATCACATCGGTATGCTTCACAACACCTACAATACAAAAAACAGTCAACGCCATCACCAAAGTAACTTTTAAAAAGTTAAATGATTCAGAAATAAATCATTACATAAGTTTATTTAAACCTTTTGATAAGGCTGGAGCCTACGGTATTCAAGAGTGGATTGGACAAATAGGTATCACTAAAATTGAAGGCTCATACTTCAATGTAGTCGGACTACCAACACACCTTGTATATGAAACACTCAATTCATTAGTTTCCTAATACCATCTATACATCTAAAGCCAATAGAATAGATACTTCCATGGTCATACTGGATTCGCTTCAGTATCAAAATGCCAAAATAGTCGTCACTTCGAGTGATTGCCGAAGTATGAGAAAATAGCATTGAGAAGCAACCCCATTCTGTAAATGCAAGAATAGGCACTATAAAGATAAAATTCATGCTTACATCAGTAACAGGCTTTTTGGTTCGCATTCAGTATCACAAAAACGAATATACAATGCATAAAAAACCCAAAAGAACTTAACACATATACATTTCTATACTATCTTTACACTCAAAATAAAGAACACAAATTATGTTTTTTGAGAAGTACCAATCAGAATTAATCATCAGCGCCTTTTTATTGGTTTTATTATTTGTGGTTCGCATCATTGCAAACACCTTAATAAAAAAACTAGGGAGAAAATCGGGTATTAATGATGCACGTATTCAGTTAATTTGTCGCTATACTACAGTCACAATTTTTGGACTCTGGATTTTATTTGAAGCCATTATTTTTGGTGCAGAATTCAAGGATTTAGCTTTAGTGTTTTCTTCGGTATTTGCAGTAATAGGCATTGCGCTTTTTGCTATTTGGTCTATTCTCAGCAATATCACTTCTGGTATTATCATGTTTTTCTCTTTCCCCTATAAAGTAGGTGACAAAATTCAAATACATGATAAAGATTTTCCTATTGAAGCCATTATTGAAGATATTGGTGCCTTTCAACTACATTTAAGGCAAGATAATGGTGATTTAGTTACCTATCCCAACAACTTAATTTTACAAAAGGCGGTAACACTTGTTCAAAAAGATGCTATTGATGAAGGCTCTGATGCCGTTTAGTTAAAAAATTTATTGTAAATTTCTGTTCTATGGGTAAAAAAAGAACCAGTAAATATAAAAAGCACGTTGGTCAGGTTCCAGGAACCATGGTGTACACCGGCGACAAGACTTCACAAAAACTCTTTATAGAATCCTTTGATTACAATAGCGAATTTGTTCATGAACAGGAACATTTTGATATAGACGAAATTTTAAAATTCAAAACCACAGACACCATAACTTGGATCAATATCAATGGTCTTAATTATATTGACGAAATCCAACGCATTGGTGAATTCTACAACCTTCACAATCTGATTTTAGAAGATATTGTAAACACTTCACAAAGACCCAAAATAGATGAGTATGACGATTATATTTTTGTCGTCTTAAAAATGCTCTATTATGATACCGATGAAAATATTGTTGCCGAACAAGTAAGCTTTGTGCTAGGCGATAATTACGTGCTCACCTTTCAGGAATCAGAAGGCGATGTATTTGATTCTGTTAGAGATAGATTGCGCTTCGCCAAAGGGCGAATTCGGGGTCTGGGATCAGACCACTTACTCTATGCTCTAATTGATGCCGTGGTGGACCATTACTTTATTGTCAATGAAACCATGGGTAATAAAGTAGAAGATCTTGAAGACCTGCTTTTTAGCGGCATAATAAAAGAAAATCTAAACAAACAAGTACTGGAACTTAAAAAAGAATTACTCAAAGTACGTCGTGTTATTTTTCCACTGCGCGAAATCATAAGTCGTATTGAAAAAAGTGACCACAAACTCATTAAACCAAGAACCATTCAGTTCTATCGTGATATTTATGACCATACCATTCAGCTTTCAGATACCATTGATATTTACCGCGAGATGATATTCAGTTTAATGGATATGTACATGACCTCCATAAGCAACAAAATGAACGAAGTCATGAAAGTCTTGACCATCATGGCAACCATATTCATCCCACTCACGTTTATTGCGGGCATCTACGGTATGAATTTTGACCACATGCCAGAACTCCATTATCAATACAGTTACTATATTCTTTGGGCTGTTATGATTGTAGTCTTTATAGGCATGCTCTACTATTTCAAAAGAAAGAAGTGGCTTTAAAATAATCCTTTTGTCATGCTGAATTCATTGCAGCATCTATTATAGCACTTCAAACTCGTCACTTCGAGTGATTTTCGAAGTATGAGAAAATAGTATCGAGAAGTAACCCCTTTCAGGCAACGCCAGAATACACTGTCGTAAGCATAAAGCACAAAAGCTTCGAGAACAAGAGCATCGCGACGCGAAGTTTTGAGCTTGGTTCACCACAGGTGAAATGCCTACCGACAGTAAAAGCACTTTTGGGTTCGCTTGCCTTGAGCCTGTCGAAAGGTTTTGTGCCTAAAAAAGAACAAACAAAAACAAACTCTCTCTTTAGATAAAGAACAATGGCTAAAATACCTTTCGTCACTTCGAGTGATTGGCGAGGCACGAGCCAATCGTATCGAGAAGCATCCCCATTCTGGCAACACCAGAAAACCGCTACCGCAAATACGGCATACTTTTTTGGTGCGTAGCAAAATCAAGCCTTGTATAGCCTTGGGCAGAGGAGCATTGCCTAGCGCAGCGGTTGCAATGCGCATGACAATACAAGGGCGACAGATTTTCAAGTACCAAAAAATAAGCCTAGACCTTTTTGGTTCTTTTTACGGCAATGGTAAAAAGAACAGTATAAAAACAAAAAACAACTGATCGCTGTTTTAGAAGGAGAGTTAGAAATCAACAGAAAACTTTTAGCTTAAAATTCATCTGTCAACTGTTATACATCACCCGTCATCACCCCTACCGTTTCAAAACCCTAAAAGTCTCAACCCGTTCCCCAACAAAAACCCGAACCAAATATAGCCCCGACTCAAACCCACTCATACCAACAACATCATTTAAAGCACCAGTTTCAGGCACAGAAGTATACACCCGTTGCCCCAATAAATCATAAATAGTAACAGACGTTATAGGTTTTTTAGCCCTAACCCGCAACACATCCTCAACAGGATTGGGATAAACCTGCACAACATCCAAACCAAACTCCCCAACACCAAGCGTACACACTTCCACCTGCTCAAAGGCATCAGCACCGTATGTTTCTATCAACCCACCTTGGAAGGTCAAGGTCGCACGATGGTTAAAACCTCCATCAACTAAGTATGGGGTTATAAACAAAACATAGCGTTCCCCGGCATTTACGGTAATATAGGGCAAAAATCCACTTATACCAGTACCATCCCCTCCCATAATGGGGTGTACACCAATACCCGTATAGGCATCAACAGAATTACCAGGATTGTTGGTATTACATACCACTTGGTAATCCATATTGTGCAAATCTGTACAATCGGGGTTGTTACCAAACATTATATACTCCCAATCCTCTTCTATTTCTGGTAAGATATAAAACCCAAACTCACCCGTATATTTGGGTGTAAAGGTAAACCAAGCAGAACTGGATTCAAACATAGTAAAACTAGTATTGGATTGACAAAAAATCCCTAACTCCCCATACGCATCATCTATAGACCCAGGTCCATTTACCTCAAAATAATAACTCTGGCTGGCATCACAAATGGTATAGGCGTCTGGGCAATCAGCCTCCGCTGTTATCTGTGCCTGTACTTCAAATGTCATAAACAAAACACAAACTATATAAAAAACACGTACAATGGGCTTACTTAATTTCATATTCTAAATATATAATTTTATTTATTCCCTTTTTCATGCTCAATCCATTTCAGCATCTATTATAACACTTCAACCTCGTCTCTTCGAGTGTTACGACCTTTAGCGTCGGAATGTATCGAGAAGCAACCCCATTCTAGCAACGCCAGAACAAACCACTGTAAGTTAAGTACGGCATACTTTTTTGGTGCTTAGCAAAATCAAGACCTTGTATAGCGTTGGGCAGGGGAGCATTGCCTAGCGTAGCGGTTGCAATGCGCATGACAATACAAGGGCGACAGATTTTCAAGTACTAAAAAATAAGCCTAGACCTTTTTGGTTCTTTTTACGGCAATGATAAAAAGAACAGTATAAACAACCTCTGCCTTGAGCTGTCACACTAAACCTGTCTTGAGCTTGTCGAAAGGTTTAGTCCTTCAAAAATGAACAAATGAAAATTTAAACCTTTTTAAGGCAATAGTAAAAGAGAAAGCTAAAAACCTAAAAAACACTCTAAAACCCTAATCCCAACCCCATCCTTCGCATTCAAAACATACAACACCCCATCAACCTCTTGGTAAAACCGCACACCCAACACCGCAAGAAATGTCCCAGAAGAAACAGGCATGCTATTTGGCACTAAAGACACCGTAGTACCCATAAAATCCAAATCCAATATTAACGAATCCGCAAGATGCAAATCGTAATCCAACGTATCAAAATCCATATCCAAAACGCCATAAGTAAGCCCAATATGGGTAGCACCAGATATAAACCCAACACGGGTAATATCAAATTCAGAAATAGTCAGTTCAAAAGTACTCGCATCAACAGTATATTTAAAAGGCAGAACCCCACGCACATCACAGTCAGGCGTATAATCAAACCGTTTAAACAGTGCTAGCCCATTGCTCTGGGCAACGCCATTACCAACACAACGTTCACCACGTTTGTTAATAGTATCCAAATCCTTCAATTGCGTAAACAAGCCCATCAACCTACTATGAAAAAACGTAAACTTATAGTTATTATAAAAAGGGCGCAAAGCCGTTCTAAAAGCTTTGTTCACCGCAGAACAATGACCAAATTCACTACTGTTCTCCCGTACCCGTTGCATACTGGCATGACTTTTTATAGCCTTGCCATTAAAACCACCACCAGCCTTTCTGGCAACCGGCTTACCATTCAAATAATAAAAATTAATCCCTCCAAGTGTCCCCACCAAAGGAATTATACCTTGCTGCTTTGCCATAATATATTGTTTTAAATATTAATAACTTCCATCACCCGTCTCCCGTCTTCCGCCATCAGTCACCCGTCTTCAGTCTTATGTCATCCATCATCCGTCCCCAATCACCTGTCTCCAGCAATCACCCCTCTACTAAACACCAAACACCAAACACCAACAACTAATATACAAAAAATTAAAATTTAGGTTATAGCGTGGTTATAGCATGCTTATAATAAGATTATAACAAGGTTATAACGTCATAAATCAATACCTAATATAAGTCAAATAGCATCCTACTAAAAGTAACAACCGTTAAAGAAACTTTAAAACCCAACACATCCCTGTTTTACTTTATTATATTTGGCTGTAGCTAACCAGTTTATTATGTTAAGAAGAATACAAGCCACATTTATTTGCCTTTTAATTTCCTTAAGCGCTCTGGCGCAACAACCCCAAAAACCTAATGCTTCAGAAATATACGAGTCCATTAAAAAGCTTAACTTTTTAGGTTCAGTTCTCTATGTAGCCGCACACCCTGATGACGAAAACACACGACTCATTTCGTATATGTCGAATGAGGTTAAAGCTAGAACAGCTTATTTATCACTCACACGTGGTGATGGTGGTCAAAACCTTATTGGTCCTGAAATACGTGAATTATTAGGGGTTATTAGAACACAAGAACTCTTAACAGCTCGACAGATTGACGGTGGCGAGCAACGTTTTACACGTGCCAATGACTTTGGCTACTCTAAACACCCACATGAAACATTACAAATCTGGAACAAAAAGGAAGTATTGAGTGATGTTGTTTTAGCCATCAGACAATTCCAACCAGATATTATCATCAACCGCTTTGACCACAGAACACCTGGAAGTACGCATGGTCACCACACCAGTTCTGCCATGTTAAGTGTTGAAGCATTTGATTTGGCAAATAGCCAAACTGCCTACCCAAGTCAATTGGAAAATCTTAAACCCTGGCAACCCAAACGTATATTTTTTAATACCTCTTGGTGGTTTTATGGTAGCCAAGAGCGTTTTGAAAAAGCAGATAAAACCAATTTAATCGGTTTTGATACAGGCGAATACTTTCCCTCAAAAGGTTTAAGCAATACCGAAATAGCAGCGTTAAGCCGTAGTCAACACAAATCGCAAGGATTTGGTAATACAGGAACTCGTGGTACCCAAATGGAGTATATTGAATTGATAAAAGGTGAAATGCCCAATGATAAAACTAATTTATTCGAAGGTATTGACACATCTTGGAGTCGTGTAAAAGGTGGCCAAGCTATCGGAACTATTTTAAAAGATGTTGAAGCTAATTACGACTTTAAGAATCCATCAGCTTCAATTCCAAAACTAGTTACTGCCTATCAATTGATTCAAAAATTAGAAAATGACCATTGGAGAACGGTTAAAACAGAAGAGATAAAAAAAATCATCGCGGCTTGTGCGGGCTTATATTTAGAAGCTGTCGCCAAAACCAATCACGCGACTTTAAATGAATCCCTTGAACTCAATCTTGAAGTGATTAATCGTAGTTCTTTAAATATGGACTTGGTATCCTATATAAATCCTAACGGCTTATTAGTTAATAAAGGAATCACTCTCAAAGAAAATAATAATATTGCTATTGAAGAAAACTTCAAGGTTACAGCAACAGATGATGAAGAAATTACCACCACACCATATTGGCTGACGGAAAAAGGCACGCTTGGTATGTATAAAGTTTCTGACCCATCATTAATAGGAAAACCAGAAACGCCTGATTACTTTACAGTAACCTTTAATATTACAATTGACAACGTTACCATTCCATTTACAAAATCAGTAGTATATAAAACCAATGACCCTGTAAAGGGAGAAGTTTACAAACCTTTTGAAATTATTCCGGAAGCCACTGCGAGAATTACAGAGAAAGTAATCATATTCGATTCGGACAATGAAAAAGAAATTTTAGTGAGTGTAAAAGCTGGACGAAACAATTTGAATGGTGTTGTGGAGTTATGCCATCCTAACAATTGGAATGTGTACCCAGATAAGCAAACCATTTCTATTTCCAATAAAGGAGAAGAGCAAACAGTGGCTTTCAAAGTAATTCCGCCAAATAATCAAGATGAAGGCTTTGTAAGTCCATTAGTTACCATTGGCGAAAACAAATACACTGATGAACTGATAGAAATTGATTATGATCATATCCCTTATCAAACGGTCTTGTTACCAAGTGAGAGTAAAATAGTTCGTTTAGACATAAAAAAGAAAGGTGATAATATTGGATACATTGCAGGAGCTGGCGATGTTGTTCCTGAAAGCTTACAACAAATAGGCTACCATGTTTTAACTATAGCTCCAGAAGACATAACTCCAGAAAATTTAAACCGCTTTGATGCTTTAGTTATTGGTATTCGCGCATACAATACAATTGAAACTTTAAAATTTAAACAAGATATCTTATTTGACTTTGTAGAAAATGGTGGTAATATGATTGTACAATACAATACCAGTCGCGGATTAAAAGTTGATAATTTAGCACCTTATAAATTAGAGTTATCTCGTGATCGCGTTACAGATGAGTTTGCAGAAGTTAAATTTCTAGAACCTAATCATCCTTTATTAAATTACCCTAACAAAATTACAGAACAGGATTTTGATGGATGGACTCAAGAGCGTGGTTTATACTTCCCAGATTCATGGGGAAAAGAATTTACACCTATATTATCCATGAATGATAAAGGAGAATCATCAAAAAAAGGTAGTCTTCTTGTTGCACAATATGGTAAAGGCTACTACATATATACTGGCTTAAGTTTCTTCAGGGAATTTCCTGCAGGTGTATCAGGAGCCTATAGGTTGTTTGCCAATATGTTATCCATTGGACAGGAAACATTAAAACCTGAACAAAACTTAAAAAACTAATCTCATGAATGAATCCAACTACCAATGGAAGAAAATGTACACATTAGTACTTCTAGCTAATGTGGTTTATTGGATTGTCTTCTATCTAATCATGCAAGCCTTTTAATTATGCAAACATTAGATTGGATTATCTTATCATTGACTTTATTGACAATAGTTGGCTATGGAACTTACCAAACTAGAGGCAGTAAGAACGTTCAGGATTACTTAAAAGGTGGTAACTCTTCCCAATGGTGGACTATTGGATTATCTGTTATGGCAACTCAAGCTAGTGCCATTACCTTTCTATCAACTCCTGGTCAGGCGTTTAATGATGGAATGGGATTTGTTCAATTTTACTTTGGACTACCAATAGCCATGGTTGTTATTTGTATGGTTTTTATACCACTTTACCATAGACTTAAAGTATATACAGCCTATGAGTTTTTAGAAAATAGGTTTGATTTAAAAACCCGCACACTTACTGCTATTTTATTCCTAATACAACGTGGTTTAGCTGCTGGAATAACCATTTTTGCTCCTGCAATTATACTATCAGTGGTATTGGGTTGGAACTTATTATTGCTTAACGTTATTATAGGTATTCTAGTTATTATATACACTGTTTCAGGAGGTACTAAAGCTGTAAATGTTACTCAAAAACACCAAATGGTTGTTATTTTTACAGGAATGGTCATAGCTTTTATTCTTATTGTAAATAAGCTTCCGGAAAATATCACTTTTAGTAATGCTTTAGACATTGCTGGAGCTAGTGGTAAAATGGACATTCTTGATTTCTCTTTTGATTTGAATAATCGTTACACCTTTTGGAGTGGTATTATTGGTGGTACGTTTTTAATGCTTTCTTACTTTGGAACAGACCAAAGCCAAGTGCAGCGTTATCTATCAGGAAAATCCGTAAGGGAAATGCAACTAGGTCTTATTTTTAACGGAATCTTCAAAGTACCTATGCAATTCTTTATTTTGTTAGTTGGTGTGATGGTATTTGTTTTTTATCAATTTAATAAAGCTCCTGTTAATTTCAATCCTGTGGCAACCGAAGTTGTTTTAGAAACTGAATATGCTGATGAATATGAAAGGCTACAAACTGAACAAGATGCTATTTATGAAGATAAGCAAGCACTTATTGCCGATTTCATTACCAATAAAAACGAGGCTTCAATTCTAGGTGTTGCTCTTGCTAATGCCAAAAATGATAGTATTCGGAATCGTGCCAAAGCATTAATAGAAAAAGCTGGCGAAGCCAAACAAATAAAAGTTGAAAGTAACGATAAGGATTATGTTTTTATTCATTTTATCCTAAACAATCTCCCTCGTGGTTTAATTGGATTGCTGCTAGCAGTAATTTTAAGCGCGGCCATGTCAAGTACAGCAAGTGAATTAAATGCACTAGCATCAACCACTACAATAGATTTATATAAGCGAAATACAACTGAAAAAACTGAAACCCAAATGGTAAAAGCCTCAAGATGGTTTACTTTAATTTGGGGAATATTAGCCATTTTGGTTGCCTGTGTTGCCAATTTAGCCGAAAATCTCATCCAGCTTGTAAATATCATAGGATCTATATTTTATGGCAATGTATTGGGTATTTTTCTATTAGCATTCTTTTTTAAATATATTAAAGGTAATGCTGTATTCGTTGCTGCTTTAATAACGCAAGTTCTTGTAATAGGCCTGTTCTTGCTTAATGAATTTGAAATGATTAATCTACCTTTTCTTTGGCTTAATTTTGTTGGCTGTGTCATTGTGATTGTCATTGCTCACATCTTTCAAGGAATTACAAAACAAACAACTTAATAATACCGTCTTCATATAAAAAGCAGCTCAAATTGAGCTGCTTTTTTTTGTCATATATATTATTCTTTTTGTAAATTATATTTGTCTATATGTAAAGTTTGTTTTACTTTTGATTAATCAATTTTAAAATCGAACAGTTATGAAATCAAATTATTTATTATCAAACAAATTCAAACCGCTAGGTTGGTTTTTGTTTATTATCGGACTCATTGGTGGTATCATTCTCTACGCTATAGATTACGATGGAGAGGTTATGGTTACCAAAGTGTTTTCTATTTATAGCGACCCTTTTATAGGTGATGCTGGGTTCTTTAAAGTAATTGAAAACGGTATTGCAGATGAACTTGTTTATGTATGTTTAATCATAGGAGGACTTCTTGTAGGATTTACAAAAGAAAAAGTTGAAGATGAGTATATTTACAAGCTTCGGACTGAATCACTAGTTTGGGCCATTATTTTCAATTATATATTATTACTTTTTACAATTGTATTTGTATATGACATGACATTTTTTAATGTGTTAATTTTCAACGTTTTCACACCTCTACTATTCTTCGTATTCCGATTTAACTTTATTAAACTAAAATCTGGCAACCATGAAGAATAACCTAAAAGTTGAGCGCGCGATTCACAATTTAACTCAAGCTGATTTAGCTGACAAAATTGGCGTAAGCAGACAATCCATTAACGCCATGGAAAAAAACAAATATGTTCCATCAACAGTGTTAGCTTTAAAAATTGCTAAATTGTTTAATAAACCTGTTGAAGCTATTTTTTTTCTTGAAGAAACTGACTAAAAAAAGCGACCAATTGGTCGCTTTTTATTCTTATAAATTTAGAAAACTAGTTCGCCTCCCACTCTTTTAATGACTCTTCATTAAACTTCACATATTGATTATTACCAGCTTCTTTAGCTCCTGCTAACGATTTTTTAGCTAGTGCAATAGCGCCATCTTTATCTCCTGCTTTTGCATAAATTAAAGACTGTTGTCTTAATTGCCAAAAAGCTGGTTTTTCAGTCATTGACATAGCCTTATCTATCCATTCTTTAGCTTGCTTCATATCTTTACCTTCCTGTAAATAGTAAACAGATGCAGCATAATAATCTTGAGCTGTTGGATTACCGTTTAAGGCGTCATTTATAGAAGTTAAAACTTTTTCATCTGTAGGGACAGTGAAAGGCACGGCAATATATGTGTCAGCCCAAATAATATCTAATGTCGCACTACCATTTCTAATGTTGTTTATATCAATTGATAATGTTTCAACATTGAATGGTAATTTGTGAGATTGTACTTTTGCTATAGCTGCAACTTTGCTCTCATCCCATTCTTGTGGAACTCCCCAATTTTCAGTATCCGAATATAAGTAAACTTCCCAAAGTGACTCTCCTGGCTTTGTGAAAATAGCATAAGATCCAGCAGGTACTTTATTACCTCCAATGGTTATAGGGTCACTAAAAGTAATAATAGTATTTTTATTAGCTCCTGTACGCCACATTTTGTCATAAGCTTCCAATCCACCAAATATTTTTCTATCCTTTACTCCAGGACGCGAATATTCAATGGTAATATCTGTTAATCCAACCTTTTGCTCTACTTTACTAAAAGGGCTTGGTTGTGGTGTTGTAACCTGCGCATTCATAGAGAATGAAAAGGCCAATAACAATGTAAATAATAATAGTTTTTTCATATGATTAGTGTAGTTTGATTTATATAGTAAAAATACGGATAAAGATTTTTATGAAATGTTAACAAAAAGATAAATAGCTAAAGCCTTTGAAAGCTAGTCGTTATCCCAATCAAACTTTTTATAAACACTCCGTTCTAATTCTGCAAAATTCTCTAAATGATTAATATACTGATCGGTTGTCAAAATTGCTTTAACCTCCATGTTCATTTTATCAACTATCTCGTCAAATTTAATGTGTATTTCTTCATCAGTATGAGCCTTATCCTTGTCATTCAAACGACTCATGTCATAAATACGTGAAAAAATAATAGCATCATATTCCTCGCGCACCTCATCAGATAGTTTCATCTCATTCACACGCTCATATAACCAATGAGCCATATTTGCACGCTCCTCTACAGTATAAACTGTATCAACTTTTGCAGCTTGACGTCTTTGTTGTTTCGTACTAACGGTGTTTTGTCCAAATGATGACACAACAACAAATAATGTTAAAATAGTTAGATAGTAGTATTTGTCTTTCATAGTAAAATAAAATTATATTCAAATATAATAATTCTTTAGAGTGTATGATGATATCATCTTGAATAATTTAAGTCATATTTTTCAAACTAATTTATCTATATGACACTATAGATTATATAGATACGCATTTACAAAACCAAGCATTTAAAAGTGGTAATTTGAAAAATTAAATATTTTTTGTCAAACTTATTTAAAATAAAATTGGACAAATAAATTATTTTATCTAACTTTGAAAATGAAATATTAGACAAACAACAATTTTAAGTTAAAATAATGCTTTGATTTCTGTTACAAACACAAGTACAGCATTACAAAAAAAGAGCTATGAAAATTAAAACTTTTGAAAAACCAAAAAACGGCCATCATTTAAATGGGTTTAGTGCAACAGAAATAGGTGACGATCATTTATACACGGGATTGGAAACTCCAATGAAAAAAGATGCCTTTAAGTTAACAGATGAAGAAAAGAAAAAGCGTATTGCTTTTCTTTTTGAAGAGATTATGGATGTTATGGGATTAGATTTAACAGACGATTCGTTAAAGGGCACTCCAGATCGTGTTGCCAAAATGTACATAGATGAAATATTTTCTGGGTTAAATCCAAAAAACAAGCCTAAAGTGGCCTTATTTGATAATAAGTATCAGTATAATCAAATGCTGGTGGAAAAAAATATAACGTTTTATTCTAATTGTGAGCATCATTTTGTTCCTATAATTGGCAAAACTCATTTGGCCTATATTTCCTCTGGTAAGGTTATTGGACTGTCAAAGCTTAATCGGATTGTGCAGTATTATGCCAAGCGCCCTCAAGTACAAGAGCGTTTAACAAATCAAATTGCAAACGAACTTAAAAATGTATTAGAAACAGAAGATATTGCTGTTATAATTGATGCTAAACATTTGTGTGTATCGTCTAGAGGAATTAAAGATGATACATCAGCGACGGTCACAACCTATTACGGTGGTGCGTTTAACGATCCTCAAAAAATAACTGAATTACATAACTATATAAATCATTAAGCTATGGAACTAATAAACAAAGCGCTTGAATTTGAGCAAAGAAAGATGAAATCTTTATCAACTAGTGATAGAATTAAAATCTCAAGAGAAGCTAAACAATTGATTTTAGACTTAAATCAGATTTACAAGCAGAAAAAAGATGATCGTATTATGGATATTATGAAACGTCTAACCGCTATCAAACGCAAAGTGGAAAAACGTTTAAAAGGTAAGCCATTAATGGCATAAAAAACACATATGAAAACATATATCGTAATAGGTGGCAGCCGCGGAATTGGGCTGTCACTTGTTAATTTATTACTGGAAAACAATAATAAAGTCATAAACATTAGTCGTAATAAACCAGACTTAAGTCACGACAACCTAACACATCATAGTGCCAATGTTTTAAAAGACGAATTACCCGAAGTAGCATCTTGTGATGGCTTGGTTTATTGCCCAGGAAGCATTAACTTAAAACCAGTAGCTCGATTAAAGCTTGATGAGTTTAGAGAAGATTACGAAATAAACGTAATTGGAGCTGTAAAGGCCATACAAGCGTATTTACCAAGGCTTAAATCAGGACAAAATCCATCAATCGTACTTTTCAGTACTGTGGCTGTAAAATTGGGAATGCCATTTCATGCCAGCGTAGCAGCAGCGAAAGCTGGAGTTGAAGGTTTGACCAAGTCATTAGGTGCTGAATTAGCGCCAACAGTTCGTGTTAATGCTATTGCGCCTACAGTAACGGATACTGATTTAGCTTCAAAACTATTACGAAATGATAAAATGATGGAAAACATCACCGAAAGGCATCCTTTAAAGAAATTTTTAAAGCCAGATGAAGTGGCAAATATGGCAGCCTTTTTATTATCAGAAAACGCAAGTTCACTTTCGGGTCAAATATTTGAAATGGATTGCGGTATTGTTTCTTTTAAAATATAAATCATGAAAAAACTCTTTATAATTTGTCTTATGCTAAACTTCTTTAATAAAACAAGAGCACAAAATACACCTACAGAATCTTTATATGATATTCAAATTAACAATTTAGCAGGCGAACCCATTAATTTAGCAGATTACAAAGGCAAGTATATTCTTTTTGTAAATGTAGCTTCAAAATGTGGTTTTACAGGGCAATATGCCGACCTACAAAAGCTGTATGATGAATACCAAGATAATCTAATGATAATTGGTGTTCCTTGTAACCAATTCGGTGGTCAAGAACCTGGTACTGCCGATGAAATTCAAACCTTTTGCGAAAAAAATTATGGCGTTAGTTTTTTAATGACAGAAAAAGTTGATGTTAAAGGCGACAATCAGCACCCACTCTACAAGTGGTTGACGAGTAAAGAATTAAACGGTAATTCAAATTCAAGTGTGAAATGGAATTTTCAGAAATATTTAGTTGATGAAAATGGTAATCTTTTAGATTATTATTTTTCAGTAACCAATCCAACAAGCGCAAAAATCACAAAGCATTTAAACCAATAAATTATGTTTGGAATATTTAAAAAACAGTCAGAAATTGAATCATTACAGAAAAAATATGCCAAAGCCATGAAAGATTGGCATCGTCTTTCTACTACTGACAGAAAAGCTAGTGATGAAGTCTATGCGCAAGCCCAGAGTATAGCCGAACAAATTGAAGCTTTACAAAATAAATAATATGAGTTTTATTAAACGTTTACTTCTTTTTCTAATAATTAATTTTGGAGGTTTAGCAATTGGTGGATGGCTCATGAATAATGGGCCACAATCTGAATGGTACACCAATCTTAATCAAGCACCTTGGACACCACCTGGATGGGTTTTTGGTGTGGCCTGGACAACAATAATGATTTGCTTTTCAGTGTATTTAGCCAAATTATTTAGTCATCAAAATTCAAAATTTTTAAGAATTTTATTTGTTGTTCAAGTTATTTTAAATATTTCATGGAATTATATCTTTTTCAATCAGCATTGGGTAGGATTAGGACTTCTAAACATTTCACTGTTAACCTTATTTATCTTTTATTTCTTTTTTAAATTCAGAATGGACGACATAAAGACCTATTCATATTTATTACTGCCTTATATGATTTGGCTACTGATTGCCACGTCCTTGAATGCTTACATATATGTTAATAACTAATGAAGATATACACCTTACATAAAAAACAAAATCTACCAATTTCTGTTGAGCAGGCTTGGGATTTTTTATCTGACCCAGGCAATTTAAAAGTTATTACTCCAGATTACATGGGATTTAATATTCTTTCTGGAGCAGATAGACCTATGTATGCAGGGCAAATAATTCAATATATAGTTACACCTGTATTAGGAATAAAAACAAAATGGGTAACAGAAATAACACATGTAATTGACAAACATTATTTTGTTGACGAACAACGATTTGGACCCTATTCGCTATGGCATCACAAACATTTTATTAAAGAAATTGAAGGTGGCGTGGAGATGGAAGATATTATAGACTATAAAATTCCACTAGGCATTTTAGGACAGTTGGTTCAACCAATTTTGGTAAAGCCCAAACTAGAAGAAATTTTTGAATATCGCCAAAAAAAATTAATCGAACTTTTCGGAACTTTGTAATATGAACGAGCCTGTAAATATTTTCTGGTTTAGAAGAGATCTGCGTTTAGATGATAATCGTGGTTTTTTTGAGGCATTAAAAAGTGATAATCCTGTTTTACCTATTTTCATTTTTGATACAAAAATTCTAGACAAACTTCCTGAAGACGATGCACGTGTAACGTTTATTTTTAATACGCTTCAAGGTATGCGGCAGACCCTTCAAGATGAACATGAAAGCAGTATAGCCATATTCATAGGTAAGCCAAAAGAAGTATTTGAAAATCTAATTAAAGAATACAACATATATGGTGTTTACACGAATCACGACTATGAACCTTATGCCAAAAAGCGTGACAAGGAAATTAAGGATTTTTTAAGCAAGAATAATATAGATTTTAAGACATATAAAGATCAAGTCATTTTTGAAAAAAGTGAAATAGTCAAAAATGATGGCGATCCATACATGGTTTACACACCATACATGAAAACTTGGAAAAGCACATTTAATGCTGATAATCTAGAAATATTTTACACAAACAATTATCTCAAAAATCTAGTCAAACATTCTAGATTACCTAATGTATCACTTTCAGATATTGGCTTTAAAAAATCAGATCAAAATATCGCAGCGTATGATGTTACGCCTACCCTAATACAGGAGTATGAAGACAAGCGTAATTATCCAGCTAAAGATGCTACATCGCGACTAGGACCTCATTTACGATTTGGAACAGTAAGTATTCGAAAAATGGTAAAAAAAGCCATTGCAGAAAAAAACGAAATATTTTGGCAAGAATTAATATGGCGTGAATTCTTCATGCAAATTCTATGGCACTATCCACATACTGTAAGTGAGAGTTTTAAACCAAAATACGATAGAATTGAATGGCGAAATAATGAAACGGAATTTCAAGCTTGGTGTGAAGGCAAGACTGGTTATCCTTTAGTTGATGCAGGTATGCGTGAATTAAATAATACTGGTTTTATGCATAACCGTGTAAGAATGTTAGTAGGCTCATTCTTATGTAAACATTTATTAATTGATTGGCGTTGGGGCGAAGCCTATTTTGCTGAAAAGTTACATGACTACGAAATGGCAAGTAATATTTGAAATTGGCAATGGGTTGCTGGATGTGGAGTTGATGCTGCACCATACTTTAGAATTTTTAATCCAACAACACAAATTAAGAAGTTTGATAAAAACCATGAGTACATTAAAAAGTGGGTTCCAGACTATCAAGAATTAACGTATCCTAAACCTATCGTAGATCATAAAGAGGCCAGAGAGCGGTGTTTAGCTGCTTATAAATCAGCTCTTAATTAATTATTTTAATTAATTAAATTATCTTTACTACATCCAATTATATAATCATGTACAAAAAACTACTCACATTAGCAGTAATTATGCCTCTAATGTCCTTTTCTCAAATTACTTTTACAAATTCAAACACCCTTCTCACCAACCCTAATTTAACCAGCGGCTGCGCTATTGGAGTAAGTGACATGAATGGTGATGGTCTCGATGATATTATCAGACTTGATGATGCTAGAAACTTACAAATTGAATATCAAACTGCAGGTGGTGGAAATTTCACGCAATACAATTTTGGAAGTGTTGGTGGTTCACAATGGGGTTTAGCTATTGCTGATGTCGATCAAAACGGTTATAATGATATTGTAACTGGCGGTTCTTATAATGGTATCAAACTAATAAAAGCAAATGCAGACGGTACTGCATATTCTTCCACAACACTTGGCGGTAATATTTTTCTACAAAGTGTCAATTTTGCGGATATAGATAACAATGGTTTTATTGACATATTTGCATGCCATGATGATGGTGTTTCTCTTGCTTATAGCAATGATGGCAGCGGTAATATGACGGTAAACAATGGTTTGATTAATGCAGTTTCAACCATACCTTCTGACAACTCGGGAAATTATGGTAGTATTTGGGCCGATGTTAACAATGATGGTCATTTAGATTTATACATATCCAAATGTCGTTTAGGAGTAAACAATCCAAATGATGGCAGACGCGTGAATTTATTATTTATGAATGATGGCAATAATAATTATACTGATGATGCGGTAGCGAGAGGCTTGGCTCCTCTTGGTCAGTCGTGGTCGGCGAATTTTGAAGATATTGATAATGATGGGGACTTGGATTGTGTTTTAATAAATCATGATATATCAAGTAAAATATTTACCAATGATGGCAGTGGAAACTTTACCGATATTACTGCTACTTGTGGTATTACTTCAGTTTTGGCAGGTTTAGGCTCTGGTGGAATTCAAGTTATGATGGAAGATTTTGATAATGATACGTTTATAGATTTGTTTATCACCATGCGAAGTGGCACGCATCATTTATTCAAAAATAATGGCGACAAAACCTTTACGGAGGTTACGTCACCTTTCACCTTACCTGCAGGACCTTCAAGAATACAAAGCGCTGCTGTAGGTGATCTAAACAATGATGGCTTTATAGATGTTATGGCGGGCTTTGCTACGGGATACAATGGTCCATCAAGTAATCCTGATGTACTGTATTTAAATGATGGTAATACCAACAATTGGACAGAAATTAGATTAATTGGTGATGCAAGTAATATAAATGGTATTGGCGCTAGGATTGAAATTCAAGGTGCATGGGGAACTCAAATAAGAGAAGTAAGAGCAGGAGAAAGTTACGGAACCATGAATTCCTTGATGACGCATTTTGGACTCGGTGCAGCTACACAAATTGATGCAATAGTTGTGCATTGGACTTCTGGAGCTGTTGATACCATTTCGAATCCAAATATAAACGAAGTCATAGTAATAGAAGAAGGTCAAACCTTAAGTGCTATTGGTTTAGATAATCATGAGATAAGACTCTATCCCAACCCTGTGAATGATTTCTTAAATATATCTATGAAAGGGAATACTAACTTAAACTATGCTATTTATAATTTAACTGGTAAGTTAATTCAGGAAATGACGATGTTACCAGCTTCAAATCAGATAGACATAAAATCTTTAAAGAGTGGCATTTACTTTATACATCTAAATACCAATCAAAAAACAACAATTCATAAAATCGTAAAGAAATAAATGCGCATCTAAATAATAAATATGAGCCGTTATGAGATAACGGCTTTTTTTATTTAGCCACGTTTAGTCAAATTATAACATGTATTTAATTACCAGATATTTAATTTTTTACTAGCTTTAGTAAATAACTTAAAATCCAAAAACAATGAATACAAAAGAAGTAGCAAATAAATGGCGAACCATGTGTCAAGAGGGTAAAAACTTGGACTGTATCAATGAACTTTATGCAGATAATGTAGTGAGCAAAGAAATGCCTGGTATGCCAGGAGAAGTTATTACTGGAAAACAAAATGTTTGGAATAAAAGCAAAGAATGGTTAGACAGTGTTGAAAATTTTCATTCAAGTGAAATTAGCGAACCTGTTATAGCTGGAAACTTTTTTACAGCCAAAATGGGATTTGATTGTACGTTTAAAGAACGTGGCAGACAAAAAATGGAAGAGGTCTGTGTGTACGAGGTCAAAGATGGCAAAATTGCCAGTGAACAATATTTTTATAGTATGGAGTAACACGCAAATAAAAAAGCTTCGAAATTTTTGAAGCTTTTTTTAGTTATTCATGTTCTTTAAGACGCTCAATTTTGGCCCCAATGGCTCGTAAACGCTCGTCTATATTTTCGTATCCTCTATCAATTTGTTCAATATTGTGAATGGTTGATGTGCCTCTAGCAGATAAGGCTGCTATTAACAGCGATACACCTGCACGTATATCTGGAGATGTCATAGTCGTTGCTTTTAAATCAGACTGAAAATCATGCCCAATAACGGTAGCTCTATGTGGATCGCAGAGAATAATTTTTGCTCCCATATCAATAAGTTTATCCACAAAGAACAAACGGCTTTCAAACATTTTTTGATGTACTAAAACACTACCTCTAGCTTGTGTAGCAACCACCAGAATAATACTCAATAAATCTGGTGTAAAGCCTGGCCAAGGTGCATCGGAAATGGTTAAAATAGAACCATCTATATAACTTTGAATTTCATATCCATCTACATGGGCTGGTATGTGAATATCATCACCACGTCTTTCAACTGTAATACCCAGTTTTCTAAATACGTTGGGAATTTGACCTAAATCATCCCAACTTACATTGGTTATAGTCAACTCACTTTTTGTCATCGCTGCCAATCCAATCCAGCTACCAATTTCAATCATATCTGGCAACATGGTATGTTCTGTACCACCAAGGCTATCAACACCTTCAATGATTAGCATATTAGATCCAATACCTTTTATATTGGCTCCCATCCTATTTAACATCTTACACAGCTGTTGTAAATAAGGTTCGCATGCGGCGTTATAGATTGTAGTAGTTCCTTCTGCCAAAACTGCAGCCATAACAATATTAGCTGTTCCTGTAACAGAGGCTTCGTCGAGTAACATATAAGTTCCAACTAACTTATCAGCTTCTACACCATAAAAATAATCTTCGCGATTATAACGGAATTTGGCTCCTAAATTTATAAAACCTTCAAAATGGGTATCTAAACGTCTGCGTCCTATTTTATCGCCTCCAGGCTTTGGAATATATCCTTTACCAAATCTAGCCAATAAAGGACCAACTATCATGATGGAACCTCTTAGGCCTCGACCATCTACCTTAAAAGCTTCAGATTCTAAATATTTTAAATTGACCTCATCAGCTTGAAACGAATAAGCATTATTGGATAGCTTCTCAATCTTTACACCTAGCTTTCTTAAAAGTTCTATAAGTTTATTGACATCAACAATATCAGGTATATTATGAATAGTGACTTTTTCTGGAGTCAACAATACAGCGCATAAAATTTGAAGTGCTTCGTTTTTTGCTCCTTGAGGCTGGATGCTTCCTTTTAATTGATGGCCTCCTTCAATTTTAAATATTCCCATGAAGTTTAATAGCGTTTTCTATTTCTATTATTATTTTTTTTGTGATGTCCCTTTTTACTGGAGTTAGAACTGTATTTCTTTTTACTACGCATTAAGCTACTGGCATCGGTTAAATCTTCATCTGCATTAAGCAAATTGATTTTTCCTCCTGACAATTCTCGGAGATGCTCAAAAATCACATCATCCTCAACGGTGTCTTTATTCCAGTTTAAAAAACATTTTTTCATATGGTTGGCTATGGTATAAACCAAAGCCTCCTTCAACTCGCCTTCCTCCCAAGTATTAGCCACATCAATCATGGTTTTAATATTATTTCCGTAGAAACGATATTTTGGATGGTTCTGCGGATAATCTAATGTTTCTGGACGTTCCGAGAGCACTTCTTTTGAAGGCTTTTCATAAGGTGAATCGGCATCTAATTCAAAATTAGACATGATAAATAATTGATCCCAAAGCTTGTGTTGAAAATCTGGTACATCACGCAAATGAGGCTGCAAATTACCCATCACAGATATGATGGCTTGAGCCAATTTATTACGTTCTTCTTTTGTTTCACGTGTTTTGGCATAATTCACCATTTTCTGTAAATGCCTACCGTATTCTGGTATAATTAAATGTTCGCGTTCCGAATTGTATTCTAAATGTTCTATCAAAATAAAAATGTGTAGAGGTTAACTTTTAGCAAGAAGTATCATGCCTGCGCAAAGTACAAAAAAATTCTAAAGACTAATAACTCCTTGAACGTTTTCTGCCACTTCTTTATATTTGGCAATAACATCTTCTGGTGTTTTCATATTAACGTTAATAGAAACGCTGGTATATTTACCATTTTTTGATTCGGTGGTATTAATTACGGCTCCCATATTATCAAAAAGTGCTTCAACTTCTGAAATGCCATTACCTTCCGATTTTACAATAAACTTATACAAATACTCCGATGGCCACGTAGCCGTATCATATAATTGACCCTTTAACTTTTCGTAAAAAGCATCCGGATTTTGATTCTCTTCCATATTAATTACATTAAGCTACAAAGATACTGTTTCCAATTCATTTTTTAGTTTCCTTTTTAATTACGATTTTTACATCCAAAATGTTGCTGTCTTGAACGTAAAAAAAATTGTAATTACTGGTGGTCCTGGAACTGGAAAAACGTCCATTATCAATGAATTAAAAAGACTGGGACATGTTTGTTTAGATGAAATTTCACGTGAAGTTACTCTAAAAGCGCGTAAGGAAGGTATTGAACAGTTATTCTTAACACAACCACTACTATTTAGCGAACTCTTATTAAAAGGACGTGAAACACAATTTTCGCAGGCAAACACATTAGGAAAAGATTTGGTTTTTTTAGATCGAGGCATTCCTGATGTTATTGCCTATATGGATTATATTGGTGATGCATATCCTGAAAAATTTGTAAACAGTTGCAAAAACCATGTCTATGATATGGCTTTTATTTTAGAGCCTTGGCAAGAAATATTTGTAAGTGATAGTGAACGTTATGAAAACTTTGATCAAGCTGTAAAAATTCATCATCATCTTCTTAATACCTATGAGCGTTTTAACTACGCGCTCATGGATGTACCCTTTGATACCATTGAAAATAGAGCACAATTTATTCTTAATGTTGTAAAGAAACTATAATGGAACAACCCATCAATATATTAGAGAGATATTGGGGTTTTACAACTTTCAGACCATTACAAGAATCCATAATTAATGCGGTACTTGATAATGAAGACACTTTTGCGCTATTGCCAACTGGTGGCGGAAAATCACTATGCTTCCAAATACCAGCTTTAATAAAAGAAGGGATTTGTATTGTGGTTTCACCTTTAATAGCCTTGATGAAAAATCAAGTTCAGGCACTCAATGAAAAAGGTATCAAAGCTATGGCATTAACCAGTGGTATTGCCTACAGTGAATTAGACACCATGTTGGACAATTGTATTTATGGTAATTATAAGTTTTTATACCTCTCCCCAGAACGCTTACAACAAGAACTCGTGCAGGATAGAATCCGTCAAATGCATGTAAACCTCATTGCTGTTGATGAAGCACACTGCATTTCGCAATGGGGAAATGATTTTAGACCAGCTTATAAAAACATTGTCACGCTCCGAGAAATTCAACCCAATGTCAACTGCATAGCATTAACTGCTTCGGCAACGCCAAAAGTGGTTGATGATATTGTGGCTGAACTCGATTTTATTGATGCCAAAATATTTCAACAGTCATTTCATAGAGATAACTTGGCGTATATGACATTCGAAACCGAAGACAAACGCTATGAACTAGAACGCATCCTAAAAAAAAATCAAGCGCCTTCAATCATTTATGTTAGAAACAGAAAGGCTACCCTTGAAATAAGCAGCTTTCTCGAAAGCAAAGGTTTCGCGACAACATATTTTCATGGTGGACTCTCTAATTACGAAAAAGATCAACGACTTAACGCTTGGTTGCGCGAACAAAAACCCATTATGGTTTCAACAAATGCCTTTGGAATGGGTATTGATAAACCAAATGTAAAAACTGTTATTCATTTAAATTTACCAGATAGTTTAGAGAGTTACTTTCAAGAAGCTGGAAGAGCTGGTAGGAATGGTAATAAAGCCTTTGCCGTTATTCTTAAAAGTAATTCGGATGAAGCACATCTAAAAAATCAATTTTTAAAAGTTTTACCTACTATTGATTTTATTAAAACGGTATATAGAAAACTCTGTAATTACTTTCAAGTTTCCTATGGCGAAGGCCAGCATAAGAGTTTTGATTTCAACTTTAATTCATTTTGCAAAACCTATAATTTTAATAGTGCTTTAGCCTATAATGCATTACAAGCCTTAGACCGTACAAGTGTCATTAATTTATCACAGCAATTCAAAAATCAAACAAGCTTACAATTTATAGTATCCAATAATAGCCTGTTTCAATACTTGAACAACCATCCCAATTTAAGTCTTACTGTTAAGTCACTATTACGAACATATGGTGGTGTTTTTGAACATGAAACAACTATTAACACGCTACGGATTTCGGAAAAAGTATCTATTACAGAAAAAGAGTTAGAGAACAAACTCCTAATGTTAGAAAAAGATGAGATTATCGCACTCAAATTATCTCGAACAGATGCGCAAATTACATTTATTGAGCCGCGGGAAGACGATAAAACCATCAACAGAATTGCCAAAACCATCGAACAACAGAATAAGGTAAAAACCAATCAAGTCGCTTCGGTTATAGCATATATGAGCAATAATGACACCTGCAAGAGTATCCAACTTTTAAGTTACTTTGGCGAAACCAATTTGGAGCCTTGTGGTATCTGTTCAGTTTGTATTAAAGATAAACACGCGCAGCAAACAGACGCTGTAAAAGATATTACCGAAGCCATTATCACAAAATTAGAGCTTGGTCCATTATCATCTCGGGAAATGGTTGAACAACTAAAATTCAATAAAGAAATAATTCATAACACGCTTAAAGTATTATTAGAACATGGCGTGATAGCTATCACAAACAACAACACCTATAAATTATCACATGTATGAACAAGGAACTGCGAATAGTTTTTATGGGAACACCAGATTTTGCTGTTGCCACCTTAAAAACCCTGGTTGAAAATAACTATCAAATTGTTGGAGTCATTACTGCTCCCGATAAGCCAGCAGGTAGAGGTCGTAAAATTCAGGAGTCGGCCGTAAAGACCTATGCAAAATCACAAGGTTTGCACATTATGCAACCTACAAACTTAAAGCATGACGATTTTGTTCAAGAATTAAAATCTTTAGAAGCCAATTTACAAATTGTGGTAGCCTTTAGAATGCTGCCAAAAATTGTTTGGCAAATGCCCAAATATGGCACCTTTAATTTACATGCTTCTTTGCTACCCAATTATCGTGGTGCAGCTCCTATTAACTGGGCTATAATAAATGGTGAAACAAAAACAGGGGTTACCACCTTCTTTATTGATGAAAAAATTGATACCGGTGAAATGATTCTTCAAAAGGAAGTTGCCATTGAAGATGAAGATAATGCTGGTACACTTCATGACAAGTTAATGACCATAGGAAGCCAACTGGTTCTTGAAACCGTTAAACGAATAGAACAAGGTCAGGTTAATACCAGTATCCAAAAAGAAAATCCGACCATTAAGGATGCTCATAAATTAAATAAAGACAATTGTAAAATAAACTGGGATAATGATATCAAGACCATTCACAACAAAGTTCGTGGTCTCAATCCTTACCCTGGAGCTTGGTGTTATTTGCAGAATGGTGAAGAACAGTTAGAAATTAAACTCTACCAGACAAGTTGGGTATGTGATAATCATGACCTTACTATAGGAACCCTAGTTGCTGATAAAAAAACACTTAAAGTAGCTGCATCAAATGGCTTCATTTTGGTAGAACAAATTAAACTACCTGGTAAACGAAAAATGGATATAATTTCACTGCTAAACGGATACCAATTTCACGACAATGCCAAAATGCTGTAAACCCCTATCATTACTCATATCTTAAAAACATCGATAAAATGCACGCTCGTTATTAACAAAAGTGTTAAGTTATCAACAAATTCATGCATTTGCCTTGCTATTACTTGCGTGATACGATAATCCGTATAAATTTGTAGAGGATTTAACAAAAATGTTTAACCAACAATTTATTAATAATTAAAAATTAAATTATGAACAAAACAGATTTAATCGATGCTATGGCAGAACACGCAGGAATTACTAAAGCAGCTGCAAAAAAAGCTTTAGAGTGCGCGTTAATTGAAATTGAAGGAGCTTTACAAAAAGGTAACAGAGTTTCTTTAGTAGGATTTGGTTCTTGGTCAGTTTCTAGAAGAGCTGCAAGAGATGGAAGAAACCCACAAACAGGAAAGACTATTAAAATTAAGGCTAAAAATGTAGTTAAATTTAAAGCTGGTTCTGATTTATCAAGAGCAGTAAACTAATTTAAGCTTTACCATATTTTTAAAAAGGTCTTCAATTTTGAAGACCTTTTTGCTTATAAATGCTTTTATCTATTTGTTTTTTATAAAAAAAATGTTAGTTTTAGTAAGTAAATGCCCAACTATATGATTACAATACAACCCAAAAAAGGTAATTTGTTAATCGCCGAACCATCAATCATTGGTGATGTCTCCTTCAACCGTTCCATAATTTTATTGGCAGACCATAATAACGAAGGCTCTATTGGTTTTATATTAAATAAACCGCTAGACTATACCATATCCGATTTAATCCCAGAATTAGACACCAAAATGCGGGTTTATAATGGTGGACCTGTGGAACAAGACAATCTGTACTTCATTCATAAAATCCCAGAGTTAATTCCGGATAGTGTCGAAATTTCCTTGGGTATTTATTGGGGTGGCGATTTTAATAAAGTAGCTGAACTTATTGCTGAAAACAAAATCAATGAAAAGAGCATTCGTTTCTTTTTAGGCTATTCAGGTTGGGAAGCCAACCAACTAAACGAAGAACTCAAATCCAATTCATGGATTGTTACTGAAAATATCTACAAAAAATCCATCATCGAAAAAGACTACGAAACCTTCTGGAAAGAAAAAATGTTGGAATTTGGAGGTGAATACACCATTTGGTCCAATGCGCCGGAAGACCCTAGTTTTAACTAGTTAACCGAATCAGCGTATTCACTTTTTGAAAGATGTCCTTGGCTACTTGGTTATCAAATTCCTTTTTACGGTATTTACTCACTGGCTGAATCCCTGTAATCACATTAGTAATAAATAACTCATCAGACTTTTGCAATTCAAATGGAGACACATGATCTTCAATCAAAACATAGTTAGGTGATTTCTCTATCACATCCAGTACCTGCTTGCGCATAACTCCTTTAAGGCATCCATCTTCCAAAGGTGGTGTTTTAATGTCGTTTCCTTTCACCAGAAATATATTGCCATTCAGAGCCTCAACCACATGCTTATTTGTATTTAAAAGTAAACAATTGTCAAGCGTGTTTTCTTGAGCATAAATACTACCAACCACATTAATAGCCTTGTTGTTGGTTTTTAAGGTTGACAACAAACTAGGCGACACATAATAATCCTTAAACAAATCTACTTCATAAGCCGCATCATTAAATAGATAGAAATCTGAAGCCAAGGGCCACACCTGAATTATAAAACCAACGCCGTTATCTTCAGGTGTATATAAACCCCCTGCATGTCTATAAACGGACAATTTAACCCGTGTTGTTGCCTGCTCCAAGTCATTGGCCTGTATGGTAGCTAGTAATTGCGATTCCAAAAACTCCATGGTAAAATTCATGGGGATGTCCATACGTAAGATGCGCATAGAAGCCATGAGTCTGAAATAGTGATCTTCCCAAAACAACACCTTTCCGTAAGAAACTTTAAGGGTTTCAAAAAGTGTGTCGCCATAAGCAAAACCACGGTTAGTAGTTTTCAGAATGGTATCGTTATTTGTGAGGTCGCCGTTGTGATTAATCATAAAAAAAGTCCCGAAATAAATTCGGGACAAAGATATGGTTTATATTAAAATTGGCTGTTATGCAGAACCTAATACTTGTTTTAAATCTGCAATTTGATTTTCCCATAGCATTTTAGACTCATCAACCTCATCTTCTTCGGCAAAATCAATGACAATAATTGAGACATCTTTTGTGATTTCATCAACCTGAATACGAATTTCAAAGTAATAAGGATCCTCTTCATCAGCAAGCCACTTAAACTTAATGCGCTCACCACTTTTTTTGCTCACCAATTTAGCTTGTTCTTCAGTGCCATCCCAGATGAATTTAAACAGCTCGCCACGTGAGTTCACATTCTCGGCAAACCACTCTGATAATCCAGAAGGGGTAGATATGTATTGATATAATAATTGCGGTGAAGCGTGTATAGGAAACTCCATTTCAAATTTCACTTTTTCGTCCATAGTCATAAATATAATTTGTTCGCTCAATATATACATTAATTGATAAGTTTTAAAACTATTTTTTATAAATATTTTATTGTGACAATATTTGTACTGAATAAATTTGTTGTTATATTTGCAGCCTTAAAAACGGTATGCGCCGTTAATTATGAGATTCCTATTTTCATAGGAAAATGGCGAGATAGCTCAGTTGGTTAGAGCGTCGGATTCATAACCCGGAGGTCCCGAGTTCAAATCTCGGTCTCGCTACAAAGCGTAATTCAGCGTAAACAGACGGTTTAGTTCACTCTAAACCGTTTTTTTATGTTTACCTTAACTGAATTTCTTACATTTGAACACGAAAAGGAGCCCCAACCTGAACACAAATTGGCACACAAAAAACAATTTTCTGCCCCAAAGATCTATACCGGTGATAATGACCTAAAACGCCGTTGGTATGTCTATTTTTCATTCAGAAATCCATCCACTGGTAAGATGGAAAGACAGAAGAATATTTATGGTATTGCCAATAAAATGAAAACAAAGACCGATCGTTATACCATCCTTAATTTTTATAAAAAGACATTACACCGTTTATTAAGAGAAGGCTACAATCCCTACGAAAATAATTTAGAACGGTTTTTGGGAGGCCAAACAATTTCTCCGCCAAAAGAACCCAAGGTTGAAGTTGTTCCAGCTATTACCTATCCGAAAACAACCATTAAACCCCTACCCTTTCTTAAAAAGGAAAAAGAGGCTGAAACCATATCTCAACCAGTACAACAGGTCTCTATAACTGAACCTAAAACCGAAAAGGTAGAAGAAGAAGAAAGAATGTCTTTGAGGGAAGCATTTGATTTTGCGCTTAAAATGAAAGAGAAATTGGTTAAACCACGTACCATTCAAGATTACAGGAACCGATCGAAAAATTTTATTAAATGGTTGAAAGAAGAGCATCCAAATGTTAAGCATCCCGATCAAATAACCCGAAAAATGTGCATGGGATATCTAAACCAACATCTTATTAAAAATACACCGCGTACACGAAATAACAGCCGTGTGGATTTAAGCAGTATGATGCAGGTATTGGAGGACAATGAAATTATCCCGGTTAATGTCATGCGAAAAACACCGGTTGTAAAGTCCAAGCCTGAAAGGCACAAGCGGTATGATTCTCAAACATTGGATGCTATTTTCAGTTATCTTGAAGAACAAGACCCCATACTCCTATTGTACATTAAATTTATCTCCTTTAATTTTATGAGACCTATCGAAGTTAATAGGCTTCGGGTCAAGGATTTGAATTTAAAAACGAAGACCTTGACTTTTCAGGCAAAAAACAGTCCGCTCAAGACTAAAATTATTCCTGATTTGGTATTGGAAGCCCTTCCTGATTTATCAAAATTACCTGGCGACAATCCCTTAATAACAAACAAAGGCATTGGGTTGCCATGGAATACTACAGTCGATAACCGAAGAGATTATTTTAGTAAACGTTTTAAACGTGTGGTAAAAGATAAATTTAATTTGGGAGCTGATTTTGGTCTTTATAGCTTCAGACATACTTTTATAACAAAATTATATAGAAAATTACTTGAGAACAGCTCACCTTTTGAAGCAAAAAGTGTCCTAATGACTATTACAGGTCATACATCCATGCAAGCCTTGGAAAAGTATTTGCGTGATATTGATGCTTTTTTACCAAGTGATTATTCCGATTTAATACGAATGGATGGAGAATAGTAAACACGTTTTAAATAAGATCATTTCTAATCTATTTAGGAACTATATTTTCTATTTTCCTAAACAATTCTATCCTAATATAGAACCAACGTTTTTAAGTGACATTATTAGGCCGGATATGGTCAATACTATTTATTATTTCGATTTCAACAAAGAATTACATAAAAATCCTTCTGTAATACATGGTCTCGATATTTTTAATAAAGGAAATCAACTGGATAACAATACCAATGATCTTATTACTCTAAAACAGAATCTGACACTTGAAGAATTTTATCACATCTTTGAAAAATATGGACAGTATGTTGGAACCCATTGCATAATGACTCAATGGATGTATGCAAACATTAAAATTGACATGCCATTGACAACTTCCAAAGTAGAAAGTATGTTTCAATTTCAAGCGAAAGCTTTTGACGAGCATGCAGATAAACTAGAAAGTTATTTTGGAGAGGAAACAATCACATCTGAGGTAGATGATAATCAGGTTCTGGAAATCGTATCAGAAACGTTAGAGGAACTTCCAGCAATCGAAATAAAAAAAGAGGTTGAAATACCTACTAAACCACAGAAAAAGGAAGCACCTTTAAAGGCTAAACAAAAAGAACCTCTAATGACTGATGAAAAAGCCAGAAAATATATTTTAGAAACTGTTTTTGGGATAGACCCAGAATTTTTAGATGCAGAATTCTAATATTTTTTTTAAAATCCTAAAGTTAGGGTTTCGCTTTTCCTCTATTGATTAAAATACTTAATTTTGACTACAATGGTGGTCAATTTGACTACAAACGGGGTCAACAGCAATGGTGGTTATTGCATTTTGCAATGGTGGTTATTGCATTTTGCAATGGTGGTTATTGCATTTTGCAATGGTGGTTATTGCATTTTGCAATGGTGGTTATTGCATTTTGCAATGGTGGTTATTGCATTTTGCAATGGTGGT
>NZ_JABANC010000011.1 GCF_012931685.1 Hanstruepera ponticola
TTGCAATGGTGGTTATTGCATTTTGCAATGGTGGTTATTGCATTTTGCAATGGTGGTTATTGCATTTTGCAATGGTGGTTATTGCATTTTGCAATGGTGGTTATTGCATTTTGCAATGGTGCAAACTTTAGATTTTTTGACTACCGTTGTCGTCAAAATGACTAAATATGATTTTCCGTGTAAGTATGATATTTTTTAATTGCAATAATCAGTTGAAACATAATGATAAGTGAGTAAAAATAGTTGCTAGCCACAAACAACACTATTATATGTATGTTAGAAGAAAACTAAAAACTGTAATCCAAATCCTTTGGCAATTGATATAGAAATTGATGGGTATAAAATTCAATGGAACAAAACAACAGAAAATTGGATTAATACATTAAATGCTGTAAATCAAATAGGCTGTATTCATACTTCTCAAGGTTACGATTTAAATTATGCTGGAATCATTTTTGGAAATGAAATAAAATATAATCCTAGCAACAATAAAATTGAAATTGATAGTTCTCAATATTTTGATAAGAAAGGGAAGCAAGGCATTACGGACCCATCAGTGTTAAAAGAGTATATTCTAAATATATATAAAACAATGATGCTGAGAGGGATCAGAGGGACTTATCTTTATGTTTGCAATAATGAACTTCGTGTTTATTTAAAGCAATTTATAAACTATATTAAGGGCTGTTTTAAAGTGGTTATATTAGCCAAATTTTATCCAGTTATATTTTGCTGAATCAAGATTTTAAGAGGATAATTAAATAATTTAGGAATGCAATACTTACATTTGATATAAATTGAATTTTAAACTTTTTGTGAATAAAAAAAAATTAAAACATATCGAATTATTTGCAGGGTGTGGTGGCATGAGCCTTGGTTTAGAAGCTGCAGGATATAATTTATATTTAGCGAATGAGCTTTCACCTATGGCAGGTGAAACTTTTGCCTACAATATACTTAACGAAACACTTGAAGGGAATCATTCCCCGAATAAAACACTTTGGATAAAAAGTCAATTTGCTAAAAATGAAATTGATAAAAGATTAAGGGAGAATCCTTTTGAAGCAACTAATGGAACATTTTCTGATATTGAGGATGACACTATTTTAGATAATAAATTACTTATAGGTGACATCAATAAATTACTTAGTGTTTTTGAAGAAAAACCAACTTTTATAGATCGTATTCGCGAAAGTGAAATAGATTTAATTTCTGGAGGACCACCATGTCAAAGTTTTAGTTTAGCGGGTTTAAGAGAAAAAGACAATCACAAAAACACTTTGCCTTTATCTTTTGCACAAATTGTTGGTTTGATACAACCAAAAACAGTTTTATTAGAAAATGTGAAAGGGATTACTTCACCATTTACAGAAAATGGAAAAAAATACTATGCTTGGCTTGAAGTGTCTAAAGCTTTTGTTTTAGAAGGTTTTGTTCCAGTGTGTATGATGTTAAATTCAAAATATTTTGGTGTGCCTCAAAATAGACCTAGATTTATTTTACAAGCTTATAGAAAAGATATTTTTGATAAATTATATAATAAAAAAAGAAACAACGAAATTCTAAAAGTTTCTAATGAATTTTATAATGCAGTAACAAAAAATAAAAAAAGCCTTGATAAAGTAACAACTAAAGATTTTAAATATTTTGACATTGAAAGTAGGCCTAACCTTTTCGATGGAATCATTTTACCAAAAATAACAGTTACAAAAAACGAATTCATTACTTCTGTGGAAGCTATTGGAGATATTAGAACTCCAAGATTTTTATATAAAGTAAATGGAGTAAAAGGCAAATATGCCAAAACACTAAATAAGATTTTCAGAAAAAAATTCCCTCATGATTTATTGATTAAAAATCATGAGCCAAGAAACCACAGCTTTTTAATTAGATCAAGGTTTAGGTTTTATCAAGTTATTGAACAATTTCAGAATGGTCTAAAAAAGGGTGCAGTTGATCTTTTTACAGGTAAAAATGTATCAGATGAATTAAGAGAAAAACTACTTGGTGAATTCTCACATCACAAATTACTTTTTTATGACAAAACTAATTCTCGAGAAATTGATATTATACCAGAAAATATAGATGAAGTAGAAGAATTAATTAAATTAATTCCAACTAAAAAGCATTCTCAAAGAGCTTTACAAGAGTTTGAACCTGCTCCTGCTCAATTAACAATTCCAGATGACCTATGTCACTATCACTCAGATCATCCAAGAACACTAACAGTAAGGGAAATGGCACGCTTTCAATCTTTCCCTGATTGGTTTGAATTTAAATCAAAAGTAACTACTGGTGGGAAAATGAGAAAATTTGAAGTACCACAATATACTCAAGTTGGAAATGCCGTACCTCCTCTTTTAGCTAAAGCTATTGGTGATAATTTAAAAAAACAACTAGATATCATTAAAGAATCCTAATTAATCAGATCCCTTTGTAAATAGACAATTTACTCCATCTTTTTATTATAGAACTATCTACTTGTAATAAATGTGATATTAAGACTTCCTGATTATTTTCATTCATCTTTTTAATTTCTAAAAAATCCTCTTCAGGAATGTTGTGAATAGATTTAGTCCTATCATTAACTAATATGTTTATAGCAAATTTATCAGAATCAAATGTTACATTAATTGTTTTTAATAATATTATTCTGTCCCATTTATTTGGTTGATTTCTGATGGAATCATGTAATGCATCACATTGAAATTTATGGCTGCAAAAGTTACAAATACTTGATTCTGGAGATGCTAAATTATTAAGATTACCGGTATTTAAAACTTCATTGATTTCATTTAATATGTGATCGATTTTTAAACCTTGTATATTATATTCTTCTTGACTATACATAAATGAAAACAACTCATTATTACCAAGCCCCTTAATTACTAGTTCAATATTATCAGCTTTAATTTCTTTCTTTTTATTTATAATATATCCATACGTTTTTAATTGTTCAATATATGTTTCTTTGACACCTATATTTTTGCCATCAAGTATATTGATTATAATACCAGTTTTAAAATCAGTAATTCTAACATTATTTTCATCTACTTCAAATAAATCAATAATTCCACGAACATTTTTGAACCGCACTTTCTCTTCAGGAAAAACTTTATTACCACCTAATAAGGTGAAATTTTTAATAGTTTTTAGAGTGTTTATTTTTTTGGGGTAATAATTTGGAACCCAATATTGGGCATACTCTTTCTCAATTTTAAATTTCTTACAAAATTCCAATAAAGCTTCATCCCATTTAGTGTCAAATTCATTGAAATTATAAAATTCTTTATAATAATTCTCTAAAACTTTATGGATTAATTCGCCCATAAATGAATGTGGATTAAATTCATAAATACGCCCTTTTCCTCGTCTCACATGACTATCTAGAACAAATTTCAACTTACACTTTTCAATTGATGTAAGCATGCTCGGGCTTATCTGATTAATCTTCTTCAAGAAAAAATTATTTTTTATTACTTTGCTTTAACCATTTAAAAAATTCCTCATAGCACCAAGCCATCCTTCTATTTAAATTAAATGTGTCTGCAAAAAATATTCTGTCTGGATTTGCACATTCAGCTACAACTCTTGAAAGACTAGTTGCTTTTGGGAAACTACTTGTATTCCAAAAAGGATGCGTGATAATAATATTAATGTCTTTGAATGAAATAACAGGAATATTCTCAATCACATTATAAAAACTTGGGTTCTGAACTATATCAATACCTAAAGTTATTGCAAAATCTTTGGCATATTCATCCGCCATTTCTGGCCAATCAGCAATTTCAATATAATCCCAATTGCCATCTAAACCAGATAAATAATATCTATCAGATAGCACTCTAATAAGACCTACTGCCAATCTCCAATCAAGAATTCCATGATAGTTTAGGTTTCTATAATTCTTTAAATCTTTATAGCATGAATCTTTACAACTTTTTGCATGTTCCTCATTTATAAAACTAGAAGTATATCTGTTCTCTTCCTTCGGTTCTAAACACATTTTAAAGAACATATCAATATGATTATGAAGGTATTCAACAAAGCCAGACCCGTTTGGTAATTCATCTGACAAAACTATTCTTCCAGTGCTTCTGGCCGTTATATCATCTAGTTTTTGCTCTGTTATTGCAGCCAATTCAATTTCTTCTGGTGAAACATCTAATAAGTCTGCTAAACATCTTTGCAGCAAATATGCTGCAGAATGGAATGCACCTTTTGAGCTAACCTTTTTTCCCATATTATTTGTATGGAAAGGGTTTATATCCAAAGAAAAATCTAGTTGTGCTGGATGCAATCGTATTACATTAGTGGTTTTTTGAGCTCCTAAGGATAATTTTTTGCCTACTTGAGTATCATTTGATAATTTATCATTGATTAGATTTCTTTTAATCGCTTCATCAAATCCAAAGCCTAGTTTCTTTTTTAAGCCTAAATCAAAGAATTGATTAGAAAAATCAGCATAATATTTATCGGTTGTTTGTAAAAAATTAAATTCATCTCCTCCATTAGTATTCAAACGCCAAGTAAAGTCACTTGGTGCAATACCGATTATACAATTTCCAATTAGAGTACCTTCATCGTCAGGATTAATAGCTTCCGAAAACAGTAATGGTTTAGAAGTACTAATTTCTTGATCTACCTCTCTATCTTGGGGCTTGGGGCTCCAGTCTGTTCTAAATGCATTTGGGGAAACTACTAAATATTCTGTTTCACAAGTTTCATCAATTTGCTGTCTTATGTAGTCCCTATCTTTTCCTTCCTCATACTCAATTGTTTTCAATATGTTGTTTTGTGAATTTAAAATAACCCACTTTGGTTTCTTATATGCAGCTTGATCGTAATAGCGCGCAGTCCAAATTCCATTATTACTATAATCCTTATATATTTCACTTATGGCTGGACTCAATCCTATACTGGTATATATCCTTTTATCCTTTGTTTTTTGAGCTCCAGGAGCAAAATCAAAAATTGCTCTTTCAATGGGTCTACTGATAGTTTTAGCCTCTAAATGTGTATCTGACTTTTCTTCAAAACCTAAAATTAAATTCCTTAATCCAGTGGGCATACCTGACATGGGTAATATTCCCGAATCTGCCAAAGCTTCAGACAAATCACCTGAATTGTGATCTTCTTGGATTTTAGAAAATTTAGGAAAGAATGTGTTATCAATCCAATGCTTAAAATTATCAATATTATATTCTAGATATAATGTATTATTTACAAATAAATTGTGAGTTAAAGCTTTATAAATCTCTCGCCAATTATCTTCTAAACGTATCCATTCCTTTAGGTCGTTGAGTTTTTCATGATCATCATCAAAGAAATCTTCAATTTTTCCAAACTCACCATGAACAGAACCCGTGGTTTCAACATCTTCAAAGTATTTTTGTAAGACACCTTTAATAATCATTCTGTAAAGAATTTGATCTTGCGACTGACTTAAAAAAGGTACTGGTGAAATATCCCCAGTCATCCTTTCAGGATTGTTAAAAAAATATTCATCATGACTTCTACCTCTGCAAAAAGTAAGGGCAACGTTAAAAGCCTGACCAGCTCTACCAGCACGTCCAACCCTTTGCTGGTAATTAAAGCGCATTGGAGACATATTTCCTTGATAAACAGCTTGAAGTGACCCGATATCTACACCTACCTCCAAAGTTGTCGTTACACTTAATAAATCTATTTCTTCAACTATCTTATTATCTCCCGTAATAATACCTTTGAAAAGACGCTGTCTTTCTAATTGGTTATCCGTTTGCCCAGTTAATTCCTCACAGCGCATTCTGATAATTTCATGATTATCCAAAAGCTGTTTAGCATAAAAATTATTCTCCCTTGCATCCTTTGCACTTAAATTAGGTGTTTTTGGCAGGTGTTTAAAACAAGATTTACAAATTCCAGCAGATGGATGCAAATGAACAGTTTTACAATACTGGCATTTATAGACTTTATCATCATCAGTCGCAAAATAGATTCTTAGAGTTTCTAAGTTTAAAACCCCATCATAATGCATATAATCGTTAGTTAATGCATTCCATAGCGCATTTCCTAATTGATCTTCATCAATTTTTAATCGTGAAGCTACACTCTTGATATATTTCTTTTCCGGTCGTTTCTTACTTAAGTTCTCATAATTTCTGACTGGATTATGCTTATAATCGGTATATCTATGCTTATAGTTATCTCCTAAAATTCGTGTTAGAGAATTTAATGCTTCTCCAAAATTTTTAGCATCAATTATTTGTGGTATTGGATTTTTGATATCTGAGGAAATTTTCACGACTCCCAAAGCAGAAGACTCCATACTATAGAATAAGCGTCCAAAAATAAAAGAACTTATTTCCTTATAAACAGGTCCTCTTATTTCGTCCATTAATGTATCTTGAGAACGAGTGCTAACTAATTTACTTTTATTTATTTCTCCTTTTTTCCAATCAAAGCAATCCTTCCAATGCTCTGTCTTTTCATTAAAGTTACTACCATCTCGAACAAACAACCTCTGTTTTGAAGCAGCTGGTCCTGCAGGATTTAACCCTTTTTTAACCAATCCGAAAATAATTTTGTCAACTAGATCTTCTAATTTAATAGTACCTCGTTTTACGTCAGAAACTAATCTTTCTTCCTCTGGTTTTGCAGGGAATACAGGATCATTGATTGCTTTATAAGCATTATTTATTTTTATGGCATACTCCCTATCCATCTTTGAAAATAATTCTCTTTGCAAAGCTTCATTTCCAACTTCTATAGAAGTAAATAGTTCTTTAGCAAAAATAGTCTCATCACGTTGATCAAGTAATAGTTCTTTTATTATTTGATTATAGTTTTCCTTTTCAATATCATTAGCGAATCTAGCAGACTCCTCTCTACTATCAGAAAAAGCGACTAATTTTCTTCTCTGTTTTTCTTTATCCGGTATTGCAGAAAATAATTCCTTTGCTAGTATCTGATTAGTTTTACCAAAACCAGTTCTAAATCCTCTAATGGGAGATTTTCTTTTCTTTCTATACTGGTAGTCAGCTGCACAATTTGGACAGCTATGAGGTAATGCTGTACCTGATTCATTAGATTCATTACCTTCATTTTGGTTGTAATATAAACCTTCGACTGTGTTTGGTTTCCGGTTAGAATATAGCTTACCGTCGAAAACACCTAAATATCTTTTTTGCCATACTATATTATCCTCATCAGTGAGATCTTCAATAATTTCATCATTTTCAAAATACTTTGGCCAAAAAACTGCATAATCTAATTCTGTTCTTCTTTCAACCATTGCAGATTGAGATTTCTCTGGTATACTTTCAATTTCAGGTGGTGTAGTTATTATTTCATCCCAAAATGTTTTTTTATCGGTATACTTAATTTTTGTTCCTCCTATGAAAGTTGTTCCACAATTCTCACAATAAAGAGATTCAAAAACTCTTTTGTTGTTGTGTTTGATTTTAGAAAACTCTAATAATTCATTGAAAGGATCTTCATTTCTGTCACTACTTAAAGTCCCTTCTTGATCATTTTTTAATGTTGTCCATAGCCCTTCAATATTTCGAATAAAAAAGTGCATTCTAAACCTAGGCAAATTACAAGTTATTCCTTCTCCATATTTTGTATCGAAAAGCCCTCGTAATAAAAGAAGTCCTTTTATCGCATTGTAAATCTCTTCATCTGTTTCTAGGTGATCAAATAATTTTCTCCCTAATGAGACAAATTGCTCGGATTTATCTTCATCTTCCTTATTATTATAAACAGGAAATGGTCTAAACCTTTCTTCATTTTTAGATCTAAATGCATAGATTAATTGGGACTTTAAATTTTCATCACTATTTACCTTTTCTAATAATTGTGGTACTCCTTCACCACTTTTACATTGAAGCCATTTATCAACTTTCTTCCCAATTTCATCGATAAAAGCCTCTTCATCTGAACCAAATATATCCGCAGAGAATTCAGCTAATTTCATGAACATTGAAGGATCAATTGATTGATTAACTTGTTTTGGCAATTTATAGGTCCCGTCAATTACTTTCATCTCTTTATTAATACCAAAAAACCCTTTTAGAAATGACTGACTATCTTCATATTCTTGGCTGCCTACCTGTCCATCTAATGAAGCCGAGGACGCTAAAAACCTTACTTTTGAAGAAGATGGGTCTAATCCTAATCTAGAATATAAAAGACGTAATAAGTAAGAAATCTCGGTTCCAGGTGTTCCACGATACAAGTGAAGCTCATCAATTACAATATGAAAAATTCTAGCTTCTTTTTCCTGTGCTCTTTTTTCCTCGCTTAAATTTTCAATATCCCAATCGGTTGAGCCTTCTAACCACTTTTTTGTTTCTTCAAGCATCCCACTCTCAATTGCTCGCATAAGAACAATACTTAGCATCGAAAAGTTTGTAATCATAACATCTGGAGGTGTCTGATGCATGTCAAATCTTGATCGCATTTCTGCTCCATCTAATCTTTGGAAATTTGTTTTTAATTCTAATTTCTCTTCTTCACTAAGCTTTAGACCTTCATCTGATGATAGATAAGTTTCAATTTCACTATATGTAGTTTCAATATTTTTGAGTTGCTTTTTTAACTGAGCCCATTTGGATTCATTACGTTCGAAGACACCATCATTTTCCTTTGAGAGTCTGCCAGAAACTGGCGCAGTACTATTATACCTGCCAAAAAACAGTCTATTTCCATTTAAGTTACTATCACAAAATTCACGTACTTCATCATTATCTAAAGTCATTCTTAATCTAGTAAGCTGATCTTCAACAAGTGCGTTCATAGGATAAACAATTAAAGCTTTAATTGCTTGAGGTCGATTCTCATTAGATCGCTGTAAAACCCTATCACTTAAAGTAGCAGTGTTACCCTCAATTATAATATTAGTTGGGCCTTGTCTATAGGAGTGTGGTCCAATTGCATTAACACTAGCAGGATTGGAAATATATTTTGATAAATCTTTTAATAAATATGCTATTAAAGGAAGTAAAAAAGCTTCTGTCTTACCTGAACCTGTGCCTGATGTTATCACACAATTATTTCCTTCTAATGCTAATTGGAGCATCCTAAATTGGTGCTCATACAAAGGATAATTACCTGTGAATAATCCTTTAGAAACAAAACCATTGAAAAGTTCAACATCTTTTTTTGTAAAACCAAAAAGATCTTGCTCAGTTAAATTTTTAATTTCTTTTCCTTCAGCACTTTTATACTCAAGAAGTGGCTCAATCCAAGGTTGTCTATATAAAACCTTGTCTGTATTAAGTAAATTTTCTCTATTTGCTTCAAAATCTTCATATCGAGTGCCAAAAGCTGTTTTTATATAGGATATGTAGCCTTCTTTTACTTTTTCAAAAATTCCTAATGGGTTTATCATATTTTAATTAATAGTTTTTGCGGTTTGATTTAACTTGTTCTCAATTATTGTGATTATATCATCATGAATATTTTGATATTTTCTGTAAGCTTTATTATCTATCCATTCAATAATTGGTATTTCTGCATTAATTAAAATTAACCCTCTTTCTATCCAAAATGGTAAAGTTTTATTTAATGGAACAAAAAAATCAGAAACAGGATTTATTTTATGTTGTTTTCTTAAAAAAATATTTGTTTTTATCAATTTGAAACTAGCCAAAGCATAATTTTCTAAGATCTTACTTCCAGACTCATCTTTATAAATATGTACAACTTGTCTGTCCTTAAATCCATCATATCTAATTAGTGTCGGCGCAACCATATCACTTACATTTTTATTAGTTTCTTTCCATGTAGAGGTCTCAGGTATAAACTCTAGTTTTCTATGATGATCTGTTTTATAATCTAATTTATTATGTAAATATTTATCGAAATCTTCTATGGACCTTTGTGTATAAAAACAAGCAAATTGATATATAGCAAAACTTCTGTTTAAGGGGTTCTCAATATTATTAATAAACTCAACACCTATTCGTTTAGATAATGTTTTGAATTTATGTAAATCTCCAAGCTTATCATAAATTTCAATTTTATTCGGTAATATATTTTCATATTTTTCACTATGACTTGTCAAATTAATAATCAGATTTAACTCATCACAAACTTGTATTAATTTTTTTATAAATACATGATTTCTGAATCCAGTTAGGAATGCTTTTAACCCTTTCTCTGTTTTAATAAACAATAAATTTGAAGGAGAGACTTTAATTCTATCACCATAGGTTTCAAAATTAATATATCCTAAATCCTTCCAATAATGCATTATTCTTTTACTAAATTTAGAATCTATCATAGGATTTAATTCTCTTATCAGTAATGGAAATTTATAAGTATCAACATTATTTACTACAGCTAAATAATTTAAAAGTTTCTCACCTATATGTTTTTCTGAATAGTTAAAAGTTTGATTGGCACTCGTAACATAATCAACTATTCCAGGCTTAAATATTTTCCATACTTTTCCATGCCATGTATTGAAGTCGACTGTATCAAATGAATCTTTATTAAAATCATTTGGTATATCAAATATGTCATCAGATTGAATTTCTCTTTCAATAATATTAATTCCATCTTCATCTTTTGAATATGGTCTACAAATATTAACAATATCCTTATGCCTTAAACTTCCAATCTCAAAGGAGAAGTGACTTCTGACTTTTGATGAATTTTCATATACATAGAATTGTTCACTTTCGTTAATATTTTGATCAAGACTGAATAAGTTATCTTCATCTGAATCCTTTATCAACTCCATCTCTTCACCGGTCTCTTTAATCTTCACAAATAATTTAGGATCTGCAACTGGACCAGAGTATCTAAATTTATTGTCAAACTCTTTTAAAATTAACCTCCTACGGTTAAGTAAAAAATCACCTATAAGCTCAATTTTACCCTCTACTTTTTGATTATGCCTAAGAAGATGCAATAGTTTATCAAATTGACTTTCATTTAAATTCTCAAATTCAATAAAACTGAAATTGTCCCAAGGCGATTTATAAATATCACATTTTAATTCATCTTCTGATAATATTGAATCTAATATTTCCGAATTCACAAATATTAAAATATTCTGAGCATTAGTTGGTGCCATTACTTCGACCCATTCTTCTAAATCCCTATTTGCTATTAGCCATCTAAATTTAAAGTTTACTGAATATCTTTGATTATCACCTTGAAATAAAAGTGTATTTTCTTGATTTGGATTCCAATCAAATTTTATTTCTTTCGAGTATTCTTTATATTCATGTTGAACTTTGATGATAGCATCTTGGAATTTTAAATGATCCTCTTCTAATTCACTCGAAAAAGCCCTAAAGTGAATATTATTCATATCTATTACATTATCCCAGTGGGGTAGTTCTTTTAAACATAAAAGTAATGGGATTGATGGTTTTCTGACGGTCGCAGAAGGTGATGATATTGTTGTGTCAACATAATTTATTTGATAATAGTCATCTATAAATTTTAAGATAATATCCTTTAATTCAGAATCTTCTTTTAAATATTCAATAACTTTATCAGAATTACTTATTTTATGTTTATTATTCGTGAATATTTCTATCCATTTATCAAAAGAGATATGTTCTTTGGGTACTATTCCAATTTCTATAAGCACATCAAATAATTGCTGAAAATGACCAGAATTAAACAACGCATGTCGCTCTATTCTTGAAACATATTTCCTTAATGGATTTTTTGGATCTTTCATATTAAAATAACCCAAGCTCTTAGATTTATAATTTTTTGACCAATCCTCCAAATCGTTCCAAGCTAACTCCAAAACATCTCTTGCAAAAGAGGTGTTAATATTTTCCCATTTATTTTTAAATCTATTTTTTCCAACTTCATTTATCCTATTATAAACATTTGTAACACTCAAATTCTCACTTTTTGAATCGGTAAGACTTAGAATCAAATACATTAACAATCCAAAATATTCAGGTATAGGTTTTCTTAAATTTCTTCCATTAATTACTTTAGGAATACTTATAAGGTATAATTCATTAAATTTATCCTTAAACGATTTAGATCTTAAAATTTTTTCTATAGAAAGTTCAAAATCACAATAGGTAAATTGAGAATCTGATAGTTCTTCGAATAATTCTGTGTAGATAAAAAAACATTGAATCTCCTCATCTTCATTATTTGCATTAAAATAATGTTCTACAAGGAGCTTATTCCACTTTTTATAATCAAATATATATCTCTCTATATTGTTTTCTTCATCTTCAATTAACACGTATTCAGAAGTGTCAATTGAGTGATTGATATTGTCTTCTTCATCTTGACTTGAATCGACTTGAATCGGATCTATTGATTGATCATCTTTAAAAGCTATTGCTATTTGAGAATTTCTTTTTAATTCATACTCATTCCAAACCTGTTTGCTCAATTTATTCATGTTGCCATGACTGTAATTTCCATTCTTTTCTAAATTACGAAACATTAAGGTCTGAGCTTCAGTTGAACGAACTGTTCTTCCTAATTCTTGCGCTAAGTGTTGTATTTCAGGATTATGTTCGTGTAAACCTACTCCGTTAAGCCTCTTATAAAGATGGTATACTTTAATTATTTCATCTTTAGTCCATCTTTGTCCTGACTTTAAGTTTTTTTCACCTCCTAAAATACGCTTGTATGACATTAAATTGTTTTAGTTCAACATTAATCTTTATAAAAAATTTGTGCGCAAAATTATACAAAACCTACTTTTAACCGCATGACATATATCATGGAAAATGCATTAATTCTAAGGAGAATTTAAATATAAAAAAATATTACATTTTAACGAGTAGCAATAATTAATAATTCTTCATTAGCGAGAACCAATCATCTACTCTAATTTCCAATCTATTGATTTCTTTTTGAGCCAAAGGTGTGCAATGAGCAATTGACACCCTAATACGATTTAAATCAATCATAACTTCATTTACAGAATTTAAGCTCCTTTTAAATTTCATTTCAAAAACAGTCCAGTTAGAGTTTATAATTTTACGAAGATCTCCAAAAGTTGTATAATCTATTCGGTGTTCAGACCTTTTTGTATGGGTGGTATCCAATTCATATTTTAAATTATTCTTAACATTCTCCCTAACACGAAAATCTACTTTTGACCACCAATCATTCCCATAAACTTCAGCCATAGTCGATTTAACTAATTCCCTTATTGAACGTTCTAAACAATAAAACAGTTCATAACTAAACTTCATTTTTTTTGCTTCTTGTTGCAATTCATCATTAAAATTTGAAAAAATTAAAGAATTTGGGCTTTCAGAATTACTACCTTGGCTTTTTGACCTTGAACCTCTTATTTTTGGCTTATTCAAAATAAATCGCTTGAATGTTTTTAGCCCGTTAATATAAGTTCGATTTCCTTTGTTTCCATAATCAGAATATTTTCCATCAAAATCATAAAGGCTTATTAGCTTGTCTATGTATTCAATATCCTGAATAGTAAAAAGATCAATCCATTTTCCATAAAATTTAGAATAGTGCTCAGAAATCTTATTTAGGGCATTAGCATAACTACTGGCTGTACCTTCAGCTTTATCTTCTTCTTGTACTACCCATTCCTTGAATTTTTCTTGCATTGGTTTAATTATAGTTTCCATAAACCTACAAAGAATAATTTTACTAACCGATTCTGACAAATGAAAGTATTATTAATATTGCAGAGTGAATTACTCGGAGGTAACCTATTAGGTTTTATAATTATAAAATCTAACAACTCATTATCACAAACACTTATCAAAGAGAATTTAGTTTGATTTGTTTACAGCTGAAAACATTGCCATATTCCGCTCATGAGCCTCATCTTTTTCTTTTCGTTCTATAGCTTCAATTTGTCGAAAGATATTAGCATTGTATCTATCTACTTTTCCAGACATTGAAAATAGGTCTATTAGTGCCCAAATACCAAGTCCACCTAAAGTTATCCAATATAATATTTGTGTTCCCCAATGACCCAAGTAAGCATAATGAGCTCCAAAAATGAACCAGAGTAAGTAAGCCGTGCCAGTTGATTTGATTTTTGACTGTAAATAGTGTTTATCCATGATTAATATTTTTAATTAATCATAAACTTATAATCTATAGGTTTGGTTTCCTTGCGGGAATCCGTAAGCCGAGTAATTTTATGTAAAATTAATCTTCCCAACCACAAAGTGTGCGCCCCAATTCTTTTGCGTCATTTATTGTGACTTTACTAATGGTTGCCTTGCAGTTAGACAGGCCTCGGCATGTTTTTTTATAATGGTATTTTTTACTGTATTTTCCTTTGCAGATGTAGACATTGGTTTCAAAGGTATTCATGGAAATAACCATTAAAAACATGACTGATAGGAACAGTACTTTTGTTAATTGATTCTCTAAAAGCGTTTTCATTTCTTTTTTCTTTTGGTTGATCGCCATTCCCATGGTGGTATAGCGTTTGGGTCTTGCCATAAACCTATTTTATTGAGTCGGGCGTAATTTTCTAATACTTGAAGTGTGCTATCATTTGAATATTTGACATAGTGCCATGCCATGCCGTTTTTAAGCAACTCCTTGCTTAAAGATAATGAATCATTATAAATGACATTACATATGTGACGGCCGTATCTATCCTTTTTTAAGAACTCTAGTTTCACTTCTTTATCATATACTTGCAGTGATGTGAATTGTTTGGCTCGTTTTGAAAAGGGCTGTTTGCGTTCTGGGCAATCAATATTAGCAATTCTTACCTTGATTAGTGTGGAGTCTTTAGTTAGTAATTTAAAAGTATCTCCATCTGTGATGGCTACTACATTACCTTCGACATAATTTTGAGAGTGTATATTTAATAAGAAGAATAATAAAAAAGGTTTAAAGAAATTCATCATTCATTAAATTTAATAATTTAATATGAAATCCTTTATCAACTCATCCATATTTGATGGCAATTCTGCTGTTTTTATCTCATACCTTTTTACACCCATACTATTAAACCAGTCTTTCCAGTATTTATTTATAATTTCTTCTTCATATGGATTTTTTTTATCTGGGTTAATTCCTAAAACTAAAATTTCCAATTCAGCAAGGTTTTCTGTTGCTGGAATAAATCCAAATTTCTCTTCATTTATTTTATTTAACCATGTATCACTATCCAGTTTCCATCGACGAATATCTTGAGGAGTTAAATAAGTCGTTAGGTTACTTTCCTTAATTTTTGAGTCTTTATGATATATATAACCATCTGTAAGAATGACTAAAATATTTCTAAAACCGCTTTCAATACAATAATCATTTACTTTCGTTTTAAAAAAACGCCAGGTATCAGAACCAATATATTCATTATCCTTAATTGCCAAGTTATAAATTTCTAATGGTTTTTCTGCATATGAACTTTTGACTTCATCTAGTAATTCTAGCGAAACGTTGTTTCTATCTACATGATACTTTAAATTTTTAGAAATTGTATTAATGTTCTGATTGTTTGGTTCCGGATCGAAATATAATTGAATTCTATCGTTCATTTCTCTAACTTTTTTAGTTCTTAAATGCAAGTCGAACGCCTCTGAAACTGAACGAATGTATGCTACATCACGCATAAAATATTCCATTGATTCATTAGGATACTTTTCGGGATTAATCCTATCTGATAAATCTAATAGTAAACTAATATTCAAGTTCTCTATATACTTTTCTTTAACTATTTTACTTTCTGAATTCTTTGTAACATTTTCTTGTTTATTATCATTAGCACAAGACATTGAAACAATTATGAGGAGACCTAGTACTTTTTTAATTGAAACCATAATAATTATTTTAATTGGTGTAAACTAAATTTTGATAGTCAATATCTTTGAGTTTCAGCTCCTCCAAATGTTCTTTTGATTTTTCTTCACATTTGTTTCTTAAATCGTCTTTTGATCTTGTAGGAAGTGCTAATTCAGCATTTATTGCCTGATACCAACCTTCTTTGTATTGATAATGATAATGTAAGTACTCTTTTACCGGAAAAACAAAGCCATCGATTTTGGATTGTAATTCAGATATTTTTCCGTTAATAGCCGTTATTTCGTGCTTTAAATTATCAACCTTTCCATTCAGTTCTTGAATACTTTGTAGTGCATTTTTTATCTCATCTTTTTTATTCTTTATAAACCCTTTAATCTTATCGACATTTTCATGCTCTTTCATCACAAAATCAAAAACCAACCCCCAAATTATATAAACCACAAAACCAGCGAATATTATACCCCAAAAGTTGACACTTTTGACTGCTATTTCAGGTGAAAAAGACTCCCCTAAAACACGATTGAAATCAAATATTTTTTTCTCAATTAAATAGGCCAAAATGACATCAAACATAAAGGTTAAAACAAATAAAGCCGCCAGTTTTACATAAGAAATGGTTTTCTTTGATTTTTGGAACATGTGGATTAAATAGCCAAGCCCCATGAATACAAAAGGAATGGTTCCAACAAAAAGGGCTTCTAACCAACCGTCTTTAACAGCTTTCGTAAAGGCTTCTGCATCAAAGATTGCTGCTGTTAAACTGCTTGTTTCAAAATCTTTAAAAAATGCTGAATAAGACGCAGAAATATAAAATACAAAAAGATATATTGTAATTGGAATTAAAATTAAAAGACCGATGTAAAATTGTGCCTTGGGTCTTTTATCAATGTCGATTCCATATTTATCTGGGTTTTGTTTAATATCTATAATATGAAATTTTTTCTCTTCGATTACTTTTTCGAATTTACTTTTTTGTTCTTCGCAGATTGAAAATGCAGTTTCTCTCTTTTTAAGTTCTGTTTTTTCTCTTTCTTGTTCTTCTTTATAAGGTTGTTTTAAACGTTCTTGTTCATTTAATTGCTTTCTACATAAGTTTTCGAAACTATTATATAAGTTTTTTAATCCGACTGAAAAGGTTACAGGATCGCCAAAGGCTTTTGTTGAAGCTCCATAGCCACTTTGATAATATGTTATCCTAATTTGTTCTCTAGCCTCTGATGTATCTTCGCTAACAGCTTCAGTATTGTTGGAGTTTTTTAGCTTGAAAATGTTTTTTATCGCTCCCATGATTTTACTTTAATTGTTTAATGATTTCATCTTTAGAAATATTTTTTTTTGCACATTCTAGGAGATAATCTGCTAACTCATTTATGTTTTCATCAAGAAATTGAAATTTTCTACAATACTTTTTTAATGTTATATATTCATCTTCAGTAACTTGATTGTCTGCCCAAATCATTACAGCTAAATCATATAGGTATTCCACTCGTAATTCTAAAGTTTCAGGGATGGACGAGTTGTGAGAAGGATTGAGTAATATTTCATTTAATTGCTCTACACTAACCCCTCTTTCTTCAGCAAACTTATATAACATTTGCATTTCTAAGACATCAAAATTATCATCTGAAAAAGCCATTTGATATAGTCTTAAAAAATGACTTTTTAATTCCGTCGTAATCATAAGTAAATATTTTGTTTAGTCCGTTTTCTATTATTGTCGCATATCATCAACCAATCTCGAAGTAGCATTTCTAATGAAATCCTCCAAAATATCTTTCTCAACTGTTACATAACCCTCTTTTTTCTTTTCTATTCGCTTCATACGCTGTTTAAAGGATTCACTAATTTCACATCCCAACCCTTCTGCACATGGCGCATAGTTAAACTTATAGGTTCCAGCAAATTCATTATTATCAATAAGCACCACTTTAAATTCAACGGCCGCTCCATATTGTTTATAGGCTCCATCCAATAATCCTTTTTTTCCTTTGTCTGTGTAATACTTATTGGTTTCATAAATAACTTCAGTATCTAATTTTATTAGTTCAATTATCAGATCTGTATCTGTTTTGGATTTGAGTTTTGCATAATCAACTGTGTTTTCATTATTTGATATTACTTGATTAAATAGATTTCTATCTCTAACAACAAACCCACTGCTCAAAAATTCCTTTTCAATAGCACTATACAAATAGCTGATATCATCTTCTTCCTCTGTTGTGAGAACGGTATTACTAGGTGTTCTTAGAACAATTTTTGGCGAAGAATTACTTTCTAAAAATTCAGCAAGCCTATTGGTTGTAAATATTTCGTTATCCGATGGTGTGAATTTTATATACTTTGTTGAACAACTGGAAAGAATAAACAGAAACAATAGAAATGAAAGTTTTTTCATAATGGCTTAATTAGTTAACTTTTCAAACTTAAACCCAATAGTCAAAACTTCCTTACGGAATTCCGTAAACAAAAAAAGGTGTACCTTAAATACGGTACACCCTTTATTTCCTACTTGAAAAAAATTAATTAATAGCAAGACTAAATTAAGTGAAGCTTTCCAACTTTCCTTACTGTTTTCCGTATTGAGTTAAATAAGTCCTAAATCTTTTACAATCGCCACTAGGTGTATGGCGTTGTTAGCCTTAAATTGAATGCGCAGTTTGTTTAAGCGTTTTTCAATGGAACTCAAACTGGATGGGCTAATATCATTTTCTTTAAACAACTGGCTTATTTGATCTTGTGAGAGCCCGTTAGCCAGTTTTTTCACCAAAAGAATGTCGTAATCATCGATTTCCAAATTGGATTTTTTGTTTAAGGCTTGTGAAACCTGATCAGATAAATACAATTCGTTCTTGTAAACTGATTTTACTGCTTCCGATAGTTCTATAAGACCTCGTCGACCTTTACATACATAGGCTTTAGCATGGAATTTTTTAACCAGCCTACGGACTTTTTGTATGCGGTCCTCTATGGAATAGACAATTATTTTAAGTTCGGGGAACTCTTCATGTAATGCTTTTATTAAATCCTCGCCTGATTCAAACTTTTGATCGCGATGATCTTTTTTAAAGGACAAATCGGTAATCAATAATTCGTAAGGGGCATTATCTAAAACCGCCTTTTTGATTTTTAAATAGGCGTCATCACAATACTGAACCGGCGTGACTTCTTTTACCTTTAAGGTTTCGAGTGCCGTGAGCATGCCTAAATTCATGCTTACCAAATCATCTGAAACTATTACTTTTTTGAACATGCTACACTTTCATTAAAACTTTAAAGCCTTTGTTTATTTCGGTTTTAAAAGTAATAGAACCGTTTAAAGAAAAAATACGGTTTTCCGTATTTAGTAGTCCGTTTTGTTTTTTTAGTGTGGTTCCCACACCATTATCCTTATAGTTTATAATGATTTGTTTGTTTTCAATTTTAAAGGCAATAGCCACTAATGTTGCATGACTGTGTTTTTTCATATTTATCATGAGCTCCTGAAGCACCCGATAAATAGCCTTTTTTTTCTTTACGGAAAGGTTATCCCAATTTATTTTGGACAATCCTGACACGATAACGTTGGTGGTTTGGCTGTTGTAACTTGACAATAAATCTAACAAGACTTCCTTAAAATTAGCTTCTACTTTTATGTCGTTATACTCACGGGATATGTCTCGTGTTTTATTATACACGGTTTCCAAATCATCCAACACGGTATCAGACTCCGCTACCTTATGCTGCATTTTGTTCATTATATGGTAAACGTCATTGGCGACTTCGTCATGAACTTTTTTGGAAATGCGCAGCTCTGTATTTGCTATTTCAATTTCTTTCTCTTTTTGGTACTTGCTTTTTAAGAAAATGAAAATGAAAAATGCCATTAGACCAATTAATAAGGCTAATAAACCATAAATGATTTTATAGGATTTCTGTTTTTCTATTTCTAGTAGTCGCTGTGCTGCCAGTTGCTGTTGTTTCTCTAAATCGTATTTTTTGGATGTATATTTGCCTTGATATATGAGTTCAGTCTGCTGCATACTGTCTTGCAATTCCTTGTACTTGCGGACATCTTTGTCTGGCTTTAAACTGACCAGCAATCCGAGTACAGCCATCAGTTCTTTTGGATTATTGGATACCTGTGCTAAATCTAAAGCCTTTTGGGCATAGAAATTGGCTTCCTCAAAATTATCGTGGCGTTTAAAGTGTTCGGCGATGTCATAATAACTCGACATGATATCGGATGGAGAATCCAATTTTAAACGGATGTTCAAGGCCTCGCTCAAATAATCCCAAGCCCGATTGTCCTGAAGCTTGCTGTAAACAATCCCTAAATTATCAGCACTTCTTGCTAGATTGACTGAATCGTTTATGGCTTTACTTTTATCATATACACTTAAAAGCACTACTTCGGCATTGTTCAAATCACCTTTCCTTAAATAGGCATACCCTATATTATTTTTTAAAATTGTCTTGTTTTTTTGATCAGATGTCAACTGTAATGCCTTGTCGTAATATGCATTTGCCTTGTCATACTCCATTAATGACCTGTAGGTTTTGCCCAAACGGTTGTAAATGCCAACTTTAGACTCGTTAGTTATTGCATTTACCTCATGATTTTCTAAAAGCCTCAAAGCCTCGATAGATGATTTTTCACTATCATGCAACATACCCAGTTCATTTTGAATAATGGCGATTTGTCTCAAGCTATATATGGCATTGGTGGTATCTCTATTTTTTAGTTGATGTTCTTTTTGATTTTTATAATAGGTAAAAGCGTCGATAAGATTGCTTTTTGTCTCTGGTTTCAATACCTTATTGTAATAATAAAGGCTACTATCTATTTGGTTGTTCCCTTCCTTGGTGTTTTGGGAAAACAAACCAAAAGGTATTACCAGAATTAAGAAGAGGAATGATTTTACATCGTTTATCATTCCTCTAATTTAAAAACTAATTGTTAATAGACAATATTATCCACCATCTCCAGGTGGTGGTGGTGGTGGTGGTGGAATTTCTCCTTCGTTACCACAGCAATCTTCGGCACTTACTTGTCCGTCATCTGAAATACTCGTAGGCGTACATGAATAAAATGCCATATTGAGGAAAACCGTAAGCATTATTAGATATATTTTTTTCATTTTACTGTTATTAAAATTTGACAATAGTGTTGCTGTCCAAGGGTTGTTGGATACTTGCATGGACAGCAGCACGCTAAATGTTTTGAGAAGACGTCGTTCTCGGGTTTTGAGAAGTTGGAGCGCAACACCTAGTAGTTTCTCTACTTCTCAAAAGGAAACCACAGGAGATTGCTACTCCATGAATTGATTTTCGCAAGCCTCTGCGAAAAGGCATAAATCAATTATGTAGCAAATGAAAAGATTAGCGTGAAAATGGTATGGAAAATGAATGGAAAACCCATGGAAAGGTTTTTTCCATGAGTATTTCCCAAATATTTGTAGTTTTAATACGGAATATTTCTTTGTATGAATGTCAATAAAAAATTAGTAGAACTTGTCTTTCAAAAAGCAAAAAACGATTCTGGATTGGAAGTTATGAGCCAACTTGCAAATCACGTCGTAACATCTATTGAAGAAGATTTTAATTTCATTATCAGTGATAGAGCTTTGCGTAATTACTATAATGAAGTTTATAAAAAAAACAAAAAAACGGTTTCAATAAGTGGAGAAATTGCCAATTATTTAGCACGCTTTTTGAATTATGAGGACTATTCTTCATTTGAAAAAGATCATATTGTTATTAAGGAAAAAAAACAAAAGAACATGCCACAAAAAGCTGTTATTGGCGGTTTAGTTGTGTTAGCTAGTTATTTTGGATATGAAGCAACAGCCCATAAATGCATGGCTTGGGTTGATAATACGCGATATGAGAAAACAAATTGTGAAAATGTCAACACAGTTCCTATTGATGAGAGATTACTATCCCACTTTAATCGTGTTGAGCCCGATAGTTCATATAAATTTTTTAAAGAAGATGGGTCACCAAATCTTTGGTATGGGAAATCTATCAATGGTGATTATGAATACTTCAACAACTATGGCATGCACCCCATCACAGGGAAGACTTTAAAGGGCATAACAAAATATATCATAGACAAACACGTACTTAAAAAATAAATAAATTAAAAAATCTTTGAAAGATAGATGCTCAAACCAATTATCTGTCAGACAATTATTTGGTCTTCTGAATCTGTGTGCAATATGTTCACCAATCAATTTTACCCTTTTATACAGATTATTAAATTATATCAATAAAAAGGTCGATAAAATTATCCGACTCAAAAACAGTGTTTTATTTAAATAATTTATATATTGAAGTCAAAATTATTATTAATCATAGTGAGCAAAAACCATCTCGTTTTTGAACACGTTTTGAATTGAAAACACACTTAACTAATTGATTTTTAGTTAGTTAAAATTTTCATAACCCGGAGGTCCCGAGTTCAAATCTCGGTCTCGCTACAACAGTAAAAGCCTGATGGTATCATCAGGCTTTTTTATGCCCCGAAGCGAAAAGCTTGCTTTTTAAGCGCAGGGGTGTAACAAAAGACCAAACAATACGCAGTACTGTTGGCTTTTACTATTGTATAGCTTCCCTTGTGAAGATTCTATAAATCTCAATTAGCATAACATGTTATCCCAAATATGGTAATATTAAAGTGGATCCTGAATCAAGTTCAGGATGACAAATTTCGTACTACGGCTTGTACTCGTGTATAGCATCCTTGGCGAAGATTCTATAAATCTCATCAAGTACTCCCCTCTTGATTCACTGATAGGTAAATCTAAAAAAAAGCACTTCAACGGTAAAAACAACCTGCCGTAACGCTTAAAAGAAAATTCTTACTGTTTGTCTTTTTTATTGTTGTATATACAACAGTGTATTTTATATTGGCTCTACCATAACATAAGTAGGTTAAGTTTTATGGTAGATTTGGGGCAAAAAAGGCAAACGTATCGTTTGTCTTTTTTCATTTGTGCCTATTTGGTTTGTACAATTTGCCCCATACGCTTCATTTTGTTTTGACCCGAGTTGACCCGAAGGACACCCGAAGGACACCCGAAGGACACCCGAAGGAGACCCGAAGGACCTACTAGTGAAAGTGTTAAATTTTAAGGGTTGGTGATTTTTATGGTTTTGGCAATAGTGTTTCGGGTGGGGCTGTAAATTGTTTAAAATTCCTACATTTTTTGGGGTTGTTTTTTGAAGATAATTTAGCGTTTTGCCTATTTTATTGATTTACCTCTTTCATTTTCAAGGTTTTGCATTTTGATTATTTAAAATCTTTTTTATAGGTTTGGATTGGATATTGATTTATTGACCTGTCCGGAACGGTTAGCATTTCAATTTCGATGGTACCGGTACCGTACCAATTTACTTCTCCCTAACTTATTAATAGCATTCGTTTATTTAACGGATGAGCAACCCCATGTCTCGTCCCATTTTTAACCAGACTGTTGTGCGGTATAGCCACCGCGCCGTAGTCCTAAAACCTATTTATTATGGCTAGAAACAATTCATTTATCAGACTAGAAGGCTCGCTGGATGGCTTGACTTTCTACCGAGCAAACGGCAAGAGCCTTGTAAAAACACAAAGCAAGGTTTCTAGAAACCGTATTATGAACGATCCTGCATACAAACGTACGCGTGAAAACATGCAGGAATTTGGTGGCGCTGCCAAAGCTAGCAAGGCTTTTAGAGAAAGTTTTGCGGGTTTGTCTAAAACTATTGGTGATACGTATATAAGTGCCCGCTTGAGTGGGATTTTGAAGCGTATTATAAAATTGGGTGCTGGTGAGCGTGGTGAACGTGAGCTAGACCTCGTGAGTTACCACGAGCAGTTACAAGGCTTTGAGTTTAATCAGACTAAACAGTTAGACTCTGTTTTTTACGCACCTATTACTGGGCCAACTATTAACCCAACACGTGATGTGGTTGATTTGACCGTGCCCGATTTTAATACGGACGCCTTTATTAATGCACCCGAAGGTGCCACGCATTTTAGCTTGATATTGGCAGGCGGCTATGTGAGCAATTATGTTTATGTGCCTGTGCTGAATGCCTATGAGCCCGACGATGATACCGTGAATGCCCGAGGTGGTTCAACTACCAGTAGCGCTATTGCTTTGGGTGGTATGGTTGGTAGTGCTACTACGCTACAGGTGGACTTGAGTGCGCTAGGTACGATTCCTGCCTCGAGTGTGCTTTTTGTAGGATTGGGTATTATATTTTACCAGGAAGTGAATGGTACTATGTATGCTCTGGCACAGGATCATGCCCTAAAAGTAGTTACTACTGGTTAGACTGGTAGCAACCTTATTTATTAGTTATTATAAACCCCGCTCTTGCTTTGGGAGAAGTCTGGAGCGGGGTTTTTATTGGTTTTATTTTTCATATGTTCATTTTTTATTCGTTCATGTTAATTGTTTTTTTGTACTCATGATGTGCTTCGCAATTGCTTGACCAAAAAACGAACCAAAAAAAATCAAAGAATTTAGGATTGCTTATCTGATTTTTGGTGTTTTTTTGAGTATTGCCAAAGAGCTCTATCTACTGTCCTTAAGTCTGAATTGAATCTCTTACCTAGCTCTCTACAATATGACGTATAATCTTTCCAAAATTGGTAATTGTACTTTGGTGTTTTGTCAAACCCTAGTGTAAATAAAGCCCTAAAATCTAGTATGGGATATTCATCTACGTGACAAAAGTGTAATATTGCTGAAGCAGTGGGCCAACTAACACCATTTAATAACGTTAAAATTTCAATTGCTAGTTGGTCTGATTTTGTAGTTAAAGAAATATGAGTGATTTCTTTAATATAATCCTCTGAATTTAAGAGACAAAGTGGCTGTGAACGAGGCGTTTTCCATTTACATATTTCAAGGAATTCGGATTTAGATAGATATTTTTTTCTTTTGGCTGACAAAGACAAATCCTTAAGAATATCATCAGTTTGATATTCGTAATTAAGAGCATAATATTTAAACTCTTGAGGTAATATTTTTAAGTTGAATATATGCATCATCCATTCATTATTTTTTAACACCAGTTCCAATATGTGCAGGACACAACAATCCAGCAGTTAAAGCTTCTAACAATGCTCTTTCTCTGTCATCTTCTAATACTATAAACTGAAATTTGCCCCAATCTCTTAAAACTATTTTATTTTTTTGCATATATAATTTAGAAAATGACGATTGATTCCACACATGATTTTGCAAACGATCATTTAGACCATTTTTTGCTCCATTCGTTTTACCTACATGCAGGGGTTGACTTTTATTATCATATACAATATAAACCCCTTGCTTTTTGCTAATATTTACTTTTCCTTTATCGGGAAACTCATAAATCACAGACTTAACAAGCTCATTATAAAGTTTCATCATTTTTTGTGGTTCACTCATAATATTACTTTTTCAATAACACATCTTTTGCAATATTTATTACGCCACCTGCAATCTCACTTTTATCACCAATTGCTGTATTTACTAATGTACTTATTGCCTCCTTATTTAATTTGAAGTTTTTTAAATCATGAGTTTCTAAAACAACTATTTCTGGTTTGAAAGCTGGAGCACCTTTGACAAAGAATTGATATTGATACCCTATTTCTACTTTTTCTGTTTCTCCGAATGCTAATAACTTATCTTTCTTTTCCTTAAAATGTCTTTGATATGGAAAAACTTGAACTAAAAAATCTTTAGCAAAATTATCTTCAGCCATTTTCTTGCCTTTTTCATAGCTAGCTCTTTCAACATCCACTAACTGTTTTCTTAATTCAAGGATTTGATTGTTTAGTTCTTCTGATTTTTCAATCACTTTTTTATTAATCTCATATTCTCTATTAACTGTTGCATTATTTACATCATGATTTAAAGCGTTTATTTTTTTTGAAAAATTATCCATTTGATGCTTGTGGTATAAGTACCACATAATTGAAACTAAAATAGCGGTTATAATTATTTCCATTAATGCCATGTGAAATTGTTATTTAATTGTAATTCTAACTTTTGGCAAGTCTTCTCTATTGTTTATCCTAATTGTCACATCCTTTGTTTTACTATCTGTTTCTGATGCAGCATGAGCTTCTTGCCATTTATTATTTTCAAATAATTCAAACAAAACATGGGGGTTTTCTTTTTTGTGCGACTTAAATGGAATTATAATTTTCGCCGTATTATCTTTTACAATCCAATCAGATGGTTCATATATTTTAGAAATTGTTTTTCTCATTAAGAAAAGCAAGTATGCTCCTCTTAATGCAAACAAAACTCCAAAAGCTGAAATAAAATATTTAAAATTTAAATTACTTATATAAACACTAATATGTGCAATAATTGCTGATAATAATGTGAGAGCTAATGCCCATTGACTTCTATTCATGATAACAGTTTAATTAAAAACCTCGCTAAACCAACTTTTTATTAGTTGGTTCATTTGATTTACATTATTTGTGATTCAACTTTTTAAAGAGTTGTATTTTTTCCAGCCATTTCCATCAATGACCTCTGTTATGTTGCCAATACCTGATGACAAACTATTGGTAAAGATAGGTGCTTTTAAATCTCCTAAATTATTTTTACATATCTTACTGTAGATCATTGTTTCTTGATTTAATGAAATAATAACTATTATTATACTTTTATCTCCATTCCAATCATTTCCAAATTGTTTCAATGATTTATGTAATTTATCTAAAATACCTGTTCCTGCTTTGTTGCAAAGTGTTCCTCTATTTGTGTTTTTAAGTAGGGTAATGAACAAACCATTTTGTTTTTCATGCATTAATTTTAGAATATCCTTTGCTATGCTTTTATAGGCTGCATTTTGATGCTTAAATTCTATATTTAAAATACGATTGTATATTTCCCCTTCTTTTTTAAAGACACACATATCAATTAAAGCCGATTGCCCATTTTCTTTAATTTTTATTTTAACAATATCATTTCCAAAGTAATACTTTGCTTGGGTAGGTGTTTCTATAGAGTAAAATAAATTAGTGTTTTCTTCCTTGAAAACTTCAATAAATACTTGCCGTAGTTCCTGTTCTGAAATTCTATCATCACCACCAAACTTTACAGGAAAAATGAGCTGCTTATTTAATCTTGTGTTATCAGACTGGCTATCATTTCGTTTGGTATCATATTTTTCATAACCTATTGCTTTTAACCTAGGTAATAACTTTTTGCAGATTGTAATTATTTGTAATTCTTCCATCTTTTATTTTTACTCCTCCAAAAACTACTTTAAACCACTTTACATATTTTGGTCTACTTGGGTATATCTTATTTCTATTCCTTTAAGCTCAATGTATCAATCCATAACATTTGGTCTAACCTTAATCAGTAAAATACAGTTTACGCTGACCTATTTTTTTGTATTTTACTTTACCCTCATTTACTAGTAAACCGATAATAGACCAAGACAGATAATTTTTCTGACTACCTTCAAAATCTGATTCAAGATTAAGTGAACGCGCAATATCACTATTACCAACTCCTTCTGGATGTTGATTAATTACTTCTAAAATGGCCTCTTTTAAAAGTGAAACTGCATGAATTGATTTTTCTTTTGGACTCATTGTATTAACTATTAATTTAATTGTTTTCAAAAACCTCCCTCAAACAACTTTGCATGAGTTGCTCTATTTGGGTTTGGCTGTTTTCTATGTGTTCTTCTAAACTATCGCATAAGGCCATTAAACTATTGACCTGCTTTACAATGGCTTTTTGTTCTTCGAGTGGTGGAATAGGCATAACTATTTTCTCAATATTGTCCTTTCCAATATTTGGTTGAGCATTTTGATTTATTCTTTCCCTTACTAATCCTTGAAACAATTCAGATTCTAAAATCACATTTAAAAAATCAATTGAAAGTATTTCTTCATTTGCAAAAAAGTTACCAACGCGATAGTTTTGAACAACTACACCATAATCTTTATCAACTCTTGTTACCTTACCAAGAGTCCCCCCGGTTAAGGCCATTAATAGATGTCCTTTATATATCAATACGTGCTCAAATTCTTCTTCCCGACTTGAATCAATGAAATTACATTTAGAAAAATCTAAAGTTCCGTCAGCTTTACATTGCCCGATTTTTACGACCGGGATTCCTTCTTCCACAAAATCATGTTTTCTAAATTGATATCCATGTCGTAAAGAAGCTACATCAATAAATCTACACCATTCCCAAGTTTCCACAAGTTCAAAAGGTATTTCTGATGGATCAATTTTCGATAGTCCTTTTTCTTTTTCAATATTTGCTAACTTTCTTGATACAGATACAATTTTTAGGTTTTGAGAGCGCCATTTTGACGTTAGTTTGCCTTGAATGGCTAATTGTAATATGGTTTCCCGTAGTTGTTTTACATTCTCTTTTTCGGTAAAAAACTCGGTAAAACGGGTATGTAAAAATTGCCATTCTTGATTAACATTTTCTGTTTGTGCTAAACGTTGCAAAGCCGAGGTGACAAAGTCTTCTTTGAGTTGTATTCTGGTTTTGGTTTGCTCTTCTAATTGCTCTACTTCTTTAAACAACTCATTGACTATGGCTACAATGGCTTTTTGTTCTTCGAGTGGTGGAATAGGCATAACAATTTTTTCAATATTATCCTTTCCGATATTTGGTTGTGCGTTTTGGTTTATCCTCTCTCTAACTAATCCTTGAAATAAATCAGATTCTAAAATAACATTTAAAAAATCAAGAAATAGAATGTTTTCATTTGCAAAAAAATTTCCTACACGATAGTTCTGAACAACAACACCATAATCTTTATCAACTCTTGTAACTTTACCAAGAGTTCCTCCTGTTAAAGCCATTAAAAGGTGTCCTTTAAATATTAATACGTGTTCGAATTCATTTTTTCGATTTGAATCAATAAAATTACATTTTGAAAAATCTAAAGTTCCATCAGCTTTACATTGACCAATTTTTACCACTGGTATTCCTTCTTCTACAAAATCATGCTTTCTAAATTGATAACCATGTCTTAATGAGGCTACATCAATAAATCGACACCAATTCCAAGTTTTGTCTAATGTGAAAGGGATTTCATCACTTTCAATTTTTGAAAGAGCTGTATGATTTTCAATTTCAGCTAACTTTTTAGAAGTAGGCTCAACATTTGGATTTTTTAATCTCCAATTTGCAGTTAATTTTCCTCGTACCGCCAATTGCAGGATAAAGCCTTTTAGTGCTGACGCATTTTGTGGCTGCTTGGTAAGGGTTTTAAAATGTTGTAAGAGGTGTTTCATATTTGTGGATTCCTGCCTTCGCAGGAATGACAGTTTTTATTATAGAGATTGCCACGCTCGTTCCTCGCTCGCAATGACAGTTAGTTTAAGGCTTCGTTGAGTACATCCATAATTTTTTGCTGGATGCTGTTGATGCTTTGTTCCGTTATTTGGTATTGTTTTAAAATGTCTTCTGGTGCGGCTAAATCGTCTGCTTCTTGGTATGGGTTTTTAATATCCAAGTTGTAGTTGCGTGCTACAATATCCTCTACTGGTACTTTCCAAGCGTATTTGTTTTCTTCGCGCTTGTTCCACCATTTCTTTTCTAAATCGAACTCCTTGATTCGAATCGGCTTTGTTTTGTTATAGCTTTTTACGCCTTCGGGATAGGGATGTTCAAAATACCAAACCTCTTTGGTGGGTGTGCCTTTTTCAAAAAACAACAGGTTGGTTTTAATGCCTGTGTATGGGTTAAACACTCCATTGGGCAAACGCACTATGGTATGCAGATTGCAACGCTCTAACAATTCTTGTTTGAGTCTGGTTTTTACGCCTTCGCCAAACAAGGTGCCATCGGGTAAGACCACTGCGGCACGTCCGTTAGATTTTAAGAGTTTTATAATTAATGCCAGAAACAAATCGGCCGTTTCCTTGGTTCTAAACTTGCTCGGGAAATTGGTTTCGGTACCATCTTCCTCTATACCACCAAAGGGTGGATTGGTGAGAATGACATCTACCTTGTCTTTGCTGCCCCAATCGGCATAGGGTTTGTTTAAATAGTTACCACGATTTACCGCTGGTAAATCGAAACCGTGCAGCATTAAATTGGTGGTACACAATAAATGCGGTAAGGGTTTTTTCTCTATACCACGAATGGCTTTTTGCAACACATCGCGGTCTTGTGGTGTTTTTACCTGATTGCGCACATAGTCAATCGTGCAGGTTAAAAAGCCTCCTGTACCACAAGCTGGGTCTAACACGGTTTCGCCCAATTGCGGATTGATGATATCTACCATAAACTGGGTTACGGCTCGCGGTGTGTAATATTCCCCAGAGCTACCTGCAGATTGTAGTTCTTTTAAAATGGTTTCGTAAATATCGTTAAACAGATGACGGTCTTCTGAACTGTTGAAATCTATTTTATCTATCCCGTTAATTACCTGACGGAACAGGGTTCCGTTTTTCATATAGTTGTAGGTATCTTCAAATACCGATCGTATGATTTTGGCTTGTGGACTAATGGTAATGTCCAACTCCTTTAATGTTGGGAATAACTCGTTATTAATAAAGTCCATTAAGGCATCACCTGTGAGACCTTCATCATCTTCTGCCCAGTTGTTCCATTTTAAATGTTCTGGAATAGGGCTTTCGTAATCATCTATGGTGATTTCCCATTCCTCTTCTTTATCTGCAAATATTTTCATGAATAGCATCCAGACCATTTGCGAAATGCGTTGTGCATCGCCATCGACTCCTGTGTCTTTTCGCATGATATCGCGAATGCCTTTTATGTTGGTTGTTATGTTACTCATATAATTCTAGGATTGTTTTTTAGACCATTATTAACTGCAAAATCAATAATCTCATCAGAGTCAATTATCAATAAAGGATTAGCTTCATCAAAATAATCTAGTTCTACTTTTATAATCATTAGAAGATTTTTATTAATTTCAAATAGTACTCCAACTTCTGCAGTAGTTCTCATTGTTATTTGGTTTGTAATTGGACTTTTTTTTTCAAATATCTTGTATATTGGAATAATACTATTCAGTCTCCCTTCAATTATAGTATCAACTTTTTCTGGAGTTTCATTAATATATTGAACAGAAAAGTTCATGTAATCTTTCTTCCAGTCTAACCGATAAAAAAGACGTAAAGTAAATTCTTTATTTTCTATATAAATTGTATCAGAATTTTCAGCTTTAAGTAGGCAAATTTTCGTATTAATAAAATCTCTAAAAGAAGAGTCTATTTGAGAACTGAATTGATCAACCTTAAACCGATAGCCTTCATCATCAACTATGTTATGTTGTGAGTCAGTGATGTCAATTGGTAAATTGAAGAATTCATTTCTGTTTTCTATTTTAATTCCAATAGCGAGATGCTCACAATTTATATGTGGTATAATATTATATTCTTCTGGAGAATTTAATTTATCAAGTTCAACTTGTAATGGAGATTTAGAACTCATTAAGCCCCTTCTTTATAAATTTCGTTTTCCAGTTCTTGTACAGCCTGTTCAAAGTCTTTGCGCTTGCCAAAAGCACGCACCAATTCTACAGGCGAACCCATTTGGCTTAAGGGTTGTACTTTTAAAACAGAGCCTTTTTCTATGGATATAATGCCTTCTTGCTCGTATTTGTCTAATAGTGTGTACAATATGCGTTGCGCTGTTTCACCATATTTAGCAAAATAATTGCGCTTCCGAACCTTGTTGGCGCGCTCTTGTCTGGTTAGAGGTGGTTGGTCGAAAGCTATGTGGCAAATTAAATCGAAAGGATCTAAATCTTGCCCTACTTCTTCTTTTAGGGCTTCAATTAAGACGCCATGATCTGCTAATTCTGCCAACAATTCTTCTTTACTTTCAGTGGTATTCCATTTTTGAATAAACTGGTCTATAGACCTGTACTCATTTTTTATATTGGATTTGGTGTAATCTTTAAGTGTTTCAGTAATGAGCTTACCGTCCTTACCATAATATTGTACGCGCTCGTTAGCCACAGTGACTTTTACATTATTAACATAGTACTTTTGAACTTCTTGTTCTTCTTCGTCTATAGTTATGTCCGGAATGGTTGGTGAGACAAAGCCTCCAAGATCACCTTCTTTGTTTGTCTCTTCTTCATTATCTTCAACATCTGGTGGTACAACTGGATCCCCTTTGCCTGGTTCGTAAATTTGTACTGGGTCGCCATCGAAATCTGGGTCTGCAAACAGGTTTGTTGCTTTACGGAAGTCCATTATTGTAAAATATACCTTGCCATCTGCTTCACGAATACGAGTTCCACGACCTACAATTTGTTTAAACTCGGTCATGGAACCAATGTTGGCTTCCAACACAATAAACTTCACCATTTTGGTGTCAATCCCAGTAGTGAGCATTTTTGAGGTTGTGGCAATAACAGGGAAACGTTCTTCTACGTCCGTAAAGTTGTCTAACTCTTGCTTGCCTACCTCATCATCGCCTGTAATTTTCACACAGTAGTTCCAATGCTTGGCTACCAAGTCGGCATTTTCATTTATTAAGGCTTGGCGCATACGATTGGCATGATCTATGTCTGTACAAAAAACGATTGTTTTTGCATAGCGGTCTGTGGCTTTTAGATATTCGGTAATCTTTTTAGCCACTTCAATGGTGCGTTCATCAATTACCAGATTTCTATCATAGTCTTTCAGGTTATAGATACGGTCTTGTACTTCGTTACCGTATTTGTCAATTAGTCCAGCCGTCGGTCGCCAGCCTTCGTCCACATTCATAGAAATACGCACGACTTTATAAGGTGCCAAGAAACCATCTTCAATACCTTGCTTAAGTGAATAGGTATACACAGGCTCTCCAAAGTATGCCATATTAGACACGTCTTTGGTTTCTTTTGGTGTGGCGGTCAAACCGATTTGGGTAGCTGAATCAAAATAATCTAACACTTCTCGCCATGCTGAAGCTTCGGAAGCCGAACCTCTGTGACACTCATCTATCACTACTAAATCAAAGAAATCGCGACTAAACTCCTTATAAGCGTTTTTGGATTCATCTGTACCTGTTAAGCCTTGGTACAATGCAAAATAGATTTGATAGGATTTATCAATCTTTCGGTTTTTAATGATATGCATAATATCATTACCAAAGGGTGAAAAGTCGCCATTTTTGGTTTGCGTCAATAAGGCGTTACGGTCTGCTAAAAACAGGATGCGTTTTTTAACGCCATTCTTCCACAGTCGCCAAATAATATTGAAAGCGGTATAGGTTTTACCTGTGCCTGTAGCCATAACTAATAAGATTCTATTTTGGCCTTTTGCTATGGCTTCTACTGTTCTGTTTATGGCATTTTGTTGATAGTATCTCGGTGACATACTACTGTCGTCCAAATAATATTCCTGTGTCACTACTTCTTGGACTTGAGGTTTGTCCAATCCTTCTTTTTGGCTATACTTATTCCAAAGAGCCTCGGGTGAAGGGAAACTGTCTAGCGTAATTTCTTCTTCGACTTTTCCTGATGATTTTGTTTTATCGTGAAATACAAAGGAATCGCCATTAGAAGTAAAGACAAAAGGAATTTGCAAGATTTCAGAATACTCTAAAGCCTGCTGCATACCGTCTCCAACTTTGTGTTTGTTATCCTTTGCTTCAATTATAGCAATTGGAATATTGGGTTTGTAGTAAAGAATATAGTCGGCTCGTTTCTTTTTACCTCGCGTGTATAATTTCCCCTGAACGATTATCCGACCATCAGTGAAGGAGACCTCTTCCCTAACCTGCGTGCGCATGTTCCATCCTGCCTTTTGAATGGCTGGATTGATGAATTTGGTACAGATGTCTCTTTCAGATAGTTGCTTTTTATTCATAAACACGGCACTGCCTTTGACAGTCATAATTGAAATTCATTAGTGCTATTACTTTAGGGAGAGATTAAAGATAAAAAAAGAAATGGAAATACAATGTTTGGGGTTTGGTTTTTGGTTTTTGGTGTTTAGTGATTGGTGATTGGTGTACTTCTGCAATGCTTGGAATGAAATATGGTGATTATCGATGAATAAAAAAGAAAAGATAACCAATCATATTTCTGCCATACCGCACTGGATACGGCATACATAATACCTTACTAAAAAGTGGATCCTGAATCTCCCGACGCTAGCGGTCAGGACAGGATGACAAGAGCCTAAATCACAATAACCTACAAATAAAAATGAAAAGACTAACCAGTCTAAATAATCACTAACTTTACCCAACAATAGAATCAACCCATGCCCAAAACCCAATACCGCATCTATGTAGTGGAACTCAAAAAGAAGGTTTTTACGGAGAACGCCAAGTTCCGTGCTGCCAATCCGCAGTTTAATGGTGTGTTGGAGTGCCTGTATGTGGGTATGACCAGTAAGACACCCCAAGAGCGCTTTATGCAGCATAAAACGGGTTACCGGAATAAAAAGGGTTATAAATTATCGGCTAACATTGTTGAAAAATATGGGGCTTACCTCCGCCCTAGCCTCTATAACCATATTGATCCTGTAAGCACCCGAGCCGAAGCCCTTAAACTGGAAGCAGCATTGGCTTTGGAACTGCGTAGGAAACGGTATGCGGCATGGTATAATTAAACATGCTTTTCTCGATACAATTTTACTTTATATAATTACGTGAACTGATAACAACCTTAAACTGTTAGATTGCTGCGTTACCAGAGGTTTCAGTTTAGTTTAATTAGTTTTTATTTTAATTCTTTTTTGCATTGATCAAAAAAGAAACAAAAAAATCTAGGCTTCATTTTCACCCCTTGAAAACCTAAAGTCAAGACTTTGTCATGCACATTGCAATCGTTTTACTTGGCAATGCTCCACTTCCCTCTATCGTCTTGACTAGGTTTTACTACGCCATAAAAATGAGGCCATTTATTTAAAAAGGATTATTAGATTCGTATCAAGCTTGACTTATTACTTTTTAGAAAAGTTTACCGTATTTGGATGCGGTATCTAAGTCTGCAATTAAAATTGAATGAGCTTAACTGCGTTATATTGACCTATTGACAGGTCACTTTACTCCGTATTATTGGACAATAACTATTTTGTGTATAAATTAATAAGGAGTTTTAAGGATGGGGTTGTTATATATACAAACACAGCACACAAATAATTTGAAACATACAGTAAACTTCTGGAACGGAGTCCCTAAAAAGAAACAAATTTTTGAATGCATATATAGTTTAAGTTGGTTAAAAAGAAGCATCAAAAAACAGGAGCATTTTGATGCTTTTTTGTTTCGACAAACGCCCTTTTTACTCGGTGTAAAGTATAAAAAACACGATGAAATGCATTTTTTTATAGGAAATTTGATTTTTTCTTTTTATCATTGTGCTAAATAATTGAATAAAGTTATGCTAGTGAGTTTGTTATCTTAAACAAAATAAAACGATAACTTAAATAACTCACAATGTTTGGTTTACGGTTCTATACAGAATAAAATGGTATTTGAACGAATATATTTGTTCTAGGGTCGTAATCACAATAATTTCGTTCTATCCCTCTTGAACAGTTAATAGCTAACTAGTGCTAAATAAAAGCTAAAGTTCAATTAATCCATTTAAAAATTTTGGCTTCATTTTGGTTATTGGTTAACGCCCCATAACTTTTAACTATTTGAGTATGAGAAAAATTACGTTTAAGTTACTTATTGTATCTTTTTTAATAATCCACAGTGTGGGTTATTCTAAAGTCGTATATGATAGTCATCATCCTACCGATGCGAATCTCACTACTATAGATTCAAAATCCGCCATTAACAATTTTGTATCCTTTAATCCATACACGGAAGCTAGAGCTTTGGCTATAGCAGTTTGTCAAGATATTTCTGTGAACCTAGATGGTTCTGGTAGTGCCACTATTGTTGCTGCTGACATTGACAATGGTAGTATTGGAGATGGGTTCTCCATTGATATATCCAGTTTTTCATGTACTGATGTTGGAACACCCGTAACCGTTACCTTAACAGTTACGCAAAGTTTAACAGGTACAAGCGATACTTGTACAGCACAAGTAACTGTGCTTGACTCGCTAATTCCTACTATAACGTTAAATGGGGCAAATCCGCAAACGTTAGAAGCTTGCGGTTCTTATAATGAATTAGGTGCAGTTGCTAATGATAATTGTGCTGGTGTGGGTGCTGTGGTTATTGATGCTTCGGCTGTTAATATGAACGTACCTGGTAGTTATACGGTTACCTATAATGTGGATGATGCTGAAGGTAATTCAGCAACGCAAGTAACACGTACGGTGAATGTTGTTGATACAACCGATCCGACTATCACGCTTAATGGTGCTGCTACAGTAACTGTTGAAGCCTGTGGAACATATAATGAATTAGGCGCTACTGCTGATGATGGTTGTTTAGCTATTGGTGCAGTAACGGTTGATAATTCTG
>NZ_JABANC010000012.1 GCF_012931685.1 Hanstruepera ponticola
CTGAAGAGGGTGACAATACTGTAACGCTTACCGTAACTGATGATTATGGTAATAGCGCTACGTGTACAGCTGTCGTTACCGTTGATGGTAGCTTCCCAGAAGTCACTATTTCACAAAGTGAGCTTCCAGAGTTTTGCCAAGGTGCTGTAGTAGTCTTAACGGCTAACAGTGATGAGGCTGTAGAATACTTATGGAACTCCGGTGAAGAAACGGCTTCTATTGAAGTGGCTGGCAATGGTATTTATGGTGTGCTAGTCACATCGGCTACTAACTGTACAGCTTATGCTGAATTTGAAGTAACTGGGTTTGATGCTGGTGCGCTTACTGCTGCCTATACTATTATTGCAGAAGAAGAAGTCTTCTTACATGGTAACAACCTAGTGCAATCAGGTGGTGTGGGTGCTATGGATCCAAATATTGGAAATATCAAGTTACACCAAGCAACTACCGTGGTTGATTTTGGTCAGGCCGTGAGCTTTAACCTGAATCAAGGAAGTACTATTGGCGGTCAGGTGTTTGCACCTGCAAACCCAACCATCCCTGCATTTGTGTTTAATACGTTCTCAAACAACAGTAGTCCAGATGTGACAGTAAATAACAACCAAACACAAACCCTTAATGGAAGTGTGTATGATGTCATTACTGTTAAACAAAACGCAACGGTGATATTCAGTCAGTCTAATGTTTACATTAATGAATTAAAAACCTTTGATGGCGCTTCGATTGAATTTGAAAACTGTGCTAATGTCTTCATCAATGAGAAGTTCATGCTCGCTCAAAATGGTACTATTAATGACGATGACCCGAACAAAGTGGTCTTCTATGTTAATGAGGATGTACAGATTGAAAAAGAGTCTAATGTACGCGCTAGTATTCATGCTTATTATCATGAGTTACTGGTAAAAGGCAACCAGAATGGTGCGCCTACTTATATGACTGGACTCTTTATTGCTAACCGCGTGCATGGTAATAAAAACGTCATCTGGAATGCCGATGATTTATGTGATCCGTGTCCTGTTGACCAACCTGTTTCTGGTGGTACAGACGTAAGCGATAACAATGACTTAAGAATGGGTATTGATATGGAGGTTTTGGCTTGGCCAAATCCTTCTAACTCAAACTTTAACTTAAGATTGAAAACAGCTATCAGTACAGATGATGTTGAAGTTCAAGTATTTGATATGAACAACAGACTGGTACATAAAGGAAACTTTAAATTTGATGGCACTCACATTTTCGGGGATAAACTCGATGGTGGTGTCTATATCGTCAAAGTGACTCAAAGTGGTATCACCAAGTCCGTAAGACTGGTACGATACTAACCCCAAAATAGTTTTAGTGATAAAAAACCCTCCTATTTGGAGGGTTTTTTGATAATGTTATTTAACTGAATTATTTAACCGCTTATCGAAAAAACAATTTCGTAACCATTTATTAAACTTCAAATTTTGGGAACTTAATTTTTAATTACCTACTTTTAACAAGCTATTAATCAACATATCTTCTTTTTTCACGAAGTGGTTGAGACTAACCAAAGTCTACTTTAAATTTATTATTTTCTAACAGAACATTCTTATCGTGTTTCTGTAAAAAGATTCTTGTGTTTTGGTATTGTTATTAACCAACACATGTAATCAATGAAAAGTCTTTACTTTAAATTTCTTCTTTTCGATAGTCGATTTCTTTTCAAACAAATCAAACAATAATTAACAACCATATCATGAAAAAACAAATTATTATTTTATGCCTTTTATTATTATCAGTAATAGGCAATTTACAAGCTCAAGAACCATTTATTGGTGAAATTAGAATGTTCGCAGGCAATTTTGCACCTAGAGGCTGGGCATTCTGTGACGGACAATTATTACCTATTTCGCAAAATCAAGCACTGTTTTCTATTTTAGGAACTACATACGGTGGAGATGGTAGAACCACCTTCGGTTTGCCTGAATTGCGAGGTCGTTTCGCAATGCATGCTGGCAACGGACCTGGATTGACACCCAGACCTCAAGGACAACGCAGTGGTTCTGAAAACCACACTCTAACCTCAAACAATTTGCCTCCCCATAGTCATGTGGTTGCCATACCATCAGCTCAAGTTGGTGACACTGATATTCCAAACGGTAATATTTTATCTGGAAATAGCATCAATGGATTTAAAGCAAACTCTGATGGTACTTTGGCTACTTTTAACACAGGAAGTAGTGGAAACAATGCAGCTGTAAATCATGTACCTCCATTTACAACAGTTAGGTATATAATTTGCTTACAAGGAGTTTTTCCTTCAAGAAACTAACTAACAAAATATCAATTATCATGAAAAAGCAACTTATAATTTTTACGATACTTTTATTTTCTTTTACAAACTTTTCACAAGCTCAAGAAGGCTTTATTGGAGAAATAAGAATGTTTGCTGGAAATTTCGCTCCAAGAAACTGGGCATTCTGCGACGGACAATTACTCTCAATAAGTTCAAATACAGCGCTATTTTCAATTTTGGGAACTCAATATGGCGGTAATGGTCAAACCACATTTGCCTTACCAGATTTAAGAGGTCGGTTCGCCATGCACACAGGCAACGGCCCAGGATTAACTCCCAGATTTCAAGGTCAAATGGGAGGTTCTGAAGGTCATATATTAACAGTAAACAATTTACCCTCACATAGTCATGTAATAGCTATTCCGTCGGCAGAAGAAGGTGAATCTGACCTTCCAAATGGAAATTATTTATCAGGCAATGGCATAAATGGATTTAAAGCAACTTCCGATGGTACCCTTGGTAGTTTTAATTCAGGTAATACTGGAAATAGTGAAGCTGTAAACCACATACCACCTTATACAACTGTGAGATATATCATTTGTCTTTTTGGTACGTATCCTTCGAGAAATTAAAAAAATTTAAAGTATATCATTATGAAAAAAATACTATTACTGATAGCAACCATTATTTTGACAATTAATGGTTATACTCAAACAAACTTATCAGCTGGCGATATAGCATTTCTTGGAAGCAATACAGATGGTGCAACAAATCTTGATGATTCTTTTGCATTTGTACTCCTTAAAGATATTGATGCCGCTACAACCATAATTTTTACTGATAGAGGTTGGAATGATAGTACTAATAGCTTCTTTAGCTATCCTGGGGATGGTGAAATGACCTGGACATCTGGAATAGCGCGATCCAAAGGAGATATTATTACTCTAGATTTATCTGGCTTAAATCCAGTTTCTACAGCCTATTCTTACATTGGTGATCAATTATTTGCCATTCAAGGTTCCATAAGCACACCTATATTTATCGCAGGTTTACAATTCAATAATGTTGCTTCTGGAGGCGATGATGCCAACTGGGATGGCGCAGCAATAGATAATGCTACCTCCGCACTACCGGATGATTTGATAACTGGTAATACCGCAGTTAGATTGATTAATATTAGTAATTTAGAGCAAGATAATTGGCAGTTTAGTTGTAACCTCGCTGGGGCAAACCCTATTGAAGGAACACCAGAACAAATTAGAGCCATATTGCACAATCGTAATAACTGGGTTAGCAATGATACCAATGTATATAATCCAGCAGTAGAATCTGGATGTGCGATTTCTATTGTAGACAATTGCCAAACATCAGATGCTTCCACGGCTTTTAATGATGAAGCTACTGATGGTTTTGGAAGTTGGACTTTTGTTGACACATCTAATTCAGGTCATTTTACTGCCTCATCAACTGATAATGGTGATGGTGACAACAACAACGACGATGATATTAATAGCACGGGTGGAGCTTGGGGCTTATTTGCTAATTCTGGACAAATAGCAGAAATGATTCGACCCTTTGATAGTCCGTTAAGTACTGGAGACACCTTTAGTATTCAAATGGATAACGGTTGGATTGAATCCGGCGGTGTGGTTGGTTTTAGTTTAAGAAATAATTCTGGTGAAAATCTTTTAGAGTTTTATTATTCAAACGGTCAACCTAGCTACACTATAGATAACCTTAATGGCGCAGAAGGAACTGGAATTGGTTTTACAGACGAAGGTTTACAGTTCGACCTGACTATGACCTCCAATAATACAGTAGATATTACCATAACAGAATTATTTAACGGTGCTACACATAATTTTAGTAAATCCTTAAAAAACCCTTCTGGTGGACAGGTTATTTCAATTTTACGTATGTTTAATTTTAATGCAGGATTTAATTCAGAGCGTAATGCTTATTTTAATAATCTAGAAGTCTGTACTAGCCCTGGAACTGATAATGATGGTGATGGCTTTAATGATGATATAGATTGCGATGATAACGATGCTGCTGTAAATCCAGATGCTGACGAAATAAATTTTAATGGCATTGATGACGATTGTAACCCAGACTCTTTAGATGAAAATTCAGGTATTTTTGAAAGTTACGTAATCGTTAATAGCGCCTATTACGATTTAATGGCAAATACTGCTAATACTGATTTTGATGCTAACAATTTAGGAAACCTAACCTGCACAGATGTACTCGTTTTAAATGGTGCACAAAACAAAACATTTAAATGCGATACTGGTGATATTACAAATAGCAAACTGTTTTATAGAGTTTACGAATCTAGTAGTAGTCCAAGTGCATTTATAGAATTAAATTTAGGCTTTTTAAGTAATGATGGTGGAGCACCTGCCGGCTGTCAAAACCAAACATGGCAAACGGCTACACATAATGTTGATATATTGAATAGCTTAGCACCTGGTAATTATACGCTAGAAGTTTACACAACTGCAGATTATACACACGATACAGGTTCTGGCACACATCAAGCCGATAATGGTGGTTCAAACTATGTTGCTACTTTTTCAGTTTTTGATGATGCACCAACCGCCGTATGTAATAACATAACTGTGCAATTAGATGCCTCTGGCAACTATACCTTAACACAAGCCGATATTGAGGCTATTGGAAACGGAACTACCGATGCCTGCGGTGATGTGACCTTTAGTGTCGATAACACCACGTTTGATTGTAGTGATCTGTCCGGCGGTCCATCTATTCTCGACGATTTGTTTATCTCGGAATATATTGAAGGTAGTAGCAACAATAAATGTATAGAAATCTATAATGGTACAGGTGTAGCTATAGACCTATCAGCCAGTGCATATACCTTGGAACGCTATTCCAATGGTGGTACAACGCCTACTGCTATTGCTTTAAATGGAACAGTTGCCAATGGTGATGTTTATGTAATCTGTAACCCAAGTTCAACTGCTGCTTTCTTAAACGAAGCTGATGAAACCAACAGTAACATTAATTTTAATGGAGATGATGCCGTTGTGTTATTGAAGAATGGTACACCCATTGACGTATTCGGGAAAGTTGGACAAGATCCAGGTTCTGAATGGAATCAGGGTGGAAATACAACAGCAAATAATACTTTAGTAAGAAACTCTGGTGTAACTCAAGGTAATACTGATGATGCCACCGATTTTCCATCTCTGGCTACAGAATGGACTGAATTTACTCAAGACTATTCTGATAATTTAGGAACCCATACCGTTTCTGGTGGTGGTGCATCTCCTACTGTGATATTAACCGTAACGGATTCTAATGGTAACACAGCAACATGTACCACAACAATAACTGTTGAAGATAATACTGCGCCAAATGCAATTTGTCAAGCCTTTACTTTACAACTTGATGGTAATGGTGTAGGTGTTCTAACTGCCGAAGATATTGATGGTGGGTCTAACGATGCCTGTGGCATTGCTAGCCTTTCTGCTAGTCAAACTGATTTTGATTGTTCACATTTAGGAACTAACACAGTGACGCTTACTGTAACAGATAACAATGGTAATACAGCAACTTGTGATGCAACTGTTACTGTGGAAGACAAAGTGGCACCTACTGTAGTCTGCAATGATATCACTGTTGAATTAGATGCTTCAGGTAACTATACCCTAACGCAGGAAGATATTAATGCTATTGGTTTAGGTAGTGAAGATGCTTGTGGTGATGTGACTTTTAGTGTTGATAATGATACATTTGATTGTAGCGATGTATCCACTACTGGTGTTGTAATACCTAGTGTTTGGATTAATGAAATACACTATGATAATGATGGTGGTGACGTCGGCGAGTTTATTGAAATTGCTGGAACTGCTGGAATAGATTTATCGGCATATGACCTTTTAGCCTATGATTCTGATAACGCTCTAGATAGCACCGTACAACTCTCTGGAATTATTCCTGATGAAGGCTCTGGTTTTGGAGCCATTGCTTTCTACCTTTCTGATTTGAATAGTCAGTTCTTTGAAAACGGTCCTTCAGAAGGTAGAGCTTTAGTGACTTCAGGCAATGTGGTCGATTTTATTTCTTATGAAGGCATTGTAATAGCTAGTGATGGTGCAGCTTCTGGAGCAACCTCTACAAATATTGGCGAAGAACCAGGAGACACACCTATTGGGCAAAGCTTGCAGCAGACTGGTGATGGTACTGCTCCTTGGGTTGGGCCAACAACTGCTAGTCCTGGAACTTTAAATACTGGACAATCTTTATCATCAGGTGGAGGCTCACAAATTACGTTCACAGTAACTGATGAAAATGGAAACTCTGCTACGTGTACAGTAACTATAACTGTTGAAGATAATATTGCACCTAATACAGTTTGTCAAGTCTTTACTGTTCAACTTGATAGTAACGGTGTGGGCGTTCTAACTGCCGAAGATATTGATGGCGGGTCTAACGATGCCTGTGGCATTGCTAGCCTTTCTGCTAGTCAAACGGATTTTGATTGTTCACATATAGGTACTAATACAGTAACGCTTACTGTAACAGATAACAATGGTAATACAGCAACTTGTGATGCAACAGTTACTGTTGAAGACAATGTGCCACCTACTGCGGTTTGTGCTACAGACATAGTAGTTCAGCTAGATGCCAGTGGTAATGGTACCCTTACTGTAGCCGATGTTGATGGTGGTTCTACTGATAATTGTGGTGTAGCTAATGTAACTATTGATAACTCAAGCTTTACTTGTAACGATATTGGTGGTGGGTCTTCTAATCCTCCTGTAACTGAATCTTTTGAAGATTGGAGCGATGGAAGTTATGGAGGTACTGCTACTGCTACTCTTGCTAGTGGTATGTGGGAATCTAATAATGCCCTTACCGGTGATCATGCCTATTCTGGTTCTAGAGGTGTACGTTTTAATGATGATAGCGGAGAAAATGAATATCTATTATATAAAGGTTTTGATGGCAATGGAAAAGATGGTGGTTTAGGTACTATCTCATTCTGGTACAGACACTGGGATGGTGATGGCTCTAACGTCGAGTTCCAAGTACAATATAATCAGTCTGGCGCTGGTTGGATCAATGTTGGACCTGTAGTTAATGCACCAAGTACAACTTGGATGCAATTCTCGGAATCTCCAAATATTACTGGAGATGATATTTTAGTGAGAATCATCTCTATTGATGATGCGGAACGTATAAGCTTTGACGATTTTAGTATGTCTGATGCTTCAGCTGGACCTACAGTAACCCTTACGGTTACTGATGTAAACGGAAACGTTTCTACATGTACGGCTCCTGTAACTGTTGAAGATAATATTGCGCCTAATGTAGTTTGTAATCCTTTTGAGGTAGAACTAGATGCTTCAGGCAATTATACTCTAACGCAAGCAGATTTAGAAGAAATTGCAGACGGAAGTTCTGATGCTTGTGGTATTGCAGATATTTCTGTATCACCAAATTCATTCAGTTGTGCTGATGCTGGCGAAGTTATTGATGTAACGTTATCTGTGACAGATAACAACGGTAATACCAACTCGTGTATGACTGTAATTTTAGTTGAAGATATTACGGCGCCAACAGTAGTTTGTAATGACATTACAGTTGAATTAGATGCCACTGGCAACTATACCTTAACTCCAGAAGATATTAATGCGATTGGTTTTGGTAGTGATGATGCTTGTGGCGATGTAACCTTTAGTGTTGATAATGCGAATTTTGATTGTAGCGATGTTGTTATTTCTGAACCTATAGTTGCTGCTGATTTATTCTTTTCTGAATATGTTGAAGGTTCGAGCTTTAATAAGTATATAGAAATTTTTAACGGAACTGGTAGTAATGTTGATTTATCTGACTATGAATTACGATTGTATTCTAATGGTGCTAGCGGACCTTCAACTAGTAATGACCTATCTGGAATTTTGAATGATGGCAATGTAATTGTTTATCAAAACTCTAGTGCCTCCGTTTATGGCGGGACTGCAATGAACGCCACTGCTGTAAATTGGAATGGTGATGACACCGTTGTTCTATGGAAAAAGAGCACGAATACTGCTGTAGACATTTTTGGTAAAATTGGCGAAGATCCAGGCTCACAATGGTCGGTAGCTGGTAATACAACTCAAAATCAAACATTAAGAAGAAACTCTAGCGTAACTCAAGGAAATATTGACGATGTGAGTGGTTTCCCTTCATTGGGTACTGAATGGACTGGATTAGCGCAAGATGATGTGACTGGTTTAGGAACGCATAGCATGTCAAGTGGTAACTTAAACTCACCAACAGTGACTTTAACTGTTACTGATGTTAATGGTAATAGTGATACTTGTGTTGCTACCGTAACTGTTTTAGATAACATTTTACCAACTGTGGTTTGTAATTCTATTACTGTTGAATTGGATGATTCTGGAAACTATACATTATCATCTGTCGATATTGATGCCATTGCTAATGGTAGCGAAGATAATTGTGGCATTGCTAGCTTAAGTGTTTCTCCTGAAAGTTTTACCTGTGCTGAAATAGGTCAAAATACGATAACATTAACAGTTACCGATATAAATGGAAATGTTGATTCGTGTACAACTACCGTTAACGTTATTGATACTACTGCACCAGTAGTTGTATGTCAAGATATGACAGTTCAACTAGGCGCTAATGGTTCTGCATCAATTGTAGCGGGAGATATTGATGGTGGTTCTTATGATGTATGTAGCAATGTAACTTTAGCAATCAGTCAAAATTCATTTGATTGTGACGATGTGAACGCTATAGTACCTATTAATGATCTATTCATCTCTGAATATATTGAAGGAAGTGGTAATAATAAATGTATTGAAATTTTTAATGGAACTGGAAGTTCAGTAAACTTAACTAACTATACATTAGTTAGATACTCAAATGGAACCACTAGTGGATCTAATATTAGTTTGTCTGGAACCATAGCAGATGGTGATGTTCACGTAATCTGTAACTCTAGTGCCGATGGTGCATTTTTAGCTGAAGCTGATCAAACTTCGGGCAGTTTAAGTCATAATGGTGATGATGCTTATGAATTAGTAAATAGCGGAAATGTTATTGACATATTTGGAAGTGTTGGTGAAGATCCAGGTGCTGAATGGAATGTTGCGGGTAATGAAACTCAAGACAGAACCTTGAGAAGAAACATCAATATCACTAAAGGAAATATAAATAATACTGCAGGGTTCCCTTCTCTTGGAACAGAATGGACTGAATTTGCACAAAATAATGCTGATGATTTAGGTAGTCATACGGTTGATGCTAGAGGTGTTGAAGTAACCTTAACAGTTACAGACGCTTATGGAAATTCTGATACGTGTGTAGCCATTGTACGTGTTGAAGACAACATTGCACCAGAGATTACTTGTGTACCAAATACAACTTTAGATACAGACCTTGGCGTATGTGATTATACGGTTGTTGGTACTGAATTGGATGCAACGTTTACTGATAATTGTTCATCTGGAATTATAACCAACGACTATAACAATAGTGATTCGCTTGTTGGAGCTATATTCCCTCAAGGAACTACTGTAGTCACATGGACTGCTGATGACGGTAATGGTCAGACTGTATCCTGTACTACAGAAGTAACTGTTGAAGACAACGAAGCACCTGTTGTTAATTGTTTAAGCTTACAAGTACAATTAGACGAATTTGGTAACGGAAGTATCACTGAAGATGATATTGATGGTGATTCGTACGACAACTGTGAGATTGCTAGTATTTCGCTATCACA
>NZ_JABANC010000013.1 GCF_012931685.1 Hanstruepera ponticola
TTGGTGCGGTAACGGTTGATAATTCTGCAGTAAATACCAATGCTGTTGGTTCATATACTGTAACCTATAATGTATCGGATGCTGAAGGTAATGCTGCTACGCAAGTAACACGTACGGTGAACGTTGTTGATACAACTAATCCAACTATCACGCTTAATGGTGCTGCTACAGTAACTGTTGAAGCCTGTGGAACATATAATGAATTAGGCGCTACTGCTGATGATGGTTGTTTAGCTATTGGTGCGGTAACGGTTGATAATTCTGCTGTGAATACCAATGCTGTTGGTTCATATACTGTAACTTATAATGTATCGGATGCGGAAGGTAATGCGGCGACGCAAGTAACACGTACGGTGAACGTTGTTGATACTACTGATCCAACTATCACGCTTAATGGTGCTGCTACAGTAACTGTTGAAGCCTGTGGAACATATAATGAATTAGGCGCTACTGCTGATGATGGCTGTTTAGCTATTGGTGCGGTATCGGTTGATAATTCTGCTGTTGATGTTAATACGGTTGGTTCATATACCGTAACCTATAATGTAACAGATGCTGAAGGTAATTCAGCGACGCAAGTAACACGAACGGTGAATGTTGTTGATACAACTGATCCTAATGCTGTATGTCAAAATATTACCATACAATTAAATGCATCTGGAAATGCCTCTATTACGGCTTCAGATATTAATAATGGTTCGAATGATAGTTGTAGTTCTATAACTATAAGTGCTTCACAAACTGCTTTTAATTGTTCTGATTTAGGAAACAATAATGTGACACTTACCGTTACAGATGCTGAAGGTAATACTGATACGTGTATAGCAGTTGTTACTGTAGAGGACAATGTTAATCCAAATACACCAACATTACCAACCATAACGGCTCAATGTAATGTGACGGTTCCTAATCCAACTACAACGGATGGTTGTAACGGAACCATAACTGGAACAACCTCAAACCCTACAACATATAACACACAGGGTGCTTATGTTATTACATGGACATTTGATGACGGTAATGGTAATAGCATTAATGTCAATCAAAACGTGGTTATAAATGATACAGTAGATCCAGTTGCGATCTGTCAAGATATTACTTTGCCTTTAAGTAATGGAACAGGTACAGCTACTATAACTGCTGCACAAATAAATAATGGCTCTACCGATAATTGTAATACAAGTAATTTAACATACTCGTTATCACAATCTTCTTTTGATTGTACGAATATTGGTCCGAATATCATTACAATGACTGTAACGGATGCAGGTGGTAATACAGATACGTGTACGGCAACCGTTACTGTGACGAGCCCTAATATTAATGGTGGTAGTGCTATTGGCTATTTGACCAATACAGAAACTGCTGCTGACGCTGATACGATAATTGAAGTTACAGCCTGTCCAGACGAACCACAAAATGCGATAATCACATTAAGTGGACAACAAGGTAATATTGTACGATGGGAGTATTCTACTAATGGGGGCTTAAATTGGACTTCTGTTGCCAACACAACCAATACGTATAATTTTAACGATATTTTACAAACGACTTTAGTGCGCGCTGTCATTCAAATAGGTGCTTGTAGTGCTTATTCAAATTTAGTTTACGTTGCTGTTGTACCGCCAGATGTACCGCCAACCATAGTTGGTCCTAGTTCATTTGACAATTGTATTGGTGATGTAATTACCGTTACTGCTCAAAGTGCTTTTGGTATAAATCCAGATTTTAACAATGGTGGTATGTTCAACGAAGCAAACCTTAATAATTTGGGTTGGATTGTTGATGGTGCCGCAGAAATGTCTGCAGGTGGTAACAATACCAATGATACCTACTGGAAAGAAACTAATGGTCCGAAGAAATTTAACGGTAGATGCTATGATACTACCGATAACTCAAAATTTGCTATAGTAAGTGGCGTATCAATTTATGATGCTCCAGACCATACTATTGCTCCTTTATCCACATTAGAGACTCCTATATTTAATACTCTTGGTCTTACAAATGCATCATTAGAGTTTGATCAAGCCTACTATTTAGAAGCTGGAGCTTGGTGTAAAATAGAACTGTCAGTAGATGGTGGTGCAACGTATAACATAGAATTAGATCCAGGTGCAGCTTATAATTATACCGGACCTAGTGATTCTGGGTTCCTTGCCAGTGTACCAGGTTTTACAGGACAATGTAGAAATACCACAGGTACTTTAGTTGACAAACCTGTTTCTATAGATTTACAAAGTTATATTGGTATGACTGGTTTGCGTATTAAATTCACATATTCTGGTACTACTAATAGTGCTTGGGCGTTGGATAATATTCGTATTCCACAAGCACCAGTTGATGAAGTTATTGAATGGGAAGATGAGGCTGGCGTTGTTGTAACAACAGGTGCTACCACAACCATAACACCCATTATTCCTGGTATTCAAATTTATGGCGCCACATCCCTTATTAATGGTTGTCGTTCAGAAGGTAGTGAAGGTACTGAATTTATAGATGTTAGTGCTAGTTTAGCTTATGCAGGTTTGGATGTTGATTTAACCACAGGAAACGATTGTGGTGAAGCTGAAATTCAATTGGCCGCTTATGATAATACCATTACAGCTTTAGACAATTACAACAATGGTGTTTGGGAACCAGGTGTCTATATTTATCCAGGTCAATCTTATGACCATGATAACAATGCTGCCACACCAAATATCATTGCTAATGAAAATCCTGATGGCACCATTAAAGACTTTAACGGAACTGGTAAAACTGGTTTTTGGTCAGCTACTGTAATTGATGATTTGGGTGGTTGTAATCCAGCGTATTCTTTTACAAATGTGAATAGTCCAAACTCTAAATTTATTGGTGAACCTGGTGAATATACTCTAACATGGACTGTTATTGTAGAATCTGAATCTTCACCTGGAGCCAATGATGCTGTTACGTGTAGCAGTGACATTAACGTGAAAATAGCAAAATGTAATGATGTTGATTTTGATGGTAATAATGATTACATAGCCTTTGATGATAATTTTGATTTATCTGGTAACTTTAGTATTTCAGCTTGGGTAAAACCTGAAGCAATTGGCGGTGACAAAACCATAATTTCGAAGAGAAATCCTAATAGTCCAAGTACTGGTTACGATTTAAAACTAAATAATGTTGGAAGACTTATATTTAGCTATAACAACAGTAATATTAACTCTGGCTCACGTCATTTAAATACTGACAGATGGTATCATGTAGCTGTTGTGCGCCAAGGTTCAAACTATAAACTATATATTGATGGCATTGAAATAAGTTCTACAACAGGATCTGCTCCTACTGGAAACAACAGTGATTGTCTGTTAGGTGCTGTTGAGCGCTCTACGGGAAAAACCAGTTTCTACAACGGTTGGATGGATGAAGTACGTATTTGGAATGTTGCACTCAATGTAAACCAGTTACGAGAAACTATGAATCAAGAAATCAGAGATAATGGTGGTTTAGTTGCTGGTGAAGTCATTCCATTAGATGTTCCAGGATTATCATGGAACAATCTAGACGGTTACTATAGAATGGGAGAAAACTGTGGAAAATTAACACCTTACGCTGGTTCAGTTTCTGGAAAATTACATAATATTAATTCACAACAAACAGAAAACGCCCCAATTCCTTACACCTCTCGTGTAGATGGTCAAAACTGGGCAACTGATAATACCTGGACACATTTCCAAGTTTGGGATGCACCAAATAGTATTGGTATTGATAACAGCACACCAATTGATTGGAATATTGTTCAAATTTCACATAATATTGATTCTGGAAATAAAGACATTACTGTTTTAGGATTAATATCGGATAATACAACGAAAGAATTAACCATAGCAAATCCAGGTTCTCCTCAAAATGAGACCAATACTGGTCAAATGTTATGGGTAACACATTACCTAGATTTAGATGGAAAAATAGATTTAGTTGGTGAGTCGCAACTCATTCAAAAGCGTTATAATGCTAGTCAAGTAAATGGCAGTATTTTCAATAATACGAGTTTGGGATATATTGAGCGAGACCAACAAGGTACCAGCAATCCGTTTAACTATAACTATTGGAGTTCTCCTGTAGCACAAAACAACGCTGCTGCTGACAATAGTAATAGTTATAACTTAAGTGGTGTGTTACGAGATGGTACAACAACCGTTAATAATCCAATGGGCAGACCAATTAATTGGATAGGTGGCTATACGGCTGCGGCCAGTAATCCAGCTCAAGTGAGTAATCGTTGGCTATATGCTTATATTAACAATCCTGCCGAGGACTATTATGAATGGGAATATATAGGTAATTCAACATCCATTCCAATTGGTTTAGGTTACACTATGAAAGGTAGTGGAAATGCTGGAACAACCCAAAACTACGTGTATGTTGGAAAACCAAATAACGGTACCATCACAACACCTATTGGAGCAACAAGACAGTCGCTGGTTGGTAATCCATACCCTTCTGCTATAGATTCAAGACAGTTTATAATAGATAATGGTCCAAGTGGTACTAACAGTATTACGGGTACTTTATATTTCTGGGAGCATTATACATCTAATGCAACGCACGTAACCGAATTATATGAAGGTGGTTATGCTGCTTTAAATTTCACTGGAGGTGTTGGCGCTGTTCAACATCCAGACTTAATCATTAGTAATAACGGAACTAAAGTTCCAGAACGTTATATCCCTGTTGGTCAAGGTTTCTTTGTAGAAGCAGGATCAAATACCAGTAATGTTGAGTTTAATAATGGTCAGCGAATCTTTAAAACTGAAGCATTTACAGCCGATTCCTATGAAGGCTCTGTGTTTATAAGAAGTGGTAATAACCAAAATAGAACTGAAGATTCAATTCAGCGTGTGAGATTGCGATTTACTTCTCCAGAAGGTGGAAAAAGACCATTACTACTAGGCTTTGTACCTAGTGGTGCTGCAACCGATGGTGTTGACTGGGCTTATGATGGCAGGAATAATGATGAATCAAATGACAGTGATTTATCATGGTTGATAGAAGGCAAGCGATTTGTAATTCAAGGTGTTGGTGAATTTGAAAGCACCAAGCAGTATCCGTTGGGTATGTTTTTAACTTCCAATGGTACTATCAAGATTGAACTAACAGCATTAGAAAATTTTGAAACTGAAATTGATGTGTATATTTATGATTCTTTATTAGGAACGTATACACGCATTAATGATAGAGGTTTTGAACTGGATATGGATGCGGGTGAATACTTTGATAGATTCTTTATTGCTTTCCAATCTGAAAGCTTATCAGTTGATGAAATTGAAAGCACAACAGAAAGTGATCTATTAGTGAACTACTTGAATAATTCAGGAGAAATTTATATAAATGTCCCTAATAATGTGACTGTGAAGCAAGTATTCTTAATCCAGATTCTAGGTCAAACTGTTAATTCATGGGAAATAACTAACGCAAGTACTTATTTACTAGCTCCAGAAATTAGAATTCCTGTTAAAGGAATTACGGATGGTACCTACATTGTTAAAGTGATTACAAAAGATAATCAAACAATTAATAAGAAAGTAGTCATAAAAAAATAAAATAATCTTATTGAATTTCTAAAAGCGACTCTTAAGAGTCGCTTTTTTTATTTGACTTTGTTAAAAAATAATGCATTTCATCGTTTTTTATCGTATTTCGTAGATTTAAGAGACTAAAATCATTATTTTAGTAGCACCTAACTTCCCTCCTTGTTAATACCCAAATCAATGAGATTAATAGCCAACTTTAGCCTAGCTCTATTATTTTGCTTCATGAGTACAAATTCTAACAGCTCCAACGAAACCAAAACAAATGCCTTTGAATACAGAACCATGCAACGGGTTCGTATTGATTTTGAAAGCCCTAATGGCTATGTAAGACCTTTGTTATTAGGTTTTACTACCGATAATGCTGCAACTGATGGTGTTGACTACGGATATGACGGTGCAAATTTTGATCAATTTCCTGATGATTTATTCTGGTTAATAGAAAACGATAGTTATGTTATACAAGGAGTCGGCGAATTTAACCAAACAAAGCAATACCCTTTAGCCCTGTTTTTAGAAAACTCTGGAAATATCGCAATTTCACTAAACAGTTTAGAAAATTTTGATACTACTATTAATGTATTTGTTTATGATAGCCATTTAGATACTTATACAGCTATTAACGATACCGATTTTAGTATGGATATTTCTAGTGGTGAATATCTAAACAGATTTTACATAGCATTTATGGATTCTAATGGTTCTGAAGATAATGAAAATGTAGTTTTATCCACCCATGAATCAGACGTAAAGAATTCAACCATTCAATATTACGGCTCAATAAAAACACTACATATTGAACTCCCTGATGAATCTTTGTCATCTTATAGTACTATCAATGTTTTTAATATAAGTGGTCAACGCATTCAAGAATATATTATGAAACCAAATACCAACAAATTAAGAGTTTCATTAAGTGATAACATGGAAAAATATCTAATTGTTGAAGTAATTTCCAGTAATCATTCACAAAGAAAATTATTGGCAATTCATTGATGTTTAACCAAATTAAAGTCAAATCACAATCCGATAAATGCATTTTATCGGATTTTTTTGCTTTTTATAGATGATTATTTGAATTTTTGTAATATATTAGCCGCAAATAATTCATTAAACCCCAAATCGATGAAATTAAATTACCCTCAAAGCATGGCTTTTGCATGCTTATTATTTTTGTTCTTTACAATTGATTTAGCCTACTCGCAAAATCGAAATGAGCAATTAGCCGAAACATATCTCAATCAAAAAGGTGAAGTCACATTCAGCTTTCAAGTTGATAATGCACGAGACATAGAGCAATGGGAGACACAACTTTCCATTTTAAACTTTGACGCTAGGACCAATACAGTTTACGCCTGGGCAAATACTAATCAGTTCAGACAATTTCGACTTCAAGGTATTGACTACTCTGTTGCTGAAAGAGACAATACCTCTAGTGGGATTGTAATGTCAAATGAATTATCAGAAAACACAAGAAGAGGTCCTTATCCTTTATCCTTTCCTTTAACTGCTTATCCAACCTATGCTGATTACGCTCAACAAATGCAAGAGTTTGCAAACAACCATCCAAATATTTGTGAATTAGTTGATATTGGTGGTACTACAGAAGGTGTTTCTGGAGGTGATAAACGATTATTATTCATCAAACTGTCTGACAACGTTGGGACAGATGAAGCTGAACCTAAATTGATGTACACGTCATCAATACATGGTGATGAAATTACAGGTTATCCCCTTATGCTTGACTTGATAAATTATTTTATTACTGCTTATGAGGATATAGGTCATTCCGACCACACACGTATAAAAAATTTAATTGACAATTCAGAAGTTTGGATTAACCCAATGGCAAATCCAGATGGTACATATTATAATAATGCATCAAACACATCGGTTGCAAATGCACGACGTGCCAATGCAAATGGGTTGGACTTAAACAGAAACTACCCTGATAACGTAGCTGGACCCCACGCCAATGGTCATACAGCCTATGAATTGGAAACCCAACACTTTATGACCTTGGCAGACAATAACCATTTTGTTATTTCAGCTAATTTTCACGGAGGCGTTGAGGTTGTAAATTATCCATGGGATAATACGTATGACAGACATGCTGATGATGATTGGTATATTCATATTTCAAGAGAATATGCTGATAACTGTCAAGCTGATGGACCATCTGGCTATATGGATTATCTAAATAATGGTATTACGCATGGTGCTGATTGGTATCGTGTATATGGTGGTCGACAGGATTTTATGAATTATTATCACCAATGTAAAGAAACCACTATTGAATTATCTGATGTTAAGTTAATTCCAGCTAGCCAACTAGTCAATCACTGGAATTACAATCAAGAAGCCTTGATTGATTATTTGATACAAGGAACATACGGATTTCAGGGAATTGTAAAAGATGCGGTTACTGGAAATCCTATTGAAGCAACCATTACGCTTGTAGGCCATGATAATACAGGGTCACATACCGTAAGCTCATTACCTCATGGTGATTATTACAGACCTATTTATGCAGGAACATATGATTTATTGTTTGAAGCAGATTGTTATGAATCATTTACATTAAGCAGTCAAACCATTGCTAACTATGAAACCAAGATTTTGGCCGATGTCATGCTAAATCCAGTTGCTGGATCTGCTCCAAGCAATTTAGTTGCTAGTAATGTAGCTGCTACTTCAGCGGACATAAGTTGGAATGCTATAACTGGAGCTGACTATGATTATCGTTATCGTGAAGTTGGTTCATCTACATGGATTACAGTAGCAACTTCTAATGCTTCAATTACACTTTCTGCTTTGACCCAAAGCACACAATATGAAATACAAGTAAGAAGTTCTTGCGATAGTAACACATCATCTTATAGTGCTTCTGTTTTATTTACGACAACTACTCCTCCTCCTTGTTCAGGAACAATAGTGAATTCATTCCCTTATTCAGAAAGTTTTGAAAACACACTAGGAGATTGGACGCAAGATGGTTCAGATGATTTTAATTGGTCTTTTGATACTAACTCTACTCCATCATCTAATACTGGACCTAATGGTCCGTCTAACGGAACATATTATATTTATACTGAAGCCAATGATGGAGATGATTTTCAAGAAGCAATCTTAAACAGCCCATGTTTTGATTTAACTACCAAAGAAAATGCAAGTTTTTCCTTTGATTATCACATGTATGGTTCTCAGATAGGAAGCTTATCATTAGAGGTTTCTACAGATGATGGAAATAATTGGACCAATATCCAAACTTTTAATGGGCAACAACAAGGAAGCAGTTCAGCCGCTTGGCTGACACATACTGAAGATTTATCTGCTTACGAAGGTAATTATGTTAGATTAAGAATTATAGGACAATTAGGTAATGTAACTGGTCAACGAAGAAGTGATATTGCAATTGACAATGTTGGTTTAACAGCAGATGATGTTTCAATTACTCCTATTGCAGATTGCCAAGATATAACGATAACATTAGACGCTACAGGAAATGCTACAATTACAGCTAATGATGTTGATAATGGTGGTAGTGCTGGAAATTTATCAATAGATATTTCAAGTTTTGATTGTAATGATATTGGAAATAATAATATAACATTAACAGCTACGAATCCAACTAATCCTTTAGATACCGATAGTTGTATAGCAGTGGTAACAGTAAATCAACAAGCTGCTCCTACTCCAACTAATTGTTGGGACAACTATGTTTATAATCCAACTTCTTGTACTTGGGAGAATCAGGGATCACAACCGACTGAACCAACAGCTACAAACTGTTGGGATGATTACCAATTCAACACCACATCATGTACTTGGGAGAATCAGGGATCACAACCGACTGAACCAACAGCTACAAACTGTTGGGATGATTACC
>NZ_JABANC010000015.1 GCF_012931685.1 Hanstruepera ponticola
AATGTTTAACAGATGTTCCTGCTCCTGGTGATTTAACGGCTACTGATAACTGCGCTGGTGACATTACTGTGACTGGTTCAGATTCAACTGATAATTCAGATCCTTGTAATGTGGTTATTACACGTTCTTGGACATTTACTGATAGCTGTAATAATGAAACGGTTATCTCGCAAACTATTACAGTTGCTGATACTATTGATCCTGTGGCTCCTAGTGCACCTGCTGACATTGCTTACCAATGTTTAACAGATGTTCCTGCTCCTGGTGATTTAACGGCTACTGATAACTGCGCTGGTGACATTACTGTGACTGGTTCAGATTCAACTGATAATTCAGATCCTTGTAATGTGGTTATTACGCGTACTTGGACGTTTACTGATAGCTGTAATAATGAAACAGTTATTTCTCAAACTATTACAGTAGCTGATACTATTGATCCTGTGGCTCCTAGTGCACCTGCTGACATTGCTTACCAATGTTTAACAGATGTTCCTGCTCCTGGTGATTTAACAGCTACTGACAACTGCGCTGGTGACATTACTGTGACTGGTTCAGATTCAACTGATAATTCAGATCCTTGTAATGTGGTTATTACACGTACTTGGACATTTACTGATAACTGTAACAATGAAACAGTTATATCGCAAACTATTACAGTAGCTGATACTATTGCGCCTACTATTACTACTGTTGGTGCAGATCAAACTGTATTATGTGATGGATTAGGTAATACGAATGAATTCCAAGCTTGGTTAGATACAAATGCTGGAGCAAATGCTACAGATAATTGTGGAACAGTGACTTGGACAAATGAAATATTAAATGTTATAGACCAATGTGGTGAAACATCTAGAACATTAGTTCGATTTACAGCTACAGATGATTGTAACAATTCGAGCTCAACTACAGCATTATTTACTATTATTGATTTAGTACCTCCTACTTTAGATTCTCCAGCAACTGATTTAACAGTTGAATGTGATGGATCTGGAAACACAACCGATTTAAATGATTGGCTTAATACTAATGGTGGTGGAACAGCAACTGATATATGTGGAAATGTAACATGGACTAATGATTTTACTGGATTATCTGATGATTGTGGAGAAACTGGTTCAGCTACAGTGACATTTACTGCTACTGATGACTGCGGAAACGCTGTTTCAACTTCAGCAACATTTACAATTCAAGATACTCAAGCCCCAGCAGCTCCTAATGCTCCTGCCGATATTACTTATGAGTGTATTGGTGATGTACCTGCAGCTGGTGATTTAACTGCTTCAGATGATTGTTCAGGTAACATTACGGTTACTGGTGTTGACGTTACTGATAATTCTAATCCTTGTAATATAGTGATTACTCGTACTTGGACGTTTACTGATGATTGTAATAATTCATCTTCCGTATCGCAAACTATTACAGTAACTGATACTATTGCGCCAACTATTGATACACCTGCTAGTGATATTGCAATTGAATGTGATGGTTCTGGTAATAACGGTGCTATTGAAGATTGGTTAAATAACAATGGTGGTGCAGTTGCTTCAGATAACTGTAGTACGGTGACTTGGACTAATAACTATGGCGGAACAGCTTCTGATTGCTCTACTGCTATTGAAGTAATATTTACAGCTACTGACGCTTGTGGTAATTCAATTTCCACGACTGCATCATATGCTATTCAAGATACTGAAGCACCTGAAATTACTCCAGCTTCCGATGAAACTGTTGAATGTGATGGTTCAGGTAATTTAACTGATTTAAACAATTGGTTAGATACTAATGGTGGTGCTACTGCAACTGATGATTGTTCTGCTGTTTCATGGTCAAACGATTTCACTGGATTATCTGATGACTGTGGCGAAACAGGTTCTGCTGCGGTTACTTTTACAGCTACTGATGGTTGTGGTAACTCAAGCTCTGTAAGTGCTACTTTCACAATTGAAGACACAACACCTCCTACGGCACCTAGTGCGCCTGCCGATATTACTTATGAGTGTATTGGTGATGTACCTGCTGTTGGTGATTTAACTGCTACAGATATTTGCTCTGGCGACATAGTTGCCACTGCTGTTGACAGTATAGATAATACTAACCCTTGTAATATTGTAATTACACGTACTTGGACATTTACAGATGACTGTAACAATTCATCTTCTGTATCTCAAACAATTACAGTGGCTGATACGATTCCTCCAGTAGCACCTGGTGCTCCTGCTGATATTACTTACGAGTGTGTGGGTGATGTACCTGCTGCTGGTGATTTAACTGCTGTTGATAACTGTGCTGGTGATATTGTTGCTACCGCAGTGGATGCTACAGATGATACAAATCCTTGTAATGTAGTGATTACTCGTACTTGGACGTTTATTGATGATTGTAATAATTCATCTTCCGTATCGCAAACTATTACAATAACTGATACGGTTCCTCCAGTAGCACCTAGTGCTCCTGCCGATATTACTTATGAGTGTATTGGTGATGTACCTGCTGCTAGTGATTTGATTGCTATTGATAACTGTACTGGTGATATTGTTGCTACCGCAGTGGATACTACAGATGATACAAATCCTTGTAATGTGGTGATTACACGTACTTGGACGTTTACTGATGATTGTAATAATTCATCTTCCGTATCGCAAACTATTACAGTAACTGATACTATTGCGCCAACTATTGATACACCTGCTAGTGATATTGCAATTGAATGTGATGGTTCTGGTAATAATGGTGCTATTGAAGACTGGTTAAATAACAATGGTGGTGCAGTTGCTTCAGATAACTGTAGCACGGTGACTTGGACTAATAACTATGGCGGAACAGCTTCTGATTGCTCTGCTGCTATTGAAGTAATATTTACAGCTACTGACGCTTGTGGTAATTCAATTTCTACGACTGCATCATATGCTATTCAAGATACTGAAGCACCTGAAATTACTCCAGCTTCCGATGAAACTGTTGAATGTAATGGTTCTGGTAACTTAACTGATTTAAACAATTGGTTAGATACTAATGGTGGTGCAACAGCAACTGATGATTGTTCAGCAATTTCATGGTCTCATGATTTTACAGCATTATCTGATGATTGTGGTGAAACAGGTTCTGCTACAGTTACTTTTACAGCTACTGATGGTTGTGGTAACTCAAGCTCTGTAAGTGCTACTTTCACAATTGAAGACACAACACCTCCTACTGCACCTAGTGCACCTGCTGATATTGCTTACGAGTGTATTGGTGATGTACCTGCTGCTGGTGATTTAACAGCAACGGATGAGTGTTCTGGAGATATTACGGTTACTGGTGTTGATGTGACAGATGATTCAAATCCTTGTAATGTAATTATTACACGTACTTGGACATTTACAGATGACTGTAACAATTCATCGTCTGTATCGCAAACAATTACGGTGGCTGATACAATTGCACCTACAGCATCTAACCCAGCTGGTATTACAGTTGAGTGTATTGGTGATGTGCCTGCTGCTGATATTTCAGTAGTAACGGATGCAGCTGATAACTGTTCAGTACCTGTCGTTGCTTTTGTTAGCGATAGCTCGGATGGTCAATCTTGTCCTGAAACGATTACGAGAACTTATAGTGTCACAGATGATTGTAACAACTCGATTAACGTAACGCAAACTATTATTGTTGGTGATACTATTGCGCCTACAGCTTCTAACCCAGCTGGTATTACAGTTGAGTGTATTGGTGATGTGCCTGCTGCTGATATTTCAGTAGTAACGGATGCAGCTGATAACTGTTCAGTACCTGTTGTTGCTTTTGTAAGCGATAGCTCGGATGGTCAATCTTGTCCTGAAACGATTACTAGAACTTATAGTGTTACTGATGATTGTAACAACTCAATTAACGTAACGCAAACTATTATTGTTGGTGATACAATTGCGCCTACAGCATCTAACCCAGCTGGTATTACAGTTGAGTGTATTGGTGATGTGCCTGCTGCTGATATTTCAGTAGTAACAGATGCAGCTGATAACTGTTCAGTACCTGTTGTTGCTTTTGTAAGCGATAGCTCGGATGGTCAATCTTGTCCTGAAACGATTACAAGAACTTATAGTGTTACAGATGATTGTAACAACTCAATTAACGTAACGCAAACTATTATTGTTGGTGATACAATTGCGCCTACAGCATCTAACCCAGCTGGTATTACAGTTGAGTGTATTGGTGATGTGCCTGCTGCTGATATTT
>NZ_JABANC010000001.1 GCF_012931685.1 Hanstruepera ponticola
ACCTGCATTAACAATCACTAATCCTGATCCTTGTGTTAAGACATAAACTGTGTTGTATCCTGCTGGTACATTTGAGTTGCCATCTGGTGTCGCTGATAACGTAGCCATACCATTTACTAACTCTACTGAATCCATATCGGCTGTTAATGTACCTGCGTCTGCAAAACAATTATTAGTAATAGTAATTGTAAACATGGCACGATCACAGTTTCTACCTCTTCCTCTATCTCCAGCATGAATAGCTGTCATTACTTTGAACGTTCCAGTTCCTAAACTCCATGATGTGTCTCCATTTGGGAATGTATATTCTTCAGAGTTGTCAATAATTGCGATTCGTTCATTCGTTTCTAAATTTTCAGCAGAAATTCGAGCGCTTTCTGAATTACCTTGAACATCTAATTTCAAATAGAAGTTTGCAGGTAGTTCACTTAAATCGTACACGTTTCCATCTTCAATACTTATGGATTGAGAACCATTTGTGAATTGAACACTTTCAATTGTTCCACAATCTCTATTTAACGAAGAAATAGATTGTTGCGCATGGAATTGAAATGAAAATAAAAATAGAAACAAAAGTAGCATGGTAGTTTTGGGGATCCGAAAGGTAATGTTTTGTTTCATCTTTTAAATATTTTTGTCTAATGTTTGTTACGCAAATATAGACAAAAATATATTATATGTCTAACTTTTTATATTTTTTCTTGTACAAATAAAATAAAAAGATATGTACGTGTTTGATTTTCAACAACATATATAATTAAATAAAACTCAGATTATCAATTTATAGCTATCAGCAAAAAAAATTCCCTTCAGTGATAGGGATATGGAAGGGATTATATCAAAGATTTGATATTGGCATAGCTGTTTTTAAGCGCTTTGTTAATTTCCGATTGATTCAACCAAGCTACTTCGGTAATACCTTCGTTTTCTTCAGGCTCTAATTTGCCAGTGTAAGTTGTAGTCATCTCAAACCAATGCGTAATCTTAATTTTATATTTTCCATTACGTTTGAAAATATGATAGGTAGTTTCTAATGGTTTTACAATTTTTAAATCACGTACTTTAGTTTCCTCTTCAACCTCCCGAATAGCAGTCTCCTCAATAGTTTCTTTACCATCAACTTTACCTTTAGGAAGATCCCATTTCCCATTTCGGAAAATAAAAAGTATTTCTTCTTTATTATTATAAACCTTACCTCCACCTGCTACAACATTAGGAAGCTTTTTTAAAAATTTTTTAAGGAGTTTATCTTTGTCATCATGAATAAGTCTTACTTCTTTTATTGAAGAACGGTTTAACTCTTTGATAACTTTACTAATATTTACTGATTTTAGCAGATAGTTTTTAAAACCAGATTCTTTTTCAACTTCTGTCGTTAAGATAATAGGTTTATCATTAACAAAAACTTTGTACATATGAACAATAGTTGTATTAGTGTCATGTAAAAATATCAAAATTTATATGATCACACTAGAATTAAAAAAATAATTTTAAAAACTTACATTAACTAAAAAAGTGTAATTTTGCGACTATGATTTTCAATAAACATACCGCCAGAAAAACCGCAGAAGTTTTACTTCAAATTAATGCAATTAAACTTCAACCAAAAGATCCTTTTACATGGGCTTCAGGTTGGAAATCCCCTATATATTGTGATAATCGTATAGTATTATCTTACCCACATATACGTAATTACATACGTGAAACTATGGCCAAACAAATTGAAAAACAATATGGACGACCAGATGTAATTGCAGGCGTTGCAACAGGTGCTATTGGTATAGGCATGTTGGTTGCTGAGTATTTAGGTTTACCCTTTATTTATGTTAGACCTGAAGCCAAAAGTCATGGTCGTAAAAACCAAATAGAAGGACATCTGGAAAGCGGTCAAAATGTAGTGGTTGTTGAAGATTTGATAAGTACCGGAAAAAGTAGTTTGAATGCCGTTAAGGCCATAAAAGCCAATAAAGGTGTCGTTAAAGGTATGGTTGCTATTTTTTCGTATGATTTTCAAGTTGCAAAGGATAACTTTGAAAAAGAAAATGTGCACCTTCTAACTTTGAGTGATTATGAATCACTTTTAGAGCAAGCACTTCATACAAATTATATTTCCAGCAAAGAGCAAGACATTTTAACATCTTGGAACGCCAATCCTTCAGATTGGAATGCTAATTGATATCTTCTTTACAGAAAAATAAAAAACCATGAATTTAGAATCTCCAAAAACAATCGTAAATAAATCACCACAAGAGGTATTCAATTTTCTCTCCGATGTTAAAAACTTTGAAAAACTCATGCCTGAAAACATTAGTAAATTTGAAGTTTTAGATGAGGATAAATTTCTTTTTGCTTTGAAAGGTATGCCTGAAATTATCTTAAAGAAAAAAGAAGCTACATCTCCAAACAAAATTGTACTTGGAGCTGCAGGTGGAAAAATTGATTTTTCGTTAGTAGGTAACATTACTGAAATAGATTCAGATAAAAGTGAGGTTCAATTGGTATTTAATGGTGATTTTAATCCCATGATGGCCATGATGATAAAGGGACCTATTACAAAATTTATTGAAACCCTTTCAACCAATATACCTAGCTCTATTTAATAAAGGAGTGTAATTTCCTTTAGATTAAATTCTGCTAAAACATTATCTTCTAACAACAATTGCAGGCATCCTGAATCTGTCACCTGCTTAATGTAGCCTGAAAAGAGATTTCCTTCAGTATCACTAAAAGTTGAGGGTTTATCTTTTCTGAATAAATGAGACTCATATTCAGTTTTCAATTTATCGAAAGCTTTGGCTTTAAGAATTTTAAAATAATGCTTGATATTTGTAATAAGTCCAAATAGCACCTCATTGATATCATAATGCTGTCCACTTAACAACTTTAAAGATGATGCTCTGGGTAAATTATCAAATTGTGTTTGATTAACATTTAATCCAATTCCAATTATTGTGGCTCTTAATTGATCTTGTTTCACTACATTTTCGATAAGAACACCGCACAACTTCTTATCTTCTGACAAAATGTCGTTCGGCCATTTTATACTTAATTTTGTAATTGAAAATTGCTGAAGAGTCTTAATTATGGCTAGAGAAACAACCATACTGATATAAAAATGAGATTTTAATTCAAGAAAAGAAACATCTTTAAACATACTAACCATAAGGTTTTTACCTGATTCTGATTCCCAATTAGTCCCAACTTGTCCCCTACCTTTTGTTTGATAATCACTCATTACAATGGTATAATCCTTCAACGGTTTTGTACTACTCAATTGCCGTAAATATGAATTGGTGGAATCAATGGCATCAAGTTTGATTATATGCATTCTGGTGGCGTAATTTTAAGAGGCTAAAATCTTATGATTTTTTTACACTATAAAGAACTAAAAAATAATAACTTTGCACAAATTAAATCAAGTTAATGGCGAAAAAACATTCTAATGCAGACCAATTAATAACTTCTATATTAGGCGGAATTGAAGATGTAAAAGGAAAGGAAATAAACATTCTAGATTTACGGGAAATTGAGAATACAGTTTGTGACTACTTCATTATTTGTGAAGGTACGTCCAACACCCAAGTAAATGCCATTGTTAATTCCATACAAAAAAAAGTAAGCAAAGAGTTAAAGGATAAGCCTTGGCATATTGAAGGAGAAGATAATGCCGAATGGGTACTCATGGATTATGTCAACATTGTTGTTCACGTTTTTCAAAAACATATTCGTGAATACTACGACATTGAAAGCCTTTGGGGCGATGCCAAGACAACTGTAATTGAAACAAACTATTAAAGAAATTAATGACAGATAATAAGAAATCAAATAATAAGAAACCTAAATTCAGTCCCTATTGGATTTATGCTGGAATCATAGCTATCTTTTTAGTTGTAAATATTCTAGGCGGTAGTAGCTTTAATGAAACCAATCCTACCACACCTTCTCAATTTATGAGTTATTTAAGAGATGGTGATATTGAGAAAGTTGAAATCGTAAATAGACGCGAAGCTAAAGTTTACTTAACAAAGGAAGCTGAACAAAAGGATATACACAAAAAATCTAAACCAACTACATTTTTACCAACTGCAAGCCAATTACCAAATTACAAGTTTGAATTTGGTGATCTTCAGAATTTTGAAGATGATATGGCTCAAATAGTAAATTCGGAAAATTTAGATCCTAAACCTAAAATAGAATACAAAACAGAACAAAATCTTTGGGGTGACTTTTTAATTGGTTTGCTTCCATTTATTTTACTAATTGGTGTTTGGATTTTTATCATGAGACGCATGTCTGGTGGTGGTGGCGGTGGCGCTGGTGGACAGATTTTTAATATTGGAAAATCAAAAGCCAAACTATTTGATCAAAACACCGAAGTAAAAACCTCTTTCAAAGATGTTGCAGGTTTGGAAGGTGCAAAAGAAGAGGTTCAAGAAATTGTTGACTTTTTAAAGAATCCTGAAAAATACACCTCATTAGGAGGTAAGATACCAAAAGGAGCCCTACTAGTAGGCCCTCCAGGTACAGGTAAAACACTTTTAGCTAAAGCCGTTGCAGGTGAAGCTAAAGTACCTTTCTTTTCATTATCGGGTTCAGATTTTGTTGAAATGTTTGTTGGTGTTGGAGCGTCGCGAGTACGTGACTTATTTAAACAAGCTAAAGAAAAATCACCCGCTATTATATTTATTGACGAGATTGATGCCATTGGCCGCGCCAGAGGAAAAAATGCTATGTCAGGTAGTAATGATGAACGTGAAAACACGCTCAATCAACTTCTAACTGAAATGGATGGTTTTGGAACCAATACTAACGTCATTGTATTGGCTGCAACCAACCGAGCTGACATTCTAGATAAAGCCTTGATGCGTGCTGGTCGTTTTGACAGACAAATTTTTGTTGACCTTCCAGATGTAAGAGAGCGTAAAGAAATTTTTGAAGTTCACCTAAGACCTCTTAAAAAATCTAAAAATTTAGATATTGATTTTCTATCTAAACAAACACCTGGTTTTTCTGGTGCCGACATTGCAAATGTTTGTAACGAAGCTGCTTTGATTGCTGCTAGACAAGGCAAAAAGGAAGTTGATAAGCAAGATTTTTTAGACGCTGTTGATAGAATTGTTGGTGGACTTGAAAAGAAGAATAAGATAATTACTCCAGACGAGAAAAAGGCTGTTGCTTATCATGAAGCTGGTCATGCAACCGTTAGCTGGATGCTTGAGCACGCTGCACCACTTGTAAAAGTAACTATTGTACCAAGAGGAAGATCCCTTGGTGCTGCTTGGTACTTGCCAGAAGAGCGTCTTATTGTAAGACCAGAACAAATGCTTGATGAAATGTGTGCTGCTTTAGGTGGTCGTGCTGCTGAAAAAGTGATATTCAATAAAATTTCAACAGGAGCTTTAAGTGACTTGGAAAAAGTGACTAAACAAGCACGAGCTATGGTAACTATCTATGGGTTGAGTAATAAGGTTGGAAACCTTACCTATTATGATTCATCTGGTCAAAGTGAATATGGTTTTACAAAACCCTACAGCGAAAAAACAGCTGAACTCATTGACAAAGAAATTTCAGATATTATTGAAGAACAATATCAACGTGCTGTTAATCTGTTAGAAGCCAATAAAGATAAACTAACCCAGCTAGCAGAAGTACTGCTTGAAAAAGAAGTTATTTTTAAAGACAACCTTGAAAAAATATTCGGAGAGCGTCTATTTAAAACCAACGAGGTTATTGCAAAGCCAAACGATGTTGTAAAGGACGAAGAAGAATAATATCTTTTTTTCTGTTAACATTAACTAAAAATCTTAAATTAACCCAATGGTTCGTTTAAGATTTTTTATATTTGAAAAACACCTAAATCACACAGATTAATAGCAATTAACACATGAGTCTGTTTAGAAAAATTTTTGGTTCCAAATCTGAAGGCAAAGAGGAAGAATTGAAATCAGAAGATAGAGGCAAATACATGCCAGAGGTAAAGCTACCAATAGACGAAAGGTTTACTATAAACTTTAAGGCTAATGGCGGTAAATTTCTCTATTGTGAAAATTTAAGCGAAATTTTTGAGAGTTTTGAAAACATACTAATTGAAAATGACTGGCAGGATAAAAATGGATTTATTTTAGATAAAAACCTTAAAGATCGTTTTAGTGATATTGATATGACTAAAACCCAATCAGTTTCTGATGCCATGTATTTTTTAACAACTTGTGAAAATCTTATTGCCGATGATGGATCACTGTTAATTTCGTCAAATCAAATTGCTGAAAAAAAGCTAAAGGAATTTCCAGATAATTTTATTGTTTTTGCCACAACCAGTCAAATTACTGCCAATATTGGCGAAGGACTTCGTGGTATCAAATCAAAAAACAGAAAAAAAATACCTACAAATATTACCACTATCAAACATTTTAAATCGGTAGAAGAAAAAGATTTTATGACCTATGGTAGTAGTTCCAAAAATTTATACTTGCTTCTATTAGAAGATTTATAAAATGAAAGAGATTTTAACACGCTCATTTACTGGTTTATTATACATTTCCCTGTTAATGGTTTCTTTGTTAAACCAACATGCATTAATCATATTATTCTATGTTTTTGGTTTAATATGTCTGGCAGAGTTTAAAAAACTTATTGGTTATAAATCTATAATTCCTTTTATAATATTTACAGTACTATATTTAGTGTTTGGTTATTGGCAGTTTTTCATGAACTCCAACAACGGCCTGGACGAAGCCACGCGTATCTTACAGGTTATCACCATTTTTGTGCAACTCTTTTTAATTAAAGACTTGTTTACTGAAAAAACTATACCCTTATTTATCTCAAAACGCTTTATTATAACTACCTTTTACTTATCCAGTAGTTTTGTGTTTTTAATACTGATAGCTAATCCCAAACACACCTTTGAACCATTGGTACTTCTTGGGTCCTTCATATTAGTTTGGACCAATGATACCTTTGCCTTTTTGGTTGGTAAAAACTTTGGGAAACAAAAACTATTCTCCAAAATATCACCCAAAAAAACAGTTGAAGGATTTTTAGGCGGTTTATTTTTTGCTTGTGTAGCAAGCTATTTTATTGCTACCTTTACAAAAACTTTAAATTTTAATCACTGGCTTATTTTGGCTATTATCATCAGTGTTTTTGGTACGCTTGGAGATTTAATTGAATCCAAATTTAAACGCCAAGCAAATGTAAAAGATAGTGGCATTATCATGCCAGGTCATGGCGGATTACTTGACCGTTTAGACAGCATCATATTTGCCTCACCATTTATTTATTTGTTTCTACAAATTATATAGTATGTTTCATAAAGAAGGTCATAAAATCATTTTAATCACACTCATTTTTGTAGTGGGCTTATTCTTGCTTACAGATAGTTTTAATCTGGCCTATTGGCTAAAAACACTTATAATGGTTACATTATTGGTGTTTTTAATATTGATATTACAATTTTTTAGAAACCCTAAACGATTTATTCATATCAATGACGACAATGTCGTATCACCTGTTGACGGAAAAGTTGTTGTGATAGAAGAAGTTTTTGAAAAAGAATATTTTCAGGATAAATGTATTCAGGTTAGTGTCTTTATGTCACCTATTAATGTGCATGTGACGCGTTATCCTGTGGGAGGAAAAGTGTTATACAGTAAATATCATCCTGGAAAATACTTAGTTGCTTGGCATCCTAAAGCCAGTGAAGAAAATGAACGCACAACTGTTGTCATAGAAAACCATAGTTTTGGCAAAATATTATACAGGCAAATTGCAGGTGCTTTGGCAAAACGGATAGTGAACTATGCAAAAGAAGGCGAAAACATCATCCAAGGTGCGGATTCCGGTTTTATTAAATTTGGGTCAAGAGTAGATTTATTTTTACCTTTAGACTCCAAAATCAAAGTAACATTGAACGAAAAAGTTCGTGGTGGTGAAAGTATTATAGCAGAAAAATGACTTCCGAAGAATTAAATATTGCATTTAACGAAGCCGTTGAAAGAATTAATGCGCATAAAGAGCCATTTCCTGCAGATTTTCTTTTGAGACTTTATGCTTATTACAAAAAAGCCACTAATAACTACGGAAGACCAAGTAGTAGAAAGCCAATAATAAATGCTTTCAAAACCAATGCACTGTTTCAGGTTCAAGACATCACTCAAGATGAAGCCAAACAAACTTACATTGATCTAGTTAATAATTATTTTCTGTATAGAAAGTAATTTACCTAATTATCCTTAAGCACAAACTCTAAAGGCTTTCCTATAGATCCATTTGGGAAACTGATTTCCAACAACGCTGAAATAGTGGGTGCAATATCAACAATTTCAGTACGGGTTATTGTACTGCCATTTTGAATTCCCTTACCAAAAAATAGCAGTGGCACGTGAGTATCATAATTTAAACCGGTATGGTGATCAGTTCCAGTTCTATTCCAAGGAGTATCCTTAAATACGGCTGGTTCGTAAACAAACAATATTTCGCCCGATCGCTTTTGATTATGACCGTTTCTTAATAAACTCTCTAAATAGCCATCAGGTCCTTCAAAATGATTGAGTTCAGAAGTAATATAAACCTTATCAATAAGATTATAACTCAATAACTTTTTGGCTAGTTCTGCTTTCACATCTTGTAAATTAAGATTGACTGCCTCAAGTTTCTCGTGATCTAAAAACAGCTGATTATTAGTTCTGCTTAAAATCACATTATCTAAATTGTATTTCTGCAACAAATAATCATTCAACTCCTTTCGCATGCTACTTTCATCAAAAAGCCCTGAAGGTATTTTATTCGATTTCAAATAACTAGGCACATTAGGAGCAGCGTGGTCAGAAGTTAAAAAAACCGTATACTCGCCTACCCCAACTTGCTCATCTAGTACTAAAAACAAACGCTCCAAATCCAAATCCAATCGTAAATATGTGTCCTCAACCTCAACTGAATTAGGTCCAAAATCATGTCCAACCTTATCGGTACTTGAATAGCTTATTGTCAAAACATCTGTAATGCTATCTTTTCCAAGTTCTTCGGCTTTAATGGCCTCTATTGCAAAATCTGTAGTTAAACTATTTCCAAAAGGTGATTCAGTTATAATTTTAAAATTACCATTTTGAGTTTTTAAAAGTTCTAAATCATAAGGAAATGTAGCAGTTTCTTTGCCTTTAAACAGTCTTTCGAATGTGTTTAAATCACTGCCACTTTCAGTGTAAGTTGTAATATCATATAAGGTATTCCATACCTTAAAATAAGATTCAGTAATATCCGATTTATTAAAATCATCGACCCATTTGGGCAATGTGTTCATATAAAATGTACTACTTATCCAATTACCATTACCATTATGATCATAATCAAGCCAATAGGCTGCATTGGCCGTGTGACCAGCAGGCAATATTGCGCCACGATGCTTAATAGAAATCCCAATAGTCTTTCCACGCAATTGTGTAAATAATCTATTTTCATCAGCAAATGTAGTATTCAATAATCTTGCAGGTGATTTTTTCCCATCATTACTTGAAGTACCTAACGCATCTACTGTATCATCCTGAACACAATTAACTTGGGTATTTAAATTTTTATCAAACCAATTATTACCAATAATACCATGGTATTTAGGTGTTGTCCCAGTGAAAATTGTTGCATGTCCTGGACCTGTTTTGGTTGGTATGTAATTGAAGTGATTGTTTTTACAGTTGTAACCTTCACGCATCATTCTTTTAAAACCACCTTCACCATATCTGTTTGCAAATCGTGTTAGGTAATCATAACGCATCTGATCAACCACAATTCCAACAACTAATTTTGGTTTTGAATTTTCATTTTCTTCATTTTGAGCTTTAATATCTAAATTTTGGGCTTTGCAGGAAAAAAATAATGCTCCAAAAAATAACAACAAATAGGTTTTTTTCATTTCTACTAATCAATTAAAAGCCAAAAATAGTCATTTTTAAACATCGCTATTTAAAATTACGGTTAAATACATTTTAGTTTTTTATTTTAGCATGAACAAAATAGTCTATGACGTACCTGCATAATATTGGCGTTTATTTTTTAATGATTAAAGAAATGTTTCGTAAGCCTACCAAATGGTCGGTTATGAAAACATTAATTTTTAAAGATATTGATGATTTAATCATGGGGTCATTGGGCATTGTAGCTTTTATTTCCTTTTTTGTTGGTGGTGTAGTAACCATACAGACGGCCTTAAACATCAGTAACCCTCTAATACCAAAATATCTAGTTGGTTTTGCAACCAGACAATCGGTGATTTTGGAGTTTGCTCCTACCTTTATTTCCATCATTATGGCTGGAAAAGTGGGTTCATTTATTACTTCTAGTATTGGTACCATGCGTGTTACCGAGCAAATTGATGCCCTCGAGGTTATGGGAATTAATACTATTAATTACCTTGTATTTCCCAAATTTGTAGCCATGATGTTATATCCTTTTGTGATTTCAATTGCTATGTTTTTAGGTATTTTAGGCGGTATGGCGGCTTGTATATATGGCGGTTTTAGCACATTGGAAGATTATATTATGGGTGTTCAAATGGATTTTATTCCTTTTCACATTACTTATGCTTTTATTAAGACTTTTGTTTTTGCCTTCCTCCTAGCTACTATTCCATCTTATTACGGCTACTATATGAAAGGTGGTGCATTGGAAGTTGGTAAAGCCAGTACAACATCCTTTGTTTGGACGAGTGTGATGATTATTCTTTTAAATTATATATTAACCCAAATGCTATTGAGCTCATGATAGAAGTAAAAGATGTACATAAGTCGTTTGGAGAAGCACATATTTTAAAAGGTATATCCACATCGTTTGAAAAAGGTAAGACCAGCTTGGTTATTGGACAAAGTGGTTCAGGTAAAACGGTCTTTTTAAAATGCTTATTAGGTTTGTTTAGTCCAGAAAAGGGCACCATATCCTATGATGGTAAAGCTTATTCGGATTTATCTGATGATCAAAAACGTGATTTACGTGCCGAAATGGGCATGGTCTTTCAAGGAAGCGCTTTGTTTGACAGTATGACAATAGCTGAGAATGTTATGTTTCCTTTACGCATGTTTACTAAGCAGAGTAAAAGTGAAATGCAAGATCGTGTAAACTTTGTTTTAAAGCGTGTAAACCTAGAAGATGCTCATAACAAAAAGCCTAGTGAAGCATCTGGTGGTATGCAAAAACGTGTTGCCATTGCGCGAGCTATAGTAAACCGTCCTAAATATTTGTTTTGCGACGAACCCAATTCTGGTTTGGACCCCAAAACCGCTATTGTGATTGACAACCTGATACAAGAAATAACAGAGGAATATAATATTACGACCATTATCAATTCACATGATATGAATTCGGTTATGGAAATTGGTCAAAAAATTGTGTTTTTAAAAGATGGTCATAAAGCTTGGGAAGGTTCCAACAAGACTATTTTTAAAACAGACAATGAAGCTGTAACAAACTTTGTTTATTCTTCAGAATTATTCAAGAAAGTCAGACAGATGTATATAGAAGAAAGGGAATAGCTGGTTTTTTTTAATTATTTTTCAACGCTTCGGATATTTGCCTTTTCAGATTAATTATTTTTTCTTCCATAGTTTTTGCGCGCAGTCTAACAAACTTATTTTCAAAATCAATAGCTCTAATTAATTTAATGAATGAGTCATTGTTTTTCAATTTTAAATAATCGTCTTGAGTACAATTTAAAGTCGTTAGAAAATATTTATCTAAATCACTCATCCAACTAAAATATTTTAAGAAATATGGCTGAATCAGGTTTGATTTAAACATTATTCGCTCTTTCTCATATTGATTATAATAAGGATAATAAGACTCATATAAATCTGAAATAGCTATACGTAAACTATCATTAACTACTATTTCGACACCTTTTGAACTTAATAATTCATAACCGCTTTTATTTGGATTAAAATGTGGCGCGACTTTCATTTTGGCTACGTTATAATTAAACTTTTCAGATGGTATTTCATGATTACTTATATAATCAACAATATCAATAGCTGCAAATTCAATACTATCCATTAATGAAATGTCCTCGCGAATTTCTTCTAGATCGAAACTTAAGTTAGTATTTATCTCTTTTAATATTTTTATCTCTAAATCTGACTTTTTATTCTGATCATTCCAATCGTTTATTTGTAGAGCAATTAAAATACCAATGACCACTAGTATGATTTCACCAATGGCATAAAGCATGTATTTATTAAAACGGTTTTGAGACAAAAGGTTTCGACGTATTTTTCTTAAAAGCGTTACCATTTTAGTTTTTTCGTCTGATGGCCAAGGTATCTAAACTCAATTTCACCTTTAACCAACGACCTAACTTATCAGTTTCTGATGGAATATTGGCTTCCTTAATTTTAGATTTATCCCATTTTACAGTAAAAACAGATAGTGTGTCTGATTTTTTAAAATCAGACGATATTTCATTGGCATAACTAAAACTTTCCAACGCGTCATAATTGATTTGTACTTCTTTTACAACCTGGTCAAACGGAATCATTTTTTCTTCCAATGCGGCTAACTTTTTTTCTCTATCTTCCAGATAAGCTATTTTTTGCGTTTGGTTAATTAAATCAATGGAGTCTCGATAACGCAATTGTTCCATATATTTTAAATTATCAAATTGCTCAACGCGGTTTTGGTTAAAAACAATTCTTGTATCTAATAAGGCTGGATAGGACGCTTTTCTATTTTTAAGCAAGTTTATTGTTGTTTCAGGAATTTCATCAAGGCCATAAGTGTTGAACGAAATAAACGAATTGCCATCATTAAAACTATAATTGGCGTTCTTCTTAATATATTCAAACTGTGGCAAGGCTTTCAATTCATTATCAATAAAGCTTTTTGCAGCTGTTTCAAAGTTACTCTCTTTAAGTACATTCCAAAAAGTCCACACGGCAGGCACCATTACTATAATGGCAAGAAAAGAGGCTATTCTGGCAATTCGCTTACGCTTTTTGGAATTAGCATATTTAAGCATGGGGAAGCGCAAGGCTTTTACAACTATAAATGTTGCTAGAGCTATAAAAATAGTATTGATTATAAAGAGGTACATAGCACCAAAAAAGTAAGGCCAATTGGCTTTAGCCAAACCATAACCAGCTGTACACAGAGGTGGCATTAAGGCTGTGGCGATTGCCACACCGAATATAACTGAAGCAATAGTCCCCTTTTTTGTTTTTGCAATTATTAATGCTGAACCACCAAAAAAGGCAATAAGCACATCACGAATATCTGGTTTTACACGACCCAATAATTCGGAGGTATCTTCACTTAATGGGAATAACCAAAAGAATAAAAACGCTGTGAGTAAACTCAATACAATCATGATTGCCAGATTAATGAGTGACTTACGCATGGTATCAATATCATTAACTGCCACGGAAAGACCAATACCCAAAATAGGTCCCATAAGCGGCGAAATTAACATGGCACCAATAACAACAGCCGTGGAATTGGCATTTAAACCTATGGATGCCACAAAAATAGAACAGACCAAAATCCAAGCGGTAGCACCTTTAAAAGAAATATCTTTTTTTATGGCTTCAATAGTCTCATCTCTATCCGTATCTTCTCTAAAATCCAGTAACTCAACCAGAAATTTTTTAATGTTTTGAAAAAGCCCTTTAGCATCTTTCTTAACGGCTTTTTTTGATTCCTCTACTGCAGCATCTCTTGAAGCATTACCATCTTCAGCGTGCGCTTTTTCTTCATCAGAAAAATTAAATTTATTTTCTTCCATATACTATCCTAGATTGTCTCCAAACTTATCTTTTACGCTTTGGAGTACCTTTTTAATATCTTGTTCTTTTGCTTTAGGAAAGATAAGCAAAACTTCTTTTTTGTCAACAATTATATAATCATCAATACCATCAATGATCACCACCTTGTTTTTAGGTGTACGTATCACATTTCCCCTTGCGTCCTCAATAAGAGTTTGGGCATTTACTACGGCATTATTATTAGCGTCTTTATCCAATTTATCATAAAGACTTCCCCATGTTCCCAAATCATTCCAATCAAATGTAGCGGGAAGGACATAGACATTTTTAGAGGTCTCCATAATGGCGTAATCTACTGATATGTTTTCGGCCTTGGCATAATTCTCTTTAATGAAATCTTCCTCCATAGCTGTGTTATATGCAGCTATACCCTGTTTAAACAACTCAAACAATTCTGGTTGATTATTCATAAAGGCTTCAATCACGCTTTTTACACTCCACATAAAAATACCAGCATTCCACAAGAAATTACCTTGCGCTATAAATTGCTTGGCCGTTTGATAGTCTGGCTTTTCACGAAACTGTGCTACCGGCTTTATGGCTGCACGCTCGTTTTTATCATATTCTATATAACCATAACCTGTATTTGGGAACGTTGGCTGGATACCCAAGGTCATAAGGGCATTGTTTTGTGAGCAAAAATTAAAAGCGTCTCTAACATTTTGTTCAAAGGCTTTTTCGTCTTCTATCCAATGGTCACTTGGCGCTACAAGCATAAGAGCATTTGGGTTTTCTTTTTGTATTTTAAGCGAGGCATACAAAATACAAGGTGCCGTATTGCGCATGGCTGGTTCCAGAACTACCTGACGCTGTGTAACATCGGGTAACTGCTCTAAAACCAACTGGTTATAACGCGCATTAGTGAGTATAAAAATGTTTTCTTTTGGAATAACGTTGGCAAGCCTGTTAAAGGTTTTTTGTATCAACGTATCTCCTGTTCCCAGCATGTCATGAAATTGCTTGGGAAATTCCTGCGTGCTTATAGGCCAAAAACGCGATCCTACACCTCCTGCCATGAGTATGGCATAATAGTTTTTATTCATAATTAATTAACTAATTCTACTTCTGCATTTGGGTTGAAAAGATACAATTTTCCTGATGCAACCTCAACACATTCATAGCGTTTTACACGTTTTTCACCTTTTTTAAAGACTTTACCATTGTATAACTTAAAGTTTTGTCCCAAAGGTACTTCAAACACAAAGGTTTTATCATTGGGTTGATCAAACTGTTTTAATGCCCAAGCTAAAGCGGTATCAGTATCACTAGATGCTTTGGGATTTTTAAAATGTTTAGCCAAAAGTGGCAATAGAGCCATTGGAAACACTTGTGGATTTAGAAACGGAAGCATAAGGCGTTGAAAGGTGTGCTTCCACTCTTTGCCATGTGGTTTTATGTTTTTTCCAAAGGATTTATAAGCTTCAAAGTGCGCTATTTCATGAATAAGCGTTATTAAAAACCTATAGGTGTTTAGGTTAGCATTAATGGTTATTTGGTGTTTTCCGTTTGGGAGATTTCTATAATCGCCATGCCGCGTTTTACGTTCGCTTTTAACCTTTACGGTAAGTTGGTCATGATTTAACAAGCTTATGACTTGATTTACCGCTTTTGGTGGAATGTGATTTAACAGAGTTTTATGCATGACACAAACATAATATTTTTTAGGACTCAAAATTGTAAGAATTTTCACGGCTTGACCTGAAGGAGACCTTAAGGAGACCTGAATAAAACCTCACACAGACCTTAAGGAAATATTAACCAAAAATTACACATAACCACCTGTGGTTTTAGTGGTATAAAATGATTAGATTTGGGTAGTGGTATAAACTCACTAGTAAACAATTACACCCAATTTTGCATGTAAAAGCACACTTATTTGGTGTATGTATAATAAATATAACACTACTAGTAGTGTTATACACATGTTGTGGTTAATTTAAGAAAATGACGATAGAACAATTAAAATCGAACATAAAATGGTGGGAATCCAAAAGATGGATTTATAATGTTGCTGTTGGACTTTTCGGAATTTTTGGAATTTACGATGGACTTTCAAGAGGAGAATACTCTTGGACAGTAGACGACACAATCGGAATTTTGATTTGGGGAATTGGAGCAAATATTTTTTATTCACTAGGAATTTTATTGGAATTATTTGACTGGTATTACCTGAAAAACAGAGTCGGAATTAAAAGGTTCCGAATGGTATTTTTCATAATCGGAATTTTATTCAGTTGCCTATGGACTTTATGGTGTAGTTGGATTTATTTTGCAAAACCACATTTATGGTAAAACAAATCAAGAAGTCTAAAATGAACGAAATCTATTTATCAAAAATAAATGAAGAACAAAATCGAGAGGTCATTGTAGAAGGAGATGACCATTCTGTTTGGGCTTATGTCTTGAAACATTCGGAGGAAAGTATCGGAATTGAATTTGACGGATTTATATGTTCTCGTGGAACTCTTGTTGAGTCAAGTAAAGAAATAAAAAACTATATCAATAACGCTATTTCTGCGCCATTAATGAAAAGGTATTCGAATGAATTCTCTATCCAACGAGAAATTGAAAATAAGGACATAGAAATTGATTGGAACGGAAACGAAATAAGTATAAAACTAAACGGAATTGATTTTCTGATTATGGATTTAAAAAACCGAAAATCTTACTCAAAATCAACATCTGAAAATGGTTCTTATGGAATTCCAATAACTGAAAAAAACTAACCACAACACCGTATATAATTTATTGCTTGGTTCTAGCCTACTTACGAAAATCCTCGCGGATTTTCTATTCGGTTTTTATTTGCTAAATTACGTGCTTAACCACGCAACAAACCATATACAAACACGTTGGGCAACAGATTATGAATCCTAATTCACAAGAAAACATAATAAAACTTAGTAAGCCTAAAATAGTTCTTTTGACACTTGGATCAATTGTATTTGTGTGTCTAGGAGTTTGGATTGGAAAATCTGTTGGTCTTAAGATTACTTCTAATACAATATTAGCTCAAACTATCAGCTTAATCACAATTGTTTTTTTTGGAATGACAGCTGTATATGGTTTATCAAAATTATTTGATTTTAAACCTGGTCTTACAATTAATTCAATAGGGATTTTAGATAATTCAAGTGCTGTAGGTGGACAACTAATCAAATGGGAAGATATTAAAGGATTTGATATTATACAGATTAGAAGTACGAAATTCCTTTTAATCTATGTAAAAAATCCTAAAGATTATATTAATAAAGCAAATAGGTTTAAACGATTTTGGATGAGAATGAATGATAAAAAGTTTAGAACTCCTTTAAGCATTTCATCAAACTCGCTGGATTGTAATTTTGACGAATTAATTAAGATTATTGAAACTAAATTGAATGAATACATTGCCACACACGCTGGGCTTAATTATCACCAACACTAAATGTTAAACTATGAATCCAAAGGTAGATTGGTTTTTTGAAAAAGATACGACTTGGAAAACAGAGTATCAAAAGTTAAGAGAGATCGTACTCGATTGCACTTTGGTTGAAGCATTAAAATGGGGAGTTCCTTGTTATACTTTTAATAAAAACAATATTGTTTTAATTCATGGGTTTAAAAATTATTGCGCATTGCTATTTCATAAAGGGGTATTGCTTAAAGACACTAATAATATCTTAATTCAGCAAACTGAAAATGTTCAAGCGGCTAGACAGATTCGGTTTACCAATTTAAAAGAAATAATAGATTTACAGCCTATTATAAAAGCCTATATTTTTGAAGCTATTGAAGTGGAAAAGGCAGGATTAGAAGTAAAAATGAAAAAGACTTCAGAATTTGAAATGCCTGAAGAACTTAAAATAGCATTTAAAAACAATACTGAATTGGAAACTGCCTTCTATAACTTGACACCAGGACGGCAAAGAGGCTATCTTCTACATTTTTCGCAAGCCAAGCAATCTAAAACTCGAGAATCGAGAATTGAAAAATGTACTGATAAAATTCTTAATGGCATGGGATTGAATGACAGATAGCGTAAATAACAGTGTGAAAAGCCAGTTGTTAACAGTGACCTACCTGTCCTGCAAGCGAGTAAGTAATTACTTGTACTCACCTGTTTAAAAAAAATTCCGTTAGACTTTACAAAATCTTTTTCTCACTTTATTCATATAGAATTTATTATCTTTTCAATCTCCAATCAGCACTATATCTAACCTGCAACTTGAGTCATTATAAAAAATGAATCGCATACTTATAACTGGAGCAACAGGAAATATTGGGACAGAAGTAGTTCACTACCTTTCTGAATTGGACAATAAATCTGAATTAATTGTAGCTGTCAGAAATGTGGAAGGTGCAAAGATAAAGTTTTCCTATCTATCCAATTTATCCTACAGGTTATTTGACATTGGGAAGCAAAACTCTTTTGATGCTGCATTTAAAGATGTTGACATTTTATTCTTGCTTCGGCCACCACACATTTCAGAGGTCGATAAATATTTTCAGCCTTTATTACAATCAGGGAAAAATAATGGCATTGAGAAAGTGGTTTTTCTTTCGGTACAAGGTGCAGAGAAAAGCAAAGCTATTCCTCATAATAAAATTGAGCGGTTAATTAAGTCTATTGGTTTCAAATACATTTTTGTGCGTCCTAGCTACTTTATGCAAAACTTAACAACTACATTACTACCTGAACTACAAAAAAACCAAACCATTACGCTTCCTTCAGGACAGGCAAAATTCAATTGGATAGATGTAAAAAATATTGGAGAAGTATCAGCCGTATTAATAAAATCATTTGATAAATATCAAAATAAAGCCTACGACATTACAGGATTGGAAAACAAAAATTTTCAAGAAGTGACAGAATTAATGAGCGAAATAATAGGGACTAAATTCAATTTTAAAAGTATTAACCCAATTAGTTTCTACTTCAAAAAGAAAAAAAGTGGCGTTAAAAGTGAATTTGCTTTTGTTATGACAATGCTTCACTTCTTACCAAGATTTCAAAAAGAACCTGATATTTCAGATAACTTTAATAGAATTACAGGAAAGAAACCAACAACACTAAAAGCGTTTATAAACAGGAAAAAAATAGTTATAACAACACCTAAACTATGTATATAAAATTGTTGAGATAGATTTTAGGCACTCATTATGAATAATCAATAAGATTCCCGCTTTCTCTGGAAATAGCATATGATAAAATTCTTTAGACACATTAGGCAGCAATTACTTTCAGAAGGCAAAACTGGAAAGTATTTTAAATATGCCATTGGCGAAATAGTTCTTGTAGTGATTGGAATTTTGATTGCATTACAAATTAATACTGTCAAAAATAAAAATGACAAAAGATCTGAAGAAATTACTCATCTTGAAAATATTTTATCAGACTTAAAACAAGACAAATCAGAATTAATTAAGATAATTGACAGAAGGCAATCCAAAACAGAGTCTGCAACGATTATGGAAAGCTACTATCATACAAAAAAAGTAGATAGTCTTAACCGCTATTATTTTCACTGGACAAATGTCCTTATGTGGGAAACACATAATCCAAGTTTAGTTACTTTTAAAGAACTTATTAATTCTGGCAAACTTTCAACTTTAACAAATGAAAACGTTAAGCAGTTATTACTTCAAATAGATTATAATTACAACCAGATGTTTGAACTCAGAAATCATTTGTATCATGATTATACTGATTATTTTTATAAACCATTTGGAGATTTTATTGATTACGAAAATGGTCTTAAAGCATTTTTAGAACCAAATGCGAAAATTGAATTATCAAGAGAAGATGTTGAAATAGCACTCAAAAGTAAACGTATTAAAAACGGATTTACATTGGCAAGACTCAATAATCAGCTTTTGTCCCAGCAATTAACCGACATATTAACTAAAGTTGATTCAACCATTGTGCTAGTTGAGCAAGAGATAAAAAAATAACAACAACTAAAAAAAACACTCAAAATAAACGGGATAGCCGAAAACCGACCATAGTAGGCAATTAACAATCTAATTTATGAAAACACAAACTTACCAATTAACTTTATTCACATTACTTTTTACTTTGGTTTTTGGAATCCAAAGTTGTGAACAAAAACAAAACGAGGAAACTAAAGAAGTGGAAAAAGAAATAGTTGTTGAACCTGAAAAACCCGAATACTTTTCGCTAAGACCAGAAGTGGAAAAAGCATATGGTTATTCACACGCTGTAAAAATTGGTAATGCCATTAAAGTTTCTGGTGCTGTAAGTATGGATAATGAAGGAAATCCAACAGCCATTGGTGATTTGGGACAACAAATGAAAAACTGCTATGCCGATTTGGAAAAAATTCTAAAGCATTACGGTTGTACATTTGATGATGTTGTCGTTGAAAATATTTTCACAACCAATATGCCTTTATTTCTTGAAAATGCAGCTTATCGCTCTGAAATTTATAAAAACCATTTCCCTACAGGATCTTGGCTTGGTGTAAAGGAATTGGCAATTCCAGAATTTATGATTGAAATTGAATTGGAGGTTCATAAGAGTGAATAATTGTTAAAACGTATCATAGCATCATTACATACGCTATTAAAAAATCTGGTTCACAACCGCTAGAACTTGTGAATCAGATTTTTACCGATTTTTTTTATTTTGATTGAATGAAAATTGTTATTTTCACAGTCAGAAAAAATTCGAGTCTCTCATGAAATCCTATTTATTTGCAGCGTGTATGCTGTTTTTGGTTATGTCTTGTTCTAGTGATGATGATGTAACGGTTCCGCAATGTGCAAAACCCACCAATGTTTCAGCTAGTGCTGTCACCTTTGAAAGTGCTACCATATCATGGAATGATAACAATGCTAGTTCTTACACTGTTGAATTTGGTTTATCTGGTTTTACTATAGGTTCAGGAACAACTTCAAACACTAATGAAAATAGCATAATGCTTTCAGGCTTAACAGCCAATACAAGCTATGATGTTTATATAAAATCTAATTGCAGTAGTACCAACACAAGTATGTACACCAATACATTTACGGTTACAACTGCTGCACCTTTGGTAGTACCTCAATTTATGCCAAACCTTTCGGAGTTGAATTTATTTACTGGTGACCTAGAAAATCTAACCCCTAGCCCATATGCTTTTGTATATGACTTAAACACACCACTGTTTACAGATTATGCATACAAGCATCGTGTAATTGCTTTGCCGCCAGGAACAACTATGGATTATGTTGACAATGGCTTTCCTGATTTTCCAGACAACACCGTTATTGCAAAATCATTCTATTACTTCAATGATGAGCGTAATGAATCATTAGGAAAAAAACTTATTGAAACGCGCATATTAATAAAAGTTGCTGGCGAATGGGAATTAGGAAACTACAAATGGAACGAAGCTCAAACTGATGCCGTGTTGGATAACACCACTGGTACCGTTCCTGTAACTTATATTAATGCGTCTGGTAATACACAAAACGTGAATTATGTTATTCCATCAGCCAACCAGTGTTTTGACTGTCATAATAACGAAAATATTGTAACACCAATTGGTCCAAAGTTACGAACTATGAACTTTGATAATCAATTACAAGATTTTATTGATGCTGGACATTTGAGCAATTTGACTGACCCGAATACGGTTACTGTTTTACCTAATTGGGAAGATGACTCCTATACTTTAGAGCAACGTGCAAGAGCTTATTTTGATGTAAACTGTGCGCATTGTCATTCAGATGGTGGGTTTTGTCAGTTCCAAACCTTGTTGCGTTTAACCTATGAAACACCATTTGAAGATTCTTATATTTTTGAGTCTAAAGATGAAATAGATACCAGAATGGAAACTTTTAATCCGCCTTATACCATGCCGCTAATTGGCACCACCATGGTTCACGATGAAGGCTATGCTTTAATACGTTCTTACTTAAGTACGTTAGAATAAAAACAAACCCTTGATTTAATTAAATCAAGGGTTTTACTTTTCTACCTTTTTCATAAAATTATTTTTCTATTTATTACATCTCGCATGTTTATACATGCCCTTGTATGGGTTAAAGCCTTTTGGCAAATAATCTTTAGTATCAAAACCAAGATTAACTTCCTCATCAAGCTCTACCAAATCAATTTTGCTCCAATCCAAATCATGCTTTCCTTTTAATGGATTGAAATTAGATGGCAAATATTTACTGGTATCAAAACCATAACAAACCTCCTCTTCTAATTCTAACACGTGAATATCCTCAATGGCAATAGGTTCTGCATCGGGATTGTGAAATAATAGAGTTTCAAGGTGCGCTTTTTCACTTAAAACAGATTCTGTTTTATATGACGATAAATCGTCAGGTTCTTCATTTGGGGAATCGGTCACAACTGTACTTGCTGCAAGTATCAAGCTGCTCATTAAAAATACAAGTTTCATTTTGGTAAAGATTTAATTGTTTACATGAAGTGACAAAATTTTACTGAAATTGTTACATAACTTTTGAAATCTTTAACACTAAAAATCAATACTTTATATTTTAATTAAGAATCACAACGCGATACGTTAAGAATTTTAATATTTATTGTAGTTGATTTTTTATAGCTTCATGGTACGCTTCATAATCAATAAGGTTGTTATGATTAGCACCTTCTACTTCTACAAAAATAGTCTGTTCAGGGTTTGAAATGTCACGAAGCTTCTTTCCTGAAGCAAGTGGCACAACCTGATCATTGGTGCCATGAAGAATTAAAACAGGACAGTTTACTTTTTTCATAAACTTAAAAGAAGGAAACTCATAGCGCATTAATTGTCTAACTGGAAATATAGGAAACCGTCTTTGAGCCACATCTACCAAACTATAATAAGGTGTTTCTAAAATGAGGTTTTTTGGAGTATTTTCAGAGGCTAAATAGGTTGCAACTCCTGTTCCTAATGAACGACCATACAGCACAATATCTTGCTCCTCATAATTCTCTCTTAAATAATCATAACAAAACTGTGCGTCATGATAAAAGGCTTTTTCATTTAACGGTCCAGTACTCTTTCCGTAGGTTCTGTAATCTATAACAAAAACGTCGTAATTATATTGCGTGAAATATTGAGCTGTTGCTCCCCATCGGCTCAAATCACTTGCATTACCATGGAAATAAAGTATCACCCCTTTGGGCTGCTTTGCTTTAAAATGAATAGCGTTGATTATGGTTTCATCGTCTGTATTCAGAAAAATTTCTTCAAAATCTCTTTTGAAATTATAGGTATAATTCTGATCTAGAGCCGTTGGTAAAAAAATTAGCTTTTCCTGAAACATATATAGTAAGGCTCCTATCATCACATATAGTCCAAGAATTATCAGTAGGATTTTTTTGACTTTACTTTTTTGACTTTTTTGATGTGTGTATGACATTAATGCTGGTTGTTTCTAAATCTAATTCTTTAGGTTTTGTATTGAGGATTTCATCTAACATTACATGATAGGATTCAAAATTATTGAGATTTTTATGGCCACCTCCAATTACTGTATGTAATTTGGTCAATTTGGGATTAATTTTAGACAACTTTACACTGGTTTTATAAGGTATGAGCTTATCATTGGTACCGTGAATTATATGTATTGGGCATTGAACATACTTCAACCATTTATAGGTAGGTAATGGATATTTCATTAATAATGAAAATGGCATAAATGGTGCATATCGTGCTGTAACTTTGGTTAAACTATAATAAGGCGCATCAAGAATGAGCATTCTAGGGTGATTCATAGAAGCTAACTTTGTAGCAAAACCAGAACCCAATGAGCGACCATAAAGAATAATATATTTTTCAGGCACAAGCTCTTTGAGTTTATTATAGATTACTTGTAAGTCTCTTTTTATTGCTTTCTGCGATCGTCTTCCGGTACTTTTACCAAACCCTCTGTAATCAACCATAAAGACATTAAACCCATGTCTGGTAAAATCTACTGCAAATTTACCCCAGCCTTTTATGCTTTTTGAATTTCCTTTGAGGTATAAAACAATGCCACGTGGTTTTTCTTTTGATTTAAACAAAACACCATTAAGTTCAGCGCCATCTCTGGTTTCCATATTAAACTCCTCAATGTCTTGATTTTCATAGTAAAACTGAAAATCTTTTGGTAATTTCTCTGGCTTAAACAACATGTAGTCCTGAAGAAAATACAATGCTAAACTTATAACTACATAAGCTATAATTACAATTATTATGATGGACCACCAATATGTCATTTTATAGAAATTACGTTCTTACAATATATGAAAATCAATAATGAATACTGTTGTGAGTAGTCATAATGTTAATATCAGGTTAAAATACCATGAAGGATTAAACTTAAATCAAGTTTCATAGTCAAAGCAGTACATTAACAAAAAACGGTATAAAATGAAAAAACTATTTTTAATTGCGTTGGCTTTAGTAACACTACAAGTTTCCGCACAGCACATAAGAGAAGGAAACAAAAAGGGCGAGAAAATGGAGCGCATGAACGACTACACACCAGAACAAATAGCCGAACTTCAGACAAAAAAAATGACTTTACATTTAGATTTGAATGAAGCCCAGCAACAAAAAGTTATGGCATTGAATCTCCAGAATGCCACTGACAGAAAAGCCATGATTGAGGCTAAAAAACAGATGGCGAAAAAAAGTGATGATCAAGAAATGTCAAAAGAAGACAAATTGAAAATGAAAAATGATATGCTAGACATGCAAATTGCCATGAAGCAAAAAATGAAAGATACTCTAGACGAAAAACAATATGCTAAATGGGAAGAAATGATGTCTAAACGAGGAGAAAGAGGTCGTGCCTATCAAAAGAAAAAAATGCACAAAAAGAACGATTAATATTTGAATTAGTTTAATTGGTTAGTTAGTTAAAATGGGCAATTCTATTATTGGAATTGCCCATTTTTATTTATAAACTTTTACTAACCGTGTTAACCGCTTCAATAGTTTTATCTAAATCGTCATAAGTTAAGGCTTCAGTAACAAACCATGTCTCAAACGCACTTGGTGCTATATAAACCCCTTCATTCAACATACCGTGAAAGAACTTTTTAAAACTTTCATTATTTCCAGTTGCTGATGATTGAAAATCTACAATTTCGATATCTGAAAAATGTACAGAAATCATTGAACCTACCCTATTGATAGTATGTGTAATATTATTTTCTATCAATACTTTTTGGATACCTTCGTGTAGATATTTGGTTTTATTTTCAAGTCTATCGTAAATGTCACTATCTTTATTTAATTCCTCAAGCATAGCCAAACCGGCTGCCATTGCTAACGGATTACCACTCAATGTTCCTGCTTGATAAACTGGTCCTACAGGAGCCAAATAATTCATAATTTCATTTCTTGCTGCAAAGGCGCCAACTGGCAAACCTCCGCCTATAACCTTTCCGAAGCAAACAATATCAGCCTTGATATTGTAACGTTCTTGAGCACCACCTTTGGCCAAACGAAAACCAGTCATAACCTCATCAAATACCAAAAGAATATCATTAGCATCACATAAAGCTCTTAAATCTTCCAAAAAACCGCTCTTTGGCGGAATGCAACCCATGTTGCCTGCAACTGGCTCTAAAATAATACATGCAATTTCATTCCTATTTGCATTAATAATGTCCTTTACATTTTCAATATCATTATATGTAGCCAATAAGGTATCTTTAGCAGTGCCTTGGGTCACACCCGGACTATTTGGTGTTCCAAAAGTTACAGCACCACTTCCAGCTTGAATCAAAAAGCTATCACTATGACCGTGATAACATCCTGCAAATTTTATAATCTTTTCCTTTCCAGTAAACCCTCTAGCCAATCGCACAGCACTCATACAAGCTTCTGTCCCTGAATTGACAAAACGAATTTTATCAATATTGGGCACCATGGATATAGCTAACTCGGCAATTCTGGTTTCTATTTCTGTAGGTGTTCCAAATGATGTACCTTTTTTTGCTTTTTCCACAACAGCATCAACTACAGGTTTGTAAGCATGACCCAATATCATAGGTCCCCAGGAATTAATGTAATCAATATATGTGTTGCCATCAGCGTCATACAAATAAGCACCTTGAGCTTTTTCAATAAAAATTGGTGTCCCTCCTACAGCTTTAAATGCGCGTACTGGAGAATTGACACCGCCAGGAATAACGCTTTCTGCTTCAGCAAACAAAGCACTACTTCTTTGATAGTTCATGTTGTTTTGATTATTTGGATTTAACGATTAACACATTGCCAATGGTTAAATCATTTGATTTTAGATTGTTTAGCCTTTTAATTTCTTCAACTGTGGTATTGTAGCGTTTAGATAGTGAATACAACGTATCTCCTTTCATAATTTGATGAGTAAGTCCAATGCCTACCGAATTGATTTCCGAAGTTTTTCCAAGCACTGCCTCATCATATTTGTACAATTGATAACGCTCAATTAAACTAATCAACTTGTCTGGATATTTTCTATCGGTTGCATAGCCAGCCGCACGCAATTCTTTTGCCCAGCCTCTATAATCATCTAGTTGTAATTCAAATAATTTATAATAGCGTTTTCGTTCTTTTAGAAACAACGAATGATCACGAAACGAATACCTAGCGTCGTTATATTTTCTAAAACACTCTTGTCGGGCATCATCATCATGATAAATTTTTGCGCCAGTCCACTCATGACATTTTATACCAAAATGGTTGTTGGCTTCAACAGATAAACGTCCTTTCCCTGAACCCGATTCTAAAATCCCTTGAGCCAATGTAATACTGGCAGGAATACCATATAATCGCATTTCATTTTGAGCAATAGGACTGTATAACTGGATGTATTGTTCAGTAGGTGTGCCTGTCAATTCAATTGTGTTTGCCGTTCTTGTAGGTTCTGAAACCGCATTATTTTGCTTATTTTCAGGTTGTTTAACCACACGTTCCGTTTTGGGTTTACTTCTATTTGTTTTACTAACAGCTCTTTTTTTTGAGCCACAGCTAAAAATTAATATAGTTAAACCTATAATACATACAATCCTTTTCATCATTTCAATAAGGGCATTTTTTTTCGTTCTAAATATTGATTCATTCCAGATATTCCCTGAAGGCCACCTGTGTGAATTGCTAGAATTTTTGATCCTTTCTCAAAAAATTCTTTCTCAATTAAATCCATGATTCCAAAAAGCATTTTTCCAGTATAAATTGGATCTAATTGAATATCATATTCCATTTTGAAATCATTTATAAAACTGATTAATGCTTCATTTATTTTAGCATAGCCGCCAAAATGATAATCAGTAATCAAGTCCCAATTAGATTTATTGGCAAATTTACTAATATCTTTCTTTAAAAAATCACCTTTTAAGGCTGGAAAACCTAAAATTTTTTGATTCTCAAAACTAGCATTAATTATTCCTGAAATAGTACCTCCTGTCCCAACAGGGCAACATATATAATCAAACGCTTTATCGGTTTTTGTTACTATTTCTTCACAGCCCTTAACTGCTAGGCTATTTGTTCCTCCTTCGGGTATGAGGTAAAAATCTCCGAATTCCATTTTTAGGGATTCTATAAAATCTGTTTCCGATTTCCTTCGATATACTTCACGCGACACAAACTTAAATTGCATACCATTATCCCGTGCCAAAGACAACGTTGGATTTTCATCCACTTTGTCCATTAACTCCTCCCCTCTAATAACCCCAACAGTATTAAAGCCAAACTTCTTACCTGCCATGGCAACAGCTGCAATATGGTTTGAATAGGCACCTCCAAAGGTTAATAAAGTGGTTTTATTTGCTTTTTGAGCTGCTATTAAATTGTATTTCAGCTTTCTGTATTTATTTCCTGAAACTAATGGATGGATGGAATCTTCTCGCTTAATTTTTAGAGAAATTATGCCTTTATTCAAAATGGTATCATTAAGTACTTCTACAGACTCAAAAAACATAAAATAACAAGTTCAAAACAAGGGTTAAAATTACAAAATAAACTGGTGAAACGTCAAAAACAGCAGAGTAATATTATGACTACATTATACCGATAATAAATTGATTTCCACGATGTAATGAGGGTATTCAACTTATAAAACAAACTTTTTATCGATTTTGGTACTCAATATTATTTTTCTTAACTTAAGAATGATATTTTTATGTTAATAATTTTTAAAAAAAACACGTTTCTAAAGTTAATTATTTATTACTAAATTCTTAATTTTCAACACTTTTAATAAAAAGATTGCTGTTTCTTTTAAAATTTAAGATTTTCCCCAAAAATCTACATAGGTCTTGACCCATTTTGTTATTTAAACATGATACAATTTCGTATTATGTTTTGAATTAATTTTTAGCAACCTAAAAACGATATCCGTTTTTTAATCATAACATAATGAGGCACCTATACAAGCTTATTTCGTTTTCAAAAAACAATTTATTATTCAATTTTACTTTAGCGTCAGTTTTCATTTTACTATTTTCAATAAATGGTTATGGACAAGGTGCTACTTGTGCTACTGCAGAGTCATTGCCTATTGGTTCATGTGACATAAACACAACTATTTCAGATGCTACTCTAGAAGCAGGGACTCCAACAACAACTTGTGCAACAAACTTTAATAGAGAAGGCTGGTACACTTTCACGGTAACAGGAGGGCCTCTAGACGTAACCATTGAGGGTATTCAAAATGCAGCTTCAACTAGAAACCTTGTTCTACAAGTTTTATCTGGTACTTGCGGTGCTTTATCACAGGTTACTGGTGGTTGTCGAAATGCAACAGGAAATGGAGGTGCTGAAACCCTCAGTCTCACTAATTTAGCAAATGGAACATATTTTTTAAGAGTGGTCAACTCAAGAAACAATGCAGTAATGGACATGGATAGCATTTGTATTACTTCGCCATGTAACGCACCCACTGTTACTGCAGCAACAGCAATAACCAATTCAACAGCAACCATTAACTGGACTGCGGCTAGCCCTGCGCCTAGTAATGGTTATCAATATGTAGTGTCCACATCTAATACAACACCAGCTGGTGCTGGAACACCTGACGCTGGATCACCTGCAAATGTGACTGGTTTAACTGCTGGAACTACATATTATGTATTTGTAAGAAGTGATTGTGGTAGTGGCTTCAGCTCATGGTCTGGCCCAGTATCCTTTACAACCACTTCAGGCCCTGCTAACGATGAACCATGTGGTGCAACCAATTTAACTGGAGGAGCTACTTGTACTGTAACCAATGATACAACTGTTGGAGCAACATATACAACTGGAATTCCAAATCCTGGCTGTGGTTTTTACCAGAGTACTGAACCAGATTTATGGTTTACTACAACGGTTAGTGCATCTGGCGCCTTACAAATTGACGCCTTTGATATTGGGGTGATGGATCCAGTAATAGCAGCTTATTCAGCTACTAGTTGCTCTGGACCTTTTACACTTATTGATTGTGATGACGATGGTGGCAATCTATTGGATTCTCAATTAGTCTTGACAGGGCGCACTCCTGGTGAAGTGATTTATATTCGTGTTTGGGAATATCAAGGAAACAATAATGGTCCTTTTGATATTTGTGTAACGAATCTTGTTGACCCATGTTCTTCAATTACCAACATTCCTGCTTGTGGTTCTACTACAATTAACGCAACTATTGCCTCTGGAAATGGATTATTCAACGATTCCTGCTTTGGCACACCTGGTGATGAACAAATCTATTCTTTTACACCAAGTGTTACTGGAAATTACAACATTACGCAAATATCATCAAATGTTGGTCATGTTAATTATGGTTACAACACAACATGTGGCCCTTCTGGTTGGACTTGTATCGATGATATGACTACTAATGGCGATACTAGTTTTTTCAATTTTACTGCCGGAACAACATACTATATTATGTTAGACACAGAAGACTCCACAGGAGGCACTGTGAGTTTTACACTAAACTGTCCACCACCTGTTCCACCAAATGATGTTTGCACCACATCTACAACTTTAAATTGTGGAGATGCTGACGTTCCAGGTACAACTAACGGATCTACTAACGTAGCCCACGGTACTGGATGCGGTTCTATTAGTAATTATGGTGTATGGTACACTTTTATTGGTGACGGTAATCAAACCACTATTTTCACAGATGCTGACCCTGGTTTTGATCACGAAATGGCTATAGTTTCTGGTAATTGTGGAACATTAACAAACATTGCCTGTGTTAATGCAAGCGGTGCTGGAGGAACAGAATCTTATACCTTTATTACAACTAACAGCACTCGTTATTTTGTTTATATTGCTGACGATGTCAATGGCTCAACCGATACTGGAAATTTCACTATTTCAAGAAGTTGCACACCAGTTACTCCACCACCTAATGATGACTGTCCTGGCGCTATAGATCTTACTGTTAATGCTAGTTGTGTACCAACTTCTGCTACCAATGAATTCGCAAGTAACTCTACTGGTGTTGCTAACCCTTCATGTGCCAACTATCAAGGAGGTGATGTTTGGTTTACAGTAACAGTGCCTCCAAGCCCAGGCAACTCAATCACAATAGATACTCAAGCGGGTGGTATTACTGATACTGGTATGGCGGTTTACACTGGAACCTGTGCAGGTGGTTTAACAGAAATTGCATGTGATGATGACAGTGGTTCAGGTGCTATGTCAAACATTACACTTAATAATGCCAATGATGGAATAACAACTGGACAAGTTTTATATATTAGAGTATGGGAATATGGTAACAACAATTTTGGCTCCTTTGGTATTTGCGTAACTGCCCCTACTCCTTTTAATTTTGATGTTGAAATTTGCCAAGGTGATCCTAGTCAAGCAATGGCTACTGATTTATTTTGTTTTGATGGTGGTACAAACCCTCCCTCTATTACAGGCACTATAGGTTCAGGTAGTTTTCAAACATTTAGCCAACCTTGGTTTACGGTTAGTACAGACCCTTGTCAGTTTTCTACAACCTTATTTAGAAGATATGATGTACAAACGTTTACAGTATCAGCTGATGCTACCTATGTGTTTTCAATAGTTCCCTCTGGCACAACCATTGGCGATACTATGGGATACATTTATGACACATCTGGAACAACTGTTCCTGGTACTTGTGGCACTGGGTTTATAGCAGGTGATGATGATAGTGGGCCTGGTTTACTATCCGAAATAACAGCATTTTTACAAACTGGTGTCACATATGCGCTTGTTACGACAAACGCATTGGGTGGAAGTACAGATGCTGGAACCTACGAATGGGAAACAGGCTCTGTCGCTACATCAGCGGAGTGGTTTGATGTACAAACTGGTGGAACAGCAATTGGATCTGGTTCTTATTTTGACCCAGTAACTTCTGGTTATTTTGCCGATACTGAAACGCCAGGTACTTATTCATTCTGGGTGGGATGTCCTAACAGCACAGACCCTAGGATAGAAACGTTCTACACAATAAACCCTAGACCAGCAGGTGTTATTTCAGGTACTAGTACGGGTGCCTGCGGTTCCTATGAAATCACAATTACCATTAATGACCCTTCTGCTACGCAATGGGACATAGAATATTCAACTGATGGAGGTACAACTACAACAGCTGTATATGGTATAAGTTCACCTTACACCTTTACAGCAACAGAACCAGTTGGAACAACCTATACATTAGAATCTATTTTAAATTACTCTGGTTTCTGTTATGCGGATCCGGCTGATATGACTGGTAGTGCCACTGTTACTTCTGCTGCTAAAACGTGGAATGGTACAGTAAGTACTGCATGGACGAATCCTAACAATTGGTCTCCTAGTGGCGTACCAACCTTATCTGACTGTGTTATTATTCCTAATGCAGGAGCCAATTTTGACCCTATAATTGATGGTACTAACGACAATGCTCAAGCTGGTTCATTAACTGTACAAAATGGTGGCTACTTATTAGTGTTAGCAGGTGGAACCATCACTGTGCAAAATGAAGTAACTGTTGTAGGTGGTGGAACATTTGAATTGGAAGGTGCAAATGGAGGAGCAGGTGGTTCATCATCAAGTATAAGTGCTAATTTAATTCAGATAAGCGATTCAGCTGTAAACTCCGGGGTAATCACTCAAGACAGAGCGACTTATGTACGTATTCAAGATTATGCCTACTGGTCTTCACCTGTAGAAAATTATAATAGTTCTTCTATTTCAGGTACACAATATATTTATGAGTGGATTCCTACCATTTATGTAAATGCCTCAACCCAATTTGGAAATTGGAGCTCTGCAACCAATACTATTATGGAGGCTGGAAAAGGCTATATTGTGCGTGGTCCTAGTGGTAATGGTAACACTAATGACCAAGCCGAATGGAATATGATAACATTCAATGGCACACCTCATAATGGTGTTTATCAGTCAACAATAGAGCGTGGCGATTATACAGGAGGACCTAATGCAGGAAATGGTGGGCCTGGAGGCGATCAATACACTAATCAAGATGATAATTGGAACTTATTAGGTAATCCTTATCCGTCAAATTTAGATGCTGATGCTTTTTTACTTGAAAATGCTGTAAATAACACGAGAATCGATGGAGTTGTTTATTTATGGACACATGGCACAAAAATAAGACGTGGTAACAGTCCGTTTTTTGGTGATTATACCTTAAGCTATGATGAAGCAGATTATTTAGCTTATAACTATACAGGTTCAACTGGTGGGTTTAATGGCATTATCGGTTCAGGACAAGGTTTCTTCGTTTTTATGGAAGATAGTTACGGAACAGCTAATGGAAATTTATTTGAAGGTACTGCAACCTTCAATAACAGTATGAGATTAGGTACAGATGAACAATTTTTCAGAGAATCAAATTCATCGAGAAGGCCTTCAGAGCTTGAACGCCATAGGATATGGTTGGGTCTAGTACAACCTTCTAACAATGTAAGCACCATTTTAACTGGATATATTGAAGGTGCCACCATGGGTAAAGATCGCTTATTTGATGCAGGGTTAATGAGTGGTAGCAGTAGAAAACTATACACTCTAATTGATAATGACGATAGAAAGTATGTTATTCAAGGTAGAGCTTTACCTTTTGATGATTCTGACATTATCCCGTTAGGAGTCATCATTGATCAAGAAGGTGAATACGCTATTTATCTAGAAGATGTTGATGGAATTTTTAACATGGATGCAACGCAAGATATTTTTATTGAAGACGTCGCACTAGGAACAATTCATAACCTTAAAGAATCTCCTTATTTCTTTACCCCTACAGAAATGGGCGAATTCAATGATCGTTTTAGAATTAGATTTACAAGTAATTCTCTCGGAGTTGATGAGTTTAGTACAGATTCTAATATTACGATTATGGCACCCAACAGTGAATACGTAAAAATAAATACAACATTTGATGTTATTGATTCTGTGGTGGTTTATGATATTTTAGGCCGTAATCTCATGAGTTTTGATAAAGTCAATGAGCAAGAACTCATTATTGAGAATACTGTTTTGAGTGATGGTGTCCTAATGGTGAAAGTAACTTTAGCAAATGGCGCTCAAAAAATTCAAAAAGTAGTATTAAGAGATTGATATCCTGATTAATCCTCAAAATCCCTCAAAAAGGTCTTGGTATATTCAAGGCCTTTTTTTATTAACATAAACACCTGAATATCAAATCAAACAGTGTTTTAAATGAAATTTAAGTCGTTCATCGATTTTGATTTTAAATTGATCTTAAATTCCCTAAACTTGTTAACAAAATTAGCTTAAATACTTAATTTTTAGTATTTTAACTATAGCTATTATCAAATTCAGGATGTTATGAAGAAAATTACTTTTAATATTAGATGGGTAATTCCGTTTAATTCAAAACAACCAACCAAAAACTTAAAGCATCTTTCAATTATATTACTTGTTTTTTGCTTTTTCAATCAAAATACCTTTGCCCAAATCTTTACTGAAGATTTTGAAGCAGCTTCATCGACTGCCCCAATACAAGCTGAACATGAATTGAGTGCAACTGCTTACTTGAATTGGGAGAGCGCTCAATTTACTGCACAAACAAATGACAATTATTGGTGGATTTTTGATAATACTAGGTGTAATGTTATAACTGGTAATTATTCAATGGCTGTTAGCCAAAATAATCCTGTAACTTCTGGTGCTTTACCACAATATGCTACTAATAGAAGAGCATATACTTTAGGCTATCATACTGTTGCTATCGATGCAACAAACTATATGAATATTACATTAGATTTTAATTGGATTGCTGGAGGTGAAGCAGGAGAAGATTATGGAAATGTTGTTTATTCTACTGATGGAGGAAATACATGGTTTACAATTCCAGGAGATTACTTGAATCAAAATACTACACAATCGGTTACAAATTTAGACTTATCTGTTGTTGATGGGCAAATTTTTCATTTAGGATTTAGTTGGATTACAGATAATAATGGCGGTGATAATCTTGGATTTGTAGTTGATGATATTGTGGTGAATGGAACGCTTTTAACTCCTTGTACTACCCCCAATCAACCAACAACTTTATCCTTAACACCAACTGGTGATACCATAAATGGATCTTTTAACGTTCCAGGTGCCAACCAGCCTGATAATTATTTAGTGGTAATTAGCACCTCTGCTACAGCACCTACTCCTACTAATGGAACAGTCTACAATATTGGAGATACTATAGGGGCTGGATATACTGTAGTTGACAATGATTCAGATACTCTTTTTACAGCAACTGGTTTAAATCCCTCCACAACCTATTACATTTATATATTTTCATTTAATACAGGTTGTTTAGGAGAACCAACCTATAATGCTACAAATCCATTGACAGGTTCAACAACAACAACAAACTCTACATATTGTACACCAGCCACAAGTAATAATGTCAACACACGTTACATCAATGATGTTGAATTTATTGGAACGTTAAATGATATTACTAATAATGGAAATGGATCATCATCTACTTCTAATGGTTATTCTGACTACACAGGGTTGACTAATTGCATTCAGGCTCAAGGTGAAGGAGTAAATATTTATGTTGGCAGCAATTCTGGAAGAGGTCATTTTAAGGCTTGGGTTGATTGGAATAAAGACGGTATATTCAACAATGATGCTTCTGAAATAGTATATGATTCCGCAGGAATAGCCACTTCAACAACAACATTTGGCTTTGTAATTCCAGCTGGTCAACAAATTGGCGATTACCGAATAAGAATCCGCTTTTTTAACAGCTTTCGTTCTCAAGGTCCAAATGTTTATGAATATTATGCTTATGATTTCAACGCTTGTGAAACATTCTCAACACTTGCATATGCAGGTAGAACTTATACTGCATATGGAGAAGCAGAAGATTATTTATTTACAGTAGTTCAAAGTTGCCCAGCTAAAATCACTAGTCTTACTGAAGGCACAACTTGTGGTCCAGGTTCAGTAACCCTGTCTGTTACAGGTTCTGCTGGTGTAACAGGCTTTAACTGGTATGACTCTGAAACGGGCGGTAATTTAATAACCACCACTAATAGTGGTAATTTTACACCTATAGTATCTCAAACAACAACTTATTGGGTAACTGCTACTAATGGAAGTTGTGAGTCACTTGTAAGAACAAAAATTGTTGCAACCGTTAATCCTGTCTCCGAGCTAACTATTAATTCGGCAAATAGTATTTGTGGAGAAGATAACATCATTGAAATTTCTGCAACTGGCGATACTGAGCTAGCCTATTTAATAGATGAAGATTTTGAAGGCGGTGGGTTAGGTGTTTTTACTGGAGTTAACTACGATCTAAACGGCACTGCAATTGACGATTTATCTGAATGGCAAAATGAGACAAGTACTTACGTTCCTTCAAATCTTGTATGGTTTCCTGCAATTTCATCTGGGTTTGGCACAAATAATTTTGCGATGTCAACATCAGACGTAAATCCAACTTATTACGTTGAAAATTCTTTAGAATCACCAACAGTTGACACCTCTAGCTTTAATGATTTAACGTTGGATTTTGACATGTATTTTTCTAGATATGTTTTTGACAATTCTAATCCGGGATTATATGAGTTTGTTTACATAGATGTTTCTACAGATGGCGGAACTAATTGGACGAATATTCAAGTGTATGACAATGATATTGGTTATGGTACTAGTTTTGAAAGTAGATCATTAGATTTGTCTGCCTATGTTGATGAGCCTAATTTTAAAATTAGAGTATATTATTTTGCAGCTTGGTGTGATGGTGTTGCAATAGATAATATTCAACTATATGGCACTAGAGACTTGATACCTTCTTTTACTTGGACTAGCGCGACAACTATAGATGCCTATACAAACCCAGCTGCAACAATACCTTATGTTTCAGGCACAGCTACTTTAGGTACTATTTACATCAAACCCTCAATCACTCAATTGGAAGATCCTAATTTCACTTTTACTGCTAATGCCACTTTAACCAATGGGTGTATTATTAATAAAGACATAACCATTCAAAATAAAACTAAAGTATGGCAAGGATTGTCATCTAATTGGAATGACCCTAGTAACTGGAAACCTTCTGGTATTCCAGATAATACCAATTGTGTAATCATACCTGATAAACCCATTGACCCAATAATAACAAGTGGTATTGATGGTGATGCTTTTAGCCTATCGGTCAAAGATGATGCCTTATTAACAATTAACGCTGGTGCAACGCTAACGGTAGTTGATTTAGTGAATATTGACACACTTGGAGAAATTATTTTGGAAGGAATTAATGGTGCCGTTGATGGCAGTAGTTCTAGTGTTAGTGGTAGCCTAATTCAAGTAGATGATAGTGCCGTAAACACTGGTACAGGAAAATTAACACTCAATCGAAATACATTTGTTAGAAGTCGAGATTATGTATATTGGTCTTCTCCAGTTGAAAATTATGCAGTGACAAGCATACTAAATACACCTAATATTTTTAAATGGATTCCTACAATATTTGTTGATAGTGCAACCCAATTTGGAAACTGGACAGCTACAACAGAAAATATGTTAGCTGGTAAAGGATACATAGTAAGAGGTGGCCCAGAAGGAAATGGAACTAATGATACAGCAGCATGGAATACTGCTACTTTTGAAGGTGTTCCTAACAATGGTATTATCACAATTCCTATTTTAAGAGGTACCTGTATGGGTAATGGATGCGGAGGCACAGGTAATGGAGGAACCAATGGCACAGATTTCACTGAAGATGATGATAATTGGAATTTAGTAGGTAACCCATATCCTTCAGCTTTAAGTGCTCTTGAATTTTTACAAGAAAATTCCGAAGACAATGACCGAATTGAAGGAACCGTTTACTTATGGACGCACGGTACTAAAATTAGAAGAGGTAATAGTCCTTTCTTTGGCGAGTTTGTTTTTAATTATGATATTGACGACTATACCGAATTTAATTACACTGGCTCAACTGGTGGTTTTAATGGTTTTATTGGCTCTGGTCAAGGATTCTTCGTATTAATGGACGATGCTAGTCCTTCTGGAACAAATTTAGTTTTTAATAACAGTATGCGTGATAGATCTTACGAATCTGGAGTTCAGTTTTTTAGAAATTCTAGTGAAACAGCTAATAATAGAGAACGTCATAGAATTTGGTTAGATTTAATTCCACCGTCAAGAAATGTGAGCACTACACTTATAGGTTATGTTGATGGAGCCAGTAATACTAAAGATAAACTTTTTGATGCAAAGTTGATGAATGGCAGTACTAAAAAACTTTACTCTATAATAGAGGGAAGTGACAAAAAATTTAGTATTCAAGGCCGCGGATTACCTTTTGATCAAAATGACAAAATTAAACTAGGTATTATTTTAGAGGAAGAGGGTGAATACGCCATAAATATTCAAGAAATTGATGGCCTATTTGAAACCGAAAACCAAACCATCTTTTTAGAAGATTTAGAATTAGATATTGTGCATAATCTATCAATATCACCATATTTCTTTAATGCTTCTGAAATCGGTGAATTCACAAACCGTTTCCAAATAAGTTTCACAAATAACGCCCTATCAATTGATGAATTGGACAATGATTCTGGCATTAGTATTTCAGCACCAAACAATGAATATATAAAAGTGAAATCATATTTGGTGGCTATAAACAGTATTACAATTTATGATCTTTTAGGCAGAAAATTAGTTGATAAAAAACAATTAAATCGCAATGAATTAGAAATTCAAAATATTGCTAGAGGCAACGTATTTATGGTAAAAGTTACTTTGACCAATGGTAGCCAAAAAATTCAAAAAGTAGTCTTGAAATAATTTAAAAATTATAAATATCTAATAAATGAGAAAAAAGATCTTGATTTTAAATAATCAAGGTCTTTTTCATTTGTATAAGCTTCTCGTTCAAAGGAGATATTCTGGTATGCTAAACACCATTTCTTATATTGTAATAACCTAATAATAAATTCAATAAAATACCAGATAAAAAAGGGAATAATGAGCATTTCTAACTGTTGTTTTAGATGAATTCTTTCATGATTAACCAAAACATTATCTTTTTTACTACTCCGGTATTTCAAAAAAACGAATGGAAATACGGTTATCCCCAAATAACCGTTAGGCACTAAATATTTAGAAATTAAAATCATGCTTTATCACAATCAAAAATCTATCCAATTTACATTATCTTTGTAACATGAAAAAGATAATCCCTATTGAAAAGGGTGATTTTTATTGGACCCCTGAAGGTTATCGCTGTTTCACCGAGCAATACCACCTTAAGCGTGGTTATTGTTGCGAAAGCGGTTGTAGACATTGCCCTTATGGGTATAATATTAAAACGCAATCTCAAAAATAAACACCTCATCATTGGATATACTTTTAATGACATATCGCATAAAAGTTGCTAACACACACCATCGTGTTGATATTCGTTATCCTTAGTGCGAATCTAAAAATTCCGCATTTTTAGATTAATAATAAAACCATTACAAGATGACATTCCAAGAAGCTATATTACAAGGTATTCCAGATATATTACCTAAACCCAAAGTATTTGAACCCCAAATTAATCACGCACCAAAGCGTAAAGAAATTCTTTCTGATCAAGAAAAAAAACTTGCATTGCAAAATGCATTGCGATACTTTGAGCCTAAACATCATAAAATCTTATTACCAGAATTTAAATCAGAACTAGAACGCTACGGTAGAATTTACATGTATCGTTTTCGCCCTGATTATAAAATGTATGCTAGGCCAATTGATGATTATCCTGCAAAAAGCAAACAAGCCGCAGCAATCATGCTTATGATTCAAAACAATTTGGATTATGCGGTTGCACAACATCCTCACGAACTCATTACCTATGGCGGAAATGGAGCTGTGTTTTCTAACTGGGCACAATACTTATTGACCATGCAATACTTGGCAACCATGTCAGATGAACAGACTTTAGTTATGTATTCTGGGCATCCAATGGGCTTGTTTCCATCGCATAAAGACGCGCCACGAGTCGTGGTCACTAATGGCATGATGATTCCTAATTATTCCAAACCAGACGATTGGGAAAAATTTAATGCTCTTGGTGTTACTCAATATGGACAAATGACAGCAGGAAGCTATATGTATATTGGTCCGCAAGGTATTGTGCATGGTACTACAATCACTGTATTAAATGGCTTTAGGAAAATAAAGAAAGAACCTAAAGGTAATTTATTTGTAACGTCAGGATTAGGCGGCATGAGTGGCGCTCAACCAAAAGCTGGTAATATTGCTGGATGTATTACTGTTTGTGCCGAAGTTAACCCTAAAATAACACAAGTAAGATTAGACCAAGGTTGGATAGATGAAAAAATCACTAATCTAGATGAATTAGTAAACAGAGTCAACATTGCCAAAGAAAAAAATGAAACTGTTTCTATAGCATATTTAGGAAATGTGGTTGACGTATGGGAAAAATTTGACCAAGAAAATATCCATATTGATTTAGGAAGTGATCAAACATCACTTCACAATCCTTGGGCAGGCGGTTATTATCCTGTAGATATTTCGTTTGAAGATGCTAACGAAATGATGGCTAATAAACCTGAATTATTCAAAAATAAAGTACAAGAGACGTTACGCAGACATGCTGATGCTATAAATAAACACACAGCAAAAGGGACTTATTTCTTTGATTATGGAAATGCCTTTTTATTAGAGGCTTCACGTGCTGGTGCCAATGTGATGTCAGATAACCCAACCATAGGAAGAGAATTTAAATATCCTAGTTATGTACAGGACATTATGGGTCCTATGTGTTTTGATTACGGTTTTGGACCATTTCGCTGGGTTTGTGCTTCTGGGAAACCCGAAGATTTGGCCAAAACGGATGCAATAGCTTGCGAAGTTTTGGAAGACATTATGAAAAATTCTCCGCATGAAATTCAGCAACAAATGGCTGATAATATACAGTGGATAAAAGGTGCTCAAGAAAATAATTTGGTTGTTGGATCACAAGCCAGAATTCTATATGCAGACGCTGAAGGGCGAATGAAAATCGCTAATGCATTTAACGATGCTATTGCAAAAGGTGACATCGGTTATGTTGTTTTAGGTCGTGATCATCATGATGTTTCGGGTACAGACTCGCCATATAGAGAAACCAGTAATATATATGACGGCTCTCGATTTACTGCAGATATGGCTATACACAATGTTATTGGTGATAGTTTTAGAGGAGCCACTTGGGTCAGTATACACAATGGCGGTGGCGTTGGTTGGGGAGAAGTTATTAATGGAGGATTCGGCATGGTTCTTGATGGCACTAAAGATGCTGAAAGGCGTTTAAAATCAATGCTTTTCTGGGATGTTAATAATGGGATTTCTCGTCGTAGTTGGGCAAGAAATGAAGGTGCCATTTTTGCTATAAAGCGTGCTATGGAAGTTGAACCAAATTTAAAAGTAACTATCCCAAACATAGTAGATGATAATATACTAGACTCGTTATAACTAATTAAAAACAATTGCTATGAAAAAATTAATTTTTAAATCGCTACCGCTACTTATATTAGCACTAGCGTTCTCTTCTTGCAGCTCTGTGAAAGTGGTTGCAGATTATGATAAACAAGTAAACTTTAATGAATTTAAAACATTTGCTTTTTACAAACCTGGTATTGACAAAGCAGAAATTAGTGATTTAGATAAACGTAGAATTTTAAGAGCAATTGAGAGTGAATTAATTGCTAAAGGTTTTATTAAATCTGAAGATCCTGACTTACTGGTAAGTATTATAGCTTCATCTAGAGAAAAAATTGATGTTTATAATAATTTTTATGGAGCTGGCTGGGGCTGGGGCTGGAACCCTTATTTCTACGGAAACTATAACACAGTTTCTACATCAACGGAGGGTGTTCTATATATAGATTTAATAAATGCTAAAAACAAAGAACTTGTTTGGCAAGGACAGGGTATCGGTTATTTAAATGTATCAAGTAATATTGATAAAAAAGAAGCTAGAATTAAAGAGTTTGTAAAAACAATTTTAGAAAAATATCCACCTGAAATGTAATTTTTAAAATAAAAAAATAGCGGTCAATTGACCGCTATTTTTTTATCTATAAAGCAAATGTTATTTATTTCTTTTCTTCTTTTTCCAAAGACCTCATGTAAATTGCATATTGTTCTGGATTTAGAATAGCTTTAATTCTTGTATTAGTGTTATCCATAACAGCAGCTCTAGTTTTTTGACTAGATTCAATATTTTGACTTGTAGATCCAATTGCTGATAAATTACTTTCAGCATCAACTAATAACTTGAATATTTCTCTTTGCTGATCACCAGTTAAACCAACTAATTCATGAATTTCGTGAGTTTTTTGTTTAGCAATAGCTTCTGGACTTTGTTTCTTTTCTTGCGCATTTGAATTTTGCATTCCTACAAAAAACAAGGCAATAATACTAAATAATGTAATGTATCTTTTCATAATTATACTATATTAATTGTAATTTAAGAGGTTGAATATACAAAATATATCATTATATTTTTTAGAACTTATTCAATATTCCTTATACTACCTAAATATCGGTTTAATTACATTCAAACCCTTTAAAACCTTACATTTGAACGTCATGTTCTTCTGGAAATTGTTGAGGAATATCTTCTAAACTCTCATCTAGCATTTGTCTTAAATCAATTTCTATTCCTCTAGCTATTGTTGAAATTGGCACATCATTAGAAGTACCCTCAAATGGATTCTCACCTACTCTTGCCATACGCTCCATAATATGAAATGCCCAAGAAACCGCAGCACAAAATGGAATTCCTAACCAAATAAAGTTTTTACCAATATGCCAGAAGTCATCGACCATTGTAGCTCCAATTTCCGCAAATTCCGGAATTATTCCAAAAGGTAGTAGTAAAGCAAACAAACGAGTTAAATACAAAGCTAAACTGGCATATTGTCTGGGGTAAGGGAAGTTTTTTATACGTTCACTTTTGCCTTGATGCGTAAATAACTCTTCTAAAACATTCTCCAATTCTAGAAACGCAAACTCCCAAATAAGTCCCTTATCTTTTAACTCCTTAATATGTTTGGATTGTAAATAGAGGATTGCAGTTTGTTTATTAGATTTACTTAAAACATAAGCTTCCTCTTCAGGCGACAAATATAACATCAAGTTATCTTCTAAATCGGATACTCGCTCTGGAATATGAATCATTCTAGACCATTCCTGATTGGTTTTAGCGGTATGTTGCGTTTCCCAAGACTTCCGTTGTCGCATAGCGTATCGTAAAGCTGTCAGCCAAGCAATATGTCTATAAATGAGCGTTTTTTTATGTTCTTGAATTTCGGATTCAGGAACTATGACTTTACCAATAGGGTTGGAAACCATATCCTGAACTTTCATGCCCCAAGTACGTGAGGAGTTTACAATGGCTCCCCAAATTTTACGTGCTTCCCATATTCTGCCATAAGCCGAATTGTTCTGAAAACCAACCATAAAGGCTACAGCTGTACCAATTAAAGCAACTGGTGTCCATGGAACATTTAAAAATGTAAAATCAAAAACCCTATATAAAACAGTAATAAAACCTGCATAAAAAAAGTAAATAAGAGTTTCCCATCGTGACCATAATACGATGTCTTTTACGGAATAGCGTTTTTTAGTTAACATGTATCACACAATTTGTTCGAAGATACAGATTAAAGCTAGAAATTAATAATTCAATAAATCTTCTATTTTCTTTTTCACTTTTTCAGTAGAAGGAATCATGGTTTGTTCTAGAGTTGAATTTAACGGAATTGCAGGCATATTTTCACTCCCAATAGTCATAACAGGTGCATCTAAATACTGAAAGCATTCTTCCTGAATTTTTCCAGCTAAAGCTCTTGCAAAGCTATTATTTGAAGGCTCTTCAGTAACTACTAAACATTTACCGGTTTTCTTAACCGATTTCATTATAGTTTCTTCATCTAATGGGAAAAGCGTTCGTAAATCAATAATCTCAATTTGATCACGCATATCTAATTCACCAGAGGCATTATAAGCCCAATGAACGCCCATTCCATAGGTCACTACGGTTAAGGTTTCAACATCCTCTTGCTTCCAAATTTCTTGTAAAACCCAGGCCTTTCCAAAAGGCAATACATAATCCTCTGAAGGCTCCACAGATGTTGCTGTTAAGGTTCCTGGTACTTTTGACCAATATAAACCTTTGTGCTCTAAAATTATCACAGGATTTGGATCGTGATAAGCAGCTTTTATCAAACCTTTTAAATCCGCTCCATTACTTGGATAGGCTATTTTAATGCCTCGAATGTTAGTAATAACACTTTCTACCGAAGATGAATGATAAGGGCCTCCACTTCCGTATGCTCCAATGGGTACTCTTAAAATCATACTAACTGGCCATTTCCCATTAGACAAATAGCAACTGCGGCTCACTTCTGTGAATAATTGATTGAGTCCTGGCCAAATATAATCGGCAAACTGAACCTCAACAATGGGTTTTAGTCCTACAGCACTCATACCCACTGTTGACCCAACGATAAACGCTTCTTGGATTGGTGTGTTGAATACACGATCGTCGCCAAATTTTTGAGCCAAGGTTGCCGCTTCACGAAAAACACCACCAAGCCTTCCACCTACATCCTGCCCATACAGCAAACACGTTTTGTCTTCTTTCATGAGCTCCTCCACCGCAAATAAAGCACAATCTACCATTACCACTTTATCTGCACCTTCTGGCGAACGCTCTCCTTTTTCTTCAGTAATTGGAGTTGGTACAAAATCATTTGTAAATAAATCTTCTGGTTTTGGATCTTCAGCTTTTAAGGCTTTTTTGAAATCGGCCTCAACTTTTTTCTTCGCTTTAACCTCTAAATCCTTGACTTCTTTTTCTGTAAAACCATTATCCACTAATTGTTTTTTCAAAACCGGATAAGGATCTCTTGAACGTGCTTCATCTAAATCGTCACGATACCACTCCATTCTAACTCCAGATGTATGGTGATTTAAAAGTGGAACTCGAGCATGCACTAAAAAGGGTCGTCTTTCTTTTCTGATTTTTGCGATTACCTTTTCTAGGGCATCATAGCTCTCCATAAAATTAGCACCATCAATACTTATGGCTTCCAAACCATTGAAACCTTGTGCATATTCATATGCATTTTGTGCTCTAGTTTCTTCAGCATTTGCAGAAATATCCCAACCGTTATCTTGAACTAAATACAGAATTGGCATTTGTTTTAAAGCTGCCATTTGAAAGGCTTCAGCGATTTCGCCTTCAGTAACTGAAGCATCACCTAAAGAGCAAACCGTAATTGGCTTAATATCTCTCGATTGCGCTCGAGATGACATATCTAAAACAGTGTTCTCTAAATTTTGCTTTTCTAAATATTGCATACCCATGGCAACTCCTGTGGCAGGAATAGCCTGCATACCTGTTGCAGAAGATTGATGCGGAACTTTAGGTTTATCATCATCTTTTAAACTTGGGTGCGAATAATAGGTTCTACCACCTGAAAATGGGTCATTTTTTTTAGCTAATAACTGAAGCATTAAATCATAAGGTTGCATACCAAATGCTAAAAGCATAGCATCATCACGATAATATGGAAACGCATAATCTTGAGGTAACAATTGCAAACCTAAAGCCGTTTGAATGGCTTCATGACCTCGAGATGTAGCATGCACATATTTTGAAACCTGTTTAAAATTTGCTTCGTATAGTTCAGCCATAGATTTGGCTGTACATAAATTTAAAAATCCTTTTTTTAAAATTTCTTTTTTCATATCGTTCTTTCCACATCAAATTGTTCAAAATAATCAGCAACTCGACGTACAAAACTGCCGCCTAAAAAGCCATCAACAACACGATGGTCAAAAGATAAAGACAAATACATCATACTACGTATAGCGATGTCGTCACCATTTTCTGTTTCAATGACTTCTGGCCTTTTCTTTATTATTCCTAACGCTAGAATGGCCACTTCCGGCTGATTTATTATAGGTGTTCCCATAACACTCCCAAAAGTTCCCACATTTGAAATGGTGAAAGAACTTCCTTGGATATCATCTGCTTTTAAATTGTTTTCTCTTGCTTTCTCGGCTAGCGCGTTAACATCAGTTGCCAGTGATACTAAATCTTTGGTATCGGCATTTTTTACTACTGGTACAATTAGATTTCCACTAGGAAGTGCGGTAGCCATACCAATATTAATATCGTCTTTCACAATAATGTTTTTACCATCAACCGACGCATTAATATTTGGGAAGTCTTTAACAGCTTTAGCGACAGCTTCTACAAATAGAGGTGTGAATGTTAATCGCTCGCCATACTTCTCTTCAAATGCTTTTTTGTTGGCATTTCGCCATTTTACCATGTTTGTCAAATCGGCTTCAACATATGCCGTAACATGAGGTGAGGTGTGTTTTGAATACACCATATGATCTGCAATCATTTGGCGCATACGATCCATTTCTATGACTTTACCTTTCCCTTTGTCAAAAGTTAATTGTGGAATACGGTAAGCCGTTGGATCTTTCGTAACAGGCTGGGCAAACTTAAATGGTCGCCCTTCTTCTATATACTGGAATACATCGCTTTTTCGCAATCGCCCTTCTTTACCTGTTGCTGGAATTCTAGCTAATTCTTCAAAACTGATATGGTGTTTTTTTGCAATAGAAACGACTAATGGTGAAAAAAACTGATTTGAATTTGATACAGAAAATGACTGTGCTTGAGATTCCTCAACTGCGTCTGGAATAATTTGACGCTTCTTTTTAGTTTTTTGTTTTTGTGAGGCCTCAACTGCGCTCGACGTGACAGCAGATTTATTTGATGCCTTTTTTGAAGTTGACACGTTACCATCAGTTTTAATAATGGCAATGGTCTCTCCTATTTTAATAACATCGTTTGCTTTAAAACGTATTTCTTCAACAACACCTGAAACCGTAGATGGCACTTCAGAGTCAACTTTATCTGTAGCCACCTCTAAGAGCATTTCATCTTGTTCAATGGTATCACCCACGTTCTTAAACCACGTAATAATGGCTGCTTCTGTTATACTTTCACCCAGTTTGGGCATTTTAAATTCATAACTTCCTGCGTAGGCAGAAATCTGTTTATCTTTCATTTCTAAACTTGTTATCGTTTAAACTCGAGTTCTTTTATTTTGGATTCCTGCCTTCGCAGGAATGACAAATTTTATTTCTTCATAAAATCACGAAGTGTATCGTAAATACCTTCTTGTATTTTCATTTTCGCTGGAACCTCTCTTAATGGTTCTACCTCCTTTAAACTTTCATGGCAATCTTTTGGTAATTGTTGATAGAGTTGCGTGCCTTTGGTTTTCCATGCTAACATCTCATCACTAACTTGTTTTAAAACTTTTGCTGGATTACCTACTACTAAACTCCGATTTGGAATTTTGGTTTCAGCTTTTATAAAAGCCATAGCACCAACTATACTTTCATCACCAATTTCGGCATCATCCATAATAACAGTGTTCATGCCTATTAAACAATTTTTACCCAAGTTTGCTCCATGAATAATTGCACCATGACCTACATGAGCACTCTCTTTTAGCGTTATTGATTTACCAGGAAACATATGGACTGTGCAATTTTCTTGAACATTAACACCATCTTCTAAAATGATTTGTCCCCAATCACCTCGAATAGCCGCTCCTGGACCTATGTAGCAGTTTTTACCAATAATTACATTCCCAGTAACAGCAGCTAAAGGATGTACGAAACTGCTTTCGTGAACCACTGGAGTAAAGCCTTTGAAACTGTAAATCATTATTTAAATCCTTTTAACTTTTCTTTTGTAAAATCGCTTAACACCAATCTACCACTTGTCTGCGCACGTTCTGCCAATAGTTCATCCCAATGGTCTGTGCCTTTCCAAAACACTTTTTTCATCTCCATCATGGCTTCTGTATTATAGGTACATAAATGTTCTGCTGTTGCTTTTACGGCTTCGTCTAACGCTTCTGTACTCTCATAGACATGTGTAAATAAACCTTTTTGTTTAGCCCATTCTGCTGGATAAAACGAATTGGCATCTATAGCAATTTGAGACATGGCACTTAATCCCATTTTACGCTCAATGGCTGGTCCGACAACAAATGGTCCAATACCAATATTCAATTCACTTAACTTAATTGCAGCAAATTTAGTTCCCATACAATAATCGGTTGAAGCTGCTAAACCTACTCCACCACCAACTGTTTTACCCTGAATACGACCAATAATAAATTTGGGACATTTACGCATGGCGTTTATCACATTTGCAAACCCAGAAAAGAAAACTTTTCCAGTTGCCGCATCATTAATATTTATAAGCTCTTTAAAACTAGCGCCAGCACAGAAGGTTCGGTCTCCTCCACTTTTTAGAACAATAACTTTAATAGCATCGTTATGTCCAGCATCAGTAATAGTTTGTGCTAATTTTGCCAACACATCTCCTGGCAATGAGTTATGAGCAGGATGAAAAAATTCAATATAGCCTACTTCATTTTCTATTTCTAACTTAACATAAGGGTCACTCATATTGTTTTATTTTATCTTTTTGTGAGACCTCTCGACTGCGCTCGAGGTGACATTAGTTTTAATTTATATTAATCCAAATTGTTCAAAATGGTGATTTAAATGTTTACGTTCTAATAAATACCACTCGTATCTATTTAATTCACCAAAAACCATATTTTTTAATGTCGTATCAGGATGTTCTTTAAAAAATTCTAGATATTTTTCACGCTGCGACTTAAAATTTTCAATTGCTGCTGCTAAATTTTCATACTTTAAATTATCTAGTGTGTCTTTCTCTAATAATGGAAATTGAGAATTTTGAGGAAACTTTTTATAATTATACAATGAATGATGAACTTTCTCTAATATCTTTTCTGGAGTTGAAATTTCAAAGTCTTGAATCTCTCCAGCAGCAATTTTATATGTATATTCCAAATGTTCAATCATATGTTGTGGTGTCATGATTCCCCATTTTGGTTTTGTATCCTCATTCAGTTTTAAAAGACATTCATTAATCTTTTCATCTGTCATTTCAACAAAGGTTTCTTGCTTTTTTTGAACCATTGTAAGTATAGTAGCAACAGCTACTAAAGGACTATCTTTTTCGTTTTTTTGACTTTCAGGTCTATTTTCAAAATTAGCATCAAATACCTCAACATGCCATTTAACAATCCCACTTGGATGTTCAGCTGAAGCTACATCGCGATCTACTTTCTCCTTACACGTTAAACGCACATAAATTGTGTCATTATGATACAATGGCCTTAAAAAGCGAATACTATCTAAACCATAATTTGCCGCTACAGGACCTTTGTTTGGATACACAAATAATCCAGCTGCAGCTGAAATTATGAAATAGCCATGAGCCGTACGTTTTTCAAATATGCTTCCGTCTAATGACGTAATATCTGTATGCGCATAGAAATGATCCCAAGTTAAATTGGCAAAGTTTTGAATGTCAGTATCTGTAATTGTTCGCTTATGAGTTTTAAGTGACATTCCTGGTTGAATATCTTCCCAATGGTATTGAAACGGATGTTGTTCAGCATTTTTATATTTTGCATTTTGCTGATAAATGCCTGTTATTTCAGTAAGTGTTGTTGGTGTTCCTTGAATTGCTGTACGTTGTAAATAGTGTTTTATTCCACGCATACCTCCCATTTCTTCTCCTCCACCTGCTCGTCCAGGACCACCATGTACTAATGTGGGTAATGGCGAACCATGTCCAGTACTTTCTTTTGCCATTTCACGATTAATAACTAAAATACGTCCGTGATGACTAGCCGCATTCACTACATATTCTTTAGCAATATTATCATCATAAGTAGCTATAGAAGACACTAATGAGCCTTTACCCATTTGTGAAAGTTGAACTGCTTCATCTAACGATTTGTATGGCATAATTGTACTCACCGGACCGAATGCTTCACGTTCGTGAACAATGGTGTTTTCGAGTGGGTTATCTGTTCTAAAAACAACAGGACTAATAAAAGCGCCCTTATCAGCATCAGCTCCAATAGTTTCAATCCTGTCTAGGTTTCCATATACAATTTCAGCTTCTTTGGCTATATCGGCTATAGAATTTCTTACAGCTTCAACTTGTTGCTTACTCACTAAAGATCCCATTCTAACTTCTTTGAGTCTTGGGTCACCAATAGTTATTTTATCTAAAGCCTTACCTAATGCAATTTGAACATCTTCAACTCGGTCTTCAGGCACAATAATTCGCCTAATTGCTGTACATTTCTGCCCAGCCTTAACGGTCATTTCTTTGCGAACTTCTTTGATAAATAAATCGAATTCAGGTGTTCCCGGCTTTGCATCTTCTCCTAAAATGGATGCATTCAATGAGTCCGCTTCCATAGTAAAAGGCACAGACTCTTGTATTAATCTTGGATGTGCTTTAAGTAATCTTCCAGTGGATGCAGACCCAGTAAAGGTCACCACATCTTGAGATTCTACGGTATCTAAAATAGATTTTACTGTCCCATTAATAATTTGCAACGCACCTTCTGGTAAAATTCCGGAATTGATAATTTCTTTAGCAACAGCTTCTGCTAAATACGATGAAGAAGGTGCTGGTAATACCACAGCCGGAACTCCAGCCATCCAATTAACAGCACATTTTTCAAGCATGCCCCAAACTGGGAAATTAAAGGCATTAATATGAACGGCTACACCTTTTTTAGGCACCATAATATGATGTGCCATAAAACGTCCACCACGTGATAAATCAACAGGATCGCCTTCTACATGATACGGTTGATTTGGAAATAATTTCCTTAATGATGCATTGGCGAATAAATTTCCAAAACCACCTTCAATGTCAATCCAACTATCAATTTTTGTAGCTCCAGTTCTATAGCTTAATTCATAGAATGCGTCTTTTCGTTTGGTTAAATAGAAAGCAAGCTTCTTAAGCATATTACCACGCTCTTGAAAGGTCATTTTACGGAGGACCTCACCACCTTTGGTTCTTCCATATTGCAGAATTTCTGGAATATCTAATCCTTCAATTGCGACACTAGTAAATGCTTCACCAGTAACAGCATCAAGGATTGGTGTACCTTCTTCTTTTCCTGTAGTCCATTGACCTTGGACGTAATGTTGTATTTTGTTCATATTCTATAAAATAAAATGGATTCCTTCCTTCGCAGGAATTACATACCTCTATAAATTCACATTTTCAATAATGGCTGCATAGCCCTGACCAACACCCACACACATCGTTATTAAAGCATAGCGCTTGTTTTGTTCTTGCAATTCTATTGCTGCTGATAAAGCAATTCGTGCTCCCGTAACTCCTAATGGGTGTCCTATGGCAATAGAACCACCATTTGGGTTTACTCTTGGATCATCATCAGCTAATCCCCAAGCTCTTGTGCAAGCCAATGCTTGAGCCGCAAAGGCTTCGTTAAGCTCAATGATATCTATGTCGTCCATGGTAAGACCTGCTTTTGCCATTGCTTTATTTGAAGCTTCAACGGGCCCAATACCCATGATTCTTGGCTCTACACCAACCACAGCAGAACTTACAATTCTTGCTAATGGTTTTAAGTTATATTTTTTAACGGCATCTTCTGATGCCACGATAGTTGCTGCTGCACCATCATTTAAACCAGAAGAATTGCCAGCAGTAACACTGCCTCCTTCCTTTTTAAACGCTGGACGAAGTTTAGCTAAAACTTCTAAAGATGTTGTTGGTTTTACAAACTCATCTTTTGAAAATCGGATGGAGTCATTTTTTCGTTGTGGAATTTCAACGGTTACTATTTCTTTATCTAAACGTCCATTTTCTTGTGCTTTTGAGGCTTTCATTTGGCTCCAATACGCAAACTTATCTTGATCTTCACGGGAAATATTGTATTTCTCGACCAAATTTTCAGCCGTATTACCCATTCCATCGGTTCCATACATATCCTGCATTTTCGGATTGATAAAACGCCATCCGAAGGTTGAATCATACATTTTAGAATCACCACCAAAACCTGTTGAAGGCTTAGCAATAACATATGGTCCGCGCGTCATATTTTCAACACCTCCAGAAATAAACAGGTCACCATCTCCAGCCTTAATAGCACGATTAGCATGAATAATTGCTGACAAACCAGAGCTACACAATCGGTTTACCGTTTCACCAGGAACCGAATACGGTAATCCTGCTAACAATGAACACATGCGTGCCACGTTACGATTATCTTCTCCAGCTTGATTTGCACAACCCATTATCACATCATCATAAGCTTCTTTTGGGATATTTGGATTTCGTTTTACAACTTCTGAAATTACTAAAGCCCCCAAATCGTCTGTACGAACAGCTGATAATGTTCCTTTGTAATTTCCTATTGGTGTTCTTATGCCATCTATTATATATGCTTCTTTCATAATTAATGCCCACGAAAGTGGGTTTCTATAATTGTTACTATTATTATTTTTTAGCGTTACCTAAAGGTCGGGCTTTCCTTTATATCTTTTGCAAAAAGCAAAAGGATGTCACTTAAATCCCTAACGCACTTACTTGCTATGTTTTTTCTTAACCAAAATTTATCATCTATTTGTTAAGAGATTCCTGCCTTCGCAGGAATTCTATTCCCAATCCTTTTGAGTTCTATAGACAACACCTTTAAAAAGTGCTACTAATTCATCGCCTCGTTTCACTTCGACGATATTAAACCCTAATTTATTGTTTACTTTTTCGATAACTGATTCAGCCACTAGATAATCACCTTCCTCTAATGCTTCAATATGATTAATACTAGTTTCAATAGACACGGCATATTTGCCATGCGTATTTGCTGTAAAACCAAATGCTGTATCAGCCAATGAATAACTTATACCACCATGTGCATAATTCATACTGTTAAGCATATCTTTTCGTATGGTCATACCAACCTTACAACGCCCAATCTCACATTCTAATATCTCAATACCTAGCCATTGACTAAAAGCATCTTGACTTAACATTTTATATGGAATTAATTCTCCTTTCATATTTACTATTTTGTCACTTCGAGTGATTTTCGTCAGAAAATTGTATCGAGAAGTCTCGCTTGTTCTCGATAAGCTTCGCACTCGAACTGACGCTAGTTAAAAAATGTTTTTTGCTCTCTATTCATTTTACGTAACAGAGGACTACAACGGTAACGATCTTCATGATATTCGTTATACAATTCATCCATTTTATTGACGCACCAATCAATTCCTTTTTCATCTGCCCAAGCCAATAAGCCCTTTGGGTAGTTAACGCCTTTGGTCATGGCATTATCAATGTCTTCTGCCGATGCAATGTTTAAAAACAAAGCATCTGCTGCTTCGTTGATTAGCATGGCTAATACGCGTTCGAATATGCTCTCTGCTAGAGACCTCTCGACTGCGCTCGAGGTGACATCTAGACTTCCTTTAATCTTTCCGTTTTCATCATAATCATAATAGCCTTTACCGGTTTTACGACCTAAATATCCTGCTTCAGCAAAGCGTTTCTGTGTAAATGCAGGTTTGTATCTTGGGTCGAAATAAAATTCCTTAAATACAGTTTCTGTAACGGTATAATTGACGTCATTCCCGATAAAATCCATTAATTCGAATGGTCCCATACGGAAACCTCCTAGCGTTTTTAAACTCCAATCTATTGTTGCGAAACCCGCTTCGCCGTCGGGCAGGTCTGCAATGCCTTCTTCGTAAATACGCAAAGCTTCACCATAAAATGGTCTTGCCACACGATTCACTATAAATCCTGGTGTGTCTTTTGCAACTGCCACCACTTTTTTCCAATCCTTAATAGTTTGTACAGATTTATCTAATACGTCTTTTGAAGTTTGAATCGCTGGAATAACCTCAACTAACTTCATTAAAGGTGCTGGATTAAAAAAATGAATCCCAACACAACGTTCTGGTTTCTGTAATGAAGCCGCTATTGATGCTATAGATAAACTAGATGTATTGGATGCAATGATACAATTGTCAGAAACATAAGTTTCTAATTCTGAAAACACCTTTTTCTTAATATCCAGATTTTCAACAATAGCTTCTATGGTTAAATGAGAATCTGCTAAATCCTTTAAATTATCTACATATGATATATTAGACTGAATTCTATTTTTCTCATTTGAATCGATTCGGCCTTTTTCAATAAGTCTATTTAATATTTTTTCAAGGCTTGCTTTAGCTTTATCTAAAGCCGCTTGGTTGGTATCGTATAATTTTACATTACAACCAGAAGTAGCTGCAACCTGCGCAATGCCGCTTCCCATTGTTCCACTTCCTATTATTCCTATGTTCATAATTCTGTTTATCTTTCAATGCGACCTCTCGACTGCGCTCGAGGTGACCACTTTAAATTATTTTCCTTTAAAAGTTGGTTTACGTTTTTCAACAAAGGCTGCAACACCTTCCCGGTAGTCCTCGCTTTGTGCTGCTTCTATTTGTAATTTAGACTCTAATGCTAATTGCTCTTCTAAACTATTTGTCATAGATTGATTAAACAATTCTTTAATCATACCTAGTGCTTTAGTTGGCATATTAGCCAATTTTAAAGCAAGTTTACTAACCTCATCTTCAAAGTTTTCTAAAGGAATCATTTTGTAAATCATTCCTAATCGTTCTGCTTCTTCAGCTGAAATCTTGTCTCCTAACATGGCTAATGCAGTTGCTTTTTGGAATCCAATAAGTCTTGGCAAAAAGAATGTCCCAGCACTATCTGGAATTAAACCAATTAGGCTAAATGCTTGAATAAAACTTACTTTTTCATGAGCAACAACAATATCGCAAGCCAGTGCAATATTTGCTCCTGCACCAGCTGCTACTCCATTTATTGCACCAATAATTGGTTTTTTGATAGAACGAATTCGAGTGATTATTGGATTGTAATGTTCTTCGAGTATTTTTTTAAATCCTGGGTTTAAGTCTGGATTTGTGACTTCTTTTAAATCTTGACCTGCACAAAAGGCTTTTCCGCTTCCAGTAAGGACAATTGCTCTTACATCAGTATTGGCTTCACAGTCATCCATAATAGACTGGAGACTTAAAGCCATTTCACGATTGAAACTATTAAATACTTCTGCTCTGTTTAGCGTTATATACGCTACTTGGTTTTCAATTTTTAAAAGAATTGAATTGTTGCTCATACCTATGTTTCTTGTTGTCTATTTAAGACATTTAAAATAGTCGAATGGCTCTTGACATTCATCACACTGAAATTGTGCTTTGCATGCTGTTGAACCAAACTGACTTACTAATTTTGTGTTTTTGGATCCACACTGTGGACATTTTACCAATCGTTTACCATTTAGCAAAACATCTTTATCTGCCTCTGCCTCTAAAGGAGCCGCAATGCCATATTTCTCCAGTGCTTTTCTACCTCGTTCTGTAATCCAATCCGTTGTCCAAGCGGGATGGAGAATGAGTTCAATTTTAGATTTATAACCTGCATTTTTAAGTGCTGCCATAATATCATCTCCTATCACATCCATGGCTGGGCAGCCGCTATATGTTGGTGTAATTTCTACTTTTACAATATCATTTTCAATAATTGCAGAACGCACAACACCCATATCCATAATGGATAAAACAGGAATTTCAGGATCTGAAACCTGCTCTAGAATTGGGATTAAGATTTTATCTATATGTTGTTCCGTTGTTGTCATAATTATATTTAATGAGATCCTGAAACAAGTTCAGGATGACAAATCATAGATTTATCACCATTCCATATTGGGATAGGCACGTTGCATATATTGTAATTCAGCCAACAAATAACCCATATGTTCTGTATGAATACCTTGTTTACCTCCTTTTTGAAAATATTTTAATTCTGGCACTTGAATTGTTGCCTCTGTTAAAACTTCTGCAACATTATTATAATATGTGTCCTTGAGTTTAGTAACATCAACTCCTATCCCTTCTGAAACCATCTGTTTATCGGCATCAGTTTGGTGAAATAACTCATCTGTATAAGTCCATAAACCATCAATGGCATCTTGCATTTTGGCGTGACTTTCTTCAGTACCGTCACCTAATCGTTTCACCCAATCTGAAGAAAAACGCAAATGGTAACTCACTTCCTTTAAGGATTTTGTTGCTATAGCTGATAGCGTTAAATCCTTACTCTTTTGTAATTCAGTTAAAAATAGATAATGGTACACGTCAAATAAAAATTGACGTCCGATGATATATGCAAAATCTCTATTTGGTTGTTCTACCAATAACACATTTATATAGTCACGCTCTTTGCGCAACATCGCAATATCGTCTTCAGTTCTATCGTCTCCAGCAATTTTTGCAGCGTATTGATAATAACTACGTACTTGACCAAATAAATCTAAAGATAAATTTGTACATGCAATATCAGTTTCCAAACTTGGCCCATGACCACATAACTCACCTATTCTTTGACCAAGGATAAGACTATTGTCCGCTATTCCTAAAATATATTTGTATAAATTATTTTTCATAGTTTCTCTTAATGAGATTCCTGCCTTCATTTCGACAAGCTCAATGTGACACGCAGGAATGACAATTATTACATGTGTTTTATTTCATCAGGCAAATCATAAAATGTTGGATGACGATACACCTTATCTTGAGCAGGCTCAAACATTTCACCATTATGTTCTGGATTAGATGCTGTTATGTGTTTAGATTCTACCACCCAAATACTTACACCTTCATTTCTACGCGTATAAACATCTCTTGCATTTTCTAGAGCCATTTCTGCATCTGCTGCGTGCAGACTTCCAAAATGCCTATGCTCTAATCCATTTTTACTTCTTACGAAGATTTCCCAAAGTGGCCAGTTTTTTGTTGACATAATATTATTTATTGATTCATCATTTATTATTGATTCGAAATTCCTCAAAAGAATTTCTCTCAAATTGATGATAATTTTAAACTACTTGTTTTGCTTTTCTTTCTCCTTGCTTTTCGGCATAAGCCATAGCCGCATCGCGAACCCATTCGCCACGTTCCCAGGCACCAACTCGTGCTTTCATACGTTCTTTATTCATTGGACCGTGACCTTTAACTACTTGCCAAAATTCATCCCAATCAATTTCACCAAAATCGTAACAACCGCGTTCTTCATTCCATTTTAAATCTGGATCCGGAATGGTTAATCCAAGAATATCTGCTTGAGGCACAGTTTGATCTATAAACTGTTGACGTAAGTCGTCATTTGATTTTCGCTTTAATTTCCATTTCATGGATTGCTCTGTATGTATAGATTCTGCATCTGTTGGCCCTAACATCATTAAACTTGGCCACCACCAACGATTCAATGCATCTTGCGCCATCTCTTTTTGTTCTGGTGTTCCATTACACAATTTGAGCATGATTTCATAACCTTGTCTCTGGTGAAAACTTTCTTCTTTACAAACGCGAATCATGGCTCGTGCATAAGGTCCGAAAGACGTGTTACACAATGGCACTTGATTGATGATAGCTGCACCATCTACCAACCATCCAATAGCTCCCATATCTGCCCAAGTAAGTGCAGGATAATTAAAAATGGACGAATATTTGGCTTTTCCTGTATGTAATTGCTCATACATTTCATCACGTGAAATACCTAAAGTCTCGGTTGCGGAATATAAGTATAGTCCATGACCTGCTTCGTCCTGAACTTTGGCTAACAATGCAACTTTACGCCTTAATGACGGTGCTCTAGTAATCCAATTTCCTTCAGGCAACATGCCAACAATTTCGGAGTGTGCATGTTGAGACATCTGACGAATATGTGTTTGACGATACTTTTCTGGCATCCAATCTTTTGGTTCAATTTTTTCGTCGCGCGCTATTCGCGCTTCAAATTGCTCTTCTAGGTTTTTTATTTGTTCTTCACTCATAATTTAGTATTTAGTGAATAATTCTATTTATAATAGATTCCTCGACTGCGCTCGGAATGACATATCTTTTTAAACATCAAAATCCACAACAACTTTTTCTGTTGTTGGTACGGCCTGACAGCTTAATACATAGTTTTGTGCGACTTCTTTATCTTCTAATGCGTAATTAATCTTCATTTCGACTTTACCTTCTTTTATCTGACACTTGCAGGTACTACAAACACCACCTTTACATGCAAACGGCAAATCGGCACCAGCACCTAAAGCGGCATCTAAAATATTATCGTATTCTTTGGTCATGGTGAATTGGAATTCTTTCCCACCATCAACAATAGTGACTTGTGTGCCTTCTACTTTTTGCTGTGCCAATCGTTCAGCTCGTTTAATATCTTCTTCTGAAAGACCGGTAACAAACAATTCAAAATGCACCAACTCTTTTGGCAAACCTTTATTTATCAAATATTGGCTTACATACTTAACCATTTGTTCTGGTCCGCACAGAAACACTTCACTCGTATCTGGAATATCAATAAATATTTCTGTAAGCACCTTCATTTTCTCATCATCAAATCGGCCATTAAACAAGTCTATATCACGTCTTTCTTTGGTTAAAAAATAATAGATTTCTAGTCTTCCAAAATACGTGTTTCTCAACTGTTCCAAGTCTTCTTTAAAGATAATGGATTTTGCCGTTTTATTCACATAAAACAATTTACAAGTTGAGTTTGGCTCTTCAGCCAAATGCGTTTTTATCATAGACAGTATAGGCGTTATACCACTACCTGCTGCAAAAAACAAATAATTCTTGTTTTTTTCTTTATTACAATTAACTCCAAATGTTCCGCTAGGTGTCATTACTTCTAGTGTATCTCCTGCTTTCAATTCTTCATTAACATAAGTTGAAAATTTTCCTCCCGGAATGAGTTTTACAGCTACTTTCCATTGGTTCTCCAAAGGGCTTGAACATAATGAATAGGAACGTCGTACGTCTTCATCGTTAATAATAGCTTTTAAAGTCAAATGCTGACCTTGTCTAAATTTAAAAGCATCTTGAGATGATTCAGGAATCTCAAAAGTGATAACCGATGTATCTTCGGTTTCTTTATAAATATCTGCAACTTTTAAGTTGTGAAATTCTGCCATATTATTCTTTTGAACATCTAACTAACACTTGTTAGTTAGATTTACAAATTTACAAAAAAATTCTATTAACTATTTGTTAATTCCACTAATTAGGATTGTACTCAAATTTTTTGATAACTCCTCAAAATTTAAATCTTCTTTTTTAGGTATCCAGAGATATAAAGAGCGTAATGTAGATAATAGCGAAAACAACATAGTTTCTATATCCGAATCAATAATTTCATTTTTACTAACACCATCAATTAAAATGTTTCTAAAGTCATTTTCATAGTTAGTTCGTAATTCTAGATAATACTGCAATTGGCCCTCAAGATGCATCCAATCATTATTCAATGATGCCATACCATAAGTATTCTTGCTGGTAATGTTGATATGCAATGCAATGATGTCCTTTAACTTTTGAATTGAAGATTGGTTAGAATTATTGATTTGCTCCATACCATTAGTAAATTCTTCAGCCAACGAAATGATTATTTCTTTTAATATCTCTTGTTTAGAACTTATGTGGTTATAAAGACTTGCAGCTTTCATACCCATGGTAGTTGCCAAATCGCGCATGGTCACAGCACTAAATCCTTTTTCTTTAAATAATTGTGCAGCTGTTTGAATTATCTCCTCTCGTCGTGTTTCAGATTTCAATTGTAGATTTTAATTATTTATTTGTAAATTTAAATAAAATGAAATGACTATGGGATTCTTAGATTTTTTATTTGGAGCAAAGAAAAGGCAGATTCAATATTTTTTAGAAAATGGGGCTGTAATTCTAGATGTTAGAACAAAAAAGGAATGGGATAATGGTCATATTGAAAATGCTGTACATATTCCTTTAAACGAATTACAAAATCATGTTGAAGAACTAAAAGCAATGAATAAACCTTTTGTAGTATGTTGTGAAAGTGGTGTACGGTCGGCTAAAGCTGCGAAATTCTTGAATCTAAAACGTATAGAAGCTACTAATGGAGGTGGCTGGGTAAGTTTGAGAAAGAGATTATAATTTTAATCCCGTAAGTTCATTTATATTATCAATAGGTTTTTCATTATACTTTAAAGTCCATCCCATTGAATTTGTTAAAATATGAAATTTTGCCAATTCGCTAATCAATCTGTTTTTGGCATTTAATTTTATATCTGAAGCCTCTACCTTTTGCATGAGTGATTTCTTTACAGTCTCTTTAATATTGTTGTAGTCTTTGGCTTCAAAAGGGTTTAAATAATCCGCTTGAACATCATAATATTCAAAATCAGGATTTATTTTTATTTCTTCCTTTGGCACACCAGTAATATGAAGCGTTTTGTTTTTTTCATCAATACTGTAAGTTATTTTACTTAAATCATATGCTATAGTCACATCGGCATTGACCACAACTAGAGCTTTTTTTTCAACGTTGACTAAATCGGCAAAAATGGCTTTTGAATTTTTATAAGTAAACACTTCACTAAAATGACCTTCAGTTACCACTAACTTACCAACGTTTTTAATTTGTTCCTGTATTAATGTGGAATTTTCCTTTAGCAGAGTTTCTTCTTTTTGTTTATCGCCACAATACTTGAATGACAACAAAACCACCAACGTAATTATTACACCAAATAAAATTTTTCGCATATTACTAAAATACATAAAAAAACAAAGCACTGATATCTTCGACAATGAAGTCTTATCAATGCTTGCGTTCTTCCTTGATTAATAGCAATTCAAAAATACGTTAATAGAAAAAATCAAATGTTCTCTATCGATTAAATTATTGTTAAATTAAATTATTGTTTTTTGCTTTTTGAACGGCTTCAATCTTATTATGGACTTGCAATTTTTTGTAGATGTTTTCTATATGTTTTCGAACGGTACCTGTGGATAGTATAAGATTTTTTGCTATTAAATTATAACTCAATCCTTTGCTTAACTGCTCCAAAACCTCAACTTCTCTTGGAGTTAATTTTATATCTTCCTTATCAGACTCATTTTCAATATTTAGTGGATTTCTTAATAACCTAAGAGTTTTCATAGCAATAGAAGGATTCATAGCTGCACCACCATTTAATGTTTCAACTATGCCATCATGCAGATCTTTGGCATTGACATCTTTTAACAAATAACCATCTGCTCCAGCTTTTATGGCATTAAAAATGTTTTCGTCATTATCAAAAACTGTGAGCATAATAATTTTGATATGCGGATATTTTTGCTTCACTATTTCTGTAGCTTCTATACCATTTAAAACTGGCATTTCAATATCCATTAATATTAAGTCAATATTGTGATTGGACTCCAATTTCACTAGTAGGTCAGATCCGTTAAGTGCTGAAAATTTAAAATCTAAATCCTCAAAAAAAGACAGTTTTTCATTTACTGAAGTAATTAAAAAAGAATTATCATCTACTATAGCTATTTTAATTTTCATCATTCTAGTTTTTACAAAACGAATTTACTAAACAATATAAAGCCTTACTTATTTATAGCCTTTTTCACAATTATTGAAGTGCCACGTTTAGGGTAGGAGTTTATTTCTATCTCTGCCTCCAATTCATGTGCTCGCTTTTTCATATTGTTAAGACCATTTCCAAATTCGACCGTTTCTATATCAAAACCTTTTCCATTATCAATTACTTGTATGACTACAGCATTGTTAATCTCTTGAATTTTTACAGTAATTTCAGTTGGGTTTGCATATTTTAAAGCGTTATGAATGGCCTCTTGGATAATCCTATAAATATTCATGCCTTCAACAGAAGTAAATTTTATAGTATCATTTACATTTTCTGTGTGAAATGAAAACGTTATTTTTTCAGAGACTCTATCTGCCTTTTCAATAAAATTTGAAATTCTGGCTTGTAAATCATCAATAGTAATCTCATTTTTATTCATTGCCCAAATGGTATCTCGCAATTCATGAATAGTGGAGGTTGTAAAGCGACCTATAGAATCTAATTTATTACTCAACTTTTCTGGTAATTGAAACCCGTACTTCAAATTATCTAAAGACGAAATTATAAAGGTTAATTGCGCGCCTATGTTATCATGCAAATCCCTTGAAATTTCAAGGCGTTGTTCTTGAAGTTTATTTTGTGTTTCAATCTTCACCAATGCTTCTTTCAATTCACTTTCTCGCTGTAATTGTTTGTTTTTTAGTTTTTGCTGACTGTAAAACAGATAGCCCAAAATAAATAAAAGCACAGCCAAAATTATCAAGCCAATTACTTGTGTGTTTTTCCTGTTTAAATCAAGTTCCTTTTCAGCCAAATCAGCTCTTTGAGCAAGAATTTCCTTTTCTTTTTTTTCGGTTTGATATTCAATTTCCAATTCAGCAATTTTGTTTTTAGTATTTTGATTATGAATACTGTCTTTAAAAGCGGTGAAATCTTTGTAGTAAATTAATGCTTTTTCAGGTTGACTATTGGCTGAATAATAAGTCGAATAATTTTCTAAAGCCATTTCAATATCTGTAGCGACTTTATATTTTTTAGCAGTAGTATAAGCACTATCAATATACTTTTTAGCTTGTGGTACTCTGTTATATTCCAATAACACTTGAGCGATATTGTTGTAACTAGCTCCAAGACCTGCAAAATTTCCGATTTCTTTTTCTAATGTGGCGGATTTTTCAAAATAGACAAGAGCAGAATCAATTTCACTCATATAATAATAAACAGCTCCCACATTATTTGCCGATTCAGCAATGCCTTTTTTATCGTTTAAGATTTGTTCTATTTTTAAAGAGTATTGAAAATATTCCAATGCTTTTGTTAGATTTCCTTCATTGGCATAAATAATAGCAATGTTATTATATACTTCCGAAATTCCTTTTTTATCATCCAATTTTTCAAAATCAGCTTTAGCTTTCAAATGGTATTCTATAGCTTTATCATATATATTGTTGAAACTGTAAACTATTCCAATATTGTTATGAGTAGTTGCAGATTCACGACGCATATTTTTTGCTTCATAGATACTCAATGCTTTTATAAGGTATTCAATTGCTTCATCATACAACCCTAAATTTCTGTTGACTACGCCAATATTATTATAAGCTGAAGCACTTATTATGGAATCATTAGTATAATTTAAGGCTTCAAGCGAAAGTGTTTTTGCTTTATCAAAAGTTCCCAAATCTCTATAAACAACGCCCAAACTGTTTTTTAAACGTCCTATTTCTTTTTTATCATTATCCTTTTGAGCTATTACCAAACCATCTTCTAAAATTGAAATGGCTTTTTGGTGATCATCCTTATAAATATCTAAAGCTGAATCATTAAGAACTTGTGCTCGGTTTTGGGAATATGAAAATAATAGGGTAAAAAAAAGTAAGACAAAATAAATACATTGTTTCATGTGGTTAGCTTTTACATATTTAATAATAAACAAAAAATGTTTATTGACTTAAAAGTTATTGGATAATAAACTCTTTTGCACATCCATCAATTCTTTCAATATAAATGAAACTTGCTTAAACATAAATACGTTTAAACTATCCAATAATTTTACTCTATGTTTAAGCGAACTTTGTAATTGAATTTGATCAGATAGTTTATTTGTTAAAACATTAAAACTCTGATTTCTTGTATTGACATCTTTAAGAATTTCAAAAAATTTAAATATTGAAGTAATTACCAGAAAGATTACAAGCGTAATAATAATAACATTGAAGTACATCTTGATGAAGGTATTAAACAAAAAAAACACCAATTATAAACTGTTTTTACACAGTCTATTAAATTGATGTTTCTTTATATATTGATTAATAGCATAATAAATTTACGATTTAAAGTGACATGAAAATTAATTTTTCGATAAACTGCCTTTAAAAAAGATTAAGCGTAATAACTGTCTGGTCATCACGCCTAATCAACAAATCTCAACAACAAGATTTAATTATTGCTTGTTAAGATTTTCAAGTATTGCGTACAAACTCAGACTGATTTAGGTTGTTTGTAATGTTAGGTTAAACGAACCATCTGTTATATTTTTTACAGAACCGTCGTTACTGTTTTTGCATTCGTAATTAAAGGTTCCTTTAACCTTTGTTTCTGTTTGTTCTGAAATATTTATTTCACCAATAACTCCCGAATCTTGAAAAGGTGCTGACCACGTTTGTGTATTTGAAGGATCACTGATGTTAGGCTCAATGTAAGAAGCTACAATAAACACATTGTCATCTGAAATTTCATAAGATCCAACACCTTCATAACCATTGATTATAATATTAATAGCTTGAGATTGTGTGTTCCCTTGAAGAATTAATGTTGTTTGACCACCTCCTGAAGACATATTAGCAAATGATGTGATTTCTAAAGATGTAAATTGGTTTCCGTTAATTTTAGCTGAAATAGTACCTGAAGCAGCTCCAACGCTACCTGGATCTCCACCATCATCATCACTTTTACATGATGTTAATGACACCATTGAAGTTACTACTACTAATAACATAAATTGTTTTAAAGTTCTCATTGTTGATAATATTTTATTGTTAATAATGGTTCAAAATTGCAACAATATGAAAATGAAAACAATACGATGAATTACGTATTTTTAAAATACGATATGGGGAAAATCCTTTTGTAGATGGATCTGTTTCTGCTTTAAATCCTCTAGAAATCTTTGATGTTCTTCAGAATTAGGATTAAATGGCTTATGTAAAAGCCGTTTTTGGATAGCATCAATATTTTGAAGAGTTTCTGTAGCTTGATTAGAAACCCAAACATTTTGAAACTTTTCCCAAATATAGTTCACGGCAAGCGTATTAGGATGCAACATGTCCTCCTTATAAAAACGGTAATCACGTAATTCGTCTAACATGATTTCATATGAAGGAAAATAATATATCTGATTTCTTGGTTCTACTACTTGGTGAATAGCTGCAACTAAATGTGCTTTACTTCGGGTATTTTCAACAAATCCATCTTTAATGTGACGAACTGGAGACACTGTAAAAATCACTGAAGTATTAGAATTGACGCTTTTTATTAATGCCACAATACTTTTAAGTGATTCCGAAATATCATCAACAGTTAATAATTCTTTTACAAACTGTTTTTGAGATACTTTATGACAATTAGCCACAATGTTATCGGTTTCTAAATTTCTATAAACCCATGCCGTACCCAGCGTTATGATAATATGTGATGCTTCTTTTAAAAACGAATTTGTAAGAGAGATTTGATTATTTAGCTCTTCTATTAAATCTTCTTTTGATGAATTACTCAATCTAGAGTGAGCCTCATAACAATGCCACTGCTCATTGTGAAAAAAAACATCATTTTTAGAATAATCTTTTTTATTAATAGCATAAGTAATCAAATTCTCAATGGCCAGTGGATGAAATAGAATACCAAACGGATTTTGTAGCTGCTGAAACTTATAATAATTTAATTTCTCACCTATATTCTCTACAAAACACGACCCAAACAGTATTATTTTGGAGTGATAATCAATTTGATTATGCTGCTGTGGTTTTAAGGGTATTTGAGTTTGTAGTTTCATAATAGTAACTTGAGACAAGCTCAAAATGGCAATTAATCAAGATAAGATTTAACTGCTTTTAAAGCTTCTTTGATACCATCAGGATTTTTTCCACCAGCTGTAGCAAAAAATGGCTGACCACCTCCACCGCCTTGGATATGTTTTCCCAATTCTCTAACTATTTGTCCAGCATTCAAGTTCCTTTCAGCAACTAATTCTTTTGAGATATAACAAGACAATAATGCTTTACCCTCATTTTCAGCACCAAACAACAGAAATAAATTATCATATTGACTTCCTAATTCGAAACATAAATCTTTTATACCTGAAGCATCTAAATCCACTTGTTTTGCTAAAAATTGAATTCCGTTATACTCTGTCAATTCGTTTTTAAGCTCACCTTTTAGGTTTTTGGCTTTTTCCTTCAGCAAAATTTCAATTTGCTTTTTTAAATTACTATTTTCTTCTTGTAAATTCTGAAGTGCTTTTACGGGTTCTTTGGTGTTATTAAGCATGCTTCTGATGTTCGTAAAGACTTTATAACCTTCCTCAAAATAATCTTTCATCGCATCATTTGTTATGGCCTCTATTCTGCGTATTCCAGCCGCAACTGCACCTTCTGAAACAATTTTAAAATACCATATATCGCCAGTGTTTTTCACATGTGTTCCGCCACATAACTCTATAGATTGACCAAATCGAACCGTTCTAACGGTATCACCGTATTTTTCGCCAAATAATGCCATGGCTCCTTCCTCAATAGCTTGTTCCATTGGAATGTTACGCTGTTCTTGTAAAGGTAATTTTCCAGCAATTCTAGCATTTACAAAGTTTTCAACATCACGTAATTCATCAACAGTCATTTTTGAAAAATGCGAAAAATCAAAACGCAAATATTTACTATGCACTGCACTACCCTTTTGCTCAACATGAGTTCCTAAAACTTCACGTAAAGCTTGGTGTAATAAATGCGTTGCTGTGTGATTACACTCGGTTCGGTAACGTTGTTTCTCATCTACAATAGCTTTAAAGTTTCCTTGAATATTTTTAGGTAGACTTTTCGTAAAATGAATGATTACGTTATTTTCTTTTTTGGTATCAACAATATATATTACATCTCCTGTTGCATCCTCAAGATAGCCTTTATCACCAACTTGACCACCTCCTTCGGCATAAAACGGAGTCAGATTAAAAACCAGTTGATACATATCGCCATCTTTTTTTGAAGTCACTTTGCGATAGCGGGTAATTTTCACATTGGCCTCTAAAGCATCATATCCAATAAATTCCTGATCGGCATCATTAATTAAAACCGTCCAATCATCGGATTTTAATTGAGATGCTTGCTTGCCTCGTTCTTGTTGCTCCTTTAATTTTTTACTAAACTCCTCATGATTATAGGTAAATCCGTTTTCACGAAGAATTAAATCTGTTAAATCTTCAGGAAAACCATACGTGTCTTTTAGTTCAAACACTTTGTTTCCAGAAATTTCTTTTGAATTGGAATGCGTAATAATTCTGTCTAGTAATAATAAGCCTTGATCTAATGTTCTTAAAAATGAAGCTTCTTCTTCTTTTATTACATTTTCAATTAGTTGCCTTTGTTCTTTTAATTCTGGAAAAGCTCCTCCCATTTTTTTAATAAGCACATCAACTAAACGATATATAAATGGTTCCTTTTGGTCTAAAAATGTAAATCCATATCGAATGGCACGACGTAAAATTCGACGTATCACATAACCCGCGCCTGTATTACTTGGTAATTGTCCATCAGCAATTGAAAAAGCCACTGCACGTACATGGTCACTTATAACTCTTATTGCAACATCTACTTTGTTAGACACCCCATAATCTTTCCCGGAAATGGTTTCAATTTCACGAATAATTGGTGTAAATACGTCAGTATCATAATTGCTTTTTACGTTTTGCAAAACCATGCACAAACGTTCAAAGCCCATACCTGTATCAATATGTTTGTTTGGTAAGTTTTCTAGCGAGCCATTGGCTTTGCGATTGTATTGCATAAAAACCAAATTCCAAATTTCAACTACTTGCGGATGATCCATATTTACCAAATCTTTACCTGAAACATTGGCTTTTTCTTCTTCTGAACGAATATCAACATGTATTTCACTGCAAGGACCGCAAGGACCTTGATCTCCCATTTCCCAGAAATTATCTTTTTTATTCCCCATTAAAATACGGTCTTCAGAAATGAGTTCTTTCCAAAAATCGTAAGCTTCTTGATCCATGGGAATATTATCCTCCTTATCACCTTCAAAAACGGTTACATATAGTATGTCTTTATTAATTTTATATACTTCCGTTAACAATTCCCAGGCCCAAGCAATCGCTTCTTTTTTAAAGTAATCGCCAAAGCTCCAATTTCCCAACATTTCAAATAAGGTGTGATGATAGGTGTCATAACCTACTTCCTCAAGGTCATTATGTTTTCCTGAAACACGTAAACACTTTTGTGTATCTGCAATTCTATTGTTCTTGGGCTCGGCATTTCCTAAAAAATATTCCTTAAAAGGTGCCATTCCTGAATTAACAAACATAAGCGTTGGGTCATCCTTGAGTACCATAGGTGCTGACGGCACAATGGCATGTTGCTTATCTTTAAAATAATTCAAAAATGTTGAACGTATATCTTGGGATTTCATGTATGAGTTTGTGTTTCAAGCTTGTGTTAAAATTCCGTAAAGTGCTAAACTATTTTTATATTTGTTAGTTTACTTGTCAGAAAAACCACTTATTAGTAATAGTTATCTGCAAAAATAGTAAATTTAGCCAATGAGTAAGGTAAAATATTATTACGATTCTGAAACGCTTTCTTATAGAAAAATAGAGCGCAAAAAAGGACGTACATTTAAATACATATCAGTTTTTATACTGGCTGCTGCCTTATTTGGTTTTCTTACAGTTTTTATTACTAGTCAGTATGTTGAATCGCCTAAAGAAAAAGCTCTGAAACGTGAATTATCTAATATGCAATTACAATATGAATTGCTTAATAGAAAAATGGACGAAGCACAATTAGTTTTAGAAGACATAGCGAATAGAGACAATAATATCTACAGATTATATTTTGAAGCCAATCCTATACCAGATGAACAACGTAAAGCAGGTTTTGGCGGTGTAAATCGTTACAAATATTTAGAAGGATTTGACAATTCGAAACTCATTATTGAGAGTAGTAAGCGATTAGACATCCTACAAAAACAAATTGTAGTACAATCAAAATCTCTTGATGAAATTGCCAAAATGGCCGAAGAAAAAGAAAAGTTATTGGCAGCCATACCAGCCATCCAACCCGTAAGAAATGAAGATTTAACACGAATGGCTTCTGGTTACGGCATGAGAAACGACCCTTTCACAAAAGTGAGGAAAATGCATTGGGGAATGGATTTTACTGCACCAAGAGGCACGCCAATCTATGCCACTGGTGATGGTGTTGTAACCAGAGCTGATAGTAATTCGGCTGGATATGGAAAACACATTCGAATTGATCATGGCTATGGTTATGTGAGTCTTTATGGACATTTATATAAATACAATGTCAGAAAAAATCAAAAAGTTAAACGCGGTGATTTAATTGGTTTTGTAGGAAGTACAGGTCGATCAGAAGCTCCTCACCTACACTATGAGATTTTCAAAGACGATCAACGTATCAATCCTATTAATTTTTATTATGGTAGTTTATCACCACAAGAATTTAATGAACTACTAGAAAAGGCAACTTTAGAAAACCAATCTTTAGACTAATGCATATAGAACTACCAGAAAAAAGATATTACGGAATTGGTGAAGTAGCCAAAGCTTTCGACGTAAACACGTCATTAATTAGATTTTGGGAAAAGGAATTTGATGTACTGAAACCAAAAAAAAATGCAAAAGGCAATAGAAAGTTCACACCTGATGACATTAAAAATCTTAAGCTTATTTATCATTTGGTTAAAGAACGTGGTTTTACTCTGGAAGGCGCAAAAATTCATTTAAAAGAAGAGAAACAGCAAACACTAAATAACTTTGAAATCATCAGTAAATTAGAAGATGTCAAAGCACAGCTAATCAAAATCAAAGAACAGTTGTAACATTTTATTGATTTTGTCAACTTATTAATGGTTACTTACAAAAAACACTAACATTCAAAACTTAATATTATGAAAAAATGGTTAATCCCAGTTATCGTCATTGCCGTAATAGCTTTTGCTCTTTATTCATGGGCAGTTGGATTTAACAATACTGCAGTTGAATACCAAGCTGATGCAGAAACTGCATGGGCTGATGTTGAAAGTTCTTATCAGCGTAGGAATGACTTAATAGGTAATCTTGTGAAAACCGTTCAAGGAGCTGCAGATTTTGAAAGAACAACTCTTCGTGAGGTTATTGAGGCTCGTGCCAAAGCAACTTCAACAACAATTGATGCTAATAATTTGACAGCCGATAATATGGCTCAATTCCAACAAGCTCAAAGTGGTTTAAGTGGTGCACTTTCAAAACTATTAGTTTCTGTTGAACGTTATCCTGATATTAAAGCCAATCAAAACTTTTTGGAACTACAGGCACAATTGGAAGGTACTGAAAACCGCATAAATGTTGCCAGAGATCGCTATAATGAAAAAGTCAATATTTATGACAAGCATATTTCAAAATTCCCTGGAACCCTTTTAGCAGGATTATTTGGTTTTGATGACATGCCACGATATAAGGCAGATCCTGGAAGTGAGAATGCACCTGATGTAGATTTTGATTTTGAATAAACCTTATGTCAAAAATTGAAGATTTCCTGACAGCACAAGAAGAACAAGAAATCGTTTCTGCTATTCGTCAAGCTGAAAAAAACACGTCTGGTGAAATACGTGTACATATAGAAAACTCTACAAAATTAGATGTTTTTGATCGTGCAAAGGAAGTATTCCATATGTTAAAAATGGATAATACCAAGCAGCAAAATGGTGTACTAATTTACGTAGCAGTGGAAGATAGAACTTTCGTGATTTTTGGTGACGAAGGTATAAACAAAGTTGTTGAAAGTGATTTTTGGGATACGACTCGTGATGCCATATTAAAAGAATTTAAAAAAGGTGATTTTAAACAAGGGTTAATTAATGGTGTTTTAAAAGCTGGAAAGGTACTTGAAACTTATTTTCCATGGCATCATACAGATACTAATGAACTCCCTAATGATATATCAAAGGGTTAATGGCGTTATTTAAAAACTTATTAATTGGGTTGCTTTTTTTGGGTTGCTTTTCAACAAGCACTCTATACGCGCAATATGAAATTCCTGAAATACCAAAAGAGCAGACCTCTGTTTATGATTACATTGATTTATTATCTGTTTCAGAAAAAAATAGTCTAGAAGAAAAACTGATAAAATATTCTGATACGACGTCTACACAAATCGTTATTGCTATAATAAGTTCAACTAAAGGCGAGAACATTAATTATTTAGGCGCACAATGGGGAGAAAAATGGGGAATTGGTCAAGCTGAAGAAGATAATGGCATACTCATTCTATTGGCAAAAGATGATCGTAAGATTGCTATAAATACTGGTTATGGCGTTGAACATCTTTTATCAGATGCTATATCAAAACGAATCATAACCAATGATATAATCCCTTATTTTAAACAAAATAATTATTTCGGTGGATTGAATCGAGGTGCTGATGCTATTTTTGAAGTTATGACGGGCGAGTATCAGGGCTCGAGACAATCTTCTTCTAATGGATTTCCAATAGGTTTTTTCTTCTTCTTATTTATCGTATTTATTATTATCCTGATTGCAATTTCCAAAAATCGGAGAGGTGGAAATAATGGCGGTTCTGGTGGTAAAAAACATGAAGGCATGAGTATTTTAGATGCCATTATATTGAGCAATATGGGGCGTGGTAGTTATGGTAGAAGTTCTGGAGGTGGACTATTTGGTGGTGGTTCAAGCGGAGGATTTGGTGGTGGATTCGGCGGTGGCTTTGGAGGCGGTGGCTTTGGAGGCGGAGGTGCTTCAGGTGGCTGGTAGCAATATTTTATTTTTTAATCAAAAAAGAAAACATCATTACCACCTGTTTCTCCTTTTTTACCCAAACTATTAAATTTCCAACTAAAACTCAACATAAAATATTGTTCTAATACAGTACTTTGCGAATCTTGAATATAATTTTGTGTGGCCGTTCTTCTTGCGTTGGTGTTTTGATTTAATAAATCATAGACCTTTAAAGTTACAGTTCCATTGTTTTTAAGAACAGAGTACGCTAACGTGGAATTCCAAAACCAGGCACTACTTTGAAATCCTGGACCAATATTTGGGTTGTAGTTATATTGTATATCATTTCGCCATTCAAAATTTTTAGGTAAGAATAAGGCTGTTTTAATATTTAAATCATGATAAGAAAACTTTCTATCCTCAAAGTCATCAATGTCATACTTATTTGTAGTGAACGTAATACGGTATCTTGGTCTAATTTCAAGTATATCCTTCCAAGTAAACGTTAAACTTGCACTTGGTGAAATTGATCTCACCTTACTTGCATACATAACATCATTATTGAAATTTATGCTCTTATTTAAATTTGCAAAAGCACCTACACCAAACTTAATTGTTCGTAAACTATCTACTTTAACATCCTTACTGTAGTCCAAATTTCCATTTACTCTATAATTCCCATCTACATTGGCATAAGTTGTTTCTCTAACAAAATTTTCATCAATAGTCGTTTTAGACACCACTTGGTTTTCAATAAATGTAGCACTCACATAACTATAAAACCCCGTTCGTTTTTGCCAGTCAAATGCGTTAAACCCCATGCTGATTCTATGGTTGTTGGAAGGCTCTAAGTTTGGGTTACCAACAACAGTGTTCAATGGGTCAGACACATTAGCAAATGGCTGTAATTGTTCTAACTGTGGCGGTGTGTTATTTAAACGATAACCTGTCCACAGTGAAGCTTTTGGGTTGAACCTGTAATTAAAGCTAGACCATAATTCTGTAGCTTCAAAACGTCGTTTTATACTTAATTGTGGTCTTAATAAATCGACATTTTCAAGTGTTCTAAAAATATAATCAAATCCAGCTCTAGCTGACCATTTCTCCTTACGATAACTTAAACTCACGCCTGGAGTCATACTTTCATTTAAATACTCAAAATCCGTGCTCAAATCATTATTAAATATACTGTATTCACCATTAGCGTCTTTATCAAAAGTACTTTTCCTATCGGTGCTTTTGTCTCTACTATAATCATAGTCAAAATTGATAAAAAACTCTTTTTTAATAATAGGCAATCGATATCTAATATCTGATCTAAAATTACTCACACCACCCTCGCCATCAGTGTATTGGTCGCGTATCACTTGGTCTATTAAGACATAATCTGGATTATTAGGATTGTTCACATCTTCTCCATAAACATTTGTTTGCGAAGTCAAAAAATCATCTGAATTACGCGCATTAATTTCATTTGTTAAACTAACTCTTACGAATGCGCCTTTATCTCCAAATCGTTTAGTAACATTTAAATTATTTCTGAAATTTTTGGCATCGTTTTCAACCAGTGAATTTGTATTTGATTCATTGGTCAATATACGCTCGTCATTTAATGATTCTTCAAAATTATCAAATGTGGTTTTACTTTTTGAATAGCGAAAGGATGGATCTATATTTATTAAAAAAGTAGAATCTACTTCAATATCAAACCCCATATTTGCACTGTGATTATCATTGTCATTGTATGTACTTGATAACGAGTTTGTGAAATATCTTGAATCAGGCAAAATATTCTCTCTTTGGGTTGCTCGTTTGTTTTCTGAACTACTTCCTGAATAAAAATAGTCTGCAGAAATGTCTGTGGTTTCACTCAACTCATCAGCATAATTAGCTCCAATATTTTGCGACTTCACAATACCTTCTCCACCTCCAAATGAACGACCATCAATAGTAAAAGAGCCATTACTTGACATAGACATGCTAGAACCACCTCCAAACATTTTTCTAATTTCACCAAAACTAAAACCAGGCGAATTAATATTATTACCACCAGCCAAAACACTTATTCGTTGATCATTATCAAAATAATTAAGCATTCCTGCCATTTCATAACGCTCATCAGTTCCGCCTCCTGCAGCTACTCTACCAAAAACACCTTTATTATTTTCTTCTTTTATAGTCAGGTTAATAGTTTTATTCTCACCATCTACCGTCTCACCTGTGAAGGCTTCAGATTTTGTTTTGGTATCAACAACCTGAATTTTTTCAATAATATCTTTTGTTAGGTTTTTAGTGGTAATTGTTGGGTCATCACCAAAAAATGGTTTTCCATTAACAAGTATTTTATTAACCTCTTTGCCATTGACTTTTATTTTTCCTTCATCATCGACTTCAACACCTGGTAACTGTTTTAATAAATCTTCAACAGTTGCATCCTTTTTGGTTTTGAACGATTTCACATTAAACTCCAATGTATCTTTTTTAATAGTGATTGGAGCAGCCGATTTGATAACGACTTCATCAAGCGCATTTGAAACTTCCATTTCAATAACACCTAAATCTATGGTTTCTTTATTTAGCTCAACCTTTTTGTAATATGTTTTATAACCAACATATGAAATATAGAGATTTACTGATTTGTCATTGGTTTTATCTTCTAATTGAAACTCCCCTTCTTTATTGGTAATGGTATAAGAAATCACTGAACTATCTTGAACTCTCTCAACATGCACCGTAGCAGACTCCAACGGCAAATTTTCATCAACCGATTTGATACTACCGAAAATTTTAAAATTATTGGATTGCGCAAAAGTAAAAGTTAAGCAAAAGCAAGTTGCTATCAGAAATAGAGACTTCATTTTTTGATTGATGGTTGATTAAGATTATTCAGAAAAACGAAGGTAAATCGATTTTCGTATGAATTTTCTTAAAAAAAAGATAAAGTTGTGTTATTTTTTTCTCATGTAAACGCTCACCGGAACACCATGGAAATCAAAATGTTCGCGCAACTTATTTTCAAGAAAGCGTTTGTAAGGGTCTCGGACATATTGTGGTAAATTACAGAAAAACGCAAACTGTGGTTGGGGTGTAGGTAATTGCATAATGTATTTAATCTTCACAAACTTGCCTTTATATGCAGGTGGTGGATAATTTTCAATAAGCGGAAGCAATACTTCATTGAGTTTACTCGTCTTAATTTTCTTCGAACGGTTTTTGTAAACTTCAACAGCCGTTTCAATAGCTTTAAAAATACGCTGTTTATTTAGAACAGAAATAAACACAATAGGCACATCGGCAAATGGTTCTATTTGAGACTTTATATATTTCTCAAATTCCTTGATTGTTTTATTGTCCTTTTCAACTAAATCCCATTTATTGACTAAAATTACAATACCTTTTCGATTACGTTCTGCCAACCAAAAAATATTTTGAACTTGGCCGTCAAAACCTCTGGTGGCATCTAAAACTAGTAAGCACACATCACAATGCTCAATGGCTCGAACACTTCGCATAACAGAATAAAACTCAAGATCTTCCTTGACTTTGGATTTTTTTCTAATTCCAGCAGTATCAACCAAATTAAATTCAAATCCAAAACGATTGTATTTTGTATCTATAGCATCTCGTGTAGTTCCTGCAATATCGGTAACTATATAGCGATCTTCACCAATTAAGGCATTTATGAATGATGATTTACCAGCGTTTGGTCTCCCTACAACGGCGAAACGAGGTAGCTCTTCTTCTTCAACTTCTTCTTTTTCTGGAAGTGCCTCAACAAGCGCGTCCAGTAAATCACCTGTACCACTACCATTGATGCTAGCAATAGTATAATAATCTCCTAAACCAAGCGAATAAAATTCAACAGCATCTTCAGCGCGTTTAGCATTATCAACTTTATTTACAGCTAAAAACACAGGCTTTGTTACTTTTCTCAATAATCTAGCAACATCTTCATCCATTCCAGTAACCCCAGCTTCCACATCGACCATAAAAATAATTGCATCAGCTTCATCGATAGCAATTTCAACCTGCTTGTCTATTTCAGCTTCAAAAATATCGTCACTACCTTTTACATAGCCACCGGTATCAATTAAAGAAAACTCTCTGCCGTTCCAGTCACTCTTACCATAATGACGGTCTCTAGTGACACCACTCACAGCATCAACTATTGCTTCACGACGTTGTATTAAACGATTGAAGAATGTTGATTTTCCAACATTTGGCCTTCCCACTATGGCTACGATATTACTCATTACTTATAAAATTTGATGCAAATATAATGATAAGCTTATGATTTCGTTATATTTTAGTACAGCGTTTAAAATTTAAAATGATGAAAAAGAATTTACCTGCAATATTTTTTTCTTTAGCCATAATTATTTCTGCCTACATATTGGGTAATTCTTTTATGAATAGAAATAAAGTTGATGGAAGCATTTCTGTAACTGGATTGGGCAATGAAGACTTTACATCAGATTTAATAGTTTGGGGTGGCTCATATCAACAAGAAAACTTTGACTTGACAGAAGCCTATAAAGCCTTGGAAAATGATAAAACTGCTATTACTAAATATCTTAAATTAAAAGGTATTAGTGAAAATGAACTGGTATTCAATGCTGTAAATAGTTCGAAAAATCAAAGAGCCAAGTATTCGTCTGATGGCAAATATATTGGTGAAGAATTTCTAGGTTATCGACTGACTCAATCTTTAAAAATTGAATCAAATGATGTAGAAAAAGTAGAAAAAATATCGAGAGAAATAACAGAGCTTTTAAACAAAGGTATTCAGTTTTACTCTGAAACACCACGTTATTATTACACTAAATTAGCAGATTTGAAAATTGAAATGATTTCAAGAGCTACATCGGATGCCAAGCAACGAGCAGAAATGATAGCTACTAACTCTGGAGGTAGGCTTGGCAACCTTATATCAGCTAAAATGGGTATCTTTCAAATAACTGGGCAAAACTCAAATGAAGATTACTCATGGGGTGGCACTTACAATACGTCCTCAAAAAAAAAGACTGCATCAATAACCATGAAGTTAACTTATGAAGCTAACTAATTTGTTTTATGTCCATTAAGAAACAAGATATTGTCTTACGCCCGCGATTTAAAAAGCTACTGAATAAAAAAAATACTTTTTATTTAGAACAATTTCAAATGGCCAAAACCAACCAGAAAAAATTTATTGTTTCAATAATTGATGACCATGTATTTTTGAAACTCCCCAAAGACAAACAACAGTTTTGGTCTCCTCAATTACATTTGGAAATAAATGAAGATGGCGAAAAAACTGCTATTCTACACGGTGTTTTTGGACCCAATCCAACAGTATGGACCATGTTTATGTTTTTTCACTTTATTGTTGCTGGTTTATTTATTGCTTTCGCTATATGGGCTTACTCAAATTGGGCTTTAGATAATTCCTACGTTGTTCAACTAGGTGTTATGTTTTTATTGGTTATTTTATGGTTTGTACTCTATTTTGCAGGACGCATTGGAAAAGATTCTAGCAAAGAAGAAATGCACGACCTTTATGATTTTATGATTGAGGTTATAAATGAAAAACCCAACAATAAATAATACTATTGATTGTAACCAAAACGTTTCAACTGTCGTTGATCACTACGCCAGTTTTTATTCACCTTCACATATAGTTCTAAATGTACCTGCTTACCAAAAAATTTCTCTAAATCCTTTCTAGCCTCTATACCAACTCGTTTAATGGCTGAACCTTTGTGTCCTATAATAATGCCTTTTTGAGTTTCACGCTCTACCATTATTACAGAACGCATGCGGATAATATCATCTTCTTCAAAAAACTCTTCTGTATCAATCTCAACAGCATAAGGTATTTCCTTTTTATAATGCATTAAGATTTTCTCACGAATGGTTTCATTAACAAAAAAACGTTCGGGCTTATCTGTTAGCTGATCTTTTGGATAAAATGGGGGCGATTCAGGTAATAACTCAACTATACGACTAAATACTTCTTTTACATTAAAACCTTCTAATGCCGATATAGCAAAAATCTCAGCATTTGGGACTTTTTCAGACCATAAAGCAACATGTTCCTCTAATTGCTCTTGATTGGACTTGTCAATTTTATTTAAAAGCAATAGAACAGGTGTTTTCGAATTGGTTATCTTATTAAAAAAGGCCTCATCTTTTAATTCCTTTTCACCTATTTCCACCATATAAATAAGCACGTCAGCATCATCAAATGCTGATTTTACAAAATCCATCATGGACTCTTGCAATTCATATGCTGGCTTTATAATACCAGGCGTGTCGGATAAAATCACTTGAAAATTATCGCCATTAACAATTCCTAAAATTCTGTGTCGAGTTGTTTGTGCTTTGGAAGTAATAATAGACAGCTTCTCACCAACAAAGGCATTCATCAATGTTGATTTCCCAACATTGGGATTACCTATAATATTTACAAAACCTGCTTTATGAGAAACCACACTATAAAAAAAAGTCTCTCAAATTTTGAGAGACAAATTAGTAGCGGGAACTGGACTCGAACCAGTGACCTTCGGGTTATGAGCCCGACGAGCTACCTACTGCTCTATCCCGCGATTTAGACTGCAAATATACAATGCTTTTTAGATATTACAAGTATATTTTACAGAAATTTATTGTTCAATACTTTCAGCATTAAAATAAACTAATTCGGTATTGTCAAATTTCACTTGTATTTGAATAGGGTTACAACACACCTCACAGTCTTCAATATAACTTTGGTTTTCTTGACTAATATCTAGCAACATGGATATACTTTCCCAACAATAAGGACAATGAAAAAACTGTTCTAACATGACAATAATTTACAAAAAAAAAGACCATGAATTATTTCATGGTCTCTTTTTTAACTATTGTTAAAACTTAAAAATTAATCATTGTCAGTAATTACGGTATCTACGTTATTAAAATCCATAAAGTTTGGATTATTACCATTTACAATGCTAATGTAATCTTGACTTAATTTGTTATCACTTACCATAAACGTCATTAATTTTGGAAAATAAGACAGTTCAAATGGTAAATCTCCTGTTAATTCATTGCTTGCTAACACAAGTTCTTCCAACTGCTTTAATTCAGCAATTTCAACGGGAATCTCACCAGAAATCTTATTATCGATTAAACTTAATTTTACTAATTTGGTGAGGGAATTTATCTGTGTTGGAATCGTACCAGACAACTGGTTACTTCCAATTAACAATTCTTTTAGGTTAGACAAGCCTGTAATAGCCACTGGGATCTCTCCTGACAAACTATTACTGTATAATTTTATGACTTTAAGATTTTGAAGGTTACCTATTTCATCTGGAATACGCCCTTCTAAACTATTCATAAATATTTCTAGAGATTCTAATTGCTTTAATTCACCGATTGATTGAGGTAAATTACCAGTGATTTTATTAAAACCTAATTTGATTGATTTTAAATGAGTTAACTTTCCTAATTCTTCAGGCAATGTTCCTTGCAGATTATTAAACTCAAGGTTTAAAGCAACAACTTGATTTTCTTCAACCGTAACACCATACCAAGTATTTATTGGTGTACTTAAATCCCAAGTGTTTACCCATTGGTCACCTTTGGTTGCGTTGTATAATGCTAGAAGTGCTTCTTTTTCGCTTGTTGAAACGCTTGCAAAAGAATTTACAGCTACGAAAAGACAAAGTAATGTTAGTTTTAAAGTTTTCATATTCAATAGATTTGGGATTAATCTGATTCAATATTAGAACAATGAACGCTTAAATCCAAAATTATTCGATGAACTACTATTTAATGTAAGAATTTACGTATTAATTATAGTGAATCTATTTGTTCATGTACTTTTTCCCAATCTTTCATAAGACTCTCAAGTTTATTTTTTTTTCCTTGATAGTCATCAAAAAAAGCTGGATCCGACACTATTTCATCATAATTAGTTGCTAATTCTACATCAATGGATTTGATGTCTTTTTCTAGTTGATTAATTTTGGATTCAAGATTACTCAACTTATTGGTAAGTGATTTTAATTTTTTTTGAGACTCGTAGGAATCCTTATTACTTGCTTTAGGCTTTTGCTTTTCAACCTCTCTTTTTTCAACTTCTCTCAAATTTTCAACATTTCGCTGTTCCAAATAAAAGTCAATATTACCTAAATACTCCTTAATTTTTTGATCTTTAAACTCATAAACCACATCAGTAAGTCCTTGTAAAAAATCTCTATCATGTGATACTAAAATCAAAGTACCTTCAAAATTTTTCAAAGCATCTTTTAAGACATTTTTTGATTTAATGTCTAAATGGTTTGTTGGTTCATCCATTACTAACACATTGAACGGTTGTAATAGTAATTTTGCCAATGCTAAACGGTTACGTTCGCCTCCTGATAAAACACGTACATATTTATCAACTTCTTCACCACGAAATAAAAAAGCTCCTAATATATCACGAACACGACTCCTGTTCTTTTCATTAGCAGCATCAATCATAGTATCTAAAACCGTTTTGCTTCCATCCAAATACTCTGCTTGATTTTGGGCGAAATAAGCTATTTGAACATTGTGCCCCAGTTTTAAATCACCTTGATGTTTTATTTCACCAACAATTATTTTTGCCAAGGTAGATTTACCTTGACCATTTTGGCCTACAAAGGCAGTTTTTGTATCTCTTGAAATAGTTAGGTTAATATTTTTCAAGACCTGCAAATCATCATAATTTTTCGAAATTTTTGATGCTTCTACAACAACTTTACCAGGTGTAACTGAAACTGGAAAATTCAAGGACATTACACTGTTATCCTCCTCATCAACTTCAACGCGCTCCATTCTATCCAATTTCTTTATTAAAGATTGTGCCATTGATGCTTTTGATGCTTTTGCTCTAAATTTTTCGATAAGTTTTTCAGTTTGCTGAATTTGCTTATCCTGATTTTTCTGGGTTGCCAGTTGTTGTTCCTTAATTTCTTTTCGCAGCACTAAAAACTGTGAGTAAGGCTTGCTGTAATCATAAATCCTACCTAGTGAAATCTCTATAGTTCTGTTGGTCACATTGTCTAAAAACATTTTATCGTGAGATACAATAACTACAGCTCCAGGATAGTTTTTTAAGAAGCCTTCTAACCAAATAATTGATTCTATATCTAAATGATTGGTAGGCTCATCCAACAATAATAAATCATTATTTTGAAGTAATAATTTGGCTAATTCAATACGCATACGCCATCCTCCAGAGAAGGTATCTGTCAGCTTATTAAAATCATCACGCTTAAAACCAAGACCTTGTAATATTTTTTCGGTTTCTCCTTGATAATTATAACCACCTAAAATTTCATATTGATGTTGCAATTCATTTAAATCAATCATCAGTTGATGATATCCTTCACTATCATAGTCAGTTCTTTCAACCAATTGTTTATTAATATCTTCTAGCTTACTTTCAACTTCTTTTATTTCTTTAAAAGCTTCATACGATTCTTCCAAAACCGTACGTCCAAATTCAAAATCTATATCTTGTTTTAAAAACCCTATTTTTAAGTTTTTATCAGCCGCTATTTGCCCTGAATCAGGTTCCATCTCTTTAGAGAGAATTTTAAGCATTGTGGATTTACCTGCACCATTCTTTCCTATAAGCCCAATGCGATCTCCAGAGCTTAATTTAAAAGTTATTTCTTCGAACAAATATTCGCCTTGAAATGAAATGGAAAGATTATGAATGTTAAGCATTTTGTTACAATTGTTACAAATTGTTATTGATTAAAGAATTAATTTTGCAATTCCCAAAGTGCAAAAGTAAACTTTTAAAGATGATTAAAAAAGGAAGTAAGATATATAGTATTCTAACTGGAAGGTGTCCTAAATGTCATCAAGAATCCATGTATGAGAACAAAAACCCTTATGTGTTAAAGGATGTTTTAAGAATTGGTGAAAAATGTTCTCACTGTGGTACAAAGTATAGAATAGAACCTTCTTTTTTTTATGGCTCTATGTATGTAAGTTATGCTGTTGGAATTGCTTTTGCTGTTGCTGCATTTGTAATTAGCTATTTAATTCTGGATGCAAACCTAGACGTCGTATTTATATCTATAATTGGGACACTTATAGTTTTTGCTCCTATTATCATGCGCTTATCACGAAATATATGGATTAACCTCTTTATGCACTATGATAAAAGCTTGGTTAAAAAGAAAACCGATTAATATCAATTTCTGGAATTAAGGGTTCATTACATTCTATGTAATTGAATAAAGCATTCGCTATAAAAGGTGCAATCATTACACCTCGAGTTCCCAAGCCATTTAGAACAAAAAGATTATTGTACGCTGTATGTGAACCCACAAGTGGTCGTCTATCTTTTACGGTAGGTCTAATACCAGCAACTTGATTTATTACTTTAAATTCACAATGTATGAGGGTTTTTAATTTTGAAACCAATTCTTCACGGGCTAATTCTGTAATAGATTGTGTCTTATCTTCCCAATTATAAGTAGCTCCTACTGAATATACATCGTTGCCTTCTGGAATTACAAACACAGACGATTTTAAGGCATAATCTATTTTTAAGTCAGGAGCTTTTATGGTTAATACTTCACCTTTAGTTCCCGTAAGTGGTAAATAGTTGAAATAGATATTTTTTTTCAATCCGAAACCTTCACAAAAAATTACTCTATCAGCTTTTAAACCGTTATATTCAATCTCATCGTTTTGTATTTTGAGTTTTTCATGTTGAAATCTTTCCTTTTTTAATACATTTTCATGTTCTAAAAATTTTAAGTAATGATCAATCAGCATGTTTGTATCTACTCTACCAGCTTGTAAGACTTCACCAAAACCAAAACCAGCTTCAATATTATTATTGGAGTTCTTAATTATTGTTTGTGAAAGAAAAGGCTCCAATTTAGGTTTATCCATAGCGTCAAACCACAAATTTTGTTCTTGTACTGAAGTGAATTTTCTATACAACTTCAATTCATAATCTAATTTTACATTAAGAAGAGATTCCAATTGACTGTAAAAAGGCTTGGCCAACTTTAATTGTTCAGAAGCTAGCCATACTTCAGAAAAACGTTTTAAAATAACAGGGTTATACATACCTGCAGCAACGATTGATGATTGTTGAGATGCATCATCAAATAATAAAAATGATTTATTGTTTGTTCGTAATTTTTCGCAAAATGCAATGCCTGCCAAACCACATCCAACTACAATATAATCTACCTTGTTCATTATACTTTTTTATACACTTTGCAAATATCGTAATAAAAAACGCTCACTAAAAAAGTGAGCGTTTAAACTATTATTTATTGTAGAACTTATTAGTAAGCCCACATATCTAATTCGAAGTTTCTTATCTTCTCCTTTATTCTATCTGATTCTAGTAACTGCATTAAAGCATTTTCAGAAATATATTCGGTTACCTTACGGTCGCCATATACGTTTTCCTCTTTGTAAACATAACCATTAAAGCGTCTAGAGTTCAACAAGTGATCAAAACTAAATGAAACAGCACTGTTTTCATTATTAAACGCTTTGGCCTCATGTAAAATATCCCTGGCATCCGGATAAAATACCCAAAATAGTGGAATAGGCTCCTTATTGGCTTCATCATCAGAATCTAAAAAGTTAACGTCTGGTGCAGCTGGTGCTATACCAATAAGTCGATATTTCATTTCTGCTTGACGCTTATCAAAATACCATAAACCTTTCATTAAATAAGCACTAACATGAAAAGAAGTAATATCCGTTTTTACAATATATTCCGGATCAACATAACCATCAGCGTTATACTGCTCGTATCCAATATCCAAAGTATCAATTTTAGACATACTCGCTTTCAGATCTTTAATTGTACGTTTTGCTGTGAAATAAGAATCATCATAGATGTTTTCCAAATCACCTTTTTTAACGCTATTCCACAATACATCAAATAACGATCTTCTGTTTTTACCAATATTATTAGTATCAACAGGATAGTATAACGGAAAATTAACACGCTCATCAAGAACTACGCGTTCCCATGTCATTTTGGAATACATGATATCTCTATCATCAACATACCCATATTCCAATGGCTCATCATTGTCCAATGCTTTTTGGGCTTCTGTTCTTACACCTATTTCTTCAGGTGATTTCGCGCTCAATAAATTGGCCTGCGAAAACGAAGCAGTCACAAAAGACATACTTAATACGGTTAATAATAAACTTCTTAATTTCATCTGTTTAAATTTTAGTTATTAGGGCTTATCATCAGATGCTTAAACCTTCTATTAATTTGTAATCTCAACAACTACAGGAGATACACCTTTTAATTTATAAGATGAATTCCCTCTAATTTGAGCTTTGATATCAAATATTGAAACTTGATCACCACGTCTAGCTTTACGTAATGCATTTTTTGCTTGGCTGTTCAACTTGGTTCCGTTAACTGAAACAGAAGGTTGTCCTGGTACTTTTATTTTAAATGATGTTACCTGAATTGGTAATTCAAAATCAAAATCGTCCAATTTCGCACCTATAGTTGAAATCTCAACACTATTACGAGGTAATTTAACAATACCATCTTGTCCACTTACAGTTCCTGTAGGTTTAGGAATATCCTTAATTCTAAAGACAGCACGATCACTTACTTTAGTTCCATCAGGCAAAGTACCATTAACATTAATAGCCACCTCTCTACCTGAACCTGGATTCATAACATATTTACCAACTCCAGATCCCTTACTTAAACCAGGAGCACTTGCAGTTACATTGTTATCAGAAACTCCAGCAAAAGAAATAGTCATTGGGTTAGAAACACCACGATAAACAACATTCATCTTGTCAGCTGAAATAGTAGCTGAATTTGGTTTAGGTACAACTGCATACGTTGACTTCACAGGAATAGAAATAATAGAATCTCCTTCTTTAAATTGGAATTCTCCTTCTATTTCACGTTCACCAACAGCTCCCGCAGGGAACTTAAGTAATGTTTGACCAGCTTGCATAGCTGTATCAGCTAATGTTTCACCGTTTATAATTACTTTATCAGCACGTAACGTTTTATCATTTTTACCTAAAATAATACGTCCAGTAAAATTTTCTCCTGAAAAGAATGCTGTTTTGTCTGGAACAACAATCGCATCAAAATTTGTTAATGATGCCTCAACTTTCAGTTTACCAGCTAACATTGATGATAATACTTCAGATTCTGTAGTCTTAACATCGGCTTGTAATTGTGTCATTTTAGTTAAAGATGCCACTAATGGAAAACCTTTATAGTGATAATCTAACCAATCTATTTCATTTCCATCTCTGTTTGTTACAGGATCTGTAGCAAACTTTTTCTTAACATCTTGAGCTATGCTTTGCATATCAGGATTTGTTTCTAGGATAGCTGAAACACCATTTCTAAATTTAGCTATTTCATCTAAAAACTTTTGTCCTTCTGGCTTAAGCTTTTCTCCTATGAAAAAATAATTGTCAAGGAAATCTCCTTTGTCCATTATTTCATAATCCTTAGGGTCTTCAACCGTAGCTGTCATTTTCCCCTTTAAATCAACAATGTATGAATTAAAGTCATTTGCCAACTCGCTGATTTGATCAGCATCTCTTTTTAATGGTTGATATTTAGCTGGTTGTTCTTCAACTTTTTCAGCTAAACCCTGCATGAAAGCCTCATTTCTTTCAGTAGCTGCTTCATTAGATTCGACTAATTTTTCGTTCATTAGTCCGAATGCAGATAGCACCTCTTTTGACATATTTAATGCTAGCATCGCAATGAATACTAAATACATCAAGTTAATCATTTTCTGCCTTGCAGATAATTTTCCTCCTGCCATTTCTAATTAGTTTTTTTAGTTATTGTTAAATACATTTTGTTTGTAAAAACTAATTAGCTTTTATTCATTGCAGATAGCATACCACCATAAACACCATTTAATGACGATAAGTTAGATGCTAATGATTGCATTTGTTCTTTTAATTTAGTAGCGTTTTCAACAGCTTCTTCATTGATTGCTGCTTGTCTATTTGCAGCATCCATTTGAACTTTGTAAAGACTATTTAAAGACTCCATTTGAGCAGCAGCCAATGACATTTCCTCACCGTACTTTTTAGTTGCAGCGATTGAATCAACTGTTGGGCTAATACCTTTTGCAGCACCTTCAAAATTCTTAATACTTTCTCCTAAACTTGACATTAATTCAGCATCAATTTTAGCTTCTTTTAATAAGTTATCTAATTTTTTAGATAACAGTCCTTCAGCATCTTTTGGTTGCTCTTTCTTCTTATTAGCTCCCATACCTCCAGCTAACTCTGGGTAAACCAATGACCAATCTAAATCATCATCAACAGGTTCAAAAGCTGAAAGTGCAAAGATAATTGCTTCAGTTACCAGACCAATAGTTAACATTACGTTACCTGTAAGTGGTCCTATTTCAAAGTGAATAATTTTAAATAGTGCTCCAACGATTACAATTGATGCTCCTAACCCATAAGCCATTGCCATGAATTTCTTAAATGCTCTTGATTGTCCTGCCATAATTTCTGGTTTTTTAGTTAAGTATAATACTTAGGTAGTTTAATATTTAGTTATAGTTTAATTAATTTTTTGCGTTTAATGTTACGTCTGTTCCCATATAATCCTGAACAGTTCTAAAGCCAATGTAACTTCTTGCAGAATCTGCATATTCGTAATCTCTTGAACTAACCTGCATATAATAGGCTACATCTTTCCATGAACCACCACGAACAACTTTTCGTTGGTTGTTAACGTCATTGACACTTGGATTTACAGAAGATACAAACTCATAAGATGACGGATCATATGATGCATGCACCCATTCTGATACGTTACCAGCCATGTTATATAGATTATAATCATTTGGCTCGTAGGATTTTGCTTCTACAGTATATAAGGCTTGGTCGGCCGCATAATCACCACGCAATGGTTTAAAGTTAGCCATAAAGCATCCTCTATCATTTTTAGTGTAAGGACCACCCCATGGATATGTAGCGGCTTGAAGACCACCTCTTGCTGCATATTCCCATTCAGCTTCTGATGGTAAGCGATATTCGTTTACAAAATGTTGTTTTTTCTCTTTTCTGTAAGCATTATGGTATAGCGTACGCCATTCGCAAAATGCTTTGGCTTGTTTCCAAGACACACCAACAACTGGATATTCATCATAAGCAGCATGCCAAAAATAATCATTGTGCATAGGCTCATTATATGAATACGCAAAATCACGAATCCAAGCTGTAGTATCTGGATACACCTCAACTTCTTCAGTGATGATGAATTCAGAACGTTTTTTACCTTTATTCTTTGCTTTCGCAGCCTTTTCAATATCCATATATTTATACTGGAATTTGAATTTAGTTACATCCCAAGTACGTTGCCCGTTATAAGACTCTTCCATTGGTAGGTACATGGTGTCCATAACTTCAGCATAATACTCATCGATATAATTAGCTGTATCAAACTCAATATCAATATCTTTATTAAGTTTTCTGCCTTCGTATCCTGTAGGTCCTAAACCAGCATAATTGTCATACATATACTTTTCGTATACAGACATATCATCTGGATTTTGATCAACAAAAGCATAATCACCAATAGTTCCAGCATCGGCTTGTGTCATTCCAACCTCATCAGCTAGAATAGCCAAGCGTGTTCTGATTGTTGAATCACGAACCCACTCAACAAATTGTTTGTACTCGCTATTAGTAATTTCAGTAGCGTCCATATAAAAAGAACGAACTGTAACTGTCTTCGCTGGCGCATCGTGAATACCGGCAAGATCATCATCTGCCTTACCCATAATAAATGCTCCACCAGGTACTAATTCCATACCATATGGCTTCTCGGGATGCCATTTTTTTCCTTTAACTCCTACTAACTGCCCCCTGTCACCAGAGCCACAACTTGTCAGTATAGCTAAAACTGCGGTTAATAAAAATAATTTCTTCATATCCATAGAAAACTCGAGGTTAATTATTGTCTTAAAAAATTTAAGAGCGTAAACATATTTATATATTTTGTAAAAAACAACTTTTTATCAAAAAAATTTACGTTTCATCGTGAAAAAAGTGCATTTTACCGATAAAAACATCGACGAACGGTAACTCATTTACACACAATTCTTTTGAAACGCTTTATACCAGCGCTCTGGTACTACATTATTACAAGCATCTAGATAATCTTGGTGCATGCAAGGTAATAACGTATGTCTTTTTAATTTATTATTCACTTCTTCCAAAAATGGTATTTCAATCCACCAACGTTGCGTTTTCATACTTTTATAGAATACCAACTCTTGTAAGTCCACTAAGGTAGTGAATTTTTGATAGTTATCATCATTTAAAAAATCATCATCTTTCACCCTAAAATTCACACCTTCAATAAAGTACCATAGCATTTGGGAAATTAAACTAGCTGTAATTTCATCATCTTGACTGGGTTTATATTCAAAAATACCAAATGAGGATACTTTATTACTTATTCCTGCATATCTGGATATAGTACAAATCTCTTTACCATCTAATCCATTTGGTGAAGACTTTTGTTTTGAACTAACTTCTGAAGCTTTAACAACATTTAAATCAATACTTACTATGTTGGCATCTCTCAAAACAGGCTCAACCATAGTAACGTTATTAGAAACTTGACCCAAACGATACGATTCAAAGTACAGCTTGTCCATTAAGTCAATTTCTTCTTGAGAATTATAGTATGTTTGATAACCAATTGATGCGTAATTGAATAAATTATAAGGTTGGTCAAGTATAACTTTCCCTACAAAGCTGTTATTCTTAATGGGTTTATTAGAATCACCCAAATCAAATTTGGAATCTACATTTACAATATTAACCATTGGCATTAAAGAGTCATAGGCTCGATACATGGGATACGTTAAGTCTTGACTCCCACCAATTATAATTGGAATAATATTTTTTTGAATCAATAATGAAACAGCAGTCTTTAGTGCAAAATATGTATCTTCAACTGTTTCCCCTTTTTGAATATCACCTAAATCAGCTATCTGTGTATGCCAATTACCTGGAAAAAGTGCGTAAAGCGCTTTTCTTATTTCATTTATATTAAACTCTTCACCCAAAAAATCAACATCGTTTCTATTTTCAAGAACACCAATAATTGCTAGCTGAACATCATCTAAATCAGGGATTCCTAATTGTTTAGAATGAATTGTCATTTTTTTACCAAGTGATTGCTGTGATAATAACTCATTATGCGCGACAACAGAATCTGCAACAGGTGATAAAAAATTAAAATTCATAATCTGCTATTTCTTTTTAGAAGTACTTTTCTTTTTTGTAGTTTTTTTCTTTTTTGGTGCATTCTTATCCAAAATATCTTGAGCTTCTTCCAATGACATGTCAGAGACGTCTACTGTTTTTGGTAATTCAACTTTGGTTTTTCCTTTTATAACATTGTGTCTCCCCCAACGTGCTTTTTCAACACGAATTCCAGCATCTTCCCAATTGTGAATTAATTTATCTTTTTCTTTTTGAATTTTATCCTCAATCAATGTTATGATATCATTATCACTTAAATTATCCCAATCATACTTTTTGTTGACGTTAATAAACATATTGTTCCACTTTATAAATGGACCAAAACGACCTTTACCTTTTTGCACTGGCAAATCTTGATACATATATATAGGTGCATCCGCTTTTTTCTTTTCTTTTATCAATTCAATAGCATCATCCAATTCTACGCTCAAAGCATCCATACCAGCTGGCAATGACACAAATTGCTTTCCAAACTTTACGTATGGACCATAGCGACCATTATTAACTTGCACTTCTTCACCTTCATAAGTTCCTAAATCTTTAGGCAGTTTAAACAAATCCATAGCTTCTTCATAAGTAATGGTGTTTAGTTGTTGGTCAGGTGACAAACTAGCGAACAATGGCTTCTCCTCTTCCTCTACTGTACCTATTTGAACCATTGGCCCAAACTTCCCTAATCTCACACTTACTTGACGACCTGTTTTTGGGTCTGTTCCCAGCACACGTTCTCCAGACTCTCTATCAGCATTTTCCTGAACATCTTCTACAACAGGATGAAAGTTTTTATAAAAATCTTTCATCATTTTAGACCAATCTACTTTACCTTCAGCAATATCATCAAAATCTTCTTCAACTTTGGCTGTAAAATTATAATCCAATATTTGCTCAAAATGATTGACCAAAAAATCAGTAACAATCATTCCTATATCTGTTGGTACTAACTTACCTTTATCTGAACCTACTTTTTCGGTTAACTGCTTATCTTTTACTGCTCCATTTTCTAAAGTTAATTGAGAATATTGACGCTCAACACCATCAACAGTTCCCTTTTCTACATAATTTCTATTCTGGATAGTTGAAATAGTTGGCGCATAAGTAGATGGACGTCCAATGCCTAACTCTTCTAGTTTCTTAACCAATGACGCTTCGGTGTAACGTGCAGGTGGACGCGTGTAACGTTCGGTTGCTGTGATGTAATTATTAAGAAGTGTTTCATTAACTTTCATAGCAGGTAACATACCATCTTGTTCGGTATCTTCATCATCAGTCCCTTCCAGATAAACTTTTAGGAATCCATCAAAGGTTATAACCTCTCCATTAGCTGAAAATAATTCAGCATGCTTATTTGCCGAGATTTTCACATTCGTTCTCTCAAGTTTAGCATCACTCATTTGTGAGGCAATAGCTCGTTTCCAAATCAAATCATATAAACGCGCCTGATCGCGATCAATATTTACTGAATGTAATGTAAAATCAGTAGGTCTAATGGCCTCATGCGCTTCTTGAGCACCTTTAGATTTTCCTTTATAATTTCTTGGTTTACTGTATTCAGAACCATAAGACGATTCTATTTCTTTTTGAGCACCTTTACGTGCTTCATCAGACAGATTCACACTATCTGTTCTCATATACGTAATTAAACCAGCTTCATAAAGACGTTGCGCCATCGTCATGGTTTTACTTACTGAAAAGTACAATTTACGAGAAGCTTCCTGCTGCAATGTTGATGTTGTAAAAGGCGCTGCAGGTGATTTTTTTGCTGGTTTTTTATCTAATTCTGAAACTTTAAATTCTGCTGAAATATTAGCCTTTAAAAAATCCTCGGCTTCTTTTTTTGTATTAAAATTCTTAGGTAGTTTTGCTCTAAATGTTTGGCCTTCCTCATTTGAGAACTCAGCATCTATTCTGTAGGAACCTTGTGGTTCAAAGTCTTGAATTTCACGCTCGCGCTCTACAATTAATCTTACCGAAACAGATTGCACACGTCCAGCTGATAATCCGCCTTTTACTTTTCTCCAAAGTACAGGAGACAATTCATAACCAACTATTCTATCTAAAACACGTCGTGCTTGCTGCGCGTCAACCAAATCATAATCTATTCCTCTAGGATTTTCAATAGCCTTTTGAATAGCCGATTTTGTTATTTCATGAAAAACGATACGCTTGGTTTTTTCCTTATCTAATTCTAACGACTCTGCCAAATGCCAAGCAATAGCTTCTCCTTCTCGATCCTCATCACTAGCAAGCCAAACCATTTCAGCTTTCTTGGCTAGATCTTTTAATTTTTTAACTACTGATTTTTTATCTTTAGAAACCTCATATTTTGGTTTAAAATCGCCATCAACATCAACACCCAACTCCTTTGAAGGTAAGTCAGCGATATGCCCAAAACTAGATTCTACTTTAAAATCTTTTCCTAAAAATTTCTCGATTGTTTTTGCCTTTGCAGGTGACTCAACAATTACTAAATTCTTTGCCATGTATCATTTTTTAAGGCTACAAATGTATATGAAAAAAAGTTTATGTTCCTAATTTTAAAATCTTGAATACCAAAAATTAAAGCTAATTGAAAGAAAAAACCCATGCTTTTTTTAGTATAAAAACACAGGCTTAATCGTCTTAAAATAATCTTTTAGACTATTCTACAATATGGTTAATTGGGCTATCAGAGTTAAAGCCTACTACATTTTTATAGACTAAATAGGTAGGATGATAAACAAAGGCTGCCGTGAATAGTACGCCAATTCCACAGAGTATCATTCCTATTATTTGTGCCAATAATGATGAAACAATTAATAAGCCAAAAACCAATAACCACTTTTTATTACCTAAAGCAAAACTTCCTTTGATAATGTCACTAACCGAGAGCTCTGGGTTGAAGGCAAAAAACATAGTGAAAAATGACATAGGCACCATAACATATATTAATGGTAAGAAACATAATAAGGTTGCTATGGATGAAATAACAACAGATGCTAACATTAAAACAAATAATTTGCCTAAATATTTCCCTTTTATAAAATGAAAGAAATCGGATGTTAGCACTTCTTCATCATGATCCAAACGCTTCATTATTCTAAAAAAACCAGCTTGAAGCGCAATCGTTACAGTGCTTAAAACCAAAGCACCAACAATTATTAGAATAATAAATAAAACAGAAAAGCCTGCAAACACAGCATCATAGGCATCTGGGTTTATGTCACCACTTTCCGCTTGAGCAATCATGACACCAATTAACGGCACATAAATTATCAGTATTAATGGCAACATAATTATCATGGAGAATAATTGCAGTAAAAATCCTTGCATCCAAGTTTTCTTAAATAATTCAATGGAATCATTAAAAATGTTACCAAAATCTAATGCTTTGGCATTTTGAATTTTTTCTAAAATACGTTCTATTGTATTCATATATAATGTAAGATTGGTTAGTTTCGTTTATCAAAGTAACCATATAAATAGTCAATAACAAAATTATTTTAATTGTATGACACTTTGTCACTAATTAGAAAATAATCGTAACTTTGCATACTTATTGACTGAAAAGACTTTCAGAGGTATTTATGGAAAAGATAATAGACGAAAATAGACAAGGTGAAAGCCTAAATTTAGAAGCCAAAAAAGATAATAGCCGTAAACTTTTTATTGAAAGCTATGGCTGTCAAATGAATTTTAGTGATAGTGAGATTGTGGCTTCAATTCTTTCAAATGAAGGATTTAATACAACACAAAACCTCGAAGATGCTGATTTGGTATTAGTAAACACCTGCTCTATTCGTGATAAGGCCGAACAAACTGTTCGCAAACGTTTAGAAAAATACAATGCTGTAAAAAAGATTAATCCAAAAATGAAAGTTGGTGTTTTAGGCTGTATGGCAGAACGTTTAAAAAGTAAATTTCTTGAAGAAGAAAAGATTGTTGATTTAGTTGTTGGTCCAGATGCTTACAAGGATTTACCCAACCTATTATCAGAAGTTGAAGACGGTCGTGATGCTATAAACGTCATACTTTCAAAAGAAGAAACATATGGTGATATTTCACCAGTTCGTTTAAATAGTAATGGTGTAACTGCATTTGTCTCAATTACCAGAGGCTGTGACAACATGTGTACGTTTTGTGTTGTACCATTTACCCGTGGCCGTGAGCGCAGTCGAGATCCGCAAAGTATTATTGAAGAAGTCAACGATTTATGGAATAAAGGTTTTAAAGAAATTACGCTTTTAGGACAAAATGTGGACAGTTACCTTTGGTATGGTGGCGGATTAAAAAAAGATTTTGACAAAGCCAGCGACCTTCAAAAAGCTACTGCTGTAAATTTTGCGAAATTATTAGATATGTGCGCACAAGCACAGCCTAAAATGCGCATTCGCTTTTCAACTTCCAATCCACAGGATATGACGCTAGATGTTATAGAAACTATGGCAAAGCATCGTAATATTTGTAATTACATTCACTTGCCAGTTCAAAGTGGAAGCAACCGTATTTTGAAAGAAATGAACCGTCAGCATACGCGTGAAGAGTACTTCAAACTCATTGATGACATTAGAAACATTATTCCAGATATAGCCTTAAGTCAAGATATGATTGCTGGTTTCCCAACAGAAACCGAAGCAGATCATCAGGACACCTTAAGTTTAATGGAGTATGTAAAATACGATTTTGGTTTTATGTTTGCCTATTCGGAACGCCCAGGAACACTAGCAGAACGAAAGATGGATGATGATGTTCCTGAAGCTGTTAAAAAACGTCGCCTTCAAGAGATTATTGATTTGCAACGTGCGCATGGTCATTATAGAACACAGCAGCATTTAGGCAAAGTGGAAGAAGTATTGATTGAAAAAGAATCAAAAAAATCTGACTTGCATTGGTCAGGAAGAAACACACAAAACACCGTAGTGGTTTTCCCTAAAGAAAACTATAAAGTTGGCGATTTTGTTAATGTAAAAATAATCGATTGCACCACAGCTACGCTTATTGGTGAAGCGATTGGATATTCTGAAAACAATTAAAAAAATAAAGAACCAAGAGACAAGAATCAAGAATGACTCTAAAATATTTTGTTAAAAAAAATATAGTCTTGACTCTTTTGACTTGACTCTTGAATCAAGAATAAATATGGAATCCATTCAAGCAATAAAACAACGATTTGGCATCATTGGCAATGATCCCACACTTAATCGTGCTATTGAAAAAGCCATACAGGTTGCACCTACAGATATCTCCGTTTTAGTTACTGGCGAATCTGGTGTTGGTAAAGAGAGTATTCCAAAAATAATACATCAATTATCGCACAGAAAACACGGTAAATATATTGCTGTAAACTGTGGAGCTATACCAGAAGGCACCATTGATAGTGAATTGTTTGGTCATGAAAAAGGTGCTTTTACTGGAGCCACTCAAACACGCTCTGGTTATTTTGAAGTTGCGGATGGCGGAACCATTTTTTTAGACGAAGTTGGCGAATTACCACTTACAACTCAAGTACGTTTACTGCGGGTGCTTGAAAATGGTGAGTTTATAAAAGTTGGCTCCAGTAAGGTTCAAAAAACAAATGTTAGAATTGTTGCTGCTACAAACGTCAACATGTTCGAAGCCATCAAGAAAGAAAAATTTCGTGAAGACCTTTACTATCGCTTGAGTACTGTTGAAATTCACTTGCCGCCTCTTCGTGATCGCAAGGATGACATTCATTTACTTTTTAGAAAATTTGCTAGTGATTTTGCCCTTAAATACAAAATGCCAACTATCAAATTAACTGATGACGCTGTAAATCTATTATTAAAATATCGCTGGAGCGGTAACATACGTCAGTTACGAAATATTGCCGAACAAATTTCTGTTTTAGAACAGAATCGCACAATCAGTGCTGCAACTTTAAAAGATTACTTACCTGACGCATCAAGTAACTTACCTGCTGTAATAAATACCACAAAATCAGAAAGCGATTTTAGCAGTGAGCGAGAAATATTGTACAAAGTTCTTTTTGATATGAAGAGTGATTTAAATGATTTAAAGAAACTCACCATGGAACTAATGAAAAGTGGCAACGGTTCAGAAGTTCAAAAACAAAATGAAGGTCTTATTCAAAAAATATATGGTGAAGATGATGAAGAAACAACTGTTGAAGATTTAGAAGTATTATCAATCCCTGAAAAATCATCTGAATCTAATTACTCTGAATCTGAAGAAATCCATGATAAGTATCACTTTGCCGAAGAAATTGAGGAAGAAGAAACATTATCTTTACACGACAAGGAGTTGGAACTCATAAAAAAATCACTTGAGCGCCATAACGGTAAACGAAAACTAGCAGCTCAAGAATTAGGCATCAGTGAACGCACGCTTTACAGAAAGATTAAGCAATTTGATTTGTGATAATTTATTGATAACTTAACGAATTATAATTCAATTCATTATGATTCGATTACTAACAATAATCTCCCTAATCTTTTTCTTTTTTTCCTGCAGTGACAATTCTGATGATAATCAATCACCACCTAACACTAATGAAAATGCTGGGCTGGAAGTCACTAATATTGTTGAAGTAACTTCTGATGAAAACAACTTTTTGGGTGTTGATGATGTTTTAACCTACACCATTTCGGTTAAAAACACGGGTGAGGTAGACTTAACCAATATCAGCTTGTCTTATACTTTGGCTGACAATAATGGAAATACGTTATCGCTAAATCACCCTATTGTATTTGTAAGTACAGATTCAGGGAGTAACAACGGATCATTATTAGTCAACGAAACAGCTATTTACACCGCCAATTATACCATAACACAAACCGATGTTGATGCAGGAGGCGTTTCCAATAGCATTATGGTTGATGCTGAAACCCCTAATGGTATTGTTATAACAGATGTTAGTGATGACGGCATTGACACGGACGGGAATCTGACAGATGATGCCACAATAACCAATTTAACCGAACCAACAACAGACTCTACCATAATCTCACAATTTCATATTCTCAATTCAGATGGTAATCCTTATATAAAAATGTATTTTGATTATTATGGGCAATTGTATAAAATATACTATACTGATATTCGTACGCAACCGCATAATATTTACATTTATGATTTTGAGTTTGATTCAGAACAAAGACTTGTTAATTACTCAAAAAATGATGTCAATGGTGTGCCCTTATGGTCTAGCAATGTTACTTATAATTCAGAGAATAGGATTATGAGTATTGGCAGTCGTCAGATTGAATTTTTTGATGATGACCCTGATTATTACATTGATTCCACAAACTATACAGAAGATGTTTGGACTGATGGTGACATTGAATATACTGAAGCATATTTTGCAAAGTATATTATTAGTAGTACTAATCCAATGCTAAGTGTATGTAGCTATTTTTACACTTCTGAATACAATACAGTGACGGATGAATTTTCAGAATTTGGATCATGTGGCGACATGTTTTGGAATGGCTACAATGGTAATGTTGGAAGTGATTGCTCCGATACTGATTGTGTAGTTTTTAGTCACAATTCAATTACTAATCCGCTATACTCTTCTACTAACTTGATTAATTTATTCCCTTTAATTGATCCTTTTATTGGAAATTACAATCCAATATTTTATTTATTTTCTCAAAACAACTTAACCTTAATCAATTATTCTGATCCAAGTATGATTACCTTTAGTTACACCTTGAACGGAAACAATTTACCAGAATCTTCAACTAGACAGTATATTGATGAACTCGGACCTCAACCTGAAAGAGCTTTTGGCAATTATTATTATCAAGGCGATGTAATTCCAGATTAATATTTTTTGAAAACTTTATGACTTACTTGCATTTAAAGAATTAAATTTGAACTTCATTTATTTTTAGTTTTTCTAAAATGATTCAAAAAAGAGTTTATATATATATTGGATTATTGATTTCCACTTTAACATTTATTGGCTGCGGAGCGTATTCGTTTACAGGAGCCTCTATTTCATCAGATGTCAAAACGTTTCAAGTAAATTATTTTCAAAATAATGCTCTATTGGTTGAACCAGGTTTAGATCGTGATTTCACATTAGCTCTACAAGATTTACTTTTAAATCAAACTAATTTAGATTTGGTGAAATCTAATGGCGACTTGGTTTACGAAGGCGAGATAACCGAATACAGGATATCGCCAACAACAGCTACCGCAAACAATACAGCAGCCCAAAACCGCTTAACCATGTCTGTAAGAGTTCGTTTTTATAATAAAAAAAATGAAGAAGATGATTTTGAGCAGAATTTCTCTTTTTTTTATGATTATACAGGTAGTACCCTATTAACAGGTGCAACAAAAGACGCTGCATATGAAGAGCTTTTTACACGTATTACACAAGATATCTTTAATGCCTCACTAGCAAAATGGTAATATGAATACTGCTGAATTTTCAAATATTATTCAAAAACCAAAAAAGGTTACCTCTAATCATACTGAAGATTTAGAAGCTATAATTAAGAAGTACCCTTATTTTCAATCAGCAAGAGCAATCCATTTAAAAGCTTTAAAAAACAACGATAGCTCTGATTATAATTCCGCCTTAAAAGTGGCAGCAGCTTATACTACGGACAGGAGTATTCTATTCGATTTTATCACTTCTGAAAATTTCATTCAAAACGAAATATCGCAATTTATTAAGAGTCACAACGACCACGTTAAGGACATGGATGTTTCTGCTGAAGCTGTTTCGGTTGATAAAAGTATTGAAATTGATGACGCCCTAAAACAACAAATAAAAGACACTGCTGATGTTTTAGACCCAGATTTATTTCAACCAAAAGTTGAAAAATCTAAAATTGTTAATTTTCAATTGGATGAAAATGAACCTATAAAGGATGCACTTGAAGCTAGTGGTAATCTAGAAGAATCTCCTGAAGACATTTTAAAAATTGGAACGCCTTTACAATTTGACATCAATGAAAAACATTCTTTTAATGAGTGGTTAAAGCTTACACGCTTTAAACCTATTGATCGTTCAATTGCTGAAGAAAAGTTAAGTCATACTTCAACTTCTAAAAACCCAAATGAACGTGATAAAAAATTTAAGCTTATTGATAGTTTCTTAAATACAAATCCTAAACTAAAGCCTACCAAATCGGAAACTAAAAACGTTAATTTGGCTGAAGAACAAATGATACAGCCTGAAGCTTTAATGACCGAAACTTTAGCTAGAATTTACGTGGAGCAAAAGAACTATAAAAAAGCTATTCAATCTTACAAAATTTTAAGTTTGAAATATCCAGAAAAAAGTGGTTTCTTTGCAGACCAAATTAAAGCAGTAGAACAATTACAAGAACAAAATAATAAAGAATAATGAGTACGTTTACAATATTTTTAGCCTTAATAGTTGTTGTAGCATTTTTATTAGTGGTAGTAATTATGGTACAAAACCCAAAAGGCGGTGGATTATCGTCATCATTTGGTGGTGGTGGCACTCAACAATTAGGTGGTGTAAAAAAGACAACAGACTTTTTAGATAAAAGTACTTGGACTTTAGCAACACTAATGTTGGTATTAATTTTACTTTCAAATGTTGCTATCAACAGAGGCTCTGGAAATGCAGAGTCAAAAGCAATTGATGATGTTAATACAACACAACCTGTTGTTCCTGCAGCTACAACACCTGCCCAGACTGATGACACTGGGACAGCAAATGATTCTGCCCAATAATTTACAGATTGAAAAACACAAAAAAGCCAACTAAATTAGTTGGCTTTTTTTGTACCTCAATTTATAGTGAAAATTTGTCAGTCCCAATCCATTGGCACATTTTTAGCTAACTATATATGCATAAAAACAAGTTTAATTAATCAAAATATAATACAAAATGGCATTAAACATTAAACCATTAGCAGATCGTGTTTTAATAGAACCGGCTGCAGCTGAAACTAAAACAGCTTCTGGAATTATCATTCCTGACAACGCCAAAGAAAAACCGCAACAAGGCAAAGTTATGGCAGTTGGAAAAGGAACCAAAGATGAACCAATGACTGTTAAAGTTGGTGACAAAGTTCTTTATGGCAAATATGCTGGAACTGAGTTAAAGCTAGAAGGTAAAGACTATTTAATTATGCGAGAGAGTGATATTCTTGCAATTGTTTAATCATCATTTAAAAAACTAAAGAAAAATGGCAAAAGACATAAAATTTGATATTGATGCACGCGATGGATTAAAACGTGGTGTAGATGCATTAGCAGACGCAGTAAAAGTAACATTAGGCCCAAAAGGTAGAAACGTAATTATTAGCAAAAGTTTTGGCGCTCCTCAAGTAACCAAAGATGGTGTTACAGTTGCCAAAGAAGTAGAGCTTGAAGACGAGCTTGAAAACATGGGAGCTCAAATGGTAAAAGAAGTTGCTTCAAAAACCAACGATTTAGCTGGTGATGGAACAACAACTGCAACCGTTTTGGCACAAGCTATCGTAAAAGAAGGTTTACGCAATGTAGCTGCTGGAGCAAATCCAATGGATTTAAAACGTGGTATTGACAAAGCTGTTGAGGCTATCACTAAAGATCTTGAAAAACAAGCCAAACAAGTTGGTAACTCGTCAGAAAAAATTAAACAAGTAGCTTCTATTTCAGCAAATAACGATGATACTATTGGTGATTTAATTGCCAAAGCTTTTGGAAAAGTAGGTAAAGAAGGTGTTATTACGGTTGAAGAAGCCAAAGGTACTGATACGTATGTAGATGTTGTGGAGGGTATGCAATTTGATAGAGGTTACTTATCACCTTATTTCGTGACTGATGCTGATAAAATGATTGCAGATTTAGAAAATCCATACATTTTGTTATTTGACAAAAAGATTTCTAACCTTCAGGAAATTCTCCCAATTCTAGAACCAGTTGCGCAATCAGGAAGACCTTTATTAATTATTGCAGAAGATGTTGAAGGTCAGGCTTTAGCAACTTTAGTTGTGAATAAACTACGTGGTGGTTTAAAAATAGCTGCTGTAAAAGCACCCGGATTTGGTGACAGACGTAAAGCAATGTTAGAAGATATTGCTATCTTGACAGGTGGAGTAGTCATTTCAGAAGAACGTGGCTTTACACTTGAAAATGCTGACTTAAGCATGTTAGGAACTGCTGAAACAGTAACTATTGATAAAGATAATACTACTATCGTAAACGGTTCAGGTAAAGCTTCTGATATAAAAGCTAGAGTGAGCCAGATTAAAGCCCAAATAGAGACAACAACTTCAGACTATGATAAAGAAAAACTACAAGAACGCCTTGCTAAATTAGCTGGTGGTGTTGCTGTCTTGTATGTTGGAGCAGCTAGTGAAGTAGAAATGAAAGAAAAGAAGGATCGTGTTGATGATGCTTTACACGCTACAAGAGCAGCCGTTGAAGAAGGTATTGTTGCTGGTGGTGGTGTTGCTTTAGTAAGAGCTAAAAAAGTTCTTGAAAAAATTACTACAGAAAATTTAGATGAAGTCACAGGTATTCAAATTGTTGCTCGAGCTATTGAAGCACCATTGCGTACCATTGTTGAAAATGCTGGTGGTGAAGGTAGTGTAGTGATTTCAAAAGTTATGGAAGGTAAAAAAGATTTTGGTTTTGATGCCAAGTCTGAAACCTATGTTGACATGCTTAAAGCTGGGATTATTGACCCTAAAAAGGTAACTCGTGTTGCATTAGAGAATGCTGCTTCAGTTGCTGGTATGATTCTAACTACAGAGTGTGCTTTAATTGATATTAAAGAAGATGCTCCTGCAATGCCTCCAATGGGTGGCGGTGGCATGCCAGGCATGATGTAAAATAACATTAATAGCAAAATTAAAAAACACTCCAAGAAATTTCTTGGAGTGTTTTTTTTATGAACTAAAATAGTATCTTTATTTTTTAATCTTTATTAAATCTAAACTTTTACATATTGAAATCTATTACCTTATTAACCTCCTTAATTTTAGTTTTACATTGTGGATTTTCTCAAAATGGAAATAGCAATTCTGCTGAAAACAGTTATGTGAATTTTTTTGAAATGAACCCTGAAACTATCTACACACATGTAAATAAATCAAAATTTTTATCAACTGAAACCCTATGGTTTAAATCCTACATTTATGATATTAAAACACAACAACCTTATCTTAGTACAGCTAATGTTTATGCTGCTACCTATGATTCTGACGGCGTGCTTATTGACAAAAAGTTATTGTATGCCATAGACGGCATGGCACAAGGTGAGTTTAATCTGTCTGAATATTTTCCTGGCACTTATTATCTCAAAGTATTCACAAATTACATGAGAAATTTTAATGACAGTCACCAAAGTTTACTATCATTTGAAATCCTTGGTGAAAACCCTTCGAAACCTAAAACAAAAACTACGAATCAACAATATGATTTTCAATTATTACCTGAAGGTGGTCAACTTTTAAATCAAGTGACAAATAGTATTGGTTTTAAAACACTAAACTATGAAGGCAAAGGTGTAGTAATTGAATCTGGAAAAGTTCTTGACAGTAAGAATCAGGTGGTTACAACCTTTAAAAGTAATGGTCTTGGCATGGGTAAATTCAGTTTATTTTTAAATGAAAATGAAACGTATTCAGTTGAGGTAAAGCTAGAAGACGGCTCTATTATAAATAAAAAGCTCCCTCAGGCCAATCAAAAAGGAGTTGTCATTAGCGTAAATAATTTGAATCCCAAAAACTTATTTATTAGTATTCAAACTAATGAGCACACATTATCAGAACTGCTAACAAAACCATACTTCCTGTTTATTCACAGAGACGGACTAATTAAAAAAATTGATGTAAATTTCAATGAAGGACAATATGACTACATCATTGCAGTTCCCAAATCTGATTTATTATCTGGAATTAATATTTTGACAGTTTTTAATGACAAGAATCAGCCAATAGTTGAAAGAATAATTTATAATAGCTCCAAGAGCCCAATTGCAAATATTGATTTGGTGAACACTTTTAAAGGAGGCGATTCTACTAAAATTAAATTACGAACTAAACTAAAAGATAGTATTGTCAATAACATTAGTATTTCCGTTTTACCAGCTTCTACAAAGGCCTATCCGCTTGGTCAAAATATCATTTCAAAATTCTTGCTCAAACCTTACATTGAAGGAACTATAGAAAATACCTTGCATTATTTTAAAAAAAATGACAGACAAGCGAATTATGATTTAGATTTACTTTTATTAACTCAAGGATGGAGCAAATATTCTTGGAATAAGATTTTTAATTCACCTCCAAAGGAACTTTATCATTTTGACGCTGGTATGCAAATCAAGGGAAAAGTCTCTAACAGAGGAAAAAATGATGAAATTGTTTTTTTTCATAAAGAAAGTAATACCATGTTAACATCTAAAATTTCATCTGATGATTATTTTAGTTTTGAAAACATTCTGATAGCTGATAGCACCCGAGTTTATTTTAGTCTCAAAGACAAAAAAGGTAATTTATCAAAAGCACATGTTTATACAAATGTCTATCCTAATTATAAAGAAGATACTATCCCAATATCAAATCTAGAAATTAAAAAATACTTTTATGATGATGATAAGGTTTACGAAAATCTCATATTTGAAAATACGACAACGTTAGACACAGTAACAATTCAAACATCAAAAAAACGCGATTCAAAAAATAAAATCATTTATGGTAGATTCAATACGAAAAAAATTGAATTGGAGAATGTTTATGATGATGTCACATTAATTACTGACATTATTAGTGCCAATGGCTTTGACGTTTATAATTCCCCAAGAGGTATTGAAATTGCTGCTAGAAGAGGGGTTGGTTATAGTTTTACAGGAAGAGCCGCATCACCCAATATATACATTGATAACCAGCTAATGAATGAAGCTCAAATGATAATTTTAATGAATTTAATGGTAAAAGATGTTGATGAACTGTTTATTTCTAGAACACCCTCACCTGGCACAACTGGTGTTGCTGGTGGATTGGGTGGTAATATAAATATTTATACTAAAAAATCTTTTTCAAATAAGTACATAGAAAAACAATCTTCTTTTTCATCAAAATTTATTGAATTTGGTTATTCTTTGCCTCAAAAATATACGTCTCCATTTTATAACAAAAGTCTACATCAATCTTTCGCTGACTATGGTGTATTAAATTGGGTTCCGAATCTAACAAATAATGATAACGGTGATTTTGAGTTTAAAATTCCTAATTACTCGTTTGATGATGTTAATTTATATATTGAAGGCATGTCGGTTAATGGTGATTTAATTTCTAAAATCATTACCGTGCCTTCCAACTAAAAATTATTTTTAAAAGATTGGAATAAAAAAACACCACGAGTTGTGGTGTTTTTTGATAGGATTGCTTCGTTAATCTTCATGATCTTTTTTTACATCTTCATCGCGATATCGGCAACATGCATGCACACTATTGTATGCTTCTTCCGTTGCTTTTATTTCTTTGGTATCATGACCAACATTAGCAATATTTTGATTAATAGTTTTTAAATCGGTTTTGCGTTCGTCATAAATTAATTTTAATTCATGTGTCTCAACATTCCATACAGCCGATTTCACACCTTTAGTTTTAATACAGGCTTTCTCTATACGCTCTTTACACATCATACAAACACCATCCACCTCAAGTGAGGCTCTAGCATTCTTATCTTGTGCATAGATAACGGAACCTAATAACATGATTAATACAATAACTAAATTTTTCATAAGTTTTATTTTTAAATTTTAATTTATTCTAAATCGCAATCCTGCGTAATACATACTTCCAAATACAGGACCATACACAAATGTTGTATCAAAATTCGCTCCAAACGGATCGTCTGCAGCCAAAATCGGATTGTTCTGCCTGACATTGGTTATGTTTTCACCTCCTAAATATACTTCAAATTTTGAAGAAAACACTTTTGTTATTTGCGCATTGATTGTTCCAACTGTAGGCGAGTATTCAGGCAACCTATATTGCGCTGGATTTGTAACAGTTGACGAAAAACGCTGTTTGCTTAACCAATTAAAGGTTGCATCAAACTTCCATTGACTGCCTTTGTCACCTCGTTTGGTTTCATAAGAAGCATTGGCAAAAAAACGATGCTTTGCTGTTAATGGCTTCTCTAATTTACCTGATTGATACTGTGTTTTTACATCATAATATTTATATGCCAAACGCAAATCAAAATGCTCAAAAACATTGTAATTTAATTCCATTTGAAAACTATTAGCATAACTATCACCTTGCAAATTATAAAAGCTAACTGTTTGAGGGTTTTCATAGTCAACTACAATTTGGTTCGTAAAATCAGTTCGGTAATAATCAAAAGCCACATCAGCTTTTCTACCAAACAAATTGAACCCTTGTAAATATGACAAACCGTAATTCCAAGCAATTTCGGGATCCAAACCGTAGATTTCACCTCCAGAATTTAAAATATTAATTTGACGAGATGTTGCAAACATACTTTGGTTTTCAGCAAAAATATTAGCACTGCGTTTACCTCTTCCTATAGAAGCTCTAAAAGCTGCTTTTTCCCATGGTGTATATCTAGCATGTAGCCTTGGTGTTACAAAAAAACCTAACAAGTTGTGGTTATCAACACGTAATCCTGCTGTTAGATTCAGCTTATCAAGATTATCATAATTATACTCAAAAAAGGCGCCAATAGATGTTTCTGTTCGTTCAAAATCAGTAGTATTTACAAACTCATCATAATGATCATAGGTATAACTAATACCCGTTTTAATTTTGTGCCTAGAATCACTGATTATAGAGTTATACATGGCATTAGCATAAAGACTATTGTGTGTAATATCATATTGATTCAACCCAAAGTAGGAGTCTTGTGTATGACTACTAAATGCTGTTTGAACACCAATACTTTGATATGGAATTTCTGGATTTACATAACCTAATTTAGCCGAAATCTCATAGCGTTCCGTATCTATTTCACTTCCCCAAGCATTTGTGGTTAACTTATCTGTATCTGGATTAAAATCTAGCTGACCCGTTTGCTTACCATCATTTAGGTATTTTAAATTGATAAAACTCACAAAACCTTTTTCAGGATTAGTATACTGCCAACGGTTCATAATATTAATTTGATTATACAAAGGCATATCTAAAAAACCATCATCATTAACATCGTGCTTTTTGTTATGCGTATTGCCATGTAAGTACAAACCTGTATGCCATTTATCACTCACTTTGGTATTAACATGAGTGTTTAATTCCATACGCTGGCTACTGGCTCCATAAAAGTTGACAAACAATTTATCATCTGTTGATGGTTTCACAAGTTCTGTATTAATTTGCCCTGCAATGCTTTCAAAACCATTAACAACACTACCTGCACCTTTGGTTATTTGAATACTTTCAACCCAAGTCCCTGGAATGAAACTTAATCCATATGCTTGCGAAGCTCCTCTAATTGAAGGAATATTTTCAGTAGTAATTAAAATATAAGGACTCGTTAATCCTAGCATTTTTATTTGTCGCGTTCCTGAAATAGCATCTGCAAAATTAACATCAATTGAAGGATTGGTTTCAAAACTCTCCGATAAATTACAGCAAGCAGCTTTCAACAATTCATCACTGCTCACAGTCATAATATTTTGAGCTTGTAAATATGATTTTGCCGTAGCTTGTTTTCTTGAGGTTACTGTTACCTCATCAAGGGTACTGGTACTTTGTAGAGTATGACGGATTCGTTTTGGTTCCGTTATGGTCAAGGTATCCGTTTTATAGCCAACATAACTAATTACCAGTTTTTTGTAATCGCTTTGATACGGAATAGTAAACTTTCCATCAAAATCGGTTACATCACCAACCGTTGAGTTAAGCCAATAAACATTAGCTCCTGGCAATGGTACTTCTTTGTTTTCAGCATTAACTTCCACTATCTCTCCACTGATTTCGGTTTGCGAAATAGACAAAAAAGGAAGCAATAACATAATGATTAATATCCTTTTCATGAGCTATAAATTTTAATCAGCATGATAATAGCCATAACTATCATAATACTATTTTCAATAAAAGTCGCTTTGGTCATAGGCAGTTTTAATGCTGTTCCCAAACAAGCGCATTGAATGGACTTTTTATCTAATAATGTTTTGGTGACTCCAACTGTTGTGATACCAAGAACAATTAAAGTAATTACTAAAGCTAAAGGAATTTGAAAACGCATCAGGAACATGAGTCCCAAAACAACTTCTATAAATGGGTATATCCAACCATAGGCTGGAACAACTTTAGCCAATGGATCGTACATTTTAAATGATTCCGGAAAACCTTTTAAATCCAATAATTTAAAAAAGCTAAAAACAATATAGAATAAGCCCATAAAATCAAGCATAAAACTGCTCCAATCCATTGGGCTGTTATTTAGTAAAAAAGCCGTTGTAATTATATAGCCAAAGATTAAAAACAAAGGAAATAATTGCTTTAAGTCTGACTTTTCCTCCACCTGTTTTGAAGTTGAAGCAAAGACGTTTTGCTCTTTTTTTTGTGAAATCTGATATTTTTCTGGTAATGCGTCTTGCAACGTTTTAGTCGCTATGTGTTGTGACATGGTAATTCGTGCTTCTTGAGCATCCAAATTTACCTGAACGTCATCAACATAGTCTAAATTTTGTAAAGCACTTTCAACTTTTGCCTTACAACTGTTACAGGTCATTCCCGTAACGGTATATGTATGTGTCATTTTTTATTTGATTTATAGATTGAACAATTAATTACCTATCCGTTTTCACGGAGGTTGTCCAAAAAAATCAAATTAAGAAAACCTGGTCACGTATCTGTATATCGTGAACCAAGTTGGGAGGTGAGTAATCTTTATGAGGAATTACTTGTTGCGATAAATCCTCAAATAACGTTAGATAAGAATATGCAAATGTGGTAACAAATACTTGTTGCTCAAAATCAAGGTCATCAAAGGCTTTCACTGTGAGCTCGTCCTGTCCTTGAACAACATCAATGGTATCTTTGCAGCAGTCCATTTTGGCAATAATTTCTTCAGCTTCTGAAGCACATTTTTCAGCTTCAGCAAACAAAGACACATCTACCAATACATCACCACAAAAATGTTTTTCAATAGTGAATGAAACCGTAGAAAACAGCACTAAAAAAGCCATTAGAACTGAAAACATACTATGTAAAACTTTCTTTACCACGATACAAATTTACAAAAAAGGGAATTAATAAGGTTTGTTTTAAAAAAGGATTAACATTTATTGATGCTGCTTATAGTAATAAAAAGCTGGAATCAACAAAAGCAGCAACAAAGGTTGAATTAAAAAACGACGAATATTAAAAAACAAATAATAGTCTTCTTGTCTGGGATTAACAACAAAGTATAAAAAGAGGACAATTAATATTAAAAATGAAATCCCATAAATAATAGCTGAAAACTTGACGATACTTTTATCTTTAAACAAAACATACAAAATACCTAACGAAATTAGAGTATTGAGCACAAAACGTAAGCTGGTAAAAGCGGTTAATTTAAAAACTTCACGCCTAGGCGAATCAATGTACAGATAATCGTTTTTAAAAAACATCAAAAAAGGATCGTAGAACAAACTGTTTTCAAAAATGCGTATTAAAATCAACAGGCCAAACAAGAAAAAAAGCAATAATATCTTTATCCTTTTTTTCATCGTATCTGTTTTACATTAGAAAACCTATTGACCCAAAACACCCATAGCAAGCAGACCATTCCATAAATTATACCAGGAAAAATAACTGTGTGTAAAATATCTTTTCTCCATGGGTAGTGATATAGCCCAACAGACAATATCACTACACGAACCAAATTAATCACATAAATCAAAACACTTCCAGCCAATATGTAAAAAAAAGTCGTTTTAAATTTTCCTGAAAACGCAATAATAAACGAGACAAATAGAATGATGACACTTACCGAATTACAACCTTCAATAATACGTGCCACATATTTCTCATTAATTATTAATTTCATAGAAGCCTCATCAGGATGCGGAATTACTTGCACTCTATAGTCTAAATCATGTAGCAAATATGCAGTTTGATTTGCTACTGCATGTGTCAGATAATCAGGGTAATATTTTTCGCCTGTTGACCATTGCAAGTAAAATTTATATGATATAGAAAGCACAAAATATACTAACAAAAAAGTTAGAATGAATTTAATAACTGATTTATATTTTATGAATAATTTCTTCATTTTGTCTATAAAATATCTGATGTTAAATTTATACAAAATGACATACTAATATAACCGCATTTTAAATACTTTTACCAAAACTTTTAAACAATGACGCTCCAAGGGTTAAAACCAGAAATAACTAAAATAGTTTCAAAAAAAGACACATCAGTTGATGATAAGTTATTTCTTATTTGCCAACTTCTTGAAAAAGAAATCTCTTATTACAATTGGGTTGGTTTTTATTTTAAAAATGGTGATAAAAACGAATTGAAATTAGGCCCATATGTTGGTGAACCTACAGACCATACCATCATCCCATTTGGAAAAGGTATTTGTGGGCAAGTTGCCATAAGTAATAAAAATTTTGTAGTACCTGATGTTTCAGCTCAAGACAACTACATTGCTTGCAGTATAACGGTTAAGGCAGAAATTGTAGTTCCAATTTTTGTAAATAGCCAAAATATTGGTCAGATAGATATTGACTCTAATACTGCCGATCCTTTTACCGAAGCCGATGAACGTTTTTTAGAATTTGTCTGCAAAAAAGTAGCAACAATTTTGTAGTTGTTAACAACTTCCGTTTTAAGTTGAAAAAACAACCATTTTCGCAGCCTTTTTAGACACTATTTTTTGATTGAATTAACTACTTTTGCAATCATTAAACAACACATCTAAAATGAGCAACAACAAAACCATTAAATCGGCATTAATATCTGTTTTTAGTAAAGATGGATTAGAGCCTATCGTTCGTGAATTAAACAAGCAAAATGTTACTATTTACTCAACTGGTGGTACTGAAAAATTTATCAAAGATTTAGGAATTAATGTCGTACCTGTTGAAGACGTAACCTCCTACCCATCCATTCTTGGCGGTCGTGTAAAAACACTACATCCAAAAGTGTTTGGCGGTATTTTAAATAGGCAAAACAATGATAGCGATGTAGCTGAATTGGTTGATTTTGATATTCCACAAATCGATTTGGTAATTGTTGACCTCTACCCTTTTGAAAAAACCGTAGCATCTGGCGCGAGTAATCAGGATATTATTGAAAAAATAGATATTGGTGGTATTTCTTTAATTAGAGCAGCTGCAAAAAATTATGCTGATGTTGTTTGTGTTTCATCAGTTGATGATTATTCAGCATTTTTAGAATTATTGCAAACCAAAAATGGTGAAACATCGGAAGATGACCGTAAACAATTTGCAGCTAAAGCATTTAATGTTTCATCACATTATGATTCAGCGATTTTCAATTATTTTAATAGCAATCACGAAATAGCTACTTTAAAAATAAGTGAAACAAATGGCAAGGTATTACGCTATGGCGAAAACCCTCACCAACGTGGTTTTTTCTTTGGAAATTTTGATGATATGTTTACCAAACTTCATGGTAAAGAATTAAGCTACAACAACCTATTAGACGTCGATGCTGCTGTAAATTTGATGAACGAATTTAAAGGTGAAGCGCCTGCTTTTGCTATTTTAAAACACAATAACGCTTGTGGTTTTGCACAACGCGAAACTGTTCATCAGGCATACGTTGATGCTTTAGCTGGTGATCCAGTTTCAGCATTTGGTGGTATTTTAATTGCTAATACTGAAATTGATAAAACAACTGCCAACGAAATTCATTCCCTATTCTGTGAAGTGGTTATTGCTCCTTCTTTTTCCAATGAGGCTCTAGAAATCTTAAAAGGAAAAAAGAATCGTATTTTATTGATTCTAAATGATGTCGAATTACCTCAAACAACTGTAAGAACCTGTTTAAATGGTGTTTTAGTTCAAGACAGAGATAATAAAACGGATAGCATCGAAAATTTATCTTACGCCACAAACAATAAACCGTCAGAAAGCGAGTTAGAAGATTTAATTTTTGCATCCAAAATTTGCAAACACACCAAATCTAACACCATCGTATTGGCAAAAAACAAACAACTATGCGCTAGCGGAACAGGTCAAACCAGTCGTGTTGATGCCTTAAACCAAGCAATTCATAAAGCAAAATCCTTTAATTTTGATTTGAATGGAGCCGTTATGGCTAGTGATGCTTTTTTCCCATTTCCAGATTGTGTAGAAATTGCAGATAATGCAGGAATTAAGGCTGTTATTCAGCCAGGTGGTTCAATAAAAGACCAGTTAAGTATTGATTATTGTAATGATAATAATATTGCTATGGTATTTACTGGAACGCGTCATTTTAAACATTAATTTTATTACATTTACGAGATAGACTTAATTAACCTCAAAAATTTACTTATAGCACATGGGATTTTTTGACTTCCTAACCGAGGAGATAGCAATAGATTTAGGAACTGCCAATACATTAATCATTCATAACGATAAGGTTGTTGTTGACAGCCCATCTATTGTTGCTCGCGATAGAGTTTCAGGCAAAATTATTGCCGTTGGAAAGGAAGCTAGTATGATGCAAGGAAAAACGCATGAGAATATCAAAACCATTAGACCTTTGAAAGATGGTGTTATTGCCGATTTTGATGCTTCAGAACAAATGATCAGTATGTTCATTAAAAATATTCCGGCGCTTAAAAAGAAATTGTTCCCACCATCCTTAAGAATGGTTATTTGTATTCCTTCTGGAATAACAGAAGTTGAAATGCGAGCGGTAAAAGAAAGTGCTGAACGTGTAAATGGAAAAGAAGTCTATTTGATTCACGAACCTATGGCTGCTGCTATTGGTATTGGTGTAGATATTATGCAGCCTAAAGGAAACATGGTTGTTGATATAGGTGGTGGTACAACTGAAATTGCCGTTATTGCTCTTGGTGGAATTGTATGTGACAAATCGGTTAAAATTGCAGGTGATGTATTCACAAACGATATTATTTACTACATGCGAACTCAACATAATTTATATGTTGGTGAACGTACTGCAGAAAAGATTAAAATTCAAATTGGTGCAGCAACTGAAGATTTAGAATTACCTCCAGAAGATATGAGTGTTCAAGGACGAGATTTATTAACTGGAAAACCTAAACAGGTATCTATTTCGTATCGTGAAATTGCAAAAGCACTTGATAAATCAATCTTACGTATTGAAGATGCCGTTATGGAGACGTTATCACAAACACCTCCTGAATTGGCTGCCGATATTTACAATACAGGTATCTATTTAGCAGGTGGTGGTTCTATGTTAAGAGGATTGGATAAACGTCTATCACAAAAAACCGATTTACCAGTATATATAGCTGAAGACCCACTGCGAGCTGTTGTTCGCGGGACAGGCATTACACTTAAAAACTTATCAAAATACAAAAGCGTATTGATTAAATAGCTTTTAAATCATGCAACAAATAATCAACTTCTTTTTAAGAAACAAAGTCTTTTTGTTGTATTTGTTTTTGATGTTTTTAGCTACGGTTTTTACCATTCAGTCACACTCCTACCACAAAAGCCGTTTTATAAATTCAGCCAATTTTTTAACGGGTGGTATTTACAATTCTGTCAATGATGTCCAGTCTTTTTTCAATTTAAGACATCAGAACAAACTACTTCAGGAGGAAAACAATTATTTAAAATCCATCCTATATAATTCTCAAGGTGAATTAAAAAATGCCTATGATAGCACACAAATCCTAGGCAATTATAAGTTTACGCCTGCTCGAATTATAAAAAACAGTTATGCTTTAAGCAACAATGTTTTAACACTTAATAAAGGAAAAAAGGACAGTATTAAACAAGATTTTGGTGTTATTACCTCAAAAGGTATTTTAGGAATTATTGATAAAACCAGTAAAAATTACGCGACTGTTTTATCCATATTGAACACTAATATTAAGATAAGTGCTCAATTAAAAAACACCAATCATTTTGGTTCCTTAATTTGGGACACCAAGTCACCTAACATCGTGCAATTAACAGAAATCTCTAAAATAGCACCACTAAAGAAAGGCGATACCATTATCACTTCTGGTCGTTCTATAATTTTCCCAAAAGGTATACGTATTGGGACAATTGAAAATTTTAAACTTGATGACGCAGAAAACTTTTATACCATTAACGTTAAACTGTTTAATGACATGACCAACATTGAACATGTTTATATTATAGAAAATAGAAGCAAAGAAGAAATCAATAGCCTGCTCAATAATGAATAATATTATTTTTTCATATAGTATAAGGTTCATTGTATTGGTTTTAGTACAAGTTTTAATTTTGAACCAAATCAATTTTTTGGGCAGTATTAACCCTTATCTGTATGTAATATTTATTTGTCTGTTTCAGGTGAATAATAACCGTATGGTATTTTTGTTTTTGAGTTTTCTTTTAGGACTTACCATAGATGTTTTTTCGGATTCTGGAGGTGTCCATGCTGCTGCATCAGTGACCATTGGTTTTATTAGACCAGTTGTTTTAAAATTTTGTTTTGGATCTGTTTATGAACACCAAACCATTAAATTCAAGAATGTAGATTTTGGAGCAAAAATATTCTATTTCATAATCATGGTTCTAATACACCATCTCATTCTATTTTTATTTGAAATTTTTAACCTTTCCGAAATACTTTTAATACTCAAAAAAACGTTATTCTCTGGAATATTCACTATTTTACTGTGTGTCGTAACATCTATAATTTTCAGTAGAAAAACATAATGCGCCAATTTTTATTATTTATCATCATCATTTTAGTCGGCTTTACTTTTTTAGGGCGATTATTCTATCTTCAAGTCTATACATTTAACACTCAAAATCTATATGAAGATAATGCCATTAGAAAGGTATATGATTATCCAAAACGGGGATTTGTTTACGATAGAAATGGCAAACTTTTAGTTGGTAATCAGCCCTCTTATGATGTTATGGTTATACCAAGAGAAGTAAAACCATTGGACACAACAGAGTTTTGTGCTTTGTTAAAAATCACAAAAGAACAGTTTATCAAGACTTATAATAAAGCCTATAATTATTCTCCAAGATTACCTTACGTATTTATTCCTCATTTATCAAAAGAAGATTATGCCGTTTTACAGGAAAAGATGCGTAAATATGAAGGTTTTTATATTCAAAAAAGATTGTTGCGTGATTACCAGACTACAGTTGGTGCCAATGTACTAGGTTTTATTGCCGAGGTCACACCAACTCAAATAGAAAAATCTCCTTATTATAAAATGGGCGATTTAATTGGGAAGCAAGGTGTAGAACTTTCTTATGAAGAAGAGTTAAGAGGTATAAAAGGTATCAAATTTATTCAAAAAGACCGATTTAATAGAGATATTGGGCCTTATAAGGAAGGTAAATTTGACACCTTACCAAAGCAGGGTAAAGACATTACCATTACAATCGACACAAAATTACAAGAATACGGTGAGTTGTTGATGCAAAATAAACGCGGTGGAATTGTAGCTATCGAACCAAATTCAGGTGAAATCCTAGCGCTAGTTTCGGCACCCTCATATAACCCTAATTTATTAGTTGGAAGAAAACGTTCACGAAATTATACAAAACTCTACAACGACTCCATCAATTTACCATTGATTGATAAAAGTTTATTACGAGTGCATGAACCTGGCTCACCATTTAAATCATTAGTGGCATTGACAGCATTACAGGAAGGTGTTATAAATACTGAAACCTCAATAAGCTGTTCAGGCGTTTACAGATATGGCCGACGCGGCACAATGGGTTGCCATTGTGGTGGTGGCAGACGCAGTTTAAATTTGGGTATTGCCAAATCATGTAACTCCTATTTTGCCAACGCCTTTAGAAAAACTATTGATAAATATGATAATGCCAGTCATTCTATGGACATTTGGAGTGGTCACATAAAAAGCTTTGGCTTAGGCCAATATTTAGGAACCGATTTACCAATAGGAAAAAAAGGAAATATTCCTGATGGCGCCTATTATGATAAGTGGTATCCAGATTTCAACTGGGGAGCTACAACGATAATTTCAAACGCTATTGGACAAGGTGAAGTACAAGTTACTCCAATCCATTTGGCAAATATGACTGCAGCAATTGCCAATCGTGGTTATTATTACACACCTCATATAATCAAAGATATTGAGAGTCAAGAAATAGACAACAATTTTACCACTAAACACCAAACGAGTATTGACGAAAGACATTTCGAACCAGTTGTTCAGGGCTTGTTTGATGTGTATAACAAAGGTACAGCACATTTTTTACAAGTCCCAGGAATTGAAATTTGTGGTAAAACAGGAACAGCAGAAAACTTCACTATAATTGATGGGACTAGAACACAATTGACAGATCATTCTATTTTTATAGCGTTTGCACCAAAAGACAACCCAAAAATTGCTTTGGCTGTTTTTGTTGAGAATGGTTATTTTGGAGCACGTTTTGCTGGTAGAATTGCCAGTTTAATGATTGAAAAATATTTGAAGGATGAAATCACTAGAAAAGATTTAGAGCATTGGATTTTAACTCATAGTCTTGAAAATGAATATGCAAAACCATATTCTGGTGGTCCTTTCAAAATAAATGCACAATCGCAATATCAAGTAATTGATTTGCCAAAAGAGACCGAAACCCTAAATCAATCAATAGTAATTCCAGCGAATGAGACAAACAGATAGATATTTTAAATTTGACTGGATAACCATTCTTCTTTTTTTACTATTAGTTGGTTTTGGCTGGATGAATATCCTTTCAGCTTCTCACATTGGTGAAACCATTGACTATTTTGACTTTTCTCAACCTTATGGCAAACAACTTGTCTTTATTCTACTTACTTTCTTATTAATAATTGTACTACTATCCATTGAAGCTAAATTTTATGAACGTTTTTCAAGTATTATTTATTTGATTGGAATTCTCTCTTTAGTGGGACTGTTTTTATTCGGCAAAAATGTAAATGGCGCTACATCATGGTATGGTATTGGTGGTATGACCATTCAGCCTAGCGAGTTTGCCAAAGCAGCAACAGCACTAGCTGTCGCTAAATACATTAGCGATATGAATACTGATATTAAATCTTTTAAAGATCAAATTAGGCTTTTTATCATTATTGCTCTTCCTGCTATTTTAGTATTGCTTCAAAATGATGCAGGGAGTACGCTAGTTTACGGTTCATTTTTCTTTGTATTATATCGTGAAGGATTACCTAAAATCTATTTATGGATTATTGTTATACTCGGTTTAATATCTGTTGCAGCATTAAAGTTTGGTCCCTTAATCACAATAGCCGCAACAAGTATTATTGTTTTTGGATTTCATTTATTAAGAAAAAAGAAACCTTCAATAATTCAGCCAATAGCTATGCTTATAGCAGCTATTATTTTAACGTTTGGTGTTAATTTTTTCTACCAAAACATACTGCAACCACATCAGCAGGATAGGATAAGCTTATGGCTTCGATTAGAAAAAGACCCTGTTAAAATTGAACAAATGCGTCGTGATATTTTGTATAATCTCTATGAATCTGAAAAAGCTATTAGCTCGGGTGGATTTAATGGAAAGGGGTTTTTAGAAGGCACTCGAACAACTGGTAAATTTGTCCCAGAACAGCACACTGATTATATTTTTAGCACAGTTGGTGAAGAATGGGGATTTCTGGGTAGTGCGCTGGTAGTTATTGTTTTTGTGCTACTCTTATTACGTATATTAAGACTGGCCGAACTTCAAAAGTCACAATTCAGTCGGGTTTATGGCTATGGCGTAGCCTCTATATTTTTCTTTCATTTTTTGATTAATATTGGGATGGTTATGGGATTAATTCCAACCATTGGAATCCCACTGCCCTTTTTTAGCTATGGTGGCTCCGGACTTTGGGGCTTTACAATTTTGCTCTTTATTTTTATCAAACTTGATTCCAACAAGATTAACGAGTGGTAATTATTTTTTTACTTCGTAAATATTATTGAAACGATATTATCTCATATTTATTTTAAACCATAACATAAAGATAATATTAATCTTCCGTGATTTCATTTGATAATTGTTTCATTTACAGGATTTTTTCTTACTTTTATTAGCCATAAATAATTATGGTTTTTCCATTTAAAAATAAACAACCAAAAATCATGAAAATACATCTTTCATTATTATTTTTTTTAATATTTTCAGTTAATTCGTTTTCGCAAATCAACAAAGATCACGATTCTACAGCAATTTTTATTTTAGATAAAATGGCCGATGTTATAGGAGATTTGCAATCTGTAACATTTGAATTAGATAATTCAACAGATCAATTTGATAGCAACAATAATATTGAAAAGCAGTATTCTACGAGCACCATTTCTTTTTCTGGACCTAATAAATTAAGAGTGAAAATTGAAGGTACTAATGGGACAAAAGGTTTTTGGTATGATGGTAGTTATTTATCATTTTACAACTTTGATGAAAACAATTATGTTACACTCGAAGCTCCTGAAACTACTCTAGAAATGATTGATGAAATGCATGTTAATTATGATTTTCAATTTCCAGCAGCAGATTTTTTCTATCCCAATTTTACAGATGATATGATGGAACAATTTGATTCCATTAAGTTTTTAGGAAAAAAAACTATTGACAATGAAGAATGTTATCACATCATGGCAACGAATAGCGAATTAAATGTTCAGTTATGGATATCTAATAAGACCTATCTTCTACCAAAACACTTTGTCATGATTTATAAAAACAAATCGAATTTACAATACGAATCAACTTTTAAAAGTTGGAATCTAAATCCCGATATTCCAGATGCAGCATTTGATTTTTTACCGCCTCCAAGAGCAAGATTAATTAGTATTCTTAAAAAATCGTAACGTAGTTGTTTACCATTCAAAATTTTACATCATGACTAAAGAAAACATAAATTTCAAATACATATTAGCCACTGTTTTATTATTTATAGCACTTATATTACCATCTGAAATAATGGCTCAACGCATGGGACATGGCGCATCAAGAGGTGGTGGACGAACCATGTCAAGAGGCGGCGGACATTCTATGTCTAGACCTTCCAGCAGACCCTCTAATAATAGAGCAACAACCAATAGAAGTTCGAGCAGAAATAAAGCAACAACAAGACCATCGACCTCAAACAGAACGCCTTCAAGATCAATTAATGGAGGGCATACCAAAAACAAAAGTCGAGATTTTTCCAAAAATAAAATGCCTAACCGAAGTACCAATAGAGCCACAAATAATAAATCTACTCGAGACAGGTCTGCAACTGGTGATAGGTCTTCACGTGACAAGTCTGCACCTAAATTAGACACTCGAAATCGCAAAACCTCTAATGTTAAAGATAGAAGTGGGAATAGAGGAAATGGAAACCGAGGAAACAATATTAACAGTGGTAATAGAAGAAACATCAATATAGATAATAGTAGAACCGTAAATGTTAACAGAAGAAACACTTATGTTAGACCTAGTCCTAGACGCTATTCTAGACCGCCTTATGCTTATGGTGGCTATCGCTACTATTGTCATAGACCATATTTTTACCACCCTTTCGTACCTTTTTATTGGGGTCCTTATTATCATCCTTGGGGATATTTTGTAACCTCTTTGGCAACAACGGCAATTATTGTTAGTATAGTTAATGACAATGATGACGACGATGATGAAGAATATCACTACGAAAACGGTAATTATTATCTTAAAACTGAAGATGGTTTCGTGGCTGTTCAAGCTCCTGTTGGTGCCGAAGTACCTGATATACCTGATGAAGCGGAAAAAGTTGAAGTCAATAACACCACAAATTATTACTATGGCGGAGCTTTCTACGAACAAAACAAAGATGGTTACATTGTAGTACCTGCAACTGCTGGAACCATAGTGCCTGGCTTACCTGAAGGTGGAGAAGAAGTAAAAATAGGCGATGTAACTTATGTGCAATTTGGAGATACCTATTACCAACCCATTCAAGTTGACGGTAAGGATATGTATGAAATTGTGGAAGTAAAAAAAGAATAACTAAACCTAAAATTTAATTAAGCTATTAATTGTTAAACAAAAACTATATGAAAAAATTAAACATTATTTTATTGCTTGTATTAATTCCAATACTTGCTATTTCTCAAAACAATAAAAAACCCAATATTCTGGTAATTTGGGGAGACGATATCGGTACATGGAACATTAGTCACAATAATCGTGGGATGATGGGATACATGACCCCTAATATCGACCGAATTGCCAAAGAAGGTGTTGGATTTACTGACTATTATGCACAGCAATCTTGTACAGCAGGACGAGCAGCATTTATTAGTGGTAGTGTTCCGGTGCGTTCAGGAATGACTAAAGTTGGTATGCCTGGTGCCAAAGAAGGTTGGCAAAAAACAGATGTTACCATGGCTACTGTTTTAAAAAGTCAAGGGTATAAAACTGGACAGTTTGGAAAAAACCACCAAGGGGATTTAGATGAGCATTTACCAACCATGCATGGGTTTGATGAATTCTTTGGGAATCTGTATCATCTTAATGCAGAAGAAGAACCTGAAAATTTTGACTATCCAGGAGACATGGTTTTAAAAAATGGTCAAACATTTAAAGAAAAATTTGGTCCTCGTGGAGTTATTCATAGTTGGTCTGATGGTAAAGGCGGTCAGCGTATAGAGGATACAGGCCCATTGACTAAAAAACGTATGGAAACTATAGATGATGAAAGTGTTGCTGCTACAAAAGAATTTATTAAAAAAACTGTCGCATCTGGAGAGCCATTTTTTGTTTGGTGGAATGGAACACGTATGCATTTTAGAACACACGTTAAAAAAGATAGACGTCATCCTGGAAACGATGAGTATACAGATGGTATGATTGAACATGACATGCATGTTGGTCAACTTCTTGACTTTTTAGATGAGTTAGGAATAACTGACAACACTCTTGTGATGTATTCAACAGATAATGGCCCACATTATAACACATGGCCTGATGCAGGAACAACACCATTCCACGGTGAAAAAAATTCTAATTGGGAAGGTGCTTATCGCGTACCTGCTTTTGTAAGATGGCCAGGTCAATTCCCAGCTAATGTTACATTAAACGGTATTGTAGCCCATGAAGATTGGTTACCAACGTTTGCTGCCATTGCTGGAAATCCAAACGTAAAGGATCAATTAAAAAAAGGAACTACATTAAATGGTCGATCATATAAAAATCATATTGATGGTTACAATCAGTTAGATTATTTAACTGGAAAAGTGAAAGAATCTCCAAGAGAAGGATTTATATATGTTAATGATGGTGGTTCTATTGCTGCCTTAAGATATGGCGATTGGAAGGCTACGTTTTTAGAAAATAGAGCACGACAATTACAAATTTGGCTAGAGCCATTTGTAGAACTAAGAGCTCCTTTATTAACTAATTTGCGTCGCGACCCATTTGAAAAAGCTTATCAAGGATCTAATACGTATTACGATTGGTATATTGATCGCGCCTATATCTTAATAGCTATTCAAAGTTATGCTTTTAATTTCCTTTCTACATTTAAAGAATACCCACCTAGTCAAACCGCAGGTGACTGGAGTTTAGGCAAAGTTGAAAAACAAATTGAAGCCATGGTTACAAAAAGTCATTAAGTTATATATTTAATTATAATAAAAGGCAGACGATATCGTCTGCCTTTTTCTTTAAATTGGACTTTTAATGATAGTTTATTTTTTATTGGTTATATTTAAATACATCGATATTTAGATAACATTGAAAAAAATTGATATCACACTAAACGGATATTTACCTTCATTAATTGAAGGTCTTGAATATGATGGCATCAACACTTCTCAATATTTAAAACATCCTTTTTTAAAAAAATTAAACTTATTCGACCCCAATAGCTATATTCCGAACAAACTTTTAGAAGACATTTTAGTTAATATAAAAAAAGACTTAGGTGTTAAAAGTTTAGCCAACGATTTAAATCATCATTTTAAATCTACGAAAATGGGAAAATACAGTCAGCATATTTTCCAAAGCCCAAGCTTTCTAACGTTTCTCACAGAAGTAGTTAAATATCAAAAACACATCCGATCTAATTATGAAGCTAGACTTGATATAATGGGTCCATTTTCTAGATTTTCAGTAAAAATAATTGAAAGACCAAGTCAAGGAAAACTAATCTGTGAAGAAATTGATATTATGCGTATTCTTGACGCCTTTACTATTGTAGGCGGGTCGAGTTTTATTCCAATTGAAATTGGCGTTACAGGAAAATCTGCGTATACAATAGAGCCTATCTTACCACGAGGTAATTATAAATTAAAACTAAACCAAGATGAAAGCTGGGTATTATTTCAGACCAATTTGTTAAACAAAAGAATACCCAATGTTCTTGACAATGCGCCACTAGAAACCATTATAAAATCGCAAAATCCAGAATCTTTTAAAGTTGAAATGCTTTTGAGAAGTTTTAAATCAGGTAATATTCCTAATTTGGATGAGATAGCTTTAATGTTCGATGTTTCTAGGCGTACATTAGAACGAAATCTTTACAAGGAAATGTCGAGTTTTTCTATAATTAAGCAAAAATTCATGCAACAACGTAGCATAGAATTATTACAATCTCATTCCTTATCAATCAAAGAAATATCAGAAAGTTTAAATTATTCTAATAGTCAAAATTTCATAAGAAGCTTTAAAAAATGGACTGGTAAAACTCCCGATTCTTACAGAAACATGGTATAAAAATGGCAGTATTTGTCGTAAAATGATTATTACTAAAAGGTCATATTTTTAGTAAGTTTACAACTTTAACATTCACTAATTCAATTTTTTATATGAAAAAGTTTACAATAATTATGGCAATGCTTGCATTGCCCTTAATTTCGTTAGCCCAATCTGAAAAACCTAATATCCTCGTAATATGGGGAGATGACATTGGTTGGTCTAATACCAGTATTTACAACAGAGGTATTATGGGTTACAAAACACCTAATATAGACCAAATTGGTAAAGATGGTATTATGTTTACCGATTACTACTCACAACAATCGTGTACAGCAGGTAGAGCTGCTTTTATAACAGGTCAATCACCTTATCGTACTGGTCTAACAAAGGTTGGACTTCCAGGAGCTAAAGAAGGTTTAAGTGAAAAAGATCCAACTATAGCTGAACTACTTAAAAATCATGGTTATTCTACTGGGCAATTTGGTAAAAACCATTTAGGAGATCGTGATGAGCACTTACCAACCAATCATGGTTTTGACGAATTTTTCGGCAATTTATATCATTTAAATGCTGAAGAAGAACCTGAACATCCAGATTACCCAAAAGATCCAGAATTTAAGAAAAAATATGGCCCAAGAGGCGTAATTCATTCCTATGCTGATGGTAGAATTGAAGATACAGGACCGTTGACCAGAAAGCGTATGGAAACAGTCGATTATGAGACGAAAGATGCTGCAATAGCATTCATGAAAAAATCAGTTGATGATGGTAAACCATTTTTTACATGGTATAATTCTACTTTAACTCACGTATGGACACATTTAAATGAAGAAGATGAAGGCCAAACTGGGTTAGGAATATATGCAGATGGTATGGTAAAACTCGATAAAATTGTTGGGGAACTTACTAAAGCAGTTAAAGATTTAGGCATTGAAGAAAACACGATTATAATTTTTGGAACAGACAACGGAGCTGAAATCGTATTTTGGCCAGATGGTGGTATGACACCTTTTAGAGGTGAAAAAGCCACAACATGGGAAGGTGGATTTAGAGCGCCTTGTTTGGTAAAATGGCCTAACAAAATTAAACCTGGACAAGTAAGTAATGCTATTTTTTCTGGTGAAGATTGGTTACCTACCTTTCTAGCTGCAGCTGGAGAGCCAAATGTTAAGGAAAAATTACTTAATGGTCATTCAGCAAACGGAAGAACATTTAAAGTTCATTTAGATGGTTACAATCAATTACCATTGTTAACCGGGCAATCTGAAGATGGAGCAAGAGAAGAAATCTTTTATTTCGATGATGATGGATCTTTAAATGCTTTTAGATACAAACGATGGAAAATCCATTTCAAAATACAAGAAAATCATGGATGGAATGTTTGGCAAAAAGAATATACAACCTTAAGATTTCCAATGCTCATTGATTTATATGGTGATCCATATGAAAGAGCACCTCATGATTCAGAAGATTATAGACATTGGTCTGCAGATCGTATGTTCGCCTTGGTTCCTGCTCAAGCCTATGTTGCCCAATTTTTAGCAACATTTAAAGACTACCCTCAAAGACAGCCTGTAGGTAGTTTTAGTTTAGATCAAGTAATGGACGCTATGAATCGAGCACAAAGAAATTAACATAGAATAAGTTTTATAAAAAACCGAATGATGTCATTCGGTTTTTTTATTTTTATACAAAATATCTTTTTATGAATTCAAAAATTTTAATTGTACTGATAATTGTACTGCAGTTTACATTTGGATGCAAAAATGAAAATTCTGAAGCAACGGAAGTAGAAATTGAAGAAGCCATAACCGAATCAGACCCTCTTCCATCTTGGAATGCTGTTGATTCTAAAAAAGCCATTATCGATTATGTTGAAGATGTCACTAATCCAGAAAGTGCAAATTTTATTCCTATTGAAGACCGTATAGCTACTTTTGATAATGATGGTAACCTATGGAGTGAGCAACCAGCTTATTTCCAATTATTCTTTGCCATAGACAGAATTAAAGCTATGGCTTCAGATAATCCCGAATGGAAAGACAAACAACCTTACAAAGCTGTTTTAGAAGATGATATGAAATCATTAATGGATACAGGAATGAAAGGTATTGTTGAAATTATAATGGCTACACATGCAGGCGTTACTGTTGAGGAATTTGATTCCACTGTGAAAGATTGGGTTAAAACAGCAAAACATCCCAGCAAAAATGTTGGGTATAATGAATTAGTTTATCAACCCATGCTCGAATTGCTGGAGTATTTAAGAACTAACAACTTTAAAACATATATTGTTTCTGGTGGTGGTGTGGATTTTATGCGTGCTTTTGTTACAGAGATTTATGGAATACCTACCGAGCAAATTATTGGAAGTCGCGTAAAAACCGAATATGATTACAATAATGGAAACCCAATAATTAAACGTTTACCAGAACTGGATTTTATAGATGACAAAGAAGGAAAACCCCTAAACATTCAAAAAATTATTGGTAAAAAACCAGTATTTTCGTCTGGAAATTCTGATGGTGACCTTCAAATGCTACAATGGACTGATTCAAATAAATATAAATCATTTCAACTCTATTTACATCACACCGACGCCGATCGTGAATGGGCGTATGATCGGGAATCTCATGTTGGAAAGCTAGACAAAGGATTAGATGAAGCCATTGAAAAAGGTTGGACAGTAATTGATATGAAAAATGATTGGAAAGTAATTTATCCTTTTCAACTACAATAATTATCTTTATAACATATAATATTAATCAATTAACAACCAAAAATGGAAAAACAAAAATTTAAAAAACTAAATGCCTTCTATGTGTTAATGGCTGCATTTTGTTTGACAATAGTTGCTTCTTGTAACTCTAAACAAGAAACGACTAAAACAGAAGCCTCTAGCACGGATGATGGTTTTAAAGGAAAAATAGCTCTAGACATTAGAGATTCAGAGTCTGATTGGTCTGCATTTACACCAAAATCTGCTCCTGAAGGTGCACCAAATATTCTATTTGTTTTATACGACGATACAGGCCTAGGTGCTTGGTCTCCTTATGGAGGACGTATTAATATGCCTACTATGGACAGATTAGCAGCAAATGGTTTAACCTATACACAATGGCATACTACAGCATTATGCTCACCTACACGTTCAACTATTTTAACTGGAAGAAACCACCATTTAAATGGTATGGCATCAATCACAGAAACTGCAGATGGATTTCCAGGTTCTAATGGTCGAGTGCCAGATGATTGTGCGCCTTTTGCACAAATTTTAAGAGATAATGGTTGGAGCACCTTCTGGATTGGTAAAAACCATAATGTTCCAGAACAGGATGTTGCTCCTGGAGGTAGCAGAAGTGAGTGGCCAACTCAAATTGGTTTTGATAGATTCTACGGATTTTTAGGAGGTGAAACTAACAACTGGTATCCAGATTTAGTTATGGATAATCATTTTATTGAAGCGCCTGCAACACCTGAAGAAGGTTATCACCTTTCTAAAGATTTAGCAGATCAAGCTATTACAATGTTACGTGATAAAAATGCAACTAATCCTTCAAAACCATTCTACATGTGGTTTAATCCAGGTGCCAACCATGCACCTCATCATTCACCAGCGGAATATACAGCAAAATACAAAGGCATGTTTGATGATGGTTACGATGCTTATCGTGATTGGGTTGTTAAGCGCATGAAAGACAAGGGTATTTTACCTGAAGATACTGGAATGGCAGATTTTAACCCTATGCCTGATGATATGGCTAATCCAGCTGATTATGTTCGCCCATGGGATGAATTAAATGCAGATGAGAAGAAATTATTCTCAAGAATGGCAGAAGTTTATGCAGGATTTTCTGAATATACAGATGCTCAAGTAGGTCGTATAATTGATTATTTAGAAGAAACAGGTCAGTTAGAAAACACTATAGTTTTATATGCTGCAGATAATGGAGCTTCTGGAGAAGGAAGCCCTAATGGTTCTGTAAACGAAAATAAATTCTTTAACGGTTATCCAGATAGTCTTGAAGAAAACTTAAAATATATGGATGTTTTAGGTGGACCAGATACATACAACCACTTCCCTACTGGTTGGGCAGCAGCTTTTTCTGCACCATTTAAAATGTTTAAACGCTATTCACAATATGCAGGTGGAACCAATGATCCACTAGTCATTTCGTGGCCAAAAGGTATTAAAGCTAAAGGTGAAATTCGTCATCAATATCATCATTCAACTGATATTGTTCCAACTCTTTTAGAAGCCTGTGGTATAGAAATGCCTGAAGTTTATAATGGTGTAAAACAAACTCCTCTTTCTGGTGTGTCTATGGTTTATTCATTTGATGCAGAACCAGATGCTCAAACTGAAAAAGAAGTACAATATTACTGTATGTTAGGAACTAGAGGGATCTGGAAAGATGGTTGGAAAGCTGCTGCAGTGCATTCACCATTATCTGGAAAAAGTAATTTTGACCAAGATGTTTGGGAACTCTATCATGTTGCAGAAGACCGTTCTGAAACTAATAATTTAGCTGAAGAGTATCCAGAAAAATTACAGGAATTAATAGATGAATGGTTCAGACAAGCAGAAATTAACAAAGTATTGCCTTTAGATGACAGGAGTGCTGCTGAAATTTTAGGTACCGAAAGACCATCGCAAGAAGCAAAAAAAGACCGTTATGTTTATTACCCAAATACAGCTCCAGTACCTGAAGGTGTGGCTGTTAATATTAGAGGTAGAAACTACAAAATCCTGGCTAATGTAGAGATTACAGAAGCTAATGCCGAAGGTGTAATTTTTGCTCATGGTTCTCGATTTGGTGGGCATTCATTGTTTATAAAAGACAAAAAATTATACTATGTATATAATTTCCTTGGAATAAAACCAGAACAAGTGTTTATATCAAATACAACTTTAAAACCAGGTAAATACACTTTAGGAATGGAATTTGTTCGCGAAAAAGCAGGAGAATATGGCGAATCACTTGGAAACACAAAATTATATATTAATGAAACTGTTGTTGCCGAAGGGCCAATGCGAACACAACCAGCCAAATTTACTTTATCAGGTGATGGTTTATGTGTAGGTTATGACAGTGGAGATAATGTTAGTAATTTATATAAATCTCCTGGTGAATTTGAAGGAGGGACAATTCAAGGGGTTGGTGTAACAGTAGAAGGCACACCTTATATAGATTTAGAAGCAGAAGCTAAACGTATTATGATGAGTCAATAAACATGAAATTAAAATAATAGAAAAAGGAGCTCCTTTTAAATGAGCTCCTTTTTTTTTTGGAATTATCCTTTGATTCTGAATTTTTTGTATCTTCATTATAACTTACTAATTATCTTTGAATTACTAACTAAAATGAAAAAACATGAAAAAACTTATTGCTGAATTTATTGGCACACTTTGGCTTGTGCTTGGTGGATGTGGCAGCGCTGTATTAGCTGCTGGAATTCCTGAATTAGGAATTGGATTTGCAGGTGTTGCCGCTGCATTTGGTTTAACGGTTTTAACGGGAGCCTACGCCGTTGGACATATTTCAGGCGCTCATTTTAATCCTGCTGTTTCAATAGGGTTATGGGTTGGAGGTCGCTTTGAGGGGAAAGAGCTACCAGGCTATATTATTTCCCAAGTTCTCGGCGGACTTGCCGGAGCAGCTATTTTGTATGCTATAGCAAGTGGTATTGATACATTTAGCCTATCTGATGGTTTTGCCGCTAATGGTTACGGTGAGCATTCTCCTATGGGCTATAGCATGACTTCGGCTTTAGTTACAGAAATTGTTATGACATTTATGTTTTTAATAATAATTTTAGGTGCTACTCATAAAAATGCATCGCCTGGAATTGGTGGTATTGCAATTGGCTTAGCACTTACTTTAATTCACCTAATCAGTATTCCTGTAACAAACACATCGGTTAATCCTGCAAGAAGTACTAGTCAGGCCTTGTTTGTTGGCGATTGGGCTACAGGTCAACTATGGTTGTTTTGGGTAGCTCCTATTATTGGCGCTATTTTAGCAGGTATTGTTTATAAATATTTGGCTCCTGATAAGGATTAAAGCTTACATATCTCAAAATAAAAGGACCTGTAGAACAGGTCTTTTTATTTTTTTAATTCTAATTTTTCAGCAAAATAATCACAGAAATCCTTCATTGTAGCTGTCATTTTTTCATCTTGTGTCGCTTTATGAAATGTATCACTCATAGCCACCAATGTTTGATGAAAAAAAACTTTCATTTCATCAACTGGCATATCCTTTGTCCACAAATCTATACGCAACGTCTCTTGTGTTTTATGATCCCAAACTGATAACAACATGGCTTTTGCCTCCTCATTATTAATCCCGCCATCTTGAGCTGTCCAATTCAGTTTTTCCGGAACACGATTTTCATCTAACTCCACAGTCAATTCTATCGTCGATTTTATATTTGCCATTACTTTCTGGGTTTAAACTTAGCATTATTAAAAATTTCGGTCGCTTCTTTACTTAACATATCTTTCAATGTCACATCATTATTTTTCATATATGATTTTACAATTTGCCAACCAATGTACTGACCTATTCTTCCTGGTGATTCCTTATCAATCAATTCTAAATAAAACTTTGAAAAAGGTGCAGGATTTATAAATCGTGATGGGAGTTTGGGATCTGTACTATATAAAAGTTCTTTATCCATAAAATGATTCCATATAAAAAACTCATTTGCTTCTGCCCAATCCAGCTGCTCTTGAGTGTAGCCAATTTTTTCTGCATCAGTTTTAAAAGGAATCATGATATCTTTAAAATATAGTAGTTTTCCAAAATAAATCATTTCATCAAGCAACGTTTTTCTATTAGCTTGAAAACTATATTTTTCAGCATAAGCCTTGGCCATGTCAACAACGATTTGATCACTTTCAAAATTTTGTCGTAAATAATTCTGAATGCCTTGGTAAAACTTATGATCTTTCCCTAAATATGTGTCAATAGATATTAAAACAATAGTATCCGTAACAATTACTTTATTTCTATAATCAACAGATGATGTAGTTGTGATAACTCTCGGCGTTTCAAACTCTGGAAAATAGTATTTTAAGTGTTGGAAAAGTTGCGTGATATCATCTTTCTCTTCCGAAAAATCTTCAAAAGCCTCAATACTTTCGTTCACCAATTCTTGCTGTAATGAATCATTCATTCTATCAATCCAAAAGTTGTCATCATAATGTTTAGGAAACATAAATGGGTAAGCACCTTTTAATTGTAGTAAATCACTGGCACTGGCTTCACCAAAAGCTTTATCAAAACGTTCAACGACAAAATCAATATCAATAGCATTTATGGCTTCTTCATTTTTATTTCCTTCATTACAGGACACTAACAGTATTACCAAAATAACTATGTTTAAATACCTAATCATTTATTGAATGTTTTTTATTTTATTTACTTTAGGGATTTATTTTTGTAAAGCAAAGGTACATTACTTTGATTAAAAAATTCATTAAAATGCAAACGGAAAAAATTATTGATTATATAGTAAATTGGCTTAAAGATTATGCAACTAACGCAAAAGTCAATGGATTTGTTGTGGGAATATCTGGTGGAATTGACTCTGCCGTAACCTCAACGTTATGCGCTAAAACTGGTTTGGACGTTTTATGTATTGAAATGCCAATACATCAAGCAGCGAGCCATGTAAGTCGCGCTCAAGAACATATACAACAATTGAAAACACGTTTTGATAACGTACGTGATATAAGAGCCGATTTGACACCTGTTTTTGAAGAATTTAAAACTGAAATTTCTCTAGAAGGCATTCAAGCGACCGTAGATATGGCTTTGGCCAATGCGCGTGCACGTTTGCGAATGACAACTTTGTATTATTATGCTGGCCTACAGAAATTATTGGTGGCTGGAACAGGAAACAAAGTCGAAGATTTTGGAGTAGGCTTTTACACCAAATATGGTGATGGTGGTGTGGATTTAAGCCCAATAGCCGATTTGTTAAAATCTGAAGTTTACAAACTCGGTGATGTTTTAAAAGTACCTGATTCCATTATGAAGGCTGCACCAAGTGATGGGTTGTTTGGTGATGCAAGAAGTGATGAAGATCAAATTGGTGCTTCTTACCCTGAATTAGAATGGGCTATGAAAATGGCTGATTTAGGGCATACATCATCTGATTTTGAAGGGAGAAAAAAAGAAGTATTTGAAATTTATAAACGTTTTAATTCATCCAACAAACATAAGATGATACCCATTCCTATTTGTGAAATCCCAAAGAATTTAAAATAATTACACAAATTCATCTTGAATTTCTTATCTTTACTAAAGTGTATTTGCTAAATACTCGTTTTGCCTCAACAGTGAAAAACGTCTAAAACTCTCAAGTTATGATTAAACTGTTGGTTGCCGATAGCCACCCAATTGTAAGAAAAGGTCTAGAATTACTTTTTGTTACTTCACCACATATTCAAGTTATTGGTGGTGTAGATAATGGCGAAGCTATTTTTGACTTTTTGAAAGAACATAGAATCGATATTATTCTTTGTGAAATTGACTTACCTAAATTGAATGGTATTACAGCGTTAAGACGCTTAAAACGAGAACACCCTGAAGTAAAAACCATTATGTTTACTTCGCAACCAGAAGAAATTTATGCTATTAATACCATCAAAGCTGGTGCTGATGGATACCTCAACAAAGCCGCGAATATTATCACACTTAAAGAAGCTATTTTAAAGGTACACGAAGGAGGCACTTATTTAAGTAATGATATCGCACAACAAATGACACTTGGCAGGCGTGTGACCCGTTCAGGTTCTGTTTACAAAAAACTTTCTACCAGAGAAATTGAAGTCTTAAAGTTATTATCATCTGGGAGAAAAAATAAGGAAGTTGCCCACGAATTAAATATCAACGAAAAAACTGTGAGTACCTACAAAGCGCGATTAATGAAAAAGCTGAATGTCAATAATATTGTTGATTTAATAAGCCGTGCGAAATTATTGGAATTATAACACCCTATTCAGTTTTCTTGAAAGTAACATTTTTAAACTAGAATAATCTTTTACTTCTTCAAGAATATTCTTATTTACTACATTTTTAGACTCTAATGTTTCTTGCTTAAACTCGACTACTTTTTGTTCAATCAAGTAACAACGTAAACTTAAAATTGTTTCGCTTACCAGTTGTGATATAGAGTGATGCTTTTCCTTTGGATATATATTTTTTCGCTCCCAGTTTGCAAGTGTGTAACGCTCATCCTCCATCAAAATAGTCGTAATTTCACTTGCTATTTCAGGCTCTACTGTGTTTATGAAGTTTTCAATGGCAAAATCTGGCTTTTGATTTAATGTATCAATAATTGTATAATACAATTCTCTAAAGCGTTCATTTGAAAATTGCATTTCATCATCTTGTAAATCCAAATAGATTTTCTCAAATACTTTGGCTTCATGTTTTACTGGTTCTAAAACCAATTCATTTTTATCATTTTCCTTTAAAATCAAATCTTCAAATTCCTCCATTTCACTGCCATATAATAATAGGATTTGAATGATTTTTCGCTCCAATTCATACTGAATATCAACTTTTTTAACAGGCTGTTTGTGTTTTATAACCTCAAACGCTTTTTGATCTTGTTTATATTGTCTGTTACTTTCTTGAAACTCTTTTTTATCAATTTGAGCAAGGGTACTAAAAAGTACGTCTTCACTTATGTCCATTATTCGTGCACATTCCTGAATGTAAATTTCCTTTTTTATTCGATCAGGTATTTTGGCAATACTGTTTACAATGTCCCTTACCGTTTCAGCCTTTTTGATAGGGTCATTTTTTGAAAATTCAAACAATAATGAAGCCTTAAATTGAATAAAATCTTGAGCATGCTCATCTAAATAGACTGTAATTTCTTCTAGGCTATTGTTTTTTGCAAAACTATCAGGATCTTCACCATCTGGAAAGGTACAAACCTTTACATTCATACCTTGTTCTAATATCAAATCAATACCTCGCAATGACGCTCGCAGGCCAGCTGCATCACCATCAAACAAAACGGTTATGTTTTTGGTAAGCCTGTTTATAAGCCGAATTTGTTCTGGAGTTAATGCTGTTCCTGAAGAGGAAACAACGTTCTTAATACCTGATTGATACAGCTGAATCACGTCAGTATAACCTTCAACCAAATAGCAATTATCCTCTTTGGCTATACTTTGTTTAGCATGGTAAATACCGTATAACACTTTACTTTTGTGATAAATATCACTTTCGGGTGAATTAAGGTATTTGGCTGCTTTTTTGTCATTCGTTAAGATACGTCCTCCAAATCCTAGCACGCGCCCACTCATACTCTGAATAGGGAACATCACACGACCTTTAAATCGATCAAAACGTTTCTCTTCTTTTACAATGGTCAATCCTGTTTTTTCAAGATATTCCAACTGGTATCCTTTTTTAAGAGCATCGTCAGTAAATGCTTGCCATTCATCGAGAGAGTAACCTAAATTAAATTTTTTAATAGTTTCTTCTGTAAAACCTCGTTCTTTAAAATAACTTAATCCAATGGCTTTTCCCTGATCGGTTTTATGCAAGATGTTTTGAAAATATTTACTCGCGTATTCACTAACTAGATATAAGCTCTCACGCTCATTGGCTTGTTCTTTTTCCTCGTTGGATTGTTCAGTTTCCACTACTTCTATATTATATTTTTTTGCTAAATATTTTATAGCTTCAGGATAGGTAAAATGCTCATGTTCCATTAAAAAAGCAACCACGTTGCCACCTTTACCACTTGAAAAATCTTTCCAGATTTGCTTTACGGGCGAAACCATAAAACTTGGCGAACGTTCATCGCTAAAAGGACTTAACCCTTTGAAATTACTACCCGATTTTTTAAGCTGTACAAAATCACCAATGACTTCCTCTACTCGGGAAGTTTCAAAAACTTGGTCTATGGTGGATTTTGATATCAAGATTGGCGATAATTATGTAACCGTAAAAGTAATACAATCTTCTTGTATTTAAAATTAATAGTTCCATGAAAAAAGGCCCCAAAAATACTTGAAGCCTTTTTAACCAATTCAATATAATTAACACTAGTCCATATCAAAACGTAAACCTAATGATATGTTGTTTTGATCAATAGCTTGGTCCTTAAATATGGTTGATAAATCATATTTCGCATAAATACCTACATTTCCCCAAGAAATATAACTACTTATTCCATATACAAAGTTATTGGTGTTATAATCCTTAAACTTATCTTTCTGTTTTTGACCATCTTCATCATACTTAAGCTTTTGTAACGATTGAAGAACAAAGCCACCATACCCACCAACACCTATTTTGAATTTCTTATAGGTTGAATATCTAAAATAGTCCTCTCGTTCAATTTTTTTGGAGGGTCCAAATTCAAAATGTATGGGAATCACTAAGTTAGTCGTTCTAAATTTTGATTTTTTTAGATTTAATGGATACTCTTCCAATGTAACCACATCATCAGTTTCAGTAAAATACAAGTTATCTTTTATATCAAGCTTATTCCATTGGAATGACAAACCATACTTAATACGCATGGCGTTAGAATTTTTGAATACTCGCGTTTTCCATGCCCATCCTAACTCAACAAAACCTGAACCTCCAATTTTATATGGTGAATCGTTAAGTGATTGCCCCTCAATAATAGCATTATTAAAACCAATTGCAAATACTAAATCACTTGTTGTACGCCTGTCATACACACGTGGTTTACGCTTATGGTTAGGACCAATATAAATGCTGCCTATATCATATTCATCAGAGTCTTCATTCTTACCAATCTCAAGGACAAAACTTTCCAAATTGGCTCCCGTATCATAATTCACCTGCTCATTTCGCTCCAACAATGCTATCCGGTTATCAATAATAGCCAATCTGTTTTCAATATTAAGCGCATGCTTTTCAGCCAATTCTTTTTTAAGTTCAGTGGCTTCTTCCAAAGTAATTTCGTTATTATCCAAGCGCTCATTAATTGCCTCTACGCCTTTTTTAAGAGCCTCTTTTTCATTGCTCTCTACAAATTCTTTTTGAGATTTTAACTCTTCAATTTTGTCTTTGTTTAAATCTTCTTGCGCAGTAATTTTTTGTACTGCAAATACTAGTACGATGACTACTAGAAATCTGGTAAAATTTTGCATAACTGTTTGTTTTTTTTAATTGATGATTTTAATTATTACGGTCTGCAACCGCTGTTTTTACTTTTTTGAAATTGGTTTTTAAAGCTTCAAAAACTTTATTTTTAAATGATTGATCCAAATCGTTCTCAACATCTTGTAAAAGCGTATTGGCATCTATAGTTTTTGTATTACTTGTTGCTGTAAGTGTCGTTTGAGCTTCATTTAGAAGTTTTTCAATTTCAGAATCCAAATCTGATTGGTTTACAACTACTTTTTCAGTGCTATTTGCAACGGATTCTTGAACTAATTCAAATGTATTTCCTGTCTTTTCAATACCTATTTGTTCGTCATCAAAAGCAGTATTCAAAACATCTTGACTGTTTTGATTTTGAGCCAAATTATTGGTTTTAGCATCCGCTTTAATGCGGTTTTGTCTTTGAGCGGTGTTCTGTGAAACCTTTTTCGAATCTGATGATAATTCATTAGCAGATTCATGATTATTAGAATGATCTGGATGATCTTCTAAAACAGGAGTTTCAACCAGTTTAGTATCTAACTTTTCATTATCAAAAGGAATCTTTTCGCCATCAACTACTTGTGGTATATTTTCATCAATTATGGCTGGTGTATTGAACAACAAGCTATTCGCGACAAATAAAATACCGATAATACTGGCTGCAATGCCAACATACCAAAATAATTTATTTGATTTTTTACTTTCATGCTCATCCAGTTTCTTTGAAAGTGCATCCCATGATTTGGGATTAGGCTTTAAAGTTCGCTTTTCTAACCTATCCTTTATATGTTCTTCAAACTTAATTGGTGCCATAATTCTGACTGTTTAATTCATTAATTTGTTTTTGCAAAACTTGTCTTGCCTTAAACAATTGTGATTTTGAAGTCCCTTCTGAAATGTTTAGTATTTCTGCTATTTCAAAATGTTTATAACCTTCAATAGCATACAGAACAAAAACCATTTTATATCCTTCAGGCAAAGCATCAATTAGACTTTGAATTTCTGCAACTTCCATATTACTCTCAATATCATTAGAAAAATCTTTTGAGGTAATTATGTTCTCTTCGAGGAATTCAACTCGTTTTTGAACTCTTAAAAAAGATATGGACTCTCTAACCATTATTTTTCGTAACCAACCTTCAAAACTACCTTTGTCCTCAAATTTTTTAAGATTGGTAAATGCTTTAAAAAAGCCATTAAGCATAGCTTCTTCGGCTTGTTGCAAATCTTTTATGTAATAACGACAAACACTTAGCATTTTTGGCGCATGAACTTCATAAAGTCTATTTTGCGCATCACGATTTCCCTTTACAGCTTTACTGATAAGTTCGTTGTTATTTTTATAAAGTTGAATAACCTTCAAAATAGCTTTCATTAGACTTTCTATTTATAAAGACGCAATTATGATGCAAATGGTTGCCTGGATATGAAAAAAAATTATTTTTTACGTTCAATCACGTAATTAACCATCAACTTTAAAGATGATTTGTAAGTAGATTCTGGGTAAGTTTCAAGAATATTTAGCGCTTCAGCTTGAAAAGCCTTCATCTTATTAACGGCGTATTCCAATCCATTATTCGCTTTAACAAAAGCAATCACTTCTTTTACTCGTGTTTTATCCTTATTATGATTTTTTATGGAATTAATAAGCCAATTTTTTTCTTTTTTAGAAGCTTGATTGAGAACATGTATTAAAGGTAACGTCATTTTTTGCTCTTTAATGTCTATACCTGTTGGCTTACCAATTTTTTCTTCACCATAATCAAACAAATCATCCTTAATTTGAAATGCCATCCCAATTAACTCTCCAAACTTTCTCATCTTTTCAATATCTGAAGAATCAGGTTTTACAGAAGCAGCACCTAAACTGCAGCACGCTGCAATTAATGTCGCTGTTTTTTGACGAATAATCTCGTAGTATACGGCTTCAGTAATATCTAGTTTTCTAGCTTTCTCAATTTGCAGTAATTCACCTTCGCTCATTTCCCTAACAGCTATTGAAATAATTTTCAATAAATCGAAATCATTATTATCAATAGAAAGTAATAACCCCTTGGACAATAAATAATCACCTACCAAAACAGCTATTTTATTTTTCCACAAAGCATTGATTGAAAAAAATCCACGACGTCTGTTGCTATCGTCGACTACATCATCGTGAACCAATGTCGCTGTATGAATAAGCTCAATAACTGATGCGCCTCGATAAGTTCGTTCGCTTACTTCTCCGTTGGCAACCATTTTGGCTACTAAAAAAACGAACATAGGGCGCATTTGCTTACCCTTTCTATTTACAATGTAGTGTGTAATGCGATTTAACAGAGCCACTTTAGAAGACATTGACAATTGGAACTTTTGCTCGAAAAGTTCCATTTCATAGGCAACAGGCTGCTTTATTTGTTCTACAATTTTCAAAAATGAGATTCTAAAAAACGGATAAACAAACCTACTAAAAAAGCTAGTGATTACATAACTCTTATAAAAATAGTCCTGATTGATATGTTAAAAATTAAAATGAGCAAAAAAAAATTTGTAACTTGATACATATTTAACTCTAAACTAAACATTTATGAAAAAAATTACTTTACTGCTTATATGCTTATCTTTTAGTTTATGCATGTATTCCCAACAAACTATTTCTTTCGAAGCATCAGAAGGTTTTGCACTTGGTGATATTCACAATCAAGTTGGTTGGACTTCCACTGGTTGTGGTGATGGTTGCAATGTTGAAAACCAGGTTATCTCAAATGAGCAGGCATCAGATGGTACTTTAAGTCTAAAAATAGTTCAAGAAACTGCTTTTGCGGGACAGGCCAATCCGGTTGTTGGAGGTTTCTATGATTATGCAGCTCCAATTCCAAACACCATGGCTACTTTTTCGGCTGATTTCTACATTGACACTTTTGATTCAGCCAATACTTCTGATTATTTATTTGGGTTAACAAATTTAACTGAAGGTGCTTTTAGAACTTATATTAGATTTACTTTTGAAGGTGATATTTTTGTGCTAGTTGACGATGGCACTGGTACTGTAGATTTAATCGACACAACAGCTGATTGGACACCTCTAACTTGGTTTAACATGCGAATTGAAATTGATGGAGCCAATGTGGAATTTTATATTAATGATGTTTCAATTTACTCTGGTTTAACTGCAACAGTTGGAGATATTGAAAATGTGAGATTTGTACATGACAACTTTTTAGGATTTGCTTATATGGATAATTTTAGAACTAATGACGAGAACTTATCTGTAGATAATTTTAATAAGAATCAAATTTCTCATTTTTACAATAAGCAAAATGAAAGTTTCAATATTACAGCTTCATCAGCAATAACATCAGTTAAAATTTATGATATATTAGGAAAAAACGTTGTAAATAAAACGACTAACTCCACCTTGGATGTTACTGATTTATCAAATTTCGGAAAAGGTGTTTATCTTGCCCAAATTCAAACTGAACAAGGTATCAAAACTGTAAAATTTGTAAAAAATTAAACTTTTAACAACTTCTATATAATCAAAAAAGAGCTACAATAATGTAGCTCTTTTTTTAACTTTTATTTGCTAATTGCCCGCATGCAGCATCAATATCTTTCCCTCTAGATCGCCTGACAGTAACTGTGATATTATTGCGCTCTAATACTGAAACATAACGATCTATAGCTTCTGAATTAGCTTGCTGAAAAACACCATCGTCAATTGGGTTATACTCAATTAAATTAACCTTACTAGGCGCAAATTTGCAAAACTCCACCAAGGCTTTAATATCTTTATCCTGATCATTAATCCCTTTCCAAACCACATACTCATAGGTAATTCTGTTTTTGGTTTTGGCATACCAATATTCTAGTGCTTCCCTTAAATCTTTAAGCGGGAATGTAGCATTAAATGGCATAATTGAGGTTCTAACCTCATCAATAGCTGAATGTAAGGATACTGCTAATTTAAATTTCACCTCATCATCGGCCATTTTTTTTATCATTTTAGGCACACCCGAAGTTGAGACAACAATCCGTTTCGGAGACATTCCCAAACCTTCTGGAGATGTAATTTTATCAATAGCTTTTAAAACATTATTATAATTCATAAGCGGTTCACCCATTCCCATAAATACAATATTGCTTAAAGGCTTGTTATGATACAACCTACTTTCTTTATCAATGGCAACAACTTGATCAACAATTTCATCAGGATTCAAATTACGCATACGTTTGAGCCTAGCAGTGGCACAAAATTTACAATCTAGGCTACAACCAACTTGACTAGACACACAGGCTGTTGTTCTTTTTTTGGTAGGAATTAATACTGACTCCACAATTAAACCATCATGTAATTTAACCGCATTCTTGATAGTCCCATCACTACTCTTTTGCATGGAATCAACCTTGATATGATTGATAACAAAATTAGCTTCCAACATGGATCTAGTTTCTTTTGAGATGTTAGTCATATCCTCAAAAGAATGTGCAGACTTTTGCCAAAGCCATTCATATACCTGATTACCACGAAAAGCTTTATCACCTTCACTGACGAAGAAATCGCGAAGTTGTTCTTTTGTTAATGCACGTATGTCTTTTTTTTTGTTTTCCATTGAAGCTATAAAATAATATTAGCAACAAAAAAGCCTTGATAAACAAGGCTTTTTAATAACTGTTTTATAAAATCAGCATGGCATCACCATAACTGTAAAACTTATATTTTTCTTTTATGGCTTCATCATAAGCCTTTTTAATAAAATCGTGTCCTGCAAAAGCAGAAGCCATCATTAAAAGAGTTGATTTTGGTGTATGAAAATTAGTAATCATACAATTTGCAATACTGAACTCATAGGGTGGAAATATAAATTTGTTAGACCACCCATCAAATTCATTTAGTGTACCACTTGAGGACACTGAACTTTCAATAGCTCGCATGGCGGTTGTTCCCACTGCGCAAACACGCTTTTTATTTTTTATTGCCGTATTAATGGTATCAACGGCAGGTGTTTTAATAATAATTTCCTCACTGTCCATTTTATGTTTAGACAAATCTTCAACCTCAACTGGATTAAACGTTCCTAAACCTACATGAAGCGTAATTTCCGCAAAATTCACTCCTTTTATTTCCAAACGCTTCAATAAGTGTTTTGAGAAATGTAATCCAGCAGTTGGAGCAGCTACAGCACCTTCATTTTTAGCAAAAATAGTTTGGTATCTATCTTCATCTTCTGGCTCAACTTCCCTTTTAATATACTTTGGTAATGGTGTCTGACCAAGCTCATTTAATTTCACTCTAAAGTCCCTGTAGGAACCATCATATAAAAAACGTAAGGTACGACCTCTAGAGGTTGTATTATCAATGACTTCAGCTACTAACGACTCTTCTTCTCCAAAATACAGTTTGTTACCAATTCTAATTTTACGAGCTGGATCGACCAACACATCCCAAAGACGTTGCTCTTCATTTAACTCTCGTAGTAAAAACACCTCAATCCTTGCACCAGTTTTTTCCTTATTTCCATAAAGTCTTGCTGGGAATACTTTCGTGTTATTTAAAATCATCACATCATCTTCATCAAAATAATCAATTAAATCTTTGAAGTATTTATGTTCTATGGTTTGATCCTTTCTGTTAAGAACCATTAATCGTGCTTCATCTCTATTTTCAGATGGGTATTCGGCTAATAATTCTTCGGGAAGATCAAAATTAAAATGTGATAATTTCATTTGTTGTTATTTATTTAAAATTTATGTGTGTTTTTGTAAAGGCTGCAAATATACAATCTCAAAGTAGGGGTTGTCAAGTATTTAACCAATTATTATTAAGATACTTTTATACCAAGTGCTTTTAAATCATTCCAAAAATCTGGATATGATTTTGAAACGACCTCTGCATCCTTTATAATAATATCAGTTTTAAGACAAAGTGGCGCAAAAGCCATAGCCATTCTGTGGTCATTATAAGTATCTATTTCTACTTGATTGTTTATCTTTTTACTCGACTCTAAACGGAGTGTATTATCTGTTATCTGAACTTGCGCTCCCAATTTCTCTAATTCTATTTTTAGCGCTAGCAATCTATCAGTCTCCTTTATTTTAAGCGTATGAAGACCTTTTAAGGCGCATGCTACTCCTAAAGCGAAGCAAGTTACCACAATTGTCTGTGCGATATCAGGAGCATTCACTAAATTATATTCATATAATTCCTTTGAGGGCTCTTTAGCTTTTTTTAAAACCAGAGAATCATTATCTAAATTTGAGTTCACACCAAAATCATTATAAATAGCTTTTAAAACAGCGTCACCTTGAATACTGTTTTCTTTAAAAGATTTTATTCTAATTTCTGCACCAATAGGACTTAAAGCAATCAAACTATAAAAATAAGAAACTGAAGACCAATCGCTTTCAACCACAACGGTCTTATCCTTAATTATCTCATGATGCCGCACATGAATAATATTGTCTTTAAAAGTAGAATTGACACCCATTTCAGATAATAAACTTAAGGTCATGTTTATGTAAGGTCTAGAAGTAATATGACCCTCTAAAGTCAATTTCAATCCATTTTGAAGTTTTGGTGCTATCAGTAATAAGGCAGAAATATATTGGCTACTAACATCTGCTTTCAAAACAACTTCATTTTTTGAAAGCAGCTTTCCATTTATTTTTAACGGTGGAAATCCTTTGTGTCCTAAATAATCAATATCTGCACCCAATTTTTTTAAGGCGTCCACCAAAATGGCAATAGGTCGTTCTTTCATTCTAGCGGAACCCGTCAAGGTAACATTTCTATCGGGCTGTACAGCAAAATAAGTTGTAAGGAAACGCATAGCTGTACCTGCATGATGCACATCAACAACTTTTAAATCATTTTGGAGTGCCTTTTGCATCACTCTTGAATCATCTGAATTAGAGAGATTCTTTATTTTTAAATTTGGATAAAGCGCCTGTAGCAACAATAATCTATTGGATTCGCTTTTTGAGCCCGTGATTACAACTTGATTTGATTGCTTCGATATAGCCGATTTATGGAGTACGATATCCATTATTTTTTTAGCTTATCATTGTTGTGGTGCCTATCGTGATCACGTTTAGTTTTCTTTGCCATCTTTTTGTCAAAAGCTTCTTGCAAATCAATTCCGGTTTGGTTAGCCAAACATAACACCACAAAAACAACGTCCGCCAATTCTTCTCCTAGGTCTTTATCCCTGTCACTTTCCTTTTCACTCTGTTCACCATAACGCCTTGCAATAATACGTGCCACCTCACCTACTTCTTCAGTTAGTTGTGCCATGTTGGTAAGTTCATTAAAATAACGAACACCATGTTCTTGTATCCACTTATCAACTATTTTTTGCGCGTTTTCTATGTTCATCATTCTCTATTTTTACTGTCAATTATTATAGTCACTGGCCCATCATTCAATAATTCTACTTTCATATCAGCTCCAAACTCACCAGATTGAACCTGTTTACCTAAATCATTTTCTAATTGTTTAATAAATGTCTTATACAACGGAATGGCCACCTCTGGTTTGGCTGCTTTGATATAGCTTGGTCTATTCCCTTTTTTGGTACTAGCATGCAATGTAAACTGACTGACCACAATAATGTCACCATCAGCATCTAAAATAGATGTGTTCATAACACCTTGATTGTCAGGAAAAATACGCATATTAACGATTTTATTGGTCAACCACTTAATGTCATCAATAGTATCTTCATCAACAATACCAAGGAAGATTAAAAGCCCATTTTGAATATTGGCAATTTTCTCATTTTCAACCGTAACGCTTGCTTTTGAAACTCTTTGAATGACTACTTTCATATTTACTCGGTATCCCAATTATCAGTTCGGTAATGCTCATCATCTCCTTCAATGATTTGCACGTAGCTCTTATACCTTGAATAGGCGATTTCATCATTATCAAGTGCTTCCTTTACCGCACATTTTGGTTCATCAATATGAATACAATTATTAAACTTGCAGTCTTGTTTCAAAGCAAAAAATTCTGGAAAATAATCACCCACTTCTTCCTTATCCATATCAACTACACCAAATCCTTTTATGCCTGGTGTATCAATAATTTTAGCACCAAAACTTAAATCAAACATTTCAGCAAAAGTTGTTGTGTGCTGACCTTGCATATGCTGATTGGATATTTCTTTGGTTTTTAAATCTAATGACGGTTCAATGGCATTAACTAGCGTAGACTTCCCAACACCTGAATGACCAGCAAACATGCTTACTTTATCCTTCATTAATGCTTTTACCTTATCAATATTTTTACTCGTTTTAGCAGAAATACCTATACATTCATACCCTATTTTACGATAAACATGTGCTAGGTATTTAACCTCATCTAAAGTATCGCCAAAATACGCATCAATTTTATTAAACAATAAAATTGTTTTAACATCATAGGCTTGTGCCGTAACCAGAAATCGATCAATAAAACTGGTAAACGTTGGTGGGTTATCTATGGTTATCAATAAAAACAACTGATCAATATTAGCTGCTATTATATGGGTTTGCTTTGATAAGTTTACTGATTTTCTAACAATATAGTTCTCACGGTCATGAATAGATTCAATTACTCCAGTTACCTCATCATTCTTGGTTTCCAGTTCAAAATCTACGACATCGCCAACTGCAATAGGATTAGTGCTTTTAATATCTTTTAATCGAAATTTTCCCTTTATTCTACACTGGTATGTTGCACCTAATGCAGTTTTCACGGTGTACCAACTTCCTGTAGATTTATAAACGGTTCCAGTCATTTCTACAAAGATGCTAAATTTCTAATTATCATTAATAATCTTCTCCTGATGATTTATAGATTCTTGATGAACGGCTTTAAAGACTCGCAGAATAAATTCCTCACTCAAGTTTTTTTCTTCACCTTGTAAAATCATTTTTCCTAAAATTTCATTCCAACGTTTTGTTTGTAATACTGCCACATTATGGGCTTTTTTAAGTGTCCCAATCTCATCGGCTACATTCATACGTTTACCAAGAATTTCTATAAGTTGATGATCAATGACATCAATTTGCGTTCTTAACGTATTGATTTTATTCTTGAATTCGGTTGCCTCCCCTGTTTCTTTTCTAATTTTTAAATCGTCCATAAACTGAATAAGGGTATTTGGTGTGATTTGCTGTGCAGCATCACTCCAAGCATTATCAGGATCAAAATGTGTTTCGACCATTAAACCATCATAGTTTAAGTCTAATGCTGTTTGGCACAAATCAAAAATAATATCGCGACGACCAGCAATGTGTGAAGGATCCAATATAAGTGGTAAATCCGGAAAACGATTTTGTAAATCTATTGGTAATTGCCATTCAGGGTTATTTCTGTAACGCGTTTTTTCATAGGTAGAAAACCCTCTGTGGATAACCCCTAAGTTTTTCACATTAGCCGTATAAAATCGTTCAACAGCTCCTAACCATAGTGCTAAATCTGGATTAACTGGGTTTTTAACTAAAACGGTTTTATCTGTGCCTTTTAAGGCTTCAGCTATTTCCTGTACAATAAATGGACTTACCGTCGTTCTAGCGCCAATCCACAAAATATCAACATCATGTTGCAAGGCTAAATCGACATGGTTGGCATTAGCTACCTCGGTAGTGATAAGCATACCTGTTTCTTCTTTTGCTTTTTGCAACCATTTTAGACCTAAAGCACCAACACCTTCAAAATTTCCTGGTCGTGTTCTGGGTTTCCAAATACCAGCTCGCAGTACAGTTGCATCACTATCTTTTAATTGATGAGCAATTTTTAAAACTTGCCCTTCGGTTTCTGCACTACAAGGCCCTGCAATTACCAATGGATGTTCTAATCCAAATTTATCTAACCACGTTCGTAATTCTCTTTTATTTTCCATAGTCTTTTTTTATTCTATTCCGTTTAAAATATCCTTAATATGATTGGTATTCTTCATTTCATTGCGAATCTCTTCAAAATTATCAGCTTTAATAAAATCCTTAAAAGCAGTTAGATTTTGAATATACTCTTCCAAGGTTTCAATGACATTTGCTTTGTTTTGTTTAAATATAGGTGTCCACATTTCTGGTGAGCTTTTTGCCAATCGTACTGTTGAAGCAAAACCACTTCCAGCTAAATCGAAAATATCGCGTTCATTCTTTTCTTTTTCAATTACAGTTTTCCCTAACATAAACGAACTGATATGAGATAAATGGGATACATAAGCAATATGTTTATCATGTGCTTCGGGATTCATATATCGAATACGCATGCCCATAATTTTAAAAATAGACAATGCCCGCTCTTGTAATTTAAATGCCGTTTTTTCCACTTCACATATTATGTTGGTCTTTCCCTTAAATAGGCCTTCCAATGCCGCTTTTGGACCAGAAAATTCGGTTCCGGCAATTGGATGCGTAGCCAAAAAATTTCGACGTTTAGGATGCTGCGCTACACTGTTACATATAGCTACTTTAGTAGAACCTGATTCCATTACTAGCGTGTCATCTGAAACCCTATCCAAAACTTTTGGGAGCAATTCTACTGTGGCATCTACTGGAATGGACACAATGACAATATCGGCTTTGTCCAAGTCGTTAAAATCTGCTTTTTCGTCAATAACTCCAAGTGATATAGCTTCATCTAAATGTTTTACATTACTATCTATGCCGTAAATTATTAAATCGGGGTTAAGCTTTTTGACATCTTTCGCTATACTGCCTCCAATTAATCCAACGCCTATTATGTAAATATTCTTCATACTTCTATTAAATTCTGGCTAATGCTTCTTCTAAATCATCAGTGGTTGCACAAAGTGAAAAACGAATATAGCCTTCACCATTTGACCCAAAAATAGTTCCGGGTGCTACAAAAATGCTCTTGTCTTTTAATAATACATCTATAAATTCCTCAGCTTTAACAAATGCAGGCAATTTGGCCCAAACAAACATCCCTGAACTGTTTTTATCATATGTACAATTAAGTGCATTGGCAATTTTCCACACTATTTCTCGGCGTTGTTCATAGACATTATTTAGACTAACATACCATAATTTAGTGCATTTAAGAGCTTCTACCGCACCTTTTTGAACACCATAAAACATACCAGAATCCATGTTGCTTTTTACTTTTAAAATGGCATTAATGAATTCTGATTTCCCCAATACCATTCCTACACGCCATCCGGCCATATTAAACGTTTTGCTTAATGAATTTAACTCTAAACAAACATCTTTTGCACCTGAAACACCTAATAAACTTTTCGGTTCATTATTGAGAATAAAACTGTAAGGATTATCATTAACAATTAAAATGTTATGCCGTTTTGCAAAAGCCACCAATCTGATAAAAAAGGCTTCATTTGCTTTGGCTCCTGTTGGCATGTGCGGGTAATTAACCCACATGAGTTTAACTTTTGACAAATCTTGATTCTCCAAAGCCTCTATGTCTGGCAACCAATTATTATATTCTATCAAATCGTAATAAACTGGTTTTGCTCCAATAAGCTTAGTAACCGAAGTGTAGGTTGGGTATCCTGGATTTGGGATAAGCACTTCATCTCCTTCATTTAAAAAAGCCATAGAAATGTGCATAATACCTTCTTTACTTCCCATTAATGGTAATACTTCGGTCGATGGACTTAAATACACATCAAACACATCACGATAAAAAGCGACTATTGCTTCACGTAATTCAGGTAAACCTTGATAGCTTTGATATTTATGAGCTTGCTCACCACTTAATCCCTCAACTAAAGCTGAAATTACTTTTTGGGGTGGCATTAAATCTGGGCTACCTATACCTAAATTAATTATGGGCTTACCACTAGCTTTCAAAAAATTAACTTCTCGTAATTTTTTTGAAAAATAGTATTCCTCAACATGTTCTAGTCGTTTTGCAAATTCAATCATGGTTTTGCATTTTTATATTCTCCCAATATCTTAAATTCTTCAGTCATAATTTCCATAATGGTTTTGGCTTTTTCAAAGTTCTTATAATTATCAAAAGTGACATCTATGAAAAAAGCATACTTCCACGGTGTTTCAATTTTAGGAAGTGATTGTATTTTGGTTAAATTTAATTGACAATCACTCATTACATTCAACATAGCCGCTAAACTCCCACGTTTGTGTTCCAATTCAAACTTCAATGACGCCTTATTGATTGCTGATTGCGTAATTTCATGGTTTTCTTTTTTTACAACTACAAATCGGGTTTCATTATGTTTAATGGTTTGAATACTTTCAGAGATAATATTTAAACCATACAATTCAGAAGCTAATTGACTACCCAACGCAGCTATTTTAAAGGTTTTAGTACGTGCAATACGTTTAGCAACTTCAGCCGTATCGGCATCTTCCACTATTTTAATATGTGGATACTGTTTAAAAAATTCTTTGCATTGCAGCAACGCCATTGGGTGCGAATGCACCTCTTCTATATCTTCTATTAATTGATTAGGTAATGCCATTAAATGATGTTGAATATCCAAATAATACTCACCTACAACGTGCAAATTATTAGTATCTAATAATGCATAATTTGGTATAATTGAACCTGCAATTGAATTCTCTAATGCCATGACAACAGCATCTACATCATCACACAAGAGACTTTGGACTGTTTTATCAAAAGTCAGATACTCACGTATATTAATGTGATCACCAAAATAGTTATTGGCAACAATATGGTGAAATGAGCCTTTTACGCCTTGTATAGCAACCGATTTAATCATATAAAAAAAAAGTCCCGATTTTCATCGAGACTTATAGTTATAGTTTATATTAAAATTACACATACAACGTCTCGTTTCCTTTGCTAAAAAAGAAATAGTACCAGTTATAATATGTAAAATTTGTATTTGCGTTCATAATTGAATAGCTAAAGTAATTAATAAAATGAAAAAACAAAATCATTTTCAAAATCTTTTGAAAAGATAACGTTTTCGTTATTGGTTCGCCTAAAAAATAAATCCTATTTTTGAAAAGCAAATAGGAATTATGTCTATATCAGTAGAAAATATCAGTAAGCTTTATGGCGAGCAAAAAGCGCTTAATAATATATCGTTTAAGGTAAATAAGCCAGAAATTGTTGGCTTTTTGGGACCTAATGGAGCTGGGAAGTCAACTATGATGAAAATATTGACGACTTATATTGAACCAACTGAAGGAGAAGCCAAGGTTAATGATTTTGATATTGCTTTACAAAAACAACAGGTCCAACTGAGTGTAGGTTATCTACCAGAGCACAACCCCTTGTATTTAGAACAATATGTAAGAGAATATTTAGCATTTAATGCACAAGTTTATGGCGTAAACAAAACACGAATTGAAGAGGTTATTGAATTAACAGGATTGACTCCTGAAGCCCATAAAAAAATTGGGCAACTTTCTAAAGGTTATAGGCAACGTGTTGGGCTGGCCAATGCCCTATTGCATAATCCGGATGTTCTTATTTTAGATGAACCAACAACTGGATTGGATCCAAACCAATTGGTTGATATTAGGAATTTAATTAAGTCTATTGGTAAAGAAAAAACCGTGTTTTTATCAACCCACATTATGCAAGAAGTTGAGGCCATGTGCGACCGCGTCATCATTATTAATAAAGGTGAAATTGTTGCCAACAAAACACTTAAAGAATTACGAGACGATAAGGAACAAGTCGTTGTGGTTGAATTTGATTATCGCGTGGAAGATGCCTTTTTATTAAAACTTCCAAAAGTTAAGCAAGTGGTAAATACGCATGACTTTGTTTACGAAATCACCTTTACAACAACTGATGATATGCGTTCTCATGTTTTTGATTTTGCACATGATAATCAGTTAAAAATTCTTCAACTGAATCAAAAAAATGCTAGTTTGGAAAGTATGTTTAGGGAGTTGACAAACCAATAGCCATGAAAAACACAATTTTAATTATTGTTATTTTATTGTTTTTTGTCAATTGCAATCGTACTAATAAAACTTCTCAAAACCTTAATAGAACATATCCGAAGTATTATTTAAATGTTGATAGTGTTGAAATCATCGAAGTAAATAAGACTAATGCCTTAAGATACATTTTAAAAGATTCGCTTGAAATTGAACTGAAGCCAAAATCAATCTCCTACTTTCCAAACACTCTTGATAGCCTACAATTAATTAGTGATTCAAAAGTTTATAAAAGAATTGAGCTCAATACCGAAGAGGATATAAATTTTGAGAAGAATAGTTTTTGGACAGGCCATTTAAAAGATAACTCTCAATATTGGATTCATTATTCTGAAATTCAAAATATTGACGACCATGAAAATAAAATGCCTTATAAAGCTTGTTTTGGTTACATTAACTTTTTAGAAAGCGCTGATACATTATTATATGGAGGACACAGAGATTACTATAATTTTAAACTATTTAATAAGTTTAGATTTGCTGAAATTGGCCCATCTGTCCCTACATTATGCTTAATAAGTAAATGGAGTGAAGACTCTATCAGTATTATTCCTGTCGAATCTTATTCAGGCAATAAAAGTATAAAGCTCTATTTTTTAGAAAAATATAATACACACTATAAAACGTTTCATATTGGTAATTGGGAGCTTAAAGAAGGTGAAGTTTGTATTGAAAAAGATGGTTTTATTGGAACAAATTTAGAAATTAGTAAAGAATATTTAATTTTCTCAAATAAATCAGAAAGTTTGTCAAAAATCAAATATAATTTAGGTTTAGATTCTAAATTTTTAGAAATAACTAAATCAAGTTATTACAACCAAAATGATTTCGCAAGAATTTCTTCTATTAAAATTTTAAAGAATAACTCTGAAATATTAAAACTAAAGCTAGATTATAACGGTGGAGCTTGCTCAAAATCAGACACATTAACCTATATAAAAAAAATCAGTCAAAAATAAGCCCTCCAGTATACAACTGTTCAACCTCAACCGTTGGTGGTCTATTAACCGAAATCAAATCACCAGTGCCAACCAGTTCACCACTCAAAGATTGTTGCGGATTAACTATCATATCATTACTTCCCCTATGGTAAACATCGACCGTTTGTGCCATTAAGTTAGCACCTTCAAATCGTCCAGCACCAGAATAAAATTGAACTGTTAGATTATTGGTTTCACCGGAAATATAGAATGAAGAAATATTATTAGATACAACACGTAAATTGTTAGTATTGACTTCTAAATTAAAATCACCAATAGTAAACGATCCGGCTGCATTAAAATCTTCGGATAACAAATTTAATGTATCATAATTTAATACACCATCAGACTTTACGGTGTATTGTGAAGATGTTCTAATGGTTCTAATATTGGGAGCAGACACAAACACTTTGGTAATGCCATAATCACGAACATAATTACACGTATTGTTATCTATTAATTGTAATTCATCACCTACTACTTTTGCTTCTACATCATTCAATAAGTACTCTCCTGTTTGAATTATAACTTGATATTCTGGAGCTTCTTTAATAATTAATTCTACATCACGATTAACAAGAATTTTTTCAAAATCAGTAACGGGTATTACTTGTTGAATAATGGTACCTGCATTTTGAAAACAATCATTAGCGCTTTCTTTGCTACAGGACGCAACACTAATCATGATTAATATGTACAAAATTTTCTTCATAATAGATTCCTGCCTTCGCAGAAATGACAAAATTTATAATCTAATACCTACACCAAATTCAACGGCTTCTGCTTTAGCGCCATGAGACTTTAATGTCAAAGCACCAAACCACTTATCTCCAAAATAACGTTTTAATCCCACACGGAAATACGTTCTACCTTCAAAATCAAACGGATAATACACATAATAACCCAATTGAGTTAAAACAGACATTTTATTAATAAATAATTCATGACCTACAAACAATCCTACTCTTTTGTAATCTTCATCTCCAGATACATTTTCTTCAGGAAATGCTACTGATTGGTAATAAATCAATTCATCTAAAAATTTAGAGAAAAAAGCATCAACACCAAATTGTACTGCACTTTTATGACTCAAGCGTTTATCGGCATATGCCGAAAGAATATAAAATGGAAATTGCCCACTACCAACAACATCACTTTCGTTCACGCCACTTCTAAATACCACATTATATTTGATACGTTCGGTAAACTTTTCTTTGGTAATGGTTTTAATGTATTCAGCATCTTCTTCGTCTAAATTATAGGTCACACCAACATTAAAAGTTATGGAATTCACACTGGTGTTTGGCGCCTTAACATTGGCATTACTATAGTGAATTAAGCTCAATCCTGCCTGCAAACCAAACTTATCAAAAATGCGTTCCTTTTTATAATTCAACATCAAATAGGTACTACTTAACAAAGTAGAACCAAAGGCAATATTTTTATGGTTATCAATTTTATCATAAGGATTTGTAGTATATGCCAAACCCTGTCCAATACGAAACATCAAGTTTCGTTTAAAAAAATAGAAATTATAATGTGCGTACAACGAATAATTATTACCAAGAACCTCATTTTTTAAATTCTGATAAGCAAACGACACGCCATAATCGGGATAGCCATATCGCTGTTCCCAATCTTGATTACCAAAGGTTTTTTTATTCCAACTTAAAATAAAGCCTTCTGGGTGCCCTTTTATTAAATGTAAAATGTCATTATTATGAAGCGCAATATTGCCTTTAAAGTAATTAAGGTCAATGTAGGTGTTTGACTGCTTTTCTTGCGAAAAAGCTAATGAAATCAAACAACAAAAAAGAAATGCTAAATAATGCCTCATGAAATAGGTTGTGGCGCAAATGTATATAAATTATTAAACAGTTATTTGTTAAGTTTCAATAAGGCTGTTTCTAATAATTCAAAAATGGTATTGATGTCTTCTTTTCTGACTGTTCCAACCGACAACCTAAACCAATTGGAATCTGTTGATGTTCCAAAGGCATAGAATGGCACAATAGCTAATTTGGCTTCATTCAATAAATAACTTGTCACCTCTTGAATGGTATTCAACTTCAAACCATCTTTAGTTGACTTTCCAATTAAATCAAATTGAACTGTCAAGTACAATGCGGCTTGAGGTTCTATTGCCTTAACTGAAAATCCTTTTTTCTGAAGTTTATTAAATCCTTCATAAAAAGTCACTAAACGTTCATGCAGTTCAGATTTAATGTGTGTTAAATATGATGAAACAGGTTTTTCTTGTTTTAAATAAGATGCCGTAGCCAACTGTTCTGCTTTTGGAGACCAAGCCCCAATATGACTTAACAAAGCTTTCATTTTATTTATTACATGACTTGGTCCAAATGCCCAGCCCACACGAACACCAGTTGCAGCAAACGCTTTGGATATGCCATCAATAAAAATGGTGTAGTCACGAACTTCAGGAACTAATTCCACAGGATTATAATGCACGGTATCACCATAAGTTAGCTGCCAGTATATCTGATCATAAAGTACATATAACGGTTTCTCATTTAGTGATGCTCTTCGCTTATTTTCTTCAACAACTAGTTGTGATATTTCTGTTAATGCTTCTTTATCAAATGTCGTTCCTGTTGGGTTTAATGGCGAACAAAGTGCTATTAAATTAACCAACTGAATATGTGGTTTGATATCTTCAACAGTTGGCATAAATTTGTTTTCTGGCTTGGTCTCAATAATCACAGCCTTGTTTCTGGACAAATATGTATAGGCATCATTGTTCCAAGAAGGTACAGGATATAAAACAGTATCATCAAGATCTAAAATAGTTTGATAAACAGCGTAAATTAATGGTCGTGCTCCTCCAGATATTAAAATTTCATCTTTAGAATAATCCAACTTAAGATTTTTGGAGAGATAATCTGAAACACTAAAGCGTAAGGATTCCATGCCATTAGCCACAGGATAATTTGTTTGATTATCGTGATAAGCGTTTACAATTTCTTGCTTAAGCTCATCAGGTATCGGAAATATATTGGCATCAAAATCACCAATGGTTTGGTTATAGATAGTCTCACCTTGGGCTTTAAGTGCATTAACTTCTCCTGCAATTTTTATGATTTCTGAACCTTTTAATCCTTCAGCTAGTTTAGATGTTTTCATTACCCCGACTTTTTTTGCAAAAATACACTTTCTGAACCTATTTCTGCAATGCCTAACTTCTTTTATTAAAACACCTCTTGCGCAATGGTTTTTATATTATCACTTTTTCCCATGGAATAATAATGTAACACAGGTATGCCAGCTTTTTGAAGTTCTTTGGATTGCTGAATACACCACTCAATTCCAACTTGAGCGACTTGGCTATTGTCTTGACATTTTATTATCTCTAAAATCAACGTTTCAGGTAAATCCACATGAAAGCGATGCGGAATTAAGTTTAGTTGTTTTTTAGTGGCAATTGGTTTTAACCCAGGAATGATTGGCACTGTAATACCTTCTTTTCTGCATTTTTCAACAAACTTGAAATATTTATCGTTATCGAAAAACATTTGGGTAACAATGTATTCAGCACCTTTTTTTATTTTCTTTTTCAAAAAATGAATATCGCTATCTAAACTAGGCGCTTCTGCATGCTTTTCTGGATAGGCTGCAACACCTACGCAAAAATCGGTTTTAGAAGAATTTAAAAGATCTTCGTCTAAATAGTTCCCTTGGTTTAATTCCTGAATTTGATTTACCAAATCGCTGGCATAGGCGTGTCCCTCTTTTTCTGGTTTGAAATAGGTTTCCGTTTTAACAGCATCACCTCGTAAAGCCATCACATTTTGAATGCCTAAAAAATCTAAATCAATTAAGAAATTTTCAGTATCCTCTTTAGTGAAGCCGCCACATAAAATATGGGGAATGGCATCAACACCATATTTATTTTGAATAGCTGCACAAATACCAACCGTTCCAGGACGCTTTTTTACGACTTGCTTTTTTAATAAACCATTTTCAAGTTCTTTGTAAACATATTCTTCTCTATGATAGGTAACATCAATAAATGGCGGTTTAAATTCCATTAATGGATCTATATTATCAAAAATTGATTGTACATGTTGCCCTTTTAATGGAGGTAAAATTTCAAATGAAAACTGGGTGTTTCCGTTGGCTTGTTTGATATGTTCTGTTACTTTCATATTAATGCCTGCGAAAGCAGGTATCTTTTGTTAATTTAATATTGTCTTTTAATAGATTCCTGCCTGCGCAGGAATGACAGTTATTCTACCAAATTTGGCCTTAACCATTTTCTCGCTTCTTCATTACTAATTCCTCTTCGTTTTGCGTAATCTTTTAATTGGTCTTGAGTTATTTTTCCTAAACCAAAATATCTGGCTTCTTTATTGCCAAAATAATAACCGCTAACACTTGCGGCAGGCCACATGGCTAAATTATCGGTGAGTTCTACACCAATATTCTGTTTGACATTTAATAATTTCCAAATGGTCTTCTTTTCTAAATGATCAGGACATGCTGGATAGCCAGGTGCCGGACGAATTCCTTTATAACTCTCAGCAATCAACTCTTCATTGCTTAAATTTTCTTCGGAAGCATAACCCCAATAATTGGTTCTGACTTCTTTGTGCAAATACTCTGCAAAAGCTTCTGCCAATCGGTCTGCTAAAGCTTTTATCATTATGGCGTTATAATCATCATGGTTTTTTTCAAACTCGGCAGCCAACTCTGAAGTTCCAAAACCTGTACTCACGCAAAAACAACCTATATAATCCTGTTTACCTGTGTCTTTTGGAGCAATAAAATCGGCTAATGCATAGTTAGGCAAACCTTCACGCTTGTCTAATTGTTGGCGTAAGGTTAGAAACTTGTATTTGGTTGTTGGTGTTTGGTTAGATACTGAATCAAGTTCAGCATGACAATCTTCAATTGCCACCTCAATATCATCATCATGAATGGTGTTTGCTGGAAATAGCCCAAAAACGGCTTTAGCTGAAAGTAGTTTTTCATCAAAAATGCGTTGAAGCAATGCTTTGGCATCTTTAAATAATTCCGATGCTTGTTCTCCTACTATGTCTTCGGTTAAAATATCAGGATATTTTCCGTGCAAATCCCAACTTCTAAAAAATGGACTCCAGTCGATATATGGTTCTAGTTTTTTGATATCAAATGTATCAATAACCTGAATTCCTAAATGGTTTGGCTTTACAATTTCTACTGTGTCCCAATCAATTTTAAACTTGCGTTTGCGGGCATCTTCAATAGTACAATAGTCTTTTTGTTTACCGCGTTTTAAAAACTGCTCACGAAACTTATCATATTCATTTCTAATTTGCGCTTTATAAACTTTATTATCCCTCTGCAATAAATTACCAACGATGGTTACCGCTCTTGAAGCATCATTTACATGCACAACAGTATTTGAATAATTAGGAGCGATTTTCACCGCCGAATGCGCTCTAGATGTTGTTGCACCACCTATAAGTAATGGTACTGCGATGTTTTTCTTTTCCATTTCTTTAGACACGTAAACCATTTCATCAAGCGAAGGTGTTATTAGTCCACTCAAACCAATGATATCTACATTTTCCTTGATAGCTGTTTCAATGATTTTTTCAGGCGGAACCATCACACCTAAATCGATAATTTCATAGTTATTACAACCCAAAACAACGCTTACTATATTTTTACCAATATCGTGAACATCACCTTTTACTGTTGCCAATAACACGCGACCAGCAAATTCTTGTTTTCCGTCTTTTTCAGCCTCAATAAAAGGCTGTAAATAAGCTACTGCTTTTTTCATCACACGTGCTGATTTCACAACTTGAGGTAAGAACATTTTTCCGCTTCCAAACAAATCGCCAACCACATTCATCCCAATCATTAAATGACCTTCTATAACCTCAATAGGTTTTTCGCTTTCCTGTCTGGCCTGCTCTACATCTTCAATAATAAACGTATCGATGCCTTTTACCAAACTGTGAGTAATACGTTCTTGAAGCGATTCATTTCGCCATTCTAAAACTTTGGCTGCATCTTCTTTTTTATCACCTTTAACGGTTTCAGCAAAGTCCAAAAGTCGTTCGGTAGCATCATCACGTCTATCGAAAAGCACGTCTTCAACATGTTCTAATAAATCCTTCGGAATTTCATCATAGACCTCTAACATGGTTGGGTTTACAATCCCTATAGTCATACCATGCTGAATAGCATGATATAAAAATGCCGAGTTTATGGCCTCACGAACAACATTGTTTCCACGAAACGAAAAAGAGACATTACTGACACCACCCGAAACATTGGCATAAGGTAAATTTTCACGAATCCATTTGGTCGCGTTGAAAAAATCGAGCGCATTTAAACGATGCTCATCCATTCCTGTTGCCACTGGGAAAATATTGGGATCAAAAATGATGTCTTCTGGCGGGAAACCAACAACATCTACCAATATTTTATAAGAACGTTCACAAATTTCAATTCTTCGCTCATATGTATCGGCTTGCCCATCTTCATCAAACGCCATCACAATGACTGCTGCTCCATAACGTTTTACCAATTTTGCCTGACGAATAAATTCGGCTTCGCCTTCTTTAAGGCTAATAGAGTTCACTACCGATTTCCCTTGTACAACTTGCAAACCAGCTTCAATGATTTCCCATTTAGAGCTATCTATCATAATTGGTAATCGTGCAATATCAGGTTCTGATGCAATAAGGTTTAAGAAAGTAACCATGGCTTGTTTTCCATCAAGCATGCCTTCGTCCATGTTCACATCAATAATTTGCGCACCACCTTCTACTTGATCGCGTGCAACATCTAATGCTTCTTCAAATTTCTCTTCTTTTATCAACCGTAAGAACTTACGCGAACCCGTAACATTGGTACGTTCACCAACATTAATAAAATTACTTTCTGGCGTAACAATTAAAGGCTCAAGCCCTGATAGTTTTAAGTATCTAGTTTTTTTATCCATACACATATTATAGATTTAGATTCCTGCCTACGCAGGAATGACAGTCTTTCTTGGTTTATATTTAGCTGCCACTTCTGCAATGGCTTTGATGTGTTCTGGTGTAGTGCCGCAGCAACCACCAATAATGTTTACCAAACCATCTTTTAAATAATTTTCGATAAGTTGTTGCATTTGCTTTGGACTTTGGTCATATTCACCAAATGCATTGGGCAATCCAGCATTAGGATGTGCTGATGTGAAAAATTCTGTTTCATGTGACAAGCGCTGTAAATAGGGTTGCAATAAATCAGCTCCTAAAGCACAATTGAAACCAACGCTTAATAATGGTATGTGGGAAATTGAGGTCAAAAATGCTTCAACCGTTTGCCCAGATAGTGTTCGTCCTGATGCATCTGTAATGGTTCCTGATACCATAATTGGCGCTTGAATATTTCGCTCTTCTTGCACCTCATCTATGGCGAATAAAGCTGCTTTGGCATTTAAGGTGTCGAAAATAGTTTCAACCAATAGAATATCAGCGCCTCCATCCAACAAGGCTTCGGTTTGTTGTTTGTAAGCTATTCGAAGTTCTTCAAACGTTACAGCGCGATATTCGGGTCTGTTAACATCTGGCGACAAACTTGCTGTACGGTTTGTTGGCCCAATACTTCCAGCTACAAAACGCGGTTTTTCAGGATTGGCTTTTGTGAATTCATTAGCTACTTGTTTGGCTATTTTTGCCGATTCAAAATTAAGCTCATACACCAAATCCTCCATATTATAATCAGCCATTCCAATAGTTGTCCCTGAAAAGGTGTTGGTCTCAACTATATCAGCTCCAGCCTCAAAATACTTACGGTGTACTTCGGCTATAGCATGCGGTTGCGTGATTGAGAGTAAATCGTTGTTACCTTTTAATGGTGACGGGTAATTTTTGAAACGCTCACCACGATAATCCTCTTCTGAAAAATTATAGCGTTGTAACATAGTTCCCATGGCGCCATCAAGAACTAGTATTCTATTTTGTAATGTTTTGAAAATATCAGACATTTTATAGTATTTAAAATGCCATCATGAAAAGAGAGAGTAAATCATTCTCGAGTCATCTTTCCCAAATTACTTGGGTAGAATTTAGCACCTTCTTTAAAAATAAAGGGTTGCTAAGGCTTCAACGGGTCTATTCCCTCTGCCTTTCGTGATAACAAATCAGTAAAATTTTGAACTTCTTGAAAACAAATATTGCAACACAAAAAGATAAAATCCAAATTAATTACTAAAAAATTTGAAAACAATTTGTGTTCTATTTTATTTTTTTACATTTGCCAAACAAATATTACAGAGGAAAAATTTGTCTGATTGCAACCTCAATAAAAAATGCTAAAGCAGTTTCAATTACTACTCTAGCAGTCTGCAATTTCATATTTTTTCCTTAATTTCAACCAAATTAAAAATTTAGGATTTATGCCATATTTATTTACTTCAGAAAGTGTTTCTGAAGGACACCCAGACAAGGTAGCAGACCAAATAAGTGATGCCTTAATTGATCATTTTTTAGCATTTGATAAAGATTCAAAAGTAGCCTGCGAAACACTTGTAACAACTGGTCAAGTGGTATTGGCTGGAGAAGTCAAGTCTGACACCTATTTAGACGTTCAAAAAATTGCTAGAGATACGATTAATAAAATTGGTTATACCAGAAGCGAGTATATGTTTGATGGTAATTCTTGTGGCGTGTTTTCTGCTATTCATGAGCAATCGGAAGACATTAATCGTGGTGTAGATAGAGCCAGTAAAGAGGAACAAGGTGCAGGCGACCAAGGCATGATGTTTGGTTATGCCACACGTGAAACGGACAACTACATGCCGTTGGCTTTAGATTTGGCTCATAGAATATTAATTGAATTGGCCGAACTACGACGCGAAAATAAAGATATCACCTATTTACGTCCGGACTCAAAAAGTCAGGTTACTATTGAATATAGTGATGATAATATCCCGCAACGTATTGATGCTATTGTCGTTTCAACGCAACATGATGACTTTGATAATGATGAAGCCATGCTTGCAAAAATCAGAAAAGATATTGTAGAAATTTTAATTCCTCGCGTAGTTGCAAAACTACCAGAGCATTTACAAGTTTTATTCAACAGCGATATTAAATATCATATTAACCCAACAGGAAAATTTGTAATTGGAGGACCTCATGGTGACACAGGCTTAACTGGTCGTAAAATTATTGTAGATACTTATGGTGGCAAAGGTGCTCATGGAGGTGGTGCTTTTTCTGGAAAAGACCCAAGTAAGGTAGATAGAAGTGCCGCTTACGCCACGAGACACATTGCTAAAAACTTGGTTGCAGCTGGTGTTTGTGATGAAGTATTGGTGCAAGTTAGTTATGCTATTGGTGTGGTAGAGCCTATGGGAATTTTTATTGACACATATGGTACCTGCCCTTTTAATATGACTGATGGCGAAATTGCACAAAAGGTATCTGAAATATTTGATATGAGACCATCTGCTATTGAAGACCGCTTAAAACTACGCCAGCCTATGTATAGCGAAACAGCTGCTTATGGCCATATGGGACGCAAACCCGAAACCGTATCTAAAACATTTTCTCAACCTAATGGCGAGGATGTCACGTTAGATGTGGAATTATTCACTTGGGAAAAGCTGGACTATGTCGATAAAGTCAAACAAGCCTTTGATTTATAAACGTTTTAACAACTGAACTAAAAGCCTCGTAACGAATTTACGAGGCTTTTTTTTGAAATTTATGTCAGAATTCACGCAACCTTTTTACAGTTTCTGCATCTATTAATAAAACGCTATAACCAATCAGCTTTATGAAATTTCTTAAAACTATATCTCTTTCCCTTTTATTTATTGTAATTTATTCTTGTCAACGAGATGACAGTCCTTCAGAATTAAATTCCAATCAAAACAATAATCGTGACCCATTTATAGAAAATTATGGGAATCAAATAACCAGAACTTTTATGGGTAGAGTATCATATTCATTAAACCAGCCTTTAAAAGACGTTCTTGTTAAAATTGGAGACCAGTTTACATTTACTGATGAAAACGGAATTTATATTATTGAAAATGCCAATGTATATGAACGGTTTGCATATATCACTGCTGAAAAAGAAGGTTTTTTTCATAGTTCAAGAACAGTAATTCCTACTATTGGCATTAATAATGTTGACATCAGATGTCAATCAATATTACTAATCGGTGTTACCACTAGCGGCGTTCAAGAAACTTTTGAAAACACTAACCATGGTACTAAAATCACATTACTTGGAGAGTATATTAATGAAAATGGTTCAGAATACACGGGTAATGTAAAAGTTTATATGACAAGAATGAATTATGATTTTGAAAACTTAAATTTTGGTACACATTATGCTTCAAACCAAGATAACGAAGAACGATTACTCAAGCTTTTTGAAGTTTTTAGAATTGAGTTACAAGGAGAAAATGGTGAACGTTTAAATATAGCTGAAGGTTTTGATGCCGAATTTGAAATTACTGTTAATCAAAATAATCTAGAAGATGCTCCATCATTGATTCCATTATGGTATTTTGATGAAACTGCTGGTTATTGGAAAGAAGAAGGTCAGGCCTCATTGGTTGATGGCAAATATATTACTACACTTAATAAATCAGCCATTTGGAGTTGCAGTGTCCCTTTAGAAACCGCAAGTCTATGTATAAATGTTATTGACCAAGATGGTGAACCTCTTGAGAATTACACAGTGAGTGTATCATCCAACAATTACGACCTCAAGAATGAGCTTACAAATATGGAAGGACAAGCTTGCCAAATGATTCCAATAAACGAAACATTGACCGTCAATATTCACAGTTTCAATTACTGCGATAATTATTATACACATAACGAGAGCATTGGGTCTTTCAATTTAGATTCTGAAATTACAATTGTTGTCCCTTCAGATTCTGAAATAATTAAAGAAACTGTTAGTGGTAATTTTTATTCCTGTAATGGAAATCCAGTAACCGATGGCTATGTTTTATTGAAACATGGTAATAATAATGATGTTTATTTTTTAAGGGAGGTCACAAATGGAACATTTGAATACAACATTACAAGATGTACTTACTATTCAAATTTTAACATATTAGGTTATAGTAATGATGAATTAGAATCGACTGAATTAAACAGCTACAATTACACAACTCCAGAAACTGTTATCCCAGATACTTATTCCTGTTTTCAACCTGAAGAATATATAATTTATCAAGTTGATAATCATCCAGAGATTAGACATGACAGGTATATTAGATCTGGACTTGAAGGTCATAATATTTATCATTTATTGAATTTAGGAAATGGAGCAGAATTGACAATTGGCTCAACACTAGATAGTCTTGAAGGCGTGCATACTACTAATGATGGTTCTACTTTTTTTATTCATTTTGATAACAATGGAGACAGCATGGGAGGATCAACTGAATACTATTTTGAAATTAACATAACTAACGTTGCCTATAACATTGGAGAATTTACTGATGGAACGTTTTCAGGTTACTATATTGATGGCGCCGGAATAAATCATACCGTAAGTGGAGAGATTCATGCTATCAGAGATTACTAATAAAAAAGCCTCGTAAATATGAGGCTTTTTAGTCTTATAAATTATATATCACCCTAAAGGTTAAAAACCGTGGTTGTATAAAATATTCATTGGTACTGACGCTCAAACCACCAGCATTTACCTGCGTTTGTGATTGGGTGTTTAACAAGTTGGTTGCCTTTAGTTCAAATTCCCATTTAGCATCGGCATCTTTTCGGTAAGCTAACGAAGCATCCCAAAAATCAAAACTGTTAGATCCACCAACTTCACGACTTACGTTGGTATAGGCATATTCTGAGCGCAGTGTAAATGATTTCCAAATGAGTGCATCAAACTCAATAGTTGGTGCACTGGTATAAGCTTTAGTTCGGCTAGATCCTTGGTCTATATCCTGAATGCCATAGCGGTAACCCACTTCAAAATTTGGGGCTTCTTTAAAATTGGTACGTAGTTCTGCACGATACGTTTGATTATAGTTCTCATTCACCGATCTTATTAACTCATTTGGATTTTGACTAGTGGCAATAAATTGATTAAACTTACTGTAGTTAAAGTTTGCATTCACGGAAGCCCTGAACTTACCAAAACTACGCTGAAAGCGGCCAAAGGCTGTAAATGTTTCGTCAGAAAAATTAGAATTAAACGGATCGGACACTCTAATTACACTACCTTCTTGGAAACGCGATACGGTACGGATATTATCAATGTTTTTGGTATAATTTACCCTGGCAAACACATTGGTGTAATTAAACATATTAAAACTGAAATAGTTTAAACTTAAATTGTGCGCCAATGAACTTTCTAATTCCTGATTACCAGTAAAAAACGAATCATAGCTATTTAATACCAATCCTTCAGCCAATTGGTTGACATCTGTAAACTGGGTTTGCATACGGTAATCAAAAACTATTTGCTCACTCTTTTTAAGCTGAATTCTCGCGTTAAAATCCGGTAAAACCCTAAAGAAATTATCAGTATAATTGAAGCCAAATTGGTCATTTTTCATAGAATAAGCATGAGCAGATAGACCAGGTGTAAACGTAAAAATACCTGCTTTCAATCGGTAATGAACACCTAAGTATAAATCGGTAAATGTATAATTGGTATCATTAAGCGGATTATAGTCTGCTGGATTATTATTAAAAATAGAACCATCATCTAATGTCTGAAAAATTTCTGAATTGAACTTTTGGTTACTGTAAATGGTTCCTAAAGTAAAGTTGATATTACTTTTGGCATTCAGTACATTCCAATAATCTAATTTAGCATCCAACTGATTGGATTTTACACGCTTATTCTGTGATAAATCATAAGCAAACTGCCCTCTGTCCATACCCAACTCTTCTGCTGTATCGTCATACGGATCATTAGGATCATCACCATTGTTAAATGGGTCATTCGCTAGAATAGCATTGTAAAACGGATCTTCGTCTTTTATAACATGCGTGGCTTCAAAAGCAAAGATATTAGTCTCATTTAGTGTATAGTAATAGTTTAAACTTTGATTGATGCTAAACGGATTGGTTTCTTCGTACTCACTGATATCGCCAACAACCGTAGAAAATACATTTTGCTCTTGAGTCTCTTGAGACATACGCCCTAGAATCTCATAATCTAATTGATTATTGGCATTTGGCTTGTAAGTGGCATTCAATTTTAGCATGCCTAAATCACTACGTTGTGTTGTTTGGCTTTCGGTACGTTCATCTGGAATACCTCTATTGGCATCTGTATAAACTCTATCATTATTTTCTTGAAGTAAAATTTTATTCCCTGTATAAATACCAAACCCACCAATATCCAGTTTGTCAGTTGGTGAATAGCTAAAATTCGCTGCACCAAAACGTGCATTAATTTGTTTAGCATTATTATTTTGTAAAGCCAAGAAACCTAAACCATTATCACCTAGGTTAATATTGGTTCCACTACTTTGGCTGGGTTGTCTAAATCCACCTGAAAAATTAAAATAATCTCTTCGCGAAAAAGCTAATTCCCCAATATTATTAATATCTCCAATAACATTCACACTGTATTTAGGACTGTAATAAAACAATTTTGGTTGTGCTAAATACAAGCCATTATCATCTGAAAATCCTCCTCCAGCTGTTACTGTTCCAAACCAGAAACTCTCTTTTCCTTCTTTCAACTTTATGTTTAAAGCTATATTATCCTGATTATTTTGCACACCACTTAATTGGCCTACTTCAGCATAGTTCTTAAGTACCTGAACCTTATCTACAGCATTTGCAGGAATATTTTTGGTTGCCAATTTGGAATCGCCATCAAAGAAATCTTTTCCTTCAACCATAACCTTTGAGACAACCTTCCCTTCTACTTCTATTTGACCATCATCATTAATCTCTACTCCTGGTAGGTTTTTAAGAACATCTTCCAATTTTCTTTCTGTACCTGTATTAAATGAATCTGCATTATAGACTAAAGTATCTCCCTTAATGGTTACAGGCATTTCATAAATCAATTCTACCTCATCTAAACTGTTGTCATTGGCTAACGTAAAATCTTTTGTGATGTCTGCTTCTTTAGTAGAAATGGCTTCATCAGTCGTTTTCATGCCAATATAACTTACCTGTATGTTATAATTAGTGTTCTTTTCAAGAGACAATTTATAACGCCCTTGATCATTGGTTATACCATAAGAATCTAATTTATTGGTTGTTTGATTGATGGCAATAACATTGGCTAATTCCAGAGGATTACCAATACTGTCTTTTACAACACCTTCAATTTTAACTTGGGAAAAAGTTAAACAGGTTACAATTAGTGCTGCAAGGGTTAAGGTATTTTTCATTTAGTTGTTTTGATTGATTTTATACATTATTATGGGCTAACGACCCCTTCGACCGCTATACATATTTCGCATTTCGGCCATTTTGGTTTTTATGATTTCTTGATATTCTGATTTTGTTACTTGTTTTCCTTTTTCTGGCGGAGTAATCTTTGTTTTGTCTTTTGGATTGAGTACAATTTTGGAACATAACATAGTAGTATTATCGGCACTTACCTCTAAAATCAATCCAGGTAGTCCCCAATATTCAGAAGGACCATGACTAACAGGTATTTGAGGCGTGTACCAAGCTTCAACTTGAGTCATTTTAATTTCTGTAGTATCTTTAGATTCTTCATTACTGCGCAATTTCCCCCAAGAAAAATCAAACCATGTTAAAGAATCTGATGGCACCAAGGCTACAGCTTTCATACACATATACTCTCCAATTTTTTTTGACTCACTAGTCATATTCCATTCAAATTTTAATAACTTATCACTTACAAGAAACTTTTTTCCGTAAAATTCCTGTTCTTGTAGAAGCGTGTTATTTTTTACATTTTTATATTTATCACCAGGTGCAAAATTCTTGCCCCAAGAATCTGTAGCTCCAGAAATGGCATCAAGTTTCTCTTCTTCAACAAACAGAGATTCTTCAACATTAAACTTTAAAATGTACGTTTTTTCTAATCTATTTTTTAAACGATCTTGGATTTGTTTTTTTTGTGCTTCACTCATTGTTGCTCCCCAAGTGCCAAGCTCTAATCCTGATTTAGCAAAGTATTCAGCTTGTCCTTGAAATTCTTGTGCAGCAACCTTTACAGTTGTCATTATTAGCAAAATGAGACATATTTGCTTTGGGATTGGAAAAAAAAGGTTGGTTTTCATAATAAGTATTAATTTGTGTTGTCTAACAAATATAGGTTTTTTGTTAGACAAATAACCTTTTTTATGAATAAATTGCTATTTGCAAATATTATCTGCCGCGACCTCCACCTCTTCGACCTCCATACATTTCCCGCATTTCTTCCATTTTATTTTTTACAATTTCGTTGTATTCTTTTCTTGTGACTTCTTTACCTTTTGATGGCTTTTTTATCTCATCCTTTTCTTCTGGGTTCAGTACAATTTTTGTACACAGCATGGTTGTTCTATCAGCATTAATTTCCAAAATTAATCCAGGCAACCCTGAATATTCTCCTGGACCATTGTTTACTGGTATTTGTGGTGTGTACCAAGCTGTAACAATAATTTCTTTAGGAACTTCAATCTCATCCATAGGGTTTTTATTTTCTGCATCAGCCGATTCCGTAGAATCCTTTTTCTTTTCCGCATCATCCTTATCTCTGTTCCTTCTTCTCATACTACTCCAATCAAACTCGTCCACTTTTTTTACAGCAGTTGCTTTAAAACAGGTGTATTGACCAATCTGTTTGGTTTCAGTGCCCATTTCCCATTGTAAATCTGGTAAAGAATCTTTTATTAAAAATTGCTTTCCAAAAAAATCCTGTTCTTGTAAAAGTTCCTGCTCTTTTACATTTTTATACTGCGCGCCACCTGTAAAACTACTCATCATTCCAAATCCGCGGCCGCCACCAGCGCCTGGAGCCTCTAGTTTTTCATCTTCTTTATAAATAGATTCTGATTGTGTGAAGGTCAGAATGTATTGCTTTTCCAAAAAGCTCTTCATACGTTCCATGATTTGCTTTTTTTGTTGTTCACTCATTTGACCTCTTCCCCAATTATCCAAATCCATAGTTGTTTTGGTTTGATAATAGGCTTTACCTTGAAAGTCTTGTTGTGCAATTGAAATAAATGGAATTACCATTAAAAGGTAAATGGCAATCATTTTTTTTGGAAATAGTCTCATTGATAGTAGTCTTAATTATTACTTAAAGATACCTAATAATTACCATAAGACTTATAAACCCATAAAATGTTTAATGCATAACTGTTAAAATTATCACAAAAAATTAACCGCCTATTCTGATTTCTACATTTTCACCTCGCCTATCCTCATTCCAATTCGACTTCATGCGCTCATGCATTTCCTTTACTTTTTTGTCCATAATAGCATCATATTCTTCTTGATTAATCTCTTTACCTTTTTTAGGCTCCTCAATATCTAGTTGCTTCTCTGGATTAAAAATAATTTTACTACATATCATGGTCGTGGTTCCATCATTAACTTCTAAAATCAAACCAGGTAAGCCATGATAATTTGCAGGCCCATTGCTTATAGGAATTTGAGGTGTATACCAGGCTGTTACAGTCACTTTTTTCATTTCTGGTTCTTCACCAACTTCAGCATCCAGATCTCTATCACCATTAATACTAATTCCGCTTTGAACAACTTCAACTTCACGTATTTTGGTTGCTTTTAAACATTCATATTCTCCAATAAATTTCTTTTCATTAGTCAGCTCCCAGTCATGCTCCTCAAGTTTGTCTTTAATTAAGAATAACTTACTAAATGACTCATTTTGATTGGTGTAACGATTTTCTTTTAAATTTTTATAGAGCAAATCTGCACCTCCAGTATTAATGACCATTAATTCAACACCCGCTGGTTGTGGTGCCTCTAATTCTTCATCTTCTTTATACGTTGAAGCTTCTCTATTAAAACTTAATATATAAGTTTTTTGAAATTGCTTTTTCAACATATCCATCATTAGTTGATGTTGTTCTGAATTAACTTGTGTACTATCTAACTGAATATCTATCTTTCTAGATGTTTTGTAGATAGCTTTGCCTTGAAATTCTTGTGCCATGATAATAGTTGTCACAAATGTAAAAGCAAGTAAAATAACTATTCGTTTCATAATTTGATGTTTAATGATTTTTACTTTACAAATATGCTTCACGCAAATCCTTTTTTAAGTTAACCAGTGTTAACGTGTGTTAACCGATTAGTTATAATAAATTTTAACATATACATTTGAAACATGAATGACGTTCGCTATAAATGGATTCTCAATACAATAGTAGTGGTGATTTTATGTACTATTGCTATTCAAGTGTATTGGAATTATAAAAACTACTTGAATAGTAAACAGCAGCTTATTAACGATGTCCAAGTGAGTCTTGACAACGCTGTTGACAATTACTATGCGAAAATGGCAGAACACAACACCCTTGCTTTTGCTTTTAGTTTAGACGATTCAACAAGTATTCATGATCACAATCAAAAAATAGACAGTATCATTGAAAAATTTGATTTTTCATCAAAAAACGATTCTATAAAAATCGAAATATTTGACGATGTTTCAATTTTAAATGATTCTAAATCCATTCAAAAGAAAACTTTAAAAAAATGGCAACCTATTAAACTTGAAATGGGAGTCAATGACCATTTATCAATAGATTCCTTGACCACGGACTCTTTTAAACTATTGACTTCCAAAGTCATTTATTCAATGACAAATGATAGCTTAAAAATTGACCGATTAGATTCACTAGTACAATTAGAACTTTTAAGAAAAAATCTTAATATTGATTACGGATTATTGTTTAAATCTCCATTCAATAATCTTGAATCAAAAAAATTCAAATCCCTAAAAAACCCAAATTTAAGAACAGCTTCAAAATCAGCTTATCTACCAAAGTCCAGCGAGTTAGAAATACATTTTGCAAATACGACTATCCTTATTTTAAAACGAATTATGCTGGGGATTTTTATATCGCTGTTATTAATTTTGGCAGTGATAGGGTGTTTGTTTTATTTATTAAAAATAATCAAGCATCAAAAACAATTAGCTGAAGTAAAAAATGACCTTATTAGCAATATCACTCATGAATTTAAAACACCTATAGCAACCATAAGTGTGGCCATTGAAAGCATTAAAAACTTTAACACACTTAAAGACCAAGCAAAGACCAAAAGCTATCTCGATATGTCATCCAATCAATTAGATAAACTGACTATTATGGTAGAGAAGCTGTTGGAAACAGCTACATTAGATAGTGAGAACCTAGACTTGAATAAAGAAAGTTGTAATATAACAGAGCTTTTAGAAAATCTTGTTACTAAATATCAAATGCAATCAGATGACAAGACCATCACCTTAATAAAACCGGAACAGACTATTCATGCTAAAGTGGATGTTTTTCATTTTGAAAATGCAATAAGCAACGTTATTGATAATGCCGTAAAGTATGGCGGAAGAAATATTTCTGTAGAACTCATTCAAACAGCAATCTCTTTTTCAATTATCATTTCTGACGATGGTAATGGATTAGACAAACATTTAAAAGATCAAATATTTGATAAATTTTATCGTGTTCCTAAAGGGAATACGCATGACATTAAAGGTTTTGGAATTGGATTATATTATACCAAGAAAATAATTGAAAAGCATAATGGCGTTATAACTGTTGCTATTGAATTGAATAAAACACTATTTAAAATGACTTTGCCTAATGCATAAAAAAACAACTATTTTATTGGCCGAAGATGAACCTGCTCTGGGACTGATAATCAAGGAAAGTCTAGAAACACGGCATTTTCATGTTTTACTATCTGAAAATGGCGAGAGAGCTTTTCAGGTATATCAGGAACATCAACCAGAATTATTGGTTTTAGATGTCATGATGCCGAGAAAAGATGGTTTCACACTTGCTAAAGAAATCAGAGCCATTGATGACACTATTCCTATTATTTTTTTAACTGCAAAATCACAAACTCAAGATGTTGTTGAAGGTTTTACAATTGGTGGTAATGATTATCTAAAAAAACCTTTTAGTATGGAGGAATTAATTGTGCGAATAAATAATCTTCTAAAAAGAAAAGAAATTCAAAACACTACTGAAATCATATCATTGGGGCAATTTACATTCAATTTTCCCAAGCAGCTTCTTCAATTTAATTCTGAAGAACCAATGCAACTAACCCATAGAGAAGCGCATTTGCTTTTTCATTTAATAAAAAACAAAAATCAAGTCTTGGACCGCTCATTAATCTTAAACAAACTTTGGGGAAATGATGATTTTTTTAGTGCGAGAAGTATGGATGTGTTTATATCCAAACTTCGAAAAAAACTTCACCAAGATGAATCCATTCAAATTCTAAACGTTCGTGGTTTTGGATACAAATTAATCTGCTGATTTTTGGATTGATTTTTGTACTTTTCAAGTCTAATGAAATGGCTTAACTATATTCTTGTTTTTTTTTCTTTTACGGTCTATTCGCAAGACAGTATTATTCCAGTTATAAAACAGCAACGAAAACTAGATGTTTCAAAAATTATTGGTATTGACAATTTTGGCACCGAGTATTATGTAACAAATAATATTCTTTACAAGAAAACTCCAGAAGCCACCATTAATTATAGCAATGTACAATTGGGTAACATCACAACGGTGAATACTTACAATCCTTTAAAAATTGTTTTATTCTATCAGGACTTTAACACCGTTATCATTTTAGACAATAGATTGGCTGAAGTATTTAAAATTGATTTTAACACAACACAAACTTACAGAAATGTTAGTCATGTCTCTATTGGTAATGATAATACCATTTGGATTTTCAATAGAGATATTCAACAATTAGAACTTTACGATTACAAGCTTAAACAAGTGCGCGCCACGACACTCCCTGTCACTTCTGAAGTATTGGATTTAAAAAGTAATTATAACTACTGTTGGTTACTAACTGAAAACTTTGTCTATAAGTACAATTACTTTAGCAGTCTGCTTTATAAAATAAAAAATGAAGGCTACCAGAAATTAGCTGAAACAAATGATAATATTCTTTTACAAAGAGAAAATGAGCTGCTTTATTTAGATGACAAAACACAAAAAATCCTACCACTAAATTTACCGGAATTGTTAATAAAACAGTTTTTAGTAACCACCGAAACCTTGTATATTTACGATTCCAAAATTCTACATGAATTCCAACTAAAAAATTAATTGATATATGCACGTTGCAGTAGCCGGAAATATAGGCGCAGGAAAAACTACGCTCACAAAATTATTAGCTAAACATTATAAATGGGAACCTCAATTAGAAGATGTAGTTGACAATCCCTATTTAGATGATTTTTACAATCAAATGGAACGCTGGAGTTTTAATTTACAGGTGTATTTTTTAAATAGCCGTTTTCGTCAGGTTGCTCAAATACGTGAAAGTGGCAAAGATATTATTCAGGATAGAACCATTTATGAGGATGCTCATATTTTTGCACCAAACCTTCATGCGATGGGTTTAATGACTAATCGTGATTTTGAAAATTACCGCTCACTTTTTGATTTAATGGAATCCTTTGTGCAAGGACCTGATTTACTGATATATTTAAGAAGCTCTATTCCAAATTTGGTAAATCAAATTCATAAACGCGGACGCGATTATGAAAACTCTATTAGCATTGATTATTTAAGCAGATTAAATGAGCGCTATGAAGCTTGGATTCACGGTTACGATAAAGGAAAATTATTGATTATTGATGTGGACAACATGGACTTTGTCTCTAACCCAGAAGATTTAGGGACAATTATTAACAAGATTGAAGCTGAAATACACGGCTTATTTTAATCATTATCTTATAAAACCGTGTTCTCTTGCATGCGCAACAGCTTGTTCGCTAGAATCTACCAACAATACAGGAGTTGTTTTGTAAGATTCAAACAGCCCTCTAATACGAAGCATTTTTTCTTCATGCTTAACGCTTCTCAAATAAATAGCTTTTACTCGGTTTGGATATGATTGGGCAATCTCCATATAAATATCAGCATCATGTTCGCCACTATCGCCAATTAGGATGAAATTTAAATCCGGATAGGTTTTAAGGATATGCATTATTTCCAATTGCTTTTGTGGTTTTTCATCAGTCGTATTTCTTTTGAAAACGGTCGACATACTTCTCAATAAAATAGGCCCTTTTGGAAAATTATGCTTCTTTAAAAAGTACTCCAAATATCTGTACATGTTCCAGGGGCTATGACTTACATAAAAAATTGGATTGGCATTTTTGCCTGATTTCCCTCTGTGAAGTAAATGATAAAATTCAGCAGCTCCTTTAAGAGGCTCTCGCCTAAATGCTCCTTTAAAAATAGTGTTGTAAAGAACACGCCATTTTAGTTTAGAAACCACACCTGTGTGTAAAATGGTATCATCAATATCACTGATTACTCCAAATTCTGATGTTTCAGAAGGAATTAACATTTCAGCAGGAAAACGATTTTCATTCTGAATAACTCGTTGTATGTTGACATCTTTGTAAGAAGCCACTATTGGAAGCCAACCTTCGCTATTACACAATAACTGTAAATTGGTTAAATTTTCTTCTACTCTAAAATAACCATGCTCATCAGTAGTCGTAGAAATCACCTTATCATTTGGCAGCCTTAAGTTGATAGCCACATGCTTAACTTCGTCACTTTCAAAACGCTTAAAAGAATTGATAAACAAATTAAACCACCCCTTTGCTTCAAGGTTTATTGATTCGTCTTCGAGTGCTCTACCGCGCAGATAAAAATGGTTTTGCGTGCCATAACTCTGAAAAGTAATTATTTGAAATGGATCTTTTTTAATCATTTTCTCAAAATTAATGTGTAATAAATAAAAAACCACGCTAATTAGCGTGGTTTTTCAATTCAAATATTATCGCAATATCTATTCTTTAATAACTTCTTCCTCAATGGTCATGTCCGTTATTTTTTCTTTAAATTGAGTTGAAGAAGCTTTTAATTCTTCAATCTTTTCCTGTACTTCATTACGAGTACCAGTTATAATGCGCTCATCAATAATAGGTTTGTCATTTTCAAAAGTAGTTGTTTGCACTATAGCTTTCACAATGTCATCACCCACAATTTGCATATCTACAAACACTTTTTTTACAACTTCTTCTTTAACAACCTCATCATTTAAGGCGACCCCTTCCTCAATAGCATGCCCTCCTAAAATAGGTGCAATTACTAAACCAATTAAGCAAGTTAATTTAATTAATATATTCATTGATGGACCAGATGTATCTTTGAACGGATCTCCAACAGTGTCACCAGTTACAGCCGCCTTATGAGCGTCTGATCCTTTATATGTCATTTCACCATTAATTTCAACACCAGCTTCAAAAGACTTTTTAGCATTATCCCATGCACCTCCTGCATTGTTTTGGAAAATTGCCCATAACACACCAGAAACTGTAACACCAGCCATATAACCACCTAACATTTCCGCAATAGCAACATGACTCATTCCAAATAACATGGGCACAAAGGCAATTACTAATGGGAATCCAATAGTTAATAAACCTGGTAACATCATTTCTTTCAAAGATGCTTGTGTAGAAATCGCCACACATTTATCATATTCTGGCTTACCAGTTCCTTCCATAATTCCTGGAATATCTCTAAACTGACGACGTACTTCTTCTACCATTTCCATCGCAGCTTTACCTACAGCATTCATTGCTAAAGCAGAAAATACTACTGGTACCATACCACCAACAAATAACATGGCTAATACTGGTGCTTTAAAAATGTTAATACCATCTATACCAGTAAACGTTACATAAGCAGCAAATAATGCTAAGGATGTTAATGCTGCAGAAGCAATAGCAAATCCTTTACCAGTTGCAGCAGTTGTATTACCAACTGAATCTAAAATATCTGTACGTTCTCTTACGATTGGTTCTTGTTCGCTCATTTCGGCAATACCACCTGCATTATCAGAAATTGGTCCAAAAGCATCAATAGCTAACTGCATTGCAGTTGTAGCCATCATTGCAGAAGCTGCTAATGCTACACCATAAAATCCAGCAAATGCATAAGATGCCCAAATAGCTCCAGCAAATAATAATACTGAAGGGAATGTAGAAATCATACCTGTTGCTAAACCAGCAATAATGTTAGTTCCAGCTCCAGTAGATGATTGTTGTACAATATTTAATATTGGCTTTTTACCTAATCCCGTGTAGTATTCAGTAACTGAAGAAATAACTGCTCCAACAAATAAACCAACTAAAGTGGCATAAAATACACGCATTGAAGAAATCTCTTGCAAACCTTCTCCAAAGAAATTCATCTTCATAGTTTCAGGAAGCATATACATACATAATCCGAAACAAGATAATGCAACTAAAGCAATAGATGTCCAGTTACCAATGTTTAAAGCACCCATTACTTGAGCTTCTTTTGCATCGTTAGATTTAATTTTAACTAGCATCGTACCTATTATAGAGATAATGATTCCTGCACCTGCAATTGCCATTGGTAATAAGATTGGTCCAATACCTCCAAAGGCTTCACCAATGTTACCACCCATATCTTTAATTACATAGTTACCAAGAACCATTGCTGCTAATACTGTTGCAACATAAGATCCAAATAAATCAGCTCCCATACCTGCAACATCACCAACATTATCTCCCACGTTATCTGCAATAGTAGCAGGATTACGAGGATCATCTTCTGGAATTCCAGCCTCTACTTTTCCAACTAAATCAGCTCCAACATCAGCTGCTTTTGTGTAGATTCCTCCACCTACTCTTGCAAATAATGCAATAGATTCTGCTCCTAAAGAAAAGCCAGCTAAAGTTTCTAATACAATTGTCATATCCATTGTATTAGTCCAAGCCCCATCCATAAATACATGGAAAAAAATAATAAAGAAAACTGTTAAACCTAAAACGGCTAAACCTGCAACACCAAGTCCCATTACAGTTCCACCTCCAAAAGATATATTTAATGCTTTTGGTAAGCTGGTACGTGCAGCTTGCGTAGTTCTAACATTCGTTTTTGTGGCAATTTTCATCCCGATGTTTCCAGCAAAAGCAGAAAATATAGCTCCAAAAACAAAAGCTATTACAATTAGCCAATGCGTTGTTGGTACAATAAAAGACACAACAGCTAATAATGCTGCAACAATTACAACAAAAACTGTTAATAATTTATATTCTGCATTTAAAAATGCTAGGGCTCCTTCGTAGATATGATCTGAAATTTCTTTCATCTTTCCATCTCCAGCATCTTGTTTCATTACCCAAGATTTCTTTACAAGCATGTAAATTAATCCTAAAAGTGCCAAAGCTATTGGCATGTAAATCATCATTGATTCCATATTATTTAGTTTATATTTTTAATAATTAGCTGGGCAAAAGTAGTGAAATCGATTTTAATAGAAAAACCCTACTAAACAATACATTTAGTAGGGTTTTAAATTTATTATTTTACCTTAAACTATATAGTGAAATTACCTTTGGCTTTGTGTTCGCTAATTTCATAGCGTTCTACACATTTGTTGAATATATCATAGGCTTCTTGGGCATTTCCCCAACCACCTACATCTACTTTCTTTTTTTCTAAATCTTTATAGACTTGAAAAAAATGGGTAATTTCTTTTTTTCTATGCGGATTTAAATCTTCAATGTCATTATAACTGTTCCAAATAGGGTCACTAACTGGTACACAAACCAATTTTTCATCTGGTCCTTTTTCATCTGCCATATGAAAAACACCAATAGGCTTTACCTCCATAACGCACATAGGAAACGTAGGTTCTGTACCCATTACCAAAACATCTAAAGGATCGCCATCTAATGCTAAAGTTTCTGGAATAAATCCATAATCACCTGGATACATCATAGATGAAAACAACATACGATCAAATCGTATTTTATTTAATTCAAAATCGTATTCATATTTATTACGACTACCTTTTGGTATTTCAATCAGTACATCAAACGTAGTTTTACCCTTATTTGTCATTGTTAATTTTTTAGGACTGCAAAGGTACGGAAGTGTTTGCGTTTGGGCAATAATTAAATTGAAGTTTGTGTTTTTTTGATTAAATTCGAATAATTCATTTTTTTCAACCTAGATGAAAAACTTTTCCCTGTATTTTTTTATTGCTTTTGCGTTATTGAATTGCTCCTCTTCAAAAATAGACAAGAAGCTTTTAGGAAATTGGTATTATGTTTCTGGAAATCAAATAATTTCTGTATTTCAATTTCACAAAGACTCTTTGGTTATAAATGAACGAATCGGAAAAACGACACTTAAATGGTTTTCAAAAAACCAAAGGATTAACTCTGCCTATTTAAAGGAAAATGGGCCGCAATATGACTACTATTTGAATCCAAATAATGATACCTTATTTTTGAGACTACTAGGAAAAGTTAATTTAGAAGACATTACCTTAATAAGAGCCAAAAATAATTACGATTTATTTAAAAAAATAATTGGTTTAAATATTGAACTACCTGAAAGTGATATCAATTTAAATCCCATAAGCATTTCAGATCACAATTTTAATGTTTATGCAGGTTATAAGGATAATAATTTAATAGTTAAAACAGATTCAAACCCTAATTTGGATAAAATTATTGAAGAGGTCGGAAGATTTAGAAAAAATTCTCGTGATGAAGCAAAAAGATTTTTAAAATTCAACTTAATTGCAGATAAGAACATTCCTGCATCTCAAATGGATTCAATAATAAGCATTCTAGAAGAAACATCAATAAGCAAGGTTTATAGAACATACCAAAATAAAAACACAACTAACAAAGGTGGTTTATATTGGTTTTGTAAGCAGATAAAATAAAGTTTACTGTTTTTTTGGTTAAATTAGTTGAAAAAACAAACATGATTTAACTCACGTAGTTTAGATATACAAATAATGAAAGTACCTTCCAAAAAAGTTGAATTGTCTTCTACTTTCTCACCATCTGAAATAATGAAAATTCTTAAAAAAAATGTTCAGAAGAAAAGAAGCGTTAACGATTTTGCTAGTTCAACTCCCGTTTATAAGTATTTCGAAGGTGAGTTTTCATGGGGAAAATTCAAAATAAAAAGAGCCGTTAAACATGGCAACGCATTTATCCCTGAAATAATTGGAGAATTAAAAAAAAGTGATTCAGGCACTAAAATTCTTCTAGAATTCAAAATGAACAAATTGACTTTTGCCCTTTTTATTATTTGGTTTGCTATAAGTTTGTTTTATTTTTTATTGATACTTTTTACTAACGACATAAACTCATTACCATTAGTTGACCTTCTTTTATCTGTTGGATTTATTGGGTTTGGATTTATAATTATTTGTATAATATATCCTATAGAGTTAAAAAAAGACTTAATCCAGTTGAAAAAGATATCAAATATAGTTTAAGGGAAATTAACTCACCTATCTTAATTATTGTTATCTCGTCATTAACCTCATAAACTGTTAAAATAAAAATCCTCATGCCTATTTTTTATATCTTGTTGTTCCAATCAAAAAAAACAAACAAACCACACAGCATGAGGTATTTCATTTTCTTACTCGTTTTTAGTTTTAGTTTTTCTACCATACAATCGCAAACCCAACCTTGGCAAGGTAAGTTTGAGCCCATTGATAATATGATAGCACCTCCAAACAGTTATCGCACAGCTAGTGGTGCACCAGGAAAAGCCTATTGGCAACAACGTGCCGATTACAAAATAAAAGCGACGCTTGACGAAAAAAACAATACACTTACAGGTGAAGAAACTATTACATACCACAACAATTCACCCGATGACTTGAGTTATTTATGGATTCAGTTAGAACAGAATGTCAATAAAAAGGGCAATCCTGATTTTGGTGATGCTTTTGGTGGTGTTCGTGATAATATGACTACCAGACAAATGCAAAGCTTAACGCGTGCTATTGATTTTCCTGCTGGTTATACTATAAAATACATAAAAGACAGTTCAGGTAAAGACATGCAAGCCTTGGTAAATAATACCATGATGAAGGTCATGCTAAACGCACCCTTAAAATCTGGTGAATCTATGAGTCTTTCTTTAGCATGGTCCTACCCAATTACTGATAGAAGTATGTTCTTACTGTCTCGTGAAGGCTATGAATATTTCCCAGAAGATAACAACACAGTGTACTTAATTGCACACTGGTTCCCGAGAATGGCCGTTTACAATGACACTGAAGGATGGCAAAATCAACAATTTCAGAGATTAGGTGAATTTGCTTTAGAATTTGGTGATTATGATGTTGAAATTTCTGTTCCTGAAGATCATATTGTAGCTTCAACAGGACGACTTCAAAATAGTGAATCGGTTTTAACCAAAACACAAAGACAGCGTTTGGAACAAGCGGAAAAAACATTTGACAAACCCGTGATGATTGTTACTGTAGATGAAGCTAAAGCCAATGAAAAATCAAAAGCTTCTAAACTAAAAACTTGGAAATACACGGCTAAAAATGTTCGTGATTTTGCTTTTGCTTCGTCTCGTAAATTCATTTGGGATGCTCAAGCAGTTCAGTTAGAGACTAATAAGGTTATGGCTATGTCATTTTACCCAAAAGAAGGCTTGCCTGTTTGGAAAGATGAGTCAACAAAAGCGGTAAAAGCTGCATTAGAAGTGTATTCCGAAGCTACTTTTGAATATCCATATCCTGTAGCTATTTCGGTTAACACCTCGAACATTGGTATGGAATTCCCAATGATTAGCTTCAATGGTGGACGCCCTGATAAAAATGGGAACATTAGCGATCGTGCTAAACAAGGTATGATAGGCACCATTATTCACGAAGTTGGTCACAACTGGTTTCCCATGATAGTTAGTTCTGATGAGCGTAAGTGGATGTGGATGGACGAAGGACTGAACACCTTTTTACACCAACGAACTGTTGCCGAACGCTATCCAGAATTTCATAGTACCGAACCAAAAGATATTGTTCCGTTTATGCAAGGTGATAAGAATATTTTACGCCCAATTATGACAACTTCAGATAGTGAGCTACTTACTCAATTTGGTGCTAATTTTTATCAAAAACCAACCGTAGGATTACAAATGCTTCGTAACTCTATTATTGGTAAAGAACTGTTCGATCAGGCTTTTAAAGAATACGCCAATCGATGGAAATATAAGCACCCTAATCCAGGTGATTTATTTAGAACATTAGAAGATGCTACTGCTACAGATTTAGACTGGTTTTTCAGAGGATGGTTTTTTACAACGGATAATGTTGATATGGAGTTAACTGATGTGAAATGGTATAAGGTTTATGAAGAAGATATGAATATTGAAGACCAACAGAAAAAAGTGAAAATTGCTGCAACAGGTGAAGGCACAGAACAAAAAGCAAAAGATTTTTCCAGTGGACCAGATATGATTAAACTATCAGAAACACCAGACCAAGCTTATGGCGGATTTCTATCTCGTTTAGATGAAGATGAATTACGTAAACAAGTTTCAGGAAAAAATATTTACGAAGTAACTATCAAGAATGTAGGTGGATTAGTCATGCCTGTAAAGATTGAATGGGTTTATAAGGATGGTTCAAAAGAAACAGATGTACTACCAGCCGATATTTGGAGAAGAAACGAATATCAGGTTTCTAAAACATTTCTAAAGGACAAGGAAGTTGAAAAAGTGAATTTAGATCCAAACTTTGAATTTGCTGACACCAATATGGAAAATAATAGTTTCCCAAAAGTTGAGGAAACATCTCAATTTGATGAGTTTAAGAGCAAGAAATCAGATTAATTAGTTCTCAAATTGATTTAAAGATTAGTCTAAAGATTTTTCGTAACTTTAAAAAATTCATGTCATTTTTTAATGAGTCACTCTAAAAACGAAAATACTTTCAGCAGACGTTTTTTTATTAAAACCTCATCTGCTTTTACGGCTCTTGCACTTGTTCCGCATTCTATTAAAGCATTTTATAATGACATTAAGGAAACTTACTTTACTAAAAAAGTTGTACTTCCTATTTACCTAAAAATTAATGGTAAAGATTATAATTTGAACGCGGATAGTAGAACAACACTCTTGGATTTGTTACGAGAAAATCTAAATTTAACCGGAACCAAAAAAGGCTGTGATCATGGTCAATGTGGTGCTTGTACGGTTCACATTAATGGGCAACGTGCATTAAGTTGCTTATCATTAGCAGCCATGATGCAAGGAAAGGAAATAACAACGATTGAAGGTTTAGCCAATGGTGATAACCTTCATCCTATGCAAGAAGCCTTTTTAGAGCATGATGGCTACCAATGTGGCTATTGTACCCCTGGACAGATTATGTCAGCCGTGGCTTGTGTTAATGAAGGCCACACTAAATCTATTGAAGAAATTAAAGAGTACATGAGCGGTAACATTTGTAGATGTGGTGCTTATAACGGTATAACCAATGCCATAAAAAGTGTTGCCAAATGAAACCATTTGAATTTCATAGGGCTATAAATTCTGATGATGTATTTAAACATATCAGCACAACCAGTAAGTACATAGCAGGAGGCACCAATCTATTGGACTTAATGAAAAAACACATTCATGAACCTAATACTATTATTGATTTAAATTCAGCACTATCCAACACTATAGAACAAAAAAATGATGGTATCTTTTTAGGAGCCATGACAACCAATACAAAAGTTACCGAAAATACTATTGTAAATAAGAACTTTCCGTTAGTCTCTAAAGCTATTTTAGCTGGTGCTTCACCACAAATACGCAATATGGCTACTACGTCAGGTAATCTCTTGCAAAGGACAAGATGCCCTTATTTCTATGATACAAATATACCTTGCAATAAACGAAAATCCAACAGTGGTTGTGGCGCTTTAAATGGTCATCAACGCATGGCGGGAATTGTAGGCACATCTCAAAACTGTGTAGCTGTGCACCCATCAGATTTTTGTGTGGCATTAGCGGCACTTGATGCAGAAGTGTTTATCACAAAAACAGATAGCACAACTGAAAAAATACCTTTTAAAGATTTTCACAGGCTACCAGAAAACAATCCTGAAAAGGATAATAATCTTTCTGACAACGCCATAATAACAGGTGTTTTTATTCCCAACAACAATTTTGGCAACACTGTATCGTATGTGAAAATTAGAGAACGTGATTCTTATGCTTTTGCATTGGTTTCGGTTGCAGCTGCCCTTGAAATAAAAGATGATAAAATTAAAAAGGTGCGTCTGGCTTCAGGTGGTGTAGCTCATAAACCTTGGCGTTGGTTTGAAGCTGAAAAATTTCTAAAAAACAAAAAGGCTTCACGTGACAATTTTATTAAAGCTGCAGAGCTAATTGTATCAAAAACAAAACCATTACCAAACAACACATTTAAAGTTACTCTTTTAAAAGGTGCTGTTGAAACGGCTTTGATGCAATGTTTAACCAATACATCCAACGGCTAATTATGTTTGAAATATTAAAAAATAAGGGACGTATTGAAGGTATCGCTAAAGTAACAGGCAAAGCAAAATATTCAGCAGAATACGCATTACCAAATTTAGCGCATGGTGTTATAGTGGGAAGCACCATTCCTAGTGGCTTTATAACAAATATAAACATTGAAGAAGCTAAACAAGTTCCTGGTGTTATAGACGTTTTATCCTATTGGAACAAGCCGGAAGTATCAACGTTTGACAACCCAGAAAAGTCCAAAAAAATTCCTGCTTTTCATAAATATTTTCACACAACCAAAATTAATTACAGCGACCAACCTGTAGCATTGGTATTAGCTGATACTTTAGAAGATGCCTCCTATGCTGCTACACTCCTAAAAATTGATTATAAAACTGAAGATTTTAATGTGAATTTCCATGAATCTCTAAAGGATTTAGAATTAAAACCATTTAAAGCTGAAAGAGGGAATTTAGAAGCTTGGCAAAATGCGGATTATATTTCAGAAAATGAATATACTATCGCCATGGAAGTTCACAATCCTATGGAAATGCATGCTACCATTGCACATTGGACAGCAGAAAATAAACTTTCATTATATGATAAAAGTCAAGGTGTTAATGGCGTACAATGGAATCTAGGAAGATTTTTTGATTTACCAGAGGAGAATATAACTGTTAACAGCGAGTTTGTTGGTGGCGGATTCGGTTCTGGATTAATGACTTGGTTTAATACGGTTGCTGCTAGTTTAGGTGCTAAACTTATTGAGCGTCCAGTAAAAGTTGGTTTAACAAGACCACAAATGTTTACCATGGTTGGCTATAGACCTACCTCTTGGCAAAAAGTAAAAATTGGTGCCAATAAAGACGAAAAACTTTTAGGTGTGTTACACCACGCAGCACACAATCAATCAAAATACAATGTATATTCAAGAGATTTAAGTGGTATTACAAGTAAAGTATATGCGTTTGAAAATGTAAAACGATTTACAGGCTACAGTCCTCTTAATTTACCCATTCCAACTTGGATGCGTGGCCCAGGAGACTCCTCGGGAACATTTGCTGTAGAATCTGCCATTGATGAACTTTGTTATAAAATGAATGCAGATCCTGTTGATATTAGACTTAACAATATAGCACCTTATTCCATGGACTCTGGAAAACCATGGTCAACTCATTATTTAAATGAATGTTTAGAGCGTGGCGCTAAAGAAATAGGCTGGGATGACCGACCTAATCAGCCCAAACAACTTAAAGATGGAGATTGGTACACGGGCTACGGTGTTGGCGTAGGACTTTGGAACGCTAGTCGAAGAAATGCTGGAGCGTCTATTGAAATGAAACGAGATGGGAATATAATTGTTAGAACGGCTATGACTGATATTGGTACAGGAACGGGTCAAGCAATAGTAAATATGACTCATGAATTTCTTGGAATTCCTAGAGAAAAAATTTCTATTGAACTAGGCAATTCTATTCACCCAAAGTCTGTTACACAAGGTGGTAGTTGGGGCTTATCTTCCTTAAGTGGTGCTGTGGATGCTGCATCTACTGCATTAAAACGAAAATTAGCAGATTATGCTTGGGGTAAATCTGAAGTTACGAAGCTCGATGCTGTAATTTTATCTGATTCAGGTGTTGCTTTTATAAATGATCAAAAAAAATCTGTTTCATATCAGGACATTTTTCAAAAATACAATCTTAATGAAATATATGTAGAGGAGTATTCAAACGCAGGCGGTGAAGAAGAAAAATATGCGTTCTGTTCCTCTGCTGCTCATTTTTATAAAGTAAAAGTAAATGTTGTAACTGGTAAAGTTAAAATGGATCGCATGGTTATTGTGGTTGATGGTGGAAAAATTATTAACCCACAGGCAGCTGCTAATCAAATTATTGGTGCTGCGGTTGGTGGTGTAGGTATGGCCATGCGAGAAAAGCAAGAAGTAGATTTAGCTTCTGGACGTTTAATAGGTAGTGACTTCGCAGGTTATCATGTTACTGTTAATGCAGATGTTCCAATAATTGAGGTATCTTTTATTAATAAACCTGATTACAATAGAAATCCAGCTGGAGCAAAAGGTTTAGGCGAAGTTGGACTCCTCGGGTCAGCACCAGCGATCACCAATGCTATTTATAATGCAATTGGAAAACGTTTTACCAATTTACCTGTTACACCTGATATGATTGTATAGATTCACAATACATTAAAATACAAACCCAAAACTTCCTGTAATTCCAAAATCTCGAGCTCCAGGATTATCCAAGTAATTACCTCTAAAATTAAAGTCAATTCTAAAAACCTTGAAAATATTGCCAATACCAAAACTGTATTCGTAATATATTTCATCAGTTGGAGCTACCAACGGAATATTAGAAGGTGCACTTAAAGCTATATTTTCATCAGAAATTTGTCCCCAAACGCCTCTTATTCCAATTATTTCACGCCAATTTAGTTTACGCAGTAATGGTATTCTTGAAAATAACCTCCCGTTAAAATTGTGTTCTAAATGAAGAGACGCATAAGTGTCAGTTACAAATTCATAAAAATTTAATTGAGAAAAGGATTTATAAATCGAGAAATAGGATTGGTTACCAGGAACTACACTTAATAATCCCAAAGGCACTTCTCCAAATGTTTTACCTACCTCAATAGTAGAATACAATCTTCCAAATCCTCCTAAAATCCATGGTTGTATATATGAAAATTGCCATTTTGTATAGGTGAAATCACTTTTAAACAAATCATCCCTACCAACACTTAATTGTGCAAAGATTGAAGCATAGGTATCATTAGCATTACGCCGTTCTACTCCGTAACCAGACATTTTTCTGCCAGGAAAATAAGAAACTGCTAACGTACTTTCAAATTGTTTTACTTCAGATGAAATTCCAGTTGGCGACTCTGGGTCAATATAATCTAAACTGAATGTTGGTGATGCCGATGAAAGCGTTCTATAATCGCCACCTACACGGAACATCACATTCTTAATAGGCTCTATTTCAATAGCTAAAGCTGTTAAATTTATATTTGAAAGTTTATCATTTGGTGCTGTAGTAAAAACAGCATTAGATGCTAAACTACGCCCTAAAACGTCGGTTGAAGTGGTTAAACTAGCTCCAATTTGTTCTATATCACGTCTATGTCCTGCCGAAATGATGAGACGATTTCGTTTATTCAACAACCATTTAGCCGAAAAACCATATTTAAACTTGTCATCATTAAAACCATATGCAATAAATCCTTGTAAGCGCCATAAGTCGTTTGGCCCAAAGTAAGTCCTTCCTCCCGTTCTTAACCTAATGCCTTCAACATCATTATATCCAACAGTTGAAAAAATGGGTCCATAATCCAAATTCCAGGCATCAAATTCAATATATCCTGAAGCCAATATACTACCAACATTATAGAGGCGCTTGAATTTTTTGACTGTTTTTAGGGTATCTAGCATTTTATAAACCCCTTTCTCATCCTTACTCAAGGCTTCCATGCGATTAGCTTCCCAAAAGGCATCTTCGCGATTGTAGGCGTCTTTATCGTAGTCAAAAACTTCTTCTTTATAAAACTTTTCATCTTTGACCTCATCAAAAACATAGTTGTCATAAAGCGTCGTACGCTTTCCATAAACACCTCGAGACTTTTCCTTTTTATTAAACGTAAAATCGGACATAAAATAATCACGCTTTATCAAAAAAACCGAGTCATTAACAACATCAAACTCCTGTTCAATATAAATTTCCTTAACCCAGTTAATATTAGCACTTTTGGAGGCTTGTAAATTGATTTCCTTTATGGCATAAGTAGTATCATTCACCCAAAAATCACCTTTAAATGTCAGTTCATTCTTTCGCCTTGGATAATAAATGATGTTATAACACCATTTATCGCCAATGAAAGCACTATCTGCCAACACATAATTATAGGTGTTAATACCTGTTTTAGACAAAGGGCTAACAAAACTTTTATCAAAGAATTTTAGATAATTCTCATACACATCATATTGTGAATACAAGTCTTTAATGAAGTCTATGATAGCTTGGTTGTTACTAAAACCTGAATTTTTATTTCCCTTAAGCACTAGTTTTTCTTTATCCAAAATATTGTCTCCGTAAACCTTTGCTGCTTCTTCATTTATAAAAATGGGTAAATAGGTTTTTCCTGTTACTTTTGAAGTGTCTACCTGTTCAAAAACAAACTCCATACCCTTGAACAGGTTACTTTTTATAAGTGAACTATCAATAGTATTCAAATCGAATTCTACCTTTTCATATCTATCATAAGCATATTGATTAAATTGCCTAAGACCATTCTGACGTTTTCGTTCCCATATTTTCTGTAATATGGCTATTGCTGGATTTTCTTCAGCTTTTTTGGATTGTTTTCCTGAAACAATGACTACTTCATTTAAAGCTGAAGCTTCTTCTTCAATAACGAAACTTAAATCGTAATTAACTCTTTTAGTCAGTGGGAATTCAATGGTTTTATATCCTACAAATGATACGATAAGTGTATCCCAAGTTTCATCAGATTCTAAATAAAATCGTCCATTTTCATTGGTGATAGTTCCTTCTGAAGAGTTTTTAAAAATAATGTTGGCATATGCTACTGGCTCATTGCCTTCATCAATAACATGCCCACTAACTTTAGTTTGGGCAAAAACAGATGAGCATCCGATAAAGAGCAATGTAATAAGTAGATTAAACTTCATAATTATAAAAAAACTTCATCAACAATGTTGCCAATGAAGTTTATTTAACGTAAAAAACGCCATTTTATTTATACATAACCTTTTTGACTGCCTTTATAACATCGTTACTGTTTGGCAACCATTCTTCCAATAATACAGGAGAATATGGAGCAGGTGTATCTGCCGTATTTATCTTTACAATGGGCGCATCTAAATAATCAAAAGCTTTTGATTGCACCTGATAAGTAATTTCAGTAGCAACATTACCAAATGGCCAAGCTTCCTCAAGAATTACCAATCTATTAGTCTTTTTTACTGAATTTAGAATAGCATCATGATCCATTGGTCTTACCGTTCTTAAATCAATAATTTCACATGAAATACCTTCTTTTTCAAGTTCTTCAGCAGCTTTATAAGCTTCCTTTATAATTTTACCAAATGACACGATTGTAACATCAGTTCCTTCTCGTTTGATATCAGCTACACCAATAGGAATAACATATTCGCCTTCAGGAACTTCACCTTTATCACCATACATTTGCTCACTTTCCATAAAAATGACCGGATCATCATCACGAATAGCTGATTTTAATAAACCTTTTGCATCATAAGGATTAGACGGTACTATTACTTTTAAACCAGGCGTATTAGCAAACCAACTTTCAAAAGCTTGCGAATGTGTTGCTGCCAATTGACCTGCTGAAGCAGTAGGTCCTCTAAAAACAATTGGGCATTTGAACTGGCCACCTGACATCTGTCTTATTTTAGCAGCGTTATTAATTATTTGGTCTATTCCAACCAAGGCAAAATTAAACGTCATAAACTCGACGATTGGTCTGCATCCTGTCATTGTAGATCCTACGCCAATTCCTGCAAAACCTAATTCGGCAATAGGCGTATCAATTACGCGTTTGGGTCCAAATTCATCCAACATACCTTTACTAGCTTTGTATGCACCATTGTATTCAGCCACTTCCTCACCCATTAAATAAATGCTGTCATCTGCACGCATTTCTTCACTCATGGCTTCACAAACAGCTTCCCTAAATTGAATTGTCTTCATGTAATTACTTATTATGATGAGCAAAAATAGGAATAAATGAAAAACTTTACTTAATTGTTGTGATTAAAAATTTACTATGCGCGCATAGTAAAAATTCAGAATAAAATAAGTAACTTCGTAACCTCAAAAAATTATACGTTTTATTAAAAAATATCGATATGAAAATATTAGTATGTATTAGTCATGTTCCTGATACGACTTCCAAAATTAATTTTACAGAGAACGACACTAAATTTGACACTAACGGTGTTCAGTTTGTGATAAATCCTAACGATGAATTTGGACTAACCAGAGCCATGTGGTTTAAAGAAAAACAACAGGCAAATGTTACCGTTGTAAATGTTGGAGGTCCTGAAACTGAACCTACCCTTCGAAAAGCTTTAGCTATTGGAGCAGATAGCGCTATACGTGTTAACACAGCTGCAAAAGATGGTTTTCAAGTTGCAAAGGAACTAGCCAAAGTTGTTCAAGATGGTGGTTATGATTTAGTGATTGCTGGTCGTGAGTCAATCGATTATAATGGTGGTATGGTTCCAGGTATGTTAGCTGGTTTAACAAACGCTAACTTTGTAAATAATTGTATAAGCCTTGAAGTAGACGGTAACAATGCCAAAGCAATAAGAGAAATTGATGGTGGTAAAGAAACTGTCTCTACTGCTTTACCATTAGTTATTGGCGGACAAAAAGGTTTAGTAGAAGAAAGTGATTTGCGTATTCCAAACATGCGAGGTATCATGATGGCACGCCAAAAACCATTACAAGTTGTTGAGCCCGTTGATGCTCAAGCAGAAACTGATTCGGTAAAATTTGAAAAACCAGCTCCAAAAGGTGCAGTAAAGTTAGTTGATGCTGATAATGTTCAAGAACTTGTGGACTTACTACACAACGAAGCCAAAGTAATTTAATTAACGTTCAAAAAAGAAAAAAATGTCAGTTTTAGTTTATACAGAATCAGAAAGCGGGAAATTTAAAAAAACCGCATTAGAAGTGGCCTCATATGCCAAAGCAGTGGCCGACAAAATGGGAACATCTGTTACAGCAATTACTTTTAATGCTGATGACACTAGTGTTCTTGGAAATCATGGAGTTGATAAGGTTTTAAAAGTGACTAATTCACAATTAGAGTCTTTTAATGCCAATGCGTATGCAAGCGCTATTGCGCAAGCAGTAAGAAATGAAAATGCCAAAGTGGTTATTATAAGCTCAAGTGCAGACAGTAAATATCTGGCACCACTTTTAGCCGTTGATTTAGAAGCAGGATATGCTTCAAACGTGGTTGAAGCACCTTCAAACACGGCGCCTTTTACAGTTAAAAGAACAGCCTTTACCAATAAGGCATTTAACATGACAACTATAAATACAGATGTGAAATTAGTAGGTGTTTCAAAAAATGCTTTCAGAGTTGTGGATAACGCTGTTTCGGCAACAGCTGAAGATTTTTCACCAAGTATTCCAGAATTAGGTGTTTCTGTTGAATCTGTAGATAAGGTAACAGGCAAAGTAACTATTGCAGATGCTGAAATAGTTGTATCAGGTGGTCGCGGATTAAAAGGCCCAGAAAACTGGGGAATGATAGAAGAGCTTGCCGATGTTTTAGGCGCAGCTACTGCCTGTTCTAAACCAGTGAGTGATTTAGGCTGGAGACCACATAGTGAACACGTTGGGCAAACTGGAAAACCCGTAGCTTCAAACCTATACATTGCAGTTGGTATTTCAGGTGCCATTCAACATTTGGCGGGAATTAATGCTTCAAAAGTAAAAGTAGTTATCAATACAGATCCTGAAGCACCTTTCTTTAAAGCTGCAGATTACGGGATAGTTGGTGACGCTTTTGAAGTAGTTCCAAAGCTAATAGAGAATTTAAAAACGTTTAAGGCACAACAATAAATATATTTTTTTTAAATTGTATTTATAAAGGGCTGTTTAAATTAGTTTAAAGTACCAAAAACTGTGTGTAACGGTTTGGTAAAGTCCTAATTTAAACAGTTCTTTGCTTTTTAATAGCCTATGAGTTTAGTACGACTGAAAATAAAAGGTATTTCCTATAGCCAAACACAAAATGGTGCTTATGCCTTAATATTGAATGAAGTAGATAGTGACCGTAAATTACCTATAGTTATTGGAGCTTTTGAAGCCCAATCTATAGCCATTGCCCTTGAAAAGGAAATCAGGCCACCTAGACCACTAACCCACGATCTTTTTAAAAATTTTGCCGATCGTTTTGACATCGTCGTAAAACAAGTGATTATCCACAAATTGGTTGATGGTGTTTTCTATTCTAGTATCATTTGTGAGCGGGATAAAATTGAAGAAATCATTGATGCACGAACTAGTGATGCCATTGCGTTAGCTCTGCGTTTTCAGGCACCTATTTTTACGTATAAAAATATCCTTGACAAAGCAGGTATTTATCTCAAAATAAATCCGGAAACCGAAGACGAATCAGAAGAGGACAGCGTGCTAGTTGATGATTTAATCGCTGAAGAGCTTGAAACAGGATCAGTTCAGGAAAGCTATAAAAGCAAGTCTTTAGAAGAATTACATAATTTACTTGATGAAGCTGTAGCCAACGAAGATTACGAGAAAGCAGCAAAAATAAGAGACGAAATTTCAAAACGCTAAACAGCATTTAAAATGAAACAATTTTTATTAGCTATTACGGCTATTTTTTTTGGACTAACCACAATAAGTGCTCAAAGTATTGAAAAAAAATGGCAGTTTCAGGCTATAGAAAATGATACGGTTTCAAATCTTTTTGAATTATCAGAGTCAGATATTTTTGTTTTAGATAAAGGTAATTTTGAATATAATATTCAATCTCGAAATTTACAAGCTTTAGGAGATTACATGCACCAAAATAATCTTTTGGTATTTTACTACAATCAACCAAATGATACTATAAGAAGGTATAAAATATCTGAACTCACTGATTCCACTTTGGTTTTTAGTGAAAACAATACGCGTTATCGTTTTAAATCTCTACCAGAGTCACAAACAGCTGAAACAGTAATAGTTCCTTCAAGCACAAAAGATACTATTATACCTAGTCAAGGATTTTCAATGAATAGTCTTTGGCGAGGTGTTTTAGGGATGATTTCCTTGATTTTTATTGCTTTTTTATTCAGTAGTAATCGTCGTGCAGTGAACTGGAAAACAGTTGGTATTGGATTAGCGTTTCAACTCGTGATTGCTGTAGGTGTACTCAAAGTTCCTATCATTCAAAAAATATTTGAAACCATAGGGAAGCTTTTCATAAAAGTACTTGATTTCACTAGAGCTGGTAGTCAGTTTTTATTTGAAGGATTAGTGGTTGATATGGATACCTTTGGATTTATTTTCGCCTTTCAAGTACTACCAACCATATTATTCTTTTCAGCTTTAACATCTGTCTTATTCTATTTAGGTATCATTCAACGTGTGGTTAAGGCTTTTGGATGGTTGCTTTCTAAACTACTCAAAATTTCAGGTGCCGAAAGTTTAAGTGTTGCTGGAAACATCTTTTTAGGACAAACTGAAGCACCATTATTAATAAAAGCCTATTTAGAAAAAATGACTAAATCTGAAATGCTTTTAGTCATGATTGGTGGCATGGCAACAGTAGCTGGTGCCGTTTTAGCTGCGTACATTGGATTTTTAGGAGGAGATGATCCTGCTTTACGTTTAGTTTATGCAAAACACCTTTTGGCAGCTTCAGTCATGGCTGCACCAGGCGCCATTGTCATTTCAAAAATATTATACCCACAAACTGAAAAAATAAATACTGATGTTTCAGTAGAATCCGAAAAAATTGGGTCTAACTTTTTAGATGCCATTGCAAATGGTACCACTGAAGGTTTACGTTTAGCTGTTAATGTTGGCGCAATGTTATTGGTTTTTGTAGCCTTTATTGCTATGCTAAATTATGGATTCTTAAAAATAGGTAGTTTCTCTGGTCTTAACACGTGGATTGCTGCTAATACACCTTATCCAAATTTATCTTTAGAACTTATTTTGGGTTATATTTTTGCACCTCTTATGTGGCTTATTGGTGTAGCTAAAGAAGATATGATGATGATGGGACAATTGTTAGGCATCAAATTGGCTGCTAGTGAATTTGTTGGCTACATTCAATTAGCCGATTTAAAAAATGTGGCGAATGCAACCCATTTAAATTACAACAAATCGATTATTATGGCAACCTATATGCTATGTGGGTTTGCAAACTTTGCCTCTATTGGTATTCAAATTGGAGGTATCGGTTCTTTGGCTCCAGGGCAACGTAAAACATTATCTGAATTCGGAATAAAAGCACTAATTGGTGGAACCATAGCGTCATTAATTTCAGCTACAATAGCTGGAATGATAATTGGGTAAATTAGTTAATAACTTTTAATATAATTTTAGGGTTGAATCGCTTTGATTTGACCCTTTTTTCTATTTTTATTTTTCATAAAATTAAATTGAAGATGAAGCAATATCACGACCTTGTTAAGCATGTTTTAGAAAATGGTAATGAAAAGGCAGACCGCACAGGTACTGGAACAAAAAGTGTTTTTGGTTATCAAATGCGTTTTGATTTAAGTGAGGGATTCCCAATGGTAACTACCAAGAAATTACATCTAAAGTCGATAGTTTACGAACTACTTTGGTTTTTAAAAGGTGATACTAATATCAACTACTTAACAGAAAATGGTGTGCGTATTTGGAATGAATGGGCTGATGAAAATGGTGATTTAGGTCCTGTTTACGGTCATCAATGGCGCAACTGGAATAGTGATGATATTGATCAGATAAAAGATATTATTGAAACTTTAAAAACGAATCCTGATAGTCGTCGTATGTTGGTTTCGGCTTGGAACCCTTCGGTTCTTCCAGATACTTCAAAATCTTTTTCAGAAAATGTTGCCAATGGTAAAGCTGCATTACCACCTTGTCACGCTTTTTTTCAGTTTTATGTAGCTAATGGCAAATTATCATGTCAATTATACCAACGTAGTGCCGATATCTTTTTAGGTGTACCTTTTAACATTGCATCTTATGCCCTATTTACCATGATGATGGCGCAAGTTTGCGGTTATGAAGCTGGTGAATTTATCCACACGTTTGGTGATGCGCATATTTACAGTAATCATTACGAGCAATTAGAATTACAACTATCACGCGATATCAGACCGCTTCCAAAAATGATTTTAAATCCGGAAGTAAAAAATATTTTCGATTTTAATTTCGAAGATTTTACATTAGTTGACTATAATCCGCATCCACATATTAAAGGGGTTGTTGCTGTTTAGGATTATGACATGTAAAACCCTTACGTTTTTATTTTTTGTTTTATGTAAATCCTTATTTTCTCAAGAAATTTACAGTGATAAGCAATTTCCTGTATACAGAAGTTGTAATGAAACATTAAGTTATAATGCCCAAAAAGAGTGCACCACTCAAAAAATCATGGATTATATAAAAGTAAGTATCAATTATGAGCTTGCTGATAAATTATTCCCTCTTGATAAATCTACACAGTTTCATGTAAGTTTTACTATTAACAAAAAAGGAAAACTTGAAAACATTACCGCTAAAGCCCATAAACGTGAAATGGCAGCAGAAGCTATTCATGTTTTGAAACGCATGCCTAAACTTAAAAAGCCTGGTTATTTAAATGGCAAACCAATTGATACGGAAATGAGCTTTTTAATAACTATTCATTTTTAAACAATAATTATTTATACCATAAATTGTAAGACCAAAATTAATTACATGAAAAAGTTACTCTTACCAGTTCTATTTATTACCTCTTTCTTTAGTTTTTGTCAGAATCATTTAGTAGCTGAAAAACCTTTATTCAATGGAGTTTCTCAAGATTTTCCTGAAAAATATAAGCTTCAAGATTTAAAATTTAAAACTCAAGATTTTATTTCAAAAAACCTTGACCAAGCATTTATAAAAAAATTTTTACCAGTTGGAGATACTATTGAATTCAACATCCAGTACACTATAAACAAGGAAGGTCTTGTTAATCCAGAAGACATTTTTGTAAACACAGAAGTTGATTTTTTTAATTTAAAAATAAAATCTGTTTTAGTCAAACTTCCAAAATTTAAACCAGCAACAAGTATAGGTCCAAGTAAGAATATTAATTACACAATAAATTTTACACCAGAATTTTATGTCAATCAGCTACATAAATTAGTGCCAGTATACAGATATGACTTCCCAAATATTTCATTAGATATTTATGATGATGAAACAGAATTATTTGAATTAGCAAAAAGTTTGGGCTATGATGTTAAATCTAAAAATAAAATTACTAATGTTGTTCATTTTGAAACGGATGAAAATTTAAACGTAAAAAACATTCGCGTTTTTACAGAAAACAAACTTTTTTCAAAAAAAATATCTCCCTTTTTAACCAATTTAAATGAAAATGACAAAACACTTCATAGTCAGTTAAAGAAAAACACTAATTATGTGGTGTTTATTCATCTGTTTCTACGTTATAAAGAAGTTGAAATTGCTGAATTTCCAGTATTCCCCAAATGCGAAAAATATTCAAAAAATGACAAACGGAGTAAATGTTTTGAATCAAAATTAAGTTCATTCATTTATAAAAAATTTGATGACAGGGTATTAAGTAACATCCATTCATCTGGAGTTTTTCAAATAAGAGTGTTTTTTAAAATTGATACTACAGGTAGCATTAGCGAAGTAAAAGTTATAGCGCCTCACCCAAAACTTACCGACGAAACTAAACGAATCATGAATCTTTTACCTAAAATGATTAAACCTGGATATGATAAAGATGGCATTCCAATAAATGTTCCATTTTACATACCTATAAAGTTTGAAATTCAAAAAAATTCAACTCCAAAATTCAATCCATATAAAAATTAATTTAAACTATTAGTTTTAATAAATTAGGAATATCCAACTTAAAAATAAAACTTCGATTCATATTCTGAAAAAGAATTATTAAAAATATACAGCTACGTATTAAAGGTTTTGTCGCTGTTTTAGCATTGATTGCATTTTATTTATCGCAATATTTTGTTTATCTTGATTTTTCAATCAACCATCTTATTCGCAAATGTTTACAGATCAAATTCATGCAATTGTTCAAGATAACATTTCGAACGAAAAGTTTGGTGTAAGCGAACTCGCTTCTGCTTTAGGTTTAAGTAATTCTCAAACCCTTCGCAAAGTAAAAGCGGCCACAGGTAAATCTGTTAACCAATATATTAGAGAGCTTCGATTAGAAGAAGCTGCCAATTTAATTAAAACTACTGACGATACCATTGCCGAAATCTCATTTAAAGTAGGCTTCGGAAGTCCTTCCTATTTCAACAAAGCCTTTAGTAAGTATTTTAATGTCGCTCCAGGTGAATATAAAACACAACCCAATACTATTCTTTTTGAAGCTGAACAAACGGAAGATATAATTTCAACAGAGTCTACGTCTAACAACTATAAAAATTTAATACTATCAATCGCAGCAGCAATCCTTATTGTTGTTATTGGCTATGTCCTTATTAATCATTTAAATTCAAAAGATTATTCATTAACAAACTCTATTGCAGTATTACCTTTTAAAGATTTAAGCCCAGAAGACAACCAATGGTTTTGCGATGGCGTTTCAGATAATATTTTGCATTCTTTAGCACAAATGAATGATTTAACAGTCACTTCGTTTACCTCATCTTCTACATTTAGAGATTCAGATAAACAAATTCCTGAAATCGCAAAGGAGTTAGACGTGTCTTATATTTTAGAAGGCAGCGTTACCTTATATAACAATAAAGTTAAGATTATAGCCCAACTTATTGATGCTAATGACAATCACGTCTGGTCTAAAGAGTATAATGAAAATTTTGAGAATATTATTTCTGTGCAAAATAATGTTGCTCAAGAAGTGATGAAACAACTGAAATTTACTTTAAGCCCAAAAGAGGAAAAAATTTTAGAACATTATCCAACCAAAAACATGGAAGCTTATAGCCTACATTTAAAAGGACGTTCAGAAGATGAAGATATTCAAGTAAGAGATTTAGAGTTAAACATTAAAATGAATAAAAAAGCTGTTGCTTTAGATTCTAGTTTTTCTCAAGCTTATGCAGAAATTGCTAAATCTTATTTCCAATTATCGTATTATCGTCCAGATTCTGTTAATGTTTTTGATTGTAGGAATAAGTCTTCATACTATCTTAATAAAACACTTGAGTTGGATAGCGATAATGCTATAGCTTGGACAATTAAAAGTTTACTATCATTTCATGTAGATTGGAAGCAAGCCAAAGTGTATATTGATAAAGCTGTTACATTAAATCCCAATGAACCATTTGCATTAGACACAAGAGGTACTTATTATACATATGGACCAAATCGAGATTTAAAAAAAGCTTTAAAAGATTACAGGCGTGCCTTTAAATTAAATCCACTGTCCAGCATGGTTGCAATTCGTTTTTATACTAGCCTCCTTTCAAATGGTCATGTAAAAGAAGCTGCTGAATTATTAGAGAATATAAAATTTCTATACTATGAAGAACTCGTTTACCTTCTTAATAGAAAACTTACAGTAGCCAAAAATAAAAGCTATACTACTTTATTAGCTGAAAGCAAATCTAGAATTGAAGCGCATCCTGACAAGCCATTATATTACCTTATGTTAGCTGATGAATATGAAGGTATATGGCAAGATGATGAAAAATGTTTAGAGAATATGAAGAAAGCATATGAGTTAGATTCCAATTATATTATAGGATATTTAAATTTATTAATAAAAACAGAAAGGTATGAGGAAGCGAGTGTATTAATGAATTCTGATACATTCCAATCTAAATTTGAAAAAAAAATACGCTTAAATATGTTATGGTGGTATTATTACCGTCAAAAAAAATACACCAAAGCACTCGAGGTATTGGAAGACAGCTTATACGCAAATGAATATCTAAAACACACCTACACTTTTGCTCAAATGGGCAACCGAAAAAAGGTGGATAGCATGAACAAAAGATATCCTTGGGGTCGAACGGTATTATTTTGGCACGAAAATAAGGCCACTATTCATGCTGCACTAAAGGACAGAGACTCTATGTATTTTTATTTAGAAAATGTGTATGGTGATCAATCTATTCAGAATGTTAGTTGTCGCATCGAGTTTGATCCTTATAGACATGAAGAGCGCTTTAAAGCCTTTTTGCGCAAAAATTATTTACCTGTTCCTGGAGAATAGGTTGCTTTTGTTTTAACTACTCTAAACAATTTGTCTTTAAAAATGGAATAAGACTTCTTTAAGTCTTGAAATGACTTCATTTTTAACATAACCCTAATCCTATATTGACTTCTAAAAGGTCATAATGCTTAAAAATTTCATTGTTGTGCTGAATATAAACAAGAGAATGCTTGTTTTTTACAAGAAAAAAATTGGTAATAGCTGTACTTTGATAATAGAAAAAAGACAAAACGTCTCTTTAGCTATTAAAACCAATTATCATGAAAAAAAGATTACTATTAAGTGCTTTGATTCTAATCTTATTGTTTATTATCAATCCATTTGAACCTCAACATGAACCCTCAAACAAAATTGAACGCCAAGTTTTTGCTCCAACACAAAAAGGTGAAAAGAAAACTATGACCGAACGTGCAGCGTTTAGCCAAGCTCGACTCATGCACGAATACTATAGACAAGTAAATCCAATAACAGGTCAGATTTCCAAAAGTGATAAAAATCTTGAATTTGAACAAGCTAGAAATGCCACCCTAAATAACACAGATTATTTAGCAAGAAACTTAGAATCGAACTACATCAGCAGAGGACCAACTAATTTAGGTGGAAGAACGCGTAGTTTGGTAATTGACAGAAGTGACCCTTCAGACAACACCATGTTAGCAGGAGCCGTAAGTGGAGGTGTGTTTAGAACTACTAATGGTGGTGCGAGCTGGGAGAAAGTATCTCCAAATGACGAAATTCATAGTGTCACAACCATAGTACAGGATCCAAGAACTGGGTTTGAAAATGTGTGGTTCTATGGAACAGGTGAAAGCCGAGGTAATTCTGCAACTTTATCTGGCGTAGGCTTTAGAGGTCAAGGTATTTGGAAATCTATTGATGGTGGGATTTCGTGGATACAAATGTCATCTACAGCATCTCCTCAAGAAGTGTTTGATTCACCTTTTGATTACATAACGCGATTAGCAGTACATCCAATATCTGGCGATCTCTACGTTGCGATGCTTGATGAAATTGCAAGATTTGATGGTGCTAATTGGAATACAGAAATTGCAAACCCAATTCCTTTAGCTAATTGGCCAGCCATCCCAGATATCGTTATAACAACTAACGGTAGGGTTTATGCTGCATTACCAGGACAAAGCGACACAAGTGTAGCTGGTATATGGACATCTCCTAATGGTATAGGTAATTGGACACGAATTAACGATAGCTTTTTTACACCTGCTGGAAGGATAGTGTTAGCTTTAGCTCCATCCAACCAAAACAAATTGTACACCTTATATGAGAATGGAAATATTGGAAATTGTGGTCTTACACCAGTACAAGAAGCAGATTTATGGCTTTGGGACCAGAGTAGTCAAATCTATACAGATTACACCAATGTGTTACCAGCAAACGGTGAGTGCCTCTTAATTCAAGGTGGTTATAATTTATGTGTGAGTGTAAAGCCAGATGATGAAAACTTTGTAACAATTGGTGGGACAAGTGCTTATAAAAAAGAAGATATAACAGCCAATAGTTCTCGCTTTCAAAAAATTGGTGGTTATGGTAATTCAGATTTTGGATTCTATAATGAAGGAACTGGTGTAGTGCACCATCCAGATATTCAATATTTAACGTTTAGTACAACAAATCCAAACAAACTATTTTCAGCCACTGATGGAGGTGTACACAGAACAGATGATATTTCAGCAAATCCAGTAGGTTGGCAGAATTTAAATAACAATTATCAAACTTATCAGTTTTATCATGTAGGTATTGATCCTTTGAATGATTCGGATATGATTATTGGTGGTGCACAAGATAATGGGACCAATGTTGGTGGTACTGGCTTTGGTTTGCCAGATTTAACAACTCAATTACATGTCGCTGGAGGTGATGGTGTATCAGCTGTGCTTTCAAGAGATCAAGGCTGTTTTGGATTTGTCGGATATCAATTGGGACCAATTATACGAGGAACTTGTGATCTTTCATCTTCCGCAGAATTAACTCCACAAGGTTCAAGTAGTCAATTTGTTACCTATTTTTATTTAGATCCAGATAATAATAATGCCTTGTATTATGCAGGGTTAAATACCTTATATAAAACAACCGATGCCTCTAATGTTACACCATTCAATTGGGTAAATATGAGTGATACTTCAACAGCCTTTGGGCATACCGATAATTTCCAGACCTTTTCAGCTTCAAAAGGTACTTACGATTCATCTTCTAGCTACCTTTTAATGGGAGGAGACTCTGGTCATATTTACAGATTAGATGATCCTTGGAATAGTACAACCATTGCCGATGCTATAGATATTTCACCTTCTGATGCTACAATAGTATTTCCTTCTGTAGTTACAGGATTGGCTGTTCACCCTACAAATAATGATGTAGTGCTAGCCACCTATGCCAACTATGGGACAAATAGTATATTTATTACCACAAATGCTACGAGTAGCAGTCCTACTTGGACCTTAGTAGAACGTAACTTATCAGCACATTCTATTCGTTCGGCAGCAATCACAGAATTAGATGGTGAAACGCTATATTTTGTAGGAACAGCAAGAGGTCTTTACAGTTCTAGTGATCCAACAACTGAAGACTGGGTACGAGAAGCGCCTGACCAAATTGGCTATGCACTTGTAAGTTCCTTGTCATACAGACATTCAGACAACCATTTATTAATTGGAACGCATGGAAATGGCATGTATGAGGCGACATTATCGCCTTCTTTAAGCATTAATGAATTTGATGATATATCCGATAACATTTCTATTCATCCTAATCCTGTTGAATCCAATTTGAATATAAAGCTTCAAGAAAACACTAATTATCTATCATATAAAATAATTAATTTAATTGGCCAACAAATAACAAATTCTAGTCTTTATGAACCAGTTATTGATGTTTCCTACTTAAAGGCCGGTATCTATATTATTGAGATTTATGGAAATAATAAAAAAGGAATAAAACGATTTATAAAGAAGTGAGTATTAATTTTATCAAAAAAGTGCTTTCATTTTATAGAAAGCACTTTTTTTGTTTGTTTAATAGCTATCTCATTAGTAGCTTGCATTATATCTCATTATTATGTTCGGAAAGAAAAAAAGCAATAATCCAGAAATAGACAAAGAACAATTAGAACTCATAAAACATGCCCAAAAGCGCATCAAACAAAAAAAGCGTTTGTATGCGCATTTTGTGGTATTCCTCATTGGCGCTGTTTTTTTAATAGTCGCCAACCTTGTTTTAAACATTGGTAAAGACGTCACATTTTTTGGAATTAACTGGTTTGTTTTTGCCATTTTAGCTTGGTTATTTCTATTTATTTATCACCTTTTCAATGTATTTGTGACTTCCAAATTGTTAAGTAAAAAGTGGGAAGAAAAACAACTCAATAGTTTAGTTACCAAACAAAAAGAACGAATTGCCGAAATCCAAAAACAAATTGATAAAGATTACCCGCTTCCTAAAGTTTCAAAAACACCAACAAAGGCATTAAAAAATTCCGAAATAACACTTATAGTTGCGGCTGGTGAGGATAACGCCATAGGTAAAGACAATGATTTGATTTGGCATTTGAGTGACGACCTTAAACGTTTTAAAAGTTTAACAAATGGTCATCATATTATTATGGGACGCAAAACTTTTGAAAGCTTTCCGAAACCTCTTCCAAATAGAACGCATATTGTTATTACCAGGCAAGACAAATATCAAGTTCCTGATGGTGTTATTGTCGTCAATAATTTAGAAGATGCTTTTGATGCCGCTAGAAATGACAAACAACCCTTTGTAATTGGTGGTGGGGAAATCTATAAACAAGCCATGCCATTTGCTGATAAAATTGAATTAACTCGTGTGCATGAAAGCTTTGAAAATGCGGACACCTTTTTCCCTGAAATTGATGAAACGGTTTGGAAAGAAACCCAGAAAACTTTCCATGATAAAGACGAAAAACACCAATACCCGTTTTCGTTTATTACCTATTTACGCAGTTAAAAAAGTGTAATTCATTACAATTTAGTACATTAGCTTTATTAGAATCCCAAATCTAAACATTATGAAACGATTTCGTTTTAACATTCTGATTATAGCAACTACTGCTGCTATGCTCCTATTTTCATGCCAATCCATGAATAATTTAACCATGAGCGTTACAGAGCCAGCACCTGTTTATGTGCCTTCTTCCTTGCAAAATATTGGTCTACTTAATCGAAGTTTAGCATCTAAAAAAAACAAACCATTAGACGATATTGACCAAATTCTATCTATTGAAGGGAAAAATCTGGATAAAGAAGGTGCAGAATATACCATTCAAAGCATAAAAGACACGTTTGAAAAAGACAGTCAATATAATACTGTTGAAATTATAACTACTGAAAAAATCGAGAATCCCGGTTTAGGTATTTTTCCAAGTGCTTTACCTTGGGAAACTGTTGATATGCTTTGTAAAGAAAATCAACTAGATGCTATTGTTACTTTATCTTTTTACGATACTGATGCTAAAGTATCCTATAAAACGAGAACCGTTGAACAGCTGAACGCGTTTGGTATTAAAATACCCATGATTGAGCACGAAGCTACTATTTCGACGCATATTAAAGCTGGATTTAGAATTTATGACAATATCAATAAGGTGATTCGTGATGAGATTACTCTAGATCGTTGGATTACGTCGGTTGGTAAAGGTATTAATCCCACTAAAGCCATTGAGGCTATAGTTGGACGAAAAGAATCCCTATTGCAAGCCAGTACCGTAATTGGTCAGGATTATGTATATAGAACCTATCCGTTTAAAATTCGTGTTACCAGACAATATTACGTGAAAGGCACCAACAACTTTGAAATTGGAAAGCGACGTGCGCAAACAGGCGATTGGGATGGCGCTGCGGAACTGTGGGAGCAGGAACTTAATAACCCAAAAGGAAAAATTGCTGGTCGTGCTTGTTACAACATGGCTATTATTAATGAAATTAATGGCGATTTGGAAACTGCTATGTCTTGGGCTTCCAAAGCCTATACCGATTATGAAGATAAAAATGCCTTACGCTATTTAAATATCCTTAAAAACAGACAAAACAAGAACAATTTACTTCATCAGCAATCACAATAAACAATGATAAGATGGCTTTGCATATTGTGTATTGCTTTTATTTCCAAACTGGGAATTTCTCAATCGGCCATTGACATTCCTATTGAAAACGGCAATATCCATGTTACTACCTATGGCGTTGGCAAACCCATCCTAATCATAAATGGCGGTCCAGGTATGAATAGTGAAGGCTTTGCCTTTTTAGCCCAAGAACTTGGTAAAACGCATCTAGCGATTCTATACGACCAACGCGGCACAGGGCAATCTACTATTTCTAGAGTCAATTCTGAAACCATGACTATGGACTTAATGGTTTCAGATATTGAAGCTATTCGAAAGTATTTTGGCTTTAAAGACTGGATGGTTTTGGGTCACTCGTTTGGTGGTATGCTGGCTTCATATTATCTCAAAAAACATCCCGAACGCCTATCAGGTTTAATTCTTTCTGGCTCGGGAGGTTTTAATTTAAGTATCACCAGAAATTTGAATTTACTATCGCGACTATCTGAAAACGAACGCGATTCGTTAGACTATTGGAATAGACAAATTAGCCATGGTGATACCAGTTACCAGGCACGCTATAATCGTGGGAAATATTTAGCACCAGCTTATGTATATGATAAAAAACATGCTCCTGTAATTGCCGAACGCCTAACACAAGGTAACCGCACAATAAACAGCTTAATTTGGCAGAACATACGCGCCATTAATTTTGATTGCAGTGAAGCCTACAAAAATTTTGAGAAACCTGTTTTAATTATTCAAGGGAAGCAAGATGTTATGGGAGACAACATCGCAAAAGAAGCTTATAACTTATTACCGAATTCTACATTGATTTTTATGGATAACTGTGCGCATTATGGCTGGCTCGAACAACCCATAACCTATTTTAGTTCTATTAATCAATTTTTAGCCACACTATAAATTGACTTTGCAAAATTTTTAAGCTAACTTCGTTCCTGTCTGCCGACAGGCAGATATCTACTGATATAAACAACTTGTATTGAGCTTGTCGAAATATTAAAACAGTCCATATCAGAACATTGGTGGAAATACCCAAAAATGACAAGAAAAATTGATTTTATAATAATGTCGTTACTATTAATACTTCTTTTATCGAGCTGTGTTAGTAGGAATCAATATGGAATAGTCAGGCCGAACAAAATAAGATTCTCGAATAAAAAATGTTTTGATGAAAAGGTTTTTGAGAAAGTAGATACGAGTGCAATTTATCTTATTGAATATAAATGGCCAAAAAAAAACGATAAACGTTATAGTGGATATAAATTTTATTCTGACAATAAAGTGGCTTTCTTCATAAACGTCAATATTGACAGCATAAATGCACTAAACCCCAAAAAAGCACAAATGGGATTTTACTCAACATGTTCGGGAAAAAATAATATTCAAATAGCATATTATCACGTTCAATCTGGAATTTTTAAATCTAAAAAAGAATTTGAAATAATTAATGACACTCTCGTTGTAACAAATTTGAAAAGTCCTCAAGCTTCCTACAGCGTAAAAAAATATTATAAGCAGAACTTAAAACCGAATGAATTAATCTATAAACCCGATTGGTAAATGAAAAGTTCTACCACTATCACCGTATAAAAAAATTGCTAGTTTTAGCTAAACCAAAGTTAGTTGCTCATTTGCTTGCTCGCTTCTGATTTTCCTACGGAAAATCCTCGCACACAAACACGCAACTTTCCTTATACATAAACGTTAAACGAAACTTCAAAAAACAATTCAGCATACATCACGCATTTTTCCCTAATTTCGCCACATGATAAAAGAGCTTCAGTTGCGTGTGACTCTCAAAGAAGAAACTATTCCTGATATTCTTCTCAAGAAGTCTGCAGAATCGTTAAGTCTGCCTCACCATGACATTTCTGGCATTAAGGTGTTACGCAAATCTATTGATGCACGTAAACCTAAAATTATATTCAATTATAAAGTTGCTGTTTATATAAAGGAACCTGTTCCTGAAAAGTCTGAATATCAATTTCACTATAAAGATGTAACTAAAGCCAAGCCTATTCACATTATTGGTTTTGGTCCAGCTGGCATGTATGCTGCTTTACGTTGTATCGAGCTTGGTTTTAAACCCATAGTTTTAGAACGCGGTAAAAATGTACGTGACAGACGTCGCGATTTAAAAGCGATTAACCAAGACCATTTTGTAAACGAAGATTCTAATTATTGCTTTGGCGAAGGCGGAGCTGGCACCTATAGCGATGGTAAATTGTACACACGAAGTTTAAAACGTGGTGATGTGCGTCGTATTTTTGAAAATCTGGTGTATCATGGTGCTACCGATCAAATTCTTGTGGATGCTCATCCACATATTGGTACAAACAAACTCCCCAAAGTGGTTCAGAATATTAGAGAAACTATTTTAAAATATGGTGGTGAAGTTCATTTTGAAACACGCGTTGTAGATTTTGTAATCAAGAACAATGAAATTAAAAGCATCCAGTTACAAAATGGCGAAGAACTTACAGCCAACCGTGTTATTTTAGCTACTGGACATTCAGCTAGAGATATTTTTTATCTCTTACACAACAAGAAAATAGCATTAGAAGCCAAATCGTTTGCCATGGGAGTTCGTGTAGAACATCCACAACATATTATCGATTCTATTCAATATCATTGCCAAGGATTACGCGATGAATTGCTTCCAGCCGCTTCTTATAGTTTGGTGCAACAAGTTAATGATAGAGGTGTCTATTCGTTTTGCATGTGTCCAGGCGGTTTTATTGTACCTGCCGCTACTGCTAATGGCGAAGTAGTCGTGAATGGTATGTCGCCTTCAAAACGAAATAATCTGTTTGCCAATTCAGGAATTGTTGTCGAAATTAATGTGGAAAAAGATTTACCCAAATATGAATCATTTGGTGTGCTGAAAGGTTTAGAATATCAAAAAGATTTAGAACGATTAGCATTTACTTCAGGCGGACGAACACAAACAGCTCCTGCACAACGCCTAACCGATTTTGTTGAAGGTCGCTTATCAGCAGATTTAAATCCATGCTCCTATCAACCTGGTTTAAAAAGTGCGCCTTTACACTCCTTACTTCCTAAATTAATAGGTAGCAGATTACGTAAAGGTTTTCAAGCTTTTGGTGAAAAAATGCATGGTTATTATACCGATCAGGCTAATGTTGTAGGTGTAGAATCTAGAACCTCCTCTCCTGTTAGTATTCCAAGAAATGAAAATTTAGAGCACATTCAAATTAAAGGCTTATACCCTTGTGGCGAAGGTGGCGGTTATGCTGGTGGTATTGTTTCTGCTGCTATGGATGGCGAGCGTTGTGCCGAAGCTGCCATTAAAGGCTTATAAGTTTAATATTATTGCTATTTTTGCAGCAATAAAAATTAGAAACACATGAACGCATATATATTTCCAGGTCAAGGGGCTCAATTTTCAGGAATGGGTTTAGACCTTTATGAAAACTCACCATTAGCACAAGAATTGTTTGAAAAAGCCAACGATATATTAGGTTTCAACATTACCGATATTATGTTTGAAGGTTCGGCTGAAGACTTAAAAGAAACTAAAGTTACCCAACCTGCTATCTTTTTACACTCCGTTATTTTAGCCAAAACATTAGGAGACAGCTTTAAGCCAGATATGGTAGCTGGACACTCGTTAGGTGAATTCTCGGCATTGGTAGCCAATGGTGCTTTGACATTTGAAGATGGTTTAAAATTAGTATCACAACGTGCTATGGCCATGCAGAAAGCCTGTGAATTACAACCAAGTACTATGGCAGCTGTTTTAGGTTTGGATGATGATGTGGTTGAAAAAATATGTGCTACAACAGAAGGAGTTGTTGTTGCAGCAAATTATAACTGTCCTGGACAATTAGTGATTTCAGGAGAAGTTGATGCTATTAATTTAGCTTGTGAATCGTTAAAAGCTGAAGGCGCACGTCGTGCTTTAGTCCTGCCTGTTGGTGGCGCATTTCACTCACCACTTATGGAGCCAGCTCGAGAAGAATTGGCAGCCGCAATAGAAAATACAACATTTAGTAAGCCAAATTGCCCAATATATCAAAATGTTACTGCAAGCGCAATAACAGATGAAACAGAAATTAAAGCCAATTTAATTTCTCAATTAACGGCTCCGGTAAAATGGACACAATCCGTGCAACAAATGATTGTAGATGGCGCAACTTTATTTACTGAAGTTGGTCCAGGTAATGTATTGCAAGGTTTGGTTAAGAAAATTAATCGTGAGGCTCAAACGGCTTCTGCTACATTTGAAAAAGAAGCTTAATGAAATTATCTCGTACAGCTTTTATAATGGTATTGATTGTTTTCAATATAGCCATAGATCAAATTTCTAAAGTTATTGTTAGAGCGCAAGTAATTCCTGGAAGTGAATCAGAAATTTTAGGTGATTACTTGACGCTTCATAATGTTGAAAATACTGGTGCCTTTTTAGGCATGGGTAGTGATTTCAATCCTACATTACGATTAATACTTCTGTTAATTCTACCCATTAGCGTTTTAGGGTATGTTCTTTATTATATCATAAAAAATAAAACATTAGACAGATTATCTTTGATAGGGTTTTGCTGTATTATTGGTGGAGGTATTGCCAATGTTTACGATAGAATTATGTATGGTTCTGTAACCGATTTCTTGCATATTGATTTAGGAGGTGTGTTTAGAACAGGAATTTTTAATGTAGCCGATATGTCGGTTATGCTCGGTATGGGACTGTTACTTTACAGTAATTTTAAAACCAATAAAAAAGAAAAAGCCTCAAATTAATTTGAGGCTTTTTTATGTTTTATCTTGCTAATTCACAAGATTCACAATCTTTTATCTCACCATAATAGGTTTCTCGATACTTATGTACTGTTTTAAAAGGAATACTTAAAAATTGCTTTTTAATGTAGGTCACTTTTGTTCGTAATTCACCCATTTTTGGAGTAAATCTTTTTTCAATTTGCGTGGCGCGTTTTACTGTAATCAATTTCATAATATCATTTATCATTTGATACAAAGTAACAAAGGATATAACGCTTATCCAAAAAATCACTATTAAACCTTTGTTAATCAAATAATTAATATAAATATGTTAATGATATCGCCATATGATTAAGAGATTCGTAATGATTTTTACGAATTATTAACAGTCTTAAAATGCTATTTTTTATAAATTTTACCTGATTTCATAACAAAAACAACATTTTCGGTTGTTTTGATATTTTCAACAGGGTTTTCATTTGTAGCAATAATATCGGCAAAATAACCCGCTTTTAACTGACCGATTTCATGTTCCATATTCAATATTTTGGCATTGGTAATAGTAGCACTTTGAAGTGCTTTTATTTCTGGCATACCAGCTTCAACCATATATGCAAATTCTTTAGCATTTTCGCCATGCAAGAAAACACCAGCATCCGTACCAAATGCAATACCAACACCTTTTTTGTATGCTTTGCTAAATGTATTCTGAATTTTTGGACCAATATCTAACGCTTTACCAACAACAACATCTGGATAATAACCCGGTATTTTAGCCTTTTCAGTAACTGATTTTCCTGCTGTAATAGTAGGCACTAAATACGCATCATGTTCTATCATAAGCGCCATAGTTTCTTCGCTCATAAGTGTTCCATGTTCAATAGTTTTTACGCCACCCAAAACTGCACGTTGCATTCCTTCATCACCATGCGCATGAGCCGCTACATGGAAACCGTAATCTTTAGCTGTTTCACAAATAGCTTTAATCTCTTCAATTGTAAATTGTGGGTTTTGCCCACTTTTGGCCACACTCAACACGCCTCCAGTTGCTGTGATTTTTATTAAATCAGCGCCATTTTTATAGCGTTGACGAACTGCTTTTTTAGCATCTTCAACGCCATTAACCACACCTTCTTTTGGACCAGGATCTCCTTTTAATTCATCTTTTACACCATTAGTCGGGTCGGCATGACCACCTGTGGTTGCCAATGCTTTTTCTGCGGTAAAAATCCGTGGACCTATCACCTTTCCATCATCAATCGCATTACGTAACGAAACATTGATACCACTTCCACCTAAATCCCTAACAGTTGTAAAACCAGCTATAAGCGTTCGTTTTGCAAAATCTAACGTATTGTAGGCAATATCTGCATCATTTAAAGTGAACCCTTGAATATAACGCTTTGGATTTGTTTCGCCTTCTAAATGCACATGCATATCAATGAATCCAGGCATAACAGTTTTATCTTTTAGGTCAACAACCATATCGTCTGATGCAGTAGGTTGGACATAACCATCATTAATCGATAAAATTTTATCACCTGAAATGATAATGGTTTTTGTTTCTAAAACTTCCCCGTTTTTAGTGTCAAGAAGTTTTCCGCAATGTAAATAGGTATTCTGCCCTATTACCGTGGTTGTCAGTAAAAGGGTTAAAAAATAAATGAACTTTTTCATTATGATAGTTTTATAAATTTCTAATCTGTTTTTCCCATAACCAGGCAGACTTCATGGCATCATCTAAAGTAGATTGCGCTTTCCAACCTAGCACATTATTTGCTTTGGCTGTATTGGCATAAGCTTGGATTACATCACCTTCACGTCTAGGTGCTATTTTATAGTTTAGAGCTAATCTAGAAACGCGCTCAAAAGACTGTATAACTTCTAAAACCGAACTACCAACGCCTGTTCCCACATTAAACGTTTCGTAATTGGCTTCATTCTTATCTGATAGTAATCGTTGTAAGGCAACTACATGTGCTTTTGCCAAATCGACTACATGAATATAATCACGAATACAAGTACCATCTGCTGTAGGATAATCATCTCCAAAAACAGAAAGACAATCACGTAAGCCAGCAGCTGTTTGCGTAATAAAAGGTACTAGATTTTGAGGCACGCCAATTGGTAATTCACCTATTTTGGCCGTTGGATGGGCTCCAATAGGGTTAAAATAACGCAATGAAATGGCTTTTAGATTAGGCACTACTTTGCAGGTATCTTGAATGATTTCCTCTCCTATTTGCTTGGTATTTCCATAGGGAGATTCGGCGGATTTTACGGGAGCATTTTCAGTAATGGGCATCACATCGGCCTGACCATAAACCGTACATGAAGAACTAAATATGAAATTAGACGCTGGCAAAACACTTAATTCTTGCAGTACATAAACCAGTGTGTTTAGATTATTTTCATAATACTTCAATGGATTTTGTACAGATTCGCCAACAGCTTTGCTTGCCGCAAAGTGAATAACACCCTTAATATCTTGATGATTTTTAAAGAAACCTTGAACTTTTTGTTTATCCTTTAAATCCAGTATCTCAAAAACAGGAGATTTCCCCGTAATTGAGGTAATACCGCTTAAAACATCTATTGAAGAATTCGATAGATCATCAATTACAACAACTTCAAAACCTTCATTTTGTAATTCAACAACGGTATGGGAGCCAATAAAACCTAATCCACCCGTAACAAGTATTTTATCCATCAATAAATTCTAAAACTTTAGTCGTAATAAAGGCAATTTGTTCATCATCTAATTCAGTATGCATAGGTAATGAAATGACCTCTTTTACCAATTGATTAGTAACCGTGAAATCGGCTTCATTGTAACGATCATCTTGATAGGCTTTTTGCTTATGCAATGGTATTGGATAATATACACCACATGGAATATCATTGGCATTTAAATACTTCACCAAACCATCGCGATCAACACCATTCAATTTTAAAGTGTACTGATGAAATACATGACAATCACAAGTATCACAATTACCTGAACAGCCATTACTTTTTCTAAATGGTATTTCAATTTTTGAATGATTTTTAAACGCAGCGTCATATTTTGAAGCGGCTGCTTGCCGTGCTTTGTTATACGCATCCAAATGAGGTAGCTTCGCATCCAAAACCGCTGCTTGAATGGAATCTAAGCGTGAATTCACACCAACCACATCGTGATGGTACCGTTCATACATCCCATGATTTACAATACCTCTAATAACATGGGCCAATTCATCATCATTGGTAAAAATAGCACCACCATCTCCATAACATCCTAAATTTTTTGAAGGAAAAAACGATGTCGAAGCAACATGGCCAATAGTTCCCGTCTTGGCTTTGTTACCGTTACTATACGTATAATCTGAACCTATACCTTGTGCATTATCCTCAATAACATATAAATTATGCTCTTGGGCTATATTCATGATTGCTTCCATGTCTGCAGCTTGACCAAATAAGTGCACAGGTACAATGGCTTTTGTTTTTGGTGTAATCGCTTTTTTTATGGCTTCGACACTAATATTGAAATCGTCTGGGTTTACATCAACCAAAACTGGAGTTAATTGCAGTAAGGCAATAACCTCAACAGTGGCCGCAAAAGTAAAATCAGCTGTGATAACTTCGTCACCTGGTTTTAAATCTAAACCCATCATGGCTATTTGAAGCGCATCAGTACCATTGGCACAAGGAATGACATGTTTAACACCTAAATAGTTTTCAAGATTTTTTTGAAACTCATGAACCTTTGGTCCATTGATAAATGCTGTAGTTTCTATAACTTCCTGAATGGCAGGATTAACAACATCTTTTATACCGGAATATTGACCTTTGAGGTCAACCATTTGAATTTTTCTCATACGTTACGAAATTACGAAATTCACGGTTGCCAACCAATGAAAGATAGTTGATAAATATCAATTTTATAAAGAAAATATTTTAAAGAAATGTATTTTAGCAACAAAGTACAGAATTTGAATATCATTTATAACATTGCTATTGGTTTAACAGAACGTCTATTGAAGTTCATTGCTTTATTCAATCAAAAAATTAAATTTGGAGTCGAAGGTCGTTCACAAACTTTTTCAACTTTAAGAAATACGATCCAAGCCACTGACAAGTGTATTTGGTTTCACTGTGCCTCATTAGGTGAATACGAACAAGGTCTTCCCGTTTTTAAAGAAATAAAAAAACTTTATAAAAGCCATAAAATCATTCTGACGTTTTTTTCACCTTCAGGTTATGAAATTCGTAAAAACACAGAAATAGCTGATGCTGTCTTGTACTTGCCAATTGACACTAAACAAAATGCTAAACGTTTTGTGAATCACATAAATCCAGAACTTACTGTTTTTGTGAAGTATGATATTTGGCCTAACTATTTAAATGAACTAAAAAAAATAAAGGGGAGAGCCATTTTAATTTCAGCACTTTTCAGAAAAAATCAATCTTATTTTAAATGGTATGGACGTTTTATGCGTGACACCTTATTTGCCTTTGAACATATTTTCACGCAAGATGACAAATCAAAGAAATTATTGGAGACTATAGGTTATCACAATACATCTGTTTCTGGGGACACCAGATTTGATCGTGTTTATAGTCAGCTTGAACAAAACAATAGCTTGGATTTCGTTTCAGAATTTAAAGCTGAAAATCTCTGTTTTGTTGCAGGTAGCACTTGGCCAGAAGATGAGGATATACTTGTAGATCATATAAATACTTCAACTGATAAAACCAAGTTCATTATTGCGCCTCACAATATAAAATCAGCTCAAATTCAAAAACTAAAGCAAAGCATTAAGAAGAAAGCCATCCTGTTTTCAGAAAAAGAAGGAGCTTTACTGCACGATTTTCAAGTATTAATTGTTGACACCATTGGCTTGCTTTCTAAAATATACTTTTATGCTGATATAGCTTATGTTGGTGGCGCAATTGGTACAACTGGTTTGCATAACATTTTGGAACCTGCTGTTTTTGGCGTACCCATTATAATTGGTTATAATCATAAAAAATTTCCAGAAGCCACTCGAATGATAAAAAATGCTGGTGTTTTAGAAATAAAAGATGTGGAAGGATTTCAATTGATTATGAGCAAATTATACGAAGACAAGACGTTTTTAAGCGCGCTTGGCGAAAAAAATTCAGATTTTATAAAAAAAAATACAGGAGCCGTAGTCCAAATCATGGACTACCTACGTATATAGTCCTGAAAGTGTCGTTGATAACAATGTTAAAAAATGTTAATTATTTTATTTAACATTCAAAATTAGTTGTTAAATTCGCACTATTAATTAACACTAAAACTTTAAACTAATGAAAAAATTATTATTAAGTGTTGCTTTCTTATTGGCATTGAGTATTTCTTTAACATCTTGTAGAGATGAGAAAAAAGCTGATTCAGCTGAAGACGCTATAGAAAATGCTGCTGATGCTACTGAAGACGCTATGGAAGACGCTGCTGACGACGCAGAAGGTGCTATGGAAGAAGCAGGAGAAGCAATTGACAATGCTGCTGAAGATGTAGAAGACGCTGTAAATAATGCAGTTGATGAAACTGGTGAAGCTCTTGATGATGCAGCTGACGCTGTTGAAGGTGCTGCCAATGATGTTAAAGACAAAGTTGAAGACGCAACTGATGACAATTAATTAGTTTACCAACTAATTATAAAAAAGTGCTCACCAAATGAGCACTTTTTTTATGCATAAAGGTTATGTTTTCACAAAATACTTAATAAGTTATAGATATTTTATAATTTGTTTAGACCATGAGAAGTTATCCTCTTCGCACTATTTTACTCCTATGCCTGGCAATTTTCATAGTAGATTGCATAGCTTTTTATTGGCTACAACCTATTACAAGTTTATTATCTAGTTCTGTTTTAAGTTATATCATCAATATTTTATTTTGGTTTTTCTCTATTGGACTTATAACAGCTATTATTATCTTAAAAGTTAAACTAGATGGCATTCAACCTAGAAGAAAACAATTGTTAATATCCTCACTTTATGGTTTAACAATATCCTCTTTTATCCCTAAAATTATATTTGTAATCATTATTTCTGTTTTCTTTTTTGGAAACCATATGATTTCAAACAAGGAGTCTTTACTAATTATACCACTTATAGGTCTTTTTTCTGGATTCTTGCCTTTTTTTGTTATTGCCTATGGAATTTTCAAGGCAGCTTACCGCTTTAAAATCCATCACCTAGAATTGCCATTTGATAATCTTCCAGCGGCTTTTAATGGTTTAAAAATTGTTCAAATTTCTGATTTACATTTAGGAAGTTTTAATCATCGTTTCAAAATATTAAAACGTGCATTTAAACTAATTAATGAGCTAAATCCTGACATCATATGCTTTACTGGTGATTTGGTAAACAACTATGCCTGGGAATTACGTGGCTGGAGTAGAGTATTTAGAATATTGCAAGCAAAAATAGGCATGTATGCTGTTTTGGGAAATCATGATTATGGTGACTATAGCAAATGGCAATCAGAAGAAGAAAAAGAGAAAAATTTCAATCGGATAAAAAGTTTTTTAACAGAAAATGGTTTTAATCTATTACTCAACGAATCAAATTTGATTAAGATAGACCAAGACAAAATAGCCATTGTAGGTGTTGAAAATTGGGGGAACCCACCATTTAAGCAATATGGCGACTTGAACAAAGCCTTAAAACATGTTGAGAATAAAGACTTTAAAATCTTACTTTCTCATGACCCATCACATTGGAGTCAAGAGGTTATAACCCAAACAAACATAGCATTAACCCTTTCAGGGCACACACATGGGATGCAAGCAGGCATTCAATTAAAAAAGAAACAATGGAGTCCTATTAAATACAAGTACAAACATTGGGCTGGCTTGTATGAGTATGACAAGCAATTTCTGTATGTAAATCGTGGTTTGGGCTGGATGGGTTTTCCTGGCAGATTAGGTATGCGACCTGAAATAACCTGTATTACTCTTAAAAGTGATGAAGGTTAAAAAAATAAAAGCCTCTATCAAAAAAGATAAAGGCTTTTGTACTGAAGGCGGGACTTGAACCCGCACGGCCATAATGGCCATTGGATTTTAAGTCCAACGTGTCTACCAATTCCACCACTTCAGCTTAGTTCGACATGCTCAGCACATCGCTTGGTATATTTTCAAGAAAGTTTTCAGAGCGAAAGACGGGATTTGAACCCGCGACCCTCACCTTGGCAAGGTGATGCTCTACCCCTGAGCTACTTTCGCAGTTTTTTAATGAACATACAACCTCTCGATTGCGGATGCAAATTTAAAATATTTCTAGGAATTGCAAAGCCTTTTTAAAAAAATAATACAATTTATTTTAGGCGTGTTTTTTCTTAACCAACATGCGTTTTATTTCATTGAGTTTCATTAAAGCCTCAACTGGTGTTAGTGTATCAATATCAATATGTAAGATTTCTTCCTTGATATTTTCTAGTAAGGGATCATCTAAATTAAAGAAGCTTAATTGTAAGTCATCATCTTTCAACGCTTTTACTTTATCGGTTAATTCCTCACTAGAATGCGATTTTTCCAACTTCTTTAATATTTTATTGGCCCGATTAATAACCTGTTGTGGCATTCCAGCCATTTTAGCCACATGAATACCAAAACTATGCTCACTGCCACCTTGGACCAGTTTACGTAAAAAGAGTACGTTATCTTTTAATTCTTTTACCGAAACATTATAGTTTTTAATACGCTCAAATGTTTCTGTCATTTCGTTGAGCTCGTGATAATGCGTAGCAAACAAGGTTTTAGCTTTTGCAGGATGCTCATGCAAATATTCACTGATTGCCCATGCAATAGAGATTCCATCATAAGTACTTGTACCACGACCTATTTCATCAAGCAAAACTAAACTGCGTTTTGAAATATTATTTAATATGGAAGCGGTTTCATTCATTTCAACCATAAATGTCGATTCGCCCATAGATATATTATCGCTTGCTCCTACTCTCGTAAATATTTTATCAACTAAACCAATTCTAGCCGATTTAGCTGGCACGAAACTTCCGGTTTGTGCCAATAACACGATTAATGCCGTTTGACGAAGAATTGCAGATTTACCAGACATATTGGGTCCAGTAATCATTATCATTTGCTGCTTCTCTCTATCTAGATAGACATCATTCGCGATGTAGGCCTCACTAGGTGGTAATTGTTTTTCAATAACAGGATGACGCCCATCTTTAATATCTAAATCAAATGAATCGTCAATATTAGGATACACGTAATTATTATCGGTTGCTAATTGGGCAAAACCGCATAAACAATCTAATTGCCCAATTAATAGAGCATTTTGTTGTACTGGTTTTATATACTGGGTCATCCAAAGAATGAGTTCTGCAAACAACTGTTGCTCTATAGCCAAAATGCGCTCTTCTGCTCCCAGTATTTTGGCTTCATACTCTTTTAACTCTTCCGTAATATAGCGTTCAGCATTCACTAAAGTTTGCTTGCGAATCCATTCTTCTGGCACCTTGTCCTTATGCGTATTACGTACTTCAATGTAGTAACCAAACACATTATTAGATGCTATTTTAAGCGATGTAATTCCTGTACGTTTAGTTTCGCGTTCTAGCATTTGATCTAAATACGCTTTTCCAGTACTAGACAAGCCGCGTAACTCATCTAATTCAGATGAAAAACCTTTAGCAATAGTATCGCCTTTTAGCACATTAACCGGCGCATCTTCGTTTAAAGTTTCCTTAATTTTTTCGCGAAGCACATCACAGCTTTGAAGGGTATCGCCAATAATTTTTAAGGCTTCATTATCACTATTAGAGGCCAAAGCTTTAATGGGTACAATAGCTTCTAGAGAATTCTTAAGCTGTATAACTTCTCTTGGGCTGACTTTACTCGTGGCAATTTTGGAAATCAAGCGTTCTAAATCCCCAATGTGTTTGATATGGTTTTGAATCTTTTGATGAATGGATTTATGTTTACTCAAAAAATCAACTACCTCATGACGCTGTTTGATTTTTGTAATATCTTTTAACGGCAAAGCTAACCAACGCTTTAATAAACGCCCACCCATTGGCGAAATCGTTTTATCAATAACATTTAATAAGGTTACTGCATTATTATTGGTAGAATGGTACAATTCTAAATTTCGAATGGTGAATTTATCCATCCACACATAATCAACTTCGGCTATACGACTTATTGAGGTTATATGCTGCAATTTATTGTGTTGCGTTTCACCTAAATAATGCAAAATGGCACCAGATGCTATAATGCCTTCATATAAATCTTCAATGCCAAAGCCTTTTAAAGTTTTAGTCTTAAAATGTTTAATAAGTGTTTCGTTGGCATAATCGGTTTGAAAAACCCAATCTTCCAAATAAAAGGTGTGAAAATCCTGACCAAAAACCTCATTAAAATGCATGCGTTTTTGTTTAGACACTAATACTTCGCTCGGATTAAAATTCTGAAGTAACTTATCAATATATTCAGCATTGCCTTGAGCAGTCAAAAATTCGCCAGTTGAAATATCTAAAAATGAAATTCCAATAAAAGTTTTAGCAAAATAAACCGAACACAAAAAATTATTAGATTTTGAATTGAGAACCTCATCATTCAATGCCACACCTGGCGTCACTAATTCAGTAACACCACGTTTTACTATAGTTTTAGTTTGCTTAGGATCTTCCAATTGATCACAAATAGCCACGCGCTCACCAGCTTTTACCAATTTAGGCAAATAGGTATTTAAGGAATGATGCGGAAATCCAGCCAACTCCGTTTCGCTCTCACTTCCTGCACCACGTTTGGTTAAAATAATATCTAGAATTTTAGCGGCACGCACGGCATCTTGACCAAAAGTTTCATAAAAATCGCCAACACGAAACAACAATAAAGCATCAGGATATTTAGCTTTAATGGCGTTATATTGTTTCATTAACGGTGTTTCCTTCTTTCCTTTTTTAGCCAATGTTCAACTGATTTTTATATATTACTTTTGCATAAAATGTAGGATTGCTAAAGTACTTATTAATTTAAGTTTTTTAAAGCCTGAAACTTATAAGTTATCTACAATTATCACAAGAAATTAACATGCGTAAATTAAAAAATAGCGAACTGGACCGATTGAGTGTTGACGAATTTAAAAACACGGATAAAACACCAATTATTATTGTTTTAGACAACATTCGAAGTTTAAACAATATTGGATCAGTATTTAGAACAAGTGATGCCTTTTTAATAGAAAAAATATACCTCTGTGGTATAACCGCCAAACCACCGCACAAAGATATTCATAAAACAGCTTTAGGCAGCACAGATACGGTTGACTGGGAATATGTAGAAAACACTATGGATTTAGTTAAGCAATTACAAGAGGAAGGTATTCACGTAGCATCAATTGAACAAGCTGATAATGCCACCATGCTAAATAATTTCAACCCAGAACCTAATAAAACATACGCATTGGTATTTGGTAACGAAGTCAAAGGCGTGCAACAAGACGTTGTTTCTGTCAGCGATGTTGTTTTAGAAATTCCACAATACGGCACCAAACATTCGTTGAATATTTCTGTAAGTTGTGGTGTTGTGATTTGGGATATTTTCAGTAAAATCCAAACCCTAACATAAAGCCCTCTGAATTCGATTGATTAAATTTTAATATATTTTTATTGTTTATCAATAAATATTTATCGTTATTTGTCCTGTTATTTTAAATTGAGTTATTATGAAAACAAATAATTTCGTATTCAACTTCTTAAAAATTGTTGCTTGGATCATTTTTGTAGGTTTATGCATTGAGGCAGGAGGCCTTATTGTAAACTTTATTTTTAGTCTTTTCAAACCTGAATTTGTGCAAAATCTGTATCAAAAGTTAGATTTAAGCCAAATGTATGACCGTAGTAAGTGGGCTTATTTTAGCATGTATAGTTTTATCTTAATCATATCCATTCTTAAGGCTATTTTATTTTATCAAGTCATTGTGTTGGTAACCAAAATTGACCTGTCAAAACCATTTAATCATTTTGTCTCTAAGAAGATTTCACTAATTAGTTACTACACCTTTTCAATTGGGTTGTTGAGTTATATTGGGCTTCAGACTGCTAAAAACTTACAACACAAAGGGTATGATACCGAAATTCTAAATACGTTTTGGGCAGATAGCCAAGCCTTTATCTTGATGGCAGCTATAATTTATATTATTGCTGTTATTTTCAAAAAAGGCATAGACCTTCAAACTGAAAACGAACTAACCATTTAAGTTATGCCCATAATTGTAAATTTAGACGTCATGATGGCGAAGCGAAAAATGTCTTTAAACGAACTCTCTGAACGTGTTGGTGTAACGCTCTCAAACCTTTCTATACTTAAAACAGGTAAAGCCAAAGCCGTTCGTTTTAGTACTTTAGAAGCGATTTGCAAAACCTTGGATTGCCAACCTGGTGATATTTTGGAATTTGAAAACGATTAACAGCTAATGGATTCCTGCCTACGCAGAAATGACAATTATGAGTAAGAAGTACAAACAACCCTGGCCAACCAAAGCCGTTATGGAACAAATCTATGACCAGCATCTTTGGGGTGGGCACGATTTTGATTTTTATTCTGGTGAAGGTTCTCACAAACCTGAAATTATAAAACCTTATCTAGAAAAAGTCATATCATTTTTAAAATCATATCAAAACACATTAGAGGTTTGCGACTTGGGTTGTGGCGATTTTAATATAGGAAAACAGCTCACACCTTACACCAAAAAATATATAGCCATTGATATTGTTGATAACCTCATTGAAAGAAATAAAAAGCTTTATCATGAAGAACATTTAGAATTTCATTGTTTAGATATTTCAAAAGATAAACTCCCTCCCGTAGACTGTGTAATACTCCGTCAAGTTTTGCAACACTTATCTAATTCAGAAATACAGCATATAATTCAAAAAATAGTCGATTATAAATACATCATTATTACGGAGCATATACCATCAGGTAAATTCACTTCTAACAAAGACATTATTTCTGGCCAAGGCATTCGGCTTAAACACAATAGTGGTGTTGACCTTATAAAACCTCCCTTTCATTTAAAAGTTAAGAATCAAACCGTTTTACACGAGCATATTTTGCCTAATGAAAACGGCTGTATAAAAACTATTCTCTATACAACGTTTTAAATTACTTTGGTTTTAAATACATAAAAAGCCTAACTTCGTTAGCGTAGAATTAAAACCAAAATCATGAAAACCAACCTTTTTATTTTAGTATTCGTACTCGCTTGTTTTTTTAGTTTCGGACAAACACGAGCTAGAGATTTAGGCATTCCGTTTAAAGGTGAAACCGGAGAATTTAATGCCATAACAGATGTAAAAGGTGTAGAAGTTGGCTATAGCACCATAATTTCTGGTGAAGGTGAAAACATTGTTGGCAAAGGTCCTGTTAGAACTGGTGTGACTGCCATTTTCCCAAGAGGCAAAGCCAAAAAATTTAGTCCTGTTTATGCCAATTGGTACAGCTTAAATGGTAATGGCGAAATGACTGGAACCACTTGGATTACCGAATCTGGTTTTTTAGAAACACCTATTATGATTACCAATACCAATAGCGTTGGCGTAGTTCGTGATGCTGTATTAAAATATTATGTTGACAACGATTGGTATAAAGGCGAAGATTGGTGGTACACCTATCCTGTTGTTGCAGAGACCTACGATGGTTTTTTAAATGATATTTATGGCTTTCATGTAAAAGAAGACCATGTACTGGAAGCTATAGAGGATGCCAAAACTGGGCAAATAGCTGAAGGTAATGTTGGTGGCGGAACTGGTATGATGTGTTTGGGTTACAAAGGCGGCACAGGAACATCATCACGCGTTATAAAAGTTGGACCAAAAGAATATACCATTGGTGTTTTGGTACAATCTAACTTTGGTGCGAAAAGAAATCTCACCATTGCAGGTGTGCCAGTAGGTGTTGAATTAAAAGACACTTTAAATTATGTGTATAAAGCACCACCAAAATCTAGACGACAAGAAGGTGATGGCTCCATAATTATTGTTTTAGCGACAGATATTCCACTGTTACCGCACCAATTAAAACGTGTAGCACAACGCATTCCATTAGGTGTTGGATTGGTTGGTGGACGCGGCAGTAATGGCTCTGGAGATATTTTTATAGCTTTTTCAACTGCCAATGAAGAAGCCTTTAATCGTGACGATTTTGCAAGGGTTGAAACCTACCCTAACGACCAATTATTTCCTGTATTTGATGCAACCGTTAATGTTGTTGAAGAAGCCATAATTAATGCCATGATAGCAGCCGAAACTATGGAAGGCATTAACAACAACAAGGCTTATGGCATACCTCATGACCTTTTAATTGAAACTTTAAAAAAATATAACCGTATTAAAGAATAGACACCTAATTTAACTTGATTCTAACCGTTAAAAAAGCTAACTTCGTTTACAGTAGATATGAATCATTAAAACGGATTCATATCAAAACGTTGTATGCAAGCTAAAAAATGACGAAAAACCTATCGAACATATTATTTGGACTATTTAGTTTTTTGACAGGAGTTCTAATTGCTTGGTTTACCGTTGGACAGGTTCGTCAAGTGATAAGAAATTTTTATCAATGGACGACAGGAAATGCTTTTCAATTCCACGGAAAACACATAATAATTAACCTCGATCCAATTTACTATTTGACCTTCGGTTTAGCTGTTCTGACTCTTTGGTATTGTTTGAAAGGACTGACTTTAAATAGGGCTATTATTTGGACGGGAATTTCGACCATTTTAATTATTGCAACTGCGGTTGTTTACACTTGGATTGACGGAAACTTAAGAGTGATTTCTTGCACAATGTGTGATGATGGAATTGTAAGTCTCCATTGGAATGACTTGAATTACAACCTTGTTTCGGAATTGAGCTTATTAATCGGATTGACACCATTAATTATCAGGACAATTAGAAAAAGAAAAAAAAGCCAGCACACAACAAAACCTATACGCAATGCGGGCTGAAGGAATAACCGAAAGTTTAGAGCTTCTATTCCGCCAAAGCTCCGCTTTGACGTTTTTGTTGAATAAATTGAAAAACACAAAACGCAGCTTTGGCTACCGTTTGTGCAAGGTGGACAAGTAAGAACTTCTAGAACCGCACTGCGCATAGCCAAACCGTAAACGAAACTACAATTTCTTAAACTCCCATTTCATTAGCATTCACAAACATTTGACACTTTTTTGACAGTTTTTATACCGCAATAAGGAAGTCTTACCGCTACATTTGACTAAACGTAAAAAACAAAACCCATGAAAAAGCGTCTAATTATTTTTAGTCTAATTGCAGTAACCGTTAGTTTAGCTGCCTACAGTTTTATAAATCGAGATTCTAAAGTTTTAGTCAAAACAACAGAAGTTAAAAAAGACTTACCAAATACGCCAGTTAGTTTTGCAGACAAAAAACCATTAGAGTTTTTCTTTTATGTTGGATCACGTTTTGAGAGCATTAAAAAAAGTAAGATTGAAAACGCAACATCAATCTACGATTTCATTTCGGCTGAAGACAAAAACCAAATTAAAAAACTACTTGCTACAGAGCTTATTTTAGTTATAAACGATAAGCGAACCCATATGCGTGAATATGGTACAGAAGAAATCCTCACAAGCGAACAATTAAAACTATTACAATCTATAGGTTACTCAAAACATTTTGTAATGAAAGCGCTTTATCAGAATTATGACTCTGAGCATCACGATTTTAATCCGCATTATACCGTAGTTCCTGAAACGCAAGCATCGTATGAAGCAGGAAACAAGGCTCTATTAAAATACCTAAAGGAAAACAAATCTAAAGACTCACGTTTTATTGATGAAAAGAAATTACAAGCGGTTAAAGTGTCCTTCACCATTACAAAGGACGGCATCATGGAAAACGTGAATCTAGACAGAACCACGGGATATCCACAATTAGATTTAGAATTAAAGGAACTCATTAAGAATGCACCTGGAAATTGGATTCCAGCAAAAAATCAAGACGGCAATCCGGTTGACCAAGAGTTAGTCATGTCATTTGGATTGGCGGATATGTGCTAATTCACTTTACTGGTACCCAAACTTCCTCATTAGCGTTTGAATCCATAGGATTATAGCCTTCAGGTAATTTTTCAAAATGCGGTCTGTTGTCTAATTCAAATTCTGAATTTGGGAACCAGTCTCCATGCAGGTGTTGCCAAAATTGCGGAAAGCCTTGAGCAGAACCTTGATACTTAAAAACCAAATAATTTCCAGCTGGAATAGTGAACAATTCCATGCCTTCAGGAACACTAGAAGCATCAGAAACCGCAACACCTACCCACTTTTCAAATGTAATTGATGGGTAGAATGCTTTAAAATCAAAATGATTATAATTTTGAAGTGAAAACGAATGAGTCCCTACACGATTTTGAATGTCATGACGTCTCGGCATAAATAAGCGTGCTAACTTTCCTGTTTCCGCATTTATATTTTGAAATGACATTTGGGCTTTCATGCCAATCATTAAAACGTCTTCAGACTTCACCAATTTATAGTTCATTATACTACTTGCTATAGATTCCCGCCTACGCAGAAATGACAGTTAAATAATTTTGTCATGTTGAGCTTGTCGAAACATCTCAAAAAGATTTGCGAATTACTTCACTTATGATTTATTACAAATCTCATTTAAAATCCACAGATAATCTTCACGATTCTTTACAAAATCCCTATCCGAAATATCAATAGTTTTCACATTCAATTCGGTTTGATTCTTTAAGAATTCCAGATACCCAGAATTTATTTTATCTAAATAATCGTTTTCAATATTTTGTTCGTAATCGCGACCACGCTTTTTTATGTTTTCTTGCAAGCGCTCTGTGTTTTGATATAAATACACATACAATTCAGGCTTGGCAATATCTTTATACATTAAATAGAACAAACGTCTGTAGAGTTTAAATTCATCTTCTGGCAAGGTGATTTTTGAGAATATAAGCGATTTATAAATATCGTAATCACTAACAATAAAATCCTTAAACAAATCCAGTTGAGATAAATCGTCACTAATTTGCTGATATCTATCAGCCAGAAAACTCATTTCTAACGTAAAGGCATAGCGTTTTGCATCTTCATAAAACTTGGGTAAAAACGGATTATCTGCAAAACGTTCCAATATGAGTTTCGCATTGAAATCGTTTGAAATTTTTGTAGCTAAACTCGTCTTGCCTGCTCCAATATTCCCTTCAATAGCTATGTAATTGTATTGTGATAAATTAAATTTCTTACTCGGATTTTTTAACCAAATATTTATTGGTTCAAGTGTGCTTTTATCTTCGCATTTTTCTAATAATTCTGAAATGGTTTGATTTAAAGTTGGATGTACTTGTTTTGGTCCAATTTCAAATAAGGGTTGTAAAACAAATCTCCGGTTAGGCATTTGTGGGTGAGGCACCATTAACGCTTTGGTATGAATAATATCATTGTTAAAAAGCAGAATATCTAAATCAATAATGCGTGACTCGTAGCCGCCAGATTTTAAGCGCTCACGACCCATTTTGGTTTCTATTTCCAATAAATTTTCTAATACCTCTTGAGCAGACTTCTCTGTTGAAGCCACCAAACAGGTGTTTAGAAAATCAGGACCTTCAAAACCTAATGCAGGTGTATTATAAACCTTGGCTATAAGTTGTACGTGGCCTACTTTCTTAAAAATAGCATCAACAGCTTCTTGAAGATTTTTTAACCTATCCCCTTGATTACTCCCTAATGATATATAAACGGTATTTTGTTGACTCATAGCGCAGGCCAAAATAACTAAAAGAAAATTTAATAGTTTATATTTACAAAGCCTATTTATTCACAATTTTCAATGACCGTAAAAGATAAACTTCTCGCACATCGTATCTACCTCCTATTAGCCGCTTTATTTATTACCTCATTGGTTGTTTCAAATTTAATATTTCAGAAGTTTTTTTATTGGTATCCATTAGAAGTAGAGGTGTTTGATACTAAATTATTTGAAATATCAGTTGGAATATTACCTTATCCTATCACCTTTTTAATAACAGACTTAATTAGTGAGATTTACGGAAAAAAAGCAGCTAACCAAGTTGTAATTACAGGAATATTTGCCTCTATTTTCTCTATGGCAATTATTTATACAGCCAATGCAGTTCCTGCTACTTCCTGGTCTCCAGTGTCCGATAAACTTTTTACAACTGTTTTTGGAAGCACTGCCATAGCCGTTATGGCTAGTATGTTGGCTTATTTGTTTGCGCAATTTGTGGATATTCAAATTTATCATTTTTGGAAAAACCTGACTAAAGGGAAACATTTGTGGTTACGCAATAACTTTTCTACGTTCTTCTCGCAATTTGTTGATACTTGCACCATTTTATTGCTACTTTGCTCATTTCAAATTATAGCTTGGGACAAATTTCTCGGTTTATTAGTGGCAGGATTTCTTTTTAAAGTCCTTATTGCGGTTTTGGACACACCTTTTTTGTATTTGAGCACATATCTGTTTCGAAAAAGATTTAATTTGAAAATCAACGAAGAGATTAGTCTTATTTAGTATTAAAGTTTTATTAAACTTCTGACATTCAAAGTCTAATCAATCTCAACAAACGTATATACCTACAAACCGATTACTATCACTTATGAAAAAAGCATTTAAAATTATTGGAATAACAATACTCATCATTTTAGCAATTTTATTGGCAATCCCTTTTGTGTTTCAATCACAAATAGAAAAAATAGTCCAACGCTATGCCGACGAAAATCTAAATGCCAAAGTATCTTTTAGTTCAGTTAACTTAAGCTTCATTCGAAGTTTTCCAAATGCACAAGTTGATATCAATGATTTGGTTATTACAAATTTTAAACCTTTTGAAGGAGAAACATTAGCAACATCGAAATCCATTTCACTTGCCATGCCAATAAAAGAAGTTTTCAAAAGCTCAAGTGATCAACCTCTTACTATCAACTCGATTAATTTAGACGAAACACTTCTGACTCTTAAAACCAATACACTTGGTGATGTAAATTATGATATTTTAAAGGAATCTGAAACTAAAAACAATGATAGTTCTGATGCACAAGGTTTTACATTTGATGTCAAGGACTACAGTATAAACAATAGTGCCATAACTTATATAGACGAATCATCGAACACCTCTTTTTTTATAACCGAATTAAACCACAATGGAAAAGGAACTTTTTCAGGCGAGCTTTCTGAACTGGATACAAAAACTGAAGGAAAAATCAGTTTAAACATAGATAGCACTAATTATTTAGATAATAATAAGCTAAAACTAGATGCCTTAATTGATTTAGATTTAAACAAAAATAAATACACCTTTAAAGAAAACAAAGGTCTCATTAATCAATTACCAATTACATTTAATGGGTTTGTTCAACAAATTGAAAACGGTCAATTAATTGATATTACGTTTGAAAATCCAGGTTCGACGTTTAAAGATTTCCTAGCTGTTATTCCCAAAACCTATAGTAAAGATTTAGAAAATGTGGAAACAACAGGTGATTTTAAATTAAATGGTATGGTAAAGGGCGAGATTACAGATAACTCAATTCCTAATTTAGATATAAAAATCAACTCCAACAACGCTTCGTTTAAATATCCAGATTTAGCAAAACGTGTAGAGAATATCAATATTGATGTAGCTATCAAAAACACAACTGGTAATACCGATGAAACCTACGTAGACATAAATGCTTTAAATTTTAAAATTGACCAAGATGTCTTTAAAGCATCAGGTACACTTAAAAATATTACAGATAATATGCTGGTTAATCTTGATATTGACGGTGTTTTAAACTTATCAAATCTGAAACAAGCCTATCCAATAAATTTGGATCAAGACTTAAGCGGTATTCTTAAAACAAAACTTAATACAGCCTTTGATATGGAGGCTATTGAAACAAATGCCTACAGCAGAATAAAAAACTCAGGAACGGCTTCAATTACTGGTTTTACTTACTCTTCAGAAGACATGGTAAACCCTATTCAAATTTCTAATGCCGATATGACCTTTAAACCAGGCACCGTTTCATTAAACAGTTTTAATGCCAAGACCGGAAGTAGTGATTTGGCCGCAACGGGTTCGATTAATAATTTGTTAGGATATTTATTAAGTGATAAAAAGCTTCAAGGTAATTTTAATGTTAGTTCCCAACAGTTTTTAATCAGTGATTTTATGGAAGCTGATGATAAAGCCAAAGAAAAAAACAAGACAACGGCAGATAGTGAATCATTGAAAATACCAGATTTTCTTGATTGTACTATAAATACCAATGCTAAAACTGTTGTTTATGATAACCTCAGTTTAAAGAATGTTGTTGGTAAATTGGTCATTAAAGATCAACAAGCAACTTTAAGCAATATGACTTCAGATATATTTGACGGTAAAATGTCTATATCTGGCGATGTTTCAACACAGGGTACAAAACCATCATTTAATATTAATTTGGGAGCTGATGGATTTGATATTGCACAATCATTTACGGATCTTGATTTATTAAAAAATCTTGCACCTATTGCAAAAATTTTAGATGGTACATTGAACACCACCATCAACTTAAAAGGAGATTTAAATGAATCCTTCTCTCCAGATTTGCAAACTGTTTCAGGTGACGCTTTTGCTGAAGTTTTAACTCGGGAATTAAATGCTGAAAACAGTAAATTATTGACGGCATTGGAATCTAACCTCAACTTTATTGATTTTAACCAATTAGATTTAAAAGATTTAAAGACCAATTTAACGTTTGATAATGGTAAGGTTAATATTAAACCATTTTATATAAAATACAAAGATATTGACATTGGTATTGCAGGAAGTCATGGTTTTGATAAATCACTGGATTACAATTTGGTTTTCAACGTACCTGCTAAATATTTAGGAAGTGATGTAAACCGCTTAATAGGTAAAATAAACGATCCAGAAGTCAACAAAATAAGCATACCTATTTCGGCCAATATTGCAGGCTCTTTTACGAACCCTAAAGTTAGTACCGATTTAACTTCCGGTGTTTCCAAACTCATGAAACAACTCGTTGAGATTCAAAAGCAAAAACTTTTAAGTCAAGGAGAAAATACCATAAAAGATATTTTAAGCGATGTCATGACTGGTAATTCTGGAAATTCCAATACACCAAAAGACTCTACTGTTATAAAAACAGACACCACAAAAACAAATACACCCAATACAGAACAAACCATAAAAAACATACTTGGTGGTTTACTAAATAAGAATAAACAAAAGAAAGATACTGTTAATTTAAAATAATAATAGTAACTTTGTTGTCCTTAAAATTTAAAACGAATTATGTTAAGAATAGAAATTAAAGAAGGTGAAAATATAGAACGTGCATTAAAACGTTACAAGCGTAAGCATAGAAATGTTAAGGTTATGCAGAATTTAAGAGAAAAGCAATTTTTCACTAAGCCTTCAGTTAAACGAAGAAGAGAAATACAAAAAGCAGCTTATATTCAAGGTTTAAGAGACGCTGAAGACATATAGGCATTTGCTTAAAATATATATAAAACACGCTTTTAATAAAAAAGCGTGTTTTTTTATTTAGACTACCTTAATATTTACAACGAGACCTTCGTTAGAGCGAATATTAAAAACGCTTTGATCCTCAAAAATTAAGTACTGCCCTTTAATGCCCACTAATTTTCCGTTATAAATCTTTGCCTTTTCCAGATTTAAACTTTTTGGTTTTTCTGGATATTTTTCAACCGGAAAATTCAAATTAGTTTCCGTGTTGTTGGCAATGTAGTAATCAGAAGCTTCTTCAGGAATATAATCCTTTAAACGCTCACGCCATTCAACCAGATTCTCATCTTGAATGTCATTTTTCAGCATAGTTCGCCAATTGGTTTTATCACTTACATGATCCTTTAAAGCTACTTCTGTAATACCTGCTAGATAGCGATTAGGAACCTCAACAATTTCTATAGCTTCATGAGCCCCTTGGTCGATCCAACGTGTAGGCACTTGACTCTTTCTGGTAACACCCACTTTTACATTACTACTATTTGCCAGATATACAATATGTGGTTGCAGTTGCACTTTCTTTTCGTATTCTAAATCACGATCCTCCTTATCTAAATGCGCTGTACTTAATTCTGGACGCATAATCCAATCGGCAGCTTGAGGAATATCAAAAAAACAACTTTTACAAAAACCCTGTCGGTAAATTGGCTTATTTAAACCACAATTTAAACATTGATAACCAACAAATTCAATTTCAATGGTTTTATTCAATAATTGATTTATATTAATAAAATCGTTTTCAAACACCAAATAGTACTGAATGGGTTCCAAAAATTCAGTTTCCATTTTTGTCAAAACACCTTGGTAGGTCATAAAAAAAAGTATTATTTTTAGTTTTTTTAAAGATAATGCAAATATGCCAATTCCTATAGTAAATTCTATTGCTTCGTGGTTTTTAAAAAAACGATTTCATCAAATTGATTTGTTTTTAAAATACCCTAACGAAGTTCAAACCGAATTACTAAACAATCTACTATTAAAGGCAAAAGACGCTGAAATTGGGAAAAAATATGATTTTGAATCGATAACAAATTATGAGACGTTTTCAAACAGAATTCCCATTTCAACCTATGAAGATTATCACGAACTAATTGAACGTTCTCGACAAGGTGAAAACAATATTTTCTGGCCACAACCCATAAAGTGGTTTGCGAAATCCAGTGGCACGACTAATGCAAAAAGCAAATTCATTCCTGTGAGCCAAGACTCTCTTGAAGATTGTCATTATGCAGCGAGTAAGGACTTACTTTGTATGTATTTAAACAATAATGAAAACTCACAATTATTTACAGGAAAAAGTCTGCGATTAGGAGGCAGCAAGGAACTTTATAAAGAAAATGGAACCGTTTTTGGAGATCTTTCAGCTATACTTATAGACAACATGCCTTTCTGGGCCGAGTTTAGCAGCACACCGAGTAGCAAGGTATCTCTAATGAGTAACTGGGAAGAAAAAATGCAAGCTATAGTTGATGAAACCATTCAGGAGAATGTTACAAGTTTGGCAGGTGTTCCTTCTTGGATGCTGGTGTTATTAAATAATGTTTTAGAAAAAACCGGTAAGGATAATCTTTTTGATATTTGGCCAAATTTAGAAGTTTACTTTCATGGAGGTGTTAGTTTTCTACCCTATGTGGATCAATACAAAAAAATATTGCCAAAAAAAGATTTTAGGTATTACGAAATTTATAACGCTTCTGAAGGCTTTTTTGCTATACAAGACCAGAATAAATCTAGCGAATTACTACTCATGTTAGATTATGGTATTTTTTATGAATTTATACCAATGGATACGTATGGAACAAAAAATGAGAAAGTTATTCCTTTGAGCGAAGTTGAAACCAATAAAAACTATGCAGTAATAATTACGACAAATGCTGGATTATGGCGCTATAAAATTGGTGATACAGTTAGATTTACATCAACCAATCCCTATCGCATTAAAGTTTCTGGACGCACAAAACATCATATCAATGCCTTTGGGGAAGAACTCATTATTGAAAATGCCGAAGACGCCTTGAAAAAAGTTTGCAAAAAAACCAAAGCCGAGATTGTAGATTATACAGCAGCACCTATTTTTATGAATGGCAACGAAAAAGGTGCACACGAGTGGCTTATTGAATTTAAAACACCACCTAAAGATATCAATTATTTCAATGAATTATTTGACAATGCATTAAAAGCGTTAAACTCGGATTATGAAGCCAAACGCTACAATAATATGACACTAAACAAACCAACTATTCATATAGCTAGAAATCAACTTTTTTATGATTGGTTAAAACAACATAATAAATTAGGTGGCCAACATAAAGTGCCAAGACTTTCCAACACAAGAGATTATTTAGATGACCTTCTTAAGCTTAATTGCTAATGCTTTTAAACGAAGATATTTGTTTTCAAAAAACACTTAACGAGATTAAATGTTAGTTGGTCTAAAAATCTTTTCAGTCATTTTTTTCTTACAGAAAATAGTATAGTTTTACAGAGCTATTAATCTTAAACAAGATAATTTATCATAATGTTGAATTATTAATTAACATCCATACAACCTAATAAAAAAGCCACTCAAATGAGTGGCTTTTTTTTCAACTAACTCGTTAATTTTCCTTTTTCAAAAACTCTATAAAATCTTCTGGTCGTGATAAATAAGTCACACGATTATCTTCAATAATTTCTTCTAAATTCTCAGGATTACCTGAAACGCACAGCGGAATATCAGAATAAGAACACAAATCATCTACTTTAGGTAGTACCGTTTTATGTATAGGCGTCACAAACATGGTAAGCATCGCATCAGGATTTACATCTTGAATGACTTGCTTTAAATTTATGACAGGTACATTTTGACCTAAATAATAGACTTTCCAACCCATTTCTCTAGCAATGTAATATGCCAAGAGCAAACCCAATTCATGATGTTCGTACTCCGTTAAAAACATCACAATTGATTTAGCATTTTCTTTGGGATAAGACAATTGATCAATGGATGAAAAAAAACGCTTCTTAATCAAGCTTGAAATAAAATGTTCTTGAGCTGGCATAACTTTATCAACACCCCAAAGTACTCCAACCTGATTTAGAAATGGATAAATGATTTCTACAGTTGTCACTAGCAGACCTCTTTTTACAATCTGCTCCTTGACAACTTTATCAAAAGCCATCTCATCCATGTCTAACATAGAAGCAATAAGTGCATTTATTTCAACTTCATGATTTTCGTCAGTTATTTGGCTCGTAACCGCATCGTGAATTTCGGTTTCAGACATTTTATCAATTTTAGATATTCTAAAACCATTCTTTGTCAATAAACTAATATTCAATAGTTTTTTTAATTGACTATCTGAATAATATCTGATGTTCGTATCTGTTCGCTCTGGATCAATAATACTATAACGGGTTTCCCATTTTCTCAAAGTATGAGCATTAATACCAGTTAAAGTGACTATTTGTGCCATTGTATATTTACTCATGTCTAATAATTTACAATGCAAAGTTATACAAAATAATTCACTTTTCAAGAAATCATAAAGAAATTTTTGTCCAATTTTTTTTTATTTTAATTTGACAATAACAAATTTATTTATATATTTGTCCAATCTTAAACATAAAACAATAGACAAAATGAAAACAACGAAATTATTATTGCTATTTGTAAGTATTGCTTTTTTAAGTTTATCTTGCAGTAGTGACGACGACAATTCGACTCCGTCGAACCCAAGCCCTCAACAAAAGAATATTGTTGAAATTGCTTTGGAAACCCCAGAACTTTCAACTCTTGTAGCTGCCCTTACAAGAGCAGATGGCAATTTAGTTGCTGTTTTAAATGGTGATGGACCATTCACGGTATTGGCTCCAACTAATGCTGCATTCACAGCTTTTTTAAATCAAAACGGATTTGCATCTCTTGATGATGTTCCAACGGATGTACTATCACAAGTGCTTTTAAACCATGTTATTATGGCTGATGTTACTTCTAGTGATTTAACAGCTATGGGAGCAGGATATGCTTCTGGTAGTGCGACAAGTAGTGTTGGCTTACCAATAAGTATCTTTTTTGATACTTCTAATGGCGTAAGGTTTAATAACGCAGGTACAGTAACAACAGCAGACATCAATGCCTCCAATGGAACCATACACATTATTAATGGTGTACTAGGTTTACCAGATATTGTAGATCATGCTATTAACAATCCATCATTTACTAGTTTGGTGACAGCTTTAGGAGCTGCTGACGGTGATTTAGTGTCCGATTTAAGATTAGATGGTCCATACACAGTTTTAGCACCAGATAATGATGCTTTTGAAACGTTTCTTGATGGTACTCCCATAGGAAGTGTGGATACTGCAGTTTTAAGAGAAATTTTATTAAATCATGTTTTAGGTGGCGCTATCGATTCAGAATTTTTAATTGATGCTGGAGCAGGTTACACCATGACTTCGGCTACAGGAGCTGGTGGAAATGCCATGAGTTTATATTACAATACTAGCAGTGGTGTCATGTTTAATGGAATCTCAACTGTTTCTGAAGCAGATGTTGTTGGAACTAATGGAATTATCCATGCTGTTGACGCTGTTATTGGCTTACCAACAGTTGTGACATTTGCAGCCGCAGATCCTAACTTTTCTACGCTTGTTTCGGCATTAACTGACTTAACTCCAGGAACTGATTTTGCTGAAATTTTATCTAGAACTACAGGTAGCAATGCAGATGGCATTAATCCAGATTATACGGTTTTCGCGCCTACCAATGGTGCTTTTGAGGCACTAATTGAAGATTTAGGAGGCGTACCTGATGAGGCAACATTAACAACTGTATTATTGTATCATGTAGCTAGCGAAGCTAATGTGACTTCTGGTGATTTAATGGTAGGCGCCAACCCAGTAACGTCTCTCCAAGGAGGTGTATTTACTTTAAACGTACCTGGCACAGGCGATAATATTGCTGATATTACAGACGGTTCTGGCGCCACAGATATCGGTGTGATTGCAGTTGATGTGCAAGCATCTAATGGTGTCATTCACGTTCTTAACAAAGTAATGTTACCAAACTAAAAGATTTTACTAATAGATATAGACAATTTAAAACGGACTAATTTCAGTTGTTTTAAGTTAGTTAGATAGTGAGCCGGTAGCTAATTTTGGTTACCGGTTTGCTTAATTAAAATTTATTGTAAATTTAAAAGAATGAACTCAAGTAAAATTATTGTTATTGGCTCTGGATTTTCGTCCTTATCTGCTGCATGTTATTTAGCAAAGCAAGGCCATCAAGTTACCGTTCTTGAAAAGAATAAAACCGTTGGCGGACGTGCCAGACAATTCAAAAAAGATGGGTTTGTTTTTGATATAGGACCGACATTTTACTGGATGCCAGACGTTTTTGAACGTTTCTTTAATGATTTTGATAAATCGACATCAGATTATTACAAGCTAGAGAAACTCAATCCGGCTTATCAAATTTATTTTGGTAAAAATGACTCCATAAGTATTTCTGACAACCTTGATGACATAAAAAAAACATTTGAAGCTATTGAATCTGGTAGTGGCAACAAACTTCAAAAATTTATTGATAAAGCACATGCTAATTATAATATCGCAATAAAAGATTTGGTTTATAAGCCTGGCGAGAACTTACTTGAAATCATCAATGGCAAAACATTTCTAAAACTGCATGAGTTTATACTAACCATTAAAAATCAGGTATCTGGTTATGTTAAAAATGAAAAGTTGCGAAAAATACTAGAATTCCCAGTACTATTCCTTGGAGCTAAACCGAGTAACACGCCTTCATTTTACAACTTCATGAATTATGCTGACTTTAAACTTGGAACATGGCATCCCAAAGGCGGCATGTATGAAGTAGTTAAAGCCATGACAACGTTAGCTAAAAGTCTTGGTGTAAACATCATAACAGATAGTGAAGTAACCAATATTGAACTATATAATAAAAAAGTAACAGGAGTAAATACTAATAACGGTTTACTGAAATGCGATATTCTTTTGAGTGGTGCAGATTATCATCATACCGAATCTCTATTACCTGAAAATTACAGGCAATATTCTGAGACCTACTGGGACAAAAAGACCTTTGCGCCTTCAGCATTACTCTTTTACGTTGGTTTTAATAAAAAACTAAAAAACGTTTCACATCATACCTTATTTTTTGATACTGACTTTGAGGAGCATGCCAAAACTATTTATGACACAAAAAAATGGGCTGAAAAACCACTATTTTATGCAAGCTTCCCAAGTATAACTGATGACTCTAGTGCTCCACAAAATAAGGAATCTGGTATATTCTTAATCCCTATTGCTCCAGATATTGAGGATACAAATAACATTAGAGAACATTACTTTTCTCAACTCATACAACGTGTTGAAAAAATTACTGGAGAATCCTTAAAAGAGCATATTCTTTTTAAAGAATCCTACTGCGTAAATAACTTTAAAGAAGACTATCATTCTTATAAAGGCAACGCTTATGGTTTGGCAAACACCCTATTACAAACACATGTTTTAAGGCCGAAACTCAAAAGCAAAAAAATTAATAACCTATATTTCTGTGGACAACTTACTGTACCAGGACCAGGTGTACCACCATCACTTATTTCAGGCAAAATAGTGAGTGATTTAATAAAAAAATATCATCAAAAATGAAAGCATTATTTGACACATCTAGTTTAAAGTGCAGTAAGGTTGTAACCAACGCCTACAGCACATCATTTTCATTAGGAATTAAACTATTTGCCCCTTCAATCAGACCTGCTATTTATGCCATCTATGGCTTTGTACGTTATGCCGATGAAATTGTTGATTCATTTGAACATTACAATCAAAAAGAACTGTTTAATGATTTTATGGTAGATTATCACAAAGCTTTGGAGCGTAAAATAAGTTTGAATCCTATTATAAATTCATTTCAAGAAGTGGTTCATAAATACCATTTGCAAACCTATGCTGAAGACTTTTTAAAACGTATGGAATCTGATTTGTATATTACAGAATATGACACGAAAGAAGCTTATGAAAATTACATTTATGGTTCGGCAGATGTTGTTGGTCTCATGTGTTTGCGCGTTTTTGTAAACAATGATGAAAACAAGTTTAATGAATTAAAATTATCTGCCAAGCATTTAGGATCAGCCTTTCAAAAAATAAACTTTTTACGTGACTTTAAGGACGATACTGAAAAACTGGGACGTTCGTATTTTCCAAATTTATCGCATAATAACCTAGACAACATAACTAAACAAGAAATCATTGAAGATATTGAGGTAGATTTACTAGAAGCCTACAACGGTATTATACAATTACCAATGGAAAGTAAATTAGGTGTTTACATAGCATATAGGTATTATTTGAAATTACTTAAAAAACTAAAAAAAGCTGACTCAAAAAAAATATTAAATGAGCGTATACGAATTTCTAATGGCATTAAATTGTTTATTCTAACCAAATCTTACATTCGTTATAAATTTCATGCTTTTTAATGTTTAATTAAATTCTTAACTTACAATATGAAGATTATACTATATATCATAATAACAGTTGCTACATTTTCAATTATGGAACTCATCACTTGGTTGACTCATAAGTATGTGATGCATGGATTTTTATGGTATTTACATGAAGACCATCATCAACCCAAATACCCTCACGTTTTTGAAAAGAATGATGCTTTTTTTGTCATTTTTGCCATACCTAGTATTTTATTATTCTATTTCGGTCTTGTTCCTGAACTCAATTTTTTATTCTTTATTGGATTGGGTATATTTTTCTATGGCGTAACTTATTTTTTAATTCATGATGTTCTCATTCATCAACGTTTTAAATGGTTTAAAAACACAAAAAATAAATTCTTATTAGGATTACGTAAAGCCCACAAAGTACATCACAAACATTTGGATAAAGAAGATGGTGAATGTTTTGGAATGTTGTATGTGCCTAAAAAATTTCACGATCAGTACAAATAAATGGAATCATACACCTACTTGTTAGTTAATCTGGCATGTGTGAGCATCCCTTTAATTGCCAGTTTCTATCCTAAACATGCATTTTATAAAAAGTGGTTTGCTTTTATAAAAGCTAGTTTAATAGTTGCTATTATATTCTTAATCTGGGATTATTGGTTTACTAAAATTGGCGTTTGGGGTTTTAATGAATATTACTTAACGGGAATCTACTTATTAAATTTACCATTAGAAGAGGTCCTGTTTTTTATATGTATTCCCTATTGCTGTGTGTTTACCTATTTTACATTTCAATATTTATTTAAGAAAAATCTGTTTGACAAAACTTTTCCAATTATAAATTATAGCTTGATAATAGTATTATTTATTGCAGCTATATTAAATTATAATAAACTTTATACTTCAATAACTTTTTTTAGTACCAGTGCTTATTTAAGCTACTTGGCATTTAGAAAAATAAATTTATCTTATTACTATTTAAGCTATTTATGTATTCTACCTTTCTTCCTTTTGAGCAATGGTATTTTAACAGGTAGTTTTCTTGTTGATCCGATTGTTTGGTATAATGACACTGAAAATTTAGGTATCAGATTGTTCAACATCCCAATTGAAGATAGTATATATGGGTTACTCTTGATTTTTATGAATATTCAATTGTTTGATTATTTCAATTCCAAAGCATAAAAAAAACCACTTTTACAAGTGGCTTTCAATATCTTATTTTCTAATTTCTTATGAGACTGCTTTCAATTTCTTGAGGGTTGTCTTGGTAATCTTATCTTCAGCATACGCTTTAGTAACCTTCAGTTCTTTATCATCACTTCCTGGCATTTCAAACATGGCATCAGTTAAAATCTCTTCACATAAAGAACGTAATCCACGAGCACCCAATTTATACTCTATAGCTTTTTCAACAATAAAATCTAATGCACCATCAGTAATACTAAATTCAATATCATCCATTTCAAACAACTTTTTGTATTGTTTAATAATGGCATTTTTAGGTTCAGTTAGAATAGCTCTTAAGGTTTGTGCATCTAGAGGATCCATGTAGGTTAGTACAGGTAAACGACCAATAATTTCAGGTATTAATCCAAAATCCTTTAAATCTTTAGGAATAATGTACTGCAATAAATTATCTTGATCTACGCGTTCATCAGACATAGAAGCACTATAACCAACCGCTTGCATGTTTAAACGCTTCGATATTACTTTTTCAATTCCATCAAAAGCACCACCTGCTATGAATAAAATATTCTCCGTGTTAACCTCTATAAATTTTTGATCTGGATGCTTACGACCTCCTTTTGGCGGTACATTCACTGTTGTTCCTTCTAATAACTTTAATAAAGCTTGCTGAACACCTTCACCTGAAACATCTCTTGTTATGGAAGGATTATCACTCTTTCTAGCAATTTTATCAATCTCATCAATAAACACAATACCTTTTTCAGCTTTTTCTAAATTATAATCAGCGGCTTGTAATAATCGTGTTAAGATACTCTCTACATCTTCGCCTACATAACCAGCTTCAGTCAAAACCGTAGCATCAACAATGGCTAGTGGCACATTAAGCATTTTTGCAACTGTTTTTGCCATCAAGGTTTTTCCTGTTCCTGTTTGGCCAACCATTATGATATTACTTTTTTGAATTTCAATATCATCATCCGTTGGCGGTTGCAATAACCTTTTGTAGTGATTGTAAACTGCAACAGACATTACCTTTTTTGTAGCTTCTTGCCCTATAATGTATTCATCTAGAAAACTCTTTATTTTTTGAGGTTTACGCAACATTAATTCGGCAGACAAATCACTGTTATCGCTTTGCTTTGATTCTTCTAAAACAATACCATGAGCTTGCTCAATACACCTATCACAAATATGCGCATCTAATCCGGCAATCAATAAATTGGTTTCTGGCTTTTTACGACCACAAAATGAACATTCTAAATCTTCCTTTGCCATAAATCTAATTTCTGTGTTTTATGTAACGATTAACTACGCACTAATATTTCGTCAATCATGCCATATTCTTTCGCTTTATCAGCTTTCATCCAATAATCACGATCACTATCAGCATATACTTTGTCGTAATCCTGACCTGAATGCTTACTTATTATTTTATACAATTCTTCTTTTAAAATAAGGATTTCTCTTGCAGTAATTTCAATATCACTAGCTTGACCTTGAGCACCGCCAAGTGGTTGGTGTATCATAACACGCGAGTGCGTTAACCCACTACGCTTCCCTTTTTCCCCTGCACAGAGCAACACAGCTCCCATTGATGCTGCCATACCAGTACATATCGTTGCAACATCTGGCTTAATGAATTGCATGGTGTCATAAATACCTAACCCAGCATAAACGCTTCCGCCTGGTGAGTTTATATAAATTTGAATGTCCTTTGTCGAGTCTGTACTCTCTAAAAACAATAATTGAGCTTGAATAATATTAGCCACTTGATCGTTAATTCCTGTACCAAGAAAAATAATACGATCCATCATTAAACGTGAAAACACATCAAAAATAGCAATGTTCATTTGACGTTCTTCAATGATATTTGGAGTTAGATTTGTCGGGTACATACTGCTAATAATCTTATTATAATATGTGCTACTAATCCCTTGATCTTTTATTGCGAATTTTTCGAATTCTTTTGCGTAATCCATAGTTATTTTTAAATTTTTATGTAAAAAATTAGGCGCTGAATTTTTGTGTTTCAGCGCCTAAATATAAGGATTTATTCTTTAAAAGCTTGTTAAGGTTTACACAAGTCTAACCTTGCTTTTTATAGAATATATTGATTATTACTTATCACCATAAACCTCTTTAACAAAATCGTCATAAGTGATTTCTTTAGTTTTTATCTTGGCCTTTTCCTTGTAAAGTGCCAAAAGTCTTTGACTAATAATTTGTTCCGACATACGTCGTGCTTCTTCTTGATTAGATAACACACGTGCTGCAATATCTTCTAGTTCTTTATCTGAAGGATTCATTTGACCAAATTGTGCCATTTGAGCTTTAATCATGTTTTTTGCATGATCTTTAATGTCATCCATGGTTACCCTGATATCATTATCAGTAATTAATTTACCTTCAATTAACTGATAACGTAAACTCTTTTCAGATTTCTCATATTCTTCTTTTGCCTGCTCTTCAGTCAACTCATTTTCACCAGCTGTTTGCATCCATTTTTGTAAGAATGTAGTTGGTAAATCAAATTTGGTGTTTGCCACTAAATATTCAGTAACGTCGTTCAATAACTTCTGATCCGATTGTTGGGTAAATTGCTTTTCAGCATCTTCTTTAATCTTATCTTTTAATTCAGTTACTGATGTCACTTTACCTTTACCAAACAATTTATCAAATAATTCTTGGTCTAAATCGGCTAACTCACGCGTATTAATTTCGGTGATTTCAAAAGTTACTGGAATATCTAACCCGTGAACATCATCGTGTGACAACTTTAAAGCATGCATAAGTTCATGCTCATCAGCATAAAGACCTTTTGTTTTTAATTCAATGACATCACCTACTTTAGAACCAACAAATTTCTTTTCAGTGGTTTTACCTTTAAATTTATCTAAAGTTAATGTAACTGTATTTTCAATTTCGCGTTCTTCGTTCTTGTAAACTCCAGTTATTTCACTATCCTTTGAAACTTCAGTTTGAGAAATTAACTTCCCATATTGTTTTTGGATATTCTCAACTTGATCATTGATCATTTTATCACCAGCAACAATATTATAATGTGTGAATGCCTTTTTAGGCTCCAAATTCACCTCAAATTCAGGTGACAAACCTAATTCAAATTCAAATGACAATTTATCAGCATCCCAATCCAAATCGTCTTGAGGTTTTGGTAAAGGATTACCTAAAACGTCTAACTTTTCTTCAGTTAAATATTTGTTCAATGCATCCTGAAGTAATTTATTTACTTCATCAACCAATACAGCTTTTCCGTATTGCTTTTTAACCATTCCCATTGGCACATGTCCTTTTCTAAAACCAGGAATGTTAGCTGTTTTACGATAATCTGATAAGATTTTTTCAACTTTGTCGCTATAATCTTCTTTTGCAATATCTACTTTTACTACAGCATTTAAAGCATCAATGTTTTCTCTTGTAATATTCATTTTCTAACTATAAAAATTGGAGTGCAAAACTACTACTTTTTTTACACTCCAACAAAGTATTTTAACGTATTGTATTTCAGTCTGTTTTCTCGTCTCCCAAAACCGAATAAAATATAGATTGTAAGATGGTTAAAAGGATACTAAATAATAAAGCTGTCCAGAAACTACTCACCGTAAAACCACTTATTAAATTATCGGCTAGAAGTATAATACATGCGTTTATTACAAATAGAAATAGACCCAGTGTTAAAATGGTGGCAGGCAATGTAAACAATACTAATAATGGTTTTACAAAAATATTGAGCAGTCCTAAAACTGCCGCAACAATAATAGCTGTTGTGTAACCATCAACAGAAACACCAGATAGTAATTTTGACAACAAAACAACGGCCAAAGCCGTGAGCAATACCTTAAGAATAATTCTCATATTTTGAATTTTTTAATTTCTAAAAAGATACGAATTATTTTAATTCAGAAATGATACAACAGCATCATAAAAATCTTCAGGGTTTTCAGCATGTAACCAATGACCAGCATTTGCAATCGTTACAATTTTTGAATTTGTAAAATGGTTTTTAATAATTGTTTCGTCTTGGTGACCAATATACTCTGATTTATCACCTCGCAAAAACAAAGTATTTCCCTCAAATCTAGCGTGCATTGGCAGAGATTCACCTACTTCTGCTACATGTTCCTTTAGCACATCTAGGTTCATGCGTAATGCTAATTGACCTTTTTCTTTCCAATATAAATTTTTCAGCAAAAACTGTCTTGTTCCAAAGTCTGAAACGTATTGTGCTAATTGTTTATCGGCCTCACCTCTACTCTTCAATTCTGCAAAATCAAAACTACTCAACCCATTAAGAATCGTATCATGATGAATGGGATAATAACGTGGTGAAATATCTGCAACTAGTAGCTTGTTTACCATTTCAGGGTATTGAGTTGCAAACAACATAGCTGTTTTCCCTCCCATGCTATGCCCTAAAAGCACGATATCATCTAGATCATTAGTCTCTAAATAATGTTTTAAATCGTTTACCATATCTTCATAGCTAAAGTTATCATCATGAAAACTTCTACCATGATTGCGTTGGTCAACTAAATGTACCTCATAGCCTATTTCGCTAAATTGTTGTCCAAGGGTTTTCCAATTATCTCCCATTCCTAAAAAACCATGAAGTATGATAAATGGCTTGCCTTCTCCCAAAACATTGGCGTATAATTCCATTACTTTAACTTTCTTAAATACATTTGAATTACATTTTCTGCTCCTAAATACAAACTTTCAGCAATTAACGCATGACCAATAGATACTTCTAACAGATTAGGAATATTTTGCTTGAAGAATTCAATATTATCTAAAGATAAATCGTGACCAGCGTTTACGCCAATATCTAAACTATCAGCCAAAATAGCGCATTCAGTATAAGGTTGAATTGCTTGTTTATTACCTAAACTATACTGGTGCGCGAAGGCTTCGGTATAAAGCTCTATTCTATCAGTTCCCGTTTCTTTGGCGCCTTCAATTTGTTTTAAAACAGGATCAACAAATATTGAAGTTCTTATACCATTGCTTTTAAACTCCTGAATGGTCTCTTGTAGAAAACTTTTATTTGTAATAGTATCCCAGCCTGCATTACTTGTAATCGCATCAACAGCATCTGGCACCAATGTGACTTGTGTTGGCTTTATTTCTAAAACCATTTTCACAAATTTCTCAATTGGATTCCCTTCTATATTATATTCAGTATAAACTTCAGATTTCAAATCGAAAGCGTCTTGATATCGAATATGCCTCTCATCTGGTCTTGGATGAATAGTGACACCTTCAGCACCAAACCTTTGAACATCTTGAGCAAACCTAACAACATTTGGTTCGTTTCCTCCTCTGGAATTTCTTAATGTAGCTATCTTGTTTATGTTTACACTTAATTTTGTCATTATCTTATTTTTTGAAATACAAAAATACAAACTCATTAAGGCTTAATGTAGTATTTTTTAATTAATTTGCATGTTCATTAATTCATTCAAAAATGAATCTTTCAGATTACATTATTAACGACATAAAACCATTAAAAAACACTGATAAGGTTGGAGACATGCAAGGACTATTCAACCAGTTAACTTATTCACATATTCCAATAAAAAATGAATATGACGCGTATGTTGGCTGTATGTCAGAAACTGATGCTCATTGTTTTGATAATGACAAATCCATTAGCGAATATGCACATGCTATTGAGGGCTTTTTTGTAAGAGAAAACACCAATTGGTTAGATGTTTTAGAAGCTTTTGCAATGAATTCCACCAATATTATGCCTGTTTTGAGTCCGAAAAACATCTATTTAGGTTATTATGAACTAAACGATATTATTGGACTTTTTAATGAAACACCCTTTTTTGCTGAAGCTGGAGGTATTCTAATTGTTGAAAAAGGCTTGGTTGATTATTCCTTTAGTGAAGCATGTCAAATAGTAGAGTCAAATGATGGCAAACTTCTAGGTGCTTTTATTTCAAAAATTGAAAATGACATGGTACAAATCACTTTAAAAATAGGCAACACTGGGCTGAATGATATTATGCAAACCTTCAGACGGTATAGTTATAATGTGGTTTCTGGGCATGAAGAAGACAGCTATATACAAAGTCTTAAGGAACGATCAGAATATTTAAATAAATATTTAAACATGTAATATGAAAATAGCTGTTTTTGGTCAATCTTTTCAAAAAAGCAATGAAGAATCGCTTCATATTCTATTAGATTGTTTAAAAGACAAAAATATTACGGTTCATATTGAACGTCAGTTTTTTAATACAGCTAAAAATTTATTCAATAATCTTTTAGATTCAAATAATCACAACACATTTGATATACTAGATTCTAGTTTTGACTTACTCATAAGTATTGGCGGTGACGGTACAATCTTACGAGCCATTACTTTCGTGAAAGATTTAAATATCCCAATAATTGGAATAAACACGGGTCGCCTTGGGTTTTTAGCAACTATCCAAAATGAAGATATACCATCGGCTATTAGAGCTATTCTTGACAAAAAATATAAAATATCCGAGCGTAATCTCTTGACAATCTCAACCAATCCTGAATATGACGACTTCAAGATTCTTGATTTTGCTCTAAACGAAATTGCCGTCAGTCGTAAGAATACGACCTCTATGATTACCGTTGAAACGCGATTAAATGGCGAATATCTCACTTCCTACTGGAGTGACGGTTTAATAATATCAACACCTACAGGATCAACTGGGTATTCATTAAGTTGTGGTGGTCCAGTTATTACTCCTGACACCAATAGTTTTGTAATCACACCTATTGCACCACATAATTTAAGTGCTAGACCATTAGTCATTACAGACTCAACCGAGATTCAGTTGAAGGTTAGCGGTAGAGAAGATAATTTTCTGGTTTCATTAGACTCAAGAATTGCAACACTTTCAAACGATACAATTGTAACTATCAAAAAAGCACCCTTTAAAATTAAAATGGTTGAGTTGCTTGACGAAAGCTTTTTGGACACCCTTAGAAAAAAACTACTTTGGGGAGAAGACAAACGCAATTAAACAATAAAATCCTCTAAAAACAGTTTAAATCAAATACAATTTGAATCAAATTGTTATAGGCTAATCATATTTATTATATTTGCAAACTTTTGAACATTTATGAGGTATTTAACCGCAATAGTATTATTCTTTATCAGCAGCCAACTTTGTCAATCTCAAACACATGAAATTGGATTATTTGTTGGTGCCAGTAATTTTATTGGTGATGTTGGATCAACAAAATACATTGCTCCAAACAAACCAGCTTTTGGTGGTATCTATAAATGGAATAGGAGTCCACGTCACTCATTTAGGTTTTCTTTAATTTACAGCGAATTAGAGGGAAAGGATTCAAAATCTGATGACCCTAGGCGTGTACAACGTAATTACGAATTTACTAATCAAATTATCGAGGCATCTGTAGGATTGGAATTCACATTTTTTGATTTTGATTTACACACAGGTAAAAACGTGGCAACACCTTATTTGTACACAGGAGTTACGGTAGCTTATCATGATAATTATTATTTTAATTCACAAGGAAACTTAACTTCAGAAAATACATCTAGTTATGCCTATGGTATTCCAATGGTCGTTGGTTTTAAAATGAATATTTTTGATAGCATCATCATAGCTGCCGAGATTGGTGCACGCTATACTTTTTCTGATGAATTAGACGGTAGTGTACCAGACTCTAAAAACATACAAGACGTTTATAGTTTTGGCAATATAAACAACAATGATTGGTACATGTTTACTGGCATTACCTTAACTTATACTTTTGGAAAAAAACCTTGCTTTTGCATTTTTTAAATGAACTTAAAAGAATCCATTAATACTAAATCATTACCTAAACACATAGCTATCATAATGGATGGCAATGGTCGTTGGGCTAAACAAAAAGGTCTTTTAAGAACGGTTGGACATGAAAATGGCACGAAATCGGTAAGAGAAACGGTTGAAGCTTGTGCTGAATTAGGTATTGAAAATTTAACCCTATATGCTTTTTCAACCGAAAATTGGAACAGGCCTAAAATTGAGGTTCAAACGCTTATGAAGCTTCTAGTCTCTTCATTAAAAAAAGAAATCAAAACTTTAGAGGAAAATGACATCAAACTTACCGCTATTGGTTGCCTGAATGAACTTCCAAAAAAAGCTCACAGAGAATTACAAGAGGTCATTGAAAAAACAAAAGACAACAAGCGCATGTGTTTGACGCTAGCTTTAAGCTATGGGTCAAGAGAAGAAATATTAAATACCGTTAAAAAAATAAGTGCTAAAGTTAAAAATAATATAATTTCGCTAGAAAAAATTGATGAATCGGTTATAAATGAGCATCTTTACACGCGAAATTTACCAGACGTAGATTTATTGATACGCACCAGTGGTGAGCAACGAATTAGTAATTTTCTATTATGGCAAATAGCTTATGCTGAATTTTATTTTACACCTGTTCTTTGGCCAGATTTTACCAAGCAGTGTTTATATGAGGCCATTATTGAATATCAAAAAAGAGAAAGACGATTTGGGAAAACAAGTGAACAACTTAATTAAGCTAACTTCATTGAGAACATATATAGGTTTTATAATTACATTCACATTTTTACTAGCTAATTTCAGTGCACTAGCCCAAGATGGCTTAAATACTAGCACAGGTAAAATGTATACGTTAGGTGATATTTCTGTTTCAGGAAACACCCATTTTAGCCCTCAAACCATTGTAACGTATTCAGGATTAAGAAAAGGGCAAGAAATATTAATACCCGGTGATAAAATAAGTGAAGCCATAAAGAAATTATGGAAATCCAACTTATTTAGTGATATCAATATTTATTTAGTAAAAACTGAAGGAGAAACGGCATATCTTGAAATAAGGCTATTTGATTTACCTGAATTGAACGAACTCAAAATTAATGGTATTAAAAAAGGAAAGAAAGATGATTTGATTGAGGAAAACAATCTTCAAACAGGTGTTAAAGTAACTGAAAACCTTCTGACAACTACCAAAAATTATCTCACTCATAAATACCAAAAGGAAGGCTATTTAAACACTAAAGTTTACATAAACACTATTGAAATTAAGGATTCTACCAATAGACCTCAAGTAAATATGGTGCTGAATATTGATAAAGGCAAAAAAGTTAAGATTAGGGATATTGAATTTATTGGGAACACCGTTTTTAAGGAGTCTAAATTGAGAAAGGCTATGAAAAACACTAAACAAAAAAGTGTTTTGGGTCATCCATTTAAAAGATCTAAATATATTCAAGAAGATTATAAGGAAGATCTGGTTAGTTTAGTTGATAAGTATAAGGAAAACGGTTATCGTGATGCTCGCGTAATTTCAGATACTATTATTCACGAAGACAAGAAAAATATTACCTTGAAAATTGAAGTTGAAGAAGGTGAGCAGTATCGCTTTGGAAATATTGATTTTATTGGCAATACAGTATATTCTGACCAAACTTTGAGAAATGTATTACGTATTAACAAAGGTGATATATATAATGGTGTTGAATTAGAAAAACGTATTGCAGATAATTCAAGACCTGATGCTCAAGACATAACTAATCTCTATCAAAATTCAGGGTATCTTTTTTCAACTATCAACCCTGTAGAAGTTAATACCGAAGGCAATGTTATTGATATGGAAATCCGTATCACTGAAGGTAAACCTGTTTATTTTAACAATATTTCTATTACTGGAAATGATGTCACAAATGACAAAGTAATATATAGAGAATTACACACTCGTCCAGGTCAACTATACAGTAAAGAAAATGTAGTACGAACAGTTAGGGAGTTGAGTCAGCTTGGCTATTTTGATGCAGAACAAATAGGGACAAATTTTCAAAACCCGAACCCAAATGAGGGAACTATTGATTTAGAATATGCACTTGTTGAAACAGGTTCAAGCCAGATAGAATTACAAGGTGGCTATGGTGGTGGTGGTTTTATAGGAACACTTGGTTTGTCTTTTAATAATTTTTCATTAAAGAATATCTTTAATTTAGATTCATACAAACCTGTACCTAGAGGTGATGGTCAAAAACTATCATTACGATTACAAATAAGTCGTTTTTTCCGTACTTATAGCTTTTCATTTACTGAGCCATGGATGGGTGGGAAAAAACCAGTTCAGTTTTCAACGTCCATATCACATTCACAACAATTCTTATATGATCCTACTACAGGTAATGCTGACAAAGACAAACGCTTCAACATTACTGGCGTTACTGTTGGTTTGGCTAAAAGGTTAACTATTCCAGATGACTTTTTCACACTGTCACAGGCTATAAGTTTCCAACACTACAACCTAAAAAATTATAATACTGGATTATTTACTTTTGGTGATGGTTATTCAAACAACCTATCCTATACATTAGGCTTGAGTAGAAATAATACTTACAATGATCCTATTTTTCCAATGGGAGGATCCAATTTTAGTATTACAACTAAATTGTCATTGCCTTATTCTTTATTTAATGGTGTAGATTATGAAGAATTAGCAGAAGAAAGAGAAGATTTACAAGAAATACAAAACGACCCTAACAACTCTATTATAATAAGAAATCAGGCCGCAGAAGGTATTGCAGAAATTGACCAAGAGCGTTTTAAATGGTTAGAATTTTATAAAATAAAAATGAAGGGTGACTGGTACACTAGATTAGTTGATAAATTGATTTTTAAATCAACAGTTGAATTTGGTTTTCTAGGCGCTTATAACCAAGATAGAGGTGTAATTCCTTTTGAAAGATTCTTTTTAGGTGGTGATGGTCTTGGTAATTTTAGTTTAGATGGTAGAGAGGCAATTGCGCTACGTGGTTATCCAAACCAATCATTGCAGCCTGTTGACGAAAATGGATTAATAACCAATGATGGTGGCTCCATATACAATAAATTTTCAATGGAACTTCGTTATCCTATAAGCTTAAAACAGCAAGCAAAGATTTTTGTTCTTGGTTTTGTTGAAGGTGGTGTATCATATAATGACTTTAAAGATTATAATCCATTTGCATTGTATAGATCGTCTGGTGCTGGCTTACGAATATTCATGCCTGCTTTCGGATTATTGGGTATTGATTTTGGTTATGGTTTTGATCCATTACCTGGTCAATCTAAAGCAAATGGATGGGAAACACATTTTATAATTGGTCAGCAATTTTAATTTTGGCACGATATTTTCTATTGACAGTTTAGTTATTTAAAACTTGAATTAATTTTTTTAAAATTAAATTTCCTTAATTTTGGAAAGATAAATTCAGAATGATTAGAATAATAATAAAAGTCTGTCGTTTTAGAATTTATAAGCCAACAAATTATAAAATATGAAACAGATGAAATTAAAAGTTCTTTTTTTAGTGACAGCAATGTTCATGTTGAGCCTTTCTTCGTTTGCACAACGCGGTGTTAGAATAGGTTACATTGACACTGAATATATACTTGAAAATGTTCCTGAATATCAAGAAGCAACTTTACAATTGGAAAATAAAGTTCAAAAGTGGAAAAGCGAAATAGAAACACAGTTAAGTAGTATTGAACAAAAACGCAAAGATTTAAGTAACGAAAAAGCCCTTTTAACAAAAGAGCTTATTGAAGAACGTGAGGAAGATATCGCTTTTGAAGAAAAAGAAATATTGGATTATCAACAAAAACGATTTGGACCCAATGGTGATTTAATGATTCAAAAGAAACAATTAATCCAACCCATTCAAGACCAAATTTTTGCAGCCGTTCAAGATATAGCAGATAAGCAGAAATACGATTTTGTTTTTGACAAATCGGCTGATGTAGTCATGCTCTATTCAGCGAAACGTTTTGACTTTAGCGAACAGGTTATTAGAAGTATAACTAGAAGCGCCAAAAGAAAGCAAGCTGGTTCAAAAGCTGAACGTAAAGCAGCCGAAGAAGAAGATGTTGTGATTGAAGTCAATGAAGAACTAGAAGCTAAACAAGCCGCTGATGATGAACGTAAGCAAGCAGTTTTAGATGAGCGCGAAGCTAGAAAACAAGCAGCTCAAAAAAGAAGAGATAGTATTATTGAAGCACGTAATGCTGCTAGAGAGGCAAAATTAAGAGAACGAAACCAAGAAACGGTTGATGACATTCAGAGTGAAAGTGAAAATGTAAGTGATGGTGAAGCATCTGCAGATGAGGAAACAAAAACACCTGAACAAATAGCTGAAGAAAGAAGACAAGCTAAAATTGCTGATAGAGAACGTAGAAAACAAGAACTTGAAGCACGTAAACAACAAATTTTAGAAGAAAGACAACGAGCAAAGGAAGAAAGAGAAAATCAAAATAATAACACGCAAGAGACCGACGACGATGGCGGTGATGACAATTAATAATTTATAACACACATTAATACTTTTAAAAATGAAACAATTTAAAACCCTTTTATTTGCAGCAGCACTATTTATTGGAGCGACAAGTTTTACACAAGCTCAAAGTAAAGTTGCGCATATTAATACCCAAGATTTAATTCAAGCCATGCCAGAAATGGCTGCAGCACAAGCTGAAATGGAAAAACTTGGAAAAACTTACGAGGCTGATATCAAAGCCATGGCTACTGAATATCAAAATAAAATGAAGCAGTATGAGGCCGAAGCATCATCAAAAACAGATGAAGAAAACCAAAAACGTTTAGTTGAAGTTCAAACGATGCAACAAAACATACAACAGTATCAAGGTACTGCTCAACAACAAATGCAAGAAAAAGAATTGGCTTTATTAAAACCAATTACCGAAAAAGCTAAAGCTGCTATATTAAAAGTAGCTAGAGCTCAAGGATTTCAATATGTTTTAGACTCTACTCAAGGTGGTGGTGTTATCATGGCAGATGGTAAAAACCTATTGGACGACGTTAAAAAAGAAATGGGTATTTAATCTCAAAAAATAAAATTTGAAAAGCCACTTAATAGAGTGGCTTTTTTTATTTTTGATATTATGAGCAGTAAACCTATAGGCATATTCGACTCTGGTGTTGGAGGAACCTCCATTTGGAAAGAACTTAAAGCGCTTTTACCTTCAGAGAACACCATTTATCTAGCTGATAGTAAAAATGCTCCTTATGGTAACAAATCAAAAAAAGCTATACTCGACTTAAGTATTAAAAACACCGATTTCCTTATAGAAAAGGGTTGCAAAATTATTGTAGTTGCTTGTAATACAGCAACAACAAATGCCATAAAGGATTTACGAGAAAAATATGATGTCCCTTTTATAGGTATAGAACCAGCCATTAAACCTGCTGCACTTAAAACACAAACTAAAGCTATTGGTATTTTGGCTACAAAAGGCACCTTGACCAGCGAGTTATTTCATAAAACCACAGATTTATACAGTAATGGAATAAGAGTTGTTGAACAGGAAGGCGAAGGCATTGTTCCACTCATTGAATCAGGGAAAATCCATTCAGACGAAATGCACGCTTTATTACAGCTTTACATCAAACCCATGATAGAAGCCAATATTGATTACTTGGTTCTAGGATGTACACATTATCCATACCTGATACCTCAGCTACTCAACATACTACCCAGCAATGTAAATATTATTGATTCAGGTGAAGCTGTTGCTAAACAAACAAAAACTGTTCTTGGTCAGCACAATTTGTTGAACTCTAATGCCCAAAAGCCAAAGCATCTTTTTTATAGCAACTTGGAAACAGAAATATTGGCTTCATTAATTGGAAAGGATAAAGACATTCATTATTTAGACTTTTAATCTGATCTTTTAAATAGAAAATCCACCTTGCGCTTTTGTCCATTGACTGAACCTTCTATCCATGCATGAATAGAATCCTGGGTTGGATTTGAATAGGTAATACGCGTTGGGAAATCATGTTCTGAATTTTCAAAAGTGAAAATACCTTTTTTTGAATCACGCATTTTAAACGTTACGGGTTGATCATTATTCTGCTGATAGGCAATTACTGTGAAATACACATCGTCTCCGTTTTGTTTTAGCGTAACTTTTTCTGCAAAAACAGTATCTGTTCCAATTAAGGTAAAACTGTGGCCTAAAAGGGTACTATCGTTTTCTTGAGTCCAATTTTCAAATGATTGCTCGAGTTCAGTAACATTTTCCCAATTACCCTTAAGCCATTTTAACTGTTCTATTTTGGCATATTTACTAACTGCTATTTCAATTGATTTATCGTCTTTCTTACATGCTAAGATTAAGAGTAAAACAAATACTAATAATATTATATTTTTCATAGGTTATCTTCTTTAAACCAGCTAGAATACTTCACATAATTGTTAGCAATTCTATCTATTTCACCTGAAATTAAAGCTTCGCTCACATCTTTAACTTTTTTGGCTGGAACCCCAGCATATATACTTCCTGCTTTTACATGCGTGTTTTGTGTTACTACAGCTCCTGCAGCAATAATGCTATTGCTTTCCACAATGCAATCATCCATCACTATACTTCCCATACCTATTAAAACATTATCATGAATGGTACAACCATGTACTATGGCATTGTGCCCTATAGAAACATTGTTTCCTATGGTAGTTGGTGATTTTTGATAAGTAGCATGAATAACTGCTCCATCTTGAACGTTAACTTTATTACCCATCTTGATAAAATGCACATCACCTCTAACAACCGCATTAAACCAGATACTGCATGCGTTACCCATACTGACATCGCCAACAATGGTCGCATTTTCTGCTATATAACAATCGCTAGGTATTTCAGGGTTTTTTCCGTTTACAGATTTTATAATAGGCATATTGTTATTTCTTTAATTTGTAAATTTCTTAAAATAAAACAGCTAGAATTTTTTTAAATAATAAAATATAAGCTACTTAAAATACGATAATAAATCTGACTTTTTGGAAGCAGAAACCATAATTTGTTTACCATTGCTTAAAACAACGCTACCTCCTTTTCCTTTCACATACTTAACTACCTCATTGACATTAACTAAATACGATTTGTGAACGCGGGCAAAGCCACCATCATTCAAAGCTTCTTCAAAATACTTCAGGGTTTTACTTACTAATTTTTTTTTGTTATTGTTTAAGTAAATTTCAGTGTAGTTATCATCGGCCTTACAAAATAAAATATCTGCTGTATTAATAACTTCAAATCCATCTTGTTGCGGAATAGTAATTTTACCATTTACAGCATTCGTTTTAGGTACCAGTACTTCTTCATGCAGTGCATTTTCCTTTGTTTTTATTTCCGTGACATAATCTACTGCCTTAATTAACTCTTCAATTGAAATAGGCTTCATTAAGTAATACGAAGCATGCGCATTTAGTGCATCAATGGCGTAATGATTGTATGCTGTTACAAAAATAGTTTCAAAATCAATGTCACCTACTTTCTCTAACAAATCAAAGGCATTGCCAAATGGCATTTCAACATCCAGAAAAACTAAATCTAATTCATTGTTTCGAATGAGTATTATAGCTTCATCAATATTTTCAGCCTCACCCAACACATTCACATTTGGACAATACTTATTGAGATAATTCTTTAAAATATCTCGGCTAGTTTTTTCGTCTTCGACTATTATAGCGTTTAGTTTCATAATTAATCTTTTTTTAGTGTTACAACCACTTTGGTTCCGGCATCTTCAGCTTCTTGATAATTTGTAATAGATACATCAACCTTATCTTGATACATATCATTTAAAATGGCAACACGCTTTTTAATATTGCTCATTCCTTTTGAATTGTGTTTCTTTTGATTTTCAGTTTTTAAATATCTTGAGCGTTCACGACCTATACCGTCATCTGCAATAGTAATAGTGATTTCAGAATCATTCTTTTTTTGAATATCAATATACAAATACCCTTTTTCTGATTTATAACGCAACCCATGCCACACGGCATTTTCAATATAGGGTTGCAATAACATAGGCGGAATTTGGTAGGCAGAAATAGTTATTTCTGGATCAATAGTTATAGAATACTCAAATTTATCCTTAAACCTAAAATGCTCTAATTGCGTGTATAATTCCAATAATTCTATTTCCTTTTCAAGTGGAATAAAATCCTCTTCACTGTTTTCTAAAACTGTTCGCATTAAATAAGAAAAATCAGATAAATATTTATTGGCTGTTCGTTCATCACTACTTGCAATAAAACTGTTTACTGAATTTAAAGCATTAAATATAAAATGAGGGTTCATCTGACTTCTCAAGGATTTTAATGCTAGGAGATTGTTAGCCAAACGTTGCTGCTTGATATATTTATACATAAAGTATGCCGTTACGAGTAGTAATACCAATCCACCTATAAGCGAATATATCCATAATTGCTGTCGCTTATTTCGTTCAGAAGTTAATTGATATTTACTTTCAGACAGTTCTCTATCGGTTTCTAATCCTGTTATTCGGTTTTGTTTATTTGCAATCTCACGACTAAATCTTGCAGCCTGGATAATTTCCTGTTCTTTCTTCACATAAAGTGACTCTACCAATTCTGTATATTCCTTATAAGTTTCTAACGCCTTATTATAATCTCCTGAACTACTATATACTTCTGATAATTTCCTTTTGGCATCCTTTTCTACTACCAAATCATTTTTGGTTTTGGCTTCTTCAATACTCTTGTCCAAATAAGTTATGGCACTTTCATAATCCTTTTTTAAATAATAAGCATTACCAATTTTATAATTTTGTTTTTGAACAGTCAAAGGACTTTCATTGTCAATAACAGAATCTGATTCAATATTCTTGATGTTTTCTATCGCTTCTTTTCTTAACTGAATTTCGTCATTAAAGTTTCTTTTTGAGCTTTTAAAATCGGCAACTTTAACCTTCTCTTCTAAGGCTCGTTTTTCATTTTCTTTTGAAGCAAGATTTAATGAACTGTTAAAGTAATCTTCTGCCGATTCTAACTCACCTTTAGCTCCATAAGTTTGAGCTATTTTAGAATTTAAATCTGTTATTTTTGGTTTTATTGAATGGATTTTGGCAATTGAAAGACCTTCCTTATAATTGCTTAAAGCCTTTGTGAAATTTTTTATACTAAAGTGAGTATCACCTAAACCTTCATACAAAACTATTTGTTGCCAGTTAGACAAATCCTGTATATTGATTGCATTATAAACCTCTATACTTTCCTGATAATTCTTGTTATGCCAATAGGCCCTTCCCAATTTCAGCCTTACTTCATTGGCATTGACACTTTGTAAACTAATTTGGTAATTGGTAACAGCCAAATCATATTGTTTCCATTGCAGATATATATCACCTAGTACTTCATATACCTCGGCATTATTCCTTACTGATTTACTTTGAGCTAAAGCATCGGTTACAAACTGAATGCTTTTTTCAAAATCCGATTTTATATACAAAGATGCTGAATCAATCAGCGAATTAAATGCGGCTTCTTTCCGACGGGAATTGATAGGTTTGTTTGCACTATTTGGATTAGCCTGAACCTCAATTTTTATACGTTCCTGATTCTCGATGGTGTAATAAACCGTTTCAAAGTCTTTGTGCTTCACAACAAGTTCATCACCTTTTTTTACCTGAATTCTAAAATCACCTGCTAGATTGGTCGTCGTATATGCGCCACCGTTCACTTCTATATTCACGTTTGGTATAGGCTCCAATAGTTCGCTATCATAAACAGAACCTCTAACGGTAAACATAGAGTTATCATCAGATTTTTCAAATTGTTTTTCTTGTGCGCTAACCCAATTTGAAAATACCAATACAAATAATATGATGTTAAAAAATGATTTCATTTTTTCGAATTACATTATATAAACATACATACTTTAAATGGTATAACGAAATCACATATTGCCTTTCATAGGCTATTTTTTAAAGAAAAAGCTATGTTCACTCATTCAGAAGTGACAGTTGCTAATTGATTGATGCTGTAGGCTCATTTTTAGTTTATAAAAATGAATTTTGAACATAAAAAAACCTTTCCGTCTGGAAAGGCTATTTATTAATTCTATACTTATGTTAATTAACTGCAGGACAGTTACAGTGGTAACGTTCTTTTCTACAGTTAAAGTTAAATCCTAAAGTAATTTGATGAAAGCCACCATTATTAAAAACAATAGAGTTGGCTTGATAGGCATAAGTGTATGCAAACATGAATTGGTCAAAATTAATACCTACTAAAGGAGAAATTAATTGCAATTTCTGACTACTTACACTGCCATTGTCAAAATATTCAGCACCATCAAAACTTCTTCTGTAAGAAAGTCCAGCCCAAAGTTTTCCAAAATCCATTTCTTTATAAACTTTAGCATTAATGTCTATTGAAGACTCTTTGGTTGCGTCTCTATATTGGTACATTATTGATGGTTCGTAGCTCCACTCACTTCCAAATTTTCCAAATACATAACCAGCTGAAAGCATATAGCGTCTCAAATTACTGGTGATTTCCAGATCATTGTTTATACCTTCATTCTTAAGTATATTTTTAACCGTTGCATGTGCATAGAAGTTGTATAAGTGATATGAAAAACCGAAGTCAATATTAAAGTTTGTAGAACTCTGCTCAATACCTGAAATTAATCTATCTGGTAATTCGTTCAAGAACTCTGTTTCATCTAATTTATATTGAATAGCACCAACACTTAAACCAAACGATAACATGTTTAAGTCTATTTCATTTCTAGAAAATAGGATATGATGTGCATAAGTAATGTATCCACCTGTTTGGGAATGATAACCATTCTTATCAGTATAAAACATTGCTCCAATACCTGAATTCGATTCCCCTATTCTTCCATTGGCACTTATAGTCAACAACTTTGGTGCATTCTCGTGTCCAAACCATTGTTGACGACCAGTCATTCTGATTTTAGCACAATTTGCTGCTCCTGCCATTGATGGGTGAATTAGGTAATAATTATCGGTTAGATAATCTGTATATATTGGAAGCCCTTCTTGTGCGTTTACAAATTGTGTAAAAAAGGCAACAATTGCTATTAAATAAAACCTTTTAATTCTCATAGTATTTCTTTCAAGGTAGATTGGCATAAGATTATGGCATTTCCCTTATATAAACTCAATTTTTTAATTTAAATTATAAATTAAGGTACCAAATATATAAAATTACTTTTTATCCAAAGCATTAGAATAGTTAAAGCCTTTTAATATTCTGAAATTACAAAACGAGCTTTCATTAAAAAGTAACAAAACTCAAATATATGGATATCTCAAGTTATCTTTTAGTATTTTTGCAAAAAACAAAATAGCATGAACACATTTAAGGTTTCCATTAAAGAAACTTCAAACGATACTATCATTAAATTTGAGCTTAATAAGTTCATTACTAATCATCAAAGCTTTGAGTATAACAACATTGATGAGGCTCAGAAATCACCATTGGTACAACAGCTTTTTTACTTACCTTTTGTAAAGAAAGTATATGTGACTAGCCACTTTATAGCCATTGAACGCTATAATATTGTTGAATGGAAAGATGTACAGGAAGAAGTTGCTACCCAAATTGAGGACTACCTTAATTCTGGTGGTGTGGTTGTAGATGACTCCAACACTAGTAAAAAAGTTCCTATTACGGTATATGCTGAAAGCACCCCTAATCCTGCTGTGCTAAAGTTTGTAGCTAATAAAAAATTAGTTACTGCCACCTATGAATTCACCTCAATTGAAGAGGCTAAACATTCTCCTTTAGCAACAGAATTATTCCATTTCCCTTTTGTGAAAAGTATTTTTATTGAGGATAATTACGTTTCGGTTACAAAATATGATATCGCTGAATGGGAAACAGTTACTATGGAAGTGCGCGAGTTTATTAAAAGCTTTATTGAAAACGGAAAAACAGTGATTGACGAAAATGCGCCTGTAGCATTGCAGAATACGCCTGAACAATTAGACCAATCATTTGAAGCACTTGATGATACTTCTAAAGAAATAGTCAACATTATTGAAGAATATATTAAGCCTGCTGTAGCCAGTGATGGTGGAAATATAAAATTTGAATCTTATAGCCCTGATAAAAAGCTTGTAAAAGTTATATTGCAAGGAGCTTGTAGTGGTTGTCCTTCATCTACTTTTACTTTAAAAAATGGCATTGAAAATATGCTTAAAGAAATGCTAAACGGCAAAGTAGAAACTGTTGAAGCAATTAATGGATAAGTAGTAATTCTCAATATTTTTTTATATATTATAGCTATTGTTTAATTATAAAAAAATAAGAATATGGCAGTATTGAAAGTTATTGAAATTTTATCAAATTCAGATAAAAGTTGGGAAGATGCCACCAGAAAGGCTGTTAAAGAAGCATCGCAAACTATAAATAACATAAAATCAGTTTACGTTAAAGAGCAAAGTGCCATTGTTGATGGTGACAACGTAACTGAATTCAGGGTTAATCTGAAAATTACTTTTGAGGTTAAATAATTTTTAAAAATAGAGCACTCAAGTTGAGTGCTTTTTTTGTTCAATGGATGTTATAATCAATATACTAGTTGGCTTTGTAGCATTAGAACATTTCTATTTCATGTATCTGGAAATGTTTTTATGGTCTAAACCAAAAGGCATTAAAGCATTTGGCTTAAAGTCAAAAATCTTTGCAGAAGAGACTAAAGTTCTAGCAGCTAATCAAGGTTTATATAATGGATTTTTAGCTGCAGGGTTATTATATTCATTACTCATAGAAAACAATAACATGATGGCATTCCTTCTGGTTTGCATCATTATTGCTGGCATATACGGAGCCTATTCAACTCAAAAGCGAAAACTTTTTTATATTCAATCACTTCCAGCAATTATTACTTTGGTCTTAATTTATTTAAAATCACAAAATTATCTTTAAAGTATTTTCTCTTTATTAAATTTGTATCGCTATTAATTTAAACAAACAAACATGGAAAACTTCAATTTAGAAAAATGGACTGAAACTGGTATGGAATTCATTACCGTTTATGGTTTAAAAATCATTGGTGCCATAGTCATATGGATTATTGGTTCTTGGATTATCAAAAAAATAATTGGTGCGTCAAGAAAAATAATGACTAAAAGCAATTATGATGAGAGTCTTCAAAAGTTCTTACTCAACTTATTAACTTGGGGCCTGAAAATTTTACTGGTTATAACGCTTTTAGGTACACTAGGCGTGCCTACCACATCATTCGCGGCTGTTATTGCTGCTGCAGGTTTAGCCGTGGGTCTAGCACTACAGGGTTCATTGGGTAATTTTGCTGGTGGTGTGCTTCTTATGATTTTCAAACCAATAAAAATTGGTGATTTAATTGAAGCTCAAGGTGAAATTGGTGTTGTAAAAGAAATTGAAATTTTCACTACAAAACTCACGGGCTTATCAAACAAAGAAATCATAATTCCCAATGGTGCGCTCTCAAATGGAAATATTGTAAACTATACAACTGAAGGTACTCGTCGTGTAGATTTGGTCTTTGGAGTTGGTTATGATTCAGATATAAAGAAAACCAAAGAAGTGTTGATGAATGTTCTTACATCTCATCCAAAAGTACTTCAAGATCCAGCGCCAGCTGTAACTGTTATGGAACTAGCCGATAGCTCTATAAATTTTGCGACTAGGCCTTGGTGTAAAACGGAAGATTATTGGACCGTTTATTTTGACGTTACAGAACAAACCAAAGAAGCTCTTGATGCCGCAGGTATTGAAATACCTTATCCACATCAAGTTGAAATACATAAAGGAGAATAATTATTTTGATTTTGGCTTTAAAGCCACAAAATCTTTTAAATAATATGGTTCAAAATAGGCGACATCCTCGATGTCGCTTTTTTTATACTTATGGTAAGCCAATGCTCCCATTTCGTTGGCAGAAGGCAGTTTGTTTTCAATAAAAACAGCATTACTATGTGAAAGTATCGTTTTAGTTTTTGCAACAGCATTACCTATAAAATGTACTAACCCATTTTGTAGAAAAATCTCATAGGAATTTTCTATTAATATTTCTGCTTCAATATCCCTTACAGAATTATGCTTGACATCAAACACTTCAGCATATACTTCCATACGTCTAGCATCTAACATGGAAACTATAAATCCCTCTGAAGCCTCAACTTGATGAGCCAAAGATTCTAGTGTAGATACACTAATTAAGGGAATTCCAAGAGCATAACAGAGTCCTTTGGCAGCTGAAACACCTATGCGTAAACCTGTGTAAGAACCAGGCCCTTTACTAACGGCAATTGCATTGAGTTGCGATTTTTTAATAGCATTCTCAAGCAATAATTCTTCTATAAAAACATGCAATCGTTCGGCATGAGAATAGCCTTTGTTATAATCCTCTTTTAAAGCAAAAGTCTCTCCATCTTTTGAAAGAGAGACCGAACAATTGGTTGTTGCTGTTTCTATGCTTAATATTATTGACACCTAATTAATCTGTTAAAGGTTTTCCAAGATAGAAATCTAATACTTTAGTTGTAAAAACAAAATTATATTTAGCGTTAATAAGGTTGGCTTCTGCATTTACTAACCTATTTCTAACCTGTTCAAATTCAAAAGAGTTCATAACTCCCAAATTATAACTTTCTTGAGCATTTTTAAATGATTCACTTTGAGCATCTAATGACACCTGCGAAGCTTCAAATTGTTTAAATGCAGCTTTCGCATCAGCATATGCCTGCTCAATAGTTGATTGTAAATCTTGTTTGGCTTGATCTAATGAAAATTCTATTCTTTTTTTATTAATTTTAGCTCTACTTACATTAGCTTTAGTTTGCAACCTATTAAAAATAGGGACATCTAATCTAAATCCTAAATTATAACCCAAATTATTCTCTAACTGGACCCAAAAACCATTTGGAATTATTTCAAAATCAGTAGGATTTGATGGATCAGGAAATACGACTCTTAAATCTTCCTGTCCTTGAAAATGCTGGTAAGATGTTCCAAGCCCTGCACCAAAACTCAAATTAGGGTAGTACGCACTTTTTGCAATGTCAATTGCTAATTCCGAATTTTCAATATCTAGTTCAGCTTTACGAATCTCTGGTCTATTTTGAACAGCATAATCATAAATCTCAGTTGAACTCTTACGCTCCACTAACACTTCAGGGAGTCCCAATTCAATTCCTTCAACATCAAATCCTTCATATGGTATCTGCAACAATTGAGTTAAGCCTAATAATGCTAAATCTAAACTGTTCTCAACATTAGTTAATCGCTCTTTATCACTAGCCAATTGAGCCTCAACTTCATAGAGATCAGCTCTAGGTCTTACGCCTGAATCTACCAATTCAGATAATTGTTGAACTTGCTTTTCAGATATAAGAATTTGCTCTTCTGCAACTTTCAAGTTCTCTTTATTAAGCAATATGTTTAAATAAGAGTTTACAACGTTAACTGATATATTATCCTTTAAAATATCTAATTGCAACTGACTTGACTCAATACCAAGTTGAGCCTGTTTATAGATACTAGTATTTCTAAAGCCATTAAATAACGTCACGCCTGTATTCAACCCAAAGCTATTCCCTCTAGAATCTCTCGAAACTCTGTTTCCATCTTGACCAATAAATGATCCAAAATTCCAATTTTGAGATGCATTAGCATTTAAATTAGGCAAAAAATTACCTTTCGCAGTTATTAAATCCTGGTCTGCAGTTTCAGTATCAAGCTCTGTCTGTTTGATACTAATGTTATTCTCTAGTGCATAATTTATACACTCCTCCAAAGTCCATACTCTTTTTTCTTGCGCTATACTTACTATTGAAAATAAGCAAGCAAATATGAATATAACACTTACTTTTTTATTAATCATCTTCATTATCTTTTGATGCTTTATTCCAAACTTTAATTTTATCACCTTCGCTAATGCCTTCCTTTATTTCCACGTTTATTCCATCAGAAATTCCGAGTTCTACATATTTTTCTTCATAAGAACCATCTTCTTTCTGAACTTCTACATATGGCTTTTCAGAAATTCTATTGAATTGTAATAAGGATTCTTTAACGACTAAAATACTGTCCTTGCTTTCCAATTCAATTTCGGCATTTGCACTGTAACCTGCTCTAATTTTAGTTGATTGCTCAACTTGCACATCAGCCTTGATAGTAAATTGAACCGCTCCGTTTTCTTCAATACCTTTAGGAGCTACAAATGTTAATGTAGCCGGAAACTCCTTTTGGTTTATAGCTCCCAGTACTACAATAATTTCCTTACCTTCTTCTATTTTACCAACTTCGGCCTCATCAACTTTTCCTTCAAAAATCATTTTACTCATATCTGCAACAGAGGCGATAGTTGTACCCTCATTAAAGTTGTTACTCTCAATAACTTGATCACCTTCTCTAACTGGAATTTCTAAAATAGTTCCCGAAATTTGAGCTACAATATTCGTATTAGCAGCACTTCCACCTGACAATGAACCTTGTTTTATAATCTGAAAATCGTTTTGTGCTTGTCTTAATGATTCATTGGCTTGATTTAAAGACAACTCACTGTTTTCAAAATCTTGTTTTGATATGACTCCTTTTTCAAATAGTGCTTTGTTTCTATCATAAAGTGTTTTTGCATTATCATAGGACAATTTAGCGGTATTAATACGGCTGCGTGCACTTACTAAATTCTGCTCATTAGGAACCACACGAATTTTAGCTATAAGGTCTCCTTTTTTTACGATATCACCTTCTTCAACCATGATTTCGTCAACAATTCCAGAAATTTGAGGTTTTAATTCAATTTCTTCTTCTGGATTTAATTTACCAGTAGCGACTACCTTGGTATTTATAGACGTATAGAATGGTTCTTCTACTTTGAACTCTTCAATTTCTTTAGAGTTTGAGTCTTTGAAATATTTAATTACCCATACAAATAGTAATAACAATACTATTCCAACAATGATTTTTAAAGTTTTATTCATTTTATTATGATTGATTGTTTTATTCTTCTCTTAATGCTTCTATAGGTTTTATACTGGTTGCTTTAAAAGCTGGTATTAAACCAATTAATGTTCCTAATATGACTAATATGATTACTGCAATAAACACAACGGCAATAGATACCGATGCATTTACTATAGTTGCGTCATCCCCTTGACCAAAAGCTGAATCCAATGCAATTAAGATCCAACCGCCACTAATTATTCCAAAAAATCCCGCTATTAATGTTAAGGTTACGGCTTCAACAACTATTTGACGCTTTATTTCAAAAGGGGTTGCTCCCAATGCTCGCCTAACTCCTATTTCTTTTGTCCGCTCTTTTACCGTGATTAATAAAATATTTCCAATAGCAAAGACACCTGCAATAAGTGTTGCTATTCCAACAAACCATGTTAAAAACTGCATGCCAGTTAAAAAGCCTGTCATTTTTGCAAATTCACTTCCTAAATTAAAGCTACCAAACGCACGTTTATCTTGTGGATGTATTCTATTAAGGTTTTTAAGCATAAGCTTTGCATCTTCCTCAATTTGCTTAATATCGTATTCTGGCTTTCCAGTTATCATCATCCAGCCAATGCGATCGCCTTGATTATAAATTTGCTGAAATGTAGTAAATGGAATATGGATTTCAGTTCGTGGTCCCATATTCATGTTTGAGTCTTCAAACATCCCAACCACCATAAAATTCATGCCATTTATTTGAATGAATTCACCAATAGCTTCTTCATCTTTTTCGAATACTTGTTTATAAATACTTTCAGAAATTACGGCAACTTTGCGGTTTGTATCAATATCATTTTGATTAATAAAACGGCCATGCTGCAACTTCACTTTTTGAACCTTATCTAATAGCGGATAATCTCCATTGATTCCAAATGTGCCCGACAATTCTCTTCTTACTACTAATGCTTGATTTTGATTTCGCGGTATTACAAACTCAATTCCTTGAATATTTTCTTCAATTTTTTTGGCATCGGTAAGAGATAATCTCACTTGCTTACCTTCTTGAAAACCCTTGAATGGTTTACTCGTACTTTGACCCCAAATAAACACACTATTTGTTGCAAAACTTCCAAATAGTCTATTAAATGAATTTTCCAAACCACGTGCTGAACCTAATAATGCGATTAACAACAATATTCCCCACCAGACACCAACCATAGTTAATATGGAACGTAATTTGTTCTTGCTAAGACTGTCTGATACTTCTTGCCAAGTATCTCTTTCAAATAAAAATTTAAACATATTAATCGTCTCTTAATGCAACTATTGGTTTTATACGTGATGCTTTTTTAGCTGGTAAATATCCAGCTATTCCTCCTGCTAAAACTAGGGTAATCGTTGCTCCAATAATTAATGTTGTACTTACGCCAGGATCCTTAATGAAGTAAGTTTCCAACATAGGTTCTGCCAATTTTAATACACCAACACCCATAAGCAACCCAACATACCCAGCTATTGCCGTAATTAAAATAGATTCAATTAATATAATGGATACTATGGATCTTGGTGAAGCTCCTAATGCCTTTCGAATTCCGAGTTCTTTAGTTCTATCTTTTACGATGAATATCATAATATTACTGATTCCAACAATTCCTGCTATTAACGTTCCAAATCCAATAACTAAAATGATAATTCCTAAAGCAAATGTCATTTGACCAACAGCTTTAGTTCCTTCAGCCATGTTTCGAACTCTAATGGCTCGTTGATCATTATCTGCTACATCAAATCGTTCCTTTAGTTTTTTATTAATTAAATTCCCAAATGCAAGTGCTTGATCAAAATCCATTTCAGGATTATAGGTTAAGTTTATTTGATCAATATAATCGTTGTTTCCATAAATACGTTGAGCCGTTGAAACTGGCATATAAATGAGCCTTTCTTCATTATCACCACCATCATCAGTAAAAATGCCTACAATTTTAAACTGAATACCATTCATGTTTAAATATTTACCCAATGCAGTTGTTTTTAGAAATAAATCTTCTTCAACCAAACGACCAATTACCACTACTTTAGTTTCATTATCGATATCCAACTGGTTGATATATCGACCTTCTTTCATCATGGTTTTCTCTAAATATTGATGGTCTGGATGAACAGCTCGTACTGAATAATTATCTTTTTCGTTTCTAAATGAAGCGGTAACGTTTCTATATATACGTGATGTAATGTACTGAACATCATCACCAAAATCTTCCTTTAAATATTCATAATCTTCATTCTTAAACTGAATACGTCTTCCTGCCTGTAATCCTTTATGTGCTTTGGTAGTATTACCAGAATTAATAAATATGGAATTATTAGCATCATCAACAAAAGCTTCAGCAAATGTGTTTTGCAATCCGTTAGCCAAACCAAATAAGATAGCAAATAATAAAATAGCAAAAGCAACCGTAAAGCCAGATAATAAACTACGGGTCCTGTTTTTATTAATACTTTGAAATATTTCGCGCCAAAGGTCTATATCAAACATACTGCTCTGCTCTTACTTGATCTACTTTTACATCTTCCATAATGACACCATCTTTTAAACGTACAATACGTTTACACATATTAGCTATATCTTCTTCATGAGTTACAATTAAAAGTGTCTTACCTTCATCATTTAATTGCTGAAGAAAGGCCATAATATCATATGAAGTTTTAGTATCTAAAGCACCTGTAGGCTCATCAGCTAACAGTAATTTTGGGTTAGCAGCTAATGCTCTTGCAATGGCTACACGTTGTTTTTGACCACCGGATAATTCACTTGGATGGTGCTCTGCCCAATCACGAAGTCCTACCTTTTCTAAATGAAACAAAGACTTTTCTTGACGTTCTTTACGCTTTAAACCCTGGTAATACAGCGGTAAAGCCACATTTTCTTGAGCTGTTTTAAAATTGATAAGGTTAAAAGATTGGAAAATAAATCCTAAAAATTTATTCCTATAAATAGCTGCTTTCTTTTCGGTAAGGTTTTTAATTGGAACACCATCTAATATATACTCACCTTCATCAGCTTCGTCAAGCATACCTATGATATTTAACAAAGTAGATTTTCCAGATCCCGACGAACCCATAATGGCTACCATTTCGCCTTCTTTTACTGAAAGGTCTATTCCTTTTAAAACGTGCAAACTTCTATCGCCTATTGGATAAGACTTGTGTAGTTTATTGATGGTTAGCATAATTTACTTTTGTTTTTTTCTTGTAATTAATAGTTAGACTACTTAACCCTGAAAATGTTACAACAAAAGTAAATATTAATTAAGCCTTGCTTTTTTTTGCCTTGTTAAACTTTTTATAAATTAGGAAACCTATAGCTCCTACCAGGATGTATGGTATGGCCATAAGATATATAATACCATCATTAATTCCCTTGGCAGTTTCTTGACCTTCCTCACTTTCTAAAACTGCACGACACATAGCACATTGTGCTTCTACTGGAAGACTAGCCAAAACTAGTAAAAATAATATGATAAGTTGTTTTTTCACTTTAGTAGTAGGGTGAAATCATTATATAAACCACAACGCCTGAAATAGCTACAAACAACCACAAAGGAAATGTTATTCTAGCAATTTTTTTATGTCGTTCAAAATCATTAGTAATAGCTCTAACATAAGTAATTAAAACAAAAGGAATAATTATGATTGACATTAAAATGTGTGTAATTAATATGGCAAAATATAAATACTTCATAGCGCCTTCTCCACCATATTTTGTTGAATCACTGGTCATGTGATATAAGACATACATCACCAAAAAACATACAGAAAGAATAATAGCAAACTTCATTAAACGTTCATGAAGAAGGCGTTTCCCATTTGTTATTGCTAAAAACCCTAGCACTAAAACCAAAGCTGTTATAGCGTTTATTGTTGCATAAATTGGCGGTAAAAAAACTGGTAATTCTATATCCAACTTAACACCAAACAATGCCGCCACTACCAATGGTATTACTATGGATAAGATTACAATCCATTTATTATATTTTTTTGTATTTATTGTTGTGTTTGCCATTACTCTTTTAACAATTTTGCAATATCTTCTTTTAACATACTTATTTCTTCTTTCATGCCCTCATCATCAACTTTTTCAGCCTCACTAATAATACCTGAATAGAAAATTTTCGGGTTTCCAAAATCGTCTTTTCTGGATCGTATGTAGCCTTCTTTATCAATTAACGCAAAGTTCCCTGAATGTTCAAAACCAGCTTCAACGCTATCATCTTTTCCTACGTAAATATTGAAACCAACATTGGCTAACTCATAAATCTTATCTTCTTCACCTGTCATTAAGTTCCAATTTGGATTTGTAATTCCATATTTAATGGCATAGGCTTTTAAAACCTCTGGCGTATCAATTTCTGGAGTAATCGTGAATGAAGCGACACCAAAATTATCAAACTGGGTAAATTCATTTTGAATTTCAACCAAATTTCTATTCATCCTAGGGCATATTGTTGGACAAGTTGTAAAGAAAAATTCCACAACATATACTTTACCCAAATAATCTTGATTTGATATGGTATCTCCATCTTGATTCACAAAATTGAATTCGGGTACTTTTTTTGGTGAACCGTTAATTTCTAAATAAGCTAAATCACTTTTTGTAGCTCTTTCTTCTTCAGTTTTAATATTTAACCTATCATTTTCAACAGTGTTATTATACTTTAATCTATCAATAATTTTTGGAACAAAAATTATCCCAAAAACCAAGATGATAAATCCAACACCTACATAGGAATAGTTTGCTTTTTTACTCATCAGTATTGTTTAAATCATTGGCTCTTCTAGATGTTGAATCGAAATTTCCTTTTCTTTTTTGACGGTATTCCGTAAAAAGAACTCTCAAATCTTCAGCACTCATCTTGTTTTTTATGACAGCAACCTCAATACAGTCATAAGAATTCAAGCCATAAATTTCTTTCTTTTTTGCTTTCTCATTGTCAGATCTATCATCCAATCGTCCTCGTTGGTTTAAGTCGGTATCTATAATATACACATGGTCTGACGATAGGTTTTTATCTAATTCTTCACTAGATTTTAAACCTTTAAAAGTACTTAATATCTCATACTCATTGGCAGTAACAAAATGCCAAAAGCGTAAATCTTCATAGGTTGCTATCTCTCTGTACAGTTTTTCAGCCTCTTCTTTGGCGTCTTCAGTAACCAAAACAACTATTTGAAACTTTTTAAAGCCTTTAAATTTGTCATAAACCAATTCTTTTAAATTAGAACCAGCAATAACTTTGTCCAAGGGTTTATTACCAAAAAATGCCAATACGGTAATATGATCTTCTAAACCTATATTGTCTTCATTTACAGGAAGCTCAACAACCCCTTCTTTAACGATGTCAAGTGTATTATAATTTTCTTTTGAAAGCGATAGAATTAAAACAAACATGACGGGGAGAAAGAATAAAATTCCCAAAATCACATTTCGTTTTATTAGCTTTTTTTCCATAGTGCAAAAATAAAAAAAGGCGGTTTAAAAACCGCCTTTATATATTTATATTTCATTGTTATTAGAAATCTCTTTTTACAAATCCTGAAGAATAAACACCTTCAATATAACCACCTTCTTGCAATAAGATAAAAATCAAATAACAGATTAAGAAAACCGCAGTCCATACCACCATACGTCTTAATGCTTTAGTTTCGTCGCGCATGTGCATGAAATCCCAAGTGATGTAGTAAGCTTTAACAATAGTAAGGATTATAAATATCCAGTTTAATAATTTCATACCTAAAACTTTGGCCATTAAAGCTTCTGGTTTATAGATACCTAATACAACTTCAACAGCTGTAACAATTGTTAATAGAATCAATACTCCCCAAATTTTTTGGGTATTAGACTTAAATTTTATTAACCCTCTTAAAATTTCTAATTTGTGTGCGTGTGCCATTTTAATTTTTTTTATCTGAAATTAAACTAGGTAGAAGAATGTAAATACAAATACCCAAACTAAATCTACAAAGTGCCAATACAGACCAACTTTTTCAACCATTTCGTAACTTCTACGTTTTTCATACGTGCCTAATATCACATTGAAAAAGATAATAATATTAATTACAACTCCAGAAAATACGTGAAAACCGTGAAACCCAGTAATGAAGAAAAAGAAATCAGCAAACAATGGAGAACCATACTCGTTAACTTTAAGATTAGCACCTTCAACAACAGCTATACCGTTTTCTTTTACTTGTTTTAGAGATTCAGCTCTTGAAAGTACAGTTTTCTCACCGTGCTCATTAATCATTTGAGTTCTGACTAATACATTTTCATGAGATTCCAAACCATGCATCACTTCATCCATAGTATACGTTGGTAAAGTTCCCTCATCAACAAACCACAAACCATTCTTACGTTCGTGAGCCGTTCTATCTCTATGTCCAGCAACCACAAAATCACCTAAAGCGACACGTTTGCCTTCAGTATCTACAAATTGTAGAATGTTACCACCTTTTGTTTGGATAGCACCATAATCACCTTTAATAAAAGTAGCCCATTCCCAAGCTTGAGAACCAACGAATATTAAACCACCAATTATAGTTAAGAACATATACCAAGTTACTTTGGTCTTTTGCATTTTATGACCTGCATCTACAGCCAATACCATAGTTACCGATGACATAATAAGAACAAAGGTCATAAAAGCCACATATATCATTGGCAATTCCTGACCATGTAAGAAAGGTACGTGAGTAAAAACCTCATCGGCTATAGGCCATGATTCGATAAATTTAAATCTTGAAAACCCGTAGGCTGCTAAAAACCCTGAAAACGTCAAGGCATCCGATACGATAAAAAACCACATCATCATTTTACCGTAACTTGCTTTTAGAGGCTGATTTCCGCCTCCCCAAGTTTTACCTTCTGTTCCAGTATTTACAACTGTAGTACTCATATTTAAGGTTTAGTTTATAAAAGTTGCACAAAAATAATCATTTTATTTTTCTAAAGAAACATCCTGCTATAAATTATACTGACTCTAAACAAATATCAGCTAGGATGACACTTCAGACCATTAAAATGAACTATAATCTATTTGAAAAAATATAAAAAGAAAAAGAGATATACCCATAGTAAATCCACAAAGTGCCAAAAGGTTGCTGCCAGTTCAAAACCAAGCATATTTGTAGCATCATACTTTTGTTTAAAATGATTATAAATTACCACCATCAAGCAAATTAAACCAACAACTACATGCAAAATATGCATAATGGCTATTAAATACACATAAGACATAGTAACGTTACTTGTAGGACCAGTAAAATTATAACCTAAATTTATAATTTCTTGAAAGCCTCTAAACTGATTGTAAATAAAAAACAACCCCAAAATAAAGGTTGCAACCAACCATATGGATGTAGTTTGATGTTGACCACTTTGTAAACTGCGCTTTGCCAACAATAAGGTTAAACTACTAATAACAATAACAATGGTACTTATTACAAAGGCATCAGGTATTTTAAAATCTGTTAACCAATCGGGTCTAGAACTACTCACCACAAAAGCACTGGTCCAGCCAGCAAACGACATAATTAGGGAAATGATACCAAACCAGAGCATCATTTTTTTAGCCCTGTTATTTTTTTCTTCTTGAGTTCCTTGGGTTAAATCCATGGTTATCTTATAAATTTATCTAGTACGTAAACTATTTGTAAAAGTGTAATATATGATACGCTAGCTAACATGAGTTGTTTAGCCGCTTTTTCTGTCATTTTTTTATAAAGCTGTATGGCATAATAAACCATTCCCATTCCTAAAACAGCCACAATAATGGCTGATATTGGTGTTAAATACAGACGCCCTGTAAACCCAAATGCTGGAATTAAAGACACCAACAACGTCCAAATAGAGTACATTAATGTTTGAAGAGCTGTTGCTTTATCTTGTTTTCCTGTAGGCAGCATAAAAAACCCACCTTTTTTATAGTCTTCATACAAAAACCAGCCAATCGCCCAAAAATGTGGGAATTGCCAAAAAAACTGAATAGCAAATAAGGTTCCTGGCTCAATACCAAAATCATCGGTAGCTGCAACCCAGCCCAACATAAAAGGTATGGCACCTGGTATTGCTCCAACAAAAACAGACAACGGTGTTTTTGTCTTTAAAGGGGTATAAACACAGGTATATAAAAATATAGAAATAGCCCCAAACATGGCTGTTTGCGGATTAATAATGTATAAAATAACAATACCCAGTATGGTAAAAATTGTAGCGATGGTAAAAGCCACATTTACTGACATTCGTCCTGCAGCCACTGGCCTATTTTTGGTGCGATCCATTAAGGCATCTAAATCTCTTTCTATAATTTGGTTGAACGCATTGGAAGCGCCTACCATAAAATAACCACCAAATGCCAGTAAAATTAGTGTTTGAAAATTGACAACCTCTGCTCCTAACAAATAACCAGCCAAAGACGAAAACACCACACTTAATGCCAAGCGCATTTTGGTAATTTCTTTAAAATCTGAAATTATTGATGGTTTAACTGTTGACGTTATTGGCTTACTCAAAGTAAAGGATTGCTTTTTCGCTTATTTATTGCGGTGCAAAGATACTTTGAAAAGTTAAATTAGCAATTAAATAGCGTTAAAAACATCCCTGACAAATTAGTTCTAACTACTAGAATACAATAAAAGAATATTACAAATCAAAATACCAGTTAAACAAGTCGGTTCTTATCCCTAAATTAAACCAAACCGTGTTACTCTTTATAGCTGTATTGGTAACGGTATTGGGATTAAAGTCTCTAAACGTTACATCAGCAAATATTTTAAGATTGGTTGCTGGATTAATTAAATAACCTACTTGCAAATTGGTAAAAAACGTTGTTGTTTTATTGCCTTGACCTAACTCAATACCGTTGTCACTTGGTCTATCGTTATAATTGCGATATATATCACCACCGTAACTAAAATTGTCATCAACCGTATTGAAATCCAGACCACGTTCCCCAACTATCATTTTGGCATTGGCAAACCAACGCTTGTAATGATAACGACCAATAAGTACAAACTCGCTAAAATTTGCTCCCCATAAATGCGCCATGGATTGGTTGTTGTGTCCATAATTCAATACAATTGTATTATGTGAATAGGTATATGGTCTGACGCGGTTGTATTCAGCTTGCAACATTAAGTTTTTAACCTTAAACGCATTAAAATATTTCAGACCTAATTGATAACCATACTTATTTTTCCAACTTTTATTACCTCCTGTCATATCATCCAATGAAAATTCATCTAAAATGAATTGCCCATAACTGTAAATATTATTGGTAAATTTATATTTAGCTGATAATCCCATCACCGCATTTCCTGCATCCTGTCCGGTTTGGAACTCAATAGCGCGATAAAATATAATAGGATTTAAATAACTCACATCAAAACCACGATTATCAGATTTAGCCCAAATAACCGATTCAAACATACCAATGTTCAAACGTTTGGTAGCATTCCAACTCAAAAAATGGGTAGCCATGTACTTGCTTAAATAAGCACCTTCTGGATCAGTTGCTTCTGGTCTAGAATCTTTTAACCACATCCAAGTACTGGTGTATTTTATTTTCCAAAATTTAGTATTCAGTTTTAAAAATGGGTATGGACTTGCGACATCACTTGTAAATAAGGAGCGATACCCGTCACCAATAAAGTTTTTACTTTGCCCAAATTGTACATTAAAAAATTTGATAGGAGAATAGGACAAATAAGCTTCAGCTACAGGATAATCATAGGCATCTTTTTTAAATTCTTTAGCTATACCACGACCAGGAATAATGGCAATTTCATCAGCTGCCCTAATGGATTCAGCATATTGATTGAAATATTGTGGAAAACGACCTTGACTTTCAAATACTGAAGTATAAAACGTTAGCTTTTTACCCAAGCCACCTTGAAACATGATACCACGTGTATTATTAAAGGTGCTATTAAATTCTGCTTCGGTATCTTTCCCTACTTCAAAATCAAAAATAGGATCAACTGTAAACCAATAATCTTTTCCTTGAACTCTAACAAAGCGTTCATTCCATAATTTTCTGCCAGCAAATGATGATTTTTCTTTGGCTAATTTTTCTTGTTCGGCTTCAAAGTCATAATAGTTCGCTACGTCTTCATACATGTAGGGTTTTGATCCTGTATGACTATTAGTACCTACTAAATTGATATTCCTATCAAACTGCGCATAATAACTGTGGGTAAATGGGATATTTAATGTACTTGAAAACTCTCTATTTGAAAAGGGTTGCAGTCCTTTGTTTACACTATCATATTCCGATTTAGCAGCATTCTCGAGCTCCGCCAATTCTTCATCTTCGGATAAATCTTTTGTAGTCACAGATTGATCAACTAACGGAATTCTAATACCCATTGAATATTGCTTGAATGTGGCATTACCATTGTAAGTTGCTGGCTGTATTTTTGGAAAATCTTCAAACACACGTCTCGCTTCATCTTTCAACTCACTATACATGGCGTCAACATATATCACACGAAATTCTCCTTTGGCATCAACTTCAAATAGGATAACAACTTCGCCGTTATAATTATCTTCAGTTACCTTATCTGGGACTTTAAATTCATTGAAGATTTTAGTGTAGACCTGTTTATCAAAACATGCTTGAAGTGAATCGACTGAGGTGCTTTCACATTCAGGAAAAACAGGTGGTTTTTCAAAAAATAAATCGTCTTGAGAATACAGATTATATTGTATGGCACAAAGCACTATTACCAGAAATGGTTTCCAATTCATTGATACAATTTTTATGAAAGGAGAAAGATACTATTTTTTTAATAATGTCATAAAAAATACCGCTATCAAAACTTATTAATAGCGGTATGTTACAAAAAACTGTGTCTAATTTTGAATAGTAAATGAAATTGGTAAGGTATATAAAACATCAACTGTTTTATTACCATGTTGACCAGGTGTCATTCTCGGTAATTTATTGACTACTCTATTGGCTTCTTCTCCCAGCTTATTGTGAGTTGCTTGGGTTTGTAAAATCTCTACATGGCCTTGTTTATTGATTTTAAAATTAACATAAATTTTCTGTTTTCCTTTTAACCCCAATCTTGGACCTAAATCTGTATCAAATTTCTTTTGAATAAACTTTGATAGTTTATTGGACATACATTCACGTCTCTCTTGATTGGATGTTGCTTTTTCACAGCCAGGAAAAATAGGTGCTTTTTCAACCAAAACAATATTCATTGGTTCATCTGGCTTCTTTAAAACTTCAATTTTCTCCGACGTAATCGTTTTGTCAGTAGTAGGCAACTCCTCCTTAAAAATATCATCAGCTGTTTCTTTAACATCATCATTATTATCAGCTACTTCAATTTGATTAGAAAATTTAGTTGGTGTTTTAGGCGTTTTGATAATTTCTTTCACAGGCTCTTTGTAGATTTCATATTTATCCATAGAGAATTCTGATGGGACATCATCAACAAACGCCATGTCTGAAACTTTAGTTTCCGTTTTTAGGAATTTCATTTCTAAAAGGCCGTAAGCAAAAAGCAAACACAGAATTAAGCCAATTTGAAAGTAGAGCGTTGAGTTTTTTTGTAAATTTACCTCGTGCTTTTGCGATTTTCTCACGGTTTTCTCATTTTGCCGAATGAGTTCGTGGTTTTTCTTTGAAAAATTCATAATACTATAGTTTAAATTGTTAATATTATGATAAAATCACAATAAGCATACCAAAAAAGAAATCCCGTTACAAAATATGTAACGGGATTTTAATTTATTTTAAGAACTACTTAAATTTAATCTTGTACTTGGAACTTAATTGGTAAATAATATGGCACTCTTACAGCCTTACCACGTTGTTTACCAGGTTTCATTTTTGGTAGTAAACCTATCACGCGTCTAGCTTCTTTTTCCAAACTTGGATGCGGTGCTCTAACTTGTACATCAACAATATCACCTGTTTTATCTATCTTAAAGAAAACACGTATTTGCTGTATACCTGATAAGCCTAACTCTTGAGCTAACTCTGTATTGAATTTCTTTCTGATGAAATCATTCATCTTTTTATTCATACAGGCTTTTTTTGCATCATTATTACCACTTTCACAACCTGGAAATACAGGAACATTTTCAATGACTGCAAAAGGTACCTCAACATCTTCTTCAACTTCTTCAACTTCAACTTCTTCAACTTCGACAATTTCTTCTTCTTGACTAGTCTCTGTTGATTCAATAACCGTTTCCTCAACTTCTTCTTCATCTTCAACTACCTCAATAACTTCAGGAGCAGCTGGTGGTGGAGGAGGTGGTGGTGGCGTAGTAATCTGTTCAGTAATTGGAACTTCTTCATCAAGTTCTTCATCTAAATTCAATTGTCCAATATCAATATCTGATTTGTCATATGTTTTGTAGTTTATTGCATAATTAGTTAAAAACAACATTAATGCTAAACCAATAGCAAAAAACAGCGAACTGTTTCTACCAACATTTGATTCTGGATTTTTTTTAGGCTCCATAATTTTAATTTATTACTGTTTGCTAAAATAACCAATTTAATGGCAAATAAGCAAACGATTAATATTTTTTAACGTCAGTTTTTTTGACGAAGACTATTATCATACTCATAAACAATACACCTAGTATATTTGCTAGCATATCAGCCTCATCATAAAACCGTGAGATGGTCAGTACTTTTTGTAGTACCTCAACAATTGTACCAAATACTGCACAAGAGATGCCTACAAGCAGTAACGTTTTGATTTTTGAGAACTCAAATTGGTGCTTTATAGCATAATACCACAATAGAGTAAGTAAACCATATGCTGTAAAATGAAAGATTTTATCTCCATAAGAAGGCACAATAGAGTCTAAACCTCCAAAATCTACTGTTATTAAGCTAACAATTAGTAATGATACGGTATAGAAAACAGCAATTTGTACGCTTCTTTTTTTAAGCACCTACTAGCTCTTTGTATTCATCAGAAGACATAAGACCGTCCACTTGAGATACATCCGAACATTTAACCTTTATCATCCAACCATTGCCGTAAGGATCAGTATTTACTGTTTCAGGCTCATCTTCTAAAGCCTCATTAAACTCAATAATCTCACCAGCAACAGGTAGAAATAAATCAGATACTGTTTTGACAGCTTCAACGGTTCCAAAAACCTCATCAGCTTCCAAAGTTTCATCAACTGTTTCAACTTCAACGTAAACAATATCTCCTAATTCACTTTGTGCAAAATCAGTAATGCCAACCGTAGCTACATCACCTTCCAACTTTACCCATTCATGATCTTTAGTATACTTTAATTCGGATGGTATATTCATGGTAATTTAATTTTTTACAAATGTATTTATTCAGATTTTAAAATCAAACAATTAGTTTTTAATTACCAAAATTATATCTCAATGTAATTCCAGAACGGATTGTAGTTTGTGGAAAGGCCGTTGAAATGGCATATTCTGAAAATGCATAGTCAAAATAGAAAATACCTGTTAGGTTTTTACTGAATGCATAATCAGCTGAAAATTTGGCTGACCAAATAGTTTGTCCAGAGGTTATTTGATTATTGTCTAAATCAAGATATCTAATTATGGTTTTATTATCACGGACAGACACATCTGCTTTCATGTTTAAATCACTTACAATTATTCGTTTAGGCCCAGCAAGTTTAGATCTAATTCTAACATCCTTAATTCTATATCCCAATCCCACTATATATTCATTTCCTTGAATTTCAGTCATCAAATTATTATCAAAACTTAAGGATAATAATCGGTCTTTTTTCATTTCTGCTAAAATTTTAATGGAGTTTTTCATCTCCATATCAATACGGAATAGCGGTGTAAACATCTCCGATAAATTGATATTACTGTATATGGTTTCATTTTTAAAATTACCACTTTGATCAACTTCGGTTGGGTTATCAGGATCATAATCCAAATTTGAACGGAATTGATTAATGGTATAATTTGAACGGTATCCATGAATTATTGAAAAACGCTTAAACCTATCTTTAAACCATTTTAAATTCATAAGCCCTGTGTACTTGATATCCCAGTTAGGAATAGGTACATCTCTAAAAGCACTTAATGAGACTTTTCCAGCATCTTGACCCGAATAAGCTGATAAGAATGAGGGTAGTAATACTGCTTGACTGTTTTTACCAAATCCAACAGGGTATCCTTCTGCATCTACAGGGAATGAGGTAGTTCCGTAAAATTGTTCTGCCAACCTATTGGCCACCTGGATTCTATTATTTCTAAAATCATTAAAGGTTTGTGATTCCCTCTCATCACTTGCGCTAAAAGCAGTCTTAATTAAAAGTGTTGATATGTTGAAATTTCCGAAGGAGTTAGGTGTTAATGATTCATACTCCAATTCATCACCTAAATCATTCACACGATAATTTTCAGTATAATTTTCAGCATAAATTCTGTTCCCAACTAAATCTATTTTAAGGTCATTAAATGGCTCAACACTAGCTGTGTAATCAAATTGACGTGTTTTGTTTACGCGATACTGATCATTAAAATCTGGATAAAGCGTTAGCCATCCTCTTCTAGCTGCCATTTCTCTTACATCATTTTGACTACCAAAAGTGAATCCAGCAGTTGGCTTTAAGGTCCCAATAAAACCAGGCGTTTGTAAATATCCTGGAATGTATGTACCGTTGGTTTCGGCATAGTTAAAAGTCATTCTTTTAACGCTCGTTAAAATACCAATTCCTGTATTCAATAATTTAGTGCCACCACTATTGGAAACTTTTTTAGGTGGTTTTTTAGAATCATCACCATCTTTTGATGGTGGTGATGCCGTTTTACTATCTCTACTTATTGGTCTTGAAGTACCACTCCTCCTCACAGGCTTTTTCTTTAAACCTATATAGTTGTAGAATTTATTCATATTAAGCGTGGTGTTCAACGTATGCTGATTAGCATTTGAAATAGTATTACCTAAATCATACGTCTGACCATCTACTTCCAAATCACCAAATAGGTCTGATCCCTTCTGCCATTGAAACTCTCCACTATATGAGTAAGTTGCATCAATAAATGCAAAGGTTGGTATTTTATTAATAGGGATCTCATAATTAACGCCTAATTGTTGGTATTGCGTATTAGGGTCTCCAAAATCAAAGAATCCATCCCAAACATCTAATTCTGGATCTTGTTCTCCATTTAGGATATCATTTTTAAAGTAATTTCTAACAATATTCACATTGGATGCTGTAAAATTCAAACTCAACGAATTAGTTAAGTTGTAATTAATAGTATAACCAAAATCAAAGGTATAGTTTCTTCTGTATAACTCTTCAAGACCAATGTTACCACCCGTTAAATCGACTTCCCTAAATTTTTGTTTATTAAACTGCCTGTTGATATTTGTATTTACAACAAAACTTGCTGGAAGTGGATTAAAATTAAAATCTTTTAATAGTTTCCAATACTTTCCTGTGAACAGAGAATCATTTTTCTTGAATGGCTCAATAACCAATGGATTGAAATTATAGGCATAATTTACACCTGTTCTTACATTTTTATCAACTGAACTCTCTATTTCAAAGTCTCTATGTTCAACTTTATTGTATGAATAATTGAATGTGAAATTTTCAACATCATAGAATCGTGGCGTAGCTTCACCGGTCCTGATTTTACGAACACCAATAAAGTTTATACTCTTACGTTTGGTATAATTCTCGTTGACATTTAAAATAGAATCATTGTTACTATTGTTGTCCAATTGGGTTTGTAATTCAATGTCCCTATAAAATTCATCATACTTTGGTGTGATTTTTTCTTCACTAACTCCATAATTAAAAGGAATTTCAACTCCCCATTTTTCAGGAAGTAATTGTCCAATGTTCACATTGGTAACAACATCATATTGCACAACATCTTCAATACTTCTTTCTAAAGGTCCTTGTTCTATGGTTCCAAAGCCAGAAGTGCTTTGCCTACCAGTAGCACTTACGCTAGCAAAATCAGCTATATTAGAGTCCATACTCAATATTGCAGCCCAACCACCTTTGCTTTCCATATCAGATAAACGTAACTCATTAAACCAAAGCACACCACATTTATCTATATCAGATCGGTTTTTTACCCCTACCATCAATGTTCTTATATCTCCAAAATTTGGATTTCCTACAATTGCCACACGATGGTAAAAATCACCACTACCTAGTCCTGTTGGCAACGGATCGTACTCTAAAACCTCACCTGTTACTTCCTCACTTATTACATCGTAAAAAGTTGGATCTGGGCTACTAATATTTCCGGAAGCTATTGATTTTGCCTTAATCTCTTGAAGAACTTTTAACGGTAAATTTATTTGATTTTCTTCAGGCCATAAGGCTTCGCGAGACAATCCTCTAGACACTTTTAAAGGTACTTCAATCTGATAATAGTTTTGAGTCAAATCATTACCCATCCTAATAAAACCAACTAAATCATCATCATCTAAACCTGGAACATTACCTGGTTCAGCATGCATAAACATTCTAATGCGCTTATACTGTCGCATATCCACGTTGATATTTTTAAAAACAGCCCGACCATCATGTGATTCTAAATCACAAACATCTACCAATAACGATTGCTCATTTTGTCTAATAACAGTGTTATTATTAAACAACTCTTCTGGATCAACACCAGGAGGTGATTGGTAACTACCATCATTCTTCAAAGTACTAATCACACCTACAGAAAATTCCGTATTATCTAAAGAAGGGTCTCCTTCATCCTCGTCCAATGTTTGTGTATAACGTCTCCATTCGCTTCTCACTAAATCTAGTGTACCAAATCTCATAACCGTTTTTTCGGAGAATTCTTTAAGATACATACGTGCAAAACGAATAGACCTTAAATCTGTTATCCCTCCAATTGCATCAGAAAATTCGGTTACAGGAATTCTAAATTGATACCAAATTGGTGTAACCGTTTGTCCATTGGGAAGACTTCGTATTTGCGTATTTTTAATATCAACAATGTACGGGTTATCGATGTTTAAGGTAGAAGGTGTTAGTTCAACTTCATATTCAAAATAACTATCAATCGTGTTCATGGTATTATCACGATTAACGTCTTCTACATCAGGTTGGGCATTGGCTCCACGATCGGTATCAGAAAATGTGTCTGGTGAATTTCCTTGAACGCCGTTATATCGCTTATAACGATCAAATATGTCACCATCAGCATTTAAAAAATAGGTGTAATTATCATTTGCTGGATCGTTCAAAGATGAATATGTTGGGAACTTTATACGTTCATCAGCATCATCATAACCATCATAACCTACATCTTGATTCGTACGTTCTTCACCCGTTGTATCAAACGCATAAATTAGTGATTGGTTTTGCGGATAAACAGTTCCCCAAGAAGGTGATTCAGGTAGAACACCAATTACGTTACCATCAGCTGGTAGTCCATTTTCATATAGCTTACGTCCATCTTTTATAATATCTTCAGATATATTACCTAAATTAAATACTAATTTACCACCAGTGTTACCTGGGTTGTCTTGATAAGGATCTTGTAACCAGAATTCAATATACTCTACGTTTGCCTGCTCAAAATCTGTTGAAGTTAACTGCCTAGTTATACCTGCCCAGCTATCTTCAGGATTGGTTAAGGTATTTGTACTGATGTCAACATCTGTAGTTTGGAAATTATAAGGCCCTCTTTCTTCAGGATAAAACGCTAAATCTAAAGTATTTAATATGGTAGTCTGACCTTGTGCTATGTCTTGTTGCGGAAATAACTCATTGATAAAAACACGACTCGTGAACAAATCTGAAATATCATCATCGGATATGCCATCTGGTGCTCTGTTACTATAAAATATTGGATCAATAAAATACCAGTTTAATAATGCTCGGTTAAAACCTTGTTCAATACCATTTTGGTCATCATCATTGTTATTAATTCCTTTTGGTCTACTGGATAAGAACCAAGATTGCGGAGATTTTAAATCGATATTATTTTGGGTTCCTTCAAAATCATCTACATAGGATGTTGCTTCACCTTGAAAATCTGTTCCTTTAGGTGAGCCAGGTGCTAGATAAGCAAACTCGCCTCTTAATGACACATTTGAAGGAACATCTGTATCAATGTTTGGTAATTTATTAACCATTCGTGTCAGGAATGGGACTTCAGTCGAATAATTTCCGTTAAAGCCAAAAATATGGTTGTTAATAGGTTCTTGGGCATAATTGGCTTTTTGCGTAATTGGCCTCTCATTTAAATGCAACCAGGTACCACCAATAACAAAATTCTCATTGAATTTATGTTCAACATTTACGCCTGTAAAACGTTTTGTCTGTTGACCAAATACCGCATTATTCTCTGTTGAAACTTGAATTGGCGTGTTGGAAGCCTTTAATGCTTCATCTAAAATTTGAACTGTTCCTTGCTGATAATTAACTGTGTAGTCAATTCCCTCAACCAAGGTACGTCCACCTGCAGTTACAGTAACTGAACCTCTGGGCACATTAAATGCACCTATTGGAATTCCGTCTCCACCTGATGATTTATAGCGTCCTTTTAACTTAAATTTATTCTTATCGGCCTCTTCTAAAGCTGCTGTTTTGGTTTCTTTATATAAAATATCATAGACATACTTCGCTTGATTATCGTTATAGGTAGCCGTATTGTTGTAATCCTCTCCACCTAAAGACAGCGTGTTGAATAAATACTCACCAAAAGGCTCAACCTTTGTGAATACAATTTTTCCATTTTGAGGTAAAACGGTTATTCCTGGAACAAAATCAAAAAAACCATCACCATTGGTTTGCGGATCGTTGTTAAAGTTTAATCTATCAAAATTAAAAAGTCTTAATAGTGTTGTTTCCTGAATTGGTTCACCATTAAATGGTGGAAATGGCGTACCATCTACTGGAGTGATAAAATTTAACGGCGAAGCTTCGTTATAAAAAATGTTCAATTTAAAATCCTCTTGACTTAATTGGTAAGCTCCAGTGTCATAGATGTTTTTCATCATCAAATCCCAAATTGGTTGCTGAACATTTGTGACTGGACTTTTCAATAACTTTAAAACCAAACTGTTGTTTGTAACAGTCGTTATACTGCCAGAATTATCAACACCTGTTGGATCAACACCTCCGTTAGCAAATTCACCAACTTGAAAAACTTGACCACCAACTGTATATTGAAATGCAACAGCTATAACTTCATCATTTAATAATCGCTGATTTAATGAAATATAACCTAACTGCGTATTTACTGTATATTCCTGTCCTTCAATTAATTTTCTGGCATTCTCCAATTTAGCATAATCAGAGCCTTCATTTACTCTGTTTGATAAACTACCAAATCCTTGTTGTGCGGTGGCAATATCTCTAATCAAATCATTTAACACAGAACCAGACCCGATAGCTGTTGGATCATAATCGTTATTTCCGTTATCAGGAAATGCATTAGGCCCAGCATTTAAAAACCCTGGTGGTATAGGTTGTAAGTAAATATCATTGTCCACTGGATCTGGGTTTGACTCCCCTAAATCTTGAATTGCTACAACATTCCTTACATTTTCTGTTCTGTTTGTTCTATTGGTTACCCAAACCTCAATTCTTGTAATTTGAACATTGGTGTTTATAAAAGGGTAATTGGCTAATGCCTCATCATAATTATCTCTAAAGTAGTGTGCCAAAAAGAAGTGACGGTTTTCATCATAATCTCTAGCAAAAAAATCAAATTCTTCTAGTGTTCCTCCACCTTGCGCCACAACGGTTCTTCTGTCCGAACGTTGTTCAGAAAAAACACCTGTGATGGTAGTTCTACCAAATTGAAGCTGGGTTTTTACACCAAATAAACTTTGTGCACCCGTAATCAAGGAGCTATTGAGTGGCATACTCACATTACCTACTTCAATTTTTTGAATAATATCATCTTCTGTTGGTGTATATTCTAACTTTATAAGATTTTGAAAATCAAAAGTTGATTCGGTGTCATAGTTGGCTGTTACTTGTAAGCGTGTTCCAACTTTCCCTAATAAACTTAAACTAATACGTTGATCAAAATCAAAAGTAAAACTACTTCTATTCCTAGGAGAAAAAGCTGGATTATCCTGTTTGGTGTATAAAATACCCAAATCTATTTCCACAGAACCTTGTGGTATTATTTCAATAGTATTACTTCCAAATATGGTTTCAAAGAAACCGGAATTGATATAGAATTCTGGCAATAAATTTTTCTGTTCTTCTTCGGATCCTTCTTTCTTACCGTCGAATGCATCAATTTGCTGCTTATAATAGGATTGAATGTTTTCTTTTATAACAAGATCTTCATACTCTTCTCGTGTAAGGATAATAGGGTAATTAATATTAAAACTTCCAACCGTTTCTGTGTAGATATATCTATCTGTTATCGGATCATAGGTGTATTTAGATTCAATACTATTGGGATTGGGCATCTGCATATTTCCCAAATTAAACCCTGTGGCGGTTGAGTCCTGCTCTACAGGCTCTTGTGACCACGCCATCACTGAATACAAAAAAGCGACAGCAATAAAAATATAATATTTACTTGATGTGTATAAACTCGAGTTGGTAGTATTCAAAATCAATTATAAATTTTTAAGCGCTTGCTTTATAATAGTTTCAACGTTAGCATTTGGTTCCTGTGATAGAATTTTGTCTATCACACGTTCAGATTGTTTTTTTGAAAAGCCTAAAACTTCTAAAGCAGATAACGCTTCATCTTTATTTGTATTGCTTTCTAGGGCAGAATTTTCATCAATATCATAGACTTTCAAAATTTTATCTTTCAAATCCAAAATTACTCGTTGAGCGGTTTTGGCTCCAATTCCTTTTATAGATTGAATTAATGCTACATCTCCAACGGCTATTCCTTCCCTTATTTGTTTGGGTGTTAATGATGACAGCATCGTACGAGCTGTGCTAGCACCAATACCACTAACTGATATTAAAAGCCTGAATATTTCTCTTTCTGAAGTTGTTGTAAAACCAAACAACGTATGAGAATCTTCTTTCACCTGTAAATGCGTGAAAAGTTTTAAGTTTTCTTGATCTGGAATTTGCGAAAAGGTATGTAATGAGATGTTTAAATTATAGCCAACTCCACCACAGTCAATAACAACGTTCGTTGGTTTTTTCTCGACAAGTTTACCTTGAATATGTGAAATCATTAAATAGGAATCTATTAACTCTCAAATGTAATAAAATTATTTACAAAACAAAGTTGTTTAATGTCCTATTCCTGCTTTTAATTCAAGCTCTTTTTTTTCTTTTTGTTGTGCATCAATTACGGCAATGGCAGTCATATTTACAATTTCATCTACACTGGCATCCAACTGTAAAATGTGAATAGGTTTTCGCATACCCATCATTATAGGACCAATGGAATCTGCCTTATTTAATTCTTTGAGCAATTTGTAAGTGATATTGGCTGATTCTAAATTTGGAAAAATAAGTGTATTTACTTTTTTACCTGCTAATTTTGAAAAAGGAAAAATATCCTGTAACATTTCACTATTCAATGCGAAATCTGTTTGTAATTCCCCATCAACCAACAGATTTGGATGTCTTTTATGTAAGTAAGTTACAGCCTCACCAACTTTAGTAGCAGTTTGATTTTTAGACGATCCAAAATTAGAATATGATATCATCGCCATAACAGGTTCCATACCAAACATTTTTACCACACCTGCAGTCATCTGAGCTATTTTTGTTAGATCGCTTGCAGTTGGATTAATATTTATAGAAGTGTCACTCAAAAACATAGGACCACGTTGTGTCATCATCACATTGGTTGTTGCTACACGCGTTGATCCTGGCGCTAGTCCTATTAATTCTAACATGGGTTTTACCACAGATGGATAGCTTCTTGAATAACCAGAAATCATAGCATCTGCATCACCTTCATTAACCATCATAGCTGCGAAATAATTACGTTCACGCATAATTTTTTCTGCAGAATATAAGGTCACTCCTTTTCGCTTACGTTGTTCCCAATAAACTTTAGCATATTTATTTTTCCTTACTTCTTCTTCGTCAGATTTAGGATCTATTATTGGCACATCAGCATCAAATTCAATTTCTTCTTTTAGTTTTTCAATGGCGTCGCGTCTTCCAAGTAGAATTGGAAAAGCAATGCCTTCGTCATAAGCAATTTGTGCAGCCTTTAAAACATCCAACTGATCAGCTTCTGCAAATACTACGCGTTTAGGATTGGTTTTAGCACGGTTGAGTAGTAATCGCACTATTTTATTATCAGAACCTGATCGCTCTAGCAATTCATCCTCATATTTTTGCCAATCCGTTATGGGTTGTTGGGCAACACCACTTTCCATAGCAGCTTTGGCAACCGCTGGTGGAACTTGTGCAATTAAACGTGGGTCAAAAGGTTTAGGAATGATATAATCTCTACCAAATGTCAGACGTGTTTCGCCATAAGCAATATTCACTTGTTCAGGCACTGGGTCTTTCGCTAACTCTGCCAGCGCCATTACAGCCGCCATCTTCATTTCCTCATTAATTTTAGTGGCACGAACATCTAACGCACCTCTAAAAATAAAAGGGAAGCCAAGAACATTATTTACTTGGTTAGGATGATCACTTCTCCCAGTAGCCATAATAATATCATCGCGTGTATCTATCGCTAAATCATATGCGATTTCTGGATCAGGATTGGACATGGCGAAGACAATTGGGTTTGCAGCCATGGATTTAAGCATGTCTGGCGAAACAATATTTGAAGTAGATAAACCAATAAACACATCAGCGTCTTTCATGGCCTCATCTAAAGTGTCAATTTTTCTGTGAGTCGCAAACTCTGCTTTTTCTTTTGTTAGATTCTCTCTATCCTGTCTTATTACTCCTTTACTATCCAACATTACCATGTTTTCGCGAACAGCACCACACGCTTGATACAATCGTGAACATGATATAGCAGCAGCTCCGGCACCACTTATTACAATTCTTACATCTTCAATCTTTTTATTTGCCAACTCCAGGGCATTTAGTAACGCTGCAGCAGAAATTATTGCTGTACCATGTTGGTCATCATGCATAACAGGAATATCCAACTCTTCTTTTAAACGTCGTTCAATTTCGAATGCTTCAGGAGCTTTGATATCCTCAAGGTTTATGCCTCCAAATGTTGGTGCGATATTTTTAACCGTAGCTATAAATTCTTCAATGTTTTCAGTGTCAACTTCAATATCAAAAACATCAATATCTGCAAATATTTTAAACAGCAATCCCTTACCTTCCATAACAGGTTTAGAAGCTTCTGGACCAATATTACCTAATCCTAAAACTGCTGTTCCATTTGAAATTACTGCTACTAAATTTCCTTTGGTAGTATATTTATAAACGTTGTTTATATCCTTGGCTATTTCTAAACAAGGTTCAGCTACACCTGGTGAATAAGCTAGCGACAAATCTCGCTGACTCGCATATTTTTTAGTTGGAACTACTTTTATCTTTCCTGGTGTTGGCTTTGCATGATAAACCAAGGCCTCACGTCTTCTACTTTGCTTGCTCATAAAATTCAAAGTTTATAAGCCACAAAGGTAGTATATTTAACGGTGATAGGATAAAATATAGAGGTTCAAAATTGAATTTTTGAAACCAGAATTTAATATAATTATTTTTTAAATTTTAAACTATTCTGTTTTGGAACTTATAAATTTTTTTACGGATTCATTTGTAATAGATGGATTTGCTCCTTCACTTTGCGCTACCATTGCTCCAAGGGCACAGGCATGATCAATTGCTTTTTGAGGGGATTCATTCTTTTTGAGAGAATTAATTAGAGTTGCAAGGAATGAATCTCCTGAACCAACAGTATCAACCACGTTTACTTTATAGCCATTATTATAATAGAAGTTATCATTATAATATAGCACTGCTCCCTTTTCTCCAAGTGTCACACATATACTTGGTGTTTGAGTATGATTTGATAACCTTTTGATACTTTCTTCCATAGAAGTTGAATCTAAACCCAAATAACCAATGATTTCGGCAAGCTCTTCATCATTTAATTTAATAAAATCTGCCTTACTCATTAATTCATTCAGTAAATCTTGAGTATAATGTGGTGATCTTAAGTTAATATCAAAAACTTTAAAATTAGCATGTTCCAGAAGCCTTGTCAAAGTTAATCTAGACATATTACTACGTGCCGCTAGGCTTCCAAAAATAAATATATCTGAATTCGCAACTAAATCTTTACAATCTTTGTTATACTCAATGTAATCCCAAGCACTTGGGAACATAATTTCATAAGATGCGGAACCGGTTTCACCTAAACTAACTTTAACAATTCCTGTCCTCCAATCTGAAGCCAATTGTACATTAGAAAAATCTAGTTCATTTTCTTTGAAAATTTTTAGGAGATTTGCACCTAAAGTATCCTTGCCTACTTTACTTATCATAGACACGTCATTCCCAAACGATTTTAACCTAATTGCAACATTAAGAGGTGCTCCTCCAACCTTTTTATATGTTGAAAACACATCCCAAAGCACTTCGCCAAAACAGACTACTTTTAATTTTTTCATATTAATCAGTCTTTTTAGAAAACTCAACCCTAAAGGGGTCTAAATATATATAGAAAGTCTCTGGAAATGTCAATCTTAAATCTGGTTCTGCATTTTCAGTATATGGAGCAATACATAATAATCGGTTATTTTTAAAATCCTCTTTTAATACAGTCAAACCAAATAAATTCTCATTTTTTAGAATTTTAGAACCCAAAGAAACCCACGGACCCTCAACATTTTGAGATTTATATGCCCTAACTTCTTTTGATACTTCATTGGCAGGTTGACTTTCAAACAATCGGTTGCAGCTCGAAATTATGAGATAATACAAATCTTTATTTTTATCATATAAAATTTTAGGAACTTCCAATTGTGTAAAATCATCAGCATCTGGAACCAAAATTGGGGGATGTAATTTTTTTATTTTAAAGACATCATCATTTTCTGCTAGTATTGCTCTAGCTAAAGCTCCTCTTCTCGGATTTGTTTTTGCTCCCCAAAATAGATTTAACTCACCTTTTTTATCTGAAAATGTAAACGGATCCCTCCATGACATAATAGGCCCATTCTCTTCTCCCAAATCACTCCCCAAATTATCTATTCTATCTAAATAATATCCTTTATCAACAATTTCATCCCAATCTTTTGATGGAGAAGAAATGGTTTTTATAGTATTTTTTTGTACAGAATGACCATCATTTGATATCGCTAATGCAATGCTTTGATGATAATTTCTAATAGAATCAATATTTTCAATACCAGTAAAAGTCACAAGTTTTCTTCCATCTGAAAGCGGCATTACACTTCCGCTCCAAATAGTTTTAAAATTGAGTTTACTTACTTCATCTGTACTTAAAAAACAACCTTCATCCTTCCAAGAGTTGCCATTGTCTTTGGATGAAAAATGTCTAATATGAAACGGGTTATTGTTCCGTTCATATGGGTCTAACTCTGAACCATCAGATAAAAAACGTGGCACAGCTAAACAATACAAATGAAGAGTTTCATTCTCACAATAAGACCATGCATCCCATAAGTATAAATAAGGATGTTTAATTCCATTTATAAACAACGTTCCGTAGGCTTTTGGAATTCTATTCATTGAGACTATCATTTTAATAAAATGAATATTAAATTATTTCTGATTATCAAATTCTAAACTATCATTAGGCTTTCCTTTTAAACGAAGAGCCAATAAACCGGCTATAACAAATAAAAACCCTGCACATAAAATTGCATTAATGGCATCGTTCCCGAGTACATTCTTTACTATTGGTCCAAATGTTAAAGTTTGAATACCCATTGGAATGACAATCATCATGTTGACTATCCCCATGTAAACCCCCCTTCGTTTTTCAGGAATAACTTTTGACACCATAGCATATGGAATACCCATCATAGCTGCCCATCCAATACCTAATAAAATCATTGGTACTAATAAAGCATATTGGTTACTTATATAAGGCATGCTAATCATTGCTATACCAGTCAAAAATAAGCTCCCAACATAAACGAGCTTATTGCTAAATCTTAAAGCAATTGGAACCAGTATTAATGCAACTATCATGGTGACAAAATTATAGGTGCCATTCATTAATCCAGTTTGAGCTAACGCTTGTTCCGATAACAACTGTATGTTTTGAGCAAACTTTGTATCTGCAATGCTAATCTCCGATCCAGTTTTGCAAGCTTCAATTATAGAATCAAATCTTTTTGTATCCTCATTGCTAATTCCAAACATACTTGATCTTAACATTGGTGTGATAAATTGCCAATAAATAAATAATGCATACCATTGAAATAAGTAAATACCTGCTAATTTCTTCATTAGTTTAGGCATCTCTCCTATAGCCTGGTATATTTCAACAAATGGCTCAATTAATCGATGCAAAAAGGAAGCATTTTTATTACGTGCTTTAATATAATTTAACTCTTCCTCTGATGGTGGTATCTCTGGTGTTTTTAAAACCGACCATAAAATAGTTCCTATAGAGGCTATTGCTCCTAAAAAAAATGAATAATACACCCATTTGGGAATAGCTGTAATTATTTCTGTCTCATTACTGCAAAGTGAAGCACCTTCAATTGCTGGAACACTAAACCAGTCCTGAAATAAAAACAAAGAAAAATTTGCTAGTGTTATACCTGCACCAACAAATAAACTTTGCATTTGAAAACCATATGTTAACTGTTCATCTGGTAATTTATCTCCTACAAATGCCCTGTAAGGTTCCATGGCAGTATTATTGGCTGCATCCAAGACCCAAAGCAATCCAACTGCAAACCATAGTTCAGAACTAAAAGGGAACATAAACAAGCATAAACTAGCAACTATAGCTCCGATAAGAAAAAATGGTTTTCTTCTTCCAAAACGTGGTGACCATGTTTTATCAGATATAGCACCAATAATTGGTTGTATTAATAAACCTGTAACTGGACCTGCTAAATTAAGCAAAGGCAATTCTTCGTGATGCGCACCTAAAAAGGAAAAAATTGGATTTACAGCTGTTTGCTGTAAACCAAAACTGAATTGAATGCCAAAAAAACCAACATTCATATTCCATATTTGCCAAAAACTTAATTTAGGTTTCGTAATCATGACTTTTCCAATAATTTATTTAGAAACTCTTCAAACTTTTCATTATTTATAAATATACTACCTACTTTATCAACTACTGGAAGAGTCAAATTGGAAAGTGAAATATTAGCGGCTTTTAATTTGGCAATCATTTCCTTTTGTTTAGCAAGATTTAGATCAATATCATAATATTGAAATTCAATATTATTCTTTTTTAAAAATATTTTTGTTTCTAAACAATAATGGCAGGTATCACTTCCATAAATTATAAGTTTTTCAGAAACTACCAGATTATTTATATCATCTGTTTTAATTCCTTGGCTAAATGCTGAAAAATTATTCAATAGAGCAAGAATTACAGTAATAAAAAACACATTTTTTTTCATGAAACTAAATTTAATAAGAAAAGAGCCGGTATTTAATGTGTTAACACCAACTCCTTTCACACACTTAAAAAAGGTTATATCAATTTTAAAAACCAACCCATTTTAAATCCTAAAGACTAATTCTAAAATCTATATTGTAGTGCTAATGACATTGATCTACCGGGCAATGGTCTTGCTCTAACATAATTATCCTGACCTTCAGTAATACTACCTTCTTCAACTTCGGTAACACCAATTGAATCAAAAATATTGTTAGCTGATAGGTTAACAAATAAATCTTTCGTAATTCCTACGTTTACAAATCCATTTACTATCATAAAACCAGGCATTACCAATTCATTTGTATCTTGTGCATATGCCTTTGTTTGTCCAATAAAACTTAATCCTACAGCATTCTGTTTAGTTGTACCAAAATTATAAGATGGTATGATATTGTAAATTAAGTCTGGTTGTCTTCTTGGCGTATTTCCCTTATTGTCCCCAGAGTTTACTTCAGCATCAGTATACGTTATTGCACCTCTTAAATTAAAATTATTAAATCTATAATATCCTTCTAGTTCAACACCAATAGATTTATAATCATTCTCAATAATGCTATTTGAAGTAGCTTCAAAACCTCCTTCTTCTCTAGTTTTGGCATAGAATGCAGTTGCATAGATTGCACCGTTTGCAAAACCTCGCTTATATCCTAATTCTGCTTGATCTATAAAATCTAATGCATTAATTCTATCTCCATCAAGATAATCTAAACCTGAAAACAAAATTCTATCTGCCTTTGCTGATGCACCACTTGAGTATCTACCAAAAACAGATTGGTTATCCTGTATCTTGAAATTTAATCCTAACGAGTAAGAAACATAATCATAGTCATAATCAACAGCGGTTGGGTTAGCAGTATCAACAGCCGAAACATCTTGTTCTGGCACAGAAATAAAACCGTCGTTATTAATATCGAACTCCGTTTGAACTGTACCAGCAAATGAACCATCAACACGTCCTTTATCATATCTCACACTACCATCAATTGTAAATTTTTCACTAGCTTCTATTGTTACGTTTGCATATGGTGCAGAAACATTATATTGAGTGTCATAATTTCTTGTACAACAGTTACCCCAAAATGGTACTCCGTAAGCATATAATCCATTATCACTTAAAGGATTACTAGCTGAATCAAATACATTAATCAATCTAGCATTGTCATCATTTACCTCTTGTAGGTAAGAATTCCATAACCATGACATAGAAATATCTTGAATTGCCTTAAAATATCCTAATGTAACATCAACATTACCAAACGATTTAGACAATTTAAAATCATTCATAAAATTGTTAAAATTATTCAGTTCAACATCAAACATGTGAATTCTAGCCACTAAACTATTATCTGCCACTGATGTTCCATCAGTAAACGATAAAGTTGACCCTGTCCCAAAAGATTCAGCAATAGTTGATGCCGAAGCAACTTCTGCAGGAAATGGTGAAACAAATGCTCCTTTATTTGATGAATACCTTCCATTATTTCTAACTTTCCAGTTATTTCCTAAATCAAATGAAGCTTCAAAGCCAACCGAAGTAGAGATTGGATTCATTCCATCGGCAACATTTGATCGTCTCAATTGACCATCACCGCCTAAACCTACATTTTGCGTTAAATTAGATGTATGTAAAGATCCAGTTGTTGCATCAAAATTTGGAGCATCTCCCCAATCTGGATCACTATTAGTACCTGTCACCTTCATTGGCATTGGTAAATAAGCAACAGCTTTATCATTCAAATACTTACCATATACTCTAACATAACCATTCTTGAAATCTTTAGTGAAGTTCAGCTTAAATTGACCTCCATTATTAGCTGTAAAACCTGTTTCACGTACACCTTCACCAACTCTGTAAAATCCTCCCATATGGAAATACAAATCTTCTCCTATCCTTGATCCATAATCAAAATCTGTTCTGAAAGAATTATAATCTAAACCAAAGCTAGTTGCAATTGATCCTCCTTCTACTCTACCTGTTTTACTAATAATATTTATTATTCCTCCAGGTGCGTTGGATGATAATGTTGAAGCAGATCCACCTCTAATTGCTTCAATACGTGCAACATTAGCATCAAATCTTGTAAAGATATCTGACGTCGCAAACGCTATATCTCCATATAATAAAACGGGGAGACCATCTTCTTGCAATTGAACATATTTAGATCCCCCTGAAGAAATGGGCACACCACGAACCGCTATATTAGCATTACCTTCACCACCTGATGATTCTGATCGAATACCAGGTAATGTTCTAAAAATTTCTGCAGTTGTTCTCGGAGCAGATTCAACAATTGTTTTAGGCTTCATTGTTGTTATTGAAACACTTGATTCAATTTTTGACCTAGGATTTACAACTCCAGTTATAATAACCTCATCTAATGATTCAGTATCCTCATTCATCACAATATCTAGTGTGACATCACTACCAGTGACCTCAACATTACTATCTACACTAGCGTAGCCTAAAAAACTAGCTTGTATAATGTATGTACCATCTTCCACATTTTCAATGACAAAATTACCGTCTATGTCTGAAACTGCACCTTGCGTCGTTCCAGAGATAATTACATTTACACCAGGAAGCGTCTCTCCATTAGTATCGCTTACTGTTCCTGAAATATTAACTTGCCCCATTACAAATGATGTAGTTAATACCAAGATTCCTAAAAATAACTTTTTGAGCTTTGTTAGTTTTTTCATTTTGGTTTTTATTGAATTAGTGATTTTTCATTTATTTACCTACTAAATTATTAGTTAAGAGTATTAAATTATGATAAATTCACAACTAAAACGTTTTCGTTTTTACCGAAAACGTTTTCGATAAACTTTAATTAATTATATTTACTTTTTATTTAACTATGAAGCCAGCTACCTTAAAAGAAATAGCTACAACTCTGGGTTTATCTATTTCAACTGTTTCAAAAGCTCTTAAAGATTATCCTGATGTCAGTAAAAAAACTAAAAAACTAGTAAAAGAGTTAGCTGAAACTTTAAATTATCGACCTAATGCTTCTGCAGTCAATTTAAGGACAAAAGAATCCAAAACAATTGGACTTGTTATACCTGAAGTTGTTCATCATTTTTTTTCAAGTGTTATAAAGGGAATAATTAGTGAAGCAGAAGACAAAGGGTATCTGGTTATTATATTACAATCAAATGAATCATTTGAATTAGAAAAAAAACAAATTGAGTTATTGATTAACAAGCAAGTTGATGGAATCTTGATATCATTAGCTAATGGAACATATGATTTCTCACATTTAAAGGCTGTTATGAATCAAGGTATCACCTTAGTAATGTTTGACAAAATCGCTAAAATTGTAGACTGTTCAAAAGTAATTATTGATGATCAAATGGCTGCTTTTGATGCGACTCAACACCTCATTGATACTGGATGCAAAAGAATTGCTCATTTTAGAGGGCCCTTAACACCTCAAAATTCCATCGATAGATTTTTAGGTTATAAAAAAGCTTTACTACACAATCAAATTCCCTATGACCCATCGTTAGTTTATATATTGGATGCCATGAGTTTTGAAGAAGGCCAACATTTTACTAAAGAGCTATTAAAGGATCATGATGATATTGATGGAATATTTATAAATACTGATTTGGTTGCCATTGGATCAATCACTGAATTAAATAAAAGAAACATAAAAATACCTGAACAAATTTCAATAATTGGATTTAGCAATTGGTTTATGTCTTCTGTGATCTCTCCAACGCTTTCAACAGTCAATCAGCCTGGTCACTTAATGGGGAAAAAATCTTTCAAGTTACTTTACAAAGAAATAAAGAAAAGAAAAGAAGGCAAGAAAATTAAATTCAAAAATGTTGAATTAAAAACTGATATTATCTTAAGGGATTCAACAAAAAAAATATAATCTATTTTTATAAAACCTCAATTTTACGATGCGACACAGATAGTTTAGTTGTATCTAAACGCTTCTCAAAATTAATTCTCATGTATTGCATGTCTCTATTCCGATTATTATTCAACCATTTTTATAATCGTGCTGCTTCATATTTTAAAAATTCTACTTTGCTTGCTCATAAAAATATTATAATGAAAGCAAAGGCAATAAATAACTAACTTTACTAAATGGCCAAAATACTATGACTTGTAATAATAATAGTTAAATTTGGTTTTAACAATTAGTTACTTCATTCATATCAAATTACTCACAAGTAATCTATGAGTTTTATTAGAATTTTTTATGTGGTGGTGTTTTTTATAAGTGGGACACTCATCCATGCTCAAAACAAACCTGAAGAGAAAGATTCTACGAACATCTATAATAAAATTGAGGAGTTTTCGGAAAAAGGAAAGGTTACTAAAACGCTACATGGCTTTTTGTTCAGGTCTCAAAAAGAAAATGACAAACCTGTTACAGACCTGCCTAAACGTCCTAACCAAAAAAAATATAATAATAAGATTATCCGAAATATAAATATCATTACGTTTGACCCGTTTGGTAAAAAACTTTCTGACACAACACAAACAGTAGATAACTGGTTAGAACGTACTGGTAATTTCTTACATGTTAAAACAAAGGACTGGACAATTAAAAACTTGCTTTTATTTAAAGAAAATCAAGTATTGGACTCACTACTCTTGACTGAATCCGAGCGTTTAATCAGAACAAATAATTATGTCCGTGAAGCTTTGATTACTCCTGAATTGGTTTCTAATGATTCAGTAGATGTCACCGTAATGGTTTTAGATTCTTGGAGTTTAATACCAAATGCTTCAATTTCCACCTCAAAAAACACCTTGAAATTAAAAGAAAGAAATTTGCTGGGGTTTGGTCATAATTATAAAATAAATTACACAACTCGGTTTGAAGATGGTGAAAAGGCCTACGACATAGCCTATAATATTCCAAATTTTAAAAACACCTATATTAACACATCAATAAATTATTATCAAGATCTAGATAAAAATTATAGAAAGAGTATAGACATAAACAGACCTTTTTATTCACCATTAACCAAATGGGCTGGTGGTGTAACTTTTAGCGAACAATATTCCCAAATTTTCCTGCCAAATTCTATGGATAGTTTGTCCATACAAGATTTAAAATTCTATTCACAAGATGTTTGGTTAGGATATTCCTATAAAATATTTAAAGGATCTAGTGTAAAAGAACGTACAACCAATCTAGTAACTTCTTTAAGATATATTAATACAGACTACAAAGAAAGGCCAGATATAGCCTATGATAGTATACGCTATTTTTCAAGTGAATCTTTTCCCATTGCTAGTATAGGTCTATCATCTAGACAATATATTCAAGATGAATATCTTCTAAACTATGGTATTATTGAAGATGTGCCAGTAGGAACCATATATTCCCTTACGGGTGGATATGAATATAAAAACAAGAGATATAGAACTTATTTAGGTGCCCGAGTTTCAATGGGTAATTATACCAAATTGGGATATTTAAGTTTTAATTTAGAATATGGCACATACATAAGAGGAAAAACCAGAGAACAAACCACTTATGTTTTAGAAGGCTATTATTTTTCAGATTTGGTCTCTTTGGGAGATAAATGGAAATTAAGGCAGTTTATTAAACCTCAAATCATTATTGGCAGTAAGCGCTTGGGAACTGTGGCTGATAGAATTTCTTTAAATGAAAACAAATCTTTTCAAGGTTTGTATGCTAGTGCGTATGAACGTAATAATGCTAGTGGTTTACCAGATTTTGATTCCTCATTATACGGGACTGAAAAATTTGTTATATCGCTACAAACTCAAGTTTACTCTCCATGGAACCTACTTGGATTTCGGTTGAACCCTTATATCAATATTACTTCTGGACTTATTGGTGACGAAAACAATCGTTTTTATGAAAATAAACTTTACAATGCCTTCAGTCTTGGTTTTTTAATTAGAAACGATTATTTAGTATTTAATTCCTTTCAAATATCCTTTACATATTATCCAAGTATTCCAAATGAAGGCAGTAACATTTTTAAGACTAATACTTTGGAAACAGATGATTTAGGGTTTCCTAATTTTGAATTGGGGAAACCGCGTCCTGTGCTATTTAATTAAATCAAATATTGTTTTTAATAAAATTGATGTTTCGTTTCAATCCAGAATATTTGGTACGTTTAACTGGTGATTTTTTAAAGACTTTTTTAAAGGTATCCTCTGTAATTTCATCCCAATCTTTTTTGGTCATATCTAAAAGTTCTGGGTGCGGATTGAATAATGGTTCGCTATGTGATTTTGAAAAGCGGTTCCAAGGACATACATCTTGACACACATCACAACCAAACATCCAATTATCCATGTGACCTTTAAAGGCTGTTGGAATATTATCTTTTAATTCAATGGTTAAGTAAGAAATACATTTACTCCCATCTACCACATAGGGTTGTATAATGGCTTCTGTTGGACAAGCATCAATGCAAGCAGTACAAGTACCACAATGGTCAGTTACAGGCATATCATATTCTAGCTCTAAATCAACAATCAATTCCGCAATAAAATAAAAAGACCCTACTTGTTGGGTTAACAAATTACTGTGTTTACCAATCCAACCTAATCCAGATTTTGCTGCCCAAGCTTTGTCTAAAACTGGCGCAGAGTCTACAAATGCTCTTCCATGAACTTCACCTATTTCGTTTTGAACAAATTGCAACAGTGACTTTAATTTGTCCTTGATGACAAAATGATAATCTGTTCCATAAGCGTATTTGGACAACTTATAACTGTTTTCATTTTGTATTTCAGAAGGAAAGTAATTAAGTAATAGAGAAATCACACTTTTTGAACCTTCTACAAGTTTTGTTGGATCAAGGCGTTTATCAAAATGATTTTCCATGTATTGCATCTCACCATGCCTATTATTATTCAACCATTTTTCTAATCGTGGTGCTTCATCTTCTAAAAATTCTGCTTTGCTTATGCCACAGGACAAAAAACCGAGACGCTTGGCTTCCGTTTTAATTATATGACTATATGTAGATTTACTTTGATTCAACTTTTTAAAATTTCAAATTTTACAAAAGCATTTTTAGGTTTTAGGGTAATCAACGGATTAATTTCAATATTATCTTTTACAGGTTTAATTGAAAATTTTAACAATATCTCTGAAATGGTCAAAATCATTTCAAACATGGCAAAATTATTACCAATACATTTTCGTGGACCTGAACCAAAAGGAAAATACTGTGACGAATAATTTTTAGCGTTTTCAGGTGCGAAACGTTCTGGAACGAAACTATCTGGAAATTCCCACAAAGCTTTATGCCTGTGAATTTCATAGATGGAAAACAATAAATTATTTCCTTTATCAAAATGATATCCATTACATGAATCACTTTCAATATTGACCCTGTCTATAAAATAGGCAGGTGGATACAATCGTAAGGACTCTTCAACTACTTGCTTTGCTAATTGTGATTGTATGATAGCAGCCATGATATCATTATTGTTGTTTTTTAAAATTGACTGATATTGACTAAGTATATTCTCCTGCCATTCAGTATGTTGAGCCAATAATTGTATTGTAAAACTCAATGCATTAGCTGTTGTTTCATGTCCTGCAACAAATAGCACCAAAATCTCATCTATTAATTGGTTCATGCTCATTTCGGTACCATCTTCATACCGTGCTTCAAGGAGCATATCCAATAAATCATCAAATCTTGTTTGAGATTCTTTTCTTCTGATTATGATGTTTTTTAGAATATCCCTAGATTCATTTGAACGCTTTAGATGTCTATCAATAATACCAAAGGATTCAAAATACCATTTTAAATATGGTTGCCGAAGCTCTTTTACCAACATAAGTTGATTTTCTTCGGTTACATGTTGTAGGGTTTTGATTTCGGAATCTGATGCTGCATTACTAAACAAAGCTCTAACAACCACTTTAAATGCTAAATCACTGAAAAGTGGTAGAACATCCGTTTTGACATCAGTTTTAATTTCAACCAAAGATTCAACAATGGTTTGCTTAACAGTTGCCATCAGGCTTTCTAAATTAGATTTATGAAAGGCTGGTTGAATTAGTTTGCGTTGCTTACGCCAATAAGTCCCTTCAGAAGTTAGCAAACCATTACCTAAATATTTGGCAAGGTCTTCGGTTTGAATAGCTGACTTTTTATAGTTCTTCCAGTTTTTTTGTAAAACATATTCAGCTAAGACTGCATCTCTGGAAAAGATAGCATGTTTACCAAAACCTACATTTAGCTTAAAAATATCACCATAGCGCTCAAAGTTTTTGTGATGAAAAGGTAATGGATTGTTTAATATTTTAATGGCTTGCCTTAAAAAGGTAAAAGTTGAAACTTCTGGTATCTTTTTAATAGGTGTCATTAAAACAAGCCTCCTTGTGTAGGTCCTTTTATTTTCCCTAAATGTTTGTAAGCTTGTTCAGTCACTTCTCGTCCTCTAGGTGTTCGCATGATAAACCCTTGTTGAATAAGGAACGGCTCATAAACTTCTTCAATGGTTTCGGCACTTTCGCTTACTGCAGTGGCCAAGGTTGTAATACCTACTGGTCCACCTTTAAACTTATCGATAATGGTTGACAATATTTTATTGTCCATTTCATCCAATCCATGAGCATCTACATGAAGTGCTTCTAAAGCAAACTTTGAGATTTTAATATCAATATTACCATCACCTTTTATTTGGGCAAAATCACGAACACGACGTAATAATGCGTTTGCAATTCTTGGTGTACCACGACTACGACCTGCAATTTCAACAGCCGCTTCCATGGTGATTGGAACATTTAAGATGCTTGCACTTCGTTGAACGATTGTAGTTAACAACTCGGTGTTATAATATTGTAATCTACTTTGAATACCGAAACGTGCTCGCATAGGAGCCGTAAGTAATCCAGAACGTGTTGTGGCTCCAACTAGCGTGAATGGATTTAAATTGATTTGTACGGTTCTTGCATTAGGTCCTGACTCAATCATGATATCAATTTTATAGTCTTCCATTGCCGAATACAGATATTCTTCAACTATGGGACTCAATCGATGGATCTCATCAATAAAAAGCACATCACGATCTTCGAGGTTGGTTAACAAACCTGCCAAATCACCTGGCTTATCTAAAACAGGGCCTGAAGTTACTTTGATACCAACGTTCAATTCACTCGCAAGAATATGTGCCAAAGTAGTTTTACCTAATCCAGGAGGACCGTGAAACAAGGTATGATCCAACGCTTCTTCCCTTCCATTGGCTGCTTGAACAAAAATTTGAAGATTTTCCAACACCTGATCTTGACCAGTGAAGTCATCAAAGGATAAAGGTCTCAATTTTTTTTCTACATCCAGTTCTTCTGGTGAAAAGTGCTCGTTTGTTGGATCTAGGTTCTCGTTCATAGAACACAAATATAAACAAAAAGCCTTTCTAAATTAGAAAGGCTTTGTTTGTATTGTAAACTATTTGATTAGTGATGTAACTCTTCCTCGCCTTCTTTTAAAGGTACGTTTTGAGGAACAAAATCTACATCGTGACCTGGCTTATTATAATCATAAGACCAACGGTAAACATGAGGAATTTCACCTTCCCAGTTCCCATGGATATGCTTGATTGGTGCCGTCCACTCTAATGTAGTTGATCTCCAAGGATTCTGAACTGTTTTCTTACCAAAGAAAATACTACTAAAGAAATTATATAAATACACCAACTGAAATACACCTCCAACTAAAGCAAAGATGGTAATAATCACGTTCACATCAGCTAAATCATCAAACAATGGAAAGTTAGAGTTTGTATAATAACGTCTTGGTAAACCGGCCATTCCAATAAAGTGCATAGGGAAGAAAACGCCATAGGCACAAACAGCTGTTACCCAAAAATGGATATACCCTAGATTCTTATTAAGCATACGTCCAAACATTTTTGGGAACCAATGATATATTCCTGCAAACATACCGTATAATGCTGATATACCCATTACCAAGTGGAAGTGAGCCACTACAAAATAAGTATCATGTACATTAATATCTAAAGCACTATCACCTAAAATAATACCTGTTAGACCTCCTGTAATAAATGTTGAAACAAAACCAATTGAGAATAGCATAGCTGGGTTCATCTGGAGATTACCTTTCCATATGGTTGTTATCCAGTTAAAAGCTTTTACCGCTGATGGTATAGCAATTAATAAGGTTGTAAATGTAAATACTGAACCAAGGAATGGATTCATACCTGAAATAAACATGTGGTGACCCCAAACGATGGTTGATAAAAATGCAATTGCTAAAATTGACATAATCATCGCACGATATCCAAAAATTGGTTTTCTAGAACTAGAAGCCATAATTTCAGAAACTAATCCCATTGCAGGTAGGATTACAATATATACTTCAGGGTGTCCTAAAAACCAGAACAAATGTTCAAATAAAACTGGAGAACCTCCTTGATAATGTAATACTTCGCCTTGAATAAATATATCAGAAAGGAAAAACGATGTTCCAAAGCTTCTATCCATGATTAATAACAACGCAGCAGATAATAATACTGGAAACGATACCACACCTATAATGGCTGTCACGAAAAATGCCCAGATTGTTAAAGGTAGTCGTGTCATGGACATACCTTTTGTACGTAAGTTTATAACCGTAACAATATAGTTTAGCGATCCTAATAATGATGATGCAATGAAAATAGCCATTGACACTAGCCATAGCGTCATACCCATTCCAGATCCACCTTGAGCCATTGGTAATGCAGAGAGCGGAGGATAAATTGTCCAACCTGCAGCTGCTGGTCCAGCCTCAACGAAAAGCGAGATAACCATAACCACACTAGACAGGAAGAATAACCAATAAGATACCATGTTCAAGAATCCTGATGCCATATCACGTGCACCAATTTGTAACGGAATTAATAAGTTACTGAACGTTCCACTCAATCCAGCTGTTAGTACAAAGAATACCATAATGGTACCATGTATTGTTACTAAAGCCAAATAAATATCCGCATCCATAACACCATCTGGTGCCCATTTTCCTAATAATGCCTCAAATAATACATTTGGCTCTTCTGGCCATGCAATTTGCATTCGAAACATTAAAGACATTAATACACCTATAACACCCATAATAGTACCTGTAATAAGATACTGCTTGGCAATCATTTTATGATCCTGACTAAAAATATATTTAGTCACAAATGTTTCTTTATGATGATGTCCGTGATCGTCGTGTGCGTGAGTATCTGCGTGTGTTGACATAATCTTCTATATACTTTTTAAAACCGTTTTTTATTACTTAATTAAAGAATCTTTGAATTCTTTTTGTTCAGCTATCCAAGCGTCATATTCTTCTTGAGTCTCAACAATTATTTTCATTTGCATATTGTAATGCGATTTACCACAAATCTTATTACACAATAATAAATAATCAAATTCGTAACGTTCTAACGCTTCTTCGCCTTTAGCTACTAGCTCTTTACTTTTTTCAGTACGAATACGATTAATGTTTGCAACCTTATCAATCATTTGTTGCGTTTGTCTCATTTCGGCTGTAGTTACTGTAGGAGTAAAACCAAATTGAGTGATCATACCTGGTACACAGTTCATTTGAGCTCTAAAGTGAGGCATATACGCTGAATGCAAAACGTCTTGTGATCGCATTTTAAACAATACTGGTCTGCCAACAGGCAAATGTAACTCTGTTGTGATTACATCATCTTGTGCATTAGGGTCAGATTCATCCAATCCTAAAATGTTAGCATTATCAAGATTTATAAGACGTACATTAGCCTTACCTAGTGTATTGTCGTTACCTGCATAACGTGCCTTCCAGTTAAATTGTTGGGCATATAATTCAATAACTAGTGGATCATCATCTTCATTAACATTCATTATGGTATTCCATGTGAATAAACCGTAAATGATTAATCCTGCTAAAACAATTACTGGGATAATAGTCCAAATAGCTTCTAAAGTGTTATTGTCTGCAAAATACAAAGCTTTTTTGCCCTCTTCACCTCTATATTTGAAGGCAAAATAATGTAGTAAGTATTGTGTTATAGTTTGCACAATAAAAATTAGTATCATGGATATAACCATCAGGTTATCTAAACCTGGACCATGTTCAGATGCAGAATTGGACATTAATGGTAAATCACCCCATTTAACAAAACAGACAATTGTTATAGCATAAATGAAGATTAAGAAACCTATCATTAAGTAACCATTGATTCTGTTGTCATTATCATCTGCTACTTGACTATTTGATGCGCCTACTTGAGCTAAATCAAATATCTTTACCATTTGCCAAATTGCAATAGCGATAAAAAGTACTATTATAATTGATAAAAAAGCTGTCATTGTCTTTTCTCTACTTTAATTTAATATTAATAATGAAAGTGTTCACTTTCTTTAATAAATGGATTTCCTTTAGCCAATAATGGTGCTTTAGTTAATGCAGTAAACACAACGAACATAAACAAGCCGGCAAACAACATTATTGAACTTAATTCAGGAATACCAATATACCATCTATCACCAACAGTTGCAGGCATAATCATATTGAATACATCAATGTAGTGACCGCATAAAATAACGATACCAGCCATTACAACAAACCAAGGAATACGCTTATAATCACTGTTCATAAGCACTAATAATGGGAACACAAAGTTCATAACCACCATACCTAGGAATGGTAGTTTATAATCAGCAAAACGTGTTACAAAATAGGTAACCTCTTCTGGTATGTTTGAGTACCAAATAAGCATGAATTGTGAGAACCATAAATACGTCCAAAATATACTAATTGCAAACATGAATTTTGCTAAATCATGTAAGTGACTGTCATTTACAAATGGTAGCAAGTCTTTAGATTTTAAATACATGGTTATTAACGCTATTACAGTAATACCACTTACAAACATACTTGCAAAAACATACCATCCAAACAAGGTGCTAAACCAGTGTGGGTCAACACTCATAATCCAATCCCAAGACATCATAGATTCAGTGTAGATATAGAATACTAAAAATCCAGCTGCAATTCTAAATGACTTTTTGAAATTTCTGTTGTCATTGATATCAGCATTATCTTGAGCAATAGAAAATTTACGAGCAAAATGTCTGTATAAACTCCATCCTGCTATAAAGATTAGACCTCTGATTATAAACCATGGTAAATTTAAAAAACTTGATTTACCTTGTATTAACTTGTCATGTTCTACAACTTCTGGATCCATCCAGATAAAAATATTATAATGACCAATAACTCCAGAAGCTACTGCAATACCCAATACAATTAAAGCACCAGGCAATACATAAGCTGTTATACCTTCCATAACTCGAAACAATACAGGTGACCAACCCGCTTGAGAAGCAAATTGAATAGCATAGAAAGCTAGAACACCTAAAGCAATCATAAAGAAAAAGAATGCAGCAACATACAATGCAGACCAAGGTCTGTTTGCAATTTGGTGTTGCACATGCTCAACATGTTCCGCATGTTCATCAGCCGCATGATGTTCAACATCTGCTAATGCATCATGAGTATTGTCTTGGTGCGTATTATCAGAATGATCTGTATCTCCTGCAACTACATGAGCTTTAGTTTCTGCTTCATGCCCACCACCATGATGTGAAGCTTCTTCAGCTAGCATGGTTTCAACCTCTTCAAAAGATTTATGAGATGTCATGAAACCATACACAACACCCAACGCTCCAATTAGCATTAGTGCGATAGAAACGGTCTTTAATTTTTTTGAGAATGTGTACATATCTATATATAAACTTTATCTATCTTATTTTTCTAATTTAGCTTTAAGGTCCAAGACATATGCCGTTACTTGCCAACGTTCCTCTTCGTTAAGTTGGTTTGCATAAGAACCCATGGCATTTTTGCCATAATAAATAGTGTGGTAAATACTTCCTGCATTAATGGCTCTTCCTGCGTCGTCATAACTAGGAATACCTAGTATTTTTTCACGCTTTACTAAATTACCCTGACCGTCACCTTTGTTTCCGTGACAGATACCACAGTAAATATCATACAGTTCTTTACCTTTAGCCATATCAACTTGCGTAGAATCTAAAGGATTTGTCAAAGTTTCTTTGGCTAAATTGTACCCTTCAGTAGTATTCTCTATTTCAAAAGGCGTATAACCTCTTGGAATTGTTCCTTCAACAGGTAATTGTGCTTCCCATCCACTTCTAAAAGCGCCTGACTCGGCGTAAGTCTCATAAGGTACAGGTTCATACATGTTAGGCATGAATTGATAGTTAGGTCTTGTATCTTTTTTACAGGATACAACAACTACTAATACTAATGCTATAACTGATATTTTTATTAAGCCTTTCATATTAATGTGCTTCATCTTTATCAACTAAATTAACTTCAACAGCTCCAGTTTCTTTTAATAAAATTGCTAATTCTGCTTCATTACCATGAATAGCAATTTCCATCAAGAAGTGGTCATCCGTTGTTCTTGGATCTGGGTTTTCGGCTTTTTTAAATGGCCACATTCTACTTCTTAAATAAAATGTGATAACCATTAAATGCGCTGCAAAAAACACCGTTAACTCAAACATAATTGGAACAAAAGCAGGCATGTTCTCTATATAACTAAAACTTGGCTTACCACCGATGTTTTGTGGCCAGTCTTCGATCATAATGAAATTCATCATAACAATAGCGACTGTTAAACCAATACATCCATAAATAAATGAAGCAATAGCTATACGTGTTGGTTCCAAGCCCATAGCTTTGTCTAGTCCGTGAACTGGAAATGGTGTATATATTTCTTCAATGTGATATCTTTCTGACTTAACCTTTTTAACGGCTGACATCAATACATCATCATCAGTATAAATAGCGTGAATTACTTTTGAAGCTTCCATATGCTACTTTTAATTTTTTGATTCTTTATTATTCTCTCCAGATGTTCTTACATCTGAACCTGTTCCAACTAAACTATCGCCACGCTCTCTTATTTTCTTGTAACGCTCACCTGATGATTTCAAGATAGTTTTTACTTCTGCTTGTGCAATTACAGGGAAAGTTCTTGCATATAATAAAAACAATACAAAGAAGAAACCAATAGTTCCTATAAAAATTCCTATATCAACAAATGTTGGTGAGAACATTGTCCAAGATGATGGTAAATAATCTCTATGTAATGATGTAACGATAATTACAAAACGCTCGAACCACATTCCTATGTTCACCACAATTGAAATAAAGAATGAGAACATAATACTTGTACGTAATTTTTTAAACCACATAAACTGTGGCGAGAATACGTTGCAAGTCATCATAGCCCAATATGCCCACCAGTAAGGACCTGTTGCTCTATTTAAGAATGCATATTGCTCATATTCTACGCCAGAATACCATGCAATAAATAACTCTGTAATATAAGCTACACCTACTATAGAACCTGTAATCATGATTACAATGTTCATTAATTCAATATGTTGAACCGTAATATAATCTTCAAGGCTACATACTTTTCTCATAATAATAAGTAACGTATTTACCATGGCGAATCCAGAGAAAATCGCACCTGCAACAAAGTAAGGTGGGAAAATTGTAGTATGCCAACCTGGTATTACCGAAGTTGCGAAGTCAAACGATACAATGGTGTGTACCGAAAGTACTAGTGGTGTTGCTAAACCAGCAAGTACCAATGATACCTCTTCAAAACGTTGCCAATCTTTAGCACGACCAGACCATCCAAAACTTAATAATGAATAAATTTTCTTTTGGAAAGGTTTTACAGCTCTATCACGAATCATGGCAAAATCAGGTAATAAACCAGTCCACCAAAACACTAATGATACCGATAAATATGTAGAAATCGCAAATACATCCCAAAGTAATGGTGAGTTAAAGTTAACCCAAAGCGATCCAAATTGGTTTGGAATTGGTAATACCCAATACCCTAACCATGGACGACCCATGTGAATAATTGGGAATAAACCAGCTTGAACTACCGAGAAAATTGTCATCGCCTCTGCAGAACGGTTAATGGCCATCCTCCACTTTTGACGGAACAATAACAGTACCGCAGAAATAAGTGTACCTGCGTGACCAATACCAACCCACCAAACGAAGTTAGTAATATCCCAAGCCCAACCTACGGTTTTATTTAAACCCCAAGTTCCAATACCTGTTGAAATTGTATAAATAATACAGCCAATTCCCCAAAGGAATGCTACAAGACTTATAGAAAATACAATCCACCAAGATTTATTTGCTTTACCTTCAACAGGAGCTGCGACATCCACTGATACATCGTGGTATGATTTTTCGCCTGTAACTAAAGGTCTTCTAATAGGTGCTTCGTAATGAGACGCCATAATCTATTATAATTGTTTCTTAATTAATTTTTTTATGCTTCAGTTGTATTTCTCACTTTAGTATGATACTGAACGTTTGGTTTAGTACCTACACTTTCCAACAAGTGATACATACGGTCATCTTCTTTAAGTTTTGCAACTTTACTCTCTTTGTCGTTGATATCTCCAAATACCATGGCACCACTACTACAAGCTGCTGAACATGCTGTTTGGAACTCACCATCCTTAATTTCACGTCCATCACGTTTCGCATCAAGAATTGTCTTTTGTGTCATTTGAATACACATAGAACATTTTTCCATAACACCACGAGAACGAACTGTCACATCTGGATTTAAAACCATACGTCCTAAATCATCATTCATATGGTAATCAAACTCATCATTTTGAGCGTACAAGAACCAGTTGAAACGACGTACTTTATACGGACAGTTGTTTGCACAATAACGTGTACCTACACAACGGTTATATGCCATATGATTTTGCCCTTGACGTCCATGTGATGTTGCCGCAACTGGACAAACCGTTTCACATGGTGCATGATTACAATGTTGACACATTACAGGCTGGAAAGCAACTTGTGGGTTATCAGAAGGATTTTCCATTTCTCCTAAAGCAGTAGTCATGGCTAGCCCTTTTGTTTCGTCCTTTTTAGTATTATCACCATCAAAGGTTTCTTCAGATGAATAATATCTATCAATACGTAACCAGTGCATATCGCGACTACGACGTACTTCTTCCTTACCAACTACAGGCACATTGTTTTCAGCGTGACATGCAATTACACATGCACCACAACCTGTACAAGCGTTCAAGTCTATAGATAAGTTAAAATGGTGACCAATTGAACGATCAAATTCATCCCATAAATCAACATCTGGAGAAGTTACTGGAGTTTCTTTGTGATTTAACGAAACCACAGGAATAGCGTTCCAGTGTTCCTTATCCTTTGTATTGAAAATCTCTAGAGTTGTTTCTTTTATAATATCACCACGACCCATTAACGTATTATGCAACTGCACACAAGCAAACTCATGCATACCTGCAGCAGGCGAAACACTAACGCTTTGAACGTTATTAAAATCGTGATATAATGTATAGGCATTAACGCCTGTTTTCATTTCTTCTTTTAAACCTGCCGTACGTCCATATCCAAAAGATAAACCAACAGAACCTTTAGCTTGACCAGGTTGAATAAGTACAGGCACGTTTTTTAATGTTTTACCATTAACTGTAACATCAGCATAGCTACCATCTAAAGCTCCTGTTGCTACATGAATATTTTCAAGGCCTATTCTTTCAGCATCAGCTCTAGAAACGGTCAAATAGTTATCCCAAGATACTCTTGAAATTGGATCTGGAAATTCTTGTAACCATGGGTTATTGGCTTGTTGTCCATCTCCCATCCCAGTTTTAGAATATAACACCAATTCCATATCGCTAGGCGCAGTTGCACCAGCAAGAGAATTAGCAGCACTTCTTACAGAAACAGCTGAAGAAGCGGTATTTGATTCAGTTGAAACACTCGAATTATTATCTTCTTCTTTGTCCTTTATTCCAACACCTTCGGCTACGTCATCAATAATACCTCCGACCCAAGTTTTATCTTTTGTTGTCTCACCTTCTAAAACATCTAAATCGTCATATTCGGCTGTATTACTAACAAAGAAACCATCGTGAAGTGCTTTATTGAAAGAACCTCCTCTCAAAATATCTTCATTCCAGATTAATTTTATATAATCATGGTAAGATTTACTCGTATTATTAGTCCATTTCATTAAACCTTCTTGAAATTGTCTGGTATCAAACAATGGACGAATAGCAGGCTGCATTAAACTGTAATGACCTGATTTCATTTCAACATCACCCCAAGATTCTAAATAATGTGGCGCAGCAGCAATATATTGACATTTTGATGATGTTTCATCAGCTTTCATGGAGAAAGCAATTGATAATTCTGCTTTTTCTAATCCAGCAGCAAATTCATCAGCATTAGGCAATGTATATAATGGATTTACTCCACTCATAATAACTGCCCCAACCTTACCTGCATTCATATCAGTTATAAGTTGTGCTACTGCTTTGTCATTTCCTTGTCTCGTTTTTATTGAAGCTTCACTATTGAAAGCTGCACTATTTAAGTACTCATTAATTTCCAAAACAACTGCTTGTGCATTGACGTCTTGGATACCTGTAACAACAACAGCTTTCTTTCCTGCTTTTTTCAATTCAGATGCTGCCTTACTTACCGCTTGTGCAATATGTTCAGGCAAGTTAACTGAAACTGATTCTCCAACAACTTCACTATACAATTTAGCTAACGCCAATTTTTGTTGTGTTGGTGTCATAGGCACACGCTTGTCAGCATTGGCACCTGTTAAAGACATATTAGATTCAAACTGAATATGGCGAGACATTTTACCATGATCTGGCACTCTGTTTTTCGCATAACCCGAATCAAATCCGCCACCTTGCCAATCACCTAAAAAGTCAGCACCAACAGAAACAATAGTCATGGCCTTTGAAAAATCATAATCAGCTAGACCTCTTTTATTATATCGCTGTTGAAAAGCTTCTAAAGCAGCCGACTCGGATATAGCATCATAAATCACATGATTTACATTTCCGTATTCTTCTTTAAAATCAGCTATTAAATTTCTAGTTGATGGGCTTGCATAAGTTTGCGTTAGCAACACAATTTGTTTACCAGAAGCTTTTAGACTGTTTAATTTTTGAGTTGTTTGAGCATCAAAATCACTCCATGAAATAGGCTCGCCTTCTTTTAATGGACCTTGAACTCTTAAACTATCGTACAAACCTAAAACCGAAGCATTTACCCTAGCATTTGCACTACCGTTAGTAGCTGCCATGGTATTATTTTCAATTTTGATTGGACGACCTTCTCTTGTTTTAACTAAAACACTTGCAAAATCAAATCCGTCAGCTATAGTTGTAGCATAATAGTTGGCAACACCAGGAATAATCTCCTCTGGTTGCACTACATACGGAATTGACTTAATAACTGGCCCTTCGCAGGCAGCCAAAGAAGCTGCAGCTGTACTAAAACCAACATATTTTAAGAAATCACGACGTGTTGTTTTAGAGCTTTCCAAAGAGTCTTTGTTACCTAAAAACTCATCCGTAGGAATCTCTTGAACAAATTCGTTTTGTTTTAGCGTCTCAACAACAGAGCTATTCTCGTTTAGCTCTTCAACACTTTTCCAGTATTTCTTGTTTGATGACATATTTATTACTAGTTATTAGTTGTTAGTTAATGGTTGTTAGATTTCCCTTCCACCATAACTACTTTTTCTTTATTAATAATGACACTTACCACATTCCAAACCACCCATTTGAGCAGCTGTCAATTGGTCTACTCCATATTTTTTAGATAATTCAGCATGAATTTTATCGTAGTATGCGTTGTCTTTTACATTTACATTTGTCTCTCTATGACAGTTGATACACCATCCCATAGTAAGTGGTGCATGCTGATACATGATTTCCATTTCTTCAACAGGACCATGACAAGTTTGACATTCTATACCAGCAACAGAAACGTGCTGCGAGTGATTGAAATAAGCAAAATCAGGTAAATTGTGAATTCTCACCCATTTAACTGGTTGCGTTTCACCTGTATACTTTTGCTCGGCATCATCCCATCCAACAGCTGCATAAAGCTTTTTGATTTCACCGTCATAAAATTCTTTACTATACTCTTCTGTAGCCGTTTCAGGTGCTACTTCGTAAATAGATTTATGACAATTCATACAAACATTCAAAGAAGGAATTCCTGAATGTTTACTTACTCGCGCTGATGAGTGACAATATTTACAATCAATACCATTATCGCCAGCATGAATTTTGTGTGAATAATGGATAGGTTGAACCGGTTGGTAACCTTGATCAATACCAATCTGCATGAAATAGCCATAGGCAAAATAACCACTTGCTAATAATAGGAAAATGGCTGTTACCAAAACTAAAAACTGATTTTGAGCAAAAGCCTTCCATATTGGCGTACCTTTTGTTTCAGATACATCAACACCTTTAGCTTCAGCAAAACGGTTAAGTGTTTGTCTAACCAAAATAAGCGCCATAGCCAACAAAGCAAATAATACCGCTAATGCACCTAGTATTAATTGGTTTGAAATACCACCTTCTTGACTTCCACCACCTTCTTGTCCTCCTGTTACTTGCGCAACTACTGGTTCTGGAACATCTTCAGCTGTGTAAGCAAGAATATGACTAATATCTTCATCTGTTAATTGCGGCATAGCAGTCATTGCTGCTCCACCATACTCATCATAGATTTTATTGGCATAAGCATCTCCAGACTTTATAACAGCAGAACTGTTTCTAATCCATGCTGCTAACCATTCTCTATCCAATCCTTGCTCCTCTGAAAGTCTTTGCTCTACTTTTCGTAGCGCAGGTCCTGTCATCTTCTTGTCTAATTTATGACAAGCAGCACAGTTTGCATTAAATAAAGATTTCCCTTTTGCCGGATCGCCTTCTTGAGCAGAAAGTGAGGTAGAAAACGCTAATAAAATAATTAAACTTAAACGGAGAATGTTCTTGCCTAATTTTCGGTGATTCACCTGTTTCATATTATTGGTTGAATTAACTTCTAAACTTTGGTATGATTTTTTCATTTAATAAAAGAAAAAAATACAATAATAAAATCTCATGCAAAAGTAACATTTAAAGTCGATTTGAGAAATGTTACAGAAGTGTTAATTGGTAATTTAGAGAAATTCTAAATAATAAAATACCCGAAGTTTTAGTTATTATCATTTACATTTGCATTAAATACCATTGAAAATGAAATTATTGACAGATATATTCAAAATAACTCTAGTTTTTAGTTTGGCTTTATTGACCACTAATTCTTTTGCACAACAAGGTGGTGTTACCATCAACCAAGATCAAGATTTAGTTAAATTATTAGCTTTAAAAAAGGACATGAACCTTTACGATAATGATTCTGACCGCTATAAAATTCAAATATATTCCGGCAACCGTCAAGATGCGGAAAAGGCTAAATCAAAAATCAGATTAAAAATGCCTGAATTACTTGCTACTTTAGAATTTGAAACACCAAATTACAAAGTTTGGGTTGGAAATTATCGAAGCAGATTGGAGGCGGACAGAAGTTTAGTTAAAGTTCAAAAAGAATTTCAAAACGCTTTTGTTTTTAAGCCTAAAAAAGAGAGAGATTAAAACAAAAAAAGCGACCAATTGGTCGCTTTTTTTTATAATTCTATTAAACTTATTTTAGTTTTTTCTTAACCTCAACTTCTTGGAATGCTTCAATAATATCACCTTCTTTAATGTCGTTATAATTCTTAATTTGCATACCGCAATCGTAGCCTTTAGACACTTCTTTAACGTCGTCTTTAAAGCGTTTTAACGAAGCTAATTCTCCAGTGTAAACCACTACACCATCACGAATTAATCTTACACCAGAATTTCTGTATATTTTACCACTAGTTACCATACATCCAGCAATACTACCAATTTTAGAAACCTTAAAGATTTCTCTAATTTCAGCAGTACCTGTAATTTCTTCTTTTAACTCTGGAGACAACATACCTTCCATAGCGTCTTTAAGATCATTGATTGCATCATAAATAATTGAATACATTCTGATATCAATTTCTTCTTTATCTGCAATCTGACGCGCATTACCCATTGGCCTTACATTAAATCCAATAATCACTGCGTCTGAAGCTGAAGCTAATAACACATCACTCTCCGTAATTGGACCAACACCTTTATGAATGATATTGACCTGAATTTCTTCAGTTGATAATTTTTGGAACGAATCCGTCAAGGCTTCAACCGAACCATCAACATCACCTTTTAATATGATATTTAATTCTTGGAAATCGCCTAATGCAATACGACGGCCTATTTCATCTAATGTAATATGGCGCTGCGTTCTAACCGATTGTTCACGTTGCAATTGTGTACGTTTGGTTGCAATTTGTTTAGCTTCACGCTCATCTTCAAATACATTAAATTTATCACCTGCTTGAGGTGCTCCATCTAAACCAAGTATTGATACTGGTGTTGATGGTCCAGCAGCTATTACTTCATTACCACGCTCATCATGCATAGCTTTTACTTTACCGCTGTTTTTACCTGCCAATACATAATCACCAACTTTCAGCGTTCCAGCTTGAACCAAAATCGTTGAAACATAACCTCTTCCTTTATCTAAAAAGGCTTCAACTACGGTACCTTGAGCTGCTTTATCTGGATTTGCCTGAAGTTCTAATAACTCAGCTTCAAGCAATACTTTCTCTAGTAATTCTTTAACACCATCTCCCGTTTTTGCAGAAATATCGTGGGACTGGATTTTTCCACCCCAATCTTCAACCAAGAGATTCATATTTGCTAAACCTTCTTTAATCTTATCCGGATTTGCTGTAGGTCTATCTATTTTATTTATTGCAAAAACAATTGGGACACTTGCTGCTTGAGCATGTGAAATTGCTTCTTTAGTTTGCGGCATGATATCATCATCTGCAGCAATAACAATAATTGCTATATCAGTAACTTGAGCACCACGAGCACGCATGGCCGTAAAAGCTTCGTGACCTGGTGTATCAAGAAATGCTATTTTTTGACCGTTCTCAAGTTCCACACCATAGGCTCCTATGTGCTGTGTGATTCCACCTGACTCGCCAGCGATTACATTTTCTTCACGAATGTAATCTAGTAATGAGGTTTTACCATGATCTACGTGACCCATAACTGTAACTATTGGTGCACGAGGTTGTAAATCTTCTGGTTTATCCTCAACTTCTTCAAATGACTCTTCTATATCAGCCGTTACAAACTCAACTTCATAACCAAATTCTTCAGCTACGATTGTTAACGTTTCAGCATCTAATCGCTGATTCATCGTAACCATCATTCCTAATGACATACAAGCTGAAATAATTTCGGTAACAGAAACATTCATCATAGTTGCTACTTCACTAGCTGTTACAAATTCAGTAACCTTAAGCACCTTACTTTCAGCTGCTTCTGCTTGCAAATCCTTTTCAGTTTGTTCTCTATGCTGTTCACGTTTTTCACGACGATACTTTGCTCCTTTACCTTTGCTAGACTTACCTTGAAGTTTTTCTAGTGTTTCACGTACTTGTTTTTGTACTTCTTCTTCACTTGGCTCTTCTTTAACAACATTACGTCTTCCTTTGCCCTTACCCTTAAAGCGATCATTACCACCACCTCTATTGTTATTATTTCCAGCAGCTCCTGGTGCTCCAGCTTTGCTTATACGACGACGTTTTTTTCTGGTAGAACTTGAATCTTTTGAGTCAGATTTTTTGTCTTCTTTTTTCTTTTTTGGTTTGTTAAACTGCGTTAGATCAATTTTGTCACCAGCAATTTTTGGCCCAGAAAGTTTTTGGTATTGTGTTTCTACCTTTTCTTCTGGTGCATCTTCTGACGCTTCAACTTCTTTAGCTTTTTTAGGCGTGGCTTCTTTAGGCTTGCTAGCTACTTTTTCCTTTTTAGGCTCAACAGTTTTTGGAGATTCTTTTTCCGGCTTGACCTCCTCAACTTTAGCTTCTTCAACTTCTTTGGTTTTTGCAGGCTTCTTTTTGTCGGCCTCCAGATCAATCTTACCAACTTGTTTAGGTCCAGAAAGTGTTGATTTTGCTTTAACTACCTCTTGTTCTTTTTCTTTTTGCGCAGCTTCTCTTTTGGCTTTAGCTTGTTCTTTTTCCTCTAACTCACGCTCACGTTGAATCCTTAAAGCTTCTTTTTCCTTCTGTTTCGCCTCGCTTACTTCCTGTGACTTTGCTTTTTTGTTAGCATCCGTTTCAAATTCATCTTGCAGAAGGTTGTGTACCTCTTCAGATATTTTTGTAGTTGGACGCTTCTCTATTTCAATGCCTTTGGAGTCTAAATACTCCACAGCTCGATCTAGAGAGATGTTAAGTTCACGTAATACTTTATTTAATCTAATTGTTTCAGCCATAAATCGCCTTTAATATAACCTAAAAAATATATTTAATCTTCAAATTCTTCTTTAAGAATTCTGATGACGTCTAAAATTGTTTCTTCTTCTAAATCGGTACGCTTTACCAAATCATCTACTTCCTGCTCTAAAATACTTTTAGCCGTATCTAATCCAGCTTTACTGAATTCATCAATAATCCATGCATCAATTTCATCAGTGAACTCACGTAATTCAACATCTTCCTCTGCACCTTCTCTAAACACATCTATTTCATAACCTGTTAGCTGACCAGCCAAACGGATATTGTGACCACCGCGACCAATAGCTTTGCTCACCTCTTCTGGTTTTAAAATAGCTTCAGCTCGTTTGTTTTCCTCATCTATTTTAATTGACGTAACTCTTGCAGGACTTAATGCTCTAGTAATGAACAACTGTAAATTATTGGTGTAATTTATAACGTCAATATTTTCATTTCCAAGCTCACGGACAATACCATGAATTCTTGAACCTTTCATGCCTACACAAGCACCTACTGGATCTATTCTATCATCATAAGAATCTACAGCAACTTTTGCTTTTTCACCAGGAATTCTCACTACTTTTTTAACAGTAATCAATCCATCAAATACTTCAGGAATTTCCTGCTCAAACAGCTTCTCTAAAAATTCAGGTGCTGTTCTTGACATGATTATAGCTGGCTTATTGCCTTTTAGTTCAACGCTTTCAATAATACCACGTACATTATCTCCTTTTCTAAAGAAATCTGATGGAATTTGTTTTTCTTTAGGAAGAATGATTTCATTTCCTTCATCATCTAACAATATAACAGCTCTGTGACGTATGTGATGTACTTCTGCCGTATAAATATCACCTACTAAATCTTTAAATTGCTTATAGATATTAGTATTATCATGTTCATGGATTTTAGAAATCAAATTCTGTCTTAATGCCAAGATAGAACGACGACCTAAATCAATTAACTTTACTTCTTCTGATACATCTTCACCAACCTCAAAATCGGGCTCAATTTTTCTTGCTTCAGATAAAGATATCTCCTGATTAGGTTCTTCTACTTCGCCATCAGCAACAACCACACGGTTTCTCCAAATTTCTAAATCACCCTTATCTGGATTGATAATGATGTCAAAATTATCATCATCACCAAATTTCTTTTTTAGTGCATTTCTAAAAACATCTTCTAAAATCGCCATCAACGTAACACGATCTATTAATTTATCGTCCTTAAATTCTGAAAAAGACTCAATTAACGCAAGATTTTCCATATCTCTTTTAATTAAAATTTTATCATAACTTTTGCTTCTACTATATCTCCATAGGCTATTTCAGCCTGTTTTTGAACAGTCACTTTACCTTTGCCAACTGGTTTTGGTTCACGCGCCTTCCATTTCAAGGTAATACCATCATCATTAGCATTCTCTAGTGTACCTTCAACTTTACCATCGTTTGTCAAAACTTCAAGATTTCTACCAATATTTTTGACGTATTGTCTTTGATTTACTAATGGTGCCGCTGCTCCAGCTGAAGCAACTTCTAAAGAAAAATCCTGTTCTTCTCTATCCAAATTGTGCTCAATAGCTCTACTAACAAAAACGCAATCATCAACAGTAACACCACGGTCACCATCAATAATTACTTTTATACTATTGTCGTTAGAAATGGTAAAATCAATCAGAAACAAATCTTCCCGTTCACTTAAGCCATCGACCAATAATTTCTCTACAGTTTCTCTAAACATTTTTTGGTATAAAAAGAGGGGACTTTCCGTCCCCTCATTTATTCTTTTTTCTTTCAACGGTGCAAATATACAATAATTAAATTGAATTGCATAATGATAGGAATATCATTTTTTTTCTTAAATTTAGTGACTACTAAAACAATTCTGAAAATTTCATTTATGAAAAAAATACTCGTTCCAACTGATTTCTCAAAGCAAGCCGAAAACGCACTACAAGTTGCTGCTCAATTAGCCAAAAAACACGATAGCGAAATTTACCTTTTACATATGCTTGAACTACCGCTTCATCAGGTAGATGCTTTAAGCCAACATAGTGAATTACCTGAAGCCATGTTCTTTATGAAACTAGCTCATAAAAAGTTTGAGCAAACTATGAGCCAAGACTACCTAAAGGATGTTGTAGTTCATGAGACTGTAGATTTCAATCAAACTTTTACAGGCATAAAAAACACATGTATAGAGCATAATATCGACCTCATTATCATGGGCTCGCATGGAGCTAGTGGTTTTAAAGAAATGTTTATAGGTTCAAACACTGAAAAGGTTGTAAGAACTGCCGAAGTCCCTGTTTTAGTAATTAAAAATGAACATGAAGAATTCAAGATTGACAATTTTGTTTTTGCATCTGATTTTAAAAATGATAACAAAGAAACATATAAACAAGCAACCGAATTGGCTAAAGCTTTTGATGCCAAAATTCATTTACTTTTTGTAAACACGGCTAACAACTTTATTACCACAGCAACGGCAAAAGCTCGTATTTTAGATTTTATTGAAGGTTACGATTTTGAAAATTATTCAATTTCTATTTACAATGATGAATCTGTTGAGAAAGGCATCATGAATTTCTCCCATATCATTGGTGCAGATTTAATTGGTATTAGTACCCATGGCAGACAAGGCATTGCCCATTTCTTCAATGGTAGTATTAGTGAAGATTTGGTAAATCATGCGAAACGACCTGTGATAACTTTTAAAATATAACTATTCCAAACTAATCAAATAAAAAAATCCTAATCAAATGATTAGGATTTTTTACTTACTTGTTGGCCTACTAGGGCTCGAACCTAGACTCTTCTGGACCAAAACCAGACGTGTTGCCAGTTACACCATAGGCCATTGTGCAATTGAGGATGCAAATTTAAAACAAAGTTTTGTTTGCGCAAACATTTTTTAAATAAAATAACCTTTCAAAACTTAACGTTTCCTTAAAAGTATTTTTGATTTGATATTTATTGTTAAATTCGCCTAATCTTTCAAACTTCAATTACATGGCACATATCAGCTTTAGAAAATGGAACACTTTGTTATCTTGGTTTTCATTTTTAGTTGCTTTAATCACTTATAGTCTAACGGTAGAACCCACTGTAAGTTTTTGGGATGCTGGCGAATACATTTTAACCTCTTCAAAACTACAAGTTGGGCATCCACCTGGAGCACCTTTGTTCCAAATGTTCGGTGCATTTTTCTCAACTTTCACATTTGGCAATAATGAATTAATAGGCTATATGATGAATATGATGAGTGCCGTTTCAAGTGCATTCACGATTTTATTTATGTTTTGGACAATTTCATTATTGTTAAGAAAATTAATTGGAAATGAAGACACGCTATCAAAAACTAATAAGATTGCCATTTTAGGGAGTTCTTTAGTTGGGAGTTTGGCATTTGCTTTTACAGATTCTTTTTGGTTTAATGCTGTTGAAACAGAAGTGTACGCCATGGCAACCTTAATTATGTCTGTTTTATTCTATCTGGCATTGCGTTGGGAACGTGAAATGGATACACCACGAGGCAATCGTTGGTTGATATTAATTGCTTTTGTTATAGGTCTTTCATTTGGGGTGCATTTTATGGGATTATTAACCATTCCGGCGATTGGGCTTATTTATTATTTTAAAAATTATAAAGAAGTTACTATCAAAGGTTTTATTGTTGCCAATGTAGTTTCAGTTGCTATTCTTCTTTTTATCTTTAAATTATTAGCACCAAACATATTGAGGTACTTCAGTGCTATGGAAATTTTCTTCGTGAATTCTATTGGCTTACCTTTTAACTCGGGATCAATAATAGCAGGTATTCTTTTGGTTGCTTTAATTTATTTTGGTTTAAAATACACAAAAGATAAAGGCTATAAACACTTAAACACTGCTATTCTTTGCGTAACTTTTGTAGTGGTTGGATTCTCTTCTTGGATGATGTTACCAATTCGCGCCAATGCCAACGTGGTTATTAATGAAAATGACCCTTCGGATGCTCGCGAGCTTTTGGCATACTATAACTTGGAACAATATCCTGAAACCCATTTGTTTTATGGTCCACAATTTACAGATCAATATTCTGGTCTTGATGAAAACGAGCCTTATATAGATGACAAGCCGAATTATGAAAAGGATGAAAAAACAGGTAAATACGTTATTATAAATGACTGGGAAAAAGCCAGACAAAATTATAATGCCGATCATGCTTCTATATTACCAAGAATGTGGAGCGGTGAAAATGCAGAAAATTACATGATTTTTACAGGCTATTTAGATTTTAAATTAAAGCCTGAATACCAAATGGAAAACGAATTGCGTGCAGCAGTTTCAAATTTTAAAAATGATGTGGCCAATAGCATGGTTGATTATGAAGATTATCACGCATTTTTAAAACAGTTTAGCCAGTATATAGATGTTGAAAAACCATCTTTAGGCAGTAATGTTGCCTATATGTTGGAATACCAATTAGGTTATATGTATTGGCGTTATTTTATGTGGAATTTTGTTGGAAGACAAGATGATATTCAAGGAAAGTATGACAACCATGGAAACTGGATAAGTGGTATTGGCTTTATTGATGAATGGCATTTGGATTTATCTCAAAAAGATCTCCCAGGCGACGTAAAAAATAACAAAGCTAGAAACACCTACTTTTTCTTACCATTTATACTGGGTCTTATTGGGCTATTCTTTCTGTTCAATAAAGACAAAAAGCTGTTTTGGGTTATGCTAGTCTTCTTTCTGTTTACAGGTCTAGCCATACAAGTTTATACCAACGTTCGACCGTTTGAACCTCGTGAGCGGGATTATTCGGTAGTTGGTTCGTTTTATGTATTTGCGCTCTGGATTGGATTTGGAGTTTATGCGATAATTGATGGTTTGAAATCAAAATTCCAGTCAAAATTATTAGCACCAATAGTAGTCATTGTTTGTTTAATATTAGTACCTGGTGTTTTAGTTGCCAATAATTGGGATGATCATGATCGCTCTGGCAAATATACTGCCAATGCCATGGCAAAAAAATATCTGGATTCATGTGGTGAAAATGGTATTTTATTCTCAATTGGTGACAATGACACTTTTGCACTCTGGTACGCCCAAGAAATTGAAGGTTATAGAACAGATGTTCGTGTAGTTAATACCAGCTTATTTCAAACCGATTGGTATATAGACCAAATGAAGCGAAAAGCTTATGAAAGTGATCCCGTTCCATCATCCTTAACCCATGATCAATATCGTTATGGTACACGTGACTATATCATGAAAAAGCTTTTTATCTATGATTCTAAAGGACGTCCTCAAAGATTGTTGAATACGGACACTCTAATGATAGATGATTTTCTAAATTTTGTAACCAGTGACAATCCTAAAACAAAATTTAAGTACGTTTTACAACAGCAGGGTGAAGATCCAAGTTACTATCCTTCGCAGTTAGTTAATTCAAATTACTTCCCAGTTGAAAATATTCGTATTCCAGTTAACAAGAAAAATGCTATTGAATCTGGAATTGTAAAAGAAAAAGATTCTGCCGAAATAGTGGATTATATAGATATTAAAATAACTGATGGTGCACTCTATAAAAACAGGCTTTTAATGCTTGATATTGTTGCCAATAATAACTGGGAGCGACCTATTTACTTTACAGGTGGTGCCTTTGGAAATGATGACTATATTTGGATGAAAGACTACCTACAGTTAGATGGTATGGCTTATAAACTAGTTCCTATTAAAACACCTGTTGATAAAGCAAATCCGTTTGATATGGGACGTGTTGATAGTGACTTAATGTATGAAAAAGTTGTGAATTGGGATTGGGGAAATAGTGGAAATCCTGATATATACCATGATATTGAAACTAGGCGAAATTCCATTACCTATCGTGGCAATCTAGCTAGGTTAATTGAACAATTAATCAATGAAGAAAAGCTAGAAAAAGCTGAAGAAATAGCTGATATAGCTATGGAAAATATGCCAGTTGATTATTTTGGTTATTATACATTATTAGAACCTTATATTGGTGCTTATTATGAAACAGGTGCAACTGAAAAGGCTCAAAAGTTATTCAAGGAAGTTGCCAATAAATATCAAGAAAACTTAACCTATTACAGTAAGTTAGATGCTGAACAACAAAGAAGAGTTTTTGAAGAAATTTACACTGATATTGAACGCTATAAAAGTATTGTTGATGTGGTTATTGAATACGACGAAGATTTTGGCGCTCAAGAAGCCAAGACTTTTTCAAACTTTTTGAATTTATTCAAGCACTTTTATGAAGACGCACCAACAGAAGAAGAAATAACGCCATTGGATTTGGATTTAATCAATGAGGACAGTAGTGTCATTGAACCTGAAGAATAAATTAAAAACAATGGGAATCATCCCTGTTAAAACACCTTTGGTAATTAAAAAAATGCTCCCAGACTATATTTGGGAGCTTCAAGAAACGGATAAGGTGCTCTATCTAACTTTTGACGACGGCCCAACACCACAAATAACTAATTGGACACTTAAAACACTAAATAAGTATAACGCAAAAGCAACATTTTTTTGCATAGGTAATAACATAAAAAAGCATACTAATATCTTTCATAATATTCTTGATAATGGTCATGCTATAGGTAATCATTCTAACACTCATTTAAAAGGCTGGCTAATAAAAAAAACTGATTATATTTCTGATATTGAAGCTTGTCAAAATAGTATTGATACTGAACTAGAAAAACGAGAATATTGCGGTTCAAAATTGTTTAGACCACCTTATGGTCAAATAAAACCCAAACAAGGCAAAGCTCTCTTAGATCTTGACTATAAAATAATTATGTGGAATGTTTTGTCGTTTGATTGGGATAAAAATGTAAAACCTGAAACCTGTTTAAATAACGTGATAAGCAAAGCTCAATCCGGTAGCATCATAGTATTCCATGATAGCCTAAAAGCATCAAGAAACTTGATGTTTACACTTCCAAAAGTTTTGAAATATTTTAGTGAAAAAGGATATTCGTTTAAAGCTTTAAATGTCTAAACATACTCTTGAATAATGCCTATTAAGGTATTAGCATCTTGTTCGCCGCTATGGCGCCATTTCATTTCGCCATTTTTGTAGATAATTAATGTTGGTAAGCCTTTGACGCGCAATGCTTCAGCTAGTTCTTTATTTTTATCAACATCAATTTTAATGACTTTGGCTTTATCTCCAAGTGCAGCAGCAACGTCTCTCAAAACTGCGTGCATAGCGGTGGATTGCTCATTCCATTCTGTAAAAAAGTCTAACAGCACAGGAATATTTACATCTATAAGTTCCCCAAATTTTGACATACGTTAAAGTTTTTAGTCAAATCTTATATTACAAATATAATATTTTCAGTTGATTATACGTTATTCACACCTTTTTTAAGCTCGATAACCGTTATTTCGGGCCATATTCCAACACGTCCAGGAAAGGCATGATAACCAAAACCTCTATTCACATTTATAAATCTACCAAATTCATTATACAATCCAGCCCATTGTTTATAAACATATTGTGACGGACTCCATCTAAAAAATCCCGGTATTTCAATCCCCATTTGTAAACCATGAGTATGACCACTTAAAGTCAAATGATAATTAAAATCATCCTGTTTAACTCGGTATTCCCAATGCGATGGATCATGTGTCATTAATATTTTAAAATCTTCTTTATTAACTTGAGATGATGCTTTATCCAAATCACCCGCTTGATTAAATCCTTTTCCCCAATTCTCTACTCCAATTAAAGCTAATTTCTGACCATTTTTTTCTATATAGCGGTGTTCATCAAGCAATAAATCAAATCCTATTTTAGGATGAATATCTTTTACTGCTTGAAAATTTTTAAGTTTATCTTCTGGCTTTTCCCATTGTACATAATCACCATAGTCGTGATTACCTAAAATGGAATATTTTCCATAAGGTGCTTTTAACCGTTTAAAAACATCTATCCAATCATCCATTTCAGTTGCCATATTATTTACAATATCGCCTGTGAATAACATAAGATCGGATTGCTGTTCATTTATCAAGGCAACACCATATTCAATCTTTTCTTTGTTGGTAAAACTTCCTGAATGAATATCAGAAATTTGAGTAATTGTAAACCCGTCAAAAGCTTCAGGTAAATCTTCAAAAAACACCTGATATTTCAAAACTTTGTAGTTGTAACGACCTTGCCAAATTCCATATAAAAACGAGGCAAATGGAATGGCAGCAATACCTAATGCTATTTTTGAAATAAAAGCTCTTCTGCTGGTAAACATTTCAGTTTCTCCAGACGATGCAATTGAAAAAAGTTTTCTTATTACTCTGAAAACATCCTCCCCAAACATAATGAGTAGTAGCACCAACTTTGGAATTAGGAAAGTCAACAACAAACCTGCTGCTAACTGAAAACCAACCGTTTGACCAGCGCTTCTTGGTGTAGAAAAAATGGTGTAGAGAAAATTGGCATATATCGCAACAGAAACTAAAATCCAAGCCCACTTAATTAATCGGTTTCTTGTTAAAGTTTTAATGACTTGAAAAGCATATAACTCCACAAATAAAAATATTACTGTAAATATTATAATAGTTATTATCCAACGCGACATAAATCTCTTTTTCTTAAGGCTTTACAAATATACTGGCAATTAAAGCGAAGTATTTTAATACTCTGTTAATTTTTTATTCCGTTTAGAGTTTTCATTTTTAAAGATACTATGCTGCTTGCTTGTGTATAAAACTCAACGGTTTTAACTTCGTTTGGCAACAAATCAAAGTAGTTGTCGGAAAAATGGCCTTTGTCATTACAAAATAAGAATACATCTTTTTGAAGGGTTTCACTTGATAGTTCTATTTTAAAGCCATCTGCGCTTTTTGTGATTTTTTGTTGAATGGATTCAGGTTTGAGTTTTAGGTCTTTTGGTTTCGAAAAATAATGTAACCATATTTGATCTGTACTTTCAATCTTTAAGATAGTCGCCTCTTTATCAAAATTCAAAGCTGTCAAATCCAAGCTGAATATCTGCTTACTTCGATTAGATGGTACAATTTCCTTTATCTGCTTATGCATGATGCTTTTGCCGTCAAAATCCATCAGTCTAACTGTCAAATTAATTGAAATATTGTCCAAAGCGTCATTTACAGCAACTGTTTTCAGCATATCATTTTCTACTTCTGAAGAAATCAATACATTTTCAAAACTCCGTTTGGCTTTATAATGCAATGCTTTCCAGTTGCCAAAGAAATCAATACTGGACCAGGAAACCGCCGGCCAACAATCGTTCAATTGCCAAAATAGTGTTCCCATGTTATAAGGTTTTGCTCTGCGTTGTGCTTCAATGCCTTTGGTAATGCCGTAAGCTTGTAATAGTTGGCTTATATAAACATAATCTTCAGCATGAGTTGGTACTGGAAAATCACGTTCCATATAGTCGTTGATAATTTGAAACCCTCTAGCATGCTTTTGGTGATTTTTAAAGACTTGTGAACTAATATCTAAACTATCCTTTTTATTAATATAATTAATGACTTCATAACTCGGAAAGGATTGAAACCCAAACTCGCTCATAAATCGTGGCACATGTGTTTCTAAATGTTCAAACGGATAGCCGTCATGCCAAATCCACCAATCGTGCGCATCGCCTTCAAACTCATATTTTGGATTGCCTCTTCCATATTTTGGCGAGGATTCCCAATAATCAATGTTTGAATATTGTTTAACCGTATTAGGCAAAATAGAATCAAAAACCTTTAAATAATTTTCCCAAATTTCATTTTTTTCGACTTCACTTCTATCGGCTTGCCAACCCCAACGATGCCAACCTTCAGAGTTTTCATTATTGCCACACCATAACGCCATAGACGCATGATTTCTCAAGCGTTTCACATTATCAACAGCTTCTTGCTCTACATTTTCTAAAAACGCTTTATCGCCTGGATACATAGCACAGGCAAACATGAAATCTTGCCAAACGAGAATCCCTTTTTCATCGCATAAGTCATAGAACACATCATTTTCATAAATGCCGCCACCCCAAACACGAAGCATATTCATATTGGCCGAAACCACATCGTTTAAAAGCTTTTCATAATGATCATCTGTGACTTGATTTTGAAAACTGTTTTGTGGAATGTAATTGGCACCTTTTGCATAAACAGGAACATCATTGACCTTAAAGTAAAAGGATTCGCCAACACTATCTTTTTCAGTAACGAGCTCAATAGTTCGTAATCCTATTTTTTTAGATATACTATCCAAAACCGTTTCCCCATCTGTCACCACAACTTTAATATCGTACAAATAGGGTTCGCCCAAATTATGTGGCCACCAGCGTTTGGGGTTTTCGATTATTATAGGCAGAAGTACTTTCTTGCTATCATATTTTATTACTTCAGAAACTGAATAATTTAATGAATCATTCACATAAACTACGTAATCCAAATTTTTATCCGATTTAATATTTTCACTGACATCAATAGCTAAACCTGCTTTTTGCTCATCTAAAGTTAATTGCTTGACATAAAATTCTTCAATCTTAAAATCATCCCAAGCTTTAAGTTTAACAGGTCGCCAAATTCCGCTAGTATTGAGTTTTGGTCCCCAATCCCAACCGTATTGAAACTGTGCTTTACGGGTAAAAATACGATTGCCCTCTGGTAAGCTATAATTAAGTTTTGCTTTGGCTTGCGCTTCATATTTTGAGGTGTTTTCGAACAGAATGCGTAGTTCGTTTTCAGCTTTTAACAGCGGTTTGACATTCACTGCAAACTCACGAAATGCATTATTTGTTTTCAGAACTAAACTATCATTTAAAAACACCGAAGCATACGTATCCAAACCATCAAAATGGAGTTCGATATGTTTTCGCTTTAATGTTTTAGCATCAACTTGAAAGTTTGTTTTATACTCCCAATCGGTTTCAGAAACACCTTGTACTTCTGATTCATTATTAGCTATAAAAGGGTCTTCAATCAACCCATTCTCCATCAAATCAGAAAACACACTTCCCGGAACGTTTGCTGGCAACCACGTATCAGAATCCACTTGTTTAAATTGCCAACCATTATGTAATTCAATAGCTATAGGTGTTTCATGTTTTGATTGACAAGACAAACAAAGCACTAGAACGAAGATAAAAACGCTATGTCTCATTGAATCGATTTTAAAATATCTTGAATGTTTTTAACATCAGAAATTGTTTGAGGGGTATTTCCAAAAAAAACGGATGCATCATTATTTATAATTTTGGAAGCTGATGCATGAATTTCCTTAAAACCTGCCTTTTTGAACGCATTAGCATTTTGAGCATTTATGCCACTGCCAACTAAAATTTTGATTCTGCTTTCAGCTTGATGGTTTAATTCTTTCAATAGCTCAATACCTTCAATGGCTTTGGGTTGCTGACCGGAAGTTAGTACACGATCTATACCTAAATTTATTAATGCTTCTAATGCTTCTTTAGGATTTGGCACACAATCGAATGCGCGATGAAAGGTAAATTGCATAGGCTTTGACAAGGTTACAAGTTGTTGCGTTCTTTGGATATCAATAGAATTGTCTTCATTTAAAACACCAGACACAATGCCTTGAACACCCAAGTCCTTGCAAATTTGAATATCACGCTTTATAACTTCAAATTCTGCATCAGAATAACAAAAATGTCCACTACGAGGACGAATCAATACAAACACAGGAATTGATAAATCCTCAATAACCTGCTTTATCAAGCCGAAACTTGGTGTGACACCTCCAACTGACAATTCACTACAGAGTTCAATACGATGTGCTCCAGCTTCTTGAGCATTTACGGCAGATTGGTAGGAATTAGCACAGATTTCTAGTTTCATAATATTTCCCTCGAAAGAGGGAATCTCTTTAATTAATATTATAGTCTCTAAATAGATTCCTGCCTTCGCAGGAATGACAAACTCAATTCACAATTATTTCATCAATAAACGTCCAAGCTTTATTACCTGATCCTTGGTTTCCTTCTGGAATGATTCCGTAGCTTGGGATTTTAATATGAATGTACCTCGAAGTCTCCTGGGTTGGAACTGGAGCATTGATGTTTACTATTAAATCTTTCATGTTTTCTTCATTAACAATTACAATTAATACTGATTTATCCAAATTGATTTCTAATTCTCCTGGAGCATAAATCCATTGACCTTGTCCGTTATAAAACCGTGTTTCAATAGAGTTAATTTCCATTTCTTCACCTAAATCAATAGTTATCTCAACTTCATCACCCCAAAACCCTAACCATTCTTTATCTCCATATCGCGAATCGCTTCCAGAAATACCATTAATCAAACCTTGAGCGCCACTCCCTGAATAGACTTTGCTGGACTCTGGAGTTATGGTTATGGTTTTACCAACTGCTTTATGATAATTGAAAGTTTCAGTAAATATAGATCCCAATTGATTTTCTTCATTAAAAACAGCTGCTTTTATGACCATGTCCTTGTTGAAAGGTATAGGTTTTTCATATACTTGTGATTGTAAATTTGGCTGGGATTCATCGGTTGTATACCGAATGGTTTTATCCTTGGTAAGCGTTTTCAACGTATAAAATGACAATCCGTTTTCAGTAATCAATTCGCCTTCAACCTCATACAAATGATTGGCATAATTGACATCTAATGCATCTAAACGCTTGTTAAAGGTTTCAACACGAGATACAAAATTATCATAGTTTTTGTTTTCCGGTAAGCTCCAACCCACTTCACTCATCGCCAAAATTCTAGGAAATATCATATACTCTACGTGTTCAGCATTCGGGATATATTCCGTCCATAAATTACCTTGGACACCCAAAACATATTGAGCTTCATCGTGATTTAATTCCTTCGGGATTGGATTAAAGCTATACACCTTCTCTAAAGGCAAATAACCGCCAATAGCTAAAGGCTCATTAGGATTTGTAGATTGGTAATAATCAAAATAACAATGTGACGTTGGAGTCATAATCACATTATGGTGTTGTTTAGCTGCCTCAACAGCTCCTTTGGTGCCACGCCAGGACATGACCGTAGCATTTGGAGCCAAACCACCTTCCAGAATTTCGTCCCAACCAATGATTTGTCTGCCTTTAGAATTTAAATGTTTTTCAATACGTTGAATAAAATAGCTTTGTAATTCATGTTCGTCCTTTAAGCCTTCTTCTTTAATTCTTTTTTGACAAACTTGACAGTTTTTCCAATGTGTTTTTGGCGCTTCGTCACCACCTATATGAATGAATTTACTTGGGAATAATTCTACAACCTCATCTAAAACACCTTTCAAAAACGTGAAAGTATTCTCCTTTCCTGCACAGAAAATGTCATCAAAAACACCCCAAGTTTGTGCAACTTTTATGGAATCTCCACTACAACCCAATTCTGGATAAGCCGCAATAGCTGCTTGCGCATGCCCAGGCATTTCAATTTCTGGAATCACGGTTATGTGCTGTTTCAGTGCGTAAGCCACAACCTCTTTTATTTCTTCTTGAGTGTAGTATCCGCCATAACGCTTTCCATCATAAGTTGTTGGTTGATTTGAAAAATGACCTATCAAAGTTTGTTCGCGAAAAGCTGCTATTTCCTGTAGCTTTGGGTATTTTTTAATCTCTATGCGCCATCCTTGGTCATCGGTTAAATGCCAATGAAATGTATTCATTTTTAACATCGCCAACGCATCAATATATTTTTTTATGAAATCTACCGAAACCATATGTCTTGCCACATCTAAATGCATCCCACGATATTGAAAACGTGGTTCATCCTCAATGGTCATGCATTGAATCGCAACTTCTTCTTCCTTAAAAGAACCATTTTCAAAAGCCGACGGAAGCAACTGCCTTAAAGATTGCACAGCATAAAAAGCACCTTGATCTGTTTTCGCTTTGATTGTTATATTTTTTGGAAGAATCTCTAGCACATATGCTTCTTCCGTTAAAGTATCATCTTTTATAAATGATATTGTATTGTTCTCCGTTAGTTTAATTTGACTGCCATTTTCAATGTATGCTTTCAAAAAATTAGCTGATACTTTAAAGGCATCATCAAACTGAACGCCTGTCGCATTATTCAACAGAAAATATCCTTGAGTAACAGATTGGTTTTTTGGTGTTGGAATGATTTGTGGTTCAATAACATTGTGTGAATTTTGGCTACAACTACAAACCAGTATCACAAAAACAATAAAAACGGTGATTTTCTTGATAGGCATTTTAGTATATTAGAGGCTTTAAATTTAGCAATCCTATTTTAAATGAAACTCCCTATTCCTTTCTTTTTTGCTTTAGTAATCCTATTTACTGCCTGCAAGGAAAACAAAGACATTAAACCCACTAAAAAAGACAAATCGCTCATCTCTTATGTGAATCCGTTTATTGGTACTGGCGGTCACGGACACACCTATCCTGGAGCAACCATGCCGTTTGGCATGATGCAATTAAGTCCAGATACACGATTGGATGGTTGGGATGGCTGTTCGGGCTACCATTATTCTGATAGTTATATTTACGGGTTTTCGCATACCCATTTAAGCGGTACAGGTGTTTCTGATTATGGCGATATTTTGTTGATGCCTACCAATGAAATAAACTTCAACAATGGTGCTGATACTTCGACAAGCTCAGCACAAGCTCGAAAAGGCTATCGTGCTCATTTTAGCCATGATAATGAAGTGGCTGAACCAGGTTATTACAAAGTGCGTTTAGATTCTACCAATATTGACGTAGAATTAACCGTTTCAAAACGCAGTGGAATACATAAATACCAATTTCCAACTTCAGAAAATCAAATTGTGATTTTGGATTTAGAACATCGGGATGAATTGCTCGATTTTAAAATAGACCAAAAAGACAAGTATGTAATTACTGGTTATAGACACTCAAAAGCATGGGCTACAAATCAAAAGCTTTTCTATCATATTGAACTTTCACATATTGCTGTTAGTATCGATTATAATGGCAAAAATTCTATAGCAGCGATTAGAATAGGAAACCCAAAAAACGAACCCGTCTATATTAAAATAGGCATTTCAGCAGTTGATATTGAAGGAGCAAAAAAGAATTTAGAGGAAGAAATAGGTGATAAAACCTTTGATCAAGTTAAACAAGAGGCTCAAGACGCTTGGGAATCTCAATTAGAAAAAATAGTTATTGAAAGTGATAACAACGATTATAAAACCAACTTTTACACCTCATTGTATCACAGCATGCTTGCACCTAATTTGTACCAAGATGTTGACGGTCGCTATCGCGGCATGGATTTAAACATCCACCAAACAAACGATTTTGATTATTACACCGTATTCTCACTTTGGGATACCTATCGTGCGGCACATCCGCTTTACACCATAATTGAAGAAGACCGAACCAACGATTTCATCAATACGTTTTTAGCCAAATATGACGAAGGCGGTATCATGCCTATTTGGGATTTAAGTGCCAATTATACTGGCTGTATGATTGGGTATCACGCGGTTCCAGTAATTGCCGATGCGTATTTAAAAGGTATTCGTGATTATGATGCCGAAAAAGCTTTTGAAGCCATGAAACATTCGGCAACTCGTGATCATTTAGGCTTAAAGTCGTATAAAGAATTTGGTTTCATTCCAGTTGAAGAAGAAAGCGAATCTGTTTCAAAAACTTTGGAATATGCTTACGACGATTGGACTATTGCACAAATGGCAAAGGCCATGAACAAAACCGATGACTATAAAACCTATACCGAACGCGCCCAATATTATAAAAATGTATTTGACCCTGAAAGCCAATTCATGCGTGGTCGTTTTCGCAATACGTGGTTTGCACCTTTTGATCCTTATGAAGTCAATTTCAATTATACAGAAGCCAATTCTTGGCAATACAGTTATTATGTGCCACAGGATGTTTCTGGGTTTATAAATCTGTTAGGCGGAAAAGATAAATTGGAAGCCCATTTAGATAAATTATTCACTGCCGAAGCGGAAACTTCAGGACGTGACCAAGCTGATATTACAGGATTGATTGGTCAATATGCTCATGGCAACGAACCAAGTCATCACATGGCTTATCTCTATAATTTCGTAAATAAACCATTTAAAACCCAAGAAAAAGTCCATCAGATTTTAACCGAGTTGTATACGAACGAACCTGATGGTATTTCTGGCAATGAAGATTGCGGCCAAATGAGTGCTTGGTATGTGTTTTCATCAATTGGATTTTATCCTGTTACGCCTGCGAGCAATCTATACATTATTGGCACACCTTTGTTTGATAAAGTAACCATTAATCTAGAAAATGGTAAGCATTTTACTATTCAAGCTAAAAACCTTTCTAATGAGAACATTTATATTGAATCAGTCGTACTTAATGGAACACCATTAAACCATTCCTATATTTCTCACGAAGATATTATGAAAGGCGGCGATTTGGTTTTTAATATGAGTAGCCAACCTACAGAATGGGCAACCTTAGAAAGTCAAGAGCCGACGACACAAATTTCTGATAATTTGATTGTTCCTGTACCTTTTATTGCAAAAGGCGATGTGGCCTTCAAAGGTGAAACTCAAGTTGTTTTAGAAAATGTAGATAAAGATGCTCAAATTCTTTACAAATTAAATGATGCTGAATTTAAGGTTTATGAAAACGCATTCATTATTTCAGAACCATCAACCTTGGAAGTTTATTCTAAAAAAGGTGATGCAGAAAGTGCACGAATCACAACTAAATTCTATAAAATAGATCCTAACATCTCCATAAAATTAGAAACGGAATATGCTAACCAATATAATGGTGGTGGACAAAATGCTTTGATTGATGGTATTTATGGCACTCAAGATTTTAGAACAGGCACTTGGCAAGGGTATTTTGATGAAGATGTGATCGCAACTGTTGATTTAGGAAGTATAAAAGCTATTAATGAAATTTCTGTGAATTTCCTTCAAGATCAAAAATCTTGGATATTTCTACCAACACAAGTTGAAGTTTTAATATCTAATGATGGCAATGAATTCAAATCCATTTTCACAAAAAATTACGATGCTCCTGAACCTTTAGAAGGTTCACAAATTGAAACCCTAAATTCTAACTTGAAATCTAAAAAAGCAAGATTTATTAAAGTTATCGCCAAAAAATTAGGCAAACTCCCTGAATGGCATTTAGGCTATGAACATGATGGTAGAAGTTGGCTGTTTGTTGATGAAATTACAATTAAATAGATTTTAAAACCTTTAGTTTAAGTGATTATTCTAAATTTAAAATCCTTTTAGTTAATTTTATAAAAAATCAAAACACGTTGAAATGGGAATGATTCATTATTATAATATGGAGGATGGCGAACTTTTTGTGTTTGACGAATTTTTAATCTGTCAAATTGCAGAAGGAGTAAATGTAACCCCTGAACATTCCGAAATTTTAAATCAAGTTATAAAAAAACACTTTCAAGGAAAGGATTTGGTTTATATATCCAACCGTGTCAATTCGTATTCCGTTGATCCACTTACCTATGTAGAAACGGAACGTATTCCCAGCCTCGTAGCCATTGCCATGGTTCCTGATGATGATATTATGAAAAAAAATGCTGAATACGAACGTAATTTTTACGATAAACCATATGAAATATTCAATAATTTGAGTGAAGCAATTGAATGGTCTCACAGAATGATCAACGATCATGTATTAAATTAAATCCTATTATTTGTTTTAGTTCTATGAAAAGAAGAATCTTTATAAAAAATGCAGCGTTAACAGGAGCAGGAGTTGCTGTTGGAAGTTCCTTATTAAGTTGTGCTGATAGCGAAACCAAAGAAAACAAAGAATTAGAAATTGCGTCCACAACCAATTCAAAAGCATCTTTACCACTCGTTATCGCAACTTGGCATGTTATTGATGCCACAGCTAAAGCTATGGAAGTTTTAGAAGCTGATGGAACAGCACTTGATGCTGTTGAACAAGGTTGTCGGGTTGAAGAGGCCAACGAAAAAGGACAATCAGTAGGGAAAGGTGGACTGCCAGACCGTGAAGGTAATGTGACATTAGACGCTTGTATTATGGACAAGCATGGTAATTGTGGATCTGTAGTTTATTTACAAAATATAACCCATGCTGTTTCGGTAGCTCGCAAAGTCATGGAAGATACGCCTCACGTGATGCTAGCCGGAAAAGGCGCAGAACAATTTGCATTGGAGCAAGGCTTTAAAAAAGAAAATCTCTTGACTGAAGCTTCAAAAAAAGCATGGTCAGCGTGGAAAATAGAATCCGAATATAAACCCATAATTAACATAGAAAATCATGACACCATTGGTATGTTGGCCATTGACAAAAATGGTGATATTTCTGGTGCTTGTACCACTAGTGGATTAGCTTATAAAATGGCTGGTCGGGTTGGTGATTCTCCAATAATTGGTTCTGGGTTATTTGTGGATAACGAAATTGGTGGATGTGTTGCTACAGGCTTGGGCGAAGAAGTTGTAAAAACCGTTGGTAGCTTTTTAGTGGTAGAATTGATGCGTCAAGGTAAACCCCCTCAACAAGCTTGTGAAGAAGCTATAAGTAGGATTGTGAATAAACCCAATAGTGACTACAAAAACTTTCAGGTTGGCTACATTGCGGTTAATAAAAAAGGTGAAACAGGTAGTTATTCTATACATCAATGGTTTAGCATGACTAAATTTCAAGATGGCGTGAATGAACAAATTCAATCAGACTTTTTCAATAAAGCTTAAAACCATTTAATCGTTAAGTCAACTATTTTTTGTTTCCAATTAGTATAAGGTGGCTTCAACAAATCTACTGCACCTAAAGTATGTTGTTTTAGTAATGATCGCTGATTGGTAAATTCTAAAAACCCAAAATAACCATGTGATTTTCCAATACCACTATTGTTGGAGCCTCCAAAAGGTAAATTGTGATTTAAGTATTGTAATAAATTGTGATTAATGCAGGTACTTCCCGCACGTGTATTATTCAAAATAAAATTGATATTCGTTTTATTCTTACTGTAAATGTATAATGCCAGTGGCTTTTCTTTTGAATTGATATATTCTACAGCCTCTTCAAGGGTTTTATAAGTCTTTATTGGTAAAATCGGACCAAAAATCTCTTCTTGCATCAATTGGCTTTCATTATCTAAATCACTGATTAATGTTGGTTCAATATAATTGTCACTCTGATTGGTTTCTCCTCCTGATTCTATTGTTGAATTCCTGTTCTTTGAGTCCTCTAAACTGTCAATTAAACGTCTGAAATGCTTACTATTGACAATTCGACTATAAGCGTCAGAAGAATCTGGTTGTTCAGTAAAAAATGTGTCAATCTGTTTTTTAAAACTCATTATAAATTTTGATTTAATACCCTCGTCAATCAAAACATAATCAGGTGCTATACAGGTTTGACCTGCATTCATAAACTTACCAAAAATAATTTTACTGACTGCTTTTTCAATATTCGCTGAATCATCTATAATAGTTGGTGACTTGCCTCCCAATTCCAAAGTAACAGACGCTAAATGTTTGGATGCTGCTTTCATGACAATTTTACCTACTGCTGGAGAACCTGTGAAGAAAATATGATTAAATGGTAATTCCAATAAAGCTTGGGACGTTTCTACTTCACCTTCAACTAACGCTATTTCGTTTTCATCAAACAAATCAGATACTATTCTAGCCATCAAACTAGAAGTATTTTGTGTCATTTCAGAAGGCTTTAATATTACAGTATTACCACCCGCAATCGCTGAAATTAAGGGTCCAAATGTTAGATTAATGGGGTAGTTCCAAGGCGATATGATTAAACACACTCCTTTAGGTTCATTAATAATATATGAACTACTACCCAACATGGCTAGTGGAGTGCCCACCTGCTCCCTTTTCAACCAAGATTTTAACTGACTACAAACATACTTTATTTCATCAATTACAGGGTAAATTTCTGTTAAATCGACTTCAAGCTGTGGTTTTTTAAAATCTTTATAAAGCGCATCTCGTATATCTTGTTTATAGGTATGTTCTAGAGCATGTTTTAATTTTTTGAGCTTTTTTATGCGCGTTTTATAACTTGTTTTTCCAATGTTAAATTGGTTCGCTCTTTGTTTATCAAATAAAATCGCAAACTTATTTTCAGAATAGCTCATTAAATCATTAGGCCATAAATGGCTCACCTTTTAAATCTTGTTCCTTAAATTTCTTCACTAATTCTAAAGCGTCAGGAATAACATCACTACATAAAATAATTAAAGATCCTTTTTGCGCATTTTTTACTGCATGAGTAATTGCTTCCCTTTCCGAAGGAATAATCGTAGTCTTCTTATTAGGGTCTTTCATTTGAATGCCATCATTTAAAAGTTTAATGAGTTCTTCTTCCGTACGCCCTCGCAATCTTTTGTCTTGTCTTATTATAATTTCATCAAACATTTCTGCTGCAATGCTACCCACCTGATTAGTGTCCTCATCACGTCTATCACCAACACCTGCAATTATACCAACCTTAACAGTAGCTTCCAATTCATCAGTAAACTTTTTAAGAGCCATCATACCAGCCGGATTATGCGCATAATCTAAAAGGATGGTAAAGTCTTTAAATTCAAATAGGTTTAAGCGTCCAGGTGTTTGTGAAGCTGATGGTATAAACGTCTCCAAAGCGGCTTTCATGTCCTCAATACTAATGCCCTGAACATGAGCTCCCAATACTGCTGCTAAAACGTTTTGAATCATAAATTTCGCTTTACCACCGTAAGTCAATGGGATATGCTCCGCTTTCATAATACGCATTTTCCATTCACCTCTGCAAATGGTAACATAACCATTTTCATAAACTGCCGTAATACCGTTTAACCGCTGTAGCGCTTTTATTCTAGGATTGTTTTCGTCCATTGAAAATAAAGCAACATGACATTCTACAGAACGACGCATATCGTAAACCAAATCATCATCGGCATTTAAAATAGCATACCCACTTGGCAGCACTGTTTCTGGAATGACACCTTTTACTTTAGCTAATTGCTCTATGGTATGAATACCTTTTAAGCCTAAATGGTCTGCAGCCACATTGGTTACAATACCTACATCACATTTTTTAAATCCTAAACCAGCACGAAGTAATCCGCCTCTGGCACATTCCAATACCGCAAAATTAACGGTTGGGTCTTTTAGTACAAATTCAGCACTTGCTGGACCAGTACAATCACCTGTCATTAGTAAACGGTTTTGTATGTACACACCATCACTGGTTGTATAGCCAACACGATAGCCTTTCATTTTAGCTATATGAGCCATCAAACGTGAGGTTGTAGTCTTTCCATTGGTTCCCGTAATAGCCACGATAGGAATACGGCCAGTATCTCCTTTTTGCGGGAATAATTTATCAATAACAGGAGCCGCAACATTACGAGGTAAGCCTGAAGTTGGCGCCAAATGCATTCTAAATCCTGGACCTGCATTAACCTCTAAAACGGCTCCACCTGTTTCCGATAGCGGTTTTGAAATATCTGTTGTCATGATATCAATGCCACAAATATCCAAATCAATGATTTTAGAAATACGTTCAGCCATACTCACATTAGCAGGATGTACAATATCTGTAACATCTTCAGCAGTGCCTCCTGTACTTAAATTAGCTGTGTCTTTTAAAATTAAACGTTCCCCTTCTGCAATTACAGATTCTAAAGTATAGCCTGCATCTTTTATTATGGTTTTGGTCAATTCGTTAACTGTAATTTGAGTGAGCACATTTTCGTGTCCATAACCACGTCGTGGATCTTTATTGACCTCATCTATTAACTCTTGAACAGTAGATTTACCATTACCTATAACATGAGCAGGAGTACGCTTAGCGGCAGCTACCATTTTATTATTGATAACTAAAACTCTATAATCTTCGCCAGTTATAAATTTCTCAACGATTATAGCACCACTTCTGGAACTTTCCTTGGCTTGATGGAACGCTTCAAGTGCTTCATCATAATTTTGAATATTAACCGTTATACCACGACCGTGATTACCGTCAATTGGTTTTATCACTAAAGGAAAGCCAACATAATCACAAGCCTCTTCCAGACTGCGTTCACGTCTAATGATATCACCACGTGGCACTTCAACTTCGGCTTGTTCTAACAAATATTTTGTATCTTCTTTATCACAAGCCAATTCTACACCAATACTACTAGTTTCACTAGTTACTGTTGCTTGAATGCGTTTTTGATTGGCTCCATAACCCAATTGGCATAATGAATATTTATTCAATCGAATCCATGGAATACCACGTGCTTCAGCCTCTTCAACAATAGAACCTGTACTTGGACCCAACCGATCATTCTCACGTAATTCACGCATTTTTTGAATGTCATCTGCCATATCATAGTCTTCGCCTTCAATTAATGCCTCACAAATTCTAACAGCAGCTTTTGCCGCATAACGCCCAACAGACTCCTCCATATAAGCAAAAACCACACTATACACACCTTCTTCGCCATACCCACGTGTACGACCAAAACCAACGTCCATACCTGCCAAAGTTTGTATTTCTAAAGCAATATGCTCAATTATATGACCCATCCAGGTACCTTCTTCTACACGTTGAAAAAATCCTCCAGGCTCACCAACAGAGCACCTGTGCTCATACATAGTTGGAAACATGGCCTTTAATCGGTCATAAAAACCATCAATCTTATTAGACGGTCGTTCTTCCATCTCTTCAAGATCAAGAACCATTACTATTAATTTATGACGACGTACTGACCAATAATTTGGTCCTCTCATAGCATTTATTTCTCGTATAATCATGTGGTTTGGCTTTGTTAATTTTTTAGTGAAAGATTATAAATATATACATTTTTCTAATAAAAAATTAGTTTATTTTTGCTCAATAATTTTGAATGTGATTAGATGAAGTCAATAAAGGGTACACTTATTCCAATTGGAGGAAATGAAGACAAAGGATATAGTGATGATGATTATAACAAGGTTGATTATATTGAAGAAGGCATCTTATCTCATGTGGTACGTGAAGCTGGAGGCCTTAACGCTAATATAGTTGTTATACCTACTGCTTCTAGCATTCCCGTTGAAGTCGGTGAAAGTTATATCGAAGCTTTTAAAACACTTGGTTGCGAAAACGTAACTGTTTTAGATATTAGAAATCAAAAAGATGCTGAAAAGCCTGAAGCCATTTCATTAATAAAAGTAGCAAACTGCATTATGTTCTCTGGTGGCGATCAATCTAAAATAGCCAAAAAAATAGGTGGTACAACCATTCATAACATTCTACTAGATCGTTTTAAAAACGAAAAAGGGTTTGTTATTGCTGGAACTAGTGCTGGTGCCATGGCTATGGCAAAAGAAATGATTACTGGTGGAAGTGCTTCTGAAGCCTTTGTAAAAGGTGCAGTAAGAATGAGTAACGGACTTGGCTTAATTCCGCAATTAACTATAGATACGCATTTTATTCGAAGAGGTCGTTTTGGACGCTTGGCCGAAGCTGTTGCGAAGCATCCTAAATTGATTGGAATTGGATTAGCCGAAGACACAGGTTTAATTATAAAAAACAATGTTGTTCGTGTCATTGGCTCAGGCATGGTTATCGTTTTTGATCCAAGAAAGTTAAAACACAATAACGAAAAGATCTTGAAAGAGGGCACACCTATGTCTCTGACTAATTTAAAAACACATGTTTTGGCAAATGGTGACCGATTTAATATTAAGAAGAAAAAAGTTAAGGTCTTACCTGTAGCAGAACCTTTTATTTAATTTTTATAAATAGATACCGTTTCTATTCCAATTGAAGACTTTGAAGCACGATACATACCTTCCGTATTAAATGGCATAGCGATATTGCCTTGAGAATCGACAGCTATTAAGCCACCATCTCCTCTTATTTCAAGAATACGCTTATTAATGACTTCATTTGAAGCGTCTTTAAGTGACATGTTTTTATGTTCCATTAAACAAGACACATCATAAGCAACCACTCCACGAATAAAAAACTCACCACTACCTGTACAAGAAATAGCACAAGTTTTGTTATTCGCATAATTTCCTGCACCTATCATTGGTGAATCACCAACACGTCCCCATTTTTTATTGGTCATGCCTCCAGTAGATGTTGCAGCAGCAATATTTCCGTTTTGATCGCAAGCTACTGCTCCAACCGTTCCAAATTTCGAATCTTTTTTAGTTGAATGATCTAATTGAAAACTATCTGTATCTTTAATTTCTAACCATTGTTTATGGCGAAAATCATCATAAAAATAGTTAGCATCTTCAATATGGTAATTCAATCCTTCAGCAAAACGCATAGCACCTTCACCAGCTAAAAAAACATGTTCACTTTTTTCCATAACATCACGTGCCAAACTCACTGGGTTTTTAATACCTGTAATTAAACTAACAGCACCAGCATTCAATGTTTTACCATCCATAATACTGGCATCCATTTCATGGGTTTCTTCAGCAGTAAATACACTACCTTTTCCTGCATTAAAAAGATGAGAATCTTCTAAAGATTTAACGGCTACCTCTACAGCATCAACAGCTGTTCCGCCATTTTCCAATAAATAATAACCAGCATCTAATGCATCTTTTAATGCATCTTTATATTTCGCTTCTAATTCAGGAGTCATCATGCCTTTTACTAGAGTTCCTGCTCCACCATGTATGGCTATAGAAAATGTTTTCATTTATCTTTTTTTAGTGCTGTGAAATTACAAATTGCATTTCAATTGCCGCTCAATTACGCTTAACTTTTTGTAGCTTTGAGTTTCTTTCAAAAACTATCACATGTCTGAACAAAAACGTCTTTTTTTAGTCGATGCTTATGCTTTGATTTTTCGTGGCTATTATGCTTTTATTAAAAACCCAAGAATTAATTCTAAAGGTGAAGACACATCAGCCATAATGGGTTTTATGAATTCACTTTTAGATGTCATAAAACGGGAACGCCCTGACCATTTAGCTGTGTGTTTTGATAAAGGTGGCAGTGTTGACCGTGTTGAAATGTTTGAAGCTTACAAGGCTAATCGTGATGAAACACCTGAAGGCATTAGAACCGCAATACCACATATATGTAATATTTTGGAAGCCATGCATATTCCTATTATGGTTAAAGAAGGATACGAGGCTGATGATGTTATAGGAACCCTTTCACGACAAGCAGAAAAAGAAGGTTACAAAACCTATATGGTGACTCCTGATAAAGATTTTGCACAATTGGTTACTGAAAACATTTTTATGTACAGACCTGTTTTTGGTGGTGGTTATGAGACTTGGGGTATTCCTGAAGTCCAGAAAAAATTTGAAGTAACAGACCCCTTGCAAGTCATTGATTTTTTAGGGATGATGGGTGATTCCAGCGATAATATTCCTGGACTTCCTGGAGTTGGTGAGAAAACAGCTAAAAAATTTATAGCACAATTTGGTAGCATGGAGGGCCTTTTAGCCAATACTGACCAGCTTAAAGGTAAAATGAAGGAAAAAGTTGAAGCAAATGGGGAATTAGGCTTACTTTCAAAAAAACTAGCAACTATAATGTTAGATGTTCCAGTAACCTTCAATGCCAAAGATTTTGAATTAGACCATCCTGATATAGAAAAAGTAAAAACTATTTTTCAAGAATTAGAATTTAGAAGACTTACTGAGAATTTCTTAAAAACATTTGCTGCTGAAACAACCGAAACTACTACTTCGGATACTTCTGCTACGCTCAATGCAGACTCCAGCGAGAAGTCTGAAAAACCCAAACCAGAAAAAACATCGACAGCTGGCTCTGGTCAGTTTTCACTCTTTGGTAATGATGGAACTACAACAGAAACTAAAAGTATTTCCGATTATACTCGTAAAACTGTGGAAACGACGTCACATTTTTATCAAAGTGTCGCTTCAGGCATGGCAACTAAATTATTTGTTAAAAACCTACTGAATCAAGCTTCGGTGTGCTTTGACACCGAAACTACTGGATTAAATCCGTTAACTGCTGAATTAGTTGGTATAGCTTTTTCTTGGGAAGTTGGCAAAGGTTTTTATCTGCCTTTTCCAGAAGATAAAACCGAGGCACAAGAGCTTATAGAATTATTACGTCCGTTTTTTGAAAGTGAAAAAATTGAAAAAATTGGTCAGAATTTAAAATACGACATCAAGGTATTGGCCAAATATAATATTGAAGTAAAAGGCAAGCTCTTTGATACCATGTTGGCACATTATCTTATAAATCCAGATATGCGCCATAATATGGATGTCCTAGCTGAAACCTATTTAAATTATACGCCTATTTCCATTGAAACATTAATTGGAAAGAAAGGGAAAAACCAGCTATCTATGAGGGAAGTGCCTTTAGATAAACAAACTGAATATGCCGTTGAAGATGCTGATATTACACTTCAACTTAAAGAGCATTTTCAGAACGAATTAGGTGAAGCAAACACACAAAAATTATTTGATGAGATTGAGATTCCACTGTTACGTGTTTTGGCTTCAATGGAATTGGAAGGTATAAATCTTGACACCAATTTTTTAAACAGCTTGTCTGACCAACTCAACAAAGACATTGCAGATTTGGAACAAAAAATATATGCCGAAGCTGGTGAAGAATTTAATATTGCTTCTCCTAAACAATTAGGTATTGTTCTCTTTGAAAAAATGAAGTTGGTTGATAAACCCAAAAAAACCAAAACAGGACAGTATGCTACTTCTGAAGACATTTTGAGCTATCTGGCGAAAGATCATGACATCATAAAGAATATTTTAGAGTATCGTGGCTTATCAAAATTAAAAAGCACCTACGTTGATGCCTTACCGCTTCAAGTTGAGCCCTCAACAGGTCACGTACATACTGATTATATGCAAACTGTCGCAGCTACTGGACGATTGAGTAGCAACAATCCAAATTTACAGAATATTCCAATCCGTACCGAACGCGGTCGTCAAGTACGAAAAGCATTTATTCCAAGAAACGACGAGTACACGTTACTTGCTGCTGATTATTCACAAATAGAACTGCGTATTATTGCCGCCTTAAGTGAAGAAGAAACTATGATTGAAGCTTTTAAAAATGGTGAAGATATTCATGCTTCAACCGCTTCAAAAGTATTTAATGTACCATTATCTGAAGTCACACGTGAGCAACGTAGTAATGCCAAAACAGTAAATTTTGGTATTATTTATGGAGTTTCTGCTTTTGGCTTAAGTAATCAAACCGATTTATCGCGAAGTGAGTCTAAAGAACTCATTGATACCTATTATGAAACCTATCCAAAACTTAAAAGCTACATTGGTAAACAAGTTGATTTTGCTAGAGATAATGGTTATGTGCAAACGGTTTTAGGCAGACGACGATATTTAAAAGATATTAATTCTCGAAATGCTGTAGTTCGTGGTGCTGCAGAGCGAAACGCAGTTAATGCACCTATTCAAGGTAGTGCCGCCGATATTATTAAAATTGCCATGATTAATATCCACGAAAAATTGGAAGCTGGAGACTATAAAACCAAAATGCTTTTGCAGGTTCATGATGAATTGGTTTTTGATGTTTATAAACCTGAACTAGAAACCATGAAATTACTCATTAAAACCGAAATGGAAAATGCCTTTAAGTTGGAAGTACCTTTAGATGTTGATCTAGACATTGGTGATAATTGGTTGGAGGCGCATTAATTCATGGATACGCTTAACCAACTTATCGAGAATTTTGCGTCAGCAGTTTGGGGCTTACCACTGTTGGTGTTATTGGTTGGTGGCGGTCTTTACTTATTACTATTATCCAGGTTTTTACCTTTTCGGTATTTGGGTCACGCCATTCAGGTATTACGAGGTAAATATGATGATCCTAATGACCCAGGACAAATTTCACACTTTCAAGCCTTAACAACTGCTTTATCGGCAACTGTAGGCATGGGAAATATTGCTGGAGTAGCAGTTGCCATTGCTATTGGAGGACCAGGAGCTGTATTCTGGATGTGGATAAGTGCCGTAATTGGCATGTCAACAAAGTTTTTTACTGCAACGTTGGCTATTATGTATCGTGGAAAAGATAGTGCAGGTGAGATTCAAGGAGGACCCATGTATTTCATTATGGAAGGATTGGGAAAATCATGGAAGCCATTGGCGATCATGTTCAGTTTTTGTGGTTTGGTCGGTGCACTTCCCGTGTTTAATGTTAATCAACTAACACAAGCCATTAATGATATTTTATTGATCCCAAATGGTATTGAGGTTGGGTTTGGTTCTAATTTGATAATAGGCATTTTATTAGTAATTGTTACATCTATTGTGATTCTTGGTGGCTTAAACAGAATTAGTAAAACAGCAGCTAAACTGGTTCCTAGTATGGTATTACTGTATTTTATTTTGGTGCTTATTATTCTGGGCATTCACATAGATCAAGTACCTAAATATTTAAGCTTAATTTTTACAGATGCTTTCAGCGCCAGTTTTTATAAAGGAGATACCTTTTTAGGTGGTGTGGTTGGCGGACTTATTTTATTGGGAATTAGAAGAGGTGCTTTTTCAAATGAGGCAGGAATAGGTACCGCTCCAATGGCTCATGGTGCTGCAAAAACCAACGAACCTATAAGAGAAGGTTTAGTAGCGATGCTTGGTCCCGCTATAGATACACTTGTGGTGTGTACTATGACAGCTTTGGCTATTTTGGTCACTGGTGTTTGGCAATCATCAGATGCCAATGGCGTGAGTTTAACAGCAGCAGCATTTAGTAATACTATGCCATTAATGGGTAAATATTTACTACTAGTTTGTATTGCAGTTTTTAGCGTGTCATCGTTATTTTCGTATTCTTACTATGGAACAAAATGTATGTCTTTTTTGTTTGGTGCTGACAAAAAGCATTACTATAATTACATTTACATTGTAAGTATTATACTTGGAGCAACAACTTCTTTAAGCATGATGATTAATCTTATTGATGGTTTTTTTGCGCTTATGGCGATCCCTACCATGACAGCTACACTTATTATGGCACCAAGAGTAATAAAAGAAATAAAAGCTTATAAAAAGCGTGTTTTTGCCAATAAAATCCACTAAAAAAACATCAAGTCCTTAACTCTTTTTTAGAAGAATCTTTTCATTTGTAAATTGATGTGCTTCATCTAGGAAATTAATCATTAATTGCCAATCAGATTTTGAAACATAATTGTGCTTGTACTCTTTAGAAGTTTTAATTGTCAGGGTATTACCATCCAAACTTGCAGAACTCACAAATGAACCTGTTTTATTGTCAATTGATTTATTCAGTTTATCTAAACCAGCAATAGTATAACCTTCAGGAACAGTAAGATTAATACTGTATTGATAACTTCTTGGGTAGCCCATATAAATATTTTCATCGCGCTCCTTGTTTTCATCTAAAATATCTATTTGACCTCCTATAAACTTGCCAATTTCAATAATGTAATTAGGCCCTGCTTTCTTTATTAAGTCTCCTGTTGATATAAAAGCTTCAGTATAAGAGAGAGGATCTTCAAAGGTATATCGACCAGTTTCATTAATACTGTAAGTATAGTCTTCAATGTTTGTCAAATTATACTCTGTTTTGGCTGAATTCACAAAGGTCTCTTTTTGCTTTTCACGTAGTTTTTCAATGACAGCGTTTAATTCGTTTCTATATTTTTCTTGTTTTGATTTTCTAAGTAGTTTAATAAAAGATTCTGTTTCATATTTTTGATAATCTTCATCAACATAATCTTTAAAAATTAACCTATCAAATTGTTGGTCTTCTTTTTCATGCCCTGTATAACTAACGACACTTTTTACAGAAAACCCATTAAAATCATCTGTTAAGCTAATGGCTATATTTTTGTTTGTTTTGTTAACTTGGTAGTTGCTAACTGGAACAGCAGTACGCTCTATTTGATCATAATCCCATCTTTTTACGGGTGAAAGCAAATAAGCTTCAGCTCCTTCTAGCGTAGGGTCAAATGTGTTGACTGTTGTATGTGGACCAAAAGGTTTTACGTAAACTGGAGGGTTGGTTTGGGTTTTTATTAAAGTATTTAAGTTTTTATAGATTAATAAATCATCCAATGAACCATCATAGCGTTTTTTTCCTACCAGTAAATCACATTTTATTTTGTTGTCTTTTAGTATGGCTATGTAGTGCTTTAAAAAAGTATTGTCACTGTTAAACATGGTTGCATCATTACCATAAACACCAAAAGGATAATCTAAAATCCCAGCATCTTTTATAATATAAGCTTCAATAAAGCGTGTTAAATAATGATGCCTCATAAAATAATAAATGGCAATAGCCTTTTCAGAATCAGAAGCAAATTCTTTATTCTTTAAAAAACGTTCTTCATATTTTAAATCGCCATAAGGGTAAATATCATCATACTGATTCAAGACTTCTTCTTTAGAAACCGAAGTTTTTATTATTTCCTCCTTGTCAGATAAAAAGGCATCTGCGCGTTTTTCAAATTTACCCGACCTTGCAAAAAAGACTTGGAATTTATAACAGGGTAATTCTACTAAAGGAAAAAACCATCGCTCATTTTTATGCTTTTCTATGTCGCTTTCAGTAAGCTCATAACGTCTTAAGTTTTTCTTATCTGTTTCAATTTTTTTTAATTCTGGAGCACCATTAAACGATTTGAAATTTATGAAAAAGTCATTTTCTGTTTCAAAAAATAACTTATAATCCATAATTGGATATTCCTCACTTAATGTGCGTTCTACTGGATTAAACCCAAAGGCATATGTTGACTTAAAAGGTTCAATACTATAAGAATAATAGTCAATTATATCACCAACTTCTAAATTAGGGATTGCTACTTTAGTCTCCCCATCCACTTCAACAGCTTCTTTATTAATGTCAATAATGCTTTCGGAACCATCTGGCTTGATAACTTTTACTCCAATGATATTGTTGCCTCGTGTTCCCAAAGAGACGCCTTTAGAGACTCTGAAGCGTTTTTGGTAAGAAAATTCAGAAAATTCTTCTACTGCTGCTTTATCTAAAAGCTTGATACGTTTTCTTATGGACGATTTATAGTTAACTTTCTTACCAAACTTATGAAAATCGTAGTTTTCGTTTTTGTAGATAATTACAGCGGATTCGTTTTGCCATTTTTCAGGTACGTTAACGACTGTTTTATACGTGTCGTTTTCACCCCAAAAAAAATCTCTGGCTTCTTGCTCATCTTTAGATTGCGCTATGATGATTGTTGAGAAAAAGAGGGTAAGCAGGAGGGATAATCGTAATTTCATGCGTTAGGATTTAGTTAGTATGATTTGTTCGTTGTATAGTGCTTTTAAGTTTTTAATGAAAACATTCCATGTTTCAAAATCTGATGTTTTTACAATGGCATTTTTAATTTTAAAATCTTTCTTGTAAATGATACTGTTGCCTTGCTTGGTAAAGGTTACTGAAAGATCAAAATTTTCACTGGATGCATTGATGTTTTTTGGTAACTCGGAAACTGTATATCCTTCAGGTAAGTCCAATGTGGTTGTGGAGATAAGGTGTTTTTTATAATCTAGAATGTAGTCTGTTTTGCGTTCATCAAAATAGTAACCTGATAATTCCTTTTCAAAATCAAGGTCAATGTATGCTGTGCCATCAAAAGATGATATGGCGTTTTTAATGGTAATAAAATAATCCAGATTTACAGGAATTTCTCTATTGCTTAAATCAGAAGTTATTACATCTACCACGCCAATATTAGAATTTCCTTTATTCAAATACCAAACTAAAAAATCTTCTTTTTTATCTGTTTTTAGCTGATTTAAATATTGTAAAAGACTAGATCTACTTTCTCCTTCAAATTTTTTACTTACAGATCCAAAAATAACATCATCTACTATTTTTAATTTATAATCATAAGTTTCTATGTTCTCACTTGCATCTGAAACGGGAACAGTATTTAAAATATAACTGTCACCATTTTCAATTAATACTTGCTTCCCTTGAATACGGTCTGCAAACTCACCATATGCATTGAATTTTTCGGTGCCATCCAGATAAACAGGTTTATTGTCTTTCATTAAGGTACAAATCATATGATTATCTACTGACAGATTAGGTGTAGAATAATCATATGCAATTCGTTTGGTACCAATCCAAGTTAATCTTGCATCAAAGCCTGCTTCTAGAAGCATTTGCTTTGTAAGGTTTGCCATGCCCTTACAATCGCCATACCGTTTTTTGAATACATTTGAAGCTTCGTCTGGTTTAAAACCTGCAATACCATCTTCAAATGCTATATACCTTATATTATCTTGAACCCAATAGTATATATTCTTAATTTTTTCTTCGTCAGTTTTAGCATCTTTTGTAAGTTCTTCAACTTTAGCCTTAATTACCGTATTATTATTTTCAAGACTATTTACTAGTGATTTATACCAATTGTATAAATCTTGTGTTGACTCAAAAATTTTATATTGTTCTCCTCCATAGGAATATGATTTTGCTAGCACCAAAATATGAGGATATATATAGGATGGGCCTGGTGCACTTTCATCTTTATACATTCCTGCTACATTCTCTAATGTGTAAGAATAAATTTTTGAATTATTTTTGGTGTTTGGTTCAACGGTTTTTTTAATATCATAACCGTCAAAATTCATTTCCTTTAATTCCAAATCGAGCCAATCAGGGATCTCAACAATTATCTGCTTCTCAAGAGCAGGAAAATCATCATTAAAATATAAACTTGTAAAGTATTTTATGTCCTTATATTTCTTGACCGTTTCAGTTGCATACTTGTAGCCTTTAAGAGGAAAATCTAAATTAACATACTTTACACGCGCATCATTATGAAATAAATCTCTACTCTTTATAGCTTCATCATTGACTGGATAGTCAGCATCGCGATTGGTTTTATATTTAACAGTAAAAGATTCAATTTCAGATTCACCATCATAAAAACAATAGGCTTGAATGTCTGCACGTGAATCCAAATTAATTAAATTTTTATTGATTTTCTCGAACACCGTTACTTTTTGATCACTTTTATTGAAGTCAAAAGTAATGTGGTAGCTTTCTTTTTCTACCGCTACATTGTCCTCTTGAAAAGATTCCTTGATAGTATTGGCTTGTGCAATTTCATTTTGAGTAGGCTCTGTGTTTTTTTGTGCATTAAGTTGTAAAACTAGTAAAAAACTGAAGAGAAAGGTTAGTGAATATTTAAACATCAAAAAAGGATTATGTTGCTAATATAAAAATTTGAACTTTATAGTAAGGAAAATTTAAGAATCGATATGTTGTAAAAATATGAATTTTTGAAATTTTATGTGACTATTTGAAATTTCCTCATAACAAATCTTTAATTTTAAGCAGACAATGATTTATATCTTATGAGTTAAACAACTATTACATATTTACTACGGCATGAGTAACTATCACATAAAACATTTAGAAGAATATTTTCAAGTTTACCGTAAATCGGTTAGGGAACCAGAAAACTTTTGGGAAGAAGTTGCCGAAGAGCATTTCCTATGGCGAAAAAAGTGGGATAAGGTCTTAAGTTGGGATTTTTCAAAACCGGAAGTTACCTGGTTTGAAGGTGCCAAACTAAACATTACCGAAAATTGTTTAGACAGGCACTTGGCAACCCGAGGAGATAAAACTGCTATACTGTTTGAGCCCAACAACCCTGACGAGCCAGCGGAGTATATTACCTATCGCGACTTATACGAGCGCGTTAATCAATTTGCCAATGTGCTAAAGGATAAAGGCGTTACAAAAGGTGATAGGGTTTGTATCTATGTTCCCATGATTCCGGAATTGGCTATTGCGCTTTTGGCCTGTGCCAGAATTGGTGCCATTCATTCAGTGGTGTTTGCCGGGTTTTCGTCTAAAGCTTTGTCAACACGCATTAACGATTGCGATTGTAAAGTGGTTATCACTGCCGACGGCTCGTATCGTGGTGCCAAAACCATTGACTTAAAAGGTATTGTTGACGAAGCACTCGAAGATTGCCCTGATGTGGAAACCGTTTTGGTTGCCAAGCGTATACATTCCGATATCAACATGAAGGAAGGCCGTGATGAATGGTTACAACCGTTATTGGATAAGGCATCAAAAGAAGGTAAAGCCGAAGTCATGGATGCCGAAGATCCACTGTTCATTCTATATACTTCAGGCTCTACGGGAAAACCCAAAGGCATGGTGCATACTACGGCTGGTTATATGGTATATACCGCTTATACTTTTAAAAATGTGTTTCAATATCGGGAGCATGATGTGTATTGGTGTACAGCCGACATTGGTTGGATAACGGGTCACAGTTATATTGTGTATGGTCCCCTTGCCAATGGCGCCACAACCGTGATGTTTGAAGGTGTACCAAGCTACCCGGATTTTGGGCGTTTTTGGGAGATTGTTCAAAAACATAAAGTCAATCAGTTTTATACAGCGCCAACAGCCATTAGAGCCTTGGCAAAACAAGGAGCTGAATTAGTTGAAAAATACGATTTGTCTTCCCTTAAGGTTTTAGGTTCGGTTGGTGAACCTATTAACGAGGAAGCCTGGCATTGGTACAACGATGTGGTAGGCAAAAACAAAAGCCCTATTGTAGATACCTGGTGGCAAACCGAAACAGGAGGCATTATGATAACACCCATTCCGTTTGTAACCCCCACCAAGCCAACTTTTGCAACTTTACCTTTTATAGGTATTCAACCTGCGTTGATGGACGAATCGGGCACGGAGTTAAAAGGCAATCAGGTAGAAGGGCGCTTGTGTATAAAATATCCTTGGCCAAGTATGGCGCGAACCATTTGGGGTAATCACGAACGATATAGGGATACCTATTTTTCGGCATATGAAAATAAGTATTTTACTGGAGATGGTGCCCTGCGTGATGAAGTAGGCTACTACCGTATTACAGGCCGTGTGGATGATGTGATTATTGTATCCGGACATAATTTAGGTACTGCACCTATTGAAGACGCCATAAACGAACATCAGGCAGTAGCCGAGAGCGCCATTGTTGGTTTTCCGCACGATGTTAAGGGCAGCGCACTTTACGGATATGTTACACTAAAGGATTTTGGAGAAGCTAGAAATCAGGATAATCTTCGAAAAGAAATCAACCAATTAATTTCCGATAGGATAGGACCTATTGCCAAACTTGATAAAATTCAGTTTACCGAAGGACTGCCCAAAACACGTAGTGGTAAAATTATGCGGCGTATCTTGCGTAAGATAGCCGAGAACAACACCAGTGATTTGGGTGATATCAGTACCCTTTTGAATCCGGAGGTTGTACAAAGTATTATTGATAACAAGTTGTAATTGTAACAAGTCGTATGACTTGGCGTCTTATGGCTATAACGCTAACACACACCATCATGAAAAATCTATTTGTCAGTATCTGTCTTATTATGACCGTTTTTATCGGTCATGCACAAGAGACAACCATAACAACGGAAGTCAAAGAGAATATCCAAGCGCGTGTTGAGTCGGGTGAAAATGTGGGTATTTCAGTAGCTTTTGTAAATGGTGATAGAGTTGATTTCTACAATTATGGAACTACTGATTTAAAACAGAATGTTCAGGTAGATGAACATTCGGTATATGAAATAGGTTCTATTTCCAAAGTTTTCACCTGTATTATGCTGGCTGATGAAGTGTTGAAAGGCCGTATGAAACTATCGGATCCCATTGCAAACTATTTACCAAAGACGGTTACGGTTCCAATACGCAATGGCAGGGAAATTACGCTTTTGGATTTAGCAACCCATACTTCGGCATTGCCTAGAATGCCTGATAATTTCAACCCTAAAGATCCTAGAAATCCGTATGTAGATTATACACCGGAACTTATCTATGAATTCATGTCATCCTATGAATTAACCAGAGATATCGGTTCGGAATATGAATACTCCAATTATGCCATGGGCTTATTGGGACATATTCTGGAATTGCATACAGGCAAAAGTTACGAGGAATTGTTAATCGAAAAAATAGCCCATCCTTGTAACATGATTAGTACCCGATTGGTATTAACTGATAGTATGAAAAACCATTTGGCTAAACCTCATGCACAAGGTGTTGAGGTTTCCAATTGGGATTTAACAGGCTTGGCTGGTGCTGGTGGTATCCGTTCTACAACAGCGGATATGGTCAGATTTTTACAAGCCAATATGGGTGTATCGCACCCTGCTATTTTTGAAGCCATGCAATTAAGTCAGCAAGTAGCTTATGAAAATGAAGCCAACCAATTTAAAATAGGCCTGGGCTGGCACTATGCCCAAAATGGCGATGATACCATTATTTGGCACAATGGCGCGACAGCTGGTTATAAATCGTTTACAGGTTTTATAGAAGGCACCCAAAAAGGAGTCGTCGTATTAGGTAATGCAGATACGGATATTGGTCGAATTGGAATGAAATTGTTGGGTGACCCAAGACCATTAGAAGTGCCAAAACCTTCGATTGCCACAATCGTTAATAAAGAAATTGATGCCAATGGTATCGAGTCGGCTATAAAACTATACAAGCAATTGCAGGTAGAACAATCAGATGCCTATAAGTTTGATGAAAACCAATTGAATACTCTGGCCTATCAATATCTTGGTGAAGACAATAATAAGGTAGCACTAGAGCTTTTTAAGTTGAATGTGGCTTCGTTTCCTGATGCTTCCAATCCTTATGATTCTCTAGGAGAAGCTTATTTAAAAGTGGGAGATACTACACAGGCTATTACCAATTACAAGAAATCCTTGGAATTAAATCCTGCAAATGATAATGCCAAAAACGTACTAATTGAACTTGGTGTAGATAAATCAAAATTAACAAAGGATGTGGATGTATCTGAAGAAATGCTTGAAACCTATTGTGGTCAATATGAATTGCAGCCTGGTTTTATAATTACAGTAACACGAATCGAAAAGCAATTATTGGCCCAAGCTACAGGTCAACCACAGTTTGAATTGTTTGCATCAGACTACAACAAATTTTACTTAAAAGTTGTGGAGGCACAAGTTACATTTCATGCCAATGATAAAGGAAAGATAGATAGCTTAACCTTGCATCAAAATGGTCAGAATATGCCTGCAAAACGAATTGAGTAGTTTTTTAATTACCTAAAAGTAAACATAATTATTAGTATTTTTGTGATTAATTAAGAGTTATAAAAATGAATCGTGTTTACTACATACTTATTTCATCATTATTTATTGCACAAACTTTTGGTCAGGTAAGTTTTTCTGATCAAGCCAATGCATTAGGTTTAAATCTCACTTGTGGAACTACTTATTTAGGGAATGGCGTGACATTTTATGACTTTGATAATGATGGTTGGGATGACATCACTTTAAACACAGAATTTGGTGAAGAAATTCGTTTTTTCAAAAACATCAATGGCGTTTTCACTGAAATATTTCCTAATATCCCATATTTTGATTATCAAACAAAACAAGTAAACTGGGTTGATATTGATAATGATGGTGATAAAGATTTATTTGTCACCAGTGACTATGAAGGTAATAGATTGTTTGAGAACATAGGCGATCTTAACTTTCAAGATATAACAGTTGCAGCTGGAATTGATCCCGAAAACATGTTCTCATATGGTGCATCTTGGGGAGACTATAATAATGATGGGTATTTAGATGTGTTTATTTCAAATAGAACAGCGCTTCATAACAACATCCTTTACAGCAACGATGGTGATGGAACATTTACCGACGTTAGTTTAGAAGCTGGTATTTCTACTTCAGGTCATGGTTCCTTTTGCAGTGCATTTTTAGACATTAATAATGATGGGTATCAAGATATATACATATCAAATGATAGACCCTTAAACCCAAATATATTGTATAAAAATAATGGTGATGGCACTTTTACAGATATCAGCATTTCATCTGGAACCGACGTCACTATTGATGCTATGACTGTTACGGTTGGTGACTTTAATAATGATAGTTGGTTTGATATTTATATTACCAACGGACCTATAGGAAATGTTCTTTTTAAAAACAATGGAAATGAAACCTTTACAGATGTTGCAGTTTCTTCCGGGACAGTCTTTAATAGTGTAAGTTGGGGAGCATCGTTTTTTGATGCAGATAACGATATGGATCAAGACCTTTATGTTTGTGGTGAGTTTGATGCTACAGAAACCAATTTTTTAAAAGCTGCATTTTATTTAAATAATGATGATGAAACATTTACTCTAAACAATGAAAGTTTCCCAGGTGATGAAAGAGCAGCATATAGTTCTGCAGTGGGCGATTCAGACAATGATGGTTACCCTGAACTTATTGTAACAAATAGTTTTGATCAAGATTTGTTCTTTTGGAAAAACAATACGCCTCACACGAATAATTGGTTAAAACTTAAATTGGAGGGAACTGTTAGTAACAGAGATGGTATTGGATCAACGATTGAAATTTCAATAAATGGTGAAAAACAATATGCTTATACACATTGTGGTGAAGGTTATTTATCTCAAAATTCGGGTACTAAATTGTTTGGGCTTGGCACAAATACAGTAGTAGATTATGTTAAAGTTACTTGGTTAAGTGGCACAGTAGATGTATTAACAAATGTATCGGCTAATCAACAAATTGATTTAGTTGAGGGCAGTAATCCTGAATTGTCTGTTGAAGAAAGTAGTCTAGATAACTTCGTTATTTACCCAAATCCAGTTGGCAACAAATTATTTATTAGAACAACAATGACGGATTATGATATAAATATTTATGATGTTGTTGGTAAATTATATCTGTCATATAGCGATTTTAAATCAAATCAAATTGATGTTTCTTTATTGGATTCAGGAATGTATTTCATTCAATTCATTAATGGAAATCAAAAAATCACGAAAAAGTTTTCTAAACGTTAACGCCTTGAATATTTTTTTCTCATTCCTTCTAAAAACCTTAATGATTAAGTATTTGCATTTGTGTTAATGACACTTATTGATTGCGGTTTATTTTAATAAATTACAGAAAATTCTTTAAGCTGGTACAAATTTTGTTGTGCATTTAAAAACCCAGCCCGTGAAAAAATTATCCTGTATTTTAATGTTAGCAATGTTCATAGCATGCATTCCAACCCAAATAGCGCCAACAATTGAAACGGATAAAGTTCAACTCGCTAAAAAGTTCAAAAGAGACCTTCCAAAAAGCCATGCTTTCATTTTTGAAGACCCTAAAAAAGCAAATGAGTTCTATAATTTCATAAACATGAAATATAATCGTGAACATCAAGATGTAGAATACAATGTCCCTATAAAAATCAATGGCAACACCTATTTTTTATCATTCCATGAGCGGGAAAAAACAACAAAAACAATTAACCTAATTCCTGTTTTAGTTGATGCAAAAAGAGAATCAAATGGCAATTCAACCATTTTTGATAACTACCACACCTCAAGAGCTGGCTGTTGGTTTATTCTGTTAACTGTGTATGATAATGATTTCAATGATTGCTTAAACCCGAATTATCCTAATCAATCAGAAATTCTTGAGCATCTTCGAGAAATTAAAAAAGAATATTTAACAACTTATAACTATATGGAGTCTTATTTAGATAACAATTAAATAAAACATTTTCATTAGTAAACGACTTTAGTTCCAAGGTCCATTTTTGGTAATACTCGCAAATCTATTATTGTTAAACCGAAAAAGCCCTCCCCAACCGCCAAACCAAAAACGCTCTTTTGAGTCTTTTAACATAGATAATATACCGTTGGTTAGCAATCCTTCATCTTTATAATAATTTGCAAAGGTATCTCCATCATATTTGTAAATACCAAAATTTTCAATAGCTATCCAAATATTACCATCAGGGTCTTCATAAATATCACTAACCTCATGACCTTCTATATTATCTTTTGATGTGAAATTTTTTAAACCTTCTCCATTATAAACACTTAAACCGCCATACATGGTGCCAATCCAAATGTTCCCTTTACTATCTTCAATAATTTCACTTATGGTATTGTCAGATAAGCCTTCCCTTTTAGTTATGTGGATGAAACTTTCTCCATCATATTTGGTTATACCAAAACCATCAGTTCCAAACCATAAATCTCCCTTTCTGTCTTCCATAATACTGGTTATCCTATCATAGGAATAATAGGTAGTTGTATCTTGTATTTTAGCTTTAGGTGTATTAAAATCTTTGAATTCCTTGCCGTCAAATTGGCTTACACCACTATTTGTACCTATCCAAAAAGTATCATTTTGGTCTATAAGAATACTCCAAATTTCATTTTCCAAAAGACCATCATCTTGAGTATAGTTAACAAATGTTTCACCATCATATTTTGTTAAACCTTTATAGGTCCCAAACCAAACGTTTCCTTTTTTATCTTCAACAATAGCGGTTATTCTTCCTCCTCCTAATCCATCTGACTCATCAAAGTATTTAAGTGTTTTACCGTCAAAACACATCAAACCATACACGTTAGTGCCAAACCATAAATTACCTTTCGAATCTTCAAAAATCCTACGTAAATGCTGACACAGTTGACCTTCAATAAAAAACAAAGAATCTGTTTCATTAGTTTGTAAAAAGGGATTAAAGCTTGTAACGTTTTCAGCTTTTGTTTCAATTGTAGTTTCATTTGGGGTATCTATTTTTTTTTGTCCATTACAAGAAAAATTAAAAACACATAAAAGCCATAAAATTAATATCCAAACACAATATTTCATATGATCCGTTTATTCAAAAATAACATAGTATTCATGTATTCAATATTTATAAATGAAAAAAAAGTGTCAAAAGTTTGTAAAATCCCATTAGAACCAACATAAAAGATTATTCTAAAATCCACATGAGGTTCTAAATTATAGGAGGTATATTACTTATGTATGAACAACAATAAAAAAAGAGGTTTCTGATGAAACCTCTTTTTTTTCTTATCACGCTTATAAACTATGCCATCTGCATATCATGCTTACCTTCGTAAACCTCTTCAACTAATTTATCATTGAATGCTGGTAAATCTTTAGGTGAACGACTGGTAACCAATCCTTCATCTACAACAACTTCTTCATCTACCCAATTGGCACCTGCATTAACAATATCTGTCTTAATTGAGTTGTATGATGTAACTTTTCTTCCTTTTAAAACATCCGCTTCAGCCAACAACCATGGTGCATGACAAATTGCAGCTACAGGTTTTTTATTTTCAAAGAATGATTTTACAAAACTAATTGCTTTGTCGTTTCTTCTTAATAAATCTGGGTTTATAACACCACCAGGTAGCATTAAAGCGTTATAGTCACTTTGAGATACCTCATCCAATGTTTTGTCAACTTTATATGAGTTACTCCAGTTACCATCTGCCCATCCTTTTATTTCTCCAGATTCTAGAGACACAATGTGTACATCGGCTCCAGCTTCTTCTAATGCTTTTTTAGGTTCTTTTAATTCACTTTCTTCAAATCCATTGGTTGCTAAAATTGCAACGATCTTTCTATTTAAGTTTTCCATTTGTAAATATTTTTAATTTGTTAATAATTTCTTCACCAATTAATATAACTACGAAGACAAGCTAAACCAAATGCTTAAAGCAGTTTAACCCAATATTAACGGTTATTGTTAAAGATTCTTAAGAGTACATTTTTCAAATGTTGAATACGTTAAAAATCAATTCGTATAAGTCAATATTTGGAATTAAAATCTTATATATTATTTAACCGAATTTTAAAATCCATAAAGTCATGATAATTACAAAAATATTAGGTCTCACCAGCGCACTTACAAAAAGCAAAAAAGCCAAACTTGGTATTTTGGCGATTGAAATGGGGTTATTGATTTATGCTATTAGATCAAAAAAGTTGGAAAGGAAAGAGCAGGAATTAATAAATAAAACTAAAGATATAGTTTCGTAACTACTACAACATGCTTATTTACAACAACTTCATCTTTTCTCGAGGCAACTTTTAATGTCGGTCTTTACTTAATTGATTTACAATATTCTCTATTACAATAAATTCATCTACACTATTTGGTAATCAAATATATAATCGTAAATTTGCAAACTCTTTTTAAGAGAGGAATGTTTAATAAGAAAAAATAGAAAGTGTGGACACATTAAGCTACAAAACGATTTCAGCAAACAAAGCTACTGTAAATAAAGAGTGGGTTTTGGTTGATGCTGAAGGTCAGACATTAGGTCGTATGGCTTCTAAAGTTGCAAAACTTTTAAGAGGAAAGCATAAGCCTAACTTCACACCTCATGTTGATTGTGGTGATAACGTTATTGTTATCAATGCAGAAAAAATCAACTTAACTGGAAACAAATGGACAGATAAATCCTATATCCGTCACACAGGTTACCCAGGTGGTCAAAGAAGTTTAACTGCTAGCGAATTGTTTGGAAAAGATCCAGCAAGATTAGTAGAAAAATCAGTAAAAGGAATGTTACCTAAAAACAAATTAGGTGCCGATTTATTCCGTAACCTTAACGTTGTTGTTGGTTCAGAACATGCTCATGAAGCACAAAAACCAAAAACAATCAATTTAAACGAATTTAATTAATGGAAGTAATTCACAAAATTGGCCGTAGAAAGACGGCTGTTGCTCGTGTGTATGTTGCCAAAGGAAAAGGTAACATTACGGTGAACAAAAAAGACATGGCGGAATATTTTCCGACTGCAACTTTGCAGTATAAGGTAAATCAACCTTTAGCTATGACTAACAATGATGGCAGCTTTGATATTACAGTAAATGTATATGGAGGTGGCATTACAGGTCAAGCTGAAGCTATCCGTTTAGCATTATCTCGTGCTATGTGCGAACTTGATGCAGAAAACAGATTAATTTTAAAACCAGAAGGTTTATTAACTAGAGACCCAAGAATGGTTGAACGTAAGAAATTCGGTCAGAAGAAAGCTCGTAAGAAATTTCAATTCTCTAAACGTTAATTTTTCCAACTGGATTGGGAAATGCTCACAAGCTTTCTCAATCTGGTTAAAACAAAACACAATTTTTAACCTAGTTATTGTTGTCCATGACCAAATGGTCAGGATTTAGTTTAGCATCTAAATGATTAAGGCGATTTAAATTAAAGACCACTTAATCATTGCTAATTCAACAGAACGTAAACTATTACAAACATGGCAGTAGAAGTAAAAGAACTACTAGAAGCAGGTGTACACTTCGGACACCTTACACGTAAGTGGGATCCAAATATGGCTCCTTACGTATATATGGAACGTAACGGCATCCATATTATTAACCTTTACAAAACAGCAGCTAAAATGGAAGAAGCTGGGGCAGCATTAAGTAAAATTGCAGCTTCAGGTCGTAAAATTTTATTTGTTGCAACTAAAAAACAAGCAAAAGATATCGTTGCAGAGAAATCTGGCGCTATCAACATGCCTTACATTACTGAAAGATGGCCAGGTGGTATGTTAACTAACTTTGTTACTATTAGAAAAGCTGTTAAGAAAATGGCTGCAATTGATAGAATGAAGAAAGATGGGACATTTAATTCTTTATCTAAAAAAGAACGTTTACAAGTAGATCGTCAACGTGCTAAATTAGAAAAGAATTTAGGTTCTATTTCAGACATGACCCGTTTACCAGGTGCTTTATTTGTTGTTGACATTAAGCGCGAGCACATTGCGATTAAAGAAGCTCAAAAATTAAACATTCCAATCTTTGCTATGGTTGACACAAACTCTGATCCACGTCAGGTTGATTATGTTATTCCTGCAAATGATGATGCTTCTAAATCAATAGATAAAGTATTATCATACGTTACAGGTTCAATCGCTGAAGGTTTATCTGAACGTAAAGCTGAAAAAGATGGTGCTAAAACAGAAAAAAAGGCGCCTAAAGCAAAAGCTTCTGCTAAAAAAGCAGCAGTAGCAACAGAAGAGGAAGAATAAAATAAATAAACAAAACTATTAAAGTCGTTTAATACCTTTCTTCCAAAGAAATAACATTAAACGACTTTTTTAAATTAAAAAAATTATGGAAGCTATAAAAATAACAGCAGCAGAAGTAAATAAATTAAGACAAGCTACAGGTGCCGGAATGATGGACTGTAAAAAAGCTTTAGTTGAAGCTGAAGGTGATTTCGATAAAGCTATTGAAGTACTTCGTAAAAAAGGTCAAAAAGTAGCAGAGAAAAGAGCCGACAGAGATTCATCTGAAGGTGCTGCAATTGCTAAAATTAATGATGCTAACACTGCTGGTGTGGCTATCGTTTTAGGTTGTGAAACAGATTTCGTTGGTAAAAACGAAAACTTCGTAGCATTAGCAAACGAATTGGCTGAAGCTGCAATTAACTACAATTCTAAAGAAGAATTTTTAGCCGCAGATTTCGGCGGTATGACTGTTGCTGAAAAATTAACTGAACAAACTGGTGTTATTGGTGAAAAACTAGATATCACAGCTTTTGAAAAATTAGAAGCACCTTATGTTGGTTCTTACGTTCACATTAATAAAATTGCTGCTTTAGTAGGTTTATCAAGTGAAGTTGATAATGCTGAAACGCTTGTTAAAGATGTGGCTATGCAAGTAGCTTCAATGGGAGCAACTACATTATCATACAAAGATTTTGATCCTGCATACATTGCATCAGAAACTGAAGCTAGAATTGCAGTTATTGAAAAAGAAAATATTGAATTAGGTCGTTTAGGAAAAACACTTAAAAATGTACCAGAATATATTTCTATGGCACAGTTAACACCTGAAGTAATTGCAAAAGCTGAAGAAGCTGCAAAAGCGGAATTAAAAGCTGAAGGTAAGCCAGAACAAATCTGGGATCGCATTCTTCCTGGTAAAATGGAGCGTTACATTTCTGATAACACAACATTAGACCAAGAACAATGTCTATTAGACCAAAAGTTTATTAAAGACGAAAAGAAAACCGTTGCACAATATGTAGAATCTTATGGTGATGTTGAAATCACTGGATTTAAGCGTGTAACAGTAGGATAATATATTATCATATATTTTACAAAAGCCTCTCAAAATATTGAGGGGCTTTTTTATGTCAATCCAACAAAAAATTCTCAATCCAAAAACAAAAAAATTATGTAGTTTTGCTAAACGCTCAAAAACAACCATGAAATACAAAAGAATACTCTTAAAATTATCCGGTGAGGCTTTAATGGGTACGCGCCAATACGGTATAGACCCGGAACGTTTATCAGAATATGCTAATGATATCAAATCTATCATTAATGAAGGCGTAGAAGTAGCCATAGTAATTGGTGGTGGAAATATTTTTAGAGGTGTTGCTGGAGCAAGTAATGGCATGGATCGTGTTCAAGGTGATCACATGGGTATGTTGGCTACGGTTATCAATGGTTTGGCATTACAAAGTGCGCTTGAGAATGCTGGCGTACCAACCCGTTTACAAACAGCGATTAAAATTAATGAAGTCGCTGAACCGTTTATTCGTAGAAAAGCCATGCGGCATTTAGAAAAAGGACGTGTGGTTATTTTTGGTGGCGGCACGGGTAATCCTTATTTTACAACTGATTCAGCTGCTGTGTTACGCGCTATTGAGATTGAAGCCGATGTCATTTTAAAAGGTACACGTGTAGATGGTATTTACACATCCGACCCTGAAAAAGATGCCAACGCCATAAAATTTGACCATATTACTTTTGATGATGTTTTACGCAAAGGTTTAAAAGTTATGGATACAACGGCTTTTACATTAAGTCAGGAAAACGAGTTGCCAATAATCGTTTTTGATATGAATAAAAAAGGTAACTTGTTAAAGGTTGTTTCGGGTGAAAAAATTGGAACCAAAGTAAATTTATAATATTTGGCGTGTTTTTTGAATAGATCATTTTAAACTTAATTTTTTAGCGATGAACGAAGACATACAATTTATACTAGACACAGCAAAGGAAGCAATGGATGCTGCTATAAAGCATTTAGAAAAGCAATTAGTAAACATTCGTGCTGGCAAAGCAAGTCCTGCTATGTTAGGTAGCGTAATGGTAGATTACTATGGTTCTCAAACACCATTAAACCAAGTTGCCAACGTAAATACCCCAGATGGTAGAACCATTACAGTGCAGCCATGGGAAAAAGCGATGCTTCAAGAAATTGAGCGTGGCATTATGCATGCTAATTTAGGCTTTAATCCTATGAATAATGGTGATTCCATTATTATAAACGTTCCACCTTTGACTGAAGAACGTAGAACTAATTTAGCCAAGCAGGCAAAAGCAGAAGCAGAGGACGCCAAAGTAGGTGTCAGAAATGCTAGAAAAGATGCTAATAACGATATAAAAAAATTGGATGACGCTTCAGAGGATCTTCAAAAAAATGCTGAAATAGATGTCCAAAATATGACTGACAAGTATATTTCCAAGATTGATCAAATTTTTGAAAACAAGGAAAAGGAAATTATGACAGTTTAAAAACTTTAAAAGCGACACTTAAAGTCGCTTTTTTTAATCCTAATACCTTGCCTGTTGTTCATTTTAAAATATCTTTTATCTGTCGCTTTCATATGGCTTTTCTTTTTTACGGAAATCCAAGCGCAGTCTGTTGTAAAAGACACAACTGAAACACAGCAAGACTCCCTAAAAAAAAGAGACTTAATCAAACAATTGGGTAACGGATTTTTTCCAACCAAATACTTCGATATTGATTTAAGGTATCTTATAAAGTTTAATCAATATGAAGGATTAAGAACTGGTGTTGGTGGTGTAACTAATGATGCTTTTTCAGAAAAATATCGCATTAACGGTTATCTGGTTTATGGCTTTAGAGACCACCGATTTAAATATGGAATTGGTGGAGGCATCAGGTTAATTCCAAACACGAATACTTGGTTAAATTTCTCTTACATAGATGACTTGCAGGAAACTGGGAGTTCAAAATTTATTACTGACAAACGCTTTTTTCAATTTTTCGAACCAAGATTATTGAACATCGATTTATTTTATAAATACATTGCAAAAAACATCTCACTGGAACATCAAATCTCACCGCGTTTAGTTACTGAAACACAACTAGGTGTTAGTAATGTTAACCCAACATACAACTATATTTATGAGGTAGATGGTAAATCCTATTCAGAATTTAACTTAAGTACAGCAGTCATATCGCTACAATGGAGTCCATTTAGCCGTTATGAATTGGTTGACAAGAGGATAAAAGAAGTTAAGATTGGTTTCCCAAAATTCACGCTACAATACACTCAAAGTGTAAAAGGCGTCTTTGAAAGTGATTTTAATTTTGCTAAAATAGATTTTAGAACCATCTATGAGATTAATTATAAAAAAGATAATTTTTCTAGATTTATTTTGTCAGCTGGAATTGCAAGAGGTAATACTCCCCTCTCTCATTTATATCATGCTTATCCCAACAATATCAACAAGGAAACTATTTTGCAACGTTTTTCAGTGGCTGGTATTGACAGTTTTGAAACCATGTACTTTAATGAATTTTTCTCTGATAGATTTACAACCCTGCAATTCAGGCATTATTTCAGCCCCTTTAATATTGCTACCAGATTTAAGCCACAATTAGTGCTAATTTCTAGGTTTGCTATTGGAAACATGAGTAATATTAATAGGCATCAAGGAATTACTTTTGATACGCTTGACAAAGGCTATACCGAATCAGGTTTTGAGATTAATAAGCTTCTTTTCGGATTTGGTTTGAGTGGCACTTATAGATATGGTGCTTATCACTTACCTAAAACAGAAGATAATATTGCTATAAAATTCACATTTAACGTGACATTATAAGCTATTATTTAAGGTAATACATAGGAATTTTCTACCTTTGCAACTCGTTAATTAATGCATGTTTAAACTATTTACAAAAAGTTTTTGGGACGTTGTTGCCAGACTGATTTTACGTAATAAAATTGGTATTCTAGCAGGTATTTTGGTAGCCACTATTTTTTTTGCTTATCAGTGGGAAAACATGCGCTTTACTTATACAGAAGCCAATTTACTACCCGATGACCACGAAGTAAATATTGTTTACAAGGACTTTTTAGACATATTTGGTGAGGAAGGAAACCTTATTGTACTTGGTGTCAAAGATTCAACTCTTTTTACTGTTGAAAATTTAAATGCTTGGAACAATCTTTCGGATGCTTTTAAAAATTTTGACGAAGTTGAAACTGTTGTATCGCTAAAAGACCTACAAAAACTCGTCAAGAATGTTGATGAGGAGCGCTTTGATTTAGAACCTTTTATAAAAGATTCTATTACATCTGCTTCTGAATTAGAGATTCTTCAAGAGGATTTATTTGAAAAGTATCCTTTCTATGACAATTTCCTATTCAATAAGGAAACTAAAACCATTCGTACAGCTATTTACATGAAGAAGGATATTGTAAATACACCTGTTAGAAAGGATTTTGTATTCAATAGCCTAATTCCAAAAATCGCATCTTTTGAACAAGAAACAAGACTTGATGTTCGGGTTTCAGGAATGCCTTATGTTCGCACATTAAACGCTCAAAATATTGTTGATGAAATTGGCAAATTTATTGCAGCTGCACTTGGCGTTACTTCACTGATATTTTTCTTCTTTTTTAGATCATTCAGAGCCACTTTAATCTCCATGATTGTAGTTTGTTTAGGTGTTATGTGGACGTTTGGAATTCTTGGTCTGCTTAATTATGAAATTACGGTGCTTACGGCTTTAATTCCGCCATTGATAATTGTAATTGGTATTCCCAATTGTATTTTTCTTATCAATAAATACCAACATGAGGTCAAATTACATGGTAACAAAGTAAAATCATTACAACGTGTCATAACCAAAATCGGGAATGCAACTTTAATGACCAATGTAACAACAGCATCAGGTTTTGCCACTTTTATTTTAACTGAAAGCACCTTACTTAAGGAATTTGGTATTGTAGCTTCTTTAAGCATACTTGCCATTTTCATATTGTGTTTACTGATTATTCCTATAATCTATACCTTTTTACCTTTTCCAAAAGATCGTCATTTGGAACATTTAAACAAGCGATGGATAGGTGGTTTTGTCGATTGGATGGAACGTATGGTAAAGCAAAGGCGTATTACTATTTATATTACTTCAATCATACTTTTAATTTTAAGTATGATTGGTATGAACCAAATAAAAATTTCAGGTAGTTTAATTGAAGATATGTCAAAAACTTCTGAATTTTTTAGTGACATACGTTTTTTTGAAGAAGAGTTCAATGGCATTATGCCCATGGAAATTCTGGTTGATACCAAACGCAAAAAAGGAGTTATTAAACTAGCTACCTTAAAACGTATGAATGAGCTAGAAGAACTCATAATTGAAACACCTGAATTATCAAGACCTATTTCTATTGTTAGTCTTGTAAAGTATTCCAAACAAGCTTACACCAATGGTAATCCAAAATATTATCAGCTTCCAACTAGTCAAGAAAATCTGTTCATTTCATCTTACATAAAAAACTCATCATCAGATGTTAGTTTACTCAAAAATTTTGTAGATAGTACTGGTCAATATGCACGCATCACTACATTTATGAAAGATGTTGGAACGGATAAAATGGAACGTATAGAAGAAGACATTCAAAATAAAATTGACAAAGTCTTTCCTGCAGAGAAATACAACGTAACCATCACTGGAAAAGCCTTGGTTTTTCAAAAGGGAACAAAATACTTGGTTAAAAATTTAGCGATTTCGTTATCATTAGCCATAGTGCTTATTTCATTATTTATGGCATACATGTTTAGGTCATTTAGAATGATTGTTGTTTCCTTAATACCTAACCTATTACCTTTAGTAATAACAGCTGGTCTTATGGGATTTATAGGTGTTCCTATAAAACCATCTACCATTTTAGTGTTTAGTATTGCTTTTGGTATTTCAGTTGATGATACTATTCACTTTTTAGCAAAATACAGGCAAGAATTGCAAGCAAACCACTGGAAGATACGTAAATCTGTTTATGCTGCTCTTCGTGAAACAGGCGTCAGTATGTTTTACACATCCATCGTATTGTTCTTTGGGTTTTCAGTATTCACCATCTCCAGTTTTGGAGGCACTGTAGCATTGGGAGCTCTTGTTTCAGCAACCTTATTATTTGCTATGCTATCAAATTTACTGTTATTGCCTTCACTCCTATTATCACTTGAAAGAAGTATTGCCAACAAAGAAGTTTTAAAGGAACCTTCAATAAATATAATTCCAGAAGAAGACGATGATGAACCTAAAAATGATGCAACAAATACAGCCTAATATTTTAGATTTCTGAATTTGATTTTTGACACATGAAAAGGTTATCTTTGCATTCAAAATTTTTTATAGATGAAACCGACGTGACAAAATAATCTTTTGACATTCAACCCAATGATTATTTTGGTCATCAAAGATTACATGTGACCATTAAAAACAAATAAAAATTAACACATGAAAACGCATACCGTAGCAGAATTATTGAATAAGGATATTAATGCCTTACATGAAGTAGAAATAAAAGGATGGGTACGTACCTTCCGTGCCAACAGATTTATAGCCTTAAATGATGGCTCAACATTGAATAATATTCAATGTGTTGTTGATTTTGAAAATCTTGATGAATCGCTATTAAAACGCATTACTACAGGTGCTGCTGTCCATGTTTTTGGCGAATTGACTGAAAGCCAAGGGAAAGGTCAAAAAGTTGAAATTCAAGTTTCAAAGATTTCTGTTTTGGGGGATTCTGACCCTGAAACCTACCCAATTCAACCTAAAAAGCATTCGTTTGAATTTTTAAGAGAAAATGCTCATTTGCGTACACGAACGAACACGTTTAGTGCTGTTATGCGTTTGAGATCATCACTGTCATTTGCTATTCACAAGTATTTTAATGAAAATGGATTCTACTATATGCACACACCTATTATTACTGGTAGTGATGCTGAAGGAGCCGGAGAAATGTTTCGTGTGAGTGCTTTAGATGCTAAAAACCCGCCTTTAAATGAAGAAGGTGAAGTTGATTATAAAGAAGATTTTTTTGGCAAGGAAACAAACTTAACCGTTTCTGGTCAGTTAGAAGCTGAAACATATGCTATGTCACTTGGCAAAGTTTATACATTTGGCCCTACGTTTAGAGCTGAAAATTCTAATACATCACGTCATTTAGCAGAATTTTGGATGATAGAACCAGAAGTTGCCTTTATGGATTTGGATGGCAACATGGATTTGGCTGAAGATTTTATGAAGTATGTTTTAAAGTATGTTTTAGAACATAATTTTGAAGATTTAGAGTTTTTAAATAACCGCCTTTTGGATGAGGAAAAAACTAAACCTCAAGCTGAACGTTCTGATATGAACCTTATTGAAAAAATAAAGTTTGTAGTAGAAAATAACTTTAAGCGTGTAAGTTATACGGAAGCTATTGATATTCTCAAGAATAGCAAACCAAATAAGAAAAAGAAATTCAAGTATCTAATAAATGAATGGGGTGCCGATTTGCAAAGTGAGCACGAACGTTTTCTAGTAGAAAAACACTTTAAATGTCCCGTTATATTATTTGACTATCCAGCAAATATCAAAGCATTCTATATGCGATTAAACGAAGACGGAAAAACTGTACGTGCTATGGATATCTTATTCCCTGGTATTGGTGAAATGGTTGGTGGTTCACAACGTGAAGAGCGTTTAGATGTACTAAAAGATAAGATGAAAGCTTTAGATATTGATGAAAAAGAATTATGGTGGTATTTAGATTTAAGAAAATACGGAACCGCTGTACATTCAGGGTTTGGACTTGGGTTTGAACGATTAGTTATGTTTGCAACTGGAATGGGTAATATTCGTGATGTGATTCCTTACCCGCGAACACCTCAAAATGCCGAGTTTTAAAAAATAATTTAGATAATTATTGAAAACAATCTACGTTAAATAATAAATGTAGATTGTTTTTTTTATTTTTATAAAAACCCAAAATCAAAAAATGCTCAAACAGTATTTACAATTTAAATTATCGCAAAAATTATCGCCTCAACAAATCCAGTTGATGAAGCTAATACAACTGCCTACACAAGCTTTTGAACAACGATTAAAACAGGAATTAGAAGAAAATCCTGCGCTAGAAGGCGGTAAAGAATCTTCAGAGGATGATTTTGACGACACATTTGATAATAGTGCTGATGATTATGATGAAAGTGAATCTATTAATTCTGAAGATATTAATGTTGATGAGTATTTAAGTGATGATGAGATACCAGATTACCGAACACAAGCCAATAATTATAGTGCTGATGATGACGAAAAAAGTATGCCTTATGCTGCTGGCACATCGTTTACACAACATTTAATAAACCAGTTAAACACCTTCAGGTTGGATGACGAAGAACGTGATATTGCCGAATTTTTAGTTGGAAGCGTTGATGAGAGCGGTTATATTCGTCGTGATTTAAGTGACATTATGGATGATTTAGCATTCACTCAAAATGTTTATACTAATGAAGACAAGATAAAGTCCGTTTTAAAAATAGTCCACCAATTGGATCCTGCTGGTGTTGGGGCACGGAACTTACAGGAATGTTTAAGTATTCAATTACATAGAAAAGAAAAAACGGCTGACTCCGAATTAGCAATTAACATCATTGATAACGCCTTTGAACAGTTTACCAAAAAGCATTATAAAAAATTGTTGCAAAAATTTGACATCACTGAAGACCAATTAAAAGGTGCGATAGGTGTTATTGAACATTTAAACCCAAAACCCGGTGGCTCTTATGCTGGAAACAATAGAATTGTTGAACATGTTGTTCCTGATTTTGCTATTAAAATTGTTGATGGCGAATTAGAGCTAACACTAAATGGCCGAAATGCACCAGAGTTACATGTCTCGCGAGAATATAGCAATATGCTTAAAGGTTATAAGGATAGTAAGGACAAATCAAAATCTCAAAAAGATGCCGTTCAATTTATCAAGCAAAAACTAGATGCTGCCAAGTGGTTTATAGAAGCTATTAAACAACGTCAACAGACATTATTTGTCACTATGAGTGCTATTATGCACTACCAAAAGGAATATTTTTTAACAGGCGATGAGCGCAAACTACGCCCAATGATTTTAAAGGATATAGCTGATGAAATTGATATGGATGTATCTACGGTATCACGAGTTGCAAACAGTAAGTACGTGGACACACCTTATGGCACAAAACTCATTAAAGAGTTCTTTTCAGAATCCATGACCAATGACCAAGGTGAAGAAGTTTCAACTAGAGAAATCAAAAAAATTCTTGAAACAGTTATTGAAAATGAAAACAAGAAAAAACCAATGACTGATGAGGCTTTAGCCAAAATACTAAAAGAGAAAGGTTACCCCATTGCAAGACGTACAGTAGCAAAATACAGAGAGCAACTTGACATACCTGTGGCTCGATTACGCAAGAAAATATGATGAATGCTATTTTAAAAAGTATCTCATTTATTTTTCATCCTATATTGATGCCTATGTTAGGTGTCTTGTTTTATTTTTCTAAATCCCCTAGATATATTCCTATTGAAATTATTCAAGCAAAAATAATTTCACTTTTTATTCTAACTGTTTTGCTTCCTATTCTGTTATACTTTTTATTAAAAACCATGGGCAAAACCTCAACCATATATCTTGAGTCCACTCAAGAACGCATTACCCCATTGATACTTAATAGCATTATTATCTTGCTCATTTTGATGCGTGTTTTACCAAGTAGTGAAATTATTGAACTGTATTACTTTTTTATCGGAATTTTAATAACCACATTGAGCTGTTTGATTTTAGCTTTCTTAAAATTTAAGGCTAGTTTACACATGGCTGGAATAGCTGGAATTTTTATGTTTTATGTAGCTTTAAGTATCCATTTCAGTATAAATATAAATGGCACATTAGCATTAATGGCTATTTTGATTGGTGCCATAGCAACCTCCAGATTGCATATGAAAGCTCACAGCTACAAAGAACTTGTTGTAGGCTTTTTTATGGGTTTTATCCCACAGTTGATTCTGGTGAATTATTGGTTATAAAATATAGAATATGAGCCCTACTTTTATAGCGTTCATATCAACAGAAACATCATTTACAGAAATATTATCGAAAATTGGATTAAGACCATAATAAAAATAAATATTCCAAGTATTATATCCAGTACTTACCGTTAATCCATATTGAAAATCATTAAACGATTTTATATTCCCCTCTCTTATGGTTCCTAAATCACCTTTAAACTTTGAAGAGCTATATACTACATATCCAATATTTAATCCTGTATAAATTCGCCAAAATTTATAATCATCACTTGTAGAAGTTCGCCATCTTACTTGAAGTGGCATTTCAACCATGTACATTGTAAACTTGTTTTTGGTGTAGTCTATATCACTTTTGTCCAAAACTATGTAATCATAACCAGCACCATCTTCCTGTATAAGGAAATTATGGTTAAATGAGTTTGAAGATAAGCCCAACCCTAATCCTAAAGCCCAATTGCGCCTTTTATTTATAGGAAAATCCCTAATAAACCCTAAATGAAATCCGCTAGAAAAACCACTTTGTGAAACCATATCGGGTTTATTGCCTAGTAAATTATAAGTTACTGCTATATAAAATTGATCTTCTCTATACTTACTATCCGTCTCCTTTTTAATAGAATCCGTTTCTACTTGAGCGTAACAATTAGTATAGCCAATAAAAGCAATTATTACCAATAATATATTTTTCATATGGGTGTTTAAAACGTTGTTCAAAATAATAAAAAATGGCGTACAGATTTCTCTGTACGCCATAAATTATAAAATTAAGACTCTAATTATTTTAAATCTCTCAAGGCATCTCCCTTTCGAGTTTTATAATTTATTTTTAAAGCGTTTACCTTTCTTAATTCCTGTTTAATATCAGAAACAAGTCCCATGTTAGTTTCTTTATCAACACTCAAAACTGTAGTTAAGTAAGGTATTTCTTCTTCACGCTTACTGTCGCGTTCAGCAGCAATAAAAGCAGCAATTTCAGATACGTCAGCAAACTTATCATTTAGTTGCAGTCTGGCAACTGTACCCATATCCTTGTAAGAACTACTTGGTTTACCAGCATATATGTACATTAATAAGTTTCTTTTAGCAAGCTTTTCAACCTGATCTGCAGCTGGTAACGTGTTTTCTATTTTTAACGTGTTTTGACGCATTACCGTTGCTACCATAAAGAAGAATAACAACATAAATACAATATCAGGTAATGATGCTGTAGATATAGCTGGTAAATCGCCTCCTTTTTTCTTTTTAAATTTAGACATAAATTTTACTGTTTATCTAATTTGATTTTTTTGGTTCGGCTTCTGAAAACTTTTGCGGAATCAATAATTTAATTGCCTCAATCTTATCCTTTAAACTAGCTTTATCAGCTGCTGATGTTTTTGGATCAGAATACATTTTATCAGCTTCAACATAACTCATGTTTAGGGATGGGTAGGCCAATTCAAACTCTCTATTACGCAATTCATTATATGCCGCAATTATTTCATTCTGCACAGCAATATAAGTTTCATAGCTTGTTGCTCTATCATTTTGCAATGATATAATGGCTTTTTCAAAATTATCAGAAGATTGAGGGTTTTTCTTTCCTTTACATTTTGCACAGGCATCTTCACCCTTGCCACCTCCATTATCTAAAAAGGCTACTGCTTTTTTACGCAGATCTTTAAGTTTTATCAATTCCCCATCATTACCATTAGCTTTCAACAATAAATCGTTGTTACGGTTAACAGTTAACTGAAATATATTTCGTTCCTTAATAATTGGTGGTTCTGTTTCCTCTATTGGTGGTAACTTTCTGTTCAATCCTGAATCTATTTCGATTGTAGTTGTTACTAGAAAGAAAATCAATAGTAAGAAAGCAATGTCAGCCATTGAACCTGCATTAACTTCTGGTGCTGATCTTTTAGCCATAATTATTTATTTATTACTTTTTTCATTCCGGAAAGCAACATTGTAGCCGCTGCTGCCAATATTAGTATATAGAAGGCAACTAACCCAGCACCTACCATATGTGATTCACTTTCTGTAGCTTCTACGCCATTATAGAAATATTCATTTGTATCGCCACCTGAAACAGCATAAGCTATAACGAGAACAGCTGCAAAAATCCCTACACCTATAAGTGTGTTTTTTAAAGTTGCTGTATTAGTAAATAGATTTTTTAGCACAAAAATCAATACAAATACAATTGTAAGAGCCATGATTATATAGGCTACAATAGCCATAGGTTCAACAATTGCAGTATCACCACTCATTGCGGCAGCTTTAATAGCTTCATCGCCTTCATTGATTATCCTAACTAAAAAGATAATCCCTGCTAGCGCTAAAATAGCTGCTATTATTTTTAAAATTTTATGTAAACCCATAATTTTTGTATAGTTGTGATTAATTATTACTTCTTATTTCTAATCAATAAATCCATCAATGTGATAGATGCATCTTCCATATCATTAACAATACTGTCAATTTTAGCAATGATATAGTTATAGAAAATTTGAAGAATAATTGCAACGATTAGACCAAATACCGTTGTTAAAAGAGCTACTTTAATACCTCCTGCAACAAGTGATGGTTGCATATCACCAGCAGCTTCAATCTTATCAAAAGCTTGAATCATACCAATTACCGTACCCATGAACCCTAACATTGGTGCTAAAGCGATGAATAAAGAAATCCATGATACATTCTTTTCTAATTGTCCCATTTGAACACCACCATAAGCGATAACTGCTTTTTCAGCAGCCTCAATACCTTCATCTGTTCTATCTAAACCTTGATAGAATATAGAAGCTACAGGTCCTTTAGTATTTCTACAAACTTCTTTGGCTGCATCAACACCACCTGATTGTAATGCATCTTCAACATCTTGAGTCAATTTTTTTGTATTTGTTGTAGAAAGGTTTAAAAAGATAATTCTCTCAATAGCTATGGCTAAACCAAGAATTAAACATAATAATACAATTCCCATAAACCCTGGACCACCTTCAATAAAACGCTTTTTTAATTCTTGATGAAATCCTAATGTTTCTTCAGCAGCTTCTTCAGTAGCTTCTTCTTGGATTGTGTTAACAACTGCCGTTGCACTTGTAGCTGCATTTGTAGTTGCATTTACTGTTCCGATTGCCATAAAACACATAATGGCTAGGATAGAAAATAATCTTTTCATTGTTCTTGTTCTTAATTTTATTAGTTAAAGTGTTAAAGATATAAAAAAAATGTAATTAAAAAATTAAAATTACAGCAGAGAGGAAGGGATTCGAACCCTCGATACGCTTTTGGCGTATACACACTTTCCAGGCGTGCGCCTTCGACCACTCGGCCACCTCTCTGTAATTGTTTCTTATTACAGTGTGCCAAATAACAAAAAAACTAGCAAAAGGGAAAATTTTGAAAGTTAATTTTATGCCATTTCTCCTCTTAAAGAGGTTTCAAATACTGTTTTGAAGGTTTTATTAGAAATTTTCTCTCCAATCAAGTACATTAATTTGGTTATTGCGGCTTCAGTCGTGATATCTTTACCAGATATTACACCTAAATTTTTTAGTTGTGAACTGGTTTCATATTGTCCCATAGCAACACTCCCACCGGAACATTGCGTCACATTGATTACATGAATACCTTTTTTGAGAGTTTTGGAGATTAAATCTATAAACCAATCCTCTGTTGTGGCGTTTCCTGCTCCATAGGTTTCCAAAACAACACCTTTTAGATTAGGTGTTTCTAATATGCTTGTTAGAACTATTTCAGAGATTCCCGGGAATAATTTTATGAGCGCAATATTATTATCTAATGTTTTATGTACGACTAATTTCTTCCTTGCATTTGGCGCAAACAAAGCTTCTTTATTTATTTTGATATGAACACCTGATTCAGCTAAATGCGGATAATTTAATGATTCAAAAGCTTCAAAATGTTCAGCATTTATTTTTGTCGTACGGTTTCCTCGATATAATTTATATTCAAAATACAAACCCACTTCCCTTATTAACGGCTTATTACGCAACTGCAATGAAGCCATTTGTATGGAGGTAATTAAATTTTCTTTGGCATCTGTCCTAAGGTCACCAATAGGAAGTTGTGACCCAGTAAGTATGACTGGTTTTGCCAAATTTTCCAACATAAAACTCAAAGCAGATGCCGAATAACTCATGGTATCACTTCCATGTAAAACAACAAAGCCATCAAATTGGTCATAATGTTTTTCAATTATTTCTGCTATTTGAACCCAATATTTAGGATTCATATTTGAAGAATCAATAGGATTTTCAAAAGACACCGTTGAAATATTACAACTTAAAAGTTTAAGTTCTGGTATTTGCTTCAATAAATTATTAAAATCGAAAGACTTCAAGGCTCCAGTATTAGCATTTTTTATCATACCAATAGTTCCGCCAGTATAAATTAAAAGTATGTTTGGTTGCAACTTGTTCATTATTTATACTTTAAATATTTCATACGAGTTTTGAGTAGTAATTTCAGCAATTCTTTCTTTAGGTATATTATACAGTTCAGACAATTTATCTAACACTTTTACTATATAACTACTTTCATTACGTTTTCCTCTGTATGGTTTGGGAGCCAAATAAGGGGAATCGGTTTCCAAAACTATATTATTTAAATCTATTTCATTTATAAATTGGTCTATTTTGCCATTTTTAAAAGTAACTACACCTCCAATACCTAACTTCATGTTAAAGGAAATAGCTCTTTGAGCTTGTTCTTTTGTTCCGGTAAAGCAATGAAAAATTCCAAATAAATCATCTGACTTTTCAGATTCAAGAACTTCAAAAATCTCATCGAATGCTTCTCTGCAATGAATAACTATTGGTAATTTATACTTTTTAGCTAATTGAATTTGTCGTTTAAAAGCCTTCTTTTGAATTTCTAATGTGCTTTTATCCCAATACAGGTCAATGCCTATTTCACCAACTGCATAAAAAGGTCTCGTAGCTAGCATATCCTCAACATGGGCTAACTCCACAATATAATTCTCCTTTACTGATGTTGGATGCAAGCCCATCATTAAAAAAATATTTTCAGGATAATCTTTTTCCAACTGTAACATGGCAGAAGTATATTGTGAATCAATAGCTGGAATAAAAAACCGCGTAACACCTGCATTAATAGCTCTTTGAATCATGTCGTCTCTTTCTGAATCAAATGCTTCGCTATATAAATGAGTATGTGTATCCGTTATTATCATTTAGCAAAAATATATCTTTTTACATTATTACCTTTGCAATAAAACAGATAGTTTATGGAAAGCCTCAAAGAGTTTCTTACAGAAAAAGGGTATGCAAAAATTAAATTAAAGCTCACTAAAACAAATCATTTTGAAATAAAAGCCACCATTAATGGCGTCAAAGGATTGTTTATTTTAGACACAGGTGCTTCAAGTTCATGTGTTGGTTTTGATGCTATTGAAACTTTTAAACTAAAAGCAAAAGACTCTGAAGTAAAAGCGGCAGGTGCTGGTGCTACAGGTATGTTGACACAAATTTCGAAAAAGAACCATGTAAAAATTGGGAAATGGAAAAAAAATAAAATAGCATTGATTCTCTTTAATATGACTCATGTTAATACTGCGTTAATTGCACATAACGCTCAACCAGTTGACGGCATTATTGGAGCTGATATATTGAAAAAATCAAAAGCCATTATTGATTATGAAAAGAAATATTTATACTTAAAATTGTAGTACAAATCCTATGATTTAAGTATATTGTGAACTCTACTTTATTATTAGTTTAACTAAAAATATTCCATGAACACCTCCATAATAATCGCCGATGACCATCCTTTAATGTTAAGGGGTTTGAGCGATTTTTTAACTTCAAAAGGCTATAACATAATTGGTAGTGCTACCAATGGCAATGAAGCTTACAATTTAATTGTAAAACAAAAACCAGATTTAGCAATCTTGGATATTAGGATGCCTTTTAGAACTGGTTTGGAAGTTGCTGAAGAATGTTTTAAAAATAACCTCGAGACAAAAATTATTTTAATAACTTTTGATAAAGGAGAAGAACTTTATGATAAGGCAAAAGAATTAAACATTTACGGATACATTCTAAAAGAGTTTGCTATAGAAGAGATTGAAATGTGTATTAGCCATGTAATTGAAGGGCAGCCTTATTTTAGTGAAGAAATTGCTTCGTACCTAAAATCTTCTGTTCCATCTGCAAAACCTGGTGAGATACAAAAGTTAACCAAGTCTGAAGTTAAAATTTTAAAGCTCATATCAGAAAACAAAACGAGTCAGCAAATAGCTGAAATACTTGATATTTCATTTAGAACAGTTACAACTCACAGAAGCAATATTGTTCATAAACTCAATCTGGAAAATAGACCATCTTCATTATTTTTATGGGCTAGCAAAAATAAAAGCCTGCTATAAAAATACGTACAAGTACGTATTTTTTAATAGAGTCATATCCCTTATCTTTACAATGCTATTAATTGATTCTTAAAGGGAGAATTACAGAAGGCTTTTTTTGTTCATTCGGAAAAGCCTTCTTTTTTTGGAATTATTTAAGCAGAAAAAATACGTATAAGTACGTATTTTTTAATAGAAATATATCACTTACCTTTACAATGCTATTAATTGATTCTTATAGGGAGAATTATAGAAGGCTTTTTCGTTTATTCAAGAAAGCCTTCTTTTTTTTGGAAGTATTCAAGCAGAAAAAAATACGTATAAGTACGTATTTTTTACACCAATAATCCACCTTACCTTTACCGTGCTATTAATTAGTTCTTAGGGAGAATTATTTTGAAACTCTGTGTTAGTAAAATAACATGGAGTTTTTTTATTCAATTTCAAATGGAAATAAAAATACGTACAAGTACGTATTTTTTAAAAGAAGTTTACCTGCTATCTTTACTTAAATAAAAAAGTCCCCAAATCTATAAACCGTATTCTAATGGAAAATGACACTGGCACAAACAAATACTTTATTATTGGTATCATTTTATTAGTATCAATAGTTATTTCAATAAATATTCTTGTTATATTTTTTAGTTAGTTAATTTCATATCAAGAAAAAAGCGCAACCTTTAAAGGTTGCGCTTTTCAATTTAAGTAATTCATTTCTCTAAAGCTCCAATGCTTTCTTAATATTATTATCCATTAATAACTCTTCAGGATTTTCCAATGCTTCTTTCACAGCCACCAAAAATCCAACAGATTCCTTACCATCAATAATTCTATGATCATAAGAAAGAGCCACGAACATTATTGGCCTAATTTCAACTTTACCATCAACAGCTACTGGTCGTTCTACGATATTATGCATACCCAATATACCACTTTGAGGTGGATTTATAATAGGTGTTGACAACATACTTCCAAAAACACCACCGTTTGATATTGTAAAAGTTCCTCCAGTCATTTCATCTACAGTTATTTGGCCATCTCTAGCACGAATTGCCAGGCGTTTTACTTCAGCTTCAACTCCTCTAAATGATAAATTTTCTGCATTTCTTATAACTGGCACCATTAATCCTTTTGGTCCTGATACGGCTATTGAAATATCAACAAAATCATAACTAATCATTTCCTTTCCATCTATCATGGAATTAACAGCTGGGTACATTTTTAACGCACGTACAACTGCCAACGTAAAGAAAGACATAAAGCCTAGACCAACACCATGCTTCTCTTTAAAGGTTTCTTTGTATTCTTTTCGCAATTCAAAAATAGGTGACATATCTACCTCATTAAAGGTTGTCAACATGGCTGTTGTGTTTTTCGCTTCTACCAAACGTTCAGCTACTTTTCTACGCAACATAGACATTTTACTTCTAGACGATGATCTATTACCACCTGTTGGCGTTCCCATTGAGGGTGTTGCTTTAACGGCATCTTCTTTTGTTATACGACCATCTTTACCAGTTCCATTAACCTCACTTGCTTTCATATCTTTTTCAGCAAGAATCTTTTTTGCAGCTGGACTAGCTACACCTGATGCATAGGTGTCTTTTGCTGGATTAGCTGCTTTTGCTCCAGTATCTTTTGTTTCTTTTTGATCTTTTGCCAAGTCTTTCTCAACATCATCTTGATTTCCACCTTCATCGCCACCTTTATATGTAGTACTCGCATCTGCTGATGGTTCTGCACTAGTATCTATTAAACAAACAACTGCGCCTACAGCAACAGCGTCTCCTTCCTCTGCTTTCAGTGTTATTGTTCCACTTGCCTCTGCTGGTAACTCTAAAGTAGCTTTATCACTATCCACCTCTGCAATAGCTTGATCTTTTTCTACATAATCACCATCTTCTACTAACCAAGTTGCTATTTCTACTTCTGTGATAGACTCTCCCGGTGACGGAACTTTCATTTCTAAAATCATTGTGTTACCTATTTTAGTTTTTTATTTTTTTAATATTGATTGTTTTTAGATTTATCAAATACAAAATCTATAACTTCTTGATGACGTTTTTTTGATCGCACAGAACTTCCAGCTGCAGGAGCCCCATAAGGTCTTCGTGTTGCTGCTCTGAAAGATTTTGCTTCATCCAAATGCATCAACATGTGACTGTAGGCTCCCATGTTTCTTGGTTCTTCTTGTGCCCAAACCACATCGTCAGCGTTCTTATATTTTTTTAAAACTGCTTTTATATCGTCTGTTGGCAAAGGAAATAATTGCTCTATTCTTACCAATGCTACATCCTTACGTTCTAATTTTTCTCGTTCTTCCAATAAATCATAATAAAATTTACCTGTCACAAAAACCAAGGATTTAATCCTATCTGCTTTTGCACTAGCATCATCAATTAACATTTGAAAACTACCGTTAGCAAATTCATCAACGGTCGAGACGACAAGTGGATGACGCAACAAACTTTTTGGCGTGAAAACTATTAAAGGTTTTCTAAAGTTAGCTTTAACTTGCTTTCGCAATAAGTGATACATATTGGCTGGTGTTGTGCAATCTGCTACAAACATATTGTCTTTGGCGCACAGCTGTAAATAACGTTCCATACGAGCCGATGAGTGCTCTGCTCCTTGACCTTCATACCCATGTGGCAATAACATGACTAAACCATTTTGTAACTTCCATTTGTCTTCAGCTGCTGAAATGTATTGATCTAGCATGATTTGAGCACCATTACTAAAGTCTCCAAATTGAGCTTCCCAAATAGTTAATGTTTTAGGACTTGCCATAGCATAACCATAATCAAAACCTACCACTCCATATTCTGAAAGCAGTGAATTATAAATGAAAAATCTACCTTGACTATCACTTATTTGATTTAGCAAAACCACCTCTTCTTCACTATCTTCAACTTTAACTACTGCATGGCGATGAGAAAATGTCCCACGTTCAACATCTTGACCCGAAATACGGACATCATAACCTTCTTCTAAAAGGGTTCCATAAGCTAAATGTTCAGCCATAGCCCAATCCAATTTATCCTCATCGAACATGGTTTTTCTAGACTCAACCAGTCTGGAAATTTTACGGATGAATTTTTTATCGCTAGGTAAAGTTGAAATTACATCGGTGATTTTAGACAAGCCTTCCTTTGAATACGTTGTATCAACCGGCTTCATCATTTTGTCTTCCTCAACAGTAGTATAGTTCACCCATTCATTTTCCATAAATGGTGTGATAACTGTTTTGTCTTCTTTACGGGAATCTTCTAATTTCTCTTCTAATGACGCTTTATAATCTTCTTCTAACTTCTTCACAAAAGCATCATCAACAATACCTTCAGCCTTTAGCTTTTCAGCATAAATATCTCTTGGGTTTTTATGTTTCGCTATAGCTTTATAAAGTAAAGGTTGCGTAAAACGAGGTTCATCACCTTCATTATGACCATACTTTCTGTAACCCAATAAATCAATAAACACATCACGTTTAAATGTCATTCTAAAATCTAATGCGAATAACATAGCATGAACTACAGCTTCAGCATCATCAGCATTAACATGTAGAACAGGTGAAAGAGTAACTTTACCAACATCAGTACAATAAGTACTTGATCGAGCATCCAAATAATTAGTTGTAAAACCAATTTGGTTATTAACTACTATATGTATGGTTCCGTTGGTTTTATAGCCTTCCAATTGAGCCATTTGAACCACTTCATAAACTAACCCTTGTCCTGCAATAGCTGCATCACCATGTACCACAATTGGTAATACTTGAGATGGATTTTCAGGGTATTTATCATCTTGTTTTGCTCGAGTGATCCCTTCTACTACAGCTCCAACAGTTTCCAAATGCGAAGGGTTTGGTGCTATATTTAAATTTATTTTTTTTCCTGAATCTGTTGTACGATCACTTGTCCATCCCAAATGATATTTTACATCACCATCAAATACTTCCTGCTCATAATCTTTACCATCAAACTCGCTAAAAATATCTTTAGCTGATTTCCCAAAAATATTAGTAAGTGTACTTAAACGACCTCTATGAGCCATTCCCATGACAAATTCCTTAACATCATATTCTGAAGCTTTTTCAATAAGCGTATCCAATGCTGGAATTAGAGATTCCCCTCCTTCTAATGAAAATCGTTTTTGACCCACATATTTAGTATGCAAAAAAGTTTCAAACGAAACAGCTTCATTTAGTTTTTTAAGGATGTGTCTTTTTTCATCAGCAGAAAATTTTGGCTGATTATCATTTATGTTTAGCTTATTTTGAATCCACTGAATTTCTTCAGGTTTTCTAATATACATGTATTCAATTCCAATGGAGTCACAGTAAATATTTTCAAGGTGATTTACAATTTGCCTTAACGTTTGTGATCCAATTCCTAATATTTCGCCAGCACTAAAAACCGAATCCATATCAGCTTGAGACAGCCCGAAATTCTCAATTTCAAGTGTGGGAGCATATTTTCTTCTAGCTCTAACAGGATTTGTTTTGGTAAATAAATGCCCACGTGTTCTATATCCATCAATAAGTTTCACTACTTGAAACTCCTTTTGAACATGCTCTGGCACTTGGGTTGAAACACCTTCAACAATCTCGCCGTTCATTCCATAATTTTCACTCCCAAAATCGTAACCTTGAAAGAAAGCTCTCCAACTAGGCTCAATGGAATCTGGGTTTTCTAAATATTGTTCGTATAAATCAGCAAAATAGGCTGTATGTGCGGCGTTTAAAAAGGAATATTTATCCATAAATGACTTAAAACTGAATCTTGTCGATAAAATTTATACAAAAGTACAACTTTTAGTAAAATTAGATATGGTTTTATTATTTTTATAACATGATTATTGCTTCAAAAAAAATGAAAATGAAAAAAGATCACACTAGATTGCATAAGGTATTATTATTTCTACTTCTTTTATGCTGTTTTCAAACAACAGTTTTATCTCAAAATCAAAAAAGTGATTTTTGGAATCATGTAGCAATTGGTGGAGGTTTGGGCTTAAGTTTTGGTGACGGTTTTTTTAGTGGTACAATAGCTCCCAGCGCTATTTATAGGTTTAGCCCTCAAGTTGCTGCAGGATTGGGTTTGAATTACACTTATAACGAAAGTAAAAACTTTTACAGATCATCTATTATTGGGGGAAGCATTATTGGGCTTTTCAATCCCATAAGAGAAGTTCAATTGTCAGCAGAATTTGAACAATTAAATGTCAATAGAAATTATGATAAATCCACTCCCTTTATAGACGAAGATTATTGGTATCCTGCTTTATTTCTAGGTGCTGGATATAGTATTTTTAGCGAATCTGTATCAGCAACTATTGGTATTCGATTTGATGTACTATATGACAGGGATCAAAGTATTTATGCAAATTCTTGGGCTCCATTTATACGCTTCTATTTCTAATAATTATTGCGGTACCAAACCTTTTGCCATTCCCTTTGAAGAATTAAAAAAGTGATGTGCTCTGACAATTCAACCATGTCATGACTATCAAGTTGTTTAACTTTTTTTTCTGGAACGTCAATTATGTATAATAAATTTAAATATTCCATAAATTTTTCTTGAATCAATTTATAGATAGTTTCATGCAGAATCAACTTTAAACTGGTTGGCAAAACAGTTTCATCAAACTCCAACTGAATATTGGCCAGACCAAAATCTTTATTTAACTGATTTATAAGTTTACCATAAAGATTTAAGTCGTTTGCTTCCTGAATCAATTCATCATATGAAATGGGTAAATTCACTATACTTTACGATTCATTAATTCGCTCCCGAAATTTTTTAATATCTCTTTTTTATTATCAGAAACCTCTAAATTATCTAAAACATCCATAGCTTTTTTGGTATAATTAACAATGGCTTGTTTAGTGGCTTCATTAGCTCCCGAATCAATAAAAATTTGCTTTATGGAATTTATTTTATCCGTTTGATCTGAAGGACATAAGCTATATAAATGCACCAATTGTAATTTATCGTTTTCATTAGACAGCTCTAAGGCTTTTAGAAACAGATATGTTTTTTTGTTTTCAATAATATCTCCTCCAACTTGTTTCCCAAAAGTTTTTGGATCTCCAAAAGCATCCAAAAAATCATCTTGAAGCTGAAAAGCTATCCCCAAGTTTTTACCAAACTCATAAATACTATTCTGGTCTTCAACACTAGCTTGAGCAACGATTGCTCCCATTTTCATAGCAGCACCAACCAATACGGCCGTTTTATATTCTATCATTTTTAGGTACTCATGAATTTCAACATAATCTTGCGTTTCAAAATCCACATCATATTGTTGTCCTTCACAAACTTCCAAAGCGGTTTTACTAAATAATTGAGCTAATGCGTGGAATGTTTTAGTATCATAATTTTCAAACAACTGATAAGCCATAATAAGCATGGCATCACCTGATAATATTCCCGTATTAATATCCCATTTTTCGTGAACCGTCTCTTGACCTCTTCTTAACGGTGCGTCATCCATAATATCATCATGTATTAATGAGAAATTATGAAATACCTCGATACTTAAAGCAGCATCTAACGCTTTTTTATAATCGCAATCAAAGATTTCTGTTGTTAGAAGTGTTAAGACTGGTCTTAAACGCTTTCCTCCCAATTCTAAAATATAATTGATAGGCTTATATAACCTTTCAGGCTCTCGGTGTTTTATAAACTTCTGAAGATAGTCCACAAAAGCCTCTTGATAAAATGGAATATTCTGCATCATGCAAAAATAATGCAATTGTAGTCATAAACACAACTAGTTTATCCTAATGTTAAGAAATTATTAAAACTTGGGAAACTTTTATTGTTTTTAAAGTTTCCTTGCTTACTTTTGCATCCTGAATTATGAGAGAAAAGATTTTAACACACTCGGCAGAATTGTTTTTGACCTATGGTTTTAAAAGTGTAACCATGGATGATATTGCCAATAATTTGGGGATTTCAAAAAAAACGATTTATCAACATTTTGATAATAAGACCAAGCTGGTAGAAGCTACAACTTTGCACATGTTTGATGTTATATCGCATGGTATTGATTGTATTTGCGAGCTTAAAAAGAACCCTATTGAAGAACTTTACGATATAAAGAACTTTGTGATGGAGCATTTAAAAAATGAGAAATCATCACCTCAATATCAATTACAAAAGTATTACCCTAAAATTTTCTCAACATTAAAGTCTAAACAATTTGAAGTTATGCAAACATGTGTAACTGCAAATCTAGAGCGAGGTGTTAAAGACGGACTTTATAGAAACAATATACACATTGACTTTATAGCTAGATTATATTTTAATGGCATGGTATCGCTTAAGGATCAGGACTTATTCCCCTTAACACATTTTTCAATGAATGTATTGTTGGAAAATTATTTAGAATATCATTTACGTGGTATTTGTACAGATAAGGGTAACCAAATATTAAATAAAATTATCAATCAAACCAAAAATCAATAACTGTACTAAAACAATGAAATATACATTAATCATACTATTCAGTTTCTTTTTATCTAGGTTAAGCTTTGCTCAAGAAAGCAGCTATAGTTTTAGTTTATCTGGAGCCATAGATTTTGCTTTAGAAAACAATAGAAATGCTAAAAACGCTGTTCGTGATATTGAGATAGCCAAAAAAGAAAAATGGGAAACAACAGCTACAGGCTTACCACAAATAAATGGTAATATTGACTACCAAAACTGGATAAAACAACAAGTCTCCTTAATTCCTGGAGAAATTGCAGGTGGTGAGCCTGGCACTTTTGTCCCTGTTGTATTTGGCACACAGCAAAGCATGAATGTTGGCGCCACTTTAAATCAATTGCTTTTTGATGGCTCTTACCTAGTTGGCCTGCAAGCAGCAAAGGTTTATTTACTCATTTCAGAAAATTCAAAAATCAAAACAGACCTTGAAGTGCGTAATGCCGTAATCAATTCATATGGTAACATTTTGTTAGCTGAAGAAAGCTTAAAAATTGTAAACAATAACATTGCTGTTCTAGAAAAAAACCTTGAAGAAACGACTAAAATTTACGAGAACGGTCTTGAGGAAGAAGAAAGCGTAGAGCAACTTCAAATTACCTTATCCAATTTAAAAAACTATTTGAACAACAACATCCGCTTAAAAGATTTGGCTTATAAAATGTTCAACATTACGCTTGGTTTAGATGTTAATACAGATATTGTTTTGACCGATGACCTTGAAACACTCACACTTCAAAATATTTCGTTAGATATTTTAAGTGCTGACTCAAATGTTGAGAACACTATAGATTATAGAATTGCTGCCAATTACATGGAAACGCAAGAACTACTCTTAAAATTAGAAAAAAGCACCTTTTTACCACGACTGAATGCATTTGTATCTGCAGGCTACAATGGCTTTAATGATGAGTTCACTTTTACTAACAATAATCAACAATGGTATGGTCAGGCATTATTTGGTGTTGGTATGTCTATACCAATATTCAGTTCAGGAATGCGTAGTGCCGCAACACAGCGTGCAAAAATAAATGTTGAAAAAGCTAAAGAAGAACTTACTGAAACCGAACAGCAGTTACAATTTCAAATTGCCAATGCCAAAAGCGCCTATCAATTTGCCATTGATGAATACGCTAATAAGAAAGACAACCTAAATCTTGCTGAACGCATAGAATCAAAAAACGAAACTAAATTCTTTGAAGGCATTGCTTCTAGTTTTGATTTAAGACAAGCGCAGACACAATTATATACAGCCCAACAAGAGTATTTACAATCTATGCTTAATGTTATTGCAACAAAAGCAGAACTAGAAACCATTTTAAACACTGTTAATTATTAAGCTATTAATTAGACTATCATGAAAAATATATTATCAATCGCCATTCTAACTCTTATCATAACCTCCTGTGGTAGCGATAAGAAAAATTCACTCGAAAGTGTGATAAGCTCCAACAATCTTGAGCTCATGCGTAAAAAAAGAGCTGAAATAATTGAGCAACAACAAACAATAAACGACCAATTAACAACATTAGATCAGGCGATTTCAAAAGTAGATACCGTTAAAAAAATCCCACTGATAACTACATTTAAAACTAAAAACCAAGCCTTTAATCATTACTTTGAAATACAAGGAAATGTCACAACAAAAGATCTTTTGGTTATCACACCAGAATATAATGGCATCCTAACACGTATTTATGTTAAAGAAGGTGAAAAAGTAAAAAAAGGGCAAACCCTTGCCAAAATTGATGATGGTGGATTAAGCCAACAATTAGCCCAGTTGCAAATTCAAGCTGAATTAGCCAAAACAACCTATGAAAGACAAAAACGCCTTTGGGATCAAAATATAGGAAGTGAAATTCAGTTTTTACAGGCAAAATCCAATTATGAGGCACAAGCAAAAGCCGTTAATCAATTGGAGCAACAAATTGCTAAAACAGTTGTAAGAGCCCCTTTTTCAGGAACAATAGATGATGTTATCACAGAACAAGGTAGTGTCGTAGCTGCAGGACAATCGCAACTTTTTCGTTTGGTAAATCTTGATAACATGTACATTGAAACAGAGGTTCCTGAACGTTATATTGAAGACGTAACTAAAGGAAAACATGTTGTGGTTGAGTTTCCAGTATTAAATAAAACCATTGAAACAGAAATTCGTCAGGCAAGTGATTTCATTAATCCTGCCAATAGAACCTTTAAAGTTGAAGTTGCTATTCCTAATTCAGAAAAAAATATTAAACCAAACTTAACAGCAAGACTCAAAATAAACGATTATACGAGTAAAGACGCTATTTTAATCCCACAAAGTGTGATTTCTGAAAATGCTGAAGGCGAACAATATGTTTATACCGTAGCAGATAAGAACAGTGATAATGAAGGCATAGCAAAAAAAACCATTATTACAACTGGCAAAACGCAAGGCGATGTTATTGAGGTTCTTTCTGGAATAAAAGATAACACCGAAGTTATAAAGGAAGGTGCACGTAGTGTAAAAGACAGTCAAACCGTTAAGGTTATTGATTACAAGAAAGATGCGCAATAAACTAACTTATTAGCCAAAAGATTTAAAACATGACCGAAAGACAGAAAAAAGTCGATAAAGAATTTGGACTATCATCATGGGCCATTAATAATAAAACCACAATTTATGTCCTGATTTTAGTGTTCTTTTATTTAGGGTTATCAGCATTTTTTGAAATGCCAAGAGAAAATTTCCCAGAAGTAAACGAAACTAAAATATATGTTAGTACCATTTATCCTGGCAATACAGCCGAGGATATTGAAAAGCTTATTACAGATCCGTTAGAAGACGAGTTAAAAACCGTTAGTAATGTTGTTGAGATAACCTCTACGTCTCAAGAGGATTATTCTATGGTTGTTATAGAATTTGATGAAGGTATTTCAGTTGAAGATGCCAAGCTAAAAGTGAAAGATGAAGTAGAATCAAAAACCACTGGAGAAGATTGGCCAACTTTTAATGGTGCTAAAGTAGAACCTGATGTTTTTGATTTGAGTATGTCTGAAGAAATGCCCATACTCAATATAAATATTTCTGGAGATTACCCTGTTGAGAAACTCAAAGAATACGGTGAATATCTTCAAGATGAAATTGAAGATTTACTAGAAATTAAAGAAGTAGCCATTCGTGGTGCTCAAGAAAAAGAAGTTGAAGTAGCTGTTGATATTTACAAAATGATGGCTGCCCAAGTTTCTTTTGACGATGTTATAAATGCCATCAAAGGCGGTAATGTAACTATGTCTGCTGGAAATATAAAAGCAAGCGGGCAAAGAAGAACGATAAGAATTCTTGGAGAAATTGAAAACCCTGATGAACTAGAAAATTTTGTTGTAAAATCAGAACGAGACAATCCAATTTACCTTAAAGATATTGCAACGGTTAGTTTTCATGAAGAAGATAAAACCACGTTTGCTAGGGAATATGGTGAGCCTGTTGTTATGCTTGATGTAAAGAAGCGTGCTGGAAAAAACATGGTGGCTGCGGCTGAACAGATTCAAGAGATTGTAAAAATTGCTAAAACAGATGTTTTTCCTCCTGATCTAGAAGTAACAATTGCCAACGACCAATCATCCGTAACAATTGGCCAAGTTGATGACTTGGTTAACAACATTATTTTTGGTGTTATTCTGGTAGTAACGGTTTTAATGTTCTTTTTAGGTTTCAAAAATGCCATTTTCGTAGGATTTGCAATACCTATGTCTATGTTCATGTCACTCATGATTTTAAATATGTTTGGCATTACCCTAAATACGATGGTGTTGTTTGGATTAATTATGGGACTTGGTATGTTAGTTGACAACGGTATTGTTGTTGTAGAAAACGTTTATCGTTTAATGGACGAAGAAGGCATGAGTCGTATTGAAGCTGCTAAAAAAGGTATTGGCGAAATAGCTTTTCCAATTATCATTTCAACAGCAACAACAGTTGCAGCCTTTATCCCTCTTGGGTTATGGCCAGGAATTATGGGTGAATTTATGATGATTTTACCTCAAACATTATCTATTGTTTTAGGTTCTTCTCTTTTTGTTGCCATATTTTTTAATTCAGTGTTGGTGTCTCAATTCATGAAAATCGAAGATAAAAACATGCCTTTAAAACGAATTGTCACTCTCACTTCAGTTATGGCTTTACTAGGCTTACTGGTTTATTTCGTGGCAGGCGAATATAGAGCATTAGGAACACTTATGGTCTTTACGGCCATAATGTTATGGGTTTATCGCTTATTCTTACGAAAGTGGGCTAATAATTTTCAAACTAAAACATTAGTCAAGCTAGAGCGTTTTTACGAAAGAACGTTGCGCTGGGCACTATCAGGTTGGAAACCCTATGCGTTGAGTTTTGGTACGTTCTTATTATTAATAGTAGCTTTTATGGCTTTTGGCGCTTCCCTTTCTACACAACGTACCAAAGTAGAGTTTTTTCCAGATAATATCCCTAATCAAATCATAGTTTACATCGAATATCCTGAAGGAACTGCTATTGAAAAAACCAATGCCATCACAAAAGAAATTGAAAAACGTGTATATAACGTATTGGATGACTCACAGTATAAAGATGGTAATTACAATTTTATGGTTGAAAGCGCTGTTTCGCAAGTTGGTGAAGGTGCCGGAAATCCTCAAACAGATGGTGGTTCGGCAGCTGAAATGCCTCATAAAGCTAAAATAACAGCTTCCATGCGAGAGTTTAAATACCGCCAAGGTGAAGACAGTGAGGTTTTACGTCAAAAAGTTCAAAAAGCTTTAGTTGGCATTTATCCTGGCGTTTTGATTTCTGTTGAAAAAGATGCAGCTGGACCACCTGCTGGATCGCCTATTAATATTGAAATAGAAGGTAAAGATTACGATGAATTAATCAATACTGCTGAACAAATGCGCGAGTTTATTAATAGTAAAAATGTTGCAGGTGTTGATGAACTTAAAATAGATGTGAATAAAGACAAACCCGTTATGCGTGTTGTTGTTGACCGTGAAAAAGCGGGTGAATTAGGTATTAGTGCATCGCAGGTTGGACAACAACTTCGAAATTCTATTTTTGGTTCAAAAGCTGGTATTTACAAAGAAGATGGTGATGATTATGATATCTATGTGAGGTTTAATGAAGAAAATCGCTATAATAAAAGTGCCCTTTTTAATCAAAAAATAACCTTTAGAGATATGGCTTCAGGGCAAATCAAGGAAATTCCTGTTTCAGCTGTAGCTACCTACGAGAACACATCTGGTTTTAGTGCCATAAAACATAAAGACACTAAACGTGTCGTAACCGTTTATTCAGCTTTAGCTCCTGGTTATACAGATGCTGGTGCAGTAGTAAATCAAATACGAAACGAAATGAAAAGTTTTGAGGGTTTACCACAAAACATTAAAATAGATTATACTGGTCAAATTGAAGAACAAAATAAGCAAATGGCTTTTTTAATGGGAGCTTTCTTTACAGGTTTAGGCCTTATATTCTTTATTTTAATCTTCCAGTTTAACTCCATATCAAAACCTGCCATAATCATGTTAGCTATATTTTTGAGTTTAATAGGTGTTTTTGGCGGCATTGTCATAACAGGAAGTGCCTTCGTAATAATGATGACCATGGTTGGCATCATTTCTCTGGCTGGTGTTGTGGTTAACAATGGAGTTGTTTTATTGGATTATGCTCAATTATTGATTGATCGTAAAAAAGTAAAACTTAATTTAAGTGACAATGATTACTTGGAGACAGAAGATTTATTTGAATCTATCGTAAAAGCTGGAAAAGCACGTTTACGTCCTGTTTTACTTACAGCCATTACAACAATTTTAGGTTTAATACCATTGGCTGTTGGCTTTAACATTAACTTCTTTACGCTTTTCAAAGACTTTGACCCTAATATTTATATTGGTGGTGATAACGTGGTTTTTTGGGGTCCTTTAGCTTGGACCGTAATCTATGGACTATTTGTAGCGACATTTTTAACCCTTATCATAGTGCCAGTTTTATTTTTCTTAATAATGAAGCTTAAAATGTGGATTAGAAAAAAACGTATGGGATCTATACAACCTGAAAGCGAATCCTTATCCCTTGAATAAAGATTGATTAATAGCTAAATGAGCCCTAACAAATGTTAGGGCTTTTTTAATTTGATAATCATTTAACTTCATTAAATTTGCAACTCTAAATTTAGATTATGTATAGAAGTCATAATTGTGGTGAATTAAGAGCATCACATATCAACGAAGAAGTAACGTTAGCAGGTTGGGTACAAAAATCTCGTGACAAAGGATTTATTGTTTGGGTCGATTTACGTGATAGGTATGGTATTACTCAATTGGTTTTTGATGAAGAGCGTACGTCTAAAGATATGATGAAAAAAGCTCAAAATCTAGGTCGGGAATTTGTTATTCAAGTAAAAGGAACAGTCATTGAACGTGCCTCGAAAAACCCGAACATCCCAACGGGTGACATAGAATTATTGGTTTCAGAATTAAACATTTTAAACGAAGCTAAATTGCCACCGTTCACTATTGAAGACAAAACCGATGGCGGTGAAGACATCCGAATGAAATACCGCTATTTAGATATTCGACGTAATCCTGTTAAAAACAGTTTGATATTTAGACATAAAGTTACACAGGAAGTTAGAAATTATTTATCAAAACAAGGCTTTATTGAAGTTGAAACACCTTATTTAATAAAATCTACGCCTGAAGGTGCTCGCGATTTTGTAGTTCCAAGTAGAATGAATGAAGGTCAGTTTTATGCGCTACCACAATCACCTCAAACGTTTAAACAATTGCTAATGGTTGGTGGCATGGATAAGTATTTTCAAATTGTAAAGTGCTTTAGAGATGAAGATTTACGTGCAGATAGACAGCCTGAGTTTACACAGATAGATTGTGAAATGGCATTCATAGAGCAAGAGGATATTTTAAATGCTTTTGAAGGTTTAACAAGACATCTTCTTAAAGAAATAAATGGTGTTGATATTGAAAAGTTCCCTCGAATGCTCTATGACGATGCGATGCGATTGTATGGTAATGATAAACCAGATATCCGCTTTGGAATGGAATTTGGCGAGTTAAATCAAGTTGCACAACATAAAGATTTTAATGTATTCAATTCAGCTGAATTGGTTGTTGGAATTGCTGTTCCTGGTGGAAATTCTTATACTAGAAAAGAAATTGATAAGCTTATTGATTGGGTAAAACGTCCTCAAGTTGGTGCATTAGGCATGGTTTATTGCAGGTATAATGAGGATGGTTCATTCAAATCATCAGTTGATAAATTTTATGACCAAGATGATTTAGCTAAATGGGCAGAAGCTACTAAAGCGAAACCAGGCGATCTAATTTGTGTATTATCAGGTGAGACAAACAAAGTAAGAGCTCAATTAAGTGCTTTACGTATGGAATTAGCTGAACGTCTAGGCTTAAGAAAGCCTAACGAATTTGCACCACTTTGGGTTATGGATTTTCCATTATTAGAATGGGATGAAGAAACCGAGCGTTATCATGCCATGCATCACCCGTTCACTTCACCTAAACCCGGACAGATAGAACTATTAAAAACCAATCCAGGCGAAGTAAAAGCTAATGCATACGATTTAGTTTTAAATGGCAATGAAATTGGTGGTGGTTCTATAAGAATTCATGACAAAGAAACACAAGCTTTAATGTTTGATTATTTAGGATTTACCGAAGAAGAAGCTAAAGCACAATTTGGTTTTTTAATGGATGCTTTTCAATATGGAGCACCTCCTCATGGTGGTCTAGCATTTGGACTAGACCGACTAGTTGCCATTTTAGGTGGTCAAGAAACGATTCGAGATTTTATTGCATTTCCTAAAAATAATGCTGGGCGTGATGTCATGATTGATGCGCCTGCGCCTATTGACGAGGAGCAACTTCAAGAATTGAGTTTAAAATTGAATTTGAAATCATAAAAATTAAATCCTGCTAAATGCAGGATTTTTTAGTAGTTTTAATTTGTTCAATTAAAGTAAATGACCATTAGGCAATTTATAAAACGAGTTCATATCTGGAGGTATAAATATATATCTCAAAAGAATTTTGTTATTTTATTAAGTATGCTAATTGGTTTATTAGCAGGCCTCGTATCAGTAACTATAAAAAATATAACTTTTGGGATTGAATGGTTGCTGGAGAAAGTTGTTATTTGGTCTCAAAATAGCATCTATTTTATCCTACCAGTAATTGGTATCTGGCTGGTGTATTTGTTCATGAAATATATTGCTAAAAAACCTGTTGAGCATGCCATTCCCAGTATTCTGTTTTCACTTTCTAAAAAGAATGGGCTTATTAAACCTAGTAAAATTTATTTACCATTAATTACTGCACCGCTAACAGTTGGTTTTGGTGGTTCGGTGGGTTTGTTAGGACCAGCCATTGCATCTGCTTCTGCCATAAGCTCCAATATTGGTCAATTATTCCATATTGATCGAAAAACGCGTACGCTTCTTATTGGTTGTGCTGCTGCAGGAGCTATTGCCTCTATATTTAAGTCGCCAATTGCAGCTATTATTTTTGCCATTGAAGTTTTTAGCCTAGATCTTACATTTGCTTCGTTATTACCATTATTAATCGCTTCTGTTTCATCAGTATTAACTTCTTACTTTTTTCTAGGGGATGGTGTTTTATTTAATTATAACGTATCTGATAAATTCGCGTTAAAAGACACACTTTTTTATATTGTATTAGGGATAGGAACTGGAATTGCATCTATCTATTTTTCCAAAATTTACTTTGCTACTTATTCCTTTTTTAACCGCTTTAAAACTAATGGTCAAAAACTTATAGTTGGTGGTCTTGCCATAGGAGCCATGTTGTACTTTATTCCTCCATTATACGGTGAAGGTTTTGGTTTTATTAATGATCTATTAGATGGAAATCATCTTCATGCTTTAGGAAAAACCCCTTTTGATAAGTATCTCGATAATATTTGGGTGGTAATTGCCTTACTTATAGGCATTACCATATTCAAGGCTGTTGCCATGACAACCACTTTTGCGGCTGGTGGTTCAGGAGGTATTATTATACCAACAATGGTTATGGGAAGTGCGCTTGGTAATGTTGTTGCAAAAATCATCAATAATATAGGTCTGAACTTTCATGTATCGGAAAGTAATTTCACACTCATTGGTATGGCTGGACTTATATCCGGTGTTTTACATGCACCTTTAACAGCTATATTTTTAATTGCAGAAATTACAGGTGGTTATGAGTTATTCGTACCATTAATGATAACGGTTTCTATGTCATTCATCATTACTCGAAATACCATTGAACATACGATTTACACAAAAGAATTAGCCGAGAAAGGTGCATTACTGACGCATGATAAAGATCAAAGTGTATTAACTATAATGACTTTAGATAGTGTTATTGAACAAAATTTTATTGAATTACATCCTGACATGTCATTAGGTGACATGCTGCATAGAGGTGTTTCAAAATCAAACAGAAACTTATTTCCAGTAGTTGATGAGGAAAAACGGTTAGTTGGTATATTGCTTTTAGACGATATAAGAAATATTATGTTTGACCAATCACTATATAGTTCAACTTCAGTTGAAACTTTCATGCAAATACCACCTGGTTTTATTGATTATGACAAAGACAACATGAAAAAGGTCATGCAAAAATTTCAAGATTTGGGTGTATGGAATTTGCCAGTCATTAAAAATGGTAAGTATTTAGGGTTTGTTTCCAAATCAAAATTACTTACGGCCTACAGGCGTGAACTCATTAATTATACAACCTGATTATGAAGTATTTGATTTTTTTGTTATTTATTTTATCTGTTGGAGCGATTACTACAGGGCTTATTGCAGATTTAGAATATTCTGAAAAGTTAGTAGGATATGGTGTTGCTGGATTATTTTTTATAGTATTCCCATTATTTTCTTGGCATCGATGGAAAAACAAAGATGTTAAAGATTACTTACTGACTAAAGAAAATTTGGATAAAATGCGAGAAAGAGAAAAAAGAAATAATTAGTTCAGATTACGTTTCTCAATAAAAAAACGTTTCAACAGTATAGATGCTTCATCTGCCATAACCCCTCCTTCTATTTTTGTTTTAGGGTGTAGCTTGGTTTGCAATTTGATACATCCACGTTCTTCATCTCGAGCACCAAAAACAATCCTAGAAATTTGACTCCAATACAATGCACCAGCACACATTTGGCATGGCTCTAAAGTAACATAAAGTGTACAATCATGTAAATACTTTCCGCCTAAAAAATTGGCTGCAGCTGTGATGGCTTGCATCTCGGCATGAGCTGTGACATCATTTAATAATTCAGTTAAATTATGTCCTCTAGCAATAATTCTATCCTTAATAACAACAACTGCTCCAACTGGAATTTCACCTTTTTCAAAGGCTATTTGGGCTTCCTGTAATGCCTTCTTCATAAAATAATTGTCGTCAAATAAAACTTCCATAGTATTACAAAAATAAAAAAAGGCAACCATCATTGACGGTTGCCTTAAAATATTTTATTTTTTAAAGATTAATTTTTAATAATCTTACTGTTGGAGTTAATGAACTCGCCTTTAATATTTAGAACGTAAATTCCTGATTGGAATAAGTTCATGTTTATTTCAACTTCTCCAAACAAATCAACTTGTTTAGAGTAAACCTGTCTTCCATTGATATCGGTTAATGTCAAGACAACTTTACCAAAGTTTTTATTTGTTTTAATGAATACATTGTTATTTGTTGGATTAGGATAAATCAAGTAATCATTTTCATTAAATTCATCTACACTTAAGCTAGTACAGTTAGCTAAAGTTGGGAATGTATCTGGTGGAAGTGTAAAATCTTCAACTTGATCAGTTCGGCTAAAAGCAGCTCCTTGAGAAGCATTAAGACCTAACCCTCTTGCAGCAAAAACCTCCCAAATCATACATTGGTCTTCGCCTCCAGTAAGTGCCATGTCAGCAGCTAGAATAGCGTCTCTACCATCAACAAAACCTGGACTGCATGGTTGTAACTTCAAACCATCCATCACTACTTGCATAACTCTATTATTTCCGCCTGTGCCATTATAATAGTCTTCATCAAAACCATATTTTTGAACATAAGCGTAGGCTAAATCATATAATACTGTAGCCCAAATAAATCCGATACCGTGTGGTTGCGATACAGCAGCAGTATTGTTAGTATCAGCGTATGTAAATCCATTAACAGCAAAATTGGTACTGTATTTGGCATTTCTAATTCCAATTCCGTCTATAGATTGACCAGCTGAATATGTTACAATCCCTCGTCCTGTATCAAAATCTTCATCAGCTGTCATTGTTAACATTAGTGAGAACCAATCTGACCATCCTTCTCCCATTTGAGTAGGATTTGTAAGACAATTAGCAGCAGCGGCTCCACCAGTTAACCTATTAGAAATTCCATGCCCATACTCATGACCAACAATTCCGTTATCTAAACTACCATCTCTTTCATATGGACCTGCATCTTGCAACGAAGCATTAATAGTTTCACCGTTTTCCAAAGCGGCAATAATGGCTTCTCCATCAGCTTGATTGACACTAATGGCTGGAATTGATACATTTGCACCTACGGCTCCTCCTCCCATGGAAATAAATTCAGGATCGGCTACATTATTAACAATTATTACAGCAACAGCTCCAGCATTTTCAGCAGCTAATGTTTTAAAACCAAACTCACAAACACCTCTACGAATCACAGCTATTTTTCCAATTAATGAAGCTACATTAGTAATCGTGTTACAAGCATCATTAGGATCAGCAGATTGCATTCCTCCTATATTATTGTCTATTACTAAAGCTAAATCTGCCGTTATAGGCGTAGAAGTCAGCGTTCCTCCATATTGAGCAGGAAGACCAGGGTAATCTCCAGCCAAAGAGCCTGTATTTATTGAAAGTGGATCACCTGGAGGGCCTGATGCCGACCATAAAAACATGGTCATTCCTGGGTTTGAGCCATCAGCTGGTGTACCAAATGTCGCATTGTTTAATCCAGCACCATCTTGTCCATCAGCAAAGACAAAATCATTACCTAAACCTTGTCCTGAATAGTTGGTTTGTTGGAAATTTCCACTAGCTTCATCAAATCCATATTGATACCATACATCATGCATGATATTATTCATATAGAACAAGTTTGTGATTGAAACATCTTCATAAAGTGCAGGCGCTTGATCTATATTAAGTGGGAAATCAAAATTTAAAGAAGCTGTTCCGTCAGGTGAATAACCAACATTATTGTTGGCATCTCTATCTTCCATTGCCCATACATTATTACCTCTGGTAATCGTATGTTCCGCACCAACATTACCATCTGTATCATGCCATCCAAAAGGAGAAGCATTGGCATCAGCTGGTTCACTTAATAATGTTCTTCCTCCATGAATAGGGCTTTCGGTTGGAATGGCATAAACATTATATTGAGACCCATCCACAAGAAGTGAATTACTCTTGAACAAACTAAAATCTTTTGAACTATTTTGTTTGGAGTGCCCATGATTAATGTGGTTAGAATCACCAAAATTACATGTCAATATCCAATCAGTTTGATTTATGATTTCTCCATTTAATGCATTTACTCTGATGCTCCACCAATTCTTACCGTCATTTGTATGAATGCTTAAATCCCAGGATAAAACCAAATCACCTTCGAGTGTTTTAAAATAAACCAATTCAACTGGTATTTCTGTTTTAGAGACATTACCGTCAGTAAACAAATATTTATTTTGGTCTGCTTCTAACACCTCTAATCCTTCAATACTTCCTAAACTTAAAGAGGCAACAACACTCTCAATTGCTGCTTGAGCATTGATTAATGGACTGACAGTATTCACTCTACTGGCAATATCACTGATAAAATTATTGGCATAATAAAAAACAGAATTGTCTTTTATTGCGACACTAGAAATGGCGTTAAAAATATTAATGCCTTGGTAACGTTGATTAACATAAACATGTGTAATCTTCGTTTTTTTTGAATAAAATTCTTTACTAATTGATAAATCAGCAATGTCACTGCTTAATAAATTGTAATTTTCTTTTTCTTGGTCAAGGTACATTTGTATCTTAGAGCCATATTCTGATTCTGTTAGGCCATTTTGCGAAAACCCCTTATGGGCAAACAAAACTATTCCTAAAAAAAACAAAAACTTAAAGTAATTGTACTTCATTTTTTCAATTTTTTGTTATTCATATTTGATAATTTCACAAATATAAGGAAGAGTTCGTGATTTTATTGCATTAACTTAAAATAATTAAATTCATAATTGTTTTATACGCTATTTTAATAATTTTACACGTTATTACTCACCAATGATGAACAGCTTTTTAAATACCATTAATTCTCCTGATGATTTAAAAAAATTAACTCACGAGCAACTAAAAGCGCTTGCCAAGGAGTTACGTAAATTCATCATTGACATTGTAGCTGTAAAGGAAGGGCATTTAGGAGCAAGTTTAGGTGTGGTAGAATTAACTTTGGCAATTCATTACGTTTACAACACTCCTGATGATCTACTGATATGGGATGTTGGCCACCAAGCTTATGTGCATAAAATATTAACAGGTAGAAAAGAAAAGTTCCATACAAATAGGCAAATTCATGGTATAAGTGGTTTCCCTAAAAGAAGTGAAAGCGAATTTGATACCTTTGGAACAGGACACTCTTCAACCTCAATTTCAGCTATTTTGGGAATGGCGATTGCCTCTAAAATAAAAGGAGATTCAAGCAGGCATCATATTGCGGTTATTGGTGATGCTTCAATAGCCAGTGGAATGGCCTTTGAAGGGCTTAATCACGCTGGTGCAACTAACACCAATATTCTTGTTATTCTTAATGATAATGCAATAGGAATAGATCCAAGCGTTGGTGCTTTGAAAGAGTATTTAACCAATGTAAAAACAGGAAACCAAAAACAAGATAACATTTTTGAAGCTTTAAATTTTAATTACTCGGGACCAGTAGATGGTCATAATATCTCCAAACTTATTTCTGAATTAGAACGCCTAAAATCTATTAAAGGTCCAAAGTTTTTACATGTCACAACCACCAAGGGTAAAGGACTAAAACAAGCCGAAGAAAATCAAGTTACATATCACGCTCCAGGTAAATTCAACGCCATTACTGGCGATATTGTGCCAAAATCGGAAGTGATACAACCTCCAAAATTTCAAGATGTTTTTGGTATTACTTTAGTGGAACTTGCTAAATCAAACGAATCTATTATTGGAATTACGCCAGCTATGCCAACTGGTAGTTCTATGAAGCTCATGATTGATGAGTTTCCCAACAGGGCTTTTGATGTAGGTATAGCCGAACAGCATGCCGTTACACTTGCGGCAGGCATGGCCACACAAGGAATGATTCCTTTTTGTAATATTTACTCCACTTTTTTACAACGTGCATATGATCAAATCATTCATGATGTAGCACTACAAAACCTACCTGTAATATTCTTTTTAGATAGATCAGGATTGGTTGGAGAAGACGGTGCCACACATCATGGCGCTTTTGATATGGCATATTTGAGATGCATCCCTAACATAACCCTGTTTGCTCCTAGAAATGAAATTGAGCTCCGAAATATTATGTTTACTGCGCAACTTGGTCATTTTAAAGGTCCACTTGCTATAAGATATCCTAGAGGAAGAGGCGTCACATTAAATTGGAACTTACCGTTAAAAAAAATAAAAATAGGTAAAGGTGTTCAGTTAAAAAAAGGTAAAACAATTGCTGTTTTAAGTATTGGAACAATTTCTAACAATGTGGAGAAAGCTATAAGAAATATGGATATATCACATTATGACATGAGATTTGTAAAGCCTTTAGACACCAATTTACTTCATGATATTTTTGAAACTTATAAAACTTTAGTAACTGTTGAAGATGGTTGCGTTATTGGTGGGTTTGGTTCTGCTATTTCAGAATTTGCGACTAAAAATAATTACAAGAACATTATTAAGGTTTTAGGAATTCCTGATTATTTTATAGAACATGCTAGTGTGCAAGAACTTCAAGACGAAATTGGCTTAAGCCCTTCAAAAATAAGAACTTATTTAGAGAGTTTAACATAATAAATCTAATCCTCAACATAGTATTGCGCCTCAAATTCTGGAGCGTTATCATTAGATATTTCATTTAATGCCAATAAGCAAGCAAATGTTACAAAGAAAATAACAATGGCTCCAAGAATATTTTTTTTCATGACAGTATCTTTAAGATTCGAGAAGCTAAACTTATAATAAACATCGTTAAAATTCAAATTTATTCGATGTGTTGCGTTTTTAGGAAAGATTATTCTTACTAAATGTAAATTCCACGTATTTTTTTATAATCTAATATGGCACGACTGTCAGATAATGATGCGACGTAATTACAAACAGCTAATAATTGATCATACAGATTGTCTTCATCCTTAACAAATATTTTATTAGCTAGAGCTTTGAGTATAAGTTTATCATAGTTTGACAGTTTTCCTGAAAATTTATTTATTATAGCGCTAACATAAGTTTTCAATAATGTATTTATAACACGATAGCCCATAATCTCTTTATCTATAACTTCTTTTGATTGATATATCTTATTGATGCTTATTTTTATGATATCATTAATTTGGGCTTCATATTTACTTTTATCTAATAGTGCATAATTAAAGCTATCATTGAGTATTTTCTCTTCATTGGAAATAAAAACATCAACAGCTTCATTTATAAGAGTATTGATTGCCAAAGCTCTTAAATAGCTTATTCTATCTTTGGTTGTTTCTAATTGATTGTACTTTTTTGTTTGAATAGTATCCCTTACAAGATTTATCAAGTACTCCAACGCAAATTCTTCTTGAATCAAACCTAAATTGATACCATCTTCAAAATCAATAATCGTATAGCATATATCATCTGCGGCTTCAACTAAAAAAGCAAGTGGATGTCTAGAAAAACTTAAATCATTATTAGCACCTCTTTTTATTAATCCTAATTCATTTACGATATCAACAAACGCTTCCTTTTCACTTTGAAAAAAACCATATTTTTTGTCGGCAATGTGATTTGATGGTTTTATAGGCAAGGACTCTTTAGGATATTTCATAAAAGCACCAAGGGTGGCATAACTCAATCTCAATCCTCCTTCTCTACCTACTCTGCTTTCGGTTAAAATTTTTAAGCCGTTTGCATTTCCTTCAAAATCGCATAAATCTTGATATTCTTTTTCTGTTAATTGAGATTTAAAAACCTGTCCGTCTCCTGTTTTAAAGAATTCACCAATAGCTTTCTCACCTGAATGTCCAAAAGGTGGATTTCCAATATCATGAGCCAAAGCAGCAGCAGCAACAATAGCTCCAAAATCATTGGGTTGATACCCATGAATATTTTGTAAATGTGGATATTTCTCTATTAATTTTTTACCTGCTTTTCTTCCTAAAGTTCTCCCAACTACACTAACCTCTAAACTGTGAGTTAATCTCGTATGTACAAAGTCTGTTTTAGACAATGGAATAACTTGGGTTTTATCTTGAAGACTTCTAAATTCTGAAGAAAATATCACGCGATCATAATCTACTTCAAAACCTAACCGCGTTTCATCCTGTTCTTTTCTTAATCTTTTGTTAGTATCTCCATACCGCTTTAGAGAAAGTAATTGTTCCCAATTCATAGATAAATAATTGACTTGCAATATACATTTTTTCAATGTTAAGAAATCTTTTCTAAATGCAATTTTTTTATCCATTTGCATAACGTTTAGATAACAGTTTTATGATTTAGGTTTAATCTGTAATTAACCTTGACTTTACATTAGTAAGGTTTCTTTGCCGCAAGAAATTTTACAAAAAACTAAATGAAATATTTTCTTCTAACATTAACATTATTTACTACCCTTTTAGCGTATTCCCAAAATACGGGAACACTTGTAGGTAAACTTACAGATACAGAATATAATGACGAACCATTACCGTTTGCTAATATATTGATTAAAGGAACCACCAAAGGAACTACTTCTGATATGGATGGGTTGTATTCAATAGAAAATATTGAACCTGGTACTTATACTATTGTTTTTAGTTTTGTTGGTTACCAATCACAGGAAGTTGAAGCAACAATAATAGCTGGCAAGGTTACCGAAATAAATTTAGCTATGTCTGCAAGTGCAGCTTCTCTAGATGAAGTAGTAATAACTACAACAACAAAGCGTGAAAGTGAAGTAGCCTTATTATTAGATCAGAAAAAAGCGATTGAAATCAAACAAAGTATTGGCGCTGAAGAACTATCTAGAAAAGGGGTTAGCGATGCAGCTGGCGCAGTTGCAAAAATATCTGGTGTTTCAAAACAAGAAGGCTCTAGTAATGTTTATGTAAGAGGTCTTGGCGATCGATACCTAAATACAACTATGAATGGCCTGGCTTTACCTTCCAATGACGTCAATAAAAAGAACATTGACTTAAATTTATTCTCTTCTGATATTATTGAAAATGTATCAATAAGTAAGGCTTATTCAAGTAACTTTTATGGTGATTTTTCTGCAGGTAATGTAAATGTCACTTCAAAAAACTATAAAGGGAATGGTTATTTTGAAGCCTTTATTGGGAGTGGCTTTAATACCAATGCCATTGGAAAAGACTTCGTAAAAAGTGAAGGCACTGGCTATTTTGGCGACTATGCGAGATATAATCATAATCCATTCGCTGTAATTCTTTCACATGGAATTGATCCTGAATCTGTTGAGACACCACTTAATGTTTCTTTTGGAGCTTCAGGAGGTAAATCTTTCGATTTTAAAAATGGCTCACGTTTAAGCTTGTTTGCAACAGCATCATTTGAAAATGGTTATGAATATCGAGAAGGAACAAATCAAGATTATACGCTAGTTGAGAAAAAAGCCTACATAGATAGTGCTGAAGAATATGAATACGCTACCACAACAACCGCTATGGCTAATGTGAATTATCGTATTGATGACAAGAACAGTTTAAAGTACAATTCATTATACATTAACAGTTCTTCAGATGTTGTAGGTTATTTTGGTGTTGATGGAAAAGGTAGAAATAGGGATGGTATTGCTAGTACTGACGAAGGTTTTTATCAAATGAACGTTCAGTTTGATCAAACACAAATGTTTGTCAATCAGTTATTGGGTGAACATACTTCTGGCAAATTAAAATTAGATTGGGGATTTGGTTATAACAATGTATTCTCAAAACAACCAGATAGAAAACGTGTCAGTTTAGAAAACTATCAATTTGCTTTGGATAATGACCCAACAACTAATCCAATTTTTTACAATAATGTTGATTATGACAACCAACGCTATTTCCAAAATATTGAAGATGAAGAATACAATGGCATTGCAAATTTAGCATACGAAGTAAGTGAAAAACTTAAATTGAATTTAGGTTATAACGGCAGAAGTAAGACACGTGACTTTGACAATATTCGTTACGGTTATCGAATAGTTGATACCGATTATGCTGTAACAGATGTAAACAACTTCAACAATATATTCAATCTTGATAATTTAAATATAAATGAGAATAGTAACGGTATTTATGAAATAACTGTTATTAATAATATTCCTGGACAACCAAATACAAACAGACCAGGACTTCCTGAAAACACCTATAACGGTAAATTGGATATTTATGCTGGTTACGTAAATGCTGAAATAAAAGCTGGAGAAAAATGGCTGTTTGTACCTGGTGTGCGTCTAGAATCAGTTGAGCAGCGTATTGCCTATGATGTGATTAATTTAGGGAATAATGGAAAAAATGAAATTGGATTTTATGACAATTTCTTTCTGCCAAGCTTAAATATTAAATATGCTCTTAACGATGAGCAAAATGTTCGTTTTTCTGGAAGTCAAACCATATCAATTCCGGAATTTAAGGAAGTGGCACCATTTGTTTATGAAAATATTTCTACAAGAATTGGTGGTAACCCAGATTTATTAGACAAAGGCGTTTCTAAAATCTTAAATTTTGATTTAAAGTATGAGTGGTTTTTCAGTAAAAGTGAAATCTTTTCAGTTGGCCTTTTTACAAAAGAAATCAACGATCCTGTTAACTTAGTTGTAGTAGGTGATGCAACAGGAACACAACGCTATGTAAGAACAGGTGATAAAGCAACTGTCTATGGCGTAGAAGTGGAAGTAAGAAAAGATATCCTAAAAGATGAGAATGAGAATTCAACATTATCTGTTGGTTTTAATGCCACGTATATGGAAACTAATCAAGATCTATATGAGCAAATTGATGGCACATTCGATTTAAGTTTTGATAAGGATGAGGATAAATTGCAAGGAGCTTCACCACTTCTATTAAATGCTGATATTAGTTATTCACCAACATTCAATAATTATAAACCTGTTGCCAATTTAGTATTCTCTTATTTTTCTGATAGAATTGACGCACTTGGATCAGGACAGTTAGGAAACATTGTTGAGAAAAGTGTACCCACTTTAGATTTCATTTGGAAAAATACTATTAAAGACAATTTCGAAATCAATTTTAGCGTCAAAAACCTATTAAACCCTACCATTAAATATGTGAGAGAAGCCACATTAGGTGATGTTGTTGTTAATTCAGCAAATGGAACAGGTGTTTCAGATTACAAGCGTGGGATGAATTTAGGGCTACAACTAAAGTATAAATTTTAACACAACTATAAATAATAACATTAAGAATAATTAAACTCAAAAAAAAATGAAAAATAATTTAATTTTAGGATTAGCAGCAATAGCAATGCTTTTCTCATGTACATCAGATGATACTTCAGATATCATCATAAATGACAACAGCGTTACCAACAACAATGGTGGTGGTGGCACAACAGACCCACAAACTATCTTTTTATCTGGAACTTACACTGAAGACTTAACTTTAGATGCTAACAATACCTACAAAATTAATGGCTCTTTGATTATGGCTTCTGGAACTACCTTAACAATTCCTGCTTGTATGACTATTGAAGCTTTGTCTTCAGGTGCAGATGTTTATGTAGCCATATCTCAAGGTGCTAAAATAATTGCAAATGGTACTGCAGACTGTCCAATTGTATTTACTTCTGATGCGTCAAATCCAGCAGCTGGTGATTGGGGAGGACTTATCTTATTAGGTAGAGCTCCAATAAACTCCGTAACAGGATCGGCTACATCAACTTCTGAAATTGCAAGTTTACCTTATGGTGGCACAAATGAAGCTGATGATTCTGGAATTTTAAACTATGTGCGTGTTGAGTATTCTGGCGGTGCAGCGGATGGTCAATCTGAAAACAATGGAATTTCTTTTTATGGAGTAGGAAATGGCACAGTTGTAAATTACATTCAAACTTATGAAGGGAAAGATGATGGTGTTGAATTTTTTGGAGGTACCGTAAACGTTAATTATGTGTCTGTAGTTAACGCTCAAGATGATTCAATTGACTGGACAGAAGGTTATACAGGGACTATTACTAATGCTTATGTTAAGCATGGTGCTAGCCATGATAAAGGCATTGAAGCTGATGGTTACAACACCGATTTCAGTAATGCAGGTGGGTATTTTTCAAAACCAACTGTAAACAACTTAACCATTATAGGTAATGGTTCGGCTACTGGTAATGAAGCTATAAGATTAAGAGCTGGCACACAAGGTATTTTTACCAATGTCTATATTGAAGGTTTCGAAGAAGGCTTTGATTTAGATGGTGATGCTGGAGATAATCCAACAGGAGCAGGTGTGTTAAGTGACGATTTAATGGTTACTGATGCAACTTTTGTTGATGTTATTTTAAAGATGAAAAATGATACAGGTGAAACATTTACAGAAGCTGACTTTATTTCTGGTGATGGTAACGCAACCGCTACTGATTATGCAACCTGGGGAGCAAACTGGACCAATCAGTAAATAAAAATGTCGTTTTAACGCAAATAAAAAAAGCACCCTAGTTGGGTGCTTTTTTTATTTTCAATATGGTAAGTTTTAATCACGTTGTGCTAACGAGGATTTATTCGTCCATTCATTAACGCTTGCAATTGCATTATTACTATAATCTACTTCTTTTAAGGTTTCATTATTCCAATAAAACCACTTGCCGACTTTTTGCCCATTATCATAATTCGCAGAAACAATTTTTTTGCCCGCCGTATTAAAGCTGAACCACTCACCTTGTAGCTTACCATCTAAAGTATATGAACCTGTTTGGCTTACAACTCCATTGTCATGATAATAAGTCACATCAATTAAATTCGTGTCTTCGTTAAGCTTTAATTCTCTCTCTTGTTGCGCAAAAGAGACCACAGTTATTAAAAGAGCAAAAAACAATACCGTTTTCTTCATAATTATGGGTTTTTAAAAAATTATATCTCAAATATAGGGTTTTGTTAATATTAAAACAACATTCACATAACATTAATTTAACATTAAGCTTTTAATAAGCTGTTTTTAAGACTATTGAATATTTTTTTTAAAGCGTTTAAAGTTTAATAATTACTTAATATTTACATTACATTAAGGAGACTTTCTTTTTTAATCTTTGTTAAGTCTTAAGACACAAATAGTAATTTCATATAATCTATTAGTTTTTGTCGACTATATTATCATGAATTCTAATGGCTGCCTTTGGCCAAGGCAGCCTTTTTTTATGAGCTATTAATAACCTTTACATAACATTTATTTAACATTAGATTTGGTTATTTGCAGTGACAAAAACTAAAATTCTAAAATGAAATTAATAGCACCAGTATTTATACTGTTTATCTCCTTTCAAATAAATATTTATTCGCAAGAAATTGAATCTCCAAAATTTGGAAAAGGGCTTTTTAATCTTGTAGGCAAAGACAGTTCTTGGACTATGAAAATTGGAACTAGATTTCAATTTTTAGCTAGTAACCTGATGGCAGAGGGTCAGAATCCGGCAACCAATTTTTTAATTCGTAGAGCTCGTTTAAAGTTTGATGGTTTTGCTGTTTCACCAAAACTTAAATACAAAATTGAACTTGGTTTATCTAACAGAGACATGTCGGGAGTATCGCAGTTTACAGGTAATACACCAAGATATGTGATGGATGCTGTAATAAAGTATAACTTTTATGAAAATTTTGTGCTTTGGGTCGGACAAACTAAACTTCCTGGAAATAGAGAACGAGTAATTTCATCAGCCAATATGCAACAAGTTGACCGATCTATTCTTAACGCAAGATTTAATATTGATCGTGATATTGGATTCCAGTTAAGGCATCATTTTACACTTTTTAATGATTTTTTAATTAGAGAAATTTTTGCACTTTCACAAGGTGAAGGTAGAAATGTTGTAACAGGAAATCTCGGAGGACATCAATACACTGGTCGTATTGAATTGCTACCTTTTGGAAAATTTAAAGGTAAAGGCGATTACTTTGGCTCCGATTTGAAGCGAGAGCAGAAACCAAAATTGGCCATTGGTGTTACTTATGATCATAATAATGATGCTGTAAAAACAAGAAGCAATATGGGATCATGGATGGTAACTGATACGGGATTTCATGAGACCAATATCAATACACTTTTTATAGATTCCATGTTTAAATACAAAGGCTTTAGTTTAATGACAGAATATGCTGTTAGGGATGCCGATGATCCTATTGCTAGAAATTCTGATGGAACCGAAACTGGTGATGTTGTTCAAATTGGTGAGGGTATTAACATACAAGGCGGTTACTTGTTTAAAAATAACTGGGAGATATCAGGAAGATATTCTGGAGTAACATTGGATGAGAATATTACGGGGAAAAATCCAGAACAACAATATACTTTTGGTATCTCAAAATATATTGTTGGTCATAGCTTAAAAGTTCAAACAGACTTTAGTTTAATAGATTTTGAGAACCAGAGCGATCAGTACTTATATCGCTTACAGTTTGATATACATTTTTAATACAAAATGATAACAATTAGATAACATTTTTGTGAAAATCACTATTGATATTTGCAAATTATTTTAAATAAAATATGGATAATATATACTTATTAATGATTGTTGCCCTAGCGGTATTAGCTATTGCTGATTTGGTAGTTGGGGTGAGTAATGATGCTGTTAATTTTTTAAATTCAGCTATTGGCTCTAAAGCTATTTCCTTTAGAACTATTATGATTGTTGCCAGTATTGGTGTGGCCGTTGGTGCCATATTCTCTAGCGGTATGATGGAAGTTGCCCGGAAAGGTATTTTTAATCCTGGCGAATTTATGTTCAGTGAAATCATGATCATCTTTATGGCGGTTATGATAACTGACATTTTGCTTTTAGATTTCTTTAATACGGTTGGTATGCCAACTTCTACCACTGTTTCTATTGTTTTTGAATTATTAGGTGCAGCTGTTTGTATGGCCTTTATAAAAATAGGGCATGATAATGGTAGTTTTGGTGATGCTATAAACTATATAAATACTTCTAAAGCATCTCAAATTATTTTTGGCATACTCCTCTCTGTCATTGTTGCATTTACAGTTGGGGCTGTAATTCAATGGTTTTCCAGATTACTTTTGTCCTATAATTTTGAAAAGAAAGCTGCTTGGGTTGGGGCTGTTTTTGGAGGCGTTGCATTGACTGCTATAACTTATTTCATTTTTATGAAAGGGTTAAAAGGTACTTCTTATGCCAGTCAGTCTTTTGAAATACTAGGAGGCGAAACCATGAAAGACTTTCTTGAAACACAAGTCCTTTCTATTGTTGGCGTGAGTCTGGTTTTTTGGTCTTTACTATCATTGGTATTTATTTCAGTTTTAAAAACTAATATTTACAAACTAATTATTATAGTTGGAACCTTTGCATTAGCATTGGCGTTTGCAGGTAATGATTTGGTAAACTTTATTGGTGTTCCTATTGCAGCTTATAATGCATTTGAACAATGGTCAGCTTCAGGTTTGCCAGCAACTCAATTCCCTATGGATGTTCTAGCGGAAAAAGTACCAACCAATAACTGGTTGTTATTTGCTGCTGGTATGATTATGGTTGCGACATTATGGTTTTCTACTAAAGCTAAAAGTGTTGTAAAAACTTCTCTAGACCTTTCAAGCCAAGGCGATACTAAAGAACGTTTTCAGCCTAACTTTTTATCTCGTGGGTTTGTAAGATTTGCTATGTTGATGTCTCAAATGTCATCTTATATTCTTCCAGAATCATGGCAAGCTAAAATTGACAAACAATTTGAAACACCTGTAATTGCTTTAAAAAAATCTAAAACCTATGAATTACCAGCATTTGATTTGGTACGTGCTGCTGTAAACCTTATGGTTGCTGCTGTTTTAATTTCAGTTGCCACATCTTATAAATTACCACTCTCAACTACTTATGTAACCTTTATGGTTGCCATGGGTACTTCTTTAGCCGATAGAGCTTGGGGAGCTGAAAGTGCGGTATATCGTGTAGCTGGTGTTCTTAATGTTATTGGCGGTTGGTTCTTTACGGCTTTTATAGCATTTGTTTCAGCAGCCTTAATTGCTTTTTTATTGAATTGGAATGTAAATGTAATGGTTCCTGTTTTACTTTTACTGGCTACCATTTTATTAGTTAGAAATTATATTTCTCACAACAAGAAAGTAAAAGAAACTAAAGCTGAAGATAAGCTTCAAAAAGCAGAAAGCAGTTCTGTACAAGGCGTTATTCATGAAAGTGCTCAAAATATTGCCAACGTGGTTAAAAGAGGAAATAAAATATATACAAATGCCATCAATGGCCTTTCTAAACAAGATTTACCGCTTCTAAAGAAAAACAAAAAACAAGTTGAAAAGCTTTCTAATGAAATTGATGATTTAAGAGATAATATCTTCTATTTTATCAAGAATTTAGATGAGTCTAGTGTAGGAGCTAGTAACTTTTATATAAATATTTTAGGCTACTTACAAGATATGGCACAGTCACTAGAGTATATTTCTAAAGTGAGCCATAAACATATTAATAACAATCACAAAAAATTAAAATTCAATCAGATAAAAGAACTCAAACAAGTTGATGAATCACTTGAACAATTTTTTATTGATACCAAAGCAGCTTTTGATTCACGATCTTTTGAGCTAATAGGTGATATTCTTAAAAACAAAAAAGAAATATTTAGTCTAGTTAACGAAAAGATTCAAAAGCAAGTAGAACGCACCAGAACTGAAGAATCAAGTCCTAAAAACACGACATTGTATTTTAGCGTGTTATTGGAGACAAAAGATTTACTAACAGCAACTATGAATCTGCTTGAAGAATATCATAATTCCCATGATAGTTCTGTTGAGCCTGCTTCCATAGTAGAAGATACTGAAGAATAAGAAAACTACATTTATTACTTTCCACAAAAAAAAGCATCTCAAATGAGATGCTTTTTTTGTTATTAACACTTAATTAGATTTAAGAACCACACATCAAGCAATCATCTCCTTCGGCTTCTTTTGCTTGAGCAATTAATGCTTTCATTTCTTCAGCAGTCATAGGCTCTACTTCAGCAGCTTGTTTTTCGGCAAATTTAGCTGCTGTTTTTGCTGCCTTTTGCTTTTGTTGGGCAACAATAGTTTCCGAGACCTCAACGGTTTCGGCAACTGGTTCTTCTTTCTTTTTAGTATCTAATGTAAACTTAATGGCGTCAACGGCACTTTTAGTACGCAGGTAATACATACCTGTTTTTAAACCACTCTTCCATGCATAAAAATGCATAGACGTTAATTTGGCCATAGTAGCACCTTCCATAAATAAATTTAAGGATTGGGATTGATCAATAAAGTATCCTCTATGACGTGACATGTCGATAATATCTTTCATACTCAATTCCCAAACGGTCTTATATAATTCTTTTATGTCTTGTGGAATGATATCAATCCCTTGTATGGATCCATTGGCTCTCATAATATCTTGCTTTAAGCCTTCATCCCATAAACCAAGTTCAACCAAATCTTCTAATAAGTGTTTATTGACCACAATAAACTCACCAGATAATACACGACGTGTGTAAATATTTGATGTGTAAGGTTCAAAACACTCATTATTCCCAAGAATTTGTGAGGTTGAAGCTGTTGGCATTGGCGCTACTAATAACGAATTACGAACACCATGTTTTTTAACATCTTTACGCAATTTATCCCAATTCCAACGACCACTTAACTCTTCATCTTTAATACCCCAAAGGTTGTGCTGAAATTCACCCTTACTAATTGGTGAACCCTTGTATGTTTTATAAGGACCGTCTTCTTTTGCCTCTTCCATACTAGCTGTAACAGCAGCAAAATAAAGCGTTTCAAAAATTTCTTGGTTTAAAGCTTTGGCTTCATCACTTGTAAAAGGCATACGCAGTTTAATAAAGGTGTCTGCCAATCCTTGAACCCCTAATCCAATTGGTCTATGACGGAAGTTTGAATTTTCAGCTTCCTTAACTGGATAATAGTTTCTATCAATAACCTTGTTTAAGTTTTTGGTAACGCGTTTGGTAATACGGAACAACTCCTTATGGTCAAATTCGTCATTTTTAATAAACATTGGTAATGCAATGGATGCCAAATTGCAAACGGCTACTTCATCTGGAGAGGTATATTCTAAAATCTCGGTACATAAATTTGAAGAACGAATAGTTCCTAAATTCTGTTGGTTGGATTTGCGGTTGGCTGCATCCTTATAAAGCATATAAGGCGTACCTGTTTCAATTTGAGATTCTAATATTTTTTCCCAAAGTTCTCTTGCCTTTATGGTTTTGCGTCCTTTCCCTTCGGCTTCATATTTTAAATATAATTCCTCAAAGGCTTCGCTGTGTGTTTCATCAAGTCCAGGACACTCATTAGGACACATTAATGTCCAATCTCCATTTTCTTGAACACGTTTCATAAATAAGTCAGAAATCCACATTGCATAAAACAAATCACGTGCTCGCATTTCCTCTTTACCATGATTTTTCTTTAAATCTAAAAAGTCGAAAATATCAGCATGCCATGTTTCAATATAAATTGCAAAACTACCTTTACGTTTTCCGCCTCCTTGATCAACATATCTTGCAGTATCATTAAAAACCTTCAACATTGGAACAATTCCATTTGATGTACCGTTTGTTCCTGCAATATAACTTCCTGTAGCCCGAACATTATGGATAGCCAAACCTATTCCGCCAGCTGACTGTGAAATTTTTGCTGTTTGCTTTAGTGTATCATAAATACCGTCGATACTATCTTCTTTCATGGTTAACAGAAAACAAGATGACATTTGAGGTTTTGGTGTACCTGAATTAAATAATGTTGGTGTAGCGTGTGTAAAATACTTTTTTGACATTAACTCATAGGTTTCAATGGCAGCATCTAAATCATTTAAATGAATCCCTATTGAAACACGCATAAGCATGTGTTGCGGACGTTCCGCTATTTGTCCATTTATCTTTAATAAATAAGATCTTTCTAGCGTTTTAAACCCAAAATAATCATATCCAAAATCACGATTATAAATAATAGTTGAATCCAATTTTTCTTTGTTTTCATCTATCACTTTATAAACTTCGTCTGATAAAAGTGGTGCTTTTTTCCCTGTTCTTGGATTTACATACGTGTAAAGATCATGCATAACATCACTAAATGATTTTTTAGTGTTTTTATGTAAATTAGATACAGAGATACGCGCTGCCAAACGTGCATAATCTGGATGAGCCGTTGTTAATGTCGCTGCAATTTCAGCAGCTAAATTATCAAGCTCACTAGTGGTTACACCATCATACAAGCCTTCAATAACTCGCATAGCAACTTTTACTGGGTCCACAAGTTCATTTAATCCATAACACAGCTTTCTAACTCTTGCTGTGATTTTGTCAAACATCATTGGTTCCTTTCTACCGTCTCTTTTTACTACATACATATTTTTACACGTTTTTTAGTCTTTCCTGATACACCTTCAGAAAATGGGTTAATTAGTTGGTTTATTTGTTTCAATAATACTACTGAAACACGCTAGTTTTATAAATAAGGAAATAGAGACTTATGCGTGGATACACAAACGATTGCTATTAACTTATTTTAAGGGTTTTTTGTATTATCTAAAAATCAGCGTCAAAACTGAATTTATCTTTTTCTTCTTCTTTATTTAAAACACCTGCCTTTTGATATTCTGAAACGCGCTTCTCAAAGAAATTGGTTTTCCCTTGCAACGAAATCATATCCATAAAATCAAATGGATTGCCTGTATTATACTCTTTTTCACAACCAAGTTCATGTAATAATCTATCAGTAACAAACTCTAAATATTGTGACATTAATTTAGCATTCATCCCAATTAAACTTGCTGGAAGCGACTCGGTAATAAACTCACGCTCAATATCCAAAGCATCAATAAGAATTTCTCTTATACGCTCTTTAGGAACTTTATTAACCAAATGTTCGTTGTGAAGATGTACGGCAAAATCGCAATGAACACCTTCATCTCTGGAAATTAACTCATTTGAGAATGTTAATCCTGGCATTAAACCTCTTTTCTTTAACCAGAAGATTGAGCAAAATGCTCCAGAAAAGAAAATACCTTCAACAGCTGCAAATGCAATAAGACGCTCTGCAAAACTTGGTGATTCTATCCATTTTAATGCCCAATCTGCCTTCTTTTTGATAGCAGGGAAATTTTCAATAGCATTAAACAACTGATTCTTTTCTTTTTCATCTTTTACGTACGTATCAATCAATAAAGAATACGTCTCACTATGAATGTTCTCCATCATGATCTGGAAACCATAGAAGAATTTAGCTTCACTATACTGAACTTCATTAACAAAATTCTCGGCTAAATTTTCGTTTACTATACCATCACTTGCTGCAAAAAAGGCTAATATATGTTTAATAAAATAGCGCTCGTCATCATTTAATTTAGAAGACCAATCTGTCAAATCTTGATGTAAATCAATTTCTTCAGCGGTCCAAAAGCTGGCTTCAGATTTTTTATACCATTCCCAAATATCATGATGTTGAATAGGAAAAATCACAAATCTATCTTTGTTTTCTTGTAAAATTGGTTCTGTTGCCTGAGACATGTTACTAGTTTTTTTATTAAATTTTAATGAATATTTTGGTGTTATTTGGGACTAACAAAGATTGAAAAATGTGTTCGAAAATGAAAGGTTAAGTTATAAACATTGTCAACAAGTTTTTAACAAAAACTTAAGAACAACTAAACACATCAAAAACAAAAAAACATTTTTATATATTTGATTATCAGTTTATTACAATGTTTTTGTTAAGTAGGAAATTACACGTTAAAACAAGGAAACAATACGGCTAGACTGCGATACAACCCATTTGAAAAATGAGTTCTTTTACAAAAGAAAAAAGCAGTATCTCTACTGCTTTTTCTTCTAACTAACTAACTAATAAATTTAATGAAATTTAAATAAAAAAGCTAGACGAGTCTAGCTTTTCAAGATTAATAGCAATTACCCTTTAATAAATGTATAAACCTTTAAATAATTTAATAGCGACACTAATTTCTTACAAAAAAGCTTACCATACACTTCAAAATGTATGGTTGGTAATAAATACTGTATAAGTGGTTTATTGGAATAAAACCTATCTAAACTTAAAGTAAAATTTAATTTTTAAAATATTTAATATTCCTATATTTGGAACTATGATAAGAGCCGTAATTGTTGACGATGAACAAAAAGCTATTGATAGCCTGTCATGGGAATTGAAGAAATTTAATTCTGAAATAACTGTTATTAAAACTTTTAGTAAGCCTGAAGATGCTATCCAGTTTCTTAATTCCAACTCAACGGATTGTTTATTCCTTGATATTAACATGCCAACAATGGATGGGTTTCAGTTTTTAGATAAATTGGTTAACAGGGATTTTGCAATAGTAATTACCACTGCCTATAACGAATATGCGTTGAAAGCCTTGAAGCATGAAGCAATTGATTACTTATTAAAACCCATAGATTCAGATGATCTTAAGGAAACGATAACAAAGATTAAGAAACATAACACCAATAGCTTACCCATATCAAAAATTGAAGAGGTTCTTTTAAATTTCAATAAAAACTTCAATCAGAAAAAAATTACCATTAGTACAGATGGAAAGCTTATTTTTCTAGAAACTGACAACATTATATACATAGAATCTGACGGCAACTACAGCACGTTCGTTATGCAGGATCAACAAAAAATTGTAGTCACCAAAAAATTAAAGGAAGTAAATGCCATTTTACCTGAAAATTATTTTTTTAGAATCCATAATTCATACATAATTAATTTAAATAAGATTAAGGAGTTTATAAAAAATGATGGTTATGTTGTTATGCAAACAAACGATAAAATACCTGTTGCCAGACAACGTAAATCAGATTTTTTAGACAAAGTATAGAACATGAATTCCTTTAAACACATCTTATCATCAAAAAAATTCATTGGTTTTATCATTTTTTTTGTTTGTACTAGTAATATCTATGCTCAAGAACAAATTGCTGATTTCTACAAAAGAGTAGATAGTGTTATTGCGTTAAACATTAAAGACTTAACCTCTTTAGATTCTGTTTTTTTAACAACTAAAAAAGACACCATAAAAATGTCTTATCTAGTTCATAAAAGTGCTAAAACAGATTATTTAGAAGGTGAATGTTATGCTTTAAATGCTCTAGGGACTTCTTTTAGAAATATATCTCATTATGATGAAGCTATTTCAATGCATGAAAGAGCTTTAAGAATTTCAAGAGAAATTGAAAACCTCGAAATGGAAGTATTGAGTTTAAACATGCTTGGAGTTGTATATAGGCGTATGGATGCCATTAGGTCAGCACTAGACTACCATAAGGACGCATTGGATTTAGCTGAAGCTGAAGCATCTCCTTCTTTAGAGATTGAACGTAGCATTGCGGTTTCACAGAATAGCATGGGCAACATTTATCTAGCTTTGAAACAATATGATTTGGCGCTGGAACAATTCCACAAATCGTTAAAAATTGAAACCAGATTGAACAATCAACTTGGTTTAGCCATAAACAACCACAACATTGGTTATGCAAAAGAGAAAAAAGGGTTACTTAATGAAGCCCTCGAACACTATCAATTGTCTTTGCGCTATAATAATGAAATTGACTCTGATATTGGACGTGTCATATGCTACAATAGTATTGGCAAAATATACATCTTACAGGATGATTATCAAACAGCTTTACCAATCATAAATCAAGCTCTCGAAAAAGCAATTGAAGTAAATGACCAATATTACATTGCGACGTCTTATCTTAATTTAAGTCTCATACAATTAAGAAAAAATCAATATGATGTTTCAAAGGAAAATCTTAATAAAGCCTTATCAATTGCCAAAAATTATAATTTAAAATCTTCAGAAATTGAAGCGTACAACTATCTTTCAGAACTTCACGAAAAAACAGGTGATGTAAGTACAGCGCTATCATATTATAAAGATTATATTAAGTTGGAAGAAACTTTAACAAGTGAACGTAATCTGCAATATGTAAACGACTTGATAATAAAATATGAAAGCGAAAAAAAGAACAACCAAATTAAGGAATTGGCTAGTGAGAATGAAATAGTAAAACTCAAATTGGCACAGAACAAAAAAACTTTATTATTAAGCCTTTTGGGTGGTTTTTTAATTGTGATTATTCTATTTGTTTTACATAGACAAAGACAACTTCGCAATGAAAAGCGTATTGTAACTTTAGAACAAGAGATGTTACGAAACCAAATGAATCCCCATTTTATTTTTAATTCTCTTAACTCCATTAAACTTTACATAATAAACAATGAAAAGGAAAATGCTGTTTATTATTTAAACAAATTCTCTAAACTCATTAGGAAAATATTGGTCGCTTCAACTGAAAAAGAAATCTCTTTGGAAGGTGAACTAGAAACCATGGCATTGTATATGAACATTGAAAACATAAGGTTTTCAAACGGCATAAATTACCATGTAAATATTGATCCCAATGTGAATACATCAACCGTCAAAGTGCCTTCTCTTATTTTACAGCCTTTTTTGGAAAATGCCATTTGGCATGGGTTGTCAACTAAATCAGATAATAAAGAAATTACTATTGATATTAAAAAAGCAAACCATAGCCATATTACAATATCAATTACAGATAACGGTATTGGCAGAAAGGCTTCACAAAAAATTAAAAATGAAAAAAAACTAAAAAGGCAGTCTGTTGGAATTGAGATAACAAAAGCACGATTGGAGAATTTCTCTAAAAACTTTAATGATGACTACGCTTTAGACATTATTGATTTGTTTGAGGCTGGAACACCAACTGGCACAAAGGTAGTTTTAAGTATTCCAATCAAACAATCTAGTTTGAAAATTGCATGAAATCATCTGTAATCTGCTGCAACCTTCTCCAATTCAGCATACCAATCTTCACCAAATTTTCTTATGAGCGCATCCTTTACAAATTTATAGACAGGCACTTGGAGTTCTTTACCTAACGAACAAGCATCATCACAGATTTGCCATTTTTCATAATTCACTGCTGAAAATTCAGAATATTCCTTAATACGGATTGGGTATAGATGGCATGACAAAGGCTTTTTCCACTTTATTTCACCTTGATTATAAGCCTCTTCAATAGCGCATAAAGCGGTTTTATTTTCATCAAAAATCACATAGGCACAATCTGCTCCATCAATCAAAGGTGTTTCAAAATCACCATTTTCTGTAGTTATAAAAACCCCTTGTTGTTCAATGGCTTTTATACCTTCTTTTCGCAAAAATGGCTTAACATTAGGATATATCTCTTGCAAGATATTGGTCTCGCTTTTTTCCAATGGTGCTCCAGCATCACCATCAATGCAACAAGCTCCTTTGCAAGCCGAAAGATTACAAACAAAATCTTTTTGGATTATATCCTCTGAAATAATGGTTTTTCCTAGTTGAAACATGGTGCAAAAATAACTAAAGTTTATATTTAATTGCTATTGAATATCAGAGATAATAGACTACTTTTGCCGAAAATTTAAAAACTCCCGTAATGGCACTAGATATAAAAGAGATTTTCACAGCGTTCATGGTGCTTTTCGCTGTTATTGATATTATAGGAAATATTCCAATTATTATAGATTTACGCAAAAAAGCTGGGCATATTCAAAGTGAAAAAGCTTCGATTATTGCAGGTATTATTTTGATATTGTTTTTATTTGTTGGAAAGAACATTCTCTCACTTATAGGGATTGGTGTTAACAGTTTTGCTGTAGCTGGTGCTTTTATCTTATTCTTTATTGCTTTGGAAATGATTCTAGGAATAACGCTTTATAAGGAAGATGAAAGCTCTGCAATGACCGCATCGGTATTCCCATTAGCATTTCCACTAATTGCTGGGCCTGGAAGTTTAACAACTTTATTATCTTTACGTGCAGAGTTTCGTGTTGAAAATATTATTGTTGCCGTTATATTGAATGTTGTAATCATTTATATTGTTCTTAAAACATCAGCACGCATTGAAAGACTCATAGGACAGAACGGTATCAATATTATCAGAAAAATCTTTGGTGTGATATTACTGGCAATAGCCGTTAAACTTTTTGCTCATAACTTTAAAGAACTAATTGCATAACTATGAAACTAATTTCTGCTATACTATCAATTATTGCTGTTGCACTTATTATTTACAACACGATGATGGTTGATTTGAACAATCCGTTTGAAGGCGACAGTTTAATTGCACTAATAACCATTTTTGCAGCATTATGCGCCATTATATTGCTTCAAATATTGATGGTTTCAAAAAAGATTGAAGCGAAATCTAAAAGTAGAAAATGATTTATGATGCACTTATAATTGGTGGTGGTGCCGCAGGTCTATCGTGTGCACTAGTCCTTGGGTCTGCAGGTCAAAAGGATTTTACTAAAGACAAAATTACAGGTATTATTACGCACCAAAAAGCGTCACATTTACAATCCGCTCTTTTTAATAATGTTTTAGGTTTAAATCCTGGGACTACTGGCAAATCCATATTGGAAAATGGCAAAAACCAATTAGCTGAACTGTATCCACGTATTGAACAGATTGACAATGAAAAAGTCACAGCTGTTATGTCTAAAAATGATTATTTCATCATTACAACCAACAAAGCTATTTACCAAACCAAAATTGCAGTAATTGCTGTAGGATATACCAATTTATTTAATATTCACGGGTTGGAATCCTACATAAAACCGCATCCACGAGCAAAAGCTGAAAAAAATAGAATTTGGTTAGAAAATACAGACCATTTAGTTAGAAAAGGATTATATGTCGCAGGCACGTTGGCAGGATGGCGCAGTCAGTTTGCCATAGCTTGTGGTAGTGGGTCTCATGTAGCGACCGATATTTTAACTCTTTGGAATAATGGTGAGCACACCAAAGTTCATGATAAACTATAATTTAGTTTTCTTGGTCTAATTTAATGACCTCATCAATCATAATATCATTTTGATTGATGACTTCTTCAAAGGCACCATTACCAAATAATTGAGAAGCTAACGTAGCTTTTATATATTGTTTCACCTCTTCATTGTAGGCTACAAACGTGATATTAGCTTTTGTTTTGGCATTCAAATAATCTTGAAAAGCCATAACCATATCATCACTTACATTGTAAAATTCAATGAATTCATCGCGAGAAATATTCTTGTAAAAGCTCCTGTCTTTTTCTAATTCCTCAAAAACAAAATTACTTATAAAACCCCTACGTCTTAAAAACGTTAACGTTTCATTCTGCATACTTAAATCCAATGGCACGAAAATATCAGGTATAATACCACCTCCACCATATACTACTTTCCCTTTTGGTGTCGTGAATTTTAAAGAGTCTGCGACTTCTATTTTTTCGGGATCAAGAAACTCACCTCTATTTAATCTCTCAAAATAATCATCATAATAATCCTTATTCCCATTTTCATAGGAACGTTGAATAGATCTGCCAGTTGGTGTATAATACCTTGAAACGGTTAATCGAACAGCACTACCATCTCCCAACTCCATCTCGCGCTGTACCAATCCTTTGCCATAAGAGCGGCGACCCACTATTGTCCCTTTGTCATTATCTTGCAATGCTCCTGCAACTATTTCACTAGCTGAAGCTGAATTTTCATCAATCATTACATAGACTTTAGCATTTTCAAAATCACCTTTTTTAGTAGCGTAGCTTTTCTCAATATTACCACGCTTATTTTTTGTGAAGAGTATTAATTTGTCATCTTCTAAAAATTCATCAACTATTTGCTCGGCTATCCCTAGAAAACCGCCAGGATTTCCTCTCAAATCAATTGCTAGGTCTTGAACACCTTGTTTTTTTAGCTTTTTAAGTTCTTTAGAAAATTCTTTATACGTAGATTCAGCAAATCTATTTATCTTAATATACCCTAATGTTTCGGTCAACATATAAGCGGCATCAACACTCTGAATTGGGATATTATCTCGTTTCACATTAAACTTTAGGACTTTAGGCTCACCTTTTCTGACAACTCCTAACTCAACTTTTGAGTTTATTGGACCTTTTAATTTATTTACAATTTCAGAATTGCTCAAATCCTTTCCAAAAATAGAGTCTCCATTAGCCGTTATAATACGATCTCCGCCTTTTATTCCTGCTTTGTCACTAGGACTACCTTCAATAGATCGAATAACAGTTATGGTGTCTTTATAAGTATAAAAGCTAATACCAATACCTACAAAATCGCCTTTCATGTTTTCAGATACGCGCTGCATATCTTCCTTGGGAATATAAACAGAATGTGGATCTAGATTTTCTAGAATACCATTAACAGTTACATCAACAATACTATCTGTATTAACATCATCAACATACTCATAGTCAATAAAATCTATTAGTCTGTTTAGTTTGTCTTTTTTACTATTGGAAGAAAACAGTCTATCAGAATTGTCAGAAAAATTCAATTTTCCACCAATAAAGATACCAGCAGCGATGCCGATACCTAATAACAATGGAAGATATTTTTTTTGAATTTTCATGACGACTGTAAATCTTCAATTAATTTTAAATCTATTCCTGCCTTTTTTAAAAACCGTAATCCAGAATCATCCTTGTAAGCTTCACTGTAAACAACTCTAATAATACCAGCCTGATGAATAAGCTTGCTACACTCCTTACAAGGTGATAGTGTTATATATAAAGTAGCTCCTCTTGATGATTGTGTGGAAGCAGCAACTTTTAAAATTGCATTCGCTTCTGCATGCAATACATACCATTTGGTATAACCCTCGTCATCTTCACAATAGTTTTCAAAACCTGTTGGTGTTCCATTATACCCATCAGATATTATCATTCTATCTTTTACAATTATCGCGCCAACTTGCTTTCGTTTACAATAAGAGAGTTTCCCCCATTCTTTTGCCATTCTTAAATACGCTTTATCGTATTTAAGCTGTTTCTGTTCTTTCATACATTTGAATGCTTATAACGAATATAATGGGTTCGTATTTTAATTACAACCCGAAGATTGAAGTTTTATGAAAACTTTAGGTTATGAAGACTCTTATTAAGACAGAAAATCACTGCCTAAAATCATAGGGATAACTAGACCAACAACTATAGCTGAAATCACCATAATCCAATCGCGTTTCGAAAAACGAAAGACTGTTTGCATGATATATCCTAAAAAAAGAACAATAAATACTATAATCACTTGGGCTATTTCAATACCTAATGCAAACTCCAATAGGGTTACTAGTTTATTATCTGCTCTGCCAACCAAAATTTGAAATTCTCGGGCAAAACCTAAACCATGCACTAAACCAAAAAATAAAGTTGAAAAAAATAAGACACCAACTCGCTCTTTTTGAGCCCCTTTACCAGCAGTAAACACATTAAAAAGTGCTACTACCATAATGGTAATAGGTATTAAAAACTCAACCAATTGGCCATTGACACTAACCACGTTATAGGCAGCCAAGACTAAAGACAATGTATGTCCCAAGGTAAATAATGACACTAATAGTAATACGCGTTTCCAGTCTTTAAATAAATATGGAACGGTTAATACAATAAGAAATAACACATGATCATAAGCATTTATATCAAGTACATGATTAATGCCATATTCAACATTAAACCAAAAATCTTCAAGCATTGTTTATGTAGTTTTAAGGGTGCGTTCAAATATACAATTTAAAACGAAAAGTTTGTGAATTTTGTATGTTATGGATATCTTGTTCACTAATTTTAATCATCATTATCTTATGATTAATAGTGCTAAAAAATTTCTTGTATTATTCTTTATGCTAATAGGTTTCTTTGGCTTTGCACAAGAAAATTCAGATGAAATTCATCATCATTCCATTTCAATTCTATTAGGCCACACCACTATTTTTCAAGGTTTTGAAAACGGCGAAAGAAAAACAGAATCAGAACCTTCTTGGGCTATAAATTATAATTATATGTTCAACGACAAATGGGCTTTAGGCTTACATAACGACATTATAATTGAAAATTTTGTGGTTGAAAAGACTTCAGGCGATGAAATCCTTGAACGAAATACACCTATTACTTCACTAATAGTTGGAACCTATAAAATATTTGATGGTTTTGGTGTTGAGCTTGGTGGTGGATTAGAATTTGATAAAAACGAAAGTTTTGGAGTGGCAAGAATTGGCGCTGAATATGGAATAGAGATTACTAAACACAACCTAGAAGTTCTCATATCCCTTGATTACGACATCGTTATAGACGCATATGATGGACTCAATATTGGGATAGGGATTGCTAAACTGTTTTAAATAAAAAAAGGCTTTACCCAATAAGTAAAGCCTTTTGTACTCAAGGTGGGAATCGAACCCACACTCCCGAAAGAACTGGATTTTGAATCCAGCGCGTCTACCAATTCCGCCACTTGAGCATTTAGGACTGCAAAATTATAAAATAAAATAGTATAAGCAATTAAAAATAGTAGCTTTTATGCTTTTGCAGTTGAAATAAATTCCTAAATTTGCACCTCGTTTAACAAAACCGATTTAATTCGTTATTAAACAACTAATTAACAATGCCTGATATAGCAACTGAAGCCAAGATTTTTACATGCTCTCAAAGCAAAGTATTAGCCGAGAAAATTGCTAACGCTTTTGGTATTAGTATGGGTAATGTTATTACTTCAACTTACAGTGATGGCGAATTTCAACCATCATATGAAGAATCTATTCGTGGTGCTCGCGTATTTATTATTGGCTCTACACATCCTGGACCTGAAAATCTGATGGAAATGTTATTGATGATTGATGCTGCAAAACGTGCATCTGCGAGACACATCACTGCTGTATTACCCTATTTTGGTTGGGCTAGACAAGATAGAAAAGATAAGCCAAGAGTTCCAATTGCAGCTAAACTTGTTGCTAAAATGCTTGAAGCCGCAGGAGCTACTCGTATAATTACTATGGATTTACATGCTGATCAAATTCAAGGATTTTTTGAAAAACCAGTTGATCACTTATTTGCATCAACTATCTTCTTACCTTACTTAAGAAGTTTGAATTTAGATAACTTAACAATTGCTTCACCAGACATGGGTGGATCCAAAAGAGCTTATGCATATTCTAAGGCTTTAGAAAGTGATGTAGTCATTTGTTATAAGCAAAGAGCCAAAGCCAATGTTATTTCGCATATGGAATTAATTGGCGATGTTACTGGTAAGAATGTTGTTTTAGCTGATGATATGGTTGATACGGCAGGCACCTTAACCAAAGCAGCTGATTTAATGATGGAACGTGGTGCGTTAAGTGTAAGAGCAATTTGTACGCATCCAATTTTATCCGGCAATGCTTATGAACGTTTAGAAAACTCAAAATTAGAGGAATTAATTGTCACAGATTCTATTCCCTTAAAACAAGAAAGCAGCAAAATACGCGTATTAAGCTGTGCCGAACTTTTTGCCGAAGTTATGCAGAATGTGCATTACAACAAGTCAATTAGTTCGAAATTTATAATGTAATTTAATAATTAATATAAATAAAAATGAAGTCAATTACAATCAACGGATCTCAAAGAGAAAGCGTGGGCAAAAAGTCAACAAAAGCCTTACGTAATGCTGGACAGGTACCTTGCGTTTTATACGGAGGTGATAAGCCAGTGCATTTCTCTGCTGATGAAATCGCATTTTCAAAACTGGTTTATACGCCTAACGCGCATACAGTTGTGATTACTATGGATAATGGCGAAAGCTACAATGCCATCATGCAGGATATTCAATTTCATCCTGTAACAGATAGAATTCTACATATAGATTTCTACCAACTACACGAAGGAAAACCTATTACTATGGAAGTTCCTGTACACTTTGTTGGTAACTCTAAAGGTGTAAAAGCAGGTGGTGTTTTACGTAAAAACTCTCGTAGATTACGTGTTAAAGCTTTACCTAAAAATTTACCAGATTTTATTGAGGTAGATATTACGCCTTTAAAGCTTGGAAACAAATTATATGTAACGGCATTAGAAAATGATCTTTATAAAATCATGCACTCTGAAAACACAGTAGTTTGTCAAATTAAACGTGCAAGAGCTGCTATGGTTCTTGAAGTTGAAGATGAAGATGAAGAACTTGAAGAAGGAGCAGAAGGAACTGAAGCTACAGCTGAAGGAGCAGAAGCACCTGCAGAAGCTTCTGAAGCTCAAGAATAAATTTCAATTACATGAAATCATAAAAAGCATTCTGATTATTCAGAGTGCTTTTTTATTTTTACATAAATTCTATTTATGTTTCGTTTCATTTATAATTTATTGAAAAGAAAAGAAGCTGATCAATTTGATCAAGAAAATGATGTTATGAAAAAGTTTTTAATTGTAGGATTAGGTAATATTGGAGAAAAATACGCTCATACCAGACACAATATCGGATTTAAGATATTGGATTTTCTGGCTGAAAAAGAAGATTTAAAGTTTGAAGCTCAAAAATTAGGCGATATTACTACGTACAAATTTAAAGGAAGAACTTTTATTCTTTTGAAACCAAGCACCTATATGAATTTGAGTGGCAAAGCTGTTTTATATTGGCTTACCAAAGAAAAAATTCCTTTGGAAAACCTACTGATTATTACTGATGATTTAAACCTACCTTTTGGTAGCATACGATTAAAAACTAAAGGTAGTGATGGTGGTCACAATGGTTTGAAAGATATTCAAGATAAACTACAGACTACAAAATACAACCGATTCCGGTTTGGAATTAGTGATGAGTTTAGTAAGGGCCGACAAGTAGATTATGTTTTAGGTGAATGGAATGACGACGAAAAATCCAAACTACCAGAACGCCTAGAAAAATCTGTTGAACTTATAAAATCTTTTGGAACAGCAGGAGTAAATATCACTATGAATACATTTAACGGAAAATAAAAAAGGAAACCATATGATTTCCTTTTTTATTTTAGATTGATTGCTAAAAATTACTCTACTAAAATCTTTTTAATAGTTTGTTTGTCACCGTCGTTCACTTTTACAAGATATACTCCTGATTGAGCATTATTTAAATCAATAACCTTATTAAAGTTTGCGTTATTGTTAAATAACTTATTATAAACCGAACGACCTCTTATATCATAGACTTCAACAATAATATTACTATTTGAACGCGAATTCAATTTAATTGTAAAAGATCCATTATTAGGATTAGGGAAAATAGCAAATTCTTCAAAACTATTATCATCTATTGATAATGAAGGTATGGTACAAACTTCTAATGTCCATTCACTTAATTGTCCACCATCCTGATTAAATGCATCAACGATATTTAATGTCCAATCTCCTTGAGCATCTTCTCCATTAAAAGCAGATAAAGACTCTGTAGGGACAAAAGTTGCACCGTTGATTGGAGGACAAGGTATTGCACTAGGCGTTACAGCATCATCAAATCCAAAATTAAAGTTATCTAAATCGTCACAGATATCACCTACCAATTCTACTTCAGTGCCTGAAGGACTAATTAAGGTGAAAGTTAAATCACTAACCCAGGTATGTAAACCTGTTATATTTGTAACATTTACATCAATTACTTCACCACTATCAGGTATGTTAATAATAGAATTATATTCTAATCCCGCACCTGTTGGAGAAATGGCAACAGGTGTATCGTTGGTGGTTGTAGTACAATTAGGACAACCATCTCCTGAAACTACTGTTATATAATCTTCAATTAATAGAGTATCTGTCCCTTCAGAATTTGTTACTTCTAATGTCACATCAAAAGTACCAATCGCGTTATAAGTTACTGTTGGGTTTTGGTCATTAGAAACAGCCGGAGAACCACCTTCAAATGTCCAAGTCCATGATGTACCTGCTGGTTGCGTTAAATCTGTAAACATAACTGTGTTTTGGGAATCCAAACAAATTACAGTATTATCTGCTCCTATACCAGCAACTGGTGGTCCATGCAACAAAGCAATAGTGTAACCACAATCTGATAAGCTACTGTATATAATATCTAACTCACTTACATCATAATTAAGATTAACAGCTGCTTGGTAAACAGCATTGGCAGCATCATTTTGGCTTGAACCACCATTGGTCATTCCTAAACCTTCATAGAAAATTTTATCCATCTGTTGTTGGCCAATTTGATCCCAAACACCCATTAAACAAGTAGCCCAAATTTGACCGTTGGCGTGAATGGAACCTGTGAGACCTCCTGGATAAGTAGCCCCATAATCGGTTGTGCGACCAGGCCAACATGGGTTGTGTCCATCCCAGTTAAAGACATAATTCCATGCTGGATCCGTATCAGACCAATAACCATTCGCAATACTAATTCCTCTATTATAGGACTGCGCTACATAATCTCCACAGCCCTCACTTAATCCATCTACTTGAGATAATCCGCCGCTGGTTACCCAATCATGCAAACCATGACCCAATTCATGATGAATAACGTCAGAATCTTCAGCATCATCTACACAACCTTCTCCAAAAGAAAGTCTTCCAGCTCCTCCAGTGTAATAGGAATTGTCCGCTCCACCAGCACCATGAGGATCATACTGAACACCTCCTGAATATTGATATGGCATAACATCACAACCTAAAGTATTATTTATATAATTCATCATATAATCAATATGATAATAAGTGTTTACTGGTTCAAAACCTTGATCTTGTCTATTAAAAATAAAATCAGGTGAATTTTGTGTAAATAAACCTGTGTTAGGCGTATCAAAGTCAATAATTTCAGCACGAGGTCCTACCAATGAATAAGTACTTCCATTTTGAGTAATATCATTCAAGGTTACACTAAAACGAGCGGCATCTAAAGATGCGTTTGTAGCATCATTTCCATCGACATACTGACCTCCATAAGCAACCGTGTTAGATGTTAATGGGTCTGGGTCAAACACCATTCCTGTGCCATTAACTCGTCTTCTGTAATTTCTGTTTTCGTTATGCTCACAATTTTCTGAACAGTTTTTATCGTGTTCAGTGTAATAACAGTTTTTATCAACTACCTTAAAAATTTCACCAGTCGAAGCATCAATAAAAACATGCCACTCTCCTAGTGGTTCAGTTGCTGAAATAACAACTTCATGAGCTAATTTTGTGATTTTCGAATTTTTATAAACAACCAAATGGCTATCTCTAAAACTAATACTACTGTGTACATTTAGATAACTATTTGCAATTGTAAAAGCATCATTTTCAGATATACTTGGATGGATATTTCTTAAATTCACATGGTTTTGGTAACTATTCATCACATAAACCACTTTGTTTTCAGGGGAAATTGTAATAGTAACTTCATTATTATTTACTGGGTAATTACCAAAATATTGTCGGTATCTAACTACAGAACCTACATCAGTGGTTCTTGTGGCATGGTGACGTAAATTAGAAATCTCATTGGTAGGAATACCAAGTTTTTTTGATTCCTGTTGCAAATAATACATAGCCATAGATTCAGGCGAACCTTGTGGCACTTCAAAATTAAGACCATATAATGCCACTGGTAAACCTGTTGTAACATTATAGCGGCCAGATTTTCTAATTTCAGTTTCAATTAGTTCATCTGCCTCCAAATTTATCTCAATGGCTCTTTGAGGCATTTCCTTTTGAGCAATTGTAATTTGGGTAACTAGAATAAAAATGCCAAAGAATAAAAGTTGTCTTTTGCATATTGCATAACGAGTAGTAATTTTTTGCATTTAATTAAATGTATTAAGTTAATTCTTAAGGTGATACTGAACAAAAATGAGGATATATTTTTTTATTCAATAATTTTTTTGCCAAAAACTTAAAAATATTCAATATAATTAAAGGATTTTATCAAAAAATCTGAAATCTAACTTAAAAAACTCTTTTTCTTTTGTAATTTAGGCGCTCAATTTTCCTTGAAACTTAATTAATTACATTATGAAAAAAACTACATTGCTTAAATTACTATTCATATTTTTCTGTATGCCTAGTTTTTTAATTGCTCAACAAAAAACCTCTCAAGAATCCACAAAATGCTTCACTGACCAATATAATGCAGCATTGCTTGAGAATTACCCAAATATGATGGGTAGTGAAACTTTTAAACAAAGATTAGATTCAAAAATTCAAGAATTAAGTAATTCACCTCAAAGAAGAGTTGTGATTGAGATTCCATTAGTTGTCCATGTACTTCACAACGGTGAACCTCTTGGTACAGGAGCTAATATTTCAGATGCCCAAGTTATTTCACAAGTAACGGTTATGAATGAAGACTTTCGAATGATGATGGGAACACCAGGTGAAAGTACTGCTGGTGGAGTAGATGTTGAAGTTGAATTTGTTATGGCACAGCGTACACCCGATGGTTGCCCAACTAATGGTATTAACCGTGTTAATATTTGTCAAGATGGCACAAATAGCGATGATGTTAATTTTTGGAAAACACAGACATTTTGGGATGCTAGCAAGTATATGAACATGTGGTCTTCTAAATATGTTGGCGATTTAGGTGGTATTTTAGGTTTTGCTCAATTCCCTGGAGGCCCAGCCAATACAGATGGCGTAAGTGCAGGCCATACTTTTTTCGGAAGTTCAGACTATGACGACGGAAGCTTTCAATTAAGCCCACCATATGATAAAGGTCGCACCATGACTCATGAAGTTGGTCATTATCTAGGTTTATTACACACTTTCCAAGGTGGATGTAACGGTGGAGACCAAGTAGCTGATACACCTGCTGTAGATTCTCCAAATTTTGGATGCCCAACTGGTCATGTTTCTTGTAGCACCATTGACATGATTGAAAATTATATGGATTATACTGATGATGCTTGTATGAATACATTTACACAAGGTCAAAAAGATAGAGTTCAGGGCGTACTGGCAACATTTGCTAATCGTTCTACATTGGCAACTTCTGACGGTGCTGATCCATTACCTCCAGTTGCTAATGACGCTCAAGTAAGTATTGAATGTTTATCTAATGTTCCCTGCACAGCTGACATAAATGCTAATATAAAAATTGAAAACTGGGGTACGGCTACTTTAACATCAGCTACTATAAGCTATGATGTTGATGGTAATAACGCTATGAATTACAATTGGTCTGGTTCATTAGGTTACGGTGAATACGATGTCGTTTCACTACCTACAATTACTGCAAGTGGCGGAAATCAAACGCTTAATGTATCAGTTACAAATAGTAATGGTGGTGCTGATGGTAGAGCCTGTAATAATGTTGACTCTAAAGATTTCTCTTCATCTGCATCATATGGCACTGCTGAAATAAGATTTAATTTGATTCCAGATGATTATGGTTCTGAAACTACGTGGGAATTTAAAGATGAAAGTAATAATGTATTATATTCAGGTGGCCCTTACACTGACGACGACTCAACTCCGGTTAATGAGGTTTTCACCTTGAGTAATACTGGCTGCTATACATTTACGATTAATGATGATTTTGGAGATGGTATTTGTTGTGAATGGGGCATTGGATCCTATGAATTAAGGACAGATGATGACACTGTTATTTATAGTGGTGGCGAATTTACCTCTTCAGAAGATGTTTCAATAAACGTGGCGTCTTTAAGTGTTGATGAGTTTTCATTGGTCAATACTATAAGTATTTACCCTAACCCAACTAGAAACGTGTTGAACATATCTGTTAGTAATAATGATTTACCAGACTCCTACAGCATTTATAACATGTTGGGACAAACAGTTACGTCAAAACAAATATCATCAAATGCTGATTTAAGCATTAATTCTTCTGAATTAAGCAACGGCATGTATTTTGTTAAAATAATTAAAAGCGATTCAGAAATTACCTTACCTTTTATTAAGGAGTAGTATAACTGAATTTCTAAATAAAAAAAGAGGATTGAACAAATGTATCAATCCTCTTTTTTATTTTTGTATAAATACGTTTCACTTTGAAAATTAATCATTCCCTAAAAAATTCTTTCAAAACCAAAACTGTTGTTACCATTGGCACCTTTGATGGTGTACATGTTGGACATAAGAAAATAGTAAAAAGGCTCATAGAAACAGCTAAAAACAATGATTTAGAATCTGTTATTCTTACTTTTTTTCCGCATCCAAGAATGGTTTTGCAAAAAGATGCGAATATAAAATTGTTAAATACACTGAAGGAAAAACAAGCAATATTAGAAAATTTGGGGCTGGATCATTTTATAGTTGAAAAATTTACACCTGAGTTTTCAAGATTAACGGCAGAAGAATTTGTAAAACAATTACTAGTAGAACAATTAAACACTCAAAAAGTCATTATTGGATATGACCACCATTTTGGTAGAAACCGTTCAGCAAATATTGATGATTTAAGAAACTTTGGGAAAAATTATCATTTTGATGTTGAGGAAATTTCTGCTCAAGATGTAAACGACGTTTCTGTTAGTTCAACTAAAATTCGAAAGGCATTGATAAATGGTGACATAAAAACAGCAAATTTATTTTTGGGTTATCCTTATATGCTCACAGGAAAAGTGATTGAAGGCAAAGGGCTTGGTAAGCAAATAACATTCCCTACCGCGAATTTAAAAATAGAAGAAGACTACAAACTTATTCCAAAACAAGGTGTTTACGTTGTAAAAGGTTACTACAAAAATGAGGTTTTGTATGGTATGATGAATATTGGGACAAATCCTACCATTGAAAAAAACAACGCACAATCTATTGAAATACATTTTTTCAACTTTAATAAGTCCATTTACAATGAAGAAATTCAAGTAGATTTATTACACAGAATACGTGATGAGCGAAAATTTGATTCCATAGATCAATTAAAAAATCAGTTAATCATCGACAAAAAGACAGCCGAAAGCTACCTTAAATCCAATGAACATTAACAGTTTTCTTTTCAAACAAATTGATAATAGTCCTCTAATTGTTTTTAGAATAATTTTTGGTCTTTTATGCTTTTTGGAATCTGTTGGTGCCATTTTTACTGGTTGGGTAAAACGAACCTTAATAGACCCTGAATTTACGTTTACATTTATAGGTTTTGAATGGTTACAACCATTACCTGGTTATGGTATGTATGCATACTATATATTGATGGGAATTTTTGGACTCTTTATAATGTTGGGGTATAAGTACCGTTTTAGCACAATTATGTTTACCATCATGTGGCTCATAACCTATTTGATGCAAAAATCTTCTTACAACAACCATTATTATCTACTTATACTTTTAAGTGCTATAATGGCGATTTTACCTGCACATAAATATGCTTCGATTGACGTAAAAAACAACCCTAATTTAAAAATGATTTCCATGCCCAATTGGTGCAGAGTGATTATTATTTTACAAATGTTTATTGTTTATACCTACGGATCTGTTGCCAAGATTTATCCTGACTGGTTGGATTTAACTGTTATGGAGATATTGATGAAAGGCAAACAACATTATTACATTGTAGGCGATCTATTACAGCAACATTGGGTTCATTATTTTTTGGCATATGGTGGTATATTGTATGATGGCTTAATTATTCCATTACTGTTATACAAACCAACTCGAAAAGCTGCCTTTTTTGCTTCAATTTTTTTCCATTTATTTAATTCCATCGTTTTTCAAGTCGGTATTTTTCCCTACCTATCGTTAGCATTTACGTTGTTCTTTTTTGATTCAAAAACTATCAATAGACTTTTTTTAAAGAGAAAGCCTTATTACGAAGGCTCCGAAATAAGCATTCCAAGCAACAGAAACATTCTATTAAGTGTGTTTTCAGTTTATTTTGTTATTCAAATTTTTCTTCCCCTTCGTCATCATGTTATAGAAGATAATGTTTTGTGGACTGAAGAAGCGCATCGTATGTCATGGCGCATGATGTTACGATCAAAATATGGTTACGCAACCTATTATGTTGTAGATAACAAAACTAATAAAACCACAACAGTTAATTTAAATGATTATCTGACTAAAAAACAACAACGTCCAGCTAGTACCAAACCAGATTTTATTTGGCAATTTTCTCAACGTTTAAAAAAAGAATATGCGTCAAAAGGACAAGATATTTCGGTATTTGTTGACTGCAAAATAAGCGTTAATGGACGTCCATTTTCACCATTAATTGATAAGGAAGTAGATTTAGCTGCGATAGATTGGGACACTTTCAAACACAGCTCTTGGATTTTACCCTCAAAACTAGATTAAATCTCTAGGCAATTCCTTAAATTTGTGCCTTAATTTTTTAAGTATATGTTACAAGTATCTTTTATTAGAGAGCACAGGGATTTGGTTGTTGAGCGTTTAGCTAAAAGAAATTTGGATGCTACGCAAATGGTTGACGAAGCAATTCAATTAGATGAAGAACGGAGAGCTATCCAAACAGAATTAGACAATACCCTTGCTGAATCAAATAGCCTTTCCAAAGAGATAGGAATGCTTTTTAAGAGTGGTGACGTTGATAAAGCCAATGCTCTAAAAACTAAAACTACCGATTTAAAAGAGTCTTCTAAAAGTTTATCTGAACAATTAGCTACAACCTCCAATGCCCTAAATGAGCTTCTATATAAGATTCCTAATATCCCACATGAGTCTGTTCCTAATGGAACTTCAGACGAAGACAATGAAGAAATTTTTAAAGAAGGAGCTATCCCAAAACTGCATGATAACGCATTACCTCATTGGGAATTGGCAAAAAAATACGATATCATTGATTTTGAATTGGGAAACAAAATAGCTGGTGCAGGATTCCCCGTTTATAAAAATAAAGGCGCGCGTTTACAACGTGCTTTAATAGCTTACTTTTTAGACAAAAACACCGAAGCAGGCTATACTGAATATCAATTACCTCATTTGGTAAACGAAGCATCTGGTTTTGGTACTGGTCAATTACCTGATAAAGAAGGCCAAATGTATCATGTAACTGAAGATAATTTATATTTAATTCCAACCGCAGAAGTACCAGGTACAAATATCTTTAGAGATGTCATTTTAGATCAAAGCGAATTACCAGTTACTATTACTGGCTATACACCATGTTTTCGTCGTGAAGCTGGTAGCTATGGCGCACATGTTCGTGGTTTAAACCGTTTACACCAATTCGATAAAGTTGAAATAATAAGAGTTGAGCATCCAGATAATTCTTATAATGCTTTTAATGGTATGATTGAGCATGTAAAAACCATTCTAAACGAGCTTAAATTACCATATAGAATCTTAAAGCTTTGCGGTGGTGATGTAACATTTGCTTCTGCGTTAACTTACGACTTTGAGGTGTTTTCTACAGCTCAAGATCGTTGGTTAGAAATATCATCTGTTTCAAATTTTGAAACGTTTCAAGCGAATAGATTAAAGTTACGTTTCAAAAATAATGAAGGGAAAAAAGAATTGGCTCATACTCTCAATGGAAGTTCTTTAGCATTACCAAGAGTATTGGCTGGAATTTTGGAAAATTACCAAACCGAAAAAGGCATTAAAATACCAGATGTATTAATTCCTTACACTGGATTTTCAATTATTGATTAATTTGTAGTCTTTTTCTGTCTATTTTAGCAGTTTAAGAACATAAAAATCGTTAAAAAGCAAAAATCACATGCTGTTTAACGATTTTTTTTTGTTTTTCAAAAAATAATTTCGATGTTTACAGTCCCAAAACTAAAAAACCTACTTATCATGAAAAATCTTAAACGCATTTTTCTACTATTGGCTTTAGCATTCATAGCGAGTAAAGTTTTATTTTCAGATATTGATATATCTCAAGAAAACAACTCAATAGTTATCGCTACCATAGCTTCTAAATAACATCACGATATAAAAATTGCCCCAATCGAGTAATTGAATCATGTTACAAACTAACAATGATTAATAGCACATTTATTTTGGTTGGTAAATGCCTGAAAAACCTTCAGGCATTTTTTTTATAAAAACATTCACAATAACTAGAGTTCACTTTTGTTATATTTACAAAAAGTACGTGTATGAGATTGCTGTTTATAATAAGTTTCTTTATAACTACTAGCCTGTTTTCACAAGAAGATTTGCTAGCTAAAGAATATTTTAAAAACGGTGAGTTTGAAAAAGCATTGGCAACGTATCAAGCCTTATACAATAAAACTCCAAACAACAACACTTATTTTATTGCTCTTATTAAATCACACCAACAGCTTGAACAGTATGATGAGGCAGAAAGTTTGTTACAGAAACAAATTTCAAGAATTACCTATCCTGCTTTATATGTTGAATTAGGGTATAATTTTCAATTAAAAAATAATTTAGAACAAGCAAATGTCAATTATGACAAAGCCATTTCATTTGTAGATACTAACCCAAATTACGCTTTCTCTGTTGGCAAATATTTTGAAGACCGTTCACTATTAGAACGTGCGGTCACTACCTACGAAAAAGCTATGGAACTCAAGGCTGATTTAAATTTCAATTCACAACTAGCCAGAATTTACGGTGAACAAGGTAATATTGAAAAAATGTTTGAAAGCTACTTAAATTTCATGGAGTTTAATGACACCTATGTTAATAGAATCAAACAAGCTTTTAATCAATTTATATCGGAGGATAGTGAAAATGAGAACAATCTCATTCTGAAAAAAATATTACTCAAAAAAATTCAACAAAAACCAGACCTGCTATGGAATGAGTTGTTAAGCTGGCTTTTTATACAACAAAAGGACTATAAAAAAGCTTTCACACAAGAAAAGGCTATTTTCAACAGAAAGCCTGAAAGTTTAGACCGAATAAATGAACTCGCCTTTATTGCTGAAAATGATCAGGAATATGAGATTGCAAAAACAATTTTTACTTATATCACTGAAACAGCACAAGACCCAGAAATCCAAATTGAAGCTTATAATAATTTACTTCAGATTGAAGTTGAAACCAATGAGGATACCAATACCATTGATAAAAGTTACCAAGAACTTTTTGAAACCTATGGAAGATCTTTAAGAACATTGTCTCTACAAATTTCATACGCTCATTTTTTGGCATTCTACAAACATGAGACTGCAAATGCATCTAAATTACTAAAGAAATGTTTGGATTTACCTTTAACAGACTTACAAGAAGGTAAAGTAAAACTAGAACTTGCAGACATATTGGTTTTTGAAGAAAAATTTAATGAAGCATTAATTTATTACTCTCAAATTCAACGAAATTTAAAGAACAGTACCATTTCACAAGAAGCGCGATTTAAGGTGGCGCGAACTAGTTATTTTAAAGGTGATTTTAATTGGGCTGAATCACAACTTAAAGTTTTAAAATCATCAACTTCTCAATTAATAGCCAACGACGCACTAGACCTTATGCTTTTAATTACTGATAACAAGTTTGAAGATTCAACCCAGACAGCTTTAAAGCTTTATGCCAAAGCCGATTTGTTAGCTTTTCAAAACAGAACTGATGAAGCCATTACTATTCTAGACAAAGTTTTAATAGAACATAAAGGAAAAACCATTGAAGATCAAGCATTGTACAAGCAGGCGAAACTTTTTGAAGAGAAAAAAGAATTTGAAAAGGCTGAAGCCAATTATTTAAATATCATTACTAATTACAAAGAAGATCTTTTGGCTGATGATGCGTACTTTGCCTTGGCAGAACTTTACGAAAAACAACTACAGCAGCCTGAAAAAGCCAAAGAATATTATGAACAAGTTCTGTTTAATTATGAGGACAGTATTTACTTTGTTGAAGCACGAAAAAAATACCGTATGCTTCGTGGCGATGCTATAAATTAATAAAAAGATCATACTTTTCAATGCATCACATATTCGCTTAAATTAAATTCTTGTTATAAAAAAGAGATAAAATACTTTGATTATGGCATATAACTCTTGTACTTTGTCTTGTTATTATTTCCAAAAAATGAGATTATGATTATTTATAACGTTACCATAAATATTGATGATAGTGTTCACAACGAATGGTTAGAATGGATGAAATCTGAACATATACCGCAAGTACTTGCTACGGGTAAATTTAAAGAAGCGCGATTAACAAAGGTTTTAGTTGAAGAAGAACAAGGCGGTGTAACTTATTCTATTCAATTTAGAGCTTTGTCACGCCAAGCACTAGACGATTATTATAATAATGATGCAGAAGCTTTAAGAAATGAAAGCTCAAAAAAGTTTGCTGATAAAATGTTAGCCTTTAGAACTGAATTGGAAATAATTGACGAATACACCGTAAATTTTAAGGAATAAACATGTCAGTAAAAGCAAAAAAACATTTAGGTCAGCACTTTTTAAAAGACGAAAATATTGCTCGCAAAATAGCAGATACTTTGTCTTATAAAAATTACAATCACGTATTGGAGATTGGCCCAGGAATGGGTGTGCTCACCAAATATTTGCTTGAAAAAGACATTACAACTCACGTTATTGAAATCGATACTGAATCAGTTGATTATTTAAAGGCTAACTATCTTAATCTTGCTGATAGGATCATTGAACAAGACTTTTTAAAATATAATTTAAAAGATATATTTAACGATGAACCTTTTGCAATCATCGGAAATTTCCCTTACAACATTTCGTCGCAAATTGTATTTAAACTATTAGAAATACGTCAGCAAGTTCCCGAGTTTTCAGGTATGTTTCAAAAGGAAGTTGCTATGCGTATATGCTCAAAAGAGGGCAGTAAAGCTTATGGTATTCTATCTGTTTTAACTCAAGCTTTTTACAATGCCAACTATCTATTTACAGTTCCTCCTTCAGTGTTTAATCCACCTCCAAAAGTAGATTCTGGTGTGTTGCTGCTCAAACGTAAAGACAACTACACATTACCTTGTGACGAAAAACTATTCTTCAAAGTTGTAAAAACCGGTTTTCAGCAGCGACGCAAGACGCTTCGCAATAGTTTAAAAACACTCAATTTATCTGATAATTTAAAAGCAAATGTTATATTTGACAAAAGACCAGAACAATTAAGTGTTTTAGAGTTTATAGAGCTCACATTGCTTATTGAAAACGATTAAATCCTTTGGTAGAAGAAAACGAAAACATACAATTTCAATTGACTGATGAACTCATTGAAAAGGTTGAAACCCTTATCGAACAACAAGACGATAAAGAGTTAAAAACCCTTTTTAAAGAGTTCCATTACGCTGATATTGCCGAAATTCTTGATGAACTCAATCAAGAGGAAGCAGTTTATGTTATTAAGCTATTAGATTCCGAAACCACTTCGGATGTCTTAATGGAATTAGATGAGGACATTAGAGAAAAGGTTTTAAAAAATCTTTCAGCCAAAGAGATTGCTGAAGAAATTGAAGAGCTAGATACCGATGATGCGGCGGACATGATTTCGGAACTTCCCGAAGAACGTCAGGAAGAAGTTATTTCAAATATTGAAGATGCTGAACACAAAGCCGAAATTGAAGAGCTTTTAGCTTATGATGAAGATACGGCTGGTGGCCTCATGGCTAAAGAATTGGTAAAAGTCTATGAAACCTGGACTGTTGCTGGTTGTATGCGTCGCATTCGTGGCCAAGCCAAAGATGTTACACGTGTGCATTCCATTTACGTGGTTGATAAAGAAGACAAACTTATTGGAAGATTATCATTAAAAGATCTCATTACTGCAAAAAGCGACCAAAAAATTGCTGAAATATCTAACTCCAATGTTGACTATGTTTATGTTGATGAAGATGTGGAGGACGTTGCCAAAATCATGCAAAAATACGATTTGGAAGCCATTCCTGTTTTAGATAAAAACAACACGCTTGTTGGACGTATTACTATTGATGATATTGTTGATGTCATTCGTGAAGAAGCTGATAAGGATTACCAGTTAGCAGCAGGTATCTCTCAAGATGTTGAAGCAGATGATAGTATTCTTGAACTCACCAAAGCGCGACTACCTTGGCTTATTTTAGGTCTGTTTGGTGGTTTAGGAAGTGTGTTTATTATGAAAGACTATGAGCATATCATGTCTACTGTCCCTTCCTTGTTTTTTTACACACCTTTAATAGCTGCTATGGCTGGAAATGTTGGTGTACAATCGAGTGCTATTATTGTTCAAGGTTTAGCAAATGACAATGTAAAAGGTAGTCTACTGAAGCGTTTACTAAAGGAAGTTGGCTTAAGTCTTATTAACGGCTTTGCTTTAGCTTTACTGGTTATACTCTTTGGGTTTATAATTGGTCAAGACACAACTGAAAGCATTGCTATAGCAGTTTCAATGATGTCTGTTATTGTTGTGGCAGCACTTGTTGGGACATTCGTTCCTATTATTCTAGATAAACGCGGAATTGACCCAGCAATAGCGACAGGTCCATTTATTACAACTAGTAATGATATTTTAGGTATTTATTTATTTTTTGTTTTAGCAGGATTGATTATTGGGTTCTAAATACCGATCGCTTTTGTACCTTTATACTATGAAAGCTATAAATATTCAAGATAAATTTTCGAAATTTTCGAAAAACTGGCATCCACATCAGATAGCAGTAGTAGATGATATGCAGGTTATTTTAGCCAAATTAAAAGGTGAATTTGTTTGGCATAAACACGACAATGAAGATGAGCTATTTCAAGTTATAAAAGGAACCCTTTACATGCAATTCCGAGACAGAACTGAAACCGTTAATGAAGGCGAATTAATAGTTGTTCCAAAAGGTGTTGAACATTATCCCATGACCAAAAACGATGAGGAAGTACATGTACTTCTTTTTGAAAAATTAAGTACCGCACATACTGGTCAAGTTAAACACGAGAAAACTCAAACGTATTACCCAAAAATATAATAATGTTTAAATTCTTTCGAATAGTACGATATAACCTTATGAATGAAAATAAAACTGGGAAATACTTTAAATACGCCATTGGTGAAATTACACTCGTGGTTATAGGAATCTTGATTGCGCTTCAGATTAATAATTGGAATGATAATAGAATAGCACAAATTTCAAAAACGCAATATTGCAAACAATTATTGGAAGAATTAGAATTAGACGCTAAAGGAATAAACTCTCAAATTGATAAGTTGAGCAGTGCTATAAAAGCTTATAACGCTTATGACGTTATCTACGAATCTTCAAATATACCATTGGATACTATTTATAGTAATATGAAAAAACTTCCTTCAATTTATGATCAAACATCATTCAATACAAAGACAATTGACGTATTAAAATCTACAGGAGATATAAAGCTTTTACCTAATGAAATTCAAACACTTTTAGTAACTCTTGAAACTCTACAAGGACTTTACTATAAATATAATGATGCTAATTATGGTATATATTTAAGTTCGGTTAATGAAACATATCTTATGAACGTCTTATCTATTGAACGTAAATTAACAAATCAAGATTCTCTTGCTAAAGCATTAGATTTTAAGAACAAATTACCAGAGCAATTAGCTAAGCAACATTTAGCATTTAACTCAAAACATTTCGCGGATATAAATGCATCAAGAAGCCTAAATACTATTTTAAAAACCGTTAATGAATTGACTATTCTTGTTGAGAAAGAATTAGAAAATTAGAATGATAAAATTTTTTAGACATATACGTCATTCTTTAATAAACCAAAATAAAATTGGTAAATACTTTAAATATGCTATTGGTGAAATATTACTTGTAGTGATTGGAATTTTGATTGCTTTGCAGATTAATAACTGGAATGATGAAAGAAAAAATAGAGCCTACGAAAGAAAAATCTTAACACTCATCAATGAAAATTTAAAAAACGACTCTATTAATCTATCAATTGAATTAAATAAATCGAGAGAATCTAACCAATTAACAAATCGATTATTACAACAAGTTAATTCAGGAAAATATAGCGACAGTTTAAATAATTGGTTGGGCAAAATAATTTCTTTTGAACGTTTTAAATCGCAATCTAGTGCCTTTGAAGTTTTAAAATCAAAAGGTATCGATATTATTTCAGATACAGAGTTGCAATTAGAATTAATAAGTTATTATGACGAAAGCGTAAATAATGTTTATGTAGCTCATAAGGATGTTGAAGAATCTTTTAAAAAGGATTGGGAACCAATAATTCAAAAAGAATTTTCAGATTATAAATGGCGTGAATATGCTATTCCGAATGATTCGAAAGCGTTATTTAAGAAAAAGCCAATCGTTAATTATTTAAGGTTTTATAAAGAGAATAGATCTAGTGGTGAAATCTATTCGGAAATTGCATTAGATAAAATATCAAAAATCAGAAAACTATCTAAAAAATATGTTACGGATTAATACTTCATGAAATTATGCTTTTATCTTTCAAAAATTGGACGTTATTATGAAAATCCTCCACCTCGACACGAATCATCCATTATTAATCAATCAACTTAATGATTTAGGCTTCACTAATCATGAAGATTATTCGTCATCAAAAGAAGAAGTTGAATCAAAAATTCATGAATACGATGGTATCGTTATTCGTAGTCGATTTACTATTGATAAACAATTTTTGAATGCTGCTAAAAATCTCAAGTTTATAGGACGTGTTGGTGCAGGATTAGAAAATATTGATTGTGACTATGCAGAAGAAAAAGGTGTTTATCTTATTTCAGCACCTAAAGGCAATCGAAATGCTGTTGGCGAACATGCATTAGGTATGTTACTGTCACTTTTTAATAAGCTCAACAAAGCCGATAAAGAAGTGCGCGAAGGAAAATGGCTTCGTGAAGACAATCGTGGTGTAGAATTAGATGGGAAAATAGTAGGTATTATTGGATATGGCAATATGGGAAAAGCCTTTGCAAAAAAGCTTCGTGGGTTTGATATTGATGTTATTTGTTATGATATAAAAGATGGCGTTGGTGATGAATATGCTAAACAAGTTACTTTAAAAGAATTTCAAGAACGTGTTGATGTAGTTAGTTTACACACACCACAAACAGCCTTAACACTGAACATGATTAATAAGGCATTTATCAATGCCTTTGCAAAACCGTTTTGGTTTATCAATACAGCTCGTGGGAAAAGTGTGGTAACAAATGATTTGGCAAAAGCTTTACAATCAGGTAAAATTCTTGGTGCTGGTTTAGATGTTTTAGAATATGAAAAAGCATCCTTTGAAAATTTATTTAAAAAAAGTGATGAAGACATGCCATTAGCATTTCGATTTTTAATCGAAGCAAATAATGTAATCCTCTCGCCTCACGTTGCAGGATGGACTGCAGAAAGTAAAGAAAAGCTAGCACAGACAATAGTCGATAAAATTAAAGCCAAATTTTGCTAACTTTCTAACATGAAAAAAACAATTCTTGTTTTTGGCTTACTCATTTTAGCACTACTTGTATTATTTCAATTAAGTAAATTTTCTGTTGTTTCTGGAGATATGAATATTGAAAGCACAATTGCAATTGTAGCTGTTATATTCTTTTTTGTTGGTGTTTATATTCACAAAAAAAGCTTGCCAAAAGAGCAGTTGGAATCCAATGAAATAGACACTTCCAAAATTCAGCAACTAGATATAACTAATAGAGAGTATGAGGTTTTAAAATTTATATCTGAAGGCTTATCGAACAAAGAGATTGGTGAAAAATTATTTGTGTCTGAAAGTACCATAAAAACACATGTGTCTAATCTATTGGTAAAATTGAATGCCAAACGACGAACGGAAGCTGTAAAAATTGCCAAACAACTTCAAATTATTTAATTTCTTTACTTTTAGGACTAAAGTATGAGTCATTTGGTACTTTAGTATGAGCCTTTTTTTCTACTGTTATGCTACTTTTGACAAACAACATTAAATAACTTTAATTATGAAATTAGGAGCTTTTTCTATGAGCTTAAGTGTAAAAGACTTATCAGCTTCAAAATTGTTTTATGAGAAATTAGGTTTTCAAGTTTTTGCTGGAGACATGGACAAGAATTATCTCATTATGAAAAATGGCAATGCTTTAATAGGCTTATTTCAAGGCATGTTTGAAAATAACATTTTAACCTTTAATCCAGGTTGGGATGAGAATGCAAACACGCTTGAAAGCTTTACAAATGTTCGTGATATTCAAGCGCATTTAAAAAAACAAGATATCTCATTTCACACCGAAGTAAAAGAAAACACTTCTGGTCCTGGAAGTTTTGTAATTTCAGATCCAGATGGAAACACCATTTTAGTAGATCAACACATTTAATAAAACTAACTTAAAATATTATGAAAAACACAGTTATTAAGTACGGACTTTACGCATTATTAAGTGGCTTTATCTTATTCGGATTACCTTTCTTGTTTGGTATGGGAGTCGATTTTGATTATGGTGAACTGATTGGTTATACATCAATGATACTATCTCTATTATTTGTTTATTTTGGCATAAAACATTATCGTGACAAGGTTAATGAAGGGAAAGTTTCTTTAGGAAAAGCTATTAAAATCGGCATGCTGATAGCTTTGTTTTCTGCTGTTGGTGTTGCGCTATTTGATTACATCTATACAACGCAAATTAACCCTGATTTTGCTAATGAATATCTAGATTATTCTATAAAAAAAATGGAAACCACTTTATCTCCTGAAGAATTAAAGATTAAAAGTGCAGAGCTCAAACAACAAATGGAAGATTATGGAAGCCCAACTTTTATGGCTATCATGATGTTTGCCTCTGTTGTAATCCTAGGATTTGTTATATCTTTAATTTCTGGATTAATTTTACAACGTAAAAACTAATATTATGCAATATGAAGCTACTTCTCCTGAAGATTACATAAGTCAAGTACCTGAAGACCGTCAGGAAGCCTTAAAAACATTACGTAAAACTATAAAAGACAATCTGCCAAAAGGATTTGAAGAAGGTATGCAATACAAAATGATTGGTTATTATGTGCCACATTCAGTGTATCCAGATGGTTACCATTGTGACCCAAAAACACCATTACCATTTATGAGCTTTGCTTCTCAAAAAAACTCGGTAAACTTATACCATAGTGGTATTTATGCCAAAAAAGAATTGCATGATTGGTTTGTAAATGAATACCCAAAGCACTGTAAACGTAAACTGGATATGGGTAAAAGCTGTATTCGTTTTAAAAAAATAGAAGAAATTCCTTTTGAACTCATTGGTGAATTGACTAGAAAAATGACTTGTGACGAATGGATAGACATTTATGAAACAGCTTTAAAAAAGAAATAAAAAATGAAAAAACGCGTAACTGGAATTGGTGGGTTATTTTTTAAAACTAAAGACCCAAATGCTACAAAAAATTGGTATAAAAAACATCTAGGTTTTAATACCGATGATTATGGCTGTACATTTTGGTGGCAAGATAAAGATGGTAACGATTGCTCAACACAATGGAGCCCATTTCCTGAAGACACAAAATATTATGAGCCTTCTAAAAAAGATTTCATGTTTAATTACCGTGTCGAAAATTTAAAGGAATTATTAGGCACTTTAAAAGAAGAAGGTGTTACAGTTATTGGAGATATTCAAGAGTATGACTATGGAAAATTTGGTTACATTATGGATAATGATGGTAATAAAATAGAACTCTGGGAGCCAGTTGATAGTGCTTTTAAATAAAAATCATTCAAGAGGGATGTAGTCAAGAGGCAAGGCATCTCCCATTCTCATATATCCCATAAAGCCAGAAAATGATAGAGCATTTATTGGAAAATAATTTCCATAATTATTTAAATAAAAATAAGTGTCGGTAGGTTCTACAGAAGAAATCGTGTTTTCGCCTTTCTTCCCTGAACTATAACCGATATACATAGGTTTGAAAAATCTTACTTTTTTTATTGTCGGATTTTCAGTTGGATACATGCTGATAAAGTTCATTGGCTTCACTTCTTCATTATTATAGTACAATTTATATCCTTCAGTCCTTAAACTATCTACTAATAGTGCTCTCATAAAATGCAAGACTGATCCTTTATAAGCATCGTCTCTTCTGTTCAAAATTTTACTTCGAGTGCTTTCTTTTTCATCTTTAAAAAATGCTGTTCCAGAATAATAAAACGCATGTGGATACAATCTTTCTTTTTCGTGCATTTCAAAAATATCACACTTTATTTTGAATTCCTGTAAATCATAATTTATTAAATACTCTAACTTTTTATTTCTAATTATAATAGGCTTATCTGAATATGCTATCAACGTGCTATCCGCTCTGTTTAACTTAAAAACAAGATCGTTCTCATTTAATATGTCACAAGATTTAGCATTTTTAGACGTTCCAATAAAAAAATTTCTAAATAAATCTAACTTATCACTTCTTGGCACCTTATCCTTAGCATATAATAAAACTTCATTTAAAGTGCTCACTTCCTCTTTTAAACTAATTTTTAAGGGTTTTCCGGATTTATAGTCTTTTATTTGTTGCTTTTCATATCCTAAAAAAGAAACAACCAAAGCCGTGTTTATTGAAGTTTTATAGCTTAAAGAGAATTCCCCTTGAGCGTTTGAGGTGGTACCAATTGTAGTATTATCAAAATAAATAGAAGCACCTTCAATTGGTTGTTGAGAATGACTATCAATGACTACTCCAGAAATTTCTTGAGCATATTGATTAGAGACACAAAAAAGAATTAAAAAAAACCTAAAACTAATCCTCATTTTGTTCAGAGATTTTTCGCTCTAATTCGGCTTGAAATTCTTCCATGACTGGTTTTACAGTACTTTCTGGAAGATCTGCTATTTTAATATACATCAAACCATCAACCGAATTATTGAACAAGGGGTCCACATTAAAAGCCACTAGTTTAGCGTTTTGTTTGATATATTTTTTGAGTAAAACAGGTAATCTTAATGCTCCTGGTTCTACCTCATCAATAATTTTATCAAACTTATTCAAATCGGCTTCAGCTTCATCAAAAACAAAATCTTTATCAGCATCTTTGAGCTTCACTTTAAAAGCTTTTTTTGGATGTACATATTGTGCCACATATGGGTCATAATAATGAGACATCATGAACTCAATCATTAATGATTTTGAGAAGTTTGAAAATTGATTGCTAATACTCACACCTCCAATCAAGTACTTGTGTTCTGGGTGACGTAATGTTGTATGTACAATGCCCTTCCAAAGTAAAAATAAAGGCATAGGTTTTTGTTGATAATCTTTAATGATAAATGCGCGACCCATTTCAATAGATTGACTCATCATTTTATACAATTCTGGTTCAAATCGGAATAAATCCTGAAGGTAAAAACCATCAATTCCATATCGTGAAAATATTTCAGAACCCAAGCCCATTCTATAGGCTCCAGCAATCAAATTATTATCTTCATCCCAAAGAAACATGTGGTAATAATACGTATCAAAAGCATCTAAATCTATAGCTTCATTGGTGCCCTCTCCCACCTCTCTAAACGTAATCTCTCGGAGTCGCCCTATCTCTTGTAAGATGTTTGGTATTTCTTTTGCAGGTGCCAAAAACACCTCGTAATTTTTACTTTGTAATAATCTAAAGTCATTGGCTCTTAACGCTTCAACTTCCTTGAACATTAATTCTTTATCAACTTGACCAACAATACGTTTCGGTGGTTTTGGAAGTTTTAAAGTTGAAGGAAAGTTACCTAACAACTTATCTTTTTCATCAAATGAATTAGAAAGCATATACGTTTTCTTTCTTAAAAATTCAGAAAACTCCTCTAACGTAGCGTGCTCCTTTTGATCATTAACCGAAATTGGCCTACCTATCCTGACTTTGATGATTCGGCGTTTTTGAGTTAATAGTTCAGATGGTAATTTTGCTGTTCTGAAAGTGTCACTTATTTTAGATAACTTATAAAACAACTTACTGTTTTTTGCATGAAAATAAATAGGAACAACAGGCACTTCAGCTTTATGAACCAATTTCATGGCTGCCTCTTCCCATGGTCTATCCACAACTAATTTCCCGTCTTTATAAGTAGAAACTTCACCTGCTGGAAAAACACCTAATGGGTGCCCATTTCTTAAATGCATAATGGCATTTTTGAAACCTGAAATACTAGATTTAATATCCTTTCTGTCTTCAAAAGGATTAACAGGCATAATGTAAGGCTTAAGCGGTTCAATTCTATGCAATAAAAAATTGGCAATGATTTTAAAGTCCTTACGTTGTTCTAGCATTAATTTTAGAAGTAAAATCCCATCTATGCCTCCTAATGGATGATTAGACACCGTAATATAAGCACCATCCTTTGGTAAACGCTTTAAGTCTTCTTCGGGTATTTCAAATTTTATTTGGAATTCATCTAAAATGGCATCTAGAAATTCAAGTTCTGTTAAATGCTTGTTACGATTATAAATAGCATTAAGCGTAGAAATTTTTAAAACTTTCATTAAAATCCAACCAACAAATGTTCCTACAAAGCCATATTTATCTAACTGTATGGCAGTTGCAACTTCTTTTGCAGTTACTAGTCCTTTTTTTGGTTGATTTGTCATATTTACAAATGTAGTTATTTTGTTTATTTAGTAACCATTTGCATTGTTTCTTGTGTTAACTGCTTTAGTAATACAATTTTACCTTTCTCTAATTGGTCTATAGCTGCATTATCATAATGCCTAATGGTATATAAAGACACGTTTTCATAACAAGTTACCTTAAACTTTGCCTTTAAATGTTGTAATAACTTTTCTAAATTCTTGTAACCATTATCAAAACAAACTGAAAAACTTATCGCTGAATTTTGAATGACATCAACTTTCATTTTATACAGATGCAACAGGTTAAAAATTTCACTGATGTTTTCTTCCACGATATAAGAAAAGTCTAATGAAGACAGTGAGATTAACACTTGATCTTTTTTAAGTATAAAACATGGGATTTCAGGTTCTAATCCTTGGCCTTTAGCAACAGCTGTTCCCGGATTTTTAGGGTTCAGAAATGACTTTACATACAACGGAATCTCCTTTCGCTGCAACGGTTGTAATGTTTTTGGGTGAATAACAGATGCGCCATAAAAAGCTAATTCTATCGCTTCACGATAGGATATTTTATGAAGTAATTGGGCATTCTCAAAATACCGTGGATCAGCGTTTAAAACGCCTGGCACATCTTTCCAAATAGTAACGCTGTCTGCATTTAAACAGTACGCAAAAATAGCTGCTGTATAATCACTTCCTTCTCTACCTAACGTAGTGGTAAAGTTATTGGAATCACTTCCTAAAAATCCTTGAGTGATGTTTAAATTATTTTGCTTAAAGTTTTTTGATATGAGGCTTTGTGTCTTTTCCCAATCAACGTTGGCTCTACGGTAATAATTATCTGTTTTAATAAACTCTCTTACATCTATCCAAGCATTTTTTAAACCCATTTCATTTAAATAAGCACTTACAATTGTTGTTGAAACCAATTCACCAAATCCTATGGTTTGATCATAAACATAGTTGTAATCTGGCGATTTATTACGATCAAAAAATGCCGTTAATTCATCAAATAATGTTGATATTGCTTTAAAGATATTGTGATTTTCATTTTCAAATAAATCCAGTAAAATAGCATTATGGAATTTTCTAACATCCTGAATGGAACTCCTTAAGGCTGCTTTATTATTAAAATAATTATCAATAACCTGTTCAATAGCATTGGTTGTTTTTCCCATTGCTGATATGACAATTAACGTTTTTGAATGACCTGTCTCATTCAAGACACTTAATAAATTCCTTACACCTTCAGCATCTTTTACTGATGCTCCTCCAAATTTAAATATGCGCATATTATATTTTTGATAAATAAGATTTTATACCTTTTTCATTTAAATGAACAACATCCCAATCTCGTTTAACATCTGCTCCTTTCTCCTCGTAAAATTTTATAGCTGGTTCATTCCAGTCCAATACTTCCCAACTTATACGTTTTACCCCTAAATCTTGTCCATACCTTACAACTTCATCCAACAGCAAAGTCCCTAATCCTTTGCCTCTCATGCGCTCACTAACAATCAAATCCTCAAGGTGCAAAATATTCCCTTTCCAAGTAGAATATCTTGTGTAAACAAGAGCCATACCTTCAATATGGCCATCAAATTCAGCAACAAAACATTGAAATTTAGGATTTTCACCAAATCCATCTCGCTCAAGATCTGAAACAGAAATAGCTACTGCATGAGGTTCCTTCTCAAAAATAGCTAACTCTTTTATGAGGTCAAGAATTCTAGACATATCGCTTTTATTGGCTTTTCTTACCTTAATATCCATTTGAAGATTTTACCTCAAAGATAGCTTTTTATCTTATAATTAAATTTCCGAAAACGTTGTAGTTTATTAAAAAATCCGATATTTGTACAAACAACAACTTACTGGATATTCATGTCTCAAAAAAATCAAACTTTAGGTGAATTTATCATTGAAAATCAATCATCATTTAAATACACCTCAGGAGAACTTTCTCGTTTAATAAATTCCATTCGTTTAGCTGCAAAAGTTGTTAATCATGAGGTCAATAAAGCAGGTCTTGTTGATATTATTGGAGCAGTAGGAGATACAAACATTCAAGGCGAAGACCAACAAAAACTGGATGTTTATGCGAATGACAAATTTATCCAAACCCTTACAAATAGAAATATTGTTTGTGGAATTGCTAGTGAAGAGGAAGATGATTTTATTTCAATTAATAGTCAGGATGAAAACAATAACAATAAATATGTTGTTTTAATTGACCCATTAGATGGTTCATCAAACATTGATGTGAATGTATCTGTTGGAACCATTTTTTCAGTTTACAGGCGCGTTACACCAGTTGGAACACCTGTAACTATTGAGGATTTTTTACAACAAGGAAATCAGCAAGTGGCAGCAGGTTATGTGGTTTATGGAACTTCAACCATGTTGGTTTACACAACGGGAGCTGGTGTAAATGGGTTTACATTGAATCCAGCCATAGGAACCTTTTATCTGTCGCATCCGGATATGGAATTCCCTGAAAATGGTAAAATCTATTCCGTGAATGAAGGGAATTATATACATTTCCCTCAAGGGATAAAAAACTATATCAAATATTGCCAAATGGAAGAAGGAGACAGACCTTATACATCAAGATATATTGGTTCTTTAGTGTCTGACTTTCATAGGAATATGATAAAAGGTGGTATTTACTTGTATCCTAAAAGTTCGAAAAATTCAAATGGGAAATTACGCTTGCTATATGAATGTAATCCCATGGCGTTTTTGGCAGAACAAGCTAAAGGTAAAGCCAGTGATGGATTTAATAGAATAATGGATATTCAGCCTACAGAACTTCACCAACGTGTACCTTTTATTTGTGGTAGCAGAAACATGGTTGAGAAGGCAGAAGAATTTATGCGATTGGCAGAATAAAAAAATGCGAACCAATAGGCTCGCATTTAAATTATAATATACAGAATTTTTACCTGTTCATATTTCTAATTTCCTCAATAAAAGTATCTAGATCAACACCGTTGGCTACTAAAGTTAAAGCCTTATCAACTACATATTTTACGTTTTCTGGTGAAAAACCTAACCCAATACCTATTTTACGCAACACCAATTCCTCATGATCACCTTGAATATGATCCACATGAACCATGCGTGCCAAATCAAAAAGTCTTTCTAATCGTCTATCATATGATGTTGGTGGGTTGATAGGATGTGATTGATAATCCTTTAGAATCTCTTTGTAAGTGGTTTCACTGATATCTAAATTTCTAGCCAAACGATCTAAAAACGCTTTCTCCTCATCAGTGATAATTCCGTCATCCATGGCAACTCTAACTATTGCTGCAAAATGGTCTTCATTGCGCTTTTTAAATCCGCTATCAAATAAATCTAAAATTGACATATATTCTTGTTTTATAAAGTGGTGCAAACTTACATATTTTTTCTTTTTTCTGATAAGAAAAAAGACCTAAAATAAGTTCACTCATCCCTTTTAAAATATAGTCCGTAAGAGTAAATATAATTTTAATAATAGTTTTAATCAATAATCTCTTAAACAAAATTTTATATTTGCACAAAATAACTTGTCTTGAGTAAATCTACCCTCTCGCAAACATATAAACAGGCTTTGCAATCGCAAAATCTGCAAAATGCTATTGCCCAAACTCAAAATAGAACACACATAAAAGGCCTTGTTGGGTCATCTGTTTCATTTGTTTTTACTGAACTTTTTAAGGAGGCTGACAAACCATTTTTACTCATATTCAATGACAAGGAAGAAGCCGCTTTTTACCTGAATGACTTCGAAAGGTTGTTAAACGATAAAGATGTTCTGTTTTACCCTGGAAGTTATAGGCGTCCTTACCAAATAGAAGAGACTGATAACGCCAATGTATTATTGCGTGCTGAAGTATTAAACCGTATTAACTCTAGAAAAAAACCAGCTATAATAATTACATATCCTGATGCGCTTTTCGAAAAAGTAGTAACCAGGCGTGAATTAGAAAAAAACACATTAAAGATTTCAGTAAATGATAATCTATCCATTGACTTTGTAAACGAAGTATTGTTTGAATATAAATTTAAACGTGTTGACTTTGTTACAGAACCCGGAGAATTTTCAGTTCGTGGTGGTATTGTAGATGTGTTCTCATTTTCACATGACGAACCCTATCGTATTGAATTTTTTGGCGACGAAGTTGATAGTATCAGAACCTTTGATGTAGAAACACAACTCTCAACCGATCAAATTAAGAAAATTAGCATTATTCCAAATGTGGCTAATAAATTTTTAGAAGAAAGCAGGCAAAGCTTTTTGAAATACATCGCGCAAAAAACTGTGATTTTTACTAAAAATGCGCAATTAGTTTTTGATAGGATTGATGATTTTTATGGAAAAGCGGAAGAGGCCTTTAAAACACTTTCAACTGAAATAAAACATGCCGAACCTGAAGAGTTATTTTGTAATTCAACATTATTAAAAAAACAGCTTTTAGATTTTAATTTAGTTGAATTTGGGACTTCAGCTGTCATGTTGAACACAGTTGAAACATCACAAACAATAACTTTTAACACAACACCACAGCCAACCTTTAATAAGCAATTCAATTTATTGATTGATAATTTGAATGCCAATCATGAAAAAGGCTACACCAATTATATAGCTTGTGTAAGCGAACAACAAGCAAAACGTTTTCATGATATTTTTAATGATGTAGATCAAGAGGTTCATTATCAAACCATCGTGCTTTCATTATTTCAAGGCTTTATTGATCATGATAATAAAATAATCTGCTATACAGACCATCAAATTTTTGAACGCTATCATAAATTCCATCTAAAAAACGGTTATGCAAAAAAACAAGCTATAACCTTACGAGAATTGACCAATTTAGAAATAGGCGATTATGTAACGCATATTGATCATGGTATTGGAAAATTTGGCGGACTTCAAAAAATTGATGTTGAAGGCAAAAAACAAGAAGCTATTAAATTGGTGTATGGTGAACGCGATGTCTTGTATTTAAGCATTCACTCGCTTCATAAAATTACTAAGTTTAATGGCAAAGACGGTAAACCTCCAAAAGTTTACAAATTGGGCAGCAAAGCTTGGAAAACACTTAAACAAAAAACCAAATCTCGTGTAAAAGAAATTGCCTTTAATCTTATAAAAGTTTATGCCAAACGTAAGCTAGAAAAAGGCTTTCAGTATAATCCTGATAGTTATATGCAGCACGAATTAGAGGCATCATTTTTATACGAAGACACGCCAGATCAAACAACTGCAACTGCTGACATTAAAGCTGATATGGAAAGTGACAGACCAATGGACAGATTGGTCTGTGGCGATGTTGGTTTTGGAAAAACCGAAGTTGCAATCCGAGCAGCATTTAAGGCAGTTGATAATGGCAAGCAGGTGGCGGTTCTTGTACCAACAACTATTCTTGCCTATCAGCATTCTAGAACCTTTAAGGAACGACTCAAAGATTTTCCTGTAACCGTTGATTATCTCAACCGGTTTAGAACAGCCAAGGAAAAACGTGAAACGCTTGAAAATCTCGAAAAAGGAGCTATTGATATTATTATTGGAACCCATCAATTAGTAAATAAAAATGTTAAGTTTAAAGATTTAGGATTATTGATTGTTGATGAGGAACAGAAATTTGGTGTTGCAGTCAAGGAAAAGTTAAAAACATTAAAAGAAAACGTTGATGTCTTGACATTAACAGCTACTCCAATACCAAGAACATTACAGTTCAGTTTAATGGCGGCACGTGATTTATCAGTTATTACCACACCTCCACCTAATCGTTATCCAATAGAAAGCCATGTTATTCGTTTTAGCGAGGAAACCATTCGTGATGCCATTACTTATGAAATTCAACGTGGTGGACAAATTTTCTTTATTCATAACCGGATTGAAAACATCAAAGAAGTTGCAGGCATGATTCAACGTTTAGTTCCAGATGCCAAAATAGGGATTGGTCACGGACAAATGGAAGGCAAAAAGTTAGAGCAATTGATGCTCGCCTTTATGAATGGTGAGTTTGATGTTTTAGTGAGTACTACCATTGTTGAAAGCGGATTGGATGTACCCAATGCCAATACCATTTTCATAAATAACGCAAATAATTTTGGATTGAGTGACTTACACCAAATGCGTGGTCGTGTTGGTAGAAGCAATAAAAAAGCCTTTTGTTATTTCATTACACCTGAATATTCCGCTATGACCAATGATGCCAGAAAACGAATTACTGCGTTAGAACAGTTTACCGAATTGGGTAGTGGTTTCAACATTGCCATGAAAGATTTGGAAATTAGAGGAGCTGGTGATTTATTGGGTGGTGAACAGAGTGGATTTATTAATGATATTGGCTTTGATACCTACCAAAAAATACTCAATGAAGCCATAGAAGAACTCAAAGAAAATGAATTCAAAGATTTGTATAAAGATGATGGTAAACCAAAGGAATATGTAAAAGATATTACTATTGACAGTGATTTTGAATTATTATTCCCAGATGACTATATCAATAATATAACCGAACGCTTAAACCTTTACACGCAACTTAATAATATAAAAACTGAAGAAGAGCTTCAGAAATTTGAAACAGAATTGATTGACCGATTTGGGGAATTGCCAACACAAGTTGTCGATTTATTAAACAGTGTACGAATTAAATGGATTGCTACTAAAATGGGATTAGAAAAAGTAGTGATGAAAAAAAATAAGCTCATTGGCTACTTTATTAACGACCAAAAGAGTGCTTTTTATCAAAGTCCGCAGTTTACCAAGGTTCTTCAATTTGTACAATCACATCCTCATGCCTGTAAAATGAAAGAAAAGCAAACCAGGAATGGACTTCGGTTACTGTTAACTTTTGAAAATATTTCCACAGTTCAGAAAGCTTTAACGGCCTTAAAACCGATTATGGATTAGTTTTTGTTATATGGGTTTAACGTCTAAAATGAAATAAACAGCATTATGAAAAAATGGCTTTTAATAATTTCGATTCTTCCACAGTTTCTATTATCGCAACATAGCATTAGAGGTAACTTTTCGCCAGCTGAAGAGTTTACTTATGCCTTTCTGTATAAAAACACACCTTCGGGAGCTGATTATATTGATCGTGCTAAATTAAAAGCTGATGGATCCTTTACTATTGAAATGGCACCTGAAGCAACATCAGGAATTTATAAAATAGTGTATGCCACTCCTCCTGAAGACAATAATTTTAATTTTTTCTACGACGGGAAAGAGGATGTTGTTCTTAATTTTGATTTGGAAATGGGCTTATCATTTATAAGTTCAAACGACAATATACTTTGGGATAGGTACCTATCCGATATCAGTAATATTAATGGACAAATTAGCGAGTTTTATGCTTCTGAAAATACCAAAGAGCAAGTCATTAAATCTATTTTTAAAAATTTAGATGAAACCCAAAGGTCTTATGAAGAAACAGCTAAGAACTCTCAAGTTTTGGCATTTATAAAAAGTAACAGAACCTATATTCCTACTGAATACGAAGACATCAATACTTACTCAAAAAACTTAAAAAACCACTATTTTGATCATATTGATTTTAATAATGAACTCTTACAAAGTTCCGAGTTTTTAACTGAACGTGTGTTAGCCTTTATTTATGCCATGCCAGCTACCGCCAACGCTTACAAAAGCGCTGTTGATGAAGTGGTTCTTGCCATTGGAGACAATAGCAATGTACAAATGAACCTTTTAGAGGCTATTTGGGCAAGTATGCTTAATAGCGAACAAGATATTGTAGCCAATTATATAAGTGATACTTATTTATTAGAATTGGCTAAGCAAAACAATAATGAATTACTAATAGAAGTTTTAGAGGAATACAAAAATACGGCTATTGGCAACAAAGCAGTAGATTTTGAATTCACTTATCTAGATAATGATAAACCCAATGAAACAAGTTTATACGAATTGGATAAATCTGATAAGTATTTACTTATTTTTTGGAGTAGTACCTGCAGTCATTGTTTAGAAGAATTACCAAAAGTTAAAAGCATAATGGATGAACATCCAGAAATTACAGTAATTGCTTATGCTCTTGAAGATAGTGTTAGAAATTGGAACAAAACTATTACTAATTACCCAGATTTTTTAAACACTTATGATTTAGGTAAATGGGAAAGCCCAGTAGTTAAAAGTTATGCTGTTCAAGCGACACCTAGCTTTTTTATATTAGATAAAGACAAAAACATTCTGGCAAAACCAGAACATTTTGATGATTTAAAAGCTTTTTTAGAAAATTAAAAGTGATAAAATGCGTTTTCTAAATGCTCAATACTATAATCCTTTTCTTTTTTAGTAATAGCTATAATATCAAAACGTACCTCAACATCTAAATTATTTACGGTAACATATTCATCAACAGCTTTAACCAGATTTTTAATTTGTTTGGGTTTAACAAAATCTTGTGGATCTCCAAAATCAACAGTCGATCTAGCCTTTACTTCAATTATGGCCAATATATCTTGTTGCCTCGCAATGATATCAACTTCGGCTTTATCAAATCGGTAATTTCTGGCAATTATATTGTATCCTTTTCCTAAAAGGAAATCAACAGCCATTTGCTCACCTTTTTTACCGAGTTCATTGTGTTGTGCCATATTCACTTCCCAAGAAATTGGGTGTCTAAATTTTATAATTATAAATAAACGAAAAAAGGCACATTTTACAATGTACCTTTTATCTAAAGTTTAATTAAAACCTATTAGGTTGGTCCATTATCACCATCATTGTCATCATTATCCTCATCATCATCATTTGATGTACAACTTGACAAATCAAATTCTGAATACATAGCCCAGCTATTTCCGGAAAATTCTGAGCCTTCAGCCCAAGCTGTTTCTCCTCCTGTTGGTCCTTCAACTTCTGCATGAGCAGCAAAACAATAATTATCACCAACTTCTGTAATTGGTATGATGTAAACTACTTCATTATCCGTTTCAGAAAAAGGTTCTGTGAACTCGAACTGACCAATTTGCGGATTTCCAGAGCCTGTTGTAGGTACCCAATCGTTTTCACAAAGCCCTATGCTTAAATGTGTTGTTCCAATAGTCCAGTCTGAATTTACAGTAAATGTTACAATGAGATTATCTCCATCAACATCAATTGTTACTGAACCTGCCGTATGGTGCTGTCCTGCAATTAAATGAGTATATACACAATGTTCACCATTGTCTGTGTCTGGGCTATCATCTTGTTGTTCAAGTTCTGTTTGCTTATTCTTTCTTTTTTCAGAGAGTTCATCTCCTAATTGTTCGTTTGAACAACCAACAATTAAGCATAAGAAAAATACAGCCATAAGGGTAGTAAGTTTTTTCATGATTTGTAGATTTTGGGTTAAGTGATTGAAAGGTAATAAGGTTTGCCGATAATAACACAAAAAAATCGCTGAACTGCGCAAAAAAATAAATTTTTAGCGTATTTTCTTACGCTACTCGATGAACGACATTAAATTTAGAGATGCATCTTATTTTTGAAATATAACTGAAGACTGTTCTTTACTAACGTTCATTTCAATTGTTCGTCCTAAAATCATAGCACGATTATCTTTTTCATGGCCAGCTGGCATATTAAAGCAAATAGGGAAATCATAATCTGATAGGGCATCTAGTATAAGTTGCTCTACAGAGCTTCCCCAAAGCGTCGTGTTTTTTCGAAGCTTACTCATATCACCTACTAAAAGACCCTTACAATTATCAAAATATCCAGCACGTTTTAAACTTTGCAGCATACGATCAATGTGGTATTTATACTCCCCTATTTCTTCAATAAACAATATTTTTTCTGAAGTATCAATACTGGTTTTTGAACCTAACATAGTATGCAGCATGGTTAAGTTTCCGCCTACTAAAGGAGCTGAAACTTTGCCTATTCTGTTATATTGCGAACCTTTTAAATTATATTGTAATGGCTCTCCAAAAATCGCTTTTCTAAAGGTCTCTACCGATTCAGAAATATCATTCAAATCATCAGTTAAACTCGTGCACATTAACGCATGAATACTTTCAAACCCTTCATTATTAAATTGATTGTGCAACGCGGTAATATCACTATAGCCAATTAACCATTTCGGATGTTTTCTAAACTTGGTGTAGTCTAACTTATCTAAAATTCTAACCGTTCCATATCCACCTCTAGCACACCAAATAGCACTAACTTTAGGATCATCCATGGCTTTCTGAAAATCCTCGCATCGTTGAGCATCTGTTCCCGCAAAATGATTATCCTGACTAAAAACGTGATCACCAACAACAGCATGTAACCCCCAACTTTTCAGCAATTCAACAGCCTGTTGTACCTCTTTTTGTCTGTTCTTTAAAATACCTGATGGCGCAACAATAGCTACTGTATCGCCAGGCTTTAAATATGGTGGTTGTATCAAAGTTTTCGATTTTAAATTTTTGGCATCATCCAATTGCTGTCGTTCCTTTTCTCCAAAAAAAAGAAGACAACACAGGCTAAATAACAAGGTGATTTTTGACATATTGTAAATGTACATTTTTTTTCAGAAACGCTCTTAAATTACGTACTTTTGTGGCTTCAAAACCATTTTGAAAACAGTTATGACATCTATTTGTCCCCTCGAGCGCAGTCGAGAGGTTTTTTGCTAAAGGTCTCGACTGCGCTCGACCAGACATGAAAATAGACAATGAATAATACACGACGATATACCATCACAGCTGCATTACCGTATACCAACGGACCCATTCATATTGGTCATTTGGCTGGTGTTTATGTGCCTGCAGATATTTATGCACGTTACCAAAGACTCATCGGGAACGATGTCGCTTTCATTTGTGGTAGTGATGAGCATGGCGTGCCTATTACCATAAAAGCCAAAAAAGAAGGTGTATCACCACAAGATATTGTAGATAAATACCATGCTATTATAAAAAAATCGTTTGTGGATTTTGGAATCACTTTTGACAATTACTCACGTACATCTGCAAAAATTCATCATGATACGGCTCAAGAATTTTTTAAAACACTTTATGATAATGGTGAGTTTATAGAAGAAGTTACCGAGCAATTATATGATGAAGAAGCTAATCAGTTTTTAGCTGATAGATTTGTAATTGGTACGTGTCCAAAATGTGGCAACGAAGAAGCCTATGGCGATCAATGTGAAAACTGTGGGAGTAGTTTAAATGCTACAGATTTAATCAATCCTAAATCTGCTATTACAGGTAATGTTCCAACTTTAAAACAAACCAAACATTGGTTTTTGCCACTAGACAAGCATGAAGCTTTTCTTAAAGAATGGATTTTAAAAGGTCATAAAAAAGATTGGAAACCCAATGTTTACGGACAAGTAAAATCATGGATTGATGATGGATTACGCCCTCGTGCTGTAACACGCGATTTAGATTGGGGAATTCCAGTTCCAGTTGAAGGCGCAGATGGTAAAGTATTATATGTTTGGTTTGATGCGCCTATTGGTTACATTTCTGCAACCAAAGAGTGGGCGGAACGTGAAGGAAAAGATTGGGAACCCTATTGGAAAGACGAAAACACAAAACTTGTGCACTTTATTGGGAAAGATAATATTGTGTTTCACTGCATTATTTTTCCAAGTATGTTAAAGGCAGAAGGTAGCTATATTCTTCCAGATAATGTACCTGCAAATGAATTTCTAAATTTAGAAGGTAACAAGCTGTCTACTTCTAAAAACTGGGCCGTTTGGTTGCCAGACTATCTAGAAGATTTTCCAAATCAACAAGATGTCTTACGTTATGCCTTAACAGCCAATGCTCCTGAATCTAAAGACAATGATTTTACTTGGGCAGATTTTCAAGCACGAAATAATAACGAGTTAGTTGCTATTTTTGGGAATTTTATTAATCGTGTTGTGGTATTGACCAATAAATATTACGGTGGTGTTATTCCGGAACCTTCTGAATTTACTTCTGGAGATGAAGAAACTTTAGCAGCGGCAAAAGCTTATCCAGCAGTGATTGCAAGCTCTATTGAACGCTACAGATTTAGAGAAGCTTCGCAAGAATTAATGAATTTGGCACGTTTAGGCAACAAATATTTAGCCGATGAAGAGCCTTGGAAAGTGATCAAAGAAGATGAAGCACGTACTAAAACCATTATGTATGTTGCCTTGCAAATTGCATCGGCTCTGGCTACGTTAAGTGAACCGTTTTTGCCTTTCACTTCTGCAAAATTAAAAACTATCCTTTGTCATTCTGAACTTGATTCAGAATCTACTTGGTCTGATATTTCCTCAAAAAATATTTTAATCCCATCAGGTCATCAAATAGGTAAAGCTGAATTATTGTTTTCAAAAATTGAAGACAAAACTATTCAGGAACAATTAGATAAATTAGAAGCAAGTAAGCTAGCTAACGAAGTAGCCAAAAAAACAGTTGAACCACAAAAGGACACCATTACTTTTGAAGATTTCACTAAATTGGATATTCGCGTTGGCACCATTCTAGAAGCCGAAAAAATGCCAAAAACCAAAAAGCTTTTAGTCTTGAAAGTTGATACAGGAATTGACGTACGCACCATAGTTTCTGGTATTGCCGAAAGCTTTACTCCTGAAGAAGTTGTTGGTAAAAAAGTAACGGTTTTGGTCAATTTAGCACCAAGAGCTTTGCGTGGTGTAGAAAGTCAAGGAATGATTTTAATGACTGAAACTCCTGAAGGTAAATTGGTATTTGTCAATCCAGATTCTAAAACAGATACTACTAACGGGTTACAGATCTCTTAAACTATATGCATCATCATTTTAACGTATTGAATTAATTATCCAATTGCCTATTCTCTAGTTTTGAATTATAAAATTTAGAACTATGAGAAAACTAATGATTTTAATATTGACTGTAACTTTATTTTCTTGCGGTAGTTCAAAAACCGTTAGAGATTCAAAAAAAGTTATAAAAGGTGAATGGGTTTTAAACTCCATTAATTACAGTGAAGCTGGAACATTTAATGTAACCTTACTTGATGATGCTTCAAAAAAATGTTTTGAATACAGTACATGGCGTTTTATACCTAATAATAATACTGGAATTTATACCATTAACGATTCGTCTTGTGAACAAGGAGACCGTTATTTTGTTTTTACCATTCAAGAAGTAAATGAGCAAACAGGCTTATATGATTTTCTTCTAAAACCTACAAATGAAAAAGGTAAATCTGAAACAAATAAAGGGTTTCGCATGCGACTATCCGCAATTTCAGAAACGTCTATGCAATGGCAACAAACCGTATATGTAGAAGGAGATCCTTTTACAATAACAATGAATTTTAATAAACTTTAATAATATGGGAATGACAATAAATAAATTAAAAGTAATAATACTTTCAAGTATATTTTTAATCAGTTTTACTAATTGTAAATCGGTTCAAAATGCCAATAACAAACAAAAAGGTGCTGTTATTGGTGCTGCAGGTGGTGCCGTTTTAGGCGCCATAATTGGTAATAATGCTGGCAAAGGCGGAAATGGTGAACTTGGTGCTGTGATAGGCGGAGTTGTTGGTGGTGCAGCTGGTGTTATTATAGGGAATCAAATGGATAAACAAGCGCAAAAAATTGAAGAAGAAATCCCTGGCGCACAAGTAGAGCGTGTAGACGATGCTATTGTTGTTACGTTTGATGAAAATAGTGGTGTTTATTTCGCAACAGATAAATACAACATTAATTCAGCTTCACAAGAGACTTTAAACAAACTTATTGGTGTATTTAAAGAGTATCCTGACACTAACATTTTGGTTGTTGGTCATACAGATAGTGTAGGTTCTGAAGATTACAATATGACCTTATCCAAAAACAGAGCCAATGCTGTGACTGACTATCTTTCAGGAAACGGGATAAGTAGAGGTCGTCTTAACACTAATTGGTTTGGTGAGACGCAACCTATGCATGACAACAGTACAGCTGCAGGAAGAGCTAAAAACAGACGTGTGAATGTGGCCATATTACCAAATGATGACATGATTGAAGATGCCCAACAACAGGCTGGAAATTAAAATCTAAAAATATTTTTTTATTTGGCGTTGACATAGTAATCTTGTCAACGCCTTTTTTATTTTCAAATTTCGATATTAACATGTCAACTATTCTACGATACATCATATCAAATACTAAATTACCTGAATTATCAGTAAAAAATACTATCTCATTACTTAATGATGCTTGTACCACTCCCTTTATTGCGCGATATAGAAAAGAAGCCACCGGAAATTTAGATGAAGTTCAAATTGGTGATATTGTAAAATACAAGGAACTATTTGAAGCTTTAGCAAAGCGTAAAATAGCTATTTTAAAAGCCATTGACGAGCAAGATGCTTTAACTCCTGAATTGAAACAGAAAATTGAAACGGTTCAAGATATTACTGCTTTAGAAGATTTATACTTACCATTTAAAAAAAGCAGAAAAACCAAAGCTGAAAAAGCCAGACAAAACGGATTAGAACCATTGGCAAAAATTATCATGGCTCAAAATGCCCATGATATTGAATCTATAGCTTATAAATACGTAAAAGGAGATACAAAATCGGTTGAAGATGCTCTTGAAGGTGCGCGACATATTATTGCTGAATGGATTAATGAACGTACAGATATTAGAAACAACATACGCTATCAATTGGAACGCTTTGCAAACATTTCAACGAAAGTTATTGCCAAAAAAGAATCAGAAGATGACGCCCAAAAATTTCGTGATTATTTTGATTGGAGTGAGTCTTTAAGTCGGATTCCTTCACATCGCTTGTTAGCCATTTTACGTGCCGAAAACGAGGGATTTATTCGGGTGAAAATTGAAATTGATGATGATCGTGCTTTAGATAAAATAGCACAACGTATTATAAAACCTGATAATGCGTGTTCAGAGCAAATTGAGATGGCTATAAAGGATGCTTACAAGCGATTGTTGTTGCCATCATTGAGTAATGAAGCGTTACAAAATGCCAAAGGAAAAGCCGATGAAGCTGCGATAACTGTTTTTGCTAAAAATTTAAAGCAATTATTACTTGGTTCGCCTTTAGGTGAAAGGCGTATTTTGGCTATTGATCCTGGATTTAGAACTGGTTGTAAAGTAGCTTGTTTAGATGAACATGGTAATTTAAAATACAACGAAACCATCTATCCGCACCCACCAAAAAACGATAGTATTGGAGCCATGAAAAAGATTTCATCGTTGTCTGATGCCTATAAAATTGAAGCTATTGCCATAGGAAATGGAACAGCATCTCGTGAAACCGAAAGCCTAATTAGAAAAATCCGATTTAAAAACGATGTTCAAGTATTTGTAGTGAGTGAAGCTGGAGCATCAATTTATTCAGCCTCAAAAATTGCACGTGAAGAATTTCCCAATTATGATGTGACAGTAAGAGGTGCAGTTTCCATTGGCAGACGCTTACAAGACCCTTTAGCCGAATTGGTGAAAATCGATGCTAAATCTATTGGTGTGGGTCAATATCAACACGATGTAGATCAGAATAAACTGAAAAACGAATTGGATCGTGTAGTAGAAAGTTGTGTAAATGCTGTTGGTGTAAATTTAAATACGGCTAGTAAATCGTTATTAAGCTATGTTTCAGGAATTGGTGAAAAATTGGCAGAGGCCATAGTTAAATATCGTGAAACTCATGGCGCATTCTACTCCAGAAATGACTTAAAACGTGTTCCACGTTTGGGTGATAAAGCTTTTGAACAAAGCGCAGGTTTTTTGCGCATTAAGAATTCTAATAATCCGTTAGATGATTCTGCTGTACATCCTGAACGATATGAACTTGTTGAAAAAATGGCTTCAGATATCAATTTAGAAGTCTCAAAATTAATAGGGAATAAAAATTGTCTTAAAAAGATCAATTTGAAGGAGTATTGTACAAATACAGTTGGTTTGCCAACACTTCATGATATTGTACAAGAACTAGAAAAGCCCGGTTTAGATATTAGAGAACAAGCCAAAGTATTCACATTTAATCAAAATATAAAAACCATCAACGATGTGCAAGAAGGTCAATTACTTCCTGGCATTGTCAATAACGTAACTAATTTTGGTGCCTTTGTAGATATTGGTATTAAAGAAAGTGGTTTAATTCATATTTCAAACTTATCTGATGGTTTTGTAAGCGATGTTAATGAGCATATTAGTTTACATCAGCAAATTATTGTAAAAGTATTAGAGGTAGATATTCCACGTAAGCGTATTCAATTAAAACTGCACATTTAGTTTCTTAATAATTTATTATTTTTAAAGAAAAAATCATGAAAACTATCTTCTCTTTATTTTGCGTTACTTTTTTAACAATCACTTCTTTTGCCCAGAACTACGATATTATTTTAAAAACAAATGGGGAAGAAATGGAAGGTCATATTAACAGTATTGATGACAGAACTATAGATTTTAACTATAAAAATGAAACACTCCATTATAAAGTTGACAAGATTGATATTGCTAAAATTACTTTTGCTTCTGGACGCGTAGAGTTTTTTAATGCTAAAAATTCTGACGGAAACAAGGCAGATTTAGAAAACCATCACAATAAAGTTGCCATTTTACCTTTTGCCTATATAAAGGACGAACGTGATGGCTCAAAATCGGTTTCAAATAGAATTCAAGAAGAAACTTATTCCTTATTTAAAAATCATAATGCTGATTTAGAATATCAAGATCCTAAAACCACCAATGCTTTATTAATAAAAGCTGGTGTGACCAATAACAATATAGCCGGCTATACAATGGGCGAAATTTGTCACATTCTCAATGTAGAATATGTGATTCAAGGTACGGTTTCAGTCCAAAAAACGAGTAAAAACACCTACGGTGGAACTGCTTCAACAACCAAAAATTCTGGAAATGCTCATGTAGATAAAAATGGTCATTTAATTGGAGATATCTATGGTAGTGGTAAAAGTAAAACCTATCAAGCTCATACCTCATCAACTATCCAGAATTATGGAACTTCCATGGTCATGAATATTTATAATGATCGTGGTGACAATTTATTTAGTCAAGAACATGAATCATTTTGGAATACGGAAGATGCCTATAAAATAACCTTAAAATATCTTGCCAAAAGAACACCTTTTTACAAAAAATAATTTTAAAATCAGTCTAACAGATAGTTTACTTAACTTTACATAAAATACAAGTATATGTTATCAAAAAAAATAGAAAAAGCTTTAAACGACCAAATTAGAATTGAGGCAGAGTCTTCTCAAATTTATCTAGCTATGGCATGTTGGGCCGAAGTTAAAGGACTAGAAGGTGTTGCTGGTTTTATGTATTCACAATCTGATGAAGAGCGTACTCACATGCTTAAATTGGTTAGATATGTAAATGAACGTGGTGGACATGCACATGTTTCGGCATTAAAAGCACCAAATGTGACCTTTAAATCGTTTAAAGAAATGTTTGAAAAATTGTTTGAACATGAAGTTTTTGTGTCTGAAAGTATTAATGAATTGGTTCATATTTCCTTACAGGAAAAGGATTACTCTACACATAACTTCCTACAATGGTATGTTGCCGAACAAATCGAAGAAGAAGCTATGGCTCGCACCATTCTGGATAAAATAAATATGATAGGAAACGATAAAGGTGGTTTGTATTTATTTGATCGTGATATTCAACAATTAACCATTAGTACAGCAGCTTCAGAAGGCGCTGAATGAAATTAACATTTAATCTTATTTAGATTTAATAAAAATAATTATTTTTGCCATATATTCTTCAATTGAGTCAAGTTTGGGCAAAAAGAAAAAAGAAAAAAAACAACAGAAAGAAGCTTTAAAAACCTTACATAAAGCTGGAGTAATCAATGCAAATAAGGTAAAAAGCAAGTGTTGTAAAAAATATAAAAAAGGCGAAAACAAGCGTTGTGGCAAATGCCCATGCTTTGATTTGCTTAAAAAAGTTGCCTAATTACTGCCTCCCGTTACATGATTTAAATCATATTTAATACCATTTATGGATTGTAATTTTACATTTTAAATGTAAGATTATGAAAAATTTAGTCATTTTAGGTGCGGGTACTTCAGGGACGATGATGTCTAACCATCTAATTTCTAAACTACCAAAAGATGAATGGACTATAACCATTGTTGATCAGTATAAAACCCACTACTATCAGCCAGGATTTCTGTTTTTACCTTTTGACATTTACACCTCAAAACAGGTTAAAAAAAATGGTAAAAAGTTTATTCCTAAACAGGTTAACTATATCCTGGAAAAAATTGATCTCATTAGACCAGAAGAGAATAAAATCAATCTTGAAAGTGGAACCACATTAGATTATGATATATTAATTATCGCTACTGGAACTAAAATTGCACCAGACGAAATTGAAGGGATGAATGGTCCGGAATGGTATAAGAGTATTTTTGATTTTTATACATATGAAGGTGCCAAAGCTTTAAGAAACAAATTAAGAGAATGGGAAGGTGGTAAATTAGTTGTTCACATAACTGAAATGCCTATAAAATGTCCTGTGGCTCCTTTAGAATTTGCCTTTCTAGCAGATTCCTATTTTAAAAACAAAGGTATACGAGATAAAGTCGAAATCACTTATGTAACACCATTGGGAGGTGCATTTACAAAACCTAAAGCTACAGAAGCATTGCACTACTTATTGGAAGAAAAAAACATAAAAGAAGTCACTGATTTTAATATTGAGCGTGTTGATTATGAAAATCATAAAATAATAGACTATGCAGATGTTGAAGTAGATTATGATTTATTAGTAACCGTTCCAACTAATATGGGAGATGCTTTAATTGAACGTTCTGGTATGGGTGACGATTTAAATTTTGTACCTACACATAAAGCAACTTTACAAACTAAAGATTATGAAAATGTATTTGCAATTGGTGATGCCACCAATTTACCGGCATCAAAAGCAGGTTCTGTTGCACATTTCGAAGCAGAAATTCTAACAGATAATATATTAAGATACATAAAAGGTGAGCCCTTAAAAGAAGAATTTGATGGTCATGCCAATTGCTTTGTCGAAACTGGAAATGGCAAAGCTTTGTTGATTGATTTTAATTACACACATGAGCCTGTTGAAGGTACATTTCCCATTCCTGGAGTTGGTCCTTTAAAACTTCTTAAGGAAAGTAGAACCAATCATATGGGTAAAATGGCTTTTAGATGGATTTATTGGAACATGCTTATAAAGGGTATTCATATTCCATTTGTATCGGCTACAATGAATGAAAAAGGAAAAAAATTTGATAAAGTAACTAACTAAATATTTAGAAATTATGATAAAAGTTATAGCAAACAAGGAAATTGAAGTTAACGACGAAGGGTATTTAGTGGATTTCAAGCAATGGGATCGCGAGGTTTGCGAATGTATAGCCGGTGAATGTAACGTTGTTTTAACCGAAAAACACTATGAAGTAATTGAATATCTTCAGGAAAAGCATAAAAAAGAAGAACCACTTTCTATTAGAGGCATTAAAAAAAGTGGTGTGATTAACATAAAGGAATTCTATAATCTATTCCCTGGTGGTCCACTGAAGATCTCTACCAAAATTGCTGGTATACCTAAACCAAAAAGTTGTATATAATATAAAAAACTATGAGTACAAAAGTTAAAAAAATGCTCTTCATTCTATCTAAAGCAACCATAGAAAATGCGTATGCTGCCTTTGTAATGGCTAATGGTGCTAGAATGGAAGGTATAGAATCGGAAATATTTTTTACGTTTTTCGGGCTTGAAGCCATTCAAAAGAAAAAGCTTGAACACCTTAAGGTAGCGACTGTTGGTAATCCTGGAATGCATATTCCAACTATGATAGGTGGTCTACCTGGCATGGAGGCTTTAGCGACAAAAATGATGAAAAAAGAAATGGAAAAATTAGATATGCCGCCTATTGACGAATTTTTGGAAATACTAACTGATTCAGGCTGTAAACTCTGGGCTTGTAAATTGGCTGTAGATATGTTTCACCTAACTAGAGAGGATTTAATTGACGATTTAGATGGCATTCTCACTATTGGTGATTTCTACAGTCGCGCAGACCAAGAAGGTTGTCAGCTACTGTTTATATAAAACAAAAATGCGTTAGAAAATTCTAACGCATTTTTTAAGCCGAATTCCTACTGGCATTAATATTTCCGAATAGTGATCGGGTCACTAATTTTTCAAATATCTCAATTTGTTCTTTGTCTTCAGGCTTTGCTTTTTGAAGTTCCTGAATTTTCTTTAACGCATATTGTTGAATAGTTAACAATGGTAATACAATGGACTCACGAACATCAATTGAAGCCTTTCCTGCAGGTTCTTCTTCCATAAGTTCTTTGTAACCTGTCAGTTTTAATATTAATCGTTTTGATGTTTTATATTCATTATAAATAATTTTCCAAAACTCTCCAAATTCAGGATCATCTGCCATGTATTTTGTTAAATCAAAAAATGATTTTGACAAGGACATCATACTATTTTCTATCAACGTTTTAAAAAAACTAGAACTGTTATATAACTTTTTCACCTTTTCAAATTCACCAACATCCTCATAATGTTTTAAGGCCGTCCCAACGCCATAAAAACCAGGAACATTTTGTTTTAACTGACTCCAACTACCAACAAACGGGATAGCTCTTAAATCTGAAAATACGAGTTCAGAAGATTTACCTCTTTTAGATGGGCGACTACCAATATTCGTTTTGGCATAATATTTTAAAGTACTCATACGCTCTAAATAAGGCAAAAACATGGGGTGTTTTTTAAAATCTGAATAGGTCTTGTAACTTCTTCCTGCCAGATCATTAATTATTTCCCTATTTTCAGTTGACATAGCCAAATTATTTTCATTCAAACGGTTGTAAATTCCTGAACTAATTAATTGCTCTAAGTTATATTGTGAAGAATCCAAGGTTCCAAAATTCGAACTAATGGTTTGTCCCTGAATGGTTAGCTGCACCTCCTTATCTTCAATAGTAGGACCCAAAGATGCATAGAACTGGTGTGTTTTTCCGCCTCCTCTTGCTGGTGGTCCTCCGCGACCATCAAAGAAAATAACGGTAACATCATATTTTCGAGACACTTCCGTGAGTCGTTCTTTTGCTTTAAAAATTCCCCAATTCGCCATAAGATAACCACCATCTTTCGTGCCGTCAGAAAAACCGAGCATAATCGTTTGTTTATTACCCCGTTTTTTTAAATGCGCCGCATAATTTGGATTTGTATAAAGCTCTTCCATAACTTGAGGTGCATTTTCCAAATCTTCAATTGTTTCAAATAATGGTCCAATATCCACAGTTAAATCATCATGAAAGGCGACCAATTTAAGCATAGCAAACAACTGAATGACATTAAGGGTCGTTTGATTATTACTAATAATATACCTGTTGGCTGCTCGTTCGCCATTATTGTCCTGAATGGTTTTTATGGCTTTTATCGTTTCTAAAGTTTTTAAAACATCTTCGTCTTGAAAAAGGTCTAAATCCACCTTGCCTTTAATTTTTGACAATACATCTACCTGCTCTTTTGCCGATAGCTCATGATAGTTCTTTGGAAACACAGAGCTACCACTGGAAATAACCACATCCACCATCGAATTAAAAACAGCATCGTGGGCACGACTGTCTTGTCTGATATCCAAAGCCGCAAAATGAAATCCGAATAAATGTACTTTGTTTATCAAACTAGAGACATCTGAAACAAATAATGATTGGTGCTTGTCTATTAACTCCGCTTTTATGTTTTGTAACTCTTCCTTGAATTCCGAAAGCGTTAATGTACCATCCATATGAGAGCCAAAACTTTTGGCATATAGTTTTTGTTCCAACTGGGCAATTCTATTATCGATCCCCTCAAAGGTTAAACGTCTCTTTAATTTACGGATATCTCGATAATAGTTCTTTAAAATGGTTTGCTTTAATCGCATAGCAACCTTTAACGTGATATCTGGTGTGACAAATGGATTACCATCACGGTCACCTCCAGGCCAAAATCCAATATTAATGATATCGTTTTCAATATCCTCATCATCAAAAATATTTTGTTGGATGTAATCAAAAATGCTTCCAAAGGAATTATAAAACACATTCTCCAAATACCAAATCAAACTAACAGCTTCATCATAAGGTGTTGGTTTTTTATGTTTAAAAAAAGGTGTTTTTCCCAACTGTGCCAATAGATCGTTTATTTTTAAAAGGTCATTGGTTTTTATGGCTTCATCCAAATCAGTTATGATACCCAAAACAGCTCCAGGATAAAATTGAGTCGGGTGAGCTGTTAATACAATACGAACCTTAAAAGCCTCAAGATAAGTTCTTAAGTCTTCCATTTTCCCTTCAGAAGCAGCGGTTTCCTTTAAGCTACGTAAGGTTCCAATACCGTCCATGTTGTTGACTATAGGGAAAGCGGCGTCTTCAATTGCATCAAACAATACCACTTGGCGTTCTATGTACTGAATAAATCGAAACAATAAATTAATCTGACTTTCTTCAGAACGTCTAGCTTGGTATTTTTTAAAAAACGTTTCAACTATGGTCGTTGGATTATCACCTTGTTTAAACCCCAATTCACAGGTTTCATGAAACAACGGTAAAAGTGCACCTGTTTTAGTGATTGAATCAAACGGTAATGTCATAAATATACTGTTGTAAATCTGAAATTTAGACAGAACATTTTGTTTAAACCGTACTAATTTTGGTGAAGTTGACATGACCTTGTTTTTCATAAAAATACTAAAGGAATTTCAAAAATGAATGGCTATTCATAATAATTGCGAATAATTCAACCATAACCTATTTTAAATAAAAAAAGAGCCTTAATAAAGCTCTTTTTTTCGGAATGTTGTAGATACTTTATTTTCCCAGCATCAACAATTCGTTGCAAATTATCTCTGTCATGTAGCGTTTGTTACCATCTTTATCTTCCCAAGAACGGTTGGTCAGTTTTCCTTCAATAGCAATTTCCTGACCCTTGGTTACATAGTTCTCAACTACTTTTACCAAGCCACCTTTTACAACAATGTTGTGCCAATAAGCACGTTCTACTTTTAAGCCTTTTTTATCTTTATAGCTATCATCTGTAGCTAATGCAAATTTGGCCATTTTGTTACCATCTTCAAAATTGATTATTTCAGGATCTTGTCCTAATCTTCCAATCAACTGTACTTTGTTTCTTAATGCGTTCATAATTTTAATTTTTAATGTTAAACAGTTAATACTATCGAGTTCTTATGTTTCGACATGGCAAAGATGCAACAGCTTGCAAATAGCAGTCGGTAGTTACCTATTTAAATTCGTTTGTAAATGTTTGTTGTCGTTTGTAATCGAATAATTGTATTATATTTAAGGGAATTTTTACGCATAAATTAAGTCATGAAAAAACAATTCCTAACCGTAACCCTACTATTTTGTATAACAATCGGTTATACACAAATCACTGAAAAGGTAACCCTAAACGATTCTATTATTGCGTATTTAAAAAAGACTATTCAAGACAAGCAATTGCCAGGAATAAACTTTTCAATAATTGACAATAGAGGAAAAATTAAAAACTATTCTGAAGGGTTTTCAGATATTGAAGAACAGATTCCACTAACTATTGAGCATTCGTTTTTTTCGGGCAGTATAGGTAAAACCTATGCCGCCACGTTAGTGTTTAAGTTGGTAGAATCTGGTAATATTGACCTTAAAAAGTCTTATATGGATTATTTTCCTGACACGGAATGGCTGACCAATCTTCCTAATATTGATGACATTACAGTAGAAATGTTATTACAACATTCTTCTGGGTTACCACGTTACGTATTAAAACCCGAAATATGGAATCAACTTCATGAAAATCCTGACAAGATTTGGTCCTATGAAGAAAGATTATCGGTTATTTTCGAAGACGAACCTGTTCATGAAGCAGGTAAAGGCTGGGCATATTCAGATACCAACTATATTCTCTTGGGCATGCTCATTGAAAAAGTAACCGGACAGAATTATTACGATTTAGTCCGAACTCAAATTCTAAAACCTCAGCATCTCACTCACACCTATCCTTCGTTGCAACGAAAAATTACGAATTTAGCTGTTGGCTATTCACGTATGCCTCCAGCGTTTCATGTCCCTAATAAGACTGTTGATGGCAAACTATATTTTATGAATCCACAGGTTGAATGGACTGGAGGTGGTATGGCATCTACAACTGAAGACTTGGCCAGATGGGCCAAGCTCTATTATGAAGGTGCTCTTTTAAATAAGTCAAGCTTAAATTATATCACGACACCAAATCCAAATGGGACTCGTGTTGAAGGCTCTAGCTCGTATGGTATGGGTAGTTTTATTTATGAAACAGCACATGGTGAAGCTTATGGCCATACAGGTTTTATGCCTGGTTTTAATTCCATTTTTATTTATTATCCAAAATATGGCATTGCAGCTGCCATGCAGATTAATTGTGATTATGCAGTTGGTGTTTTAAATCTAAACGACTTTATGGATGATTTAATTTCCATTTCACAAATTAGTAAATAGACAAACTATGCAAAAACAATGTCCAGAATGTGGTGATAAAATAGTAGGCAGAATTGATAAAAAATTCTGTAGTGATGCTTGCCGTAATTCGTACAACAACCGGATAAATAAGGATAGCAAAAACCTAATTAGAAATACCAATAACCGCCTGCGAAAAAACTACCGGATATTAGAAGAGCTAAATCCTGATAAGAAGACCAGAACTTCTAGGGCTAAACTAATAGAAAAAGGCTTTGACTTTAATTACTTCACCAGTATTTACACGACCAAAGTGGGTACGGTATATTACTTTGTTTACGACCAAGGTTATCTACCCTTGGAAAATGATTATTATGCTTTGGTTAAACGTGAGGATTAATTATTTCCAGTTTTGTCCTTTAAATTTTATAGCTGCCTTAAGGATATCTTTTTGACTTATTTGACCAACCAACTTACCATCTTCAACGATTGGGAAACGTCTTATTTTTGAGTCCAGAAACTTCTTAGCAGCATCAAATACATTCATATTTCCGTCAATAGTTTCAACATTTTTAATCATGCGTTTCTCTACCGTATCTTGCTCCATCGGCATATTATAGTAGCGGCTATCACTTATTTGTTTTAAACAATCTCCTTCTGAAATGATCCCAACTAATTCATTTCTCTCGTTGACTACAGGTCCTCCAGATATCTTATTGTTTATTAAAGATTCGATAACTTCTTCAACAGATTGTTCTGGTTTAAAAGTAATTAAATCTCGTGTCATGTAATCACTAACCTTTAAAGATTCATTTTCTATAGTATTTTGTTGTTGCTTCCTAGCGCCTTGAAAACTTTTTATACCCATGATTTTGACTTTTTATTTTACTAAATATAAATAATTTAAATCTGTAATCCTAAAGCCTTAACGCAACTTTACATTTAGCTTGAAAATTGTTTACTTTTATTGAAAAATAAATGATCTGCATTCATGTTTAAAAAAATCACAGCGTTATTACTTATTCTTATTGTTACTTATTGGAGTTTTCATGTTTTATTACCTAGTAGTATTTCAAATATCGATACTCCCAACGAAAATTTCTCAACTGAACGTGCGCTCATTCCTCTAAAAGAAATTTCAAAAGTGCCGCATTATTTAGGAAATAATGAACACACCAGCGTTCGTAATTATATAATTGAACAACTGCAGAAATTAGGTCTAGAAACTGAAATTCAAGAAGGCTACTCCATGAGTAAATGGGGAAATCTGTCAAAGCCCAAAAACATCTTGGCTAGAATAAAGGGTAATGATTCAGAAAAAGCTTTGTTACTCTTAACCCATTATGATAGCAATCCGCATTCATCATTGGGAGCTAGTGACGCAGGCTCTGGAGTTGTTACAATTCTTGAAGGATTAAGAGCATTTTTATACACTAATAAAACACCTAAAAATGATATTATTATTCTCATTTCTGATGGTGAAGAACTAGGTTTAAATGGCGCTGATATTTTTGTGAATCAACATCCCTGGGCAAATGACGTTGGTTTGGTTTTAAATTTTGAAGCTCGTGGTAGTGGTGGTCCAAGCTACATGCTCATAGAAACCAATCAAGGCAATGCCAATTTAATGAAGCACTTTGTTGAGGCCAATCCAGAATATCCAGTAGCTAACTCGTTAGCATACAGTATTTATAAAATGCTTCCAAATGATACAGATTTGACACGTTTTCGTGAAGATGCTGATATTGATGGTTTTAATTTTGCTTTTATTGACGATCACTTTGATTATCATACGGCTCTAGACACCTACTCACGATTAGATAGAAATACACTTGAGCATCAAGGTTCATATCTCATGCCCTTACTCACGTATTTTGCTGATGCCAATTTAAACAACATTAAAAGCAAAGAAGATTACATATACTTCAATGTGCCTTTATTTAAAACTGTTATCTATCCGTTTTCTTGGATACTACCCATGCTACTTTTGGCGCTAATACTATTTATTTATCTCATATTTTATGGTTTTAAAAAAGGTTCCCTTTCTAGCGGTCATGTTGTGAAAAGCTTTGTTGCTTTTTTTACAACACTTATTTTTAGTGCTATTATAGGATTTGGCTTATGGAAGTTATTATGTGTGATTTATCCTCAATACAATGAGATGTTACATGGTTTTACTTACAATGGACATACTTACATTGCTGCTTTTACCTGTATGACCTTAAGTATTTGCTTTTTTGTTTACCACAAAGCTTATAACACTAAAAACACGGCTAGTTTATTGGTTGCTCCCTTGACTATTTGGTTATTAATTTGTGGTTTAATCGCTTTTAAATTAAAAGGAGCTAGTTTTTTTATCATTCCTCTTTATTTTGGACTAATTGGTTTGTGGATAATAATTCGGCAAGAACGACCCAATACCATTTTATTGGCATTTTTAACCTTTCCAGTTTTGGTCATTATGGCTCCTTTGGTCAAAATGTTTCCTGTTGGACTAGGACTAAAAATTCTATTTGTTTCTTGTATTTTTGTTGTACTTATTTTTGGATTATTGCTTCAAGTATTTGGCTTTTTCAAACATAAAAACCGTTTATCAATACTGTTTTTGTTTTTGACAGGTTGGTTTTTAATTTCTGCACATAATAAATCATCATTTAGCAAAGAAACTCCTAAACCTAACAGTCTATTGTATGTTTTAGATGCTGATAAAAATACAGCTCTTTGGGCTACTTATGATAAGGTGTTAGACGACTGGACAAAAACCTACCTAACAGAGCATCCTGAACCAGCTTCTGAATTACAAAAAAATACCATTGGAAGTAAATATCAAACTGGGTTTTCATTTACCAAAGCCGCTCCAATAAAACCTATACCGCTTCCTAAAATTGAAATTACTCATGATTCTATTATTGATGGCTACAGACAAATTGCTGTTTGCTTCGCTTCCAATAGAAATGCAGAACGCATTGAGGTGTTTGCAGATTCAACTTCAATATTCAAGAAAGCTATGATTAATGGCGTTTCTGCAAAAGAAATAGATGCGACAAAAACGGTTTTTAATAACAGGTTTAATAATAGACTTTTTAGCTATTATGTAACTGACAATGAGCCATTGGATATGGTTTTTACACTTCCAAAAAACCAAACCACTCACTTACAGTTTTATGAGGCGACCTATGATTTAATTGAAAACGAGCTATTAGATGTTTCCAAACGTAATGAGAATATGATTCCCAAACCTTTTGTGCTCAATGACGCTATAGTTGTTAAAACAGTTTTGACAATTAAATAATTAGCATTGTTTTAAGAGTTTGATTAGCTATTTTTTATAGCTTTGGGCGATTAATAAAAATTTCATTTTATGAAACGTGTAATACTAATTTGTCTTTGTGTTCTGGGCGTAAATTCCTTTGCACAAACTAATCAAGATTTAATAAAACATTACGAAGCTTATTACAAGCAAATGAAAAACCAAGGTGATGTTCAAGGTGTAATAAGTGGTTTAACACATCTCAATGTTTTGGCTCCAACTCAAGCCAGACAAGATACACTTGCCATGATTTATATGAGTGAAGGCAAGTATATTCAAGCTTTAAACACCATTGGTATTGACCATAAAGTTGATGATTCAGATATTGCTGTTGAAGTAAAAGCGGTATCCTTAAAATCAATAAACGAGTATGAACGATCCATTGTTCATTTTGAAGAATTGTATAAAAGAAATCCCGAGGTCTCTGTAGCTTATGAATTGGCAGAAGTGTATTTACAAACCCAAAAACTGGATCAAGCAACAAAATATACAGAGTTTGGCTTGGCTAATTCAAAAGACAACATGGGTAAAACCTTTTACGAAACACAACAACCGTATCAGGTTCCAGTTAAAGCTGCGTTTATGTACTTGAAAGCATTGATAAAATTCAATGAAAATAAAACGGAAAACATTGATGCTGCTGTCGCTATTTTAGATGAGGCTTTAAAATTGGCTCCTAATTTTAATTTAGCGCAATTGAGTAAAAATGCTTTATTACAACAAAAGCCTCAACCTGAAAAAAAGAATTAAAAAAAGGGCAGTTTAAAACTGCCCTTTTTAGTTCGTAATTATTTAGTTGCCTTACCAGATTCTCACACGATCTTCTGGAGCAATATACATACTATCACCTGCTTTAATATTAAAGGCCTCATAAAACGCATCAACATTTAATAGTGGTTGAACGGCACGGTTCATACCTGGTGAATGCGGATCAGTTTTAATTCTAGTTTTTAATGCATCATCACGCATTTTAATACGCCATACAGTTGCCCAACTCATAAAAAAGCGTTGTTCGGGCGTAAAACCGTCAATATTTTCAGGTCTGCCGTTTTTTTCGAAACTCATTTGTAAGGCATCATAAGCTGCTAAAACACCACCTAAATCACCAATATTTTCACCTAAAGTGAATTTACCATTTATGTTTACATCTGGTAATACTTCAATGGCACTATATTGCTCGGCAAGGGCAGCACCTAGAGCTTCAAATTGTTCTAAATCTTCATCTGTCCACCAATTATTTAGATTCCCATCTTTATCATAACGTGCACCAGAATCATCAAAACTATGTGATATTTCATGACCAATTACTGCTCCTATTCCACCGTAATTTACAGCATCATCAGCCTTATAATTATAAAATGGTGGTTGTAATATGGCTGCTGGGAAAACAATCTCATTATAAGCAGGATTAAAATAAGCATTCACTATTTGTGGTGCCATGTACCATTCAGACTTATCAACTGGTTTACCTAACTTGTCTAAATCCTTTTTGAAATTCCACTTATTGGCATTCAATGAATTCTGTAAATAAGAACCTCCTTCTTCAACACTTTTTATTTCTAAATCAGCATAGTCCTTCCATTTATCAGGATAAGCAATTTTAATTTTGGTAGCTCTTAATTTCTCGATGGCTTTTTGTTTTGTTTCCGCACTCATCCAGTCCAGTTTATTAATTCTGTTTTCAAAAGCTAAAATCACATTTTTAATCATGTTTTCAGCTTTCGTTTTAGCTTCAGGTGGAAACATTTTGTCAACATATAATTTTCCTAAAGCTTCGCCAATAGTTCCATTTAAAGCTCCTAAAGCACGTTCATCCCTTGGTCTTTGTTTTTTAGCACCATTTAATTCTTTGCCATAAAATTCCCAATTGGCTTCTTCTAATTCGGTGCTTAATGTTCCTGCGGCATTTCGCAATGTTTTCCACTCTAAATAAGCCTTCCAATTGGCAACATTACCATCTGCCAATACTTCCTGCAATCTGTTGTAATACCCTAAATCTCCAATAATCACAGTATCTATTTGTTTAACACCTATACCTTCTAAAAACTTTTTCCAGTTTACTGCTGGCACCATCTCTTGTACTTGGCTAATAGATCTAGGATTATATCTTTTTCTAGCATCTCTTCTATCTACTTTATCCATTTTGGCTTCGGCTAAGCGGGTTTCAAAAGCTAAAACTTGCTTGGCCTTTTCATTAGCTACCGCTTCAGTATCACCAAGGTATTGAAGCATTCTTGTCATGTGTGCTACATACTTTTCGCGCTTTTCCTTTGAATCTTCATCATCTTTAACATAATAATCCCTATCTGGTAATCCTGTACTACCACCTCCTAAATAACCTACATTTCGGTTACTATCTTTAGGGTCTGAACCGACGCCAAAACCATATAATCCGCCACCACCAATTGGCTCCATATCAATCATAAAGTTTTGTAGATCATCAAGATTCTGAATAGCATCAATCTTTGCCAAGTAGGGCTTAATTGGCTCTATGCCTTGCTCATTTCTACCAACCGTATCCATAATGGTTTGATAAAAATGAACTGCTTTTTCTTGGTCAGATCCTGGTAAAATTTGAATTTTCTCTATGTCTTTATTATCAGACATAGCCGATTCCAAAATGCTCAATGCATCAGCATCGGTTTTTTTTCGTAGTTCAGAAAAACTTCCCCAAGTTGATCGGTCATCTGGTATTTCATTGGTATCTAACCAGCTTCCGTTTACATAACGAAAGAAGTCATCATTAGGTTTTACAGAAGTATCCATAAAATCAAGATTAATCCCAGGAACAACATCTTCTTTTACAAGAGCTGTTTCTTCATTTGGTTCCTTTTTACATGCTACTAAACCAACGAAGGCTACAGCACTTAAAAGGGATAATTTTTTAAAGTTAGTATTCATTTGTTTGTGTTTATTTTAATGCTACAATTTACTACTATTTGAACCTTGAATTTTAGTCATTAACATAGATTAACAAAATATTAATAAAAAAAATCCGCTTGAATTGAAAACCCAAGCGGACGTATGCTTTAAAATGATGTTTTTTAATCGGTTAAGATCAACTTTTTGGTTACCGTTGCCTCTGCCGTCTTTAATTGAAGAAAATAGACTCCAGATGCATATGTACTCAAATTTAATGGATAGACTCCAGAAGTAACATCTACATTTTGTTGGCTAACTATAAGCTTACCTGAAATATCGTAAACATCAAAACTAAATGCGTTAGTATTGACAACTTTAATGTTGAACACATTACTAGATGGGTTTGGATATATTGAAAAAGCATTGGTATCAAACTCTTGAGTACTCAAAGTTCCTCTCACTACAAAATCATCAACAATGGCTCCTTCAAAATTAACGGCAGCATCTGAATGGAAAACAATTCTGAAAGCTATATTAGTTTCTGTATCAAAAGCTGATAAATCATAAGTGTACTCTTGCATTAAAGGACTTGTTCCTGTCCATTGAGCACCTGGACAATTATAACAAGTATTGTTTTGCCCAGCAGTTGTGTTACTGTTATACCAATTAGGATCACTTGTTGAACCAAGAACATCCCAATTTTCACCAGAATCAGTAGTGTACTCTACATAAACAATATCCCAATCACGTTCTAATTGATAGGCCATAAAAAATGATAGTTCTGGGCTTGATAAATTGGTTAAATCATAACAAGGCGAAACTAAATGACTTTTAACACCATCGGCGTGATTTCCTGATAAATTTGTTGCATAAACCTGCGTTCCTGAATTAGTGGTATTTAAAACTGTGCCAGTAGGCACTCCTTTTTCCCAATATTGAGAATTAGAACCTTCATCAATTACCAGCATATCATCTGTTCCGTTTTCAAAGGTATAAACCTCATTTATTAGGCCAAAATCATTTGCATAAATTCTAAAAACCTGTGAATCATTATTTACCTGATAGGCATCATTCAAAATCGTGGTATTTATTCTAAAATCATGACTACCACTTTCTAGAGAGAAACTAGGAATATCAATTGTAGCTGTCTCACCAGTACTCAAAAATCCAATCCAATCAAAACTGCTACTAACGTTGTCAACAAAGTAAGTAACAGTAACACTATTTATAATATTAACGCCATTATTCTCAATTACAACTTGTGCAGAAATTTCGGTATCGCATTCAATTGTAGAATCCACACCAATTACCTCAACTAATTTTACATCATCACTGGCCAATAAGGTAGGTAAACCTGACTGCCATATACCTCTACCATAAGTTGAAGCCGTTATAATATTGTCAAAAACATTGATTTCTATATCAGTAACTGAAACGTTAGGTAAATTGTTGTTAAACAATTCCCAAGTTAAGGTTGAATCATCATAACGATATACCCCTAAACTAGTGCCTAAATACAAAGGATTTTCTTCATGTAAACCTTGATGCTTTATCACATTTTTTGTTACGCCTGGCAACCCACTTGAAATATTAGAAAAATTAATTCCGCCATCAATAGACTTGTAAACACTACTTGAGGTCGTAACATAAACTATTGAATTGTCCGTATTGTTTACCTCAATTGAGGTAATATTGGAAGGGAAAGTTTCAACAGATGTAAAATTAATACCATTATTGGTACTTTTCCTTAAGGTAGCATTGGTAGATACATAGATATTATTTGGATTAATTTCATCTATTTCCAATCTGTCAATATTAGTTCCAAAACTTGATGAAACAGCAGTCCAACTAGAACCAGTAAGCTTGTATAAACTTGAATAACCAGCAAACAACTCACTGTTTTTGCTCATAGCTAATGGTGTTACCCAATTTCCTTGCTCACCAGAAGGACCTCCTACTTGACCATTTAAACTGGCTCCTGCTGCTGAAGAAATATTTAAACTTCCTCCAAATTGAACAAAACCATAAAATAAATCTGAATTATTTGGATCTATAGCAGTATCCATTCCATCAGCACCATAATAGTTTTGCCATTGATTATTACTAAAAGCATGACCACCATTATCCTGTAATCCTCCAACCATTTTTGAAGATGTCTGTTTTGAAACAGCAACCTTATAAAACTGACTTATTTGCATGCCTGCTGTTAGGTCAGTAAAGTTAATACCAGAGTTAGAAGATTTGTAAAAACCACCATCTGTACCAGCATATAATTCACCATTGTAAAAACGTAAGAAATGAATATCTGCATGAGTATAAGCATCTGAAAATGGTGCATTCCAATAATTTAATTTTTGGAATGTTTGACCACTGTTACTAGTTCTCCAAATATTTAACACACCTACATAAACTTCATCCTCATCAATATCAGAGACACTCATTGCCATATCGTACCAAGATTGTGTACTTTCGAATATATTCCCAACAGATCCTTCATTAGCCACTAAAGAAAAATCATCACCTTGATTCGTCGATTTATAAAGTCCTTGAAAGCTATTCGAATTAGTAGCTGATAGTAAGTAAACAACATTAGGATTGTCTGGAGTAACATCAATAACAATACGTGAGGATCCAACTGGCAAACCATGCCCTAAAATAATATCAAAGTTCTCACCTCCATCAGTGGATTTAAAAAAGTTACTTGATGAAACGGCATAAATGATATTTGGATTACTTGGGTTAATTTTAATATCTCTTATGTTAAGTCCTCTAGTCCCATTGGATGCATTACTTAAATTGGTATTTCTCCAATTTATACCAGCATCTGTTGTCTTGTAAACACCATTGTTAGTAGCTACCCATAAAACATTAGAATTGGTTGGGTGTATATAAATGTCGTTCATAGAGTTTGGCGTATTACCTGGATTTAAATCAGTTGTTGTCCAAGTATCACCTCCATTAATAGATTTCATGACACCAACACTGTAAGAGTCATTAGCATCATCATCACCGGTGGCAATATAAATAATATCTGAATTATTATAGTCAATCGCTATTCCTGAAACTCCAATTTGTGGTAAATTGTCAGTTGTAGTAGTCCAATTAGAACCAGCATCCGTTGACTTCCAAAGCCCTCCAGCAGGTGCTCCAACATAATATGTGTTTGGGTTATTAGGATCAACAATAACAGCATTTACCCTTCCTTGTCCAGATGACCATGAACCTGTATTTGTGTGGGTAAAAGGTCCTACTGGTATCCAATTACTTTCATCTACACGTCTTCGATTTTGCTCTGAATTGTTTACTGTCTCCCAGGTTTCCCATAATTCTTGCGAAGTTGGTAACGTTCCATCTTCTTTTACAAAATTTTGCCAATAATTTTTCCATCTCATAAACGGCTTAAAGCCACTCCCTTTTACATTTGGATCTCTTGTTTCCCAATAAGAATCAAAAGCATCAACAATTTCTTGAAATGTAACAGGGTTTGTATTTCGTCTTTGTTCAACATTCAATTCCTTCATCCAAGGAGCTTCTTGGTTAAATTGAGCGTGTGTAAAAGAGAATGCAAGAATAAAAAGTACTGGTAATATCTTTTTCATTTGAATTGTTTTTTGGGGAAATAAGTCAGAAAAAAGAAGATTGCTATTAACCTAAATACTTAAAAATGACTGATTTCACAGTGAAATTTGGTAGCCAAAAATAATATAAAAAATCTATAATTAATAGGTTTTAAAAAAAATTAGTTGGGCTTTTGAATATTTTGAGACTCTTTTTCAATTTTTTTATTCATTTGAAGGTTGAAATTTGAAAAGGCTATCAAAAATTCCTCAACGGCACCTAGTACAAGTTCCTTTTTGGGATTTGATTGGTTAATAAAATTTTCGAGTTTAAAAATTTTGGTTTCCAATGCAACTACACGCGAGAATATCTGTGGCGTATTCATACTCTCCGGGATAGTTGACTTTAGTTCTTCGCAAAGCGCATTTACAATTTCGCTATTCCCTTTAAAAAATGAAAGATTAGCAGCTTTAACATCCTCAACAATACGGTCTAGTTCACTATATTTTTCCCAACCACTTATTTGCTTCTTTACTTTTATGTCTGGCAAAAATTCAATGTATTTTAAGTTTCCAATATCTGCCTGGCTTACTAACGTTTGAGAATTCTGTTCAATGTTAACCTCAACATCTTGTTTGTTTGAATCTTGACAGGATATAAGACAAATAAAAAATAAAAAACTTACGAATTTCATGACTTAACTTTACTATAAAAGACAAATATATTGTATTAATTTTCTTTAAAATCGAAATTAAAACATATCCTTTGATTAAAGTTCTTATTTTAAGTAAAATTTATGATGCCTTTGTTTTTTCTTGTTAAATTTGATGACTTTTTTAAACTTTATTTAGATGAATCCAAAAATATTAATCATTGGAGCTTGTGGACAAATAGGATCTGAATTAACTCAAAAATTAAGAGCTATTCATGGTGCTGATAATGTTATTGCTAGCGACATAAATTATGGAAATTTAGATGTTGTTAATTCAGGATTATTTGAGATCCTAGATGCTCAAGACTACTCCAGTATGAAGATATGCGTTGAAAAATATAACATTGATACTATTTATCTGATGGCAGCCATGTTGAGTGCAACGGGTGAAAAATACCCTATGAAGGCTTGGGATTTAAATATGGATTCACTTTTTAATGTTTTAAATCTTGCCAAAAATAAAATCATCAACAAAATATTTTGGCCTTCTAGCATTGCCGTTTTTGGACCGACAACTCCAAAAGAAAATACACCGCAATATACTGTTATGGAGCCAACCACTGTTTATGGAATTACTAAACAAGTTGGTGAAAGGTGGTGTGAATACTACCACAATAAATATAATGTTGATGTCCGAAGCATTCGATATCCGGGAATAATAAGCTGGAAAACCTTACCAGGTGGTGGCACAACTGATTATGCCGTTGATATTTACCATAAAGCATTGACTGACAATCATTATGATTGTTTTTTATCTGAACATACTGAACTTCCAATGATGTTTATGGATGATGCCATAGAAGCGACTGTTAAAATAATGCAAGCTCCTCTCGATTCTATAAAAATTAGATCTTCATATAATTTGGCTGCTATTAGTTTTACACCTGAACATGTTGTGAAATCAATAAAATCACATTTGAAAGATTTCACAGTTTCCTATGAGCCCGATTTTAGGCAAGAAATAGCCGATTCTTGGCCAAAAAGTATTGATGATAGTCATGCTCGTAAAGACTGGAATTGGAGTCATCATCACGATTTGGAAGCTATTACTAATGAAATGCTTACCAATCTAAAAAGTCTAGCCAATCAAAATTCCTAAAAGCTTATTTAGCTTAAATTACAAAATACGCAACTTATCGTATGTTGCCATAAACAAAGTTTTTCTATTTTAGCCTTAAAATCAATAAACTAACATCATGAAAAACTTATTTTTTATTGCAGCATTGTTATTCTCAACAACGCTATTGGCTCAAAAGGCAAAAGTAACCAAAGGTGATTGGGAGAATCTTAAAGGAATCACTGAATACAATGTTGTCTTTGACTATTCTAACCTCTCAATACCTAAATACGATTCTGAAGAAGAGTTTTTAGAGGATAAAATGGCTAAACGTGACGAGAAAGAGCCAGGAACCGGTAAAAAATTCAAAGAATCTTGGTTTAGTGATAGAGAGGAATATTATGAACCACGATTCATTGAAACATTTAATGATAGATACAAAGATGGTGCCGTAAAAGTTGAAAAAGATTCAGGTGCTGAATATACCATGAAAGTTCATACTACTATGATTTATCCTGGATACAATATTGGGCTTGTAAGGCATAACTCGAAACTCGAAGTAACTTTAAGCGTCTATAAAACTGGAGAGCCAGAAAATGTTATTTTCTCTGCAGATTACACTAAAATTGAAGGTCAAGGAAACGGTGGATACGATTTTAATTCTGGTCAACGTATTGCTGATGCTTATATTATTTTTGCTAGGGCTCTAACAAAGCACATGTATAAAAACAATAAGTAACATACTTAATCAAAATCATAAATAAAAAGCGAGTCTTAAACAGACTCGCTTTGTTCTTTTTCCATATTTATTAAATGAGCCATGGTTTTGACGACTCTGTTGTGCTTCTTAACAAATGGATTGGTTTGATCCCAAACATAACCAGCTAAAACCGCACAAATTTGTCTTTTTACATCTGGGTTTTCAGGTCTGTGAAAAAATAAAGTTTGTAAATTACCAGTGTACCACTCTTTTACATAAGTAGCAAATACATCAACACCTGATTTAATATAGTCCTCATAATCTGCTTTCCAATCAATAGATTCACCTTGAAGTTCTTTGGCAATAAGCTTGGAAGCTTGAAGTGCTGATTCTGTAGCAAATGTTACTCCAGAAGAAAAAACTGGATCCAAAAATTCGGCACTATTGCCTGTTAACACGAAACCATTACCATAGAATTTTTTTACAGCTTTCGAATAGTTTTTAATACTTTTCGGCTCAAATAATAATGGCGCATCTTTAAAGCGTTCATAATAATAATCTGAATGCTTAAGCATATTCATTAAACGTTCGGATGTATTTCCTTCAAACGAATCTATAAATTCATTTTTTCCCACAAATCCCAAACTCGTATTCCCATTAGAAAACGGAATGACCCAAAACCAGGTATCTTTATCCAACACATCAAAAGTAATGAGCGTGCCTTCTGTTCCTTCTGGCCTATTAACATCATTAACATGGCCAAAAATAGAAGAATGCTCTGGAATCGAAGAAGGTTTATCTAAATCCAATAGACGTGGCAATACACGTCCGTAACCACTGGAATCTACAATATATTTGGCATGCACGTTATAACTAGTACCCATTTCATCCTTCACTACTGTTTTTGACGAGCCCTCATCATTAAATTCAACTTCTACAACTTCATGTTCAAAAGCAATGTCAACTCCCCAACTCAACAACTCATTAACTAAAGCCGAATCAAAGTCAGCTCTGGGAACTTGCCAAGTCCAATCCCATCCGTCCGTATGCTTTTTACTAAAATCAAAATTACAGACAATATCGCCTCTTAAAAACCTGGCTCCTGACTTTACTTCAAAATTTTCAGCTTTCAAACAATCTAAAAGGCCTACCTCTTCAAAATGGTCCATACATCTTGGCAATAAACTTTCGCCAATCACAAACCTTGGAAATTTACTCTTTTCAACAACTTTTACCTTAAGTCCTTGTTTGTGTAAATATGCCGCTGCAACTGACCCTGATGGGCCTGCTCCAATGATTAAAACATCTGTGTTTATATCCTGCATTTGTATTGTAGTATAAATTGATTAATTATTATAAATTTGCACACCAACTAAACTGATTCATTTTCAGTTGTTCAAATATAATACTAAAAGCATACATGTTAAAATTTAACGGCAAATTAGGGATTGATGATTTTTATAAAGTCATTTTTGAAAATCAGCCCATTCAAATTGAAGATGACGTAAAGCAACGCGTAAAAAATAGTTTTAACTTTCTAAAAGAGTTTTCAGAAAACAAAGTCATATATGGTGTTAACACAGGCTTCGGCCCTATGGCTCAATATAAAATTAAAGATTCTGAACGTATCCAATTACAATACAACTTAATAAGAAGCCATGCCTCCGGAACAGGACAGCCTATTGCTCCTATTTATGTCAAGGCTGCCATGCTGGCTAGGCTTAACACGCTTTCGCTAGGCCATTCTGGAGTCCATATTTCAGTCATTGAACTCATGACTGAATTAATTAACAGAGATATTACACCGCTCATTTATGAACATGGTGGTGTTGGTGCCAGTGGTGACTTGGTTCAGTTAGCTCATTTGGCATTAGTTCTTATTGGTGAAGGTGAGGTTTTTTATAAAGGTGATCGATTAGATACTAAATCTGTTTTTGAAAAAGAAAACTTAAAACCAATATCTGTTGAATTGCGTGAGGGTCTTGCATTAATGAATGGCACATCAGTCATGACAGGCATTGGCATTGTTAATACCATAAAAACAAGAAGACTTTTAGATTGGATGACATCCTGTTCGGCAGCCATCAATGAAATAGTGAAGGCTTATGACGATCACTTGTCTTATGAGTTAAACCAATCAAAAAAACATATCGGTCAACGCAAAATTGCTGAATCTATGCGCGAGCATCTTAAGGACAGTGGACTTACCAGAAAGCGTGAACACCATTTATATAGTAAGAATGAAGATGTTTCCGTTTTTAAGGAAAAAGTTCAAGAATACTACTCTTTAAGATGTGTGCCTCAAATTTTAGGACCTGTTTTAGACACTCTTAATTCGGTTGAAACCATATTAATCGAAGAAGTAAATTCAGCAAATGATAATCCCATTGTTGATGTTGAAAAGGAACACGTTTATCATGGTGGTAATTTCCATGGCGATTACGTTTCACTTGAAATGGATAAGTTAAAAACAGTTGTAACAAAGCTTAGTATGCTTTCAGAACGTCAATTAAATTACTTATTGAATGCCCGATTAAATGATATGCTACCACCATTTGTAAATCTTGGTAAATTAGGTTTAAACTTTGGAATGCAAGGTGTTCAATTTACGGCAACTTCAACAACCGCAGAAAATCAAATGCTATCAAATCCAATGTACGTTCACAGTATTCCAAACAATAATGACAATCAAGATATTGTTAGTATGGGAACCAATGCTGCTTTGATATCTAAAAAAGTTATTGAAAATGCTTTTGAAGTAGTAGGCATTGAAATGATTACTATTGTCCAAGCTATTGAGTATCTTAAAGTTCAAGACCAAGTTTCATCAAAAACAAGGAAAATGTATGATGAAATTAGAAATTTAGTTCCTATCTTTACTGATGATGTTGCCATGTATCCTTATGTAAATAAGGTAAAAGACTACATATTGAATCACTAAATTTTAAAAAGCTATTAATCATGAAAACAAAATATCTGCTGCTATTTTTTTTAGTATCGGTTTTAACAAGCTCTGCTCAAGAATTGGCACTTGCCAAGCAAGATGGTAAGTTTGGTTATATTACTAAAAAAGGCGAATGGAAAATTAAACCGAGTTTTAAAGTAGCCAAAAGCTTCTCTGGTGATTTGGCTGAAGCTATGAACGACAAAAAACAATGGGGTTTTATAAACCGAGAAGGTGATTGGGTTATTGAACCTACTTTTGACAAAACTAAAGAATTCAATTCTGGTATAGCGGTTGTTCTTAAAGACAAAAATTGGATTTATATTAATACTAAAGGTGAACAAGTGCTTACCAATATTTCATCAGATAAAATTTACGATTTTAATGATGGGTTTGCATTAGTGCGTGAAGGTGATTATGTAGGTTTTATCAACACAGAAGGCAAGACCGTGATTGCACCAAAATTCCAAAAAGCTTTCAATTTTGAAAACGGTTACGCCAAGGTATTAGAAAATGATAAATGGGGTTTGAGTGATAAAACTGGTAACTACTATGTGAAAACTGAATATGATGGTATTAGTAACGTTTACAACGGACAAGTAGTAGCCAATAAAGGAGAGACTTATGGTCTAATTATAAATGGTACATTTAAAGAAGTTCCAGGTGCTCAAAAAATTTGGGACTTTTCAATCAATGGTGAGAATACTTATGCCAAAAAGGATGATAAAATAGGATTTATTGATAACAAAGGTAATTGGATTGTTCAACCAACCTATGACAAAGTACGTGCCTTTGTAAATGGAATGGCGCCTGTTATGAAAGATAAAAAATGGGGCTACATCAATACTTCTGGTGAAGTTGTTATTCCGTTAGAGTACCGCGACGCTGAAATTTTCAGTGAAGATGGATTGGCTCCAGTTAAAATTGATAAACTTTGGGGTTTTATAAATACTAAAGGGGAAATGGTTATTGAGGACAATTATGATATTACCGCAGGCGGATTCTCCATTTTTCAAAAAAATAACCAAAAAGGGTTCTATGATGGATTGGCTCGAGTAAAAGACAAAAAATCTTGGGTTTATATCAATACGAAAGGAGAGGTTCTTAACAATATTTCTTTTGAAAATTTAGAGCTTTTCAAATAACAAAATCAAAAACATTAAATCTACATGAAATGTGCCCTAGTAACAGGTGGGTCTAGAGGAATTGGAAAAGCTATATGTATTCAATTAGCAAAAGATTCTGACTACCACATATTAATAAATTATAATAGTAATGAAGAAGCCGCATTAGAAACTTTAAAAAGTATTGAAGCCGAAGGCAATTCAGGTGAAATTATTCAATTTAATGTATCTAACGCTGATTCTGTAAATAATGCTTTAAACACCTGGCAGGAAAATAACAAAGAATCTATTGTTGAAGTTATTGTAAACAATGCAGGAATAACCAAAGATGGCTTGTTTATGTGGATGCCAAAAGAAGATTGGGATAGCGTTATTAATACCTCGTTAAACGGATTTTATAACGTAACCAATAACTTAATTCAAAAGTTATTACGTAACCGTTATGGTCGCATTATCAATATTGCTTCAGTTTCTGGTGTAAAGGGCACGGCTGGACAAACCAATTATTCTGCTGCCAAAGGTGCTTTAGTGGCTGCAACCAAAGCATTGGCTCAAGAGGTAGCTAAACGAAAAATCACTGTAAATGCTATAGCGCCAGGTTTCATAAAATCTGATATGACATCAGAATTGGATGAATCTGAATTAAAAAATTTAATCCCAGTTAACAGATTTGGAGAACCTGAAGAAGTAGCTCATGCTGTTTCATTTTTAGCTTCAAAAAAAGCGTCTTATATTACTGGAGAGGTTTTAAATATTAATGGAGGGATTTACTCATAATCAATTTTAAATGAATCGTGTTGTCATTACTGGAATGGGAATTTATTCTTGTATAGGTAAAAACCTAGAAGAAGTTAAAAACTCATTATATGAAGGAAAATCAGGTATCAAAATAGACGAAGAGCGTATTCCGTTTGGATATCGCTCTCCTTTAACTGGTATGGTGGAAAGACCAAACTTAAAAAATGACTTATCAAGACGACAGCGAGTTAGTTTAGGTGAAGAGGGTGAATATGCTTTTGTAGCAACTCTTGAAGCACTAAAAAACGCAAAAATTGATCAAGATTATATTGATGCTAATGAAGTTGGTATTATATACGGTAACGACAGTACAGCACAATCTGTAATTGAATCTATCGATACTATTAGAGAGAAAAAAGATACAACATTAGTAGGTTCGGGTGCTATTTTTAAAGGGATGAATTCAACAGTAACTATGAATTTGTCAACTATTTTTAAACTAACAGGTGTAAACTTTACAATAAGTGCAGCATGCGCGAGTGGCTCACACGCTATCGGCATGGCGTATCAACTTATAAAAAGTGGATTACAAGAGTGTGTTATCTGTGGTGGCGCACAAGAAATCAATAAACTAGCTATGGGAAGTTTTGACGGCTTGGGTGTGTTTTCCTCAAATTTGGAACATCCCGAACAAGCTTCAAAACCTTTTGACATCTCACGTGACGGATTGGTGCCTAGTGGTGGTGGTGCAACTTTAATTTTGGAATCCTACGACTCTGCTATAAAAAGAGGCGCTCATATTCTGGGTGAAATTATTGGTTATGGTTTTTCTTCAAATGGGGAACACATTTCTACTCCAAACGTAGAAGGTCCTTCAAAAGCAATGCTTAAAGCCATTAAGCAAGCGAACATTAACCCTTCAGATATTGCTTATGTTAATGCACACGCTACATCAACACCGGTTGGAGATGCTAATGAAGCTAAAGCTATAGTCAATGTTTTTGGTGAAAACGGACCTTACGTAAGTTCAACAAAATCTATGACTGGCCATGAATGTTGGATGGCTGGTGCCAGTGAAGTTATTTATTCTATGCTCATGATGCAACATGACTTCATTGCCCCAAATATAAACCTTACACAGCCAGACGAAGCAGCTTCGAAATTAAATTTAGTTAGTAAAACAATAGATAAAAAATTTGATGTATTTTTGTCCAATTCTTTTGGATTTGGGGGAACAAATTCAGCATTAATAATTAAAAAATAAAAGAGAGGTGATGGATAAAGAAGTTATTATTGAAAAAATAAACGACTTTCTTATTGATGAATTTGAAGTTGAACCAGATGACATCGCACCAGAGGCTAATTTAAAAGACACGCTTGAACTTGATAGCTTGGACTTTGTTGATCTTGTAGTTGCTGTAGAATCTAACTTTGGTGTAAAACTGGTAGGGGAAGATTTTGTAAATGTTAAAACACTTCAAGATTTCTACAATCTTATTGAAAATAAATTAAGCTAAAAACACGCATATCTATGTATGGCTGCTGAATGGCAAGGAAAATCTAGAGGCACGGTTCTAGGATACAAAATATTTGTATTTTTCATGAAGAACTTTGGACTAGGAGCAGCTTATTTTATATTATATTTTGTTGCTACCTATTTTTGCTTTTTTGCACGTGATAGCTCCAAAGCTATTTACTATTATTTCAAAGAGCGTTTGCAATATTCTAAAGAAAAGAGTCTATGGAGTATCTTCAAAAGCTATTATGTATTTGGTCAAACTATAATTGACAAAGTTGCTATTTCTTCAGGGTTAAGAGATAAATTCACATATGAATTTGATGGTATTCATTTAATTGAAGAAACACTAAAACAAAAAAAAGGTGGCGTTCTTATCAGCGCTCATGTTGGAAATTTTGAAATTGCAGAATTCTTTTTTGGCGAATTGGAAGGAAAAACATCCATTAGCTTATTAACGACCGATGTGGAGCATACTGCAATAAAAGAATACATTGAAAGTGTCACCAATAAATCTCATATAAATCTGATTCTAATTAAAGAAGATTTATCACACATTTTTGAAATTAATGCAGCTTTAGCACGTAATGAAATTGTATGTATTACTGGTGATCGCTATGTAAAAGGTTCAAAATATTTAACACAATCACTTTTGGGTAAAGATGCAAAATTTCCTGCTGGTCCCTTTTTATTAGCATCTAGGTTAAATGTACCTGTATTATTTGTGTATGTCATGAAGGAAACTTCGAGCCATTACCACTTATATGCTAGAAAATCACAAGCCAAGCAAAGAGATTCACAAATGTTATTAAAAGAATACGCAGAAAGTGTATCTTGGATGCTAGAAAAATATCCGCTTCAGTGGTTTAATTATTTTGATTTTTGGAATTCTAAAAATACTTAAATGCAATCCGTATTAGTTATACATTATTCCCAGTCTGGTCAGCTTACCGAGATTGTAAATAATATTTCGGCTTCAATAAAAGGTGATAATATTGAGACAACCCATGTATCAATCAATATGAAAGAGCCTTTTCCATTTCCTTGGAATAAAAAAGAATTTTATGGTGCTTTTCCTGACACCTTTAACCAAATACCTCATGAGGTAGAAGTTTTACCCGAGCATATTATAAATAAAAAGTACGATTTAATTATATTTGGATATAGTATCTGGTATTTAACTCCCTCACTCCCAACCACTTCATTTTTACATACAGAACAAGCCAAAAAATTGTTTAACAATACACCTGTTATAACTGTAATTGGCTGTAGAAACATGTGGATTATGGCACAGGAAAAAATGAAGAAAAAACTAAAATCTATGAATGCTCATTTAGTTGGTAATATAGTTTTGGCAGACAGGCATATAAATCATATTAGTGTCATCACTATTGCTCAATGGATGTTCTCTGGAAAAAAAGAACGTTTTTTGGGAATATTTCCAAAGCCAGGTGTATCTCAAAAGGACATAGATGAAGCAACTAAATTTGGCCCTATTATCTTAAATCATCTACAAAAAAATGATTTTACTGGATTGCAAAACAATCTTTTAGAAAAAAATGCTGTCAAAATAAAACCTTTTTTGATTACAGTAGATAAACGTGCCAATGTCATATTCTCAAAATGGGCCCAATTTATTCAATCTAAAGGTGATAAAAATGCACCAAAAAGACAATTTTGGGTTAAAATCTTTAATTATTACCTATTATTTGTCATTTGGTTTATTGCACCTATAGTTTTTATCTTATTTTTGTTGACTTATTTACCTTTGTACGGTAAAATTAAAAGAGATAAAGTATATTACGCATCTGTTGCATTAAAATAGGAGGCACCGAAAAATGAACGAAGTTTATATAACAAGAGTATCAAAGTTTTTACCAAATCGTCCAATCAGTAATGATGAAATGGAAGATAAGCTTGGGACTATTAATGGTAAGACGTCTAAAGGACGTCGAATAGTTTTACGAAATAATCAGATAAAAACAAGGTACTATGCAATTGATGATAACGGAAATATTACCCACAACAATGCGCAGCTTACAAAAGAAGCTATAGTAGGTTTATGTGATGATACGTTTAAAGCAGAAGATATAGAATTGCTATCTTGTGGAACATCCAGCCCAGACCAAATATTACCATCGCATGCAGCTATGGTTCATGGTTTTTTAAAGAATGGTAATGTTGAAATTAATTCGCCTTCTGGAGCATGTTGTTCTGGAATGAATGCCTTAAAATTTGCCTATCTATCAGTCAAATCTGGAGGAACAAAAAACGCAGTTGCCACTGGGTCCGAGCGTACCTCAACATGGATGAAATCTGATACTTTTGAAGAAGAAATTAAATATCTTGAAACTTTAGAAGACAACCCTATTCTAGCTTTTAATAAAGATTTTTTAAGGTGGATGCTATCAGATGGTGCTGGCGCTTTTCTTTTAGAAAATGAACCAAAAGGAGATCAACCCTTAAAAATAGAGTGGATGGAAGGCTACTCATATGCTCATGAAATTGAAGCATGCATGTACGCTGGTGGCGACAAATTGGAAGATGGTTTTTTAAAACCTTGGAGTGAATATCCATCTGATCAGTGGAGTAAAAAGTCACTTTTTGCCATGAAACAAGATGTCAAACTGCTTGGCGAAAATATTTTAGTTAAAGGTGTAGACAGCTTAAAAAAGGCTCTTTCAAAACATGATTTAAGCCCAACTGATATTGACTATTATTTGCCACACATATCTTCCCATTTCTTTAAAGAAAAGTTATACCAAGAAATGATTGCTCAAGGTGTTGAAATTCCTTGGGAAAATTGGTTCATGAACTTGAGCAAAGTTGGTAACGTGGGTGCTGGTTCAATCTACATTATGTTAGAAGAATTGACTCATTCAGGAAAATTGAAAAAAGGTGATAAAATTTTACTGTCGGTCCCTGAAAGTGCTCGTTTTGCTTATTCAATTGCCCTTTTAACAGTGTGTTAAAATGAAAGCTAATCAATTCCCTGTTCAAAACATAACAAATTTAATTCCTCAAAAGATTCCGTTTGTAATGGTTGATTCGCTTTTGAACTTTAACAGTGAAAAAATCACCTCTTCATTTAAAATTTTAGATGATAATCTTTTTGTTGAAAACAATTTGTTTCTTGAACCCGGACTTGTTGAAAATATGGCACAGACCGTTGCCTTGCATACGGGATATGATTATTTTTTAAAAGGTGAAAAGGCACCAACGGGATACATTGGCTCCATTAAAACCATCATCATTAATAAGCTCCCAAAAGTAGATGATGTCATTAGAACAGAAGCCAACATTCTTCATGAATTTATGGGTGTTACAATGGTCTCTGTTTCAGTATTTAATGCTAAAAATGAAGAAATTGCTTCAGGTGAAATGAAAACGGTAATTGCAAACACATGAATTGCCAAGATATAGATATCACCAAATTCTTGCCACATCGCGAACCTTTCTTAATGGTTGATCATGTGCTATCTATAGATGATGAACATGTTTCAACAGCATTTACCATCAAAGACGAATGTATTTTTAATGATAAAGGTTTTTTTAACGAAGCTGGAATGACGGAAAATGCTGCTCAAACTTGCTCTTCAATTGTAGGGAAAAGTTATTTTGATGATGAGGACACAAATGGCCTGGGAACAAAGTTAATTGGTTTTATAAGCGCAATTAAATCCTTAAAAATACTATCATGTCCTAAAGTTGGCTCCACAATTAAAACCCACGCAAAAATTATTTCAAAACTCGAAACTGAACATTACAAAATGTGCTCCATTCAATGTTCAATTACATTAGCCCAAGAAGAATTGTTATCTTGTGAAATGAATTTATTCATACGAGAATTAAATTAATTTTTGAAGATGAAAAAAGATGAAGTCCCTCAAGACAAAAGCAATCTCGAATCAGCTAATTTCAAAGAGCTTTGCTATGCTGTTGACGAAAACGGCGAATACACAACCGTTAATAGTTCAGGCTGGGATCCTAAAACTATAGCTTTAGACAATGCCATTCAAGAAATAAATGCACGGGTGGAAGATGCTAAAAAAAGAGTGTTAGATAATCAAACAAGTCCCATAGAGTATTACATGGAGTTGCATAAAATGGATGTTAATATTCTAGCAAGTTATGTAAGGATTTGGAAATGGCGTGTAAAACGGCACTTTAAGCCACATGTTTTCAAAAAACTATCTGATAAAACACTTCAAAAATATGCTGATGTTTTTGAAATCAGTATTGAACAACTAAAAAACATAGAATATGGAGATTAAATTTACCCACCATCAATCTGCACATTGCGAAAATGGTGTGGTTTCAAATTTAATGAAACATAACGGATTCAATGTCAGCGAACCTATGGTTTTTGGCATTGGTTCTGGCTTGTTGTTTTGCTACATTCCTTTATTAATGGTCAACCATGCTCCTGCAATTACTTATAGAGCTATGCCTGGCTTTATTTTCAAGCGTTTTGCTAAACGTGTTGGAATTAAGATAAAACGTGAGAAGTTTAAGGATCCAAAAAAAGCAAAAGCCCGATTAGATGAAAATTTAAAGAACAACAACCCAGTTGGCCTTCAGGTCGGTGTTTATAACTTGGTTTACTTCCCTGATGAATATCGCTTTCATTTCAATGCGCACAATTTAGTGGTTTATGGAAAGGAAAATGACACCTATCTAATTAGCGACCCGGTTATGGAAACGGTTACCACATTAACCGAAAAGCAATTGGAAAAAGTACGTTTTGCTAAAGGTGCTTTTGCCCCAAAAGGTCACATATACTATCCAACAGATTTTCCTAATGAACTGAAGCTTGAATCGGCAATTAAAAAAGGCATCAAGCAAACGTGTAGAGAAATGTTGGCTCCAATGCCTATTGTTGGCGTTAAAGGAATTAGAACAATAGCAAAACTAATAAGAAAATGGCCTAAAAAGAAAGGTATAAAAGTTGCCAATCATTATTTAGGACAAATTGTGAGAATGCAGGAGGAAATTGGAACTGGCGGTGGTGGATTTCGTTACATATTTGCAGCATTTCTGCAAGAATCTAGCAAAGTTTTAAATAATGAAAGACTAGCCGAATTGTCAAAAGAAATGACCCAAATTGGCGATTTATGGCGTGATTTTGCTGTTGATGCATCCAGAATTTATAAAAATAGAGGAACGAAGGTTGATGGTTATAATGATATAGCCTCGCAATTGGAAACTATTGCAGATAAAGAAGAAGTTTTCTTTAAAAAACTTAAGAAAGCCATTTAACATGATTAAAATTGAACAGATATCTAAAAAGTATAAGGGTTCTGAAAATTTTTCAGTTTCCAATTTGGATTTGTTCATTGATGAAAAAGAAATCTTTGGACTTCTGGGTCCCAATGGCGCAGGAAAAACAACACTCATTTCCATACTTTGCTCTTTGATTAAACCTACTTCAGGGTCTTTTTCAATAAATAATCTAACCTATCATAAAAACAAGAACCAATTAAAACAATTAATTGGTATTGTCCCTCAAGAATATGCGCTTTACCCTACATTATCCGCTTTTGAAAATTTAAAATACTTTGGAAGCATGTATGGTTTAAAAGGTAAACATCTTGATTCTAAAATAAATTCATCTCTTGAGCATTTGGGTTTACTACCTTTTGCTAATAAAGCAATTGAGACTTTTTCCGGCGGTATGAAACGTCGTGTCAATCTTATTGCAAGTATTTTACATGACCCTAAAGTACTTTTCTTGGATGAGCCAACAGTAGGTGTAGATGTACAATCTAAAAATGTTATAATTGGATTTCTTCAAGACTTAAATAAAAAAGGGACAACAATTATTTACACATCGCATCATCTCAATGAGGCTGAATTGTTTTGTACACGTGTGGCTATAATAGATCACGGCAAACTAATTATAAAAGGAAAACCAAGTGACCTTATTGATAGCCATGAAGGAGCTAATAATTTAGAAGATGTATTCTTGACTATAACCGGTAAAGCCTTAAGAGATCATGCATAAACTGTGGGCTTCAACATATAAAGAAATATTGTTACTTACCAGAGATATTGGTGGCATAGCTATTTTGTTTATCATGCCGCTCGTACTAATTGTTACTATAACGCTTATTCAGGATAGTGCTTTCAAAACAGTTTCTGATGCTAAAATCCCCATTCTACTTGTTGATAATGACAATGGGGAAATTTCGAAGACAGTAAAAACAGGATTGACTGATTCAAATGCATTTGAGATTATTACTAAAGACGATGAAAACGAAGCCAAAGAATTAGTTTTTTCTGGGAAATACCAATTAGCCATTATAATACCCGAAAACCTTTCAACTGATTTAGAAAAAAAAATTAATCAAAACGTTGAAGGCATCATTGCCAAATTTGGGCTTGAAGAAGAAGGTGAGCACAAATTAATTGATATTCCAGCTAAAGAAGTAAAGCTCTATTTTGATCCAGCTACTCAAATGACCTTTAAATCTTCTGTGAAAAATGGCATTGATAAAATGATTTCTAAAATTGAAACACAATCCATATATAAAGCGTTTCAAGATCAAATAACCGATGACCCTTCAGAAGTTATTTTTGAAACTGATAATTTTATTACTTATACAGAAATTTTACCAAAAGAAGGCAATAAAGACTTAATTCCCAATTCAGTTCAGCACAATGTACCTGCTTGGACCTTATTTGCGATCTTTTTTATCATTGTTCCACTATCTATCAATATAGTAAAAGAAAAAAGTCAGGGAACTTTTGTTAGGTTAAGAACAAACCCTGTATCCTATGCTACTGTTTTAGGAGGAAAAACAGCTGTTTATTTAATTGTTTGTCTCATACAGTTTATTCTTATGTTATTGGTTGGCGTCTATTTATTTCCTGCCATTGGGCTACCAACATTAAATGTTTCAGGTCGTTTACCACTATTGTTTATTGTTGCCATATTTGCTGGATTGGCGGCTATTGGATTAGGTTTACTATTGGGCACAATTGCCAAAACACAAGAACAATCGGCTCCATTTGGAGCTACGTTTGTGGTTATATTAGCAGCAATGGGAGGTGTTTGGGTTCCAGTTTTTGTCATGCCAAAAATCATGCAAACCTTATCAAATATTTCTCCAATGAATTGGGGTCTAAATGCTTTTTACGATGTATTTTTACGAAATGGTTCGTTATTGGATTTAATCCCAGAGTTGTCATTACTACTCGCATTTTTCTTAATAACAACACTAATTGCCATATTTTACAATGAAAAGAAAAACGCAGTCTAGGCAAAAGGAAATAACACACACTAGTGAAGTTCGGGTTCGTTTTGTAGAAACAGACCCTCTCGGCATTGTATGGCATGGTAATTACATTCAATATTTTGAAGATGGTCGGGAAGCATTTGGAAGGCATCACGGCATATCATATTTAGACCAAAAGGAATTTGGCTTTGCAACGCCTATTGTAAAATCAAGTACAGATCATAAATTACCTTTACGATATGGCGATATGGCGACTATCAAAACAATTTATGTAGATAGTCCTGCTGCAAAAATGGTATTTAGATACGAGGTTTATAACCAAAATAAAGAATTAGTTTGTACAGGTGAAACCGTTCAGGTATTTGTGGATAATATTGGTGATGGTGATTTAGCATTAACTGCACCAGATTTTTTTATGGACTGGAAAAAACGTGTTGGATTATTAGATGACTGATATTCTAATCTCACATAACAATATCATATCATCATTAGGTTTTACTAGTGAATCTGTTGTAAAAAATATTCACAACGAAATTTCTGGCTTACAATTTATTGATGATCAAGCCATATTACCAGAACCTTTTTACACCTCATTAGTTCCAACCGATAAGCTTCAATTAGCATTCAATAAATTAAACCCAAAAAAAGACTATACACGTTTAGAGCAAATGATGATAACGTCATTAGATAAAGTAATCATGTCATCTAAAATTGATTTAAATAATCGTGTTGGTCTTATTATTTCAACAACAAAAGGAAATATTGATGCTTTAGATAATGACAATCCATTTCCAAAAGAAAGGGCTTATTTGAGTGAACTTGGAAAACAAGTAAAAGATTTTTTTGGTTTTAAAAATGACGCTATAGTTGTTTCAAATGCCTGTGTTTCCGGTATTTTGGCAGTAGCTATCGCAAAACGTTACATTGAGCAAGGTGTTTATGACCATGTTTTTATTACCAGTGGCGATGTCATTACAGAATTTATTTTGTCTGGTTTTAACTCCTTTCAAGCTTTAAGCAATCAGCCTTGCAAGCCTTATGATAAGAATAGGTCAGGCATCAATATTGGAGAAGTAGCAGCCAGTGTATTAGTGACTAATGAAAGCCGAAATTTGCCTGCTGAAACCGTAAAGATTCTAGGTGAAGGATCGTGTAATGATGCCAATCATATTTCAGGTCCTTCTAGAACAGGAGAAGGATTATTGAGAAGTATGGCATCAGCATTTGAGCAATCAGGTGTTTTACCAAATGAAATAGACTATATTTCAGCACATGGTACCGCTACTTTATTTAATGACGAAATGGAAGCTATTGCTTTCAACCGCATGCAATTAGAACAAGTACCTCTTAATAGTCTTAAAGGCTATTTTGGGCATAGTCTAGGTGCTTCTGGATTGGTGGAAACCATAGTTGGCATGCATTCAATTAAAAATAACACACTATATAAATCATTAGGATTTGAAACACTTGGTGTTACGAAGCCTATCAATGTTATAAAACAAACAACAGTAAAAAAATTACGAACGTTTTTAAAAACTGCCTCTGGATTCGGAGGCTGTAATACGGCCGTGATTTTTCAAATTAATAATTAAATATATGTCAACACAAAACATTAAAGCGATAGATGCTTTGGAGGAAGCTCATAGAATGGCTTTTGCTCCTTTCATATTTCAAACAGTTGTATCGTTAAGAAAACTTGGCATATTTGACCTTATTTTTGAAAAGAGAAAAAAAGGTGGTATCACGAAAGAGGCTATTGCTGAAACACTACAATTAAGCGCTTATGGTGTTGGTGTATTACTAGAAATGGCTGAATCGTCCAATATGGTTACTCAAGATGAAAATGGACAATTTAAACTAACCACAATTGGTTATTTTTTAGCTTATAATGAAACTGTTAGTGTCAATATTAATTTTGCACATGACGTATGCTATAAAGGCATGTATCATTTAGACGAAGCGATAAAAACTGGAAAACCTGAAGGTTTAAAAGAATTAGGTAATTGGAAGACAATTTATGAGGGTCTTTCACAGTTAACACCTATTCAACAAAAATCTTGGTTTGAATTTGATCACCATTATTCTGATGATATATTTGCTGAAGCTCTAAAAATTGTCTTCAAAAAAGAACGAAAAACTGTGTTTGATATTGGTGCAAATACGGGTAAATTTACGATTCAGTGTTGTAAACACGACCCTTCTGTTAATATGACAATGGTAGATCTTCCTGGTCAATTAAATGTGGCATTAAAAAATGTTGAGCAAGAAGGATTTCAAAACCGTGTTAAAGGTCATCAAATAGATTGGTTATCAGAAAACCCAAAACTTCCTAATGGTGCTGACACCTTTTGGTTATGTCAATTTTTAGATTGCTTTTCTAAAGATGAAATACTAAAAGTACTTCAAACCTGTGTAGATGTTATGGACGAAAATGCTGAACTAATTATTGTTGAAACTTATACTGATAGACAACGATTTGACAATGCAAAATTTATTTTGGAAGCCACATCATTATATTTTACAGCTTTGGCAAATGGAAATTCTAAAATGTATAAAGCAACCGAATTTATTGAAATAGCGGAAAAAGCAGGTTTAAAGCTTAATGAAGATATTGCTTTAGGTGAATACCACACTATGCTAGCATTTTCTAAAAAACCTAATGAGTAATACAGATTATTACATAAAATCCTATTGTAGCATAAAGAATCAGCGTGTTTCTTTAAATGGTTCAATACTATTTAAAGATGAATCTAAATCCTATATAGATTTTATAAAAGCCACTTATAAAAATCAAAATGTCAAATATCCAAAGTTTTTTAAAATGGATAATTTGAGTAAACTAGCATTTTTAGCTGCTGATGTCCTTTTAAAAAATGAAGAATTAAACACAGAGTCAGAAAATAATATTGCTATTGTATTTTCAAATAGCGCATCTAGTTTAGATACTGATAGAAAACATCAAGAATCCATTCAAAATAAAGAAAGTTACTATCCAAGTCCAGCTGTTTTTGTGTACACTTTACCTAATATCTGTATTGGAGAGATAAGTATAAAATATAAGCTGTATTCTGAAAATAGTTTTTTTATCTTTGACAACTTTAATGCAGACCATTTATTCACCTATTCAAATAGTTTGTTATCAAGTAATAAAGCAGACGCCATTCTGTGTGGATGGGTAGAATTTGATAAGGAGGATAATTATGAAGCATTTTTATATTTAGTGTCTGATAAAGGCAATATAAAGCATACAAAACAAAACATAACAACATTATATAACACATAATATGGACGCTTTAAAACAAGAATTAAAAGAAAATATTATTGAGCAATTAAACTTGGAAGATATGTCGCCAGATGATATTGCCAATGACGATATGCTATTTGGTGACGGACTAGGTTTAGACTCCATTGATGCACTTGAACTTATTGTTATGCTTGATAAAAGCTACGGTATCAAATTAACCGACCCAAAAGAAGGTCGCGCTATTTTTGAATCAATAAACACAATGGCTGCTTATATTACAGAACATAGAACTAAATAATAAACACTTTTGAGTAAAGGCATTGCCATAACCGGAATGGGTATTATTTCTGCCATTGGAAACAATGTTGCAGAAAACTACCATGCGCTATTAAATGGCAATAAAGGCATTACACGTGTTGCCAAAATAAAAACCAACCATGTCAATGAAATTATGGTAGGTGAAATTGCCTCTACAAATAATGAGTTTGAGCAGCAACTTAATCTAAATTCTGATAATAATTATTCTAGAACTGCTTTTCTGGGTGCTGTTGCTGCCAAAGAAGCTGTTAAACATGCTGGAATAACCAATATCAATACCTATAAAACAGGATTGATATCAGCAACTAGTGTTGGTGGTATGGATATGACCGAACGCTATTTTTATGATTATCTTACAAACAAGACCACTCAAAAGTATATTGAAGGACATCATGCTGGTGATTCAACTCAAAAAATAGCTGAGCAATTAGGTATTGAAAAAAGTTTGGTTACAACTATCAGTACGGCATGTTCTTCAGCAGCAAATGCTATAATGCTTGGCGCCAGACTTATCAAATCTGGTGAATTAGATCGTGTTATTGTAGGTGGCTCTGATTGTTTATCTAAATTCACTATAAATGGTTTTAAAACCTTAATGATTTTATCGGATACTTATAACACGCCATTTGACGAAAACCGTAAAGGCTTAAATCTAGGTGAAGCTGCTGCATTTTTAGTGTTAGAATCTGATGCTGTAGTAAAATCCGAAAACAAAACCGTTTTAGCCTATGTAAAAGGCTATGGTAACGCTAATGATGCATATCATCAAACCGCATCATCAGATAATGGAGATGGTGCAACTATAGCCATGGAAAAAGCTTTAAAGGTTGCTAACTTGACACCAAATGATATTGATTATATCAATGCACATGGTACAGCTACTGGAAATAATGATTTATCAGAAGGTCGTGCTATCATTCGTGTTTTTGGAGAAAATGTTCCCGATTTCAGTTCTACAAAAGCCTACACTGGGCATACATTAGCTGCTGCTGGTGGTATTGAAGCAGTGTATTCGGTTTTGGCACTTCAAAACAATGTGATTTATCCCAATCTGAATTTTGAAACCCAGATGAAGGAATTTGACATCACACCACAGCTAGAGCTAAAGGAAAAACCTCTTAAAACAGTCATGTCCAATTCATTTGGATTTGGAGGTAATTGTTCAACTGTTATATTTTCGAAAGAGCCGTAAAAATGAAACAAGTTTATATAAATAGCGTTGGTTCTATTTCTGCTCAAAAAACATTTGATAATGATTCTTTTTTAGAAGATGTTGTTGGTTATGAAGACAATGTTATTTCTGTCATAGACCCTAATTATAAAGACTACATCCCTCCTGCTGCTGCTAGACGTATGGCAAAAGGGATTAAAATGGGTGTTGTGGCATCAAAAATCGCTTTACAAGATGCTGGGTTAGAAAATGTGGACGCAATCATAACCGGAACTGGAATGGGTTGTGTTCGTGATTCAGAGAAATTTGTAAGTGCTATAATTGATAATGACGAACAATATCTCACACCAACATCATTTATCCAATCAACCCACAATACCGTTGGTGGACAAATAGCTTTAGAATTGCAGTGTAAAGGCTATAATTTCACATATGTTCATGCAAGTAATTCCTTTGAATCTACTCTGTTAGATGCCAAACTCCAATTAGAAAATGATGAGGAAAAAAATATTCTAATTGGTGGTGTTGATGAGCTTGGGGACCACACAGTTGCTATTCACAAACTCATAAACCACATAAAACCAGAAGCCGTTAAAAGTTCTAACCTTTTAGATTCTGGTACTGAAGGTGCTGTATTTGGTGAAGGTGCTAATTTCTTTGTTTTATCAAATGAAAAAAAGGCATCTTCATATGCAAACATTATTGGTGTAAAACTTTACAATACATTGCCTAAAGCAGAAGTCTCTCAAACTGCTTTAGACTTTTTAGCCGAAAATAATCTAGATGTAAAAGATATTGATATCCTCATTCTTGGTAATAATGGTGATATTAAATTTGACGATTTTTATACAGATTTACAATCAAAAACATTCCATAACAACCAGCAAGTTTATTACAAACATTTATGTGGTGAATTCAACACAGCATCTTCTTTCGGGTTTTGGCTTGCTTCAAAGATTTTAAAAACCCAAACAATACCTGATGTTGTAAAATTAAATAAGGTTGAAAATTCATCTTACAAAACTATATTGCTATACAATCAGTATCGTGGAGAAAATCATAGTTTCACGTTGCTAAAACAATGCTAAATTTTAGGTCAGTAAATATAGTAACTGGCATTATTTTATTAATTCTCCTTGGTTTTTATCTATTCTTCAATATAACTCTATGGTGCGTTATTTTAGCATGTATTATTTGGTTACTTATAACCATGTTGGGTTCAGGTTTAATTCACTGGAACTATCATTTAAAAGCTTTAAATTATAATGCAAATATCAAAACCAATCATGTTGCAATTACTTTTGATGATGGCCCAAATTCAAATTTCACACCAAAAGTTTTATCATTATTAGAAAAGCACCATGCAAAAGCAACATTTTTCTGTGTTGGGAAGCATATAGAATCACATCCAGATATTTTTAAAACTATTATTGACCACGGTCACACAGTTGGAAATCATACTTATTCACATGCTAACACTTTTGGTTTTTTTAGTACTAATAAAGTGATGGCCGAATTGCAAAAAACCAATAATATTGTCAAAAACATTTCGGGTTTACATTTAAACCTATATCGTCCAGCCTTTGGTGTAACAAACCCGCGAATTAAACAAGCTGTAAAAAAACTAAACCTCACAACAATAGGTTGGAACAAAAGGTCTCTGGATACAACCAAATTGAATGAAGAACAGGTTTTAAAACGTATTACCACCAACATAAAAAAAGGAGATGTTATTTTGCTTCATGATACAAGTGAAAAAACAATCCGTGTTTTGGAACGGTTATTGTTATTTTTGCAAGAGAAAAATTTACAGTCTGTTACTGTAAACGATTTATTTAATGTACAAGCCTATGCGTAGTCTAATTTGTATCGTCATTTTTTTTATTTCGGTAAATTCATTTGCTCAAACACCCATGAATAATCAGGAAGCCATAGCCTTAAAATCATTGGTTAAGAATAGAGCGGCTACTACCAAAACCATTTTAAGTGATTTCACACAATCCAAACATCTTGATTTTTTAGACAATGATATTGTGACCAAAGGTAAGCTTGCCTTCAAATCACCAAACTTAATAAAATGGAGTTACACTGACCCTTTTAAATATTCAGTAGTATTTAAAAATGAGACCTTGTATATAAATGATGAAGGCAATAAAAGCAACGTTGATATAGGTTCAAGTAAGATGTTTAAGCAACTTAACAAGCTCATTATAAATAGTGTAAAGGGTGACATGTTTGATGACAATGCATTCTCTATCACCTATTTTAAAATTGATGGTTTAAGTTTAGTTCAGTTTACTTCAAAAGATGAAAAACTGTCTAAATACATCAGTGCATTTCATATTACTTTCAATAAAAAAGGTGACGTTGAACAAGTTAAAATGATAGAACCCTCGGGAGATTTTACCAAAATAGATTTTGTAAATAGAGTACTAAATAACCCATTAAATGACACGCTATTTACTAATTAGTATTGGTTTATTCGTTTTTGGTTGCGGATCCTTTCCTAAAAATCAAGGCTTTACTAAAACTATTTCATCAGAAAGTATTATAGAGAATAATTACTTTTCTAATAAAAACACGGATTATGTCTATAAAGCCCAAATTATAGTTTATGATCAGCATTTCGGAGGGCTCTTAATAGTTAAGAAAATTCAAGAAAATACACATCGCGTTGTGTTTACAACTGAAATGGGAACTAAATTATTTGATTTTTCATTCTTAGAAAATGATTTTAAGGTAAACTATATTGTTGATGACTTTGATAAAGGTTTATTAATTAAGATTCTTAAACAAGATTTTAAAACATTAATTACCGAAACCTTAAATTATGATAACCAATATAAAATTGGTTCCCAAAGTATCTTTGAAACTTCATTATATAATAAAAAGCACTTTTACTTTTTTAATAATGATTCGCTTGTTAAAATTAATCGCACAAAAGGTGCAAAAGAAAAAGTTAGCTTTCAATTTTCAAATATTAGTGATAGTATTGCAGAAAATATTACGATAAAACATTACAATTTAAAACTTAAAATAACTCTTAAATCAATTAACTAATAATGAAAAAGTTTATATTACTTTTAGTATTCCTTGTAACAGTTTCCACAACATTTTCTCAAGTAACCTTTAAGCCAGGGGTAAGAGGTGGCTTAAATTTAGCAACAATTTCAAATATTGATGATGGTTCTAAAATAGCATTTTATGGTGGCCTTTTTGGTGAATTACGCCTCGGTAAATTATATGCTCTACAACCTGAAATCACATATTCTCAACAAGGTTCTGAAAATATTGATTTAGACTATTTAGCCATTAGATTTACTAACAAGTTTTACTTTTTCAATGAAGACATGCCACTGTTTATATTAATATCTCCAGGGTTTGATGTTAATCTTGATGGTGATACGCAATCATATAGTTCAGCAACTGGAGCTGGAGTTACTTTTGAAACAGACTTAAGCATATCAGGAGGTGTTGGTTACGATTTTCCATTTGGTTTATTTGCAGAAGTACGCTATAAACAAGGAATTATTGATGCTTTAAACACTTCAAATCCTGATGGTCGATTGAATTCTGTAATTCAAGTAGGAGTTGGTTATAAATTTGATTTTAGTAAATAATAGAAACATGAAAAAACTCATTCTCTTTTTTGCTATTGTTATGGTGACAACAGCAACATTTGCACAAGTGAAAGTAAGACCAGGTTTTAGAGCTGGACTAAACGCATCAAAAATCACCCATATAGAAAACGTAAATAGAAAAGTTGGCATCAATGCATCAATGTTTGTAAATGTCCATTTATCGCGTTTCTATGAATTACAGCCTGAATTGACCTATTCCAATCAAGGGTGGACACGTGACAGATTTAGTTATATAGATCCTTATAATGATGTTACTTACAATGTCAATAATGAAGACGTTAGTTCACATTATATTGGTATAGCTCTTACTAATAAGTTTTTTGTACATCCAAAAATAGGGTTACATGTGTTACTTGGTCCAGGAATGGAATTTAACGTTTCAGACAATCTGCCCTATGATAGCCTAACACCAATTGATTTGACGCTTTTTGGGGGTATTGGTTATGAATTCCCTTTTGGACTTGGTTTAGAAGCGAGATATAAACAAGGCCTTATTGATGTTAGAGATGGCTATTATGATGACTATTACTACAATAACGGTTATTATGAAGGTAGTTATTACAACGGTAAAAATAAGTTGAACTCTGTTTTTCAATTTAGTGTTTATTATAAATTTGCTTGGTAATGCTTTTAAAAGATTTCTATAAAGTAACTAATTTGGCTGTTGCAGATGGTTCTGCAACAGCTCATATTACCATAAATAAAAATCATGACGTTTTTAAAGGTCATTTTCCAGGAAACCCAGTTACACCTGGTGTTTGTATGATGCAAATCATTAAGGAGTTAACAGAGCAAGTTGTCAATGAGCAATTATTTATGCAGTCATCAAACAATGTTAAGTTTATGGCAATCATAAATCCTGAAGTGAATCCAGATTTGGTCTTAACGCTTGATATTTCAGAAGACGATGATGGCAACTTTAAAGTAAAAAACGTCACCAAGTTTGATGAGACTGTTGCGCTAAAATTATCAACTACTTTTAGAAAAAGATAAGAATAATGAAGATTCTTTTAACGTTTGCGACATTCTTGATTTTGAGTTTTCAAACTTTGAATTTAGCCTCGGTACGTGAGAGTTATAAAGTAGCTGCCCAAGATAAATCACAATTAGATTCTTTTTTCAATATGATGGAACCCATTACAAAAAGTAATGATGTTGCTCTTGTTGCCTACAAAGGTGCCGCTTTGGCATTGCGAGCCAAATACGCAAAAACCATAAAGGAAAAGAAGGATGGTTTTATAAGTGGTGTTGACTACATTGAATATGCCATTGAAAAAGAACCCAATGCCATTGAGCCTCGCTTTGTGCGATTAGGTATTCAAGAAAATGCGCCTAAAATTTTAAAATACCGAGACAATATTGAAGAAGACAAAGCTTTTTTACTCAAGCAGTTTCAACATATTTCTTCAAAAAATCTAAAGACTCATATAAAAGACTATATTTTACAGTCTAAATTATTTTCAGATACAGAAAAAGCAACTATTAAAGAGTAATGAATATGAAGTGTTATTTAATTGTGTTTTTTCTTTTTCACTCTTTTTCTTTTTCTCAAATCAATGAAAATATATCCCTTCCAAATGATTCAGTAAACTCAATTACCTCAATCAAGTTAAGCGTTAAGAAAAACATCGATTCTTTTGCATATGATGAAGATTCTAACAAGAGGCGTTACAAAGTTAAATTTGAAGGTGATTATATGCGATTGCTAATAATGAAAGCTGATGGTTCAAAGCCAATAAATAAAGGATTATTGTATGATTTTTCTAATGTTTATAAATTTGATGGTATTTCATTTAGACGTAAAGATATTGCTTACATAAACATTTATTTAGATTTTTTAGATAAAGAGAATTACCCTAAAAGAAAGAAATGGGTAAAAATCAAATTAATAATGAAAGTTTTTGGTCATGAAAATGCAAAAATAATTATGGCGTCACTTAAAGATTATAACGAAGCTCTAAAAAATAAGTGAGTTACATAAAATGTATTACCATTTTTTGCGCGAAATTACCTTTAGGATGATGAAAAAAAGCAGTAATTTTGAATATGTAATTTGAAATGATTGCAACTGCGTGCAAAACAACCTAATCCAACAAAAAATTATTGATTTAAATGTATGTGTTTTAATTCCCACATACAATAATGAGCGTACATTAAAACGTGTACTTGATGGTGTGTTATTAATTACCAAAAACGTTATTGTAGTAAATGATGGTTCAACTGATTCTACTTCTAAAACGCTAAAATCCTATCAAGAAATTGAACAAATACACTTCCCTAAAAACAAGGGAAAAGGTGTTGCCTTGCGAAAAGGCTTTAAAAAAGCCATTGCACTAGGTTATGAATATGCCATTACTATCGACTCTGATGGACAACATTTTCCTGCTGACATTCCAAATTTTATAAATGCCTTGGAGGTTTCCAATGATAAAAATCTTTTACTCATTGGTTCACGAAATATGAATCAAGAGGGCGTACCTGGCAAGAGTAGTTTTGGTAACAAATTTTCAAACTTTTGGTTTTGGTTTGAAACGGGTATTAAACTTCAAGACACCCAGTCTGGTTTCAGACTATATCCATTAAACGTCATAAAAAACATGACATTTTACACCACCAAATTTGAGTTTGAAATTGAAGTCATCGTCAAATCTGCTTGGCGTGGTGTAACTGTTCAAAATATTCCCATCCAAGTATTGTATGATGAAAATGAACGGGTTTCACATTTTAGACCATTCAAAGATTTTACAAGAATTAGTATCTTAAATACATGGCTGGTAATTGTCACGTTGTTTTATATCAAACCACGAGACGTATTTAGAAAATTAAAACGCAAAGGCATTAAACGTTTTTTTGTTGAAGATTTTCTCGGTAGTGGCGATTCAGCAAGAAAAAAAGGCTTATCCATTGCATTAGGTGTCTTTATTGGACTTTCACCATTTTGGGGATTTCATACAGTTATCGTAATATTTTTAGCTATTTTTTTTAGGCTAAACAAAGCAATTGCTTTTGCTTTTTCCAATGTAAGCTTACCACCTTTTATTCCTTTTATATTATATGCTAGTTTTGAATTTGGCCAATATATCATGAATGTTGATTATGGTTATACTAAAGAGGAAATTATTGAAAACTTTGAGGTTTTAACTCATATAAAAGCTTATATTATTGGTAGTTTTTCACTGGCAATCATTTCCGCAACTGTTCTAGGTATTTGTGGTTATGTGTTCTTCTTAATTTTTGATAAAAGGAAAGTTGTTTTAAATAATGGGTGATTTTTTTTATCACATATATCAATTTATTCGTGCCAAAAAAATCATTGGTATTATTGCTTTTTCAATCACTGTTACCGGATTAATTTGGTTTGCTTCGCAGATAAGCTTTGAAGAAGACATTACCAAACTCATTCCTACCAATGACAAAAATTCTGATGCACAACGCGTACTGCAAACAGTCAATTTTGCTGACAAAATAATTGTAAACATAAAAAGAGATGACAAAATACCTGTTGATGCGTTAACAGATTATGCATCTCAATTCATTGATAGCTTAAACAAAACAAGCACTCCGTATTTTACGAAAATTCAAGGAAAGGTTGAAGATGAAGCTGTTTTAAATACTTTGAATTTTGTTTACAATAACCTACCGCTATTTCTTAATGAAGATGACTACAAGTTAATTTCCAACAAACTTCACAAGGATAGTATAATAAAAATTACCAATAACAACTACAAAACACTCATATCCCCTTCAGGATTTGTAACCAAAGAAACCATTTTAAAAGACCCTTTGGGACTGTCCGTTATAGCCTTAAAAAAACTTCAGCAGTTAACTTTTGGCGACTCATTTTCATTACATAATGGTTTTTTGTTAAGTCAAGACAAGAAACACATTTTACTATTTATAACACCAACTCATAAGTCTAGTGAAACTGCGGAAAATGCAGTTTTTGCTGAACAATTATACCAAATACAAGATCAATTAAATTCAAAGTTCATCAATCAAGTTTCAGGTGAGTATTTTGGAGGCGCTTTGATTGCTGTTGCTAATGCCAAGCAAATAAAAAGTGATATTCAGCTAACGGTTTCCATAGCAATGAGTATCCTATTGATTATTCTTATTGTTTTTTACAGAAAGATCACCTTGCCACTTATTTTGTTTATTCCAACAATTTTTGGTGGATTATTGGCTGTCGCCTTACTTTATTTAATACGAATCAAAATATCTGCCATTTCATTGGGAATAGGTTCCGTATTATTGGGAGTTACATTGGATTACTCCTTGCATGTACTTACACACATAAGAAACAACAATAATATTAAGGTTTTATATCAGGAAATCACGAAACCTATTTTAATGAGCAGCTTAACTACTGCCCTGGCCTTTTTATGCTTATTATTCTTAAATTCTCAAGCCTTACAGGATTTAGGCATTTTTGCTGCTATTAGTGTTATTGGATCCTCTTTTTTTGCACTTATTTTTATTCCTCAAGTTTACAAATCCAAGCCATTACTTATTCATAAAAAAACTTTTATTGATAAAATTGCAGGCATTGAACTACATAAAAAGAAATGGCTAATTGGTTCATTAATTCTACTTTTCTGCATTAGTTTTTTCACTTACAACAAGGTTGGTTTCAATAATGATTTGTCTAAACTTAATTATGAACCGCCAGAAATCATGGCTGCTCAAAAACGATTAGATGCTTTAACCAATATTGCTTCTAAATCTGTTTATTTAGCTTCATATTCTGAAAACGAACAAGAGGCCATACAAGCAAACGACAGTGTTTTCTTAAAACTTTCTCAATTAAAAACCTCAAACGACATAATTGACTTTAGTTCTATTGGTGCCATTATACAATCTAAAAAAGAACAACGGAAGCACCTTGATATCTGGGATAAGTACTGGACTAAAGAACGCATTGACACGCTTCAAAACAATCTTATTGAAAGTGGTAAAACACTTGGTTTTAAACCCACTACTTTTCATGCCTTTTATGAACATTTAAAGTCACCTTTTAATCCACTTACTGTTACGGATTTTAAAAAGCTTGATGTCATAAATATTGAAGATTACATAAGTACTAAAGAAAATTTTACAACAGTTACCTCACTAGTAAAAGTAACTGATGAACAGTCCGAAACGCTCATATCAATGTTTGAGAAAACACCTCAAACACTGATAATTGATCGTAAGCAAATGAATGAAACATTTTTGGGCAGTCTTAAAAATGATTTTAATCGTTTGGTTGGTTATTCATTGATTGTGGTTTTACTCATTTTATTGTTGTTCTACAGAAGTCTTTCATTGATGTTGGTTACAGCAGTTCCAATAGCATTGACCTGGCTATTAACTATTGGCATTATGGGCTTTGTTGGTATTGAATTTAATATCTTCAATATCATTATTTCAACGTTTATTTTTGGTCTAGGCATTGATTACAGCATTTTTATAACCAATGGTCTTTTAAAAGGCTATCAAACAGGTGAGCAAATTATTTTCACCAACAAAACTTCTATTATTCTTTCTGTAATCACTACCATTCTGGGTGTGGGTGTCCTAATTTTCGCTAAACATCCTGCCCTTTATACCATTTCATTGGTTTCTATAATTGGCATCATATCAGCAATGTTGATGGCTTTTACCATACAGCCTTTACTATTCAAATTGTTTATTGGAAGTAAAACCAAGCGACCAATTTCATTGCGTTTATTAATACATTCATGTTTGTCTTTTGGATATTACGGTATTGGTGGATTCATCTTATCTATGTTGAGTTTAATCCTCATTCCAATAATACCTTTAAGTAAAAAACTGAAAATGAAATGGTTTCATAAAACTATTTCTGGCTTTATGAAATCGGTCTTGTATTCCAATCCCTTTGTTTCAAAAAAGATTATAAACCTCAATAACGAAACTTTCAAAAAGCAATGTATTATTATTGCCAATCATACCTCCTTTTTAGATATTTTGGCAATTGGCATGTTGCATCCAAAAATTATTTTTTTAGTCAATGACTGGGTTTATAAATCTCCTGTTTTTGGGAAGGCTGTTCAATTAGCTGGGTTTTATCCTGTTTCAAGTGGTATTGAAAACGGTTTAGATCATTTACAGAAAAAGGTAGAACAAGGCTATTCACTTATGGCGTTTCCTGAAGGCACACGGTCTAATACCAACAAAATTCGTCGCTTTCATAAAGGTGCCTTTTACCTAGCACAGCAATTAAATATTGACATCGTGCCAGTATTAATACATGGTAATTCTGAAGTTCTCCCAAAAGGCAGCTTCATCATCAAAGATGGTAGTATTACATTAAAAATATTAGACCGAATTTCAGTAAATGACACGTCCTTTGGAACTACATATAAAGAACGTACTAAACAAATAAGCAACTATTTTAAATCTGAATTTAATGCTTTAAGACAAGAAATTGAAAGTGATACATACTTTCATCCAATAGTTTTGGAAGATTTTAGATATAAAGGTCATGAGCTATATAAAAAGGTAAAACTAGACCTTAAAAATCAAGCTTCAGTTTATAAAAATATCACAGATTATGTTGCTAAAAATGAAACAATAATTCACGTATCAAAGGATTATGGCCAATTAGATTTTCTTTTATCTTTAGATAGTTCAGATCGAAAAATAATCACATATATTGAAGACGATTTAGTTAGTGAGATTGTAGGCAATAGTTATATAAGTAATACACATTACAAAATAACTATTACTAAAACTCTTGAGGAGCTTTCAAACTTTAGCGGAAATACCCTTATTCTTAATTCTTCTAGACCTATAGAAAATGTATTAGATTTATTTTTGTCTGATTCAATTTTGAATGTTATTTTGTTACATGAAAGTCAAAATTATTATTCGCAAATTTTTAAAACAAAATCATTTAAGGTAGTAACAACAAACAAGCGTTTTACTATATTAAAAAGAAAAAATAAAGAATAGATGAAGGCGCACTATGATGTTGTAATAGTTGGAAGCGGATTAGGCGGATTGGTGTCAGCGATTATCCTGGCTAAAGAAGGCTATAGCGTTTGCGTTTTAGAGAAAAACCAACAATTTGGTGGCAATTTACAAACCTTTGTTAGAAATAAAACCATTTTTGACACTGGTGTACATTACATTGGTGGTTTGAGTGAAGGCCAAAATTTATACCAATATTTCAAATATCTTGATATTCTAAAAGGCTTAAACTTAAAAAAACTTGATGAAAATGGTTTTGATATCATCACTTTTGAAGGTGATGATAAAGAGTACAAACATGCTCAAGGCTATGATAATTTTGAGCGGGTTCTGATTGAGGAATTTCCTGATGAAGCCAAAGCTATCAAAACCTATTGTGCCAAACTACAAGAAACCTGTAACAAGTTCCCTCTTTACTCTTTGAAAAAAGGTAAGCCCTATTATGATGATGCCGAAATTTTTCAACTCCAAGCAAAATCTTATATTGATTCTTTAACGGATAATGAAAAATTACGCGCTGTTTTAGCAGGCTCCAATTATTTATATGCAGGTGATAGCGAACGTACACCTTTTTATGTGCACGCGCTCTCGGTAAATTCTTATATTGAAAGTGCCTATCGCTGTATAAATGGCGGTAGCCAAATAACCAAATTGCTCATCAAAAAGCTTAAGGAGCATGGTGGTGAAACTTACAAACGACATGAAGTTATACGTTTTGGCTATGACTATGATAGTAAGAAACTAACTTCAGCAATTTGCGCAAACGGTAAAGAAATTCATGGAGATATATTCATTTCCAATATAGAACCTAAACTTACTCTGAAGTTTGTAGGTAAAGACAAGTTTAAAAAATCATATACCAATAGAGTTGATCAAATTGAAAGCACAATTGCAGCCTTTAGTCTGTATCTAGTTTTAAAGCCTGGCACTTTCAAATATCAGAATAAAAATTTCTATCATTTTAAATATCCAGATCGTATTTGGGATGCACAAGATTACACCCAAGACACTTGGCCGGAAGGGTATATGATGTCTATGGGTATAAAAAAAGATATGGAAGAATATGGCGATAACATTACTGTAATGACCTACATGCGTTATGAAGAAATGGCTCCATGGATAGACACATTTAATACAGCAGCAAATAAAAATGAACGTGGGCAAACCTATGAAGATTTTAAAGCTGAAAAAGCTGAAAAACTTATTGATGAACTAGAGAAAAAATTTCCAAATATCAGAGATTGCATTCAAGAGATTTACACATCAACACCTTTATCTTACAGAGATTATATAGCATCCAATAATGGATCTATGTATGGTTATGTAAAGGACGTAAATAGACCCATGCAATCATTTATTTCCCCAAAAACCAAAATACCTAATCTCATGTTTACAGGTCAAAGTATTAATATGCATGGTATTTTGGGAGTAACAATAAGCGCTATAATTACCTGCTCTGAAATAGTTGGAAAAGATTATTTACTGGATAAAATATTAGAAGCCAATACTGAAGAAAAAGTTATGTACGATGGGAACGATTAAAACAAAACCCATAAAGCGTATTAAAGAAATCTCAAAAGCAGATTTCATTAAGTATTATTATAAACCTCAAATTCCTGTTTTAATAGAAGGTTTAACCACTGATTGGCCTGCCTATAAAAAATGGAATATTGAATACATTCAAAGTTTAGCTGGAGATCAAGTAGTTCCACTATACAATAATGAACCCACTAAAGGAAAACAAAAATCGGCTGAACCTACTACCGAAATGAAGCTCTATGATTATTTAGAACTCATAAAATCCAAACCAACAGATTTACGCATCTTCTTTTATGATTTGATGAAAAACATGCCAATTCTAGCCAACGATTTTAGTTATCCAGATATAGGGCTTAAATTCTTTAAACGATTACCGGTCATGTTCTTTGGAAGTAAAGGCTCGACAGTATTGCCGCATTATGATATGGACTTGGCTGATTTAGTGCATTTCCATTTTCATGGCAATAAAAGAGTGGTGCTTTTTCCTCCTAGTCAGACCAAATACCTCTACAAAGTTCCCTATGCAGTACACAATGTAGAAGACATTGATTTAGATAATCCAGATTTTAATAAATATCCAGCCTTAAAACATCTTGAAGGGATGGAAATAGAAATGAAACATGGTGATGCCCTTTTTATGCCTAGTGGTTATTGGCATTATATTACATATTTAAATGGCGGATTTTCCATGACACTTCGAGCATTCTCTAAAAAGCCTCAAGTACTCATGAGAATGTTGTACAATGTGTTTTTTATGAGACATTTTGAAAACAAAATGCGTAAATGGAAAGGTCAAAAATGGATTGATTATAAAGATAAAAAAGCCATTAAAAAAACCAATAAATGCGTACATAAGCAATAAGAATATGGCATTTCAAAAATATATTCTGGGGCTTTTACTAGTAGCTGTTGTAACATCATGTGGGATTTCAAAATCATTGGAAGACACTCCAGATGTAAGCGCCTATAACCAAACTAAACCTGAACGTATTGCAACATCGGATTCCACCTATTATACAAAACAAGCTTATTTAGCAGCCAATAAGTATGGACAATGGGAGCTATTTGCTGAAGGAGATCCTTATCAAATTGGATTGCAATCAGGAGCTCTTACACAAGAGCTATTTGAAGAACAAGAACGTGCCTTTTTGGGTAAGGTTGGTGAAATTGTCCCTTCAAAATTCAAGCAATATTTACTTCGAAAAATTTTAGCATGGTACAACCGAAAAATGTATTTACATGTACCTGAAGAATATAAAGCAGAGATTTTGGGCTTATCAAAATATGCAGGTGATGATTATGACTATGTTGCTGACGACTACTTGCGAATGCTTTACCTGCACAGCGCACATGATATTGGACATGCGCTTCAAGATTTAGCTTTAGTTGGTTGCTCCTCCTTTGCGGCTTGGGGTGAAAAAACCGAAGATGGTAGCTTGATAATTGGACGAAATTTTGATTTTTATGCTGGCGATGCCTTTGCCAAAAACAAAATAATCGCTTTTATTAAGCCAACCAATGGTTATAAATTCATGTCGGTTACCTGGCCAGGTATGATAGGTGTTGTTTCAGGAATGAATGAAAAAGGCTTAACCATAACGATTAATGCTGGAAAATCGGATGTACCTTGGTCGGCAAAAACGCCTATTTCCATACTTACGCGTGAGATTCTACAATATGCATCAACAATTGATGAAGCCATTGAGATTGCTAAAAGAAGACAGGTTTTTGTGTCCGAATCTATATTGGTTGGTAGTGCCATAGATAACAAAGCTATAACCATTGAAGTATCACCAGAGAATTTTGGTGTGTATCAGGTTGAAAACACAAACCAGTTAATTTGTTCCAATCATTTTCAAAGTGATGCCTATGCCAACGATGAAAACAACATAAAGCACATAGCCGAAAGTCACTCGCAATACCGATACGAGCGTATGGAAGAGCTGTTGAACGAAACCCAAAAACTCACTCCTCTAGCGGCTGTAGATATTTTACGAAATACTAAAGGTTTGGAGGATAAATCCATTGGTTTTGGTAATGAAAAAGCATTAAATCAGCTACTGGCACATCATGCGATTGTGTTCAAACCACAAGAACAAGTGGTTTGGGTTTCTGCCAATCCTTATCAATTGGGTGCTTTTGTAGCCTATGACCTGAATACCGTTTTTCAGGAAGCTCCAAAAAATAAATCGGGTATATCTCTCCATAATGAAACCTTGACGATTGAAGTGGATCCTTTTCTTTATACAGACACCTATCAAAACTATGAACGTAATCGTGTGTTAAGTCGTGAAATTTCTAAAGCCATTTCGAACAACGAACACGTAAAACCTAAAACTTTAAAGGAATTTCAGAAAACCAATCCTGACTATTGGGAGGTATATTACATCATTGGAAAATACAATTACGAAAAAAAATATTACAGAGCTGCTTTAAATGCTTTTGAACGAGCAAAAACTAAAGAAATTACGACTGTACCAGATCGTGAGGAAATAGATTTATATATTAAAAAAATTAAAAGACGATTGAACGAATGATTCCAGATATAGAACTAGCGTCTAAAGAAACCATAAAAAAATTTCAAGAAGACAAATTGCAAGATTTATTAGGTTACCTGAACAATAAATCTAATTATTATAAGCGTCTTTTTAAATCTCATGAAATTGACATTTCTAAAATTAAAACTTTAGAAGATTTAGTTCAAATTCCTGTAACAACCAAAGATGATTTACAGCGCCATAATGACGATTTCCTTTGTGTATCTAAAGAAACCATTATTGATTATGTAACAACTTCTGGAACATTGGGTGATCCTGTGATTTTTGCTCTTACCGATAACGATTTAAATCGATTAGCTTACAACGAAGCCATATCCTTTGCCTGTTCCGGTGTTACAAAAACAGATGTGATGCAGTTAATGACAACCATAGATAGACGTTTTATGGCAGGTCTTGCCTATTTTTTGGGAGCCAGAGAATTGGGTGCTGGTATCATTCGTGTTGGAGCAGGAATCCCAGAATTACAATGGGATTCTATATTAAAATTTAAACCAACCTATTTGATTGCAGTCCCTTCTTTTTTATTGAAACTTATTGAATATGCTAAAAATCATGGTATTGATGTTAACCAATCAGGTGTTAAAGGTGCTATTTGTATTGGCGAACCATTAAGAAACCAAGATTTTACATTAAATACCCTATCAAAAAAAATTACTGAAAGCTGGAATATTGCATTGTATTCAACCTATGCTTCAACCGAAATGAATACGGCCTTCAACGAGTGTGAAGCGCAACAAGGTGGTCATCATCACCCAGAACTAATAATAGCTGAAATTTTGGATGATGATAATAACCCAGTTACCAATGGCGAAATAGGCGAATTGACCATAACTACTTTAGGTGTGGAAGGTATGCCATTGTTACGTTTTAAAACAGGCGATATGGTAACAGCACATACCGAAGCCTGCACATGCGGCCGAAACACCATGCGTTTGGGTCCTGTGGTTGGGCGCAAAAAGCAAATGATAAAATATAAGGGTACAACCTTATATCCGCCTGCCATGAACAATATTTTGAATGACTTTTCTGAAGTTCAAGGCTATGTCATTGAAATCTCAAAAAACACGATTGGCACTGATGAAATTTGCATAAAAATAGCCTCAAAAAATCCTAATGATAAGCTATTATCCAATATCAAAGACCACTTTAGGGCCAAGTTACGGGTTTCTCCTACTATTGAGTTTCATGATAAGGAAACCATCCAAAAATTGCAGTTTCCTGTTATGAGCCGAAAACCTATTTTGTTGATTGATAAACGTAAACTGGATTAATTAATCTAATAAAAACTCTCTGTTATAGTGATGTTAAATCCATAAAAACTACAGATTAAATTTGTAATTTGAATGCAAATTTAAGTTATGAAACGATTTAAACTTTTAATCATTCTTTTATTTTTTGGAGTAATTTTTAAAGCTGAAGCACATCCTTCATGGGGAATTGTTGTTGATGATAATGGTTGTATTTATTTTGCAGATGTCATGCATAATGGTGATGGAACGCTTTGGCGAATTGACCCAAACTCAAATGAATTGGAAGCTATATTTACCAATTTTCACGCACATCAAATCTATTTAAAAAACAACGAGATTGTAGCAGCCATTGCCAAATGGCGTTCTGGAGAAATTGAAGGTGAAGGTCATAATTATCTATTTAAGTATGAGCAAAACATTAAGAAATTAGACACCCTATTATTCACGGATGACTGGGATGAATTTCACGGTCAGGTATTTGCCGCTTCTAATGATTTAAAAAATGTTTATTTTGCTTTTAATAAACAAATTCACTTAAAATCTTTAAATGGTAAAACGGCAACGCTATTACCAAGAAAATTCGACAGAATTAGCACGTTGACAACTGACTCAAATAACAACCTTTGGATTACAGATTCAAAATATAAAAACGGTACATTATTTAAATGGTCAAGTGCCGATGGACTCATCGAGATTGCCAATAACTTAATACCTCAAGAGCCTAAAAATCCCATTTTTGATGAACCACACCATCAAATGTTTTATGGTATTTCGTTTGACAAGTCAGGCAACCCGCTTGTTACTGAAAATGCCAATCGCTCAATTCAATCAATTAACGATAATGGTGATGTAAAATCTGTATACTCATCTGAATTACATTGGAGCCCGAATGGCGTATATTATAAAAATGGCCATTACTATATTATGGAAACTGGTTATAATAAAAAACACTTGGGTCCTAGAATTATTATTACGGACATAAACTTCAAACCTATACGAATACTAGATATTGATTTTGCTCAAAAACGTTTGAGATAAGTATATTAATTTAACAAAACGAAGCTAAAAAAACTTTGTATATAGATTGTAATGTGTTTTCAAAAACCATTTAGTTTGTCACTGAAAAATTTGTTCAGCACGAAATCACTTTGGCTGATAGTTTAAATCATACTTTGTAGTATCTTTTTAGAAATTTTTTAAAATGAAACGGACTTTAGTCAAATTTAGAAATAGTAGGTTTCGCCAATTTTTAAAAAGGCATGAAAAGTATGCGCCCATTATATTTTTTATTGGAGGTTTTATTTTTGATTCCCTTACTTTAGGAAGAATTGATAGACTTTACGACTTAATTGTTCTTTCTTCTCATATGACTCTTTTAAGCATCATGCTTTATATCTATAATTTAGCTGATGATAATAAATGGGAGAACACCTTTCTAGAACGCTATCAAATTTACTTTCCTTTAGCCATTCAATTCTTTTTTGGTGGTCTGTCAAGTGCTTTTGTAATTTATTTTTCCAGAAGTGTATCACTTTCTAAAACGGCTATTTTCTTTATCCTGTTGGTCATACTATTACTAACAAATGAGTTACTAAAAAAACGAATTTCAAATAAATACTTACAATTCGGGATATATTCTTTCATAAGTTTTACTTTCTTCTCCTTTATGGTTCCCGTTTTTTACAAAGAGGTTAGTAAAGAGGTTTTTATAATCTCTGGATTAATAAGTTTAATCGTGACTGTGATTTTAATAACTATCATATATAAAAGCAGTCCTAGTACACGTGCAGAAATAAACCTAAAAAAAGTAATGAGTCTTGTTTTTGGTATTTACTTTACATTAAACTTGTTCTATTTTTTTAAACTTATTCCTCCAGTCCCTTTAGCACTAAATGAAGGCATCGTAGCACATAATATTAAAATTGAGAATGGTAATTATTACATTACTTATGAAGCTGATGATTGGTTTATATTTTGGCGTGACCACAAGTTAGAATACATTCATGATAATGGTTCGAAAGTTTATATATTTTCATCTTTATTTGCTCCTACAGATTTAAAGGAATCTGTTTTTCATAGATGGAAGTGGTTTGATCCTGAAACAAATTCTTGGAATAAGGTCGAGGATATTGGGTTTGAAATTTTTGGAGGAAGAGATGATGGTTTTAGAGGATATACCTTCAAACAGAATGTGAAAGAGGGTCTATGGAAAGTAGAAGTTATTACTGATGAAGAATTAGTTATTGGTGTTATTGATTTTGAAATAATTACTGATTCAAATCTAAAACCAAAACGTTTAAAAACTCGAAAATATTAACATGGTAATATCCTAACTAAAACGTTTAATTATGGAAAGTGCACAGAAATTAGCCAGCCGGTTCAGAGAAGTTATTTTAAATGGCACTTGGATAGCCAATACTAATTACCAAGACCAACTATCCAATATCACATGGCAACAAGCCATAACAAAAGTTAGCTCATTGAATACAATTGCGCTTTTGGCTTTTCACATAAACTATTATATAGCAGGTGTGATGAATGTATTTAAAGGCGGTAACCTTGAAATTCACGATAAATACAGTTTTGATATGCCAGAGATAACTTCAGAAAACGAATGGAATAAACTACTCAAAACCATGATGCAAAATGCCGAAGCCTTTGCAAAATATGTTGAAGAAATGAGCGAAGAACAATTAGATAATACCTTTGTTGATCCAAAATATGGTAGTTATCGTCGGAACATTGAAGCCTTAATCGAACATAGCTATTATCATTTAGGACAGGTATCGTTAATTAGAAAAATGATTGAGAGTAAAAATAAAGGAAATACTATTTCTGCCTAATCACTTCTTAAACAATTCAAATTCAAAAGTTACGGCAACTTCATTAGACAGTTTATTGCTAACAATTTTTGGGATTTCAATTTTAAAATCTGATGCGAGTACGTTAAAGCTTCCAGTAAGCTTCAAAACATTTTCAATTTCCGATAAAGTTACTTTAATGTCCTTTAAAGATTTAGAAACACCGTGAAACGTTAATGTTCCATCAATAGTAAACGTATTATTCAACTCTTTTGTTGAGAAATTATTAAAAGCCCCTTTAAATGTTGCTTTGGGATAGGTGTTTGACTCGGCATAATTTTCATTAAAATGCTCTTCCATTAAAGCGTTTTTAAACCGGAACCCTTTTACCATAATCAACGCAGCAAATTCACCGTTTTCGGTATTTAAAATAGCTGTTGTTGATGTATTTGTTGCTTTAACCTCCTCAAAAGATGGCACCGAGGCTTCAAAAGTTACACTCCCTGTTTTGGTCATATACTTACTTTGAGCCTGAACAAGCATTCCAAAGCACAATAAAATGATAGATGCAATTTTTTTCATAATAAATATTTTGTTATTCTTCTTGAAGACCTTCTGCTTCCCATAATATAACCGTATCGATTAAGTTTTGTGGTAACCTAGGTCCTCCAAAAGGCATTAGAAACCCTAAATTATCTGATGATATCCTAGCTATTAGATCTCTATTCTGAACGGCATCCCTAACATTTTCATAAGTTATTAATGACATAGGTGCTCCATTCACTGGTGGATTGGAATGACAATCAATACAATTGTTATCTATAATACTTTTTACATGACCTATGTAAGTTATTGTGTCATCAGGTATAGGTGTGTTTTCAATTAAATCATCTTCACTTACAGAAGTGCATCCATAAAAAACTAAAATTCCAAAAGTTATTATTACAAGTTTTGCTTTCATGATTTTCAATTAAAATACGCGACTTAAATTAAATCCAAAATAAATATCTCCTTCGCTCCAATCACCTGTTGACTGACCCAAAAATGTATTGGTATTCATAGGTTGTGCATTGGTAAAATGCATTTGAAACACATGACCTCCAGTTTCTAAATCTATTCCTATGGACAGCGGATTTCTAAATGGTGAATCAGAGGCTCTATTTAAGTGCCAACCATAATCGGCATTTAGAGACCAACGCTTACCTAACTTATACCGACCACCAAAACCTAGTGCGAACTGGGAATTATCTTGATCGTTAATCATCACATAGTTGTCATGAAAAAAAGTTGGTGCAAATTCCAGAGATAATTTTTCAGACATTTTTCTTGAAATCAACATTTGAACAGTATATCCCAACCGGTGTTTAAACTCCAGCTTGGGTAGATTATCCTCATCCAAAGCTGTGTTGATTAAAATGGAATTAAAGCCAACTAATGTAAACGGGAAACCATTATCCTCTTGCCTCAACAGGCGATATTTTAAGGACCCTTCATAAATTTTCTGATAGGAGCTCCTAGAAACTCCAATATTAAAACCATCAGAAATACCATATATAAAATTCAACCTAGTAACGGCATCATCCAATCCAAAAAACGTGTCAAATCCATTTTTTACACTTCCAAACCTGTGTGCTACAACTAATGTAAACTCCTTTTTTGCAACCAATTTTGTTGATTCAAAATTTACGATTTTAAGTCCTTTAAAAGCAGCGGAAGTATAGGAATGAGAAACAGAATCAGTATCTATTTCATCAAGTAGATCTTCTTGAGCAAATAAGCTCATTGGCAATAAAATTATTATGACCCATAATGTTTTCATAATGATATTGATATTGAATTTGACACGCATTATCTACTGAATAATTAATCTTTTGGTAATTATGTTTTTGTCAAGTTCAAATCTGATTAAGTACATCCCAGATTTAATACTTGAAACATCTACTTCAATCATACTTTCTCTGTTTTCTATGGTGTTAGTCAGCACAGTTTTTCCTGTTAAGTCAATTATATACAAGTTTCCGTTTGTATAGTTTTGAGGTAAAGCGATTTTTAAATTGGCGTGTACAGGATTTGGAGTTAGTCTAACTGATACCTCTTCAAATTCATCGATACTTAACCCTTCTTGAACAGTAATAACACCTGACATGTTATTTGCTCCATGAATCCCGCAGAAATAAGGATTTACCCCTTCAACAGTAAAAGTATATGAATAGGTCTGTCCTAAACCTGTTAAGATTGGGCTGCTAAATGTTTCTGTACTACCTGTATTACTCTCAACAGTATGAGGCACTTCGTCTGTCCATGTCCATCTTACAGTATCTCCAATATCAATAGTTAAATCGGCTTCAGGACTTTCAAATCCTCTTTCCCAGATTAAATCGTGCGTTGTTTGAGCATGTAATCCAATGGTCATTGAGATTGCAAGCATTAGTAATTTTGTTTTCATAATTTATGGTTTTAATTAATTAATAATATGGCATTGGTCTAGTTTAATTTCTTCCAATAAATCATCATAGCCCAAAAACCTTCCCTTTATTGTGATGTTATTTGATTCTTTTAATTTAGGATTTAGTCTTTCTTCAAATTGACAAAACACGACATTGTCTATTACAACACTGTGAACATCAACATGTGAGATATATCCGAATACCGTAATTGTTTTATCTAAATATTTGGATTCAGAATCATCTGAATTAATCTGAAACTCTTCAATAAGGTTTTGGGAAGACACCTTATAAATTGATTTTTCAGTCTGAATATCTCTGTGATCTTGATATAAATAATTATATCCAAAAACCCCTAAAAGAATAAGTATTGATATTATAATGCTCCATTTGCGCATACATAGTATGTTTTAAAAACTGCCCCAACTAATTTCCAAATTGGAGCAGTTGCTATTAATCAATAATTTGGGAGCAAATAAAGTAGGCTTTACTGTTTATTATTTGTTAGTTTCGTTCAAATGTAAGTGTGTCTATGCCACCATTTCCGCCACTGACATCTCTCAACCTAATTACATCTTGTGAGTGTGAGACAATATCCCAATCATCATTTAGGTCTTCAAACTTATTACTGTCAGAGACATTAAAAAACATATTGAAATCTATATCGTCATCACTACTACCACTACTATCTGTAATAGACCAAGTTCCATTTATAGTATTATTATCATTAGATGCTATAACAGTTCCATTGGACTGAAACGTAAAATTATAGCCGATAAAATCATTAGTTTCATCTTGACCAGAATCAATAAAACTAGTTACACGCCAAATACCAGACTCCGCTTGTTCAATGACTTGTTGTATTTCACCTCTGTTGTCATCGTGAGAGCCGTCATCGTCATCGTGATGTGAACATGTTGATGACAAAAGTGACAGACTGCACATCATAATAAATCCGTATAAAATTGTTGTTTTCATAATTCGTTGTTTTTTAATTGATTAATGTTTCTTTTTTTAATTACAACTACTTTCATAGCGCAACCTATCATCGTCACCTACACGTAAATCAACCTTTGTCTCACCTGTTACACTTTCTATTTCATGGAGCCTCCAATTGTTATTACAAAGCGGTAGCGTAGGAATATCAATGACTACCGTAATATCATTTCCTGTTCCGTTGGTTGACCAAGTTCCACTGTAATTATTGGTATTATAAACCGAAGTTACGCTACCATCACTGAAGAAATTAAAAGTGTAACCATTGTAAACATCATCATAGTCCGTACCGTTTCTCTCCAATTTATCAACAAACCAATTGGTGCAATTAATTAATATATCTTCTAATTGGTTTGGCGTGCAATTGTTACAATCATCATCATTATAATCATAATCATCATCTTCATCACAACTATCAGAAAAGTTATTAATGGTTGTTTCTAACTCGTTTAAATTATTGATTGTAATTTGAGTTCCATCAAATACTATAACGGTTATAGGGAATGAAACAACTACAATATCATTACTATCAATATTTTCAATAAAATTATACAGTGCGTTGTCATTTTGAATGGAAATGGTTTCAATCAATTCATTGTTTGTGTTGAAAATGGACATACCAATTGGGTATTGAAAATCCAAACATTCAATGTCATCATCTACTTCATTCTCACCATTACAATTAGCAGCATTTTGATTTAATTCCGAATAATTATTGATTATTACTTCTGAAAAATCAGGCAAAACTATGGTTATGGGATAATTAAATTGTAAGTAATCAGTATCGTCATCCAATGAGTCAAAAATTGATTCAACCTGATTTAAATCAGCTTCATCATTTATTTCAACTTGAATACCATTTGCGACTACAGTTACTGGTAATTGAACCGTAAAGCAATTGGCATAGTCCAAAATATTATCTATTGAACCATCGTTGGATGCTGTTCGCTTCATAAGGTCAGCAATGTTAGAAGCAGGTTCTAAAGTATCTTCAGGTGGAGACTCAATAAGTTCCATTTCTTCTTTTCTGCAGCTTACAAATAATACTGCTATTGATAAAAGTGCTATGAGGTAGGTTTTAATTGACATATTTAGTTGTTTCATTTGTACATATAACAACCTAGTTTTAAAAACTCCTGAAAAAAGTTTAAAAAATTATATACATTTAAAAAAATTATTGACTAAATGGCCAAGGAATTACATGAGGATATATGCAATGAAGTCATTTTTGAAAGGATTTACAACACGTATTCCAAAGACTTAAATAACTTCCTGTATTATAAATACGGTGCCGAATTAAATCCATCTGACAAAGCTCAAGATGCGTTTATTAAGCTTTGGGACAACTGTAAAAAGGTGACCTTTAGTAAGGCCAAGTCATTCTTATTTACTGTTGCTAACAACCTTATGCTTAATGATATTAAACATCAGAAAGTTGTTTTAAAATACCAAAAATTACAGACAAATGCATCTTCTAATGAGACACCGGAATTTATATTGGAACAAGAGCAATACCTTGAACGCTATAAAAAAGTACTAGAAAGTTTAAAAGAAGAACAGCGTGTGGCCTTTTTGTTAAATAAAGTTGAAGGTAAAAAACATAGCGAAATAGCAGAGATTTTAGGTGTTACTCAAAAAGTAGTAGAGTATAGAATTTATAGTGCTTTCAAGATATTAAAAGCAGAATTGGAAAATTTTTCAATAAAATAATCAGGAGAATAACAGCATTAGTTGTTATATAATAAATGTATTACATTTTATGGACAAAGAATACTTATTAAAAAAATGGTTAAATAATGATTTGACCCCAGAGGAACGTAAGGTCTTTCTGGAGCAGGATGATTATGAATCAAATAAAGCCATTATTGATAGCGCTTCAGCATTTAAAGCCTCTCAATTTAATACAACTGCTGATTTTGAGGACTTTAAAAAACAATATCATGAGTCTAAAGAAAAGGTAAAACCTTTAAACTGGAAATCGCCAGTATTAAAAATCGCCAGTATTATAGTTGTAGCCTTAACACTTTACACGGCTTTTTATTTTAATAATACTACCGAAGTAAAAACAGTAGCTAGTGAAAAAACCACTTTTGAATTACCGGATGCTTCGCAGGTAACACTCAATAGTGTATCTGAAATTTCATTTAGTAAACGCTCTTGGAACTCTAAAAGAGCCGTAAATTTAAATGGCGAAGCTTATTTTAAAGTTTCAAAAGGCAATACGTTTGATGTGATTACATCACGAGGAACTGTGACAGTAGTTGGAACCGAATTTAATGTAAAACAACGCCAGAATTTCTTTTATGTTGAGTGCTATGAAGGTATTGTCAGTGTCAAATCAGATACTATTACCCGAATGTTACGCGCTGGTGATTCCTTTAAAATTTATAATGGAGCCTTTTCAGAAAACCATTCTAATTTAATTGCACCTAAATGGATTAATAATTCGAGCTCCTTCCATGCTATTGCCCTTAAGGATGTGCTTTCAGAATTGGAGCGTCAGTATAACATAGAAGTAACACACAAAGGAGTTGATACAAACAGTCTATTTACAGGTGGTTTTACACATTCCAATTTAGAACAAGCTCTTATTTCTATCACACAACCTATGAATTTAAACTATGAATTGAATTCATCAAATCGTGTTGTTCTTTATGAAAATAAGCACTAAACTATTAGTTACATGTTTAATATTTTGGCTATTCAAGCCCTTTCAAGTCAAAGCCCAAGTTCAGGGAAATGATATTTTACTTCACGATGCTATAATTATCATTGAAAAAGAATATGATGTTCAGTTTAACTATGCCGAAGAAACTATAGCAGGCGTTTATGTAGCATCACCAAATTTAGAATTAGACATTGAATCCGTTTTAATCAACCTTCAGAACCAAACAGCTTTAACCTTTTCAAGATTAGATGACCATTTTATTCTAATTAAATCCAAAGTTCAAAACACCTTTTGTGGTTATGTAAAAAGTTTTTATGATGACATACCTATCCCATTGGCAACCATTCAAAATGGCTCCAATGGTGCTGTCGCTGATGCCGATGGTTATTTTGAATTAAACCTAATGGAGAATAACAAAACTATTGAAGTTCGTGCTCTAGGATACAGAACAGTTCAGTTAGATTTAAAACTCATGAATGCTAATGATTGTATGATTATTAGACTAAACGCTGAACTTCAAACACTCTCGGAAGTGTATATATCGAACTACATAACCAAGGGTATTAATAAATTAAATGATGGTTCATTTAATATTAATATTGAGGATTTTGAAATACTCCCAGGTTTAATTGATGCTGATGTTTTGAGATCAGTTCAAGCATTTCCAGGTATTATGAGTGTATCGGAAACTGTTTCAAATATTAACATAAGAGGTGGTTCTCACGATCAAAATTTAATACTCTGGGACAATATAAAAATGTATCAATCTGGTCATTTTTTCGGGCTTATATCTATGTATAATCCACAAATAACTCAAACTGTTTCATTATTTAAAAATGGAACTAGCACGCAATTTTCTGATGGTGTTTCTGGTACTATAGCCATGTATACTGAAAATAAGTTAAACAAAACATTCAAGGGTAACTTTGGTGTAAATTTGATAGATGCAAACGCCTTTGTGGATATTCCTTTAGGAAACAAATCTTCTTTACAATTGGCAGCCCGAAAATCAATAAGTGACTTCACAAAAACGCCTACTTACGAACAGTTCTTTAAACGCATCTCCCAAAACAACGAACTTCAAAGCGAAGTAACTTCTGACAAGCAATTTGATTTTTACGATGCCTCATTACGATGGATCTATCAAATAAGCCCAAAAGATGAATTAAAACTTAATTTTATCAATGTTTCTAACAATTTAGTTTTTAATGAAAATGCTTTGGTAAACAATATTGAAACATCACGTGAAAGTAATATTTCACAAAAAAGTATTGCAGCCGGTTTAAACTATAAACGCTTGTGGAGCTCGCAATTTAACACCACGCTTCAGGTGTATGAAACAGATTACAAATTGGAGGCTGTGAACTCAAACATAAATGAATCACAACGCTTTCTACAAAAAAATCAAGTTTCAGAAAGTAGTATCAAATTATTGGCCGAAAAGGTATTTAACCAAAATTTAAACGGCTTGTTTGGATATCATTTTGTTGAAACAAAAATCACCAATTTAGATGATGTTGATGTTCCAAGATATAAGTTTTTAATTTCAGAAGTTTTAAGAGAGCACAGCGTTTTTTCTGAATTTACATTTAGAACAAAAAACAAAAAAACCCATGTTGATTTAGGCTTACGCTACAATTATATTGATAAATTTCAAGAACACATTTTAGAACCAAGATTGAGTATAACGCATCAGTTGTCAAATAGAATTTCGGTTGAAGCTTTGGGAGAATTTAAACATCAAAACACTTCACAGGTTATAAATTTCCAAAATGACTTCTTAGGTGTTGAAAAAAGGCGCTGGCAATTAACCGATAATGACTCCATTCCCATAATAAAGAGCAAACAATTTTCTCTTGGTATAAACTATGAACATCAAGAATTCCTAATAAGTGCTGAAACCTATTACAAAAAAGTTGATGGCATCACATCACAGAGTCAGGGATTTCAAAATGATTTTGAATTCATTAAAACTTCTGGGAGCTATGATGTTTTGGGGTTGGATTTACTTATTAAAAAACAACTTAATGATTTCAATCTTTGGGTAAGTTATACTTATATGGACAATAATTATACTTTTAAAACACTTAACGATGGAGCATTCCCTAGCAATTTTGATATTTCTCACACATTAACATTTGGATCTGGATTTACTACTAATAAATTCAAACTGGCTGCAGGAATCAATTGGCATACTGGAAAACCTATTACAGAACCAATAGCTAATGAGACTATTATAAATGGTTCTATAAACTATGATTCAGTTAACAGTTCTAATTTAGAGGATTATTTTCGTGCAGATTTATCAGCTATTTATTATTTGAATTTAGGCCATAAACTAAAAGGTGAGATAGGTGCTTCTATCTGGAATGTATTTGGAAATGAGAATACTATTAACAGTTTTTATAGACTCAACAATTCTCAACTTATAAGAGTCAATGAACTCTCATTAGGCTTTGCTCCAAATGTTTCGGCAAGGATTATTTTTTAAGCGTAGTTTCCCTCAAGAGTAATTCAGTGTCAATACGCTTTATTTTGTTCGTAGGTGTTTTGCCATCAATTATATCAATGATCATTTCTACCGCACAAGAACCAATTTGAATGGGATGTTGAGCAATTGTAGAGAGTTTTGGATTGGTAAATGGTAACACATTATTGTCTGAAAACCCAATAATGGAAATATCATGCGGAACATGCTTATCAAGTTTTAAGGCTTTTTGAAGTGCAATAACACCAGATGTATTATCAATGGAGATAACACCATCAATTTCATTGTCATTAGAAAGCAGATTTTCAACTTGTTCTTCAATATTGTCTTCTTCACTAAATGATAAAATTAATGGCGCATTCTTGCTTTTAGAAAATTCTTTTAGGGCATTTTGATAACCTCTTATTCTCAATTTTCCTACACTTAACTCTGAAATATTGCTTAAAAGGACTATTCTTTTCCTGCCTTCTTCTATCAAAAGCTTGGTTGCATTAAAAGCTGAATCATAATCGTTGATTATAACTTTCATACAATTAACATCATTAAGAACACGATCAAACATGACCAAAGGGATTTTATTCTGTACCAAACTTTCAAAATGGTCAATACTGTTTTCATTTTGAGTTTCTTCAGCTACTGAAACAATAAATCCGTCAACACTTCCATTGGATAGAATGCCCAGACTTGTAGTTTCTTTTTCTAAAGATTCGTTTGAAAGACAAGTTATAATATTATAGCCTTTTTTTGAAGCTTCCTTTTCAATACTAAAAAGAACTTTAGCAAAAAAATGATTCAATATGTTTGGGATTATTACTCCGATGGTCTTGGTGCTACTTCGTTTTAGGTTTATTGCAACCCGATTAGGTTTATAGTTATATAATTTAGCTAATGATTTTACCCTTTCAATAGTATCATGTCCTATCTCATCACTACCGTTTAATGCTTTTGAGACGGTAGAAACAGAGACGTTTAATTCTTGAGCTAATTGCTTTAATGTAACCATAATTTCAAAAAAAGGGTGCGCTAAAAAACGCACCCAAATTACCTAACTATTTATAAAAATACGAATTACTGTTTAATTAGTTTTACACTTTTAGACCCTTCAGAGGTGTTTATTGTTGCAAAGTAAAGTCCTGCTGGTAAACTTGAACCATCTATGGAGGCTTCAAAAGCATTTGGATTCAAATTGATTGCTTGTCTACCTTGAATATCAAAAATCTGAATAGAATTAATGGTTTGGTCATTAGTTTTTACGTTCCATATATTTTGAGATGGATTAGGATATACATTAAAATCAGAATTCAAATTAACATCAGTTCTAGAAAGAGTTCCTCCACTAAAATATATATTACTAACATAGACTAGTTCAGAACCTAATGTACTGCCTGCTTCAGCTGGAAAGATTTGTATTAAAGCTAAATCACCAAAGTTTGATATATCAGCACCCGTAAATTCATCTGGTAATCCAGATCCTGCACCAGCTAAACCTATATCAAATGATTGCCATGTGCCTGGTTGTGTTTCATCTACAGTTATTCTAAACTCCATATTTAAGCCCGTATTTTGTGGTAACAATACAACTCTAAAGTTATCTCCAGCATCAAGATTTTCGCAATAAAAATCAATATGGAAAATCCCTGCCGCAGTTATATCCACAAATGGTTCATTACCAAAATAATTAACTTGTCCACCGTTTCCACCTTGGAATGAAAGAGCGTCATCAGCTCCACTACTATCCAAATCATAAAATGCCGTTGTTGATCCAAAAGCCTCAAAGAATGGTATCCCACGGTCTGAATAAGCCGGATTGTTTGTAAGGATTGAAACCACATTAGTTTCTGTTGGCACTGGTGCTGCTGGCGGCAAAGCGGCTGCTTCTGTAAAATTTACAGTGTACAATCTAGTGGTTGTTCCATCTGGTGCAGTAACATCTAAAGTAGCTGTTCCGGGCACACCACCGGCTTGAGTTACATCAACATTGGACGACCCGTTGCCTGCTTGTGTAGCTACACCTGCCACTGTTGGTGGTACTGTTGTGCCATTAGGCAATTCTACATCGTAAGTTGTATTTGATGGAGAGAAACCTGCTATTGTTGTACCATCTAAAGTTAAATCTGACAGACTTGCGTCAATACTTGGATCGAAAGATTGAAAAATATCGTCAAAATACCATATACCACCATTACCTGCTCCTACGGTAGTACAACCTCCACCTTCACAACTAATATCATAGTTTGGCTGAATCACAAACACAGCGTACTGCTCTGTGCCATTAGTTTGACTATCAAAATCTATAGTTACATCCGTCCAAACACCAGCATTAGGAATTACAGTATCTACATTAAAGGCTGGGGCTCCGTTGATACTGTTTTGTAGACGAAACCTCACTGTTTGACCAGCAATTGGTGCCCAAACCTTAAAAGTAAACTCGGTTCCAAGTGACAAATCAACTAATGCAAGACCAGGTGTTTCAAAACCAAAGCCTGAAAACCATTGTGCTGTATCCGGCTTATTTACTTCCAAAACTCTTGCGGAAGGGTTATTACCTGCGTCAGGATTTACCACGTTGCCAAATCCAACACCATCAAATGCAAACTGTGGTACTTGTGCCGGGTTTTCAAAATCATAATTTACTTGACCGAATGTTACGGCCGAACATATAAGGAAAATTAAAAAAGTAATTTTTTTCATAGTTTAATATTTTAAGGATTTATGAATTATTTAAAGATTTATGGTTAATTTTTTATTATTCTCAAATATAACCCACATTTATTGAGTAATCCGAATTTAACACCGCTACAAAAAACATACAGTTCAAAAAAAATAACCCAATATTTAAAATCAATCTACAATTAAGACATAATAGGGTTTTCAAGATGCTGATGATTACCCGAGGTATAGTAATATTTTCAATATGTATAGGTCATGTTGTGGTAACAATGTTAAATGTTGAGTTGCTTTTTTGTAAGGCTTTAACCTTTTTTAGCATTTAATGCGTAATCAACCCAAAAAAACTAAAACTTTAAATTTTCGTTTTTATCCCAAAGCCCCCAATAAGCGCCAACATCTCCTTCATCACCCGTTTTCCATGATTCATCAAATGATGAAAAGTAAAATATTGGAATGTCATTTTCTTTTGTCCAGTTGATGGCATCAATAAAATATTTCATGGCAGCCTCTTTTCCAGCAATTGCAGTTTTTAGATTCCCTCCTTCACTAGGCCAACCTGTTTCAGTTACAATAATAGGTTTGCCTTGAGCTGCATCTACAACCTGACCATACATGGCTTGCATATGACCAAGCGCATATTCAATAGGGCATCCTTCCCAATAGGGGTATAAATTGGCTAAAATGACATCAGTTTGTTCAACTAATTCTGGATGACGAGAAAACTCATAATAGGCATCTACATAACCTACAGGAATATCTAAACCAGATAATGCTTCTTTAACCTGTTTAATGTATTCTAGTAATTCCTCCAGAGACATGTCATTACGATAAAGCACCTCGTTACCAACAGCAGCAACATCCACATAACCTGCTTTAGCAAGAGCAATCAATCCCTCAATTTCTTTTTCATTATCATCTTTATCATCTCCCAGCCATGCACCAACTAATGTTTTCAAACCGTGTTTTTTAGCTGCAACAGGCACATGCTCATTGCCTTCTACACAAGAAAATGAACGAATGGCTTCAACATACGGTTTTAAAATTTGCACACGACGTTCAACTTGTTCAAAACTAATATCATCGCCAGGTTCTTGACCATCTTCATACATGCTAAAACATATACCATGAAATCCATCTTTAATAGTTTTGCGCCATAGTTTTGTTAACGTTTCAAGAGATAATTTTGAAGCATCAATACCAACTGTATTAATTTGGCTGTACCCTTTAAACTTATAATATGATTCTTTTCTGTAAGACATTTTTAATAATAATTTTTATAATTCACCTCGCCTATCAACAAGTTCAGCCTTAATCTCTTTTGCTCTTTTTTCATTTAAACTATAGTTCCACATAACCCACATAGCTAATGCAGCTGTAGTAGCTGGAACGATAATATCAGCTATTCGTAATGATGTCATTGTTTCAATAGTCTGATTTGTAATATTTTGATCGAACCCGACAATTTTCAGGATTACTCCGCTCAAAATAATTGCGATTGCTTGACCTAATTTAACCATCCACCAATAAATTGCTCCAAAAGTACCCTCTTTACGAGGCATTCCATTTTCTAACTCATCTAAATCACATACATCTGCAGTCATACTCATCATAAGCGTAAACAGTCCTCCCATTCCAAAAGCAAAAAATGGAATTGGTAAAAATATTAACCATGGAATACCATTACTCGCATCAATACTAAACCATGACATACCAACACTATCTAAAAATGGATTAATAGTCTCAAATATTGAAGCCACTCCATTTGTCATGGATTGACCAATAGACGTTTCATTAAATTTATTATTCAGTTCAATATCAAAACCCCACCATTTTAAAACATAACCAAATATTGATAAAGCTGTTGAAATTAAAAATGCCTTTCTCTTTCCCCATTTAGTCGCCATTCTAGAAATTATAGGAATTACCACAAATGCGGTTAAAATGGCGTTAAGTGTGTTAAACCATGCTGGCCATGTTCCTGCCATTTCCCAGCTTCCACTATTCATATAAAAAACAATTATAAATACTGAAAACGCCGCTACTAGCTGAAACCCATTGAATACTAAAAATGTGGCGCCACAGAGCTTCATAAATGGTTTGTTTTTAGATACCTGTTTAATACCTCTAAACAGTTCTTTCATATTTGAAGCTAGAGTCTTAAAATTGATGACTTGTCTGTTTTCCATATTTGCAGAATCTATTCCTCTACAGAAGAAGGCGGGTAAAATCCCAAAAACAATACAGACTGCACCAACAATCACAGCCATAGTTCTAACACCTTGAGCGGGATTATCAAAAGTATTTACATCTGGAATTATTACATATAACCATGGTACAATCATCCATGCAATCTGACCCATGCTATTTGCTAAACTCATAAGTCTAGTTCGTTCATTATAATCAGAAGTCATTTCATATCCCAAGCCAACCAATGGTGTCGCAAACATGGTGTTTCCAACTAAAAACAGAATCTGAAGAATCATTACATACCAAAAATTAAAGGTTTGTGATGCGTTTTCGTCAAGTTGCCACATTAAAATAAACAGAATTCCACTTATAATGGCTCCTGTAAAGATATAAGGTCTTCTTCTACCAAATCGAGATTTGGTATTATCTGAAATGAAGCCCATTATTGGGTCTGTTAAGGCGTCAAATATCCTAGGCAGTCCGCCTAAAAGTCCAGCCCAAACCGGATCCATGCCGAATGCAGTTAAAATAAACACCTGCAAGTAAACACCTAAAACACCTGGTAAAAGATTGAGCACAAAATGACCTGCACCAAATGCGGCTTTTTGACCCATTGGGACTTTATTTCTAGCTACTGTTTTAATACTTGACATAAACTGTATTATTTAGTTAGTGATTTATTTATAGGAACTACAATAGTTTGAATGGCTTGGGGATTAATATTTATTATAATTGATCTATCATCTACTTTCAATTCAAAACTCTTTCCATCATTACCTTCATTAAAAATGACGACTGCTATATTTCCGCTTGGATTTTTAGCGGCTGTAACCAATAATGATTCGTCGGTATTTGCAATTCCAATCACCTTAGCTTCTGGCCTGATATACTTGCTAAAATGTGCCATCACATAATAAAGTGGTGTAAAATAAACCTCATCTGCATCAGGATCAACAATAACAGGTGCTACACACCAGTTTTCAAACCAATTTGGACCTCCTTGTTTGTCTAAAACCATATTCCAATCTACCCATCCGTCAACCCAATTATTGAGACATCCAATAATATCTCTGGCATAACGATTTACAGGTGCATATTTTGGGTGCAAATATTTTTCATCTTCTGCTGCCCAATCCCAGCCCCAATCAGTGGCTTCCTTTTTCCAATACCACGCGTCATCCTGCCATTTTGGAACTTCAGAATCTACACATCCTTCCGTTTCAATTAAAAATTTGTTTGGTGCTTTTTGATGCGCATATTGAAGTGCTTCGGGGAATACTTCATAGGTGCTTTCATACCAATGTATTGCCGTACCATCAAAATATTTTGAAGATTCTTCAGTTGCGTACATCACATCTACCCATTCTTTTAGACCTGCTCGATTCTGATCATAACCAAGTATAACTTTATCACCATAACCATCCGCTTCTAATTTTGGACCTAAATGATACTGCACAAAATCAGTCATTTCCTGTGGTGTAAAATGCATACTCTCCCAATTATTTCCATTACCATGTGGTTCATTTTCAACAGTAAAACCCCAAATAGGTATCCCTTCAGCCTCATAGGAATCAATATATTTTGAAAAAAACAATGCCCATGTATCATAATATTTTGGCAATAACTTACCGCCTACCCAATGGTTATTGTCTTTCATCCAAGGCGCAGCAGTCCATGGCGAAGCAAATATTTTAAAGCCTTCTTCAGAAATGGTCATGGCATCTTTTATCATTGGAATTAAGTCGTCTTTGTCCTCCTCAATAGTAAAATGGTCAAGCTCCATATCGTCTTCAACTGGTGTATATGAATATTGATTAAGCGAAAAATCACAAGAATTCATATGGGTACGTGTTAAAGAATAGTTAGCCCCTTCTCTGCTGAAATAAGCTTTTAAAATCTTATCTCTATTCTCTTTACTTAATCGATTGAGTAAATAGGCTGAAGATTCTGTAAATGCGCCTCCAAAACCAGTAATAGTTTGAAATTCTTTTTCTGGTTTCAACACAATAGTTGCAGTCGTATCTAAAGGCTCAAATTGTGTGCGTTTTGTTAGTTTATTACCACTAGCAGATGTTTCAAAAACCTCAACTTCAAGCGATTTTTTATCTTGCTCTTTTTCTTCACACGCCATAATAAATCCCAAAAAAATAAAACAAACTACCAAACTTATTGCCTTCATATATTTTAATTATTAACTGACTCATTTCATCTGTGAGACATGATTTCTTCAGCTGTTGGTGGTACAAAAACATCAACCATGAGTGATTTATATTCTCCATTATAGGTTTTTGATATGGCATTACCATTTCGTGTGAGACCATCAAAAACACCTTTATCTACTAAATCCCAAATTGGATATTTTGCTTGACCATCTACTGTGAATAAACCAAAATGGTTTTCAGACCCCTTTGGGTTATGGGCATCTTTCCATTTTTCGTTAAAAGCCTCAAAGTAAAAGCAGGAAATATTGCTATTGTTTGTCCATTCTCTAATTTGCTTGTAATAGAGCCCTTGTTTGTACTCGTCTGTTGCTTTTGAGCCATTTGGTCCATAATGACCATTAGATACACTTGCCCAACCTGTTTCTCCTATGTGAATTGGTTTATTTACTCCAAGGCTTTTAACATAGTTTGAAACACTATCATACTGTTTTTTAGAAAAATCAATAGCACGTTTCATAGCTGCGTTAATTTTTTCAATGCCAGGCAAGTCTGTTTCGTTTTCAGGAACTACCCAAAATTCCGGATTATAGTGTGTATTGTGATAGGGATATGTGTGCATGGAAATATAATCAACCACCTTAATTAATTGTTCTAAATCCTCATTGTGGTATAACGTATCTCCTCCTCCCCAAGATGCAAAATCGTCTGAACTAGTTATCCATAAATCTTTTGAAAGCTTACCACTACGCTTCAAATCTTGTAAATGGTTAACCCATTTTAAAATAACATTAGGTTGAACATAATAACTTGTAGCCCATTTTACCATTGCCTCATTACCTACAGCCAATACTTTTACAATGTCTGGATATTTGTTTGCCAAAGCCACTGCTCGCCCAATTTCTCCTGCGTTGTTAGGACTTTCAACATCATGATTAGGTGCTTGGTCTGTCCATGCATTTAAGCAATCTATCCAAGCGCCTAGCATAACATACATTTCAAATTCTGATTCTTCAGCTTTCAGCTCACTGATTGCGCGTAATAAATTTGGTGCATGATCTAGTTGTACGTTATATGTACGTAAAACTTTAATACCCATAGCTGATAAAATTTTCATATCATTTTTCAGCTGCTGAATAGTAGGTTGACTATCCCTAGTTACTTCTCTATAACCACCATAGGATATTGCTAGATATTCCGGATTACCCAAAATATCTTTAGCCGTAACATTTTTTTCTTTTTTCACAGGTAATATGTTGCCTTTATTTTTTTTATCAGAATCATTACATGAAAACAATACTATTCCAAAACAGAAATAAATAATATGTAATGAAATTCTTGTCATTTTTTTCGTTTTACTCTTTAAGTGAAACTAAAATTCTATTAATTTCTCCTTCTCTTTTAAAAACTTTTTTGCTTGTTTTTAAATCTATTTGTAGTGAATCAAATTCCGTTATTTTACCGTCATTGAAAATTACTTGTATACCATTTTTGGCTCCCAAATTATAAATGACAGGGATTTGACAATATGTAAAACAGACCGATTTCGCTTCAATATTCAGAGTTTCTATTTCTTTATTGATTGTTGTGTAAACAAAGTCCTTTGATTCTTTTAAAAACTCCTCATGTCTTAATAATCTTGGATTGAAAACCATGCGTCCATTCTCAACAAACACACCTAATTCTCCGAACCTACAAAGAATATCTTCTTTTACTTGACCAGTCATACCTGGTTGTTGGGCACCTTTACCTGAAGGAGTATGTGAATAAGGGTCTGTTGGAAAGGCACCATATAGCTCTGGAGATTTATGAACCCCAATCCCTTCATTAATTTCATAATAATGATCTAGTAATCCACCAATTATAACATCGTTTTCATCGTTTTTAAGTGCTTCTAAAGTTGTTTCTTGAACAGCGAGCAACAACTTAGATACCATATGCCAGTAAATTGACCCTAAACCTTCATAACCAAAGAAGGTTCCTGAACGACCTGTAAAGGCCTTATGGTTAAACATATTCTCATAAGTTTCTAGCAGCAATTTTTTATCAGCATTTGCAAGCGCTTGATATTTGCTTTCTAGACCATCTAAAGCTTCTTTTAAACTGTTAGCATTATTAAATGTTCCATTAAAATGATAATTCCCTAAAACATCTTTTTGAATTATTTGCTTATTACCATCCTCTAGAAGCCGTTGTAATAACATCGAATTAGCTACGGCTTCTTTTGGCACTTTATTCTTCACAACAAACTTATTAAGTTCTTTATCTGGATATAATAAATAACTATACTGGTCTGGTCTGAAAAGCGCACTAGATTTCAATGCGTTTAAAACTTCAAGTGATTCTTTTCCTGAAATGTATCCTGAACTTAAAACTGCAACTTGACCCTCTAACATCTCTGGTAAATATGAAATTGAAACTTCAGAATCATTTTTTACAGTCATTAAATTGTAGGCATGATACAATTTATCATCTCGTTGATTAGCTTCAATGGAATGCTCTAAATATGCCCTAGATATTGATAAAAACTGTGTGAGATCACTTTTAAAAATGCCTCTTTTATTACTTGAAAAGCCGTTTTCATAAATTTTCTCCCTGAAAATACTTCCTGCTGTTCCGAGTCTATCCAATATTGATTTTCTATCCTTATCGTTTATTCTAGCATTTAATACACTTTTAAAATCTACAAAAGTGTTTAATACCTTTTCAAAAAATTCAGCTAATTCTTCCGAAATTTCAAAGGTTTCTAATTCATAATATTCAACAATATTTTCAAAAAATTTCAAGAATCGTCTTAAATAATAAAGTGTTACCATGGAAACACCATTGCCAACTAATGCATTATTGGCATCATTCCATTCTGGTCTTTGTGTATTAAGCCAAATACCACCTTCGGGAATAAAATTTGATAACTTAGCTAGAACTGTAGCCAACAATTTTTCCATAAGATTTACCTTATAGATAAAATAATTTTCATCTCTTAAAAGCGCACCGTCTACACCCAGTTCTTGACGTTTTTGATGAATTCTAGCGTCAAGTTTATCATCAAAATCGATAGTGTCTTTTGGGTTTTTCAATAAATCAGCATACGGCTTTATTTTATAAGGCACATTAGCATAAACAAAAACTTCTTGGTTAAAATAACTTGATAACCTGTTGGGATAGTGACCTTCAATTATTTCTAAGAATTTCAATAAATAAATAATTTGATGATCTCCCCAATAGCCAATATAAGACCAAGGGTCGTCTGGTTCTATAGTTTCCCAATCAAAACCATCTTTTGTGACACGATAGGGATTATAACCATCAAATGTTGTAGCATTCAAAAATTTATGAATCATACTTTCAATAAATTCTGGATATGAATGCGCTAAAGCTTCCCAATTCTGAAAAATATCGCGCCAATTTCCTTCGTAATCTAAAATTTTAGACCCGTCAACCTCACTCCTTGTGTTTATTGAAAATTGATTCCATGGTCGACTTGGGTCACCATGTCTTCGGCTAAATTTTAATGGTAAATATTCGAAGCAAAGACGTTTAAAGTTTTTGTCTTCATCTTTCTCTGCAATGTTTTTAATATATTCTAAACTGAATGCATCTGGCAAGTTATTAAGCAAACTGTTTTTCTTCTTAAAGACTTTTTTGTTTGCTTTACCAATATATTTTATGAAATCGCTTTTTTCTATTTGATAGTTATCATCAAAAATTCCTCCACGCATTATATTAAACAAGGTGTTTGAAAAATGACGTGTATTTCGTAATTTATTTCTACTTAATTGCATAGCATCTGAAGCACCTGCTAATTCTAACAAATGTTTTGTGCCCAATTCAATATTATCCTGAACTTGCTCTTGTAAATTTGAATCATTTTTTATTTTTTCAGAAATAGATACAATATCGCTTATATTTTGGTTCACATTCGCAATAAACATCCAGCTCTGATTTTCATTTGTTGAAAGAGATACATTTGACTCAATAAAATAAGCACCTTTTTCAGCCTTTATATCTGATTCTTGTTTAAGAGATTCTCCCCTTCTAAACTTGTCAAGTTGTAATGAAGACAATAGATATTTTGGGTTTTTTACACCTAAAGACCATATAATATTAGATTTTAATGCTTCACTAGGTTCTGCTTTATCAACAATAATAGCACTTAAAGCAAATATTCCAATGCCGGTGTTTTCTTCAAGTTCACTGCGTTTATAGGCATCTACTAAATTACTGTAATCGTTTTGTAAATCAGATCCAACACCATATGGAACAATATTTTGTAAACCATCTAAAAAAGTAACATTGACACTAGAATTTGAATTGTTTTGTAGTGTCGATTTCTTTACAAATCCAAATAAATTACTTGAATTCCATGAATAACGAAATGTCAATTCTAATTCTTCATTCAATTCTTCAAAAACAACTTTGTTCCCATATTGACTTTTGTAAAGATTTCTTTTAACATTATAGATTCCATGATACCTGTTTGAAAATGGTTCCCATAAAAACGTTTTATTGTTTTTAAGAACTCTCATTATTGTTTTACTACCAGTAATTTCAGCAGATTCTGTTATCTTATCATCTGTATAATAAGGAAACAATGCGTTATTTGCATCTTTCCTGCCCGCAGTTAAGCCTCCGTTACTTGATATAAACATCCAGTGATTAGAATTACTAACAAGACTCATGAAAAATGGTCTCATTTCATCACTATTTGAAATCTTATAATATACCTCGCCTTCAAAATTTGTTAATTCACCAGTAATATCTTCCTCTTTAAATGAAGCCTGACTATTGCCTATATAAATTTTGTTGGGATTCATACTTGTGTTTCTTTCTTCAAAATTTTGATTATTGGTTAAAATTTTTGTCGTCATAGTAGTCTTTTAAACCTACTGATTACTGTTTGTAGGTTAGATTGATCATTATAAAATTTGGGTGTGCTTTAAAAGGTCAAGAAGCTAGCCCAACCTTTAATTAAATATGTTCACAGGGTTTTTTATTGATAAACACGGACGTAATCCACATACATCGTCTGCGGGAAAACAGTATTATCATTTGGAGGTCCTCCATAATTACCACCTACAGCGACATTCATAATTATATAAAAGGGTTGGTTATCAAAAATCCAAGGACCAGGAACATCTTCTGGAGTTATCTGATTATACAACACATCATCTACATAAAAATTTATATAGCCTTCACCCCATTCAATACCAAAGACATGGAAACCTGTATCAAATCTATCATTTACTAGGTCATAAGCTTTAGATATAGATTCTCCAGCTGAATATCCTGGACCATGAACCGTTCCGTTTATAATAGTTGGTTCACTACCTCTATTTTCCATAATATCAATTTCGCCGCATGCAGGCCATTGAACCACATCAGAATTTGAACCCAGCATCCAAAAGGCTGGCCACATACCTTGCCCCCAAGGTAACTGAATACGCGCTTCAAAACGTCCGTATTTTTTTTCAAACAAATCTTTAGTTTGAATTCTGGCAGATGTAAAGCCTGAACCTTCGTAAGATTCTTCCCGAGCAGTAATCATCAACATACCATCTTGAATATTTATATTTTCAGGTCTATCGGTGTAATACTGTAATTCATTGTTTCCCCAACCAGGTATCCCTTGTTCCGAGCCATTTCCTATATCATAATTCCACTTACTTGTTTCTAGAGGTCCATCTGTATTAAACTCGTCTTGCCAAACCAATTGATTTAAAGTCGTAACCGTTTGAGTTTCGTCTGTAGAACACCCCAATGCGAATGCTATTGCACATAGGATACTCATATATTTTGATTTTTTCATCATGCTATGATTTCTTTTTATTAGTCAATTACTTTCAAATCGTCATAATAGTAAGTGCTACCATCTCCAGCTAAACCTGGTACAAATTCAAAAAACACCACTATTCGAACATAATTTACTGAAGGGTTGTACAAACCGCTAAAGTCCCATTCCAACTCTTCCCATTCGTCTAATGTAGTTGTTGATGCATCTAATTCAATTCCTGCAGTATTGTTTTGATCTTCCAACCGAACACGAATTGGAATACCACTTTTTGGTGACAATACTTTCATTCTAAACTTTTGTGACGTTGTAAAGTCTATAGGTGAGTCTAAATTCAAAAACGTACCAGCAAAAAATTGAGCTCCGGCTGTTTTTATGGATCTCATTGCAAACGATGTTGGATTAATTCCATTTGTCATTGGGTTGGCTTCTATTGATGAATCTGCTCCTTCAAATCCGACAAAATCATAAACCAAACTGGTAGACTGGAAACCAACTGGTAAAGCCACTTCAGTTGCCATTGAATCATCAACAGGTGGTGTTGGATCAACTACTTCTTTATAATAATAAATGTTGTCAACATAAATGTTTGATATGGTAGGTACATTAGCACTATTATTAGATATAAAGAAAATTAATCCCAACTCTGCCCTGCTGGCCAAGCCTGTGAACTCCCCCAACGGAATATCGTAACTTCCCCAACCATTAGAGACCAAATCAGAAGCTGGAATCACTACCGAGCCTGAAGTTTCATTTGCGGTTTGTACACCATTTATTAATTGAACTCGCAACTGGTCTCCTGGATCCAGAGCCTCGTTTACGTTAATATCAACATGCATATGCGTCATTTCTGTGGCATTAACTGGTGCAACATTTAAGAATGTTCCAATTCCTACAAAATTCAAATCGGTATAGTTAATTACCTCATCTCCATTAATATCTATTGGAGGCGCACCACCTTGAGTAGTTTGTCCATCACCGTTGAAAAATCCGTTGTAATAGTCTACTGGAACATTGTTATAGGCATCACTAAATATTGAAATTACATTTGCCGGATCTTCATCTGGGACAGGCGCAGAATCAAAATCCCCTAATGAAACAATCGTTAATGAACCTGTCGCATCTACACCATCAAGTGAAGCCGTAATAACTGCAGTTCCTGATCCAACTATCGAAACAAGCCCCATGTCGTCAACTGTTGCTACTCCGGGATTAGAAGAAGTAAAACTGAAATAAGCTGGAGCAGCTTCTACAGTTTGATCTTGTCCATTTCCTAAATTAAATGTTTGTGTCAAACCTGTTAGGGGTCTATTTGCCCCAATAAATGTTTCTGATACTATATCTTGACCGTCTAATATTGCAGGTCTTGGTTGAGCTATATTGCCAAGTTTTTCAAATCGAATCTCATCAAACCAAATAGTATAACCTAGTCCACCCGTACCTTGTGTTCCAGCAGCATAACGCAGCATACCTCTTTCTTCAACCAATTTAGATGGATCTGGAATTGGAACAATATATTTATTCCAACCAGTACCAATACTAACATTAGTAATAGTTGCTTGATATTTATTTTCTATAAAGTCCTCTCCAAATCCTACTCCATCTAGAATAACACCCTGTGAACCACGAGCCCAAAATGTTAAAGCATCGTAACCTGTTAAATCTCGTCCTGGACCATCAATTCTCAATATAGCACCTGCATAATTTCCTTCTGGATCATCTGCATTTGGCACACTCAAACGAATTGATGCATTACCTTTATAAGTTTCAACACCATCAAATGCCGCTGCATCTGGTTTTGAACCTAAATATGGGAAATAGAAATTACTTCCTAAACCTACAGGTGCATCAGTAAAAATATCTCCTTCTGTAGAGAATCCAGCTAAAACAGCATCATCGGATAAATCTCGTTCACAACCTGCTAAAACTAATAATACAAAGGTTAAAAGCAGTGTGTTTTGAAAATAATTGTATTTTATATTTTTCATAATCTTATATTATTTGCCTACGTTAATGTGAATATAGGTCCTGATTTCCCATTCATTACCTTCAGGAAAACCAACTGGGCTTAAAACAGGTAAAGTTGAAAAGCCTTCAACAGCTGCAGGAGCATATCTATTTGAATATTGATCAAGAGTACGATACGTGCCTCTAATACCTATTTGGGTATTTGGTAAAATAAACCAATCCGGTTTACCTAAAGTTGTCGATAAGTCTAACATAACCTGAACAGGAAACGTTAAGTTGAAATCACGATGATAGTCATAAGGTCCCCAATCATTGAACTTTGATGAGTAAACTAATTTCAATTTTTTATAGATTACCCTAATATCACCACCATAACGTTCAATCAATCGTGGGTCGCTACCATTTGCTTGAGCGTTTCCGAAATATAAATTAGCAATGATTCCAAAATCTGAATGAATTTTGGATACGATTCTGGTATTAGATTCCCATAAATCCTCTGCAGGTGCGGCACCTGGAAAAGCGAATGTCGTTCTTCCATCAGGTAAAATACCTATCGCTGCATCTTGAGACGTAGGTAGATGACGGTAAACAAAACCTGTACTAAAGGCAAATTTGGCATCTTCTTGCCTGTCATTGTCCCATTGGTACATCCAAGTTCCAGGGGTTGGATCATAAGTCAACAATAGCTCACCACCAACAGTTTCTCTATTTGCTCTTACGGCAAATGGATCATCTTGAATGTTTCTTAATCGTCCCGGTGCTCCAACATCACCTGGCATTGGGTCAACTAAAGGTTTTTGCCAAAGAAAATTAGGGGCTACTTGCAAATCACCGAGAGCATAAGTAAATCCAGTTAAGAAGTTGGTTTGGTTGCCACTACCTGTGTCTTTAAGTCTCCAACCTGTAAATGTTTGGGTTGCATCTGCACCTCCATTAGCAACCAATCCCATAACAGCCCCTTGGGCATACCAATTAAATCGTCCTTTAGAAAAAGTAATTTTTGCTTTTCCTCCCCAATTATCACTTCCTTTTATCTCATCTTCATAAACGGTATAGTTTCCTGGTTCACCTTCTGCTATTTGAAACTTTCTACCATTTAATGGTTGTCCACCCCAAATACCACCTAATTCGATACCTACATCTCCAAATTCTCTCTTTATATAAAGCGTAGCAGTTCTTGTTTGTGGTAACGGAACTGCAATAGAAGACACAGCAGCATTAGCGTCATCAATATCGCTTCTGTATATTGCTGCTAAATCAAATTTACCTACAGTCCGTTCATATTTTAATAAGATTGCTGGGTTAGCACCCCACCATAATTGAGGGCCAAAAGCCGCCTTAAAACCTGAAAACGAACGCTTCCCATCAACTTCAAATCCTGAAATCTCTCCATTGTATATATCTAAATTGGGACCATAATTTGCCTCTGGATATAATCCAAAGAAATCCCCTTCATATTGCCAATGATAATGACCTGTTCTGTAGAAACCTCTTAAATCAAAATCTTTGGCATTCCATTCATATTCAGCGCTGTATACTTTGACTCTTTCGATATCTGAAAGTTGAAGTTCTCCTTCGGCTGTGTTAACAGCACGAGTTCTTGCTCTATTTTCATAAAAGATTTCATCGATGGGATTTTCAGCTACGTTTCCAACAATATTGACATTCACATTAGCCCTCATATTGGCAGTTGGATTGGCTTCCACCCCAACATAAAAAGACTGCATATGATCAAAACCTAATTCATCAGGGAAAACCAAGTCATCTTCATTTGGCTCATCGGGTGTGGTAATGAGACTTCCTCCAGTACTGAAAGTTGTGAATTCCGCTCTTAGTTGACTAATTCCTAATTTTTGTGAACTTTGTGATTCTAGTGCTGCCTTATCACCTCTTGCTTTTAAAACAGCATCCATTATTTGAATGTTCTTAAAATAATCGTTCAAGAATTCTGATGTCATTCCTTCGTCATAAGGATTTAATCTATGCGCTTCCTTGAGTGTGTAATAGGCCGCTCGTGGATAAAGGTCGTAGAGACCTCTTTCATTAGTAGGTCCTTTAGCACAAATTCCAAACCACTCTTCATTCATATTATTTTCACCTGGTGCCAAATCGTGAGGGTACCCACCATTAGCCCAAGACGCGTTGCTATCATGAACATCGGCATTTACTCTGTCATCAAACCCATATTTCCACCATCCATCACTAAACTGAAAGGTAAAACCACCTATTGAAATACCCGACTTTCCCAGTCCTGCAGCATTTTCGTAAATCTCTTTCCAATTACCAAGCATATAATATGCTTGCATTTTTTGATCTTCTTTCTTTTCAATTTCATTGAAGGCATCGGCACCAAACTCCGTAAACAACAAAGGCATGTCTAATTTTTCTTTGACAACATCAAACATGTCTGTAAAAGAAACACCTCGATAGGTGTTCGTTCCATAAATATCAACATCTTTACACTCTTCGGCCACAATATCAATAAACAAAACATCTCCATTACAAATGGCAACGGGGTGTGATTCATCTACAGCTTTCATGCGTTTTGCCGCTTCATTCATTAATCGATACATAGGTCTTCCCCTGGTTTCACCTATATACTCTTTTTCCTTTTCGTCATCAGGAAAATCTTCAGTTTCTGCACCCTGCCAAAAAAGACCATAGTTGTTTTCGTTTCCTAAAAGGTACATTAACAATCCTGGTGTGTGTTTGTATTCATTGACCAAATCATCAACTTCAGTTAACAAATGTTCTTGTGTTTTCGGGTCGTCATATATAGTAACAGGAGTCCAAACACCATCAAGGGTTAAGCCATAACGACCAAAGGAATGGTTGAGCATGGTATAAATACCATATTTTTCATATATGTAAGAAATCCACCTTGCAGGTACTCCTGTATATTGTCTTATTACATTGACTCCCATATTTTTCAACAAGGACATTTCGGTGTCAAGGCCCTCTTTAATAATATCATCTGGATTTTCCCAAAATCTGGCATCTACCGTATTTTTTCCAATTGGAATATAATCCCAGTTCATGCCATTGACTATAAAGTCTTTACCGTTTACCATTAAACGCATACCGGAAGCATCTTTTTTTACGTTGACCATGTTTTGTTGCGAAAAGCTAAAACAGGTGAAAAAGAAAAGAATTATTCCTGCTAGATTGTTTTTCATAGTTTCAAATTTTAGTTAGGCTAGTGGTTTGGATCGAAGATGAACTGTTTTTTTCATTATTCATATGACCACAATGGTAAATGTAATGCTTGAAACTGTGAATTTGACAATTTTAACCCCAACAAAAAATATACATCGTAAAAAAAAGCTTGATATTTTGAGAAATCATCATTGTTTATGCCTAAACACCGCAAATAGCGCAGGAAAAACCTAGAGTGATTTTTACGGTCTTATGGTTTTCTTTCACCAATGTTGTGGTAATGTATAGTATAAATAACGGCCTGTTGTGTGTTTTATAATTGTAAAATATAGTCTGTTAAGCTTGTTTCATGCTCTAATTCCATTTTTTTACGCAAACGATATCGTTTCACCTCGACACTTCTGGTAGATATATTTAGTAATGGAGCAATTTCTTTTGATGATAGATTCAGCCTTAAATAAGCACACAAACGCAAATCATTATGTGTTAATGCTGGGTGTTTAGATTTTACTTTTTTTAAGAAATCTTTATCGGCATTATTAAAGGCTTCTTCGAATAATTCCCAATCGTTTGTATTGTTCAGATTTTTATCAATTATTTTGATAATTGGATTTAGATTGTTGTTTTGATTTTTCTTATTTAGCTCTTCTTTGATATTATTTAAAAACTCGTTCTTTTTTATTAAACTCATAGTAGATATTGCTAATTCTCGATTTTTATTTTCAATATCCTGATTGAGCTTTTCATTTTTAAACGTCATGAGCTGTTGTTTGTTTTCGAGTTCCTTTAGCTCAATATCTTTTTGAGTTCGAATTAAGAGTTTTTTTCGTTGTTTTCTGTAATAAGTTCTATAGATAAGATGAACTATTAATAGCAAAATTAAACCACTAATTATGTAAATTGAAATAAACAAATCAGTCAAATACCAGGGTTTAGCTATCGTGAATTTATAACTCGCTTCATTTTTAGTCTCTATTTGACCTATTTTACCCTTAACTCTAAACGTATAATCTCCAGAAGGTAAATTTTCATAAAATTGTGACGTGTTGGTTGTCCAATCACTCCAATCCGTATTGTATCCTTCTAATAAATATTGAAATCGCTTTTCTGAATATCTATAATATTCTGGGATACTAAATTTGAAAAAAATATTATTAGTCTTATTATGAAATTCAGCTTGTTCATCCAGAATGATTTTTTTTAGTTCGGAGTCTAATTTTCCTGCCTGGACTTCATTTATGGATATCTGATAAGAATCATTGTTATCAATCTTTGAGAAATCAGCTATCATATAGCCATTTGATGTTCCTATTAAGTATTCTTGGTTCAACAAATGGGTTATGTTCTCATACCCATTCATACTATTTGTTTGCTGTTTTGCTAGGGAAATTCTAAATAATTCCGGCTTATTACCGAACGTTTCAAAATCAAAATATGACAAATTATATTTTGAAAAATTCCATAGTTTTCCGGTATTATCTGGTATCAATTTACCTGAAACATAACTACCATCATTATAAAAGTCTGACAAAACGCTATCTTGTACAAACTCACTTTTATTAGCATTAAACCTAAACACTCCTTTTTGATTGGCATAATAAACCATGCCCTTATATTTTGTTAAACTTGAATTAAGCCCTTTCTCCAAATGCGACTCCTTTTCAACATTGATTGCTTTTGACCATGAGCTGTCCAATTTAATTTTGAATACACCTTTATATTCATGACTAACAAAAACGGTATTATCATTAATTAGCTCTAAATATCGTGATGAGATATCAAAACCAATAATTTTATTTCTCAAAACCCATTGAGACTCGTTTTTTTCTAAAACATTGAGCCCATCATAATTTCCTTGCAAAATTAAATTTGCCTCATCATTTAATGGCTTAAAATCCCATGTTCCTTGAGTGCCTGGAATCATATAAGCCTCATCAATATTCCTAATTACAAAAGCTCCTGAATCGTGCCCACAAAACAATTCGTCATTGATTTCTGTTAAACTCCAAACCTGACCATTCGTGTTTGATATTAACTCATAATCATCATCACTGTCAAGTTTTTTGTAAAATAACCCTTGATTTGTTCCAATATATATATGGTTCTTAAAAACTATTGAAGCATAAACAGCACCCAATTTTCCTGAATAATCATAGTAAATTCTGTAAGGTGAATTACTTTTAATGAAATTAAGACCATTATCTAGTCCTAACCATAAATTTTCATCCACATCCTCTTCTATCGTGAGCACAGTATTGTTTTGTAATCCTTTTGATTGATTGATGTGATACTTAAATTCACCTTTATAATTCAATGCAACCAACCCATTTGATATTGTCCCGAGTAAAATTGTTTGATCTTCTAGCATTTTAGCAGAATAAATTGTCATGTTCTTCAATTCATCATCATAGGCTATATTCCATTTTGCTATTCCGGCATTGCTATAATTATAGAATCCTTTTCGAGAAGTTAGAATTAAGTAATTATTTTCAAATCTGAACATATTGACAACTCTTGAATTAACAATTTCAGTATTGTCAATTACTAAATTGGCAACTCCATTTTCAATTTTAAAAATACCCTTATCAAAGACTTGAAAAAACACTTCGTTTTCAATGACGTACATTTTGACAATTGTAGATTCTGGTTCAATAATATTAAAGGTATCATTAATGGAGTCGTAAATATAAATTCTGTCGAGTGATTGAAAAATAACCCAATGTTTTATGCTAGCTATTTTCCAAAATTCTTCGTCTTCAATAATCTCATCAATCTTACTAGATAATGAGAAATAATTGAGCGTTCCAAAATTATCTTTTATCCAATAACCAAACTCCATGTAGCAACCTGTGTAAATCCTTTCCCCAACCACATTAACCGATCTCATAAGTGTTTTGTTTGGAGTTGTATAAACGTTCCAATCAGAGCCATTATATTCTAGCAAACCCCTATTATTTGCTATATAGACATATTTGTTGTCTGCCTGGGATATATCCCAATTTTGGTTATCTGCATCATAATTTTTGGGTCCGTAACTTTCAATTGGAGGTAATTCCTGACTAAAAATATGACCATACAATAAAAAACCAATTACAGATAATAACAAAGTATTTAATTTCATATAACCATCTTTTTGCTTAAGTAGTGTACAATATACGAAGAATGTATGGTTATAGACAAAACAAAAAAACACCTATACAATGAGATTTTTAGTAGTAAGACACACTATTTTACCCTTTGAATTCGATTTATAACTATGATTTACTAATAAAATAAAGCTAGTTGCAACACAGCTATAGTTAATTACTTCTGACTTTCCTTTCGGATAGTCCTCGTAAATTTACTAACTTTGGTTTACGGCGGAAAATCATAGCTGATTTTCACGCAACGAAAATATGGCCTAGACTGTGAGCTGCAATTTATAAAGGAATAAAGGAAGTTTCAAACCCAATAAAAATAATAAATGTTGATACAAGATTGAACCAGAAAATAGATTTCCTCAATTCAATTGGATTATCGAATACAGTTAATCAATATGAAATGGAAATGAATATATAATATGTCAATGTTCGTATTCGCATCACACTTTATCCAATGCAGCCTTTAGCTGTAGTTCTAATTAGCAAATTGATGATTTTAATAACCATGAGACTCAATAATAGCATTAAAGGTTTTTTTGTAGCTTTATTAACTTAATTTAATAGCTATTTAAAAAGAAGTCATTAAAATTGCTGTTTGCTTTTTCGACTCAAATTATCTTTCATGCCACTATCTTTAAACCAGACTAAAACTAGTATAGCAGTATTACCATTTGTCAACATGAGTAATAGTGAAAACAACGAATACTTTTGTGACGGTCTGACTGAAGAGGTAATTAATGCCTTGGCAAAAATTAAAGATTTATCAGTTACCTCAAGAACGTCTTCATTTTATTTCAAAAATAAACCAGTAACAACGCAAGAGGTCAAGGAAAAACTTGATGTGGCGACTTTTATTGAAGGTAGTGTAAGACTATCAGGGTCTAAAATGCGAATAACGGTCCAGATGATAGATACAGAGGAAGATTTCCATTTTTGGTCTGAAACATTTGATAGAAACCTAAATGATATTTTTGCCGTTCAAGATGAAATAAGTATGTTCATTGCTGAACGCTTACGCGAACATATTGGCCATATTGAGATTCAAGATAAACTAGTAGAGCCTATTGATGTTCCTGTAGATATTTATAGAGAATACCTAAAAGGGCGATATTACATCATGAAGTTGGATTATAAAAACTCTATAAAGGGTATCAATATTCTTCAAAATCTCATAAAAAAAGCACCCAATTTTTCGAATCCCTATCTAGATATTAATCTAGCCTATGTTAATTTGGGAACCATGGGATTGTTACCTGCATTTGAAGCCTACGAGAAGGCCCAGCCTTATTTGTTAAAGGCATTGGAGTTAGACCCAAACTCATCACGGTCTCAATTAAATTTAGCTTGGATAGAATGCTGGCAGAACTGGAATCTTAAGAAAGCTTACGAACATACCCATAAGGCATTGGAGATTCAACAGGCAGACGATATTTACTTAACTATTTCTAACTTTTTAACGGTTGAGGGTAAGTTAGATGCGGCACGTAATTATCTTGACAAAGCATTACAGTTAGACCCTTATGCCGCTATCAACCATCATTATAAGGGGTTTTTATATTACTTACAAGAAGATTACAATACAGCCATACCTTTCTTAAAAAAGGCATTGGAGCTAGACCCAAAGTTACCATTTCCACCAATTTATATAGGGCTTTGTTTATTACTATCAGGCAAACCACATGAAGCTTTAGCATATTTCGGTTCGCTTAAAGGCGTTTCTGTAAAAGACCTCACTAAATTAGGAGGTGAAACCATGTGTTATGCAAAGCTCAATGAAATGGAAAAATGTAATGATGGATTAAAGGAACTAGAAACTTATTTAACAACAGCACTAGTAGATAAGGCTTTTACATTTTTGATATTAGTTAATGCCTTGTTAGGTAATTATGAAAAAGTAGTTGATTTAATTACTCAAGCATACCATAAACGGTTGCCATTAATTTTATTATTAAATCCATCACCAATTCTTAAGCCTTTAAAAAATCATAAAGGATTTAAAGACATCATGCTGAAAGCCATTCCAGATAATGTCAACTACAAACAAAATAAAAAGTACAAACAGGCATTACTGGATACCAACGAAATTGAAAAGTATAGTAAAGAACTAGATCAGATTATGGTAGATTACAAATTGTATCTAAATCCCGATCTGGCATTAAAGGATCTGGCATCCTATCTGGAGCTTCCGGCAAATTATGTGTCTCAATTGTTAAACATGGGCTTTCAGAAAAACTTTTCAGAATATGTGAATTCTTATAGGGTAAAAGAATTTAAAGAACGTGTTCTTTTAGATGAAAATAAAAGCTTAACTATTATGGCTGTTGCTTACGATAGTGGTTTTAATTCTAAAACAGTGTTTAATACCTTCTTTAAAAAAATAGAAGGGATAACACCCAATGCATATCTAAAAAGTACACAAAAAGATTAGTTCTGATTTTTAAAGTAGAACTTTTCATATTTAAAGCTGTTATAATTTTGCTATAATATAATTAAGAACAGCACAATGGAAAAAATGAAAATTAAAAAAACAATAAAAGGAGTAAAATTAGGAATAGGGATCATACTAGGTACTATTATAGGGTATGCAACCTCAAATATGCAATTGTGGTTTGTACTAGGCATAGCAATTGGTGCGGCAATAGAATATGGTTCAAATAACAAGCAATCATCAAAATGAAATCATCTATTAAAATAGTAATTTTTGCATTTATCACGCTTTCAACGTTAAGCACTCATTCTCAAACCACCAATAAAGAGCTCTTCAACAGAGTTGACTCGTATTTGGAGTCAAGTGAAAACAATGGCTTTTCTGGTGTTGTTTTAGTTGCTAAAAAAGGTGAAGTTATTTTTTCTAAAGGCTATGGATGGGCAGACAGGGAAAATAAAATTCCCAACTCACCAGCAACCGTTTTTAATATTGGCTCTGTAACCAAACAATTTACAGCATCCGCTATTTTAAAATTGGCAGAGCAAGGAAAAATAAAAACATCCGATAAAATCAGTTCATATTTTGTTCAGACACCAAGTGATAAAAAGGATATAACCATTCATCAATTACTAACACATACATCTGGAATTTCTAATAGAACAGGTGGTTTTAGATATCATGAAGCAAGCAAAGAACAGTTTTTAAAAGAGTTTTTTGAGTCAGAATTACAATCCCAACCTGGCACAACCTACCAATATGCTAATGCCAACTATATTATGCTAACTGCTATATTAGAGCTAGTTTCAGGGCATACTTATAATGCTTTTCTACAGGAAAACCTATTTGGCCCTGCCCAAATGACAAGTACTGGATATAAACGCATTAATTTTAGTACAGAACGACTGGCACATGGCTATTACTATAATAGAGATGATGAAAAATGGACAGATTGGGGAACAAGCCAACAGTACTTACCTTACAATGACAATCATTGGTATAGTATAGGTAAAGGCGACATTCACTCTACTATTGAAGATTTATACAAATGGCATGTTGCTTTAAAAAACAACGTTGTTTTAGAACCTAAAACAAGAAAAACTCAAGAAACTGCGTATGTAGCTGAAAATGATAACATGACATCGTATTATGGATATGGTTGGGCTATATCTAAAAGTGATAGAGACACCAAAATCGTTGCTCATAATGGTAGTAATGGTTTGTACTTCGCAGACTTCGTTCGATTTATAGACGACGATGTTGTGGTCTTATACATCACAAATGCGTTTTTAGGACCTGAATCAGAAAACGTGGCTAGAGAAATTGGTAAGATGGTTTTTAATACCAATTATACACCAGCACCAATTCCCAGAAATATTTATGAATTGATTCATGAATTTATGAGAACCAATCCATCATCCGATGCCAAAAAACTACCTGATTATTTAAGTAGTGAACTTAAAACTAAATTTAACGACCATAATGTTTTAAATAGGTTAGGTTACAGCAGGTTGAAAAAAGAAGACCAGCCTGATTGGGCATTAGCATTGTTTAAACTCAATGTGAAATTATTTCCTGAAGATGGTAATTTATGGGATTCATTAGGTGAAGCTTACTTAAAATATAACCAAAAAGAACAAGCCATTGCCAGTTATACAAAAGCCGTTGAATTAGGTAGTGAAGGCTCAAAGGAAACATTACAAGAATTATTGAAAGAAGACGAATAATACATTTGACATGGTAAACGTAAAGGATTAAATTAAAGAATTACAATCCTGTTATTCACCAAAAATAATACACAAAAGAAAATTCAGAAATTAGCCTAAATAGTAAGTTTTACCTATTTAGAAACAACATTGATTGATTTTATAACAGAAATAATATAAGACGTTATTGATAATCAACAATTCATCATTCAAAATCAACAGTTGGGTTATTTCACTTCATAATCGTCCAGCTTTTGCAGGAAATTTGCACCTCAATTAAAAAAATCATTAATCAAAAATCAAACAATTATGACATCAATTAAAATCAAAACAATCAAAAAACAAATTTTATTAAAAATGGCTTGTGTAGCCTTGGCATTATCATCTAGTATATCATACGCACAAAACACAAATTCAGAAACAACAACACAAAGAAATGGTTTTATTGTAGAATTTGTAGTAGGTGGAGGTATTATCAGTGTAGAAGATAGTGCAGGTATTCAAACGTTCGACACATCTCAAGGAACGTTCGTTTTTCCAGATTTAAAATTTGGCTACATGTTAAACGAAAACCTTGCTATTACAGCCTCTTTACCAGGAAACATATATGAATTTCAAGATAATGACAGGAACTTTGGTGGTTTTATACCATCTGTACAATATTGGGTAAAAGATCGCTGGTGGATTCATGGAGGAATTGGTTTAGCCATAGATTCACCAGCACTATACGATATAAAAGACGATGTAAATGACGATTGGAACTTCGGTTGCGCTGTTATGGCAAGTACCGGTTATGAAATTTACAAAAAGAAAAATTTCGCGCTTAATTTTCAATCTAAAGTAGTTCTTGGTCGTGCGTCTTTGGATGGAGATATGCATAGAGATGCATTACTATTTAATATTGGATTAGGATTTAGCTGGTTATAAGTTGTAATGTAAACATCATAAATCACCATCCAATTCAGAATCTGTTATTGGACTACCTATGAATTCTATTTATTTTAGGTCACCATATTAGAAGATTAAAAAAAATTAAAAATGAAATATATTTTATTATTCTGTTTAGTGTTGCTGTTTAATTGCTCAAATAAGACCAATTCAAAAGATATATCGACAACTATTGAAATTAATGAAAGTCTTATTCAAATACTTGATACAATTTGGACAACTGAACAAACCCCAATTAGATTAAGAGACTCATTAATGGCTATATACGGTGTAGATTCAGAGTTGGTTAAAGAGCAACAAGCTATTATTGAAAGAAACCACACCATTAATGAGAAAAAAGTGAAAGAAATTCTAGATAATTATGGATGGCCAACTAAAGAAATTGCAGGAGAGCAAGGGAATTGGACCATATGTAATGTCATTCAACATGCAGATAATAAAGTTAGAATAAAGTACCTTCCCATGATGAGGCAAGCTGTAAAAGATAAAAAACTAGAGCCTCGATTTTTGGTAAGAGCTGAAGATAGAATTGCTACAGAAAGAGGGGATTTACAAATCTATGGTGGACAGATGAAATACTACCCAGAAACCAAAAGTTTTAATCTTTGGCCAGTTTACGATCCTGAAAACATAGATAAAAGAAGAACTGAAATTGGGCTCGATTCAATCGCTGTATTCCTCAAGAATAGATTTGATTTTGAATGGAATCTTGAAGAACAAATTAAGCGAACCGAAGAATTTAAATTGAAAAAGCAGGTAGAGCCTAACAATCAGTCAACCAATTAAGTTCCAATTTCCAAATACGAACTGCTATCTCCCAAACAAGTTGCAACTTTGTTGTAAATAATTAAAAGTATGAAAGCAGCAATTTATACAAAATACGGTTCGCCAGAAGTTATTCAGATAATTGATGTCGAAATTCCATTACCAAAACCAAATGAGGTTTTAGTAAAAATTAAGGCATCATCAGCAACAAGAGCAGATACCATGATGCGCCAAGGTAAACCTAAATTTGGCAGATTGTTTTTAGGTTTATTTAAACCAAAAAATACGGCTTTAGGAACTGGCTTTTCAGGAGTTGTGGAGGCTATAGGTTCACAAATCACAAAATTTAAAGTAGGTGATGAAGTTTTTGGAGAAAAACTATTTAGCAATGGTTGTAATGCAGACTATTTGTGTATTTCAGAAGATATGGTTATTGAGCTAAAACCAGATACGATATCTCATTATCAAGCAGCACCAATATGTGATGGTTTTTTAACTTCCTACAACTTTCTAAAGGATATTGCAGACTTACAACCAGGTCAACATATTTTAATAAATGGTGCATCTGGGAGCCTAGGTTCGGCAGCAGTTCAATTAGCTAGATTAATGAGCGCAAAAGTTACAGCGGTTTGTAGTACAAGAAATATTGATTTTGTAAAATCTATAGGAGCCGATGAAGTAATAGACTACACAAAAATATCTCTAACTAATATAAACGAAAAGTATAATGTAATTTATGATTCGGTTGGAGCTCTATCGTATAAAGTCTCTAAAAAACTATTAAGTTCAAATGGTATTTTTATGACACCAGTATTAAGTGGTCAAATACTTTGTCAAAGGTTATTAAACCCAAAGAAAGTAAAATTTGCAGCTACTGGTATTAAAAAGACTGAAGAATTAAAACGATTATTTTTAGACTTGGCGGGCTTTTTTAAACAAGGTAAACTACATACAAATATTGATAAAAGCTACAAGCTTCCAGATATCGCGGAAGCACATCACTATCTTGAAACTGGTCGTAAAGTGGGTAATATAGTTATTGTCAATCAATAAATCATCAATCAAAAAACAAACTGTATATGTTTTTTAAAACACAAGAAGGAAAAGAAACCATTCTAAAGCTGTACAATCAAAAATTAGAACAACTTCAGTTAGCCTATTCAGAGCAACAAATAGACACACGTTTTGGTAAAACCAATATCATAGTGTCTGGTGATAAACAAAACCCACCGTTGCTGCTCATTCATGGTACAGGAGGTTGTGCACCACTCATATTGGAATCGCTTTCCAACCTTACTACAAAATACTGTGTTTATGCGGTAGATGTTTTGGCACAGCCCAATAAAAGTGCAGAAACCCGATTAGATATGAAGTCATTAGATTATGGTAAATGGCTCACCGCAATCATCATTAAGTTACGACTTAAAGCTGTGACATTGGTTGGGTTTTCATTTGGCGGACTCATTAGCCTAAAGACACTGGAGTTTAACCAAACACCCATCAAGCAGGTGTTTTTAATTGCACCTGTTTATATCGTTAATGGCAATCCACTGCTGGGCTTGCTAAAAATGTTCATCCCATTAAAAAAGTTTATAAAAACCAACAGCCCAAAGTATATTAAACGGGTTATGGATGCCTTGTTTTCAGAGTATGACACCTTTGCACTTCAGTTTATGTCGGCAACCTTTCAGCATTGTCATATGGACTTTTCGCCTTTACCTTTACTATCAAAAAAAGCAGCTCAAAATATCCAGACACCCATTACTATTTTTGCTGCTGAAAAGGACTTGATGTTTCCAGGTAAAAAGATGATTAAACGTTCCAAACACCTGTTTTCGTCTTTAGAAGAAATTAAACTTTTAGAGGGTTCAAAACATGTTCCGAGTTACAAGGATTTTGAAATAATTGAAAATAGTATTTTAGATAATTCTAATTAATACTTTTAACTCTTATATAAGAAATAAAACTTGCAATTTGTTTAACCTGCATAAAAACAAAAGCCTCTACATTTCTGTAAAGGCTTTTTGTTGTTAAGCTCCCCCTCTTGGGCTCGAACCAAGGACCCTTTGATTAACAGTCAAATGCTCTAACCAACTGAGCTAAGGAGGAGTGTTATTCGCTTTTGCGAGCGCAAATATAAATTATTTATTATTTACTACAAATATATTAATTAAAAAATCTACTTAAAATTTTAATCAAAAATAGCTTTGTAGATATCGTTACCGTTAGCAAACAAAACTAAAGCGATTAGTAATATAAATCCAATGAGCTGTGCATATTCCAAAAACTTGTCACCTGGTTTTCTCCCAGAAATCATTTCATATAGTAAAAACATAACATGACCTCCATCCAATGCTGGTATAGGTAAAAGGTTTAAAACACCTAGCATAATGGATAAAAAGGCAGTAATAGCCCAAAATGCTTTCCAGTTCCAAGACGGTGGAAACATATTTCCAATAGCGGCAAATCCACCCACTTGGGAGGCTCCCTTTTTGGTGAAAATGTATTTAAATTGAGCTAAATAATCTTTTATAGTCCAGTAACCTAAAGAAGTCCCTTTTACAATTGCTTCGCCAAAAGAATAATCTTTGTGATTGGAAACAATTTTCTCAGTTTCGATAGTTACTATGCCAATTGTAGCATCTTCACTTGGTTTTACATTTAAATTTACAATCTCATTATTTCTTTCAACACCAATATTAAGCGTATTATTTCCGTTTCGTTTTATACCATATTTAAAATCAGAAAAATAGTTTACAGCCTCTCCATTTAAACTGACTATTTTATCAGTTAGTAATAAACCGGCTTTATCTGCAGGAGAATCAGGGACTATTGAATCTAATTTAAAGGGCATTCTTGGAGACATAGCTGGCAAATCACCTGCTTCGAATAATTGTGTTCCAATATCTTCTGGAACTGTCAATTCAGCTATTTCACCTGATACTCTCTCAACTTTAATGGTATTAATATCTCTAAATAGTAAATATGAATTGATATCAGTTACTTCGCTAAATGGTTTTCCATCTACAGATACAATTTTATCCCCTTGTTCAAAACCGTATTCCTCCATTGTAGGGGCTACACCAAATCCATAAGTGATATCATCTTTTTTAGAGTAATCTGTTCCCCAAACAAACAATATCATCATGTATATTAAAAACCCAAGAATGAAATTTACGATAACACCACCTAACATAATAATTAAACGTTGCCAAGCAGGTTTTGTTCTAAACTCCCATGGCTGTGGTGGTTGTGCCATTTGCTCTTTATCCATACTTTCATCAATCATTCCGGCTATTTTTACATAACCTCCTAATGGTAACCAACCAATACCATAAACAGTTTCACCAATTTTCTTTTTAAACAATGAAAATTTAATATCAAAGAATAGGTAGAACTTCTCTACACGTGTTTTAAATAGCTTTGCAGGAATGAAATGTCCTAATTCATGAAGGACTATGAGGATAGACAAGCTTAAAAATAATTGCGCTGCCTTAATCAATATAACGGTCATAAAATCTGTTTTCTTTTAAATAACGCACAAAAGTAGTGTTTTTTACTTCAACATTAAAAATTGAATCATTCCACATTTGTATTTAACAAATAATTATAATCTCAAATTGTTTAATTGCTTATGAAATCCATGTATTTTTGCAAAAACAATGCCGAAACTACCACATTATGCTTTCGTTTTTTAAAGACTATAAATATTTTGGAATCGTATTCATGATTCTATCAGTGATTATAGTTGCTATTATTTTCAATATTCTTAATGTTGAAAAACCATTACCTATTTATCAACCTGCTATGGTTAATTCAGAATTGGTTGATTCTTCTTTGGTTGATGTCAGAAAATATCATAAAATAGCCGATTTCAGTTTAACAAATCAAAATGGAGAAATTATAACCCAAAACAATTATAAGAATAAGATTTATGTGGCCGATTTCTTTTTTACTACCTGCCAAACCATTTGTCCTATTATGACAGATCACATGTATGTCATTCAAAAAGAATTGAAAAACGATCAGGATGTCATGCTACTTTCTCATACGGTAACACCAGAAATAGATTCGGTTGCACAATTAAAAAAATATGCATTAAAAAAAGGGGTCAATGATTCAAAATGGAATTTAGTCACTGGTGATAAAAAACAAATTTACGATTTAGCACGTAAAAGTTATTTGGCTGTAAAAGATCAAGGTAATGGTGATGCCTATGACATGATTCATACTGAAAACTTTATGCTCATTGATAAAAAACGTCAAATTAGAGGATTTTATGATGGCACAAATCCTGACGAAATTAACCGATTAATTGAGGATATTAAAACACTTAAAAAAGAATATCAATAGTTTTCTAGCTTCAATTTTTTTACCCTAATATTTTGCTTTATTTTTGCTTCTTTAAAATCAATCTAAATAAGCTTGAGTATTACGTTAGCAGAAATAAAACGAGGTGAAAAAGGCATTATTGCTGATGTTTCATCAATTCACATCCCACTTAAACTGCTGGAAATGGGATGCTTACCTGGAAATTCTGTTGAACTTGTTCAGGTTGCTCCTTTTGCTGATCCTATGTATCTGAATATTAATGGTAGCCATCTAGCCATTAGAAAAGAAACAGCTATTCACATTTTAATTGAAATTTCCAATGAGTAAACAAATAAATGTTGCACTTATTGGTAATCCAAATACTGGAAAAACTTCAGTATTTAATGCCTTAACAGGTTTGAATCAAAAGGTTGGTAATTATCCTGGTATTACTGTAGAAAAGAAGGAAGGGATTTGTAAACTACCACGTGGCGTAAAAGCGCATATAATTGATTTACCTGGCACCTATAGTTTAAACGCCTCATCACTTGATGAAAATGTAGTTATTGAGTTACTTCTCAACAAAAATGATAAGGACTTTCCTGATGTTGCAGTTGTAGTAAGTGATGTTGAAAACCTTAAACGCAATCTCCTTTTATTTACTCAAATTAAAGACCTTCAAATTCCTACAATTCTAGTCATTAACATGGCTGATAGGATGACTTATAAAGGAATTTCATTGAATATTCCCTATTTAGAAGAACAGCTTGAGACAAAGATAGCCTTAATAAGTACGAGAAAAAATCAAGGAATATCAGATCTCAAAGATTTAATTACCAATTACAAAGAGCTTTCAACAAAACCGTGTTTAAATGCTTCTGAAATTGATATGGATTACTTTGATAATCTACGCAAAGCTTTTCCTAATCAACTTTTATATAAGCTTTGGTTAGTTATCACTCAAGATGTAAATTTTGGAAAAACGGATAGAAATGAAATTGATGCTGTTGCTGATTTCAAAACAAAATCTAAAGCCGATTTAAAACGCCTTCAGCAAAAGGAGACTATTAAACGTTATCAGTTTATTAATGACACCCTTAAAAAAGGCCAAAAAATCGATTTAAGTACGGCAAAAGACTTACGCATCAAATTCGATAGAGTTTTGACTCATAAAGTTTGGGGATACCTCATTTTTGGAATTATTTTATTAACCATTTTTCAAGCCATTTATGATTGGTCTAGTGTTCCAATGGATTTTATTGACAGCTTATTTGCTTCATTTAGCGAATGGACTAAAAACACCATGCCAGAAGGTGCTTTTACCAATTTAATTGCAGAAGGTATTATTCCGGGATTGGGTGGTATTGTTATATTCATTCCTCAAATAGCCTTTTTATTCCTCTTTATTTCAGTTTTAGAAGAAAGTGGCTATATGAGTCGTGTGGTATTTTTAATGGATCGTATCATGCGTCGTTTCGGTTTAAGTGGGAAAAGCGTTGTACCTCTTATTTCTGGTACTGCTTGCGCCATACCTGCAATTATGGCAACACGTAATATTGAAAGTTGGAAAGAGCGCTTAATAACTATTCTTGTAACGCCTTTTACAACGTGCTCGGCTAGACTACCCGTTTATCTAATTATAATAGCATTGGTAATTCCGGAAGGAAGGATTCTTGGATTAAGTTATCAAGCATTAACACTTATGCTTTTATACTTAATAGGTTTTGGTGCTGCTGTAGGTTCAGCGTATATATTAAATAAAATACTTAAGATAAAAAGTAAGACATTTTTCGTGGTTGAAATGCCCAACTACAAATTACCATTATTTAAAAATGTTGCTTTAACTGTTCTTGAAAAAACCAAATCGTTTGTTTTTGGTGCTGGAAAAATTATTTTGGCTATCTCTATTATATTATGGTTTTTGGCATCTTATGGTCCTGGTAATGATTTTAATAATGCTGAAGCTATAGTAACTGAACAATATGCCTCACAAAACATACCAGATGAAGATTTACAACAACATATCGCATCATATAAATTGGAGCATTCCTTTATCGGCATTACAGGAAGAGCCATTGAACCCGTAATTAGACCTTTGGGTTATGACTGGAAAATTGGTATTGCTATTGTAAGTTCATTTGCAGCTCGTGAAGTTTTTGTCGGCACACTAGCCACAATTTATAGTGTAGGAAGTGATGAAGAAGAGACCATAAAAAATAGAATGGCTGGTGAAGTAAATCCTATTCTTGGAGGACCACTATTCAATTTCGCCTCTGGAATTTCATTGTTGTTATTTTATGCATTTGCAATGCAATGCATGAGTACACTTGCAATCGTCAAACGTGAAACAAATAGTTGGAAATGGCCTATGTTGCAATTAATAATCATGAGTAGTTTTGCTTATCTTGTTGCTTTAATCGCCTATCAACTATTAAAATAGTTTTATTTATGAACACCGTTATTCAGAATATACTTGCTTTTACTACACTCATAATTGCTTTGACTTTTCTGATCTCTCGATTTATTTGGAAACCTAAAAAAAAGGCTGGGAAGAATTGCTCTGATAACAATTGCGGTTGTCACTAAACAGTATTTAACTTGTTTTATATTAATTACTTAAGATACATTACAGTAACAATAAGGTTAAATATTTAGCTTAAAAAGCTGAAAATCATAGCTCATTTTAACTAAACAGCAATTACTTTATTTTATTTTTCTTATTTAAAACCCTACATATCAGTTTTTTAAATTCTAATAATAAACTATAACTTGAAGTTGACAAAACTAGTCTTCAACAACAATTTGCAAAATATAATTCGCTTTTTTAATCTCTTTTCCAAATTCAGGATATGGAGTTAAATTAAAACCTTTTATTATTTTTTCACCAGAAATTATTAATTGTGATAAATTTCTAGTTAAGTAAGTAGTTGGTGTAATTTCGATAATTTTCTCCTCAATAAATTGAGCATCTTTATAAATAGCCACTAATACTTTAGCCTCTCCTGCTCTAACACAAGTAACATTTTTAGGGCACCTAGAATCATTTAGAACATCAACAAATTTGACAATATGGCTATTATACTCGTATTGATTGCCCAACAATAGTTTGGTCACAATAATAGGCGGTTCAGCTTTGGTGCTATCTTGGCCATGAACTGAAAATATACTACAAAAAATAACTAAATAAACAAATTGTTTCATATCACATAATTTGTTAGTCTTCATCTGAAATTATGCCAAATTAAGAATTCTTTTGCTCAATAAACTAATTTAACTATATTTGAATAATTTTTTAAGCTAACTTAAATTTTATTTAAAGCAAACGTTAATGTCAGTAGCAGTCGAGAATTTCATTAAAGCCATATATAAAAATGATAAGCAGGAGAATGATACCTCAACTGGTAATATCGCAAAAAAATTAGGTATATCCAATGCAGCTGTAACAGATATGGCTAAAAAATTAGCCAGTAGAGACCTTCTTTTTTACGAAAAGTATCAATCACTAGAACTCACAGAGAAAGGGTCTAAAATGGCTTTAAATGTAGTTAGAAAGCATCGTTTGTGGGAGGCTTTGCTTTACAAGTTGTTTGATATGTCTTTACATGAAATTCATAGGGAAGCAGAATTACTAGAGCATCAAACGTCAGATTTCTTGGCAAATAAAATCAGTTCTTATCTAGGAAATCCGAAATTCGATCCACATGGCGATCCTATCCCAAATGAACATGGCGACATAACAACAGATGATAATTCAATACCTCTTTCTAAAACCCAAGCAGGGAAATCATATATTATTTCGAGATTAATGAGTGACGATAAGGAGTTTTTTGATTTCTGCGCTCTACATGGCTTAAAATATGGAAATCGCATTATGGTCACTAATCAATTTCAAAACAACAAAATGACTCAAATTTCAATAAATTATAATACCATTCTATTAAATGAAGACTTTACCAACATTATCTACGTCAATGAAATCAACTAACACAAAAATTTATATTTTCATTGGTCTGTTGTTATGTTCCTTTTCGGCTTCATTGGCTCAAGAAAAGGAGTCAATCGGCGCTTTGGAAACAGATAGACCAGATGCTACTGAAGCGTCAAGCACAGTACCACAAGGCTATCTGCAAGTTGAAACAGGTGGTTTTTATCAAACTTTTGAAAAAAATCAAATTAAAACTGAAAACTTCACCTACAATACAACGCTGGTTAGATATGGGTTATCTGATAATTTTGAATTGCGTTTAGGATGGAATTTACAAGAAGATGTCACACACATAAACGGTCAGAAATTAGACAATGTTTTAAGTGGCTTTAGTCCATTGTTGCTAGGAATGAAAGTTTATATAACGGAAGAAAAAGGTTGGATCCCAGAAATTAGTTTAATAGGACATGTTTTTTTACCATTTACCGCAAGTACTGATTATAGACCAGAAACAACTGGTGTAGATTTTCGATTTTCACTAGCACATACCTTAAGTGAAAAATCTAGTTTAGGCTATAATCTTGGTATGGCTTGGGGAAATGATTCACCTGAAGCAAGTTATATCTATACTATTGCCTATGGATATAGCATTTCCGAAAAGTTTGGTGCTTATGTAGAATTATATGGTGATTTACCTGAAGATAGTCAAGCTAACCATTTATGGGATGCTGGATTAACATATTTAGTTTCTAACGATTTGCAATTAGATATGTCTTTTGGAACAAGTATTACAGAAGGTCAAGATTTATTATTAAGTGCAGGTTTGAGTTTTAGATTACCAATAAACAACAATCAATAATGAAAAGAATTACAATCATAACCATTCTATTTTTTGGAATCTTTAGCTGTAAAACGGATTCTAAAAAAACCGACAAACTCAATGTTGTCACCACAACTACAATGATAACTGATTTAGTTAAAAATATTGGAGGCGACCTTATTAATATTGAAGGTTTAATGGGAAGTGGTGTTGACCCTCATTTATACAAAGCTAGCGAAGGTGATGTAACTAAATTAGCTAATGCTGATATTATTTTCTACAACGGATTACACCTTGAAGGAAAACTAGTAGAAGTATTCGAGAAAATGGGAACTCAAAATATAAAAACTGTTGCTGTTTCTGATGCCATTGATAAAAACACTTTGATTGGTTCCGAATATTTTGCTTCTAATTACGATCCGCATATTTGGTTTGACATCACTTATTGGGAACAAGTCACACAATTTGTAGTCAACAAATTATCGGAAGCTGTGCCTTCAGAGAAAGATACTTTTAAAGCTAATGGTGACAACTATTTAAGTCAATTAAATAATTTAAAAACTGAAATTAATGCAACCATTAACTCTTTACCAAAAGAGAAACGCATATTGGTTACAGCTCATGATGCTTTTAACTATTTCGGAAAAGCCTTTGAATTTGAAGTTGTTGGGTTACAAGGTCTTTCAACAGCAACCGAAGCTGGAGTTCAAGACGTACAAAAATTAGCAGCTTTTATTATTGACAAAAAAGTGAACGCTATATTTGTGGAAAGTTCGGTGCCTAAACGCACTATAGAAGCCTTGCAAGCAGCAGTAAAATCGAAAGGACATGATGTTACCATTGGTGGTACATTATATTCTGATGCTTTGGGTAATGCTGGAACAGTTGAAGGTACTTATATTGGGATGTTTAAATATAATGTGAATACCATTGTTAATGCTTTGAAATAATGAGTAATAAAATAGCAGTACAAGTAGATGATTTAACAGTAGCCTATAATTACAAACCGGTACTTTGGGATATTGATTTAGAAATACCCGAAGGCGTTTTAATGGCTATTGTTGGTCCAAATGGCGCAGGAAAATCAACACTTATAAAGTCTATTTTAGGCATTCTAAAACCAATTGCTGGAAGTGTAAGCATTTATGGCAAATCGTATGACAAACAACGCTCTCTAGTTGCTTATGTACCACAAAAAGGTAGTGTGGATTGGGATTTCCCAACAACTGCTCTAGATGTTGTTATGATGGGAACATACGGAAGTTTGGGTTGGATAAAACGCCCTGGCCAAAAGCAAAAAAAAGCGGCACTCGAAGCTTTAGAACAAGTTGGAATGCTACCTTTTAAAAACAGACAAATCAGTCAACTTTCTGGCGGACAACAGCAACGTATTTTTTTAGCACGTGCTTTGGTTCAAGATGCATCCATTTATTTTATGGATGAACCATTTCAAGGTGTTGATGCTACTACCGAAATAGCTATCATTAATATTCTTAAAGCATTAAGAAAGGCGAATAAAACTGTAATTGTGGTGCATCATGATTTGCAAACGGTTCCTGAATACTTTGATTGGGTAACTTTTTTAAATGTAAAAAAGATTGCAACAGGTCCGGTTAAGGATATTTTTAATGATGATAACCTTACTAAAACCTATGGCATCAATTATAAAGTAAGTATTCATAAATAAAATTCCTGCGAAGGCAGGAATCTCAAAGCTATAAACCAAAAATAAGCATAATAGATTCCGCATCTAGTGCGGAATAACAAAATGGACTTGCTAGAATACATAGAACTCGTAATTAACGATTACACACTGCGCACCATTACACTTGGCACAGCTATTCTTGGTGCTGTTACTGGCATGCTTGGTAGTTTTGCCGTGTTACGCAAGCAAAGTTTATTGGGTGATGCTATTTCGCATGCAGCATTACCAGGCATTGCTATTGCGTTTTTACTTACTGGCGCCAAAGAAAGTAATACACTGCTTTTAGGTGCTTTGGTCAGTGGTTTGATAGGTACATTTTGGATTCGAGGTATTATAACAAAAACACATTTAAAATCAGATACAGCTTTAGGATTGATTCTATCTTTATTTTTTGGATTTGGAATGTTACTATTGACCTTCATTCAAAAACAACCAAACGCCAATCAAGCTGGTTTAGATAAATACTTATTTGGTCAAGCCGCTACTTTAGTTGAAAGTGATGTTTGGCTTATGGCAATTGTAACCGGATTATGTTTGTTCGTTTTACTCTTGTTTTGGAAAGAATTCAAAATTCTACTTTTTGATAAAGATTATGCTAAAACACTAGGTTTTAATACCAAAACTATTGACATACTAATAACTTCATTCATTGTACTAGCTATTGTTTTAGGCTTGCAAACCGTTGGTGTTGTTTTAATGAGCGCTATGCTTTTGGCTCCTGCTGCTGCTGCAAGACAGTGGACAAACAATTTAAGTGTCATGGTGTTTTTAGCAGCCTTTTTTGGGGCGTTTTCAGGTGTTTTTGGAACAGCAATAAGCGCCACTCAAAACAATCTATCCACTGGTCCTGTAATTGTAATTGTAGCTTCAGTTTTTGTCATGTTTTCGTTTATTTTTTCGCCCAATCGTGGTTTGTTGTTCAGACAAATTCGATTTATAAAAAATCGTCGTGATTTAGAATTACATAAAACCCTATCCTTTATGTTTAATATTGCTAAAACGCACGAGAATATTTCGCATCCACATACGATTAAGATTTTGAATAACTTTCAAGGCTACACAAAAGGAACACTAAAAAAATTAGTAGATAAAAACTATGTAACACTTAACGGAAATATGTGGAGTTTAACTCAAGAAGGGTTTGAAACAGCATCTAACTTATATAACCAACAATTTAAAAAAGATGAGTAGCGCACAACTTGAAATACAGCTTATTGCTAGTTTGGTTGCCATTGCGTGTGCTATACCTGGAACGTTTTTGGTGTTGCGTAAAATGGCCATGATTAGTGATGCTATTAGTCATTCTATATTACCTGGAATTGTTATTGGATTCTTCATTACACAAGACCTCAACTCGCCACTATTAATTGTTTTAGCAGCTTTGACAGGTGTAATTACTGTGGTATTAGTTGAGCAAATTCAAAAAACAGGATTGGTAAAAGAAGATACAGCTATAGGATTAGTCTTTCCTGCTTTATTCAGTATAGGTGTAATTATGATTGCTAAAAACGCTAATGATGTTCATTTAGATGTTGATGCTGTTCTTTTAGGTGAATTGGCTTTTGCGCCTTTTGACCGATTGCTAATTTCAGGTATTGATGTTGGTCCAAAATCTTTATGGATTATTGGTACTATTCTACTAATAACTGTTGGATTATTATTCGCCTTTTTTAAAGAACTGAAATTAAGCACCTTTGATGCTGGACTGGCAGCTTCATTAGGTTTCTCACCTGTGGCTATTCATTATGGTTTAATGACGGTTTCATCTATTACAACTGTTGGTGCTTTTGATGCTGTTGGTGCCATTTTAGTGGTCGCGCTAATGATTGCTCCAGCAGCTAGCGCTTATTTATTGACAACAGACTTGAAAAAAATGCTCTTTTTGTCAATTCTTTTTGGGGTGTTTAGCGCTATTTCTGGATATTGGGTTGCACATTGGCTCGATGCTTCAATTGCAGGCTCCATAACAACCATGTTAGGACTATTGTTTTTAGTTGTTTATTTATTTGCGCCTAGCAAGGGTTTGATAGCTGTTATGTACCGCGAAAAGCAACAAAAAATTGAAGTGTCGCTGCTTACCTTCTTGCTTCATTTAAAAAATCATAATGAAGAAAACGAACGACATGTCAATCATTTGAGAGAACATATTAATTGGCAAAAAATCCGTGCTAAAACTGTTGTTGATTTAGCATTAAAAAACAATATGATTACCATTGACAACCAAATTGTTTCCTTAACTGAAAAAGGTGATGATTTTACATCTCAAGCCATTGATTATATTATTACCAATGAAGATGCTCAAATTGAAGATATGAAAGACGACTTCTTTTTGTTTAGGGGTTAATTTATTCCTTTATCAATTTCCGTTTCACTATCCAAAAAACATCAGATTTGTAAAACTGTATTGAAGTTGGTATCACTCTATTAGATTTATCTCTAGGTGATTTGATTATAAATCTCGCTTCAGAATTATTAAAATTTAAGGTGTGAGTTTTAGTAATATCAGATTCGTTGACATAGAAATAAACAATATTATTTTCAAACATCCATTTTCCTTTACCATATTTGTCCCTTTCTGGAGGAATACCTCCATTATGTCTATCATATTCATGAAAGGTAAACGTTTCATCAGCATGTAAAGTTAATGTATCAACAATTACCGCATTACTAGATTCGAGTTTCAAAATGTATGTTCCCGCAATAGTTGTGGTTTGAGTAAAAGCAGAAAAACTAGATAAAAAGATTATTAAAGAAAATAGAAATTTCATAATAGTTGGTTTTTGTTTTCACCTATAAATCAACAATTATGCCGTTTATCTCGCACAATTCACGCACAAAAAACTTTCTGGGCGAATAAGAATTCTGCCTACTGGAATTGGGTTTTGACATTTTAAACACATGCCAAAATCGTCATCATCAACTTTTGATAAGGCGCGTTTTAAATTGGTGAGTTTAGTTTCGGCTTGACGCAATGAAGCTTCATTGACACTACGATTATTAATAGCATCCATTCTACTCACGCGACCAATGGCATTGTTAGGGGAAATGGGTTTGGTTAACGCTTTATAATCCGAGATTGCCTTTTCAGTTTTTGCTATTTCTTGAATAATAGTTTCTTTTATGACGCTCTTATCCATATTAAAACCTTTTTTCTTTTTGCAATTGTTCGTAAGCCTGCTGCACCTGTCTAAACTTTTCTTCAGCACCTTCACGATGTTCTTTACCTAAATGAATAACTCTATCCGGATGATACTTTTTTGCCATTTTCCGATAAGCTGCTTTTATTTCTGATACCGTAGCGTCTTTTGAAATTTCCAATATTTTATAGGCATTATCACTACTATTATAGAACATTGCTTTAATACTTTCGTAATCGCGTGAGCTAATACCTAAATAATTTGATATGGTATAAATTTGTTTAACCTCTTCTTCCGTGACATGTCCATCCGCTTTAGCTATTCCGAATAAAAAATGAAGCAGTTGTAATCGTGATGGATGATCCATCATTTGCCTGATTTGTAAACAAACCTGTCGTACAGGAATTTGCTGTTTATTGATGTTTTTAAACAACTTAAAAGCATGGTTTGCTCGTTCCTTGCCATACATATGCAAGAATTGCTGCCTGACAAAATCAAGCTCACGTTGATCTTGTTTACCATCTGCTTTAATAACAATAGAGGACAAAATCAACAAGCTCACTTCAAAATCACCTGACCGTGTTTGTGGACGAGACATACGTGACCTATATGTTCTACCTTGTTGACCTTGCTTATAAAATGGTTCGGCATCTTTATCTGAAAACGCATCCATAATACCACCTAAAGCCATGCCAATTATGGCACCAATTGGTCCACCAAACGACCATCCTAAAGCTGCTCCAATCCACTTTGAAAAACTCATGTACCTATCAATTTTATTTATGAGTAAATATACTATTTGTTAGTAGATGACGCATGGCATTTGTTACACAATTGGTATATTTGCATCATTGAAATATTAATCTTAAATAATTAAAATATATGTATCCAGCGGAATTAGTAAAACCAATGCGTGAAGATTTAACTAATGTTGGTTTTCAAGAATTACAAACAGCAGAAGCTGTTGAATCTGCATTGGCTAAAGAAGGAACTACGCTTATAGTTGTAAACTCTGTTTGTGGTTGTGCTGCAGCCAACGCAAGACCAGGAGCTAGAATGAGCTTACAAAACAGTAAAAAGCCAGACCATATAGTTACCGTTTTTGCTGGTGTTGACAAAGAAGCTGTAGATAAAGCGCGTGAACACATGGTACCATTTCCACCAAGTTCGCCTTGTATGGCATTGTTTAAAGATGGTGAGTTAGTTCATATGTTAGAACGTCATCATATTGAAGGTCGTCCTGCTGAATTAATTGCTGAAAATTTAGTAGATGCTTATAATGAACATTGTTAAAACATTTCAACTTTAAAAATAAAACCACGATTTTATCGTGGTTTTTTTGTGCTTTAATCTTATTAGTTAATTTTGTTTTTCAAACCCTAATACATGCGAAAACTACTTGCATATCCACTCACTGCTCTCTATGCATTTTTTTTTCTACTAACCCTTGTAGTGTTTCACCCAATTCAATGGTTTTGCTTTAACGTGTTGGGTTATAAAGCCCACAAAATAACTGTCGATTGGTTACAATTTTTCTTAATGCGCTGTCTAAATTTATTAGGAACTCGGATTACATTTACAAACAAATTTGATATTCCAATCAATCAGCCTGTAATCATTGTTGCCAATCATCAAAGCATGTATGATATCTCACCCATAATGTGGTATATGCGTAAGTATCATCCTAAATTTATTAGTAAAAAAGAACTAGGAAGAGGCATACCAAGTGTATCTTACAATTTAAGGCATGGCGGCTCTGTTCTCATTGACAGAAAAAACCCTAGACAGTCCTTACCTGCGATTATGAAATTTGGGGAATACATTGAAAAAAACAAAAGAGCTGCTGTTATTTTTCCAGAAGGCACACGAAGTAAAACAGGTAAACCCAAACCATTTCAAACTAAAGGGTTAGAAATACTTTTTAAAAAAATACCATCCGCTATTATAGTACCAATAACTGTAAATAATTCTTGGAAAATGTTACGCTATGGAAAATTCCCAATGGGAATTGGAAATCATTTAAAATTTCAAGTCCATGAGCCTATTAAATTGGCTACCTTTGTAGATAAGCAAGAATTAATCAAACAGATTGAAACTACGATTACTTCGAGTATTAATTATTAAAATTATCAATTATGTCTTTAAAAAATGTCCGATTGGAAGTTATGCAGTTTCTGGAAAAAGACGTTGACTCCTTAATAGAAAAATATTTAATTCCTGTTGAAAGTATTTGGCAACCTACAGACTTTTTACCAAACTCTGAAAAAGATGGATTTTTAGATGACGTAAAAGAAATACGTGAACTCTCTAAAGAACTTCCTTACGATTTCTGGGTGGTTTTAGTTGGTGATATGATTACTGAAGAAGCTCTACCCACATATGAATCTTGGCTTATGGATGTGGAAGGTGTTGACCAAGTTGGTCGCAATTCTTGGGGAAAATGGGTTCGTCATTGGACAGCAGAAGAAAACCGACATGGTGATGTGCTCAATAAATACTTGTACTTATCTGGTCGTGTAAATATGAAAGAAATTGAAAAAACCACCCAATATCTTATTGCAGATGGTTTTGATATTGGTACCGACCGTGACCCGTACAAAAACTTTTTGTACACAAGTTTTCAGGAATTGGCTACTTATATTTCTCATAACCGCGTAGCTAAATTAGCTAAAGATAAAGGAAACAAGCAACTGGCAAAAATGTGTAAAATCATTTCTGGGGACGAAATGCGACACCATCATGCTTATTGTGAATTTGTTGAGCGTATTTTTAAAGTAGATCCAAGCCAGATGATGTTGGCATTTCAACATATGATGAAATTAAAAATCACCATGCCAGCACATTTTTTAAGAGAATCTGGTGAAAGAATAAGCACAGCATTTGAAGAGTTTTCTAACACCGCACAACGTATTGGTGTTTATACATCGCATGATTATGTAGATATTTTGCAGAAATTGATTCAACGTTGGGAAATAGATAAAATTACCAACCTAACTGATGATGCCGAGAAAGCCAGAGATTACCTCATGAAGTTACCTTCTAGATTAACACGACTTTCTGAACGCATGAAGATCCCTGAAAACTCTTATCAGTTTAAATGGGTAGAACCTGCAATTTAAAACGAAATATTACTTATTTAAATAAAATTCCTTTCAAAAGCATGAAGGGAATTTTTAATTTTATAGCATGAGTAACTCACTTATTATTTTAAATACAATTGATTTTGTAAAAAAAGAACTAAAAGATGCCGAAGGCGGACACGATTGGTTTCATATTGAACGTGTTTATAAAAATGCGCTAAACATTGGCAGACATGAATCTGTTGATTTGGAAGTTGTCCAATTGGGTGCTTTGTTGCATGATATTGCCGATAGTAAATTTCATGATGGTGATGAAACCATTGGTCCCAAAAAAGCACGAGAATTTTTGTTTCAACAAAATGTATCATCAGAAGTTATTGAACATGTTGTAAAAATCATTGCTAATATGTCTTTTAGTAAATCTCTAGACAAAAATATTATCTTTACTTCTCCTGAATTAGAAGTTGTTCAAGATGCAGATCGTCTAGATGCAGTTGGAGCTATTGGGATTGCGAGAGCATTTAATTATGGTGGATTTAAAGATCGAGCAATTTACGATCCAGAAATAACACCTAACCTTAACTTAAGTAAAGCAGAATATAAAAACTCTACTGCGCCAACCATTAATCACTTTTATGAAAAGTTACTCCTTTTAAGAGATAAAATGAATACCAAAACAGGAAAGCGTTTAGCAGAAAATCGACACAAATTCATGATGCAGTATCTCGAGCAATTTTATTCAGAATGGGAAGGTGAGAAATAATTCCTTTTGCCATTAAAAAAGAACTCGTCAATTCGAGTGAATTTTACGATTGAAAAATTGCAAAATTAATATCGAGAATAGAGTTGTTTGATTATAAAAAGTCGCGATACTCGAACTGACGGTTTAAACATTTATATCAAAAATCTGTTACCAATTAAAACAATTTTAACTGTCCATCCTTATAACTTTCATGAAGCGATGTATTTAATTTTGGCAAAGCTTTATCTTTAAAGTATTTATGTCTAGCTAATTTTATCAAATCGTTAATCTGTTTTGCTATGTGTCCCTCACCTCGCATACGTTTACCATATCGCGAATCGTTAAGTGTGCCACCATGGCAATTTTCTATTTGATGCAATACTTTGTCTGCTCTATCAGGCAATGCTTTTTTAATCCATTCGGTGAAAATTTCGCCAATGGCACCATTCAATCGTACAATAGTATGCGCAATGGATAATGCTCCAGCTTCAGAAACTGCTTTAGCTAAAGGCAAAACTTCATGACTATTAATTGATGGTATTATAGGTGCCAACATAACGTTTACTGGAATACCATTTTCTGATAAGGTTTTCACCGTTTCTAGTCGTTTTTTTATAGTTGTTGTTCGTGGTTCTAAAATGCGCCTAGTATCTTCAGACAAGGAAGTAATGGATATATTAACTCCGACTAAATTATCTTTTGCTAGAGCTTTTAAAATATCTAAATCGCGAAGTATGAGTGCATTTTTAGTGATAATACCTACAGGATGTTTATACTTTAAAAATACTTTTAAACATTGCCTTGTGATTTGAAACTGCTTTTCAGCAGGTTGATAACAATCAGTATTCCCAGACATAACAATTGGGTAAGCATGCCATGATTTCTTTTTAAGTAAGGCTTCCAATAATTTTGGGGCCTCCTTTTTTACCAATATTCTACGTTCAAAATCTAATCCAGCACTATAGCCCCAATATTCGTGACTGTTTCTAGCATAACAATATACACAGCCATGTTCGCAACCTTGATACATATTCATGGAGTAGCCCATACCTACATCCGGACTGGTAACTTTATTGACTATGGTTTTTGGAAAAACAGGTAAATAAAGCGTTTTGTTTTTATCAGTTTCCTCTCCTTCTTTAGCACAATATTCCAGGAAGTCATCTCGCTGTTCGTGACTTAATTCAAAAAAACGGTTGGATATATTGTGCTGGGCACCACGCCCTTTTATAATAGACTTGGGATTCATAGTAGTAAAAAATTAAAGCGATTGTAAGAAACCTGACTCTTTAAAATTAACTAATATTTTAGTCTAAAAGTGTTAAAGGCTTTTTGGGTTATTAACAAACTTGACTTTATGAATTAAAAAGACGAACTTCGTTAACTCTTGATATAAAAGAACCTGTATTAAGCTTGTCGAAATGTTAAAACGAATTCATATCATTAAGTTAACGAAACCTAAATTTATTCCCCAGGAAAATCGGCCTTACGCTTTTCTAAAAATGCAGTAGTCCCTTCTCTAAAATCAGCCGTACCAAAGCAATTACCAAACTCTGAAATTTCAACGTCAAAACCATTAATACCATCTTGATAATTAGCATTAACCGCTTTTATGGCACCTTTAATAGCAACAGAAGAATTACGCATAATTTTGCCTGCAATTTTTTCGGCAAGAGGTATCAATTCTTCTTGTGAGGTTACATGATTGACTAATCCGTATTCCAAAGCCTGATTGGCTTCAATCATACCAGCAGTCATAACCATTTCCATAGCACGACCTTTACCTACCAATTGCGGCAAGCGCTGGGTGCCGCCATAACCTGGAATAACACCCAGTGATACTTCAGGTAAGCCCATTTTAGCATTCAAACTAGCCAACCTAAAATGGCAAGCCATCGCTAATTCTAGTCCGCCACCTAGTGCAAATCCGTTAACAGCCGCAATTACTGGCGTGCCTAAATTCTCAACAAAATCAAATAATAATTCTTGTCCTTTTGCCGCTAGTTTGCCACCATTTTCAACATCGAAATCGGCAAATTCAGAAATATCTGCTCCTGCAACGAAAGCTTTTTCACCACTTCCCGTTACTATAATAACTTTTGTTTCTTTGTACGAATCAGCAGCATAAAAAGCATCATGCAGTTCTTGTATGGTTGCTTTATTAAGTGCGTTAAGTTTACTTGGACGATTAATTGTTATGTATGTAATTCCGTTTTCAGTTTTTGATAAGATGTTTTCGTATGCCATTTTGGTGTGATGTTAAAGACTCTTCGACAAGCTCAGAGCGACAATAATTTATTATTCTTTTGGAAAAGAAACCTTAAAAACAGTTCCTAAACCTTCTTGAGATGTAAAGGTAATATTTCCATTATAAGTTTCCACAATATTTTTTACCATAGCTAAACCTAATCCCATTCCGCTTGATTTAGTGGTGAACTTAGGCTCAAAAACTTTAGATTTGTTTTCTTCTGAAATGCCTTTACCATTATCTGAAACAATAATATTAACTACTTTGTCGCTACTGGTTACCTCAACAATAATTTCAGGTGTTCTTGTACTATTTTCAGGTATAGCTTGAATACCATTTTTTACTAAATTGGTTACAACACGAATAAGTTGTGTGCGATCAAATTTAGCAACGATTTCATCTTCACTAGCTTTAAAAACAATGTAATCTTCATTAAAAATATCTAAAGCCAACTTGACAATTTTTACCACGTTTAAAGTTTCATTTTGTTGAGCTGGCATTTTAGCGAAATTTGAAAAAGCCGAAGCAATAGAGCTCATGGTATCTATTTGCTGGATAAGGGTTTTACTGAACTCATCTACTTTGTGATTGATTTCTGGGTCTTCAGGATTGAACTTACGTTGAAAACTTTGAACACTTAAGCGCATAGGCGTTAACGGATTTTTAATTTCGTGAGCTACCTGTTTTGCCATTTCTCGCCAAGCTTGCTCACGCTCGCTAGTTGCTAATTTTACCGCACTTTCTTCAAGCTCATCTATCATGCTATTGTATGATTGAACAAGTGTAGCAATCTCTTCACTGGTTTTATCTATATCAATCTTTTTATTCCGCTTTTCTAGTCGTGTTTCATTCATTTTATCACTAATGGTTTTTAGTGATTTTGTAATGTATTTAGACAAGAAATAAGCCAAGACAATAGCAATCAGTAGCATGATGATATAGGCGTAACCTAATCGTTCTAAAAATTCATTTAGTTCTTTATTGAGAAAATCATCATTTTCCAAATAGTGTAAATGAAGTATGGCTAAAGGTTTAAATTTTTGATCCGTTATTACTGAATAAGACGATAAATAGCCTTCTCCGTTTTCAATGGTGTTGTTTATATACCGTTTTTCTAATGTGTTTGATAAGGTGTTTAATATATCAGCATCTAAACACTTCGGAATGGAATCGGCTGCAAAACTGGCTTTGGACGATTTAAGTAAACTACCTTCTAGATCATAAAGATTGATTTCCATATTATGGATGGTAGCAATCTCATAAATTTCATCTTTAAAGATAAGTGGTACGTTCTCTTTGATTACTGGATAGGTTGTTTCCTTTATCGTGTACTCAACACTAGCTTTTATATTTTCTTCCTTACGATTTAAGCGGTCTTGATGGTAATCATGAGCTTCTTCGTTGTATTGATAAATGGTAACTCCAGCAATTAATATGGACGCCAATAGAACCAGGAGTATCATGGCTAGGAATATGCGAAGTCTTAAAGAAAGTTTAGCTAATTTCATTTATTATGTAAAGTCCACTAAATATAACAATAATCAAGCCAAATGGTTTAGGCATTAGGGTTTTTACTGCGAATGTTTTTATAGATTTTGAACCCTAGCATAATTAGCAAGCCCAAAACAAAAATTCCTATAACTCCAAAAATCCAGTTGAAAGCACTTTTTAAAATAACCAAAAATACAACTGCAAACAGAATAAAGGTGGCGCCTTCATTCCAAAGCCTCATGAAGTTAGATGTTTTGCGAACATCATCGCGCTGTAATTGTTTGTAAAACAGATGTGTTTTTAAATGGTAAATAATCAATAAAACCACAAATCCCAACTTAACATGCATCCAAGGCTGTTGTAACCACGACGGCATTAAAACCAATAACCAAATAGCAAATACGGTTGCCAAAATAGCCGATGGCCAAGTGATAATATTCCATAAACGCTTGGCCATAAGCTTTAATTGATTCCCTAAAATTTCTTTGTCAGGCGATGGTTTATGAAAGGCTTCTATTTGATATACAAATAGCCTAGGAATATAAAACAAGCCTGCAAACCATGTAATAACAAAAATGAGGTGTAAGGATTTAATATAATTGTAATACTCCATTAATCTTCAAGAAATAAATAGTTTAATTCTAAATTGTTAAACGCTTTATTAAACGCTTTTATTTCTTCTGAAACCAATACATTAAAAGCTTGTAATTGTTTGTCAATTTTTGCTGTTAATTCATTTTTTACAGCAATATCTTGATCTGTTGGTCCAAAATCCCCCATGCCAACCAAGGCATTTAAATGGCCCAATTTGTTAGTTAAACGAATTGGGAAATTCAATGGATCTTGACCACTTTGATTTTTGGTTTGATATAAAGCTTTTTCAATTTCTGAAAACTGTTCACGAAGTGTTTTTGACTTTTTAATTAAATCTGAAACACGCTCATCATCTTTGTATTGTGATTCAAAGGCTGATAATTGCTTATCAATTTTACGAATCTTTTTTATGGTTTTGTGCGCTTCATCCATAGTTTTGTTTATGTCTGTAATGAAATCAAATTGTGCTTTTATATCTTCTAACGAGCTTTCAGATCTGGGGTCTGCCAGAATTGTGAATGGTTGAGACATCTCAACTGCGCTCGATGTGACATTGTTTCTTACATTAAGACTCACTTTATATTCTCCAGGTACAGCTTGCGGACCACTCAAACTCGCCCACCATAAAATCATCCCATCTAATTTTTCGGCTCCATCATATGTCATATTCCAGTTAAACTGATTCATACCTTTTTTAACTTCTAACTTGTCTTCCTTTTTGTTTTTTGTACTGAAAGTTTTAATGGTATCACCTTTCTGGTCGAAATAGGTTAAACTCACCTCATCATCTTCCTTATAATCTTTCAAATTAAAATACGTCATAACACCCTTTGGATGATTGGTTCCGGCTGTTTTACTACCAGATCGTCCTGCGCCATCCATGCGATAGGTGTCTTTTGGTTTAAAAAGCATATCCTCATTTGTATTGGAATTATACAGTTGATGGAGAACCGTTAAATCATCAATAATCCAAAGACTTCTGCCTTGTGTGGCCACAATTAAATTATTATCCTTAATGGCTAAATCGGTTATAGGAACAACAGGTAAATTTAACTGAAACGGCTGCCAGTTTTTACCATCGTTAAACGAGATATACATGCCTGTTTCGGTTCCTGCATACAATAACCCTTTTTGCTTTGGGTCTTCACGTAAAACTCTTGTAAAATGTTCTGGATTTATACCATTAGTGATTTTTGTCCACGACTTTCCGTAGTCGGTAGTTTTGTATAGATATGGTTGAAAATCTCCAGTTTTATATTTAGTTCCTGCTACATAGCAAGTCCCTTCATCAAAAGCACTTGGCTCAATACTATTAATCATCATCCATTCAGGCATGCTTTTAGGAGTAATGTTTTCCCAAGTTTCGCCTCCATTTTTGGTAATATGAATAAGACCATCATCACTACCAACCCAGAGTAGGCCTTCTTTTAAAGGCGATTCTTGAGCTGCAAAAATGGTACAATAATATTCCACTCCTGTGTTGTCTTGAGTGATTGGTCCTCCAGACGATTTCATTTTTTCAGGATCACTTTTGGTTAAATCTGGGCTAATTATTTTCCAAGATTGGCCTTCGTTTTCCGTAACATGAACGTATTGAGAAAAGGTATATAATCTATCAGAATTATGTTTTGAAAAAATAATAGGGAAATTCCATTGAAAGCGATATTTCATGCCTTCAGCACCATAACCCATAGGATTATCTGGCCAAACGTTAATGGCTCTAACGGTTCCTTTTTTATGATTTACACGAGTTAGAAATCCGCCATAACTTCCACCATATACAATATCATTATCATCAGGATCAATGGCGATATGAGCCGATTCCCCTCCTGCTGTGCTTTCCCAATCGTCTTCGGTTATAGACCAGCCATCTGTTCGATGTGGAATTCTTACCGTAGAATTATCTTGTTGTGCCGCATAAATACGATAAGGAAAATGATTGTCTGTAGTAACACGATAAAACTGTGAGGTTGGCTGATTGTGATAGGTACTCCAAGTTTCGCCTCCATCATATGTTACTTGTGCACCACCATCATCACCAATTATCATGCGGTTTGGGTTTTCTGGAGCAATCCATAAATCATGATGATCGCCATGTGGTGCATTATAGGTGTCGAACGATTTTCCGCCATCGGTACTTTTATGATAACGTACATTTAAAACGTAAATCACATCTACATCTTTTGTATCGGCATAAACTCTGGTATAATACCAAGCACGTTGTCTTAATTTACGCTCACTATTCACTTGATTCCATGTTTCACCACCATCATCACTTCGGTATAATCCGCCTTTATCCTTGTTTTCAACCATAGCCCAAACACGCTGATTATTAACTGGAGATACAGTTACACCTATAATACCGAGTGTATCCGTTGGAAAACCTTTATTCAAAGAAATCTCTTTCCAAGTTTCACCTTTATCAGTACTTTTCCAAAGGGCAGAACCTTCGCCTCCAGAACTTAAACTATACGGTGTACGTTGTACGCGCCATGTTGAAGCATATAAAATTCTAGGGTTTGTAGGGTCCACCAATAGGTCAACTACTCCTGCATGCTCATTTACAAATAGTGTTTTTCGCCATGTTTTTCCACCATCTTCACTTTTATAAACACCACGTTCAGAAGTCGGTTTATAGATGTTTCCTAAAACAGCTGCATAAACCACATTATGGTTGGTTTGATCTATTGCGATTCGAGGAATATGTCTTGATTTTTCTAGTCCAGACTGTTCCCATGTTTTTCCAGCATCAACACTTTTCCATATACCGTATCCTGAAGATACGTTGCCACGAACTGTTTTTTCTCCTCCTCCAGCATACAACACATTTGGATCGCTTTTAGAAACTGAAATAGCGCCTATGCTTCCACCAAAAAAGCCATCTGATATGTTTTCCCATGTGCGACCACCATCTGTCGTTTTCCATATTCCACCACCTGTTGCCCCAAAATAAAACAAGTTGGGTTTATTGGGGACACCTGTTACAGCTGCACTTCTTCCACCACGAAAAGGACCGAGTAAACGATATTCTAAAGCATCGTATTTTGACTCTTCAAAAGTTTGTGCTGCAATATTAAAAGGTAATAACAATATGCATATAAGAAATAATAACTGTCGCATAATTTTTTTGGTTTTGGTTAATGATGACTAAAAATAAGGATTATTAAGAACTATTCTTTTTCAATTTTTAGATTTCGTTTTATTTCTCTATTTAAAAAGTAAGCTGTAACAATAGTTGCTAAAACATCAGCGATTGGGAATGACATCCACACACCCAATTCGCCATAAAATATTGGCAAAATGAAAATGAGTGGAATAAAGAAAAATCCTTGTCGTGTTAATGTGAGCAGAAGTGCAGGTGTTGCTTTACCAACTGCTTGAAAATAAGCCGCACCAATGAGTTGCAATGCAATAATTGGTGTAGCCGCAAATACCCAACGCATAGCACTTGGGGTTTCTGCAATTACATCTGTATTTGATGTAAATAATTTTGTAATCCCTTCAGGGAATATCATCAATAAAATAAAAACCAGTGTGGCTAAAGCTATTGCATACTTTATAGCTGTATTGATGCTTTCTCGAACGCGGCCGTATTGTTGCGCACCAAAATTATAGCCAGCAATAGGTAAAAACCCTTGTGTAATACCATAAACTGGAAATAATGCAAACATGAGCATACGCCCAACTATGGCATATGCTGTTACTGATGTTTCGCCACCTAACTCAAATAGAATATTATTCATAAATAGGTAGGTAATACTAACTACGGCTTGTCTGGCCAAGGTTACAAAACCAAGTGAGCCAATTTCTTTAATAATAGGAAGATTCAATCCAAAGTGATGCCATTTTATTTTTAACTCTGAATTTTCCGAAAGGAAGAACCATAAAATAAAGGCAAAGCATAACAAATACGATCCAGTAGTTGCCCAAGCTGCTCCAACCATTCCGTAGTCTAAAACATTTATAAATAAATAATCTAAAAGCAGGTTACCAACAGATGGAATCATCATTGCGTACATGGCGAACTTTGGTTTGCCTTCTGCTCTGATAACCGTATTACCCATCATGCATAAAGCTAGAAATGGTACACCATATAATACAATTGTATAATAAATTTTAGCTGGTTCAAAAATATTGCCTTTTCCTCCAAAAGCAGGTATGATATCATCCACATAATATAACCCAAAAGCTATCATCGTAACCGTTAACAAGAGTGTTAAGGTTAATTGATTGCCAAATGTTTTTAAGGCTTTGTTAGAATTATTAGCTCCTAATGCTCGCGATATAATTGAGGAACCTCCAATACCAATACTCATACCTAACGCAGCAATAAAAAAGGAAACTGGTAACACCACATTAATAGCCGCAATGGCAGTTGAACCGATCCAATTTCCGACGAATATGGTGTCAACTAAAATATTTAGCGACATCACCAATATTCCAATAGAAGCTGGTACGGCCTGTTTGATAAGTAATTTACCTATGGGCTGTGTTCCTAAATCAACTGATGTAGATTTTTTCATTCAGATAACACCGTTTCAGCAATAGCCCATTCGTTTATCCAATCAGCTATAACACGAACCCAAGCGTCATCATCATTTAAACATGGTACGGTTGTAAACTCATTCCCACCTATTTCATGAAATATTTCTTGTCCTTCCATGGCAATTTCTTCCAAAGTTTCCAGGCAATCACTAACAAAGGCTGGTGTTACAATTGCCATGTTTTTTATTCCGTCTTTTCCTAGTCGTTCAATTGTACGATCAGTATAAGGTTGTAACCATGGGTCAAAACCTAAACGCGATTGAAAACTTGTTGAATAGGTTCCATCCTCAAGATTTAATTTTTCAGCCACTAATCGGGTTACCTCGAAACATTGATGCCTATAACAAAAATCATGAGCACTTGATGGTGTTTTACAACAGCTTCCATCTATCTTGCAATGTGATTTGGTAATATCACTTTTTCGAATATGTCGCTCTGGAACACCATGATAGGAAAACAATAGGTGATCAAAATCTTTTCCTTCTAAATGACGTTTTATAGAATTTGAAAGCACCTCAATATATTCAGGTCTATTATAAAAAGCTGGTAAATCTGAAATTTTAATATCAGGAAAATGCTGCTTTCTTACCTCTTCGGCTAAAACCAAGATTGTTTCGGTTGTTGCCATAGCGAATTGTGGATATAATGGAATTAGAAAAACCTCATCAACGCCTTTATCTACCAATTCTTGCAAGCCATTCTTTATCGTCATACTGCCATAGCGCATAGCCAAAGCAACTGGAAAGTCAACTTTGTTCTGAACCTTATCTTTTAAACGTTCAGATAACACAATTAATGGCGACCCTTCCTCCCACCAAATTTTCTGATAAGCTGCTGCTGAAGCTTTGGGTCTTGTGTTTAAAATGATTCCTTTAACTAACAGATTTCTTGCCCAGAGTGGCACGTCAATAACGCGTTCATCCATTAAGAATTCGCCTAAATATCTTTTAACATCTTTAGGATTGGGACTATCTGGCGAACCTAGATTTACTAATAATATTCCTTTTTTCATATCAATTTTAAGTCTTGAATTTAACTCAAAGACATTACATATTTTTTTGGTGTTGTTCCGTATTTCTTTTTAAATGCCGCAATAAAATGGCTTGCTGTACTATAACCCACGCGTAACCCTACTTCATTAACATTATGCTCGCCTGATTCCAATAACTTTCTGGCTACTTCCATCTTGTAATCGAATAAAAAACTAAAAACCGAATCGCCATAAATTTCCTTAAACCCTTCTTTTAATTTTTTCAAGCTCAACTGAATTTCATCTGCCAGTTCTTGAAGAGTTGGTGGTTCAGCCATTCTAGAAATAATTATATCTTTTGCTTTACGGATTTTAATAACGTTGGTTTCATCGGCTAAAAACGGACATTGCTCAATATTGGCATCTTCACTTCTATTAAAATATAGGCTTAACAACTCGTAAGCTTTCCCTTTAAAATAAAGATTCTTGATAGACTGATTTAAATTATAATTCACCAATTGATTGAGAACGATTGCCATAGACGGTGTGATGTTTCCATCTTTGTAATATTTTTTATGGCGATTGTCTTCACTTAAAAACGTAATATAGTCTGCTTCTTGAGAAAAAAGCCGATGAAACTTTTTTATGGAAATTAAAATGGATACCAACCAAGAATTTGGGTTTACATCCATGTGTATTGGTAAATCACGCTCCGGATTATATAATAACAAGGATGTTTCCTCTTGAATATTTAGCGTATATGTTCCATTGTTGAACTGAAAAGCACTAGAGCCCTTGACACAAAAATGAAATTGAATATAACTGCTATCTATCTCACGTTCAACTGTTTTAACTTCATTTGAATTGTTTTGAAACGTTAAAACGATGAAGCCATCGTCTATAGAAGACTCTTCAAAAGTTCCTTTAGCGATACTTTTTAGTTGATTATTTTCTTGCATGTTAAATTGCTTATTTAGAATAATTCTAAACTATATTGTTTTAAAGCATTGTTATTACTGCAAAAATATGACATTTATCATATTAAGTTGTTAATAAAGTTTAAAAAACTACCAGCGACACTAAAAGTTCTTTCGGCGTTATTTTTATACATATATCCATTCTATTTTTGCGTAGTAATATCCAAATCAGGTAATGGAGCATTTCAATATTTCTAAAGGCAGTACATTTTACGCCATTGGTTTAAGTTATAAAAAAGCCGATGCAGAAGTTCGTGGTCATTTTAGTTTAGACAATAATGCTAAATCCAAATTGCTTGAACAAGCTAAAGATGAAGGGGTTGAAAGCCTAATTGTTACTTCAACGTGCAATAGAACTGAAATTTATGGGTTTGCACAGCATCCTTTTCAACTTATAAAATTACTTTGTGACAATACAATTGGTACAGTTGAAGAATTTCAGAAAGTAGCTTTCGTTTACAAGAACGGTGAAGCCATTTCGCATTTATTTCGTGTAGGTTCTGGGTTAGATAGTCAGATTCTGGGTGACTTCGAAATTATTGGTCAACTAAAACAATCGGCAATTGCGTCAAAAAAATTAGGCTTATTAAACGCCTTTCTTGAACGCCTTATTAATGCCGTCATTCAAGCGAGTAAACGTATTAAAACCGAAACAAATATTTCTACTGGAGCCACATCTGTGTCTTTTGCTTCTGTTCAATATATCTTAAACACCGTAAAAGATATTTCTACTAAAAATATTTTATTATTTGGGACAGGCAAAATAGGCAGAAATACCTGTGAAAATTTAATTAAACATACCAAGAATCCTCATATTACTCTTATAAATCGCACGAAAACCAAAGCAGAAGCCATTGCCGGAAAATTTAATTTAACGGTTAAAGACTATGCCAATTTACAAGAAGAAATAAATGCAAGCGATATTTTAATTGTTGCAACAGGAGCACAACATCCAACCGTTGATAAACAAATTATTCAAAATAATAAGGAGTTATTGATATTGGATTTATCAATACCAAAAAACGTAAATGAAAATGTAACCGATTTACAAGCCGTAAATCTTATTCATTTAGATTATCTGTCACAAATTACTGACGATACCTTAGAAAAACGCAAACAAGATATTCCGCTGGCAGAAAATATCATAAATGAAGTAGAGTCAGAATTTAATGCTTGGTTAGAAACGCGTAAATTTGCACCTACTATTAAAGCGTTAAAAAATAAGCTTCAAGATTTTAAAATTGCGGAACTCGAATCACAACGTAAAAAATTATCTGACTTTAACGAGGAACAAGCTGAAATTATTAGTAATAATATCATCCAAAAAATAACCAATCATTTTGCTCACCATTTAAAAGATGATGCTATTTCTACAAACGATAGTTTAGAGCTTATTAAAAAAGTGTTTCAATTAGAAGAAACTACCCATCATGTCTAAAACAATCCGAATAGGCACTCGCGATAGCGAGCTAGCCTTATACCAAGCCAATATTGTTAAAAGTTTACTAGAACAATTAGGACATAAAACAGAACTCGTTCCTGTAAAATCAACAGGAGATATTGTTTTGAACAAGCCACTTTACGAATTGGGCATTACAGGCATATTTACAAAAACACTGGATATTGCCATGCTAAATCATGATATTGATATTGCCGTGCATTCTCTAAAAGATGTGCCAACCGTTTTACCCAATGGTATTGTTCAAGCTGCGGTATTAAAACGTGGTAATGTTAGAGACACACTTGTTTTTAAAGATAATGAAGAATTTCTTGGTGCTAAAGATGCTGTTGTTGCAACAGGCAGTTTACGCAGACGTGCACAATGGCTTAATAGATATCCTACACATAAAGTTGAAAATTTAAGAGGTAATGTTAATTCTAGATTACAAAAATTAGAAGATAACGAACACTGGAATGCTGCAATTTTTGCTGCTGCTGGAATTGGTCGTATTGGGTTAAGACCAGAAAATGCTATTAACTTAAATTGGATGATTCCTGCGCCAGCTCAAGGTGCCATAATGATAACTGCGCTAGAAGAAGATGAAGAAACACGAGCAATTTGTGCAGAATTAAATCACGAAGAAACGGAGATTTGTACAAGTATTGAACGTAAGTTTTTAAATAAATTAGAAGGTGGTTGCACCGCTCCAATAGGTGCTTTAGCATTTATTAAAGATGAAGAAATAACTTTTGAAGGTGTGCTATTAAGTACTGATGGTAGTAAAAAAATTGAAGTTAAACGCACCGAAAAACTCGGACATCATCACGATTTGGCTAATTTCTGTGCCAACTATATTATTGAGCGTGGCGGAAAGCGATTAATGGATACCATTAAACGTTCTTCGGTTGGAACCAAAGTGTATTCTACCAAATCACTTACCGAAGATCAGTTACAATTATTTAATGAAAATATAGGTGTTGAAAGTTCTGATTTTGTGAAAATTAGCTTAAACAGAATCAAACCTTTAGTAGTTAGAAAGCCCATTCAAAACGTTATTATAACAAGCAAAAATGCTGTGGAAGCTTTATTACATAATTTTTCGGCAGTTGAATTACAATTTCAAAATATTTACTGTGTAGGCAGACGCACCAAAAGGCTTGTTGAAAAACGCATAGGACCTGTTAAACATGCAGAAAAAAATGCTCAAAAATTAGCTGAATATTTAGTTGAGTATATTGAAGGAACTGAAGTAACCTATTTCTGTAGCGACATCCGTTTGGATGCTTTACCTTCTATTTTAGAAGAAAACAATATTTCCGTAAACGAGATTGAGGCTTACCAAACTAAACTTGATGCGGTAAAAATTCCTGATTCTACTGAAGGTGTTATGTTTTACAGCCCATCTACTGTACAAAGCTACAGACAAGAAAACAATGCCGAATTAATAGCTTTTTGTATTGGTGAAACAACAGCAAAAGAAGCAAAAAAACACTTCAAAGATATTAGGATAGCAAAAGTTCCAACTGTTGAAAGTGTTATAGAATTAGTTAACGAACATTATATTTAAAAGATTCCTGCCTTCGCGGGATTGACTGAGAAAATGATAAAAAACGATTTATTTTTAAGAGCTTTAAAAGGAGAAACAGTAAATAGGCCTCCTGTTTGGATGATGCGTCAAGCTGGTCGTTATCTCCCAGAGTTTATGGAAATTAAAGCCAAATACGATTTCTTCACGCGCTGTCAAACACCAGAGTTGGCTAGTGAAATAACCGTTCAACCTATACGAAGATATGGTATGGATGCTGCTATTCTGTTTAGTGACATATTAGTCATTCCACAAGCTATGAATATTGAGGTTCAAATGAAACCTAATTTTGGTCCGTATTTACCCAATCCAGTTCGTACTCAAAAAGATGTCGATAATGTCATTGTTCCAGATGTTACTGTTGCATTAGATTATGTATATCAAGCCATAAAGGCTACAAAAGAAAAATTGAACAACGAAATTCCATTAATTGGATTTGCGGGTTCACCTTGGACTATTTTATGCTACTGCGTCCAAGGTCAAGGCAGTAAAAACTTCGATAAAGCCAAGGAGTTTTGCTTTACCAATCCAATTGCAGCACATCAATTACTTCAAAAAATAACGGATACAACTATAGCCTATTTAAAAGAAAAAGTTAAAGCTGGTTGTAATGCTGTACAAGTATTTGATTCTTGGGGAGGCATGTTATCACCTGTTGATTATCAAGAATTTTCTTGGCAGTATATTCAACAAATAATTAATGCTTTAAAAGATGATGCGCCTGTTATCGCTTTTGGAAAAGGGTGTTGGTTTGCTTTGAATGAAATGGCTAAATCTGGAGCTTCTGCATTGGGAGTTGATTGGACGTGTTCTGCTAGAAATGCACGCTATTTAACTGGAGGGAACATTACACTTCAAGGTAATTTTGATCCCACACGATTATTTTCTCCACCATCTGAAATCAAGAAAATGGTTACCCAAATGATTAATGATTTTGGAAAGGACAAATACATTGTAAACTTGGGTCATGGTATTCTACCTAATATTCCGTTAGACCATGCCAAAGCCTTTATTGATGCTGTAAAAGAATATAAGAGTTAAACTTTGAAAGATAAATTCTATCAATACATAAAAGACTTACAAGATACTATCACTTCTAAATTAGAAGAAGTTGATGGTAAAGCAAAATTTCAAGAAGACATTTGGAAACGCCCTGAAGGAGGTGGTGGACGGACTCGTGTTATTGAAAAGGGCAACGTGTTTGAAAAGGGTGGTGTTAATATCTCTGCTGTCCATGGCGAACTACCTGAAACCATGCGTAAGCATTTTGGTGTTACTGAAGCAAACTTTTTTGCCTGTGGTTTGAGTCTGGTTTTGCATCCAAAAAATCCATTTGTACCGACTGTTCATGCCAATTGGCGTTACTTTGAAATGTATGATAAAAATGGTGATGTCGTTGACCAATGGTTTGGAGGCGGACAAGACTTAACGCCTTATTATTTGTTTGAAGAAGATGCCAAGCACTTCCACCAAGTTTGTAAAATGGCTTGTGATAAGCATAATCCTGAATTCTACCCAAAATATAAAGCCAGATGTGATGAGTATTTTTACAATACTCACAGAAATGAGGCACGAGGTATAGGAGGTTTATTTTTTGATTACTGTAAAATCACAGATACTATGTCAATGGAAAAATGGTTTAACTTTGTAACAGAGGTTGGTGATAGTTTTTTAGAAGCTTATGTTCCTATAGTAGAAAAACGAAAGGATTTGCCATTCACTCAAATGCAGAGAGATTGGCAGGAAATTCGTCGTGGTCGCTATGTTGAATTTAATTTAGTCCACGACAAAGGCACCTTATTTGGTTTAAAAACCAACGGTCGCATTGAAAGTATTTTAATGAGCTTGCCTCCACACGTGCAATGGGTTTACGACCATAAACCAACATTGGGAAGTGAGGAAGAAAAACTTCTTGATGTTTTAAAACATCCTAAATCATGGGTCTAAAAAATAGTTTGCTCTGTTTACTGTTAGTTGCCATACCCTTATTGTGCTTTTCTCAAGAAACCGAAGAAGATATTATATACAAAGAAGAAACCGAATACAAGGTCTCTTATCCCAATAGAATTACAGCTCGGGCTTACTATGTAAACACATCTAATTCACTTCAACTTAACGATCGAAACTCCGATGCCTTTTTTAATCTTGAGCCCAATAAACAAAATCGCATTGGGGCCTCTGTATCGTTTCGAGGCATATCAGCCTCCTATTCTTTTGCACCTGATTTTTTGGCTGAAAACAAGGACAATACAGATTCAAAGCTTTTTAATCTTAACTTCAGAACATTTTTTGGAAAGCATTTTATGCAAACCTTTGACCTTTTTAACGAAAAAGGATTCTATTTAAGCGATGATAATTTTTCTGTCTATTTGCCAAAAACTAGAAACTTCAAAATAGGTGGTGCGACTTCATATATATGGAATGAGAATTTTTCATTTCGGGCAATAACTTCTCAAGACGAAAAGCAGCTTAAAAGTACCGGTAGTTTTATTCCAAGAATTATATATTACTACTCCAAATTCAATTTTAGAACGGATTTAGTAAACCCTCCTATTGATGAGGATTACAAGTCTTTCGACATTGCTTTTGCGCCTTCCTACTATTACAATCTTGTTCCAACAAAAAACATCTTACTTTCAGCAGGAGTATCGGCTGGAATCGGATTGAATTATTCAAAATATGATGGTGAAGATTCATTAACAACGCTATTGACCGAATTAAATTTTAGAGCTTCGGCAACCTATGATATCGATAACTTATATTTAGGTACTCATTACAGCTACCTTATATTAAACCACGATGCTGACAGATCAACCCGAGTAAATGATAATATTCCTTACTTTCAAATATTTATAGGGTATCGCTTTAAAGCACCTAAATCTCTGGTTGCGTTTGCAGATAACATGCAAAATAAATTGAATAACGAACTTGAAAAAATAAAAAAATAAACATGTACCCAATAAGAAGAAATAGACGTTTAAGAACTAATGAAGCAATTAGAAGTTTAGTTCGTGAAACCATAATTACACCAAATGATTTTTTAGTACCATTGTTTGTGGTTGAAGGTAAAGGCGTAAAAGAAGAAATCGCTTCTATGCCAAATTACTTTCGCTACAGTCTAGATTTATTGGAAAAAGAAGTACACGAACTCTGGAAAATGGGTCTGAAATCGGTGTTATTATTTGTGAAAGTTCCGGACAATCTAAAAGACAACCAAGGGAAAGAGGCCTTAAACCCAGATGGTCTTATGCAACGAGCTATAAAAACGGTCAAAAATGCATGTCCTGATATGCTGGTTATGACTGACGTCGCTTTGGATCCTTACTCGGTTTATGGTCATGACGGTATTATTGAAAACGGTATGATTGCTAATGATGTCACTGTTGATTTTTTAGCCGAAATGAGTGTGTCTCATGCTCAAGCTGGCGCGAATTTTGTGGCGCCTAGTGATATGATGGATGGTCGTATTTTGACCATTCGTGAAGCCTTGGAGGATGAGGGATTTACTGATACAGGAATTATGAGCTATTCAGCAAAATATGCATCTGCATTTTACGGGCCATTTCGTGATGCTTTAGATTCAGCACCTGTTGATATGGTTAATATTCCGAAGGATAAAAAAACCTATCAAATGGATCCAGCAAACCGATTTGAAGCCATTCGGGAAACCGAAATGGATATCGATGAAGGAGCAGATATCGTTATGGTTAAACCAGGTTTATGTTATTTAGACATTGTTCGTGAAATTAAAAACGAAGTTGATGTACCTGTGGCTGTTTATCAAGTGTCTGGCGAGTATGCTATGCTAAAGGCTGCAGCTGAAAAAGGTTGGTTAGACCATGATGCCGTAATGATGGAACAAGTAACAGCAATTAAACGCGCTGGGGCAGACATAATAGCTTCTTATTTTGCCAAGGATATTGTAAAATTGATTTCGTAAATTAGCCTCAAACTAATTACTATTTAATGGGTACATTAATTCTTTGGGCAACCGTTTCTATTTTCTTTTCTTTTTTATGTTCCATTCTTGAAGCCGTTTTGTTAAGTGTCACGCCAACATTTATCAATGTTAAAAAGCAAGAAGGTAAAGAGTACGCTGAAACTTTAGAGAACCTTAAGAAGGATGTAGATCAACCACTTATTGCAATACTCACACTTAATACTATTGCACATACTTTAGGAGCTATGATGGTTGGTATTGAAGCTGAAAAATTGCCTTATAAGGTTGAAATATTTGGAATAAATACTGTTGGAATTGTGTCAGCAATTATGACCTTACTTATATTAATTGCTTCTGAAATAATTCCAAAAACTATTGGAGCAACCTATTGGAAACAATTAGCCAATTTCACTTCAAAAGCGTTGACTGTTTTAATATTTCCATTAAAATGGACAGGTATTTTATGGTTGTTACGTCTGACTACAAAACTTATTGGCGGTAGTGCTCACGGTAGTGTGTTAAGTCGTGAAGGCTTTATGGTTATGACTGATATGGCTCATGAAGAGGGTGTTTTTCAAGAGAGTGAAAGCAAGGTTATAAAAAACCTTTTGACATTTAAAGATGTTCAGGCAAAAGATGTCATGACGCCTAGAACAGTTATGAAAACGGAAAATGAAAATATAACTGTTGAAGAATTTTTTAATAAAAATCTGAATCTCCGTTTTTCTAGAATACCTATTTATGTGGATACGGAAGATAATATAAAAGGTTTGGTTTTAAAGGATGATGTTTTTAAGGAAATGGCACTCGACAATAACAAAAAAAAGTTGTCAGAATTAAAGCGAAACATCATTATTGTTAGTCGCGATTTATCCATTCCTATTCTATTTGAAAAACTTGTTGAAAGCCGTAATCACATGGCATTAGTTGTAGATGAATATGGTTCAGTAAGTGGTTTGGTCACTATGGAAGATGTTATTGAAACCTTACTCGGACTTGAAATTATGGACGAAAGTGATAACGTTTCTGACCTACAATTACAAGCAAGAAAAAACTGGGAAGCTCGTGCTAAAAAACTGGGTATTCTAAATAACCCTGAAACTGAAGAGTAATGGAATCCTGTATGATTAACACACCTTTAGGTTTTACAAAAATTGTTGGTGATGAAAATGGTATTGAATCAGTGACTGTTTTAAATTCAAATGAAACACTTTCTGATATTATTCCAGATGTCCTTGAAGATTGTGTATATCAACTTAACGAGTATTTTAAGGGTGAACGAAATAAATTCGATTTAAATTTAAATCCGCAAGGGACAGAATTTCAAAAAAGGGTTTGGGATGAATTGTTGGAAATTCCTTTTGGCAAAACCCTATCCTATCTTGACCTTTCTAAAAAACTAGGCGATGTAAAGGCCATAAGAGCTGTTGCCAATGCCAATGGTAAAAATCCGTTATGGATTATTGTGCCTTGCCATCGCGTAATAGGTAGTGATGGAAGCTTAACTGGATATGCAGGTGGATTGCACAGAAAGCAATGGCTTTTAGAACATGAAAGCCCTTATAAACAGCAAAGCTTGTTTTAAAGCTTAAGAATCATATCAAAGTCTGCTGCTTTTTCAATAACAGTTTTAATTTTTTCTTCAGTTATGGAATTTTTTTGGGCATTCGCATCATTAACAGGGACACCAACAAACTCAAAAAATCCTCGGAATCCTTTTGGGCTGTGAACATTAATCCATTTACACGCTGAATCACTATTATTTGTGAATGTATGAATCGTTTTTGGAGGTAAATCAACCAATTCACCAGTCTTAACTGTTTTAATCTGACCATTTATCATAAACTCCATCTCACCTTCAGTAATTAAGAAGGTTTCAGAAAATTCATTATGCAAATGAGGTGGTGGTCCCTGCGTATGAGGTGGTGTCTCTCCTATTGCAAAATCATAATCGCCAGTAGTCATATAGTTAGTAACCTTATGTCCTAGCACCCAAAAAGTTTCAGTCGCTTTCATTTCATGAGATTTTTGTCTCACAAATGTATTTTCTTTTTTTGAGTTTACAAAATTTTATGAGATATTTGTCTCATGAAAAACATGTCACTAACAACGGGACGTCAATCTCAAAAGAGAAAAACACGACAAAAACTCCTGGAAACGGCTCAAGGACTTCTATCAAAAGGGTTGTCGTTTACCCTCGAAGATGTTGCTCAACATTCCAACACGTCGAGAGCTACCGTTTATAGATATTTTTCAAATATTGACATTCTGTGTTCAGAAGCTGGAATAGATATTCACACAAAAGCTCCAGAAACACTCGTTCACGAAAGCAAGCATTTATCGGTTATAGATCAAATATTATTTATACAAGATTATTATAATCAACTAGCCATAGATAATGAACCCGCTTTTAGAAAATATTTAAGTGTTTACTTGAAAGAAGATTTTTCAGCATCAGAAAAATCCCTTCGAGGTGCCAGAAGAACAGCCGCATTAGAGTTGGCATTAGAACCTTATAAAAATCAACTTGGTGAGGACTTTCAAAATATCATTACTTCAGCAACTGTTCTAATGGGAATAGAGCCCATGATTACTGCTAAAGATGTTTGTAAACTAAAAAGTAAACCAGCCAAACAATCTCTAGCTTGGGCTTTAAAATCGTTACTAGAAAATTTTGACCTTAAAAATTTAAAATAAATTCATTTTAGTATATTTAATCTACTAAAACTACCAAATGAAATTTTTAAAAAACCTCCTTAAATGGGTTGTTATCGTTTTCGGTCTGCTCATTATTACACTCTACTTAACCGATACTGATTATCTGTTAAAAGCTGTTAGAACAATTTATCTTAAAGGTTACACAACAGCCTATCTTGAAGATTACAAGCATTTTGATAATGCTGTTGTTGAAAATGACATGCCACAGCCCTGGCCAAATCACAAAGATTATAATTCAGTTGAAGCAACTGAAACCTTGAAAAACATAAATGCCCAAAATGGCACCATTGCCTATGTAATTATCAAGAATGATAGTATTTGGTTTGAAAACTATTATGACGGATTTGATGAAAATTCAAAATCCAATTCTTTCTCTATGGCAAAAAGTTATGTGTCGGCCATGCTAGGAAAAGCTATTATGGATGGCTACATAAAAAATCTAGACCAACCGGTTTGCGATTTTATTCCAGAATTTTGTGAAGGAAAAGATGACAAAGCCGCAAAGCTTACAGTTGGTGATTTATCGTCCATGGCTTCAGGAACTAATTGGGATGAACGATATTATTCGCCATTTTCAATCACTACACGTGCTTATTTTGATGATGATTTAGATAAAGTAATGTTAGGGTTAGATGTAGTTCGTGAACCTGGAACGAGTTATAAATATGCCAGTGGTGACACACAAATGTTGGCAATGGTATTGGAACGCGCAACAGGTAAAAAGCTTTATGATTATTTAACCGAAAGTTTCTGGAAGCCCTTAAATTCAGAAAATGCCACACTTTGGCAAGTAGATAGTGAAGATCACGATATGGTAAAAGCATACTGCTGTATTGCTAGTAATGCTAAAGATTTTGCAAGAATGGGTAAACTCTATAAGGATTATGGTAAGTGGAATGGTCAGCAACTTTTAGATTCTTCATTTATCGCAAAATCCATCAAGCCTCGATTTACCGAAAGCCCAGAATATGGTTATGGTTGGTGGCTGAAGAAAATGGATGGCAAATCGTTTTTTATGATGCGTGGTCATTTAGGGCAATATGTTATTGTAGAGCCAAATGAAAACGTCATAATTGTAAGACTAGGTCATGCCAAAGGACCTGGTGATGCCATTGCTACTTTTACACCAGATATTACAACCTATATTGAAGAAGCATATCATATGCTTGAAAAATAATTATTATGATTTCTAAACTAAATCTCGAAAACATACTTTTTCTGGATATTGAAACTGTTCCTGAAACACAGCATTTCTCTGATTTAGACGAAACCAAACAAGCCCTTTGGGAAGCCAAATCGCAATACCAGCGCAAAGACGATTTCACAGCTGAAGAGTTTTACGATCGTGCAGGAATTTGGGCTGAATTTGGGAAAATAATCTGTATTTCGGTTGGTTATTTTAAAATGCAAGGTGATGTAAGAACCTTTCGTGTTACCTCATTTTATGGTGATGAAATAAAAATATTGAAAGACTTTAAAAATTTATTGATAACACATTTCAGCCAAAACAAGCACCTATTATGTGCACATAATGGTAAAGAATTTGACTTTCCTTATATAGCGAGGCGTATGATAATCCATAATATTGAGTTGCCATATAAACTTAATTTATTTGGGAAAAAGCCATGGGAAGTTCCACACCTTGATACGCTGGAACTTTGGAAGTTTGGCGACTATAAAACTTATACATCTTTAAAGTTACTCACAAATGTTCTTGGAATACCCTCTCCAAAGGACGACATAGATGGCAGTGAAGTTTACAAGGTATATTATGAAGAAAATAATATAGACCGTATTATCACCTATTGCGAAAAAGACACTATTGCAGTAGCTCAAATTTTCTTGCGATTACGAGGAGACGAACTCCTTCATGATAATGAAATTATAAGCGTATAAAAAAAAGTCCAGATTTAAAATCTGGACTTTTAAGTAAACTATTGCTTTATAAATCGCTTGACACTGACTTTTCCATTAAGTGTTATTTCAATGAAATACATCCCTGATTTTAAATTGGAAACATCAATATCACCCTCTGAAACACCTTTTGATAAATACTGCCCAGACACACTTCTTAGCTGATAACTAAATGGTTTGCTTTCCACCATTTTAATATTCAAAACATTTCCTTTTACTGGATTAGGATAAATCATAATTGGAGAATCACCTCTTTCGTTGACCTCAACAGCGCTACTCGTCATTCTAGCTGCTGAATTAACTCTTCCAGTAATAGTAACCTGATCTACATAAATCTGCTCATTCTTTTTAGAGGCATTACATTGAAATCTAAAACTACTATTAGAAACAAAATTATATTGAGAAGATGTTATAACTACTGTTGCATTATTAAACGCATTATTGTTGTAACCAGAACCGACTGTAAAGCTTTCAACCGTATTCCAAGATGAACCATCATAAAATCTGAACAATAAGCTTTCTCCATTATCTAAACCATTTATATAAAAATATAAATCTACTTCTACTTGAGAAAAAGGTGTTATATCAATATTAGAGAGTGTCATTGAGGATGAAACTCCTGAATTATCACGTAATCTTATTGAATAACTTTCCTCATAGGAATAGCTTGTTGAAACTCTAGAACAATCATTACCACCTTCTATCCAGCCATCTAAACCTGTTTCAAAATACCCTTGATTTAAAACCACATCGCTTGGTGGACATGTTGGACAAGAGGAACCTCCACAATCAACTCCCGTTTCGTCACCATTTTGAATACCATCATTACAGGTAGGTGCTGCTAAAGTTGTTTCATTTACTGCATTACTAGCAGACGAACTATTCCCTGCTGCGTCCCTAGCTATAACATAAAATGAATAGGTAGTGTTTTCACTTAATCCAGTAACCTCATAGGAAGTTCCTGCAACATTATCAATAAAACTCCCGTCTTGATAAATATCATACCCTATCACATTTACATTATCGGTTGATGCATTCCAAGATAAATCTGTTGTGGTTTCTGTAGTGTTTGAAGCCGATAAACTGCTGGGCGTACTTGGAACTTCTGTATCTACAAAATCATCTGTAGTTACATTAACGGTATTGCTTTCCAAAGAATTATTGCCTGCTGCATCTCTTGCAACCACATAAAACACATAGCTTGTACTAGAGCTTAAACCAGAAACGGAATAACTTAACCCTAAAACACTAGCAATAACAGATCCCTCTTGATAAATATCATAACCAGTCACACCAATATTATCTGCCGCAGCATTCCAAGTTAAGTCTGTACTATTGTATGTAGTATTGGACGCTATTAAATTTGCTGGTGCTGTTGGTGCTTGCGTATCAGGAGGATCAAGGGTTATTATATTTTCAACATTACTAGATCCCGATAAATTACTAGCTGCATCACGAGCGACAACATTAAATGAATAACTGGTACTGGTACTCAACCCAGAAACTTGATACGATGTATTTGAAACATTTGCTATCAGATTTCCATCTTGATAAACATCATAACCAATCACACCAATATTATCGGTCGCAGCATTCCAAGTTAAGTCTGTGGTGGTTTGGGTCGTATTTGTAGCCGTTAAGTTTGCCGGAACACTAGGCGGTGTTACATCTGGACCAGAGAGCGTTCCCAATATAATAACCTGATCTATATAAACCTGATCATTTTTCCTTTGAGCATCACACTGAATTCTAAATTGAGCGTTAGCTGCTAAATTGTATTGTGATTGATTTAATGTGAATGAGGCGGAAAAGAATGAATTGTTACTAAAGTCGACTCCAGATACATAAGTATCTAAAGTTGTCCATGATGAACCATTGTAATATCGCAACCAAAAATCTTTCCCATTTTCCATGCCATTGGCATAATAATAGAAACTAATAGTTACCTCATCATAAGAACTTAAATTAAAATTCTGTGAAGTCATAGCTGAAGATGTCCCAGAATTATCACGTAACCTTACGGAATAACTTCCTTCATAAGAATATGACGTTGCTGTTCTAGAGCAATCATTGCCGCCTTCTACCCAATCGTCCATTCCAGTTTCAAAATAACTAGCACTTAATGTTACATTATTGGTAGTTGTAAAATAAATAGAACTGCTGTAAGGTGACGAGCTAGAGTCGCAATTACTTCTTACCTGAACTTCATATTGAGTAGCTGTATTTAATCCAGATAGATTTACTGAATTATTATTGGTGTTTACAGTTACCCAAGCAGAAGCTCCAACAGCTCTATATCTGCAATCATAATTTGAGCTACTAGTGTTATCCCAACTCACGGTTGCAGAAGAAGCTTGTACATTGGTAACATTTAATCCTGATGGTGCTGTTGAAGCTAAAGGGTTTAGCAGTATATCACTTAACGTAATCGTTTGATAATTAGAAATACTTTGATTGCTTAATGTAAAAGATTGATAGCAATCAGCTTCAAATAAAATATCATAGGTCCCTGCGATGGTTGGTCGGTAAAAGTCTCCATAAGGTAATTCGGTTACTGTGTGAGAATTTACTGCATCATGACCAACTAAAGTAATTTTTGCTTCAATGGGATTATTTGTTGTAGCATCTCTTACAGCACCTCTAAAACCATAAGTACCTTGTTCTAAATAATCAATCAATGCTTCTCTGTTATAGTTCCAATGGTCTTCTAATTGAGAGGCAGGTATTGTTTTTGTGTTGGAAAGTTCAATGGTAGTTTCCTTACATTGGTGGTAGTAATTCATGTAATCCTGACGACCACCTTCAACACGATACCAATCTGCGCCATTTGTTACGCCTGGAAACATATAGTTGGTATATGTGGCATCCATGTATCCATTTGGACTGTTGATTTGACAATTCTCGGCATATTCTTTACTGATTAAGAAAAACCAAGCGTCATCGGGATGTCTTGTATAGGTATTATCCCAAGGGTAATTAACCACTTCGGTTCCTCCATGAAAATTAGCTGATATCACAAAATGATATGTGTCTGCAAGATTCATAAAGTGTTGGGTCTCCAATTCGTAATTTGAATTTCCGTCTGGATGTGCACCTGCAACATTGTCTGGGTAATTTCTGTTTAAATCCCATCCATTATCATTGGCGCGGCGTGCATTTGCAACTGATGTATTGGTTGGATCGCCGTAGTAAGTGCCATCTGGATTAGCACTTGGATTAATCCATATTTCAGTTGTATCTAATAAATTTTTTACTCTTAAATGATCTGGATGACCTGAATCGTTATAAGCTATCAACAAATAATTGATTAATTCCAACATCATAGGATAACCTGCAATCTCATCACCATGCATAGATGAGGTGTATAGCATTCTTGGTTCTTTTTCATTTGCTGAAACATTTGCTGAAAGTTTTGCAAATAACAATCTTTTGTTTCCACCACCAACACCTTCAGTTGTTCCTCCTATATCAACAATTTCACATAATGAAGGATAAGTTGTGGTAAAATCTTGCATTTGCTGCGCATAATCAGCATAAGTTGGATAGGCTGTTAATGGAAACGACAAAGTTGAAGCCATTCTTTGGCTACTTGAAGCGTTTAATTGATTAGACATCAATTGCGGTCCAATTACATTATCGGCTTCTTCAACAAAGTATTCAAGATTACTTTGTTGAAAATTTCTGAATTGTCGGGTATTTGCCCAAGCATATACGGTTTTGGTTCTTGGGTCATAATTCAAAATTGATAATTGTGTAGTCCAATTATCGATTTCTGAAACATCTTGAACTTGAAAACTAAAGTTCACTTCTCCTTTTTGGCTTAAATATTCTTCGGCTTTTATTCTAGAATTACTCTGCGAAAACACAAAAGAAATACTGCATAAAAAAATAACAAGGGTTAATTTTGCTTTCATAATTTGGTTGGATTTATTCAATAAAATTAATGTTTTATGTTGTCTATTTTGTATCACCCCGTATGATTTATAAACAAGTTATAAAGTATTATATAAAAAAAAAGTCCAGATTAATAATCTGGACTTTTATAAAAAACAAAAAGACTTAACTATTGCTTAATGAATTTTTTAGTGATAACTTCTTCACCTTCATTTACTTTAATAAAGTAAACACCTGCTTCTAAAGCGCTCACATCAACAATTGAAATGGAATTTCCTTTTGAAACTGTTTGACCTAATATATTAACAATTGAGTAAGATGCATCTTGGTTTCCAGGTAACTTTACATTTAGTACATTTCCATACACAGGATTTGGATAAACAAGAATTTCTTGATCTCCAAAAGCATCTTCGGTCTCCATAGTTTTTATGGCTATCAAGTGATTGATATCACCTCTACCTGAATTAGTACCAGTAATGGTTACTTGATCAATATAAATTTGATCATTGTTTCCAGAAGCATCACATTGGAATCTAAATCCTGCATTTGAAACAAAAGTATATTGTGCAGGCGTTAAGGTAACTGTGGCATTATAGAAAGTTCCATTACTAATACCCGAACCACTTACATAAGTCGCCACAGTTGTCCATGTTGAGCCATTGTAATAACGCACCCAAAAATCTTCACCATTTTCCATACTGTTCACATAAAAATAGAAATCTATTACAACTTGAGAGAATGGAGATATATCAATATTTGAAAGTGTCATGGCCGAAGCTGTACCAGAATTATCTCTAATTCTTATTGAGTAACTACCTTCATAAGAATTTGAGCCTGAATATCTAGCACAATCACTACCACCATCAGCCCAGCCATCCCAGCCGGTTTCGAAGTACCCTTCATTTAAAACAACATCTGAAACTTGGCATGGTACACAAGACGAACCTCCACAATCAACTCCAGTTTCATCACCATTTTGAATACCATCATTACATGTTGGTGCTGCTAGTGTCGTAACAATTGTAGTATTACTTGCTGGTGAACTATTACTAGCTGCATCATTGGCAATTACATAAAAAGTATAGCTTATACTTTCAGAGAGTCCCGTAACTTGATATGTTGTTCCTGTTACATTTGCAATAAAACTTCCATCTTGATACACATCATAATCAGTTACGCCAACATTATCTGTTGCTCCAGACCATGACAAATCAGTTGTAGTTTCTGTTGTGTTTGAAGCTGAAAGTGTAGCCGCTGTTGGCGCTTGTGTATCTGGTGCAGGCGGACCAGCTACCGAAACGTTATCTATTGCAATGTCAGCTTGCCAAGTACTTCCAATAAATCTATTGAATCGTAATTGAATACCTTTTCCAACATATGCATTTAAGCTTACATCAACATCCAACCAAGTATTACCTTGGTTTCCGGTTTGAGTCCAAATACTTGTCCAATTAGCCCCATCATCATCACTTATTTCTAAATCAATTGAGCCCATATCTGAAGCTCCATACATATGATAAGAAAAGCTAAAAGTCGCTTCGGTCATTCCGCTTAAATTAAAACATGGCGAATTTAATATCGCTCTTACACTTGGGTAATTTGGACTTGATGCTTCAACATACACATAATATGTTCCGTCAGCAGCACTTGAAGGTCCAGTATTTGAAGAAGGTGTTCCATTAGCATCAACTGTCCAATCAATATCATCAGCGGAGGATTGTGTCCATGCACCCAACGTATTTTCAAAACTTTCGCTGTAAGGGAAAGAATTGATTCCTCCTGAACAACCATTGGATGGTTCAGAAACATTTACTGTTCTAATTACCTCATCGGCTGCATTTCCAGACGAATCACTTACGTTATATGTTATTACATAAGTTCCCGCAGTATTTGCATCTACTGTATCTCCTCCAACAACAATGTTGGCTGAAATATCACCATCTAAATTATCGGTTGCCGTTGCACCTAATTCAGAATAAGAATCGCCAACTGTTAAGTTAACTGTTGAAAAACCGTTTAGGCTAATTACTGGAGCTGTTGTGTCGGGATTTACATTAACTGTACGTGATACCTCAACAGCATTATTACCAGCTGTATCACTAACATTATAAGTAACCACATAAATCCCAACGGTATTTGAATCTACAGTGTCACCACCAATTACAATATTTGCTGAAATATCTCCATCAACATTGTCTGTAGCTGTGGCACCAAGTTCGGTATACGTTTCACCCAATTCCAAATCAATTGTTGAAGCGCCATTCAATGTTATTACTGGTGGTGCTGTGTCTGGACCGCTTCCTTCTATTATTACGGTATAATCTTCAACTTCGCCATATTGGAAAGTTTCGCACGATGTCGGAACTCCGTTATACTTCATTGAGACACGCATTCTTGTTACATTTTCAACGGCATTAGATGGAATAGTAAAACTACCATTTACAGGCGTTGTTTGAGTAGCAGATTGCGACCAAACTTGTTCGCTTGCATCATCAAAATCACCATCTCGGTTATAATCAATCCACACCGCATAGCCTTCAGAATAAACTGTTCCAGTCCATGTAGGAGTTATAGTAATTATATATTGTGTATCTTTGGTTAGCGTTGTTGAAATACTTGTGAAATCTGTGTAAAACTGTCCACCAGATGAATTATCTATAGTATTTAATTGCACTCTTCCTATATATTCATCATTAATATTTGTACTTGCTGAATTACAATAATTTAATTGAACATCAGTAGTCGTGAAATTAATTATACTACTGTAAGCCGAAGTCGAAGTATCTGGACATGCGCTGCGCACTTGTGCTTCATATTGTGTTAGTGGACTTAATCCGGATACTTGAGTTGAAACACCTGTTACGTTAACAGTAGTCCATGATGAAGAACCTACTTCACGATATTGTAAATCGTAAGTTGCACCAGCAACAGCATCCCAAGTTAATGTTGCTGCACTATCAGTTATTCCAGAAGCATTTAATCCAGTTGGTACAATAGCATTACAAACTACTTGTCCTGCAATTGTAAAGTTTGAATTAGATATATCAAAGAAAATATTGTTAGACCCTCTTACCATAATTCTATTTTGAGTTCCTTGATTATTAGGAACTAGAATCTCTTGAGAACCATCATTTAGTACACCTGCCGCTAAAGCAATTGGGTAGGTATCTCCTCCATCTGTAGATAGGAAAATATCAACATTTGCTGTATTCACACCATTGCCTGTTGTACCTGCAACGTCCCACGTTACTGTTTGTGTAGAACCTGCATTCCATGTCACATTTGAATTAGGTGAATTCACTACAAATGGTCCGGCCGTACCATTTACAGTTACTACCATATCATCACTATTATTGGTTCCTCCTCCTGCAACATTATCTCTGACCGTTAACCTAAAATTCAATGTTCTAGCAACATTTGGTACTGCTTCCCATTGCCAAGACGTTGCTCCTGATTTAATAGTTGATAATCTTGGAAAATATCGTTTATTATCAGTAGTTGGTTCATATGCTCTAAAAGCTACACCTGAAGTTGCTGTGGTACTTGGATAAGTTGTCGATGCATTATTTTCATCCATCTGCTCCCAAGAATAAGATAATACATCTCCTGAATCAGCATCTGAAGCAGAGCCTTCTAAAACAAAGGCCGTTCCTTTTGGAATAGTATAATTCGCTCCAGCACTTACAGTAGGAACATTATTTCCAGTATTAGTATTTGTTTGACAACTAGTGGATTTTATATAATCTGTTACTTGCTCAATTGAAACGGCATGAAAATTTGGATGCACATTGTTTTGAACATCTGTTGCACCAGTAATTCCCGCATAACTCATAATAGTGGAACCACTTCCGGGTTCAACCTGCACATTTGTTCCTTCATTTCCATTAAAAGTCCATGTATGATTAGCACCAAATTGGTGTCCCATTTCATGAGCTACATAATCAACATCAAAAAAATCACCATCCGGAACACTCGCAGAGGTCCAGCCACTGCCCTTTTGCCCATTAACGCAAACGCAACCTATACAACCTGCATTACCATTATTTTGGAGATTAGCAAATAAGTGTCCTATGTCATAATTTGATTCTCCAATTACTGAGGTTAAGGTATTTTGTAAAGCGGAATTATAACCACTAGTAGTATTCCCATATGGGTCAGAAGATGTACTAGTGTAAATTACATCATCGGTATTAGCTATAAGCACCATAGTCACATTAAAATCAACTTCAAAAATTCCATTTACACGTGTCATGGTATTATTGATGGCTGCCAAGGCCTGTGCTTTGGTTCCACCATGATATTGTGTGTATTCACCTGTAGCAGACACAGCCAATCTATATGTTCTCAAAATACTGTCATCAGCATTACGCATCATTGATGATTCTGTTATTTGCTGATTTAAACTTTCCGAAATTTCACATTCAAACTGATCCTGAATATTTATACGTTCAGCACGTGTGAAGACAGCATATAATTCTCCATCTTCAGAAATAGATTCAATAAAAGTTGCTGGACCATTAGCAGATAATCGCATACTTTGGAAGCCCAAAGACGACATACTAAATCTTATAACAGCAGACGGATCATCAATTCCTTGACCAGCATAGGAGCGTATATCTGGGTATCTCACTTGTAAATCAGGATGAAGATTGGAAGCTTCAATTATTCTGAAACGCTCCATAACGCCTTGTGAATTTGGAAAAGACAAAATAACATTGGATTGCCTTGAGAATTCGTTTCGTTTTGGTGAATGGTTTAAGGCTTGTTTCAAACCATTAACATCCAAACTAAACGTTTGATTTTTAGGCAAAGCTTGTTTGCTTTCCTTAATTGAAGTCGAAGTTTTTACGGCTTCTTTTTTCCAAAAAGATTTGTTTTGGGAAAAAACAAATCCTGTACTCATTAAAAGAATGAATAGTAGTGTTTTTTTCATGATTGTTTAATATTTTGGTAATTTTATTGAATTATTAATCGTGAAAATATCAATTATTTATTAATATGAAAATTTTTAAAAACCATTTTCGTTAAAAAACAATTAAAAAAAAATAAGTACGGGAAAACCGTAAAATAAAATGTGAAAATAGCTACATTTACTTATGCAAATGGCATCTGTACTCAACGTAAAAAATTTATCTATTTCTTTTTTAAACAATGAAAATGAGAAAGAAATCATTCACAATATTTCGTACACTTTAAATCAAAATGAGATACTTGGAATTGTTGGCGAGTCAGGTTCTGGAAAATCTGTTTCTACATTGGCTATTTTAGGATTGCTTCCAAAAAATATTTCTAAAATTAAGAATGGTGAGATAAACTTTAAAGGTGAAGACTTAACCAAACTATCTCCAAAAGCATTTCAATCAATTAGAGGAAATGATATTGCTATGATTTTTCAAGAGCCTATGAGTTCATTAAACCCATCCATGAGATGCGGAGAACAAGTTCAAGAAATACTTTTGCAACATACATCGCTTTCTAAACAAGAAATTAAAGTTGAAACACTTCAATTATTTGAAAAAGTAAAATTGCCAGATCCTAAACGTGTTTTTAAAGCATATCCGCATGAAATTTCTGGCGGACAAAAGCAACGGGTTATGATTGCTATGGCTATTGCTTGTAAACCTAAAATACTAATTGCAGATGAGCCTACTACTGCTTTAGATGTAACTGTTCAAAAAGAAATAATATTGCTGCTAAAACAACTTCAGCAGGAAGAACAAATGAGCATTTTATTTATATCTCATGATTTGGCATTAATTTCTGAAATATCAGATCGCGTTATAGTTATGTATCAAGGTGAAATAGTTGAGCAAGGTTCTGTTTCTGATATTTTTAAAACTCCAAAACACACATACACCAAAGCGCTTATAAATTCCAGGCCACCTTTAAATGTTAGATACAAACGTTTAGCAACGATAAAAGATTTTATGGCTGATTCGGTTGATAAAACTATTGTTACTAAAACGCAACGTGATACAAATCATAAAAAACTATATTCAAAGCCACCATTATTGGAAGTAATTAATCTTGAAAAAGAATACGTTTCTAAATCTGGATGGTTTTCGAAACCTGAAAGTTTTAAAGCTGTCAATAATGTGAGTTTTAAACTCTATGAAGGTGAAACCTTAGGTCTAGTTGGTGAATCTGGATGTGGTAAATCTACTTTATCAAATGCTATACTATTATTGGACAAAGCAACTAATGGTAAAATACTTTATAAAGGAAATAACATTACCAATTTATCAAAACGAGCAACTCAAGAATTGAGAAAAGATATTCAGATTATATTTCAAGATCCTTTTGCTTCCTTGAATCCGCGTATTCCTGTTGGGAAAGCTATTATGGAACCTATGAAAGTACACAACATTGGAAAAACCAATGCCGAACGCGAAACTTTGGTTTATGAATTGTTAGAAAAAGTTGGGTTAGATGCTACTTTCTTTTCCAGATATCCACATGAATTTTCTGGTGGTCAACGACAACGTATTGGCATTGCTAGAGCTATAGCTTTACAACCTAAATTGATAATTTGTGACGAATCGGTTTCGGCATTAGATATTTCAGTACAAGCTCAAGTTTTAAATCTCTTAAACGAATTAAAAGAAAACTATGGCTTTACTTATATTTTTATTTCACACGATTTAGCTGTGGTAAAATATATGTCTGATAATTTAATAGTAATGAATGCTGGTAAAATCGAAGAAATGAATGATGCCGATACTATTTACGAGCATCCGGAAAAAGACTATACTAAAAAACTTATTCATGCTATTCCAAAAGGATTATAGCATGAATAACTTTTTAGTAAGATACATTAAACTTTTAATGAATCGAGTGGTTTGTTTTACTTTCACATACAAACCATTTTCATAAGTAGGTTGTTCTGGTAGATTTGATGCAAAATTCATAAAGTAGGTTTTGGTAGATTTGAGTTTCTTTCTTTCACAAGGATTATAATAGATTTGGGGAAAATTATAATCCAAGTTTCTAAAAGAAGTTGGTTAATCTGTTCATTAAATTTGGGATTGCTAATATGTAACTTATTTTGAATAAATCTGCTAAAATGCATTATTTTTCGATGAAATACATATTTTTTTAACATTTGACATGTTTTAAAGTCTTTTTTCTTACAATTTTTGTTTCCAAGTTTCTTTTTGATACATTTAAAAAAAAATTGTTATGAGAAAATTAATATTATTTTTCATAGTGGGATTGCTATGTAGTTGTCAAATACAATATGATGTATCTACACGATATGTATTTGAAGGTCAAGTTTTGGATCGAGATGGGAATCCAATAGAAAATCATTCTATTGAAGCATGGGTGTATAATTCTTATGATTCTGATTTAATTGGTTTTACAGAAACAAATTCTGATGGGTATTATGAGTTAGTAATTCCAAAACCAAAAAATGAAAGGGATTTTGAAATAAAGATAAAAGGAAATGCTGTTTACTTTCAAAAGGCTTATGTAAACATTTATGAATCTGATTTATCCGACCACAAAATAACTATTGGGAAAACTACTCTATTTGCTCATGATGACATTTCAAATTTAGAAATCACACTCAATCAAATAAATCCTGAAAATAATATTTCTGCCATTGAATTAACAGGATTAATTGCTGAACAGATAATTTGGGTAAACCCTCCAGAAGAAGAACCTTATACACCTTACTATTATGAGTTTTACGCTAAAAAAGTTGCTAAAAATCAGACTTTAAATTTATACTATGAAGTACGAAATGGTAACACAGGCCAAACCAATTCTTTTAATGAATTGATTGATGTAAGCTCAAATGATATTACAGAATACACTATAAATTATTAGTTATGAAAAAGATAGTACTTTTTGTTTTAATAGTATTGCCATATATTCTCTTTGCTCAAGAAGAAGACACCAAAATAGAAAACAATGAAATAAAAAATTCAGAAGGCTTTTCATTTAAGCCTCAATTTTATTTCTACGCAAACCACCACATAAACCACGGCAATAACTTTCTGTCCGATGGACACGATGCAAGTTTTGTTGGACTTGGATTACAATTAAATTTGCTGAAATTTCAAAAATTTAAATTTGGACTTGGGTGGGAGTATCATAATTATGATGTTATAAACCCTGGAACAATAGGAAATATTGATAATACTTTTCATACTTCTATCTTTGGAAGATTTCAATACCAATGGGATTTATCAAATCGCTGGTCTTTAGAACCATATGTTGGCATTGGTGCTACAAAAATTCAGCAAAAATATGATGATTCAGATAGCGATAGTTTTTATGGAATGAATTTATATGTGGGATTCAATATCATTTTTAAGCTAATTGACCACATCTCATTCTTTACAGGCTTTAATTATAATAACATTCGTTTTAATGTGAATACTAATAAAAACTGGGAAGATTATTTTAATAAAATCAATCAGACCCAAATACAACTAGGTATAATTGTTTCAATAGGTAAAAACTAGAGCCTTAAATAGCCATTTCAGGAATATCTCCAGTAACAATCAATGTCCCTTCAGTTGCTTTTTGAATAGCTTCAACTGAAACTCCTGGTGCACGTTCTAACAATTTAAACCCATTGTCTGTAACTTCAAGTACAGCTAAATTGGTTACTATTTTTTTTACACAACCAACACCTGTTAGTGGTAAGGAACAACGTTTTAAAAGCTTTGATTCTCCTGCTTTGTTAGTATGCATCATAGCAACTATTATATTTTCGGCACTGGCAACTAAATCCATCGCACCTCCCATTCCTTTTACCATGCGCCCTGGAATTTTCCAGTTGGCAATATCTCCATTTTCAGCAACTTCCATAGCGCCTAAAATAGTTAAGTCCACGTGTTGACCTCTAATCATAGAAAAGCTCATAGCGGAATCAAAAAAACTCGCTCCTGGTAAAGTTGTAATGGTTTGTTTTCCTGCGTTAATAATATCTGCATCTTCTTCGCCTTCAAATGGAAATGGTCCCATACCTAATACGCCATTTTCGCTTTGAAATTCTACTTCTATATCGTCTCGAACATAATTAGCTACCAACGTTGGAATACCGATACCCAAATTAACATAGTAACCATCTTGTACTTCTTTTGCTATACGTTTAGCTATTCCGTTTTTATCTAACATATCTTAATGTGTCATTTTTAAATAGGTTTCGACTGCGCTCAACCAGACAATTTAATTATTCTCTTTTTCTAACTGTACGTTGCTCTATTCGTTTCTCATATTTTTCACCCTGAAAAATACGTTGCACAAAAATGCCTGGAATATGAATGTGATTAGGATTTAATTCGCCTACTGGTACTAATTCTTCAACTTCTGCAACAGTTATTTTAGCAGCACCGCACATATTAGGATTAAAATTTCTGGCTGTACCTTTAAAAATAAGGTTTCCAGCTGCATCACCTTTCCATGCTTTTACAAAAGCAAAATCAGCTTTAAATGCATGCTCTAAAACATACATTTTACCATCAAATTCTCTGGTTTCCTTACCTTCCGCCACTTCAGTACCGTAACCTGCTGGTGTGTAAACGGCAGGAAATCCTGCTTGTGCAGCACGACAACGTTCTGCTAACGTACCTTGCGGAATTAGTTCAACATCCAACACACCACTTAGCATTTGACGCTCAAACTCATCGTTTTCACCAACATATGATGATACCATTTTTTTTATCTGACGCTGATGCAATAATAAGCCTAATCCAAAGTCATCTACTCCTGCATTATTTGAAATACATGTTAAGCCTTTTACACCAGACTTTACCAATGCTGCAATGGCATTTTCAGGGATTCCACTTAAACCAAAACCACCAAACATACAGGTCATGTTATCAGCTATACCTTTAATAGCCTCATCTACTCCTGCAACTTGTTTATTAATCATTTTTAATCTGTTTTTGCAGTGGAAAAATACGAAATAAAAAAGCCATTCGGAAGTGAATGGCTTTTGAATTTAACAGAACTAATCTGAATAGTTAATTCCTGAATCCATACAATTATTAAACACAGCTTGAAAAAACAAATATTCTTCATAATCGGAAAGATTATTTGTCATACCATACAAAGTTGCAGCAGCATCAGCAAATTTCCAACAATCAATTTCTTTCTTCACTTCTACTCTAACAATTTCAGGTTTGTTATTTGCATAAAAACTAGTTACAATTAATAATACAGATGCAAAAGCAATTAATCCTTTTTTTATATTTTTCATTGAATACATAATTTTGAACCTATAGGAATTTTATACTACAGGTTGATTAAACAAAATGTGGCTTTAATAAAAGCCTTCTTCTGAAGTTTTACTGAAGTTTTGTGTTTGAAGTTTTATGCTATTAATCAGTTTTCTTAAGGGAATAAAAACTGACGCCAGTTATGATCTCGATCGTGTTTCCAATAACAACTCAAGGTCTTCAAAACTTAAAGCTGTTACTTTCAACAACTCAAACTTAAAAAAAAAAAAAACTGTTCACACAAGGATTTTACTCAATTTTGTGCCGTTTATCGAAAAGCTGCAAAAAGCGTTACGGTTTTCCCGTAAAATGCAATACTGATAAGGGATTCAAGGGGGAAAATTTTGAAATTATATTTTAAAATATAAAGTTTTTGAGCATTTCGAGAGCCTCAATGTCCAAAAATTAAAAATCCAATTCATCAGGAACTTCTTCGTCTGGAAGTGTATCATTTTCCTCTTGGGAATAGGCTTCACAATTTACTTCAATGGTCAACTCTTGTGGCCTTTCAAAGTTTTCATTAGATACATCAAGTGTTTCATCTTCATAGCATGCTTTCATATACAGTGCCCAAATAGGCAATGCCATGGCTGCACCTTGACCATACGTGATTTTAGAAAAGTGAGCAGCTCTATCTTCAGCACCTACCCAAACACCGGTAACTAAATTAGGCACCATACCCATAAACCAACCATCACTTTGATTTTGTGTAGTTCCTGTTTTCCCAGCAATTGGGTTTTTAAATTCATATGGATAGCCTGTCACAATCTCACGATAATCTGCTCTGTAAGCATCTGCACCTTTAGTTCTTAATCTTACACCTGATCCAGCTTCGGTAACACCTTCCATAAGTTTAACGGTTACATAAGCTGTTTCTTCACTGATAACATCACGAGACTCTGGCGTGAACTGATATAAAATAGTGCCATTTTTATCTTCAATATGGGTTACCATAACGGGTTTGGTATAAACTCCTTTATTAGCAAAGGTAGCATAAGCCGCTACCATTTCATAAACGTTCAAATCTGCTGTTCCTAGTGCAATTGAGGGCACAGCTGGAATATTGGATTCTACACCCAGTTTTTCAACTAAATCAATTACTGGCTGTGGTCCAACTTTGTCAATCAAGCGAGCGGTGATGGTATTAACTGAATTGGCTAATGCCGCTTTTAAAGTTAATTCGCCACCATAAACACCATCAGAATTTTTGGGGCTCCAAGGTTCTAAAGTACCGTGTCGTCCAGCCTCAATAGTGATTTGTGAGCGTGGCATTTTGTAACAAGGTGATAAATGCAATTGATCAATAGCGGTTGCGTACACAAATGGCTTGAAAGTTGAGCCTACCTGACGCTTACCTTGATTCACATGGTCGTACTGAAAGTGTTTATAATTCATACCACCAACCCATGCTTTTACATGACCTGTTTGCGGATCCATAGACATCATACCTGGATGTAAAAAGGATTTATAATAACGCATGGAATCTATAGGTTTCATAATGGTATCTATCTCACCTTTCCATGAAAAAACGGTCATGTTGGTTGGCTTATCAAAAGAAGCAATTATTTCCTTTTCGCTTTTACCTTCAGTTTTCATGACTCGCCAACGTTCCGACTGACGCATACCACGTTTCATTAAGGCATCTATTTCACTTTGATCTAGTTCCAGAAATGGCGCAGTAGGGTTTCGTTTAGGTGTGTTTTGATGGTCAAATTCCGCTTGTAATCTAGGCATATGTTGTTGCACAGCATTTTCAGCATACTGTTGCATACGTGAATCGATTGTAGTAAAAACTTTTAAGCCATCGCCATACAAATTATACTTTTCGCCATCAGGTTTTGGGTTATTCTTAATCCAATCTTTCATAAACCCATCTAAATACGCTCTAAAATAGGTTGCTATTCCATCGCGATGAGATTGCGGTGTATAGCGTAAATCCAATTCAGTTGCTTGAAGCGAATCTCTGGTCTTTTCTGAAATATAATCATACTTCTCCATTTGAGATAGCACTACATTTCGTCGATTTCTTGTACCAACTGGATTACGATGCTCTCTTGGGTTATACAATGATGAATTTTTAAACATGCCAACCAACATAGCTGATTCCTTAATATCCAGTTCATCTGGTTCTTTATCAAAATAGATGCTAGCTGCTGAACGAATACCATCGGCATTATTACCAAAGTCATAGATGTTAAAATACATCGCTATGATTTCTTCCTTGGTATATTGACGTTCTAGACGAGTGGCTATAACCCATTCCTTTATTTTTTGAGTGTACTTGTCTAAATTTTTGGATCTAACACCAACAAACAATTGTCTTGCCAACTGTTGCGAAATGGTACTAGCACCTCCTCTTTTACCCAAAAAGAAAAATGCTCGAAGTGTCCCTCTAGCGTCAATTCCAGAATGTTCATAATAGCGAGCATCTTCTGTAGCGATTAAAGCATCAACCAAGTGCTTTGGAAGCTCATCATAACTTACAGGTGTACGGTTATCATTAAAATAAAATTTACCAAGTGTTTTGCCGTCAGACGAAATTATTTCAGTAGCTAAATTGGTTTTTGGGTTTTCTAATTGCGTATAGTCTGGCATTTCACCCAAAGCTCCCCAAGAAGCAAGCATAAAAACTAATGCAACCAAAAAAATGCCTGACAAAAATAATATCCAAAACCAACGTACATAGCTCTGAAAATCTTGAGTTTGTTTTGTTTGTTTCTTTTTTGCCATATGCTTTAATTTGTATTTGGGTCTTCTATTCTAAATCCAATTTCTGTAATTCCTTCTAAATTTTCTACGCCTTTTACTTTGCCATTTTCACGCATGGCATGTTGAATGTTAATAGTATATTCTCCGGTTTCATTAAAAACTACGCTTTCTTTATACCACAATTTATTTTCCTTAACGTCGGTAAAACCTGTTCCTAACAGCTCACCATTTGGTTTTGCCATACGATACTGCAAGGTGTCTTTAATTATTTTTCCATGTGGAAAATTCATTTCAACTATTAAGTACAAATTACTAAACTTATAATCGTTGGTGTTTCTTAAGTTTACAAACAAGTTGTAGGGTTTTATTGAGTCTGGTGGTTTAATTTTAAACGTTACTACTGAATCCTTATGCCATTCATTTGGTAAAGATTTATAAACATCATAAACTCTATTAGAGTCACATGAAGTGAAAATTAATCCACAAAACACAAGGATTACAAACAAATTACTTCGCATTGTTTTTCTTGCTTTGAGGTTTACGACGTCTTTTATTTTTATTACCCTTATTATTTTTACGTTTATTTCGGTGTTTTGGACTATCAAACCGTGTTAAACTATCTTGACCAACAACGTTTTCATATTCAGTTTTAGTATCTACGATTAGTTCAGCTGCATATTCTTCAAGGCTTGCAGGCTTTTTTCTATTCTTATTTAATTCTATAATTTCATTTGCTTGGTCTGTAGTTATCAAATGCCAATTCATCCATTCGCCTTCATAAGCATACCACATATGTCCTTTAAAAATATCCGTTTTCTGACATACAGCAGTTCCTTTTTCAGTGTAAAGCTTGATTTCTGTTTTAGGAAAACTCTTAAGCGCATCGAGGTAAGTATCCAACTCATAGTTCAAGCAACATTTTAACTTTCCACATTGACCAGCAAGCTTTAGCGGATTTAATGACAGTTGTTGATATCTGGCTGCGGATGTACTCACAGAACGAAAATCAGTTAACCAAGTGGAACAACACAATTCACGCCCGCAAGACCCAATACCTCCTAGTCTAGAGGCTTCTTGACGAAACCCTACTTGACGCATTTCAATTCTGGTTTTAAACTCTTTTGCGAATAATTTTATAAGTTCCCTGAAATCCACACGTTCTTCAGCCGTGTAATAAAAGGTTGCTTTACTAGCATCACCTTGGTATTCAATATCTGAAATTTTCATTTGAAGTTTCAAATCAATAGCAAATTGTCTTGCCTTGACCTTCATAGATTCTTCTTTATCACGAGCTTCAGACCAAATATCAATGTCTTTTTGGGTTGCTTTTCTGTAGATTTTAAACGTTTCAGGATCGTTTTCAGATATTTTCTTGCGTTTCATTTGAACACGAACCAATTCTCCTGTAAGGGTAACCATACCTACATCGTGACCGTACTCTGCTTGGGTAGCAACAACATCACCAATACTTAATGTTAGGTTTTCGGTATTCTTATAATAATGTTTTCTACCATTCTTAAATCGAACCTCAACCCAATTAAATGGTTCTACTCCGTCAGGTAATGACATGTTGGCTAACCAATCAAAAACTGTTAATTTGTTACAACTGTCGGTTCCACAAGTGCCATTATTCTTGCATCCTTTAGGCTGACCATCTTTTCCTGTTGAACATGTTCCACAAGCCATAAATTAAAGATATATATAGATTCTGAACGTAAATTCAGAAGAGGATTAATACTAAAAATAAAACGTAAAGATAAGATTATTATAATGACTTTAAAAAGCTATTATTTAATTGAATTCTATTTCATAATTCAATCGGTTAGATAAAGACTTGAGCTCGTGTTTAGACTTAAAGGCATTCTGAAATAGCGTATTACTCCAACCTATTTTTTTAGAGAAAGTATTAAAACTTTCATTTTTCCAATCGAAACCATCTTTCCAAAATTTTTGTGGTGAAACGTAACAAAATGTATAATCAAAAATTAAACTGGATTGATTGGTTTCGTCTTTTCTTGGAATCTCGTCTGAAGCCAACAACATAATATTGTTTGCTTTACAGCTTGCTTTTATACTTTTTATTATTTCCGGGTAATCACCACGAATAGTTTCTAAATCAAAATCATTATACTCGGTATTACCAATTTTTTGAATTGGTCTGATTTGAAGAATATCAAAACTATTCCCATCAAAATGCTTGAAAAAATCTTTCAATTCATAGAAATTATCTTTGTTGAACGTGTAATTGATACGGACTTTAAAATCGTATTTAGATTTTAGTTTAGCAAAGGCCTTAAATGCATTGTGAAATTTTTCGTAATTCGCTTTTTTCATGAAGCTTTCGTAACTTTCTTTGGTCACACCATGTAACGAAATAGTAAATTCATTTAAACCTGCTTTTAGCAGTTTTTCAATTTTTTCTTCATCCAACAGATTTGCGTTGGTTGTAATCGAGATATAAGGCACGTTGTACGTTTTTCCCAATTCAACGACTTTCACCAAGTCTTTATATAACGTGGGCTCTGTACCACAACCAATTTGAAGTTTTAAAGCACGTTTAAAAATGGTTTTAGCCGCTTGATTAAGCTCGTCTTCTTTAAATTGTCCTTTTAAAGTTTTTACATAATCATCATCTGTAAAATAACACATCTTGCAACGCAAATTACATGCCATCACAGGGTCGAAATTTACAGCCAAATATCGTTGATTGAACTTATGCAGTAGAAAAAGCCCCAGAAATTTAATTCTGTGGCTTTTAATTTTTCTATTTAACTTTAAAAGTTTATAAATATTCATTTAGCCTTTTTTATTCAGGACGTCAAAAATATTTCGCAAATCCTTTTTAAATGGCAAATGGTCAGCACGACCTTTCTTGAAAATATCATTGCTGTTACCTTGTCCTTTACGTAAGGCTTTTTGTTCTTCGTAAGGTAATTGAATAATTTCCTGACATTGTGTTGAACAGCAATTCTCCATTTTTGTTTTACAGTCTTCACATTGAATGAACAACAAGTGGCAAGCCTCATTAGCACAATTGGTATGTAAATCTGCTGGCTTTCCACATTGATGACATTGCGCTATAACATCATCTGTAATACGTTCTGAACGTCTTTCGTCAAACACAAAATTTTTACCAATAAACTTATTTTCTAGTCCTTTTTCTTCAACTTGACGTGTGTAATTTATAATACCTCCTTCTAACTGAAATACCTGTTTAAATCCTTTGTGCTTATAATACGCACTGGCTTTTTCACAACGAATACCACCAGTACAATACATCACTAATTTTTTATCTTCTTTATGATCTCTTAAATCTTCTTCAATAATATCTAAAGATTCTCTAAACGTATCTACATCTGGTGTTACTGCATTTTTAAAATGGCCTATTTCACTTTCGTAGTGGTTGCGCATATCTACTAAAACCACATTAGGATCTTCAATTAACTCATTAAATTGTTCTGCTTCAACATGAGTACCCTTATTGGTCACATCAAACGTATCATCATTTAATCCGTCTGCCACAATTTTGTTACGCACTTTCACCTTTAATTTTAAAAAGGCAAAATTATCGTGCTCAATGGCAATATTTAAGCGTACATTTTCTAAAAACGAAATAGTATCTAGATGTGTCTTAAATTCATTAAAATTTTCAGCAGGAACTGAAAGCTGTGCGTTTATGCCTTCGGTGGCGATGTAAATTCTACCTAAAACATCCAATTGATCCCATGCCAGGAACATATGATTTCTAAAAAGTTCAGGATTTTTGATTTTTGCGTATTTATAGAAAGAGATTGTTAAGCGGTCTTTTCCCGCTTCTTCAATTAACGCTGCTCTTTCTTTAGCGCTTAAGTTATTGTACAGTTGCATGCTATACTAATGATTAAGGTTAAAGATTTATTTTGAGGCAAAAGTACATATTTTAAAACTATTTTTCATTTTCATGTTTAACCATAAAAAAAGCGTCCTGTTTTGCAGGACGCTTTTAGTAGACTAACTCGTTATTAATATTTTTTCATTCTTCTAAATCAAAAAATACAATAAGAGCTAACCTCCATCGGCTTTACAGCTGCTGTTTATAAATACAACAACTGAAACGCCTAATACGTTGTTAATTAAAGTTTTCTTAATAAATTTCATCTGTACAATTTTTAAATTCTTAAAAAGGACAAACAAAATTAATCGCATAAAATACGATTGATTTCATAGCAAAAGTTCCCCACTTTATATAGTAGATGCAAAAAGTGTAAAAAGGTTGCGTCAGAATATTGAAAAAATTAAAACTTATCGTAATTTAGCTGACCTATCAAAACATAAAAATACGAGAAATGAGCAGTGAAAAAGACGCAAAATTAAAAGCTTTAAAGCTTACTTTAGATAAACTAGATAAAGCCTATGGTAAAGGTACGGTCATGAAAATGAGTGACCAAGCTGTAGTTGATGTTGATGCCATTCCTTCAGGTTCTTTGGGTCTGGATATTGCACTTGGAGTTGGTGGTTACCCAAGAGGAAGAGTTATTGAAATTTATGGTCCGGAATCATCAGGTAAAACAACATTAACGCTACACGCCATTGCTGAAGCGCAAAAAGCTGGTGGTATTGCAGCTTTTATTGATGCAGAACATGCCTTTGATAGATTTTATGCCGAAAAATTAGGTGTTGATATTGATAACCTTATCATTTCACAACCAGATAATGGCGAACAAGCATTAGAAATTGCTGATAACTTAATACGATCAGGAGCTATTGATATAGTTGTAATAGATTCTGTTGCTGCACTAACTCCCAAAAGCGAAATAGAAGGCGAAATGGGTGATTCTAAAATGGGATTACATGCCAGATTAATGTCTCAAGCCTTAAGAAAATTAACAGCCTCTATAAGCAAAACCAATTGTACTGTTATATTCATAAATCAATTGCGTGAAAAAATTGGCGTCATGTTTGGCAATCCTGAAACAACAACTGGTGGTAATGCCCTTAAATTTTACGCATCTGTCCGTTTAGATATTAGACGTTCTACCCAAATAAAAGAAACAGATGGTAACGTGGCTGGAAATAAAACACGTGTTAAAGTTGTAAAAAATAAAGTAGCACCTCCTTTCAAAACTGCTGAATTTGATATTATGTATGGAGAAGGTGTTTCTAAAGTAGGTGAAATTTTAGATATTGCTGTCGATCTTGAAATTGTTAAAAAAAGTGGATCATGGTTTAGCTATGACGAAACAAAATTAGGACAAGGTCGAGATGCCGTAAAAGCCCTAATAAAGGACAATCCAGAGCTTATGGATGAGCTTGAAACTAAAATTCGGGAGGCCTTAAAAAACTCGAAATAAAAAAAATCCCGAAAATTTCGGGATTTTTTTTGCTTTTAGACGCAACCTTTTTACACTTTCTGCATCTACAGAGTAAACATGTATATAAAACTTTGAATGTAATCATGAAAAAATTAACTGTTTGTTTGTTATTTATACTGGCATTATCATGTAGTACAGATGATGGATTGGATCCAGTTTCTTTTGTAATTTTACCTGTAGAAAATGCAGTAGTCCCTACAGAGTTTGAACGTAATGAAACCTATGATATTTATCTGGAGTATTTACGACCTACTTCTTGTCACGGTTTTAACGACATTTATTTTACAAGTGAATCAAACGAAAGAACGGTTGCGGTAATTGCCACATATTTTCAAGGGAATAATAATTGCACTGAAATAGATGCTCTAACTGAAGCCTCTTTTAGATTTAAAGCCACCACAGAAGATTTATATATTTTCAAATTTTGGCAAGGTAAAGATGAAAACGGTGAAGATCAATATATGATTGTTGAAGTGCCTGTTGTAGATTAAATAATTGTTTAATTAATATACATGTCATGTGAGTTTAAAACAACTCATCATAAATTGTAGTAAAAATGATACTAAAGCACAAAGTGAACTATATCAACTCTTTTCGAGTAAATTGTTTTCGGTTTGCTTAAAGTATTCAAGAAACTATGTTGAAGCAGAAGATAATCTGCAAGACGCTTTTTTGACCATTTTTGAAAAAATAGGTCAATATAATAATAAAGGTTCTTTTGAAGGTTGGTTAAAACGGATTACTATTAACACTGCATTGCAGCGTTATAGAGGTCAAGGTGTTTTTGAAATAGTTAATGAAGAATTAATAGAAGATGACGAATTAGACATTGAAGATGATGAATTGACTGTTGAATTTCTATTAGGAATTATTCAAGAACTTCCAGATAGATATAGATTGGTTTTCAATTTATACGCACTTGACGGTTATTCTCATAATGAAATAGCCGAATTGTTATCAATTACCTCAGGTACCTCTAAATCTAATTTGGCAAGAGCTCGAAGGTTATTAGTTGAAAAAATAGAAGCATATAAAGCGAGTTTAAATTCGCAATCATTATAACAATGAGTGATAAAAAACATATAGACAGAATTTTTCAAGAGAAACTCAAGGATTTTGAGGTGTCTCCAAATCCTGAACTTTGGGGGAAAATTCAGAATGAATTAAATCTTGAAAAAGAAGAACCAAAAAAAGTAATTCCTATTTGGATGCGTATAGCAAGTATTGCTGCGCTTTTGGCCATATTAATTACTATTGGAAGTTTTGTGTTTGATGGTGGGTCCAATAACCTAACTCCCGATTCAAATACTGTTGATACTAATGCGGATAGTAATAATCCTATTATTGATGAATTGGATAATAATCCGTTAAATAATAATACTGAAAACAAAGTCGCCAATGATGATCAGATTAATGAACCTAACAACGCATCATTAGAAAATACAAGTGAACAAGGTAGTTCTCATGTTGTTTTATCCGAAACTGAGAATAAGCCAAAGTCACAAAGCGAAATGGTTTCTTCACCATCAAACTTTAGTTCAAATAATAATGATATTGCTGAATCAAATAAGTCTGAAAAAGAACCGTCTGATTATAACAATATCGAAAAACAAAACTTATCTAATTCCAAATCATCAAGGTTAAACAAAGATAATTTCACTAATAGTATTGAATCTAGTGTTGCTCAAACTGATACATCAAATTCGGATAAGCTAGATGATAATTCAAACGGAATGGATAACAAAAATGATTCTTCAAGCAAAGAATCTTCAAACAAAAAGTCCAAATTATCCAATTCGCTTATTAACACTGAAAGCCAAGCAACTCAAGTTACTGATAATTTGAATAATAATGCCTCCAAATCTACCGATAAACCATTACATAAAAATAATGTTTCTTCAAACACAAGTGTAGCTAATTCAACAGTTTCACCATCTAATTCCAATGCTGAAATAGACAAACAAGCGGTTGATAATGCACTAGGTATTGAAAAAACTCAAGAAGCTGTCGCACTCAATGCTATGAAAGGCGACACACCTCATAATGAAAAAGAAAAAGAGGTAAATCAAAAAGTTGGTGATTCGCTTGCAACTAGCGAATCGCCTTCTATTGAGGAAGAAATTGCTCAAGCAGAAAACATTAATGAAAAAGAAGAAGAAGAAGAAAAACTAGTAAACAGGTGGCAAGTTGCAGCTAGTGTTGCCCCTGTTTACTATAATTCGCTTGGTAATGGATCGCATATTGATGATCAATTTGTTTCCAATTCAAAAAGTGGTGAGGTAAACATGAGTTATGGTGTAAATGTTAGCTATGCCTTAAGTAAAAAACTTTCTGTGAGATCTGGAGTAAATTCTCTTAACTTAAGTTATGATACAGACAATGTTATTTTATATGAAACACCTAGTGGGAATAATGGCACGCCTATAAACCCTTTAAGGAACATCAATTTAGCACCTCAGAGTCAATCCCTAAATGCGTTTAGCGCTGATAATCTTGGTGTTCAACAAATTAATGACGTATTATATAATGCTGCCATTAGCCAACGCTTAAGCTACTATGAAGTACCTGTAGAACTAGAATACAAATTAGTTAATAATCGTTTTGGATTGAATGTTATTGGTGGTGTAAGTACTTTCTTTTTAGATGGTAATGAAGTCTATTCTGAATTTGAAGAATATAACACATACATAGGTGAAGCCAATAATATAAATAATGTAAGTTTCAGTACCAATTTAGGTATTGGTATTAATTATAAATTCACAGAATCGTTTAAGTTTAATTTTGAGCCAACCTTTAAATATCAATTAAACGGTTTTGAAAATACATCTGGTAACTTTAGACCTTATATCATAGGAGTATATACAGGGTTTAGTTACAAATTTTAGTTTTTTAGTTGGTTAGATTGGTTGTTTTTTCAACATCTTTGAAAAAGCAATGATGAACGAAAAACTGCTCTGTGCCAAGAGCAGTTTTTTTTTATTTTGTTCGATTCTGTAATGTTTCAAGTATGACAGATCGCGCCTTCTGGTTTAAGTCTTTAGTATTCTCAATTTTTAAACCTTCTGTGTTAATGAATTTATGTCCTTTTACTCGCATTAAACCCGGACTTCCACTAAAGAAGGTATAACTAAAACGCTTTTTGTTATCAAGGAAAACAAATGGTACAATAGGTATTTGATGATTTATTGCTAATCTAAATGCACCGTCTTTAAAATCATCAAGTATTACAGATTCATCAGGCACACCACCTTCAGGAAAAATACAAATACTTAAGCCTTGTTTAAGTCTTCTTTGTGCTCTTAAAAAAACAGCCTTTCTACTTTTTTCAGAACTTCTATCAACTAATATACATGTACGTTTATAAAAAAATCCAAATAGCGGAATTTTTGCTAACTCCTTTTTCCCTACAAACACGAAAGGATTTTTTGAAGCCACCAACATAAGCATGATATCTGCCATTGAGGTATGATTAGCAATATACATATAGCTGGCATTCCTTTCAGGTTTTTGATCAAGGTCAATTTTAACTCTAAAACCCATACCTATTAGTATAAAATAAGCCCAAACCCTTGCAATTTTGAAAAAAAACGGATACCAAGATTCTTTTAAAATGGAGATAAGTAGTACTGGTAATAGAAGCACTATTGGTATTGCAACCAAAATATAAAACCAAATACGATATAAAATCCAAAATAGATACTTGAATATAATCATAGGTTTCAAAACTACTTAAATAAATTGAGCTATTATACTAAAAAAATTACCTTTGCTTTTAGTTTAATTAAAAAGATTCCCGTTTAAGTGGGAAATGAATATGGCTAGAATTTTAACAGGAATACAAAGTACAGGTACACCACATTTAGGAAATATTTTAGGTGCCATAATGCCAGCTATTGAAATGGCAAATAATCCTAAAAACGACTCATTTCTATTTATCGCTAATTTACACACACTTACACAAATAAAGAATGCTGAAGAGTTAAGGCACAACACTTACTCTGTAGCAGCAACATGGTTGGCTTTTGGATTGGATATTGAAAAAACGGTGTTTTACAGACAAAGTGATATTCCTCAAGTAACTGAATTATCATGGTATTTAAGCTGCTTTTTTCCTTACCAGCGATTAACATTAGCTCATGGTTTTAAGGATAAAGCTGATAGATTGGAAGACGTCAATGCTGGATTGTTTACGTATCCCATGCTTATGGCTGCAGATATTTTATTGTACGATGCCAATATTATTCCTGTTGGTAAAGACCAATTGCAACATATTGAAATGACTCGGGATGTGGCCTCACGTTTTCACGCGAAAATGGGTGAAACTTTTGTGTTGCCTGAAGGTAAAATACAAGAAAACACCATGCTTATTCCGGGAACCGATGGCGAGAAAATGAGCAAAAGCCGTGGAAATATTATTAACATTTTTCTAGATGATAAAAAGCTGCGTAAGCAAATTATGTCAATAAAAACCGACAGCACACCATTGGAAGATCCTAAAGATTGGAAAACCTGTAACTGTTTTGCATTGTACAGTATTCTAGCTTCTGATGATGCGGTTTCTCAAATGAAAACTAATTACGAAGCTGGTGGTTATGGTTATGGCCATGCCAAACAAGCGCTTTTTGAGTCGATTGTTGATAAATTTGCAGAACCACGTAAACGATACAATCATTACATGGCTAATATTAATGAAATTGATGACGCCTTAAAAGTTGGAGCAGAAAAGGCCAAACTTGTGGCAAATGATGTATTAAACCGTGTTCGGGAAAAGGCTGGGTATTAAATAACCTCAAACAGTTTTCCGGGTAAGGGTCTTACAACACCTTTCAATTCCATGTTTAATAAAATGCCGGCTACTTTAAAAATGGGCATTTTGCAGTCTAAGGCAATTAAATCCAATTGTTGCTTTTCTTCTGCTTTAAGATAATTATAAATAACTTGTTCTTCTTCAGTTAGGTCTACAAAAAGTTGTTTTTGAATGGTTGGTTTTTCTTTAGATTCCAATTCCCAATTTAACATATACGGAATATCCAATGGGTTAGATAAAAGATATGCTTTTTGAAATTTGATTAAATTGTTACAGCCCGTACTTTGCGTATCAGTTACACGACCAGGAACTGCAAATACATCACGATTATAGGAATTTGCAATATCTGCTGTTACCAAACTACCGCCTTTTTCAGCTGATTCTATAACTATGGTAGCTTCACTTAAACCTGCTATAATGCGATTTCGTTTTAAAAAATTATTCCTATCAAAAGCATCACTACTCCAGAAATCGGTAAAAAACCCACCATGTTTTTCAATGTCAGCAACATATTTTTTATGAATTTTAGGATATACTTGATTCAGTCCATGAGCCAAACACCCAATAGTTTGCAAATTATGTTTCAATGCTGCTTTCTGCGCCGTAATATCAGTCCCATAAGCAAAACCAGAAACTATTACTGGATTAAAAACTGCTAGTTCTTCAACTAGTTTGTTGCAAAAATCTACACCACTACTGGTTATTTTTCGGGTTCCAACGATGCTAATAACACGCTGATTTTTCAGATTAATATTTCCGGATTGAAACATCAAAATAGGGCTATCAATACAATGCCTTAATCTTTCAGGATAATCGGTGTCTGCAAAATATAAACAAGTAATCTGATTTTCCTGAATGAATTGCAATTCGGTTTCAGCAGCTGTAAAGTGTTCTTTATTAAATAAATCGCCTATTACAACACTGCCAATACCATCAATTTTTAAAAGGTTTTGTCTTTTTTCTTTAAAAATAGCTTCAGCTGAACCGCAATGATTAATCAGTTTTTTAGCCGTAATATCACCAATATTAGGCACATGTTGCAAGGCTAAAATGGGTAATAACTGATTTTCTGTCATGATATGTAATTGATTTCTAAACTACAAGAAAAGAAATTTTGAGATGTTAATAAATACTGAAGTGCAGTTTTTGTTCGCTTTCAATTTTTTTTAACTTTGTTTTTATGCAATTAGAACCTTACATCAGCGATTTATTATACCGTTATGAATGTGTGACTATTCCTGAATTCGGCTCATTTTTAACGCGTCGAGTTTCTGCTACCATTCACGAATCGACTCATGCCTTTTATCCACCAAAAAAAATGCTGTCATTTAACGAGCAAATTCAAAAAAATGACGGCTTGCTAGCACACTATATTGCAGATGTTGAGAAGATTCCTTTTGAAGAAGCTTCAAAGCGTATTCAAAAGCGGGTTAAGTATTTGAAATCATATTTAATTGAAGGTGAAACTATAGATTTTCATAATATTGGAAGTTTGTCGCTAAACACTGAAGGCAAAATTTTATTTGAACCTTCATATCATCTAAATTATTTAACAGATGCCTTCGGGTTATCGCAATTTGCTTCAAAAGACATTACACGAGAAGTTTACAAAGAAGCGGTTGAAGCTATTGAAAAAGTTATTCCAATTACCGTTACACCTGAAAAACGCAAAGCACGTCCTTATTTAAAATATGCTGCTGTTGCTCTTATAGCTCTAACAGTTGGTGGTTTGGGTGCCTCAAAATATTATGTAGATAACATTAATGCACATAATCAATTAGCACAAGAACAAGCAAGTGAGCAATTAGAAAGCAAGATTCAAGAAGCTACTTTTGTTATAGATAATCCATTACCTGCTGTTACACTCAATGTCACAAAACAATCTGGCAATTATCACATTATTGCTGGTGCTTTTAGAGTTGAAGAGAATAGTGACAAAAAAGTATCTCAATTAAAAGAACAAGGGTTTAAAGCGCGTAAAATAGGAGTTAATAAATATGGTCTGCACGAAGTTGTATATGCTAGTTATGAAGATCGTTTGGAAGCTTTAACAGCTTTACGAAACATCAAGCGCACACACAATTCAGATGCTTGGCTTTTGGTTAAGGAGTTAGACTAACTCATTATTAGTATTATTATAACATAAAAGCTATAATCTTACGCTTTTTTCATCTTACCTTTGCACTCATTAAATTTATTGATAATGACAGCAAAAACACCTGAACAGACTAAAACCATCATGACCGACTTGGTTTTGCCAAGTGAGACGAACCCATTAAATAATTTATTTGGTGGTGAATTATTGGCTAGAATGGATCGTTGTGCCAGTATTGCCGCCAGACGTCATAGTCGTCGTATTGTGGTAACCGCATCTGTAAACCATGTGGCTTTTAATCGTTCTGTACCATTGGGAAGTGTGGTGACCGTTGAAGCCAAAGTATCGCGTGCTTTTAAAACATCTATGGAAGTGTTTTTGGATGTCTGGATTGAAGACCGAGAATCTGGACAACGCACCAAAGCCAATGAAGCCATTTATACCTTTGTAGCTGTTGATGAAACAGGTCGTCCTGTTGAAGTTCCAGAAATTACGCCTGAAACCGACTTGGAAAAGGAACGTTTTGCGGCTGCTTTAAGACGTAAACAATTAAGTTTGGTTTTAGCTGGTAAAATGAAACCTAATGAAGCTACAGAGTTGAAGGCTTTGTTCGAGTAGTTTTTTGAAACTCCTACTTCACAAAAATTCTACATTTGATAAATCCATTCTGCTGGATTAACTGTTTTGGTTTCTTTGAAAATGGAGAAGTTTAAAATAGTCTCTCCATTGGAAGGGTTTGTAAATACTTGTCCTATAACTTCTTTTGTAGAAACTTTATCCCCTTTTTTTACGTAGATTTTTGCCATATTGGAATAAGCTGTTATGTAGTTACCATGTTGAATTAAAACTGTTGGGTTTCCGTTTTTAGAAGTTATTATTCGCATAACTTCACCATTAAAAATAGCGCGAACATCAGCGTTTTTTTCTGTAGCAATACGTACACCATTACTCTGAATGGTAACTGTTTTAACCACTGGATGCGGTTGTTTACCATAACGCAATTTTACAACACCTTTTTCAACTGGCCATAATAACTTTCCCTTGTTAGAAACAAAATCTTTAGCCAATGCTTTAGCTTCAGGAGTTAGAGCAAAACTAGTTGATGTACTTGTTGTATTACCAGCTTTTTTATTAGATGCTGCTATAGCTTCGCGAATAATCTTTTCAATTTCACGATCAATTTTATCTGCTTCACGTTGTTTGGCACGAATTTGAGCCGTATAATTATTCAAATTTTTATTAATTGCAGCCATGAGTTCCCGTTGCTGGCTCAACTCTTTTTCAAGTTCCTTTTGAGCCACACGATTTTCATCTATTAGCTTTTGTTTATCTGCTTTTTGTCTTAATAAATCCTGATTGGTTTCTTGAAGTTCAGCCGTTTTAGTTTTTATAGCTTCACCCTGTTCTTTTTGATAATTAGTGTATTGATTTAAATACTGAATACGTTTATAAGCCTGTTTAAAATTGGTGGAGGACAACAAAAACATGACACGGCTTTGCTCGCTTTTACTTTTATAAGAAGTGACTATCATTTTGGCATAATTCTCTTTGAGAGTTGCCAGTTCATCTCTTAATTCAGTAATTTTATTTTGATTATCATTAATTTCGCGTGTCAATAAATTAGCTTGCTGGTTTGTTACCAAGATTAAATTTTTTCGCACGCTTACACGATAATTTAAATCCTCTATTAAGGTAGTTTGCGATTTCTTTTTATTCTTGTCTTTGAATAATAAGTCATTTATTTGTTTAATTTCATTGCGCAACTCATTGCGCCTTTGTTCCAATTCCTGCTGTTTTTTGCTTTGTGAAAAGCATAGGCTTACTGTCATTAAAAACAGTGTAAAAAGCAGCGTTATTTTGGTTGAAGGTCGCATAGTTAGTTCAGGCTTATTTTATCAAACCCAGAGGGTATTTTGAAAGGATAACGTAAATCTTCATTTAAATTTATAGACTTAAAAGCCATCTCAATAATGGTTTCTTCACCATCTTCCAAAACTAAAATTTTTAAGTTTTCTGGCAAACTTTGCTTATCTACTTCTTGATAATTTAGGTAGTCAATTTCTAAAAATCGCGATGTATCACCTGTTTGTGCCAATTGCTGTGAATCTATTTTAAAATGTGACGGATTTATAATATAAAATAATTCAAAGAGTCTTAATTGTTCTTTTGGTTGAAATAAATAAGCATTGTTATGAATGGACATATTATAAGTTGACTTATCTAATTCAAACAAAGCATCACCCAATAATAAATTTTGAACTTTTTTAAAATCTAATTCAGTACCTAGTAAATCACTTAAGTAGCTAAAATCGCCATCAAAATAGGTGTTGTCCAGTTTATTATAAAAGCTTACTTTTTCAGGAGTGATTTTGGCACGAATGAGGTTCAAAGCTGAATTAAGCCAAATTACTTGGTCTTTTTGAATTCTCATGGTAATTGTATGTGATTGTGACTTATTCTCTTGAGTATAGACAACTTTTACCTTGGATTGAAGTGTCTTGAAATTAGCAGATTTTTTAGCATTGGCTTTTATCACTTCTTTTGAGGACAAGCCTAAATTGCTTTGTCCGTCTGTAATAGTTTTAGCAGATTTACAACCTGAAACAAGTACTAAAAGCACTCCAAACACAGCAATTATATTAAGTCTTATGTTCATTGTCAATTTGAGGATTCTAATTGTTTAGCTTTATCACTAAACGTTTTTGCCTTTACAGTATTGTTTAAAAGTGTATAAGCCACACTCATTTGCTGATAAAAATCGGCTTCCATTTGGTCGTCTTCAATAATATAATCCAATCCTGTTTCCAATGATTCTAGAGCTTCATTAGGTTTTTTTAATTCATTAAGCGCCACACCATTTATTAGGTAAAAAACAGGTTGCGATGGAAATTTTGTAAGGGTTTCCCGACTCACGGATTCGGCTTCTTCAAAATTTTTCAAATCTAATTGCAACAACAAAATATTTCTTAAAATTCCAAAATTGTCACTATCAAGTTTTAGAGCTTTTTGATAATAATTAAGTGCTTTATCCTTCTCGCCTTTTTTTAAAAAATATTGAGCAACTTCCAAGTAAGACGTCCCATTATTATCTTCAGTAATAATAGAGGTTGTTTCAACAAGGTCATTTTCATATTCTGGGTTAGCTGCAACAAACTTTACAAAATCTGCCAATACCATCATTTTTGCATCAGGCTTTATTCTGGAACTTTGTAAAACAATTTTCATGGATTCTATAGCTTTATCAGCATCTTCATTGTCTAGATAAAACTTGTATAAAGCCAAATGTACCAATTGTGAGTTGGGTTTTATTTCCAATAACTTTTTTGCAGTCTCAAAAGCTTTTTCTTTTTCACCATTTTCACTGTACCTGTAAATCAAAGCCAAGTAATTAGACTCTTCATCAGGATTGTCTTCAACACGCTCCTCAAGGTTTTCTATTTGTTCCTTTTTTCTGCCTGTTGCTGCATAAATTTGATTTCTTATGATATCTCTAGTCATTGATAAGCCTAGTTCGGCATCCATCTCATCTAAAACTTTTAACGCTTCATCATAGTTCTTCGTCTTAACATATAAAGTTGCAAGATCTTCCTTATAATCAGGGTGATACTTTACTAACTGTTTTACTGTTTTTATAGCCTTGTCATAATCATCTTGCTGCGCATAAACATCATAAAGTTCGTCCAGGTACCATTCATTATCAGGCTCCATTTTAACCGCTTTTTTTAATGCGTCTTCTGCCTCACCAAAGTTTTTTAGTTTGTTATAATTTTTACCTAGTTCATAATAAAAAACGGATTGTGAATCGTCAATATCAATGCATTTTAGAAGAGCGGTAACCGCACGATCATAATTTTCAATGCCTTTTTGTTTAAGTGCCTCAAAGAAATATTCTTGTTTGTTATCTTCAACTTCGCCTAAATCGTCATCAGGGGTTTTATTATAATCTATTTGGGCAAAATTAGTTTGGGGAACTAAAAATAGTCCAAAAAGAAAGAAAAAAATGTAGGTTTTATGTTTCATATATGAGGTTCTTACCTGTAATCAGAACAACAGTTCAAAATTTATTCCAAAACGGAATAGTCACCAATACTGATTTTTGAAAAATCGCCATCAAATATAGCATGGTTACCAATCATAGCTTCATCTAAATTAGCGTTTTTAATTGTTGTATGGGTTTGAATTAAGCTATTTTTAACGGTTGAAGACTCGATAGTACTATTATCACCAATTGACACAAAGGGTCCAATTGTTGAATCTTTTAAAATAACATTCTTACCAATATAACACGGTTGCACAATTTTGGAGTTTTCAATTTTTAAACAAGGTGCTATAAGCTGTTCACCATCATCCTGTAAAAACCCAAGCATCTTAGCATTGGTTTCAACTGTAACCGTTTTATTTCCACAATCCATCCATTCATCAACTTGGCCAGTTTTAAAAATCTTTCCTTTAGCCATCATACCTTTTATACCATCATTTATTTGGTACTCACCTCCATTTACAATATTATTATCTAAAACATGTTGTAATTCCTCTTTTAAAACGGAAACATCTTTAAAGTAGTATATACCAATAACCGCCAAGTCACTAACAAAGAATTTAGGCTTTTCAACTAGCTCAACAATTTCGTTTTTATCATTAAGCTTTACGACACCATAGGCTTCTGGTTGGTCTACTTTTTTTACCCAAATTACAGAATCTGCTTCTTGGTCTAAATTGAAATCAGCTCTAATCAACGTATCAGCATATGCAATTACAGCTGGTCCAGACAACGAATCCTTGGCGCACATTATAGCGTGTCCAGTGCCTAAAGGTTTGTCTTGCCTGTAAATAGATGGTTTTGCACCTAACGATTCGGCTAAAGCCTTTAAACTACTTACAACGTCATCGCCAAAAAAAGCAAGATCACCTAATACAAATGCAATCTCATCAATTGGCTGATTAATAACTTTAGCTATGTCTTTTACCAATCTATGAACAATGGGTTCGCCTGCTACTGGAATTAATGGTTTTGGAACTGTTAAACTATGAGGTCTTAATCGTGAACCTCGTCCTGCCATTGGTACTATTATTTTCATTATTTTATGCCTGCGAAAGCAGGTATCTTTTTAATTAAACTTTATTCCTATAAAAATAGAAATCTCTTTATTACTTTCTTAATGTATTAAAATTCAGATTCCAATTAGTACTTAAATCTGACCAATTTGGATTCATTTCTTCTATTAGTTCTATCTTCCAATCTCTTTTCCATTTTTTGAATTGTTTTTCTCTCTTTATTGCATCAAATCCTTCTTCAAACTCTTCAAAATAAACCAATTTATTACAATTATATCTAGAGGTGAATGCTTTGGGGTAAACTTTCAATTTATGCTCTTTTACTCGCTCCTCAATATTATCTGTTACTCCAATATACAAAACCCCTTTTGGTTTGTTTGCCATAATATAGACCTGCCAAAGTTTCATTTTTACTTATAACTAGATTCCTGCCTCCGCAGGAATTATTTTACACCAGTACTGCCAAACCCACCTTCTCCTCTAGCTGTTTCACTTAAGTTTTCTACCTCTTCCCATTCAGTACGTTCATGTTTGGCTATTACTAATTGAGCTATGCGTTCTCCATTATCTATGGTAAAGTCTTCATTTGATAAATTTACCAAAATGACACCAACTTCACCTCGATAATCAGCGTCAATAGTGCCTGGCGCATTAAGTACTGTAATGCCTTTTTTAGCGGCTAAACCACTTCTTGGTCTTACTTGTGCTTCAATACCTACTGGTAATTCTATAAATAAACCTGTGCCTACTATACTTCGTTCCAGTGGTTTTAAAACTCGTGGCTCTGAAATACTCGCGCGTAAGTCCATTCCTGCCGAAGCAATAGTTTCATAATGTGGTAACGCGTGATTAGATTTATTGATTATTTTTATTTTCATTTTTTTCGATTTCTGATTCTAATAAATTGATGATAGATAATATTTTTTTTCTTAAAACTGGACCTTCTATAAAAATGCCCCTCATATAGCCGTATACATATACCAATAAGTTTTCATATTTATCTGACTCTATTACTTGAAGCAGGTTTTGTTTAAACTCTAAACGTTCATCTATTGAACTTTCTTTGGTATTGTATGAAATATTAAAATTAATTTTAGAGCGCTCTATTTGAAAGGGGTAAAGATTATTTTGGGTAAACCCCATAGTATTTGTTTCTTCTTCTTTATAATCATTTAACAAATCCTGAATTCTAGCGATTTTTATTTTTAAAGAGTCATTAGAAATCAACTCAATCTTTCCTGAATTAATAACTGAATTATAAATACCTTGAAATGGATCAAAGGTATAATTATTATTAATGATTTGATTCAAACTTCTCAAACTATCTAAAGATAGTTCTCTTGGGTTAGAAGTCATCATTGTTTCAATAGCTTCTTTTCGCTTTAAGTGAAATCTATAGGCACTATCAAAATTTGTGAGATTTTCATTGAACTCTTTATGAAGGCTTTTAAGCACTTTTAATTCTTCTCTTTTTAATTGCCGATTATTGTTCCAGTTATTGACTTGAAGCGCCAATAGAATACCAATCATCACTAAAATAATTTCGCCAATGGCATACTTTAAATAACGCCCTGTTTGATTGTCATTTACAAGTTGCTTGCGCATTTTATTGAAGAATTTTATCATGTATTAACGCTTTAAAAATTGCTTTATAATCGTTTTTTCAGAATAACTAACAATTCCCAAAAATACAATTAAGAGGCTAATACCTATGACATTATAGTCTCTAAATTGATAAAAACTTATAAACGAAAACATAACTGACACAAACAAATACAATGCTATTTTCTTGATATTATAAGGTATTGGGTAATATTTTCTCCCATAGTAGTATGATAATACCATCATAACTGCATAAGCAGCTAAAGTTGCAATTGCAGAGGCTTTATAACTGAATGCTTTTATAAATAAAATATTAATTGCTAATGTGATTATAGCGCCTATAGCCGAAATATAAGCACCGAATTTTGTTCTGTCAGTTATTTTGTACCAAACCGATAAGTTATGATAAATGCCTAAACAGAAATTGGCTAAAAGTATAATAGGCACAACCCACATAGCTTCCCAGTAATCTTCACTTCTAACTATAAATGGTTTTATGAAATCCGCAAAAACAACAACGGTCAGGAATATCACTGAACCAACTGCAACAAAAAACTCTAATATTCTGGCGTAGTTTTTTTGTGGGTTTTCTGAATTAGCATGACTGAAAAAGAAAGGCTCAATTCCTAATCTATAAGCTGTTGCAAACAGTGTCATAAACAGTGCTAGTTTATAGCAAGCAGAATACATACCTATTTGCGTTTCGGCAATATTCTCTGGTAATAATTCTTTTAACAAAATCCTATCAAATGTTTCATTGATGGAAAAAGCCACGCCTGCAATGAGCACGGGATAAGCATAACGCATCATATGTTTCCACAACTGTTTATCAAAAGTGAACTTTACTTTAACATAAAAGGATGCCATTAACAACAGGGTTAATGCACTTGCTATTAAGTTAGCTATGAAAATATAGCTGATTTCAAAATTAGGCTTATAGATTGTTTCGAAAATATTATCATCTGTTGCTAAATCTTTTAACGCTAATAGGAAAAATAAATTAAGCCCCAAATTTACTGCAACATTCAAGATTTTAATTACAGCATAGCGCATAGGTTTCTGCGTAGCACGTAACCATGCAAAAGGAATAATGACCAATGCATCTAGTAGAAGAATCCAAATTACAAGATTGATATATTTAACGTTAATATCAATGAATTCAGCTATCTGACTTTGAAATAGTAACGCTAATATAAAGAAACCGAAAGAAGAAATAACCAAAGAAATAGTAGATGTACCTACAACGCTGTCTTTATTTTGTTCTTTGTTATAATATCGAAAAAAGGCTGTTTCCATACCATAAGCCAAAACCACATTAAACAAGACAAACCAAGAAAAAATAACATTAACCTGACCATATTCTGCCACAGAAGATAAAACGCCTTTGGTAGTGTAAAGTGGCACTAATAGAAAGCTTAACATTCGTGGCAATACTGTTGCTAAACCATAAATGACTGTTTGTTTAAAAAGAGTTTTTAATGCCGCCAAAAGTTCGTGTTTATTCTGCTAAAAATACGTTTTTAGTAAACGCTAACCAAAGATTAGTTATTCTTCGTTAGGAGGTCTTCTTGGGTAGTATTCAGCCTGCTTTTCTATAATACTATCAAGCTTTAAATATTTTATTTTATCTTTTTCATAATAGCTAATCACACATTCATTGGATTCTAGTTGATGAGGAAAAATATTTCCATATTCATCTAGCAATTCACCACTCATTTTTATGTCTGATTTTTGATTTAAAGCTGATTTAAAACTGGCTATATATCCTATTTTTGCTGGTGTGAGTTTTGCTTTTAATCCTCGAAAATAAGCACTGTCAAAAACAACATGTTTTTTATTTTCTTTTACAATCATATATAAATGATATCCTGATCCACCACCTTGAACACCTGCAATCCATTTTTGAAAAAACACATCCCCTAGAACAAAGGATGGTTTTGTTTCAAACTCAACAAATCCTTGATTATTATTTGTTTTAGAGCTTGAACATTGTGTAAGACTTGTGGTGAAAAAAAACAAGCTCAATGCATACGGTATTAACTTGAATTTCATTTGTTTTAATTTCTTAAGATTAATAAATATACAATTTCAAAATTAATACCATAAAAAAAGCCTTACTCGTAAGTAAGGCTTAATAATATTATTATAAATGCTCAATCAAGTTCAGCATGACAATTAATTGTTTAACGCTTCCGATTGGATTGGAACATTTGACTTCGCTTTCGCTTCGCCTAATTGTTCAATGCTTCCGCACCACCAACAATTTCAAGGATTTCGTTAGTAATCGCTGCTTGACGTGCTTTGTTATAAGTCAGTTTTAATTGATCTCTTAATTCAGTAGCATTATCAGTTGCTTTATGCATTGCTGTCATACGTGCTCCATGTTCGCTAGCAAACGAATCTCTAATACCTTTAAACAACTGCGTTTTTAAAGATTTTGGAATTAATTGCTCAACGATTTCAAGTTTTGATGGCTCAAAAATATAATCAAGATTTGTATTTACTTCACCTTCAACAGGAACAATTGGCAAAAATTGTTCTCTAGTAACAATTTGTGTCGCAGCATTCTTGAATCGGTTGTAAACTATCTCAATTCTATCATACTCACCTTCAACAAATTTATCCATCAACATTTGAGCAATTTCTGCTACATTATCGAATGTTAAATCATCAAAAATTTCACTTTTATTAGCAATAACCTTCTTTGACTTCTTCAATGCATCATTAGCTTTTTTACCAATTACTAAATAAGACACATTCTTATTAGCATAGGTTTCTGAAGTCAACTTTGTTACTTCCTTTATAATATTGGAATTAAATGCTCCAGCCAATCCTCTGTTAGATGTTATAGCTACGATAAGTACATTCTTTACTTCACGTTGCTCGGAGAATTTACTTCCAGAATCTGCATCTAAAGTTGCACTTAAGCTTTGTAAAAGTTCAGTTAACTTATCTGCATAAGGACGCATAGCAGTAATAGCATCTTGAGCCTTCTTTAATTTTGCAGCAGATACCATTTTCATGGCACTGGTAATCTGCATGGTAGAAGACACCGATGATATTCTGTTACGTATTTCTTTTAAATTTGCCATCTGTTCTTTTTGAGATCCTGAAACTAGTTCAGGATGACATTAAACTTATTAAGCTCTAAACTTTCCTGATAAATCTTTTGCTACAGCTATTAACGTATCTGTAACCTCATCAGTTAATTTACCTGATTTTAAAGTATCTAAAATACCTCTATGTTTTGCGTTTAAGAATTCAATGAAATCTCTTTCAAATTCTTTTACCTTTTCAACTGGCACATCTCTTAATAAGTTTTTAGAACCTGCATAAATGATTGCAATTTGGTCTTCAACTGTATAAGGATCATTTTGTGCTTGCTTTAAGATTTCAACGTTACGTTTACCTTTTTCAATTACATTTAATGTAGCTGCATCTAAATCTGAACCAAACTTCGCAAACGCTTCTAATTCACGGAACTGCGCTTGGTCTAATTTTAATGTACCTGCTACTTTTTTCATAGACTTAATCTGTGCGTTACCACCAACACGTGATACTGAAATACCTACGTTAATCGCTGGACGAACACCAGAGTTAAATAAATCACCATCCAAGAAAATTTGTCCATCGGTAATCGAAATTACGTTTGTTGGAATATAAGCTGATACGTCACCTGCTTGTGTTTCAATAATTGGTAAGGCTGTTAATGAACCTCCACCTTTTACCATTGGCTTTAGGCTGTCTGGTAAATCGTTCATTTCTTTAGCAATATTATCGTCATTAATTACCTTTGCTGAACGCTCTAATAAACGTGAGTGTAAGTAGAAAACGTCTCCAGGATACGCCTCACGTCCTGGTGGACGACGTAATAATAACGATACCTCACGGTAAGCTACCGCTTGTTTAGATAAATCATCATAAATAATTAAAGCCGGACGACCAGTATCTCTAAAATACTCACCAATTGCAGCACCTGCCATTGGAGCATATACTTGCATTGGAGCTGGATCTGATGCGTTTGCTGCAACAATAGTTGTATAGGCTAATGCACCTTTTTCTTCTAGTGTTTTAGCAATGTTTGCAACCGTAGATGCTTTTTGACCTACAGCAACATATATACAATATACAGGCTCACCTGCATCGTAAAACTCTTTTTGATTAATAATGGTGTCAATACAAACAGTTGTCTTACCTGTTTGACGGTCACCAATTACCAACTCACGTTGACCACGACCAACCGGAATCATGGCGTCAATAGACTTAATACCTGTTTGTAATGGTTCAGTTACTGGCTCACGATAAATTACACCAGGCGCTTTACGCTCTAATGGCATTTCAAAAGTTTCACCTGTTATTGGACCTTTACCATCAATTGGCGTTCCTAATGTATCTACTACACGACCAACAATACCCTCACCTACGTTAATAGATGCAATACGGTTAGTACGTTTTACAGTCGAACCTTCCATTACTTCTTTAGAGTGTCCTAGTAATACGATACCAACATTATCTTCTTCTAGGTTAAGAACAATTCCTTCTAAACCGCCGTCGAATTCTACTAACTCACCATATTGTGCATTAGATAATCCGTAAGCACGTACAATTCCGTCACCTACGGTTAACACTGTTCCTACTTCGTCTAGAGAAGCTCCTGCTTCAAAACCCGAAAGTTGTTGCTTTAAGATTGCTGATATTTCAGCTGGTTTTACTTCTGCCATCTTTGTTTATTTAGATTTTAGATGCTATACATTAGGCTTTTAATGCCTAACAATTAAGCTTTAATTTAATTTCCTATTTTAATATTTACTCCTGAACCATTATTAGAACTCTCGTTGATAATGATTGTTGTATTATTTAATCTATCAGAAAAAGCCGTTCCGTATTTCTCAATTAATCGATTAACCTTTTCATCATTTAAAGATCCGTCATTATTAACTACATTGGCTTTATATAAATCTGAAATTATACCTTTATACGTTTTTCCCTTGATTTCATACTTTAGGTCTTTTCCTAAAAAACTCACTTCTGTAAAAACAAGATTCCCATCAGGGTTTGATTGGGTTCTTGGTTCTTCTCCAGGGATTTTGACTAGCTTTATAAAAATAATTTCACTTTCGTTAGAATTATAAAGCGAACAAACACCATCAAACATACCACACTCTTGATATGTTAACCACTGTTCTCCATCAACTAAAACATTACCTTTCTTTAGCTTCACTTTTTGAGCGGACACATTAAATGAAACCGCCAAAATCAATACTGTAAGTAACGTTTTAATTAATCTCATTTTAGTTTAGAGAAAATTCTCTTTTTAACTTGTTTAAATTATTTTGAATACTCGCATTGTATTCAACGTCACCAATACGTAAAATGAAACCGCCTAAAATATCTTCATCAATTACATTTTTTACTGTAACCGCCTTATTGGTTAAGTCTTTAATTTTGGCCAACACTTTCATTTCAATATCATTAGTCATTGGAATAGCTGTAGTTACTACAGCACTTTCTTGACCAATTTGAATATTGTATAGCTTTGAATATTGAGTAGCTACTTGCTCAACTAGTTCCATGCGCTTGTTTTCTAAAAGCACATTGAAAAGTTCCTTTGTAATTGTGTTTGAGTTTGGAAAAGCTTGTAAAAGAATAGTTTTCTTTACTTCAGCTTTTACTACTTCATTTTTTAAAGCTTCGCCTAATTCTTTATTATCTGAAATGGCATTTGCAATAGCTTGCATATCGCCATTAACAGCATCAGCAGACTGTTTATCAGTTGCTAAACTTAATACCGCTTTCGCGTATCGTATTGCTGCTCTTGTTCCTGCCATTATACTTTAGTTTAAAGTTGCTTCACCTAACATAGACTCAACAAGTTTCATTTGTTTGTCTTTATTAGATAATTCTTCGCGAACCACTTTTTCTGCAATTTCAATTGATAAGCTAGCTACTTGCGTTTTTAATTCAGCAATGGCAGCTTTCTTTTCAGTTTCTATAGATGCTTGTGCAGCAGCAACTAATTTATTTGCTTCTTCTTTAGCATCAGTTTTTGCGTCTTCAATCATTTTAGCTTTCATTTCACGTGCTTCTTTTAACATGGCCTCACGTTCTAATCTAGCTTCTTTTAATAGCTTTTCGTTATCCGCTTGAAGGTTTTGCATATCTAATTTTGCTTTTTCAGCAGAATCTAATGCTTCTCTAATACCTTCTTCTCTACTATTAACTGAATCCAATATTGGCTTCCAAGCAAATTTTCTTAATAGAAAGATAAGTGCTATAAATAACACTGCTTGCCAAAAAAACAACCCTAATGAAAAGTCTTCAAATAATTTTTCCATAATATATTATCTCTAAAATATTTCAGTTTAATTTTTTAAAAGAACAGTTATAACCAACCGTTACAACTGTTCTTTAGTTTTGATTTAGTTTACTGCGAATAAAGCAGCAAACCCAATACCTTCAATTAAAGCGGCTGCAATAAGCATCGCTGTTTGAATTTTACCTGTAGCTTCAGGTTGACGTGCAATTGCTTCCATTGCAGAACCACCGATTCTTCCGATACCGATACCTGCTCCAATTACTACTAAACCTGCTCCTACGATTGCTGGAATTTCCATAAAATATATAATTAAAAATTAAACATTCAATTTAATAATCACTATCTAGTGATCGTCATGCTCTTCAACAGCCATACCGAAGTATAATGCTGAAAGCACTGTAAATATATACGCCTGTAATGCTGCTACTAATAATTCTAGTATTGCTAATACAAACGCCAACATAAATGATAATCCGCTTCCTAACCAATTTTGGAATAAAAATACCATTCCTATAATACTCATTAATACTACGTGACCTGCTGTAATGTTAGCATACAAACGAATCATTAAGGCGAAAGGCTTAATAATTGTTCCTAACAATTCAATAGGTGCTAAAATAATTTTCATTGGCACTGGCACGCCTGGCATCCAGAAAATATGCTTCCAATAATTTTTATTACCAGAAAATGTAGTGATTAAGTAAGTGATTAAAGCTAAACATAATGTAACTGCAATGTTGTTAGTTACATTCATACCAATTGGTGTTAAGCCAAATAAATTTACTATCCACACAAAAAAGAACACCGTTAATAAATAACTCATGTACCTTTTATAGTGCTTTTCTCCAATATTTGGTCTAGCTATTTCATCTCTAACATACAGTACAATTGGCTCCAAGAAACGACCAGTTCCTTTTGGCAAACCACCATTTTTCTTGTAAGATTTTGCCATACGGCTAAACATAAAGAACATAATAGCAAATACCATCATAATCATCAATACGTTTTTAGTAATCGAAAAATCTAAAGGCTTTTCATTTGTTGCGTGATGTTCTTCGTCATATTTAATAGTTCCTTCGGCATCTGTTTTGTAAATTTTACTGTGGTAAACTTTGTAGTAGTTACCATCCACTTCTGCTACAGACTCACCATGATGAAATTTAGATGATGAAAACACCTTCAATCCGCCATCCCAAAGAATTACCGGTAATGGAAAACCAAAATGCTTTTCCTCGCCAGAATCTGACGTCCAAGAAAATAAATTAAAATCGTAAGAGTCTTTTAAGTGATGCTGAATGTAAGCTTTTACTTCAGACTTTCTATCGCTACCAGAATCGGAATGACCGTGTTCTTCTTGACCATAAGTAACAAATGATACTAAAAGTAGTAATAGGGTAATTGTTTTTACAGTTATTTTTCTTCGCATATCAAGCTTTCTAATAGTGGCTTAAAAATCGCTGCAAAGGTAGGTTTTTATCTCAAAAACAAAAACTATTTTTTATTTTATTTTACGGGTTGATTTTTAAGGGTTTTAACCCAACTTATTTAACCATTTTGAAAGGCTTGTAGTTTCAATAATAAGGCAAACAACATAGGGAACAAAAAATGCAGCAAATTCCATTTTTGTTATGGTATTATCAGCCTTATAAAAAGGATAAAAAACAATGAAGAATACTATAAATTTCAGAAAGCTTCCAAACATAAATATAAATCCTAACTGACTTTGATATTTATGCTTCAATAAAAGCATTGCTAGGTAAATAATAATAGCTAAAACAAAATTTACAATATATGCTGAAATAATTCGGTTATCAAACAAAGGTAAATCAATGAAGAGGAGTACTGATAAATGTATGGCAAAAACTACCAACATTAATAAAGCTAAAATTCCAGAAAATTTTAGAATGTTTTGCGTCATTAATATTTGATTCTATTAACTTGTTTTAAAACCACGTAAAAAGAAATTGCTACGCCAAGTAAGGTTAAAATAATTGTGTAGAGTTTTTCGCCTTGATTGTACTCGCCATCCAACCATTTACCCAGTAGTGCAAACAAATAGATTGTAACACCCATTTGAATAGCGATTCCGGAAAGAATGGCTACGTTTTTAAGCTGTTCTTTCGGACCCTTCTCTTTTTTCTGGTGTTGTTGTTTGTCTTTCACCTTTGTTGAATTCTTTAACAGCGCCTTTCATTGTACAATTGACATTGAATGTTGCCCCTGGCTCTACGGCCAATTTACCTAAAACCACTTCGCCTTCAATATGAGCTGTTGATTTTAATGTTAAGGTTCCTGAAAGAGTAAGTTTTCCAGAAAATTTACCTTCAAAATAAGCATCGGTTCCCACCAATGTTCCTTTAACAAAACCTGATTTCCCAACAACTATTTTGCCTGGTGAGCGCAAGTTTCCTTCAACATTGCCATCAATCCTAAAGTCGCCATCACTAACTAAATCACCTATCACTTTAGTTCCTTGTGCAATTATGTTTTGATTAGATGTACTTTCGTTTGTTGGTCTATCTTTTTTATTTTCTGAAAACATAACTTATATATTTAATTAGTTATTCAATGTTTAAATAGGCATCCATATTTTTGTGAACCTGAATGATTTTGTAATTGGTTGATGAAGCCGCAAAATGTTGGTGAACAATATTGTCCTTTTTCTTTTCGGTAAGAGCATCGGCATATCCCAAAGCTCCTTCTTTACTTGTTAATCCATGAACAACAACAAATGTTGTGGTTGGGTCGTATAAATCAACTGACAAGGACAAGTCAAAAACATTTACTTTATCTATTTCTTTTTGAAGTTTTTCAGTGAAATCTGTAACAGTTTCTTCCGATGGATTATCAAAATAATACACCAGTTTATAGTTCTTTTCCTCTGGGTTGTCTACAAAATCTTTAGTGCCTAGTTTAGGCAAAAGTTCATCAGTAATAGTTTGCGCTTGTGCTCCTTCGGGTGTGTTAGCATAATTATAAGCAATATAGGCAATGGCTTTACTATACTCTTCAAAGCCCAATAGACGCCCTTTTGCATTAGCTTTTAAAAGCTCAAATTTTGGCACTATTTTTTCGCCTTCAAATACAGATATATACTTGTTGCTTTCGTCTATTACGTATTGGTAATTTTGATTTTTAAGCTCTCGATATAGTCTGTTGTAAACATTCTCTGGACTACTATCATCTTCAGCAAGCGCAGACTCCGGATTGAGTAAAATAGCTGCATAACGCGAATCTGGATAATTGTTTATGATGTCGTTTTTCACACCTTCAGATTGGGTATTATATCCTTGTAGTTCATAAATTTTATACAAGTTATATTTTGAAGGCAGGATTAGTTTCTCATCTGGGCTTGAACCTAACAAGGTTTGAAACTTGTCTTTAGACAAATCGTACTCCTTGAATTTTTCTTTATAAATAAGTCCTAATTGATAGTAAGCTAAATTTCTTTCGGCTTTAATGCTGTCAATTTTTACTGGGTCCGTTGGTATTTGATCCATATAATATTGCGGGTCAAATAGTTCGCTATCTGTTTCTACTTGAGCCAAATCAGTGACTTCATTTTTTGAAGATGATTTTATCTCACTTCCCCATCGCCAATTGTCCTCTAACTCTCTATCACCCCAAATTTTCTTAAACTCATTTTTACCATATGCAATTGTTGATGTGTTGTAAAAATAAAAAGTTGGTACGCCTCCAGGTGTTGGACCTCCAATATTTTTACCAACAGACTTAACACCTGCAGGATTACTTGAATTTACCGTAACAAGACCTTGATTACGTTCAGCTATTTCCTGTTTTTCTTTTTCTTCTTGAGCTGCCAGTTTTAAAGATTCTGTATATTCTAAAAAGTACGCATTTCTATCGGCTTCAGACATGTTAGTTAAAATCAAAATACTATCATTACGAAATGCCATGTCTTCATAAAGAATCACATCGTCCAGATTATCACGTTTACGTTTAATGATTCTGTATGGTTTGCTATTTTCCCTCATATTGAGCATGGTACTATCGTAATAAGCTCCGGCAATTTTGTATTCGGTATAATCAAAAAAGATGTCTCCTAAATTTTCATAGTTTTTAGAAACCAATATCTTATCAGTAGGGTTTGTCCTTAAAGATTTATTATAAAACTCTACTGCGAGAGAATCTGATGCGTTTTTTAGATGATACTCTGCAATTTGATAATATATCTTACTTAAAAAGGGTCTGTTTTCTCTATTTGCTTCAAGCTCATACAATAATTCAATCAAAGCTTCTTTATCCTCATTAGTGAAATCAAAATTTCTTGCTTTACCTACATAAGCTGCAATTAAATAAGCCCTTGGCGTTTTTCGGTTTAATTCTATAACCTTGTCAAAAGCTAAATTGGCACTGTCTTTTTGGTTGAGCCTGTTATATAGTTGCCCTTGTATAAATCTGTAACGACCTCTTTCATCATGACTTTTGGTGGCTTTAGCTGCAATTTTCAATTGCCAAACAGCACTATCAAGTGATTTGGTATTAATGTATGCTTGAGCAAGCATAGATGTCGCATCTGCCAAGTCTTGACCTTCCAACTCTTCTTGGTACATTAAGGTTTTAAGATTCTTGATAGCCAATTCATCGTTCTCGAGGCGAATATTTGTTTTTTCTCGCCAAATTCGAGCGTGATTAATATTATCACTAGCTGGATATTTGTAAAGAATGTAATTAAAAGCTTGTAAAGCGGGTACAAAACGTTGGTCAAAATATCTGGCTTTACCCAAAAGCAGATAAGCTTCATCAATTTGAGGGTTCTTCTCCTTACCCTTGATATTCATTCCGTGTTTCTGAATAGCCTTAATCGCTTTTTCTTCAGCTCGTTCAAAATTCTCATTTTTAGATTGACCAGGAAGTAATATCTCTTCAGAAATCTGCATGCGTTCTATTGGAAGTATTTCCCAATAATTATCATCATAAGATTCGTTTACTGTTTTCCTACCCTCTTCTAAAGCTAGATAACCATTGTAAAGCGTATTGTATTCAGCAGTAACGGCATGATAGTTTCGGCTCAAGAAACTATCCTTTTTTCTAGAACAACCAGAAAAAACGATCGCAATAACCAAAAAAGTGACTATTATTTTAAAAGATGCTTTCAACGTTGGTTTGTTTATTCTTATTAACTATAAACGCCTGCTATTATTATGCAGAAACGTAAAAATAAACATCTTTTTTGATTAACCTATAAAATTGAAAGACTTTTAGACCGCTTCAGAACCAGAGAAATGTGCCTCTAATTCCTTCAAAGTTTCGGTACTGGTTTTTAGATCTTTAACTATTTCTCCTTTTTCTAAAACTACGATTCTTTCACAAACATCTGTTACATGCAGTAAATCATGACTCGATATTAACACCGTTATCCCCTTGGTTTCGGCTAAATCTTTTATAATGGCTTTAAGCCTGATTTGAGTAGTAGGATCAAGGTTTGCAAACGGCTCATCAAGAATAATTACTTCAGGGTTTCCAATAAGAGCTGCCACAATTCCAGCTTTCTTTTGATTTCCTTTACTTAAATCACGTAAATATTTTTTCTGGTTTAAAATTTCACCATGAAAGAAATCTTCAAATTGCGCTATTAACGCATCAACATCTGATTTGTTTTGACCTCGCAATTCGCCAATAAAGTAGAAATATTCTTCAGCTGTGAGATAGCCAATTAGGAAAGTTTCGTCAATAAAAGCTGACGTAAAAGGCTTCCAGTTTTCGCTTTCGTCTACCTGAATATCATTGTTTTTAATAAACCCTGTCGTAGGCTGAATTAAATCTAAAAGCAGACTAAAATAGGTGGTTTTACCAGCTCCATTGTTACCAACCAAGCCAAAACTTTGACCTTTAGGTATTTCAAGACTATCAATGTTTAAAACAAGATTGTCATTATATTTTTTTGAAAGATTGGTTGTGATTATCATACGTGATATTAGTTTTTTTGTTTGTAGGCTGCTAAAGTTTTATACTTTTCAGTTTTATATATTTTTTCGATTATTTCGAAAACTTTATTCTTAAACATAAATCCAATTAAGCCAAATACCGCTACTAATAAAAACCCTAAAACTTCTCCATGAAGAAAATGTCCTAGAGCATAAATAACCATTGGTAATAACAATTTTGGTATTGTAAGTAGAAGGGTTTTAACATTGAAAGCTTTTTTATCGCCAAAGGCTTTCTTGTTGGACGTCAAATCTATTGGTGTTTTTATGTAAGCACCTCCCCAAAGCACAATATGTGAATTAACACCTATATTATAAATAGCGCCTACAACAACAGCTGCATAGGCTTGCCAGCCAAAGTAAAGGTAAAAGGATGCTAAAAGCGTGGTGACAATAGTAGCAATGACCATGAGAAACCATTTTGATTCCAAATATTCCCTATAACGAATATTTTGACTCATCATCAACGGATAATATGAACTATCCCAACTAGGCACAAATTGCCCGAAACTAAAAAGAAATCCACCTGATACAAATATTCCTGCAAAAACCCTCCAAAATGGGCCATCATATGCTTCAATGGAACCTGTAAAAAACAACAATCCATAAAAAATGAACAACACGCTCATGAGAACCGTTGTTTTTGATCGTTTGTTTCTTCTAATCAGTTTAATATCATTTTTAAGAAAGGTTGAAACACTACCAAAGCGATCTAACCAGGTCATATTATCAGTTTGAGCGATGTCAACTTTTTTTGCTAATCCTGCATCTAAATAGAAGTTTTTTCTAAAGTAATTAAATGCCATTTTGTATAATATAAAAGCCAGAATTATACTTGTAATTGCCAAATAAGGCATGTCATAAAAAGCTTGAAATACAGGAGCTGTATAGACAGTTACATCAAATAAGTCATAATAAATTGATGCACCTAATACAATTATAATCCCAACAACAGTATAGAAAATTACGTCTTTATTATTGACAAAAATATTTATAAAATTATTGCAGTATATAAGACCTAAAATAGCTACATGCCATCCTAAAACATTTATAAAAGGATGTCCCTTAAACAACATAACAATTGAAAACGGTATAAAAAAGAAAGCATGAATTATATTGAAAAATGAGAGTATGGTTTTATTAATTCCAAAAGACACGACCTGATTTTTTGTAAGCGGTAAATATAATAAGGGCTTAATGTTTAAAATGGGCATTTTTTGTAAAAAATAACGCATTACCAAATCGGCTAAAAGGTAGAATATTAAAAACCTATTGATTACTCCTAAAGGATTTGGACTTATCTTTTTTTCGATTAAGAAATAAGCCCAAACGCCTAAAGCTAGAAAATATAATATTCCGAATAAAGCACCTAAAAGCATCAGGATTTTTAAAGCTAGATTTACTTTGAATGAAGCTGAACGTGTAAAAGACTTCCACTCTAATCTAATAAACTGTTTTATCATGGTTTGGTAGTTATGTAAACATTAGTATACAAATAAGCGCATTTGTTACAAGCTATATTCTGGATAGGTCTCTAATAGATGAATTTCGGCGTTTTTTGGTATCACAACTGTGCTAACATAGGTGTAAATTATTATCAATGTAAAAACCAAAGCACAAATAAAAGGTTTATAACCTTCTAACCCATCAACGGTGTACATAAAATGAAATACTTGAGGTGCAAAAAACAGGCCTCCAGCCGATGCGTTTCTATAAATAATATCTTCTAAAAGCCACAATTTTTCTTTGGTTTTTTGCTTCTTCTTTATTTTACGATTCATAGAAAATGCTTTGTACATTAAGAAGATACACAACAATAAAAACGCAGTAACAAAAATCAATGAACTAACTTCAAATGAAAAAATGGTATAAAAAATAAGACACATAGAGATGGTTGCCATAATCTGCGGCAATCTAAACCAGTCTTTAGTATAGTGCCATAGCAGTTTCGCATATTTTTTATTCATGGCTTTTGCGCGTTGTTCTACGACTTCCATAAATCCAAATACTCCAAATTTTTTAAAAGCTTTATCACGTGCTTGCTCAAAACTTAAACTTGGATCATCTTCTAAAATCGCTTCAATATCGTTTGCCATATGATCCACCAATTCGGTTTGTAAATCATAATACTCAACGAAGTGTTTTCTGGTAAAAGCATATAAGTTTTTAATTTGTTCTTCCGAAAGCGTCATACTAATAACTTAATTTAGGATTTAACAAAGCTTGAAGCGTGGCAAGGTACTGCTCCAATTCTTCAAGTTTACTTACGGTTTCTTTTGTGCCTTTTTCTGTAAGTTTATAGTATTTGCGTAGCCTATTATCTACTTTGGCAACCTCAACATCTAATAAACCTTCAGATTCTAGTTTATGCAACGACGGATACAAAGCGCCTTCAGTAATCTGCAATTCACCTTTTGTTAATGCCTTTACTTTTTGTGTGATTTCGTACCCATACATTTTGTTGTGTTCACTTAAAAGCTTTAAAATAATGGTAGTTAAACTTCCTTTGTATAGTTTGGAATTTGCCATATTCAAATATATACATAAAATTCTTATGCATGCAAATCCTTATATTATTTTTTGCTATTTAGCTGTCTAGAAATCAAAGGTTCGTTATTTTTGTCAAAAATTTATTTATGTCACATTTTCATACACTTATCATAAAAGAACTTAAACGCGAAACCGACAAAGCTGTAACTATTAGTTTTGATGTTCCAGAACATTTAAAAGACCTATATGTATTTAAAGCTGGACAATATATCACGCTTAAAACAAGTCTTAATGGTAATGAGGTTCGTAGAGATTACTCCTTGTGTGTAGCTCCAAAAAGTGGTGAATTGAAAGTTGCCGTTAAGGAAGTTGTAGATGGTACGTTTTCATCTTATGCAAATAATAACTTAAAAGCTGGTGACACATTAGAAGTAGGAACACCAACAGGACGTTTTATTTTTGAGCCAAACGATAAGAAAACCAAAAACATTGCGCTTTTTGCTGCTGGAAGTGGCATTACACCTATTTTAAGTATTATTAAATGTGCATTAGAGGAAGAAATACACAGTAAAGTTATTTTAGTTTACGGAAACAAATCGACTCAAGAAACTATGTTTTTAAATGAATTGCTTGAGTTACAACATGCCTATAAAGACCGTTTCTCAATACAATTTATTTTTAGTCAAGCCGATGAACCTGATGCCATGTTTGGCCGTATAGAAAAAAGTACGGTTAATTTTGTGATGAAAAATAAGTATAAGCATATTGATGTTGATGCTTACTATTTGTGCGGTCCAGAAGCCATGATTCACACTGTAAAAGATGTTTTAACTGAACACGACGCACCAAGTGACCGTATTCATTATGAGCTATTTAAAGCTGCAAAACCTGCAGATGTTTCAAATGACACTGCTGTACCAGAAGGTAGAACTCACATTACTGTAATTGTTGATGATGAAGAAAGTACTTTTGAAATGTCGCAAAAACAAACCGTTTTAGAAGCTGCTTTAGATGAAGATTTAGATGCACCATATTCGTGCCAAGGTGGTATTTGTAGCAGTTGTTTGGCTCGTGTAAAAGAAGGTGAAGCTACTATGAGGCAAAACAATATTTTAACAGATAACGAAGTAGCAGAAGGGTTGATTTTGACGTGTCAAGCACATCCTACCACACCAACGATTGTTGTGGATTATGATGATATCTAGAAAAAAGACGCTAGAGGTTAGACCGCTTTGCTTTTAGAGGGTAGATGCTTCAATCTGAATAACAGTTTGTTTTTGGATAATCTTGCACATCAATATAGATAGATTTCCTTTTTTCATAAATTGAAATATTGTCTTTGCAAATAAAATAATGCATCTCTTTTTTGAAATCACCTGTATTTATTATTGGTAAATAGTCGGGAATCTTATAATGTGAAGAATCAATAGCGTTATATTTATTCATAAAATCAATTATTTCTTTAGTTATTTTTGCTTCAGGCTCATGCCATAAGAAAAGGTTGTTGTCGATTTCAATGTATTTATTAGGAAAGTAACCTGTTGGATATCCTCCAATGGAATCTGTTAGTTTTAATAATGATTTTTCATTTTTATAAAACTTAAAACAATATAATTCTTCTGCTTCATCGCAGCTATAAACTATGTAAAACTTATTTGAAACTAACTTATTTGTATTAGAAAAATATTTTATTGCATTTATTCTTGCATCATCTTTAGTTCCTGTTTTCTTGATGCTTTCAAGATAAGATGATTGGCATGAAACAAGTATTAGAACAAGTATCAATCCTCTAAAATATTGGGGTTTCATAATTTATATCTAAATAAAATTAGATTCCTGCCTACGCAGGAATGACAGATTTCACCTTATTTACTATCGTTTCAACAGAAATACTTCCAGCGGCATCTTTATAACCTTCAGGAAATTTATTACCATAAATAGAGGTTGGAATTTTTAGGTATTGATTTCTGTCTGCCAGCAAACAATAATCATCTGGTTGCTTAAATGGTGCAAAGCCAGCATAAGGATGGGTGACTCCCCAAATTGTTATAACTTTAATTCCAAACATAGCGGCTAAATGCGCATTACCAGAATCCATAGACAGCATAACATGTAAATTAGAAATAACATCCAGTTCCTCATCAAGGCTTAATTTTCCAGCTAGGTTAATAATACCTTTATCTTCAGATTCAAAATAGTTTAAAATTTGTATCTCTCTACTTCCTCCTCCAAACAAGAGCACTTGGTAATCTTCTGAAAGCTTTTCAATTACCCGTTCCATGTGTTCTAAAGGATACATTTTACTGTCGTGAGCAGCAAAAGGTGCAATACCTATTCGCTTTTTGTTTGGTTTTCCAATAAGCTTTAAACAGCTGTCATTTAGTGTTGTAGGTTTTGGAAATGTTGGGTTACTCAAATCTATAGGATAACCCAATGTATTAAAAACATCAGCGTAGCGTTGATGTGTGGTTTTCAATTGCTTGAAATCTTTGCCTTTTATTAATCGCTTTTTTTCTTTTCGGCCTTTGTTAATTGTAGCCACTTTGCGAATACCCAACATAGGTTTTAAAACCTTGCTGCGTAGAACTTTGTGTAAATCGGCCACAGCATCGCATTTTAGTGGTCTAATTTCTCTAGACAGTTTATAAAGTCCTTTTAAGCCTTTATGTTGGTCTTTTACATGGGCAGGATAAACCGTTACATTTTTTAAATCACGAAAAAGGGGTTTAAAAAAATCCCGAGTTAAAACAGTTAGTTTAACATCGGGATATTGTCTTGTAAAGGCTCGTAAAACAGGGACTGTCATAGCTACATCACCCATGGCAGAGAGACGAATGACTAGGATGTGTTTTGGTTTTGACATCTTAATTAAGATGAGATTCCTGCTTTTGCAGGAATTTTATTTTTGAGAACGCAGAACTGGATTCAATTCATCGTCGTTGTACATTTTCATTTGCTTGTAAACCTTCATATACTTATCGCCTTTTTCGATATCAGCTAATAAGGTATCAATAGCAGTTGATAAATCTACACGTTGCTCTAACAATACATTTAATTTTATCTGACAACCATCACGATGTGCTTCAGAAGCATCTGTACGTGTAGCTTCTTCATTCATATGATAAATTTTAAGCGCTAAAATCGATAATCTATCAATTCCCCAAGCTGGACTTTCAGTATTAATTGTGGCATCTGCTTTTGGCGTGACATCTTTATATTTTTCTAAAAAATAACTATCAATGTACTCAACCATATCAGTTCTATCTTGGTTTGAAGCATCAATTTGACGTTTCAATTTTAAAGCCGCAACAGGATCTATTTGTGGATCGCGAATAATATCTTCATAATGCCATTGAACCGTATCTATCCAACATTTTCTGTATAATAAATGCTCAATTAAATTAGCGTCTTTATCATACGGATTTGTAAAAGGTTGGTCAACGGTATTAACAACGTGATAGGTTTTAATAACCTCTTGAAATAGTTTATTCGCTTTTTCTGTAAACATGATACTAGATTTTAAAAGGCAAATATAAACCTATTTATTAACTTTACGATTCAACTTAAACTACAAAAGCGGCCATGCAGATTCATAATCTATCGAAAAAAAAATCTATTCTTAACACGTTTATTGCTGAAATGCGCGATGTGGATATACAAAAAGACGCTATGCGCTTTAGACGCAACATTGAACGTACAGGTGAAATTTTAGGTTATGAGTTAAGTCAATCGCTCCATTTTGCAAGCACTACAGTGAAAACACCTTTAGGAAATGCTGAAACGTCTTTGATTTCTGATGACATTGTATTATGCTCTATTTTGCGTGCTGGTGTACCACTGCACAATGGTCTATTGAATTACTTTGACACTTCTGAAAATGCTTTTATTTCGGCATACAGACATCATAAACATAATCCTGAAAGCTTTGAAATAATTGTAGAATATTTGGCTTGTCCAACACTTGAAGGCAAAACCTTAATATTAGCTGACCCCATGTTGGCTACTGGACAATCTATGGTTGCCACATTTGAAGCCCTTAAACCATTTGGAACACCAAAATCTGTGCATTTAGTGAGTGTAATAGGTGCGCAACAAGGTGTTGATTTTGTGTCTAAACACTTTGATTCTGAAACCCATTTGTGGATTGCAACTGTAGATGAAAAACTTAATGACAAAGGTTATATTATTCCAGGACTTGGTGATGCTGGTGATTTAGCATTTGGTGAAAAATTACAACAATAAGGTAATTGCTGGAGCTATTATTAATATCCAAATAAGGACTTCTTTGAACCATTTTTCTTTTATTAATTCCATGTAATTTGCTACTATAATTGACAATGGTGCAATTAAAAAAAGAAATAAAGCTTCTGATTTGTCATTCGCAAAAACAACAATTGCTAAAGCTACAAGAGCTGTAATAAGTATTAGTATGTATGATGCTTTGTAGTTTTTTGATTTTGACTTTAGGTTCCTTAAATAAAAAATTAATGACCATAAAAAGTATGTGAAAAATATAGTAGCAGCTACAATAACATGTTTTGAATTTAAAGCACTAAAATCTAAACTTACTTTAGGAATGTAATATTCCAAAGGCATAACAGGTAAATTAAATAATATTATAACAGATAGACCTATGATAAGTACTGATAATATCCCTAAAAAAGGTATAATCCAGTTCTTGATATCAGAAATTTTGAAAATGAACAATGCAGCAAAAATTATGATATAAAATGAAGATGCCCAAAAACATAAAAAAGATGCCAAAGTAATCCAAAATGCAGCATCAAATATCTTTTTCTTTTGTTGTTTTTTAGACCGCAAACTTATAATTCGTCTCAATGCAAACAAGACAAATAAGTTGGCAATAATAATTTTTGGCTCCAAAAAAGATTGAGGTATTAAAATAACAAACAAACTGTAAAGGAGTAAATGATAACTGTTTTTTTTAGTCAGGTTATTTCTTCCAGTAAGAAAATCAAAAATAAACAGTGAAAAAAAACACAATGCAAATAATGATGCTTGCTTTAAGACATAGACTAAATCAACTTCACTTTTGGTTCCAACTAACACAGTCATTAAAAATGCAGAAAATAAAACCAGTGTAATAATCACAAAATGGATAGGTTTGGTTTTACTAAAAAAATTTGCAATCATGGGTTAGATAGATGCTTTGAATATTGATTAATGAAAGTGTAAATTAAGTTATTTACTAATATTTGTGTTGAATGGTAAAATATAAATTGAAAAATATGTAATTTTGTGCTATAAATATATTGATAATACTTTGCACGCTCAACTTGAGCTTTAAAATTTTATAAAATGAAAGATTTCTTTTACGCTATTCAAGATTTATTTGTAGATGTTTTATTTGCGCCTTTTGATGCATTAAGAGCATTAGAACTGGATAACTGGTTTGCTGCAAATATTATGTCTTGGATATTTATGCTAATTGGCTTCGTTGCTTTTGTTTATTGGATGATTCAATTAAAGTCGTTTAACGACAATAACGAGGAAGATAAAAGCATTACATCTCACTCTTATCTATAAATCAAAACCAATATCTTTACGATAATACATCTTATCAAAATGTAATTTTTCTATGTTTTGGTAAGATTTTTTTATGGCTTCGTCATAAGTTTTGCCATAGCTAGTAATTGCCATTACACGACCTCCAGATGTTACTATTTTATCATCTTTAATAATTGCTCCAGCATGAAATGGTATAGCGTCTTGAATGTTATTTAATCCTGTTATTTCCTTTCCTTTTTCATAGGCTTCAGGATAACCACCAGACACCATCATTATAGTAGTTGCAGCACGTTCATCTATTTCAATGTCAATTTCATTTAAAGTTTGATTTGAAATGGCTTGGAAAATTTCGACTAAATCGTTTTTTAATCTTGGTAAAACCACTTCTGTTTCAGGGTCTCCCATACGCACATTGTACTCAATTACCTTTGGATCATCACCAACTTTTATCAAGCCAATAAATACAAAACCCTTGTAAGGTAAATTATCTTTTTGAAGTCCACTAATAGTTGGTTTGACAATTCGTTCTTCAATTTTGTTTAAGAAACTAGGTGTGGCAAAAGGAACTGGCGAAACTGCTCCCATGCCGCCAGTATTCAATCCCGTATCACCTTCACCAATACGTTTATAATCTTTGGCTGTGGGTAAAATTTTATAATTTTTGCCATCAGTTAAAACAAAACAGCTTAACTCTATACCATCTAAAAACTCCTCTATAACAACTTTAGAACTTGCGTTTCCAAACTTGGCATCAACCAACATGCTTTTAAGTTCTGCTTTGGCTTCATCTAAATCGTTGAGAATTAACACCCCTTTACCAGCTGCTAAACCATCTGCTTTTAAAACATAAGGCGGATTTAATGTCTCTAGAAAGTCATAACCCTCATCAACATTACTCGCATTAAAACTTTGGTAAGCTGCAGTAGGTATATTATGACGCATCATGAATTCTTTGGCAAACTGCTTACTACCTTCCAATTCGGCCGCTGCTTTTTGAGGCCCAATTACAGGAATGTGCTTTAATGATTCACTAGCTAAAAAGAAATCGTGAATACCTTGCACAAGTGGATCTTCAGGGCCAACAACTACCATATTGATATCATGTGACAGAACAGCTTTTTTGATTGCTTCAAAATCTGTAACTTTTATATCTAGATTCGTAGCTATTTGATTTGTTCCAGAATTTCCTGGAGCAACAAATAAATTGTTACACAAAGGGCTCTGTATTATTTTCCAAGCAAACGTATGCTCTCTTCCTCCTGATCCAAGGATTAAAATATTCATGTTGATGTTGTTTACCGCAAAAATAATTGCTTTTACGGTTAAAAAATAATTAGTTTTGAAAAAAGATTTAATGTCCTTTTATAAATCCTTCCTAAATGCAATTATACTACCTATTGGTAATACATTAATTGGTGGACATTATTTAAAAAATATTAATGCTTGGCGAAAATTTGATTCACTATCTGAAAAGAATTTACATGAGTTACAAAAGCAGCGATTGGATGAAATCTTAGATTATGCTAAAAAGCATGTACCCTATTACATAGATAAGAATGTTTCAAGTATAGATACCTTCCCGATTTTAACCAAATCTATTTTACGAGAAAAAACTAATGAGTTAGTATCTAACGAATATGATATTGATGATCTAGATATGCATCATAGTAGTGGTAGTTCAGGAATTCAATCTTATACTTACATGACCAAAAATCACACATTCTATCTTCGTGCATTGCAAACTCACTGGTGGAATTGGAGTGGTTATGAAATAGGAGACAATTTGTTACAATTTGGTATTTCACAAAAACGTACAGCGCTTAAACGTTTAAAAGATGTTTTTTACAAATGCACATATGTGAAAGCTTTTGGTTTGTCAGAAAATGAACTTGAAGAAACGCTATTAAAAATTTCAAGAAAAAAACGTGTTTTTATTGCTGGATATCCTTCAGTTGTTAATCAATTGGCAAAAGCTGCTATTGCTAAAGACATAAAAACCGATATTGCAGGAATTATTTGTTTTGGTGACAAACTATTTGACCATTATAAAAAAAGAATGCTAAATGCTTTTGGTGAAACTTGTGAAATAGTTGACACTTATGGTTGTGCTGAAGGATTATTAATGGCTTGTAAACATGATCTGGATTATTACTATATTATGTCGCCTCATGTATATTTGGAAATTGTTGATGATTTAGGTAAGCCTGTTTCTGATGGAAAAATGGGTCATGTTCTAGTCACTTGTTTAACTAACAAGGCCATGCCATTAATTCGTTACAAACTTGGGGATTTGGCTATTAAACTCCCTGAAGAAGAATTTCCCAAAAACAGAGCTTTCAACTATCCATTAATACAGAAAGTAATTGGAAGAGAGACTGATGTTATTAAAACAACCCAAGGGATTACACTTAACGTACATAGTTTCACTGGTGTTATGGAATATTACCAAGAAATCAAACAGTATAAAGTTATTCAGAATGAATTAGAACGTATTCGAATAGAGTATATTAAAGATGAAAATAGATTATTTAAAGAATCTATTTTAGTGGAAATTAAAAACAAGTTAAATACATTAACAAAAAACTGTTTGGACATACAGTTTCAAGAAGTAAAAAAAATCAAGTCATTAAAATCTGGTAAACCGCAAATTATTGAATCTAACTTGAAGAGGTAATAAATGAAAGAGGTATTAATTATCACAAACTATTTCCCACCTGAAACTGGTGCAGCATCTAATAGAATATTTCATTTAGCTTCTGGTTTACAAAAAAGTGGTTTTAATGTTTCGGTGTTGACGCCTTTACCCAATTATCCCACTGGACGCGTTTTTAAAGAGTATAAAGGAAAACTTCGTGTTTCTTGTAGTGAAAACAATATAGAAATCCATAGACTTTGGATATTTGCTAGTAATTCAAAAAACAAAATACTGCGTTTAATAGCTATGCTGTCTTACAGTTTTAGTTTGATTTGGTATTTTCTTTGGCATAAAATACCTAATAAAGTTATAGTGCAATCACCTCCATTAATAGTTGCCTTTACCTGCATGCTTTTTTTAAAATCCAAAAAGCGAAAATTAATCCTAAATGTTAGTGATTTATGGCCACTTGCAGGTTTTGAACTAGGTGTTTTTAAAAAGAATCTAGGATATAAAATTTTAGAAAAAATAGAATATCATAATTACAAAAAAGCAGATTTAGTATTAGGGCAGAGTCAAGAAATTTTAAATCATGTTTTAAAAATTTATCCAAAAAAAGCGGTTTTTTTATATAGAAATTATCCCGATATAAAAATTCAAAATCTTAGGCTTAACACTCGTTCTGATAATAAACTTAAAATGGTGTATGCTGGTTTATTGGGAATAGCTCAAGGTGTTTTTAAGTTATGCCAAGAACTTGATTACAAAAACATGGAATTTCATATTTATGGAGCTGGTGCAGAAAAAGAGAAAATTGAGGCTTTTGTATCTAATAATAATCTTCCCATTTTTTATCACGGTGAAGTGACAAGAGAGCAGCTTCATGTTGAACTTTTAAAATATGACCTAGCAATAATTCCATTACTCAACAGAATTTACGGCTCTGTTCCCTCAAAAATATTTGAATATGCCAAATTGGGCTTGCCTATGCTGTATTTTGGTGGAGGTGAAGGCGAGGATATTGTTAAAAAATATGGTTTAGGTTGGGTAGCAGAATCTGGTGATTATGAAGAGCTCAAAAAAGTTCTCTCTATCATAAAAACACAAAATATTCCACCTCCTTTAAGTAACCATATCAAGAACACTGCATTAGAAAATTTTAATTTTGACATTCAACTAAAAAGCCTAAAGAACATTATTTAATAAGCTTTTTCCTCTCCTTTGATTGTGTTGATAAAGGTTTTAGTAATTATTTTCAAGTCTAATAATAAGGACCAATTTTCAATATAAAAAATATCATATTTTACGCGTCCTATAATATCCTTATCAGTTTCTACCTCACCTCTAAAACCACTTATTTGAGCTAATCCTGTAATCCCAGGTTTCACAAAATGTCTTACCATAAATTTGTCAATTTTTTTGGCATACATATTTGTATGGCTAACCATGTGTGGTCTTGGTCCAACAACAGACATGTCTCCAAACAAAACATTGTAAAATTGTGGCAACTCATCTATACTAGTTTTCCTGATAAACTTTCCAATTTTTGTTACCCGAAGATCTCCTCTTGTTGCCTGATGAAGATGTGCATCTTTGTTTGGTGTCATAGAGCGGAACTTATAACAATCAAACTCCTTGTAATTAAAACCATTTCTTGTCTGTTTAAAAAAAACTGGCCCTCTAGATTCTAATTTAATAAGAATGGCTATGATTGGTGTCAACCAAGAAAGTAGAAAAATAATAACCATCGATGAAAATAAAATATCAAATGTTCGTTTAAAAAACTGATTTGCAGCATCTTCAAGAGGTATATCTCTCAATGATAAAATAGGGATATAATCGTAATATTCGTATTTAAGTTTTTTAGAATAAATATCTTTATTGTCAGGAACGAACTTTAATATCTTAAGATTATTATCTGAAAAATCAATCACTTTATGTAACTGTGAATTGGATAATTCAGATATTGAACAGTAGATTTCATCAATCATCTCATCCTTTAAAAATCTAAAACAAGCGTCTAGATCAAAATTTTCACGATCTCTTACATTGAAAGTTTTTTTGTGTTTATAACCATATTCGGGATTACTATTAAAAAAATTTTCCAGAGATAACGTTTGCTTATTCTTTCCTAAAATTGCTGTAACGCGGTAATTTCCACCAAATGCAGTTCTATACTTCTGCAGCAAGTAGTAGGTGGCAAATTTAAATATTGTGATTAATGCAAAAGCTGACAGTACATATTTAATAATGGTCTTATGATCTATATTCAATTCATGGTAGAATCCGGAAAAGGCAAAAATTATCAACAAAAACAATATCATTTGCCTTATTATCAATGAAAGAATTGTTATTTCCCTTGTATATCTATAAACCTCATAAAATTTTGAAAATAATGACAGTATTATCCAGGATAGACTAATTATTGAAAAGTATATGTAAGGATTGATAGATTCAAAAAAATAAAAAATAGCCAAGAAGTTAATAATACCCAAATCCAATAAATAGGTTATTGGCCTTAAGTATATTGAATACCTTCCGTGTCTAATTGTGCTCATTTACTTCTTTATATGCTTTGAAAAATCTTTGTGTTCGCTTTTTCTAAGTTCTTCTTCTGATAAACTTTTGAAATAGTTAAACGTTTTAGTCATCCCTTCCTCACGGTCAACTTTTGGTGTCCAGTTTAATAGTTTTTTGGCTAAAGAAATATCAGGCTGCCTTTGTAATGGGTCATCTTTAGGTAAATCTTTATATATTACCTTTTGAGCGGTACCAGTGAGTTTAATTATTTCATTGGCAAAGTCCTTGATAGTTATCTCATTAGGATTACCTATGTTTACAGGATAAGAATAATCACTAAACATTAGTCTGAAAATGCCTTCTACTTGATCATCAACGTAGCAAAAGGATCTAGTTTGAGACCCATCACCAAAAATAGTCAAATCCTCACCTCGTAATGCCTGACCCATAAAGGCTGGAATAACACGTCCATCATTCAGACGCATTCTAGGACCATACGTATTAAATATTCTGACAATTCTAGTTTCTAGACCGTGAAACCTATGATATGCCATAGTAATGGACTCCTGGAAACGCTTGGCTTCATCATATACACCTCTTGGACCAATTGTGTTTACATTACCATAATAGTTTTCGTCTTGCGGATGTACTAATGGGTCACCATAAACTTCAGAGGTTGAAGCTATTAATATTCGAGCTTTTTTAGCTTTAGCCAAACCTAATAGATTGTGAGTCCCCAAGGAGCCTACTTTCAATGTTTGTATTGGAATCTTTAGGTAGTCTATTGGGCTCGCTGGTGAAGCAAAGTGAAGTATGTAATCTAATTCGCCATCTATTACTATATGGTTTGTGACGTCATGATCTATAAAATTGAAATTTGAATGGTCAAATAAATGATTGATGTTTTTTTTATCTCCAGTAATAAAATTATCCATCCCTATTACATAGAATCCTTCATCTAAAAATCTATCACATAAATGTGACCCTAAAAATCCTGCTGCACCTGTAATTAAAACTCTTTTCATACTAAAACATTATGGTCTTCCTATTGAAAAATAATCAATATTTTGCTCGACTAATTCTTTTGAATCATATAAATTTCTTCCATCAAAAATAACGGGTTGATTTAAATTACTCTTTATTTTCTGAAAACTTGGTGTTCTAAAAATGCTCCATTCAGTACAAATTATCAAAGCGTCTGCACCTTCAGTTGCATCATACATATCAGAAGCAAATGCTATTTTATCACCTAACTTTCGCTTTACATTTGGCATTGCTTCTGGATCATAAGCTATTACATTTGCTCCAGCATTAAGCAATTCATTAATTGTATAAAGCGCAGGCGCCTCTCTAATGTCATCAGTTTCGGGTTTGAAAGCTAATCCCCAAACAGCAAATGTTTTCCCTTTTAAACCATCATTAAAATACTTTTTTATTCTAGGTACTAGAATGGTTTTCTGTTTTTGGTTAACATCTATTACCGCATCAAGTATTTTAAAATCATAATTAGAATCCTTTCCTGATTTGTGTAAAGCTTTTACATCTTTAGGGAAGCATGAGCCACCATAACCAATTCCAGGAAATAAAAATCGCTTACCAATTCGAGAATCAGTTCCCATTCCAATTCTAACTTTATCCACATCAGCCCCAACTCTGTCACAAAAATTTGCTATTTCATTCATGAATGTGATTTTTGTAGCCAAAAATGCATTGGCAGCATATTTAGTCAATTCAGCAGATTTTTCATCCATGACTATAATTGGGTTTCCAGACCTAACAAAGGGTTTATAGAGTGTTTGCATTGTTTTGATGGCTTTCTCTGAAGAAGCTCCAATAACAATCCTTTCAGGTTTTAAGAAATCATCCACAGCAAAACCTTCACGTAAAAATTCTGGGTTAGACACAACATCAAATTCCACCTTACTGTTTTCAGAAATAGCAGCTTTTACTTTATCAGATGTTCCAACTGGTACAGTGCTTTTATCCACAATAACCTTATAATCAGTCATTAAAAGACCTATGTCTTTGGCAACACCAAGAATATACTTTAAATCAGCTGATCCATCTTCATCTTCAGGAGTTGGTAATGCTAAAAAAATTACATCTCCATGATTTAAGCCCTCTTCCAATGAAATGGAAAATTTAAGTCTTTCTGCTTTAATATTTCTGTCAAATAAGACATCTAAATGTGGTTCATAAATCGGGACTTCGCCTCGTTGCATTTTCTCCACTTTTTGGGCATCAATATCAACACATAGAACTTCATTACCGGTTTCGGCTAAACAAGTTCCTGTAACCAATCCCACATAACCTGTGCCTATTACTGAAATTTTCATATTTAATTATTTAAGTATATTGATTCTAAAATTTTTATATTTTGCTCCATGTTGAACTTTTCATCAAAGAACTTTTGAGAATTTTCACCCATACTTTCCCTTAAATCATCATCATTTATTAATTTTAAGACCGCTTGGGAAATTTGGTCTTTGTTTGCATTATCAATCAAAAAACCATTAAAATTATTTTTTACTAAATCTTTATTTCCATCAACATTTGTGGCTACTATAGCCTTTCCCATTGCCAAACTCTCTATTACTGAATAGGGCAAACCTTCATATCGTGATGTTGTCAAATATAAAGTAGAATAATGAATTATATTGAATATATCCTTTCTATCTATCCATCCCAAAATAGTAATGTTATTTTCTATATCTAATTCTTTTATCTTTTTTTTGATATACTCCAAATTGGGAGAATAAAGTCCAGCTCCCAACAAAACTAAATGAATATCTGGTTTGGATTTCTTGATTTCAAAAATAACATCAACCATTAATTCAATGTTTTTTTGAAACGATGGTCTTCCTACTGAACATATATATTCTGAAGGCCAAGTTTTTTCTATTGAAAGTGGAGGTACTTGTTTAATTGGGTAAACTGAATTATTGAATAACTTCGCTTTGCTTTTTTTGTATCCTATATCTTTTAATCCTCTATCCAATTCTGATTGAGAGGTTGCCACTAAAATAGAATTAATGTGTTTAAATCCCCTTTCAATTGTTAAAAACAACCGCTTTTTAAGTTTTGACTGTGTGCTTAAATAAGAGTAAGCGTGAGGCGTATGTAACACATTTACCTTATAAAAAATTGAAGCTAATCTTGCAATAATTCCTCCTTTGGCACTATGTGAATGAATAACGTCTGGTCTTTCCTTTCTTAATATTTTCACCAATAAATATACTGAATTCAAATCTTTGAATAGGTTTATCTCACGGTCTATGGGTATTTGATATTCCTTTATTTGGTTGTTTTGTGAGTCAAAATATGCTGTACGACTATCTGTTTTGCCATGAACAATTACTGTCTCAAAAGTATCTGGGTTTAAGTTTTTTGTTATTAATCGTAAATAAACATCAACTCCGCCAACAGCATGTAAAACGTGTAATACTTTTCTTTTCATTTATAAAAAAGTTCCAAAACACAAAAGAAAGAAAAATTGCATTAAAACCCTCACTATTATAGGTAATTAAATGCGTTTTATTAAAATTCAACAAGTAATAAAATGAAAATAGTATAGCAAGAATTACAAATTATTTATTAGTATTTTTTGACCCAGTGTGCTAAATCCTCATCCAATAATTCTTCAAGTTTTTTATAGTCTTCCAGAAAACAAGCGTTCAAGTCTGCTTTTAATTGAGATGAAATTTCGATTTTTTCAAGATTATTTTTTTGAATAGTACTTTTAATTCTAATTGCAAGGTCCTTTCCCACTAATCTCGCCAAAGATCTTCTTAAAATTGTATCTCTGCTAATAAGTGAATTAATAATTTTATTTTTCGGTTTTCCGGAAATATTAAGCCTCAAGTCTTTATCAATTGGAATTCTTGAAATGCTTAAGAAGTCAGTTATTTCATTTATTGTTTCTTGTGGGCTGCTAACTAAATCTTCAAAAAAACAGATTTTTACATTTGAAAAACTGTCTATATAACTTTTTACTTGGTCATGGTAAAACCCACATTGTTTATATCCCCAGATAAATTCATACCCTTTTTCCAATCTACTGTTTTCAATTTCCAGTGCTTCTTCAAAAGTTAAATTTTCCCTGTCATCTCTCACTAAATGTGAATATGCAGATATAGCTCTGTCAACTGGGTGTCTTAAAAGAATAATAATTTTAGGGTCCCCAAGATGCTTTTTTATATCAGGAATAACCTTATCGTGGTAATATAAATTATCAACACTCGCTTCTCCTATACACTTAAACTTTTGGCTCTTGTCAAATAATTTAAAATAGTCCTTAAGTGTTTTAGTTGCTTTTTTTTGCGTAAATGCCACATCACCCGGTCCCGTGTATTTAGCATAGTTATATGAAAAGTGTTTTGGCTCTTTTGGCGTTGCCATAAAAACTTCATCATGTCTTTCTAAATAATAGCTTACGGTAGTTGTTCCAGATTTGGCCGCACCAACTATCAAAAAATTAGGTATATTATTTTTTAAGTCTTTCTGCATATTAAACAAGTTATTGTTTATCAAATCTCCAATTGTTGTTTAGAATCATGATTCAAATAACAGTTGGCAAATATACTGAACCAAAATCCACTAAATACAATACCACTATAAGAAATTAAAAAATCGTCAGTAATATTTGAGACGAAAAAAAGAACACAAAAAATTATTGGGATAGGATGCCTCAATTGTATTCCCAAAAAACCCATACTCAAGATATAAATAAAAACTACTAATAATCCCAATATTCCAAATTTTAATAAAAAATCAAGAAATTGATTATGAACTGGGAACTTGTATTTATAAAGGAATTTTTGATCGCTTTTTTTGTAATAATTATTTAACGCTGTTTTAGAGTCGGAAGCTCCAAAACCAATCCAAGCACTCTCTTTGGATAATTCGTACGCGGATTGCCATATGGTGAGCCTAGTAACCAACGAATTAAAAATTTTCTTTTCTGGGTTCTCAAATTCATCTAGCCGTCCGACCATATCCATATTTGAAAATGTCACATTTGTGAATTTTTTTACAGTGAACGGAAATGCTTGAGTAAACAAAAAAGCACCAACGATAATTATTGCAGCATATAGAATCAATCTCTTTACTGTTAGATGTATAAATGTGCTGTTCTTAACAAAATATATAAATATTATACAAAAGCCAACTAAACTCATTATTATAGAAACCCTTGTATTGACATAAAGCACAACCCCAAAAGATATGAAAAAAGTGACTAAATGAAATGCCTTTTTAAGGCCTTTGTCTTTATTTGATTTAAGCAACAAGTATAAACTAACTATCGAAACAAATGCCATGTGTAAATTTAATGCAGGAGCGTGAGCCCCAAAACTATTAGCAAAATTGTAACCCATTTCCCAGAGATGTTTGCCGCTTAAATACTTTAAAAAATTATCATTGAATAAAACTATATATCTAAAAAACAAAACAACTAAAATCAGAGCCGTTCCTTTAGAATAGTAGCTGAATAATTGATCAAGATTAATCCTGCGTTTCTGTCCAATAATAACTACCGAAAAGACTAACAGACTAAAATATTTTTCTGTAGCCTTAAAGCCATATAACAAAGAATCATTATTAAAAATAAAAAGTAGGTTTAATAATAAAGGAGAAGTAATAATAAGTATAAAGTAAAGTTTCTTCTTGTTAAAGTTTAGCTTGTTAATATAAAGGATATTGAATATGGCAAAAAACAATATCAATACTGTATTAACCTTTCTGAATATAAGAGTTATTGCGATAAGTGAAATTAACGCATTGTTGATATCATGATAATTTCTTTCTAAAATCTTCATAATACAATAAATAATAAATTAAAGGAAGGATTCCAATTTTATGTCTAACAGCTGAACCTAGATCAGGCTCAAAAACTCCTTGAACAACAAAATATGAAAACAACATATAAAATAACCATAGTTCATAATTCTCATTTCTTCCTTCTTTCATGCTCCTCTTGTATCTAAAAAAAAGAATGATGATTAAAAATGTTTGCCAAATGATAAATGCTAATATTTGAGGTGAGCGAAAGTGTTTTAAGCCGTTGAAAGGTAAATTGACCGAAAAAAAGCCGTAAACAATTCCAAAAGATTCTCCATACCAAGTGTCAGGATCCAAAGGAGGTCTAATCATTGAATTTGCGTTCTTCGAATCTTTTTCAATACGTCTTTCATTAAAAGCATGCCTGGAGTCTTCAGAAATGAATCTACCTTTAACAATACCATAAGAAAGTGAAAAACCAATAACTATAATTATTGCCGAAACAATCGTTGTTACGCGCTTTATCTTAAAATTTATTAAGCTTACTAAATACATTGATATTGCTAATAAAACAACAAGAGCAAAATATTGTCTGAAAAAATACGCAAAGAAAAATAATAGTGTAAAACTAATCAGTAAAACTGTTTTAAGTTTTCTTTTTCTGTTTTTGTACATCAATACAATCCATGTGATATAAATAAATGTAATAAACTCTTTTGAAGGTACAGAAATAAAAACTGCAATTAAGATTATAGCAAGATAAACTAAAAGGTTTTTTAGCGTAACAACATGAAAGTTTTTAGGAATACCTATTTTATACAAACAATAAATTAAAATAGGGTACTGTATTAGTGCTACTATTGGGAATGAAAGCGATCCCAGACCTGTATGCTTATAAAACCACATAGAGAATGGATAGCTGCCTACTAGGCCAATCTCATTATACTTGTCAAGAATAATTATATAAGCATCAATAAAAAAGCTTTCAGGTAAAAAATAGCTAGAAAAAACAGCTATCAATAATCCAATAGCAGCTATTATAAAAAATGTTGAATTTGCTTTTTTAAGTCTTAAAATCATTTAACAAAATCTATTTCAAACTAAATAGATTATTTAATAAATATACCTAGTTATAGAGAGCTTTTACTAATAACGAAAAATTACGGGAGTTATTAAAAATCATTACGAAAATACATTTTATAAATTAATTTCTATTGAAGATAGCGCATGATTTATTTAAATGTTTTATAATTTACAAATAGTAATATTTTATCGTTTTTGTAAACATATATAACTCCTGATAAATTCCAAAGAATCAATGAAAAGGCTGTACTAATTGCAGCGCCAACCATACCATATTTCGGTATCAGAATTAAGTTTAGAACAATATTGGCTAAAGCTGATACAATCAAAAAGTACAACAATATCTTCTGCCTCCCAGTCATATTTAAGTATAGAGCTACAGAACCAGATAGCGAATTAATAATTTGTCCTGAAAGTAAAATGAGTAATGCGTGTTTGGATTTGTAATAATTAGGTCCAAAAAAACCTAGAATATATTCATGAAAGAGAATCATTACCACAATCAATGGTATCGTTGCAATGAAGTTTAATTTTATGGCCTTTTTTATTAAATTATTTAATCTTTCTAAATCATTCTGAAACCAAAATTTTGAAATATCTGGCGCTATTACTGAATTTATGGCTTGTAACATCACACCAACGATTAAAGTCAGTTTAACACTTACGCCATAATAAGCAACTAGTTCGATATTTTTAAAATATTCCAACATGATGATATCAAAGCTTTGCATAAGCAGTAAAGAGATAAAGCTTAATGACATAGGGAAAGAAATCTTAATAATTTCTTTGGTGCTAAATGCTAATTTAGAAGCGTTTAATTGCGACTTGGTAAGATTCAAAATATAACCTGTAGTAATAATTGAAATTAATGAAAATGTAATAATAAATGCATCAAGTATAAAATATTCAGGAAGATTGAAGAGCATAACGGTAATTATCCAAATTAATATCAATCCGTACCTAAATACATTTCTAAAAAGTTCCGAAGAGAATAATTTTCTTAAAGCCCTAATCACTTGTATATTTAGCATTGATAGCGATAAGAAAAATAATGCTATAAAAATTTTATCAAACAAATACACGCTCTCGGTATCAAAAAATGAGACTTCAAGAACCCTAGCAAAAAAAATATATATTCCTAAAAAAAAGATAAAAGATAGAATGAGTATTTTCAACTTTTTAAAATAAAGTGCCTTTATTTTATCCTGATTCTTTTCTGCTTCCAACTTTCCAGAAAACTGTATAAAGGATTCATTCATGCCTAACAAGCAAATTGAACTCAACAGTATTAGTACAGAATTGATATAATTAAACTGTCCAACAGTTTTATCAAGAAAGAAATTAGTGATTAAAAGTAAGGTTGCAAATTGAAAAATAATTCCTATGATTCTTAAAAGAAGGACGCTAAAACTCTTTTTATAAAAGGTTTTTTTCATAAAAGTGTTTTTCAATTTTCGCCAAGTACAGTTAATGAATCATCCATTTGTTTTATTTGAATACTTGAAACATCAATTAAGATAGCATTTATATTTCTAGATGGTCTTTCCCATTGGGAAACCCAACTATTTTGAGAGGCAGGCCCAATAAGTAAATCTATGTTATGAGTATTTGCTATTGTCTCGATTTTTAATTCAGCCCAACCATTATTTAATAATTTAATTTCGGCTTTTTCTGAAGAAAAACCATGGGCAGATCTGATGCCTTTTAACTTGCCGCTTCTCAAATTAAAAACAGCATCTGTACGGCTTGGATAACTCCCTTGAATTCTTAATCCAAAGAAATCTCCTTTACCATCTGGTTTAACTCTAACAGTGACTTCAACTCTTTTGGTGCTTTTTAACTTGATATCTTTAATGGCAACATAAGCATTGTTTATGGTATCTTTTCTCTCTACTTTATAAATAGATTTATTAGATGATAAAGACTTTAAATCAATATCTTTTTTTCTCCATAAATTTATTTTTGGTAATTCAAGATTAATCCTATTTGATGTATTTATTGAGTCAATGTTTAGGGTAATATCAGATAAATTAAAGCGCTCTTTTAAACTTATTAGTTCTTGTTTTAAAACAGCCTGATTAGATCTTAAATGATTTATATTTAAAAGATTCCATTTAAACTCTTTTTTTAAAACAGAGTTATAGTTTGCAAGTTCATTTTTATATTTATTTAAAAGATTATCGAGGTAGTTTGGTTTATATACCTTATTTATAGCATAAGCTAATTCTTTTAAATAAACAGTGTCTTTAGATTTATCTAAAAACGGAACATGCTTGTATTCGTCCAATAATTGACCTGAATTACCGTCAAAAGCAATGGGTTCTAGTTTGCTCGTTATTGGGTTGTAATAGTATCGTACATTAATAAGAGGTAGTCCATGAGTTGCCCCAAACAAATTTAAAATGGCATTTTGCATTGCCAACTCTTTAATATCAAAAACTTCATCAAGTGTTTTGTTACCTCTATATGAATCCAACAAAAGTGCTTTACCTGTTTTAAAATAGTTTCGCATACTTTGGTTTTCAAGAACTTTACCTTCACCAAATACAGAAATAGGATAATCAACCTTATAATCCATGAATTCTTTCCATTCAATACCAGAAAGATTACCAGTTCTTTTTGAAATTTTTACATTATTCCAAAATGGATCTTCAGAGAATTTCAAAATAATACTTTCCTTACGTTTGTTACTTTCGATGGTTCTTTTATCAAACGATTCTTCAATAGCATAAATACCAACATCTTTTGAAATATAATTAGAACTGTTATCTAATTTAACATGAATTGCACTCTCTAAAAAATCATAACGCAGCCCTATTAAATCTTCATCTTTAATGGCTCTATGGTATAGCCATTCATTAATAAATCCTCGAGTTCCTGGTCTATGAATTGAGAATTTACGCATTCCCATTATGGTTTGGTCGTCCTTTAATTTCACTCTAAAAGACCATTTGTCACCCCTTAAGTGATCTATCCAATCACCTTTAAGTCTTACTTCGGCTCTGTATTCTTTAAAGTTATAGGTAACTGTAGCTGGAACATAATCAGAATCACTAGTCTCTAGAATCCCAAGTTCTAATGCTTTATTTTTTTTCTTTTTTAGTTTTTGGTAGCTTTTTTCATTAAACGTGAGCTGTAAAAAATTTAATGTGGTTTTTTGCTCAATATTTTCAGGTGCTGAAATATATTTTGATGATTTTTTGCTAAAATTCTTCAATGAGGTTAAGAGGACTATTAAAATTAATAATCCTCCTAAAAGGTAATAGTTGTTGCTATTTGAAGTTTTTAGCTTCATAAGAATTTAATAGTTTTCTATAAAACTGAATTGAATATCTCCTAAAGTCTTTAAATCATTTTTAGCATTTATTATATCATTAAAGTCAGTAAACTCTACACTCAATGATAATTCTGTTGTGTTATTTACTTCGTCTAATCGTCTTAAGCTTAATTGGGAACTGTGCTTTTTAAGTATATCCAGTATTTGGTTCTCATCTAGGGCTTTATCAGATGTATTTGATAGCGTAATGATTAAGTTTTGCTGAACAGTTCTCTTAACTGAATTATAATTTTGAATTACAATATAGAATATGATAATTACAGCTCCAATGAGTGTAACAATACGCTGATTGGCTCCCATTCCCAATCCTAGTGCTATGGCAACAAAAAAGTAAACTAGTTCTTCAGGCTCTTTAATAGCCGTTCTAAACCTAACAATAGATAATGCTCCTACAAGACCTAGTGATAATGCTAGAGATGATTTTACTATTGATATGACCAACATAACCGTGACCGCTATCAGAACGAAGGTTTGTGTTAGTTTTTTTCTGTTAGATAATGAATTTCCATATTTAGAATACACCAATCCTATGATGTAAGATAAAATGATGGTAATAAAAATATTAATTAAAAAATCAATTAGTGATGATTCTCCGGATCCAAATTGATTTGCAATGTCGGTTAAAAAAGATTGTTCTTGCATTGTATAATAATGTTAGTTGCTTATTGTGGAAAATGTTTAATCGTGTTTACGCCGTTTACGTATTTTGAGTTTTTGTTTAATCTAAAGGGAAATTGTGTTGATATCGCATTAGCTTTTTGGTCATCATCTAATCCATACTTTAATTCAATAATCTTGTTTTCGTCGTACTTTGGCGCTAAATTAAAATTATTAAATCGTTTATCAATTCTATGATACAATAAATTAAAATCCAAAGTGGTTCTATACTTATTATCTGCAGATAAATAGTATTTCCTTGAATAAGAATTAAGCAGTGTTGGAACAACCATTTTCACTGATTCCAAAATTGGTTCTGGTAAATTAGATTTTCTAAATATACCTTGTATGTATTGATTAGTAAACTTATTGTCTAAATCAAATGACTCAAGTTTATAAGACCACTTATCTCCAACAATTCCTTTTTTAATTTTAATTTCTAAAACAGGTTTTTGAATATTCCCAAAGGTATCTCCATACCATCGAATTCTAATTTTTTTTCGATTAGAAACGCCAAGTACATTATCAAAATAGTCATTGTAACCCGCAGTATCAAAGTAGATGTTATTAACCTGACGCAAGTGGAAAACTTCTCTAAAAAGAGCTTTGTTTTGTTTTATATACTGTTCTATTGTTTTAAGAGAAAAGTTATCTGGTACTGTAAATTTTCGTTCATAACGAAAGTTATGTTTTTTATCAATTGCAGAAAAATTGCTATCTCCAAGAAACTCTTTCAATTTATTTACAAACACATTTTCCATAGGTTATTGGCTATTTCTGGTTTCTGCACTACTTCTACCAAACTCCACACCGTACATTCTGTCCTTAACATTCTCTGTTGATTCTATTTTTTGCCCATCAACTATTAATGATGATGTGTTTTCAATAAGATATTTTGTTTCAACATCGGTCATCTTAACTATATTAACAGTAATATTTGATGGTCCAAACTCTGGTTTCTTTTGAAAAGCAGTAAAAGCTAATTTGGTTTTATAAATTTTCAAGTTTTCAATTTTGACTATAGATAAATCTTTACCTGCAACCGCTATTTCGCTTTGTGAAACTTCAACATTTATAATGGTCATTCTACTGTCTTCGCCTGCGCTTAGGCCTTTGTCTCCAGCATTGGTTATATAAACATTGTCAACAATTAAGTCTGACCCTGAAACATCAATTGCATCATTACCCAAATTATCAAAGCGACAATTCTTTATTGTTCCATTGACAAAATCACCATCAAATGCATCTGATTGCGTTTCAGAAATACTACTATTAGTCATTATGAATTTTGCTCTCACAACATTTAGCGCATCTTCACATTTATTACCTTTTATTGAAATATGATTTAACTTAACTGGCGATTCATAAAATGTAACTGCTCCTGTAACACTCCAGTTTTGATGAATCGGGTTTCTTAAATTATTAAACTCAACATAATTTAAAATCGATTGTTTTTGATCACTTAAAATTAGTAACCCTTGGCCTTTATTATCCGTGGATTCAAAAACTATAGGATTATCAGCAGTACCTTGAAAATTTAATGGTGAGTGAGATATTATTTTTCCGCCTTCTAAAATATCGATAACTGTTCCTTTTTCAATTTTAAAAATGTGATCACTAGGAATAACCAAGGGTTCACTAATGGTTACGTTTTTATTTTTAAAGGAGATGGTGTCGTTAGAAACCACAATATCACTATGATTATTAATATATTTTGGGTTTCTAAATAAATCGTCTTCTATAGTTTCTCTTTCAGTATAAGGTAATATTGTTGATGTTAAAGAGTTGTTTAAACCAAGTATTGTATATGAAATATTTAAATCAAAAATATGTTTGTGTAAAATAAATCCTGTTTGTTTATTTTTTTTGCTTACAAATAGATTTTGAAAACTTTGAGGTAAATCAATACGTATTGTATCATGATTTCCGCTTAATAATAATTGCTTAGGGTTTAGTTCAGTTATCAATTTATTTTCATAATTCAACCCATTAATCTGAATTGGATAGTGGCTTATGTTAGAAACCAGTAGTTCTATTTTTTTGTTATCGATTGATACTAATTCTGGTTTTATTGATTTGTTTATATAAAGATTACTGTTAATGCCTCTTTGGTTTATTTTTAAAATATCAAAATCAAAAATAACCTTTGGATAATAACTATTTATCAAAACAAGCTCTTTTTCAAAGGTTTCAATATCATTTAATAAACTATTGAAAATGTCTTGGTTTGAAAGTTCCTCTAGGGTTTTAATATATAGTTCTTGAAATTTTAGGTCATTTATTAATGGTTTCTCTAAATAATCAATAGTCTTTCCTAAGTGACTTGAACTAACAAAAAACGGTTCAAGTAAGTTTGTGTCTTTATTATAAATCAAATAAAAAGTGTCATCAATTTTATTGGCATATACCGTAAATAAAGCCATATAGTTTGCTAACTTATCTATTGCAATAAATTTATCTAAACTAATTTTAGAAGCAGCAAAATCATTACAAAGCTTGATAGCCAACTTACTTTGTTCGCCTTTAAAATCTATAAAATCTAAAAGGCTTTTATGGTCATTAATAGCTTGGAAAAAAGCATTAGTATTTTTGATTAGGCCAATTGTTGCACCACTATTTTTAGAATAATTTGTCACATTTTCTCTTGTAGAAAACAAAGAATCATTTTCCACATAATAAAATGTTGGTAAATATTGAATGTCATACGCATTTAAATGATTCTGAAATAAACTAGTGTATGGATTAGGAACACTTTTAATCGGTTTCGCGCTTTGATTGATTAATTGGGGAGCAACTGCTTTAAGTGAGTTACTAATTGTGTCAAACCATTTTTCTTGAAACTTATTATAGGTTTTCTTCTTTATTGAAGCTGTATTAAAGTTAATAAAAGGCAAAGCCTTTCTAAAAACACAATAAGATTTTTGATTATAATTATAAATAACCCCAGAGTTGTTTATTGAAAGATTAATTATACTCGCTTTAGGGTCAATACTGTGTAATTGTATGTCAAAATCAGACTCTAAATCTTGGCGCTGTGTAGAAGCTTTAGCAACTATCAATTCTCTGCTGCCATATTTTTCAATAATTGCTGAAAAAAAAGTAGAGTCATTTTTCCTGTTTTCAAATAAGACGTTACCGTAATCTAGTGGCGCTTTGGGGTAGTAAGGATTAAAATCGCTAGTTATTGCTTCAGAATCATTACTTTTATAAAACAATAGGCTCAATACGAGAAGAATTAAAGGAATTCCCAGTATAAATCTTAAGTTAGTATTTGTAATCCAATTAAGCATTTGTTTTTATTTAAATCCTCGATTGCTTTAATCAATCGAGATTGTATAATCTTCTAATTTTCCTAATGAATTTATGTCATTTCCGTTCAAGTGAATTAACCTGAAGCTTACTATGCCTTCTTTGGAAACATCTACAATAACAAAGTTATCACGAACGCCTCCTCCCATTCCAGATGATATATAGGTAATATTATCTGTATTTTGGTAAGAATATTCAATTATATGATTTTTTTTCTTTCGTTCTTTAGAAAATGCACCAACATCGCCTGCAAACAAATATACAGGCTTTTCTAATTCTCTTAAAATGGGTTCAATCACTGACCAATAATTTGGAGTTTCAGCTTTGTTTTGCAACGAATTAGGTCTAGGTATTGGGGATTTGTCTTTTGACCACCAAATTACCTGATGACAAAAAATAAATATGTTTTTCACATTTTTCCCCTCAATTCTTAATCTGTTTTTTAAAAAAACCAATTGTTCATTTGATATATTCCATTTATCAATATTTGGATCTAAAATCACAAATAGATTATCATTTAAAACAAAGCTTTTGTATGATTTTCCAAAGTCAGCTTCAAACTTATCCAATGGTCCATCGTGATTACCTCTTGCAACATAAATAGGCATATTGAATTTAGAAATATCAGCTTTGGCTTGTTGCCACTTGTTCGGTTTCCAAACAACATCACCCAGCAAAACACCAAACTCCATATTGTTCTGGCTGTTTATAAGCGGTATTTTATTAGTAAATGGCTTGTATAAACCATTATTACCTCCTTTTTTCAAAGGATCTCCATAAGTGTGTCCTGCAATAAAAAAAGAAAAGTCTTTTTGCTCTGTTTCTTTACACGAAACCATTGAAATTAACAATAAGAAGAAAAAATAACGTTTCATATTTTTAGGTTATTATTAATCTCTTTTAAAGCCTCTTGTTCATTCCCCCATCCATGAATTTGAGTCTCGTCATTTTTGTTGTAGTTTAAGAACCACATCTCAATGATTTGTTGTATTTCGGGATAATACTCCTTTAAGTCTTTATAGCTGTTAGCATTAATAATTTGTTGGTCTATGTTTTTGGGAATAGCGATAATTTTGTAATCTAACTCTCCGTCATCAATCAGTTTTAAAACAGATATAGGAATTATTTCCATCACGGAGCCTGTTTTTACACTTTCAGATAATACTAATACATCTATAGCGTCTCCATCACCTCCTTTATTGGGGTCTGAAAATGTAGCTGGAATAAAGCCATAATTTCCCAGATAGGGTAAAAAATTTATAATTCTATCCTGCCCATTTTCTTTATCTATTTTGAAGGTATTTTCTTCCTTATGAAACTCATATTTTTTATTTGTTCCAGCTGGAATTTCTATTACAGCATTTAAAACACCATCATTTGAAAAAGTTGGTAGATTATAATAGTTTACTTTTTCAGTACATGATATAATTGTAAAGATAAAAATTAATAAAATGCTGCTTTTAACTAACATAAATAACAATTAAGAGAAAATTAAACTATTCTCGTAACTTTTTGATAAATGATTTCTTTAGGGTCATGTAAGGTACATGCTTACCATTAATTTTTTTTGTAACTAGTTTATTTGAACTTTTTTCAAAAGAAATAAATTTGTTAAACTTAAAATACTTGTCAATTTCATTACCAGAAATGTGTAGATTATTATCAGCAAATGAAATATCAATAGATTTTATTTCAACTTCCTTAACTTCTTTACCACCTAAACTAATTTGAAGAACATTTGAAATATTATTTGCTCCAAATTTCGCAACTATTTTTCCATAATCAGTTGTAGGAATAGTTTTTTCAAGAATATGAATGTTTTTTTTTTGAAATTCATCAATAAAAATATTATTTAATATGAATTTGAATGTATCTGGTTTGTTAGTGTTAAAAGTCATAATTACCACTAACTCATTGGGTTTATTTAAAGCTAAACTGTCGTTGCTGGTTTCTCCTTCTATTTGCTCTTTTTTATTGTTGTTACATGAAACTAATATTAATAAAAACAAAAAAGATTTTTTTAACATGTAATTTTAATTTTCAATTAAACAATCATCCCGGCAGCAACCGTTTCATTGGTTGCGTCATCAACAAGTATAATACTTCCTGTTGTTCTGTTTTCTCTGTAAGAATCAACCATTAGCGGTTTTGTAGTACGAATTTTAACTTTAGATATATCATTCATGCCTAAGTCTTTATCATGCATATTACGCTCAAGTGTATTAATATCATACTTGTAAATAACTTCTTTTATCATGGCCTTTTGCTCGTTGGAAGTATGCTTGATAGTGTATTTAGCTCTTGGCTTGGCGGCATCATTGTGTAACCAACAAAGCATGACTTCCAAGTCTTGTGACGCTTCAGGTTTGTTATTTGATCTAACAATCATATCACCACGACTAATATCTATATCGTCCTCTAATGTGATTGCAACTGACATTGGGGCAAAGGCTTCATCATGTTCGCCTTCCAGAGTGTCAATAGATTTAATTTTTGAAGTAAAACCAGAAGGCATAACCGTCACCTCATCGCCTTTTCTTAATACACCACTAGCAACTCGTCCTGCATACCCTCTATAGTCAATAAAACCATCACGCTGTGGTCTTAAAACAGTTTGAACAGGAAAACGTGCATCTACTTTGTTAATATCACTGCTAATGTGCATGGTTTCAAGTGTGTGTAATAATGGTGCTCCTTGATACCAATCCATGTTTTTTGAGCGATTAACCACATTATCTCCTAATAAGGCGCTAATGGGTATAAAACGAACATCTTTAACCAACATTTTAGAAGAAAATTCTTCAAATTGCTCAATGACTTTGTTGTACGCTTCTTCAGAATAATCAACCAAATCCATTTTATTTATACATACTATAACGTGTGGGATTTGAAGCAATGAAGCAATAAAAGAATGCCTCCTTGTTTGTTCAATAACGCCATGTCTAGCATCTACCAAAATAATAGCTGCATTGGCTGTTGAGGCTCCAGTAACCATATTTCTAGTATATTGAATATGACCTGGAGTGTCGGCAATTATAAACTTCCTTTTTGGGGTTGTAAAATAACGATAAGCCACATCAATGGTGATACCTTGCTCCCTTTCGTCTCTTAATCCGTCAGTAAATAGAGCTAAATCAACTCCGTTGTGTCCTTTCTTTTTACTCGTGTTTTCAATAGCTTGTAATTGGTCTTCAAAAATAGATTTTGAATCGTAAAGTAAACGGCCAATTAATGTGCTCTTCCCATCGTCAACACTTCCTGCTGTTGTAAACCGTAATAATTGATTGTTATCTAACATGCTACTTTTTATATGAGATACTGAACTATCTTTCAATGCTTCAATGTAGAATTCAGTATGACAATTGATTTATAAATTTGATTAAAAATATCCTTGACGCTTACGGTCTTCCATAGCGGACTCTGAACGTTTGTCATCACTTCTGTTTCCACGCTCAGTTTGGCGCATACCAGAGACTTCATCGGCAATTTTTTCTAAAGTATCAGCGTCTGACTCTATTCCACCTGTAATGGTAATATCACCTAAAGTTCTAAAACGAATTTTTTTAGTTACAATTTCCTCATGGTCTTCTAAAACCAGAAACTCTGAATTTGGAATCCATGAGTCTTGACGCCAAACCACTTCGCGTTCATGAGCAAAATACAAAGATGGAATAGCTATATTTTCACGTTTTATATAATTCCAAACATCCATTTCAGTCCAATTACTTATTGGAAACGCTCTAAAATGCTCGCCTTCAAAGTGTTTCCCGTTAAAGATGTTCCATAATTCTGGACGCTGGTTTTTTGGATCCCACTGCCCAAAATCGTCTCTATGTGAAAAAAAGCGTTCTTTCGCCCTTGCTTTTTCTTCATCTCGTCTTCCGCCTCCTATGGCGCAATCTATTTTATTGGTCTCAATGGCATCTAAAAGCGTTGTGATTTGTAAAGCATTTCTAGTAGCATTTTTACCACGTTCTTCAGCTACCCGTCCTTCATCTATTGATTCTTGCACAGAGCCAACTATTAACTGAACACCCAATTCTTTAATGATGTCATCTCTAAATTGAATGGTTTCAGGGAAATTATGTCCTGTATCCACATGCATAAGTGGAAAAGGAATCTTTGCTGGATAAAATGCTTTTTTAGCTAAATGTGTCACAAGAATAGAATCCTTGCCTCCTGAAAACAAGATGACAGGGTTTTCAAATTGAGCCCATACTTCGCGCAAAACAAAAATAGCTTCGCTTTCTAACTCGTCTAGATAATTTAAATAATACTTACTCATTTTTGAGTTGTAATTTTGGTCTTATATAATCTAATATCTGTTTCACTGCTGTTTCAACAGATACTTCTTCAGTATTTATCTCAATATCAGGATTTTCAGGTGCCTCATAAGGAGCTGATATTCCTGTCATGTTTTTTATTTCACCAGCACGAGCTTTTTTATAAAGTCCTTTTACATCGCGTCGTTCACATTCTTCTAAACTGGTGTTCACATAAATCTCAACAAAGTTAACATCTTTAACGACACTTTTAATGTTCTCACGGTCTTTTTTATATGGCGAAACAAAGGCCGCAAGGGTTACAATTCCTGCATCAACAAGTAAGTTGGCTACTTCTGCAATTCTTCTTATGTTTTCAGTCCTATCTTCCGGAGAAAATGTTAAATCGCTATTTATACCTTTCCTAATATTGTCACCATCTAATGAATACGTATTTATGCCTAAACGAAATAACTCTTGTTCTACGACATTTGCTATTGTGGATTTTCCTGATCCTGAAAGACCTGTAAACCACAAAAGAAAAGAATTGTGCTTTTTTAATTTTTGTCTATCTTCCTTTGAAATTTGATAATCGTGAGGAACAATATTTTTGTTCATTAATTTTAGTTTTTCTTAAAGAAATTTCGAATTTTTCCAAGCGGTAATTTCAACCACATACGTTCGTGTAAATAATACAGTGCAAATTTCGTAAATAATTCGGTAATAGCTATATATAATGCAATTTCATCATAGGCGTTTAATATTGCTCCAGAAATAAAGAATGTCATAGTTGTAGCCACTATACGCCAAGATATTGTTTTGTAAAGTGTTTTTCTTGATGTTACAACACCATCACGTTGTACAAATTGCCATAATCGTTCATGAAAGTAATAAATAATAAATTTGATTAGAAATTCAGCAGCACCAATTTTTATGGCATGATCTATACTACAATTACCAGTAAGACAGGTTACCAAAAGAACCACCAGAATAGTATCTGAAGTTGCAACTATTCGCCAAGAAATACCTTTTAAAAGGCTTCTAGCATGAGATTCTTGTTTGTATTTCGTCATACTATATTATTTGGATACAAGAAACCAAGGGTTTAACAAATTTTCTTTGTTATATAATAATGGTTGATTGGTTTCATGAGAAATTACTTGAACGCCAACCGCATTACAAATGGCCTGACCTGCAGCTGTGTCCCACTCCATAGTTGGTGCATACCTTGGGTAAACATCTGCTTGACCTTCAGCAACCAAACAAAACTTTAAGGAGCTTCCTTTTGATACAATTTCTACAGATTTCCCTGATTGTTTTAAATTCTCTACAAAATCCAAAGTCTCCTGACTCATATGTGAACGGCTTCCAACAACATGAACTTCGTTTGAATCTGTACGTTTAGGTTTTAGAATTTCAGAATTTTTGACAACCTCATCAATTAATGCATCATGCGATTCTAGCTGTGCCTTGTGAGCTAAATTGTTTGATACATCAGCAAAATAAAGAACTTTTATAGCCGGAACATAAATTACTCCTAAAATTGGTAGGCCATTTTTGACATAAGCAATGTTTACTGTAAATTCACCATTTCTTTTTATAAATTCTTTGGTGCCATCAACTGGATCTACAACCCAGCAATCTGTCCACTTACTTCTCACATTATAATCCGTTTGTTTGTTTTCTTCACTGATAATCGGTATGTCTGTGTCAAATAAATAAGAATTAATAATATCATTAGCTTTTTTATCAGCTTCAGTTAAAGGTGATTTATCATCCTTTAATTCCACATTAAAAGCAGTGTCATACACCTCCATAATGACCTTTCCTGCTTTTAAAGAGGCTTCTATCGCGATTGCTAAATTTTTATTCATATAGTTTGGTAATAGCTTTTTTTAAACTTGTTTTCCAGTTTGGTATTTCTAATTTATAGGCTTCTTCAATTTTGTCACAATTTAAAACACTGTATTGAGGCCGTTTGGCTGCCGTTCTATATTCTTCTGAATCTATTGGTTTAACTTGAGTATTACCTCCTGTTAGTTGAAAAATTTCTTTGGCAAACCCATACCAGGTAGTTTGACCTTTATTACTATAATTATAAAGACCATAATTTTCCGAATCATCTTCAATTATTTTAAGAATTACTTCAGCTAAATCACCTGCATAAGTAGGTGAACCATTTTGATCGTTGACTACTTTTAATTCATTATTGTTTTTAGACAAACGTAACATGGTTCTTAAAAAGTTCTTACCATATTCAGAATAAAGCCAGCTTGTCCTTATGATATAATATTCTTTAAGTGCTTTCTCAATTTCTAGTTCTCCTTGTAGTTTTGAAAGCCCATAAGTATTAATAGGGTTAGTAATACTGCTTTCTAAATAAGGTGTTTTACTAGCACCATCAAAAACAAAATCTGTTGAAATATGGATAAGTTTTGTATTATTTTCTTTACAAATATTTGCTAAATTTTTGGAGCCTTCTTCATTAATTAAAAAAGCTATTTCTGGTTCAGATTCGGCTAAATCGACTTTGGTATAAGCGGCACAATTAATGCACCAGTCTATTTTGTTCTTGTCAAATATACTTTTGATGCTTTTATAATTGGTAACATCTACTTGAGGTTGATTTGTGAAAATGAAATGGTATTGAGAGTGCTTTTTTACTATATCTAAAATAGACTTCCCTAGCTGACCTCGTGATCCAGTAACTAAAACTGTTTTCATCTGATTTGTTTAGATTTTGAATCGAATACTCCTTAAAATTCAGCATTTTCCAATTTTGGTAAAGCTAAATCTTTTTCTGAAATAATGAGGTCTTTATGAGGTAATTGCCAGTTTATATTCAATTTTTTATCATTGAATAAGATACCTCTTTCAGCAGGCTTATTATAATAATTATCACATTTATATGAAAAAATAGCTGTATCACTTAGCACAATAAATCCGTGTGCAAAACCCCTAGGTATAAACATTTGCCTTTTGTTTTCACTTGACAACTCTGTTGCTAAATATTTTCCACAGGTTGAAGAATTCTCTCTTAAATCTACCACGACATCCAAAATTCTTCCGCTAATAACTCGTACTAATTTTGCTTGAGCAAATTCCCCGATTTGATAGTGAAGACCTCTTAATACACCTTTAGTGGAAAATGATTCATTATCTTGAACAAATTTCACATCAAGATTGGTTAATTTGTTAAATTTATCTTGATTAAAACTTTCAAAAAAATAGCCTCTTGAATCACAAAAGACATCGGGTTCAAAAATTAAACAGCCTTCTAATTTTGTTTTGATTACTTTCATTCTCTATCTAGCAAACCTAATAGATTATTACCATAACCACTTTTTAACAAGGGTTTGGCTAATTCTTTAAATGCATCACGATTTATAAAACCCATTTCAAAAGCTGCGGCTTCAATTGAACCAATTTTTAACCCTTGTCTTTCTTCAATCACCTCTATGAACTGTGAGGCTTGCATTAGAGATTGAAATGTTCCAGTATCCAACCAAGCGGTTCCGCGATCTAGAATACTTACACTTAATTTCCCTTGACTTAAATAGGCCTTGTTTATATCTGTTATTTCCAATTCTCCTCTATGACTTGGTTTGATGTTTTTGGCTATATCAATTACTGAATTATCGTAGAAATAAATACCGGGAACAGCATAATTTGACTTTGGGTTTTCTGGCTTCTCTTCTATTGAAATGGCTTGACCCTCTTTATCAAACTCAACTACACCATAACGTTCAGGGTCATGTACACGATAAGCATAAATAATGCCTCCGTCCGGATCATTGTTACTTTGTAATAATTTTGCCAGACCTGTTCCGTAAAAAATATTATCTCCCAGAATCAAAGCTACTTTATCAGCACCTATAAAATCGGCTCCAATTAGGAATGCTTCAGCCAATCCATTAGGCTTTTCTTGAGTTGCGTAACTAAAGTTGCATCCATATTTTTGACCATCTCCCAACAAATCTTCAAATAATGGTAAATCTTTTGGGGTAGAAATTATCAGTATTTCTTTAATTCCAGCATACAAAAGAGTTGAAAGCGGATAATAAATCATTGGTTTATCATAAATAGGCATGAGTTGCTTACTTATTGATAGTGTTAATGGATGAAGCCTAGTTCCTGATCCTCCTGCTAAAATTATTCCTTTCATTATTTGTATTGCTTTTCGTAATATGTTTGATAAGCACCTGATGTTACATTCTCTAGCCAGTCCTTATTGTTTAAATACCAGTCTATTGTTTTAGACAGCCCTTCTTCAAAAGTGACGGAAGGCTTCCAACCGAGTTCTTGGCTTATTTTAGAAGCATCAATTGCATAACGTAAATCATGACCTGGTCTATCTTTAACAAAAGTTATGAGTTTTTCAGATGTCCCTTTAGGTTTACTTAATTTTACATCCATTTGTTGGCATAACAATTTTACTAAATCAATATTTTTCCATTCATTAAATCCTCCAATATTGTAAGTTGCTGTATTCTTGCCTTTATGAAAAACTAAATCAATTGCTTCTGCATGATCCTTAACGTAGAGCCAATCTCTTGTATAATTGCCGTCGCCGTAAACAGGAAGCATTTTGTTTTCCAATATGTTATTAATAAATAAAGGTATTAGTTTTTCAGGAAACTGATTCTCACCATAATTATTAGAGCAATTTGAAATTATATAAGGTAATTTATATGTTTCACCATAAGCTCTTACAAAATGATCAGAACTAGCTTTTGAAGCCGAATATGGTGAATTAGGATCGTATGGTGTCGTTTCAGAAAATAATCCTGTATCACCTAAAGTCCCATAAACTTCATCGGTACTAATATGATAAAAACGCTTTCCGTTAAAATCTCCCTCCCAAATTTTTTTGAATGCATTCAAAAGCACCATGGTACCCATAACATTGGTTTTTACAAATGCTAATGGATCAGAAATGGATCGATCTACATGCGATTCAGCAGCTAGATGAATAACCCCTTCAAACCTATATAAATCAAAAAGTTTATTGATTTCAGGTTCATTGGTGATATCGGCCTTTAAAAAAGAATAATTTGAGCTTTTTTCAACATCTTGTAGGTTTTCAAGGTTGCCTGCATAAGTTAGCAAATCTAAATTGAAAATGTGATAATCAGGATATTTGTTTACAAATAAACGCACCACATGAGAACCAATAAAACCTGCGCCACCTGTAATTAAAATTGATTTTTTATGCTTCATATTGAACTACGTATCTAACTAGTTTTTTGGTTAGGTAAATACCACATAAAATGAAAAATATTAAAACAGGAAATACCAAAAGATAATTTGTGTACCATTTAGATGTTTTCTTTCCAACTTTTTGGAAACTTGAAATAACCTCAAAAAACACATCTTCATTTACTTTTCGTTCTTCCAAGCTTTTTAATTGATTTCTTAATTCAATTTCTTTGTTCAGTAACTCATATTCCTTGGTGTTTGATTTATCACTGCTTAATGTAAATCCACCATCACCTAAACTAATTTCTGACTTTTTAGCTTGAGATTCATCCGCTAGAACTTTGATATATACCTGTTGTAAGGAATCAACTTGGTTTAACTGATCCAATATGTTTTTCTTTTGAATCCCAATAAGAGAGTCACTTTTCTGTTTTTTCTTTAACGAATAAAGATTTGTAAATGAGTTCTCCAACCCTGTATTCAATTTTGGAAAAATATCTTTTTGTAATGAAGTAACAGTAATGGAAAAGAAGTCTCCATAATATTCACTTCTATTATCAATAAATTCTTGCAACGTAATTTCATCTTTCACAGCCACAGAATCTAATGACTTAAGAAATTTGTTATACTCTTTTACTTGATCATTTTCTGTTTCGGGTCCTCGATCAATTTCAAAGCTAACTATACTGTTCAAAACATCTTCATTAACTTCAAATATTTCTGAAAGTGTTGTATAGTCTTCTTCGGCTACTAATGAATTATAGTAATTAATATTATCAACTAGTTGATACTTTGAATCGTAATATGTTTTTACCAACATAGTTGACTCATAGGTGTTTGGTTTGAGCTTTTGTAAACCATAACCTAAAAGACCTGCTACAATCAAGCTAATGACAATAATCTTGAAGTTTACAACAATCGCTTTTAGCCCATAAATAAAAACTGAAAAAATTGCTTTAAATATAGAACCAATGAAATTTATAAATCTATTGAATACATCACCTATAAGTCTAAATAATTGCCCTAAATCTACTTCGTCATTTGTGTTTTGAGGCTGTTGTGGTTGACTGCTCATATCTACTGTTAGTTATTAAATATTTGTTGTAATATTTTTCTTGTTATTAAATAGGTTGGTTTTACACCTGAAGTTCCCAATCCTCCTGAAGCCAAAGTACTACCTGTCTCTAAAGGGTTGTCACTGGCGTAGTAAGCGTAGCGTACTTTAACGTCTGGATTAATAGTTTTTCTTATTTTTGAAGCGGCTTGTATAGCTTTTTGATAATGCGCTCCTTCCATTTCCAAACCAATAACATTCCATGTAGAATTGAAAAAGAATTTTAAAATGTCTTTATTCTGTAAAGATGTTCCAAGCACAGTTATCATGGCGCCTTCAAAAACATTTACGTTGTCTCCTTCTAAATCGGACTTACTTAACTCGTTTGTAAAAGGGTAATTATCAGCAGTTCCTTCAAAAATATGCGCAGAAGGAATCATAATATCTCCTTTTCCACCTTCCAAAATTCCAGCTTTTCCCATTATTGAGATTGATGACACATTAAGGTGTACGTTTTTCTCGTCACTTTTTATTGGTTTAAGGAGTTCATCAATAGTTTCGTAAGCTTGTTCGCCAAAAGCGTAGTCCATAACCAAAATTACAGGTTTGTCAGAATTATCATTTAATTTATTAACACCTAAATCCAAAGTTGAAACATCTATTTTGTTTGTGTCAAAAATTTGAACATCAATATTCGTTCCCGATGTATCAGGAATATAAATCATTCCATTCTGCAACGCCTCTTTACTCACTTTATTGCGTAGTGATTCATTTTCTTTTTTGCTTAAGTCCTCATAAACCCCAAAAACACCTTTTTTGTTTTGTAATGTTTTTAATGCTCTATTTGAAAACAGCGTATTCATAACACTATGCATGTTGGCACTTATAATATGAATAGGTTTGTTTATTAACTCATTCTTTAGAAGGATATTCTTAATATTGTCTGCCCAAATTTCCCCATGTATGTGGTGTCCTAATCTTTCTCTTAAAACCGGACTAAAAGTTACTGTACGCTTGTTGTTATTTACAACTTCTTCTATGGCTAATTTTCCTAACCAATAGACTATATGCAGAAGTCTTTCTGGTTGATCCTTGGTGCTAAATTGGTTGTAAACTTGACTCAATTCGTTAAATGTTCTGCCAAGTATGTTAGCAGTATGAGTTATGGCTATTTCACGTTCATTTTGAGAGAGTTTGTTTTTAGATAAAACGGCTTTTTCAAGTTTAATCCAATCTCTTGTTGTATTTCCGTTTTCATCTATAATAACTCGCTTACTTATTTTATGTGATTCAATAAACATAAACGTTAGATGTGTAAGAATATCATAAATTTCTGAACGCCCTCTAGTGATCTCAATGTTCATTTGCTCGTCATCAATGCGGTAACAGTTTCGGCGTCTTTTAGGCGGAATAATAGCTTTAAAATGTGAATTGGCGTAACCTTCATCACTAGTAAGGTTTATAAATGTGCATTCTTCAATACCTTGAGGTAGTCTATCAATAACATACAAAAGTCCTTCTAATTCTGCTTTATCATCAGCAATAGAACCATAAATTTCTGGCCGTAACAATAATAATGCCTCACGTAGAGTTTCTCCAGAAACACCCATTGGTTTGTAAAACCCTCTGTTAAATAAGTGCCGCATGGTAATGTACATTCTTTCAATAGCATTTGAGCTTTCTTGAGCTCTCGTTCTAGCATGATGTTTTTTATTACTCATAGAAAAAATTTAGTGCCCAAATATACTATTATTTAGTCAATCCTAATTGTTCCAATCTATCGACTATTTTTCTGTCATTTGACAAGCGCGGTAGTTTGTTTTGACCGCCTAATTTTCCAATAGATTTCATATAGTCCTGAAAACCATTTTTTTGGACTTTAGTTATTTTTAATGGCCTTAAAACTTGCCCTGAAATTAAATCATTATAATAGCTATTCTGTTCTTGAAGTGATTGGTCTATTTTTAATTCTAAAGCATTAATATCTATTGAATGATCTTCAAATTCTATAAACCATTCATGATATGGTAATCCAGCGTCAGGATTTATCTGTGGTGCTACGGTAAATTCTGTTATTTGGATTCCCAACCCCTCAACACCTTCTTTTAGTGCTTGTTCAACTTCTTTTCCAATAACATGCTCTCCAAATGCAGATATAAAATGTTTGATTCTACCTGATACAATAATCCGAAATGGTTTTATGGATATAAACTCCACCGTGTCTCCAAGATTATATGCCCACAAACCTGCGTTTGTTGAAACAATCATAACGTAATTTACACCAACTTCAACATCTTTTAAGGTTATACGTTTAGGGTTTTCATCAAAAAAATTGTCCGCTTTTATAAATTCATAGAAAATTCCTGAATCTAATTGTAACAGCATACCTTTTTCGTTTTGCTTATCCTGAAATGCAAAAAAACCCTCACTAGCTGGATATAATTCTATGCTGTCAACCTTTCTTCCAATTAAATTTTCAAATTTTGAACGATAGGGCTCGTAATTAACACCCCCAAAAATAAATAGGCTGAAATTCTTAAAAACATCACCCACCTTTTTTCCTGTTCGTTCTTGTATTTTTTTAAAATACATCTGAACCCATGAAGGAATTCCTGAAATTACCGTCATGTTTTCAGGTAAAGTTTCGGTTACAATCGCGTTTACTTTTTCCTCCCAATCCTCAATACAATTAGTCTCCCAAGATGGCATTCTGTTTTTTTGGAGGTATTTTGGTACATAATGAGCAACTATTCCAGACAATCGACCGAGTTGAATATCATTTTTCTTATTCAAAACTGGACTCCCTTGTAAAAAAATCATCTTACCATTGACAAACGTACTATTCCCTGTTTCGGCTATATACATCAATATAGCATTTCTAGCAGCCTTAATGTGATAAGGCATACTTTCTGAAGTTAAAGGAATATATTTTGAACCAGAGGTTGTTCCAGCTGTTTTGGCAAAATATAATGGTTTACCTTTCCATAATATGTTTTCACGACCTTCTACAACTAGATCTATATAATTTCTCAACATTTCATAATCTCTAACCGGAACGTGTTTAACAAAATCATCATGACTCTGAATATTGTCAAAACTATGATCTTTCCCGAATTTGGTCTGTTTGGCTTCGCTTATGAGTTTAGAGAAAACTTTTTCTTGAGTCTCTATTGGGTTGTTTGCCCATCTATTTATTTTTCTTGCAACAATTTTGGCAAATGGTTTTGCTAATGCAGATTTAATTGAAAACATTAATTAAAGTCTATAAAATTTGTTGGATTAATTGGGTAACCATCACTCCACAATTCAAAATGTAAGTGTGGTCCTGTTGTTAATTCGCCTGTATTTCCAGTTGTCGCAATCACTTCACCTGCCAATACTAAATCACCTTGAGATTTAGTTATAAATGCATTGTGTTTATAAACCGAAATTAACCCTTGTGAATGCTCTAAAATAATAACATATCCGGCTTCAGTAGTCCATTCGGCAAAAATAACTGTGCCATCAGCTGTTGCTTTTACAGGTGTATCTTTTTCAGTTACAATGTCAACAGCGTAATGTCTTTCTTTAGCATTATAGTCTTGAGATATAGTACCTTTCACAGGCGGGAACAGTATAAAACTCGAATTGAGTTTGGCTGATTCAAACAAATTGTATTTATCTTCTTTTTTTACTTTATCGCGAAGTATAGAGTCCTCCTTAATAGGTGTTAGATTGATGTTCTTTGCTTCGGTTTTTGTCGCTTCTATTATAGAATCCCTATTAAAATCTACAGTACTAACCTCACCATATAATACCTTTTTAATACTTGAGAAATATTGTTCGTTAATGGCTATCACTTGCTGTAAAGAGTCCGTTTTATAATTTAATTCTGTAGCTCTCTTTTTTAGTTCGGTTGAAGAATAACCTGGTATATATTCTCTTAAAGGCGTAAAGGCTATTAGAATAGTTGTAGCTACAATGAGAAAAATAGATAGCAGTGATATTAAAACAAATACGTTTAGCCTTGTAAGCTTGAAAGATATTCTTTCTTCAAAAGTATCTTCATTTAAAATCACTAAACGGTACTTGTTTAGTAATTTTTTAGCGAATCTTCTCTGCTTTTTATTTTTATTGCTCATACGTATCGCTAAATTAAATAAAATAATATCATACCTAGACAACTAAATACTAAAGTTAGAGATTAAACGAGTATATTAAAGTATAATTATTAACTTTGTAGCTTAAATAACAAAGCGATGATTTCATTAAGTATATTTTTAGCACCAGGACCATGGCAAATTATATTGATTGTAGTGGTTGTATTGCTTTTATTTGGCGGAAAAAAAATACCTGAATTAATGCGTGGTTTAGGAAGTGGTATCAAGGAATTTAAAGACGCTAGTAAAGAAGAAGATAAAGATAAAAAAGAGTAAATTCTTTTTTAATAAAGCAAAAACCCAACTAAATTAGTTGGGTTTTTTTGTATTTAATTTTGTTGAATCGTTATTCAAACTTGATAGATTTTATAATTGATTCCAATTCGAACATATAATCACGTTTTTCAACAGATGGCGCAAAAGCAAAACCTTCTACTACAAGTTGTCTGTTATTTGCTTCATCATTGATAACATAATTTACAAAAGGACCAGACATAAAAGCATTTTTCACATCCCAAAGACCTTTAGTTTCATATGCGGTTTTATCATCTATTGTGGTTTTTGTTAAGAAAGGAGAATAAGCCATTTCTGTTACCATAAAGGAACCGTCTGTTGGTCCTGGAATATGAATTTGACCTATTGAATCACGCATTTTGATAATTTGATTTACCAAACTATCATTCTCTTTAATAGTGCCATAAGGCAGTTCATAAAGCATGATATTAGTTGTTCCTGTTGTAATATCTTTTCGTATCCAATAGAAATTATCCGTTTCTTTCGCAATCCTATATGCCGATGGAAACTCAATACTTATTCCTAAATTCTCTTTAATATTATTATTCTTATGCAGAGATAATTTGGTACGACGTTGTCGCTCTTTAATTTCTTCATTTTTTAATGACATAATCATACGATCTGCATTTTCTTGTATTTGATCAATAATTTCTTGATTGGAATTCCCAGAGACAATAACTAATTTTTGTGGTTTGGCAAAAGCGTCTTTAGCAATTTTGACTTGAGCTTCATTTCCTTTTTCAATTTTTAATACTATTCTATTTTTAGTAGCAAACCCAGAAAAAACTGAAGGTGGAATTTGACTTAACTTAAATAATGGTTCATCCTGATTAAGACCATGTACTGGAGCAGCAAAAACATCTCTTACGGCCTCTCCCACTGATCCTTCCCATAGGTCATTATCAATGACTACTGACAAATTGTTTATGTTTCCAGATGATTTTGAAAGTATTTTTTGGTTTGAGTTTTTACCATCTTGACATGAAAAAATTACTGTGATAGCTACAAAAGCAGTTAGAATTTTACGCATATTTAAATTGTTTTGATGAAACTAACTTTTTGAAATCTTAAGTTTCATTCCTGGTTTTAATTTGTTACCACTAATATCGTTCCAATCTCGAATATTTTGTACAGAAACTCCTGGAAATTTTTGAGAAATGCTCCAAAGCGAATCACCACTTTTAACGGTATAAGTGCTTGATGACCCACTTGAGCTTGATTTTGAAGTGCTTGAACTTGCTACTTGACTTGTTGCCACTGGTTTTCTGGGATAAATAGTTAATCGCTGGCCTATTCTTAAATTATTACTTCGTAATCCATTCCATTGTTTTATTTGACTCACCCTTACACCATATTTTCGAGCAATTTTACCTAAATAATCACCAGAGCGAACACGATAGCGCACCTTACTATCACTATCAAAAAATTGTGGAAGTGGTTTTTCTCTAGCATCAAATTCAGCTTGAGCAGCTGCATATATGGCTTGTTCGTTATTTACAAAAACTCCAATTGCCGAACGAGGTAAACGTAAAGCGTAATTTTCTCCTTTTATATATGGAATGATGTCTAGTTTATAAGAAGGGTTTAAAAACTGTAACTCTTCCATTTTAACACCTGTAGCTTCTGAAACTTGATCAAGTGTAATCATTTGTTTAACAACAATAGTATCTGTTTCAATATGATGAAACGCTGGTTTTTCGGAAATTAAGCCGTGTTCTTTCGCGTATTCCATAATATACATGGTTGCTAGAAATGCTGGGACATATCCTGCTGTTTCACGTGGAAGATTATGACGAATATTCCAGTAATTCTGATAACCACCTGAACGTCTAATGGCTTTAGATACATTTCCTGGTCCGGAATTATAGGCGGCCAATGCCAAATCCCAATCGCCAAAAATAGTATATAGTGATGATAAATATTTGGCTGCTGCTTCGGTTGACTTTATGGGATCTGAACGTTCATCTACATAACTGCTTACATTTAACCCATAATATTTACCCGTTGCAAACATAAACTGCCATAGACCAGTTGCGCCAACTCTAGATTTTGCCCTAGGTTTTAAAGCAGATTCAACTATAGCAAGATACTTTACCTCCAATGGCACATCATAGTTGTCTAGTTCTCGCTCAAACATTGGAAAGTAAAAATGACTCAAGCCAATTAGTCTTTCAAAATATTGTCTTCTATTTTTTAAGAACGATTTTATAACACTTTCTAAAGATGGATTGTATTCAACATTAAACGGTGTTTTGGCATTCAACAATGCCAAGCGTGCTTTTAGAGTGTCTGTAGGTAATTCCGGATAATAAACCTCCTTGTAATCTAATTCTGAAATGGTGTTGTAAATCGTATCAAATAAATCGTTACTATATAATTCGTCTAGCCACTTTTGATCTAATTCTGCTGCAAAATCATTGTCTTCCAAAGACTTTATAACTGTAGAATCTGGTGTAATTTGAATTTGTTTTTTGTAGAATTCCTTACCGTCTATAATGGTATCTAATTCATATTGCTCACTTGCAACCAATTTTTCTTGTGGAATTCTTGAAGTATTTGGAATAGTATCTTGTGCTGACAAACTATATGTCAGGAAGAAAATTAAAAAGTAGCATATTGTAGGTTGTTGCATTGTTGCTTATTTATATCATCTTAACGCTTATATTCTATTTTTCTTATGAACTATCTTGGTCATGCAACGATAGCATTGAGGCTCAACGAAATATACTAAATTATTCTAAAATAGCAGCTATTCCCGGTAAAGTCTTCCCTTCTAAACTTTCTAGCATGGCACCTCCACCTGTACTTACGTAACTTACTTTATCTTCAAAATCAAACTGTTTGACTGCCGCAACCGAATCACCTCCACCTACAAGTGAAAAAGCACCATCTTCAGTAGCTTCAGCTATAGCATAACCTAGAGCAATAGTTCCTTTGGCAAAATTTGCCATTTCAAAAACGCCTAAAGGTCCATTCCATAAAATAGTTTTAGAACTTTTTATCACATCGGCAAATAAAGCTTCAGTTTTAGGGCCAACATCAAGTCCCATCCAGCCATCCGGAATTTTATTAACCTCACAGGTATTGGTATGAGCATCATTACTGAAAGCATCAGCTATAATAGCATCAACGGGTAAATGAATTTCAACGTTTTTCTCTTTTGCTTTTCTTAAAATGGTATTTGCTAATTCTAACTTGTCATCTTCAACCAAAGAATTTCCTATTGCACCTCCTTGAGCTTTAACAAAAGTAAAAGTCATGCCACCACCTATTATTAAATGGTCTATTTTATCTAGAATATTATCTATAATTGTAATTTTTGATGACACCTTTGCACCTCCCAACACTGCACAAACAGGTTTTTCACCTGTTTCCATTACTTTTTTAATGCTTTCAATTTCTTGTTGTAATAGGTAACCAAAACATTTTTTATCTGAAAAAAATTGAGCAACAACCGTTGTTGAGGCATGTGCTCTGTGCGCTGTACCAAAAGCGTCATTAACATAAATGTCCCCTAATTCCGAAAGTTGTTTAGCAAAGGCTTCATCACCTTTTGTTTCTTCTTCATGAAAACGTAAATTTTCTAACAATAATATTTCTCCTGGTTGAAGGTTTTTAGCAGCTTCTTGTGCTTCAGGACCAACACAATCTTCAGTAAACTTAATTTCAACACCCAAAATATCTTCGGCCTTATCAACAATATGTTTTAAGGAATACTTATCTTCTTTTCCTTTTGGTCTACCTAAATGAGACATTAAAATACAACTGCCTCCGTCTTCCAGTATTTTTATAATAGTTGGTTTGGCAGATTTAATTCGGGTAGCATCGGTTACCTGATAGTCTTCATTTAAAGGCACATTAAAATCTACACGAATAAGTGCTTTTTTGTTTTCAAAATTAAAGTCATTTAGGGTTTTCATGATGTAATTAATTAGATTGACAAATATAATTTTTTCAATTCAGAAAAACAGTAGCAAATCTGTTATCTTTACCGCATGTTATTTAGTGAGATTTTAGGTCAAGAACATATAAAAGCGCACCTAACACAAAGTGTTGATAATGGTCGCATAGCTCATGCGCAACTGTTTGTGGGACCTGAAGGTTGTGGTACGCTTCCAATGGCTATTGCTTATGCGCAGTATTTACTTTGCAATAACACGAGGAATGAAAATACTAGCGGAAATGAATCCTGTAATTTAAAGTTTAAAAATTTATCGCATCCCGATTTACATTTTGCTTTTCCAGTTGCCACCAATGGTATTATAAAAAGCCATCCTGTTTCAAGTAATTTTATAGCAGAATGGCGCGAATTAATTGATGAGCAGCCTTATGGTAATTTATTTGATTGGTATAAAAAAATTGGTATTGAAAAAAAGCAAGGTCAAATTGGTGTTGATGAAGCTCAAGATATAGTAAAGGCTTTATCATTAAAATCTTATGAAGGTGGCTACAAGGTGATGATTATCTGGATGGCTGAAAAGCTGAACACTCAAGCAGCTAATAAGTTGTTGAAATTGATTGAAGAACCACCTAACAAAACTATTTTTATTCTTATTGCAGAAGATGAAGAGCAAATAATTAATACCATCAGATCGCGTTGTCAGGTTTTACATTTCCCGCCTCTATCTGAAGAAATAATCAAACAAGGCCTTATTAAAAAATACGCCATTCCCGAAGATGTTGCTGGTAAAATTGCACATGAAGCCAACGGAAACTTCAACAAGGCTTGTGATTTAGTCTATCATGATTCTGAAGACACACAGTTTGAAGACTGGTTTATATACTGGATTCGTAGTGCATTTCAGGCTAAAGGCAACAAAAGCGCTATTCATAACCTTATATCTTGGAGTGAAGATATTGCCAAAACTGGTAGAGAAACTCAAAAACAGTTCCTTCAGTTTTGTCTAACCTTTTTTAGACAAGCACTTTTAATGAACTATAATACCAATGAATTGGTCTACATGGAGCCAAAATCTGAAGGATTTAAACTAGAGAATTTTGCTCCTTTTGTACACGGCAACAACATTCTAGAAATATCAGAAGAGCTTCAGAATGCCATTTATCATATAGAGCGTAATGGAAACTCAAAGATTATTCTAACTGATTTGTCAATAAAACTTACACGTTTACTACATAAAAAAGCCAGCTAATAAGCTGGCTAAAATTTTATATAAATAACAGGAAAATTAGTCTTTTTTATAACTCTCGTTAAGAGTTTTCAAAATAGTTTCTGAAATATTATTTTCCTCTTTACCATACATAACACCTGATGCTGCATCACTAGTGCCTAAAATGTAAGTGTAATTATTCTCTTTCCCGTGTTTTTTTACAAAGGTTTTAACTTTTGATATTAGCGAATCTATTTCCGTCTGGCTATCCTTTGAAATTTGTTGCTCCTCCATTTGAAACTGCTGCTGCAACATTTGTTGTTTTTGCATCAATGCATTGTATTCTGATTGGGCATCACTTTCTGTCATAGATTGGGATTTTAATTGAAATGCTTGGTAATCTAACTGTAAAGCTTTGCCTATACTATCCCTTTTTTTATTGTAAGCCTCAATTTTAGATTTGTACTTAGATTCAATATCTTTCTTTTCTTGGTATTCGTTAATCACATAACTATTATCTATATATGCGATTTTTTCTTGCTTACAAGAAACAACCATTACTAAGGTTAATATTCCAAAAATTATTTTTTTCATGATTCTATATTTTTAAGATGCGCAAATGTAAAAAAGTAATTACGATTTAAAATTTTTATTGCCAAAATTGTTAGTATAAGCAAAATTGATATTGAGGTTGTTTTAAAATAAATGAAATTTATTATTGTAAGGCCGATTAAAGCCGCTCTGAAGTCATTTAAAAATTAGTCAATAGGATTTTATGGTAAGGAATTCAAAAATTGATTCTAAAGCTTTAAAATCAATAAATAGGTTATTTTAGTATATAAATATGCGATGAGTATTCATTTGTTGACTTTCCTTTGATGTTTGATTGTAATCCTATCCAAAATGCTTTAAACGGATTCATAAATCCTGTTTTATACTTTTCTGATAATAGGCTCACATAAAATGAATCAAATATCATGGGTTTGGTTTCTACTAATTTTAGATTTTCTTTTTTAAGTAATCTAGAAATAGCTGTTTTAGAAAAATGCCATAAATGTCTTGGTACATCATAAGCCGCCCAAAACGATTTGTAATATTGAGCATCATAACTTTTAAAATTTGGAACGGCTATAATCAATGTTCCATTTGGTTTTAAAAGCTTTTTAAAAGTAGATAGATGTTTTTCAATATTTGGTAAATGTTCCAACACATGCCATAATGTAATAACATCAAATTGATTTTCTTTCAATTCAAACAACTGTTTCGAATCTAACACATTATTATCAGTTTTTGAATTAGCAATAATTCTTGCTTTTTCATTTGGTTCAATCCCTGTAACCTGCCAGCCATTTTTTTTTGAAGCCTGTAAAAAATCGCCTGTACCACAACCTACATCCAAAAGTACTTTTCCTGATTTTGAATAGTTATTAATAAGTTTCACTTTACGCTTTAAAGTAAATTCACGGACAATATGGTAAATAAACTCCATGACATTCCGCTTGGAATCGGTATGTGAAATGTAATCTTCTGTTTTGTAATATTTACCTAAATGTTCCTCTGGTGGTTGTGGATGTGTTTCAAGTATATCCAATTCCTCGTTATAAAGTAGCTGAAATTTTTCTCCAGAAACTGAATGGTCTATAACTTCTAGATATATGTTTTTTAATTTCATTTGTAGAATTGTTCCACGTGAAACATTAGCGTCCCATATACACTAAAAGCACTGAAACATCGCTAGGTGACACACCACTTATACGTGATGCTTGTGATATGGTTACCGGTTGAATTTTATTTAATTTTTCACGCGCCTCCATACTCATGGATTTAAGTTTAGAGTAATCAAAATCTTTTGGGATCTTAATATTCTCAAGCCTAGAAAGTTTGTCCGCATTGTTTTTTTCTTTCTCGATATAACCTGAATACTTAACTTGGATTTCTGCTTGCTCAATCACCTCATCGTCTAAATTATTGTCTACAATATAATCATTAACCGATTCAACTTTTCGCATATCATCTATGGTAATATTAGGTCTAGCGAAAATTTTAAACATTTTATCTGACTGCTTCATCAAAGAGGAATCATTAGCGTCTAAAATGGGATTAATCTCTTCCGGTTTAACACTAGTATCTCTAAAAAACTGGACAAAATTATCAGAAGCTTTTTGTTTTTCTTCCATACGTTTTAAGCGTTTTTCTGAAGCTAAACCAATCTTATAACCTTTTGGTGTTAGTCTAAAATCAGCGTTATCTTGACGCAACAAGGTTCTGTATTCTGCACGTGACGTAAACATACGATACGGTTCTTCTGTACCTTTAGTAATTAAATCATCTATTAGTACACCAATATATGCTTCGCTTCGTGATAAAGTAAACGCTTCCTTTTCTTGTACTTTTAGACTAGCGTTTATGCCAGCCATTAAGCCTTGGGAGGCAGCTTCTTCATAACCAGTTGTGCCATTAATTTGACCAGCAAAATACAAACCATCAATTAGTTTGGTTTCTAAAGTATGCTGTAATTGCGTAGGTGGAAAATAATCATATTCTATCGCGTATCCTGGTCTAAAGAATTTTACATTTTCAAAACCAGCGACAGAACGCAGCGCTTTAAACTGAACATCTTCTGGCAAAGAAGTTGAAAAGCCATTCACATAAACCTCTACAGTATTCCAGCCTTCAGGTTCTACAAATAATTGATGTCTGTCTTTATCAGCAAATCGATTTATTTTGTCTTCAATTGACGGACAATAACGCGGTCCTAAACTTTTAATTCTACCATTAAACATTGGTGAACGTTCAAATCCTTCACGCAATAAATCATGCACTTCGGGACTTGTATAAGTCATGTGACATGAACGTTGTTCAATAAGTGGTTTTGTGATATCTAAAAAAGAAAACTTTTGCGGCACGTCATCACCTGGTTGTTCAACCATTTTAGAATAATCTAATGATCGGCCGTCAACTCTTGGCGGTGTTCCTGTTTTCATTCTGCCCGAATCAAATCCCAAATCAACCAATTGTTCTGTTATTCCAGTTGCTGCTCTTTCTCCGGCTCTACCTCCACCAAAATTTTTATCACCAATGTGAATTAAACCATTTAAAAAAGTTCCGTTGGTAAGTACAACTGTTTTTGCTTTAACTGTAATTCCAAGTGATGTCTTTACACCTACAACTTTATGATTTTCGATTATTAGGCCCGAAACCATTTCCTGATAGAAGTCTAAATTAGGGGTGTTTTCTAATAGCATTCTCCAATCTTCAGCAAAACGCATGCGGTCACTTTGTACACGAGGACTCCACATAGCAGGTCCTTTAGACTTATTAAGCATTTTAAATTGAATAGCTGATGTGTCACTTACAATACCACTATAACCACCTAGCGCATCTATCTCTCTAACTATTTGCCCTTTTGCAATTCCTCCCATAGCTGGGTTGCAAGACATTTGAGCGATGTTTTGCAAATTCATAGTAATCAACAATGTTTTACTGCCCATGTTTGCAGCAGCAGCAGCAGCTTCACTACCAGCATGTCCAGCTCCAACCACTATAACATCATAAACCTCATTAAACATAACATTTGTATTTCATTACCATAATTAAATTGTTCCACGTGAAACAATTTGCTTAATACTTCAAAATCACCTTAAACATTTATACTTACATCATAATTTTGAGTCTGCAAATATACGACGAATTAGTGAATTCGCGATAGCACTTTTAAATAGTGATTTTCCTTGCTCCGCATTACAGTCGCTTCATCTGTTGTTTTATCTTTATAACCACAATAGTGTAATACACCATGTACCATAACACGATGTAATTCATTTTTGAATAATTCGTTAAAGTCTTTTGCGTTATCCTTTACACGTTCAACAGAAATATAAATATCCCCCTGTAATATTTTTCCTACCGAATAATCAAAACTAATGATATCTGTTAACGTATCATGATTTAAGAATTCTATATTAATTTTATGAAGATAATCATCGTCACAAAAAATATAGTTAATATCTTCATATTTGAATCCTTCGGCTTCAATAACAGCAATAATCCAATTAGATAATTGTTCTTCATTATCTAATTTAAAATTATTCTCGTAATTAAAACTTATCATCGCTTTGCTTAAAGTATTCTTGAACTTTCTTTTTGTAAACAGGTTGCAAAGGTAAGGTCTGTCTGTTTAATATTTCAGTAGTGTTGAAATATTCTTTGGCTTTTGGTATCTGGTTGTTGGTGTTGTTTCTAAAATCTTCCTGATTGGTTTTAGACTGTCGTTTAGTATCCTGTCCTTGTTGGAAGGTTGCGTTTTCTAGCTTCAATAATTGATGCTGTAAATTCATCATTTTTTGAAGTGTTTGATTAGTGAAACCTTTATTTAACAAATCCAACTCTACCTCCTCCATTTGCTTCAGCAAAGCTTTACCAACTCCTGTACTTCCTTCTTTTGCCAATTTATCTTCAAGCGCTTGTCTAATTTGTTGTTGCCGTTGATAGATTTTAAACAACTCGCCATTGAGTTCTTCAGAGCCATTACTTTCACCGTTACCTTGTTTTTCTCCGTTTTCCCCTTGATTACTATCCTGTCCATTGGGTGACTCTTGGCCTTGTTGACCTTCTTTTTCACCCTCTTTTCCTTCTTTACCCTCATCTCCTTCCTTGGGTTTTCCTTCTTGGCTTTTATTCATGCCTTCCTGCATTTGCTTATTAAGCTCTTCTTGGCTCATAATGATGTCTGGTAAACCTTGTTCAGGTTTTCCGCCACTACCAGTACCACTAGCCTGCATCTGCATTTGCATACTATTCAAAATATCACTTAAAAAGTCAGCTAAATTATTGGCAGCTGTTATAGTATACTGCTGATTTGCAACACCTTGATACAGACGATTTTCTGAAAATTGATCCAAGGATTTATCAATATTGAAGAAGACTTCTGATATTTCTTTATTTATTCGTTCTGATATTTTTGGTTGTCGTAATGATAATGCAAAAAGACTATCATCAACATGAGAGAAATGTTCCTTAAGACTGTTTTGCTTCACCAAATAACTGGCGTATTTATTATGATTGACTTCAATGCTTTTGAACTGATTCATTAAATTCTCTTGATCAAACGAAAAGAGCACCAAATTATCTAATATTTGACGAAGCATCTCCATGTCTTCTTGCATTTGTTCTGCACCTCCCATCTGCATAGCCATTTGCATTTGCTCACTCATTTGCTTCATTTTTTGTGCAGCTTGTTTTTGCTTCTTCTTGGCCTTTTCTTGATTTTGATTAGGGTCTTGCTCTTGGCTCTCGCCTTTCTCTTCGTTTTTTTCTTGTTCGTCTTGTTGTTCTTGCTGCTCAAGTTGTTCTTTAGCTTCTTTCTGGTCTTCCTTTATGGCTTCCTCCTGTTTTTTGTCCTGCGGAAGCTCCATAGGCTGTTTTAATTCTTTGTTCTCTTTCTGTAACTCATCTAATTCTTTTTGAAAGTCTTCAAATTTTTTATTAAGCTCATCTTGAGATTCTACGTTGTTTTTGTCTTTTTCCTTTTCAGATAACTTTTCTTGTTCTTCAGCTAATTTATCTAATTCTTGCTGTAGCTTTTCAAGTTTTTTAGAAACATAATAGCGTTTAGTTAATTCTAACAACTGCTCCAAGCTGCGTTTTTGGTTCTTATTTTGTTTTGCTAATTTCTCAAGCTTATCTGTTAACTCCTCTTTGTTTATTTTCTCTTGAAGTTTCTCTAGTTCTTCAAGAAGTTTTTCATCCTCTTTAAGTTGCTGCTCGTTTTCTTCTAACCGTTCTTTTAAGTCTTCTTTAAACTGGTCTTCATTGTCATTTTCCTTTTGAAACTCCTCTAGATTTTCTTTGAGTTTTTTGTTGAAATTCTGCATCATTTCTTCTTGCTGTTTTTGTCTTTGCAAGAAGTTTTCTAGTTTCTTTTTATCATTAAAATTGAGTTCAGATTTTTCTTTTTGGGTTTTAGAAAACTCTTCAAGTTGTTTTTCGCGTTCTTCAATTTTTTCCAAGGACTTATTCAAATCGTCAATGGTTTCGTTTTGTTGCTCTAATTGCTTCTGCTCCTCTTCATCTTTGGTGAGTTTTCTGTAGTAATAAACACTACTTTTTGTGCTTTTGTAATTACTTAAAGCATCGTTGTCAAAGACTTGAAAATAGAGCTCATAACCCTCGCCATCAACTAAATCCAGATTGTTTGGAAAAGCTGAAATAAACTCACTAATGTTAGATTTAGCAATTGGAATATCTACTTTTTTGATTTGTTTAATTTCGCTTATAGGATAATATACTAGTTGAAGTTTTCGTAGTCCATAATCATCGCTTGCCTGTCCAAAAAAGTACATGCTTTGCTGATCAATACTATCAATTTCCATTTTAACATTCAATTCTGGATAATCATCCTTAATAACATCAATACTAAAAGATAACTTTTCATAATCCTTTAGAAGTTCATTACTTGTGCTTATGGCATAATCAAAATTATTAAACACGGTTTTTGTGCTCCTAAATTTTCCAGAATTTTCTAGATTGAAAACAGTCGTGTCCTGACTGTAAAGAACAACTTGATTTGTTGCTTTGGTATTTAGCTTCCATGTAATTTTTGTGCCTTGAGGAACCGTTGCATTCCCAGTACCATTTAGTGTTTCTTGAGCCTTATTTATATAATTTGGATAATCCAAAACCATTTCAAAACCTAAAATAGTCGGTACTTCAGATACTGAAAGTGTATAGGTTTTAGAAGTAACCTCATTTGCTGTAAGTTGAAAATCGATATTGTTTTTGGGTCTAGTAAATATAAACTCAAACTCTCCTATTCCTTTTTGCTGTAAAAAATACGTCTCGTTGTTAAAGCTGATTTTAGCATTTTCGGGAATAGTGGTTCCAGCCGTTCTAACTTTAAGGGTAAAATCATGATTCTCTGTTGTGGTTAAATTTTCATTAACTACAAAAAATTGGAAAGGTGCTGGTGGCTCATAAGCTGTTTTATAATTAACCACGCGTTCATAACTATCACTAAACCAGTTAAACTTGCCAGAAACATACGATAGTAGTATGATAACAATTGGAATTAGTGCATATTTTACATATTTCAGATTTTGCTTAAAATTTATAGCAAATTTAAAGGGAATAGGCTGTAGTTCAGTAGATTTCTGATTGATACTCGCTAGCAACAATTCTGATTCTGCTTTGTTTTGATTTAATTGTAAAACATTCAGCAACTTGTCATTGACTTCAGGAAAATGTGTTCCAATAATTTTTGATGCTTCGGTATAATCAATCCCCTTTTTGAGTTTGAATAATTGCGCTAGTGGAAAAAGAATAAACTTAACAAACAACGCTGATTCAACCACAACAAACAACCAAAATAAAACTGTTCTAGATGTAGGGTCTAACCAAAATAAATATTCAACAAGCAGCGTAAATAGCAGATACAACAATCCTATTGCGAAAAACAAGATACTACCTCTAATAAGTTCATTAACGTAATACCGTTTAATGAAACCTTCTAGTTTATTGATTATGTTGTTGAAACTTGCCATTATTATAATTAACTTACTAATCTACAATTTTATTTTAATGTATTATTCGCTAATTTTATAAGGTTGTGTTAATTTCGAGGAATTAATACTCAAATCTATTAAAACACCATTAAAGAAAAAACAGATTTCCCCATAGTACAAATAAAACAGAGTTTCAATGAAAGACTTAAAATATTTAGCAGCACTTACGATTCCTTTAACAGCTGTGGTTGGATTGTACTTAAAAGGTGCTTGGTGTTTTTTAACACCTGTGTATTCATTTGTGATAATTCCGTTATTAGAAATGTTGCTTCCTGAAGATAATACCAATTATTCTGAACCTGAATTAGAAAATAGAAAGGTAAACAAGATTTTTGATTGGATGCTGTATTTTAATCTGCCCATTGTTTATGGATTAGTAGTTTGGGCGCTCATAATAGTTACGTCTGTTCCGCTAGAAACATTTGAGATTATAGGATTGACATTGAGTTTAGGAATGGTGTTAGGCACAAATGGTATTAATGTAGCTCATGAACTAGGCCACAGACAAACCACAAACGAACGCTTTATTGGTAAGGCTTTACTCCTACCAGCATTGTATATGCATTTTTACATTGAACACAATCATGGTCACCATTTGCATGCAGCTACGAAAGAAGATCCAGCTACTGCACATTACAATCAAAATGTCTATTCGTTTTGGTTTACCTCAACTATTAGACAATACTTAAGTGCATGGCGCATTCAAATGAAATTACTAAAAAACAGCAAGCAATCATTTTTCTCTGTAAAAAATGATATGTTTTGGTTTCTCGTAATTCAACTTGTCTATTTGTTAGCTGTGTTTTCCGTGTTTGGAAGAACTGGATTATTATTTGCTATTGCTGCTGGTGTTACTGGATTTATACTTCTTGAAACCGTAAATTACATTGAACACTATGGGTTGCTACGTTCAAAAACAGCTTCGGGACGCTACGAACGTGTAAAAGAAAACCATTCCTGGAATTCCAACCATCTTGTTGGCAGAATTGTGCTTTATGAACTTACTCGACATAGTGATCACCATTACAAGTCTTCAAAAAAATATCAACTTTTGGAATGCCATGAGGAGAGTCCGCAAATGCCTTTTGGTTACCCAACATCCATGGTTTTGGCATTAATTCCGCCTTTGTGGTTTAAAATTATGAATAAGCGTGTACCAACTCACATGATTTCGGCATAAAATTGCTTAAAAACTAATTAAGGTTTTATCTTTGCGCAAAATTTATTTGCATGAGTCAAACTGTTCGCGTACGTTTTGCACCAAGTCCAACAGGTCCATTACATATTGGCGGTGTTCGTACAGCACTATTTAATTATTTGTTTGCTAAAAAGCAGAATGGCACTTTCGTGCTTCGCATTGAAGATACCGATCAAAATCGATATGTCGAAGGTGCTGAAGATTACATTATTGAATCCTTAAATTGGTGTAATATTCCCTTTGATGAAGGCCCTGGAAAAGAAGGTGATTTTGGTCCTTACAGACAAAGTGAGCGCAAACATTTATATAAACAATATGCAGACGAATTAATTGCAAAAGGTAAAGCTTATTACGCTTTTGACACTGCTGAAGAATTGGATTCGCACAGAAAAGATCATGAAGCCAACGGAAAAACCTTTATCTACAATTGGCATAATCGTGAAAAAGGCAGATTGGTAAACTCCTTGGTACTTTCTGAAGAAGAAACCCAAGCCAAACTAGATGCTGGTGAGGATTATGTTATTCGATTTTTATCTCCTCAAGATGAAACCCTTCATCTTAAAGATATTATTCGTGGTGACATTAAAATAGATACCAATATTCTTGATGATAAGGTATTGTTTAAAAGTGATGGTATGCCAACATATCATTTGGCAAATATTGTTGACGACCACTTAATGGAAATCACTCATGTTATTCGTGGTGAAGAATGGTTGCCTTCATTGGCATTACATTATCAACTATATCAAGCCTTTGGTTGGGAAGCGCCTGAATTTGCGCATTTACCACTAATTTTAAAACCAACTGGAAAAGGAAAATTAAGTAAGCGTGATGGAGATAAACTAGGCTTTCCAGTTTTTCCATTGGCATACAAAGACCATAAAACCGAAACCATTTCAAGAGGTTATAGAGAGGATGGATATTTCCCTGAAGCTGTAGTAAACTTTTTAGCGCTATTGGGCTGGAATCCTGGTACAGAACAAGAGATTTTTAGTCTTGAAGAACTGATAAACGCTTTTGATTTAAACAAAGTAAATAAATCTGGAGCGCGATTTGACCCAGACAAAACCAAATGGTTTAACCATCATTACATGCAAGAGCAGCGGGATGACGAACTGGCTACTGATTTTAAAACCATACAGCCTGAATTAGAAGATATAGATGTAAATTACGTGTCCATGGTTGTTGCTCTAATCAAAGAGCGTGCTAATTTTGTATCTGATTTTTGGGAGTTGAGTCACTTCTTTTTTGAAACACCAACCGATTTAGACGAAAAAGCCGTTAAAAAGGCCTGGAAAGAAGATTCAGCCGAAATTATGACTAAAGTTATTAGCTTAATTGATACCATTTCAGATTATTCAGTTGAGAATTTACAAACGGAAATAAAAGGCTGGATTACTAAAAACGAAATTGGTTTTGGTAAAGTTATGATGCCATTACGACTAGCACTGGTTGGCGCTTTAAAAGGTCCAGACGTGTTTGACATTATGTTTATGATTGGAAAAGATGAGACTAAACGACGTATTGACAATTTAATAAACACACTGTCATAAAAAGAGCGCCTAAAAAGGCGCTCTTTTTATTTTGTACCATTTGATTTGTTAAATAGAAATCATCAAAGAAAACACAAACATAGATTGGTTGCCTTTAAACTTGCCATTATTATCTCCTAAATTTAAATTGTTGTCGTTTAACTTGTTAAATGAATTCAAAAAACCGTAAATATAAGCTGCTTTTATTCTGAAGTGGCTAATACCTGCTGACAAACCAACGGTTCCATCAATATTAAATTTTGAAATATCTGAAATGTCTTTTGCTAGCAAAAGATCATTGTAGTTTTTAATAAAATAATTTTCTTTTTGGTCATCTTTTAATTCCATTTCCCCATTGTATTGTAGCATAGGGCCTAAATCCAATGTAAGATAAGGACCAATAATTTTTACATGCATTAACAATGAGATTTGAGCTGTAAAAATTTTATAATCTAAAAACTCTTCAGGGCCCGATGGAACTGGGCTCGCAGCTATACCGATATTGTTTTCAGCTATTTGAATCATATAACTCATATTGTACCACTTGTGTGGTAAATCAACAGTGGCCGACCCAGCAACAGCCCAACCGTTTCCTGCTTTGGTTTCAAAATTATCTGTTTGAAAGTCGTATTGTGTAATACCTCCAGAAATGCCAATACCATTTACAATGGGTATTGTGCCATGAGGCCTCCTTTGTGCTTGTGCGGTTGTAACAAAAACACTAGATATGGCTACTAATAATATAAGTCGTATAAATTGCATGCTATTAATATGAGATTGCAACAAATATAACTTAAATTAGTAGAACTTATTTTTAACCATTAAAACATATTGCTATGCCTCCTGTTTTTTTTATTCCTTTTATTGTAATTGGGCTTTTAGTCTTAATATCTTCTTTTTTCATTGTCAAGCAACAATCTGCTGCTATTATAGAGCGCTTTGGTCGATTTCAAAGTATTAGACAATCTGGTTTACAAATGAAAATTCCTCTTGTTGATCGCGTTGCGGGACGCTTAAGTTTAAAAATTCAACAATTGGACGTTATCATAGAAACGAAAACATTGGATGATGTATTTGTGCGCTTAAAAGTCTCGGTTCAATATAAAGTGATAAAAGACAAAGTTTACGATGCTTTTTATAAACTAGATTACCCACATGACCAAATTACAAGTTATGTGTTTGATGTGGTTCGTGCTGAAGTGCCTAAAATGAAATTAGATGATGTGTTTGTTAAAAAAGATGATATTGCTTTAGCGGTAAAAGCTGAATTGAATGACGCCATGCTAGATTATGGTTTTGATATCATTAAAACATTAGTAACTGATATCGATCCAGATGCTCAAGTAAAATCTGCTATGAACCGTATCAACGCTTCCGAACGTGAAAAAATAGCTGCGCAATTTGAAGGTGATGCAGCGCGTATTCTCATTGTTGAAAAAGCAAAAGCTGAAGCAGAAAGCAAGCGTTTACAAGGTCAAGGTATTGCCGACCAACGTCGTGAAATTGCTCGTGGTTTAGAAGAATCCGTTGAAGTCTTAAACCGTGTGGGTATCAACTCGCAAGAAGCGTCTGCATTAATAGTTGTAACACAGCATTATGATACGTTGCAATCACTTGGTGAAGAAACCAATAGTAACCTCATTTTATTGCCAAATGCACCACAAGCTGGAAGTAATATGTTGAATGATATGGTTGCTAGTTTTGCTGCTAGTAATCAAATTGGTGAGGCAATGAAAGAAGCTAGAAATAGTAAAAAATAAAAATAACAATCGTTTGAGCGTCAGGCTTATTTAAAAGGATGGCGCTCTTCCCAGTTTTGTTTTGGGTTCATTAATCTGAAAACATTTTTTAATAGCGCATTCATAAACCAATTTGTGTGTTTTAAGTACATGTGCATTTTATATGGTTTTGCCCCTACAGAACTTTTAATAGCCATAGCCGTTCTGGCATAAACTACATTTTTAAATCGGTTTTCTATACCGAATTCCAGCATGTCAAACAGCATGTTTAAATACAATTTATGCTTGTATTGATGGGTTGTATCATACCCTAAAAAGTATGTTTCTAAATCATTATGGTTTAGTATCAGCGTGTAAAAACCAACAAGCGTGTTTTCTAAATAGTAACCAAATATTTTAAAATTATCCCCTAACTGTTTTTTATATTCTAAAAAGTGATTTTCTGGTAAAATAAACGTGTTGATTTTAGCATGATCTGAAACACTTTTATACAGTTTGTATAGTGTTTTAGATTCCTTTTCAACTTCTAATAAATTGAGTTCCCTTTTTTCTATCTGCTTTGCTTTTTTACGCGCTGACTTATACCTATCGCGATACTTTTTGGTTAGATCAAATATGTAATCATCAAAAGATTTCCACTGTGGTTTTATATGAAGAATCATATTGGGTTGAACAGTTAATTGATGACACCCAAAAGCATCTAATTCTTTTGTGTGATTGTTAAAAACATCATTTGTGAAATAATCTTTTAATAAGTACGCGCGTATTTTTTTATTGTGTTGATTTTTAATATTTCTTTTTAACTGTGTCGTAGCTTTAAACAAAACATCTAAAAAATCTGTGTAGTTGTGTTTTTCGGTATAAAAATACACACCATGTTGACCTGTATGTGTTAAATTACCAATTACTAGAATATTACCTTTTAAAACTTTTGAAACTAGACTCTTAAAACGTTCTTTAAAGCATGAATCGTTATCATTTCTGAAAATGTCATTTAAATATAATTGCACACGCTGAACTATAGCAACTCCTATTAAATCTGAATGGCTAAAAAAACCAATGTAATATATGTTAATATTAGCAGGAGATGCTTTTTCTAGAGCTTTTAAATAAGGTGTTTGTAAAAATAAATCATGATAGACTAAAGCATCCCAGTTATTTGGTAATTCGGTGTAATTATTAAAAATTTGATAATCTATCACAATAGCATGAAAAAAGACTGATTGATGCAATCAGTCTTGAAAATTTTAGGTTCATTACAAAATATTACATACCACATAAAATAGCTCCCATTACAGCTAATGTAACAATCCAATATCCACTATTTATAAAAATATATTTTGCGCCTTTTCGCTCAAATAAGGCGTTTGTTCCAATAATTGGTAATGCACCAAAAATTCCAAATATAGCGCCATGTAATGCGCCATGTTTAAAGGTTCTAAAAACAGTACCGTAGTCTGCCATGAATGCTTCAAAAGAGGGTTTTGCAGTTTCTGGCTCTCCTCCCACCATTCCCATGGCTCCCCATTGATGGTTCGTAAATTGCATAAGTAAAATAGCTAATAATAGCGCAAATAATAGTGCAAAGCCAAAAATTACAGCCATATTGCCACCTTTAATTTTTTCTTCAGTCATTCCTGAAGCTTTCATCCAAGCGTTTCCAAAAACTTTTGGGTTGTACCATACAAAGCCAACTACTAAAGCTGACACAGCAGCAATAGGAATGGCTATAGGGTTGATTGGTAATTCCATAGTCAGTAAATTTTAAGTTAGTGCAATAAATATAACTTAAAAATCTGATTTAGAGTGCTTTTTTAACTTTTGCAAATTGAGCTTATAGTGATTGAGCTTCGGTAACCAATAATTCGCTTTTGTCCTCTAAAGCTTTTGAAATAAAGTCGTCAATTGCGTTGTTTCGCTCAAGCCCATTCTTTATCAACTCCTTTAGAGTAATCATTACAGCTATTCGTGTTCCAGCTTTTTTAACAGCTGTATTAAAAAGAGGCTCTAACTCATCATAAGAAACATCTTTAGCTAATTTTTGAATTTCAGCTTTTACTTTTTGCTGTTTTTCTTCTGGGTAATTGGTATATTTTTTACCTAATTGCTGAATAACACTAATGGCTTTTCGTTGTGGCTGATTGGTATTCTGTTTTGATTGATTACTTTGTGGTTTAGGCTTTTGTTTAGCCCATGAATCACGCAAACCAACCGTTTTATTAAAAACTAAATGTTCTGAAGTCGAGTCATCATCAACATTAAAATATCCTAATCGCTGAAATTGAAAACGCTCGCCCACTTTAGCATCTTTTAAACTTGGTTCGACAAAAGCTTCGATTATTTTTAGTGAATTCGGATTCAAAAACTCCATAAAATCTTTACTGTCATGACTGTCTGGAGACTCGTCCATAAATAATCTATCGTACTCCCTAACTTCGGCTTTAATAGCGTGCTTTATAGAAACCCAATGTAATGTGCCTTTCACTTTTTTTGACGTATCTTCAGAATATGTGCAATGTATTTCTGCAATAGATCCATCAGCATTTTTAACAACGTTTTCAGCCTTTATTATGTAAGCATTTTTTAAACGCACCTCACCTCCTAGCCTTAATCTAAAAAATTTACTGCCAGCTTCTTCCTTAAAATCGGCTTTTTCAATATAAATTTCTCTAGAAAATGGCACTTTTCTGAATCCAGCGCTTTCATCTTCTTGATTGTTTTCAGCTTCTAGCCATTCTTCTTTATCTTCAGGGTAATTGGTGATAACCACTTTCACAGGGTCTAAAACCGCCATAACACGAGGCGCAGTTTTATTTAAATCTTCACGAATGCAAAATTCTAAAAGTGAAACATCAATTACATTTTCGCGTTTAGCAACACCAACTTTTTCAATAAAGTTTCTAATAGATTCAGGTGTGTAGCCACGACGTCTTAATCCTGAAATAGTTGGCATTCTAGGATCATCCCAACCGTTTACAATGCCTTCTTCTACCAATTTTAGTAACTTACGCTTACTCATTATGGTATAGCTCAAGTTTAAGCGTGCAAATTCACGCTGTTTTGGAAGCATTGGAAGTGCTTCTGGCTGATATTTATAGACTTGTTCCTTAAACCAATCGTAAAGCTCTCTATGCGGCTTAAATTCAAGCGAGCATAAGGAGTGGGAAATTTGCTCTATATAATCACTTTCACCATGAGTCCAATCGTACATAGGATAAATACACCAATCATTACCGGTTCTGTGGTGTGACTTTTTTAAAATACGATACATAATGGGGTCACGCATCAGCATATTCGGGTGCTGCATATCTATTTTGGCACGCAACACATGAGTTCCTTCATTGAACTCACCATTTTTCATGCGTTCAAAAAGGTCTAAATTTTCTTCAATGCTTCTATTTCGAAATGGACCGTCTATACCTGGTTGTGTAGGTGTGCCTTTTTGTTCAGCCATCGCTTCACTAGATTGCGAATCTACATAAGCTTTACCTTCTTTGATAAGCAATATTGCCCAGTCATATAATTGTTGAAAATAATCTGAAGAATACAATTCATTAGCCCAATTATATCCTAACCATTTTACGTCCTGTTTGATGGCATCAACATACTCCTGCTCTTCCTTTGCTGGGTTGGTGTCATCAAAACGTAAATTTACAGGTGCATTATATTTTTCACCTAAACCAAAACTAATACCAATGGCTTTTGTGTGCCCTATGTGTAAATAGCCGTTAGGTTCTGGTGGAAATCTAAAGCGCAATGCTTTTTTATCTAGTCCGTTCGCTAAATCCTCTTCTATAATATGCTCAATAAAATTGAGTGATTTTATTTCTTCTGACATAATAATTTCTGCATCTAAAATGAGAGGCACAAAATTAGACAATTTTAGTGTAAATGTAACATAGTGATAGTTTTTCACACTAATAAATAAAACCTTTTCAATATGGAACATAGAAACTACGAATGTCCTAAATGTCACAATCGCACCTATCAAGTAGATCAGATGCAAGCTACTGGTGGTTTATTCACTAAATTGTTTAATATTCAAAATAAGCGTTTTACTTCGGTTACTTGTGAACGCTGCACATATACGGAGTTTTATAAAACCAAAACAAGTGCCATTACCAACATCTTTGACTTTTTTACCAACTAGCCAACTTCTCGATACAAATTTCTTTTAGAAATTCACTTAAAGTGACGGCAGGAGTTTTATTTTTGCTTTATGGGAATTATAAAAGTCGAAAACATTAGAATATTCGCAAACCATGGTTGTTTAAGCGAAGAAACTAAAATTGGTAGTGATTATCGTGTGGATTTAGAAGTTAAAGCTAATTTACAGCCATCAGCTAAATCAGATTTATTGAGTGATACGGTGGACTATGTGTTTCTAAATCGCATAATAAGAGAAGAAATGTTAAGGCCATCACATCTTTTGGAAACCGTTGCTAGACGCATATTAAATCGTGTTTTTAAAGAAGATAAACTGATTAAAAAAGCAACTGTTTGCATAAGTAAATTAAACCCACCAATTGGTGGCGATGTCGAAATGGTAACGATAAAAATGACCGACAAACGAAAAAACTACAAGTAAATAGTGTGAAAACTATATTTTTTTTACATTTGCGAACGTTAGTTCTCTAAATAGAATTGATAAGATTCCTGCTTTCGTAGGAAGTTAGGGTGTCGTGGCCGAGTGGCTAGGCAGTGGTCTGCAACACCATCTACAGCGGTTCGAATCCGCTCGACACCTCAATAAGCCTTCAAACTATGTTTGGAGGTTTTTTTATATCTAATTTTTAGGAAAAATTAATTAAAGATAACAACACCATCTACAGCAGTATTCCTATAGTTTCGGGACGCTCGACACCACCAAAAACCTTAAACATACGTTGAGGGTTTTTTATTTTTAAAATTATAGTGAGGTTGTCAGACTGTTCAAAAACAAAAACCTAATTATCAATCCAAAGGATTTATTTGTTCCAGTTTTTCTTTGAGAAGTTCTTTTTCTTTTGGAAAAAAACCTTGAATTAAGAGAAGAATACCAAATCCCATTATAACCAGAGAAACGATTTTTTTAGTTTTAAAAATACGCCTTGGTGTCAATTTATTTTTAAGGGTTTTAGCTGCTGCCATTTTTAATAAATCTACTAGGAAATAAACAGCTAATATAGTACCTAAAAACACCCAAAGCTCTTTTGTTGTTTCAGTTAATGAATTACCAATAACAATAAAACCGAGCCAACCGAGTAATACACCAATGTTTATGAAATTGAGTAAAAACCCTTTGATAAAAAGTTTACCAAACTTCTTTTTAATTTCTACAGTGTGATAATCTCTAACTATTTCACGGAAGGATTTTGATGTTTTCACAAAAGAAATAAAGCCATAAACTGCTAACAAAACACCACCAAAAATTAAAAAACTTGGATCATCTTTTACCTTATCTAAAAGCTTAGTAGTACTGTAAAACGCTACAATTATAAAAAAAATATCAGCAAATATGACACCTAAATCAAATATAAAAGCGCTTTTAAAGCCTTTTGTGGCACTGGTTTCTAGTAAAACAAAAAAAACAGGTCCTATAGTAAAGGACAGAATAATTCCGAATGGGATAGCCGCTAAAATTGCGTCAAGCATAAGTGGATAGCATTTCCACAAATTTATAAAAAAAGCAGGTAATTAATTCTTTCTAACTATTTTACCACCAAAAACAGTGTTTTCATCAACTGTTTCAGGATTTCCATAAATATAAACACTACCACCTGCCCTAACTTTTGCAGTCACCTCTTTTGTAGCATAAACACTAGCTTCGCCAGCTGCTCTAATTACAACGTCTGTTTTTTCAGTTTGGAGACTTTTTCCTTTATAGGTCCCACCAGTATTGATGTCAACATTTTGATTTTTGGAGTTCCCAGTTACTTGTAAAGAACCTCCTGTAATAGCTTTTATATTTAGAAAAGTTAGATCTTTTACTTGTAATTTTATTGAGCCACCTTCTTGTGCTCTTAAGTCTATTTCAAATTGCTCAAAAATATCATTAGATCCAATAAAGGTACCTTCATTAGCATCTATAATATCAATATTCTTGTAATATACTTTAACTTCAGTTTCATCACCATTAAAAATTTTTTCCAGAGTCATTCTAATTTTCAAAGTTTCGTTTTTAATGACAAAAACAACGTCTTCAGTGTTTTTTCCAGAAACAACAACTTTATTCTCATCTGCTTTTACTAGCTCCACTTCTATCCTATCATAAACTTTAACTTCCTTGAAGTCACCTAAATTTTTTTCGGTTTGTGAAAACAATGCAGTTGTCAATAACATGGTCACTGCAACAAAAATATACTTCATGATTCTAAACTATTTATATAATTATTATGCGTTGTGCTTTCCAATTAAATGAAAATCTAAATGCTTTTTTACTAAATCCGTATCTTTTACTTTGACAACTACTTCATCACCAAGTTGATACATAATGTTAGTATTTTTCCCAATTAATGCAAAATGATCTTCATCAAATTGATAATGATCGTCTTTCATATCACGAACACTAACCATACCTTCACACTTATTTTCAATAATTTCTACATAAATTCCCCAATCGGTTACGCCAGAAATAACACCTACAAATTCTTCATCTTGATGGTCTTGCATAAAACGTATTTGCATGTATTTTATTGAATCGCGTTCAGCTTTTGTAGCTAAATATTCCATATTACTAGAATGGTTGCATTTATCTTCATAAACATCTTCATTAGCAGATTTTTCTCCATCCAAATACCGTTGTAGTAAGCGATGCGCCATAACATCTGGATAACGACGAATTGGTGATGTAAAATGACTGTAGTAATCAAAAGCTAGACCATAATGACCTATATTATGAGTGGTGTATTCAGCTTTACTCATTGTCCTAATAGTCAATGTATCAACCAAATTTTGTTCTTTTTTACCATTTACTTCACTTAATAAATTATTTAAAGAAGATGCAACACTTTTTCTGTCCTTAAAATTTAACTTATATCCAAAACGACCAACAACATTTTGTAAAGCTGCTAATTTACTTTCGTCTGGTTCATCATGAACCCGATAAATAAAGGTTTTTTGTGGTTTTTGTTTACCAATAAATTCAGCCACTTTTCGGTTTGCTAACAACATAAATTCTTCAATCAGTTTATTAGCATCTTTTGACGTTTTAAAGAATACACCTACAGGATTATTATCCTCATCTAAATTGAATTTTACTTCAACTTTATCAAAAGAAATAGCGCCAGAGCGCATACGTTTTGAGCGCATTATTTTTGCAAGCTTATCTAGCGTTAATACAGCTTCAGCTATAGCTTGATCTGCTTGATATTCTTTTCCTGTTAAGGATACATCTTGAGGAATGGTTGAATTAATTTGAGACCTCTCGACTGCGCTCGAGGTGACATTTGGATTATTTTCAATAATAGCTTGCGCTTCTTCATAAGCAAAACGCGCATCAGAATAGGTTACTGTTCTACCAAACCATTGATTTTTTACTTCAGCTTTATCATTCAATTGAAAAACAGCTGAAAAGGTATATTTTTCTTCATGTGGTCTTAATGAACACGCATTGTTAGATAGAATTTCTGGCAACATAGGTACGACTCTATCTACTAAATAAACCGATGTAGCACGTTCATAAGCTTCATCATCAAGAACCGTATCAGGTTTTACATAATGTGACACATCTGCAATATGAATACCAATCTCATATAATCCATTTTCTAATATTTGAAATGATAATGCATCATCAAAATCTTTAGCATCTTTTGGATCGATTGTAAAGGTTAAAACATCACGCATATCACGACGTTTAGCTATTTCTTCTTTAGTAATAGCAGTATTTATTTTGTTAGCGTAATCTTCAACTTCATGCGGAAATTCATATGGTAAACCATACTCTGCTAAAATCGAATGAATTTCGGTATTGTGTTCTCCTGGTTTACCTAAAACTTTTAGAACACGTCCGTGTGGTGAATCTGCTTTTTCAGGCCAATCATCCAGTGATACTAAAACTTTATCACCATCTTCAGCTTTGTTAATCTTATTAATTGGAACAAAAATATCTTTATACATTTTTGTACTGTCTGGTATTACGAACGCAAAATTCTTATTGTTTTGAATTTGAATTACACCAACATAATCATTTTTTGCACGTTTTAAAACCTGCGTAATTTCTCCTTCTCTTCTACCACGTTTTAAACGTTTATACGCATAGAATTCTACTTCGTCACCATTTAATGCACGATTAATATTATTTGATGCTATAAAAACATCTTCTTCAAAATCATCGCTAATAATATAACCCGATCCTTTGTGCGATAGGTCTAAAATTCCTGTGTGATACTCGGTTGTAACAATGGCTTTAAATTTACCACGTTCTACTTCTTCAATTTCTTGTTTAGCTTTTAACTGTTGGAGTTTTTTAATTATTTGATTACGACTACTCGCATCATCAACACCAATTTTAGCTGCAATTTGTTTATAATTAAAGGATTTATTTCGTTCTTTTTTTAATATACTTAAGATTGTATTAGTCAGGTTAGAAATCTTATTTTTTGATGATTTCCTTTTTTTCTTTCTTGTCATGTAATTCTTTTCATATTCTGGTTCCTAAAGTATGGAACACTTTCATTTATAATTTAATACTCAAGGCGAAGTAATTTGTATTAAACAATTACAAAGCTACGGTTAATAAATTAAACTAATATGTTTTTAAAGTTAATTATTTGATAACTAACCAATTATTCAATAATAAGTTTTTTGGAAGCTTTTCCTTTATTGGTTATTACTTCAACCACATAAACTCCTGATGATAAACTACTTACATCAACTATAGATTTGGTTGTTTTTGTAACTAATTGTCCTAAATTATTATAAATAGCTATAGTTTTAATATCTAGATTCTTTGGAACTTCAATTGCAATACTTGTAGAAGCTGGATTAGGAAATAAATTAAAGTTTATAAGACTATTTTCATCTACTGATAAAGCTTGTGTTAAATCATAAACACGAACATATCCTATATGAGAAATATCATTATATGTACCAGAAGCACCAATAGCAATTTTAGACCCATCCGCATTTAAACTTATTGAATCACCAAAAAAATCATTTTCTGTTTCTCCAATTATATCACTTCCTATTTGAGTCCATTCATTAGATTGATTGAGATAAATACGAGTTTGTCCAAAACCAGTATTTGAACCATGATTAATATAACTTATAGCTATTATATCTCCATTATTAGATAAATCTATTCTAGGATTTATAATATCATTATCAGAGTTAGAGACTAACCATTCAATATCACTACTTACTTGAGTCCAAGTTTCAGACTGATTTTCATAAACTTTTACTATAATAGTGTGTTCTCCAGATATATATTCTTCCTTTCCAACTGCAATTTTATTACCATCTGATGATAAACTACATAAATAATATCCATTAATATCTTGACCTGTTTGTGTCCAAATTCCGGATTGGTTTTTATATATACGTATAAAACTAAATTGTTCACTTCCGTTATATATAACAAACCTAATTCCTATTGTAGTACCATCATCTGACAAAACCACTGAAGTTAAAAAAGTATCTTCTGGTTCAGTATCTATGGTGCTTCCTATTTGCGTCCATACTCCTGATATGTTTTTATATACTTGTACATAACCAGACCTATTAATTTGATTTAATAATTGAGCTCTAGCTGATATTGCTAAAACAGTTCCATCTCCAGATAAACTTACAAAAGAACCAAACTCACTACCTATATCTCCTTCACTATTAGCCCCTCCTTCGCCGTCAATATCACTTCCAATTTGTGTCCAAACTCCGGATTGATTTTTATAAACACGCACATGACCTGAATCTATCCCATTTTCATCATTATTTGGTGCTCCGATAGCTACTACAGATCCATCCGCACTTAAACTTACAGAATATCCTGAAAAATCATCTAGAGCTTCGCCATCAATATCTTGACCTATCTGCACCCAACTACCAGATTGATTTTCAAAAACACGTACATGACCTGATCTTGATCCATTACCATCATTTGCAATTGCTCCTATGGCTACCACAGAACCATCTGCACTTAAACTTACTGGCCAACCAGAACCATCATTTTCTGCTTCACCAATGATATCTTGGCCAATTTGAACTTGACTAAATATAAATAAAGGAAAGAGAAGTAATAGAGTAATAATATGTTTCATAAACTAAAATTTTCATACAAAACTATAAAACATATGCTTATCAACATTTATAAAATTAATTATATTCTTTCTTTTAAATTAAAAAAAAATATTAATGATTATTATAGCTTGTTAATAGCACGTATAACTTTTTTAGTATTTATTTTGATATGACGTAGTTTACAAAAAGTTGATAGGTAATTAACACAACTTTTATTTATAAAACATTCATTATGAATACTATTTTAATTACTATTAACAGCTGTTTATAACTCATGTTAATAGTTAAATATTAATATTAATTTTATTTTTTACTGTTTATAAAGTCAGATTTCATGCTTAAAAGTCAACCAAAAAAAGATGCTAAAATTTTTGTTCCTTTCGTCTGAATTTTTGCTTGTAATTTTAATTGAATTTTAAAAATATATCTATTAGAAAATGATAAATAGATATTAACAAGTTATGAGTCTATATAGACTGTTTTATAAACACGTTAAATTTTACGATTTAAAATCTGGCATTTTGTACCTTTATAACCTTAATATTAAAGTAATCAAATTATGACAATATCTATAGGTAACGATCACGCTGGAACTGACTATAAATTTGCAATTGTTGAATATTTAACATCTAAAGGTTATACTGTAAATAATCATGGTACAGATAGTAATGATAGTGTTGATTATCCTGATTTTGTACATCCCGTTGCTCAAGACGTTAATGATAACAAAGTTGATTTTGGAATTTTAATTTGTGGTAGTGCAAATGGTGTAGCTATGACAGCTAATAAGTATCAAAATGTACGTGCAGGAATTTGTTGGATAAACGAAATAACTGAACTAACTAGACAACACAATAATGCAAACATTATTTGTATTCCTGCTCGTTTTACAGCAATTCCTCAAGCTATAAAAATGGTTAGTACATTTTTAGAAACTAAATTTGAAGGAGGTCGTCATCAAAAACGCGTTGATAAAATTCCTGCAAGTTGCTAGATATTAATATTTAAATAGATACCAATTTAATATTGGTACATAATGGGTCACTCACATTCACATAGCCACTCACACACCAATATGAAAGATAGAAATCTCATTATTTCTATCTTATTAAACATCATTATTACAGCTTCGCAAATAATAGGTGGATTAGTTTCAGGTAGTTTAGCTTTATTGAGTGATGCGCTTCATAATTTTTCTGATGTTATTTCACTAGTGGTTAGTTTTGGAGCTTCAAAACTATCCAAACGCAAAGCTTCTATTTATAGAACATTCGGTTATAAACGTGCTGAAATATTAGCAGCATTCATTAATGCCTCCACATTAGTCATAGTTGGTATTTTGTTAATTGTTGAAGCAGTTGAACGCTTCCAAAATCCTCAAGAAATAGAATCTAATCTTGTTATTTGGCTATCAGCAATTGCTATACTAGCTAACGGATTTAGTGTGTTGTTACTAAAACGAGATGCAAATACTAACCTTAACATGCGTTCGGCGTATTTACATCTTCTTACAGATATGATGGCGAGCGTTGCTGTGTTGATTGGTGGTTTGTTAATGAAGTATTATAAAATATTCTGGGTAGATAGTTTATTAACGTTACTTATAGCATTGTACCTGGTTTGGGTAGGTTATGATTTGCTAAAAAAATCAACTCGAATTCTCATGTTATTTACTCCAGATCAGGTTGATATAAAAGAAGTGCTTCGTGCTGTTCATAAATTACCAAAAGTTAAAAAATTACATCATGTTCACGTATGGTGCTTAAATGATGATGAATTACATTTAGAAGCACATTTAGATTTAAAAGAAGATATACCCATAACTGAATTCAATACTGTTTTAAAGCAAATAGAAGACATTTTACATAACGAATTTGAAATAAATCACGTGACTATACAACCGGAATTTAATAAAGCAGATCCAAAAGACATTATTGTTCAAGATTAATTATTCTCTTTAAAATGTTAAAAATTATAACCAAAGAATTTCAGGAATTAAATACTAAAGAGTTGTATGATTTATTACAATTACGATCTGAAGTTTTTGTTGTAGAACAGGATTGTGTATATCAAGATATTGATGGTAAGGATATGAAAGCTTACCATATTTTGGGTTATAAAAACGACGAATTAGTAGCTTATACTAGAGTCTTTAAAACAGGAGATTATTTTGAACGAGCTAGTATTGGTAGGGTAGTAGTCAAAAAAAGTGAACGCCATCATAAATATGGATATGATATTATGAAAGCGTCAATTAGTTTAATAGAAAATGTTTTTAATGAAACGGAAATATTAATTTCAGCGCAAACCTATTTGGGTAATTTTTATAACAAATTAGGATTTATAGAAATAGGAGAGGAGTACCTTGAAGATGGTATTCCACACATTAAAATGATAAAAAGTTAGTTTCCTTCTCCAACATATGTTACTAATATTTCAACACGTCGGTCAAATTTAGGATCACCACCCAAAGGAAACTTTCGCCGCATTCCAACATATTTCATACGTCGTTTATCTATTCCTTTTTTTGCTAAATAATCATAAATATATTTTGCTCTTGTAACAGATAAATTCCTTTTGTTTGTTTGCCTATCCATAGCATCTCTTCCATTTTGAGTACAACAGACATGACCTTGAATGGTGAAATAAATATCTTCTCGTTCTAACAACGTTTCGGCAATTTTTTCAAGGGTTTTTTTAGATTCTGGAAGGAGTAAACTATAACCTGTTTTAAATAAAATGTTTTCTAATAAAAATTTATCGCCTGCCTTTATATCGCCTTTTATAGCTTCAGAAAACTCTTTCTTTTTAGGTTTGTTTATTTCATCTGCTGTTCTTGGCGGAGAATAGGGTTGTACACGGATTTCTACTTTACGGTTTAAGCCACGTATTTTTGCAATTTCATTCTCTTTTACAACTTCAAGAAGTACTTCTCCTTTACCATCAACATTGGTTATTTTTGATTCATCAAATTCATTATTTGAAAAAATGGTCTTAATCGAATTAGCACGATATTGTGATAACAATTGGTTGTAAGAGTCAGAACCCCTATCATCACAAAAGCCATAAATAGAGATTTTTTCGATGTCTAGCGATTCAATTTCAGATAAAAACAGCATAAGTCTGCTTTCTTCGGTGGGAAGTACTACATATTGATCGGTTTCAAAGAAAACAATATGTGTACGTTCTCTTTCTGCATCTGTTTGAGAAAAGAGCATATTAAAACCACACAATATGAAGAGCGCTATTAATTTATTCATTGTAGGTATTTACAAATTATCTTAAATATACTTAATTTAAGTAATTTTTATATGTAGAAGGGCTGGATAAAATTTCAGATGCTTTTTTAATTTCTAAATTATGTTCTCTGTAGAATTCGTACAAACCTTCCCTGTAAACAAAACGTTTTACTATTTCATCAGTTAATAACGCAAGAATTTCTTCTTTATTTTCGTTAATTGCTAATTCTTTAGAGTTATTAAGCTTGGAAACAAGGGCATTGTAATCGGTTTCAATATTATCATCCAAATCTTCTTTTACAGCTTTTTCTAATACTTTAGAAAGTGCTTTTTCTGTTTCAGTAACAAATGTGAAATCATTTGTTTTTAAGAAGTTTTTAAAGTCATTGAAATCTGCTGTTGTTAATTTAAAATTGTGAATATCTGTATTGGGATGTTTGTAATAATAATCAGTAGCAAAATCAAAAATCAAAAAATCATTTTGAATGGCTTTTGTGATGGCTGAATTTTTAGTTTCTGCTAATGCTTCATCTGGGAAAACACCACCACCATCAAATACTTTTCTACCGTTTTTAGTTTTAAATTCATTGTATCTATCTTTTTCAATGCGCACAGCGTTTCCTTTATCATCACGGTTCCAGTAGTCAAGAGCTTGAATACAACGACCAGATGGAGTATAGTATCTAGAAATAGTAATTTTTAATTGTGTTCCATAGGTAAGAGGCTTTGGCCTTTGTACCAAACCTTTACCAAAGCTTCTAGATCCTACTATAACTGCGCGATCCAAATCTTGAAGTGCGCCAGACACTATTTCACTTGCCGAGGCACTCGTACCATTAATAAGCACAATGAGAGGTATTTCAGTATCTATTGGATCATTTTGTGTGTAATAAGACCGATTGAATTTTTTAACTTTTGATTTGGTTGAAACTACTAGTTGACCTTTAGGAACAAATAGGTTGACAATTTTAACAGCCTCAAGCAAAAGCCCTCCTGGATTACCTCTTAAATCTAGAATAATATTTTCAGCACCTTGAGCTTTTAAGTCTTTTACAGCATATCCTGTTTGAGATGAAGCTTTATTATTAAACTTATCTAAAACAATATAACCGGTTTTATCATCAATCATAGAAAAATGTGGAACAGCATCTATTTCAACTTCAGAACGCATAATGTCTGCGTTGTATTCCTTGCCTTGTCTTAAATACGTAACAGTTACTTTGGTACTAGAAGAGCCTTTTAATAAATCACCAGCATCTTCTTTATAATTTGCCAATACAGTGTTACCTATTTTTATAATTTCATCACCAGCTTTTAAACCTGCTTTGTCTGCAGGATAGTCTTTGTAAGGCTCTATAATCACTAACTTGTCCTTCATAGTCCTTACATTGGCTCCTATGCCAGTATAATCTCCTGTACGTCTTATTTTTTCAGCTTCTACGTCTTGTTCATTGTAAAACTGTGTGTAAGGATCCAAATCGCTCAACATACTTTTAATGGCAGTATCCATGAGCTGGGCTGGGTTTGTATCATCAACATAGTTCATATTGACCTCTTTGTACAAGGTGGTAAATATTTCTATTTGCTTGGCTATTTCAAAAAAATCGTTTTGAAATGCCGTACTGGATATGAATATTATAAGAGCGCAAAAAGGGATAATAATGCGCTTTTTTAGTAGTTTTTTCATCATCAATTACTTTTAGATTCTTTATCTACAAATTTTTCAAACAGTTTATTCATTGGCTGTTCGAGTTCTGCATAAGTAGGTATATGTTTACCAATGTACAAAATCATTAACGCATATTGTGTTGTAATGTTGTTAAAATAATTGGTTTTGTTCAATCGGTAAACCTCACGCATAAGTCGCTTAATCCTATTTCTATCAACAGCTTTTTTAAAGTGTTTTTTTGAAACCGAAACACCAGTTTTTGCAAAGACATTTTCGTTAAAATTGGTTTTTAAATATACTAATCGTAGCGGATATGACGAAACAGACTGTCCATCAGTAAACAGTTGTTCAATGAGTTTTTTGCTTTTAAGCTTATCTTTCTTGGAATAAGTTGCCTTCATTTAATGCTATCTAATTGCGAAAATAGTAATTACAATTCATTGAAAGTCTATTTTCAGTATGACATAAATCATATTTTTTGAAAGCTCTTCACTGTAACTTACATAACTATTATAAGTAAATTTTTTTAGGTATGGGTAATTTAAATGTAACACGATTGATTTCAAAAGAAGAGAAAGCAGCATTTATTCATCAATTAACACGAGATATTGAAGCGCTTGAAATCATGCTAAATAAGGGTTTAATAGAAAAAGAACCCATAAGAATAGGAGCGGAGCAAGAGTTTTGTATCGTAAATAATGATTTTTATCCTAATGACAACTCTATAGCTTTATTGAATGACATAAACGATGAGCATTTTACGACTGAAATTGGTAATTATAATCTTGAAATTAATTCTGATCCGTTAGAATTAAAAGCAGATTGCTTTTCGCAATTGCACAAACAGCTTTCCAAACTTCTTGATAAAGCCAAAATAGTTTGCAATGCGCATAACACTAAAATTATTCTCACAGGTATTTTACCAACCTTATCACTTAAGTATATTTCAGATGATAATATGACTAAAATTCAACGCTATAAAGTGCTGAATGAAGCAATTAAAGATTCAAGAAAACAAGATTTTAGTATTCATATCAAGGGTGTAGATGAGTTGAATTTATTACACAATTCGGTGATGTTAGAGGCTTGTAACACCAGTTTTCAGGCTCATTTACAAATTCATCCTGATCGGTTTATAGATGATTATAATTGGGCTCAAGCCATTGCTGGTCCTGTTTTAGGTATTTGTACCAACTCACCTTTATTATTCGGAAAAGAGCTTTGGAATGAAACACGTATTGCTCTATTTACTCAAAGTGTTGATACACGAGCGAATTCATTTATTTTGAATGAGAAACAGTCTCGTGTAAGCTTTGGAGCTAACTGGGAAACGGGATCTGTTGTAGATATTTTCAGAGATAGTGTTTCACGATTTAGAAGCCTAGTAACCGCAGAGTATGACAAAGATAGTGTTGATATGGTGGAATCTGGTGAGATTCCAAAATTAAAAGCCTTAAGTCTTCACAATGGGACAGTCTATAGGTGGAATCGTGTATGTTATGGTGTGGGAGGAGGAAAACCACATCTTCGTATTGAAAACCGTTATATTCCTTCAGGACCCACGTTAACTGATGAAATTGCCAATATGATGTTTTGGGTTGGTTTGATGCTTGGTAAACCAAAAGCGTTTGAAAACATTCACGAAAAATGGGATTTTAAAGATGTTAAAACTAACTTTTTTAATGCGGCCAGATATGGTATGGGCACTCAATTTATATGGAACGGAGAGTATGTTTCAAGTCAGAATTTATTACTTGATCACTTACTACCTATGGCATATAAAGGCCTGTATAAAGCAGACATTTCACCGAGAGATGCTGAAAAGTATTTAACAATAATTGAAAATCGAATAAAATCTAATTGTGGTTCTCAATGGTTGGTAAAAAGCTACCGAAATTTACAGGAAAACCATAAACCATATACTGCTGCCCAAATTTTGGTAGCTAATTTATACAATAAACAAGAACAAGATTATCCAGTTGGAAGTTGGAGTGTTTTAAATGGTCATGAGTCATTAGGTTTTGAAGCTGAAAAAACTGTTAAGCATCATATGAGTACTAAAATATTCTCGGTTGAGAAAGATGACAGCCTTAAACTGGTTTTAAATATCATGAAATGGAAGAACATTCATCATATGCCAGTGATTAATAATGATTTGAGTTTAGTAGGCTTATTATCCTGGAACGATGTTTCAAGATATATTGATAATGTAAATATTAGCAACATTTCAATTGAAGAGGTTATGCATAAAAACCTTATAACAACTAACGAGTGGATGCCCATATCAGAGGCAAAAGCTCTAATGGATAAACATGAAATACATAGTCTTCCTGTACTTAAAAATGATAAATTAATTGGAATTATAACTTCAAAAGATATATAAATACATGGTTGAGGTTAGTAGTCCAGCACTTAAAGAAATTATAAAAACACATCGTATAATCGGAAAGATTAAAGGCATTATAGATGGCCCTACCGTAGTTTTTTTTGGAGGAATTCATGGAAATGAAACTGCTGGTGTATTTGCCTTAAACCATGTTTTTAATCAAATTAACCCGAAAGATGTTTTAGGGACAATCTTTGCTATAACTGGAAATATTCAAGCCTTAAAACAAAATAAACGCTACATAAACGAAGACTTAAATAGACTCTGGTTTGAAGAACGTATTAATAGTATAAAAAAGAAAACTAATTTAAATTATGAGGAAAAAGAGTTAATTGATTTGTACCATCTCATTCACAACATTATTGAAACTGAATCTGGACCATTTTATTTTATTGATTTTCATACAACCTCTAGTAAAACCATTCCATTTATAACTATAAACGATGCCTTAATAAATAGAAAATTCTCAATGCTTTTTCCGGTACCAATCGTCTTAGGAATTGAGGAGTATCTAGAGGGACCCCTTTTAAGTTATGTTAACCAATTAGGTTATGTTTCTTTAGGTTTTGAATCTGGACAACATAATGACAATGACGCTGTGATAAACAGTCAATCTTTTATTTATTTAGCACTTCTTTTTACAAAGGCTATAAAATCTGATGCAGATTTGGATTTTCAGGCGCATTATAAGCAATTACTTGAGCAATGTCATAATATTCAAGATGCTTTTGAGATAAATTATTTACACCGTATAAAACCAGAAGATAATTTTAAAATGGTTGAAGGTTTTAAGAGTTTTGAAAAAATAAGAAAAGAAACGGTTTTAGCAACTGACGTAAACGGCAAAATCACCCCAAAACAACGTGGTAGAATTTTCATGCCATTATATCAAAAAATTGGTGCAGAAGGCTTTTTTATAATAAAACCTATAAAACCATTCTTCTTAAAATTATCTGAGTTTTTAAGACGTGTAAAATTTGATAATTTTTTAGTGATTTTACCTGGCGTTTCTTGGGAAAGCAAACATAAACAGGTTTTACTTGTGAATCTAAAAATAGCAAGGTTTTTAGCGAAATCGTTTTTTCATTTGTTGGGTTATAGAACTCAAAAAATAGATGCCACACATTTAAGACTCTCAAGCCGAGAATGGGCTTCAAAAAACATAATGTATAAGAATGAAGACTGGTACTAAAAAAAAGCCACTCGTTAAAGTGGCTTTATAGAATATTGTTGAAGTTTTTCTAGCTCCTCATATATTTTGACTCGCCATTTATCTAGCGCTGCTTTAGATTCCCAACCACTATTAGTAGCTTTTCTGAATTCAGATTGATATTCTTTACACGCTCTTAATAAAAAGTTATATTCATATTGATAAGCTGAAAAGCGCTTCTCTTTAGAAATCTTCAATTCATCAAACTTCTGTCTTATTTTTCGAGCATATAATTCTGCGATATCAAATGTTAGTTGTTCATATTCTAATAAGTCAGACTCATAATCAGGATGAAAATGCGATTGATTCATATGAAACTCCGCTACCACAGTCAAATGCTTGTAACCTTGAATATAGTCATTCCTATCAACGATAACTTCTGAAGGATAAAATTCAATTTTGTAGGCCGTAAATGAATAACTATCACTATCATCCCTAGCTTTCTGAAAATCTTCAACTCGAAGTTTATAATCCTCTTGCCATTGGAGCACATTTTCACTATTAACTGTTTTGTCTTGAGAAAAACATGCTTGAGTAGAAAAAATTAATACCAATAAAAAAACTAACCGCACTACTTTTCTAATAAATTGTTCTCACGATTAACATCCGCCATACCTTGTTTAGGGTCTATATTAACTGATTTTACAGTTTTTGATGCTTCAAATGAATAATTAGGATTCGCCCAGGCCCAGTCTGCAATAATGGTTGCTGAAGTTGGCTTCTCACCACGCATCATTTGCAAAGGGATATAATAGTCTTCGGTCGTGCCATCAGTATATGTTACTGTTACATCTAAAGGCATTGGCATTAATCCTATACGCTCTAAATTAATGGTTTTATCTTCAACACTTTTTACACCATAATCAATTGTATTTGTGGTTTGAGTAAAATCTATTAGATACCAATCCAATTCAAAGTCTGTTACCTTTTCAGCAGATCGGATAATATCAATTGGTCTTGGGTGTTTAAAAGCAAAATCATTAAAGTACTTTTTAATGGCTTTTTTAAGGTTTTCCTCACCAATAACATACCCTAATTGAGCTAAAAATACTTCACCTTTACTATAAGCCGAAATACCATAGGCCTGATTAAACTCATAGCGATCAGCGTGCGTAGAAAGCGGTTGTTCCTTACCAGATTTAGCCAGATATAAATAACCTCTATAAGCGTTAACTGTTGGGTTTTCTTTACCTTCATCCATAACTTCATTCATTGCATAATCGCTAATGTAGCTTGTAAACCCTTCGTCCATCCATTCATGTTTTGCTTCATTTGTGGCTAACAGAAATTGAAACCACGTGTGAGCCAACTCATGAGCAGTTACTCCAACCAGACTTCCAAATGAGCGATTACCAGTAATAAGTGTACACATGGCATACTCCATACCGCCATCACCACCTTGAATTACGGAATATTGATCATAAGGGTACTTACCAATATGCTCGCTGAAATACTGCATCAACTCTACTGTTTTTGGTTGAAGCTTTTTCCAACTTTCTTTCTTTTCATCATCCAATGTACTCTTGTAGTAAAAATTGAGCATTGGACCATTTGGAACTTGCATAGTATCGTGAATGTACTCTGGATCTGCAGCCCATGTAAAGTCATGAACTTTAGGCGCTACAAAATGCAATGTTTTTTTATCACCTTTTGTTTTTATATCATCTTGCAAGTATCCAGTCCCTCCAACAACATAATCTTTGTCGATAGTTAGTTTGACATCAAAGTCACCCCAAACACCATGAAATTCACGACCTATATAAGGATCTGCATGCCAGCCTTCAAAATCATATTCAGCTAATTTAGGATACCATTGTGTCATTGATAGTGCCACACCTTCAGCATTATTTCTTCCTGAACGACGAATTTGAATAGGGACTTGCGCATCAAAATCCATATTAAACGTCACAGATTCACCAGACTGAATAGGTTTTGCAAGTTCAACCTCCAGCACTGTTCCAACGGTTTCATATTTTATGGATTTTCCATTTTGCTTTAATGAATTGACCTTGATAAAGCCAATTTCATTGGGTTGTAGTTTACTGATTCTATCTCCTACACGACCATCAGGATCTGCAATGGTTCTCGAACGAATATCCATCTCGCTACCAGGCTGAAAAGCATTAAAATATAAATGGTAGTAAACACGATTTAAAACATCTGGAGAATTGTTGGTATAAACCAAAGTTTGTTTCCCTTTGTATTGATACGACTCCACATCCATATCAATTTCCATTTTATAATCTACATGTTGTTGCCAGTAACAATTATCATTTGAATTTGTTGGGTTTTGCGCAATGGCTTTATTGCTTGTACCACAAGATAGGATAAGCACAAAGCAGGATGCGATTAAGAATAAATTTTTCATTTGATTGAAGTTTAAAAAAAATCCTATCACTTTAGGATAGGATTTTTTAAGATTTTGAATTGTTTTATTTCATTTGGCTTGCCATGATTAATGCGTTGTAAGCATTAACCATTTTAGCTGATTTAGTTAGGTCTCCAAACGGTCTAACATCTTCAGGATTTCCGCCAACAACAACGTTGGTTTTTACAGGTAATCCAGAATCTAAAATAACCTGCTTCACTTGTTCGGCAGATAACTTTGGATAGTATGATCGAATTAATGCAGCTACACCGGCTACTGCAGGAGCAGCCATGGATGTTCCACCCTTTGTATCGTATTCATTTTCTGGAGTTGTAGAATACACTTTGGCTCCTGGAGCAAAAACATCAACATTATACTTTCCATAATTTGAGAATCCTGCAATCATTCCTGAACCGTATTTTGGTTCTAGCGCTCCAACAGTAATAAAGGTTTTTGAAACTTCAGGACCTGTTCCGATAGCATCGTTTGGATACACATCTTTTTTGTCAATATCAATTCCTTCGTTTCCAGCTGCGTTAATGAACAACACATCGTTATCACTAGCATAAGCAATAGCATCACGAACCCAATCACTATGTGGTGAGTAGTACTTCCCAAAACTTCCGTTTATAATTTGAGCGCCATTATCAACAGCGTAACGTATAGCTAGTGCAATATCTTTATCATATTCATCACCATTTGGAACCGCTCTTAAGCTCATTATTTTTACATTATTAGCCACGCCATTTGCGCCCAAACCATTGTTGCGTTCTGCGGCAATAATTCCAGCAACGTGTGTCCCGTGACTTTCACCTTTTTCAGAAGGCATAACGTTGTTGTTTCCATAACCAACATCAGATAAATTATCAGGATCATCACCAGTTGTTCTTCCTTTCAACTCTTTGTTTAAATTGGCATTTAATTGATCAGTATAATACTCAACGCCTCCTTTTATAGCTTTTAATGCAGCATCAGTATTATCAAAACCATTACCATACATGTTTTGAAGCATCGCTTTGGCTTGATTTACTGTAGCGTCGTCCGATTTAATAGCCTCAACATCTTCTTTTGAATAGTCTTCTTTCTTTAAATGTTTTGAAACAGTTTCGTCAGCGCTTTTTACCATTTCATAAATTTGGTCGTAACGTTGTTTATTTGATAAAGCTTCTTGGTATTTCTCTTCGTACTCGGCAACTGCAGCATCATATTGTGGATTATTTTTGTCACCTTTAACGATTATACGAACAAATTCTAACTGCTCATCATAGGTGTCTCCTAAAAAGTTCCAACCATGTATATCATCAACATAACCATTTTTATCATCGTCAATTCCATTTCCTGGAATTTCATCTTCATTGGTCCAGACAACACCATCTAAATCTTCATGTTCGATATCAATACCGGAATCGATAACAGCTACAATTACTGTTTTTCCTTTTTTATCTTTAATAATTTCAGCATAAGCCTTATCAACACTCATTCCAGGGATGGTGTCAGCAACCAGGTCTAGATGTCCCCAATTGTGTTTTTCACTTTCGGTTAGCTCTGTTTCTTTTAACGGGACGTTGTCTATATTTTCAACAGGAGTTGATAATACTGCTGACCCACCACCACAACTTGTTAAGATTATCGCTGTAAAAGCAATAAAAAAGAAGGATTTAATTAATTTCATTGTATAATTTATTTTAGTTAAATATATCATTACAGCTAAAAACTTCGTTTAAACGCACGCCTTTTTCAGTGTTTTTTACTGTAATTATTTCATTATGTGCATCGTGTTCCAAAAATAAGTAATAATTATTATCTGCCGCCATTTTAAGAAACTTTTCTTTCTCGTCCAATGTCAACAACGGTCTTGTGTCATAACCCATTACAAATGGTATTGGTAAATGTCCAGCAGTTGGTAATAAATCGGCCATAAAACATATGATTTTCCCATGGTATTTAATCATAGGAATCATTTGTTTGTCGGTATGTCCATTTGCAAAGAAAATATCAAAACCCAATTTTGAGTTTTGTAATAAATCTAATTCTGGAAGTGATGTGAATTTTAACTGACCACTTTCTTCCATGGGTAAAATATTTTCTTTTAAAAAGGAAGCTTTCTCTCGCTTATTGGGTTTTGTTGCCCATTGCCAATGATCTTGATTACTCCAAAAATGGGCATTTTTGAAAGCAGGCTCATATCCTGTTCGGTCTTTATTCCATTGAATGCTACCACCACAATGATCAAAATGTAAATGAGTCATAAAAACATCAGTAATATCATCTCGATGAAAACCGTATTTCTTAAGCGATTTATCAATAGAATCATCTCCCCAGAGAAAATAATAACCAAAGAACTTTTCACTTTGTTTGTCTCCCATTCCAGTATCAATTAATGTTAATCGATTACCATCTTCAATTAATAAGCAGCGCGCTGCAATATCAATCATATTGTTATTGTCTGCTGGGTTGGTTCTTGTCCAGAGTGATTTTGGTACCACACCAAACATGGCACCACCATCTAGTTTAAAATTACCAGCATTTATAGGGTATAGGTTCATATTTGAATGAAATATTGCTTTGCAAATTACTAAAAGCAACAAACATTATCTGGTGTAAACACCATTAATTAGAGCTTTTTTAACATTTTTAATAAATTTTGTATCTTAATGATATACTTTTATAATAGAAATTTTTGCCAAATGAAATCTACTCCCAAAATAAAAAAAATGAAGTTATTGAGGTTTGGTCGAGACTTCAATCCAGACGAACAGGTTATATTGAGAGATTATTTAGCAATTGAGCGAACCCGTTTAGCTAATGAGCGAACGCTATTGTCTTATATACGATCATCACTGTATTTGCTTTTGGGTGGCATTGCGTTTTTTCAGCTAAAAGAATTTACAAATTTTAAATATTTGGCCATTTTATCATTGATTTTTAGTGGTATTTTTTTTGTAATAGGAATATACCGATTTACCTTACTTAAGAAGAGTCTGAAAAGAGTATACTATAAATCTGAAGAAAAAGCTAAAGAGGTAGATTAATACTACTAATTACGGTCAACAATGGATTTATTTATAACATTTGCTATAATTCTAGTTGGTGTTTTTCTGTTTGTGAAAGACTACTTTTCAATTGATACAACTTCTATACTAATTATGGCAATGTTTATTGTCGCTGGTGTTTTAAGTCCAGAAGAAGGCTTTTCAGGATTTAATCACCCAGCAACCATTACGCTAGGCTGTATTTTTGTAGTTAGTGCAGGCGTTTTTAATTCAGGAATATTAGATGGATTAAGTTATAAAATTATTAAAGTAGCAAAAACACATTACAGTGTTGCGCTCATGGTGTTTTGTTGTATTTCAGGTTTATTTTCAGCGTTTATTAATGATACAGCTGTTGTTGCGTTGTTACTTCCTATTGCTTTAACTGTTTGTAGAGAAACAAATATCAGACCCAGCAGGCTTTTAATACCTATTTCTTTTGCAGCGTTATTTGGTGGCACATGTACCTTAATAGGCACATCTACAAATATTTTAGTAAGTAGTTATGCAAAGAAGCATGGCGTTGAAGAGTTTGGAATGTTTGAATTTAGCGGAGCGGCTTTATGTCTTTTAGCTATTGGATTTACTTATATTTTTATCATTGGTCCTCTGTTATTGCCTAAAAACAGAGGCGAAAACAATGAGCTTACAAAACGAGCAGAGTCATATATAACTGAACTTTTTGTTGAGGAAAACTGTGTTGATATTAATACACTACTAGGAAAATCACAACTTGTAAGTGATTATCATGTTAATGTACTTTCAATTCTTAGAAATGAAGTTTTAAAACACAATTTTAGTTTAGACACAAGAATATTAAAAGGAGATATCTTAAAAATAATTGTCCCTCCCGAAACACTGTCTAGACTTTTAGATTTAGATGGTTATAGCATTAAAGGCTCAAATCGCATGAAGCTTGCTGAAGAAAAATTTAAATCTTTCAATCTTTATGAGGTTATTATTCCTTTTGGATCCAGCTTATCTGGTATGTCTCTAAAAGGAATCAATTTTAGGAATCAATACAATTCTTCAGTGATTGCAATACGTCATAGAGGGCAAAATAAGTATGATAAATTGAGCCATATTTTATTAAAAGAAGGAGACATGCTTCTTATTTTGGGACAAGAAGAGGAAATAAATAATTTAGAATCCAATAAAATCATTGTAAGACTTTCAGAGTATAAGAAGAAAAAAACAAACTATACAAAAGCTATTCCAGCTGTCTTGATAGGTATTGGCGTAGTTTTGGCAGCATCATTAAATATAACATCTATATTGATTAGCGCTATGGTTGGAGCTTTGTTAATGATTATAACTGGAATTTTAAAACCAGTTGAAGCCTATAAAGCTGTTGAATGGAAAGTTATTTTTATGATGGCTGGTGTTTTATCTATGGGAACAGCTCTTGAAAAAGTAGGAGGCGCCACATTAATAGCAAACAACATAAAAGAAACCTTGGGACAATATGATGCTCAAATTACATTGAGCTTAATTTATTTAGTTACTTTTATTTGTACTAATTTAATTTCTAGCAAGGCAACAGCAGCTTTGATGACTCCAATAGTAATTAGTTTATCTGAAGCTATGCAAATTAGTAATCGTCCTTTTTTAGTTGCAGTAATGTTTGCTTGTTCTTTAACATTTATGACACCTATGAGCTATCCTACTAATACAATGGTCTATGCTCCTGGGAATTATAAATTTACTGACTTTCTTAAATTTGGAACTCCGTTAAACATTCTTATTTGGATTGCTGCTACATTTATAATTCCACAATTTTTTCCGTTTTAACAGGAATACTTTGTTATAAGATATGGTTTGTTATTATAAATCATTTTTAAAAAAGTGTCATTTTAAATTTTTATTCCTATTTTTCCCTAAAACTTAATAGCATGATAGAATTAGCAGGTATAATCATTTTAGGAATTTTAGCGCAATGGTTTGCATGGCGATTAAAAATCCCTGCAATTTTACCTCTAATCCTTATTGGACTTTTGGTTGGTCCAATAGCTGCTGAATTTTTAAGTGAAGACGGGACGAAATGGATTGAACCTATTTGGAACGGTAAAAAAGGTCTTTTTCCAGGTGATGGTTTATACTATTTTGTGTCATTAGCCATTAGTGTGATTTTATTTGAAGGAGGATTAACACTCAAGAGAGATGAAATCAGGAATGTCGCTCCATCTATTACAAAGCTTATAACACTTGGATCTATTATTACGTTTTTTGGAGGAGCAATTGCCGCGCATTACATATTTTATCTAAGCTGGGAAGTTTGTTTTTTATTTTCAGCATTGATTATAGTTACAGGACCAACAGTTATAACACCTATTTTAAGGAATATTCCTTTAAAAAAAGATGTTTCAGCAGTTTTAAAATGGGAAGGAATCTTAATAGATCCTATTGGTGCTTTAGTAGCAGTATTGGTATTTGAATTTATAAGTGTAGGAGGTGATAGCGGTTTTACTAAAACGGCTTTTATTGAGTTTGGTAAGATTATATTATTCGGTACAACGTTTGGCTTCACATTTGCTCACGCCTTAAAATTTGTGATTAATAAAAATTTGATTCCTCATTATTTATTAAATGTTGTATCGCTTTCAACAGTTTTATTGGTGTTTGTAGAGTCGGATATATTTGCTCATGAGTCAGGCCTGTTGGCTGTTGTTGTTATGGGAATGGTTTTAGGTAACAGTAATCTTCAAAACCGAAAAGAACTTCTTTACTTTAAAGAATCTTTAAGTGTACTTCTCATATCTATTTTGTTTATTTTACTAGCTGCAAATATTAGCGTTGAAGATTTATTGCTATTATATAATTGGAATACTGCTGTATTGTTTGCCATTGTTGTTTTTGTAATAAGACCACTTGCGGTTTTTTTGAGTACTGCAGGTTCTAAACTTAAATCAAATGAAAAGGTATTTATTAGTTGGGTTGGTCCAAGAGGTATTGTAGCAGCGGGTATTGCTTCATTATTTGGAACAAAGCTTATTAAACAAGGTGTGGAAGGCGCTGAATATATTACGCCTTTGGTGTTTATGATTGTTTTAGGAACAGTTCTTTTAAATGCAACGACGGCTAGAATGGTAGCGCGAGCTTTAGGTGTTTTCTTAACAAAAAGCGAAGGTATTTTAATTGTTGGGGCTTCAAAATTTGCTCGGATAATTGGCAATTATTTAGAGTCTAATCAAAGACACGTTGTATTAATTGATAACAATCAATCAAATATTGATGCAGCTCATGAACTAGGGCTTGAAGCTTTAAATGTTAATATATATTCAGAAACTTTAACAGATAACATTGAGTTGAATGATGTTGGATATCTTATGGCAATGACTGCCAATGCTGATATTAACAAATACACTATAAATAAATTTAGTAAACAGTTTGGTGAAAATGGTAGTTTTAGATTGGTAACACGTGAGGAAATGCAGAATAACGAAAACAGTCCTAAAGAGGGCTTATTTTCACATACAGACGATTATGTAAGAATAACGGAAGTCACTAGAAAATATCCTTTAATTCATGAAATACCAGTCAAGGATAAAGCGCATTATGACGAACTTATAGAAATCACGAATAAAAATAACGATATGATTCCTCTTTTTGTAAAAGATGAAGAGGGTGAGCTGCATATCATTTCTTCATACAGTAAAGAAACCGATAAAATAAATAATAAATGTCAGTTGGTTTATTTAGGCAAAGCATTAGATATCAAAACAGAATCTAAAGCTCAAGAAGAAACTTAATCATTAAGCTTCAGTACAGCCATAAATGCTTGTTGCGGAATTTCCACATTTCCTACTTGACGCATTTTCTTTTTACCTTTTTTCTGTTTTTCAAGAAGTTTACGCTTTCTAGAAATATCTCCACCGTAACATTTTGCAGTAACATCTTTACGTAAAGCCTTTATGGTTTCACGAGCAATAATTTTAGCGCCAATGGCAGCTTGGATTGGGATATCAAATTGCTGTCTAGGTATTAACTCTCGAAGTTTTTCTGTTATCTTTTTACCAATATTATATGCATTATCAGCATGAATTAGAGCTGACAAAGCATCAACAGGTTGAGAATTTAAAAGAATATCCACACGAACTAATTTTGAAGATCGCATTCCAATAGGTGAATAATCAAAAGAGGCATAGCCTTTAGAAACCGTTTTCAGTCTATCATAAAAGTCGAATACAATTTCAGCTAGAGGCATATCAAAGGATAGTTCAACACGTTCCGTTGTTAAATACGTTTGATTAGTAATTACACCGCGCTTATCAATACAAAGCGACATGACATTACCAACAAAATCAGATTTTGTGATAATAGTAGCTTTTATGTATGGTTCTTCAACACGATTTAATGTTGAAGGCTCTGGTAAATCACTAGGGTTATTAACTATAATAATTTCATCTGGATTTTTATTTGTAAAGGCGTGATATGACACGTTAGGAACTGTTGTAATAACAGTCATATCAAACTCACGTTCCAATCGTTCTTGAATAATTTCCAAGTGCAACATCCCTAAAAATCCACAACGAAATCCAAATCCTAAAGCTGCAGAACTTTCTGGTTGAAATACTAAAGACGCGTCATTTAATTGCAATTTTTCCATTGAAGCACGCAAGTCTTCATAATCTTCGGTATCAACAGGATATATTCCAGCGAAAACCATTGGTTTTACATCTTCAAATCCGCTAATTGCATTTTTAGTTGGGTCTTTAGCATCAGTAATGGTATCACCAACTTTCACTTCTTTTGCTTCTTTTATACCAGTAATTAAATAACCTACATCACCAGCTTTTATTTCTTGTTTTGGAAGTTGTTTTAGTTTGAGTGTCCCAACTTCATCAGCAAAATAATTTTTATTGGTCGCAATAAATTTAATTTGCTGTCCTTTTTTAATAGAGCCGTTAATGACTCTAAAATATGTCTCTACACCACGAAATGGATTATAAACAGAATCAAATATCAGTGCTTGAAGCGGCTCATCAACATTACCTTTTGGGGCAGGAATACGCTCTATGATTGCAGAAAGAATTTCTTCTATACCAACACCAGTTTTAGCACTTGCAGGAATAATTTCATCACGATGACAACCTAATAAATCAACAATATCGTCTTTAACCTCTTCAGGGTTAGCACTTGGTAAATCGATTTTATTGAGAACAGGGATAATTTCTAAATCGTTTTCTAAAGCTAAATATAAATTTGAAATAGTTTGCGCCTGAATACTTTGAGCAGCATCTACAATAAGTAAAGCACCTTCACAAGCCGCTATAGATCGAGACACTTCATAAGAAAAATCCACATGACCTGGCGTATCAATTAAGTTTAAAACAAACTGTTCTCCTTTATAAACATAATCCATTTGGATGGCGTGAGATTTTATGGTAATACCACGTTCACGTTCCAAATCCATATTATCTAATAACTGATTTTGTTTCTCACGCTCGGTTACTGAACCTGTAAAATCCAATAAGCGATCAGCAAGAGTACTTTTTCCATGATCAATATGCGCAATAATGCAAAAATTTCTAATGTGCTTCATAACCTCTAATCTAGCATAACAAAACTAGTTTGCAAATATAATTGTTTTATTATGCTTTAAATATTTATACTAACAATATTGCAACACAAATTTCATTTACTGTAAAACCGTAAACAAAAGTTTAAAACAATTTTTATATTGCAATTCCAAAAGAACTCAATGAATCTTAAAATAAAACGTGTAGTACTGTTATTAAGTATTTTAACCTCTGGGTTTATATTCGGGCAAGATTTATCCGTTTCAGGTTTTATTAGTGATGTAGATGACAACCCTATTTCTTTTGCAAATATTGTGCTACTTTCAACCGCAGATTCTACTGCAATAAAAGGAACCACATCAAATGATAAGGGTTTTTTTCTAATCGAGAACGTTACGCCAAACAACTATCTTTTACAAACAAGTTTTATAGGATTCAAGCCAAATTACCAACTTATCAGTGTTGATGATTTAAGTGTAGAAGTAGGTAATGTAATACTGGAAGAATCAGCCGAAGCACTTGATGAAATATCTATAATTGCCAAAAAACCAACGGTAAAAAAAGATGCGGATAGATTGGTTTTTAATGTCGAAAATACAGCATTAAGCGAGGGCAATGTTATGGAAGTAGTAAGAAATACACCAGGCGTTTTGGTTTTAGATGGTTCCATTTCGGTAAAAAATACCAAACCTACAGTATATATTAACGACAGAAAGGTACAGCTCTCTAATGCTGAACTGATGAATTTATTGGAAGGATCGCCTGCGAGCAGTATAAAATCTGTTGAAGTTATAACAAACCCTGGAGCAAAATACGATGCTTCTGATGGTATTGTAATCAACATCGTGATGGGAAAAAACCTTGTAACAGGTTATCGAGGAACTGTTTTTGCAAATTACACCCAAGGGTTTTACCCTAGATACAATGCAGGTATTACTAATTATTACAAAAACAATAAAATAAATGTTTTTGCCAGTTATAGTTATAATAATGAAAAAATAGGACGCCTAAATGATGAGCAAGTAAATTTTATAAATGATAGTGATGCTATTTATGAACGTTGGGATTCAGATTTTGATAGAACTACCAAATCACAAACGCATACTATAAACACTAATTTTGACTATTTTATTAATGACAATAATACCTTAAGTTTCTCTTCTAACTTACTATTTCTACCAAAGTTTGATTATGTTACAAACGGTCAAACCAATGTTTTTGACCAGAATTACAGTGGGCTTTATAATTTTGATAATGTAAATAACACCAATGACAATAAATATAATTTGGGTTTTGATCTAGATTATGTTAGTAATTTTGATAGTGGAAGCAGTTTATCACTAAACATACACCTAACGACCTATGATTACAATAGAGATCAAAAGGTTAACAGTAATTATTATTTTTCAGATAACAGTTTGAATTTTTCTAATGCTTTTGAAACGGTTTCTAAACAAAACACTCTAATTAACACAGCTCAAGTTGATTACAGCTTGCCTCTTTCAGAAAGCAATAGCTCCTTTTCTTTTGGTGCCAAAAGTTCTTTTGTGAATACAGATAGTGAAATTAATCAGTTTGATATTGAAAACGGAAATCTAGTTTTTGATTCTAATAATTCTAATGCGTTTGATTATAAAGAAAGTGTATTTGCTGCCTATAGCTCATTTGAAAAGAGTTGGGAAAAGTTTGATTTAAGTATAGGTCTTCGCGTTGAGCAATCAAATATTGAAGGAAAGTCCTTAATTACAAATAATACTCTTACACAAGATTACTTTAATTGGTTCCCAATTGCCAGTTTAAGTTATCAAGCCTCTGAAAAAGTAAGTTTATATACTAACTATAAGCGCAGTATTCAAAGACCAGACTATCAATCTTTAAATCCCTTTAAATTCTTTTTGAACGACAATACTATTGTGACGGGAAACCCTAACTTACAACCAGCGTTAACGGATTTTGTTGAAATAGGCACTTCATTAAATGGTAATATTTATGTCCAAGCTTATTTTAAAGACACCGAATCAAACTTTATGGAATTGCCATTACAGGATAACGATAATAATTTATTGATTTATACACCAACAAATCTAGAAAACACTACAGAGTATGGGTTTGATTTTATAACATTTTTTGATTTAACCTCAAGGTGGAATGTTTATTTTGTAACGTCTGTTTACAATTTGAAGGAACAAGCCATTCTTAATGAAAGTCTTTTAAATAGGAATATGTGGTCAAATTATTCAGAATTGAGTAATTCCCTTTCCTTATTGAAAGACAACAGTTTATCTGTTACCCTTTCCCTTGTGTACATAAGTAAAAATCAACAAGGCTTTCAAACTGTTGACGCACAACTTTACAGTGATTTAGCTTTAAAAAAGACTATTTTTAACAAACACGGTGTGCTAACTTTATCTGCGGGTGATTTGTTTAACCAACAAGACTATAGTGTTAGAACAAAATATTTAAGACAAGATAACTATCGATTCATGAATATTGATAACCGATTTGTAAAACTAGGCTTTAGCTACAAATTTGGTAATACGGGTCTTGAAACGAACCAAAGAACCAAAGAGAAAAACGAGCGTGACCGTTTAGAAAAATCTGGAAACTAATCTTGCCATTCAGCAATAAATAAATTAGTGTCGCGTCCACCTCCATTATTTCTATTTGATGAAAAGATTAATTTCTTTCCATCGTTTGAAAAAACAGGAAACGCATCAAACGTATCGCTATGTGTAACACGTTCTAAATTTTTTCCATCAATATCAATCAGGTATAAATTAAATGGGAATCCGCGTTCAGATTCAAAATTTGAAGAGAATAAAATCTTTTCACCACTAGGGTGAAAAAACGGACTCCAATTGGCATTTCCTAAATCGGTAAGTTGGCGCAAATCACTACCATCTGCATTACAAATATAAAGCTCCATTTGTGTTGGCTGTACAAGACCTTCCGACAAAAGATCTTGATATTCTTTTATAGCTTCTTTAGTTTTTGGACGTGATGAACGGAAGATAATTTTGGTTCCGTCAGGCGAAAAGAAAGCTCCGCCATCATAACCTAATTCAAAAGTAATTTGCTTAACATCACTGCCATCAAGATTCATAGTGTATAATTCTAAATCACCACTTCTATCTGAAGTAAAAACTATTTTATCGCCTTTAGGAGAAACAGTTGGCTCAGCATCATAGCCCTTTTCGTTGGTTAATTGAGCTGTAATGTTGCCTTCCAAATCAGCTACAAAAATATCATAGGTGTCATAAATTGGCCAGATATATTTACCGTTTTTACGTAATGGTGTCTCTGGACATTCTTCTCCACCCAAGTGTGTTGAAGCATAAATAATATGTTCATTGTCAGGTAAAAAATAAGCACAAGTTGTACGGCCTTTACCCGTGCTTATCATTGGTGGTATGTTGTCTTTAAACGTTTCATCAACATTCATTAAAAACATTTGATCGCAATTTACATTCCAAGCTTTGTTATTTGATTGAAAAACCAGTTGCTTATCATCAAAACTCCAATAAGCTTCAGCATTATCACCACCAAAAGTAATTTGTTTAATGGACTTAAAATTTGTCTCTTCAGGATATATTAAAGAGTCAACCCATTTTGTAGCACCAGAATCAGCATCAGTAGCTTGGTTTTTATCCGTTTTACATGAAATGGTTATGAGTAAGATGAAGATGTAAATATAACTTTTCATTGTGTTGACAATATATAAATGTGGCAATTATTGCTTAATTTCGCCAAAAATAAGATTATTAAAATGAAGAAAATATCGCTACTAGTTCTTTTTATAACGCTACTAGGTTGTAAAAATGAGCATACCTATGAGAATAAAATAAAGAAAGATGTTATGTTTTTATCCGATGATAAGCTTGAGGGAAGAGAAACAGGAACAGATGGCGAACTCAAGGCTGCAGAGTATATTTCGCAGCGATATGCTGAAATAGGCATCGAACCTAAAGGTACTGAAGGATATTATCAAACATTTAGTTTCAAACCCACAAATGATCCTCATGGCGAAGTAGCATTTACAAACATTGCTGAAGATGGTACAGTAACAGGAACCAATGTAGTTGGATATATTAATAATAATGCAAAAAACACTGTTGTTATTGGTGCGCATTATGACCATTTAGGGTATGGAGGTGATGGCTCATTATATAAGGGTGAAAAAGCTATCCATAATGGCGCTGATGACAATGCCAGTGGTGTAGCTGTTATGTTAGATTTAGCAGGAAAACTGAAAGATGTAAATACATCAAACAATTATCTTTTGATAGCTTTTTCTGGTGAAGAAATGGGCTTATTAGGCTCAAACTATTTCGTAAAAAACCCAACTATTGACACTAAAGCGGTAAGCTATATGATTAACATGGATATGGTTGGTCGTTTAAAGCAGGACAGTACATTGGCAGTTTACGGAACGGGAACTTCGCCAATTTTTAAGCAGGTTTTAAACTCGCACAACGATAACTTTAAACTTATAGAAAAAGAATCTGGGGTTGGTCCAAGTGATCATACGTCATTTTATTTAGCAGACATTCCAGTATTACATTTTTTTACAGGTCAGCATGAAGACTACCATAAACCAGGAGATGATTTTGATAAGCTTAACTACAAAGGAATGGCAACCATTTCAAGCTATATTTTTGAAATTATCTCTGATTTAAATGATAATGGAAAATTAGCCTTTAGAAAAACTAAAAATGAAAGTGAAGAGACACCACGCTTTAAAGTAGGTTTAGGTGTTGTTCCAGATTACCTATACGACGGAACAGGTATGCGTATAGATGGCATTAGTGAAGATAAACCAGCTCAAAAAGCAGGTCTACAAAAAGGGGATGTCGTTGTAAAACTTGGCGATAGTACTGTGACAGATATGATGAGCTATATGCGAGCGCTATCTGCGTTTGAACCAGGTGATTCCACCGTAGTTAGTGTTGAACGAAAAAAAGACATATTAGACTTTAATTTAATTTTCAAATAATTGGTAAAAATAGGCGACATAGAACTTCCAGATTTCCCTTTGCTATTAGCACCAATGGAAGATGTTAGTGATCCACCTTTTCGTGCGTTGTGCAAAGAGCAAGGTGCAGATGTGGTCTACACAGAATTTGTTTCTAGTGAAGGTCTTATTCGTAATGCGGCTAAAAGTGTTATGAAATTAGACATTTATGAAAAGGAACGCCCAGTTGGCATTCAAATTTTTGGTGCTAACCTAGACAGCATGTTGCAGACCATTGATATTGTTGAAAAGTCCAACCCAGACATTATCGATATCAACTTTGGTTGTCCTGTTAAAAAGGTAGTAAGCAAAGGTGCTGGAGCAGGTATTCTAAAAGACATTTGCTTAATGGAAAGCTTAACAGCAGAAATGGTTAAGCGTACAAATTTACCAGTCACTGTTAAAACACGTTTAGGCTGGGATCATGATTCCATAAAAATTGTTGAGGTTGCTGAACGTTTACAAGATGTAGGCTGTAAAGCTATTTCTATTCATGGTCGTACGCGTGCTCAAATGTACAAGGGTCAAGCCGATTGGAAACCTATTGCAGAAGTTAAAAACAATCCTAGAATGCACATTCCAGTATTTGGAAATGGCGATGTAGACTCACCTGAACGCGCTATGGAAATGCGTGATAGTTACGGGTTGGATGGTTGCATGATAGGTCGTGCCACTATTGGCAACCCTTGGTTTTTTAAACAAGTCAAGCATTATTTTAAAACCGGAGAGCATCTTGCGCCTATTTCGTTAGGGGAACGTGTTGAAGCTGCTAGACGTCATTTACAAATGTCAATTGATTGGAAGGGTGAAAAATTAGGTGTGTTTGAAACCAGACGTCATTACACAAATTATTTCAAAGGTATTCCAAACTTCAAGGAATATAGAATGCGTATGGTTACAAGTGATGATTCAAAAGATGTATTTAAAGCTTTTGATGATGTTCTTAAAAACTTTTCAGATTATCAATTTGCCTAATTAGAAACTAGGTTTCTAGTGATTCTTGACGAAGCAATTTTAGCAGCACCAATTCCTAAAATAGAAATGGTAACATAAACAAGAAGAATATTCTCAATTTTAATTGACATCGGGTAAGGTAAAGAAGCTGTTAGCATAACCAAACCAAAAGTTTCCTGCAACCAAACCAAAATCAACCCTAAAATCAACCCAATTAATCCACCAAATAAAGTCATTAAACTTCCCTGAAGAAAGAAAATTCTCCTAATGTCTTTTAATGTTGCTCCTAAGTTGTAAAGAGTATGCAAGGTTTTTTTCTTATCAAGTATCATCATGATAATAGAACCAATGACATTGAACAGCGCAATGATTAGGATTAGAGTGAATATTAAATAAACCGCTAAATTTTCAGTATTTAGCATTTTATGTAAAGCATCATTGAGTTGAGACTTGTTTTTTAAAATAATTTTATCACCTAAAACTTTCTGAATTGAAGTTCTTATTTCCTCTTCATCAAAACCATCACGAAGTTTAAATTCTAATGCAGAAATTTGATTAGCTTCATAATTTGTTAAATGTTGAGCCATTTCAATCGGGACATATATGTATTTCTCATTTAAAGCTTCGTTAACATCAAATATGCCAACATTTACTGCTCTCACAGAATTGAAAGCTTGTTCAATTGAAGAAATTTGGCCTTTACCAGGCTTTGGAACATATAAGTTGACAGCTTTACCATAGTCTAAAACGCCTATTGATAAACGGTTGGCTATTCCCCAGCCAGTAACAACTTGATTTGTTTTTTCCGAAAACCAACTTCCTAAAGGAACAATAGAGTCAACAGCATGTATGTTGGCATAGTTAGAATCAACCCCTTTTATGAAAGCGTTATGATTTCTGCCTTCAAAAGAAATAAAAACACGCTCTTCGACAATTTTCGCAAATGAAACAACATCAGGAATATTTTCAAGATCTTTCAGTTCAGAATCACTTATGTAGAATGATTTCCCTTGATAAGGTTCTGCCTTTAAGTCAGGATCTATAATCGAAGTAAATTGCAGCGTAAAATCTTTGAGGCCAGCAAAACCAGAGAGTACAATAAAAAGCGATAAAGCGCCAATGATAACACTTATTGCAGCAATAATTGTGATGAAATTAATAGCATTGTTAGAGCTTTTTGAAAGCAGGTATCGTTTTGCTATATATAACGAGAAGTTCAATTAAGACTTTTTACGTTTATCTAAAAGATTAGGATCAGAAATAGGGTTATCACTGCCTTTTAAAGATTTTTCAATTTTGTCAATGTACTCCAAAGAATCATCAACAAAAAACTCCAATTGAGGCATGCGTCTTAACTGGTTTTTTGTGCGTTGAGCCAACTCATGCTTAATTAAAGGCGCATTAGATCGAATGCCTAGAATAAGTTCTTTAGCTTTATTATTTGGGAAAATACTTAAATAGACTTTCGCCACAGATAAATCTACGGTAACTTTTACTTTAGAAACAGAAATCAGTATACCTTGCATGCCACCTTGAGTAGCTGCTTTTTGTAATATATCTACAAGGTCACGTTGTAAAACCGAAGCTATTTTCTTTTGTCTTTGACTTTCTTCCATGATGCAAAAATAACGCATATTTGAAGATTATCTTACTTTTGCAATCAAAATTCGTAACTTACTTATCATGAATAAGATTGAACACATTGGTATTGCAGTAAAAGACTTAAAAAATTCTAACGATTTATTCGAAAAGTTGTTTGGCAAATCACATTATAAAATAGAAGAAGTGTTAAGTGAAGGTGTGAATACTTCTTTTTTTAAGATTGGAGAAAGTAAGATAGAGCTTTTAGAAGGCACAAATCCTGATAGTCCAATTTCAAAATTCATTGAAAAAAGAGGAGAGGGCATTCACCATATTGCTTTTGATGTAGATTGTATTGAATCTGAAATTGAAAGATTGGAAAACGAGGGTTTTACAGTTCTAAATAAAACACCAAAAAAAGGAGCCGATAATAAGTTGGTTGTGTTTTTACATCCTAAATCAACTAACGGTGTTCTTATTGAGTTATGCCAAGATATAAAGAAATAAAAAATCTTGTAGAGTTTTAAAATATGTAGTAATATTGCACACTCTTTAAGCAAGAGTGTATTAGTAAAACGCTAATAGGTCCTATAACTCAGTTGGTTAGAGTATCTGACTCATAATCAGAAAGTCCCTGGTTCGAGCCCAGGTGGGACCACAAAATAACCCTGTAAAACGTTGTTTTGCAGGGTTTTTCGGTTTTTTAGGGACAACAATAGGGACAACCGGTTCTTTGAAAATTAAAAAAAGAGCCTTTCAAAAAAGACTCTTTTTGAATTGATATTTAATGGTCGTGATTAGAGTGGTCTTCCGATTTCATTTCACCTGACTGATTCATCATCATTTCGTGGTCGTATTGACAACAACCTGGTAAATCTTTATAGGCTTCTTCACTTCCTGCAACTTTTTCGGTGTCGTAACCTGAAGCTGCTATTGCTTTATGAATTGCCATTGCATCTGTTTTGGTATCATCAAATGAGACATCAATCTTCTTTTTATCGACATCCCAATTGGCACTTGCAACACCTTCAACACTATTGGCTGCTTTTTCAATGGTACTTTTACACATACCACAATTTCCTCTTACTCCAAAAGATAAATCTGTCATTGCGATTTCTTTTGACACTTCTGTTGTTGTAGTATCTTCAACTTTTTTAGTTTCGTTTTTACAACTTGTTAAACCTAATGCTGCTATTGCAACTACACTTAAAATTACTTTCTTCATTGTTTAAAATTTAATTGTTATTACTTGATTTATTATTATTCTATTACTTGTTTTACTTCACCACAGGTTAGCATTGCTTCACCAAAATATGGATTGATTACTTTTTCTTCTTTACTCAACCAATATGCACCATTGTTGTTATCTGCCATAGGACAAAACTCCACATACACTTTTTCATTGACACCAAACAGTTGCACAGCATTTATTAAGTGTGATGATAGATGTTTGAAGTGGTCTCTTTGTTCTTTTATATCTGACGTTTTTGAAATGGATGTTGTAGAAGATTGTATTTCTTTTACTAATGACATCCAATGTGCGTGAGCATTATTGTCTGATAATAATTTCATATCAACTTTACCTAAATTGTCTAATAAACTTGTTGCATTAACTGAAGTAATTTTTGAATCTTCTTTTACTAAAGCATTTTTTAAATTGATATAATCATTGTAAACAACTTTTAATTGTTCTTGGAATTTCTCTGATACTGTCAATCTTTGGTTCATATTAGTATGGTCACTTTCTTTTTTTGATGTCTTATTATCCATTCCTAAATGTCCTTCGTGACCAGTCATTACTTTGCCACCATCTTTATTCATCATTGATTTTTTACCTTGTAATTGAGCTGCTGCATCAACTGTAAAAGTTCCGTTAGTTACGATTTCATTTCCAACAAATAATCCTTCTAAAACTTCATATTCATTACCAATTTGATTACCTAAAACAACTTCACGCATTTCAAAAACGGTTTGGTCTGGATTGGTTTTTAAATAGACAACAGAACGTTCACCTGTCCAAAGTACAGCAGATGCTGGAATTGTTAATACCTCATTATTACTACTTGAAACTCGTTCAATATTTGCGGTTACAAACATTCCTGGTTTAAATACATCGTTTTTGTTATTAAGCACCACACGTAAGGTTACTGTTCTTGTTTTAGTATTTAAAATTGGTTCAATAAAATCTACTTTCCCTTTAAATTCCTTATTAGCATAAGCGTTTGTAGTCACTAAAACTTCTTGTCCCTTTTTAAATAAATCGATTTGATTTTCATAGACATCAAAGTTTGCCCAAACCGTATTGAGATTTGCAATTTTAAGCAATGGTTGACCTTGTTTGATGTAGTCGCCTTGTTCTACTAATTTTTCGGTAACTGTACCTGAAACGGTTGCATAAACTGGAAAGTTTTCTTTTACTTTTTGAGTTTCTTCAATCTGATTGATTTGATTTTCAGATAGCTTCCACAACTTCAATTTATTACGAACCGCCTTGTATAATGCAGGTTGCGATTCCTTTAAAGATGATGCTGTAATTAGCTCTTGTTGTGCCGCATACAATTCTGGCGAATAAATAGTTGCTAATAGCTGACCTTTACGTACTTCTTCACCTGTAAAACTGACATTCAATCGTTCTATTCTACCCGAAAAATAACTGACTTGTACTGCGTTTGCTTCTTCATTTTCAGCAATTTTACCAGATAATTTAAGGCTGTTGCCATCAACATTTCCTTTGCCTACAACAGTTGTTTGAATATTGGCTAATGCCATCGCATTTTCAGTTAACTTGAATTGGTCTGCCAACAGACCATCACTTCCACTTTCGGCAGGAATTAAATCCATACCACAAATAGGACAATCACCTGGTTCTGGTTGCATAATTTGTGGATGCATAGAACACGTCCACATTTGATTGGTCTCTGCAACCTTATCGTGATTATGGTCTATTTCTTCTTTTGATGAACCACCAAATAGTATCCAACCCAAGAGCAAACCTACTGCCAATAAACCTATGTATATGACTATTTTATTATTTTTCATTTTCTAATCGTTTTATCATTGCTTTCATTTCTTCTATTTCCTTTTTCTGCGCTTTAATAATATCCTCTGCTAATTGTTTAACTTCTGGGTCTTTTATATCTGCTCTTTCGCTTGTTAGAATTGCTATGGAATGATGTGGTATCATACCCTTCATCCAAAGGACATCACCTACTGTTGATTTTTGATCACGTACTAAACCTAAAGCACCAAGGAAAAGGACGATGCTACCTAATACAATACCCAAATTTTTCCTCTTATTCGTGTACATATTCTTCATAAAGAAAAACATAATTAAAGCCATAGCTGCAATACCTAAACAGACCATATAAAATCGTGTTAGACTAAACCATACGTGGTCAAATTCATAAGTATTTAAGTACATTGTGATATACATTGCAACAAATGATGAGCCTAACATCAAAAAGAATTTAGTGTAATTGCTCATACCTTTATTATCGTTGTTTGTGTGTTCTTGTGTGTTCATAATATTTTGATTTTAATGGTTAAACTTTAATTGTTCTTAATCGTAGTGCATTACCTATTACAGAAACAGAGCTAAAACTCATCGCTAACGCAGCTATCATTGGCGAGAGTAGTATTCCGAAGAATGGAAACAACACACCTGCTGCAATAGGTACTCCTAATGTGTTATAAATAAGTGCAAAAAATAGATTCTGCTTAATATTCTTCATTACGGAATGACTTAAATTTTTAGCCTTTACTATTCCGTGTAAATCGCCTTTTACTAAAGTTATCATTGCACTTTCTATAGCAACATCTGTTCCTGTACCCATTGCAATACCTACATCACTTTTCGCTAATGCAGGCGCATCATTAATACCATCACCTGCCATAGCAACCACTTTTCCTTTTTCTTGCAGTTTCTCTACTTCTTTGAGTTTATCTTCTGGTAGCATACTGGCTTTGAAATCTGCCAAATTAAGTTCTGAAGCTACTGCTTGTGCGGTATCGTGATTATCGCCTGTAAGCATTATAACATCAATGCCTTTATCTTGAAGTATTTTAATTGCTTTGGCACTTGTTTCTTTTATTTTATCTCCTATAACTACATATCCTACAACGGTTTCATCTAATGATAAATAAGAAACTGTTTTACCCTGTTTTTGATAACATTTTGCTTCGTCTTTCATTTTAGAAGTAATATCTGCTTTGGCATATTCCATCATTTTAGGATTTCCTAATGCTACTTTTTTATCTTTTATTATAGCTTCAACACCTTTTCCTGTGACAGCACTAAAGTTTTCAGATTTTATTATTTCAGCGTTATGTTCCTTTCCATATTTAACTGTCGCTTCTGCCAAAGGATGTTCACTATTGGTATTTAATGAAACAATGTATTGAAGTAGCTCATTTTTGTTTAAAGTATCACTAAAAGCACCTACTGTTTCTACCGTTGGTTTTCCTTCTGTAATAGTTCCAGTTTTATCAACTATAAGTGTATTTACCTTATCCATTTTTTCAAGAGCTTCTGCATTTTTAATCAATACACCATTTTGAGCACCTTTGCCCACACCAACCATTACAGACATTGGTGTTGCTAAACCTAAAGCACAAGGACACGCAATGATTAGTACTGCAATTGCATTCACAAACGCATACACATAAACTGGTTCTGGACCCCAAATTGCCCAAACAATAAATGTGATAATAGAAATAAGAACTACAACTGGCACAAAATAACCTGATACCTTATCTGCTAAATTCTGAATAGGTGCGCGACTTCTACTGGCATGATTAACCATATGAATGATTTGTGAGAGTAACGTATCACTTCCTACTTTTTCCGCTTTCATCAAGAATGATTGATTCCCATTAATTGTTCCGCTACTTACTTTATCATCTTGAGATTTGTTTACAGGAATAGGTTCTCCCGTAATCATAGATTCGTCAATGGTTGTTTCACCTTGAGTTATTACACCATCCACAGGAATTTTATCACCTGGTTTTACTTTTAGAATATCTTTTAATTCTATCTTATCTATACTGACTTCAACTTCTTCACCATCTACCATTTTAATGGCTTTATTAGGTGCTAACTTTAATAATTCTTTTACTGCCGAATTGGTTTTGCTATGTGCACGCGCTTCTAACAACTGTCCTAAAAGCACCAAGGTTAGAATAACCGTTGCTGCCTCAAAATAGACGTGTACTGCACCTGATTCAGTTTTAAATTGTTCAGGAAATATATCTGGAAATAACATCCCAAACACACTAAATAACCAAGCCACACCTGCACCGATTCCAATGAGTGTGAACATATTGAGATTCCACGTTTTTATGCTTCTATAAGCACGTTCAAAAAACATCCAAGTCGCATAAAATACAACTGGAATGGATAAAGCAAACTGAATCCAATTCCAATATTTCTGTTCCATTATATCGTACAATGGATTGTTATTGAGCATTTCGCTCATAGCCATTAAGAATATTGGTAATGTGAATGCAGTTGCTATCCAAAACTTCTTCAATAATTTTTTATAGGTCTTTTCTTCTGCTGAAACATCTGGTTGCATTGGTACTAAATCCATACCGCAAATAGGGCACGAACCTGCTTCATCTTTGACAACTTCTGGGTGCATTGGACACGTCCATTGTTTTATTGAAGCTGTCGATAGATTTTGTTCTTCAACCAAATCCATTCCGCAAACAGGACAATCTCCTGCTTTATCATACGTTTTATCGCCTTCGCAATGCATAGGACAATAAAATGTACCTGTGCCTTTTGCTTTTGGTTGGTTTTCCTTTTTATCTTCTAAATGGTGATGATGTTCGCCTTGTTTATGAATACTGTATCTCCCACCATCATTTTTAAGAGCGTCTTGAAATGCCTCTATTGGAATATGTGATTCCATTTCGATTGTAGCTTCTGCCTTTTCTAAATTGACTGTTGCTTTTGAAACACCTTCCACTTTAGAAAGTGTTTCTTCTACGTGAGTACGACAACCGTTGCAAGTCATTCCGTGTATGTGATATGTGTGTTTCATTACTATTGTATTAAATAATTAATAATTGTGCTTTGCACATAGTAGCCCTTAATAGACTCTATTTGGTTCATTTGAAACTTTAATTGTAGTTCTTGAATATCCAAAACATCATTAAAGTCAATCGTACCTGTTTCGTAGCTTTTGATTAAGATGTCCTCTGCATCTTTGGCTTGTTTTAAGTTCTTGGCTTGTGTAGCATAACTTATTCTTGCAGAAATACGCTCATTAATCGCTTTACTTAATAGCGTTTCCAAAGTGTTTAATCGTTCTTGTTTTTGAGCTGTTATTTCTTGCTGTTCTAACTCATTTTGCTTGGTTTGAGATTTATATTTTTTATTAAAAATTGGGATTGACACCGAAACCATTGGCATCACAATATCTTTACCGTTATCCGAGAAATTCATATCTGGTCTTTCGGAAACATTGATATAGTCTAATCCAAAACCAATCATAGGACTGCCTTCTTTTTGGTTTAATAATTCTGATTGTTCTATGGACTGATAGAGTTTATCATACTTCAACAATTCAGGATGTAATGCTAAATTTTCAGTAATGATTTCAAAGTCTTCTGAAGGCATAATTAAACTATCTACTACAGTAACAGCAACATCATTTTCCCTATTCAAAAGATTATTCAAATTAGTTTGTTCTGCTAAAAACTGTTGACTTAAAACATCTTTCAGTTGTTGCATTTCATTTTGACGGATTTGTAATCGCAACACATCTACAGCAGATGCTTTACCAACCTCAACAGAGGTTAGTGCCAATGTCTCATAGGTTTCCAATAGTTTAATGTTTTCTGTTAGCACCTCTTGTTTTGCTTTATTGGCGTATAAATTATAATAGGATTGTGATACAGAAGCCATCAATTTTCGCTTTGCAATAACAATGTCTTCATATTTTGCATTAGCTAATGAACTGACATAATTTTCTCGTGAAGTAATTGTGCCAAACCACGGTAACATTTGTTTTGCTGATACTTTAAAGCGTTGCGCTCCTGTTCTCGTTTCTGGTTCGCTTACAAAATAACCTACACCAAATTCAGTATTAGGAATCGTATTGACTTCGTTTACCTTTTCTGAAACTCTTTTGTATTGCAACTCGAACTTTTGAATTTCGGGATTGTTAGTCAATGCTACATCAATAAGTGTTTCTAACTCTTGACTTTGTGCAGAAAACGCAAAGCATAAGAAACAAACAACAAAGACCGTTTTTATATTGATTTTTATATATTTCATTTTGTTGCTCTTTTAAGTTGAACTTCGGATTTCCAGCTATATAATACTGGCACTACAAATAGGGTTATTAAGGCTATGAGCATTCCGCCAAAACTTGGTATTGCCATTGGAATCATAATATCGCTTCCTCTCCCTGTAGATGTGAGTATTGGTAATAATGCTAATATGGTGGTTGCTGTTGTCATTAAACAAGGTCTGATACGTTTTTCTCCTGCTTCTACTATGGACGCTCTAATTTCCTTTTTATTCTCTGGTGTATTTCTATTAAAAGTTTGCGTTAAATACGTTGCCATTACTACACCATCATCTGTTGCAATACCAAAGAGTGCAATAAACCCAACCCAAACCGCTACACTTAAATTAATGGGATGCATCTGAAATAAGTCTCGCATATTTTCGCCAAAGAAATTGAAGTTTAAAAACCAATCTTGACCATAGAGCCATATCATTATAAATCCACCTGCAAACGCTACTGCGATACCTGTAAATACCATTAATGAGGTTGCCACAGAACGGAATTGGAAATACAGTATTAAAAAGATAATTGCCAATGCTAACGGTACAACAACAGATAATGTTTTTTCTGCTCGTAATTGATTTTCATACGTTCCTGTGAATGCATAGTTGATTCCTTTTGGAACTATTAATTCGCCTGAATCTATCTTTTCTTGGATTAATGCTTGTGCATTTTCAACAACGCTTACTTCTGCAAAACCATCTAATTTATCAAACAAGACATAACCTACTAAAAAGGTGTCTTCACTTTTAATGACTTGTGGACCTTGTTCGTAGCGAATGGTTGCCAATTCGCTTAATGGAACAGGACTACCTTTTTCAACTGGCACATAAATCTGTTGTAAGTCTGTTGGATTTGCTCGTAATTCTCTTGGGTATCGCACACGAACACCATATCGCTCACGACCTTCAACCGTTTGTGTTAATACCATACCACCAACTGCGACTTTTAATACATCCTGAACATCTTGTATAGAAATTCCGTAACGTGCAATTTTCTCTCTATCAATATCAATCAACAAATACGGTTTGCCAACAATACGGTCAGCAAAAACAGCTTCTTTTTTAACGCCTTCAGCTTCTTTGATAATGTTTTCCAATTGCACACCAAACGATTCAATTTGCTTTAAGTCTTGACCTTTTACTTTTATTCCCATAGGTGCTCGCATTCCTGTTTGAAGCATTACCAATCTCGTTTCAATGGGTTGTAATTTTGGTGCTGACGTAACACCTAGTAATTTGGTGACTCTTACGATTTCATTCCAAATATCGTCTGGTGATTCAATTTCTGGTCGCCAATTACGATAGTATTCGCCATCCTTGTATTCAATTAATTGAGACCTTTGGACATTTAATAAAGCTGATTTGATTATCGCTTTGTTCTCGACTGCACTCGAACTGACATCTATATTTTCGTTATGAATTAATCGACCATCCTTTAATTCAAACAAACCATCCTCATTTACTTTGTAACGTTGCCTTTCTCCATCTGCATTCATCATATACTCTGGCTTATACTGAATCATATTCTCGTACATTGATAGTGGTGCTGGGTCTAAAGCTGATTCTGTTCTTCCTGCTTTACCAACTACCGTTTCAATCTCTGGAATACTGGCTACTGCCATATCTAATTGCTGTAAAACTCGTTTGTTTTCTTCTACGCCAGAATGAGGCATTGAAGTTGGCATTAGTAGAAATGAGCCTTCATTTAAGGATGGCATAAACTCTTTACCAGTATTTTTCATAATGAAAAAACCTGCAATTACAATAGCTGTTGGTACAGATAAAAACAATAACTTATTATCTAAACACCACCTTAAAATACGTGTGTAATATTTGATGAATAATGAGAAAACACCTAATAAACCAAAACATATAACACTAACAAAAATGAGATTCCAGAAGATGCTTTTATCAACACCTAATGGTCTCCAATATTCGGCTAACTGAAATACTATCGCTGATACCGAAATAATAATATTGATAAGGTTGGCTTGTTTTTCTGATACTATTTCTTGTTGCTTTATAAGTGCAACAATTCCAAAACCAATCAATATTAGACCTAACCAATACCCATAGACTATTGCTACGATACCTAAAGCTATTAAAACACCATTTAAAACATATTTAAAAGTGTTTTTAATGCTTTTCTTTCTGAATAAAAATGCTGCAAATGGCGGTATTAAAAATAAAGCGACAATAATAGAGGCGGTTAAAGCAAAGGTTTTTGTAAAGGCTAATGGTCTAAATAATTTTCCTTCTGCGCCAATCATTGTAAATACAGGAATGAAACTGATTATTGTTGTCATTACTGCGGTTACTATTGCACCAGATACTTCGGCTGTGGCATTATATACTACTGTATTGATGGATTGTGTTCCATCATCTTCGTCCAAATGCCTAATAATGTTTTCTGAAAGTATGACACCGACATCGACCATTGTACCAATAGCAATTGCAATACCAGATAAAGCGACAATGTTTGCATCTACACCAAAGAACTTCATAGCTATAAACACCATTAAAACCGCAACAGGTAATAAGCCAGAAATTAATACTGATGCTCGAAGATTAAACACCATAATGATAATAACCAAAATGGTAATCAGTATTTCTAAAGTCAATGCCTCATTAAGCGTGCCTAATGTTTCTTGAATTAATACGGTTCTATCATAAAATGGTACTATTGTGACTTGTGATGTTCTACCATCTGCTAATACTTTTGAAGGTAATCCTGCACTTAATTCATTAATTTTTTCTTTTACATTATTGATTACTTCCATTGGGTTTGCTCCGTAACGAGCCACAACAACAGCACCTACAACTTCTGCACCTTCTTTATCTAATAATCCACGTCTGGTTGCAGGACCTAATGATACTTTTCCAATATCTTTGATTCGTATTGCTGTATAATCTTCGGAAGTAACGACTGCATTTTCTATGTCTTCAATAGATTTCACATAACCTAAACCACGTACTAAATATTCTGCATTATTAATTTCAATAGTTTGTGCACCGATGTCTTTATTGCTTTCCTTAACTGCTTTCACAATATGATGCAATCCAATATTATATTGACGCATCAATTCTGGATTAACATCGACTTGGTATTCTTGAACATAACCACCAATTGAAGCTACTTCTGATACTCCACTTGCAGAGGATAGCGCATATTTCACATAGTAATCTTGAATACTTCGTAGCTCTTGTAAATCCCAACCACCAGTTACGTTTCCGTTTTCATCACGTCCTTCAAGTGTGTACCAAAATATTTGTCCTAATCCTGTGGCATCTGGACCCAAAGCAGGATTAACACCTTCAGGTAATAAACCACTTGGTAATGAGTTTAGTTTTTCGAGAATACGACTTCTACTCCAGTAAAATTCTATGTCTTCTTCAAAAATGATATAGATACTTGAAAAGCCGAACATAGACGAACTACGAATGGTTTTTACTCCAGGAATACCTAACAAGGACGTGGTTAACGGATAGGTAATTTGGTCTTCTATATCTTGTGGTGAACGACCATCCCACTTTGTAAATACAATTTGTTGGTTTTCACCTATATCTGGAATTGCATCTACAGCTACAGGATTGCTTGGTAAAAATCCTGTATCCCAATTGAAAGGTGCATTTACTGTTCCCCATCCTACGAAAAGGACGAGTAGTAGTACTGCAACGAGTTTATTCTCAATAAGAAATTTGATTGCTTTATTAAGCATATTGTTTGATTATTAAACAGTTAGACATTGGCGTTGAGAAAACACCGAATACAACAAATTATCCACATAGCATAAAGCCATAGGATAACACAGTCTATTGTTTAAGAATCAAATTAAATACGTCTCGTCAATCTTGTAGATACGCCTTATGACGAGTGGCGGTTCGTATTTTTCGTATGAAGTAATGTCTTTATCAAAACCTTCGAAAAGGTTAATATAGGTATGAATAAATGAAGTAATGAATACCTGTTGCTCAAACGTAATTTTGTCAAATTGCAGTTGTAATTCGTCTTGACCTTCAATTGCTAATTGTTTATCATCGCAACAATTTTTCTTGGTAATAGAACATCCTTCAATAGCTGGTTTCTCCATTTCCATTCCGCAACCCTTGGCTTTTTGGAAAATAGCCGTTTCTACTAAAGCACCTCCACAATAATGCATATTCATAGTAAATGACATTGTAGAGAATAACACTACAAAAGCCATAACTAAAGACATTATTTTATGGAAAAACTTCTTCATACTAATTGTAAAGTTACGAAATTTTAACAAATGTTCATTTTGTTTAACAGAAGTTTAATGGTTAACTCCATCGTATTCGTTGTAGTCTAACTGCATTTAATATTGCTAATAATGCAACACCAACATCTGCAAAAACAGCTTCCCACATTGTGGCTAAACCGCCAGCTCCTAAAATTAAAACAATCACTTTTACTCCGAATGCTAAAATGATGTTTTGCCATACAATCTTACGAGTGGAACGACTAATTTTAATAGCCCTTACGACTTTTGAAGGTTGGTCTGTTTGAATGATAACATCTGCTGTTTCAATAGCGACATCACTTCCTAAACCACCCATTGCTATTCCTACATCACTTGCAGCTAAAACTGGTGCGTCATTAATACCATCACCTATAAAAGCAATTTTATTTTCAGGATTTTGTTTTAAAAGCTCAACTTCATTTAATTTATCTTCTGGTAACAAACCACCTTTAGCCTTTTCAATATTTAATTCTCTTGCTACTTGTTGGGTAATGGAATCCTTATCTCCAGAAAGCATCATTATATTATTAACACCAACTTTATGCAAGGCTGTAATTGTTTCTTTTGCATCTTCTTTTAATTCATCTGCAATGACAACATAACCTGCAAATTCATTGTCTATAGATACTAATACTATAGATTCTACAATAGTTTCTGTTTCCTCTAAAACTTTAATATTATTGGCTGACATTAGGGCTTTATTACCAACTAAAACAGTCTTACCATTTACTATACCTTTTAAACCTTTTCCTGCTATTTCTGTAACTTCGGAAGCCTCATAATCTGCGCCTTCATCTTTATATTCTAAAATAGCTTTTGCTATTGGATGTGTGGACTGTTCTTCCATAGCCATTAAGTACTTCATAAAATCGGATTCTTCCCAACCAATAGCCTTTACTTCCTTGATTTTAAAAACGCCTTTGGTTACCGTACCTGTCTTATCCATTACCAACGTGTTAATTTTGGTCATTGCATCTAAAAACGAAGCACCTTTAAATAAAATTCCATTTTTTGAAGCTGCACCTAATCCTCCGAAATAACCTAAAGGAATTGAAATCACCAAAGCACAAGGACAAGAAATTACAAGAAAAATCAAGGCACGATACAACCAATCTCTAAAGACATAATCATCTACAAAAAAGTATGGAAGAAACGTAACGCCTATTGCTAAAAACACAACAATTGGTGTGTAAATTCGAGCAAATTGTCTGATGAATAATTCTGTTTTAGATTTGCGAGCTGTTGCGTTCTGTACCATATCCAAAATCCGAGCAATGGAACTATCTTTAAATTCTTTGGTGGTTTCAATTTCAATTACTCCATCCATATTAATACTTCCAGCAAATACTTTTTCGCCTTTTGCAATAGTATCTGGTTTACTTTCGCCTGTTAATGCTGCTGTGTTGAATGAACCTTTATCGGAAAGTAGAATACCATCTAAAGGGATTTTTTCTCCAACACGTACTTGCACTTTTTCGCCAATTTCAACCGTTTCTGGACTTACAGACAAATAATCATTGTTGCGATATACCAGAGCTTCATTTGGTCTTACATCAAGTAAGGCTTTTATATTTCCTTTTGCTCTGTTAACTGCTGCATTCTGGAATAATTCCCCAACTGCATAAAACAACATTACTGCAACACCTTCAGGATATTCGCCAATAATAAAGGCTCCAATAGTGGCTATAGACATTAAAAAGAACTCTGTAAATACATCGCCTTTTTTAATACTTTCCCAACCTTCTTTTACAACAGGAAGTCCAACTGGTAAATAAGCAATACCATACCATATAATGCGAATCCAATCCTTGAAAAAAGCAACATCAAAATAGTCTAACCCAATACCAATAATTAGCATTGTAAAACTTATAATTGCTGGTACATAGGCTTTAATTTGATTTGAATTACCACTATGATTGTGACCATCATTGTGACTATGTTCTTTTTCAGGATTAGGCTTAATATCTCTTAAATTCAGCTTCTTTTTTTTCATAATAAAATTTATCTCATCCAAAGATGATAATTTAATAAGTGCAATGGAAGTGCATTTGTTATCTACTGCACTTATCACAAATACCTTTTACAACCAAGTTTACATTTTCCGAAACAAAGCCATCAGGTACTTTAATTTGAGGTATTTTATGGTCTGTTAAGCAAATGGTTTCATTACAGTTATTGCAATGAAAATGCAAATGTAAATCGGTTTCAATCTCGCAATTACAGCCGTTTTCACATAATGCATATTTAGTGATTCCAGTACCATCATCTATTTGATGCACAATATCCTTTTCCTCGAATGTTTTAATAGTTCTGTATAACGTCGTTCTATCTGCTTTTTCAAAAGCATTTTCTATATCACTTAATGTTACTGCAATTTCTTTTTCTGCAAGAAACTTATAAATTAACAAACGCATTGCCGTAACACGTATATCTTTTGACTCTAATAATTTTTCTATTGTTTGCATAATTTAATGTTCGTGTTCTGCTTCGCCTTTTTTCATTTCTGCTATAAGATAATACGCATTATTATAAGCAAACTTTGTATTTGGCTTTATATCTTCAGTAAATTGAATAGCTATCCAATTGCCATCTTTTGCTCCTAAAAGCACTTCAACTGGTTTAAAACTCCAATCTTCATTTTCTTTTTCTGCTGAAAACACAAAAAATTTATCACCTTCTTTTACTATCGCACTTTCGGGCAACGCCATAGTTTCTGTATTTTCAGTTTGAATTTTACCTTGGATATACATTCCAGGAATTAAGTTACCTTTTTTGTTTTCAATCTCAGCATGTACATGTACTGCTTTAGGATTATCTTCAAATGTTTTACTAACGGAATATATTTCAGCTATTAATTCTTCATCTTGTATTGTTTGTACATTAAAGGTTACTTTTTGACCTTTCTTAACTTTATACACATCTTTTTCAAACACCATTAAATCAGCATGAACATGATGTGTATTTACAATTTCAAAGAGTTCGGTTTGTGGTTCAACATATTGTCCTGTTTTTACTTCTACCTTTTGCACATAGCCTTCAATTGGACTTCGTAAGGAAATACTTTGAGCAATTGTTCCATTTCGTACTGATGACGTATTTATGTTTAATAGTTTCAATTGCGCTTCCAATCCCTTAACCACAGCTTTAGAGGCTTCATATTCTGCTTCAGCTTTTTGGTAATTTGCACCAGATCCAACTCCTGCATCATATAATTTTTGTTGACGCTCAAAGTTCTTCTTTAAAAAATTACTATTGCTAAAAGCATTCAAATAATCGGTTTGCATTTGGATAATATTTGGATGTGAAAGATAAGCTACCACTTGATCTTTGTTCACCTTATCGCCTTCAATCACTTTTATGGATACCACGTTTGCACCAACAACTGATGTTATTGCAGCTTCACTTTGTGGTGGCACTTCTAATGTGCCATTGGCTTCCACATAGCCACTCATATTACGCAATGCAATTGTGTCTATCTTCATTTTTAAGGCTTCAAACTGTTGTTCTGAAAGCATCACTTCTTCGCCTTTGCTATGGTCATCGTTTTCTTCAATCTTTTGTTCTTCGTTATGGGAATGACCATCACCTTCTTTATGGCTTTCTTTATTTCCGCAAGCAACAACTAAAAATGAAACTGTTAGTAGTGCTAAAATTATATATCGTGTGTTTTTCATTGTCTTATTGATTAAAATATTGTAGTTGAAATGTGCTTTCTAAATAATTTATTAATGCTTCTTGAGATTGTAATTCAGATTGAATAGCTTCTTTTATAAGTTGTGTAAACGCTGTGTAATCAATCTCTCCTTCTTTATAAGCAAACAAAGCACCAGTTTTTTGCTCTTTAATAAGTGGTAATACTTCATCCTTATAGAACAGCCAAGATGTTTTCCATTTTTGGTGATTTTCTTTGGCTTGATTAAATTTAGATTGCACTTCCTTTTGCTTGAACTGCATATTTGATTCGGCAATTTGCCTATCAATTTTTGCAGTTCTAACTTGTGCTTTTGTTGTACCAGATAAAAACGGTATTGAAATACCAGCTTGATAGGTATAAAACCCTGAATTTCCGTTTACTTTTTGCAAACCACCTTGAAGGTTTAACTTTGGTAAATTTTCAGCTTTGGCAGCTTTAAAGTTTGCTTCTGCCTCTGCGAGTTGAAGTTGAGAAACAGTATATAAAGGGTGTGCTTCTATACTAAAGGATTCTACATATATTTCGCTCTCTATATCAATTTCATCTGAAACCGTATAAAAATCATCTGAAATCAACCACAAGTTTAATTGTTGTAAAGCAATAACATATTCGCTTTTTGATTGCAAAAATTTATTCTGAATCAGTAAGGCTTGATTTTTGGCTGCTGCATATTCCAGTTTAGAAATGGCTTCGACTTCATAATTTAAAGCAACTGCTTTTTCAAAGTTGGTATAGATGGAATCTAACTCTTTGTATAAATTATAATTCCTTTTACTCTGTAAAGCATTTGCCCACGCTTTCTTTACTTCCAGTTCTAAATCTAATTCTGAAAGCTGAAACGCTTTTTGAGCTAACTGAATGCGTTGCTCCAGTAATTTTCTCTTTGGTGCTATACCAAATACATCAATATTTGATTGACCAACTCCAATAGTGGTGTAAATACCATTTCCGTTATTGATTTCTTCACCTCCCGTAAAAATTTGGGTAGTACCAAAATCGAAAGCAGTTCCTTTTAATTGTTGTTGCTTATCAATTTCGAGTTGTTGTTGTTTTAAACTTGGATAGTTTTCTTTAGCCAATTTTACAGCTTCTTGCATCGAAATAATTGGTAACGAATCATTTATTTTTTGCGCATTTCCTGTTATTGGCAACAAAAACATAAAAGCCACCATAGCAGTAACTGTAATTACCTTTTTGTTAGCCCTAAAATTGAATGATTTGTTTTCTACCCAATGATATAATATAGGTAAAACGAATAATGTTAATAGTGTAGAGGTTAACAAACCACCAATTACAACGGTTGCTAAAGGTCGCTGAACTTCTGCACCAGCCGATGCTGAAATTGCCATAGGTAGAAAGCCTAAAACATCTGTAAAAGCAGTTAACATTATAGGTCTGATTCTTCGCTTTGTACCTTCTATAATTCTATCTTTTAGATTGGTAACTCCTTCTTCTTTTAACTCATTCAAACCACTAATCATTACTAATCCGTTTAATACTGCAACACCAAACAACACAATAAAACCAACACCTGCCGAAATACTAAAAGGCATATCACGCAACCATAACGCTACAACACCTCCAATGGTTGCCATTGGGATTGCTATATAAATCATCAAGGTTTGTGGTAAGGATTTTAATGCAAAATAAATCAGTACAAAAATGAGTAACAAGGCAATAGGAACAACAGTTTGTAAACGGTTACTGGCACGTTCTAAATTTTCAAAAGCACCACCATAACGAATGAAATAACCTGATGGTAGTTCTAATTGTGCATCTAATTTAGTTTTAATTTCTTCTACCAATGATTTTACATCACGACCTCTAACATTAACACCTACATAAGTTCTTCTGTTGGTATTGTCTCTACTGATTTGCATTGGACCAGCTTTGTAGCTAACATCCGCAATTTCACGTAATGGAATTTGAGTGCCAGAAGGTAGATTAATGTAGAGGTTTTGAACATCTGTTATGTCTTTACGATTACGAGAACTTAACCTAACCACTAAATCAAACCGCTTTTCACCTTCAAAAATAACACCTGCTGTTCCACCTGCAAATGCTGATTGTACAATTTGGTTTAAGGTATTAATTTGAAGTCCGTATTGTGCCAATTTATTTCTATTATATGAAATGGTCATTTGCGGTAGGCCTGTTGTAGCTTCCGCTTTCATATCGCCAATACCTTCTGTACCAGCAATAATTTTAGATATTTCTTCTGCCTTTTGAGATAGCACCTCTATATCTTCACCATAAAGTTTAATAGCAATGTCTTCACGAACACCTTCAAGCAGTTCATTAAATCGCATTTCAATAGGTTGTGTAAACTCATAGTTAACACCAGGAATTATTTCCACAGCTTCCTTCATTTTTTCAATGAGTTCGTCTTTTGTTTCAACGGTAGTCCATTCGCTTTTTGGCTTTAGAATTACAAAAACATCGGCTAAATCCATTGGCATTGGGTCTGTTGGAATTTCGGCAACACCAATTCGACTGACTATTTTTTCAACTTCTGGAAACTTTGCTTTTACAATTTGTTCAATTTTTGTAGTTGTTTCAATAGTTTCAGTAAGAGAACTACCTGGTTTTAAAATGGCGTGAAATGCAATGTCGCCCTCATCCAGTTGCGGTATAAATTCACCACCCATTCTTGTGAACATAAAGACTGTAATTCCGAATAGCACGACTGCAATACCAATAATCCATTTTCCTTTTTGCAATGCCTTTACCAATAAGGGTTGGTACTTATCCTCAACCCAATGCACAAATCTATCACCATACGAATTCTTATCGTTTTTTGGTGCTCGTAACACCAATGCAGACATCATTGGTACGTAGGTTAAACATAGCACCATTGCACCAATCATCGCAAAAATAAAGGTCAATGCCATTGGTTTGAACATTTTCCCTTCAATACCTTCTAATGCTAATATTGGTAGAAATACAATTAGAATAATTAACTGACCAAAAAAGGCAGCATTCATCATTTTTTTTGAGGCATTTGCTGCTACACCATCACGTTCTTTGGAAGTCAATTTTTTCTTCTTATAGAGTTGGGAAGCAATTAGAAAAACGGTACTTTCTACAATAATTACAGCACCATCGACAATGATTCCGAAATCTATTGCTCCCAGGCTCATTAAGTTAGCCCAAACATCAAAAACATTCATTAGTATAAATGCGAATAATAGTGATAATGGAATTGTTGAAGCAACGATTAAACCACCTCGCCAATTGCCTAATAAGAAAATAAGAACAAATATCACTATTAATGCACCTTCAATGAGGTTGGTAGCAACCGTTGAAGTTGTTTCTGCTATTAATTTACTTCGGTCTAACAAAGGTTCGATAATCACCCCTTCTGGTAATGATTTTTCGATTTGAGCCATTCGTACTTTTACATTCTCAATAACATCGTTTGAATTAGCACCTTTAAGCATCATAACCAAACCACCAACTACTTCGCCTTCGCCATCTTGGGTTAAAGCACCATAACGAATAGCAGCACCAAATTGTACCGTAGCAATGTCGCCAACGGTAATTGGAATATTGTTTGTGTTTTTAACCGTAATCTTTTTAATATCCTCTAAACTACGTACCAAACCTTCTCCACGAATAAAATTGGCTTGATGGTTCTTTTCAATGTATGCTCCACCTGTGTTTTGATTGTTGGCTTCAAGTGCTTCAAAAACATCGGTAATTGTTAAACCAATAGCTTTTAGTTCGTTTGGGTCTACAGCAACTTCGTATTGTTTAATTTTTCCACCTATGGCGTTTACTTCAACAACACCTTCGACCATAGCCATTTGACGCTGTACAATCCAATCTTGCATTGTGCGCAAATCAGTAACCGAATATTTGTCTTTATACTCTGGTTTTACTTTAAGTGTGTATTGATAAATTTCTCCTAATCCAGAAGAGATAGGTCCCATAGCAGGTTCGCCAAAACCACTTGGGATTTGTTCTTTGACTTCGTTTAGTTTTTCAGCTACTAATTGACGCGGTAGATACGTTCCCATATCATCGTCAAAAACTATAGTAACCACAGATAAACCAAAACGAGAAATGGAACGGATTTCCTTTACATCAGGTAAGTTACTCATTGCGACTTCCACAGGGTAGGTTACAAATTGTTCAATGTCCTCTGTACCTAAATTGGGTGCTTGCGTAATGACTTGTACTTGATTATTGGTAATATCTGGAACAGCATCGATGGGCACTTGGGTCATACTCCAAATACCTGCTCCAACAATGGTAAGCGTTAGCAAACCAATAATGAATTTGTTATTGATTGAAAAATCAATGATTTTATTAATCATAGAAAATGTTTTAATTCAGTTAAACTTTTCGGTACAATTCAGATATAGAAAATAGAATTACACGAAATGAAAAGAACCATATAGGTTCAAAATTGGATATAGTTATCCTTTAAAAAAACTGAATTATGCCCTTGGTGGCTGGAAAAGCGATTCCAAATATCTGGAAGTGAAGTTTACTTTATGTAAATTATACTGTTTTTTCTCTTCAAAATTTAGTCGATTGGTTAAAGCCAAAGTATTGTTGGCAATAATTAATACCAATGGGTGACAACATTGATTATGGGAATGAATAGGTGTATTTTCCTTATCTGGGCTATGATGATGCTCTTTATTTTGAGCATTATTATCAATGTAATCTTCAACTACATATTCAAAGAAAGAGTCTCCATAAACTTTATGGTCTTGATAATGGGTAATAACGTTTGAAATTTCTTTAATTGACCCACAAAAGTCCATATCTATGCTAATCCCTTGAAAAAAGAGTAAAATAGACATTGATATGGAAACGAATATTTTCATATACTATAGACAAATATAGAAATTATTTAATGCAATGGTGTTGCAAATGATGTTGCAAAAGTATTATACTACCACTTACCCATTTTAGAAAGTACTTTTTTATACTTGAGCATTTGTATATCATCCTTACAATAAGGGTGTTCTAATAACTCTTTTAGCTTACCAATAAATTCTTTGGAAACAAATCCTTTTTTCTTTAAAATCTCAAATAGAATTAGAGCTTGTTCCGCTCTGTATTTAGCTTTTTTGACAAATTCCTCACCATTTTCTGGTTTTTCATAATGATTTTGAATATCGAAATGTTTATCAATATCGCCTTTATAACCAATTATTAGTTTTTCTGCATTCTGTTGGGTTACTCCATTTGTAGTGAATACGTAGTCTCTATCTTGTGTAAGTCGATTAATTCTTGTTTGGCCATCTGCATAGTCATTGGGATGAATTTCTAAATAATGTGAGCGGTCTAATGGTAAAGTTATTACTGCTTTTGGGTCATATAACCCTTGAAAACGATTTGTTTCAAAATGCCTGATGGATACAGGATTATCGCAAGTTATTAGAGGTGCATTCGCATCATTAATTTTTATAACATTAATAGTACAGTCATATTTATATTTTACAAAATTCCCCCATTGTTCTAAATGGTTTACTAAAAAAACCGTTCTTGAACGTTCGTTATGTTCTTTTTTTACAGCTTCAATATCATCAATGTGAAACTTTATTTTTTCACCATATAAGTTCATTTTTATCATTCCTTCTTGATCTGCTGTATGAGCTGCTTTATTAAAAATTTGATTATTCATACTCCGTTGAAGATTTAAAATTCTTGGTGTTCTAAAATATAGTGAGAGACAAACGTAGAGTATCTGTATTTTTTCTTCTTGGGTTACCGTTAAAGCTTTTTCATCAATAAGCAGGGAATAGACTTTTTGAAATTCACTATCTACATTTTCAGCGTAATGTTTTTCTAAGGCGTATTTTACTTCATCTGATTCAGCAGGAATTGTATAAATGTTTTTTTCAAAACAAATATCTTTTGTGCTTATTTGCTCTAAAAGCATATCATTGTCCATTTTATAAACATCGACAAAATGATTTCTTTTTCTTCCTTCAACTGCAAAGTTCTTTAAATATGAACGTGGTATATAATGTTGCTTTATTGGATTTGACATTATTCTATTCTTTTGTTGAGACTTCTTGTTTCATTAAAACTCGCCACGTTAAAGGAAAAGGTTGGCTTTTGTAGTGCCTACTTGCAACGTGAGCAACAATATCGAAACTATGTTTAAAAATTTTAAAGTCCTTTTCTGGTCCGAAGAGTTCCATTTCTGATACCATTTCTTTTTTGTACTCTTCTACATTCTCGTATATTGTTACAGAATGTTTTAGTGTTCCTTCGCCACGACTATAATCCTGAACACATATTTTATTTTCCATTTCTTCAAGTGGAAACCATATTTGTAAGTTCAAATCTGTAAAAAGTTCAGTTGTAATCTTTCGGACAAATTGATAGAGTTCTACTTCATCAAAAATCAAGGCATATTCAGCCAAAATAGGAACAATCATTGAAGATTGAATTTCGCAATCTTCATCGCCATTATGAATATCCACCAGCTTATCATAACTTTTTCTAAACAATGGGAAAAACTTATTTATTTTATATCTGTTATTAAAACCTAAAGTCATTTCAGAAATCCATTTTTTGGCTGGGTTAAAGTTTCTTGTAAAATTCAGTAAGTTGAGTGCTAATGCAATCTCAACACTATGTACATCGTATTCTGGATATTTTGAAGGTGGGTTGTTTTGAATAAATAGACCTAATGCGTTACTTATTGACACAGCACTTTTAAAATAAACGTCAGCTTGTTTTTTTTGCCCTTCATTATAATAGATTCTAAATTCTTGCATTTCGGTCAACCCTATGGTTGCTATAATTCCTATTTCTTCCCATACATTTAGACTGTATTCTAAACTATTTCTGCTGTATTTATAGATGCTGTGTTCAACCTTATAGTGTTCAACCACTTTATTAAAATAGTTGACACCAATTGTCCGTTTTAAAAGATGAATTTTGTAAAACTCTTGCCTTACATAGTTTTTCTCTAAATGATTGCCTTCTTGCATAAAGTGCCAGACGAGTAACAAGCATCTTTCACTTGCATAAATTGAAGGTTTTAAATTATTATTGTCCTGGGACCATTTGTATATAATGTTCAGGCATAATCGCACCAGTCTTAACTTTTTTAAGATTTCTCTTTTTTGTTTGGGTTGCTTGTCTAAAATTTTTTGAATTAGCGTATAGAAATGTGATAAATCATAATCTGGTAAATCTAAAAATGCCAGAGACTTTCTTAATAATGATTGATATTCCTGTGGAAATAGTTTTTCGCTAACAAGATAGTCGTCAAGCATTGCGGTTATTTCTCCTGTTCCCCAAAAATCGTATTCAACAGCATCCGTAGTATTCTGTTCGATATACTGTGTCCAATCCACTAAAACATTTTGATTTATAACACCATTAGTGCAAACTATTATTTTTTTAGGAAGTTTTTTTAAACGATTAGTAAGTGAAGTTGGAATAAAAGTGTCAATAATTTGATTAAGAGTTGAACGTGTAGCGTTTACATCGCCATCCCAAGTGGTTCTTGTTAGATTGCCTTGTTTTACAGCAAATAAAAACACCTTTTTAATACCATCTTCTGGATCTATACCCACAGCTGAAATATCCACACCCAATTGGCGACCTTTCATTGGTTTAGAAATAGTCGTGAATTTCATTCCAACTAACAAATCAGTCAGTAATGTATCTAACTCTTTATCTTCTTTTAAAAGATTAATGTATTCGCTCAATAAAAATCTCATCCTCGTCTTTTAAAGTTTTGCCAATACAATCTTTCTTGTGCTTGACCGATTGGGTCGATAAATTCGCCTCTTGGCATTTCGCCAGAATGAGAAATAAGTGCTGGTGTCATCTTTTCTGTGTATTCACCTCTATATTTTGTAAATATTGATTTACCTGCTCTATAATTGATAGTTGGCAACGTATTGAAAAAAGATGGATTCTTTATTTCATTTTCTTTAAAAGATTTACTGAATTTTTTACCTTGAATTTTGTTGTAGTAAATGAGTCTTTGTTCAGAAGGTGCAAACTCCTTTAAATTTTTTAAATCTGAATAAGCTTTATATTTATTTTCTCCTTCATCAATAATATCTTTTAATATCTTTTTAAGTTTGTTGTTGGCTGTTCTCTTCTTTAGGTTTAAAAATTCAATGGTTGAATAGTAATTGAAAATCAAATGGTTAATAAACAAATCAGCTAAAAAAACAACAACCTCTTTATTATCTACTTTTTGTTCAAGTATAGAATATACCAAGGACAAAGAGGTGTCTTTATCATAAACATAGGCAAGTATTTTGTAGGTGATATATTCAATATCGTAATCTGAAAAGTCTTTTATTAGAACTTCTGAAACCGTCAATCCTGATAAACCTCTCATATATCTGGTACTATTCATTTCAAAAATGGCAATATGAAAATTAGGATTGTCTTTATTTAACCAATTTGTGTACAGCTTTTGAAATTCAGAATAAAAATCATCGCAAAGTGTGTTTAGTAAATGGCTGAAATATTTTATTTTTCTAGCATTTTCGGGACTCATATCAACCCAATCTGTTATAAAACCAACCACCAAACTTAAATTGGTTTTAGCTACATTTTCTAATCGATATGCCAATTGACTATATGCTCCAGCATGTTCTAAATTAATGTGAAGCAACAATGGAAGATATTTTTTTAAGAGGTGTATTTCGTTTTCTAAATCTATATTGTAATCCAAGAAGTAAATGAGCTCTAATTGAATTTCAATAGTCTTAATACTTGATAGCTTATCTATAATTCTATCTGCATTTTTTAATTCATTTCTTTTATTTCTTATAGTAAAGAAAACTGATGGCCATAATTCCTCTAGAGTTTCATTATTAATAATACTATTGAATTGTTTTTCAATCCAGCTTACAAATGTTTTTGGTGTTGTTTTCGCTATCAAGTCAATTTTAACGATAGATTTTATTCCTATTTCTTTTAAGCTTAGGTTATCATCTTCAATCAGCCGTTTAATCTCATCTATTGCAAACTTTTGGTCTGAATGATATAATCCAGATAGAATATCCATTAATGTAAAATACGAATCAGGATTATTCGTCTCAAGTGTTTTTAAATAAATTTCTTTGCCAAATGAAGCATCCTCTTTTGCTTCGCGAGTAATGGCTATTTGAAGATTTCTTACAGGATAGTTACTTTTTAAGTTTTTAAGCAATTCTGGTAGTGCCTTAACATAAAGGTCTATATCAATATTTTTAATATTGTCACAAAAGGTTCCATAATCTTGCCATCGATTGGAAGGCTCTTTATCGTCTAATAAGTCTTGTAGAAATTGCAAATTAAAAGGGTTATAATTTTTTAAATTTATAACAAATTAGTTGATTTAATTAATTGGTAAGACAATTATTATGCAAGTATGTGTTTTAATTAAAATAGAATCTATTTAAATATTTTTAATATTCATAATAAGATTACTTAAATCGTTAATACTATTCTTCAATTTCTCAATATCTCCTTTAGTTGCATGTAAAGAACTTGGATTAAATAGTTTCTTTAATCCATAAATAGTTGCATCGGCTGTTGCAGAACCTATTGCTGCATTACCTATTTCAGCAGCATTTATAGTAGGTTTTAAGCTTTCTTGAAAAGCAGCTAATTTATCCTCTAATGATTGTATTTGTGATGACACGTTATCAGGTATCATTAATTGTCCGTTTTCTTCAACTTCAACATCTTGTTTCTTGTAGTGACCTGATATATACTTGTAGTTATTTCTTTTATAACTTGCTTTTGTTTTACAACTTGGTGAGCAATACACATGATTACTTCTTCGAGACTCAAATGTCTCATAACAATGTTTACAATTTCTTATTTTTTTCATGGTTTAGTGGTAGATTTGGTAATTAATACGTTAAATAAGGTTTAATTTAACCTTTTATCTTCTCATACTCTTTCCTGTAAATTCTATGATATTAAACATTTCGAAAAAGCGATCATGTGACCTACCTCCATATCTTTTTCCTAAATCTAATAATGTTTGTTCAATATTATTTTCAGGGTTAGTGTGATTACAAGTCACAAAAGTTCTATATTTTTTTTCATTTTGTATGAATAATATTTCTTCAATCACTTCACATTTTCCAAAATTATTTGCAGTCCTTTCGGAATTTATATCGTCAATAGATAATCCTGATCTAACAGTTTGGTTAATCATATAGCTCTTATCTACTGATGTCAGACATACCTCATATTTATTAACTAATTCTTTAGCCCCAAAACTTGTAAATCGCAATGATGAATGCGATTTAAATATTTTTTCAAAAACCTTAAAATAAGCTGTTTTACCAATTCCATAACCTCCAACTACCATTAACCCCTTTTTAAAGGATGGTTTACTTATATCTGTCTTTACATTGTTACAAGTAAAAAATGCATCATCATCTAAAAAATAGTAAAAAAGTGCTTTTATGTTATTTGTGTTTTGTTCAGTATCAATAAAACTCACACCAAACATGAGTTTAAACTCGTAAAGGAATATGTTCCATAATTGTTTTTTGGTAAAAATTTCTTGTGTTGTTTTTATTTTTTTTTGACAATCATTATTAATATTTGGGTTTTTAATAAGATTAATTATATCATTAGATGTATGTGTTTGGTTAAGTCTCATAATTTATTTGGTTATCTGTTAGTTAATACTTCAGCTTTAATATTATTAATCTCGTTTTTTGGTCTTTCATTGGCAACCCATTTTTCAAGGCGCTTTTTAATCTCAAAAAAACGCTGGCTTTCGAAACGCATTTTTTTGCCATTAGTGTCTAATTCGCTCCAGTAAGCAAAAAAATCTTCTAAAATTTTAATATTAAAATTAGAGTGAGTAAAAACCTTCTCTCTAAATATTTTTATTCTATTTTTTATATTATTAGTATTAGTTGTTGCTATTTGATTGTCATTTGTATGCGAAACCTTTGCTAATCGTTTGTCATTTGGTGTGCTATTTGACGTGTCATTTTGGTCAGCTACATAGACGCTTAAATTAGGAACATAAATTTTCGAGTAACTTGTAAAGGTTTCTAAAATAATATCGTTGGTAGATTTTAGCTTTTTAATTGCAGTTCTAACTTTACTGATTGAAAGCCCCGTTTCAACTGCGAGTTTTTCATAAGATGTTATAAACTCACCTTTATTGATAACAATTCCACGCCACTTTTTTCGGCTGTAGTTGACTTTCAATAAGCAATGCTGAAAAACTTTATAAGTATTTACATCCGTGTACCATTCCCAATCCATTATATCTCGATTGAGCATTATGAATCCATTATTTATCATGAGAATCTTGTTTTATCAGTTTAGAAAATATTTCGCTTTTCTTATAGTAAACACGATTGCCCATTCGATAACTTGGAAGAATACCGCTCTTGTTCCAATTATAAAGTGCTTGTTTGGAACATTTCAGCAAATCCATAGTTTCTTGAACAGTTAATAACTCTTCAGTATTTGTTTTAACTGATTCCTTTAATTGAGAAAACTCAACAAGAATTTTACGAAACTCGCCAACGAGATCATTTTTCAACTCATTTGGAGTAATTTGATAAATGTGTGTTTGAATGTTATTCATTTGAGGCTATTTGCTATTAACTGCCTGCAAAGTTAACTACACATCTCTGTTTTTAAGAATATTAGGTGTATATGCCAGTATATATACACTTGATTTTTCAGAGAGTAAAATTTACATCAGGTATGAAAAAATCCATTCTATCAAATTTTGCTTTAGCATCGGCATGTCTCTTATTTCCATTACTTAAATAAATCTCTAAAGTTTTTTCTGGATTATCAGCTTTTAAATCAAAAGCTTTTAATAAATCCCTTGAAAGTTTAGAACAATTAATTTCACCACGATGCCTATCAGCTTCCATATATCCTTTATCTATTAGTTCTCTTATGATGATAGCTAAACTGGCAGGTCCTGCAACCCATTTCAAAGGCTTTGGTGGAGCATTTTCTTTAACTCTAAACAATTCAATAAATGATTCTATAATTTTCTTCCTCTTTGTTAAATCACTTTGTAGGTTACTGAAAGCAGTAATGTGTGACATTAAGGAATAACAATACATCTTATGGTCAATAAATCCTTCATTTTCCACAAACCCATCCTCAAGCTTAATCTCATTATACATTTCACCTCCTTCAAAGGACGCCTGCGCAAACTCTGTAAGTTCATCAATTTTAGTAACAATTTTCAAGTCCAATACCTTAAAGTATAGATCGGGATTATCACAATAATCATAGTGGTATTGTAAAAATTCTTTTACTTCTAAAATATCTATTTCAAACAACAATTCCTTTGTAAAGTATTTTAGGTAAAAATCTTTAACCAGTTTAGGCTTATGATAATCATGATTTTGTAATTTATATTTTTCAGGAGTAAAACCTTTATCTTTTTTTCTTTCTAAATAGGAAACATTATCAATAGCGAAAGCATCGTTATAATTCATAAAATTTGGGTGGTTTAGTTATTAAAGAATGTACTGTCAGCAATTTTTACAGCTCTCTCTTGTGGGGTTATGCGTATGTATTTGTAAAATTCTCGTTCAGTTGAGTGTCCGCTAATTGCCATAATATCAATTACAGGCATTTTGGACAAATAAGCATTGGTACAAAATGACCGTCTTGCAGTATGCGAGACTATGAGGTTGTGCTTGGGGACAGACTCGGATTCTTTTTTACCTGATACGGTTTTGGTAATAGTTATTGACTCTGTGATTTTAGCTTTTCTTCCTGCTTTTTTGATATACTCATTAATATCAGGGTCATTTAACTTTCTTGGCGGATTACCATTGTGCCTTTTATTCATTATCGCTCTTACTCTGTGATGAATTGGGACGTACACTTTTTTATTAGTCTTTTGTTGGATAAACTCAAATACTTCACGACCATCAAATGTTTTAATCTGTTCAGGCTTAATCCCATTATAATCAGAAACCCTCTGACCAGTATAGTAACCAATAAGAAAAATATCTCTTGCCAACTCCCAATAGGGTGTTTTTGACAAATCTACATTATAAAGCGCATCAATTTCTGTTTCCGTTAAGTATATTGAAACGGATTCCTCTGAAACACGTTTAAACTCCCTGCTTTTATACTTCATATTACTATTACAGCCGTCCTCTGTTGCGCTGTTGAGTATAGCAATTAAATTTTTAATGTGCTTACCAATAGTATTTACTGAATACCCTAATCCCTCCAAATAAGCAATAAATTTATAATAGAACTTCAGGTCGATATTTGCAAAGTCCAAATCATAGCTTTTATGTTTGTTAAACTCTTTCAGTCTGTTTACAGTTTGTTTATAAGCCCTTACAGTTATAGGTTTTAATTTAACTGCATTAATCACTTTGGATTGACTTTCTTTATTTGCAATATAATCATCGGCATATTCGAAAAATGAGATAATTTTCTTTTTGCCCTCGCTATCTTCTTTCCTAATGATTTTTGCTAATAGAGATTTTAAAACAGCTTTATCTTGTTTATCATCTTCATCAAGTTCAGAAACGGCAGTAGTAAAATCGGACGAATACTTTAGTAAATCACTATTTACTTTTTCTCTATTGGTAATTGTAGAAACTGCTCTAATTCGTTGGTTAGAATTATCCCAATTTTTTGGTTTGACCTTATAGCCTGTAGCAAATTTAATACGGTTATTGCGTCCAAAACTATAGTCTAAAAAAATCGATGTTTCACCTTTGGAGCTAACATCCTTTAATCTATATTTAACCGTTCCTGAAGTTGATTGTATGGATTTATTCATAAGTTATTTAAGCACGCTTTTTAAAAGGGACAACAATGGGGACAACATTATGTGTATTTGTTGTTAATTCAAAATTACTATAAATACTTAAATTTGCAAATAATACTAGTAAATATAAGGGTTTTGAATAAAATGAGGTAAAATAGGTTAAAATAGAATACACTAAAAAGTGGTACAGGTGGGACCACCAGTAAAATCAAGCCTTTCAAATTTTTTGAAAGGCTTTGTTTTTTCTTCATATTCTATTTTTCCTTTTAAAAACCAAGTTCGTAAAAACATCGTATGTAATTTAGAATATGAAGGTAATTAACAACATTCCAACTACTTAAAAAAAACTGAAAATTATTTTTTTTGTTTTAGTTATTTAAAAAAACATATATTTGAATTTCTAAATGCTATTTAAATTTTTTAACCATATACAAGTGTTTTTTGACGATTAATTTTGTTATTTAATATGGATATAAAGCATTTTTATTTTGTTAAATGCCTTTTTTTTATACATTTACGGACTGATGAAAATACAAAACAGTAAAATAGTTGCCTCAATCTTATTTTTATTAATAAGTTTTGTATGTGTTGCCCAAACGGGTCCACCACCACCGCAACCACCACCACCGCCTGGGCTTCCAATAGATGGAGGTGTAATTTTTGCTTTGATAGCAGGTTTGTTTTACGGAATCACAAGATTATTAAAATCAAAATAAGGAAATAACCAGACTATTGGTTGTTTTCGAATAACTTCTTTACATATTTACCAACCACATCAAATTCTAAATTCACAACATTTCCAGGTTTAATATATTTGAAAGTAGTATTTAAGTATGTATACGGAATAATGGCAACACTAAACGAATTAGTTTTTGAATTAACTACCGTAAGGCTCACGCCATTAACAGTAATAGACCCTTTTTCAATTGTAATATTGTTGAGAGATTTGTCATAAGTAAAGGTGAAAATCCAACTACCATCAGATTCTTCTATGCTTTCGCAAATAGCAGTTTGGTCCACGTGACCTTGTACAATATGGCCATCTAGTCTATCACCAAGTTTCATGGCGCGTTCTAAATTAACGGCACTTCCTTTTGATAGCGTATCAAGGTTTGTTTTTGCTAAAGTTTCATCAATTGCTGTAACAGTATATGTGTCATCTTTTATAGAAACAACGGTTAAACAAACGCCGTTATGCGCAACGCTTTGATCAATTTTAAGATCTGAAGTGATATTAGACGCAATGGTAATGTGAATATTTGATTGATCTTGCTTTAATTCTTTAACCTCTCCAATAGTTTCAATGATTCCTGTAAACATCTGTAAGAATATTTAGTTAAATTTGTCTCAACAAAATTACAAACTTAAGTTGCAAACTAAATGAAGAAAGACGGAAATGTTATAGTTGGAATATCAATAGGTGATTTAAATGGTATTGGTGGAGAAATTGTTTTAAAAACATTGGAGGACAATCGAACCTTGGATATTTTTACACCTGTTATTTTTGCATCGGTAAAAACAATATCTTTTTTAAAAAATCATTTCAACTTTGAGTTATCATTTAACGGAATCAATAAATTAAGTGATTTAGTACCCGGAAAAATAAATGTTTTTAACGCCTGGAATGAAAAAGTTGATATACACTTTGGCGAAGAAAACCCAAAAATGGGAGAGTTATCTATTAAATCACTTGAACAGGCTACAAAAGCTTTAAAAGATGACCAAATAGATGTGTTGGTTACTGCTCCAATTAATAAGCATAACATACAGTCTGAAAAATTCAAGTTTCCTGGACACACAGATTTTTTGGCGAAAGAATTAGAAGGCGATAGCTTGATGTTTATGGTGTCTAACGATTTGAGAGTGGGCTTGTTAACTGACCATGTGCCGGTCAAGGAGGTTTCAAACCATATTACAAAAGAATTAATTGATAAAAAAATCAATACTATTTACAATACACTTCAAACCGATTTTAATATCAGAAGACCAAAAATTGCAGTTTTAGGCATCAATCCTCATACTGGTGATAACGGTGTAATTGGAAAAGAAGACGATACGGTTTTAAGACCTGCTTTGAAAGAATTGGTTGAAAATGGTAAATTGGTTTATGGACCCTATGCAGCAGATAGCTTTTTTGGATCAGGAAATTACAAAAATTTTGATGCCATTGTTGCAGCCTATCATGACCAAGGCTTAATCCCTTTTAAAACACTGTCTTTTGGTAAGGGAGTAAATTATACTGCGGGTTTATCTAAAATTCGGACGTCGCCAGACCATGGAACAGCCTATGAAATTGCTGGAAAAGGCGAAGCAAACGAAAGTTCTTTTAAAGAAGCAATTTATTTAGCTATTCAGCTTTATAAAAACAGAAAAGAGAACAAATTGTTGAGTCAAAACCCTTTGAAAAAAGGACAAAAAAAGATATAAACAAAAAAATGTTTATAAGTGGTTTAAGCTGAAAATTATTTTATATATTTGCAGGCTCAAAATAGATGGAGAATGAAGGAATTGAAAACATTTACAATACCTTTTGTAGGGCTAAAAGAAGGAAAACATCAATTTGAGTTTAAAATAGATAAAACGTTCTTTGATTTTTTTGATTATCAGGATTTTAACGATGCTTCAGTAGCAGTTAATCTAGAATTAAACAAAAAATCAACTTTGTTGGAATTAAATTTTAAAATTTCTGGTTATGTTAATGTTCATTGTGATGTAACAAACGAACCCTACAATCAGGAAATTGAAAGTGATTTTGATTTGGTTGTGAAATTTGGAGAAGAATTTAATGATGAAGAAATTGATTTACTCGTTTTGCCACATGGTGCATATGAGGTAAACGTTCAACAGTATATCTATGAACTTATTGTTTTAGGCGTACCAAGAAAAAGACTCCACCCAGGAATTAAAGATGGCTCTATTGGCTCTGAAATACTTGATAAATTAGAAGAATTAAGCCCAAAGGCTGAAAAATTAAACGATTCTGCTTCAGAAGAAACAGACCCTCGTTGGAATACATTAAAGAAACTATTAACGGATAAATAATAATAAAATGGCACATCCTAAAAGAAAAATCTCGAAAACAAGAAGAGATAAAAGAAGAACACATTACAAAGCAACTGCTCCGCAAATTGCTACGTGTCCTACTACAGGAGAGGCGCACTTATATCACAGAGCGCACTGGCATGAAGGTAAACTATATTACAGAGGTCAAGTATTAATTGATAACTCTGAAGAGGTTGAAAATTTAGCATAGTTGTTATGCATGCATATAATAAAACGCTCATTCATGAGCGTTTTTTTTATGATAAATTTTTATAGAACATAAAAACCACTTAATTTGCATTAAATTAGACTGAAATTAGCTGATTTTGTCATTTTTTGTGCAGAATCAGTATTTTTTATACGATTTTAGTGAAATATTATAACGGTATGAGTAAAATCTCAGCAGCCATTACAGCTGTAGGTGGCTATGTGCCAGAGTACGTATTGACCAATCAAATTCTTGAAACAATGGTTGATACAAATGATGAATGGATAACTACAAGAACAGGTATTAAAGAAAGGCGCATATTAAAAGAAGACGGAAAAGGAACTTCTTTTCTTGCTATAAATGCTGCCAAAGACCTATTAAATAAAACAGGATTAGACCCAAAGGAAATAGATCTAGTAATTGTCGCGACAGCGTCACCAGACATGAAAGCTGCATCAACCGCTGCTTATACAGCCACTCAAATTGGAGCCACAAATGCCTTTTCTTTTGATTTAGAGGCTGCGTGTTCAAGCTTTTTATTCGGGATGTCAACAGCTTCTAGTTACATAGAGTCTGGAAAATACAAGAAAATACTACTTATAGGTGCTGATAAAAACTCATCATTTATAAATTATAAAGACCGAGCAACCTGTATCATTTTTGGAGATGGTGCTGGCGCTGTTTTATTTGAACCGAATAATGAAGGTTTAGGGTTGCAAGATGAATATTTACGTAGTGATGGTTCTGGAAGAGAATTTTTACAAGCAACTTACGGAGGTTCATCTTACCCATCTACGCCTGAAGCTGTAGCAGAAGGGAAACACTATGTTTTTCAAGATGGTAAAACTGTATTTAAAAATGCAGTTTTTAACATGGCTGATGTTGCCGAAAAAATAATGACAAGAAATAATTTGTCTAAAAGTGATGTTGCATGGCTAGTAGCTCATCAAGCCAATAAACGTATCATTGATGCCACTGCAAACAGAATGGGTTTGGATGAAAAAAAGGTCATGATGAATATTGAGAAATATGGCAATACCACATCTGCAACTCTACCATTGTTACTTAACGATTACGAAACACAATTAAAAAAAGGAGATAACCTCATATTTGCTGCTTTTGGCGGTGGATTTACTTGGGGATCTATATATTTAAAATGGGCTTATAACTCCTAACTAACAACTAACAAATTCTAAAAAATTAAATTATTATGGATTTAAAAGATATTCAAAATTTAATAAAATTTGTAGCAAAATCAGGCGCTAGCGAAGTTAAATTAGAAACTGATGATGTTAAAATTACAATCAAAACAGGAAGTGACGAAAAGGAATCAACCACATACGTTCAGCAAGTCCCAGTTAGTGCTCCAGTAGCTCAAGCACCGGTGTCAGCTGCAACACCAGCTGCTCCTGCTCCAGCGCAAGCACCAGCTACTGAAACAACAGCCAGTTCAGATGATTCAAAATACATAACCATTAAATCACCCATTATTGGAACGCTTTATCGCAAACCATCTCCAGACAAACCAGTGTTTGTTGAAGTTGGTCAAACCGTAAAAGAAGGTGATGTGCTTTGTATTATTGAAGCAATGAAGTTATTTAACGAAATAGAATCTGAAGTTTCAGGTAAAATAGTTAAGGTTTTAGTTGATGACTCGTCTCCAGTAGAATTTGATCAACCATTATTTTTAGTTGATCCATCATAACCAAATTAAAGATTCCAATTCTCATCTCAAAATTAGAATAATTGGGACTCAAAAATCCAATAGATGGAATTTGAGGCTTGGAATTAGAAATTTTTAAGACTGTAAGTTATGTTTAAAAAAATATTAATTGCCAATAGAGGGGAAATTGCACTTCGTGTGATAAGAACCTGTAAAGAAATGGGCATTAAAACCGTAGCAATTTATTCTACTGCTGATGCCGAAAGCCTTCATGTGAAATTTGCTGATGAAGCCGTTTGTATAGGACCACCACCAAGTAGTGAATCCTATTTAAAAATGTCCAATGTAATAGCTGCTGCTGAAATAACAAATGCTGATGCTATTCATCCAGGTTATGGATTTTTGTCTGAAAACGCAAAATTTTCTAAAATTTGTGAAGAACACGGAATCAAATTTATTGGTGCTTCGGCAGAAATGATAGCCAAAATGGGAGACAAAGCTACAGCTAAAGCGACTATGAAAGCAGCTGGCGTACCGTGTGTTCCTGGAAGCGATGGCATTATTGCTGATTTTGAAGAATGTGAAAAACTAGCCAAAGAAGTTGGTTACCCTGTAATGCTAAAAGCAACAGCAGGAGGAGGTGGTAAAGGCATGCGAGCTGTATGGAAACCAGAAAAGCTTAAAGATGCTTGGGATTCAGCTAGACAAGAGTCTAAAGCTGCTTTTGGAAATGACGATATGTATATGGAAAAACTTATTGAAGAGCCACGACATATTGAAATTCAGGTAGTAGGAGATTCAACCGGAAAGGCATGTCATTTATCTGAAAGAGATTGTTCCGTACAAAGAAGGCATCAAAAGTTAACAGAAGAAGTCCCATCTCCGTTTATGACAGATAAACTTCGAGATAAAATGGGTAAAGCAGCTGTAAAAGCAGCTGAATATATAAAGTATGAAGGAGCAGGAACCGTAGAGTTTCTTGTTGATAAGCATCGGAATTTCTACTTTATGGAAATGAATACACGTATTCAAGTTGAGCATCCAATCACAGAACAAGTTATTGATTTTGATTTGATTCGTGAGCAAATATTAGTCGCTGCTGGTGTTCCAATTTCAGGAAAAAATTACACACCTAATTTGCATTCAATTGAATGTAGAATTAATGCTGAAGATCCATTCAATGACTTTAGACCGTCACCAGGTAGAATAACAACCCTACATGCGCCAGGCGGACATGGTGTTAGACTAGATACCCATGTTTACGCAGGTTATATGATTCCGCCTAATTACGATTCAATGATAGCTAAACTTATAACTACGGCTCAAACAAGAGAAGAAGCTATTAATAAAATGAAACGTGCTTTAGATGAGTTTGTGATTGAAGGCATTAAAACAACAATACCTTTTCACCGTCAATTAATGGAGCATCCTGATTATTTGGCAGGCAACTACACAACAAAATTTATGGAAGATTTTGTTATTAAAAAAACAGAAGAAGAATAAGATAGAAGCCTCTAAATTTAGAGGCTTTTTTATAATTGAATAGTTTCAGAAATTGACTTTATGACTTGAGGAACGGCATCAATTTCAAAATCAAATTTTAAATTGTAAAGATTTTGACTCAATTTTGTAATTAGAAGATTCCCTTTTTCTATTTCATAATATCCTGTTTGACCTCTACAAAAACAAAGCCGAGCAAATATGGCTTTCGTGGCTTTAAGTCCTGAATCTTTGATATTTGTTGTTAAATTATTTGGGTCTAATTTTAAATATATTTTTTCTATATAATGGCTGTCTTGAGTATCAGGAATGTCATTGCGTTTATACTCAAATACAACAACAATTTCTTTTGAATCAATGATTTCTGGATATAATTGACCAGTACTATCATAATTTAGGGAAAGTGATTTATTAGTTAGAACTTCAAATTTGCAAATTCCATCTTCAGGACAATATGTTTGGGATATGGATGGGTGGGATTTTTCAGATATTGAACTTTTCTGACCAACACAGCAAGAAAACACTAGTACATAACAAACAGCAATAATCAAATTTCTCATATGTCAAATATAATTCTTTTTATTATTGAGTATATTTCTTTGCTATTTTGATTTTAAGGTCTTAATTTTATGAGATTAAATAATTAAAAACACATTTTCGCTATGAGAAATTATTACGCAAAGTTAACTTTCTTTCTAGCTTTAGTATTTACAATTTCTGCTTTTTCTCAAAATAGGCAGTCGGTTTGGACTAAAGTAACCAAAAACCAAGCAGAGAGCAATGATTTGGTTTTTAGAAAATCAACTCCTGAAAAAGCTAATTTTTACCAATTAGATATTACAGAATTCAAACAGCAATTACAAAACGCACCGCAAAGAGATAGGTTTTTAGAAGACTCAAATGTGCTGGTTGATTTCCCTAATACTGATGGTACATTTGAAACTTTTAAAGTTTATGAGGCTTCTGTAATGGCTGCCGAACTTCAATCTCAATATTCAGATATAAGATCCTATGTTGGTCAAAGTGTTGAAAACCCAGAAACTTTAATCCGTTTCAGTGTTACACCTCAAGGATTGCATACAATGACGTTATCCTCTGAAACAGGAACTCAATTTATAGATCCATATACCAGAGATTCTAATGCTTACATTGTTTATGCAAAAAGAGATTTACCATTTGGAAACAGAAGCTTTGTTTGTGAGGTGGACGACGAGGGATTGATAGCTGAAGATTTGGATATTGACGTTATGGCTCAAAGAAATGCCAACGACGGTAAAATGAGGACTTTTAGATTAGCCCTTGCTTGTACTATTGAATATGCAAGTTTTCATTGGACAGCTGCAGGTTTAACTGCCGCAGATTCAGTAGCTGATAGAAAAGACGCTGTTTTGGCCGCTATGGTAGTGACTATGACAAGAGTTAATGGCGTATATGAGAAAGAACTTTCAATTACCATGACTTTGGTACCAAATAATTTAAACATTATATACATTGTTTCTGATTCATTTGATAATAATAATGCAGGAACATTAATAAACCAAAGTCAAACAGTTATTGATGGTGCTATAGGCTCCGCAAATTATGATATAGGACACACATTTAGCACCGGAGGTGGAGGTTTAGCTCAATTGAATTCTCCTTGTGTTAACGGAAGTAAAGCGCGCGGTATTACAGGTTTACCACAACCAGTTGGTGATGCCTATGATATTGATTTTGTGTGTCATGAAATGGGTCATCAATATGGAGGTCCTCACACATTTAATGGAAGTACTGGAAATTGTTCAGGTTCTAATAGATCACCATCAAACGCATATGAACCTGGTAGTGGTACCACTATTATGGCTTATGCAGGAATATGTGCACCTCAAAATGTTCAAGGCAATAGTGATGCTTATTTTCATCAAATAAGCTTACAAAGAATTTGGGCAAATGTTTCTGCTGGAAATAGTCAATGTGGTGTACAAACTGATACTGGAAATACAGCTCCAACAGCCGACGCAGGAGCTTCATACACTGTTCCAATATCAACACCTTACATGCTAACAGCTTCTTCTACAGATGGAGAATCTACTGATACGCATACTTACACTTGGGAACAATGGGATTTAGGTCCAGCTGGAGCTCCAACCGAGACAACAGCGACAGGCCCTTTAGTTCGATCTTTTGAAGGGACAACAAATCCTACAAGATATATTCCTAATATACCTGATTTATTGCAGTCAGGTGGTTCAACCGATTGGGAAAAATTGGTTTCTATATCTAGAGCCATTAATTTTAGAGTTACAGTTAGAGATAATGACCCTCGAGGAGGTCAAACAGCTACTGATATTATGACAGTTACAACTTCAACTTCATCAGGACCTTTTGCTGTAACATCACAAAGTACGCCAGTAACTTGGTCTGCAGGTAATACAGAAACAATAACGTGGAATGTTGCTGGAACAAATGCTGGAGCAGTTAACACACCTAATGTTGATATATTATTATCCACAGACGGCGGAATGACTTTTGATACCGTTCTTGCATCTGCTGTTCCTAATAATGGATCTGCTGATATTATTGTTCCTGATGTTTTAGCTGAAGATTGTTTAGTGATGGTAAAAGGAAGTGGAAATATCTTTTTCAATATTAATACCTCGAGAATAGCTATAGGTTACAATATTACAGCAGGTGATGTGTGTGAAACTTACACATTTAATCTTAATCAAACGCTAGGTACTAATGCTACTGCATTTGAGCAATTTGGAGTTAATATACCTGACAGTGGTACAATTACAGATGTTAATTTCAAGTATGATATAACGACACCGAATATTGGGCAATTACATATGGCAATTGTTAGTGCAGGTGGTACTAGAGCCTATGCACACAATGCAAATGGTCAATGTGCCTCTGGAGCTAATATGCAAGTTGTTTGGGATAGTGAAGCTGCAGGAGAAGTAGTTTGTGGTCAAGACCCAACTACAGGTACTGCTTTACCAGCGCCTGGAGTTGGAGAACCATTAAGTGCTATTTATGGTGAAGAAATGAATGGGACTTGGGTATTAATGGCTGCCAATATTGGAGCCACTAATATGGTATTTAATTTTGCTGATGTCGAAATCTGTACTTCAGGTTTTGTTGCGGTACTTGCTCCAGAAAGAATTACGCAGACAACTGTTGAAGTAGATGTGCTGTCTTCAGCAACTATTGATGACACTCATTTAGTTGTCGCTAGTCCAAACACACCTAACCCATCTGATATTGAGTTTACGCTTACCGTTTTACCTACGGAAGGAACAGTCTATCTGAATGGTGCGGCTTTAGGAATTAATGACACATTTACTCAAGCTGATGTGAATTCAGGAAATGTTACTTACACAACAACTTCATCTGTGGATACGACTGATGGATTTAGAGTTGATGTAGATGACAACAATGACGGAACACTGCCTAATTTGCTAGTTAATATTCAAGTTATTGATGGGTTAAGTGTTGATGAGTTTAGCTTTGACGTATTTAATGTTTACCCTAACCCAACTAGTGGTGAGGTTACTGTAATGCTTAGTTCTTATGAAGATGTTAGCGTTTCTTTATTTGATATTCAAGGTAGAAAAGTTTATAATAACTACTTTGAAAATACAACAACTTTCAACAGAACAATTGATTTAAGTTCAGCTTCAACGGGGATTTATATGTTGCAAGTAACTAGTGGTTCAAAAACCGCTACGAAAAAATTAATAATTCGATAGAATTTATAATATTCATAAAAAAGCTCCTTTTAAGGAGCTTTTTTTGTATTGTTGAATTTTAATTATTGTTACATGAACTTATCATATTGGGAAATAAAAACATGGTTTAGTAATGTTGATTATACGGTAGTTGGCAGCGGAATAGTGGGTTTAAGCTGTGCGATTCAATTAAAGTATAAATATCCCAAAGCAAATGTGTTAGTATTAGAGCGCGGTGTATTGCCTCAAGGCGCAAGTACTAAAAATGCTGGTTTTGCCTGTTTTGGAAGCTTGAGTGAAATTCTTGACGACCTTAAAACACACACAGAAGAAGAGGTTTTTAAAATTGTTAAAAAGCGAAAGGAAGGTTTAGACTTATTACGTAAAAATTTGTCAGACTCAAATATTGACTTTAAGCAATTTGGTGGTTTTGAATTATTCAACTGCGATGATAATGAGTTATTTGAAGAATGCTTATCTCATAAAGAAACAATTAACAAGCTATTAAAACCAATTTTTAAGGAATCTGTTTATAGTATTAAATCAAATATTTTTGAATTTAAGAATATCAAACCAAAGTATCTATTAAACCAGTTTGAAGGCCAGATTGATACTGGTAAAATGATGCAGGCATTACTCTCTAAAGCACAATCTAATGGAATTAGAATTTTAAATAGTATAACAGTTGAAGATTTTGTATGCACAAATACTCACGTTGAAATTAAAACCAACTACTTTAATTTCAAAACTAATAAATTATGCATCACAACAAACGGATTTGCCAAACAGTTGTTAGATGAAGAAGTCAAACCCGCTAGAGCTCAAGTTTTAATAACTAAACCTATTGACAAGCTCCATATTAAAGGAACTTTTCATTTAGACAGAGGTTATTATTACTTTAGAAATATAGATAACAGAGTATTATTTGGAGGTGGTAGAAATTTAGACTTTAAAGGAGAAGAAACAACTGATATGATTGAAACAAAACGGATTCAGGATAAACTTGAAGACCTATTAAAAACGGTTATATTACCTGATAAACCATTCGAAGTAGATTATCGTTGGAGCGGAATCATGGGTATTGGTAATCAAAAAAAACCTATTGTAAAACAGGTTAGCAATCACGTTTATTGTGGTGTTAGATTAGGAGGTATGGGAGTTGCAATAGGAAGTTCCGTTGGTGTTGATTTAGCGAATTTACTAGATTAAAAATGCGAAAAATAATTAGATTCTTTTGGCGACTTTTTTTAGGACTGATTTTATTTTCTTTATTTCTGGTCTTTCTCTATAAATGGGTTCCTGTTAAATTAACTCCTTTAATGGTTATTAGAAGCATTGAAAGTTATCAGAACGGAAGTGAAATTAGAATCAATCATAATTGGGAACCGATAGAGAACATATCCAAAAACTTACAATTAGCAGTTATTTGCAGTGAAGATCAAAATTTTTTAATTCATAACGGCTTTGATCTGAAGGCCATAGAAAAAGCTATAGAAAACAATAAAAAAGGTAAGCGTGTAAAAGGAGGCAGCACCATAAGCCAACAAACAGCTAAAAATGTATTTTTATGGCCAGAACGTAGTTGGTTAAGAAAAGGCTTAGAAGTGTATTTTACATTTTTGATTGAACATATTTGGGGTAAAGAGCGTATAATGGAAGTTTATTTAAACAGTATTGAAATGGGTAATAGTATTTATGGAGCAGAGGCAGCATCTCAATATTGGTTTAAAAAGTCAACATCAAAATTATCACCGTCAGAAGCAGCCAGTATTGCTGCTATTCTACCTAACCCTAGAAAATACAAGGCACGACCGGCTTCAAATTATATTCAAAGTAGAGTTAATTGGATTGTTAAACAAATGGGGTATTTTGGAAAACTTAATTATGAAATAGCCCATGTCAAGTAGTTTAGAAATAAAAGTAAAATTATTTGAACAATGTTATAGGTTTTGTCAAGACAGATTAAAGATTGTCCTATCCCAAATAGAAGATACAAACAAAGCTTTAACCACAGAAACTAAAAGTAGTGCAGGTGATAAGCATGAAACTGGGCGAGCTATGTTACAAATAGAGCGCGAAAAACTAGGAAAACAATTAGCCGAACTAGAGAAACAGCAAGAAATCCTCTCTAAAATTCAAACGGATAAAATTTCTATAAATATTAGTTTAGGGAGTATTGTTCATACAACGCAATCAAATTATTTTATAGCAATTAGCGCAGGAAAATTACAAGTTAATGATGTGGTGTTTTATGGAATTTCCTCACAAACGCCTATTGGTAAATTGCTGCTAGGCAAAACAGTAGGCAGCGAAGTTGAATTCAATAACCTAAAATTTTTAATTGAGAAGGTTAGTTAGTTTCTTTAATGAAAACACAATCATTTATACCTAAAGTTTCGTGATGCTGAAAGTAGACCTTATTTTCGTTGTAGTTGGCTTCAATTAAATAATAATCGCCTTTAAAATAACAATTTGCTACTACTACTTCAATATCAGAGTTGTCGACAACTTGTAATTGATGTGCATAAATAATCCCATAGGGCTCAATAACACTATATTCTCCAAAAAATGCAGCTATTAATGGCAATTTTGGGTTTCTGTATAGTTCTTCTGGTTTTTCAGTTGCAATCACTCTTGAGTCATGGAGTGCTATTATGTTATCAGCGTATCCTAAAACATCTTCCTTATCATGTGTTGCAACTATGCATGTTATTTGTTTTTGTTTTAAATATTTGAAAAGCCGTCGTCTTAATTGGTGCTTTTTAAAATTATCGATATGACTAAACGGTTCGTCTAATAAAATTAATTCAGGGTCTTTAGCCAATGCTTTGGCTAGTGCAACGCGTTGTTTTTGCCCACCACTTAACAAATTTGCTTTTGTCTTATCAAAATCTGTTAACTCTACGACTTCTAGTAGTTCTAAAATGCGCTCTTCTTTTTGTTCAGGAAAGAAATTAGATAGGTAATGGCCAATGTTTTCAGCAACACTAATAAAAGGCATTAACTCAAATTCTTGAGCCACGTATTTCATAAAGTCATAACCAATAACAAGATTGTATTTAGGACCTAATATTTCGGTTTCTCCCCAAAAAATTTGACCTTCATCTAAATCATACGTACCATATATAAGTTTCAACAATGTACTTTTTCCAGAGCCACTTTCACCAATGATAGATACATGCTCTCCTTTTTGTATCGATAAATTAAGGTTGCGCAGAACAGGTTTTGTTTGATAACTAAAAGTTATTTTCTTTATTTGAAGCATGGGACAAAAATAAAGCAAAAAAAATTCGCTCGATGTTAGAGCGAATTTTTTTTTAACTTGAAATTTAAGTAATTATTCCTTTATAAATTTTCTTGTGACAACTCTACCTTCATTTTCTATTCTTAAAACGTAGAAACCACTATTTAAAGTTGAAACGTTAAGCGAATTCCCTTCTAATTTTGCATTTAAAACACGCTTACCATTAATATCAATAACGGTAGCTACTCTATTAATTAAGCCTGCTTGAGATTCAAAGTTTATAATCTCTTTTGCAGGATTAGGATAAATAACTAAATCTGATATTTCATGGTCTTCAACAGATAATGATTCGCCCTCTATGATAACTGTACTTTCATTAATAGGAGGGTTTTGAATGTTATCTATAATGCCTGATGGCCAATAAACAATAATATTTTCAATTGTGTCTTCAGTTCCTAATCCAAAATGGGTATTTAGGGAACTCATGTAACGAAATCCTTCACCACTGCGAACATCCCTAATTTGCACTCCTGAAGCAGTGTGAACTTCAACACGTGCGCCAATGCCATTGATATTACTATCAGTTCCAACTGTAGTTATTTTAGTCCAATTATTATCATTGCCTTCATTTCTGTAAAAGGTACTTCCATTAAAAGCATCAATAAAACCATCATTATCTAAATCACCAAAAGATCCGTTTGATAGTTGGTTGGTATAAACTGTGAATGTCATATCACCATTACCAAACAAGATATTGCCATTTGATGCAATATCTAAGTTTCCATCATTGTCAAAATCGTAAGTAGCATTTTCAATTCCAGTAGCAGTTAGTGTACTTACACCAGAAGATGCCGTAACGTTTTCAAAAATACCATTATTGTTACGCATTAGTTTATGAGATCCAGAACTTGCTCCAACAAAAACATCCATATCACCATCATTGTCAAAATCGCCCCAAGCAGAAGACCAAGTTTGTAAAGGATCAGCTAAACCAATTGCAGATGCATTTTCAACAAAAGTACCATCACCATTATTAGTATGCATTTCGTTAATATTAATAGTCGTAGACCCACCTCGACATTTAGCTATAAACAAGTCAATATCTCGATCATTATCATAGTCTATCCAAATGGAACCATAATTTCCACCACCAGCTATGTCTCCTAAACCACCTTGATTAAAGGTTAAATTCCCACTACCATCATTAATGTAAAAAACATTGGGATCAATATCATGACAAACAAAAGCATCTAAATGTCCGTCATTATTGATATCGACAAAATTTGAACGTTGAGAAAACACATATTCTGTACCAGAAAACTCTGTAAACGTAAAATCACCATTTGAACGCATGAAAGTTACACCACTTCCACTACCATATAATAAGTCAGTAAATCCATCTGCATTATAATCTCCAGCTGCTAAACTCCAACCTGGTGTGAAATCGGCGTTTGATGTCGTAATATTGGTTTCTGTGAATCCACCAGATCCATTTTGTAAATGAATATTAACATTAGTGGCAGTTATACTCACAATGTCATCTAGATAATCACCATTCATATCAACGACTGCCCTACTAGAACCTGTAACGCTTATGTTACTAGTTGCAAACGTAACAGGTGCAGGATCTGGACCTGGAGGAGGATCGCCCTCATAAATCTCAAAATCAAATCCATTGGCACTCCATTTATCATCAAATACAATGTAATATGTCTGACCACCAACAACATCTAGTGAAGCAATTGACAAATAACCATTACCAATATCGCCACTATCATCATCACCTCCTTCACAAACCAATGCGCCACAATTACCACTGTAAATATGTACACGCGTATCACCTCCTGAATTTTGAGATAATTCAGTAGTGACAGTCATATAAGTGTCTTCAGAAGGAATGTACCTATACCATTCACCAGCGGTAACATTGTTTCCGTTACCAACACAAAATTCAGGAGGCATTTCGCTACCATTTATAGCGTCAACAGTATATAGACCAGGACCGGTTATAGGTGTATCAGCATCAGCTTCTGCACAGGTATCTGAATTAGTTTGCGAATAGTTAAGCAGGGTAGAAAGTAGGGTGACTAGGAGTAATATTTTTTTCATATTCGCTATTAATTTGATTAACACTTCTTTAGAAAAGTCCCCTAAAATACTAAATTTTATTAAACCATTGAAGATAAACAAGATATTAATTAAAATCAAAAAAGACTCATATGTTTTAAACATGAGTCTTTTTGAATTAACATATTTGTTAAAATTAAATCTTAATAATTTTTTTCACTACTTGTTTACCATTTGATTCTAGTCGTAAAAAATATGTGCCCGAAGATAAACCAGAAACATTTATTGTGTTATTAACAATAAAACCATTTAACACACGCTTTCCGTTTATATCAAAAATAGTTGCCACTCTATCTGACAAATCATCATTCGTTTTAATTGAGAGGATATTGTTAACAGGATTAGGATATATAATCATTTCAGAAATAGATTGATCAACTACACTTAAAGGGAAGTCACCTTCTGTAATAGTTAGTGATTGGTTAATTGCAGGATTATCAATTTGATCAATAAACCCTGATGGCCATCTAACAATAATTTTAGTAATAGAGGTATCAGTGCCTAAACCAACGTGAGTATTTAAACTGCTCATAAAAGCAAATCCTTCGCCACTACGTACATCTCTTATTTGCGTCCCAGAATTTGTATAAACTTCAACACGAGCTCCTATACCATTTCCATTGCTTGTAGTTCCAACAGTATGAATTTTAATCCAGTTATTCACTGTACCATCATTCATATAAATAGTTCCAACACCATTATTTTGTGTAACAGCATCAATAAACCCATCATCATTAAGGTCTCCAAAAGAACCGTTGACATATGGAATAATATTTTCTATGGAATAGAAAGTTAAATCACCATTTCCAAAAAGAATATTTCCGTTAGAGACAATATCAAGGTTTCCATCATTGTCAAAGTCAAAAGCTAAATTTTCGTGACCTGTAGTTGTCAGATCTGTAACGTGAGAGCCAACGGTAACATTTGTAAAAACACCTGATGTATTTACATCATTTCTCATTAGTTTATGAGTACCTGTACTAGCACCAACAAAAACATCCATATCACCATCATTATCAAAATCTCCCCAAGCTGATGACCAAGTTTGCATAGGGTCATCAAGACCAAGTGAGGCTGCAACTTCTGTATAAGTGCCATCACCATTATTTCTTAACATTTGATTTTTTCTCCGCTCTGTTTCACCACCACATTTTGCAATAAACATGTCTAAATCACCGTCATTATCATAATCTATCCAAATTGAGCCGTAATTTCCACCAGAAGCATAATCACCTAGACCACCCTGGTTAAATATTAAATTCCCGGACCCATCATTAATATAAAATACGTTTGGAGCTACATCATGGCAAACAAAAGCATCTAGATGACCATCATTATTTATATCAGCGAAATTAGACCGTTGCGAAAAGACATCTTCAGATCCTGAAGATTCTATAAAGCTTGTTACATCATCAAATGGATTCCCATTATTTAAGTTAGATGAATTTATTTCTGCTTTCATAAAAGTCACACCACTACCATTCCCATAAACTAAATCAGTATAACCATTTTTATCATAATCTGCTGCGGCCAAACTCCAAGAAGGGGTGAAATCAGCATCAGGAGTGTCTATGTTTATGTTAGTAAAGTTACCAGAAGTATTTTGAAATTGCACATTTATTTCAGATGACGTATAAGTTCCAACGGTCACTATATCATCAAGAAAATCACCATTCATATCAACAACAGCCCATTTTATTTGGTTTATACCTAATGAGGTGAAGTTTTGAGTTGTGAATGAGATAGGTGAGGGTTGAGGAGGTGCAATATTGTTAATCTCTAGACAAAAAGCAACATCCGACAAGGCTGTTCCTTCAAAGTCATAAATTTGAATGATTAGTTCATCACCTAATTCCCAACCACTTACAGTTTCATTAGCAAAAGTATCAGTGCAGTCATAATGAATAGTTCCATTTGCATTCCACACAGTTATTCCAGGGTTACCAGGAGCTTGTGATGAGAATGAAAGCCCTAAAGATGTAGCTGTCCAAGTAAAAAATTGATCTAATCCAGATGTACTGCAATTGCCTTGTAGTTCACTATCCGTCGTTCCATCTGTTGAAAAAGGCAGAACAAAAGTTGGCGTATCACAACCTGTTCCTTCAGGAGAAGGAGTAATTGGAATAGCGCCGCCAATAACATCATTACTAGGTTGTGCAAAAGTTTGAGTTATTACAAAGCAACCAATGATTATTGAAAAAAGTAATTTAGTTTTCATAGTTTTTATGTTAATATTATTCACATCTGTCAGGTAAAGAATTCATCCATTCACGGATTAGTTCAACACCCTCTATGTGCTGTAAGGTTCTGCCAAGAAGCGGCATTCTATATTGTTCTTCAATGGAGCTTATTCGGAACATAACGACAGAAGCGTCTGCATCTCCAGGATTCATTATAAATGGGTAATCGTTTCCAATGTTGGTATCTGGTTCGACACATACACCCATATTGGTTAAGTCGTCATTAGTGTTGTAAGCAAATCGCATAGGTCTGTATTCACAATAACTTTGTTCAGCATGACAATGCGCACAGTTTATGTCAATATAAGAGCGAACCCTTAAATCAATTGGTTCATTAGGATCGTCCCAAGAGACTGTAGTTTCAATTTCATTAGGATATGAATCTTCTAAATATCCAAAATCTGCCCATTTAGCCATTTGATTCATGACACCTGAATTATAAGGGTAATCTTTATTAAGATTCTGCGGTTTTGGTCCAATTGCTTGAGGTTCCCCAAACTTATTATGACAGGTAAAGCATTCTGCACGAGACGGAATTCGGTAATTAACACTTTTAGTTTCTGAATCTTCAATCCAATCGAAACTAACAAAACTTCCATCATTTGTAAAAGTTGCTTCTGTTTGGTTATCATTCCAGACGTATTTTGCAAACTCCCACCCTTCATCTGTCATGTACATTATTCGAGTTTCAATAATTTTGGTTACATTTTCTGGGAGCACATTGTCATAGTAAAAGTTCTTTATCAAAAAGGATCCAACGGGAAAATTTAAGGATGAATAATCATTTTCGTAACTGGCTTTAGAGCCGTTTGGCATCCAAACAAAACGTTTTTTATGAGCGTAATCACTAAAAAGTGCAGAATTTATATCGTAAGGAATAACACCATAAACAGGGTTTAAATCTTTTAAATCACCTTCAAAAAAATTGTATTCAGAGAGGGTGCTATAAGGAAAAGCTGTTGGGTCATAATTTACAGGAGTCACTGGGCGAACCAATACCGTTACAGTTCCTGTTGCACAATTTTGGTTGTCGTTACATATAGTATATTCAAAGACATCATTCCCAGAAAATAAGCCATTGGGAGTATATAAAATACTATCATCACTAGGGTTGTTGGGTGTGTTATTTGTGAGGACTTCAATTGTTGCGTTTGTTGATGATGATATGGTAAGCACACCATTATTCGGAATATTTATATCATTAGCAAGTACATCTATTTCTACAAAAGTATTTTGAAACACTTCACTAGAATCTGAATTAGCCTGTATTACCAAAGGTGAATAATTTGAATCATCATCACTACAAGAAAAATAAACTAAAACTAGCCCAACGATGCATAAAGATTTCAAGTAATTTTTCATCATGTATGGTAAAAATTTGGATAGTAAATATAAATACAAAGGTAAAATCTTTATAATTAATTAGTTGTAATACGCTTTTTATCAGACAAGAAGGCTCAAAAAAATAAGCGCTTGTCCATTATCCTTTAAAACCCTTGACGACTTCTAATAACTAAACAGTTAAACAACAAAAAACCCTACTTAACTAAATAAAAATTAAATCAAGCTGTTATTCAATAAATATTCAGCAATTTGAACCGTATTTGTAGCAGCCCCTTTTCGTAAATTATCACTTACAATCCACATGTTTAGAGAGTTGGGTTGTGATTCATCACGTCTAATTCTGCCTACAAAAACATCATCTTTCCCATTGGCATAAATGGGCATAGGATAGGTGTTTGTGTTTGTATTATCTTGGACAATAACACCAGGTGTATTTTGTAAGATTTGTCTAACTGTATTTAAGTCAAAATCATTTTCAAAAGCTATATTCACTGATTCACTATGACCACCTGCTGTTGGAATTCTCACAGCCGTTGCTGTTACAGCAATTGTTTTATCGTCGAGAATTTTTTGAGTTTCACGAACTAATTTCATCTCCTCTTTGGTATAGCCGTTGTCTTCAAAAATGTCACAATGCGGCAGGGCATTTTGATGAATTGGATATGGATAGGCCATTTCCCCTGAAACACCAGCCAATTCATTCTCTAACTGCTTAACAGCTTTTAAACCTGTTCCAGAAATAGATTGATAAGTTGAAACAACAATACGCTTGATTTTGTACTTTTTATGAAGAGGCGCCAAAGCCATTACCATTTGTATGGTTGAGCAATTTGGATTTGCAATTATTTTATCAGATTTCGTTAATGTTTTGGCGTTGATTTCTGGAACTATGAGTTTTTTATCCTGATCCATACGCCAAGCGGAAGAATTATCTATTACTGTTGTGCCAGCTTCTGCAAATTTAGGAGCCCATTCTAAAGAAGTACTACCGCCTGCAGAAAATAAAGCTATTTGTGGTTTTAATGACACAGCAGTTTTTAGTCCGACAACCGTGAGTATTTTTCCTTTAAAAGGAATTTGTTTCCCAACCGATTTTTCTGATGCTACAAGAATTAATTCTGTTATTGGAAAATCACGCTCCTCAAGAACCTTTAACATAACTTCGCCAACCATTCCAGTGGCGCCCACAACTGCTATTTTCATATGATTTAATTTGTTACAAAAGTAGCAATAATCAAAGATTGAATTTAAAAAAAGTATAAAAAAAACCACTTCGCTTCAGGAAGTGGTTTAGGGTTAAAATTATGTATTGTAGCGGTGTGCTAACTTACTTTTTTAACGAGTCTCTGATTTCTTTTAATAAATCGATTTCAGATGGTCCTGCAGGTTCTTCTGGAGCTGGCTCTTCTTTCTTTTTCATTTTATTCACAGCTTTTACAATCATGAACATAACAAAAGCCACGATAATAAAATCAATCACATTAGTTACAAAAGCACCCCAAAGTACAGCAACTTCACCTTCTGCAACACCTTCTGCATTAACAGTGCCTTCGGTAATAATGTATTTGAGGTCTTTGAAATCTGCATTGAAAATCAAACCAATTAATGGAGATACGATTCCTCCGGTAAAGGCTGTAACTACTTCTTTGAAAGCAGCACCCATTACAAAACCTACTGCAATGTCAACAAGGTTTCCCTTCATTGCAAATTCCTTAAATTCTTTTAGCATTTTAATAGTTTTTAGTTAATGTTCTGATTTCTAATTTAGAAAAAAGTTTTTAAAAATAAGATATGCAATTAGCTATTTTAAATAAACACGCTTAATACGCTGTGAAATTGCGGTAATTATTTCATAAGAAATACTGTTAACTGTTTTTGAAAACTCAACAGCAGTTGGTGATTTGCCAAAAACAACAACCTCATCACCTTCTTGACAATCAATTTCAGTGACATCAACCATAATCATATCCATACAAACATTGCCTAAAATAAATGCAGGTTGATTATTAATAGTTACGAATCCTCTCCCATTGCCATATTGTCTGCCTATACCATCGGCATGACCAATAGGTATAGTCGCTGATCGTAGATTTTTAGTTGCTTTAAAAGCTCGGTTGTATCCAACGCTCTCACCAGATTCAATACTATGAATTTGAGAAACCACAGATTTTAAAGTTGCTACAGGTTTAAAATTAGAATCTTCTTTTTCAGAATTTCCAAAGCCATAAAGACCTATCCCTGATCGAACCATATCTAGATGAGCTTCAGGATAATTTAAAATTCCCGAGGTATTGCACATATGATAAATAGGCTGATAATTTAACTTGGGTGCTATTTTTGAAACAATTGAGTCAAAACTTTTAATCTGATTGTTTGTGTATGTTTTTTCGTTTAAGTCCTCGCTGGCACCAAGATGAGAGAAGACAGATTTTATTTTTATGGATTCTGTTGTACCAATTTTTGACATAACTGTTTCAACATCATTTGCATTGAAACCTATTCTGTTTAGACCTGTATTAAACTTGAGGTGAATAGGGTAATTATTCTGGCTTTCCTCTTCTGAAGTGTTTATAAAAGCATTTAAAATCTTGTGGCTATAAATACTGGGCTCCAAACAACGTTCAATTATAGTTTTAAAATTTATGGGCTGTGGATGTAGCACCAAAATAGGCGTTTTTATGCCTGCATCACGCAGAGCGACACCCTCATAGGTGTAAGCAACAGCAAAATAATCAACTTTTAATTCTTCAAGATATTTAGCAATTTCATTGGCATCACTTCCATATGCAAATGCCTTAACCACTGCGAGTAGTTTGGTGTTAGATTGTAATTTAGATTTTAAGAAATTAAAATTGTGTTTTAAAGCCTTTAAATCTATTTCAAGAATGGTTTCATGCACTTTTCCCATTCGCTTTATCTGTATTGGAATCTATTTCTTCAGCATCGTTAACCTTCATATTACGAACCTTATCTCGAAGCATGGATTTATAGAATGCCGCGCGACTTAATGGTTCGTACTCATCAACTTCACCCAACAAAACTAAATCGTCACTTTTAGCTTTTCGGTAGCTATACTGTGCTAGATTTCCTGTTTTAGTGCAAATGGCATGTACTTTCGTCACATATTCTGCAGTAGCCATAAGGTTAGGCATGGGACCAAACGGATTACCCTTAAAATCCATATCTAAACCCGCTACAATGACACGTACACCTTTGTTGGCTAAATCATTACAGACGCGAACAATTTCATCATCAAAGAACTGTGCTTCATCAATACCAACCACATCACAACCATCAGCTAAAATAGGAATGTTAGCTGCTGCAGGAACTGGCGTAGAACGGATCTCGTTAGCGTCATGAGACACAACCATGTCTTCATCATACCTTACATCTACAGCAGGTTTGAAGATTTCCACTTTTTGTCTTGCAAATTGGGCGCGTTTAAGCCTGCGAATCAATTCTTCGGTTTTGCCAGAGAACATAGAACCACAAATGACCTCAATCCATCCAAATTGTTCTTTATGATTTACTGTATTTTCGAGAAACATTTTGTAATTTTAACACTAAAACAAAGCAATCCTTCGTTTTGTATAAAGGTGGCGTAAATTTATTAAAAATCAAAAGCATAAATTCGTTTTAAATATAAAAAGTTATGAAGAAGAAATTGGAAGCTGAATTAATGAGTATTGCACATAAAATACTTAAACTAAAAGGCCAAGATGATATTGAAAAAATGCACAGTGAAGTAGCAGCTCTTTATGAAAAACTAACTGTATTGAAATTTGCCAAAGAGAATTTAGAAGATGATTTGCCAACTATTGGAAATGATTCTTCATTTTTTGATATGCTAGATGTGGCCTTTAACAACAAAGTAAGTGACAATATAGAGTTTGAAGACAAGGTTTATATTAACCTTGATGAATCTGAACATGAAGAAATTATGGAACCTGCGATAGAAAAAATAAAAGACATGGTTGCTCAAATGCCTCAAGAAGCTCAAGCTGTGGATGCCATATTTGAAAAAGCGGGAACAACTACCAAGGTCCATAAAAGTAATTTGGATGAACTGACTGCCGACTTCATTGAGGAACCTATTTTTGAACCTGTAAAAAAATCTGAAAAACAGGCACCAAAGTCTCTAAATGATAGACTTAAAAAAGGTATTACTATTGGTCTTAATGATAAAATTGCTTTTATAAAGCATTTGTTTGAAGGCAAAAGTGAAGATTATGATCGTGTACTTTCACAAATAAATACAAAAAGTACATTTGAAGATTCAAAAACGTTTATTCAAAATATGGTTAAGCCTGATTACAACAACTGGGAGGGCAAAGAGAATTATGAATTACGTTTTATGGAAATTATTGAAAGTAAGTTCATTTAATGAGTAAGCTCTATATCGTTCCCACACCCATAGGAAATTTACAAGACATGACTTTTAGAGCTATAGAAGTTTTAAGGGAAGTCGATTTAATTTTAGCTGAAGATACCCGAACATCGGGCAAGCTCCTTAAGCACTTTGAAATTAATACGCCTTCGCAATCACATCACATGCACAACGAGCATAAAACAGTTGAAGGGTTAATTAATAAATTAAAAAGCGGTATAAGTATAGCCTTGATAAGTGATGCTGGCACACCAGCCATTTCCGATCCTGGTTTTTTATTAACGCGCGCTTGTATTGAAAACAATATTGAAGTAGATTGTTTACCAGGCGCAACAGCATTTGTTCCAGCGCTAGTAAACAGCGGATTGCCTAATGACAAATTTGTGTTCGAAGGCTTTTTACCAGTTAAAAAAGGACGGCAAACCCGATTAAAATTACTTGCTGAAGAAACTAGAACGATGATTTTTTACGAAAGTCCGCATAAACTTCTAAAAACACTCACTAATTTTTGCGAGTATTTTGGTGAAAACAGACCTGTTTCGGTGTCACGCGAACTCACCAAACTCTATGAAGAAACCATTCGCGGAACTGCCAAAGAGGTTTTAGATTATTATACCAATAAACCACCAAAAGGTGAAATTGTGATTGTGGTTGGTGGAAAAAAGTAATTATATGAAAAGGTTTATTGCTTTAATATTGATTTTGATTTCTTGTAAAGGCACTCAATTAGACAATGAACCTAAATCTCAAAAAGTTGATTTTTTTAAGGAGATCAATGCTAAAGTATACAAAATTGATTCGATTAGAGATTACTATGTGATTTACGCTTCCAACGAAAGAATAAATTATAAGATAATATCAAAAAAGGTAAATGAACAATTTTGTGAGGAATTAAAAGAGAACTCATTTTATAATTTTAAAGTAAAAAGTCTTTTTTTAGAAAAAATAAAATTAGGAAATGATTCGGATTCACTACAAGCTATAAATTATTTAGATATTACTAGATGTGTTGTAAAAGTAGATACAGAATTTTGTACAGAGCCAGGCGTAATTGACATATGCGAATCACCAAATATGCTGGGTTTATGCTATAGGAAAATAGCTAATTAATCTTTTTGTTAAAAGTGAAGAGTCTATTAAATGACATAAAACACTGCAGCATCTGCAAAGACCATTTACCATTAGGTCCAAGACCTGTTGTTTCTGCCGATATAAATTCTAAAATTGTAATTGTTGGTCAAGCTCCGGGAACCAAAGTTCATGCTTCTGGGTTTCCTTGGGATGATGCCAGTGGCAAGCAATTACGAAACTGGCTGGAGGTTACAAACGAACAGTTTTACAATCCTAAACATTTTGCCATAATACCTATGGGATTCTGTTATCCAGGTAAAGGAAAAACAGGCGATTTACCACCGAGACCAGAATGTGCGCCGCAATGGCACCAACCCTTATTTGATATGATGCAGAAGGTTGAATTAGTACTTTTAATTGGGATGTATGCACAACGTTACTATTTAAAAGAGCAGGCTAAAAGCACCTTAACCGAAACAGTTAAAAATTACAAAGACTATTTACCAAATTATTTACCCTTACCGCATCCAAGCCCTCGAAACCGATTTTGGCTTACCAAGAACCCTTGGTTTGAGGTTGAAGTTTTGCCAGATTTGAGAAACAGAATTAAAGGAATAATACAACCCACCTATTCCGGAAGAAATATCTAATAATTTTATAAAGATCCAGTAAATTTTACTAACTCATTATTGAAGAATACTAGGAGTAAACAAAACGTTATAACAACAAAAACAACTAGCAAGGCAAGGCAAATTACAACCTTTAGAAGGTATTTGCCTTTCAATTTAGTTAATATATTCATGTCAATGTTTATCATTTAAATAAAACAGAGTTTTACACGTATGAATTTAATCTAAAATTGATTAAAAACATTTTAATTTTAGTTATTGGTGTAAACATAAACACTACCTTTTCTTTAAACAGGACAGTAAATTCATCCCTTTGATTGTATACTATAATTGTATAAAATTATAAAAGGAAGATTTAGAATACACGTAGTTAGTGGGGTTTATAAAAAATAAAACCCTACTATTTCTAGCAAGGTTTGTCTATATTCTAACAGCGAAGCGGTCTTATGTCTTGATTCTATTCTCTAAAAAATGTTTAATACTGCGAACCATCATGTTTCCCAGATTCCCAACCATGTTTTCCTAAATACTGATTTCCACTTTCCACCGCACCTTCTTCAATAGATGTTCCCATAGAATCGTTCCAACGGTTCAGATATCCAAACAATGAAATAACACCCAACATTTCAACAATTTCACCTTCATTCCAATGTTCGTATAAGCGTTTTTTAATGGTTTCATTAACAGCATTTGGTACTTGACTGGCAGCCAAACTAAAATCGAGGGCAGCACGTTCGGCATCACTAAAAGCAGGATGGGTTCTGTATTCCCAAATATTATCTAATTGTTCTTGTTCTGCACCATAGCGTTCAGCAGCACGAATGGCATGCGCTTGACAATACCTACAACCTGTTGCATTACTACTTACCCAAGCAATCATACGTTTTAAGGCAGATGTCACACGACCTTCGTTGGCCATAACCGCTTTGTTGAGGTTTATAAAGGCTTTTGAAATCGCTGGTCTGCGTTGCATGGTCAATACCGAATTTGGGCAAAATCCCAGGGTCTCATTAAAGAATTCTGCTAATTCTTTGGTTTCTAAATCATGTTCGGCTGATAATGGTGTTACTAATGGCATAGTCTATTTTTTATTGGTATTTTTGAAAGAACAATTCAACATTTTTATTTATCACAATAAACGAAAAATCTACAGCAATGGCAACAAATAAAGTCACAACACATTGGAAAGGGAATATGCAATTTGAATCAGACAATCCGAATGGGAAAACGGTTTTAATGGACACGAGTCCCGAACATGGTGGACATAATTCCGGTTTGTCACCAAAAGCTATGATGCTCTCGGCTTTGGCTGGTTGTTCGGGCTTGGATGTGGTATCAATTTTAGATAAAATGAAGGTAAAACTAGCCGATTTTAGAATGGATACTTATGGCGAATTAACCGAGGAGCATCCAAAATATTATCATACAGTTACAGTTGAGTATCATTTTTATGGTGATAATTTAGACGAAAATAAAATTCAAAAAGCGGTTGATTTATCCATTGAAAAATACTGTGGCGTTATGGAAATGTTTAGAAAGTTTGCAGACGTGAAGACGTCAATCCATTATCATAATAAGTAATTAACTATTATGTCAGGTCGAGCGGAGTCGAGACCTTGTGAAAAAGTAGCGAACACAAATTATATTGAGATGTTTCGACAAGCTCAGCATGACACTTAAGATTTAAAAAATATGCGCTGGACGCTAAAACCAAAACCAGATCCAAAAAAACTAAAAGACCTTCAAGCAGCATTGCAAGTTGATGAGATTGTTGCAACATTGTTATTACAACGGGGCATCGAAACGTATGAAGATGCCAAAACCTTTTTTCGCCCAAGTTTAAACGATTTGCATGATCCGTTCTTAATGCAAGACATGGATAAAGCTGTTAAACGCATTGAAACAGCAATTGCTGAAGGCGAAAATATTTTGGTTTATGGCGATTACGATGTAGATGGAACGACGTCAGTTGCCTTAATGAGCTCCTATTTAAAAGCACAAACCGAAAATGTTGCCACCTATATTCCAGATCGTTATGATGAAGGCTATGGTGTGTCGTTTAAAAGTATCGATTTTGCAGAGGATAACGGATTTTCATTAATTGTTGCTTTGGATTGTGGTGTTAAAGCCGTTGACAAGGTAACTTATGCCAAAGAAAAAGGTATCGATTTTATTATTTGTGACCATCATAGACCAGGCAACAAATTACCTAATGCTATAGCCATTTTAGACCCTAAACGTGAGGATTGCGAGTATCCTTTTAAAGAATTATGTGGCTGTGGCGTTGGGTTTAAACTTATTCAAGCATTGGCTTCAAAACAAGGTCAGACAGTTGAAGATTTAGCCGAATATTTAGATTTGGTAGCCACGGCTATTGGTGCTGATATTGTACCAATTACTGGAGAAAATCGTGCTTTAGCTTATTTTGGTTTACAAGTGATTAATACCAATCCACGACCTGGCATAAAAGCCATAATAGCAGAAGTTAAAAAGGAAGAACTTTCCATTACAGATGTGGTTTTTATTGTGGCTCCACGAATAAATGCAGCAGGACGCATGAAACATGGTAATCATGCGGTAACCTTGTTGACTGAAACCGATTTTAATCAAGCTGTAGAATATGCTGTTGAAATAGATACTTTTAATACCGATAGACGTGAAACAGATAAACGCATTACAGAAGAAGCTCTTAAACAAATTGAAGAACAAAAAGAACAGGAACGTTTTACTACTGTTGTTTACCATGAAACTTGGCATAAAGGTGTTATTGGTATTGTGGCTTCTAGATTGATAGAAACCTATTACAGACCAACTTTGGTTTTTACAAAAAGTGGTGATAAACTAGCAGCTTCTGCACGTTCGGTTTCTGGTTTTGATGTGTATAATGCTTTAGAGGCGTGTAGTGAACATATAGAGCAATTTGGAGGCCATAAATATGCTGCAGGATTAACACTCAAAGAGGAAAATTACGAAGCCTTTAAACAAGCATTTGAAGATGTGGTTTCAAAAACGATTGACACGAAATTATTGACACCAGAAATAAAAGTTGATTTGAATATTAATCTCTATCAGGTTGATGATAAATTATTGCGTATTATTAAACAATTTGCACCATTTGGACCAGGCAATATGACACCTGTTTTTATGAGTGAAAATTTATGTGATACAGGCTACGGAAAATGTGTGGGTGAAGATGAATCCCATTTAAGATTAACGGTTATGTCACCTCGAGCGGAGTCGAGAGGTCAAAAAATTGTAGCTATTGGTTTTGGACTTGGATTTAAATATGATTTGATTTCGGATAGAAAACCGTTTAAAGCAGTTTATACCATTGACGAAAATCATTGGAATGGAACCGTATCCCTTCAATTGAAATTACGTGATTTAAAATAATGAATAAACGGGTTTTTATACTAGTTATCATGTGCTTTCAACTCGCCATGTCACAAAATTTGGTTTTAAACCCCAGTTTTGAAGAATATAAAACATGTCCATCGTTAATTGGAGGGTTTAATCATAATGTTTTGGATTGGAACACACCAAACATTGGTACTACCGATTATTTTAATTCATGTAGTAAAGAGATTGGTAATATTAACTTTTTTGGAAATCAAAAAGCCAGAACAGGAAAAGGCTATGGTGGCATGTATGCAATGGCTCCTGAAAATTATAAAGAATATGTTCAAGGTGAACTATCAAATACTTTGACTGCTGAAAAAAAATACACATTTACTTTTTACATCAGTTTAGCAGAAAATTGTAGTCATGCTATTCGAGATTTAGGCGTTTTGTTTTTGAAAGAGCCTCTAAAGGAAAATTCAGATAAATATATAAACCTAAATAAGGTTTTAAACACAAAGCAAAACAGTCATTTTGTGCTAATAAATAGTCAGGATTATTACTCTGAAAAAGTAGGATGGGAACAAGTAACTTTTGAATATATAGCGAAAGGATTTGAATCCTATTTTATCATTGGAAACTTTGATAAGAATAGTAAAATATCCAAGATAAAAGTTCATAATTCAAAAGATCCAGACGCATCGTATTACTATATAGATGATGTAAGCGTCGAGCCTTTTGAAACGGAAAAACAAGCTAGTATTGAATCCAATTTAATTTCGGAAAACCAAGAATTAGAGAATGATAAAGTTTATACGCTTCAAAACGTCCTATTTGATTTTGACAAACATAATTTGATCGCATCTTCAAAAGCCGAATTAACCCAACTATACAATTACCTTAACGCTAACAAGCGCTTACAAATTGAAATTTATGGACACACCGATGATGTTGGCACTCAAAAACGTAATGATGAACTATCGTTGTTACGAGCCAAAGAAGTCGCTTTATATTTAATTTCAAAAGGCTTAAGACCAGAACGCATTACTGCCACAGGCTATGGTAATAAATTTCCAGTAGCCAACAATGATACTGAAGCAGGACGTGCTTTAAATAGGCGTGTTGAGTTCAAATTAATATTTAAATAATCTATGCAGAAGAATGACCCGTATGCTGCGCTACGCATTAAAGAATTCAACATTTTTTTGATTTTGCGTTTTGCCTTGGTTTTGGCCTGGTCTATGCAATTTGTAGTCATAGAATGGCAAGTCTATGCCTTAACTGAAGATCCTTTGGCACTTGGTATAATTGGTCTTTGTGAGTTTTTACCCGCGTTTTTATTAGCACCTTTTGCTGGACATATTGTCGATAAAAAAGAAAAACGAAATTTATTCATGCGCTGTATTGCATTGTTTTCATTAATAAGTTTTGGTCTGTTTTGGTTGACATCAGAAACCATTGAAACCTCATGGAGTACTAAAGCTATTTTATATGGTATTTATAGCTTGGTATTTTTTGGAGGTGTATTGCGATCTTTTTTTGGTCCAACTATTTTTTCGTTGATTGCGTTATTGGTACCTAAAAGAGTTTATCCTAATGCTGCAACATGGAGTAGTAGTACATGGAAAGGTGCCAATGTTTTTGGAGCACTTTTAGCAGGTTTTTTAATTGCGTGGATAGGGGTTCACATGACGTTGGGTATTATATTTTTATTGGTTCTTTTAGCCTTGTTTTTGGTTTTTCAAATAAAACAGAAACCTATTTTAAACAAAGAAATTTATGAATCTGTAAGAGATAGTTTAGAGGCCGGAATACGGTTTGTATTTAATGACAAGGTTATTTTAGGAGCACTAACTTTAGATATGATAGCCGTATTATTTGGTGGTGCTGTAGCTATTTTTGCCGTATTTGCAAAAGATATTTTAGATGCTGGACCTAAAGGTTTCGGGATGTTAAATGCAGCGCTTTCCTCTGGAAGCATTATTACTATGTTGGCAACAACCTATATTCCCATAACCAAGAATACCGGAAAGAAATTACTGATATCGGTTTTTGGTTTTGGCATATGCATGATAATTTTTGGAGCATCAAAACTGATGTGGTTAAGCATATTGGCCTTATTCTTTTCAGGTGTTTTTGATGGTATTTCTATGGTGGTACGTCAAACGATTTTACAACTGAAAACACCTGACGATATGAGAGGTCGTGTAGGCGCTGTTAATTCTATGTTTGTTGGATCGTCAAATGAACTTGGCGCATTGGAGAGCGGCATTGCTGCCAGAATATTTGGTGCACCATTAGCAGTGATGTTAGGTGGTACGGTTACGTTAGTAGTTGTAGCTATTATGGGTGTAAAAAATAAGCCATTGAGAGAACTAGACTTGACAAGAGATATAGAGGAGCATGAAAAAGAAGATAATTAAAATTTTTTTAACTCAAAATTCTCACCATCAAAAACACCATAGGTATAGTAATTTATCCAGTCACCAAGATTGATGTATTTAGATGTTTGATTGAGGTCAATTTCCATCGGTAAATGTCTGTGACCAAACACAAAAAAATCGTAATGTTTGTCTTCTAACTTGCGTTTACAGTATTGCACCAACCACTCGTTGTCCTCACCTAAAAACTTGGCATCTTCGTCACCAGATATCAGCTTGTTTTTTACACTCATATATTGAGCAAGCTTCACACCCAAATCGGGATGCAACCATCTGAATAGCCACTTGCTAAACGGATTGGTAAAAACCTTTTTCATGCGTTTATACCCTTTGTCACCAGGCCCTAAACCATCGCCATGACCAATTAAAAAGGTTTTGTTGTTAAAGGTGTATTCTTGAGGTTTATGATAAACAGGAATGTTAAGTTCTTCTTCAAAATACCCATTCATCCATAAATCATGATTGCCCACAAAGTAATAAACAGGAATGCCAGAATCACTTATTTCAGCTAGTTTACCTAATGTTCTAGTAAATCCTTTTGGAACCACAGTTTTATACTCGAACCAAAAATCGAATAAATCACCCATCAAGAAAATAGCTGCAGCATCTTTTTTTATCGCATCCAACCAAGCAACAAATTTGAGCTCACGAGGTCGTGAGGCCTCTTGTGTTGGCGCACCTAAATGATTATCTGATGCGAAGTATATTTTTTTTCCTTTGGGAATATTCATTAAGTAAATATAAATAAAATAGCCACGAATACACGAATGATTATTTGCAAAAGCGTGCTAACTGATAACTGCGACTGTTAGCTAATTATCAGACGCATACCATTCCGCAAAACTGGTTTCGGTTTCCTGCAGTTTTAGTGAGTGCAAATTAATGTGGTTAGGTAAATGTTGCTTAATCTTTTGAGCAAAGTCAATCACCATCATTTCACTTGTTGGTTGGTAATTAACCAACAGCACATTATGGCCTCTATCCTCAAGTTCTTTTGCCAACTCGACATGAGGCGTATTCTTGTTAAAAACTGTTGCATGGTCAAATATATCTACAATTTCAGCTTTTACAATTTTTTTTAAATCTCCAAAGTCTATAACCATGCCATGTTTAACATGTGAGGCATCATCTATAGGTTTTCCAATAACTGTAACCGATAATTTATAACTGTGCCCATGAACATTTTTACATTTGCCATCATAGCCATACAAAGCATGTCCAGTTTCAAAAGAGAATTGTTTGGTAATTCGAATAGTACCCATAATCTTGTTTTTCAATGCAAATATAATTGTTTTGTAAAAGCAATAGGTTTTTAGACTACATTTGCGAGCTTTTTAAAAATTTAGTTAGCAATGAATCAGTTGTTTGAAGAAATTTCTTTTGTAGAAAACCCTCAATTTGAGGGCATTATAGGTGATATATTATTACGTAAATACAGTATTGTTGAGAATTTTTTTTCAGATGAAGAGGTCTGTATTTTGAGACAATCCTTATTAAAGAAACACGAAGAAAACACTTTTAAGAAGGCCGCTATTGGTAATCGCGTGAATGAAACCATTGTAAAATCTATTCGCGGTGATGTGATTTTATGGATGGATGAGCAACGAGCTGATGATTCAGAACGATTGTTTTTTAATAAAATAAACAACTTGGTCGATTATTTAAACAAGACTTGCTTTTTGGGAATTTTACATAAAGAGTTTCATTATGCCTTATACCCTGAAGGGACATTTTATAAACGACATCTAGATACGTTTCAAAATGATGACAGACGAAAATTGTCCTTTGTTTGTTATTTAAATGAAGATGGCTGGTCACCTGAAAACGGAGGCGAACTGGTATTATACCTAAATAATGACGGACAGGAAACTGAAAAGGTTGTTTATCCATTTCCAGGGCGCGTTGTTATTTTTGAAAGTCAGATTTTAGAACACGAAGTTAAACCCGTTAATACAGAACGGCTGAGTATTACAGGATGGCTAAAAACCAGATAATCTAACGACGTTTGTTTCTGTTATACACGTAAATAATAATTAGTACTACGGCCAGTATTAAAAAAAGCATATTGCCTCCCATAATTATTCTTTGTTAAGTTTGTTTTTGTTATATCTATATATAGCATAGGCTGCAACTACAAGTAGTACGAATGGCAACATGGAACCAATAAAAACACCTATTTCATAAGAGTTATCAGGTGCATCTTTTATTTTCTCTTCAATATTAACCTGTTGAAGCCTATTTATTAATACAATCATAATGAGATATTAGTAAATCAAATTTAGCCTTTTTGTGATAGCGGCAAAAATTCTTTTCTAAATTTTATAATGAGCGGAAGACCTCTAGCAATAATCCAGAAAGTAAATGCAATAAAAATGGCGTAAAGTTTATAGTCAAGTGAATCCAGCCAAAACAGAATAGGAACAAAAACTAAAAAGGTTGAAAATATCAATACATTTCTTAAGGTTTTCATTTTCCCTAAACCTTTAAACATACCATCAAAAATAAAAGCTAATGCACATAAAGGCTGCATGGCTAAAACCATCCAAAACACCTTGTAAAATTCGTTTAATACAGCTTCATCTTTAGTAAAAACAGTGCCTATGGGATAATAAACTAAAGCACCTACAATGGCCATTGCAGCACCTACAATGATACCGTATTTAATAAGTTGGTTACTTAAGGTAATCAGTTTACTATAATCTTTGGCGCCATATAATTTACCAGAAAGGATGTTTCCGGCACTGGCATAGCCATCAATTATAAAAGCGCCTAAAAACCATAAATTTATGGCTATTGTATAAGCTGCAATATATTCTTTGCCATAGCTTGTTGAAAAGGCACTGGCGTAATACAACGTCACATTAAGCGCTAAAGTTCTAATAAACAGATTTGCAATCATGAGTAGAAATCTCTTAATTTCAATATTAAAAGGCAAACTAAAACGTAAAGGAATAGTCGTTTTTGTTAGTAAATAATAGGCTGAAACCAATGCCATTAACAGTTGCGCAATAACACTAGCATAAGCAGCTCCTTTAATATTCATGGCAGGAATAAAGCCTTCAATGCCAAATACCAAAACAAAATCTAAAACAATATTTGCTGTGGCGCCAACAATAGCAATTATCATAGGATAAAACGTGTTTTGAAGCCCTCTAAAGGTTCCAAAAACAGCAATGGTGAATAAAGTAAAAGGAAAACCAAATACACGAATCCTATAATAATCTACGCTATAATTCAAAATCATGTCTGAAGCATTGTAGAGCTTGAAGATGGATTCAGCAAGTGGATAAGTAATTAAAATTATAAGGATGCTTAATGATGTAATTATAAAAATGGCTTGGGCAGGAAGGTCTTTAACCTTGTCCAAACTATTGGCGCCAACATACTGTGAAACTATAGATGAAATGGCACTTCGTGTTTGTCCTAAAACCCAAATAAGCATGGAAATAAAAGCACCTACTATTCCAACGGCTGCTAAAGATTCGGTAGCATCAACAGGCATATTGCCAACAATGGCTGTATCAGTAATTGATAAAATAGGCTCTGACACTCCCGAGATTAGTGCAGGTATGGCTAATTTGTTTATATGTTTTAAGGTTATTGGTGCGCTCACAGAACTAGTTCATAACAATAAAAAGGGTCTTGACTTTGATTATGAAAATAAACAGAACCTAATTTTTTATAACCACGAAGTTCGTAAAACTTTTGGTTTCTTTTATTCTTTGAAAACGTATCTAATCTTATAGATGTATAGTTGTTCTTTATGGCAAATTCTTCTGCAAAGTCCATAAGTTTTTGAGCGTATCCTTGCCCTTGATAATCAGGATGAACAGCGAGTCTGTGGATATATATATTATTACTGTTGGTTGTGAGCCACTTTATGGGAATGTATTCAGAATCCATATGGGTTGAGATAGTGATGGCTCCAATGAGATTCTTATCTACTTCCAAAGCGTACAATTCGCCCATTTTAGCATCATTTACGAAAGCTGACTTATTTGGATAAAACTCATTCCACTGAAAAATATTTTGATTGATCATGAATTGGGCACAAGCTTTGGTGATTTCCAAAATAGAATCAATATCAGCAATAGTTCCTTTTCGAATCATATTTAATGTTTACTTTTGCAAAAATTTCTTGTAAATTTAGTTTTTAAATTATTGATTATGAAGAATATTTTAGTTCCTGTTGGATCATCTAAAAATGCGGTAAGCCATTTGCAATATGCTGTTGATTTTGCTAAAGTATTTGGCGCAAAAATATATGTTGTTCAGATATATAATGTTTACACCAAAGCAGGAACTATGATAAAAGTTGATCATATTTTAGAGCGGGAAAGTCTTGATTTTTTGCACAGTCATGTGAAGAAAGTGAATACTAAAGATGTCGAGGTAATTGTAAAAACTTTTAAAGGAAAACTTATTGACACGTTAGAATTGGTTTGCCAATCATTGGATATTGATTTAATCATGATAGAACCTAGAACCAATTCAGTAAACGAAGAGGTGTATTTAGGTAAAACCTCTGGAAAGATTATAAAACAGACCAACATTCCAGCTTTAATTGTTCCTGAAGGCTTAAAATTCAAACCCATTATTTATATATTAATGGCTTTAAAATCGGCCGTGATTAGAAAAGAAAATGCCTTAAAACCATTAATTTCTATAAAAGACCAGTTTAAATCTATTGTGAATTTACTTTTGGTAAAAACTCCTTTTTACAATGAAGGTGATTTTGATGTAAATCCTGAATTGGCGAAATTAATTACCAATACCACAAAAAGCGAGAACGCAACAACATTTCAAGGTGTATTAGAACACTACAAAGATAATGATCCAGACTTATTGTGTGTTGTAAGACGAAAGCGAGGGTTTTTTACTAAACTTTGGGAGAATAATACTATATTGAAAAAAGATTTTTATAGTTCGACATTGCCAGTTTTAGTGTTGAGTGGAATAAAATAATCTGGGGCATTAGCTCAGTTGGCTAGAGCGCTACGCTGGCAGCGTAGAGGTCATCGGTTCGAATCCGATATGCTCCACATCAAGCAGAAAATACCACACGAATGTGTGGTATTGTTGTTTTCGAGAAAAGCGAAAATAGTTTTTAGTTCTTATCGAAAACGACAATATCCTTTTTTAAGAAAATTTTCTATTTGCAGTATTGAAGCTCTCGGAAAACTTTGCTAATCCGATATGCTCCACAAAACCGTTCTGAAAAGAACGGTTTTTTATTTTAGTTGATTTTTTAAATCCGTTATTGAGTTAACATTATTTAAATCCTTATTATCAATTTCATACAAATCTGCGAAGGTTGTAAATGTGGTTTTATCAAAACGTGTTCTGACACTACCTTTAGGATAAAAACGTCTTTTTGCCACAAAATCTTCTTTTGAAATCCAACCACAAACGGTCAGGACCTGTTTGATTTTGTGATAGCTACAAAAAATATAAATATCGGTATCAAAATAATCTTGAAGTTTTAAAAAATTATTAGTGTAACCAGATTTTACGGCAGTAGTTCTTCCCATAGTTTTTACATCAATAGTTTTGTCAGCAAATACCAAGTCAACGCCTTCATCAAAACCTGAAGAACCATCAACATATCCCTTGCCGAAGAAATCCATCACAACAGATTGGCCAATTATGCCAGTAAGTTGTTGTTCTTTAGTCCCATTTGCCACAAAGCGTTTTCCAAAATCATGTTTTGAAACCATGACTTTGCAATGCTCAATTAATTTTGGATCAACAGAAACCGTAAACATAATTAGTTATTTAATTTCTTTCTCCAGAAACGGAATATCTGGATTACAGATTTCAATGATTAGGTTTTTCAATTCATTGTAAAAATCACTTAAAAGCTCCTCGTTCAAGGACTCAATCTTTTTAGCGTAAGCTCCAGGCTTATCTTTTTTTGCAAACTTTAAGAAGCCTTCATTTAAATTTTTAAATGAAATGACACCCACTTCAATAGGCTCACTGAATCTATTAAAAACATCCATCATTAAGGCATATGACAAAACCTGAAACGATTTGCTATACTTGTCATAATCTGAAGTGATATCTTCCCAGTTAATAATCTCAAGTTTGCTTTTATCTACTTTACCTGATTTATAATCAATAATTCTAACGACTCCATTTCTTTTATCAACACGATCTACAGTCCCTTTTAAAAATATGGGAAAGTGTAATTCTGGTATATCTAACTCCAAACGATTTTCTAGTTCAACTGCAATGATTTCAATAGTGTTGCCATTTTTTAAATCTGTAGTCTCTAAATCCAAAAAGTTGTTAATATATCTTTTGGCTATTTCAAAAATAATGAGGTTTTTGCCTTTTGAAATATCCCCTTCCTTATAAACTTCTTTGAAATATTTTGTAACTGTTCTATCAACATTGGATTTCATTGAATCGATATTCTCGACTGTTATATTTTTACCTACAAAAGGTTCATAGAATTCTTCTAGGGTATTGTGTATAATAGTTCCTAGTGTATTTGCTGCAACAGTCTCTTCAATATCATCTTGTTCTTTGATTTTTAAAACTTTTTGAAAGTAAAAATCAATAGGATTTCTAACGTAACTAGTAAGAGCTGAAGGGGAAAACCCTTTTGCTGCATAGGTTTCTATACTTTTAAGAACAGAATCTGTTTTAGGAATTTCAATTAGAGGGTTTTCTGTTTTTGGGACTTTAGGAACAACTGTTTTGTGATTAATTTCGTGAATATCTTCTAGTTCCAGTTGGGTAATAAACCTGCTTTTCTCACCGCCTGAAAGCGCATCAACTTCGGTATTATAAAGAACAAATACTTTTTTTGCTCGCTGTATTAGTCTGTAAAAATGATAGGCATATACTGCATCTTTTTCCTTATAGGTAGGCAGTTGATTTTCGATTTTTACATCAAAAGGAATAAAGGAGTTTTGAGTTTTCCCTGAAGGTAATATGCCTTCGTTAACAGATGAAATAATAACTGTTTCAAAATCTAGAACACGAGACTCGAGCATACCCATAACCTGTAATCCTTCTAGAGGCTCACCCTTGAAGTCCAAGGTTTCAGAATTCAGTAGTTCAGTATATACACTATAAAGAGATGAAACAGAATTTAAAAAAGCGTATTGTGAGTTTAATTGAGTAAGCTCGTTAAAAAGTGAGTTAAAATGAAATAAGTATTCTAATGATAGTATATTTTCCTTTTTATTAGGGGTAAGAGCATTTTTTATTTTTAGTATCAAAGATTGACATTGTTCCAAAGCCTTGGATACATTATTATCCCAGTTGGCAAACAAAGTTTCAAATAGTAGTTTATGTGTTGGGCTTACTTTAATTAAATTGGCTATTGAGATGTAAATTAAGTTATTTGTTTTTATTGTTTTAGTGATCTTGTTTAGTTGGTTTTCATCATCAATTTGCAATAAAGGTGTTATAAATGCATGTGATAATATATTTAATACATCTTTATAGTAGAAAGAAGAAGATGGGTTTTTATGAATTAAAAATAAATGCTGAAATAGGGTTGCTAACGGAATTGTTTTTAAAGGTAATCCCATAGTAATGTTTAAAGCTGTTAAGTGCTTAGGTATAGAATTTAAAACAGGAATTAAAAGCGATTCGTCACCAAGAACCAACGCGGTTTTATCAAGCGTATGATTGTTCGCTTTTAAGTTATTTAATATGGTACCAATATATTTTGATTGCCCCACATTTTTTGGTACGCCTATCACGTTAATTTCTTTTGCTTTGGAATAATGGTTAGATACCCAATTAAAAGGATTCTTTTTAAAGTATTTCCAATTGTCATAGTACTTGGTTACAAATAGACTCGCATCGTGGTTTTTTGCATTAAAAAAAACCTCATCTATATCCCAATATATTTTTGCTAGATTGTTTTGTAGTAGCTCTTGAATAATGGTTTCTTCAGCGGTGTTTAGGGCATTAAAACCTAAAAACACATGCATTTTTGAAGATGTATTTTCTATGTAATTTTGAACGTTTTCCAAAGCCTCCCTGTAAATAAGCCCTTGATAACCGAAGCCTTTGTTGATAAGGTGATTTGTAAACTGTTTGTAGTAAACCTTGAGTCGTTTCCAAAAGTCTAAATAATTACTTACAAGTCTAGTGGGATTCTCATTTAATGACCAATGATTTATTTCCTGTATAGCAGATAGATAATCAAAAATGGATTCCTCAGGGATTAAATAGCGATCAATTTCATTGAAATCCTGAATGAGTATTTGTGCCCATTTAGAGAATGTCTCAAAATTATCTTGTTTATTACTAGGTGTTAGCTCTTTATAAACTAAATAAAACTCAAACAGTAGCTCTACATTGTTAATGGATTGCAATTGAGATAGTTCCTCGACAAATGCTTCAATGCTAAAAATTTCAGGTGAAAATACAGGTTGTTCAGTAATTTTAGAAAGTTCATGTCTAAAGAAAACGCCTGCACGTTTACTGGGTAGTACAATAATTAAATTTGATAAATCTGTTTTTGATTTTTTTAAATCCTGTAAAACATCACTAATAAATGTAGTCATATTATAAAAATAAAAAACGCCTCGAATATCGAGGCGTTTTTCTATATAATTAGTGAAAAAATCTAATTAATTACTTAATTAAGTTAATTTCAACTCTTCTGTTGTTTGCTCTACCAGCTCTAGTTTTGTTAGAATCAATTGGTCTTGACTCACCATAACCAGCATGCTCTAATCTACTTGAAGCAATACCGTTAGTGATTAAGTAATTCATAACCGAACTAGCTCTTTCTTGAGATAATTTTTGGTTTAATGACTCACTACCTACACTGTCAGTATGACCATCAATTGAGAATCTAGCATTAGGATATTCTTTTAAGATATCAATAATGTTTTGTAAAACTTCTTCAGATTGAGATTTGATAGTTGATTTTCCAGTATCAAATAAGATAGTTTTAGCATAAGCGTTTAATGCTTTTTTAACAGCTTCAGTAACTTCTGGGCAACCATTGTTTGCTACAGTACCTACTAAATCTGGACACTGGTCGTCTTTATCAACAACACCGTCACCATCTCTATCTGGCCAAGGGCAACCATTGTTAGCAGCAGGACCAGCTTCATTTGGACACTCATCATCTTTATCAGCAATACCATCACCATCAGCATCTGGACATCCATTTAATTCTTTTGGACCAGCTTCAGTTGGACAAGCATCATCTTTATCAGCAATACCATCACCATCAGAATCAGGACATCCGTTAAATTCGGCAGGACCAGCTTCTTGAGGACAAGAATCTTTTCCATCCTCAATACCGTCACCATCAGAATCAGGACAACCATTAAATTCAGCTAAACCAAATTCTTCTGGACAAGCATCGTCTTTGTCATAAATGCCATCGCCATCAGTATCTTTACCACCAAACTTAACAGTTACACCAGCAGTATGTTGGAAATGTGTATCTAAATAATCCTCGAATGCATGTTTGTATGAAGATTGAACTGTAAAGCCAATGTGCTCTGTCATCCAAAAGTTAATACCAAATGTACCGTTTAAAGTACCTGCACCAATATTGTCAACCCATGTGTAACCACCACCAACACCTAAATAAGGGTCAATGCAAGTAGAGCCAATCAAATCAGCAAAACTATATTTTACAATACCGTCTAATCCGAAATAAGTTACTTCGTCAAATCTGTTACGGTCGTCACCAAATTTATCTATTTTGTTGATTGACGCTGTTGCTCCTACAGAAAACCCGCTGTTTATGTAACGAGCTGCTGATACGGATGATAATGAAGGTAAGATATTGTAATGATCTTTTGCGTTAAAGTATTCATCAAAATAACCTCCAAGGGGAGCGTCTTCACCAGTTGGATAAAAATCAACCGCATTTATACCAAAACTGATAGCCCATGGGTTGTCCTCATCTTGTGCGTAAGTATTGCTTAAACCTAAAATAAGCAACATAGCGAACAATAATCTGCTAAGATTTTTCATATTCAAAAATTTAATTTTTAAGTGTTAATTGTAAGCAAAAGTAAGTTGTTAAATATTATTAACAAAGACAAATATAGAAAAATATTGGATAATTAACCTAAAATGTCATTGTTTGTCCTAAAAAATTTAAATAATTTCGAGTGTTTTTCCAACTTTTATAAAAGCAGAAACAGCTTTATCCAAATGTTCTTTTTCATGAGCAGCAGATAATTGCACTCTAATACGTGCTTTTTCTTTGGGTACTACTGGATAAAAGAAACCTATAACATATATACCTTCTTCCAATAACATATTTGCCATTGTTTGCGATAATTTGGCATCATATAACATGATTGGAACTATAGCTGAATCACCATCAACTATATCAAAACCTGCTTTTTTTATTTCGTTTTTAAAATAACTAGTATTCCATTCTAACTTATCTCTTAAGGTTGTATCATTTTTTAGCATATCAAACACCTTTATTGAAGCCCCTACTATTGCAGGTGCTAGAGAATTAGAGAAGAGATATGGTCTTGAACGTTGTCTTAAAATATCAATTATTTCCTTTTTTCCTGTTGTATAACCACCCATGGCTCCACCCAGTGCTTTCCCAAGAGTGCCTGTAATGATATCTATTCTACCCATAACCTTTTTTTCCTCAAGTGTTCCACGACCTGTTTCTCCAATAAAACCAGCTGCATGACACTCATCAATCATGACCATGGCATCGTACTTGTCTGCGAGATCACAAATTTTATCTAAAGGTGCTACTAAACCATCCATAGAAAATACACCGTCTGTTACAATAATTTTAAACCTGGCGTCATTTTCATTTGCTGCTATTAGTTGTTTTTCTAAATCAGCCATATCATTATTTGCATAACGGTACCTAGCCGCTTTACACAGGCGAACGCCGTCAATGATTGAAGCATGGTTTAATGAATCTGAAATAATGGCATCTTCGGGACCTAAAAGAGGCTCAAACACACCGCCATTTGCATCAAATGCTGCTGCGTAAAGAATGGTGTCTTCAGTGTTATAAAAGTCAGCAATTTTTTCCTCCAGTTCTTTATGTATGTCTTGTGTTCCACAAATAAATCTAACTGATGACATGCCAAAACCATGAGTATCCATAACATCTTTTGCAGCTTGAACTACTTCTGGATGAGAAGAGAGTCCTAAATAGTTGTTGGCACAGAAATTTAAAACGGTTTCTCCTGTATTCAAGGTTATTTCGGCTCCTTGAGCAGACGTTATTATGCGTTCTGTTTTATATAGGCCATTATCTTTAATGGTTTGAATTTCTTTTTTTAAATGATCTTGAATGTTTCCGTACATAGTTTTTGTATTAGATGCAAATTTAAAATTCTTTTACATGAATTCCATCATTTATATAAATGAGTATTTTCTTAATAATGTTAAAAGTCATTTTTGATAAGGTAACTTCGTAATTTTCAAGTTGTATTTCATGTTTTTTGTTTTCTAATCCAGATTTGTAATCAATAATTACAGCATCGTTGTTTGGAAAAACGACTAATCGGTCAGGTCTTATAATTTCACCATTTGGTGAAACAATATCTCGCTCTATATAAATGTTGTTTTGTCCATTAAAATATTCATTCAATTGCGGATGAGATACTAATTCTTCAATAATAGCCCTTAAATGACTTGCTTGGTTCTTGTCAATCTTGTATTCCATTGAAAATTGGCTGAACGCATATGCAATGTCGTCTTTGGTTTTTATCAAAGCCATAATATCATGGACTAAATTTCCTTTTTCAATGGCCTCTTTTTGGGACGTGTCCCATAAATATCCAGCATTTGTTATTATCTTGATATTGTTATCTTTTCTATCAACACTTGTGAACTCATGCAGTTCAATCATGTTGTCTTGATGACTTTCCTTGCGATAATCTCTCGTTTTTTTTCCAAATGAATAGTTTAAAGTTTGGTCATCCCAAATGTTTTGTTGTTGCAAATAGTTTATAAAAAAACCTGAAAAAGTATTGTTGTTTACAACACCTTTTGAACTAATATCTTTTTTTGAAATAATATAAAGTTGTTCAATTGGTCTTGTTAAGGCAACGTACAATAAGTTTGCATTGTCAAGCTCTAAATCCGATTGATGTTTATTAAATATTTCCATACCATTTTCACCAAAATTCTCAAAGGAACTCGTGTAGTTTAGTAAGGCATACGAAAAACCATTAAAAACTTCTGGGTTTAATGGGAACCACTCTTGAGGATTAACCTCTCTATAAATATTGAGTTCAGCAAATGGGAAAATAACAACAGGAAACTCCAATCCCTTTGATTTGTGAATGGTCATGATTTGAACAGCATCATAACCTTCTGGAGCAACAATACTTAAACGACCAGAATGGGTGTCAAAATAATCAATAAAACTTTGTATGTCAGCGTTCTGCTTATTAGTAAATTCCAAAACAACATCCATAAAGTATTGTACATAGGCATTGGATTCTTTCACCAAATTAAAGTCTCTCACTATAGTTTCAACTAGATCATATAATGATAATTGGAGTAATTCTTCATACTTAATAACGTAGCCATGCTGCTCAAAACTTTTGAAGAGTTGATTTAAATTTAAGTCTATATGGGTTTTTAAATAGTTGTGTTTGTTTTCTATATTGAAAATAGCTGTAAGCTCAATTAGAACATGAGCTTTTACTTCAAGATTTTGTGGCTCTATTAATAACTTTAATATATTATTTATAAAACGCACCTGTACAGAATTGCTTAACAGTAAGGTCTCTGATGACATGATATTTATGCCTGAAGCACTTAAAAATTCGGCAATAGCAATACCTTCTTTTTTCTTTCTAACAAGAACGCAAATATCATTCATTGAAAACCCTTGGTCCATACAATCCAAAATAGTTTCATATACTTTTTGTGAATATACATGAGCCTTATCATCATCATTCTCAAAATCTAAAAAATTCAATTCAACAAAACCATTACTTGAGTTCTCAATATCTTGCCTGGAGCTTTTGTAAAGCATTTTGTGTGAATTCTTATTGAAAAGTGTTTCAGATAAATAATTAAAAAAGCTATTGTTGAAATCTATAATATTCTTAAAACTTCTAAAATTTGATTCAAGGGGTTTAATTTTGGCTTCTAGGTGAAACGGATTTTTAGTCTTATTAAACAAATCAATAAACTGCTCGGCTTTACCGCCACGCCATCTATAAATTGCTTGTTTGGCATCGCCCACCAGCATTGCACTTCCATTTTCAGAAGATAGCGCATTATCAATTAAGGGTATTAAGTTTTTCCATTGCAATACAGATGTGTCTTGAAACTCGTCAATGAAATAATGTTTGAACCGTTCACCAAACCGTTCATAAATAAAAGGTGTGGGCTGGTCTTTTATTTCATTACTTATTAAGGTATTGAATTCCGAAATTAGAATAACGTTTTTCTCGTCTTTAATAGTGGTAAGTTCTTTTTGAATCTCATTTAAAACAGATAATGGCGTTATATTTCTGTAAAGCGCTTGCAAGAATTTATGATGAAAAACCAAATCTTTGGTTTCATTAAAAAATGCGGCAAGTTGAACTTGAATAGCTTCAATAGTAGATGCCACGTCTGTTGAAACACGTGCTGGATAAATTTTATTTCCTTCAATAAGATCCATTTGCCAATTTGAGTCAAATGATACTTGAAAATTTTTATTTTGAAGATTTATAAAATGCCGTGGTAGTGATTTTCTATTAAAATCATCATGTTCTAGACCAGACTCCGCAATCAATGTCAATGCGTTGCTTGCAATTGAGATGATACCATTCTCTGTGGTTATTAAATCGTTCTTTATGCTATTTTTTAAAGTTTTAAAATCTTCAAGTGTTTTATCTCTCAATGTTTGTAGAAAGGGAATATCGTTTTCATTCACCAGTAATTTGGAGATAGCATACAAATCTTTTGAAATGTCCCAACTCTTATCGTCATCAGCTTTTTCCAAGGCGTAATCTACTAGAACCGTTGTGAGTTCTTTCTTAGTTCCTGCTTTGGATATAAGTCTATCTACTGCTTCAGTCAACAAAGAGTCTGTATCGAGTTCAACCTCAAAATTCAATGGTAACTTTAAATCGTAGGCAAACGTTCTAATAAGTTTATGTGTAAATCCATCAATAGTTGAAATATCAAAAGCAGCATAGTTGTGAATAATAGCATCTAAAATTTGAGAACTTTTTTGGATTAAGGTTGCTTCAGAAAGATTTAGTTCTTTACAAATTTGATGAAACATGGGGCTTTTTTCAGAATCGGAAGAATAATTCTTGAAGGTTATTAGTGAATCAATAACCCTTGATTTCATCTCGCCAGCAGCTTTATTAGTAAAGGTTATGGCTAAAATATTTTTAAACACCGTTGGGCTTTTTGAGTTAAAAAGAATCTTTAAATACTCTTTAACAAGGGTAAAAGTTTTTCCGCTTCCAGCAGAAGCATTATAAATTAAAAAAGAACTGCTTTCAGTCATTGAGCTAAATTTAACACAAGATAAAAACTATCAATGATTTGATAGGTATTTATTATTTTTTATTGCGTTTGATAATCCGTAAATTTGAGGGAAATTAATATAAACACTTAAAATAAAAATATTATGGCTTTTGAATTACCAAAATTAAAATATGCATATGATGCTCTTGAGCCTCACATTGATGCTCGCACAATGGAAATACATCACTCAAAGCACCATAACGGTTATACTACAAAATTAAATGCTGCTATTGAGGGAACTGATTTAGAAGGAAAAACAATTGATAATATCCTTATTAATTTAGACATGGATAACATGGCAGTAAGAAACAATGGTGGTGGATTTTACAACCATTCATTATTTTGGGAAGTTATGAATCCTAATGACAAAGGTTATCTTTCAGGAGATTTGAAAGATGCTATTGAAGCTGAATTTGGATCAAAAGATGCTTTTGTTGATGCATTTAGTAAAGCTGCAGCCACACAATTTGGATCTGGTTGGGCTTGGCTTTGTGTTCATAAAGGTGGTAAAGTTGACGTCTGCTCAACGCCAAATCAAGACAATCCATTAATGCCTGGCGTAGGCTGTGGAGGTACACCAATTTTAGGTCTAGATGTTTGGGAGCACGCTTATTACCTAAATTATCAAAATAGAAGGCCTGATTATATTGATGCTTTTTTCAAAGTGATTAATTGGAATGAGGTTGAAAGAAGATATGCTGAAGCAAAATAATTAGTAAAGAATTACTATGTAAAGCGGACCTATTGGGTTCGCTTTTTTTATTTATATGGTAAATAGATTTTCTACTCATTAATTTTCCGCTTTGGTTGGAATTGGAAATGAAAAAAGGTGAACAGAAGTTCACCTTTTTTGCCCCAAATCTACCATAAACTTAACCTACTTATGTTATGGTGAAGCAAATATAACATTGCTTATTCCTAAACTTAAAAATTATTAGATAAACGACTTATAAATTAGGCTAAAATAAACTAAATGAGAAATTTAGTTATTGAATGATTGTTTAAAATCGGAGAAAAATAAAAAAAGCCGAACCTAAGTTCAGCTTTTTTTGCCCCAAATCTACCATGAACTTAACCTACTTATGTTATGGTGGTACTAATGTAATTTTTATTTATTTAGAATTTGATATAAAATAGATGAAATGCATTTATTTTAGCTAAAACGCACATTTTTTCAGATAAAATGCACATTTTCAATATTTTAATAGGCTCTCTCCTTATTGCCTTCATAAAAATTAATGAAGGCTCTATTCACAACACGATTTCCACCAACGGTTGGATAATTTCCGGTAAAATACCAGTCGCCTAAATTTTTTGGACATGCATTGTGCAAATTCTCTATTGATTGGAATATAGTTTCAACTTGAGCATTCACGTTTTCATCAGAAATTAGTTCAGCTATTTTATTTGAAATTTCATCGGCTGTAAATTCAGCATATAAATCTTTAACAAAATTACGAACTTCTTTATCTTCTAAATTTACTTGTGCTTTACATTTATCATAAACCTCCTGAACCAAATGATATTTGTTATGCTCTTCGAGTAATTCAAGCATAGCTCTAAACGCAATAAGATCCTCCAATCGTGCCATATCAATACCGTAACAATCAGGATAACGTATTTGAGGAGCAGAAGAAACTACAACAATCTTTTTTGGATGCAAGCGATCCATCATTTTAATAATACTTTTCTTGAGCGTTGTTCCTCTAACAATACTGTCGTCAATAATTACAAGGTTGTCAGTGGGTTTAATCACACCATAAGTTACATCATAAACGTGTGCAACTAAATCATCACGGCTACTATCTTCAGTTATGAATGTTCGTAGTTTGACATCCTTAATGGCTATTTTTTCAATTCGGGGTCTTTCAGAAAGAATATCAGTAACTGTCTCTGCGGATAGACCACCTTTACCATCGAGGATTGCCTGCGTTTTCTTTTGATTTAAATGTTCTTCAACGGTTTCAATCATACCAAAAAAAGATGTCTCAGCTGTGTTAGGTATGTATGAAAACACAGTGTTTTTAGTATCATTATTGATAGATTCCAAAACCTTTGGCATTAGTAATTTGCCTAATTCCTTGCGTTCTTGATATATTTCAGCATCACTACCTCGTGAAAAATAAATACGTTCAAAGGAACAAGCCTTTCGCTCTAAAGGCTCTATGATTTTTTTTATAGAAACTTCGCCAGATTTTTTGGTTATAATCGCATGACCAGGATCTAGTTCTTTGACATCATCAAAATCAACGTTAAAAACGGTTTGAATTACAGGTCGTTCAGAAGCTACTACTACTACCTCTTCATCTTTGTAATAATAGGCAGGTCTAATTCCTGCAGGATCACGTAAAACGAAAGAATCGCCATGACCTAACAAACCAGCCATAGCATAACCACCATCCCAGTTTTTAGAAGCCTTTTTCAATATTTTGGCTACATTTAGTCTTTCGGCAATTAATGGTGAACACTCACTTTTACTATAGCCTTCTTTTTTTAATTTTTTATAAATTTTAGAAACAGCATCATCCAAAAAGTGGCCTATTTTTTCCATAATCGTAATGGTATCAGCTTTTTCTTTGGGGTGCTGTCCTAAATTTACGAGACCATCAAATAACTGATTTACATTAGTCATGTTAAAGTTACCAGCTACAATCAGGTTTCTGTGCATCCAGTTATTTTGACGCAAAAAAGGATGTACACTTTCTACACTGTTTTTTCCAAAAGTTCCATAACGTACATGGCCCAGTAAAACCTCACCTATGTATGGAATATGCTTTTTTTGAAGTGCAACATTATCAGCGTATTCAGGATGCTCTGTTAAATCTTTATTGATACGTTCATTTATTTGAGCAAAAATATCTTGAATAGGTTGTTGAGCAATCGAGCGTACACGACTTATATAGCGTTCTCCTGGTTTTGTGTCTAATTTAATACTTGCAAAACCAGCACCATCTTGACCACGATTATGCTGCTTTTCCATCATTAAATACATTTTGTTTACACCGTAAAAGGCACTACCGTACTTTTCCTTATAAAATTCTAAAGGTTTAAGAAGCCTTATTTGGGCAATTCCGCATTCATGTTTTAAAGCGTCACTCATTATTGTTTAGTTGTGAGTTAAATTTAATAAATGTTACTGTATATAATTAAAAAACGCGCTCCATTTATGAGCGCGTTTTATTATGCTAATTCGATTTCAAATTGTGTTAATTGTTTGAATTGTTGCAAACGTTTATGAACCTCATTTGGTTTTAAATTAACCATGCGCTCTGTTCCAAATTTCTCTACACAGAAAGAAGCTAGAGTGGATCCATAGATGACAGCATTCTTCATATTGTCAAAACTTAAGTCACCAGATTTGGCCAAATAGCCAGCAAAGCCTCCAGCAAACGTGTCACCAGCACCTGTTGGGTCAAAAACCTCTTCTAAAGGTAAAGCTGGGGCATAAAAAACATTATCGTCATGAAATAATAAAGCACCGTGTTCCCCTTTTTTTATCACCACATATTGTGGTCCCATATCGTGTATTTTACGCGCAGCAACAACCAAAGAGTATTCGCCTGTTAATTGTCTTGCCTCTTCATCATTAATGGTGATAACATCAACTTTTTTGATAACATTGTGCAGTTCTTCCAAAGCGCAATCCATCCAGAAATTCATGGTATCCAAAATCACTAATTTAGGTTTAGTATCCATTTGCTCTAACACACTCATTTGGACGTTAGGATGTAAATTTCCTAACATTACTACCTCGGCATCTTTATAATCTTCAGGAACTTTAGGATTGAAGTCTGCCAATACATTTAGTTCAGTAGCCAATGTATCACGTGTATTCATATCATTATGATACTTACCACTCCAGAAAAAGGTTTTACCTTCTTTTATTACTTCAATACCAGAAATATCAATACCTCTTTCCGATAATAAATCTAAATATTCTTGAGGGAAATCACCACCAACAATGGATACAGCTGCAGCATCAACATGAAATTGCGATGCGGCAAGGCCAATAAAAGTAGCTGCGCCACCAAGTATTTTATCGGTTTTTCCAAAAGGAGTTTCAATGGCATCAAAGGCAACAGTTCCAACAATTACTAACTTACTCATAAAATGGTTTCAAAATTTGCTGCAAATATACGCTTTTTAAAGACTTAAAAACGAATTTATTTCCTCCCAAAATCGGCTGGAATTTCTCCCCAAGCTTTGGTTTCCCATTTTACAATGGTTGTTGTGTAATTATTGGTTTTTAACCAAGTGACGGCACGGTCTACCAGTTCAAATAGTGGTTTGTTTTTTTCTGTGCGTTCTAGTTTGGTATTACAGGTTTTCTTTTTCACCCAACTTATAGCCGTCTTTGAATCGGTGTAAATAATGAAATCACTATTGTGTTTTTTTAAAAATGCCAGACCATGAACTATAGCTAAAAATTCGCCAATGTTATTAGTTCCCTCGTCAAATGGGCCTTGATGAAAAAGCTGCTTTTTTGATTTAGTTTCTACGCCTCTGTATTCCATTTTACCGGGATTACCACTAGATGCTGCATCAACACTTATGGATTTTAGGTTTGGCTTTCCAATTTTTTTGAGCTGATCTTCAGAGAGCTCACTTTTAAATTTTTTGGACTTTCCAATATAATCTTTGTAGTTGCCTTTTAAAGCTTTTTTTGCTGCGTCAAACGTTGCAAACGATTTATATTGAGCGCCTTCAAAATCTTTAATTTGGGCCTTGCAATCATCCCAAGATTCAAAGACACCTATGTGGTGACCTTTCCATACAGTGTAGTATTTTTTCTTTTTTTTGCTCATCTTTAGTTTCCGTGAAAACGGGAATCTATTTTATGCTTTCAATAAGTCATCAACCACCTTCGGAAAATGCGTCATTTCCAATTCATGGATTTTTCTGGCAACATCTTCGGCAGTATCTGTTGGTGTCACTTCGCATCTTGCCTGAAAAATAATGGCACCTTCATCATAATGCTCATTTACATAATGTATAGTAATGCCTGTTTCAGTTTCTTTATTAGTAACAACAGCTTCATGCACATATTTCCCGTACATACCTTTTCCGCCATATTTTGGTAATAATGCAGGATGGATATTGATAACTTTATTAGGGAATACCTCTAAAATTTTTTCTGGAAACTTCCATAAAAAACCAGCTAATACAATTAAATCTGGATTTACAGATTTTAGTAAATGTAATACATCATCTGTTTCAGTAAATGCTATTTTATTGAATGACAGTGCGCTAACTCCTAGTTTTTTTGCTCTATCTAAAACTTTGGCATGAGGATTGTTAGTCAATACTTGAATAACAGACGCTTGTTCTCTGTTGTGAAAAAACTTAATTAAATTTTCAGCATTAGTACCACTTCCGGACGCAAAAATTACAATACGTTTCATCTGTTGGTTTTTATTTTAAAATTAATGTCAGATGTAATTCGCAAATTGAAATTACCACAGTGTTTTGCAAAATTCGTAAGCTCATTTCATTTACAGACAATAATGTTAAGATTGTTCAACAAAAAAAAGAATAATAATTAACAATTAGAAGGCAAAAAGCATTTACTTCAATCTAATTTTAGTAAATTACAAGCACATTTTTAAACTAAAGGTGTGTTTATAAAAATAAAGTTTTTTATTTTTGCCCACTAATTAAAACTTAAAATTAAAAGATTATGTCAGACATTGCATCAAGAGTAAAAGCGATTATCGTAGACAAATTAGGTGTTGATGAAAACGAAGTTGTAACTGAAGCTAGCTTCACAAACGATTTAGGCGCAGATTCATTAGACACTGTTGAATTAATTATGGAATTCGAAAAAGAATTCGATATTCAAATTCCAGATGATCAAGCTGAAAATATTGCAACAGTTGGTCAAGCTATTTCCTATATAGAAGAAGCTAAATAAGAACAAACTTTATGGAACTTAAGCGAGTTGTAGTTACAGGTCTAGGCGCTTTAACACCTATAGGAAATTCCAAAGATGACTATTGGGATGCTCTTGTAAGTGGAAAAAGTGGTGCTGCACCTATAACCTATTTTGATACTGAAAAGTTCAAGACAAAATTCGCTTGCGAATTAAAAAACTTTAACGCAACCGATTTTCTTGACAGAAAAGAGGCTCGTAAAATGGACAAGTTTACGCAATATGCCATGGTGGCTTCTGATGAGGCCATCGCAGATTCCAAACTTGATCTAGATGTTGTAGATAAACTTAAAGTTGGTGTAATTTGGGGTGCTGGAATTGGTGGATTGGAAACCTTTCAGGACGAAGTATTGAATTTTGCTGCTGGAGATGGTACGCCAAGATTCAATCCTTTTTTTATCCCAAAAATGATTGCAGACATTGCACCTGGAAACATATCCATTAAACATGGTTTTATGGGTCCAAATTATACAACAGTTTCTGCCTGTGCTTCTTCGGCCAACGCTATGATTGATGCTTTAAACTACATTCGTTTAGGACATTGTAATGTTATAGTAACAGGTGGAAGTGAAGCTGCTGTAACCATTGCTGGTATGGGTGGTTTTAATGCCATGCATGCACTTTCTACAAGAAATGAAAGTCCAGAAACGGCATCTAGACCTTTTGACGCAACCAGAGATGGTTTTGTATTAGGTGAAGGTGCAGGCGCTATCATTCTCGAGGAATATGAGCATGCGAAAGCAAGAGGCGCTAAAATTTATGCGGAAGTATTGGGTGGTGGACTATCATCTGATGCGCATCACATGACAGCGCCACATCCTGATGGCATAGGTGTTATTGCAGTAATGAAAAATTGTTTAGAGAATGCAGGAATTAAACCAGAAGAGGTTGATCATATCAACACGCATGGTACATCAACACCTCTAGGAGATGTTGCTGAACTCAAAGCGATATCTGAAGTGTTTGGTGAACATGCTAAAAATATTAATATCAATTCAACGAAGTCCATGACAGGACACTTGTTGGGAGCCGCAGGTGCTATTGAGTCTATTGCTTCTATTTTAGCAATGGAACATGGTATTGTGCCTCCAACTATAAATCATGAAGTTGTTGATGAGAATATTGATCCTAAATTAAATTTAACATTAAACAAAGCACAAAAGCGCGACGTTAAAGTAGCTATGAGCAATACGTTTGGTTTTGGAGGACACAATGCCTGCGTACTGTTCAAGAAAATAGATTAATCATTCGAATGAAGAACATTCGTAACATATTAAATTCCCGTTCTAAAAACGACGGGAATTTTTTTGTGTCCATTCAGAAAATATTAGGTTTTAAACCTCGGAAAATTAAATTTTACCAAACAGCATTTACCCATCGGTCCATGAACATCAAGGATAGCGAAGGGCATCCAATTAACTACGAGCGTTTGGAGTTTTTAGGTGATGCTATGCTCGGTTCGGTTATTGCATCACATTTATATACCGAAGTGCCTAGTGGTGATGAAGGCTATTTAACCAAAATGCGCTCTAAAATAGTCAGTAGAGAACATTTAAATGAATTGGGTAAAGACCTAAACCTAGTAGATTTGGTTGAAAGTAAAATTCCTAAAGGACAGTTTGGTGACAACATTTATGGCAACTTATTTGAAGCATTGATAGGAGCTATATTTTTGGACAGAGGCTACAAGTACTGTGAAAAATTTATTTATAAAAAGGTCATTATTCCATATGTAGATATTGAAAAACTGGAGGGCAAAGTCATTAGCTACAAGAGCTTATTAATTGAATGGTGTCAAAAAGAAAAAAAGACGTTTGATTATAATGTTTATGAGGACACAGGTAATGATGATATTCGTCATTTTTCGGTTAAACTATCTATTAATGATAAAATTGTTTCAAAAGCGCGAGCAACTTCAAAAAAGAAAGCTGAAGAAAAAGCTTCAAAACGCGCCTTTTTTGTTTTTCAAAATCAAATTTCAAGAGCGTATTAATTGTCTTCTACAAATTGTCACAAACTATAACGTTTTCGTAATAACGTATTGCTAAATTTAATTTAAAGGCTATAAAAATAATGCTTTTAAACACTATATTTACATTCAATAGGATTGATGATGGCAGTACAAAAACTAATTCTCGATGATTTTTTAGACGTACATGACTATGGATTGGTAGGCATTCATTGCTCCATTGAAGATTATAGGTTGGCTTATTTTTTAAACAAGTATTTAAATATAAACCTAACAAGAAATCATAAGGATGTGGATTTTAACAATCAGGTGTATTACCCCATTTTTGAGTGGTTTGACGAAAATAAACTAATTACATGGAATTTAGTTTCCAATATATGTAAAGTTGATAGTGAAACCCATGAAACTTCGGAATCACTTTTTGACAGTCCGCAAACCACTACAAAAACACACTATTTAATTCCAGAGTACCGTAAAGTGAATTATTTTTTAAAAATAACGGAAGAGGATATAAGCCAAACTAAATTGAAATTGATTTTGAATAAAATTCTCAATATTCCCCAAATAGTCACGGCATATAATCTTGTTCCTGAAGATTTAAAATCAAAAAACAACTTAATTTTTTATTAATGTTAAAAAGAAAAAAAACCAAAATAGTCGCCACACTTGGGCCTGCAACTAGTTCAAAAGAAGTTTTAAAAGGAATGCTTGATGAAGGTGCTAACGTGTTTAGAATTAATTTTTCACATGCTGATTATAATGATGTCAAAGAACGTGTTGCCATGATACGTGAATTGAATGATGAATTTGACTATAATGCCGCCATTTTAGCTGATTTACAAGGGCCTAAATTACGTGTTGGCAATATGAAAGGTGAAGTTGTAGTTAATGAAGGCGACGAGATTATTTTCGCAACAGGTAAACGCTTTGAGGGCAACAAAAAACGTGTATATATGACCTATGAGCGTTTTCCACAAGATGCTAAACCGGGTGAGAAAATTCTTTTGGACGATGGTAAATTAATTTTTGAAGTTGTTTCAACCGATAAAAAAAGCGAAGTTAAAGCACGTGTCATTCAGGGAGGACCATTACGTTCTAAAAAAGGTGTCAATTTACCAAATACTAATATTTCGCAGCCAGCTTTAACAGAGAAAGATATTGAAGATGCGCTGTTTGCTATTGAGATGAAAGTAGATTGGATTGCACTATCTTTTGTACGTCATGCAGAAGATTTAATGCAATTGGAGGAACTCATTAACGAGCATAGTGATCATAAAATTCCGATTATAGCCAAGATTGAAAAACCAGAAGCCGTTGAGAATATTGATAAAATTGTAGCTTATTGCGATGGTTTAATGGTTGCAAGAGGTGATTTAGGTGTTGAAATACCAGCAGAAGAAGTACCGCTCATTCAAAAGAAGTTAGTCCTCAGGGCCAAGCAAGCAAGAATACCTGTAATTATAGCGACACAAATGATGGAAACCATGATTTCTAGCTTAACACCAACACGTGCCGAAGTAAATGATGTTGCTAATTCAGTTATGGATGGTGCTGATGCTGTAATGTTATCTGGAGAGACTTCCGTTGGGAGTTACCCTGTTCAAGTCATTAAACAAATGTCTGATATTATCAAGAGTGTTGAAGATTCAGAATTAATAAAAGTACCACAAATACCACCGCATATTCGTACCAAGCGTTATATTACAAAATCTATTTGTTATCATGCGGCAAATATGGCAAATGAAATAGACGCCAGAGCAATTTCCACGCTTACCAATAGTGGATACACAGCCTTTCAAATTTCAGCATGGCGACCAAGTGCACACATTTTAGTGTTTACGTCTAATCGTAGAATTCTTACGCAGCTGAACTTACTTTGGGGTGTGAGAGCCTTCTTTTACGATAAGTTTGTAAGTACCGATGAAACTATTGAAGATGTAAATGCCATTGCTTGTAAAAAAGGATATTTGGAGGAAGGCGATATGTTAATTAGTTTAGCCGCTATGCCTATAAAAGATAAAGGTATGGTAAATACGTTACGGGTTACCGAAATTACAACTTGTAGTTTTTAAGGATCTTTAATTTCCTTTTCTATTTGCAAAATCATATTTTCTGAAAAAGTAATAAGTCCATTTATATACCGTTCACCAGTATTTAACGTTTCCAGTTTAAAGGTGGCAATGTTCCATAATTCCATGCTTGATATAAGACTATTGTAATCCGTTTTTGGACCACCTTGTATCAGGCCATCTTTAAAATAATCTATAGCTATTTCGCTATAGTTAATGTTTTCAACAAAATAGGGCTCTATAGTATTGGTGTATTGTGTTTGGTTATAATCCGTGTTAATACCGAAAGCGTCTCTAATTTCTCTAAAATATTTAAAGTACAATTTAAGCGAGTCATTTTTTATTTGAGCTTGAAGATTTTGATTGATAAATTCATCAGTAACAGGATAGGAAAGTGTCATGCCCCAAAATGTAGCCGTATTGCCCAGAAGCTTTTTAAGAGTAGGTATAGAATCTGGGTTTTTACTATCAAGTATGCTTAAAACTCGTTTACTGCTTTTAATTTGAGAAGCAACATCGTCTTTAGCATATTTTAAATCTTCAATTTGATTTTTAAGTTCTTCAGAAATACGGATTAAATAATCGGTTTTTTTATTTGTTATAATTCTATCAGAGTTCCAGTTGTTAATACTTAAGGCAATTAAAATTCCTATAACTACAAGAATGATTTCACCAATGGCATATTTAAAATATGTTGTGGTTTTACCTATAGAAAGCAAATTTTTTCTAATTTTTCTAAAGAATTTTATCATTGGTTAGTAGTTATTTTTTGTGGTGTATAATATTAAAGTGAAATACATCTTTTGCTTTTAATTATATGCCTCAACGAATTTCGACTTTTTTTATACAATGTCAAAATCATTAAAATTCAAATTGTAATTGCACGCTTACTTCCTTTTTGGGCTCCAATTTTTTTATTGGTTTCTTTTCAGTGTTGAGGTTTGATAATGAAATTCCTAACAAGCGTACAGAATTATGTAGCTTTTCTTGATACAATAAGTCTTTGGCAGTTTCAAGAATGATACTCTTATCATGTATAAAGTAGCGTAAGGTTTTGCTACGAGTTTGAAGTGTAAAATCGCTATACTTTATCTTTAAAGTTATGGTTTTTCCAGCCACTTGACTTTTTTGCAAGCGTCTAGAAACTTCTTCGGCAATATGATCTAGTTTTTCAAGCATAAACACTTCAGACGAGAGGTTTTCACTAAAGGTACGTTCGGCAGCTAACGATTTTCTGGTGCGGTTTGGTTTTACCTGACTGTTATGTATTCCTCTAACAATATAGTAGTACGATTTCCCAGATTTCCCAAAGTTTTCTTCAAGGTATTCAGCTGTTTTCGATTTTAAATCCCTTCCTGTAAAAATACCTTTTTGATACATTTTTTCGGCAGTAACCTTGCCAATACCATAGAATTTTCTGATATCTAATGCTTCTAAAAATCCTAAAACCTCTTCAGGGTTTACGGTTTTTTGCCCATTAGGTTTATTATAATCACTGGCTACTTTTGCTATAAATTTATTAATAGAAACACCTGCCGAAGCCGTTAAACCAACCTCTTTAAAAATCCGTTCACGTATTTCTTTTGCAATTAAGGTTGCGCTCGGATTACCTTTTTTATTTTCGGTAACATCTAAATAGGCTTCATCCATTGAGAGTGGTTCAACCAAGTCCGTGTAATCATGAAATATTTTACGAATTTTTTTCGAAATTTCTGCATAACGTTCAAAACGTGGACGCACAAAAATAAGTTCTGGGCAATTGCGCCTTGCTTGCACACCGCTCATGGCGCTTTTAACACCAAATTTACGCGCTTCATAACTCGCTGCACTTACCACACCACGTTTACCACCACCTCCAACAGCTAGAGGTTTACCTTGTAATTCAGGATTATCTAGTTGTTCTACAGAGGCATAAAAAGCATCCATATCCACATGAATAATTTTCCGTATTGGTAAATCGTTTGACATGATGTAAATTTATGACATAAAAACCAACGTCAGTTCGAGTGTTTTCATTTTTTGAATGAAAATGTATAGAGAACGTTTAAAGATTCCTTTTTTTCAAGGGAGGTAGGCATGATAGAAATAGAACGTAAATTTTTAACACTTTCAGATGCTTTTAAAAGCGAAGCAAAGCGTAGCTTTAGAATTAAGCAAGGATTTTTAAACACTAATCAAGATAGAACAGTTCGTGTGCGCTTGAAAGATGATAACGGTTTTCTAACAGTGAAAGGCAAATCGTCTGATGATGGCTTATCACGGTTTGAATGGGAAAAAGAAATTTCTAAATCAGATGCTGAATCATTACTTGGCTTATGTGAAGAAATTGTGATTGATAAAATACGCTATGAGATTCCTTATGGAAATCATATTTTTGAAGTCGATGAGTTTTTTGGAGAAAATGCTGGTTTGATAATTGCTGAAGTTGAATTGCAAAACGAAAACGAGTCTTTTGAAAAGCCTCACTGGCTTGGTAAAGAAGTCACAGGGCAAGTTAAATATTACAATGCTCAATTGAGCAAAGAACCTTTTAATACTTGGAAAAAATGAAACATATAAGTTTAATATTATTAATACTTTTTACTGTAAGCTGTAAAAAAGAAGCACAAACAACTGACTCAACAACTGAAACGATTATCACTAAAACAGATACGGTTTATATAGAAACCTATAAAGGCGAACCTATAAAAACCGCTAAAGAACTTAAAGCAGAATTAACTGAAAAAGGCTATCAAACTTTTGATTATGTTGACGAAAAAACACAAGATACAATCTTAATGCAACAATATTTTATAGCTTTTTTGAAATCAGGTCCAATACGTTCTCAAAATGAAGAAGAAGCGGCAAAACTTCAAGAAGCACATTTAGCGCATTTAGGTAGAATGTATGAAGAGGGCTATGCTGATATTTCAGGACCTTTTGGAGATAATGGTGACATTAGAGGTATTACTATTTATAATGTACCTACTTTAAAAATAGCGGATAGTTTAGCCAATATGGATCCTATGGTAAAAGCAGGCAGACTTGAAATTGAAATTCATCCTTGGTGGGCCGCAAAAGGGTTTCCTTTACGGTAATTTAAATTCGTATTCGCGTTCAACTTTACAAATTCTCACATGGTACCACTTATACCATTGACTACGTCCTTTACTTTGTGCCATAAGATGTTCACTATTTAGTTTCCATGCTTTAATAGCCTCTAAAGATTGCCAGTAGCTGACAGTTATTCCTAATGTGTCTCTTGCTGATTCTATACCTAAAAAACCATCTTGGTTTTTGGCTAAGGCTTCCATTTTATTAGCCATTTCAGCATATTCTGAAACATCTTCTGAATGTTTAGAAGTAAAAATTACTGCATAATATGGATTTTTATGTGATTTCATTATCATTCTTATTTACGAAAACGATTGCGTGTTAAATATATCTTATTATCAATTCAAAGCAAGTAATTAAATTGACTATTCCGTATTTTTATAACATGTATAAAGTTAATACATATACATTTATTTTTTTGAGCTTAATTCTGTTATTGAGTGGTAATTTTGGTTATGCCCAATTGAGTTTTTGTTCTGGAAATTCAGGTGATCCTATTTATTTTGATGATTTTGGTTCGGGTACCACAAACGGACCTGCGCTTCCTTCTGGTACAACTTCATATACCTATGCCAATTCTGAACCTGAAGATGGCTTTTATACCATTTCCAGCAATACCAATTGGTTTGGTTGGCATAATACACAGGACCATACTCCTGGAGATACCAATGGCAGAAGCTTGATTGTTAATGCCGATTTTACTGCGGGAGAGTTTTACAGAACAACTATCTCTGGATTATGTGACAATACGACTTATGAATTTTCTTCTTGGCTTTTAAATCTATTACCTCCAGGCGGATTTTGTGGTACAGGTATTCCTATAAATGTAAAATTTCAAATTTGGGATAACACTGATACTGTACTATTAGCTTCAGGAGATACAGGTGATATACAAGGCACAACTACTCCAGTTTGGGAAGAATATGGACTTGTTTTTACAACAACGGCTGGGCAATCGTCAATAATCTTAAAAATGCTAAACAATGGTGTTGGAGGCTGTGGAAATGATTTGGCCATAGATGATATTGTTTTCAAAACGTGTGGTGATTTTATATCTATTGCGGATAGCTCATCTAATTCAAGTGTCTCCTTATGTACTTATGATTTACCCTATAACACACTATTGGAAGCCACTCCAGATTTTTCGGTTTACGATACTCATTTTTATCAATGGCAACAAAGTAATGATGGAATAAACTGGTTTGATATATCAGGTGAAACGAATCAAACCCTTCAAATAAATAATCTTACGACCACGACACATTATAGAGTGAAAATGGCCGAAACACAAGCCAACTTGTTAAATGAATCTTGTAATACGATTTCAGAAGAATTTGAGATAATTGTTTTTCCTGAAGTAAGTCCGCCAACGAGCGATGGAGATGTTAATTTAAATTGTTCCACGGGTGTTTTATCTGTAACAGTACCTAATGGAATACAAGTAGATTGGTACAATGCGCCAACTGGTGGTCAATTATTAGAGAGTAATAGCTTAAATTTTAGCCCTAATATTTTGGGTGTTTATTATGCTGAAGCAATTGATTCTAATTCAAACTGCAGCTCAACTACAAGAACAGCTGTAACTTTGTTATTTGGAGAAGAAATCCCTGTTATTGAAGATGAATATCTCACATTTTGTGAAGGTGAAAGCATCATTCTAGAAGCTGGTTTAATGGATATGGATTATTTATGGAATACAGGTGAGACGACCAGTCAAATAACAGTAAGTACGCCAGGTATTTATACTGTTGAAGTCACGAATTCTTCTAATTGTTCTGCGATTAAAACAATAGAGTTATTACAAATTGATGCGCCAGTCATTGAAGCGATTAATTCAAATGGATACCAAATTGAAATTCATGTTTCAAGTAATGGCAACTACTTATTTTCACTAGATGGTACAAACTTTCAGTTAAGTAATATATTTGAGATTGAAGGTGGGAATTATACCGTATTTGTTAAGGCTGAAGGGGATTGTGGGATAGTGTCTGAAAACTATATACATTTTGTGATTCCAAAGTTTTTTACACCAAATAATGATGGTCAGAATGATACTTTTAATTTGAAAGGAATTGAAAGTTTTTCCGAATCAGAAGTATACATTTTTGATCGTTATGGCAAACTAATAAAGAGTGCTTTAAACCAACCCTTTTCATGGGATGGAACGTATAGAAATGAAGTATTACAAACTTCAGATTTTTGGTATTACATTCGAATTGAAAATCAAATTTTCAAAGGGCATTTCACCTTAAAACGATAAATTAATTCTTGTAAATACCGACATATAATTCACCTTTATCATTCATAGAGGCTCTGTACATTCCAGCAGTATTAAACTCCATGGTTATATTTCCGTGTTTGTCTATAGCAATAATACCTCCATCACCACCCAATTCAGGTACTTTTTTCTGAATGACTTCTTTGGCAGCTTCTTGTAAAGTCACGCCTTTATAGTCCATCAATGCTGAAATATCATAAGCAACCATAGCACGAATAAAAAATTCGCCCCAACCTGTACTTGAAACCGCACAAGTGTTATTGTTAGCATAGGTTCCTGCACCAATAATAGGTGCGTCTCCAATACGTCCCCAACGCTTGTTAGTCATGCCTCCAGTTGAGGTTCCAGCTGCTAAATTGCCGTTTTTATCCAAAGCTACGCAACCTACAGTTCCAAATTTTGAGTCTTTTATAATTGGGTCATAAAATGCAGTTTTATCTTCAGCTTGTTTTTTAGACTCATAGTCTTTAACGCTTTTCAAGGATTTGTAACGGTTTTCGGTGTAGAAATAACTAGAATCAACAATTTTTAAGCCTTGCTCTTGAGCAAATGTTTCGGCTCCAAGTCCTGACAGCATCACATGCGGTGATTTTTCCATTACTGCACGAGCCAAATTTATTGGGTTTCTCACAGTTTTTGTTCCAGCGGATGCTCCTGCATTCAGTGTTTTTCCGTCCATGATAGAAGCATCTAATTCATTAGTTCCAGCATTGGTAAAAACTGCACCTTTTCCAGCATTGAATAATGGGGAATCTTCTAATATATTAATGGTTTTTTCAACCGCATCTAGGCTGCTACCACCATTTTTTAAAATGTTGTGTCCTAAGCGTATAGCTTCTTCTAATTTGGCTATATAAGCAGCTTCTTTTTCAGGAGACATGTTTTCGCGTAAGATGGTTCCAGCGCCACCATGAATAACAATGGCAAATTCATTCACTTGAGCAGGAATACTGTCTTTTTCTGTTGGCTTTTTGGTTATGGTAGATTGCAATTCTTCCTTGTTTTTGCATCCGATAATAATAAAGCAAAAAGCGAATAAGTATATTAGTTTATTCATAATGATTTCGATAATTTATGGTTGCTTAAAGTTACATTATTTATAGAATTAGTCTTTCTCTGAAAACGACTTTTTATTAGTATATTCGCAGATAATTAAATAATAATTAAAAAAACAAAATTTATGCAAGCAGTTGCAACAGATTTCGGAATTGATAAAGCCCTAAAAGCATTAGGCGTAAAAGATATAAATGAAGGATCTTCAACAGGTTCAAATAATTTTTCTAATGGAGAACTTATTGAGAGTTACTCGCCAGTAGATGGTAAATTAATAGGAAAAGTTAAAGCAACAACCAGAGAAGATTATGACAGAGTAATGGATGCTGCAACCAAAGCATTTTTATCTTGGAGAGATGTGCCTGCACCTCAACGTGGCGAAATAGTTCGTCAATTTGGAAATAAATTAAGAGAATTGAAAGAGCCACTGGGTAAGCTAGTTTCCTATGAAATGGGAAAATCTCTACAAGAAGGTTATGGTGAAGTTCAGGAAATGATTGATATCTGTGATTTTGCTGTTGGATTGTCACGACAATTAAACGGACAAACCATTCCTTCGGAACGTCCAGGTCACGTAATGAGAGAACAATGGCATCCAATAGGTGTAGTTGGTATTATTTCGGCATTTAATTTCCCAGTAGCAGTTTGGTCATGGAATACGGCTTTGGCTTGGATTTGTGGTGATGTTTGTGTTTGGAAAGCTTCTGAAAAAGCACCTCTATGTTCTATTGCTTGCCAAAATATCATAGCAGATATTTTAAAAGACAACAACTTGCCAGAAGGTATTTCTTGTATCATTAATGGTGATTATAAAGTTGGAGAATTTATGACAACTGACCCAAGAATTCCTTTAGTGTCTGCAACAGGTTCTACAAGAATGGGTCGCATTGTTGGTAAAACAGTTGCTGAACGTTTCGGAAAATCCTTATTAGAGTTAGGCGGTAACAATGCCATTATTATCACTCCTACGGCAGATTTAAAAGTTGTGGTTCCTGGTGCAGTATTTGGTGCTGTTGGAACTTGCGGACAACGATGTACCTCGACAAGACGATTAATTATTCACGAATCGGTTTATGATAAGGTACGTGATGCTATTGTTGGTGCTTATGGTCAATTAACTATCGGAAATCCGTTAGATGAAAAGAATCATATAGGCCCACTAATAGACCACGATGCAGTAAATACGTATTTGGCGGCTATTGAAAAAGCAAAAGCTGAAGGCGGAAATGTTTTAGTTGAAGGTGGCGTTTTAGAAGGTGAAGGTTACGAGTCTGGATGTTATGTAAAGCCAGCAATTATTGAAGCTGAAAACGATTTTGAAATCGTACAACACGAAACCTTTGCTCCAATATTATATTTAATGAAATATTCAGGGGATGTCGAAAATGCTATTGCTAAACAAAATGGCGTTGCTCAAGGATTATCATCAGCCATCATGACCAACGAAATGAAAGAAGCTGAAAAATTCTTGTCATACGCTGGTTCTGATTGTGGAATCGCAAATGTGAATATTGGAACTTCGGGTGCTGAAATTGGTGGTGCTTTTGGAGGCGAAAAAGAGACTGGTGGTGGACGTGAGTCTGGATCTGATGCTTGGAAAGTTTATATGAGACGTCAAACAAATACAGTTAATTACTCTGATGAATTACCTCTAGCACAAGGGATTAAGTTTGATTTGTAATAAATGTGTTTTTCAAAATTTAAATTTAGCCGTATCATTTTTGATACGGCTTTTTATTTGATTTAAACTCAATTTTTTTACTTCTGTTAGTATAGCTTGATTTTTTTTAATATCTTAATAGTCACTAACTAATAAACAACCATCTAATGAGCAAAAAAACTCAATATCTTCTAGGTATTTTGTTCACCATTCTTGTTGGCTCTATTCTTAACTATTACTTATGCTGTGAAGGTAGTGAAGCAGATTTAAATGCTGATTCTGACTCAAGCGTAACAGCTGTTGAGCCTATTGATAACTCTACCAAAACTGCATTTTTGGTTGCAGATGAGGAAGGTGACTTGAATGTTGAACTTAACGATAACTTTAATTTTAAAGAATCGTATTTCACAATTTTAGAACCGCTGTCAAACCCACTAAATGAGGCAATAGTTAAAGTTAAAAATTACATGCAGCAGGACTCTATGAAATTACTTCATATTACTGGTTATTATAAATCTGATGAAAGTAATAATTCAGCATTTCCTAATTTAGGTTTAGCAAGAGCAAATGCCGTAAAGAATTATTTTGTTTCAACGGGTATTTCGTCAAAAAATATTGATACTTATGGTGAACAAAACAATGATATGGTTGCTGACAATAGTAAAATATATTACGGTCCAGTTACTTTTAAAATGTCAACTCATGATGAATTAGATACATCAAGAATGGAGGCTATACAAGCACTAGGTGATGCTATAAAATCAGACCCATTAGTTCTTTATTTTGAAACGGGTGCTTCAACATTGAACCTTACTGCTGAACAGCGTGAGAAAGTAGCAAATATTTCAAGATATATAGATAAAGTTCATGAGGCTCAAATTCATGTAATTGGCCATACTGACAATACAGGAGATGCTTTTAGTAATACAAAACTTGGGCAAAAGAGGGCAGATTTTGTTAAGCGCTATTTAATGGGTAATGCTATTTCAGAAAGTCAAATAGAAACGCTTTCTAAAGGTCAAGAGGAACCCATTGCATCAAATGCAACTGATGAAGGAAGAAAACAAAATAGACGTGTAATCGTAACAATTAACTAACTAAAAAAATAAATTTATGAATTGGTGTATTATAATTCCATTGCTTGTAGGTGCAATTTGTGCGCTGCTTGGATATTTATTAGGCAAAATACTTAAGAATGAGGAAAATAGTGGTGTTGATGTAGATGTTTGGAAAAATAAAGTGGCAAGACTTGAAGCTGATTTAAAAGCTTGTAAAAGCGCAAAAGAGTTAGTGCCATTCAACGCAGCAGAAGCTGCAGCAATATTTGGTAAGAAAATAAAAGAGAATGACTTAACCTTAATTGAAGGTATTGGACCTAAAATCGCTGAATTGTTTCATAATAAAGGCATAAACACTTGGAAAGATTTATCCGAGTGTAACGTAGAACAATGTCAAAGCATCCTTGATGAGGGAGGAGACCGCTTTAAGATTCATAATCCTGGAACATGGCCTGAACAAGCCAAAATGGCTTATGAAGGACATTGGAAAAAATTATTTGATTGGCAAGAAGAATTAGATGGCGGAAGATAATAGCTTGTAATCATTACAATAGAACAAAACCCATGGTGTAATTAGCTCTGGGTTTTTTTGTGTTAAATGATAAATGAGTTTTTGGCAAATAAAAAAGCCTTGAAAACAATAGAAACTACTGTCATGATCAAGGCTGATTTGGATATTGATTAATAGCAATTCAAAGGTACATAAAATACTATAGTCAACTATTTATTTTACATACTTGGTAGGAAAAATCACATAATTGGTAGTGTTTTTTGTATAACCAACAGTTTAATTGTACTTCACTTTTCGTAAAATTCTCATGGCCTCTTTGTATAATTGATATACATCGGGATTATATGCTTTTAGTAGATTTTTGGCTTCTTCTAATTTTGTTAAAGCATTTGAGAAATCATTTAAATAACAAATAAGATAGGTGGCTGGTAAATTTTTTAAGTCGGTTTTTTCGTTGTTATTGAGTTGCAAACCCTTCTTTAACTTTGCTAGAATCGTATTATTAGCATTAAAAATATGATGCAACACCTTTTTATCATATTGAGGAGGTTCAAAAATAAGGTTGGTCTCGATGTTATAATTTACATTTTCAGCAAAGTGAATGGTGGTTTCTTCTAAAGGGTAATACTTAAAAGCATTCTGTAAACCGAGATTAACATACTCAATAATTTTAAAAGAGTCTTGGGTAATATCTATTGAAACTTCATCTAAAGCAGAATAGAATAGTCTGACTTGTTCATTTATTAATTCAATATCTACTCTGGAGTAAAATGTTTCATTTTTAACAACCTTTCTTTTTCCGGCCCAACAAACCACAAAATATTCTTTAAAAACTTTGTATTTTGGTTCATAATCTTGGCGTTTGTTCATAAAGTCAAAGACACCATCCAGCGTATGCTCCATATTGTTTTGAGCATGAGCTTCAATAGCTTCAACTATTTTTGAGTTCACATCCTTAATTTCAATATCAAAAACCTTTGGCATGCTCATACTACCATCTCTAAAGAATACAGAACCACCATAATACTTCCATATGTTTTTGCGTAATGAGGTTATTTCATTATTCGGACGAATAGTTACCAAACCCACAACTTTATCATCTGGTAAATGCGGAAATGAAATGTTCTCGTATTGAACAATTGGTGGATGGCTTAAATAAGCATTAATGAGATTTTGGATTTTGCTGTCATCAAAAAAATCGACACCAACAATGTTGTTGTCCTCATCTTCAACACCAATCACTATATAGGAATTGTTCTTTGGATTACTGTTAGATAGTGCACAAATGTGTTTCAAGAACTTGGCTTTACCTTCTTTGAAGCTAATATCAATTTTTCGCTTTTTATCATAAAAACTATTCTCATCATTATGAGCAAGTAGGTTTTTAATAAGTAAGCGTTTGTTAATCATATCAACTTCCTGCGAAGGCAGGAATCGTATTAATTATTTTTATTTACTATCGTACTACTAGCTTGAGCGGTACAAAACATTAAAACATCGGCTATATTTACGTGGCTGGGTCTGGAAACAGCAAAATAAATGACTTCGGCAACATCTTCAGGCTGCAAGGCTTTGTAGCCCTTATAAACGTCATCTGCTTTTGCATCGCCTTTAAAACGGACCTTTGAAAATTCAGTTTCTACCAGTCCAGGATTTATTGCCGATACTTTTATATTATACGGATTTAAATCCATACGCATCCCATCGGTTATAGCCAAAACGGCATGTTTACTTGCGCAATACACGTTGCCTTTTGGATAAACTTCTTTTCCTGCGGATGACCCTATATTAATAATGTGCCCAGCCTGTCGTTCAATCATTTGTGGCATTATAGCTTTACTAACATACAATAATCCTTTCACGTTTATGTCCATCATGGCATCCCAATCTTCAATATCACCATCGTGAATAGGATCAAGTCCGTGTGCATTTCCTGCGTTATTGATTAGTATGTCAATGGTTTTAAATGCTTCAGGTAAGCTATTTATAGCCGCTATAGTTTTTTCCTTATCTCTAACATCGAAGTTTAAGGTATGGACTTCAACTTTTTTGCTCAATGCTTTTTGAATAGTGTTTAATCGTTCTTGTCGTCTACCACATAAAACAAGGTTGATGCCATGCTTGGCGAATTCATGTGCTGTTGCACGTCCAATACCACTTGTGGCACCTGTTATTAAAGCTGTTTTTTTTATCATATTATAGTTTTTAGGGCACTTTGTGACCTTGTGATTCTACTAAAAGTTTAAACCAATCTTCTAATTCAAAATTTATATCTAGTGCTTCATTTGCTTGTGAGATGCGCTCGGTATTTGTTGTTCCAATAACGGGCTGAATGTTAGATGGATGTTTTAAAATCCAAGCTAATAATAGTTGATCTTTAGTTGCATTATATTTACTTATTAATGTCTCCAAAAGATTTTGAATGCGTTTGCTTTGCTCATTACCTTCTTTAAATACAGAACCTAAAGGCGACCAAGCCATTGGTGTAATATTATGAGTCATCATATAATCTAAAGTTCCATTATGCATTGCTCCATGAGACGTTAATGAAAATTCAATTTGATTCACATCTATTTTCTGAAACTTTGAAATAAGTGTCATTTGACTAACGGTGAAATTAGACACACCAAAATCACGAATTTTACCATTGGCTTTTAAAGTTGAAATAGCTTCGGCAATGGTTTCGGGATGCATTAACGGGCTTGGTCTATGTAATAGTAACAGATCTAAATAGTCGGTTTGTAGTTTTTTAAGTGATTCTTCAACAGACCAAATGATATATTCTTTACTATAATCGTAATGTTTAACAGTATTATTTCTGTTCTCACTAAAATATTGAATACCGCATTTGGAAATAAGCTGAATAGTTTCTCTTTTTATTCCAGAATCCTTAAAAGCGTTGCCAAAATCGGCTTCTGTGGTGTAGCTACCATAAATATCAGCATGATCAAAAGTTGTAATCTGGTTTTCTATACAATGATGCATAAGTAATATCATGTCCTTTTTAGAAAGTTGTTTGCCCCAACTTCCCCATGTCATTGTTCCAGCAATTATTTTTGAATAAGTCATAAATAGTTTTAAGATTTCTGTATAAAAATACTTATTCGCTCTTTAAAAATAGAGTCAGTTAACAATTATTTATTGCGAGATTTTCTGTTATTACGTACTTATATTCCATTTGAAAAATGGTTCTAAAATACATTTAACATTTTTTTATCATTCTCAATAATGTCTTTTAAATCGCTTGTTTTTCAATTGTTTAAAAGGAATACCTAGAAATTAAATAATGGATACCACTATGATTTTATTGAATAAAGCATCTATTATACATAGTCGCCACGTATATTTTTATGAACCAAAACTTATAATATTTATGAATACTTTAAAACAGCTTAAATTAGTGTTACTAATAATTTTAACTATTACGTTTTTTAGTTGTAGTGATGACGATAGTAACAACACACCTTCTCAAGGAACTTCGACTATTTCAGTAAAATTAATGGATAGACCTGGAGACTACGAACATGTTTATGTGGATGTTGTAGATGTTAGAGTTAAAGTAAATGACGCTAGTGATGATGATAATTGGGTAAGTCTGGAAGCCATAAACACAGGTGTTTATGATTTATTGGAGTTAACAGGTGGTATTAATGTGTTACTTGTTGATGATTTTGTTGTTCCATCAGGAACCTTAAATCAAATTCGTTTGGTATTGGGTAATGATAACTCCATTGTAATTGATGGTGAAACATTTCCTTTAAACACACCAAGTGCCCAGCAATCGGGATTAAAAATTCAAGTTAATGAGACATTAGAGCCTAATATAGCCTACACGTTTTTATTAGATTTTGATGTTGATGAATCTATTGTAGTCGCTGGAAATTCTGGTAATATTAATCTAAAACCTGTAATTAGAGCCAGTGTTGAAGCACAATCAGGAGCTTTAAGTGGCAGTATAACACCTATTGATGTTCAAACAGAAATTACAGCAACCAATGGTATTGAAACTGTTTCGTCTTATGCTGATGTTGATGGTAATTTTGTTTTGGTCGGTTTAACCGAAGGAACATATACTGTTACTATTACACCAGATCCAGCTTCTGGATTACCAATTCAGATTATAGAAGATGTTGAAATTACAGTAGGATCTACAACGGAGTTAGGTGTTATTTTACTAGAATAATTGTAAAAACATTTCAAAAAGTTATAAGAGCAGCACTAATCAGTGCTGCTCTTATTTTTTTAACCAATTGTTAACAGCATTAAAGCAAAAATTTTAACAATTTAGCCGTGCTAAAATAAATCCTATTTTAAATAGAATTTTAAAACACATACATGATGGAAGAAACGAGTGCAATTGATATTAAAGCGATTAATGAAAAGATAGAGAAAGAAAGTGCTTTTGTTGATTTGCTTACAATGGAAATGAATAAAGTTATCGTTGGACAGAAGCACATGGTTGAACGATTACTGATTGGTTTGTTAGGGCAAGGCCATATTTTATTAGAAGGTGTTCCTGGTTTAGCAAAAACATTAGCAATTAATACGCTTTCACAAGCCGTTGATGGCTCTTTTAGTAGAATACAGTTTACACCAGACTTATTACCAGCAGATGTTGTAGGTACTTTAATTTACAACATAAAAGAAAATGATTTCACCATAAAAAAAGGACCAATTTTCGCCAATTTCGTTTTGGCAGATGAGATTAACAGAGCTCCTGCCAAGGTACAATCGGCTTTGTTGGAAGCCATGCAAGAGAAGCAAGTTACTATTGGTGATGAAACGTTTATTCTTGATAAACCATTTTTGGTAATGGCAACTCAAAATCCAGTTGAGCAGGAAGGAACCTATCCACTTCCAGAAGCGCAAGTTGACCGTTTTATGCTAAAAACAGTAATTGATTATCCTAAACAAGATGAAGAGCAACTGATTATGAGAGCCAACATGAAAGGTGCTTGGGATAAAGTCAATCCAGTAGTTTCTGTTGCTCAAATCTTAAATGCCCAAAAAGCAGTTCGCGAGGTTTACATGGATGAGAAAATAGAAAAATACATACTAGATATCATCTTTGCTACACGTTATCCAGAAAAATATAAGTTAGCAGACCTAAAACCATTAATTTCGTTTGGAGCTTCGCCACGTGGTAGTATTAATTTGGCAACTTCGGCCAAATGTTATGCCTTTATTAAGCGTCGAGGATATGTTATTCCTGAAGACGTACGCGCTGTTGTGCATGATGTGTTGCGCCATAGAATAGGGATTACTTATGAAGCTGAAGCTGAAAATGTAACTTCTGAAGACATTATCAACAAGATTGTAAACGAGATTGAAGTGCCATAGACAGATACTGTAAATAATATTTCTAAATCAATAATTGTTTATATGAAATCTGAAAAAGAAGTTTCTTTCAAATCAAATCACAAACCTTTAATAACAATATTATTATTTTGTTTATTAGTAATCATTCTTCTAAAACAATTTAATGAAATAGAAGATGTGTTTTTTTATGGAATTGGCTCTACGATTGTTGTTTTATTATTAATTCAGATATATAAACAAACACAATATGATTTTACAATAAAAATAAATCAACAAGAACTCTCATATAAAAATGACAAAAAGGTTTTTGATCTAAAAAGAATTGAAAGCTTTTATATCGTTCCTCAAGTAAATAAGAATCCGCCGAAATTGATAGTTTCTTACAGAGGTAAAGAGGAACTTCTTTTATTAGAAAATTTTAGTAAAAAGAGATTAAAGGAAGTATCAGAGTCATTGACGAAAAAAATAGATGAATTAGATAGGAGTTAATGAGTACCACAAAAGAACTTTTAAAAAAAGTACGAAAAATAGAGATTAAGACACGTCGATTGTCTGATCATATTTTTGGAGGTGAATATCATTCCACCTTCAAAGGACGTGGTATGACCTTTAGTGAAGTACGCCAATATCAATATGGAGATGATGTTAGAAATATTGATTGGAATGTTACGGCTCGTACAAACGAACCACATATAAAAGTTTTTGAAGAAGAGCGTGAATTAACCATGATGCTTATGGTTGATATTTCAGGATCAGAATTTTTTGGAACAGCATCCCAATTTAAAAATGAAGTAGTTACTGAAATTGCTGCAACTTTAGCATTTTCAGCGACTCAAAATAATGATAAAATTGGTCTTATTTTATTTTCTGATGAGATAGAGCTTTATATTCCACCAAAAAAAGGGCGTTCACACGTATTACGCATAATTCGTGAGCTAATTGAGTTTAAACCAAAAAGTAAGCAAACAAATATTACTGAAGCATTGAAATTTTTATCTAATGTGATGAAAAAGAAAGCTATTGTTTTTGTGCTTTCAGATTTCATTGCGGACGATTATCAACATACTTTAAAAATTGCATCTGGTCGTCATGACGTCACTGGAATTCGTGTATATGATAAGCATGAAGAAAGCATTCCAAATTTAGGAATGGTTCAAATGCAGGATGGGGAAACGGGTGAATACATGTTAGTGAATACAGCATCTAAAAAAGTGCGTAACAACTATGCCAAGTTTTATAATGATAAAGTAGCATATTATCACGATAGTTTTTCAAAATCAGGAGCAGGAACCATCAATTGTCGTGTTGATGAAAGTTATGTAAAAAAATTATTAGGTTATTTCAAAAGAAGAGGATAGTCCAATTAAGAATTATGTTGTTCGAGCGCAGTCTAGGCCTTATAAAAATGAGAAAAAAGAATTTACATACTAAAGAATCGAGAACCAAGAGCCAAGAATCAAGTCTTTCTTGCGTGTTAAAGTCTTTGGTGTCTTTTGTCTTGGTTCTCATGTCTTGTTTCTCTTACGCTCAAATCAAATCATCAATAGATACAAACCAAATTAAGATTGGTGAGCAAATCACTTTTAAAATTGAGGTTAGTACAGATACAACTAATCTGGTAGTGTTTCCAGAAGGGCAAACCTTTATGCCCTTGGAGGTTATTGATTCGTATGATGTTGATACCACAAAACAAGACGCTAAATTTAATCTGATAAAAAAATATGGTCTAACACAGTTTGACTCTGGTGTTTACACTATTCCCAGACAGAAATTAGTTATTGGAGACAGAACCTTTTATACAGATTCGTTAAAAGTTATTGTAAATCCTGTTGTAGTTGACACTACAAAACAAGGGCTATATGGTATAAAACCAATAATTGAAGTTGAAAAAGGAAAAAGTAATTGGTTGAGAAATCTACTTATCATACTATTAGCGATTGGTGTAGTAGTATTTTTAATTTATTGGTTTGTTTGGCGTAAAAAACCATTAACCGAAGAAGAAAAAATTGCTTTATTGCCACCTTATGATAGAGCGAAATTAGCACTAGCAAAACTAGATGAAAGCAACTACTTAGAGCAAGATGAATTTAAAGCTTATTATTCTGAATTAACATTAGCAATTCGTAAGTATTTAGATGAAAAAGTATATGATCACGCTTTAGAAAGCACTACAGACGAACTAATTTCCAGATTACGATTGTTGAAAGACGGTAATCAAATTGATTTAAGTCCAGAAACCATAAAAAACCTCGAAAGCATTTTTAAACGCGCCGATTTAGTAAAATTTGCCAAATCTGCACCAGATAAGGAATTAGCCAAACTAGACAGAAATACAGTTGCAGTTGAAATTGACCATGTAAAAGAAGTCCTGCCAGAACCTTCCGAGGAAGAGAAACTGCTAGATAAACAATACAAAGAAGCACAAGAACGTAAAAAGAAGCGCAGAAAAATAGTTATTACGATAGTAGCTGTTATTGCTGTTTTGGCTGCCACTTTTGCTGGTTTCGGTATAAAGTACGGTTTTAAATACGTGACAGATACGTTGTTGGGTAACGATAATTTAGAATTGTTAGAAGGCGAATGGGTACAGAGCGCATATGGTTATCCACCTATTACCATTTCAACACCAGAAGTTTTAAAGCGTATTGAAACTGATAGTCTAAATGTGGTTGATGGACCTGTAAGCTTTACAGAATTCCGTTATGGCAATGTATTGGATGATTTAAGCATTAGTTTATTGACAGCTAGTTTAAAAGATCATAAAGCAGATGAGCCTATTGACTTAAACCAAGTTTCAGAAAAAGCAATTTCACAATTAGAAGATAAAGGTGTTGAGAATATTTTTGTAAAAACAGACAAATTTGTAACCCCTAATAATGCTGAAGGACTTAAAACACATGGTTCAGCTAGTTTCCCATATCCTAATTCTGATAAGTTTGTTGACGGTGAATATATCATGTTGCATTTTACAGCACAAAATATCATACAACAGATTATGATTACCTATCATAAGGAAGATGAATATGCTCAAGAGATAGTAAATAGAATTTTAAATTCAGTCGAACTTAAACCAGCTGCCGAATGATGTTTGAAGGAATTGAATTTTTAAATAAGGAGTTATTCTGGTTGATGTTGTTACTGCCATTAGCTTTAGTTTGGTACATTTTCAAATTTCAAAAGCAAACGGCAGAATTAAAAATATCAAGTCTAAAAGGCTTTAAGTTTACGTCATCTATTCTTCCAAAATTTAGACACTTTTTGTTTTTCCTTCGCTTACTAGCTTTGGCAGCGTTAATTACAGCTCTAGCAAGACCCAGAACTGTGGATGTAAGCACCAAAACAAAAACAACTCGCGGAATAGATATTGTTATGGCCATTGATGTATCTGCTAGTATGTTAGCCAGAGATTTAAAACCAAATAGGCTTGAAGCGCTTAAAAATGTTGCAACCGAGTTTATAAAAGGGCGTCCAAATGATAGAATTGGCTTGGTTGAATATGCAGGTGAAAGTTATACAAAAACACCCATTACAAGTGACAAGGCTATTGTTTTAAGATCGTTAAGTGATATTCAATACAATACGATAATTGAGGGTGGAACTGCTATTGGTATGGGATTAGCAACTTCGGTTAACCGTTTAAAAGACAGTAAGGCCATTAGTAAGGTTATTATTTTACTTACAGATGGTGTGAACAATACAGGATTTATAGATCCTAAAATAGCGAGTGAATTGGCTGTTGAATATGGTATTAAAGTTTATACTATAGGTTTAGGAACAAATGGTATGACACTTTCACCAATCCGTATTAAACCAAATGGACAATTCCAATATGGTCGTGTTCAAGTTGAAATTGACGAAGAATTATTAAAGGAAATTGCCGATGCTACTGGAGGTAAATATTTTAGAGCTACTGATAACAAAAAGCTGGTTGAGATTTATAACGAAATTAATAAACTTGAGAAAACCGAAATTGAAGAATTTAAATTCTATAATTACGAAGAAAAGTACAGACCGCTTGTCATTTTAGCATTACTGTTGTTGTGTCTGGAGTTATTAATGCGCGTAACTATTTTTAGAAGTTTTATATAAGCATGTATCAATTAGAAGAAAAAATATGGTTTTGGATTTTAGCAGCGATACCTGCAATATGGCTTATTTACATCATTCTGCATATTTGGAAAAAAAGTGCTCAACGAAAATTTGCCGATAAAAAGCTACTAAAACGATTAAGTCCAAATCAGTCGGTCTTCAAAACTGTTTTGAAATTAGTAGTAGTTAGTGTTGCAATTGCGGCTATCGCTATTGCTTTAGTAAACCCTAAAATTGGTACGAAATTAGAAACCGTAAAGCGAGAAGGTGTGGATATTGTTTTTGCGGTTGATGTCTCAAAGAGTATGCTGGCAGAAGATATCGCGCCAAACCGACTTGAAAAGTCAAAACAACTGGTAACACAAATCATAAACAATTTAGCAAGTGACCGTATTGGAATAATTGCGTATGCAGGTAAAGCCTTTCCGCAATTGCCAATTACAACCGATTATGCTTCGGCAAAAATGTTCTTACAGAGCATGAATACTGATATGTTATCGTCACAAGGTACAGCAATCAATGAAGCCATAGAATTGGCAAAAACCTATTATGACGATGAAGAACAAACCAATCGTGTACTTATAATCATTTCTGATGGTGAAGATCATAGTGAGGTTTCAGCAAGTATAGCAGAAGAAGCCAGTGAAGAAGGTATTCGAATATTTACTATTGGTGTAGGTGATACAAAAGGTGGTCCTATTCCAATTAAACGGAACGGTGTCGTTTTAAACTACAAGAAAGATCAAAATGGCGAAACGGTAATTACCAAATTAAATGAAGAAACATTGATGGATATCGCAGAAGAAGCTAATGGTATTTATATTAATGGTCAAAACACCAATGAAGTTGTAGAGTCCATAAGAGATATATTAAACAGCATGGATAAAAAGGAATTTGAAGCCAAGCAGTTTGCTGATTTTAAAGATCAGTTTCAATGGTTTATTGGTTTGGCAATCTTTTTATTATTTATTGATGTTTTTCTTTTAGAGCGCAAAACAGCATGGCTAAAGAAGCTCAATTTATTTAACGAAAACCTTTAAAACAGTAATTTTATAAAATATTTAACTCATTCAAAACCAGTAGTTTTATAATTTAGATGTTTGTATGAAGCGTATTATATTATACATATTAGCAATTTACACGGTTAACGCCTTTTCTCAAAACGATGAGAAACAGCAGCTAAAGGATTTGGAACAGGCTAAAGGGTTGGTTTATCAGGCCAATCAATTAGCTTCAAATGATAATTATATAGATGCTGAAATGGAATACCGAAAGGCCATTTCCAAAGAACCTAATATGGCAGTTGGGAATTATAATTTAGCAAATTCTTATTACGAAAAAGGAAACTTTGACGAAGCCTTCTACAGATTGCAACAAGCGGCTAAAGTTGCAAAAACAAAAGAGGAAAAACATAAAGCTTATCACAATATCGGGAATGTTTTAATGCAAAATAAAAAATGTAAAGAAGCCGTTGAAGCTTTTAAAAATGCATTAAGAAATAATCCTACTGACGAAGAAACACGTTATAATTTTGCCCTTGCAAAACAATGTGCTGAAGATCAGCAAGACCAACAAGATCAAGAGGACGAAAAGAAAGATCAGAACGATCAAAACGACGAGAATAAGGATCAAGACGATAAAAACGAAGACCAAAAGGAAAACGAAGACGAAAACAAAGAAGATCAGAAGGATAAAGGCGATCAAGACAAGAAAGAAGGTGATGATGAAAAAGATGATGAGGGCGATCCTAAAGACGAGAAAGATAAAGACGGAAATCAAGAAAATAAAGATAAAGACCAGAAAAAGCCTCAACCAAAACCAGGACAATTGTCGCCTCAACAAATTAAGAACTTATTGGAGGCTATGAATAACCAAGAAGAGAAGGTTCAAGAAAAGATAAATGCTGAAAAAACAAAAGGTGCTAAAGTAAGATCTGAAAAAGATTGGTAAACCCATTCATTTTAGGTGATGTTTAAGTTCATTTTGATTTAGAATTATGAAACTATTAAAACAATTTCAAATACTTATGTTTTTACTTGCCGCAACTGTGGTAAGTGCACAAGTAACGTTTGAAGCCAAGGTTAGCAAAAAGAAACTAGGTATAAACGAACGCTTACGTGTTGATTTCGAAATGAATCAGGATGGTGATAATTTTAATCCTCCAGATTTTGCCAATTTTATGGTAGTTGGAGGACCAAATCAAGCAGTAAGTAATTCATGGATAAACGGAAAACGTTCGTATTCCAAAACATACAGTTATTTTTTGGCACCCAAACGTCAAGGAACCTTTACCATTAATCAAGCCACTATTGAAATTGATGGTGAAATATACAAAACGACACCTGTTCCAATAATGGTTACATCGGCTGTTGAAACACCAAAAGATGGTAATAATGCCGACTATATCGCTTCTGAAAATATTCATTTGGTTGCCGAAGTCTCTAAAACCAACCCGTATTTAAACGAAGCCATAACAGTGGTTTATAAGCTATACGTTTCGCCAAATACAGGTGTTAGTAATTGGCGTGAAATTGACAATCCCAAATACAGTGATTTTTGGAGTCAAAATATAGATATCAAAGGACTAAAAGTTCTAAACGGAACCTATAAAGGCGAAGATTACCGATATGTTGTTTTAAGAAAAACAGTTCTATACCCACAAAAAACGGGAGAATTGGAAATAGAACCTTTAAGTTTAGATATAACTGTTGATGTTCCAACCAATAGACGAGATATTTTTGGAACACGACTTATGAATCAGGTTCATAAAACGGTTTCAGCTGGAAAACGAACTATAAACGTCAAGCCATTACCTGAACGTGGAAAACCTTCTGATTTTACAGGTGCTGTTGGCGATTTTAATTTTAAGGTCACAACATCAAAATATGAGCTTAACGCTTCAGAATCGTTACAAGCAAAAGTTGAGGTTTCAGGAACTGGAAACTTAAAACTTTTTGAATTGCCAAAATTAAATTTACCTAGTTCTTTAGAGGTTTACGAACCTGAGCATGCTGAAAATGTGAGAACAAATTTAGATGGTATGTCTGGATCTATATCTGATAGTTACACGGTTGTACCGCAGTACAGAGGTAAATATCCAATACCGAGTATCTCGTTTTCTTATTTTGATTTAAGGTCTCAATCATATAAAACCATCAATTCTAATGAAATGGTTATTGATGTTTTAGAAGGACCAACAACCAATAGCGCTCAAGATATTACTTCGGTAAATGGTAATAAGCAACGTGTCGTTTTAAACGACAATCAGTTCGCTTTTGTAAAAACAAATACCAATTTTACTTCTATTAAACCAACACATTTCTTTAAATCAATAGCTTTTTGGTCGGCTATGATATTACCGTTTTTAGCCATTCCACTGGTACTTGTATTTAAACAGCAAAAGGAAAAGAGACAAGCAGATGTCTTTGGAAATAAAATAAGAAAAGCTGATAAACTAGCTAAAAAGTATTTAGGTGAAGCCAAGAAAGTATTGGGCAATAAAGAAGCCTTTTACATCGCTTTGGAAAAAGCCTTACACAACTATCTCAAAGCGAAATTACATATTGAGACTAGCGAATTTACAAAAGAAAAAATATCGAATTTATTAAATGATAGAGGTGTAGATGACCATACAATAAAAGACTTTATCGCCATTTTAGAACATTGTGAATTAGCTAGGTACACACCAATTGATCAAGTAGAAATGCAAAAGGATTATGATTTAGCGGCCAAAACAATAACAGTTATAGATAAAGAAATCAGATAGTGGTTATGAAACAAGTTTTATATATAGCAGTTTTTCTTTTAAGTGGTTTTGGTTTTTCTCAAAACATGACGTTATTTGAGCAAGGTAATGCATTATATAACGATGGGAAGTATGATGATGCCATTAACAAATACCAAGCTATTTTAGAGACGGAAGTACATTCTGCTGAATTATATTTTAATTTAGGTAATGCGCATTATAAGCTAAACAATATTGCTCCTAGCATTTATTATTATGAAAAGGCATTACAATTAAAACCAAATGATACTGAAATAATAAACAACCTGAACTTTGCAAAAAACATGACTTTAGATGCCATAGATGTTATTCCTGAAGTAGGTATGTCTAAAGTTTTGAATAACGTTTCAAGTGCCTTAAGTTTTGATATGTGGGCTATTCTTTCAGTATGTTTTGTGATCTTGGCTGTTGCTATGTTTATAAATTATATCATGTCGGAAGGCACAAAAACTAAGCGCTTTTCATTTAGTTTAGCGTTTGCTTCCTTATTTCTTATGGCGGGCTCTTTAGTTTCAGCTTTTCATAAGTATAATCTAGACAAATTAGACAATCCAGCCATAGTTTTTGCACAAGAAACTAAAGTGAAAAGTGAGCCTAACTTGCGCAGTGAAGAAGCGTTTCGACTTCATGAAGGGACAAAAGTACAAGTGTTAGATACAGTTGAGAACTGGAAAAAAATTAAACTAACAGATGGTAAAATGGGTTGGATATTGGCTGAAGACATCAAATTGTTAAATAGGTTTTAAAGATTATTTAACAAAATAACCAAGTTGAAGTATTATATTTGTTATTTCAGATTTACTTTATGGGTAAGAAAACTATTGCAATTTTATTCTCTGTTTTGTTTTTGGCGTTTATCACAGCGCCAACTATTATTATAGCAGTTGACAATTCAGTTGATGTATCTATTTTCTATAGTGTTACCGAAGAAGAAAACGAAAATTTAAAATTACCTTTCCCTGATAATAGTTTTAAAGGAATAGAAAACTTATCATTTAAAGACTCAAAAGAAAATTTAGGATATTATTTCAAAAATTATCCTAAACCTCACCTTAATTTAATTTCTCCCCCTCCCGAACGAATCATTTTATAATTCAGGATTTCATGGGCTTTGCCCAAAACTAAATTTTAATTTAAATCAATCTTTTTAGAAGGTTGATCAAAACTTTGTTATAAAATGTTTAAATATATTAAGAATGACTTACCAGCGAGTATAGTCGTATTTTTTGTTGCCCTACCGTTGTGTTTAGGGATTGCTCTTGCTAGTGGAGCACCATTGTTTTCAGGATTAATAGCTGGTATAGTAGGTGGTATTGTAGTGGGAAGTTTAAGTGGATCTAAAATTGGTGTTAGTGGTCCAGCAGCAGGATTGGCTGCAATTGTTTTGACAGCCATTGGGACGTTAGGTGGTTATGAAAACTTTTTAGTAGCGGTTGTTTTAGGAGGTATTATCCAACTAATTTTTGGAGTATTAAAAGCAGGTATCATTGGTTACTATTTTCCATCGTCAGTAATAAAAGGTATGCTAACAGGTATCGGAATAATAATTATTCTAAAACAAATACCTCACTTTTTTGGCTATGATGCCGACCCAGAAGGTGATTTTGCTTTTTTTCAGGTTGATGGTGAAACAACATTCTCTGAAATTATTAATGCCATAAATCATATTACACCTGGTTCAGCACTTATAGGAATAATTGGTTTAGCAATACTTTTACTTTGGGACAAAGTCCTTTCCAAAAAAGGGAAATTTTTTAAATTAGTACAGGGTCCTTTGGTAGCTGTTATTGTCGGAATCATTTTCTTTGTAATCACACAATCCAATGAATTTTTAAGAATAGAACAATCCCATTTAGTTAGTGTACCAGTTCCAGAAGGTATAGATTCATTTATTGGGCAATTTAGTTTCCCAAATTTTGCAGTTATTGCTAATCCAGAAGTATGGATAGTAGCCTTTACAATTGCTCTGGTAGCCAGTTTAGAAACGCTATTATGTGTTGAAGCAACTGATAAACTTGATCCTCATAAAAATGTAACACCAACTAACAGAGAGTTGCTGGCTCAAGGAACCGGGAATATTATTTCTGGATTGATAGGTGGCTTACCAATTACTCAAGTAATTGTTAGAAGTTCTGCTAATATTCAATCTGGTGGGCGTACAAAAGCATCTGCTATTATTCACGGTTTCTTTTTACTAATTTCAATAATACTAATTCCAAGATTGCTAAACATGATTCCATTATCAGTGTTGGCAGCAGTTTTATTTATTGTCGGATTTAAGTTAGCCAAACCGGCTTTGTTTAAACAAATGTATGATTTAGGATGGAAGCAGTTTATTCCTTTTACAGTGACTGTTGTGGGTATTGTTTTTACAGATTTATTGGTTGGAATTGGACTTGGTTTAGCCGTAGGAATAGTAGTTATTTTGATTAAAAGTTATCAAAACTCACACTTCTTGCATATTGAAGATAAAAGTAACGGGAAACATAAGATAAAAATGACACTTGCTGAAGAAGTGACATTCTTTAATAAAGGAGCTATTTTAAAGGAGTTAGATAGCTTACCAATGGATACTTATTTAGAACTTGATGTGAGAAAGACGAGGTATTTAGATAATGACATTATTGAAATACTTGATGACTTTGCATTTAAGGCTAAAGAAAGAAATATTGATATTCAGTTAGTTTCTGAAAGGGGAGTTGTGGAAAACCCTGAAAGCTTTATTGAGTTTTTTAGTTTAAGGCCTAAAACTTCTAAAAACTAAAGTCATGAAACAAAATAGATATAAAATTTTAGTACTATCCGATTTAAAAGAAACGACCGATCAGGTATTAAAAAGTACAGCCGGTTTAGCCGGGATAGTAGGTGGTGATATAACACTATTTCATGTCAAGAAACCTATTGATGTTATTGAACGAGAGAGTCAGTTGTCGGCTTTTAGAACAATTAACGAAAAAAACCTAAAAATTAAAAGAAGAATAGAACGTCATGCTAATCATTTACTGAAAGAGCATAACAAACAAATAGGTTATAAATACACATTTGGTAATGTTAAGAATGAAATAGAAGAATTCATTAAAGCAAATAAACCAGATATCATTGTTTTAGGTAAAAGAAACGCAAAATCGATTAGTTTAATAGGTGATAACATTACCGATTTTGTGTTAAAAACACATAAAGGAATCGTAATGATAGTTGGTAATGAAAATACAATTGAACCAAATCAAGAATTATCAATAGCAGCGCTTGATGGCAAAATACCTGTTAACATAAGATTTGCGAAAGAGCTACTGAGTTGCACAACGAGTCCATTAAAATCATTCAAGTTTGTAAATAAAGGGAATGACTTGACAGAAACCGTTTTATCGCCAAATTTAAAAACTGAAGAGTATGTTTTTGAACGCAACGAAAATACCGTTCAGAATTTTTCAAACTATTTGTTGAAAAAGAAAATAAACTTACTGTTAATTGATGGTGATTATAAAAACGAAAAACAAAAAGAAGGTTTAAATCAATCTGATATTAAGAGTTTTATTAAAAAAACTAATGTATCTCTTTTGATATCTAATAATTAAGAACAAAAAGTATGCGAATTTATTTTAGTCTAATATGCTTGGCTTTTTAGATTTATGACAATAAAAAACTGTAAATTAGGGCAAGACGAAAAACTATGAAAAATTTATTTTCAAATTTAAGAGGTGATGCATTTGGAGGAATTACCGCTGGTATTGTTGCCTTGCCTCTTGCTCTAGCTTTCGGAGTATCTTCCGGTTTAGGACCAGATGCTGGGCTTTATGGCGCTATATTTATTAGTTTTTTCGCAGCACTTTTTGGAGGAACAAATACGCAAATATCTGGCCCAACGGCTCCAATGACAGCTGTTAGTATGGTTGTTATTGCTGGAATTATTGCTACAAATGATGGTGATGTAGAAAAAGCGCTTCCTGCAATCTTAACGGTTTTCCTCTTGGCTGGACTTATGCAAATAGGACTTGGTGCCATTGGACTTGGTAAGTATATCAGATACATTCCATATCCTGTTGTTTCTGGGTTTATGACAGCCATAGGTGTTATTATACTTTTAACTCAAGTGCTACCATCATTAGGATATTATCCTAAAGAAGATATGGAGTTTGTGCAGCAATTCAAACCTCAAGCCGAAGAGTTAATTTTAGAAAATATTTTGCGCGAAGAAGCAGGTGAAGGAATTTTGGTGCTTGAAGATTTTGAAGAAACAATAGACCGTGCACAACTCATTTCTGAAGAAGATATTTTAAGAGAATCGCAAACTTTAGCAGCAAAAGAGGCCTCCGGAGCATTAGGTGCTCTAAAGGTTGTTCCTAGAGCATTACAAAACATTAGCTGGTTAGAACTATTATTGGCTTTAGGAACTATTATTATAATTTATGGTTTTAAACGAATAACAAAAGCAGTTCCAAGTACTTTAGTAGCGCTAGTAGTTATGTCGGGTATTGCTATGGCATTTTCATTAGATTATAAACCTATTGAGCAAATTCCAGATGGTTTGCCCATTCCGAATTTGGACATCATTACCAGTTTTAAACTAAAATCTATTACGCCTTATATCTTTACAGCTCTTACTTTAGCCCTTTTAGGTGCCATAGATTCGCTGTTAACTAGTGTTGTGGCAGATAATATGACTAAAACAAAGCATAAACCAAATAAGGAATTAGTAGGACAGGGTATTGGGAATTCTGTAGCCGCACTTTTTGGTGGCATCCCTGGAGCAGGAGCAACCATAAGAACAGTTGTGAATATTAATTCTGGAGGAAAAACCAAATTATCAGGAATGATAGCTGGTTTACTCCTATTGGGCATTCTATTAATACCTGGATTGCCAAATCTTGCGTCAAATATACCCGCTGCGGTTCTAGCAGGTATTTTAATTACCGTTGGTATAGGTGTAATGGATTATAGAGGCTTAAAAGCTATTCCAAGTTTGCCGAAAGACATCAAATTTGGACCAATCAAATTTAGTTCAGAAGTAGTGATTATGCTAGTTGTTTTAGTATTGTCAACATTCTGGAATTTGGTTTATGCAGTTGGAATTGGTTTGGTATTTGCCTCACTAATGTTTATGAAGAAAATAGGTGATTTAACGGCAGAACGCTCTGATGTAAAATCATTAAAAGAAGAAGCATGGGCAGACGAATCAGAATTTCCAGAGAATCTCAAAGAAGAAGTTTTTATAAAACACTTAAAAGGACCACTGTTTTTTGGCTCTACTAGTGATTTTCAAGCCTTGGCAGCTCAAATTCCAGATACGGCCAAAACGGTTATTTTAAGATTAGATCGCATGCAATATATGGATCAATCCGGATTATATGCTATGGAAGATATGCTACAGGATTTAAACTTAAAACAAATACAAGTTTTATTTGTAGGCTTATTAAAACAGCCGCGTTATATGATGGAGCGTATTGATATTATTCCAGATTTAATTCCACAAGAACACATATTCAAAAAGTTTAAAAACTGCTTGAATTGGATAAAAGATAATGTAAAAGACACAATTAATTAAAAACAAAAAATATGGCACATATTTCAAATGCAATTGACAAAAAAGCACAAGATGTACTAACACCTAGTGGTGTTTTAAAAGATTTATTAGACGGTAATAACCGATTTGTTTCAAACAATTTAAATTCAACAGATAATCAAGCTTTAGTATCTCAAACTACTAGTGGGCAATTCCCTAAAGCCGTTATATTATCGTGTATAGATTCCAGAGTTCCTGTAGAGATCGTTTTTGATCAAGTAATTGGAGATGTTTTTGTAGCACGAGTAGCTGGAAATTTTGAAAACACGGATATTTTAGGAAGTATGGAATATTCCTGTAAAGTAGCAGGAAGTAAACTAGTGTTAGTTTTAGGACATGAGAGTTGCGGAGCTGTAAAAGCAGCTTGCGATGGTGTAGAATTGGGCAACATTACTGCTATGTTGGATAACATTATGCCTGCTGTTCATAAATCATCGGATGAAGTGGAAGGCGAAGCGAATTCTTCAAATAAAGATTTTGTTGCAGCAACGGTTGCAAATAATGTACGTTTAACTATGGATCGCATACGTGAAAAATCACCAATTTTAAAAGAAATGGAAGAACAGGGTGATATTAAAATAGTTGGAGGTGTCTATATGCTTTCAACAGGAAAAGTAGAAATGCTTTAAATAGTTTCAATTTTAAATATGAAAGAAGTCACTTTTTTAGTGGCTTTTTTTATTCCGTATGAGTTTCAGAATCATCTTTTTCAGTCATTTCAGCTTTAATAATAGTTGGGAATAACATAGGAGCTAGAGATTTTACAGGTTCATAAAGGACAGAATCTTGGGTATGTTCTTCATCAACAAAGGTGATGGTATTATTCATTTTATCAAAAATGATAAGTAATATACTTAAAATCAAACCTATTTTTAATAAACCAAAAACACCACCTAATAATTTATTCAGAAAACCCAATGCAGCAAAATCGGCTAATTTTGTTAGAGCTTTTCCAGCTAGAGCAATAACCAATACTATAATTATAAAAGTAATAGCAAAAGCGGTAATATTTATGGTTTTCTCACTCCAATCTACATGTTCTATCAATAAATCGGCTACGTAGTAACTAAAATGAATAGCACCGTAAATTCCTGCGATAAGTGCAACTAACGAAGCCACTTCAACAAAAAACCCTTTGAAAAAGCCTCGAATAAGTCCGAATCCTAATAAAGCAACTAAAACGATATCTATAATAGCCATATGTTGAAGATTTTCAGCAAATATAAAGTATTGCTATCTATCTACTTTGTAACTTTGTTTTTTTAAAATTATTATGTCAAGAGACGAAGAATTAAAACAACGTTGGGAGTTGGTAGTTGAAAAATTATCCAAGCAATTTGCAGATGGAGACACGCTTGATCTTGATGCTATAATTTATTTAATAGGTGTTCAAGAACTCGGACAATTTGATAGAAAATTCAAAAAAGACCATAAGCTAGACCTCATGCATATTGCCATTTGCAGACTTCTAGAGCCTTATGGCTATTATGAATTTGATTATTTTGATGAAGATAAATGGCCTCATTATAAAGTAAAGGAACAATTGCCAAATCTTAAAGCAGGTGAACAAAGTGTGCTTATGAAAGAGGCTATTGTAAACTATTTTCTTGAAGCCGAGTTTATTAATTAAGTTACTTGTATTGCTGAACTTGTTTCAGCTTCTCACAAAAAACACTAAATTTGCAGCCCTTATTAGGATATCATGATAGATAAATTAAAAGAATTAATTGCTGAAGCCGAAGCATTTAGTGCGCAATCAAAAGAAGAGGTTGAGGCATTTCGTATAAAATATTTAGGTAAAAAAGGATTACTTAATGATTATTTTAAGGAATTCAAAAATGTTGCTAATGATCAAAAAAAGGAATTTGGTCAAGTTATCAATACCCTAAAAAAAACGGCAGAAGATAAAGTAAATGCCTTAAAGGAAGAATTAGAAAGCAAGGAAGAAGTCAAAGGTATTTATGGTGACTTATCTAGACCTGGTGAGCCCATTGAAATTGGTGCTAGACATCCAATATCTATAGTTAAAAATCAGATTATTGACATCTTTTCACGTATTGGATTTAACGTCAGTGAGGGTCCAGAAATTGAAGATGATTGGCATAATTTCACAGCATTGAACTTGCCAGAATATCATCCAGCACGTGATATGCAGGATACGTTTTTTATTCAAACAAACCCTGATATTCTGTTGCGTACACATACCAGTTCGGTACAAGTGCGTTATATGGAAAATAACAATCCACCTATTCGTACTATTTCTCCTGGCCGCGTGTATAGAAACGAAGCTATTTCAGCACGTTCGCACTGTTTTTTCCATCAAGTAGAAGGTTTGTACATAGATAAAGACGTAAGTTTTGCAGACCTAAAACAAACACTTCAATATTTTACTACCGAAATGTTTGGCAAGAGTAAAATTCGTTTGCGACCATCGTATTTCCCATTTACAGAGCCAAGTGCAGAAGTAGATGTGTATTGGGGATTAGAAACAGAAACGGATTATAGAATAACTAAAGGAACAGGTTGGTTAGAGATTATGGGTTGCGGAATGGTAGATCCTAATGTGTTAGAAAACTGCGGAATAGATTCTAAAACCTATTCCGGTTTTGCTTTTGGTATGGGTATTGACCGTATTGCCATGCTATTGCATCAAATAGGAGACATACGATTGTTGAGTGAGAATGATGTGCGTTTTTTAGAGCAGTTTAAGTCGGCACTTTAATACGTAATGAAAAAAGACATTAACATTCCAGTAGTTAAAGACGTTCACGTAGCTGTTGTAAACGAGTTCAATAAAGAACATCACACACACGATTGGAATGCCTATATTATTAATAACAAAGATGTAGATTTAGATACCGTTTTAATAGTAACAAAAGGTTATAGCCAGGATAAAATTACGCCTGTTATGCGTCACACTATTAAAATGTTACCAGCACGCAGCTATGCTAAAATAGAATACTTACAAGAAGATGTTTTAAGACTTAACAACGAGTTTAAAGTCACTTTTTTTGACGGGAATACCATGTTTGATAAAACGTATCTTTTTAGAAAAAATACCATAAATAAAAAGGCTCTGCAAACCTTACCATTAATGCAGGAAAAAGGGGTTTTGGTGAAGTAGTTTCGTTTACGGTTTTGTATAAGAATAGTGCGGTTTTGCGTGCGAGGAATTTCCGCAGGAAATTCAGAAGTAGCAAAAGTGGGCTATTCGTTGATTTAGCACTAAACTAAGCATTATTTTTATACGTTGTTACCCAACGTTTTTTTCTTTCCGTTCAATATGGTGAAATTCTTGAGTTTGTTCCTTTTCGGATTTATATTCTTTTTCGTCTGTTAAAATCCAAGAGTTTAAATTCAGATATAATTCAGTAATTCCTTTCGTCCTAGACTTGCTTTTCCCAGCAGTAAAGTCAACTTTAAATTCAGCCTTTACTTTTGCTTCTTTAATTAATTCCGTTTCAATATTGTGCTTTTTTAAATCGTCCGCAAACCATTCCGAAATTTCATAAAACATATTAAAGTCAGTTTTCGATTCCGCATTATTGAGTTTTTGTGTTCTATTCAGGAAATCAAATTCAATAATTCCACTTTCCAATTCAACCAAAGATTTCATATCGTTCACTATTTTCCAACCTGCGAACATATCGCAAAAAATATCTGTATGATGTTGAAGTCTTTTCCTTCTCATTGTTGGTTGGTCAAATGTTGGGTAACGTTCTGATACGAATCCGTTTCAATGATTTGTATCTTCTGTAAACGAAGTTCTGCTATTTTTTTGAAAATGTCAAATGGGTTAATCCAACTTATCTGTTAATTTCTTAAACACTTTTTTAGCGTCTTTGCCTTCATATAAAATACTGTAAACAGCATCTATTATAGGCAGGCGTGTTTTCTTTTTGTTTTTCTCGTTAAGCAAGTGTGCACTTTTTGTAGCGTAGTAACCTTCGGCAACCATGTTCATTTCCATCATGGCACTTTTTACGGTATAGCCTTTACCAATCATGTTTCCAAACATACGGTTTCTGGAAAACACCGAGTAACCCGTTACCAATAAATCTCCAAGGTAAGCCGAGTTGTTGATGTTGCGTTTCATTTTGTGCATTTTCTTTATAAAACGCTTCATTTCACGAATGGCATTACTCATTAGCACACTCTGAAAGTTGTCTCCATAGCCTAAACCATGAGCAATTCCTGCCGCAATAGCATAGATGTTTTTTAGCATGACGGCATATTCAGTACCAATAATGTCATCGCTTATTTTGGTTTTTATGTAGTCACTAGATAAGGCATCAGCAATGGCTTGTGCTTTTTCGGCATCAGCACAAGAAATGGTTAAATACGATAAACGTTCTAAAGCCACCTCTTCAGCATGACAAGGTCCAGCAATTACTGCAATATTTTCGAAAGGAATATTATAAATATCATGAAAGTGCTCACCCACTAATAAACCAGACTCAGGAATAATGCCTTTTACTGCCGAAACAATAATTTTATCGCTAATATCTGCTGTAAGCTTTTCTAGCTCTCCATGCATAAAAGCTGACGGAATAACAAAAATCAGTACATCGGCATAGTTTGCCATTTCGTTGATATTGTTACTTAATTTAAGTTGATTAACCTTAAATTCAACCGAACTCAAATAACTTGGGTTATGGTACTCTTTTAAAATGTGCTCTTTGGTATAAACACTTCGCATATACCAACCCACTTCCTCTAAATTTTCCGATAACATTTTTACAATAGCTGTTGCCCAACTACCTGCTCCAAACACCGCGTACTTTAAAGGTTTGTCCATAAACTGTAATTTGTTTTTACAAATCAAAAGTACATAAAAAAAGCCGCTTTAAAAACTCTTGTTCAATAGAAGCGTTTTGATTTTGGCACGTGTTTTGAAACTCTTAAAACAATAACTTTAAAATGAAAGCCTTATGAAGACATTAAAACTACTTTTAGTATTTGCAGTATCGGCAACGCTATTTACGTCTTGTTATACTGAAGAGATAATTGTTGATGGATACAATCCAGAACCAGCACCTTCAATTTCATTGAATCAGTTATTGAACTCATATGAGTTGTGGTATGTAGATATAAATGAAACCATAGGTTATGGTGAAACGCCGTTTTTACAAATAGCGTTTACAGTGTCGTTTAGAAACGGAAACTTATTTGCCAATAACAATTTAGTTGGAATAGGAAGCCAAGGAAATGGATATGGTATTCAGGTAGGAAGTTATGATGCCCATAATATGATTCTAGATGTGTATCATGTTATTGATGGTTACCAAACCTTTGATGTGTATCAAATAAACAATAATACCATTGAATTGTATAACCCAAATAATGATACATCTTATTTTTTAAGAGGCTATCAACGTGCCAATTTTGATTACGATTTTGTGTTTTATGATAACATTCATTATTTCTTACAAGAATATGAAGCTTGGGAAAAAACATATACAAGCCCAACAGGTACTATAAACGAATTTGATAATGAAAACTACTTACAGTTTTTAGCTGGCGGGAATGATTCAGAATTTAGAAGTTCACAAGATACGAATGTTGGAAACCCAAATAATATATATTGGGATTACACAGGAATTTATGGCGTGAGTAATATTCCAGGTAATATGTATTTGAAAACCTTGACTTTGGATTATGATTATTTTGGAAATGAACATTTTGAATTAAGTGTTCTTAATGATGCCAGAATAGAACTGTATCACATAGCCTCTGGTACCATTTATGAATTTACAGGACGCGGCTATATACAATATTTAAGAAATGCCGAGGGTAAGCAATCAAGTAAGGCTAAAAAACGAAATTTTAAGTCAGAACGTAAAGAAAACCCTCGTGAAAGTAATCGTGTATAATTTTTTAAAGTAGTATGTGACCTTTTGTAAAGAATGGTGTCAAAATAGATACAAGATTAAATTCAAATAAAGGTTGAAAACAAACTATTGTTTAGATTAAGATTTTTGGTTGGTAGGAACTGTCTGCGAAATTAGTAACAGGCAGTTTCTTTTTTTTTGAGTTAAACTAATTAGTTTTTGCAATAGGATTTAAACAAGAATTTTTTGAACTTTACCAATATTAACATAAAACATATAAACAATCATGGGATTATTTTCATTTATTAAAGATGCAGGAGCCAAAATTTTTGGAATAGGAAAAACATCGGCTGAAGAAGCTGCCGAAGCAGCAGCAGATGCTGCTGAAGCAAAAAGGAAAAGAGAAGAAGCTGCAGCAGGCAGGCTTGAAGAAACCATAAGCGATTTACAATTACAAGTTGAAAATTTAGACATTCATATCTCTGGTGATTTAGCAACCGTAAAGGGTATGGCCTATGACCAAGCTACAAAAGAAAAGGTGGTTTTGGTTGTTGGTAATTCTAATGGCATAGCGACAGTTGATGACCAAATGACGGTTGAACATAAGGAGCCTGAAGCACAATTTCATACTGTAGTGAGTGGAGATACTTTGGGGAAAATTGCCAAAAATTATTATGGTAATGCTATGAAATACCCAGTAATTTTTGAGGCCAATAAACCTATGCTTAAAGATCCAGATTTAATTTATCCAGGTCAGGTTTTGCGAATTCCAGCTTTGGATAAATAATTAATTTACTACCATATTTTAATAAAGCCAACTTTAATAGTTGGCTTTTTTATTGAAAATAGGTGTTGGATTTATACAAATGAATGCAAAGAATAACTGCGTTTTTGTAACATATTTATTTCATCCAAGAAAAATTGTGTTTTATCTGGTTTTTATTTTTTAAACGAAAAAAGTCAATGAAACATCGAAAAATTATGGCAAATGAATTGATTACGTGTAGTTTAGATTTCACAACCCAAACTACTATAATCATGAAAAAACTTAATTTATTTTTGACTGCACTATTAACAATCCTATTAATTAATTGTACTACTGAAGAAAGTTTAAACGAAAATTTAGAAACCAATAAAGATCCTAATTTTAGAGTTGAAGAATTTAGCAATCAGTTTAACCGACTGGATTCGGAAGAGCCATGCATCTATTTATGGCTTTTAGCAGGACAGCATGACCAAGCTGGAAGCGTGAGTGTTGATATTGAAGGTGAAGATTTAGTAATTACATACACTACGCAAGAAGATTGGGTAATCAATGCAACCCATATGAGTATTGGAAATTGTGGTGAGCAAGAAATTCCTACTACTGGTTCAGGAAACCCTAAAATAGGTAAGTTCGAACATGGTACAAGCCACAGTATCGGAGTGAATGAGGTAGTTTATTATATAAATAGAGAATCATTAAATGATTTATATTGTTTTGCAGCACACGCCGTAGTAACGGGACCTGATGGTGAAGAAACGGCATGGGCAGAAGGCATTGAATTTGGAGGGAATAGTTGGGCTATGTATGTAGAAGCCACACAATCTGAATGCTACTATATAGATGAAAAATAACAGTTAACTAAATAAAAAAAAGCCAACTTTAACGAGTTGGCTTTTTTTATTTGTAAAAATTCATCTCATCCACATATTCCCAAACATGTTCTGGAAGCATGGGTCTAATATTTTGACCAGCTTTTATAGCTTTTCTAATAAATGTAGACGATAATTGAATAATTGGTGCCTGTACGTGATGTATTCTTTCATGTTGATCAAATTGTGTTTCAATTTTTCCATCTGAAATTCTCGGATAGACATATATATCATGATTATCAAGAATGAGTTGATAGTTTTTCCACTTATGAAAACTCTTTAAATTATCCTCTCCCATAATTAGTGAAAAAGTTTTATCAAGATATTTTTCTTGCAGATAAGCCAATGTATTTATAGTGTAATTAGGTTGCGGTAGATTAAATTCAATATCACTTGGATATAGATTGGTATAATCTTTTGTAGCACGATAAACCATTTCTAAACGCTGGTAATTATCCAGGAGGGATTGCTTTTTTTTAAAAGGACTTTGTGGCGTGACAACCAACCATATCTGGTCTAAATCACTATTTTCAGCCAGATGGTTTGCAATAATTAAATGACCAACATGAATAGGATTAAATGTTCCAAAGTATAAACCAACCTTCATAAACACTAACTATTTATAAATTCAGATACAAGCGTTTCGGCTTCTTTGAGTGCTTTTTCTAAATTATCATTTTCAATAACAACGTCAAATAAAGGAGCTGTTGCCAATTCAGCAGAGGCTTTTGCAATACGCATGTTTATTTTGTCCTCGCTTTCGGTTTTACGCTTTTTAAGCCTGATTTTTAATTCATCAATACTAGGAGGCTTTACAAAAACAGCCAAAGTTTGTTCCGGGAATTTGCGCTTTATACGTAATCCGCCAGACACGTCAATATCAAAAATCACGTGTTTACCAAGAGACCAAATGCGCTCAACTTCAGTTTTTAAAGTACCGTAAAAATTATCACGATACACTTCTTCCCACTCTAAAAACTCATCGTTTTTTATTTTATTTTTAAATTCTTTAGCTGATAAAAAATAGTAGTCTTTAGCATGAATTTCTTCACCACGTTTTTCACGGGATGTGGCTGAAATTGAAAATTCCAGATTTAAGGCATCAATTTCCAATAAATGCCTAACTATGGTTGTTTTTCCAGATCCTGAAGGTGCCGAGAATACGATGAGTTTTCCTTTATTCATACTTACAAAACATTCAATAACTGTTCCTTAATTTTTTCAAGCTCATCTTTCATTTGAACAACTAATTTTTGCATAGGTGCATAGTTGCTTTTAGATCCAATAGTATTTATTTCCCTACCAATTTCTTGGCCTATAAAACCTAGTTTTTTACCATTAGAATCCGCAGAATCCAAGGATTTTATAAAGTACTCTAAATGATTTTTAAGGCGGACTTTTTCTTCAGTAATATCAAATTTTTCAATGTAAAACACTAATTCTTGTTCAAAGCGGTTTTCATCAACTTTTTCTTTAAGCTCTTCAACACCTTTCCTTAAGCGCTCACGTACACCTTCAATACGCTCAGGATCCATAGCGATAACTTGCTCTAATAAATGATCAATATTTTGAATACGATTTCGAAAATCATTTTCAAGCACTTTACCTTCATCCAAGCGGTATTTTTCAATACGTTGTAATGCGGCTTCAATTTCATTCAAGATAGCTTTCCATTCATCATCATCAATATCATCGCGCTCTGTATTAAGTGCATCGGGAAATCTAACAGCCATTTTTAAGAGCTCGATGTTATCACCATCAACAACCTCCTTCAATTGCTTCATGTATTGATTAACAACAGGTTTGTTAAGCTGTGTTGTGGTTTCTTCGCCTGTCATTTCAACATAAATTGAGAAATCGATTTTTCCACGTTCTAATTGATTGCCAATTAATTTGCGCAGACTTAATTCCTTTTCTCTGTAAATTGAAGGCATTCTAGCATTCAAGTCAAGATTTTTGCTATTCAGTGATTTTATCTCAATAGTTATTTTTTTGGTTGGCAACTGTAAAACAGATTTGCCATATCCTGTCATTGAATGTATCATAAGCTTGTTTAAAGTGATACAAAGGTAACCAAAACTGTAGGTTTTGAAAACAGAAAACGGTTTAATACGTTCCTAGTTATAAATTGTATTTTTGTTCTTTTATAATTACTGGATATGTTTACTAAACAATTTGAAATACGCTGGAATGATTTAGATGCCAATATGCATTTGGCAAATGCGTCTTATATGAATTTTATGAGTCATACTCGAATGGCTTTTTTTGAAGAATTTGGATTTTCACTTCACGAAATAGCTAAACATGAACTAGCACCTATTGTGTTTTATGAACACATTTATTACTTTAAGGAGGCACATATTGGAGACCCAATAACTGTTGGATTGGAAGTTACAGGTTTGAGTGGTGATGGCATGTTTTTTAGTATAGAACATAATTTTTATGACGAAAGAGCTAAGAATATAGCACATTGCGAGATGCTTGGCGCCTGGATGAATTTTAAAACCAGGAAGTTAACCCATTTAAATGATGAGTTGATGGCTTGTGCAAGCCGTTTCCCAAAATCTAAAGATTTTAAAATACTCACAAAAGCAGATACACGCAAGTACCAAAAACGGCCAATAGATTTAAACCTTTAATTTGGGTTTTTTAGTTACCAAATAAACTCCAGTAAAGATTAGAGATGCTGCTATCAATTTAATGGAATTAATGGTGTCACTTCCCATAATGATAGCAAAAACACCAGCAATTACAGGTTGAATATATAAGAACGTGCTTACGGTTGAGGCTTTTAGTTGCCTTAAGGCTAGTGGATTTAATAAGTATGTGGCAAAGGTTGCACCTAAAATCACAAACACAACTGAAAATATAATATAAGGTGGAAAATTAGTCCAGACTACTTCTGAAAGTTCGCCATATCCAAACGGAATAACCATAATTAAACCAAATAAAAACAACCAACGAATAAATGTAAACGGATGGTATTTATCAGTTATTTTTTTGATGAGAATCAAATAAATACTGTATGAAACGGCGTTTATAAAAACCAAGGTATTTCCCAATAAAATATTATCTCCTATTTGAGTAGATTTTCCGTAAATACTTAAAATAATAGCACCTGCAAATCCTAATAGAATTCCAGTAAATTTTAAATTAGTAATACGTTCTTTTAAAAATATAGCAGATAACACCAAAACAACAATTGGCACCACAGTCATAATAACTGATGCATGAATGGGTGTTGTAAACTCAAGGCCTTTAAAAAAAGTAAGCATGTTTAAGGCGATGCCAAAAATTGAGGCTATAAAGAATTTGAAATAATCCTTCCTGTCAACTTTTTCCATAGGTGTAAACAAGCTCAATAGCCAAAATAAAGCTGTTGCACCAATTATTCGGAGTAATATAAAACCATAAGGCTTAATATGTCCATCATCAATAACATCGTTGGCAAAAGTAAAAGTGAGTCCGTAAATAACCTGAACCATAAAGGCAGCAAAAAGTGCGAAAATTCGGTTATTTCCCACTTAAAGTATTTTTAACCTGTTCAACTGTTTTTCTAGAATTACCAATAAAAATAAGATCATCAATAATGATAACTGGACGACTTAAAAATGTATAATGCTCAAGAATATAATGTTTAAAGTCAGCTTCTGATAGTGCGGTATTTTTTAAATCCATTTCCTTATAAAGTTTGGCACGCTTACTAAAAAGGGATTCGTAGCTTCCTGAAAGTTTTTGCATTTGTTCCAATTGCTTTACAGTTATGGGTTCAGTTTTTATGTCCTGAAGCTCGAAATCAGAGGATAAGTCAAGTTCTTTTAAAATACGGATACAAGTATTACAAGTTTTGAGATAATATACTTTTTTCATGCTAAACAAATATGATGCAAAGTAAATTCATTTTAGTAGAATTTGGTTAATTTTAGTCAAAAATTAAAATTATGGATTGGGCTTTTGATATTTCAATTAAGAACAGAAAACTTTTAGAATCATTTTTAGAAAACTATTCGCTTGAGCAATTAAATAAAATCCCTAAAGGCTTTAGCAATAATATTATTTGGAACATTGCACATACCATAGTCACACAACAACTACTGGTTTATAGATTATCTGGGTTACCTTGTATGATTTCTGACGACTTGATTGAACGATTTAAAAAAGGAACTAAACCAGAGTCTGACTTGTCGCAGGCTGAAGTTGATGCCATACATAACTTGTTGTTTTCAACCATTGAAAAAACAAAAGAAGACTATAAAAATAAGTCATTTCAACAATTTAATGAATACACAGTTACTACAAAAAGCAGGCTAACAAATGTCGAAGAGGCTATTGATTTTAATTGTTACCATGAAGGCATACATTTGGGTGTTATTTTAGCCATCAGGAAATTTATTTAATTATTTGTAATTTAAAAGGGCGTTTACTTCACTAAATGGAATATGTATTTCAGTAATACCTGAAGAATAAGGCGCAATTTCATAGGTGTTGTAGAGCAATATTAAGCCTTCGTCATTTAAACCTATATTGGCAGGTAGAGTAAAATTATCTGGCTCAAAATAATCTTCTTTTTTATCAGAAATTTCCATGAAAAAGTGGTCTTTTGCCAAATTTTCGAAAGCAGTAAAATCTGAAAATAAATCGTTGTTTGAAATTGAATTTCCAGTTTGAGTATCAAAATTCAAAAAAGTAACAATAACATTGCCATGTGCGCCTCCCGTATTTTGGTAGTTAGTAATTGCCAATGAAATAATGGCATCAGATTGATAGGTGACCTCACCATCTATTTGTGCTTCCCAAACCATAGGGCTTTCTGGAAAATCTGCTTTAAAGTTTTTATACTCTCTATTAAACCGACTAACACTTTCTTTAACTGATGATGAAGTTGCGGTTTCTGAATCCCCAATTGATAAAGATGTTATAAGTACTTCGTCTATTTTTGTGTTTATTTTTTCAGAAACATTATCATTTCCAATCGCTTTAGGAACATAGATTTCTACAAGACTATTATCATCAGTTGTAATATTTACCTCTTTAAAAGTAATATTGGTTTTATCTTCAGCACAAGATAAAGTCAGCAGCATTGAGACTATTATAATCAGAATGTAATAATAATTTCGCATAATATATTTCTTGTTAATATTATACTAAAGGTAATTATTGCATTTAAATACACCAATTAAAATATAACTTTGTGAAAACAATAGTTATTTATGAAATTCAATACGAAAACAATTCATGGTGGTCAAAAACATGATCCTGCTTATGGTTCTGTGATGCCACCAATTTATCAAACATCGACATACGCACAAAGTACGCCAGGAGGACATAAGGGATTCGAGTATTCACGAACACACAACCCAACGAGGCAGGCACTGGAAAATGCTTTTGCTAGTATTGAAAACGGTGAGTTTGGGTTGGCTTTTGGTTCTGGTCTAGCTGCTATTGATGCCGTAATTAAGTTATTAGAACCAGGAGATGAAGTAGTTTCAACTAATGATTTGTACGGTGGGTCATACAGGTTATTTACTTCTATATTTAAGAAATTTGGTATAATATTTCATTTTGTAGGTATGGAAAATGCCACAAATATTGAAAACTATATAAATGAAAAAACCAAGTTGATTTGGGTTGAAACACCAACAAACCCTATGATGAATATCATAGATATTAAAGCCTGTTCAGATATTGCTAAAAAGCACAACTTATTATTGGCAGTAGATAATACGTTTGCTACTCCTTATTTACAACAACCACTAGATTTGGGAGCCGATATTGTGATGCATTCAGCTACAAAGTATTTAGGAGGACATAGTGATGTTGTTATGGGAGCTTTAGTTGTTAAAGATAAAGAACTGGCAGAAAGATTGTATTTCATTCAAAATGCTAGTGGTGCGGTTTGTGGTCCACAGGATAGCTTTTTAGTATTAAGAGGTATTAAAACATTACATATCCGTATGCAGCGTCATTGCGAAAACGGACAGGCTGTAGCATTATACTTAAATTCCCATCCAAAAGTTGAAAAAGTATACTGGCCAGGATTTGAAAATCATCTAAACCATCAAGTCGCCAAAGAACAAATGAATGGATTTGGAGGAATGGTTTCGTTTACAACCAAAGACAATAATTATGAAGCAGCCATAAAAATTGTTGAAAAATTAAAAGTATTTACTCTAGCTGAATCTTTAGGAGGAGTTGAATCTTTAGCGGGACATCCAGCGAGTATGACACATGCCAGTATTCCAAAAAAAGAACGTGAAAAAACAGGCGTCGTTGATTCACTCATTCGTTTGAGTGTAGGAATTGAGGATGAAGAAGATTTAATTGCCGATTTAAAACAAGCCATCGGATAAATAACATAAACGTCTTAAAATAAAAAAGCCAAGTTTAAAACTTGGCTTTTCTTTCTTTTTTTATGGTGATTAATCTAGATAATATATATAACCAAAGTTTAACCAAACTAACCAATCATTATGCTTGTTTGAATCTAATTGATGATTTAAACCATCTATCCAGTCACTAAAATAATATTGCCACCTTAAATCCAGCATTAAATCAGATAGTTTTGTAAGCTTATAACGTGCTCCAATACTGGTTACTACAGACCAAGTACTTCCTGAATCTGGATTGATTGATCCAGGTTCCCATTTACTCCAGAAATTAGTGTGATCAGCAATAGTCTGTGTGCCATAGGTTGTATAAGCTTTTGGATTGTACGACGTATAATGAGCTCCTAAACTTACAAAGGGTGCTATACGATAACTAAATGCTTGGAAAGACCGAATACTTTTTGGGAAATATTCTAGTTGCATACCAATATCAAAATTGTTGGCCTCACCAGTGTGTCCTCTCAAACGGTCATCATCTTGATAACCAGCTCTTGGTTCTTGCCATTGACCAAAATGCTCGAGTTTGGTTGAGTTGTACGATATTTCGCTACGCAATTTGAAATGGTCATTAAAATAAGTATCTGTTGAATAACAATTACAATCCGCTCTGTAAGCAAAATTAATATAGTGAATAAGACCAATACCATAACCTGAATTACCTAGGTTAGTTTCTTCGCTATTTCTTACTCCAAAATCTGATCTGAATTGAACAGGTCCAACAATGGCACCAATTTCATGAGAAAACCCTAGCTGCGAAAAGCCAAATTGTAACCCAGCGATAAAGGCCAAAGCTACGGTTAATTGTTTCAAATTGAACATAGTATAAATTTCAATAATTTAGAGCAAACTGTTAACAAATATATAAAAACGCCTTTATCTACCAAATTTATTGTTGAAATCCAGTTGCTTATGTAACAAATTAACGAATAATTTATTATTTCTAGATGTATTATGAAAAATAAAAAAATGATAATTCTTTTTTAAAGATAATGTATATTTGTGCCCATAAATTTTAATATTATATATATTTCTTAAAAACTGAAGAAATGAAGGACAAAATCAATGCTTTTTTAGATACTGTAAAAAAAATAAATGGTCACGAACCAGAATTTTTACAAGCTGTTCACGAAGTTGCTGAAACGGTAATTCCGTTTATTGAGGCAAACCCCAAATATCAAGATAAGATGTTGCTTGAGAGAATGATAGAGCCAGAACGTACTATAATTTTTAGAGTTCCCTGGGTTGATGATAACGGTAAAACTCAAGTTAATAGAGGGTATAGAGTGGAATTTAATTCGGCTATAGGTCCTTATAAAGGTGGTTTGCGTTTTCACCCATCAGTGAACTTAAGTATTTTAAAATTTTTAGGCTTTGAACAAGTATTTAAAAACTCATTAACAACCTTACCAATGGGAGGCGGAAAAGGTGGAAGTGACTTTGATCCAAAAGGCAAGAGTGATAATGAAGTCATGCGTTTTTGTCAATCATTCATGTCAGAATTGTTCAGACATATTGGAGCTAATACTGATGTTCCTGCTGGTGATATTGGTGTAGGAGCTAGAGAAATTGGTTACATGTTTGGTCAATATAAAAGACTCCGAAATGAATTTACTGGTGTTTTAACAGGTAAAGGAATGTCTTACGGTGGATCTTTAATAAGACCAGAAGCTACTGGTTATGGTTGTGTGTATTTTGCTAAAAATATGTTGGCTACAAAAGGTGATTCATTTGAAGGAAAAACAGTGGTTATTTCAGGTTCTGGTAACGTTGCACAATATGCATGTGAAAAAGCTACTCAATTAGGAGGTAAAGTTGTTACTATGTCTGATTCTTCAGGATACATTCATGACACTGACGGAATTGATGCAGATAAGTTAGCTTTTATTATGGAGCTTAAAAATGTAAAAAGAGGAAGAATTAGCGAGTATGTTGATAAATATGCAACGGCTACATTCCATGCCAATGAGAGACCATGGTCTGTTAATTGTGATATTGCCTTACCATGTGCAACTCAAAATGAATTAAATGGAGATGAAGCAAAAATGTTAATCAATAATAATGTTGTAGCAGTTGCAGAAGGTGCTAATATGCCAACTACTCCAGATGCTATTGAAGCTTTCCAAAAGGCTAAAGTTTTATTTTCTCCTGGAAAGGCATCAAATGCTGGAGGCGTTGCTACATCAGGACTTGAAATGAGTCAAAATTCACTTCGTTTAAACTGGACACGCGAAGAGGTTGATACTAAATTGAATCAAATCATGAATGATATACATGAATCTTGTGTAACTTATGGAAAACAAGATGACGGTTATGTTGACTATGTAAAAGGGGCAAATGTTGCTGGCTTTGTAAAAGTTGCTGATGCTATGTTGGCACAAGGAGTTGTTTAATTATTGATTTTGAATAATACTAGAAAGCTTTCTAAATTTTAGAAGGCTTTTTTGTTTTTAGATATGAAATCTTTACTAAACTCGTTAGTATTAGATATATTTGAAAGTAGATGTATATGAGTATGATTAAAAGGGTAGTAATTTTAATAATTTTGATAATTCCAATTACAGGATTTTCACAAGATTTTTCAAGTGAATGGCAAGGACATTTTTCGTATTTAAATATTAAAGATGTGTCAAGTGGAAACAATAAATTATATGCAGCAGCAGAAAATGCTGTTTTTGTGTATGATACTCAAACCCAGGAAACCACAACGCTATCTACAATCAATGGACTATCCGGAGAAACCATATCGCAAATACATTACAGTGAAGCCTATCAACTATTAGTTATAGGTTATGAAAATGGCTTGATGGAAATTGTTTTTGACAATGATGATAACGTATTAACTATTGTTGATATATTAGACAAACCAACAATACCACCAAATGATAAAAACATCAATCATTTCAATGAGTATGAAGGTCTTATTTATATCGCTACAGATTATGGTATTTCGGTTTATGATCTAACTCGATTAGAATTTGGAGACACTTACTTTATGGGTAATGGTGGTGCTCAAATAGCAGTTACTCAAACGGCTATTTACAATGATTTTATTTATGCTTCTTGTCTAAACAACAATGGCATAAAGAAAGCGCCACGAACTAGTGGCAACCTAATTGATTACCAAGTTTGGGAAAATGTAAGAGGAGGTTTTTATTTTTCCATAGAATCACTAGAAAACAAAATATTTATAACTCGAGGAGATAGAAGTTTTTTTGAAGGAATAAATGATACGTTCACATTATTAACAAGATATGATGATAGGCCAATTGATTTAAGAGTTGTTGATAATTATTTATTGGTTACTACAATAAACGCTGTTTTTATTTATGATGTTGACTTTAATTTATTGTCACAAGTTGATGTTTCAGACCCATTTGACACAGAATACACTTCAGCGACAATTATTGGAAGTCATCTTTTCATTGGAACAGAAGGCTTTGGAGTTCTTAAGACAGAATTATTCAATTCTTTTGAATTTGAAGAAATACATCCAGATGGTCCATTGTTAAATAGTGCCTTTAGCGTTGATGCCGTCTCTAATAATTTGTGGGTAACTTATGGAGAATATAACATATCATTTAATTGGTTTCCTGGAGCTAGTAGAGGTGTCAGTCATTTAAATGGAGAATCTTGGGTCAATATTCCCTTTGACAGCTTGTTTGGTGCGAGAAATTTAAACAAAACGGCTATTAACCCATTTAATAATTCACAAGTATTTATTAGTTCATTTGTTGATGGTTTATTAGAAATTAATGAAGATTCACCCACAATATTATATGACAATTCTAATAGTGGTTTAGAGCCAGAAAATGAACCCGGAGATTCTCAATACCCACTAATAAGACAATGTGCATCAGCTTTTGATAGAAATGGTGTTTTATGGACAATGACAGGTAGAGTTGGTAAACCGCTTAAGTCTTACGATCCGTCAACTGATCAATGGCAACGATTCGATTTTTTAAGCTTAATACAAGATCCTTTTGAAGGTGAATGGGGTTATGGAGAGCTTGTTGTTGATGATAATGGAACTAAATGGATAGGTGGTTATAATTTTGGTCTTATAGGCTTTAACGAAAATAATGGAGGAGTTTCTTTAAAGAGTATCAATGATGAAAATGCAAATATGCCAACAACATTAGTAACTGGCTTAGCGCTAGATAAGAGAAATCAATTATGGATTGGTACAACAAACGGATTGAGGGTGCTTTACAATACATCTAATTTTTTTACTGATGACAATATACAAGCTCAAGAAATAATTATTTTAGAGGATGGCGTGCCAAAAGAGTTGTTGTTCCAACAACCTATTTCTGATATTGAGGTAGATGGGTCAAATAATAAATGGATTGGCACAATTGGATCTGGATTATTTTATTTTTCATCTGATGGACAACAAACGTTGTATCATTTTACTAAAGACAATTCTCCTTTACCTTCAAACAATGTAATTGATACCTCAATTGATGGGTCAAATGGTATTATCTATATTGCAACTGATAGAGGTTTGGTCTCCTTTAAAGCTGGGGGATCTGAAACCCAAGAAAGTTTAGAAAACGCATTTGTTTATCCAAACCCAGTACGACCAACATTTGACATAACAGACAAAAAAGTAAAAATAAAAGGAATATCTGAAAATGTGAATATCAAGATAACAGATATTGAAGGGAATTTGGTGGCTGAGGCACAATCTAGAACAAATTTAAGATTTAAAGGTTATAATTTGGAAATTGATGGAGGTGTTGCTTTTTGGAATGGAAAAAACCTAATGAACAATGTGGTTTCTTCAGGGGTTTATTTAATCATGCTATCTGATTTAGACACGTTTGAAACGAAAGTATTAAAGGTAATGGTCGTTAGATAATGTTAACCAAAAGTAAAGTCATTGTATTATCTAAAATTAGGTATCGTGATAATGATTTAATCGTAAAATGTTACACCCAAGAACGAGGTGTTTCAAGTTATTTGATTCGAAATGCGTTTAAGAGTAAAAAGAACCAAACAATTGCCTATTATCAACCATTGTCTCAATTATTTATAGAAGAGAATTACAAACAAAATCAATCTCTGCAATATATTAATGAAGTGAAGTCAAGTTTTATATACAAAACACTTCATACTAATATTTTAAAGAGTGCTATGGCATTATTTATTGCCGAAGTCCTAAACGGAGTACTAAAAGAAGAAGAAAAGAATGCCATGTTGTTTGATTACATAGAGTCAGCATTGCAATGGTTAGATGCGGAGGAAGTCTTTTCTAATTTTCATTTATTATTTTTATTGAAGCTTACTAAATACCTTGGTTTTTATCCAGAAATCACAACCAATCCCAAGGCAATTTTTAATTTACAAATAGGTGCTTTTGAAAAAGATGTTATTGATAAATATACTATTTCAGACCAAAACAATATTATTTTAAATAAGCTCTTGGGCATGAAATTTGATGCCTTAAATCAGTTACATTTAAATGGAGCACAAAGACGCGATTTTTTAAACATGTTGTTAGTATATTTTGAGTTGCATTTAGGATATTTTAAAAAACCAAAATCCTTGGACGTTTTCAACCAAGTATTCAACTAAAAAACCAATGAGATTCTTAAATATGAAATTAAAGTTTCTGTTTCTATTTTTAAGTACCATTTATTCTTTTCAGGCTTTTTCCCAAACGGTTCAGGTCATTGAAAATGACACCAATATACCTTTAGCAGGAGTAATCATAGTTGGCGAACATGAGACAACTCAAACAAATATAGATGGTGAAGCGTCACTAGACATATTTGAAAATGATGAAATGCTTACGTTTAAAAACAGCTCCTACATTCAGGTTAAAATTTTGAAATCTGAAGTTGTTAGGGCGAATAATATAGTGTATCTAACAAGTCGAGTTGATTTGGATGAAATTGTTATTTCAGCATCAAAATTTGAGCAAAACTCTAGGGACATACCACAAAAAATCATAAACTTTACTTCAAAAGATATTCAATTTTCCAATCCACAGACAAGTGCAGATTTGTTAGAGAATACTGGAAATGTTTTTATACAAAAAAGTCAGCTTGGAGGTGGTAGTCCGATGATTCGTGGATTTTCAACCAATAGACTTTTGATTACTGTTGATGGTGTAAGGATGAACAATGCTATTTTTAGATCTGGTAACCTTCAAAATGTCATATCTATTGATCCATTTACAGTTCAAAACACTGAAATTACACTTGGTGCTGGATCAGTGGTTTACGGAAGTGATGCTATAGGAGGCGTTATGAGCTTCTATACTAAAAAACCTCAACTTTCATATAAGGATGATTTGTATTTTAAAGCAAATACATCAGTTAGGTATGCTTCAGCAAATTTTGAAAAAACAGGACATGTGGATTTGAATTTTGGTTTGAAAAAATGGGCTTTTTTAACTAGTATTAGTTACAGCGATTATGATGATTTAAGGATGGGAAGCAATGGGCCAGATGAATATTTAAGACCTGAATACGTTGAAATTATTGATGGGATTGATACAATTGTAGCTAATGAAAACCCTTTGGTTCAGGTGCCAACAGGATTTAATCAATATAATTTAATGCAAAAAGTAAGGTATGAACCCAAAGAAGATTTAAGCCTTGATTTGGGATTATACTTTTCTCATACATCAGATTATTCAAGATATGATAGGTTATTGCGTTATCAAGATGATAATTTACGTTCGGCTGAATGGTATTATGGACCGCAACAATGGTTAATGGCTAATTTTCAATACACCAAATTAAGAAGTCGTTCCAATTTATATGATAAGGTACAAACTACTGTTGCTTTTCAAAACTTTAAAGAAAGTAGACATGATCGTGATTTTCAATCTGAAATAGAAAATATTAGGGAAGAAGCGGTTAATGCCGTATCTTTTAATATGGATTTAGAAAAACAGATAAGCCCTAAAACGGAATTGTTTTATGGATTTGAATATGTTTATAATTTAGTTAATTCAAGCGGGCAAGAAAAGAACGTCAATAATAATTTAGTTAGTCCAACGGTTTCAAGATATCCAGATGGTTCTACATGGCAATCGGCAGCTGTTTACACAAGTCTAAAATACAAACCTACTTCAAAATTTATTTTTCAATCAGGCTTAAGGTATAATCAGGTCTTTGCAAAAGCAGATTTCACTGAAAACAATCAGTATTTAAACTTGCCATTTGATTCAACCAAAATTAATTCTGGAGCTTTAACTGGGACAGCAGGAATTAGTTGGTTACCAAATAAAACAATACAATGGAAGTTAAATGCTTCAACGGCGTTTAGGGCACCGAATATTGATGACATTGGAAAAGTATTTGATTCTGAACCAGGTTCCGTTGTAGTACCAAATGATAATTTAAAGCCCGAGTATGCCTACGGCGGAGAATTGGGATTAATGTTGAATTTTGAAAATGTTGTTATTATAGATTTAGGCACATATTACACATTTTTGGACAACGCTTTGGTTCGAAGAGATTATACCATTAATGGCGAATCAGAAATTATTTACGATGGAGAATTGAGTAATGTACAAGCTATTCAAAACGCTTCTAAAGCATGGATTTACGGCTTTGAATTTGGGCTTAAAATAAATGCCTCCAATAACTTAAAACTAACATCTCAATATAACGTTATTGGAGGTTCAGAGGAAGACCATGGTATTGAAGTGCCAGTAAGACATGTAGCCCCGAATTTCGGGAATACACATCTTATATTTAATAAAAACAGATTTATGATTGATGGATTTATTAATTACAATGGTGAATTGTCCTATAATCAGTTGGCACCTTCTGAAAAGGAAAAAGACTATTTGTATGCAAAAGATGACGATGGAAACCCTTATGCGCCATCTTGGTACACTTTAAACTTAAGAACGCAATATCAGTTTAATAGTGATTTGCGTGTTGTTTTAGGTTTAGAAAACATTACAGATCAACGATACAAAACCTATTCATCTGGTATCGCATCTCCAGGCAGAAATTTTATCTTGTCATTGAATTATACCTTATAAAAAAAGCCTTAATAAGGATTAAGGCTTTGAACTAATTAGTTTTTAACAACTTATTTTTTTATGGCTTTTTTATGAAAAACGTGATTATTTGAAAGAGTTATTTTAGCTACATAAGTCGAACTTCCTAAATTTGATAAATTAAATGTTTCACTATTATTTTGACCATTCAAGTTATAAACTACTCTACCTGTTAAATCAATAATTTTAATATTCTTAATTGATAAATTGTTGGAATGAACCTTAAACTTCACATAGTCGTTATCAAGTTCAATGATGCTAATGTTGTTTGAATCAAAATTTAAATCGTCTATAGATAAGGCACTAGCTCTAAATACGATTTCAAATCGATTATCAAAGACGCCTTCTTCGGTTACAAAACTATAAGGATTAGTTCTCAAATTGTGAGTAATTCCTAATAAATGATCTTTCAAATAAATTGTTTGATTGTTTTGGTCAAACATACCATCTAAATCAGCAATTGCAATTATATAATTCCCTTGTGAAATACTTTTAAAACCTAAAGGAATTATGTCAGATTCATTAAAAGGAAGACCTCGCCCTTGAATTACAAAAGCCTTGTTTTCAATCAAAGAATAAAAATTCAGGTTATCAGAAATAGCATCAAACATTCTATCTCGATCCTGTGTTGCTCCTTGCGCATAACCAACTAAAATACGATTTGCAGGTTGGTTTTCAGAAATAAGATCTAACCAAATTCTATGCTTTTCAGCATTTCTATAATTACTATTTTTTTGAGAATTATTTAATCTATAAAATTGAGAATTATCATGATTAACACCTCTCATGGTATTACTAAACACAATATTGCTTGGAGATGGGGCAGTTTCTAGCATGTTAACCATAAAACTTTGACCAGAAGCTATATATAAATCTCCAGGTCCACTAGACATTCCCATACCATTATAGGTTAAATAATCACTTTCATAATAATTAGACCCAAAATCATAATAAAAAGGATCAGTAGTTCCAGTAGGCGGATTGCCATGAGTCCAGAGATTAACAAATCCGTCGAGAACACTACTGTTTTGATCTAAAAATGTATAAGCGTCAATAGCCGAAGGATAAGGATTTCCTATTAAATTCCACTGGTCGTCGTTACCAGCAATAGCTCCTCTTGTGACTTGAAGAGTTGGGACAGGTCCATTATGAGGAATGCCATTATTAAAGTTAGCTGTGAAATTTAAATCACCAGGCATAGGTGGTGCTGTTTGTCCATTAGGTACTCTAATGATGTAGCCTACACCTTCTTGCATAGTTTCTCCAGCAGCCGAAACCCAATTGCCAAAAGTACCATTGGTATTGGCAAACGTAGGATTCCATTTATAAATACGGTTTGTTGGCGAACTCGGTGAAACATTATTAACATTCATATTAGTGATTGGCGAGGACCAATACACATAGTCTTGAGCATCAACTGAAGCTGATCTTTCCACGCTAATATTACCAGTATTAATACCAGTGTCACTTCCTTGAACCAGAGAACCGTTGTTGTTTATATTAAACACACCATTATTTGTAAAGTCGTTGTTTACATAAATGTAACGTCCATCAGATACTGTAACAGTATTAGTTGGATCTACAATTAAGCTTCCATTAGCATGAAGATTGTTTGACGTACTTGTATCGAAATTATTGTCTAGTGTAACATTGTAAAATTCTTCGGTATTGGTAGGTACATTATTATTAATTACTTGAGGTCCATCCAAAGGATCTCCGGCAAATACTACACGACCATTACCTTCATCAAAAGCGTTGACATCTATATTATTAGTCCAATCTTCATACAGGTAAATAATACTTCCAGGCGTTCCAACACCATCATGATTCATATCCAATGAACCAGTTCCTTGAATAGTAACATTCCTAACATACAATATATCTAAATCTGAATCAATGTTCAGTTTTTCATCACTAATGGTTAAATCTTGACAATCGGCTACATAGCCATATTTAGCAGCATTAGGCGAGGTATGATCAATATCACAATATGTTGTTGAGGCATTATCGATAATTACATTGGTATCTCGTTTAGGAACTGAAAAATTTTCCCAGTTTTTACAATCAAACCAATCAGTACTCACGCCACCTATCCAATGACCGGCTATATTTGCAGATCCAGTTATTGTATAAGAACTGTTACATAAGAATGAAATATCATCACCTTCTTGTCCAGAACTAGCGCTTTGTAATACCCAATTACCAGATACATCAGTAATATCAGCTAATAATGCATAATGTGTTCCTGAAGTCATGTTGTTATGATATCCATAAAATCTGTCATTTGATGTAGTACCAGTTTCTAAATACACACATTCAATATCTGGATGTATTCTAGATACTCTAGTCCCTCCAGCATTTCCAGCAACTGAAAACGGCTGAAAATTTCCTTTGGTTTGTAAACCACCTAAAACAACGCCATTAAATGTTCTAAAATTATCTGGATCTGAATCTGCTGTATCTGGGCCATCAGGTTCAGAATTTACATCAGTGAAAGTACCTTGCATTAACCAAATAGCATCTGGACTAGAGGTGCTAATATTTCCAGCAAGGTTATCATTATCGTGTGATGGATTATCAAGTACAGTAAAATCACTTGTAGCATCAACACCGTTTACCGTGATTGAAGAAATATAGGCAGGAAAACTATTAGTTTCAAGGCAAATAATGGAACCTTTTGGAATATCGGAACAACCGTTATACTGCAAAGTAGCATAAGGAGGTTCTCCAGCTTCATCAAAATCATCATTACAATCATACCATCTTCCAGTACTTATACCAGCAGGAGCGTTGTATTCGTATAATAAATTAGCCATTGTGAATTCAGTTCCAACACCAATATCGACCATATTCAAAATGGAAAATCTATCTATTCCTCTGTTGGTAGATGGACCAGCGTAACTATCAAACCCTACAAAAACTAAATCACCAGGGATGAATGTTGTTGGACCAGAACCTCCTGAACTAACAGCAGTAGCTGAAGAGGTTATACCTGAACTCCAAGAAGTTCCAATCCGTGTAAAAATTTTAAAATGGTAGGTAACACCATTAGTAAGACCAGTTATGGTTTCTGGAGGGGTTGTACCTTTAAAAACGACCTTTCCTGATAAAAGGTTAGAGCCAGTTCCAGCAAAATTAGGATCTGATGTATAGGAAGTCCCGTCTCCAGTTGGCGTTCCTGCTGCAACAGGATTATTGGCCCTAGCCACTACTAAAACCTCATCATAACAGACAGGAAGTGACCATGTCAGGGCAATATCGCCACAACTGTTATAACTACTAAAAGAGGCTACATTATCAACATTCAGATTGGCAGTTTCAAAATCAGAAATACCAGTACTCCACATAGTGCCAACTCTTGAAAAAATAGTAAAATGATACGTGTTACCATTAGATAAGCCAGTAATAGTTGCAGAAATACCCGTACCTTTGTAAACAGCGAATTGACCAGCTAGAATGGCTGTACCATTACCAAATTGTGTGTCTGCGGTGTAGGCAGTTCCATCTCCAGTTGGTGAAGCTGTTACGGCATTTGTTTGCCTAGCAACAATTAAAACTTCATCGGCACAGGCAGGCAAATCCCAACTCAAATCTATTCCAGTACAGCCACTTGTTGCTGTAAATGATGCAGTATCACTAGGAGAACTACAAGAAAAACAGGTCCAACTTAAATTATTAATGAGTGTCCTGTTGCCACTATTTCTTAATTCTACATCTATAAAACCAGAAACGTTCACAGTTGTACTAAAGGTGGATGAACTGGTGTTGCTAACAGTAATATCGCCACCATATTGGATGCCATTTATCCACACTTGTAAAGTGGAATTACCTGTATAAATTCTAGCATAATCAAACGTTATAACACCACATCCGTTTGGGAAAGAAGTAACATTCGTAAGAGATCCATTTCTTAACATCACGGCTTCTTGTCCATTAAGGTCTTGATCAGTTCTTGAATCGGTTGCTGTCCAATCAATACCATCATCGCCAGTCCAAGTTTCAGTGCCATAAGAACTGCTATTTCCTGAATTAACAAAAGATTCACTAGCACATGGTCCAACAAAAACATCCCATTGGGCATATAATGTAATGTCAGAAGAAAAATTATAAACAGAACCATCAGCATAGGTTGTACCACTGCCATCAGCTGCCGTATTCCAACTGTTAAAGGTAAAACCAGAGAAGGTAAACGAGTTAGTGTCTAAATTAGTAGGAGCACAATTTATTTGATCTGGCATTGTGCCTGATCCTCCATTACTATTAAAAGTCACGGTATTTCCAGTTGCTAACCATTGAGCATATAATGTTGTATTTAAGCTTATACTAAAGGTATTTCCAGCGACATAGCTGGTTCCTGAACCATCAGCTGCCGTATTCCAACCATTAAATGTGCTGCATATATTTGTTAATGAACCTGTGTTTCCTAAAACTGTAACCGTGTCACCAGAATTATATGTATTTCCATCAACAGGAACACTTCCTCCTGTGCTACCGTTTCCATCATATGTTACAGAATAGGTTGGAGTACCGCCAACTTCTGTAATAGTAATGTTGTCAAAATAAACCCCTTCATCTGTACTTGTTAATGCTGTAAACTCTATTGTTATATCTAAAGTGGAATTTCCAGAAAGCGGGATTGTAGAGGATGAGAAAGTTGCAAAGTTACTAGAGGAGGTTGTACAAGATGAAGAGGTCCCTGTCACTAAACTTGGCAACGTAGTATTTATACCACAATCACCTTGACCATCAAAGTCAGTATCAATCGCTGCTGGAGCATTAAAACCTCCAGAAGTATCTACGCTTTCAATCCAAAGCAAATTTTGTTGTGCGCCTCCATCTAAACTGTAATAAACCCTCATTTGGTCACCACCATCCCAATCGTCATAATGAGGTGTCGTCATGTCAATTGAGAAAGTAAATGAAGTAGATCCAGAAACATCAATTTGATCAAGACTTATTGAAGGGTCTGTAACCGCTAAATCCTCAACGGCCCAATAATAACCATCCTCATTTGTTACATTTGGTAGTTGGGAATTAGTTCTATTAAACACATCCGTAATCCCAGTTCCATCTGTAACAGATGGGGTATAACCAGCACCATCAACTTCAAAATCAATTACCGTAACCTGCCCAAAAGCAAAGGCTACAAAACATAAGAAAGTTAAAAATACTAGTGAGTACTTCTTAATCATAATGTAAAATTCATTTTTAACGCTTAAAAGCAGCCTACAAATATACGGTAAAAGACGGATAAAACAATGGTTTACAGTTTCTTACTTGTTAACAAATTGTTACTATATTGTGCACATGAATCAGGTTAAAACATATACGGTAGAGGAAGCTAAGCGAACGCTTGAAAACTATTGTGTTTATCAAGAGCGCTGCCATAAGGAGGTACGAGAAAAGTTAATAAAAATGCGTATGATTCCAGAAGCCATCGATTTGGTAATTGTTCACCTGTTGGAGCATGATTTTTTGAACGAAACCCGATTTGCTAAAGCGTTTACTTCTGGAAAGTTTCGAGTAAAAAAATGGGGACGCAAGCGCATAGAAATGGAACTAAAAAAACGAGATATTAGCACTTACAATATCAAGGAAGCATTCAAGGATATTTCAGATTCAGATTATTTAAACACATTTCAAGAATTGGCTCAAAAAAAAGCGGACACAATCACCGAAACCAATGTTTGGAAAAAACGTAAAAAACTAGCTGATTATTTACTATATCGCGGCTGGGAAAGCCATTTGATTTATGAAGCGACCAACCAATTAATAAAATAATTATAAACAGATTTTTTATATAGGTTTCGTCTAAAAATTGCTAATAAAAAGTTCGTTAAACTGCTCTATACAAGATTAAATCTTAAATGATTCTCAAATAAATAGATCTGATTAAAGATTGAATACAGCGCCTACATTTACAGCAAATTGATTATTTATTTTTTCAGCTGGTGTTAAGGAATCTGTATTGTATTTCGCAATTGGGAATAACGCTTCAGTAAATATGCCAAAGCCAGATGTAAAGAAGTAACGCGCTCCAACATGACCCCCAAAATTCTTTAGACTAAAACTCAATCCAGGATATAAATCAAAATTTTCATCAATATTTAAAACATTTCCAATGTTTGCATTAAACCTAGCTTTAAGATCAAAACGATCAGTAAAATCTGCTTTCTCGACAACTTTTTGTCCTCCAACATAAACGTCATCTTTTAAGTCACCTGAAATACCAAGTGCATAGGTTGATGAAACACCAATTGAAATATTATCGCCTAAACCATAGTCAAAACTCATGTTGAGTCCGGTTGCATTGTTTTGGAAATTGGCACCAATTTGTAATTTTTGATCACCTTTTCCTGAAAAAGCTTGAGCATTTGCAAAAGAAACGGTAAGCACTAAAACTATAAATAATAAATTTTTCATTTGTTTTATTTTTTAAGTGACAAAGATACTATAAAATGTATTTGTTAGTTCTTAAAATTGCTTGTTCATTTTTCCAGTCAATCCACTTTTGTCCTTTTATTCTGCGCATTAAATTGTCAAAATTTCTCATAAAAAAAACATTGTAAACTGCTCTACCAAGATTTTTTGGATTTTTTGGAATGGATCTTAAACTCATTGAAAAACCAGGAGTTTTATATTTCATATAATGCCAGTAGCCTTCTGGCATATAAAGCGTTTCGCCGTGTTTTAGAATAGTTTTGTAACCTTTTGCACGTTTTAGAGCTGGCCATTTTTTTAAATCTGGATCTGAAAAATTAATATCCTCTCTGGTAATCAGTGCGTGAGGTACTTTGTATAAAAAATCATTCTGATTTTGGTCAAACAAGATAATTTCTTTTTCACCTTGAAAATGAAAATGGAAGATATTTGCTAAATCAATATCGTAATGCATGAAGGTATGCGAGTCTTTTCCTCCAAAAAACAACATAGGAAGTCCTTTAATAAATTTTAATCCCAATTCAGGAAATCTATAGTCTTGCTGAAGTTCAGGTACTTCTTTTAGTATGTTCCAGAGGAAAATACGATATTTAGTTGGTTTAGATTTAAGTAAGTCAATATAATCACTCATCTTCATTTTGGCATGAGCTTCATTAAAACCTTCCTTGTAGTCTACAGGTCTGTCATCGTATAACGGAACAGTTTTATGACCTGCAACACCATTCATATAGTCTAAACTCCATTTTGAAAAGGCCGGCCAATTGAAGGTAAGTTCCTCAATAACTACAGGTTTTTGTGGCTTGTAATAATTCTTAATAAAATCCTCCTTGGAAATTGTTTTTACGCGAGGAATATCTTGAAGGTTTAATGCCAAGGTGGTTATAGTATTAATTGTCAAATTTAATTAAATAGAAAAGAAATACTTAATATCTTAAGCATTCAATAAAAACTATCGCAAAGTTTTGACTTTTTCTTTTGCTTCTTCGTTTCTTTCAATTTTATGTTCTGGTCTTGACCACTTAGGTTTTTCACCTAAATCTTGAAATTTTGAATCTTCAGCCTCAACTGTATTTGGCTGCATTTTTTTGATGAATGGCTTCTGCGGATTCAGTCCAAGCATTTTAAACATCTCCATATCTTCATTCACGTCTGGATTTGGTGTGGTTAATAATTTATCACCAGCAAAAATAGAATTGGCTCCAGCAAAGAAACACATAGCCTGGCCTTCACGACTCATTTGTGTTCTACCAGCACTTAACCGTACTTGAGTTTCAGGCATCACAATGCGTGTGGTAGCAACCATACGAACCATATCCCAAATAGAAACTGGTTCTTGATCTTCAAGAGGTGTACCATCTACTGCGACCAAGGCGTTAATAGGCACTGACTCTGGTTGCGGATTTAAAGTTGCTAAAGCAACAAGCATACCTGCTCTATCTTCTGTTTTTTCACCCATTCCAATAATGCCACCAGAGCAAACGGTTACATTCGTTTTTCTCACATTATCAATGGTTTGGAGGCGATCTTCAAAACCACGTGTTGAAATGACTTCTTTATAATATTCTTCTGAAGAATCTAAATTATGATTATAAGCATATAAGCCTGCTTCGGCTAATCTATGTGCCTGATTTTCTGTAAGCATACCTAATGTACAACAAACTTCCATGTCTAGTTTATTAATAGTACGCACCATTTCTAAAACATCATCAAATTCTTGACCGTCTTTCACATTTCGCCAAGCGGCACCCATACACACACGGGAGCTTCCTGAAGCTTTGGCGCGAAGCGCTTGTGCTTTCACCTGTTGAACAGACATTAGGTCGTTACCTTCAACATCTGTGTGGTAACGCGCTGCTTGAGGGCAATAGCCACAATCTTCAGGACAACCTCCTGTTTTTATTGATAGCAATGTGGACACTTGAACTGTATTTGGGTCATGGTATTTTCTATGTACAGTCGCTGCTTCATAAAGCAGTTCCATAAAGGGTTTGTTATAAATATCTAGAATTTCTTCTTTTGTCCAATTGTGTCTTGTATTACTCATAGTCATATTAAAGTTGTAAAAGTAGAAAATTCCGCAGCTACTGCGGAATTTTCGTTCTATTATTTATCCTCGGAATTATCAACATCTTCAGTTGATGACTTTTCTAAATCGTCAGGCTTTTTGCCTTTTAAATATTCAGGTAATTCCATACCAGCCATATTAAACATTTCTTGTAATGGTGGAACCGATTTGTACATGCCTGATAAGAAATTGGCCGTTGACGATTTACCATCTTTACCATTCCCGTTTTCCCAAACAGTCACTTTATCAATCTTAATGTTTTTAATAGCTTCAGATTGCATTTTGACTAGCTCTGGTAATTTATCCGCAATTAAAAGTAACACAGCATCTTTAGAATTATTACCAGCTGCCTTTACAATTTGATCAAGACCAGCTGCTTGCTTGGTTAGTACCTCATAAATACCTTGAGCTTCAGCTTGAGCTTTAAAGAGAATGGCATCTGCTTCACCTTTAGCGCGACGTCTAATTTGCTCGGCTTCAGCTTCGGCATCTATTTCAACTTTTTTCTTATCAATTTCTGCAGGTACGATAATATCAGCCATTTGGGATGAGCGTTCACGTTCTGCTCTTGCTGTTTCTGCCTCTTTTTCAGCAGCATAAGACTCTTCTAAAGCTTTTGCACTTTGAACCTTTTCTGATGCTATTGCAACACGTTCCGCTTCTGCTTCACGTTGACGTCTTAAAGAATCTGAATTCGCAACTGCAATTTTTGCCGTGTTTTCACCCTCAACGGCTTGAGCATTAGCAGCAGCTACCTGCGTACGTTCATCTTGTACAGCATTAGCTTCACCAATAGATCCATCTCTATTTTTTTCAGCAACCGATTTACGAGCCGCATTAATAGCATGCGCAGCAGCTTCTTTTCCCAAAGCCTCAATATAACCGGATTCATCAACAATATCGGTAATATTTACGTTGATTAATTTTAAACCTACTTTTTTTAATTCGGTTTCAACACTTTGCGAGATATTGGTAAGGAACTTGTCACGATCATTATTAATTTCTTCTATATCCATTGATGCAACAACTAAACGTAGTTGACCAAAAATAATTTCTTTGGCAAGCTCTTGAATATCTGGTAAAGCAAGTCCCAACAAACGTTCGGCAGCATTTTGCATCACACCAGGCTCTGTAGAAACACCAATTGTAAATCGTGATGGTACATTTACACGAATATTTTGTTTACTTAAGGCATTGATCAAGTTAACCTCTATAGAAATAGGCGTTAAGTCTAAAAATTCATAATCTTGAATAACCGGTAAAATAAAAGCTGCACCACCATGAATACATTTAGCAGATTGACCACCACCTACTTTTCCATATACAACTAAAATACGGTCTGAAGGGCAACGCTTGTAACGCCTGATTAATACAATTAAAAAGATGAATATAAACAGCACACCAAAAATGAGTGCCATAGGCAAGCCCAAATCGAAGGCTTCTTGAGTTATTAGTAACATAAGTATTATTTATTTAATGGTTCTACGATTAATATTCCGTTATCGGTTACATCTTTAACCTTAATAACGGTTCCTGATTTTAAATCTATTTCAGAATCTGTTAATGCTTCAAGCTCACGCAAAGCACCTTGAATTCGCACATGGGCTTTGCCCATTTTACTTCGGTTGGCTCCAATGGTTAAATACACTTCCCCAACGGCATTCTTGGCGTTGTTAAAATCTAAAGTGCCACTATCATTAAGTTTTCGCATATAATAAAACATGGCAGCCATGATGGTCATCATGATGAGTCCACATATAATTGAAATAATAATTGTAATGGGTTTAGTTAAGCCTGCGTCTATACATGCAATACCACTCCATCCAAAGATTGTAAAAAACCCAACAAGATTTTTAAAGGTGATAAACTGAAAGCCAATTCCAGTATCGCTTTCAATATCTGTGTCAACATCGCCTATGTCATCAACATCACCACCAATAAACGTTAAGATTAATGTAATAACTAAAATTAAAGAGCCTACTAAAGCAATGCTCCAATAAATTTTAGGAAAGAATTCTAAATTTGAAAACCATTCTAGCATCGTGTTGAAGTTTTAAAAGTTTATGAAATATATGACCTTTATCATTGTCATACAATATTTATTTTGAAAGTAAAATGCTTACTGCATTGCCTCCAAATCCAACAGCATTGACTAGTATTTTGTTAATGGATTGTGGTATAGTACTTTCAATAAAAGGAACAGAAAGGAATTGCTGTTTATTTAACATGTGAATTGCCATTTCTATGCTCAACATACCTGAAGCGCCTAGTGTATGTCCAACCTTCCACTTATTAGTAGTCAATGAAGGAATTTTGTTACAAAATATTTTTTGTATAGCATTAACTTCTGCTTTGTCGCCTTTAATTGTTCCTGGTGTATGAGTAATTATAATATCAATATCATTTGGATAAAAATCACCAATTGCCATTGACATAGAACGTTGAAAACAAAGAGCATCTGCAGATAATGAAGCGTTATGTTCTAAAACTTCGGTAGCATAACCTATACCAATTATTTTAGCTAAAGCATGCAGCGAGTTTCCTGATTCTAAACAAGCCATGGATGCGCCTTCACCTAGAATCATGGTATTTCTTTTTTTGTGAGGATCTAATGCTAGACAGGGAAAGTCGGTAGATTTTTTTGCATAAATTTTCAGGGCTTGCATTTGTGCTATTGTAAAAGGCGTTATTGGAGCTTCACTTCCACCTACTAAAAATTTTTCACACATACCAGCGTTTATCCAAGCAACACCATTAAGCATGGCGTGCAAGGCTGTTGAGCAGGTAATAGAATGACTAATTTCAGGACCTTGTGTTTGCAAATCGTGGGCAACCCACGATGAAATATTTCCCAATGTAGTTGTTGGCGAACTTAATGGTTGTGTTTTCTCTTTATCTAGAAACTCTTTATAATAATTTTCGAATAGTGTGGTAGCTCCACGTGAAGAACCTATATTAATCCCGAAATTATCTGAAGCTTTCCAATGCGCTTGTTCAACAGCTTTTCGAGAACAATAAATGGCAAAAAGAACACTGTCATCCAATGATTTATATTTACTATCAGATAATCGTAACTTATTAATTTCTTCTTGAGATTCCTTTGCCAAGCGCGCAACTAAATTCCCTTTTTCTTCAGAAAAATAATGTTGATTATTTTGATAGGATTGCCAACTTTCCTCTGGTGATTTTCCTAGTGGAGAAATGGACTGAAGCGCAATAATGGATATGGGTTTTTGCAAGAAAAAAAGCTTTTGACAAAAGTAAGTTTTATTGAAATGTAACAAAAGCTAATTTCTAAATACTTATATTTAATAAAGCCAAGAAATATGGAAACAGTAAAACAAAAGAGTTGGTTCGCAAGAAATTGGCCATGGGTCATTCCAGTAGGAGGCTGTTTAACTGTAATTTTACTATTTGTGTTTGGAGTTGGTGCAGCTATTTTTGGAGTTAGTAAAGCTTTAAAAAACAGCACACCATATACATATGCTATTGAATTGGCAAATAATAACACAGAAGTGGTTGCTTTGCTTGGTGAAGATATTCAGTCAGACGGAATGTTTAAAGGCGATATTTCCTTAAAGAATAATACAGGACATGCGGATTTAAAGATTCCAATTAAAGGTGAGAAAGGAAAAGGCATTATTGTATTAAAAGGCGATAAATATGATGGCGACTGGAGTTATGATGAACTTTATGTCATTATAAAAGAGACACAAGAAGAAATCAATTTATTAGATAAATCTTTAGAGGGAATCTAAAGCTTCTATAATTACAGAATAAACTTTTTCCAATTCAGTCTTTGAAATTACATAAGGCACTTGAATGTATATAGTATTTCCTAAAGGTCTTAAAAAGACACCACGTTCCATAAAAAACTTTAATAGTTTATCGCGTAAACTACCATATCGCTCCATTTTAGTGTCAAGGTCTAGCGCATAAACAACACCTAGTTGTCTTGTAGATTTTACTTTTGGATGCGACTTGATTGTGTTATTAAAAGCACGATGTGACTTAATTATTTCCTTAATATTATTTTGAATAGCTTCAGATTGTAACAGTTCTATTCCTGCAAGTGCAGTGGCACAGGCTATAGGATTTCCCGAATAGGTATGGCAATGAAAAAAACCTTTAGCCATGTTATCACTTAAAAAGGCATCGTAAATATCTTGCGTACATGATGTTATAGCCATTGGAATTAATCCAGCAGTCAAGGCTTTACTTAAACACATAATATCCGGTTTGGTCTCAATATAATCTGAAGCAAAATTCTTTCCAGTTTTACCAAATCCAGTCATGACTTCGTCGGCAATAGTCAGAATGTTTTGCTCTTTAAAGAATTTTAAAATGTCGTTTAAACCATTGGTATCATGAATGGTCATACCTGCCGCACCTTGTAGTAAGGGTTCGTAAATAAATGCAGCTACTTGATGATTAGTAGTTATCTCTTTAAGTTTGTTTAAAATTATCTCGTGATTTTCTCCATTGGGTGTAGGAATACGTATGACATCAATTAAGAAATCTTCAAAAGGACCATTGTAAACCGATAAGCCAGACACACTCATGGCTCCAAAGGTATCGCCATGAAAACCGTTTTCAAAAGCAATAAAAGTTGACCGTTTTTCGCCCTTATTAAAGTAATACTGTAAAGCCATTTTTATACCAGCTTCAACTGCTGTAGAACCATTGTCGTTAAAGAAAATTTTATTTTGACCCTTTGGAAGAATTTTAATGAGTTCTTCCGATAATTTAACAGCTGACTCATGTGTAAAATCGCTAAACATAATTTGGTCTAGCTGTTGCATTTGAGCATAAGTTTTTTCAATAATATAATCGTTGCAATGCCCATACATACAGGTGTACCAAGATGAAATGGCATCAATGTATTCATTACCATTTTCATCTGTTAATATGCAGCCTTTGGCTTTTACAATGGCAATGCTTTCAGGCTGTAACTGATGCTGCTTTAAAGGGTGCCAAAGGTGTTTTTTATCGCGTTCTTGTAAGCTCATAGTTATACTGTCGTCATTCCGAACTTGTTTCGGAATCTCATCTGTTTGTGAGATACAGGAATAAATTCATCATCTCATTTATGTTAGTAATCTAATGTTTTTAAAGTAGGATTAATTGTTTTTACTAAATTCAACTTCCATTCTTTATGCCAGTTCTTAAGTTGTTTTTCTCTAGCTATAGCTTGTTCAATATCAGAAAATGTTTCAAAATAAATAAGGTCTTTAGTTTTATATTTTTTGGTGAATTTTGAAGCAGTATCATCATAATGTTCTTCTAGTCTTTTATGTAAATTAGCCGTTACACCAATATAGAAAGTTGTTCTATATTTATTAGTTAATATGTAAACATAACTTGTTTTCATTATTTTGTGTGACCCTGAAACTAGTTCAGGGTGACGATGACAACTATAATTTTTCTAATTCAACTTTAAATTGATTGGCATATTCCTTAACCACATTTTTATCAAAATAAGGTTCTTCAGCTATACGTCCTATGACTTTTACTCCAGTCATTTTTTGAATGATATCTTCGGTTGTTTCATGTTTATTACCACTGTAGATTATTGAAACATCAAACCCTTTCTCTTTTAACAGATTAACCGTTAACAACGTATGATTAATACTACCTAAATAGTGTCTAGAAACCACAATCACTTTATAATCAAGCTGTATTAAATCAAAAATGGTTTGTTTCTTATTAAAAGGAACTAATAAACCGCCAGCACCTTCAATAACTAAATGGTTTTTTGTTTTTGGTTCACTTATATCTGATAAATTTATTTTCAATCCATCAATTTCAGCCGCAGCATGCGGACTCATAGGTGTGTTTAAAGCAAAGCTATTATCAAAGAACTTTGATTTTGAATTAGAAACTAGCCTTTGTACTTTTTTAGTATCGCAGTTATTTAAATCGCCAGCTTGAATGGGCTTCCAATAGTCGGCTTCTAAAGCTTCAGTAATTATTGCAGAAGCAATGGTTTTGCCAACATCAGTTGATATACCAGTTATAAATAGTTTTTTCATTTAATAGGAAACTCGGTCTTACAATTTTCACATTTATAATTATGTCGTGTATGAAATGGTAATGTTCCAAATACAAATCCGAAAATAAAGGCGAAAAAAGCCTTTGCATCTTTAATGGTTGAAAATAGTTCGATTTTATCACTTTTACATTCTGGACAAACAATCGGATTGCCATCATCATCCAATGAATATTGGTTAATGGAATTTAAAATGTGTTTAGCTTTCAATACATCTTGAGTTAAAACTTTTAGTTTCACACCTCCAATAGCATTACTAACCAACGGATCAGTATCGATTGTTAAATGATCTTGTAGAAACACCTCAATACCTTCGGCTTCTAAACGACCTTTTATAATTTGCGCTTCTGAAGAATATTGAAATCTTGCTATGGTTTTAAACATGTCACTCATACACGTGCAAAAGTAGCGAACACCTTTAAGACTTCCGAGATTTCTTGTTTAGAATTATAACTATGAATGCAGAATCGTAAGCGCTCTTGGCCATTAGGAACCGTAGGCGATAGTATGGGTTTTATGTTAAATCCTTTTTCACGAATTTCATGAGCGATTTGTTTAATTGTTTCGTTACCAGGAATTATAGCGCAATGAATAGCAGAATTACTAGGAATAAAATAAGTCTCTAAATCGTGATTTTTGACTTCAGTTATAAAATGATTAATATTTTCATGTAGTTTTTTTGTTGCATCTGTTTTAATTAATTCAAGGTATGACGCATTAATAGTTGCTAAAGCATGCGGAGGCAGAGCGGTTGTGTAAATAAGACTACGTGAAAAGTTTATTAAATAAGATTTTAATTGACTGCTACCTAAAATAGCTGCGCCATGAGCACCTAAAGCTTTACCAAAGGTTATAATCCTAGCAAATACTTGGCGTTCAAGCTCGAGTTTTTGAACAATCCCTTTCCCTTGATCACCAAATACACCTACTGCATGAGCTTCATCAATAATTAAGTGGGCATGATAATTTGTACAAAGTTGTGCGAGAGTCTCCAAATGAGGCGAGTCGCCATCCATTGAAAACACAGATTCTGTAACTACATAGATAGATATACTGGAATCGATTACGGAATCTGAATACTTTTTTAATAATGTATCCAATTCACTTAAATCGTTATGTCCAAATTTGAAAGCATTGGCATGGCTCATACTTATACCATCTCTAATAGAGGCATGAACATATTCGTCGTAAAGTATGATATCGTGTCGCTGTGGAACACAAGAAAAGAATCCAATATTTGCATCGTAACCAGAATTAAATACTAATGCGGCTTCTGATTGATGAAATTCACATAAAACCGTTTCTACAAGATGGTATAAATTGTGATTACCAGATAATAATCGCGAACCAGTTGCACCATTATGTTTGATATTATGGCCAACTAAATAGTCATGTGTTTCGTTAAAAATGTTTTCGTTTTTTGAAAACCCTAGGTAGTCATTTGATGAAAAATCTACTAATTGATCTTGATTATTAAGTTGTCGCAAAGCATGTTCTTCTTCACGTTTTTTAAGTTTTTCGGTAAGTCGTTTTGGGAAGGTTTTCATTTCTTAAAGAAAAAGTTTGTTCAAACAAATATAAATAATCACACAACATTTAAAACCGTTTTGTTTTATCTTTATGCACATGTATGCGTTAGTCGATTGTAATAATTTTTATGCCTCTTGTGAACGGGTTTTTAATCCTAATTTGCAAGGCAAACCTGTGGCTATTTTGAGCAATAATGATGGCTGTGTGATTTCAATGAGTGATGAAGCCAAAGCTATTGAATTACCTTTTGGCGCACCTATTTTTAAGTGGGATGGTTTTTGTAAAGCTAATAATATTCAGGTTCTATCTTCTAATTATCCGCTGTATGGCGATATGAGTTCTCGTGTTATGGAAATACTTAAACAATACACGCCAGATGTTGAGGTATATAGTATAGACGAAGCGTTTTTACAGTTTAAAGGTTTTGAAAATTATGATTTTAATGACTACGGAATTCAAATTCGAAAGCGCATTCTAAAATGGACAGGTGTTCCCGTTTGTGTTGGTATAGCACCAACTAAAGCCTTGAGTAAAGTAGCTAATAAAATTGCACGAAAATTTCCTAATGAAACCAAAGGGGTATATGTTATTGATTCTGAAGAAAGTCGTATAAAAGCCTTAAAATGGATAAAGATTGATGCTGTTTGGGGAATAGGCTACCGTTTAGGCAAGCGACTAAAAGCTAAAGGTTGTAAAACAGCCTATGATTTCACACAATTGTCAGATGATTGGGTTCGCAAGACATTTTCAATTACTGAATGGAAATTGAAAAAAGATTTAGAAGGCAATGCTAAAATATTGTTAGACGAGCCTAAAAATAAACGCGCCATTGCAACTACAAGAAGTTTTGATTACACGTATGATGATGTAAATTATATAAAAGAACGTGTGTCAACCTTTGCAACAAGTTGTGCTGAAAAATTACGCAAACAAAAATCCAGTTGCCACGTAATTATTGTAAGTTTGAGTAGCGATAGACATAAAAAAGACTTACAACAACATAGAGCAAGTAGATATATAAGTTTACCATATCCTACAGATTCATCATTAATAATAAGCAGTGAAGCTGTAAAGGCAGTGACAACTATTTTTAAACCAGGCATTAAGTATAAGCGGGCAGGAGTTATTGTAGCAGGAATAGTGCCTAAAGATAATTATCAGTTAGACATGTTTGCATATGAAAACCCTAAACATAAACCACTCATGTCTGCTATAGATCATATTAATAAAAAGTATCGAGCCGATAAAATTAAATTAGGCAGTCAAGATTTAGAACGCACATGGAAAATGCGCCAAGAGCGTTTGTCTCCAAGATACACAACAAATATTAACGATATAATTAAAGTAAAATGCTAGTAAAAGAATCCAAAAAATTAACCTTTTTTATTCCAGAATTTTTAGATGATTCTGGAGCGCTTTTTGTCGATACAGGAATATCGGCAGGATTTCCGTCGCCAGCTGAAGATTTTAAAGAAGAACGCCTGTCATTAGACGATATGCTAGTAAAGAATAGGTTAGCTACATTTTATGCGCGCGTAAGTGGACAAAGTATGATAGATGCAGGCCTGGATGACAACGACTTATTGGTCATAGATAGAAGTTTACAACCTGAACACAATAAAATAGCTGTTTGCTTTCTTGATGGCGAGTTTACCGTAAAACGCTTACGTGTAGAAAAAGATGGTGTCTGGTTACAACCTGAAAATGCCAATTATAATCCTATTAAAATAACAGAAGAAAACGAATTTGTGATTTGGGGTATTGTAACCAATGTGATTAAAAAAGTATATTAGAGAGTAATCAAAAAATACTATCTTACAGTCAAAATTAACTAACTAAAAAATGACTGAACAGAAAAACTATAAACAAGCACTGTATACTTTGGTTACAGTGTTTTTCTTTTGGGGCTTTATTGCTGCATCAAATGGTGTTTTCATTCCATTTTGTAAAACCTATTTTGAGATTGATCAATTTCAATCACAATTAGTCGATTTTGCCTTTTATGGCGCCTATTACTTTGGGGCACTCTTTCTATTTGTAATATCTAACACAAAGGGGAAAGACATTATGAATAGTTGGGGTTATAAAAACGGTATTATTTATGGACTATTATTAAGTGCTTTAGGCGCAGTAGTTATGTTTCCAGCCATAGAAGGTGCACAACCAGGCGATTCTAATGTATTTTATTATGTACTAGGAGCGTTGTTTATAGTTGGTTTAGGTTTTTCGTTACAACAAACAGCTGCTAATCCTTTTGCCATTGCATTAGGTGATCCAGAAAAAGGAGCACATCGATTAAATTTGGCAGGAGGCGTAAACTCCTTTGGAACGACTATAGGACCTATTGTAATTGCTTTAATCTTATTCGGTTCTACACCAAAGTCCGGTTCAGAATTACAAGAAATGATAGCCAATCAAACCATTACCTTATCTACTGTTCAATATTTATATTTGGCTGTAGGCGGCTTGTTTTTAGCAGCAGCAGCATTGTTTTATTTTTCGAAAAAACTACCACAAGCTAAGGCCAATCCAGAAATTATTAAAGCACCAAAAGCGGTTGGTGCCTTGAGTATAATGACAATTCTTTTGGCGGTTTGTTTTTATTTAATTTTTGATCAATACAAAGGAACACCAGATAATGATTTTATCTTAAAATTATCAATAGTTGGGTTAATTGTTGTTGTTGGTGTGTTACTATTATCAAATATGCTAGCCAAAAAGAACCAAGAGGGTTGGGGTGCTATGCGTTATCCGCAATTGGTTTTAGGCATGCTGGCTATATTCACTTATGTAGGTGTGGAAGTGACTATACAAAGTAATTTAGGAGAATTATTAAAGTATGTAACCGAAACAATTAATGGTATAGACTATAATGCTTTGGGTATGCCTGCTATGAGTGATTCGCAAATAGCACCACTAATCTCATTGTATTGGGGCGGACTCATGATAGGGCGTTGGGCAGGTGCTATTGCTGTATTCAATCCTGCAGATAAATGGAAAACGTGGCTGTACATTATAGTTCCTTATGTAGCATTTGGTGTGGTGTTATTTGTAAACTATATATCTGGATTTGATGTTAGTAGTTTATTTTTGTTTGCTTTTTGTATTGCTATACAAATAGGTGGCTTTTTTTTAGGGAAAGAAAAACCTGCATTAACGTTAAAAATATTTGGACTACTTGGAACGATTTCTGTTTTAATAGGGTTATTTACAACCGGACAGTTAGCGTTATTTGCTTTTATTAGTGGTGGTTTATTTTGCTCAATAATGTGGCCTTGCATTTTCGCTTTGAGTATTCAAGGCTTAGGAAAATATACCTCACAAGGGTCATCCTTTTTAATTATGATGATTTTGGGAGGTGCTATTATTCCGCCAATACAAGGAAAACTTGCAGATATTATTGGAATTCACCCTTCGTATTGGGTAGCAGCATTATGTTTCTTGTATTTAGTGTTTTTTGCCCAACGCGTGCAAGGAATATTAAAGGCGCAAACAGTTTAACAACAACCCTTCAAGTTTTATTCTTGAAGGGTTTTTATTTAGAATATAATCTTTTTATAAATCGTTTTTTCATTACTCAAGGTAATTTTGAGTAATAATATAGCATTAGATTTTTTGATGGAATCTATTTCAAATGATTGATTGTTTATATTATTAGTATCGGTTATCCTTCTTCCTAACACATCGTAAACAACAACTTGATTCAGATTTTCTTTAACAGATTGGATATGAATTTTATCTTTTCCGCTTATGGTAATACCGTTTGAAAAAACTTCGATATCTTCGGTTGAAAGAGCAGCATCGTTGAATCTCAATACGAAGCGATTATTAATTTCACCAGATTCAGAATAGAAAATGTAGGGCGCTTCAGAAATATTATTAAATGTATTTTGTAAAAGGTCTTGTAAATAAACATCGTGTTCCGTAAAGAGACCCTCTACATCATGGATTGAAATGTAATAATTCCCATTAACAGGAATATTAATGCCAATTGGAATGATATCATCAACAGAGAATGGTAATCCAAAAGCTTGAATAGCCATTTTATCAGCTTCAATGAATGAATAAATTTTTTGAGAACCATCATCTACTCTGGTTACTGCATCATAAAGTCTGTCTTTAAAATCAGTAGCTTCATTTAGATAAGCAATAAGTGTTCTTTCTGAAGCACCTTCTTCATTGGATAAATTTAACCACAATCTGTCAAGTTCTTCATTTTGTGAAGACCTATAAAATTGATTATTAGCATAGGATTTATCACGAAGCGAATTATTGAAAGTGAGATTATCTGTTAAGGTAGAACCATCGTTCATAAGTACCATAAACCCTTGTCCTCCAGCAATAAGACCATTAAATCCATTTGGACCACTTACTGTCCCAGTACCATTATGAACTATGTAATCAGATGGAGAATAACTAGTAGCAAAATTACCATAAAAGGAGTCTGCGTTTGAAGAGCTTGGTAATGTACCATGTGTCCATATTCTTATAGCTCCTTCAATTATTGAACTATTTAAGTTTAAAAAATCAAGCGTATTTATTGCTGAAGGGTATGGATTACCAACCAAATTCCAATTATCATCAAATCTTGTAATAGTTACTGCGTTATTTCCTGAATAATCTGCACCAGTATGACTCCCACGAGAAATAGGGACAGTTATTAAACCATTATTTGGTTTTCCATTTTGAAATTCTGCAGTAAAATCTTGAGGGGTGCTGTTGTAATTGCTTGGTCCACGTACAATATACCCTTTGCCAGATACCATTAGTTCAGAGGGTGTATTGATCCAATTACCTTGACCTCCATTAGCATTGGCAACAATAGGATCCCATTTATAAATTAATCCAGTTGGTGTGTTTGTTGATATATTGGCTACATCAAATCCTTGAATAGGCGACGACCAATAAACATAGTCTAATTGTCTTATCGACGCTGTTCGTTTAAAATTTATTGTGCCAACATTCACGGCATTATCATCTACTTGAATAAGAGAACCGTTATTTTCAATAGTTAGAGTCCCATTGTTTGTGAGGTTATTATCAATAGAGATATAATCTGAATCATTAATTATAACTTCTCTACCCGCATTAACTAATAAAGTACAACATTCAAAGCTACCATGCATGCTAGTGTCATAATTTCCGTTAATAGTAACACTTTTGCTTAACGAAGGTGCTCCACTACTCCAAGAACTACCATCCCAAACTGTGACTGAACATCCTAATGCTGTAAACTTAATGTCATCTATAGCAATATCACTACTCCACCCATTTCCTGTAATACCTCGTACTCTTATTTTTATAGTTTTTCCAACATAAGCTGAAAGGTCAACTAGTAAATCACTCCAAGAATTACCTTGATTACCAGAAATTGCAGTTACAATATCCTCTTGCCAAGAACCATCATTGAATAAATCAATGTGTAAGCTACCAACGTCAGTCCCATACATATGATAACCGACAGTGAAATTATACGCTTGATCAATAATTATACAATCACTTTCTAATATTGCAGTATTATTTGTACAACCACCTGAAGCTTCTAAATAAGCATAATTTCCACTACTGGAACCAGGATTGTAATCTACTGATGGACCAGTATCGGCTGATGGTGTGCCTCCTTCATCTATACGCCAATCAATATCATCATCAGAACCATTGGTTAAATTTGTCCAAAGCCCTGTAAGTCCACAAACGGTCGACCCACAGTTATTAGTAGTAGCACAAAGAGTTTCGCTTTCAAAATCTTCATCAAAACTAGACGCCAACGTTCCATTGGAAATAGTAATATAGGCAGTTTTAGTTTCAGTATCCGAACCATATGCGTTTGTTACGGTCAATGCTATTGTATATGCTCCTGCATTATTAAACGTAACTTCAGGATTTTGTGATGTAGCTGTAGTACTGTTTATATATGAAAATGTGTTAGGAGTTATTGTCCAGGACCATGAGGTTGGACTATAATCTGAATTATCTGTTAATGTAAACTCATTGCCAACACAGCCATCAGTAGTACTAGCTTCAAAACAGGCTATTGGAGCCACGTTACCTGGATCTTTTAAATCACTAATCCATAATCCTTGACCATAGGTTGCTGCATAGATTTTACCTTTACAATCAGTTCCATAATGAATTTCTAATTCAGTAACCTCTAAATTAGGAAAACCATTTGAATAGGATACCCAATCAGATAAACTACTGTCCTTATAATAAATTCCTACATCCATACCTACATACATACCGTCAACAGGGCTTGTTTCATCTATAATGATGCTGTTTAGCGATATGTTTGGAAGAGTTCCTGAAATATCAGACCAACTATTTCCACTATCATTAGATTCGTAAATATTATTGTTTAATGCAATAAACAAATGAGTTGGGTCATTAGGGTCTATTTCAATATCAATAGGTTCGTTGGCAACGGGTAAATTACCTGTTAAATTTGTCCAAGTTGGAGAGCCACTGGTTGCATTATTTGTTCTGCGAAAGCTATTATCGTAACGAGAAACATAAATAACATCACTATTCGAGGGAGCAATTGCCAAATCACGAATATTGCTTGTGCCTCCAAAACTTGAAATTTGCGTCCAAGTTGTTCCAGTTTTTACAGCATCATTTCTCCAAATATTATCATACCCTGCAAACATCCTATTCGCATTATTTGGATCTAACTTATAAGGAGTAACCCAGCCACCAGTTTCTGTAATACCTGTCGTTATTGCAGAAAAACTGCTACCGTTATTAGTAGATCTTCTAATATCACCATAATATAGTGCACCATACATGTAATTCTCATCAGTGGGATCAATAATACACTCCATGCCATCTCCACCAATTTCGGTGATAAAAGTATCGCTACGGCTTATTGCTGTACCGTTATCTTGATAACCATTTATTACTAATTCAGCGGCTGTTTGAGATACACCGATTTTATAAATTTGGGCAATTGCTAAACCACTACTAATATCGGTCCAATTTGTGCCATTATTAGCAGAATAATAAACGCCTCCATCATTACCATTAAAAAGATTATTATCATGTGGGGAAAATTCCAATGCGTGTTGGTCGGCGTGCACTCCATCAATTGATCCACTTGCTCCAACCCAATAGGATACACAACTCATATTTGCACCTCCATCAGTCGATCTCCATAAGTTAACTCCTCCAGTATAAATAGTATTGGCATCCGTAGGATCTGCAGCGATAACCAAATCATACCATGCTTGACTTCCAGTACCTGATCCATCTGTATTCCATCCTAAAATATTAGGCGTTGTTGATCTCGTTGAAAATGAAGTTCCACTATCAGTTGAACGGTAAACTCCCACTAATCCGTTACCATCACCTGCTAAAAGATAAACCCAATCAGGTTCATCTACAGAGACTGCTAATGCAATTCGTTGAACTGAACTAGGGACACCACTGGTTATTTGTGTAAATGAACTACCTCCATCAGTTGATTTATGAAATAATGTGCCAGAAGCATATACTATATTTGAGTTTGTTGGATGATAAGCAATGTCTTTGGCATTTTGACCAATTGATGTTGCACTCCAACTAGCACCTCCATTAGTTGTTTTATAAATACGATTGCCGGAAGTAGAAGCTACCATAATATTTGAGTCTGAAGGATCCATAATAATCTCATAAACCGTACGATTACCCATTCCTGAATTTCTAGAAGCCCAAGTAACTCCACCATCGGTACTACGCCAAACACCATAACCTGGTGCATCACCACCATCTCGATCACCTGTTCCAATATAAATAATATCAGGGTTGGATGGATTAATTACGATGCTCGATATGCCAAGACGAACTAGGCCATTTAAATGGTCTATCCAAGTGTTCCCGCCATCAGTTGTTTTCCAAAAACCACCTGATGGAGCCCCAACATAAATGGTATTCGCATCTGTTGGGTGAAAAGCAATACAATTTATTCGACCATTACCATTTAGTTGTCCAGTACCATTATTAGGCAGACTTACTGGCCCAACAATTTCCCAGTTACCTGAACCAGTGGTATATCTTTGATTATTTGAATGATAATCTCTGTAACGGTTGATTTCTTCAAGTAAATACCCATTATTAGGAAAGTTTCCATTCTCATCAACGCGACTTTCCCAATAATATTCCCAGCGTTTAAACTGCTTGATACCTTTACCTTTTGGAAGTTCTCTTGAATTGGATACTATATTGCTGTAGTAGCGCTCAAAATCGGCTTTAATGTCGTAAAAATTTGCGTCTTTATCGAACATCATTTGTTGCCATTTGTCTTGGGAGTAAGACATAGCAGCCAACATAAGAAATAGAGATAGTAGTGTTTTTTTCATTGAAATCAAGATTTGGGATATTGATAACGCAGTAAATATAAGTAAAAAAAATAAGCCTCTCATATTTGAGAGGCTTATAATTATTTCATTTATAGTATTTTAACCTAAATTTTAATCAGCTAAAACAATAACTTTATTGTCTTTCATCTCTAAAGTACCTGAATTTATAGCTAACCAAATACCATTATCATCTCCTTTTGAAAACTGGTCTTGAACCTCTTCTTCTAAAGTAATGTTACCATATATCTTAACGTTACCTGCTTTTAATAAAGACACAATAGGAGCGTGATCTTTTAACATTTGGAATTCACCATTAACACCAGGAACGGCTATACTAGTTACTTCTCCGCTAAATAAAGTTAATTCTGGTGATACAATTTCTAAATACATAGTCATTCAGTATTTGGTATTCAGTATTCGGTATTCAGAGCATAAATGCAAACTGTAACTGAAAACTGCCTACTAGTTTTACGCTTCGGCTAACATTTTCTCTCCAGCTTCAATAGCTTCTTCAATAGTACCTTTAAGGTTAAACGCTGCTTCTGGTAAGTGATCTAATTCACCATCCATAATCATGTTAAATCCTTTGATAGTCTCTTTAATATCAACTAACACACCAGGGATACCTGTAAATTGTTCTGCTACGTGGAAAGGTTGTGATAAGAAACGTTGTACACGTCTTGCACGGTTTACAGCCATTTTATCTTCTTCTGATAATTCTTCCATACCAAGAATGGCAATAATATCCTGTAGTTCTTTATAGCGTTGTAACAACTCTTTAACACGAGTTGCACAATCGTAATGTTCATTACCTAAAATATCTGCAGCCAAAATTCTTGAAGTAGAATCTAATGGATCTACCGCTGGATATATACCTAACTCGGCAATTTTACGAGACAATACTGTTGTTGCGTCTAAGTGGGCAAATGTTGTTGCAGGAGCAGGATCTGTTAAATCATCCGCAGGTACGTAAACCGCTTGTACCGATGTAATAGAACCTCTTTTAGTTGAGGTAATACGCTCTTGCATAGCACCCATTTCGGTTGCTAATGTTGGTTGGTAACCTACGGCAGAAGGCATACGACCTAATAGTGCAGACACCTCTGAACCAGCTTGTGTAAAACGGAAAATATTATCTACGAAGAATAATACATCTTTTCCTTGACCTTCGCCAGCACCATCACGGAAATATTCTGCAATCGTTAAACCAGATAAGGCAACACGCGCACGCGCTCCAGGAGGTTCGTTCATTTGTCCGAATACAAACGTTGCTTTAGATTCTTTCATTTTAGATTTATCAACTTTAGATAAATCCCATCCACCTTCTTCCATAGAATGCATGAAATCATCGCCATAACGGATAATTCCTGATTCTAACATTTCTCTCAAAAGGTCATTTCCTTCACGCGTTCTTTCACCTACACCAGCAAATACCGATAAACCACCGTGACCTTTTGCAATATTATTAATTAACTCCTGAATCAATACTGTTTTACCTACACCAGCACCACCAAATAATCCAATTTTACCACCTTTTGCATAGGGCTCAATTAAATCAATTACTTTAATACCTGTAAATAAAACTTCTGTAGACGTTGATAAGTCTTCAAATTTTGGTGCATCTCTGTGAATTGGCAAACCAGCGTCTCCAGCTTTAGGTAAATCACCAATACCATCAATGGCATCTCCAATTACATTAAATAAACGTCCATAAACATCTTCACCAATTGGCATTTGAATAGGCGCACCAGTAGCAACTACTTCTGTTCCTCTAGATAAACCATCTGACGAGTCCATAGCAATAGTACGAACTGTATCTTCACCAATGTGAGATTGTACTTCTAATACTAAAATAGAACCGTCAGGTCTTTTAATTTCTAATGAATCGTAAATTTTTGGAAGTTCAGCGCCAGCACCGAATTCAACATCGATAACCGGGCCTACTATTTGCGCAACTTTACCTGTAACTTTTGACATTACTTATCTGTTTTTATTTTGCTAAATTTTTAATCCGAAAAAACACCTCGTTTTTCGCGCTGCAAAGATATTATTTTAATTTAAAAACTAAAGCAATTTTGTGGGGATTTTTAGGTATAAAAAAATGCCCTCTCAACAAGGGCATTTTAAATTTTTAATTTCGTCTAATTTATTGAAGGGTAGGCGAATAATTTGTTGGGTATTGACCAACATCTACAAAATTTCCAGAAGCCTCAAAGTTTGATCCATAAGAGTCATCAATTACCTTCATAAACTCATTAGCCATAACTGCGTACCCTCTAGCTGTTAAATGTATACCATCTAAACTAACTAAACCTCCAAGAACTAAATCAGTGGTTAGAATAAAATTGCCATAAGAAATTCCAGTAGTTGATGCTTCTTCTAAAATTCCTTTGAAATCAACTACAGGTAACCCTTTTGAGGAAGCAACAGACTGTATAGCTGCATTGTATGCATCAGTAGCATTTAGGACACTCATCTGTTCTTCAGGCGTCAAAACCCATTGATCTCCTAAAGGTATAGCTACCCCATTCACGGTTAATGGATTTCCGGGTATAGCTTCTGTGCCAATAAACGATGATGAAGGCAATACCAATAAATCTTCAGCAGTAGCTTGTCTGTAATTAGGTAAACCTAATCCAGATAAATCAGTAAGATCTTCGTCTTCTATAACAACAGCATTGGTTTCAGATGCCTCAAACATTATTGTTCTATATTCAGCCTCATCAGCTGAAATTAATCCACCTGCAACTGCTAATTGTAGTCCACCATTGTACTGGGCGTAGGCATTATTTACTGCACCAGCTGTGGCAGCATCTAAAGGTACTGGATTGAAAGGCACTGTGGTAAAGTAAGGTAAATTGGTAATGTAAGGTACATTTGCCAGAACACCTTGCGCACCATTTGCAGTAAGCTGATCTACAATTGTTGTAAAAATTTGACCAAATACTGTTGGGTCGGTTATATCATTAAAGCCATATGTTGCTGGGTTAAAATTTCCAGTTTGATCAACACCAACACCCCCTGAAGTTGCATAAGCCAAAACATCATTACCTCCAATTTCAGACAAGGTGAAAAATGTTGGGTTTTGATTAGCTGCATCACCCAGCATAGTAGCACCAGCTGAAGACGCCATTCTCCCAAAATATGGATTTAAAGAGCCATATCCTGGTGTTACCAAATGAAAACTTTTTGCGCCCGGCACACCAACATTGTTGAAAGTACTTCCCAAATTTACGGTAGCATCTGTTGTGATTGGTGGTACAGGAGCTCCTATATCTTGTAAAAACTCATTTAGGCGTTCAGGACCTTCACCATTAAATACCAATCTATAAGCAGCGACTGGAACCGCACCTGCAACCATACCTCCAGTATTATCATTCATAAGAGGTTGTGTAAAACTACCACCTCCTGCAAGTGAGAATTGTTGTGATAAGATATTCGGGAACGAGTTATTTTGTCCGGCAATAAATAGGGCGCCATCTGTATATCCTGCTGTAAATGATGCTCCTATTGACACGTAGTTTGAAAGATTAGCATCACCAGCTGTCAATGGCGGAAGTGGTTCAATGGCACTTGTTGAGTCATCATCGCTTTCACATGCTGTAAAACCTAATAAGATTACCAGCAACCATAAATATTTTGTGTTCATAATTATCTTTTTCATGTTCTTATAAATTATTGATTACTATTGATGCATAATACATAGATCCAATATATCCAGTACCAATGGCGGTAAAATATTCATCGCCTAACATATTGGTTGCACCAACTTTGATTACAGATTTTAGTTTAGGGATGGTATAACTTAATTGAGCATCAAGTGTATGATAAGCTGGAATATCACCATCACCAAAAGTGGCTTGCCAGAAATAAGCATCACTCCATCTCCATGCTACATTAAATCCAAAATTCTTGAAGAGATCCGTATTTCCAAAACTCAATTTTACTTTGTGCTCAGGTGTATTAAAACTTGTTCTAAAATCAGGATCTGCTGCTTGATCAAAATCCTGTTTAGCAAAGGTATAATTCGCACCTAAATCAAAATCTCCTAACACTTTGGTTGTTAGTCCAATAGATGCGCCGTAAGAATTTACATTAGCATCAGAATTAGTATAAGTTTGATATTCTTGAGTGTCATCAAAATTAATAGCATCAATAGACAAACTATTATCACCTACTTGACCATATAATGGTGCAATAACACTTTCATTGGATATAAAATTCTTGTAAGAGTTATAATATACACTAGCATCAACAATTAAACGATTTAATTTTCCACGATAACCTACTTCGAATGAAGTTACCTGTTCAGGTTTTACAACTTCTGAATTACCAATTTTCAATAGGCTAGCATCTCTCGTTCCAGGTGTATTACCACTGGCTAAATAAGCATCCACAGACGCTTTAGAGAAAGAATTGGTATATGCATTTCCAGCAGATTGATTTATTGAATTAGCTTGAGCAGGGTTATTTACGCTATATGGTCTAACATAACGGTCTAAATTGGCTTCTGCAGAACCAATCAATACATAAGGACCAGCATCTAAACCAATAAATAAATCTTGAGTCGTTGGGTTTCTAAATCCAGTTTGAAAGGAACCGCGGATATTGTGATTCTCATTGACCGTAAAACCAGCAGCTAATCTTGGAGATAAAAAACCATCAAATAATTCTGATTTATCATAACGAATTGACCCCGTTAATTTTAAATCAATACTTTCAGATAATTCCAAGTCTTTTTGAATTTGTGTGTAAATTCCGTATTCAGAATATTCGATAGGTCCATCAGAGTCCGTATAAATAGTTCCTGAAGAGTTTAGGCTATATTGTCTAAAAGAACCTCCAACTTGAATTTCAGCCCAGTCAACTAAATGACTAAAATTGTAATTACCATCGGCATGGTAATATTTTGAGGCATCTTGAAATTTTGAACCTGTAGCTAATTCAGGGTCGTTGATACTACGATTAAAAGCAGCTTGAAACTCTGGAGTTCCAGGAAGGTATCTTCCAGATTCAGCGGCAGCTCTTGCTGCAGCATGTGCTTGTTCTTCAGTAGCACCACCTAAAGTCGCTCCAGCAAATGTGTTTATATAGTCACCAAACCAATCTTCATCGCTTTTCCATGCTCTGTTGATTTGAATACCAGTTACAGTCATGTCATAAGAATCACCAGCTTTGTCTGCAACAACATAACCTCTTAAGAAGAAATTATTGTTTCTAACCTCAATTTTATGCTGTTGTTGCGTGAAACCATTAATGTAATAGCGGTTAGATCCTTGATAAATTGTAGATCCTGTTCCAATTTTTCCAACGTAAGCAATTTCAAAATCATTAGCCCAAGGTCTTAAATATAATCCCCAATCTGCTTTTATACTTTCAGCATTATAGTCAGTTAAGTCACTTTCATTATAACCTGTTCTACTCACTGTTACATCAGGGATAATACCTAGACCACCAGAAGCAGCTCGTATGTTAGTTGCAACCTCATCACCAAAAACATTATAACCATCATATCCTAAACTAGCACGTGTTGCTCCTGTTCCTGGCTTACCAGCATAATTATCAGCAACCCAATCAGTACCTTTTAACCAACCAAAGTTAACTTTGGCAGCAAAATGATCTGTAAATTTATGAGCCATTCTAATACCTACGTCTGTATAGCTATTATCACCAGCTGCATCTTGAGATGTAATACCTTGTTTAATGTAGCCACTAATACCTTCAAAGTCAAACGGATTTTTACTACGCATGAATAAAATACCATTAAAAGCATTGGCTCCGTAAAGTGCTGAAGCTGCTCCAGGTAGTAATTCTACGCTTAACACATCAGTTTCAACCATTCCTACTAAATTTCCAATAGGGAAGTTTAAAGCTGGTGTAGAGTTGTCCATACCATCTACCAATTGCATAAAACGGTTATTAGCAAATGTTGCAAAACCTCTAGTATTAATAGATTTAAAAGTTAAACTGTTAGTGTTTACATCAACACCTTTTAAGTTTTCTAGACCGTCGTAAAAGTCGGCTGAAGCGGTGTTTTTAATTTCTTTTAAACCAAAACGTTCAACAGTTACAGGTGATTCAAATATGCGTTCTGGTGTTCTTGAAGCAGAAATAACGACTTCGTCTAGAGCTGTTCCTTCAGTCAAAACCAGTTTAATTACATCTGAACTTGAAGTTACTTCGAGTGTTGCAGTTTCAAACCCAACACTACTCGCTTGAATGCTAAATGGAGGCGTTAAATCTGTAGTAATTGTAAAGCCACCATCAAAATCGGTAATATTTCCTGTTGAAGTCCCTACAATTATTACATTGGCCCCTGGAACAGGTTGTTCATTGTCATCCACAACTGTTCCCGAAATTGTTGTTTGAGCAAATGTAAAAGCGCCACAAAACAACAATAGAATTGAAAGAATTGATCTCATTTTTTAGTTTTAGTTAATTATTATGATAGCAATATATATAAATCTACGAAAACTGAATGAAATTTTCTTAAAAAATTATGCGTGCATAATATAAATTAACAAAATAAGACTAGAAAAATTGATAAAATGATAATTTTTTGAATAAAACCTTTTATTCTACGGTTACAGATTTTGCAAGATTTCTTGGTTGATCTACATTCTTACCTAACATCACAGCAATATGATAAGATAATAGCTGTAAAGGAATAGTTGTAAGTAGTGGTGATAATGGTTCAAGTGTTTCAGGCACTTCAATGATGTGGTCCGCTAACTCTTTCACATTTATATCTCCTTCAGTAACAATTCCAATTATTTTACCTTTACGAGATTTTATTTCTTGGATATTACTTACCACTTTTTCATAATGACCTTTTTTTGTAGCGATAACAATAACAGGCATTTGTTCATCAATTAGAGCAATTGGACCATGTTTCATTTCAGCTGCAGGATAACCTTCAGCATGTATATAAGATATTTCTTTTAATTTAAGAGCTCCCTCTAATGCTACTGGAAAATTATAACCACGACCTAAATAAAGGCAATTTCGAGCATTTTTATAGATATCAGCAACTGCTTTTATATGTTCGTCAGATTTTAAAGCTTTCGAAACTTTATCAGGTATTAATTCTAATTCTTGAAGGTGGTAGCGATAGTCCGAGTTTGAAATTGACCCTTTAGCTTTGGCTAATTTTAGTGCAATGAGTGTTAAAACAGTAATTTGTGTTGTGAATGCTTTAGTTGAAGCTACCCCAATTTCGGGTCCAGCATGTGTATAAGCACCTGCATTTGTTTCTCTAGCAATAGAAGATCCTACAACGTTACAAACGCCAAAAACAAAAGCACCATTAGCTTTCGCTAGTTTTATGGCAGCCAATGTATCGGCAGTTTCACCTGATTGTGAAATAGCAATAACAATATCATTAGGGGTAATTACAGGATTACGATATCTGAATTCAGAGGCATATTCTACCTCAACAGGAATGCGAGCCAAATCTTCAAAAATATACTCTGCTACCAGCCCAGCATGCCATGATGTACCACAAGCTACAACAATTATTCGATTGGCATTTAGGAATTTTTCGATATTGTCATCAATTCCAGACATTCTAATAATACCATCCTTAACCAATAAACGACCACGATAAGTGTCTTTTATGGCATTGGGTTGCTCGTGAATTTCCTTCAACATAAAATGTTCGTAACCTCCTTTTTCAATTTGCTCAAGATTCATTTGTAATTCTTGAACGTAGGGGTCAACAAGCGTATCGTCTTTTATTTTTCGGATTTTAATGTCTTTATTTACCCTTAAAATTGCCATTTCTTCATCTTCTAAGTAGACGGCATTTTTTGTGTATTCAATAAAAGGAGAGGCATCACTGGCAATAAAAAATTCATTATCACCAATACCAACAGCCAAAGGGCTTCCTAGTCTGGCTATTACTATTTCATCGGGTTTATTTTTATCAAAAACGGCAATAGAATACGCTCCAATAACTTGATTTAATGCTATTTGAACAGCTTTCCCTAGCTTCACATTCTCTTTTAATTTTACATCCTCAATTAAGTTTATAAGAACTTCAGTATCGGTATCAGATTTAAAGGTGTATCCTCGAGCAGTCAACTCTTTTTTTAGAGCGTCATAGTTTTCTATAATACCATTGTGGATTATAACAAGGTTTCCTGAATTGGAATAATGAGGATGTGCATTAATGTCATTGGGAACTCCGTGAGTAGCCCATCTAGTATGACCGATTCCTAATTTGGCATTGGTAGAAATTTCAGTAGCAACACGATTTTCTAAATCTACTACTTTCCCTTTTGTTTTAGATACTTTAAGGTCTGTACCATCAAATAGTGCAATACCAGCACTGTCATAACCTCTATATTCAAGACGCTTTAAGCCTTCTATAATAATAGGATAGGCCTCTCTGTGCCCAATATAGCCTACAATGCCACACATATTTTTTTAATTATTTGGTTCGGTAAAATAGATTTCAAATTGTACTTTTTTGTCACTAGGAACATTTTGACTTGTTCCATATAATGCAGTTCCACGAGGTGATAATACAGTTCCTGATGGTGCATATTCATCAGGTGAATTTAATACATCTGCCCTTTGGATATCATTAACATTGGTGGATACATATAAACCTAGGTTTACATTCAAGGAGTCTCGAAGCAAAATATTATTCAAATGTTCAGTTAGACGAAGTTTATATTTTACACCGTTATCATCATCATCACGTTCTAGCCTTCTAGAATATAAAATTTTTGAATTTATAGGATTCGAATTGTTAGTTGAAGAGTCAAAAAAGTAGTCAACTATGGGTAAATTATTTTTTAAATCATACAGAATCACGCGATCAGGTTCTTGTCCCTCAACAATTGTTTGATCAACGTAAAAATACAAATTAGCCTCGTTTATTAACCATGTATTCTTTTTAGCTTTAAAATATTCAAATGCATCAACCATATCGCCATTCTCGTCTTGCATTTCTCCGTTAAATAGGTCAATAACAGCAAAAGAGCCTTCACCTCCTTTAAGATATAGGGCATCATCTCCATCTATCGGATTTGCATTGGCATTGGCGTCTTCAATTATAGTATTGTCAGGATCGTTTTCCAAAATATTTAATCTATTTCCTGTAAAATTCATTCTAAAAAAACGTTGATCCCTAACATCAACTACATCACCAGTTTCTTCGTCTATTTCAGTTCCAGTAACATAACTGTAATAAACCAAAACATAAGCTTGAGGAAAATTCATCATTGTCATATTTCCATCAGAGTCAGATAATTTTTCAGCTTTAAAATAAAGTCCTCTAAAATGATCTTTAAAATTGTTCTGATTACTTAATTCTGGTCTCGAGCCTGGATCATCCTCTCCAAAGAAAAATAAATTATCCCAAAAATTTGAGGCATTTGAAAGTTCTATGTGCAAGCCAGGAGCGGCTGTTTGTTCATCTGTTACATTTAATTCTCGATTACTAGGAGTAAAATTTTCATTTTCATAAAATAACACACCAGTATGATTATTAAAATTAATAGTTTCATTAGAATTGCTGTAATAGCGCTGCGACTCTTCTAAATTTGTTTCGGGGTCAAAATCTCGTAAAAAGTAATTGTTCTGAAAGATTGATAGCTTTACTTTTTCAGATCCAAAAACAGAATCCAATTCATAAAGGTTTGTACCTTCACCATCTGCTCCAAGTGATTTGGAATAATAAGGTACGATTAGAATGACTGAATCAATTTCTGGGCTGTCACCAAAATTAAAATCGAATGATGTCGGTAACACTTGACTAACAACGCTTGCTATTGTATTGCCATATATAGGGTCATTATAAACACCAAGAAGATTTGAAGAAAGGCCGTTCGTTTGAACTGGGTTAAGTTGCCTATTGTAGGCAACTACTGGGAATTCCCTAGAATTATTTTCAAAATTTTTGATGCCTTCAATATCACTTTCTATAGACGTGAAATCGCGGTCACATGCGTACAATGACAACATTATCACTGAAACAAACAACACTGATTTAAATATATTAAATGTATTTTTCATAGATTTTTTTGAGACAATTGAGGTTTAGCCTAATACTTTGGTATTGTAGAATTCGGTGTAGGCTTCACTAAATTCATCTTTCGACTTGTAATCTAATACAGGTTTTTCAGAATTTTGTAAATGATTTGTTAATTCTTCTGGAAGTTCTTCAGAACCTATAATTAAAGCATCAGAATAATCAATAGCAACCTTCATTAGGTTGTTGTATGTTGGTTTATTCAAGGACTCAATTGCAGCATCATCAATATTATCAAATTTAATCTTACTGTGCATATCTTTATTTAACGAGCCATCAAAACTTTGATTGTATATAGATGTTACTATTTTACTTTCGTTAAAAAGAGGTTCATCCTTATAATATTCTTTTAAGTACAATGGTAATAAGGAAGCTAGCCACCCATGGACATGAATAATATCTGGTGACCAATTCAGTTTTTTAACTGTTTCAATGACACCTTTAGCAAAAAATATAGCTCTTTCATCATTGTCTGAAAACAAGTTTCCATCTTCATCAGTTAATGTCGCTTTTCTTTTAAAGTATTCGTCATTATCTATAAAATATACTTGAATACGTTCTTTGGGAATTGAAGCTACTTTTATAATCAAAGGCATATCGAGGTCATTTATTACCAAATTAATTCCTGATAGTCTAATAACTTCATGCAATTGATGCCTTCTTTCATTTATATTGCCATATCTAGGCATGAAAATTCTGATTTGACCACCAAGTTGATTAACCATTCTTGGTGCTTCAAATGACATAGATGAAATTTCAGTTTCTGGTAAATAAGGCACTACTTCAGATGATACGTATAATATCCTCTTATCTTTCATATGGTATATTGCTTTTGAAGATTCAAAATAAAAAACACGCAAAAGTACAAAAATTTATGCAAATTGCCTTTAAAATATTAAGTTTGCACCCGTTAATTTTTTATTAAAAGGTGAGAGTCTTTACAGAAAAAAAGCTGATTCAAAAACAGTTACAACAATTTAAAGCTAAAAAACAAACCATAGGGTTTGTACCAACAATGGGTGCATTGCACTTAGGACATGTCTCATTGGTTAAAAAAGCATTGGAGAATAATGCTGTGGTTGTTGTAAGTATATTTGTGAATCCTACTCAATTTGATAATAGTGAAGATCTAAAAAATTACCCAAGAACATTAGAAAGAGACACTAATTTATTAAATGCAGTGTCGTCAAGTATTATAATTTATGCACCTTCAGTTGATGATATTTATGAAGGAAACACAAAGTCTCAAAAGTTTTCATTTGGAGGATTGGAGTTTGAGATGGAAGGGAAGTTTAGGGTAGGACATTTTGACGGTGTTGGTACAATTGTAAAGCGATTATTTGAAATTATTAAGCCTGATAACGCTTATTTTGGAGAAAAAGACTTTCAACAATTGGCTATAATTAAAGCTATGGTAAAAAACCATAATATTCCTGTAAATGTTGTTGGCTGCCCAATTCATAGAGAAACCAATGGGTTAGCAATGAGTTCACGCAATGAACGTTTAAAACCAAAATATAAAAAAGTGGCACCTTTCATTTTTAAAACGTTAAAGACTGCCAAGAAAAAATTTGGCACAAAAAGTGCTAGTAAAGTGACAGAATGGGTTGAAAAACAGTTTGATAATCAAGAATTATTGGAATTGGAATATTTTATAATTGCTGATGTTGAAAGTTTAAAGCCTGTGAAACGTAAATCAAATAAAAAAGAATATAGAGCCTTTATAGCAGCCTATGCTGATGATATTAGACTAATAGATAATATCGCTCTAAATTAATTATCTTTGCCGCATGCAAATTCAAGTAGTAAAATCGAAAATTCACAGAGTAAAATGTACAGGTGCAGACCTTAATTACATTGGTAGTATCACTATTGATGAAGACTTAATGGATGCTGCCAATATTATTCAAGGTGAAAAAGTTCAAATAGTAAATAATGATAATGGCGAGCGACTGGAAACCTATTGTATCCCTGGTCCACGAAATAGTGGTGAAATCACTTTAAATGGTGCTGCTGCAAGAAAAGTTTCAGTTGGAGATACCTTGATACTAATTACTTATGCTTTTATGGACATGGAAGAAGCCAAAGTATTTAAACCATCGTTAGTTTTTCCTGATGAAGCTACTAATAAGCTTATATAAATTTGAAACCATCAATTAAGAGAATATTAAAAATTACACTCCCGATTTTATTGGGAGTTTTTTTAATTTGGTATTCTTTATCTAAAGTTTCCTTTTCTGAATTATTGGTTTATTTTAAAAATGCTGATTATTTCTGGATTGTACTCGGAATGTTTTTTGGCTTATTGAGTCATTTGTCAAGGGCACACAGATGGCGCTTCCAATTAGAACCCATGGGCTACCATATTAAATTACCTAACAGTATTATGGCTGTTTTTGCAACCTACCTTATAAATTATACCATTCCACGAGCAGGAGAAGTTGCTAGAGCATCTATTTTAACGACTTACGAAGGCGTCCCATTCGAAAAAGGTTTTGGAACCATTGTGGCTGAACGTGTGGCAGATTTAATAGTGGTTTTTGCAATAATTGCGTTAACATTATTCCTTCAGTTTGATTTCATATTATCATTTTTAACCAAATCCTTCAACCCAAAAAGTATAGTGATAGGGCTTTTAATATTTTTAATCGCTATCCTAATATTTGTTTTTTACATAAGAAAAGGAACTTCTGGAATCGCCTTAAAAATTAAAACTTTTATTAAAGGGTTGACAGAAGGAGTCTTGAGTATTTTTAAAATGGAGAAAAAATGGGCTTTTATTTTTCATACCCTTTTTATTTGGACTATGTACGTACTCATGTTTTATGTAACCTCATTTTCAGTTGCTGAACTTGATGGCATTCCTTTTGGAGCAATATTGATAGGATTTATTTCTGCTAGTTTTAGTATAGCTGCAACTAATGGAGGAATAGGGTCTTATCCGATTGCAGTTTATGCAGCTTTTTCAATTTTTGGAATACCAGAAGATCCAAGTATTGCTTTTGGTTGGATTGTCTGGACATCACAAACACTAGTTCTTGTAGTGCTTGGAGGTTTGTCATTATTGCTTCTACCCATCTACAACAAAGTCAAGGGGTAAAAATTTTAAAAAGTGTCTAATTACTAGAAATTATTTCTTTTAAACTTTAGCCTTTATTTCATAACTTGCCATAAATATTTCAATTTAAAAATGAAAAAACTAGCCTTCTTTCTCACTACTATATTTGTGTTACAATCTGTTACATCTCAGGTAAATTTTGAGTCTTTTCAATCTTCAAAACTAGGAGAAACCAGAGATTTAAAAATTCTTCTTCCTAGAGGCTATAATCCTGAAGAGAAAACCGAATATCCTTTGGTTATTGTATTAGATGGTGATTATCTTTTTGAACCAGTAATTGGAAATATAGATTACCAGTCTTATTGGGATGACATGCCAGAATGTGTGGTTGTAGGAGTAAAACAAGCCGATACGAGGACGCTCGATTTTTCGTTTAGTGATGAAACCTTTCTGCCTTCATATGATGGTGCCAGTTTTTTTGAATTTATTGGAATGGAACTCATTCCCTATATTGAGGATTCTTACAGTGTTTCTGATTTTAGGATTGTAATTGGCCATGATTTAAGTGCCAATTTTATTAATTATTACCTGTTCAAGGAATATCCGTTATTTAGAGCCTACATTTCTTTAAGTCCAGATTTAGCACCTCAAATGGACATTCGTCTTCAGGAAAAATTACCTTCTTTACAAGAAGACACGTTTTATTATTTAGCAACTGCCGATGATGATATAAAGGCATTACATGCTAAAATTGTTTCAGCTAATGATTTGTTGAAAACTATTGATAATCCAAAACTGCATTATAGATTTGACAATTTTGAAGATGCTAACCATTATTCTCTGGTAGGTTTAGGTATTCCGAAAGCCATTAATGAAATATTTACACTTTATAAACCTATCAACCGATTGGAATATCAAGAAAAGGTTTTAACGTATGAAGAAGGTCCTTTTGCTTATTTGGAAAAAAAATATGAAGATATCAAGACGTTTTATGGTTTTGAGAAAAAACCTATAGAGAATGATTTTAGAGCTGTTGCGGCAGCCGCCAAGAAGCTTAATGATTTAGAGTCATTAGAAAGTTTATCTAAAATGGCTAGAAAAGAATATCCTGAATCTATGATTAGTGCCTATTATACAGGGATGTATTTTGAAGAAAAAGGAAATATTAAAAAAGCATTGCAATACTACAATAGCGGTCTTTTATTAACGCCATCAGAGTTTATTGACAAAGAAATGCTTTTGGAAAAAACCTATGAACTTCAAGATTAAATTTGAAAAATAGTGCATTTCATCGAATATATTTGCACTTTAAAGAATAATTAGTACTTTTATAGCCCAAATCTTAACCTACTAATTATGAAAAGAGCTGTACTTATTACGCTGTTTTTAACTTTTTTTGTGTCGTTGTTTGCTCAAACAACTATTAAAGAATTTAAATCAGGAAAGTTAAATTCCACAAGACAATTAAAAATTAAGCTTCCTAAAGATTATGATGATACTTCAACAATAAAATATCCGTTAATAATTGTATTTGATGGCGATTATCTCTTTGGTCCTGTAGTTGGGCAAACACAATTTCAAACTTATTTTGATGAAATGCCAGGCTGTATTGTTGTAGGTATTTCCCAAGGTAAAGAAAGACCATACGATAGTCTGGTTGACGAAGTTACGGGTCTGCCTTTTGAGTCAGGAGCTCGTTTTTTTGAGTTTATTGGTCAGGAATTAATACCTTATTTAGATGCAAAATATAATACAAGCAAGTTCCGTGTAGCGGTTGGTCATAATATAATGGGGAATTTTATTAATTCTTTTATGATGAAAGATCTTCCGCTATTTCATGCTTATGTAAATTTGAGTCCTGATTTGGTTGGTTCTATGGGTGAGAATATTTCAAATCGTTTGGAGTGGGCAAAGAGTGATGTGTTTTATTACATGGCTACGAGTTCTAAAGATAAAAAGCGATTGAGAGAAGAAATTTTAGAAACAAATGAAAGAATCAAAGCGTTAGATAATCCTAAACTCACCTATTATTTTGATGATTTTGAAGGAGAATCCCATTACACATTAGTAACTGGAGCCGTTTCTAAAGCTTTTGATAAAATCTTTGAAATGTATAAACCACTTCACGAAAAGGAACTTACCGAAAAGGTACTTCCTTTTGATGGTACTCTGGATGAATATTTAGTTTCACGTTATGACCGTATTGAAGAGCTTTTCGGTATTGTAAAACCTATATCAGAAGAAGAGTTTCAAAAGGTAGTTGCTGTTGCTGATGAAAGAGAAGATATTGAGTCATTACAAAAATTGGGTAAGTTGGCAAACAAGCAAAACCCAGATTTACTGCTTGGTAATTACTATTTGGCATTACATGCTGAAAAAACAGAAAAGCCTAAAAAAGCAGTTAAATTTTATGAAGCGGCTTTAGCACTAAATGAAACTGAGGCAATAAAAAAGGATCTTATTCAAACTAATATGGATGCTTTATTGACTCAAATTTCTAAAAGCAAAGAAAAGGACAAGGACAAAGAGATTGAAGAAAGTGAAGTTGTAGCTGAATCAGACTAACAAAAACTCTTAAAAACTATTTGCATTTACAATAGAATAATAATTACTTTAGCCTAAATAAATTATATTTTTTGGCTAAAGTAAAAACAACCTTTTATTGTCAGAATTGTGGATCGCAATATGCCAAATGGCAAGGTCAGTGCAATGCCTGTAAAGAGTGGAATACCATTGCCGAAGAGGTCATTCAAAAACCTGAAAAAAGCGATTGGAAATCTACCTCTTCAGCTAAATCGAAACGCACTTCTAAACCGCTATTAATTAATGAAATTGATGCTTCGCAAGATGCTAGGATGCAAACCAACGATGCCGAATTTAACCGTGTTTTAGGTGGAGGCATTGTTCCGGGTTCATTAAGCCTTTTAGGAGGTGAACCTGGTATTGGAAAAAGTACCTTGCTATTGCAGATAGCTTTAAAACTGCCATACAAAACACTGTATGTTTCAGGAGAAGAAAGCCAAAAGCAAATAAAAATGCGTGCCGAACGTATCAATCCCAATAATAACAACTGCTACATTCTTACAGAAACTAAAACTCAAAATATTTTCAAACAAATTGAGGATTTAGAACCAGATATTGTGGTAGTCGATTCTATTCAAACACTTCATAGCGATTATATTGAATCGTCTTCCGGAAGTATTTCTCAAATAAAAGAATGTACTACCGAACTTATAAAATTTGCTAAAGAAACCGCAACGCCTGTTCTATTAATTGGTCATATTACTAAAGATGGCAATATTGCTGGGCCGAAAATTTTAGAGCATATGGTCGATACGGTATTGCAATTTGAGGGTGACCGCAACCATGTGTTTAGAATTCTACGTGCCAACAAAAACCGTTTTGGCTCCACCAACGAATTAGGCATTTATGAAATGCAAGGTTCAGGTCTTCGAGAGGTTTCTAATCCTTCAGAAATTTTGATTTCGAAAAAAGACGAAGAATTATCAGGAAATGCCATTGCAGCCACTTTAGAAGGTATGCGACCACTCATGATTGAAGTTCAAGCGCTAGTTAGTACGGCCGTTTATGGAACGCCTCAACGTTCTGCAACTGGTTTTAACGCTAAACGATTAAATATGTTACTGGCTGTTTTAGAAAAACGAGCAGGCTTCAGACTTGGAGCTAAAGATGTTTTTCTAAATATTACTGGAGGTATAACTGTTGATGATCCAGCTATAGATTTGGCAGTAGTTGCAGCCATATTATCTTCGAATGAAGATGAAGCGTTACAAAAAGATTATTGCTTTGCCGCAGAAGTAGGTTTGTCGGGAGAAATTCGTCCTGTGCAACGTGTTGAGCAGCGCATTCTAGAAGCTGAAAAACTTGGGTTTTCTACCATTTTTGTATCTAAATACAATAAAATAGCTTTAAAAAATACAGTTATCAAAATTCAAATGATTTCCAAAATTGAGGATTTGGTAAGTTTTATTGTTTAAAAAGCTCTAAACCAAAGGCTATTTTATCAAAATTCATTAATTTCGCAGGTCGAAAAGAATGAATGTACTCATGAGCACGAAATTTCCTGAATATAAAGGACTTGACTTGCCAAAAGTAGCTGAAGAAATTCACAACTATTGGGAAGAACATAATGTATTTGAAAAAAGCGTTACTACACGAGAAGGTCACAAACCGTATGTGTTTTTTGAAGGACCACCTTCAGCAAACGGTTTACCTGGTGTACACCACGTATTAGCACGTGCCATTAAAGATATTTTCCCACGTTACAAAACCATGAAAGGTTACCAAGTAAAGCGCAAAGCTGGATGGGATACCCACGGATTACCTATTGAATTAGGTGTGGAGAAAGAGTTGGGAATTACCAAAGAAGATATTGGTAAAACCATTTCGGTTGAAGATTACAACGCAGCCTGCCGTAAAGCGGTTATGCGATATACTGATGTTTGGAACGACCTCACTCAAAAAATGGGTTATTGGGTAGATATGGACGACCCATACATTACCTACGAGCCAAAATACATGGAGTCGGTTTGGTGGTTATTAAAACAGATATATAACAAAAGTTTGTTGTATAAAGGCTATACTATTCAACCCTATTCTCCAAAAGCTGGTACAGGATTAAGTTCTCATGAGCTAAACCAACCTGGAACCTATCAAGATGTAACAGATACAACGGTTGTAGCACAGTTTAAAGCTAATGAAGCATCGCTTCCAGACTTTTTAAAAGATGAAGGAACTATTTATTTCTTGGCTTGGACAACCACACCTTGGACTTTGCCAAGTAATACAGCATTAACAGTTGGACCAAAAATAGAATACGTTTTAGTTGAAACTTATAATCAATATACATTTGAACCTATGAACGTGGTATTGGCTAAAAAACTAGTCAATTATCAATTTTCAGGAAAGTTCAATCGAGTTGAAGCTAAGTCAGAGTTATTAGATTATAAATCTGGTGATAAGAAGATTCCATATTACGTTGTAAAAGAGTTTTTGGGTAAAGATTTAGTAGGCATCACTTACGAGCAGTTATTGCCATACGCCTTACCACATGACAATCCGGAACATGCGTTTAGAGTCATTGCGGGTGATTTTGTAACAACTGAAGACGGAACAGGAATTGTTCATACAGCACCAACCTTTGGTGCAGACGATGCCTTGGTTGCTAAACAAGCTACTCCAGAAGTACCACCAATGTTAGTGAAAGACGACAATGGGAATTTAGTACCATTGGTTGATTTACAAGGAAAATTCAGGCCAGAAATGGGTGAATTTGCAGGTAAGTATGTAAAAAACGAATATTACAATGATGGTGAGGCACCAGAAAAATCTGTTGATGTTGAGTTGGCCATCAAATTAAAAACCGAAAATAAAGCCTTTAAGGTTGAAAAATATAAGCATAGCTATCCTAACTGCTGGCGAACTGATAAGCCAATTCTTTACTATCCATTAGATTCTTGGTTTATTAAAGTAACCGATGTAAAGGACAGAATGTTTGAATTGAATGAAACCATTAACTGGAAACCAAAAGCAACTGGAACTGGTCGTTTTGGAAATTGGCTTGCCAATGCTAATGATTGGAATTTGTCTCGCTCACGTTATTGGGGAATTCCGTTGCCAATTTGGAGAACCGAAGATGGTAAAGAAGAAATATGCATTGGTTCGGTTGAAGAATTAAAAACAGAAATGGCAAAAGCCGTTGAAGCAGGTATCTTATCAAAAGATATTTTCGAAGATTTTGAAGTCGGAAATATGTCTGATGAGAATTATGCTACCATTGATTTACATAAAAACATTGTAGATGAGATTGTTTTAGTTTCACCTTCAGGACAACCTATGAAGCGTGAAGCAGATTTAATTGATGTGTGGTTCGATTCTGGATCCATGCCTTATGCGCAATGGCATTATCCATTTGAAAACAAAGATAAAATTGACGAAAACAAATCATTTCCAGCCGATTTTATTGCAGAAGGTGTAGACCAAACTAGAGGTTGGTTCTATACGCTACATGCTATTGGAACTATGGTGTTTGATTCGGTTGCTTATAAAAACGTGGTGTCTAATGGATTGGTTCTTGACAAAAACGGACAGAAAATGTCTAAACGTCTTGGAAATGCTACAGACCCATTTGAAACCTTATCAACTTATGGTGCCGATGCCACACGTTGGTACATGATTTCAAACGCAAATCCTTGGGATAACCTAAAATTTGATGTAGATGGCATTGAGGAAGTAAAACGCAAATTCTTCGGAACACTTTACAATACCTACTCATTTTTCAGTTTATATACCAATTTAGATAAGTTTAATTACAGTGAGGCTGATATTCCATTGCAAGAACGTCCAGAGTTAGATCGTTGGATTTTATCAGAATTACACACCTTAATTCAAAAAGTAGACACATTCTATGCAGAATACGAGCCTACTAAAGCAGCCAGAGCTATTTCAGACTATACACAAGAGTATTTGAGTAACTGGTATGTGCGTTTAAGTAGAAGACGTTTTTGGAAAGGCGATTATCAAACCGATAAAATTTCGGCTTATCAAACGCTTTACACCTGTATGGTCACTATCGCAAAGTTAGGAGCACCAATTGCACCTTTCTTTATGGATAAACTGTATTTAGATTTAAACTCGGTTACCAACAAAGAATCGTTTGAGAGTATCCATCTTGCCGATTTCCCAGTCTTTGATGAGACTTATATAGATAAGAGTTTAGAACGTAAAATGGAAGCGGCTCAAACAATTTCATCTTTAGTATTGTCGTTAAGGGCTAAAGAAAAGATTAAGGTACGTCAACCGTTACAAAAGATTATGATTCCTATTGATTCAAATCAGCAAAAAGAAGAGATTTTGGCGGTAGCTGATTTAATTAAACATGAAGTTAACATAAAAGATATTGAACTTTTAGAAGACGCTTCAGATATTTTGGTGAAACAGATTAAACCTAATTTTAAAGTATTAGGTCCACGTTTTGGGAAGGATATGAAGGCCGTTTCTGCTGAAATTCAAAAGTTTAATGCTGAAGACATAAAAAAAATCGAGCAAAATGGTGTTTTAGACGTTGAAGTTAACGGAAAAAATATTACTTTAGAACTCGAAGATGTTGAGATTACATCACAAGACATCGAAGGTTGGTTAGTTGCTAATGAAGGTGCATTAACTGTTGCTCTAGATGTCACAATTTCTGAAGATTTACGCAGAGAAGGGATTGCTCGTGAGCTCGTAAATCGTATTCAAAATTTACGTAAAGATTCAGGATTTGAAGTCACAGACAGAATTGATGTGATGCTTCAAAAAGAAGACAATATTGTTAATGCAGTCCGAGCTAATATGGAATATATAAAAGCGGAGACTTTAACGGAAGAATTAGAAATTAAAGATCAAATAAATAGTGGTATTGAAATCGCTTTTGATGATATAAATACCAAGTTGTTTATTCAAAAACATTAAAATTATGGCAGTAGATTCAAATGTAAGATATTCAGATAAGGATTTAGCAGAATTTAAGGAGCTAATACAAGAGAAGATAAAAAAAGCACAGCACGATTTAGAGCTTATTAAAAGTGCCTATATGAATGACCTTAACAATGGAACTGATGATACATCACCCACATTTAAGGCATTTGAAGAGGGCAGTGAAACCATGAGTAAAGAAGCGAATTCACAGCTGGCAATTCGTCAAGAAAAGTTTATTCGAGACCTTAAAAATGCGTTAATTAGAATTGAAAACAAAACGTATGGTGTTTGTCGTGTAACAGGTAAACTTATAAGTAAGGAACGTTTAAAACTAGTTCCTCATGCTACACTGAGTATTGAAGCTAAAAATATGCAGCAATAAATTTGAATCAGATAAAATTTTAAAACGCTTCAAAACATCCTTGGAGCGTTTTTTTATTATGAAGTATTATTTTACCGTTTTTTTATTAATTGTTATATCATGGCAAGCTTGTGCGCAAAAACATATAGCAAAAAATCTTGATGCATCTCACATTTCAAACATTAAGATTAATGGAAATAATTTGTTTAAAATCAATATTACTTCCCAAGCAACTAGCAATATTGATATGCTATTGAAAGTAGAGGGAGAAGATAATGAACAGATATTACTTCTTTCACGGGTTCAAAATGACACACTATATCTAGCAAGCTCTTATCAACCTTTATTTACACCACCAGACAACAAATCCAGTGCTCATAAACAAGTATCCATAGAGTTGGTATTGCAGATTCCCGAAAATGTCAATTTATTTTTAGAAAGTGATATTGCTTCTGTTTTTATTTCGGGAAATTATCATGATGTACTCATTGAACTATTAAATGGGCATTTTAAAACAAGTCAGTTTTTGGGTAACCTAGTTGTCAATACCTTACTGGGAGATATTTATGTTGAAACCAATTATGCCGTACTTGATTGCTATACAAGAAAAGGTGCTGTTTTTCAGGAAAAATTGGTTGCTGGAGTAAATCAAATTTCGTTAAATTCAGTTAATGGCGACATAACCGTAACTAAAACTGAATAATATTTCTATTTTTGTGCTTCATTTTCAAATCAATGGCTTCAATTTAAGCCCAAATATAAATTTAAAAGATTGCCACTTTCTTGGTGAAGATTATGTCCCTAAAAAAATCCATTCTTTTTATTATTATTATTTTATTGATTGATCAGATTAGTAAAATTTATATAAAAACACATTTTGTGTTAGGAGAAGATGTTGAAGTCTTTTCTTGGTTCAAGCTATATTTTGTGGAAAATGACGGTATGGCTTGGGGAACAAAAATTAGTGATTTCATCTCTTTTATTAGTGACCGTAAGGCAAAAATTGCCTTAACTGTCTTTAGAATTATAGCCATATGTGGAATAGGATATTGGCTTTATGATGCAACAAAAAAACAAAATTCAAGAGTTTTGATTTGGGCTGTAGCATTAATATTTGCTGGTGCTATGGGTAATATTATTGACTCTGTGTTTTACGGTGTGTTGTTTAATGATAGTCATGGGCAAGTCGCTTCATTTTTGCCCAAAGCAGGTGGTTATGATAGTTTGTTACACGGAAAAGTAGTTGATATGCTCTATTTTCCATTATGGAAAGGTTATTTGCCAGACTGGTTACCATTTTATGGTGGTAAATATTTTACGTTTTTTGAGCCTGTTTTTAATATAGCAGATGTAGCCATAAGTACAGGTTTTGGGTTACTAATAGTTTTTAATAAAAGGGCTTTTAAAAGTAATTAAAACTTATAAGTTTTGTCAGGTGTTGCACAGTAGTCCAAGCGAATGTCACTTTCAAAAACATCTTTAATATCTTCTTCAGCTTCAAAAAAAGACAATCCAATTTTTAAGGCTTCAGGTTTGCACGTAGCTAAAAATTTATCATAAAACCCTTTGCCATAACCTACTCGGTGACCTTGCTTATCAAATGCTAAAAGCGGTACAAATACAACGTCTATTTTTTCAGCAGGAACTTCAATGCCATCTAATGGTTCTGGAATATTGTATTTGTTTTTTTTTATGGTTGTATTATCTGTTAGTAAATAATGAGTCATTGAAAAGTCACCGAAATCAGATTTTGAAATGGCAATATTCTTATCTTTTCCAGATAGAATATTTAATAAGTAATCACTATTAACTTCATTTTGTTCAGTAATAGATAAAAAAACATGGTAAAATGAAGCGTCCCAAATATTCAATTGAAGCAGTCTATTAGCTATTTTTAAGCTCAAATCATCCACGGTCGCTTGACTTAAAGCCTTACGCTTGGATTTGTAGATGTTCCGAAGTTCAGATTTAGTCATTTTAATTTAGTAGTAATATGGAAAAGCGCATCACCTTGATATACTATAGGTGATTCGTTTACATTTATGACATAACCAGAATGAGCTGCTTTTACAAAATGATTAAATTTACCATAAGGGTCTGTTATATTCCCAATGATATCATCTTTTTCAACTTGAGAATTGATGGCTATTGAGGCCTTGAACATCCCAGAATAATTAGCGCGATGCCATTTGCTTTGTGAAATAAAAACACAATCTTTTTTAGGTTTTGTTACTTTGAATTTTGAGCCTAACATCCCAAAGTCATGCAAAATACGTTTGGCACCATTTACACCTGTATTGGTTACGTTTGCATCAATGTAATAAGATTTTCCACCTTCAAAAAGTAACATCGGAATCCCTAGTTTATAGCAGGTATTCCTGAAGGATTTTTTAAGGTTTTTCGAGTATAAAACAAAAGGTGCGCCAAAGGTTTTTGCCCAGGCATCCAGTTTAGGATTGTTTTTAGCAATCCGTATTTGAGGTGCATTAAAACGTCCAGATCCACCAGTGTGAAAGTCCATAACGAAATCTACTTGCGTGACCACTTCATTTACCAGTTTATAAGCTACTCGACTTGCCAGCGAACCTCTTTTAATTCCCGGAAAGACCCTATTTAAATCACGACCATCTGGAAACTCACGTTTCATATTTATAAAACCAAAAATATTGATGACTGGAATACAAATAATAGTACCACATTTTGGCTTATTGATACCTTTAGCAATCAATTGCCTCACGATTTCTACACCATTAACTTCATCACCATGAATACCGGCAGTAAATAAAATAGTTGGACCAGGTTTTTTGGAACGTTCCACAATGATAGGGACATCTATAGCTGAAGCCGTATGTAGTTTGGCAACATCAAAATTGAGCTCATAACTTTTGCCAGGTAGAATGGGCGTTCCTAAAATAGTAATTGGTTTTACTGGCATAATATTTTACCTATTTCGTTCTATAAAAGTAATAATGGCTCTCGCAATATTTTTGTGTGTAGCGCCTTCAATACCTTCTAATCCGGGTGTTGAATTTACTTCAAGTAATAAAGGACCTCTTGCAGATTGTAACATATCAACTCCACATACAGGAAGTTTTAGCGCTTTTGAAGCGTTCATTGCCAAACGCAGCTCATCTTCATTCAATTTTATAATATTAGCTGAACCACCACGATGTAAATTTGAACGAAATTCACCTTCTTTACCTTGTCGTTTCATGGCGCCAACTACTTGACCATCTACTATTAGTGCGCGAATATCGGCACCTTTGGCTTCTTTTATAAATTCTTGTACAATTACGCGAGCTTCTAATCCATTAAAAGCTTCCAAAACCGATTCGGCAGCATTTTTGGTTTCAGCTAAAACAACGCCAAGACCTTGAGTACCTTCTAATAGTTTAATAATTACTGGAACACCACCAACATGCTCAATAACTTCTTCAACATCACGAGAATAATTGGTAAAAACCGTTTTTGGCATTCCAATTCCCGCTTTACTTAAACGTTGTAAGCTTCGTAACTTGTCACGAGAGCGTTGAATGGCATCAGAAGTTACAATAGTAAAGACATTCATCATTTCAAATTGTCTAACTACAGCACAACCGTAAAAAGTGACTGAAGAACCAATTCTAGGAATAATGGCATCAACATAATCTAAATAACGATCTTTATAATAAATAGTTGGCTTTTCCTTTTCAATGATAATATCACATTTTAAAGGATCAATCACTTCCATTTTATGGTTGCGTTTTTCACCTTCTTCAACTAGACGTTGGGTTGAGTACAAATTTGGATTTCTGGAAAGAATAACAATGTTCATGCTTGCTTTTTGTTAAATGAAATATTTTGCTCGTCAACATCAACCAGAAATTTTTTGTTTAAAAACTGTCTGCCAATAAGAACAGGAAACTTCATATCATCCCGAGTGCTTAAAGTTAAGTTAATCTTATACGTTTTTCCAAAGAATATGACTTCAGATTTTATTTTAAACCTATTTTCTTTGTAACCATTACTACTTTTTACATCTGTTCTCGAATACTGTTTAAAAACAACTTCCTTACCACTAAAGTTTGGATGTCCCTTACTATAAAAGGTACATTTTAGGCCAGCTTCCTCTTCAATTATCTGCGAACAATGAATGGCCGATGTATAAGCACCAGTGTCTATTTTAGCATCAATATTAAATAAATCCAATTTTGGAAAGTCGATTTTATCAACGCGTCCAACAATTTGTTTTGTCATTAAAAAAATTTTAAAAAAGTGGCGCAAGGTAGGAAATTGAAACTAGTAAAAGCATACTTTTATTATAAAAGTTTACCTGTAATTAATCTGCTACAAAATAGAAATAATTACCTTTGAGGTAATGCCAAAAAGAGAGTTAGACATACAATTAAAAACCCTACCAAACGAGCCTGGTGTTTACCAGTATTTCGATAAGGAAGGTGCTATTTTATACGTTGGAAAGGCTAAAAATTTAAAAAAGCGTGTAAGCTCCTATTTCACCAAACAGCATGACAATGGTAAGACACGAGTTTTGGTAAAAAAGATTGCAGATATAAAGCACATAGTGGTTAACACTGAAACCGATGCGCTTTTACTAGAAAATAATCTTATCAAGAAACACAGGCCACGCTATAATGTGTTGTTGAAAGATGATAAGTCATATCCTTGGATTTGTATAAAAAAAGAGCGATTCCCTCGTGTGTTTTCAACGAGACGTATAATAAAGGATGGATCAGAATATTTTGGTCCTTATACCAGTATGAAAACGGTTTCAACTTTATTGGATTTAATTAGAGGCCTGTTTTTGTTGCGAACCTGCAATTACGACTTATCACAGGATAAAATTGATGCCGGAAAATATAAGGTTTGTCTGGAATATCATCTGGGAAATTGTAAAGGCCCTTGCGAAGGTTTTGAAACCGAAGCAGAATATCATGGAAATATTGAATCAATTAGAGAGATTTTAAAAGGAAATTTTAAAACATCTCTTAATCAGTTTAAAGCACAAATGCATGTTTATGCCGAAGCTATGCGCTTTGAAGATGCCCAAAAAATAAAGGAAAAAATAGATGTTTTAGAAAACTATCAAGCCAAGTCAACAATCGTAAATCCAAAGATTAGTAATGTCGATGTATTTTCGGTTGTGAGTGATGAAAGCTATGCTTATATTAATTTTTTGCAACTATCATATGGCTCCATTATTCGCTCACATACATTAGAAATTAAAAAAAAACTGGATGAAACCGATAAGGAGCTTTTGGAGTTGGCTATAACTGAAATCAGACAGCGTTTTCATTCTAATTCTAAAGAAATTTATGTGCCGTTTAAAGTGGATTTAGGTGAAGATTTAAAAGTCACTATTCCAAAATTAGGCGATAAAAAACGTATTTTAGAGCTGTCGGTTCGCAATGCCAAATATTACCGTTTGGAGCAGTTAAAACAAGTTAAAATTGTAGACCCAGACCGTCATACCAATAGAATTATGGCGCAAATGAAGTCTGATTTACGATTATCTGAAGAGCCACGACATATTGAGTGTTTTGACAATTCCAACATACAAGGAACTAATCCTGTTGCAGCTTGTGTGGTGTTTAAAAACGGGAAGCCTTCTAAAAAAGATTACAGACATTTTAATATTAAAACAGTCGAAGGCCCAGATGATTTCGCATCTATGGAAGAAGTGGTTTATAGACGTTATAAAAGATTACTTGATGAAGAGCAACCGTTGCCACAACTAATAATAATTGATGGAGGCAAAGGGCAATTATCTTCTGCGTTAAAAAGTTTAGATGCACTTGAATTACGTGGTAAAATTGCGATAATCGGAATTGCAAAGCGTTTAGAAGAATTATTTTATCCAGACGACCCAATTCCTTTATATTTAGATAAGAAAAGTGAAACGCTTAAGATTATTCAGCAATTACGAAATGAAGCACACCGATTTGGAATTGAACACCACAGAAATAAACGTAGTAAAAGCGCGTTAAACACAGAATTGGAAACCATTCCAGGTATAGGAGAGAAAACAGTTGTTGAATTATTAAAACAATTTAAATCTGTAAAACGTATTTCAAAAGCTACCTTAAAAGAATTAGAGACCGTTGTTGGATTGTCAAGAGCACAAAAAATACATAGTTATTACAACAAAAAATGAAGCAACTACTATTACTTATATTATTCTTTTTTACTCTTGTCGGTTTTTCACAGGAAACAAACCAACAAGAAGTAAAAGTTGGTTTGGTCTTAAGTGGTGGTGGTGCTAAAGGGTTGGCACATATTGGTGTTCTTAAGGTTATTGATAGTTTGGAAATTAAAGTAGATTATATTGCTGGTACCAGTATGGGAGCAATAGTAGGCTCACTATATGCATCTGGTTATTCAGGAAAAGATATTGATTCAATTTTTGAGGATGTAGATTTTGACAAGATTATTAATGACAATCTACCACGAGCAGCCAAAACATTTTATGAGCGAGATAATTCTGAAAAATATGCTGTTACCCTTCCCTTTGATAAGTTTAAGCTAAAATTGCCTTCAGCACTATCGCGTGGTCAAAACACTTTGAGCCTATTGTCGAAATTAACATTGCATGTTTGTGATATTGAAGATTTCAGTAAACTACCTATTCCGTTTTTTTGTATCGCAACTAATGTTGAAACTGGAAAGGCCGTTATTCTGGATAAAGGAAGTTTGCCCCAAGCTATAACGGCAAGTGGAGCTTTTCCATCGCTTTTTCAACCTGTAATTATTGACGACCAAATTTTAATTGATGGTGGTGTGGTAAATAACTATCCAATTGACGAGTTGAAAGCGAAAGGGATGAATGTTATCATTGGAGTAGATGTTCAGGATGATTTAGCAACGCGAGATGAACTTAAATCGGCACCAGATATTCTACTTCAAATCAATAACTACAGAACCATCAATGATATGAAGGAAAAAGCCAAGAAAACAGATGTTTATATTAAACCAGATATCACCGAGTACACAGTTATTTCCTTTAATGATGGTGATAAAATAATTAAAAATGGTGAGTTGGCTGCCATAAAGAAAAGAGATGCTTTGGGTAAAATAGCATCCATGCAAACTCAAAAAATGGAATCTTTTGAGACTATAAAGCCAATAGACAGTGTAAAAATCAATTCTATAATAATAGATGGAAATGAAAAGTACACCAGAGCCTACGTTTTGGGAAAGTTAAAGTTTAAGCAAGAAGAAACTATAGAATATTCAAGACTTGTTGAAGGGGTAAATAATTTATCGGCAACAAATAATTTTGAGAGTGTTATTCATCAATTAAAAACCTCTTCAGATAAAAGTGGCTATGATTTGTATTTTACCCTTAAAGAAAGTTCTCAAAGAACTTTTTTAAAACTAGGAATTCATTATGATGATTTATACAAAAGTGCAGCATTAATAAACCTTACCAGAAAACAATTATTGTTCAATAACGATGTGGTTTCATTTGATTTTATTTTGGGAGATAACATTCGTTATAATTTTGAATATTATATTGACAAGGGATTTTATTGGAGTATTGGTTTACTATCAAGATTTAATCAATTTGAAAAAAACATACCAGTTTCTGCATTGTTAACTGATGAAGATTTAGCTGATATTGATGTTAATAAACTAGATGTTGAATTAAATGATTTTACCAATCAATTCTATTTACAAACCTTGTTTAGAAAAGACTTTGCTTTAACCCTTGGAGCCGAACATAAGCGTCTTAAAATCTTATCTGAAACCATTACCCCTAATGCCAATGATGATGAGACGATATTTGAAAATAGTGATTATTTGAGCTTATTTGGTAAACTGAAATTTGACACTTATGACAACAAGTACTTTCCCAATGAAGGTATGTTGTTTGATGGTGACTTTCATCTATATCTATATTCATCAGATTTTAATAATAACTTTAGCGAATACTCAATAGCCAAAGCAACTATTGGATATACACATAGTTTTGGAAATTTTTCGACTAATTTAACAACTCAAGGCGGTTTTACTATTGGCGAAGACACGTCACCATATTTAAATTTTGTATTAGGAGGCTATGGAAATAACCTGATAAATAATTTCAAATCATTTTACGGATATGATTATTTGTCTATTCCAGGAAATAGTTTTGTAAAAGGTGTTATTACTTTTGATTATGAATTGTTTAAAAAACACCATATTAATTTTGCGGCCAATTATGCCAATGTAGCCGATAATATTTTTGATACCGGAGAATGGATAACCTCTCCCAATTATTCGGGCTACGCTTTAGGGTATTCTTTAGAAACATTTTTAGGTCCAATAGAGGCAAAATACTCATGGTCACCTGAAGTAAAAACCGGAATATGGTATTTTAATTTAGGGTTTTGGTTTTAGTAGGTTTCGTTTAAAAATCTTAATGCTAACTCATAATTTTTCACGATATTTGTACATATATGAAACTTTTTTGGCAAGATTTATTAACTGTTTTAAAATTTCTAATAAAAAGAAATCCTGAATGATAACCCATCATTTCTTTGATTTAGAAAAAACCCTTATTTTAATTAAAACTACACATTATGCCATTTTATCATAAATTAGGAAAAATACCTCCTAAAAGACATATTCAATTTAGAAAAAAAGATGGGAGTTTGTATTACGAACAACTCTTTGGGACTATAGGTTTTGACGGTATGTCAACCAATAGCTATCATGAGCAGAGACCAACACAGGTTAAAGAAATTAAAAAGCAGTATAGCATTGCTCCAAAAGTTGCAAAAATTAACAATATTCAATCATACCGTTTTCATGGATTCAAAGTTCCACAAGTAAACGATTATTTAGAAAGCAGAAAGGTTGTATTAACTAATAGCGATTGTAATATTATTCTAGCTGCTCCCAAAAAATCAACAAAAGACTATTTTTATAAAAACACAGATGCTGATGAATTAATTTTTGTACATCGTGGAACAGGCAAATTACGAACCATGCTAGGTAATCTTGATTTTAAATATGGTGATTACTTGCTAGTTCCTAGAGGGATCATCTATAAAATAGATTTTGATACGGAAGATAATAGACTTTTTATAGTTGAATCGTATTCGCCTATTTACACACCTAAACGATACCGGAATTGGTTTGGGCAGTTACTTGAGCATTCTCCTTTCTGTGAACGCGATATTAGACAGCCTTATGAATTAGAGACCAATAACGAAAATGGAGATTTTTTAATTAAAGTAAAAAAACAAAATGATATTATCGAAATGGTTTATGCCTCACATCCTTTTGATGTGGTAGGATATGACGGATTTAATTATCCATATGCCTTTTCAATTCATGATTTTGAACCTATCACTGGAAGAATACATCAGCCACCACCAGTACACCAAACTTTTGAAACCAATGCCTTTGTGGTGTGCAGTTTTGTGCCAAGATTATATGATTACCATCCAGAGTCAATACCAGCACCTTACAATCACAGTAATATAGATAGTGATGAAGTTTTGTATTATGTTGATGGCGATTTTATGAGTCGAAATGATATTGATGCTGGTCACATTTCATTGCATCCAGCAGGTATTCCTCATGGTCCTCACCCTGGAGCTACTGAACGCAGTATAGGTAAGGTGAAAACAGACGAATTAGCAGTAATGGTTGATACATTTAAGCCATTGAAAGTAACAGAAGAAGCTTTAAAAATAGCAGATGAAGATTATTTTAAATCTTGGTTGGAATAGTAAAATTTAAATAAGATGAGTAAAGAAATAAAATCCGTAGAGTACGGACTTGAAAAAATATTTGAAGGAGCAGAAGATTTTCTACCTTTATTGGGAACAGACTATGTGGAATTTTATGTGGGAAATGCCAAGCAAGCAGCCCATTTTTATAAAACGGCATTTGGTTTTCAGTCTTATGCATACAAAGGGTTAGAAACAGGTTCAAGAGAAGCCGTTAGTTATGTTTTAAAACAAGACAAAATCCGTTTGGTACTAACAACGCCATTATCAAGTAAATCACCAATTAATGATCATATTGTTAAGCATGGAGATGGTGTAAAAGTTGTCGCGCTTTGGGTAGAGGATGCTCGTAGTGCTTATGAGGAAACTACAAAACGTGGTGCTAAATCTTACATGGAGCCAACTGTGGAAAAAGATGATCACGGTGAAGTAGTACGTGCTGGTATATATACTTATGGCGAAACAGTCCATATGTTTGTTGAGCGTAAAAACTACAACGGGCAATTCATGCCTGGATTTGTAAAATGGGTATCTGATTATAATCCAAAACCAACAGGCTTAAAATATATTGACCATATGGTTGGCAATGTAGGTTGGGGTGAAATGAATACTTGGGTTAAATGGTATGAAGATGTTATGGGATTTGTAAACTTTTTATCATTTGATGACAAACAAATTCATACCGAATATTCAGCTTTAATGAGTAAGGTAATGAGTAATGGTAACGGTCGTATAAAGTTTCCTATCAACGAACCAGCTGAAGGCAAAAAGAAATCACAAATAGAAGAATATTTAGATTTTTATGAAGGTCCTGGTGTTCAACACATAGCTGTGGCTACTGATGATATTATTTCAACAGTCTCTGATCTGCGTTCTCGTGGTGTAGAGTTCTTATCAACACCACCAGAAGAATATTATAAAGCTGTTCCTGGAAGATTAGATGAATTTAGCCATGAACTTCGTGAGGATATTGAAACCTTAAAAGGCCTAGGTATAATGATTGATGCTGATGAGGAAGGTTACTTGTTACAAATTTTCACAAAACCAGTTGAAGACAGACCAACATTGTTCTTTGAGATTATTCAGCGTATGGGAGCAAAAGGCTTTGGAGCAGGTAATTTTAAGGCTTTGTTTGAGTCCATAGAGCGCGAACAAGCATTGAGAGGGACTTTATAACAAATATTTAACTAAAATAAATTTAAAAACTCTATCAATCATGTCGATAGAGTTTTTTTGTTTTATACTTTTGGAATAGTAATTGTAATTAAAAGCTTAAACAATAATTTATGCTTGAAATTATGAGTGCAAATCAAAAACATATGAAAAAGAGCTTAACAATAATCGTATTTATATTTTGTGCGCAATTATTGAGTGCACAAAATGAAAGTTCTTATGATGTTGGTGAATGGTTTCGTTTTGAAATGAGTTATAGCGGTTGGATGAAAGCAGGAGAAGCTACGCTCACAGTCAACGAAAGTTTTTATAAGAGTAAGCCAGTTTTTCATGTTGTAGGAAAAGGTTGGACAACAGGTGCTGTTAGTTGGTTTTTTAAAGTTGAAGATCGTTATGAAACGTATATTGACAAGCGAACAAATATGCCTTACAAATTTATTCGAGATATAGATGAAGGCGGTCATACCAAAAACATTGAAATTGAATTTGATCAACAAAAAAACAAAGCCTATGTTCACAATATAAAACATAACAAAAAAGGAGTTTTTGATACCAAACCAAATATTCAGGATATGGTATCAACCTTTTATTATTTAAGAAACAACCTTCATGTTGAGAGCTTAAAAATAGGTGATGAAGTCTTTGTTAATATGTTTTTTGATGAGGAAAATTATGGCTTTAAATTAAAGTATTTAGGAGAAGAAATTATAAAAACTGAATTCGGAAAAGTGAACACCTTAAAGTTCAGGCCTTATGTTATGGCTGGGCGTGTTTTTAAAGAAGAAGAAAGTTTGACTCTTTGGGTTTCTAATGATAAAAATAAAATACCTTTACGTGTCAAAGCAGATTTGGCTGTAGGCTCATTGCGTGCAGATTTAGAAGCTTTCAAAGGGTTGAAGCACCCTTTTAAAATAGTTGTTGATAATTAATTTTTAAAAATGACCAAAGATATAACCAAGCAATTAAAAGAAAAATACGATAATTTAGGGCAAGATTTAGACACTCATTTAGAAGGTTTGCTTTACAGTAAACCTATTAATTATTGGGATTATATTCAAACAGATGCGCTATTAGACTTGCAAACCCAACGCACTGTTTTACCAGATGAAATGGTTTTTATCATGTATCATCAAATAAACGAATTGTTATTTAAGATGATATTATGGGAAATCGAACAAGTTGCCAAAACACAAAAACTCACGGCAGATTTTTTTTCTACCAAACTGATGCGTATCAGTCGTTATTTTGATATGCTAACGTCTTCTTTCAATATTATGAGAGAAGGTATGGAAGTTGAGCAATATAATAAATTTAGACTCACTCTTACACCTGCAAGTGGCTTTCAAAGTGCACAATATCGTAAAATTGAGTTTTCTTCAACGGAACTTATTAATTTAATTGATAATCGTTTTAGAGAAACAATTGATAGAAATACTTCTTTTGAACATGCTTTTGAGCATTTATATTGGCAAGCTGCAGGAAAAGATTACAAAACTGGAAAGAAAAGCTATTTATTAACAGTTTTCGAAGAACGATACAAAGATGAATTTATTAGATTTGCGAAGTTCTATAACACAAACAACCTCTGGACAAAGTTTAAAGAACTTCCAGAGAATGTGAAAGAAAACAAAGTTTTAATTGATGCCATGAGACACTATGATCACACTGTAAATATCAAATGGGTTATGGCACACTATAATACAGCAAACCACTATTTAAATATAGGTGGAAAAACAGCTGAAGCAACAGGAGGAAGCGAATGGGTAAAATATATGCATCCAAAATATCAACGAAGAATATTTTTTCCAGACTTATGGACCAAACAAGAATTAGCAGATTGGGGAAAAAATGTATAACAGTTTTAGTTTTAGCTTTATCATTTTTTAGTTGTAAAAATGATAAGCCAGAACACGAAGTCGTAGAAGAAGTGGCTGTCATTGAGCCTCAAGACATTTATGAATTTGGGTTTAATCTAAACGATTATATAGTAAAGAGAGATACCATTAGAAAAGGCGATAGCTTTGGTATCATTATGGAACGTAACAAAATAGGTTATCCCAAAATTTTTCAAATAGCTGAAGGAGCTAAAGATAGTTTTGATATCAGAAAATTACAGATTGGTAAGCCTTATACCATACTTTGCTCAAAAGATACACTCCAGGAACCTAAGTGCTTTATTTATCAGCCTAATCGGGAAGAATATTATGTTGTCAATTTTAATGATTCCATACATGCCTATAAAAGCAGAAAGCCAATAAAATATGTAGAAAAAGAGATATCAGGCGTCATTACTAGTAATATATCTGAAACGTTGGATGAGAAGGGCATTAGTTTTATCCTAGCCTATAAAATGTCAGATATTTATGCTTGGACTATTGATTTTACAAGACTTCAAAAAGGCGACAATTTTAAGGTAATTTACACTGATAAATATATTGATGATAGTATTTATGCTGGAATTCATGAAATTAAAGCCGCATACTTTGAGCATAAAAACGAACCTTTTTATGCTTTTGAGTTTGAAACAGATAGTATTAAAGGCTTAAGTGACTATTTCAATGAAGAAGCTAAAAATTTACGTCGTGCTTTTCTTAAAGCTCCAGTCGAGTACAAGCGCATTTCATCTAGATATAATTTAAGACGTCGTATAGCCTTATACGGAAACAGAATCAGGCCACATAAAGGAACTGACTTTTCCGCTAATGTGGGAACACCAATACGTGCGACCGCTAATGGGACTGTAACAAAATCTGCATATACAAGAGGGAATGGTAATTATGTCAAAATACGCCATAATAACACCTATGAAACTCAATATTTGCATATGAAAAAGCAGAATGTAAAAGTAGGTCAGTATGTCAAGCAAGGTGATGTGATTGGTTGGGTTGGTATGACAGGAAATACATCTGGCCCTCATGTGTGTTATCGTTTTTGGAAAAATGGTAAACAGGTAGATCCTTTTAAACAAAAACTTCCAGAGGCCGAGCCTATTTCCGATAGCTTAAGAGTGAGATATCTCGAATTTATTAAGCCGTTAAAAAAACAATTAGACGGCATAGGATTTGAAAATGAGATGGATATAGATTTACCTACAAGTTCAGAAATTACAGATTTGCAATAATTTATGCCACTACCTAAAATTAATCCAACTACAACAAAGGCTTGGAAAAAACTTCAAGAACATTTTAAAGAAATTGAGCACGTTCATATGAAGGATTTGTTTGCAAAAGACCCAGAGCGCGCAAACAAATTTACCATTGATTGGCAAGATTTTTATGTAGATTATTCAAAGAATAGGATAACTGAAGAAACAAAAAAATTACTAATTGATTTAGCTGACGAGGTTCAACTTGGGCAAGCTATAAAGGACTATTTTTCAGGAGAGATAATAAATGAAACCGAACAAAGGGCTGTTTTACATACGGCTTTAAGATCTCCCGCTACTGAAAAAGTAATTGTTGATGGGATTAATGTTATTCCAGATGTTTATAATGTAAAAGAAAAAATCAAGCGATTCACAAATCAAATTATCAATGGCAAACTCAAAGGCTTTACAGGTAAGGTTTTTACAGATGTTGTCAATATAGGAATAGGAGGATCAGATTTAGGTCCTGCCATGGTGGTGGATTCTTTACAATTTTATAAAAATCATTTAAACACACATTTTGTTAGTAATGTTGATGGTGATCATGTGAATGAAATAATCAAGACACTAAATCCTGAAACAACACTTTTTGTAATAGTTTCAAAAACATTTACAACCCAAGAAACCCTGTCCAATGCTAATACCATTAGAGATTGGTTTTTGCAAACTGCTGATGAATTACACGTTTCAAAACATTTTGTGGCGGTTTCAACAAACATTAATAGCGTTCAAGAGTTTGGCATAGATTCAAACAATATTTTTCCAATGTGGGATTGGGTAGGTGGAAGATTCTCGTTATGGAGCGCTGTTGGCTTATCAATTAGTTTATCAGTGGGATATGACAACTTTGATAAACTATTATCAGGAGCTCATAAAATGGATGAACATTTTAAAAACGAACCTTTTAAAGACAACATTCCAGTAATCCTAGCATTATTAAGTGTATGGTATAACAACTTTTTTAAAGCAGAAAGCGAAGCTATAATTCCATACTCTCAATACCTCAATCAATTTGCAACCTATTTGCAACAAGGTATTATGGAAAGTAATGGGAAAAGTATAGATAGAAACGGAAAACCTGTTAATTATCAAACAGGAACTATTATATGGGGAGAACCTGGAACCAACTCGCAACATGCTTTTTTTCAGCTAATACATCAAGGAACAAAATTAATACCAGCTGATTTTATTGGTTTCGCTCAATCACTTCATGGAAATCAAGATCATCAAGACAAATTGATTTCTAATTTTATTGCCCAATCCGAAGCTTTATTAAACGGTAAATCTCGTGAACAGGTTATTTCTGAATATAATTCTTCAAAAGGAATTACTGATAGCGAACAAAATCAAATACCTTTTAAAATTTTTGAGGGAAACAAGCCAACTAATACGATTTTCATTAAAAAACTAACGCCCGAAAGTTTAGGAAAACTTATTGCGCTTTATGAGCATAAAATATTTGTTCAAGGTATTATTTGGAATATTTTCAGTTTTGACCAGTTTGGAGTAGAACTTGGTAAACAACTGGCAAAAAATATTCTTCATGACATAAAAAATAACATAAATGCAAATCATGATGCATCTACTGCCAATATTTTGAACTATTTTCAAAAAAACAACTAATTAATTGTTGAAAAACCTGTTGATAGGTTTATTTCTTAATTACTTTTCAGACACGTTTTATTGTATAACTTCAAGCAACTAAAAATTCTTAACTATAACATAATGCATATATGTTATTAAAAAGTAATTTTGCCAAAAATTTAAAAACCAATCTTATTAATACAATGAAAAAAATTACAAGATTTTTATTTTTAGCAGTAGCGTTTATGTTTACTGGTTTAACATTGGCACAAAGTACTGTATCAGGTACTATTATGGATGCCGAAATGAACGCACCACTTCCTGGTGCCAACATCATTGAAAAAGGCACAACTAACGGTGTGTCTTCTGATTTTGATGGGAATTTTACAATTACTACAGAAGCTACTTCTGGTCAATTAGTAATCTCTTATGTTGGTTACAGCACTGTAACCGTATCATTTGATGGTAGCACAAATTTAGGAAACATTACTTTGGCAAGTGACAATACATTGGACGAGGTAGTTATTATTGGGTCTGGAGTTATTGATTTAGCTGAAGACAGAAAAACACCAATAGCTGTTTCTACAATTAAAGCTAGTGAAATTAGAGAAAAAGCTGGAAATTTTGATCTACCAGTATTATTAAAATCTACACCTTCTGTACAGACAGTTAATGGCGGTAGTTTTGGTGAAGGGCAAATGTACTTAAGAGGTTTCGACCAAACAAATACAGCATTCTTATTAAATGGACAACCAATTAACGGTATGGAAGATGGTAAAATGTATTGGTCAAATTGGCAAGGCGTTACAGAAGTATCTAATGCGATTCAGGTACAGCGTGGTTTAGGAGCTTCAAAATTAGCTATTTCATCTGTTGGTGGTACTGTAAACATTGTTACCAAAACTATTGATAAAAAAGCTGGTGGTTTTGTTCAGCAAATGGTGGGAAATGACAATTACATTAAATCTACTGCTTATTTTTCAACCGGAGTTAGTGACAAAGGATGGTCTTTTTCTGGTTTGTTAGGGCATTGGCAAGGTGATGGCTATGTAGATTATACACAAGGTCAAGGTCAAACTTATTTTCTTTCTGTTGGTTATCAGCCAAACGAAAATCATGCACTTAATTTCTTGTTAACAGGTGCGCCACAATGGCATGCGGTTCAGGGTGGAGCTTCTATTCGTAGTTTTGTAGAAAGTGATAGATTTAGACGTTTAAACCCTTGGATATATGAAGGTGTAAACAGTCCGAATACCTTACATGGTGAAAACAATGTTTATCCAGGAGGGCGAAACATTTATCATAAACCAGTAGCTAACTTAAGTTGGGATTGGACCATTAATGACAAGTCCGAATTATCTACTGTTTTATATGGTTCTATGGGTAGAGGTAGCTTTGCACAAGCAAGAACTTCAGGAGATGACGTAACCTACGCACGTGGATCCAACAATAATCATAATTGGTACGGTTTAGTAACAAATTATAACAATCAGTTAAATGAATATTTAAACTTTAACATCGGAGCCGATGTACGATTATATAATGGTATTCACTTTAGAGATGTAAGAGAATTTATTACTGTTGATTCGGTTTCTAATAGTTCAGGATATAGTGGAGGTGAAACGTACTTTTTAACAGAAGCTGGGGGAATCAATCCATGGGGTGTATTCTTTAATCCTAATACAGATCATTTACAACGTTTTGGATATGATTATGAAGAGCAAATTAACTATGCAGGTGTATTTGGTCAATTAGAATACGCAAAAGATAATTTCTCTGCCTTTTTCCAAGGTGCAGTTTCTAATCAATCTCACGTAAGAACAGAATTCTTAAACACGTCTACTCCTGGACAAGGAGAAGAAGGAGAGAAAGTAAATAACATTGGTTATAACCTTAAGGCTGGTGCATCATACCAAATTGGTGACATGCACAAGGTTTTTGTGAATGCAGGATACTATTCTCGTCAACCTTTTCATGATTTATTATATGTAAATGATAGAGGTAGTAATGAATTATACAATCCAGCTATTGAAAATGAGGAAATTACTGGACTTGAAGCAGGATATCAATTTAATGGTGGCAGAGCTATTTCTGCGAACTTAAATGTTTATCATACTACTTGGGATAATAGAACTTTAGTTGCTAATAACGGATTAAATGATGACGAATTTAGATCTTTTCAAACCTTTGGAGTTAAACAAGTACACTACGGTGTGGAGTTAGAAGTTTTTACACGTCCATTAGACAACTTAAGATTAAACGGATTTTTATCTTTAGGCGAATGGCAATTTAAAGATAATGCTACTCAAAGAACATTTAATCAAGACGGCACCCAAGTGGAACCAGACGAAGAAATAGTTATTGATGGTTTTAATGTTGGTGGAGCTGCACAAGTTACTGCTGGAATTAATGCTATTTATGAGTTCTTGCCAAGAACAAGTATAGATGCTAATTGGAATTGGTATAATGATATGTACTCAACGGGGTCTTTAGAACAAGCAACTGTTGCAATGCCTTCTTATGATACTGTAGATGCAGGGTTCTCATATAAAATGCTTTTAGGCGAAGGAAAAAGTTCCCTTCAGTTTCGTGTTAACGTAAATAACATTTTTGATGAGGTGTATTTAGAATCAGTTAATGGTAACATACAGGCTTCATCTAATCCTGAAGATAATTTTAAAGGGGTAAATATGGATAACTCTGGAAGATTTGGTTACGGTAGAACTTGGAATACAAGTATCCGCTTAAACTTCTAATACTTGTTTTAGAATATATAAAAAACCTCTTCCAAATGAAGAGGTTTTTTTATGCACTTTTATTAGTACATTTGTTTAAATTTAAAACAACAATCTCATGTATAATACCATTAAATTACTTCATTCTTATTGGGCTTACCTAGTCTTATTTATGTTGATAATTGCAGTTATAAATGCCTTAATAAAAAGATTAGGTGATAAAGAATATGGTGCAAAGGATTTTAGGATTGCACTTTTCACTTTAATAGTTTCACATATTCAATTACTGTTGGGATTAATATTATATTTTGTTTCTCCTAGATTTAGTCTGTTTAGTGAATCTGGTATGGGTGAGATAATGAAAAACGCTGTTGATAGACTCTACTTAGTAGAGCATCCTATAGTAAATATTTTAGCCATAGTTCTCATTACTGTTGGTTATTCAAAGCATAAAAAGAAACTCATCTCAAAAGCTAAATTCAATACTATTACTGTTTTTTATGTAATAGCACTTGTGTTATTCTTATCTAGAATTCCATGGAATACTTGGATGGCATAAAAAAAAGGCGACTAAAACAAGTCGCCTTTTTTTTATTTATAATTTTTTCATTCAATTACTTCTTTAATCAAGAAAATATATGATGGGAAGTGGTCACTGAATCCATCGGTAAAGCCACCGTTTGAAAAACTCCGTTTAGGATATCCTTTCCACCTTCCACGCTTACTAACTAAATAATTTTTATTATAGATATTTGCCTGATAAAATTGAAAAGAAGAGTAGTCTTTTTCAAGAAATGGCTGTGTTATAATAATTTGGTCAAATAAACTCCATGCATCACGATAGGCATTAGAACCTAACCCTGCCCTAAATAAATTTTCATAAGGATTATAAATCTCTTTAAAACCAACATCTTCTCTATCGTTTTTAGTTTTTAAAACCTCTTTCATACTGGCATTTGTAGGGTCATCGTTAAAATCGCCCATGGAAATTATTTTAGCATAAGGGTCTAAAGTTTGTAACGAATCAATAATTTTCTTGTTAAGCTTTGCAGCAGCCACACGTTTTGGTCTGCTTCTTGCTTCACCACCACTTCGAGAAGGCCAGTGGTTTACAATAATATGAATCATTTCACCATCTAATTTCCCACTAACTAGTAATTGGTCTCTGGTATAAACTCGTTTTTGAGATTGATCATCAAAAAGTAAGAGTTCATGTGAGCTTGTAAATAAAGGCGTGAATAATTTTTTTTGATATAGCAAGGCAACATCAATGCCACGTCTATCAGGAGATTCATAATGAACAATCCCATAATCCATGTTTACCAAAGCTGGGTCATTTATCACATCTTCAATAACATCTCTATTTTCAACCTCTGAAATTCCAATAATAGCAGGAGAATTTTTAGCTGTATCAGTTCCTATATCAGCCAATACTCGGGCCATATTCCGAACTTTTTTCTTGTAAATTTCACTTACATCAATTTTCATCTCCATGATTGGGCTTGCCTCATCATTTTTGGTTGGGTCATTGATAGTGTCAAATAGGTTTTCTAAATTATAAAAAGCAACAGTATGGATTTTAAATTTTTTAGCTTCTTGAGAATTGGCAGTTATAGCAACACATACAAGTAGTGTTGTAAACCAAAATTTTATATTTTTCATTAAATTAGAATGTTACGTTTTTGTTATGGTATTACAAATCTTACGCCAAAAGTAGATATTTATTAGAAAAAATGTAAATTTGCAGGCTTAATTAATCAAAAATTAATGCAAAATCTATTTTTTAACTATAATTTCTAACATGAAAAAAAGTTTAATTGTTTTTTTATTTGTAATTTTTTCAGCATTTACTATACATGCGCAACAAACTATTGTAACCGGTAGTGTAACAGAATCAATTTCACAAGAACCCATTGCAGATGTTACGGTTGTTATTGAAGGAACGGATTTAATTACTCAAACAGATGAATTAGGAGCTTTTGAATTTACTTCAAATCTACCTTTGGGAGAACAAATATTAAGAATTTCTAAAGATGGTTATTCTTTTAAAAGATTTCCTATAGTAATTAATGAAGGTCAAACGGTAAATATCCAAGACATGGCCTTATTAAAAGATTCAGCAGCCGATTTATTTACTATTAGTTTATCTGACGATGAATTAAATGATGATGGTGCAGGATTAGATAATATTTCTGGTTTGTTGCAGTCATCTCAAGATGTCTTTCAACGTACAGCTGCATTTGAATTTAGTTCATCATTTTTTAGAGTAAGAGGTTTAGATTCTGAAAATGGTTCAGTACTAATAAATGGTATTGAGATGAATAAAATGTTTGATGGTAGACCACAATGGAGTGATTGGGGAGGATTGAATGATGTATTAAGAAACCAAGAATTAACCACTGGTTTACAACCGTCAAGCTATAATTTTGGTGGAATATTAGGAACTACTAATATGAATGTTCGTGCATCACAATATAGAGAAGGTGGTAGAATTACTTACTCTTCCTCTAATAGAAGTTATAGAAATAGAATTATGGCCAGTTACTCTTCAGGATTATTAGACGGTGGTTGGGCTTACACTATAATGGCTGGCAGACGTTGGGGAGATGAAGGTTATCAAGATGGAACGTTATACGATGCTAACTCATTTTTTGCTTCAGTTGAAAAGAAATTGGGAGAAAAACACAGTTTAAATTTCACTTCAATTTACACGCCAAACCGAAGAGGAAAATCATCACCAAATACACAAGAGGTTTATGACTTAAAAGATATAAGGTATAATGAATATTGGGGTTGGTTAGATGGTGAAAAGCGTAATTCCAGAATAAAGGAAGTTGTTGAACCTATTTTAATGTTAAACCATTATTGGGACATAAGTAGTAAAACGAGTTTAAACACCAATGTTGGATATCAGTTTGGTAAAATAGGTAATAGTCGTTTAGACTTTGCTGGTGGAGGTAACCCAAGTCCTGCTTACTATCAAGATTTGCCTAGTTATTTCTTGGCCGATGATGATGGTCCAGATTATGAAGGCGCTTATTTGGCTGAACAAGAGTTTATTAATGATGGACAAATAGATTGGGAGCGTATTTTAGACGCAAACGTCACAAATAATGCGGCCGGATTACCAGGTGCCTATGTGTTATATGAAGATAGAACTGATGATACTCAATTAACATTAAATTCTATTTTAAACACAGAAATAAATGAAAATATTCTAATTAATGCAGCCTTTACTTATAAAGATTTTAAATCTGAAAACTTCGGAAATATCATTGATTTATTGGGTTCTACAGGTTACTTGAATGTAGATAACTTTGATGGTTTTCAATTTGATGCAAGAAACCCAGACAGAATTGTAGGTGAAGGTGATAAGTTTCGTTACAATTATGAGATTGATGCTTCTGTAATATCAGGTTATGCACAAGCACAGTTTAAATACAGTAAAGTAGATTTTTATGCATCTGCTAGCTTAACTAGTACATCCTATCAAAGAAATGGTTTATGGGAACATTCAGCTTTCGCAAATTCATATGGTAAAGGTGAAAAATTGACATTTACTGGAGTTGGAGCAAAAGGTGGACTTACCTATAAGATTACTGGAAAGCACTTAATTGATGTAAATGGAGGTTATTTAACTAAAGCACCAACATTAAGAAATAGCTATTCTAACGTTAGAGAAAACAATGATGTTGTATCAAATATTACAGAAGAAAAGATCGCTTCTGTTGATGTTAGTTATATTTATCGCTCTCCAATTGTAAAAGCAAAATTAACAGGTTATTACACCAAGATTCAAGATGCCAATGAAATAGCATTTTATTTTGCTGATGGTTTAGCAAATATTAATACGGTAGGAAATGAATCGGTTTCAATTAACCAAACAACTGCATTTGTTCAAGAAGTATTGCAAGGTGTTGATAAAAAACATATTGGAGCAGAATTGGGTCTAGAAGCCCAAGTGACACCAACTATTAAATTAAAAGGTGTAGCTTCTATTGGTCAATATACATATGATAACAATCCAGATTTGTATTTAACGTCTTCTATATTTGGTAGAACAAATACATATACGGCAAATATTAAAGATTATAAAGTTTCTGGTGGGCCACAACAAGCTTATTCAGTTGGATTTGAATATCGTGACCCAGATTATTGGTGGTTTGGTGCTACAGCTAATTTCTTTGACAACGCTTATGTAGATATTAGTCCGTTGACACGTACTGAAAACTTTTATTTAGATAGAGATGGATTGCCAATTAATAATTACGATCCAGAAATAGCTAGAGACTTACTAAAACAAGAAGATTTTGGTGATTATATGGTAGTAAATTTAACAGGTGGAAAATCTTGGAAAATTGGAGATTATTATGTGGGATTATTTGCAAGTATTAATAACTTGCTAGATGAAATCTACAAAACAGGTGGATTTGAACAAGGTAGAAATGCCAATTACAACGAATTATTGGCTGATAATTCTAATCCTAAACGTGTATTTGGACCAAAATATTGGTATGGTCGTGGTACAACTTATTTTTTAAATGTTAACTTTAGATTCTAAAAACGAAAAAGAAAAATTAATTAAAATAGTATTACAATGAAAACAAATAGATTTTTTACAATAGTACTTGGTTTAATAGCAACAATAGCTATTACCTCATGTGTACAAGATGACGATTACACAGTTCCTGAAAGTCTTGGAGATGAAGAAAACATAGGATTAAATAACCTAATTGCAAATTCAACAGCTATCACGGTTTCTGAAGCAAAATCTTATTTTGTTCCAGGAGAGGTAACAGCAATAACAACTAATGTTTATGTTAAAGGTTACGTGTCTTCTTCGGATAGAACAGGTAATTTTTACAAAGAGTTTTTTATTCAAGACAGTCCTTCAAACCCAACAGACGCTATTAAAGTTATCTTAAACCAAGTTGACTCTTACAACCAATTTAATTTTGGAAGAGAAGTTTATATTAACCTGAACGGTTTATTTATTGGAGAAGTGCGTGAAGGTGATGGCGTGATAACAATTGGTGGTGATAGAAATGCTGATAATGAAGTAGAGCAATTAACAGAAAATTTAGTACCTGCTAAAATTTTCAGATCTCAAGTAACTGAAGTAATGGAACCATTAACAGTTACTTTTTCGCAAATTGATGATTCACACATTGGTATGTATGTTATGATTGAAAACGCTCATTTCCCATCATATTTAAGCGGTGAATTTTATGTTGACCCATTTGATGATTTTGATACAACAAGAGAATTAGAGGCTTGTGAAGGCTTTGGTTACAGTTCTTTTCCATTAGAAACAAGTTCATTTGCTGATTTTGCTCAACAACCACTACCAGTGGGTATGGGAGGAAGTATTTCTGCAGTTGTTTCAAAAACCTTTAACGGTAGTAATTTAGTATTAGCATTGAATTCAACTGAAGATGTAAATTTTGACGGTGCCATTTGTACGCCATTAAGTATTGATGACTTTACAGCTGTTTTTGAAGAAGATTTTGAATCAATGACTAACAATTCTACAGTTAGTGGAAATGGTTGGACTGCATATGCAGAAGAAGGTGGATTTAACTGGAGAGTTATCACAACTTCTGATAATGGAAACCCTGGAAGTAAAATAGCATCAATGGGAGCTTACAATTCTGGTGATCCTAGTAACATTGCTTGGTTAATTTCACCAGCAATTGATTTAGATTCTCAAGATTTAGAATTTGTTAATTTTGAGACTTCAAACAGCTTTGATGATGATAGTGAATTGGAATTGTTAATTTCAACTGATTGGGATGGCACAGAAGCAGGTATAGCAACTGCTACTTGGACAACATTACCTGGTACAATAGTTTCTGATGATGTTTATTATCAAGACTGGGTTGATTCAGGCTTAATAGATTTGAGTGGTTATTCAGGAAATGCCTATGTTGCATTTAAGTATATAGGTGGAGATAATTCAGCGAATACAATTGATGGTAACTATGAAATCGATAATTTTAGAGTGTTGGTTCAAAACTAATATTTGAAGTTATAATATAAAAAAAGCCTGCGAAACGCAGGCTTTTTTATTTCTAATTCTCTTCCAATATAATATAAACAGGAAAGTGGTCACTGTAGCCACCCTTATACTTTTTACCAACATACGTTCTAAAAGGAGCGCCTTTAAAAGGACCACGATATTGTTTTAAAAAATCTTCATCATATAAAGCTGCTCCATTATAGGACAGCTTACCTTGAGCGGTTTCAAAAAAGTTAGTACTAAAAATAATTTGATCAAATAAGTTCCATTCATTATAATGACGTGTCGTTCCGGAATCATCTGATAATAACGTTGTCATAGGATTGTATAAATCATTTGATTGCATAAGACGTTTTATACTATTACTAAAAGGATCGTCATTAAAATCACCCATTATAATAATTTTAGCTTCTGGATTTTCAAGCTTTATACTCTGAATAATTTCGCTAGCTTTTTCAGCAGCTAATAGGCGTTTTGGTTCAGTTATTAATTCGCCATCGTGTCTAGAAGGCCAATGATTTACCATTATATGAACATGTTCTGCATTCAAAATACCTCTTACTAACAATATGTCACGCGTATAGTCAATACTACCATCATCATCGTAAATATGTACAGGAAAAACTTCCGATACTTCAACTTCAAAAACCGTTGTATCATAAATCAGCGCCACATCAATTCCACGTTCATCAGGCGAATCAAAGTGAACATAATCATATGGCTTATTTGCTAAATGCTCTGAATTTAATAAATCGTCAAGCACCAAGTTGTTTTCCACTTCGGCCAAACCAATTAATGCTGGTGGATTCCCTGTTTCTTCCTTACCAATATTAGAAATAGCAAAGCCTAGTTTCCGCAGTTTGTTTTGGTAGCGTTTAGGTGTCCAACGCTTAACCGAATCAGGCAAAAAATCATTGTCATTGGTTAACATATCGTCATGAGTGTCAAATAAATTTTCTAGGTTATAAAAGGCAACTGTAAACAATGATTTTGTCATGCTATAATTTTCAATGCAATCAGTGATTAAGATACTAATTTAATCATAAGAATACAGTAAATTAGAATACATTACATATTATCATTGTAACTTTGTATTATATTTTGACGATTATGATAGAAAAGAAAGACATAGAATTAGAACGCGCTGTTTTAATTGGAATAGTAACAAAAAACCAAGATGAAGATAAATCTAAAGAATATTTAGATGAGTTGGAATTCTTAACATACACGGCTGGAGGTGAAGTTTTAAAACGCTTTACACAGAAAATGGACATGCCTAATCCTAAAACATTTATTGGAACAGGTAAGATGCAGGAAGTTCAGGCTTTTATCGAAGAGTATGATATTGGAACAGCTATCTTTGATGATGAACTGTCTCCAGCACAAGAACGGAACATTAGCAAAATACTCAATTGTAAAGTGCTAGATAGAACCAATTTAATCTTGGATATTTTTGCTCAACGAGCTCAAACCAGTTATGCCAGAACGCAGGTTGAATTGGCACAATGTGAATATTTATTACCACGTTTAAAAGGTATGTGGACTCACCTTGAAAGACAAAAAGGTGGGATTGGAATGCGTGGTCCAGGTGAAACAGAAATTGAAACAGATAGACGTATTGTACGCGACAAAATAGCCTTACTCAAAGCTAAAATTAAAACCATAGACAAGCAAATGGCTGTGCAACGTGGTAATCGTGGTAAAATGGTTCGTGTAGCTTTAGTTGGCTATACAAACGTTGGGAAATCTACGCTTATGAATACCATAAGTAAAAGTGAGGTTTTTGCTGAAAATAAATTGTTTGCAACTTTAGATACTACAGTCAGAAAAGTGGTTATTCAAAACCTACCGTTTTTGTTAACTGATACGGTTGGGTTTATTCGTAAGCTACCAACGCAATTGGTGGAAAGTTTTAAAAGTACATTAGATGAGGTGCGTGAAGCCGATTTACTATTACATGTCGTTGATATTTCACATCCTAATTTTGAAGAACACATTGAATCTGTAAATAAAATATTAGGTGAAATAGATAGTGCAGACAAACCAACCATTATGGTGTTTAACAAAATTGATGCTTATGAAGCTGAACCTTTTGATGACACCGATTTGGTAACCGAACGTACTAAAGCTAACTATAGCTTACAAGAATGGAAAAAAACATGGATGAATCGCATTGGAAATAACGCTTTGTTCATTTCGGCTTTGAATAAGCAAAACCTAGAAGATTTTAAAAAGCGTGTTTATGATGAGGTTCGCGAAATTCATGTCACCCGTTTTCCTTACAATCACTTTTTGTACCCAGACTACAACTATGAGGAAGAATAGTAATTATTAACATTCAGTTAACTGACAACTTTCTAATAAATCAAGTAATCTGTCGTTTGTTAAAATAAACATGGAAAAACTACGCGCATTATTTAAGAAAAAATGGGTAAAGTGGCCAATGATACTATTGGTTTCTGCTGTTCTTTTTCTTACGCTATTGTATGGCTTGACTTATTTGGGCTTATTCGGGAAACTACCAACACAGCAGGATTTAAGTACTTTAAAACAAGCTGAAGCAACTCAAGTTTTGGATAGTAATCAAAAACTTATAGGGAAATACTATATTTATGACAGACAGCCATTGCTATATAAAGATTTTCCACAACACTTAATAGACGCTTTAATTGCGACGGAAGACGTACGTTTTTATGAGCACAATGGTATAGATAATAGAAGTTTATTACGCGTTTTTTTTAAAAACATCCTACTTCACGATGAATCTGCTGGAGGCGGAAGTACTATTACCTTGCAACTAGCAAAAAACCTTTTTGGCAGACAAGATTATTTAGCTTTCGGGATACTTATTAATAAGTTTAAAGAGTCTATAACAGCCAAACGTATAGAATCTATTTACTCTAAAGAAGATATTTTAACGCTTTATTTAAACACCGTTCCATTTCCAGATAATACATATGGTATTGAAAGTGCTGCACAAAAGTTTTTTAATAAACCTGCTAACAAATTAAGTTTATCTGAAGCAGCTACACTTGTTGGAACTTTAAAAGCCAACAATTATTACAATCCTAGAATTTCCAAAACTCGTAGTGAATTGCGACGCAATGTGGTTGTTAATCAAATGTTGAAGTATGACTTTATTGACCAAGAACAAGCCGAAGCCATAAAACAAGATTCACTGGTTTTAGACTACCACTCTTTTAATCACGATATGGGATTAGCACCATATTTTAGAGCACAGGTTAAAAAGGAACTTATTGAAAAATTAAAAACTATTAAAAAACCAAACGGTGAGCCTTATGATATTTACATAGATGGCTTAATAGTACATACGACACTTGATGCTACCATGCAATTGTATGCGGAAGAAGCTATGAACAATCATCTTACCAAGTTGCAAAATGAATATGAAAAGTCTTATGGAACTCGTGCACCTTGGAGACCTGAATCAGCTATATTTAAAAAATCACTTCAGGACTTGCCTATTTATAAACGTCTAGCAGAATCTGGTTTATCAGAAGACGCCATTCAAGATAGTTTATCAAAACCTAGAGATATTGAAGCCTTTTCTTGGAATGATACCAAAACTGAACAACTTTCAGTAATAGATAGTTTATCACATTATTTAAAGTTTTTAAATACTGGGATGCTTTCAATTAATCCCTCAACTGGAGCTATAAAAGCGTATATAGGCGGTATTGACTATCGTTTTTTTAAGTATGATCATGTTTCACAAAGTGAACGTCAGGTAGGCTCTACTTTCAAACCCATTGTATATACTACAGCTATTGAACAAGGGATGAAACCATGCTCTTATTATGACGTGAAAGCCATAACATACACCAATTATGATAATTGGACACCAACCAATTCTGGTCAAGAAGAAGATGAAAATATCAAGTATAATCTTGAAAAGGCCTTAAGTCATTCTATAAACACGATTGCTGTAAAGGTTTTAAATGATGTGGGCATTTCAGCCACAATTGAACAAGCCCAAAAAATGGGTATCGTTAAGGATTTACCTCAAGAACCTGCCTTAGCGTTAGGTGTTGCCGAAATTAATTTGAAAACATTAACAGGTGCTTATGCCAGTTATGTGAATAAAAGTATGGCTGTAAAACCTTATGCAATTACTAAAATAACCGATAAAGCGGGAATCGTAATAGCAGAATTTGAACCTCAAGTTTCTAAGGAAGAAGCTTATAGTGATTATACACGTCAAGTGTTGTTAGAAATGATGAAATCAACCATAAATCAAGGAACAGCATCCAGATTAAGGACCACATATAAACTTAATAATGCTATAGCTGGGAAAACTGGAACCACACAAGATAATAAGGATGGTTGGTTTGTAGGTCTAACACCAAAACTAGTAACCGTAACTTGGGTGGGAAACGACAATTACAATATTGGTTTTAAAACTACAGGTTTAGGCCAAGGGGCTAATTCGGCTTTACCACTATTTGCTAAATTCTACCAGAAACTTAACAACGACTCTAAATTCAAACAAATAACTCAAAGTCAGTTTGAAAAACCAAGCGCAGAAGTTTTAAATGATTTAGATTGTAAGTTAGAAAAGGAGGATAACTTTTTTCAGCGATTGTTTAAAAGCAAAAAGAAGAAAAAAGAATTTAAAGGGAATTAAAAAAGCGACCTAATTGGTCGCTTTTTATAATAAATAGTATCGTATGTTAGAATGAATAACTCAAACCAAACGTTGTATAAACTTGTAAGTCATTATCTACATTATCAAAAGTAGGCTCTGGTTGAGTACCCATTGGATCCCAGTTTCCATAAGCAAAATTAACAGCTTCTTGCTTGTTATCTCTTAATCCTACTTCAAACCCGAGACCTAAACTTTTCCATACTTTATAACTCAACGAGTTTATCCATGTCCAGTTTGATAGGTTTGAATCTTCATAGCTCATGAATGCTGATAAGTTAGAGTTGAAAGTCAAGCCTCCAAATTCTTTCTTATAGTTGGCTACTACTTTAGCACCGAAAGATGACTCAAAAATAGCATCATTATCAGCAAAAACAAAGTTGTAGTTCAATGGGTGTACCACAACAATTAAGTTGTCAATTGGAGTCCATGTAATACCAATACCAACATCTAAATATCCTGGATCATTAAAATTGTTAATTAATGTGGTGCGATATTCAGCAAGCGTAGAAGCTGCAAGTGATTTGGTTAATTTGTAACCGTAAAGTGACGTTACACTAAACACATCATTAGCTTCTCTAAAGCTATCATCATCAGTCGGGTCATCTTTATCATCAAATTTCACCCAACTCAAGTTTATGTTGGCTGTATTATACCAAAAATATTTTTCACGATCCAATTTGGCAAATGGGTTAGCCGTTATTGTAATATTACCTGATGAGTTATTTGGCGTACCTTGTCCGTACCAATTATTAAATTGAGAAAAACTTGCTCCAATAGTACCGAAAGCTCCAAATTTCCAACCTGGAAATTCATCTATTTGCTTTTGTAAATCATCAATTCTACCTTGAATAGCATCAACTGAGTCTTGTTTTTGAGATTTCTCTTCTTTTAGTTCGTCAATAGTTTGCGAAAATGAAGCTGTCGCAAGCAGCATGAAACCTAGTGTAAAGATTTTTTTCATAAGAATAAAAATGGATTAATTATAGCGTTTCTATAATTAGATTAATAACAAAGCAAAAATACTACTTTCTTTTAAATAATGGAACATTTGAACAAGCTTCACCAAACATTATAGATTTTGCTACTGGTTTTAACTTGCTTGAAATCATGCTGTAAGCATTTAAAGGGACGGGCTTTTTAGAACAGCCTTTTATAATTATGGGTTTGTCCTTTAGGTCAGAGATATCTAAATTATCTATAATATCTTGGTAAACTACCGTTTCCAAAGCCTCTAAATTTCCTACAACAGTTAATTTAGAAAAGGGTTGAAGTTCAACGGATATTAACATATAAGCCCAAGCAGGAATAATAGCATCTGTAGAGCAGTTAACAGCAACGTATTGGTTTTGGTATTGAGACCAGTTATGACTCAATACGTAGGCTCTAAATTCTTTTTCACGAAGGACAATACCTTCATAAAGCCAGTTTGAAATATCTAATAAGACCCGTTCGCCTGTTGGATAATAATCCTCCAAATCGAATGTAACTAATTTACTGTTCGCTACGCGATTTACAATATCATCTGCCATAGCTTTAGAGCATGCCTAGTTCTAGTTTTGCCTCTTCACTCATTAAGTCTTGACTCCAAGGTGGGTCAAAAGTAATTTCTACTTCTGCAGAATTCACAGCATCTAAAGATTTTACTTTTTCTTCAACTTCTAATGGCAATGTTTCGGCCACAGGGCAATTAGGTGTTGTCAATGTCATGAGGATTTTTACATCATAATCTTCATTTACAAATACATCGTAAATAAGGCCTAATTCATAAATATCTACAGGGATTTCAGGATCATAAATGCTTTTTAAAACCTTAACAATTTTTTCACCTAGTTCGGTTGTATCTATAGTTTCGCTCATAATTATTGTAGTTGTGTTTGGTATGCTATGGCATACATTTTCAATTGCTTTATCATACTCACTAAACCATTAGCGCGAGTAGGGGATAAATGATCTTTTAATCCAATTTCATCTATGAAATCAGTATTGGCTTCAATGATGGCTTTTGGCGACTGATTTGAAAAAGCTCTAATAAGAATAGCAATGATTCCTTTAGTTATTATGGCATCACTATCTGCAGTAAAAATAATTTTCTCATTCTTCATTTCAGCATGCACCCAAACTTTACTTTGGCATCCTTTTATGATGTTTTCTTCCGTTTTATATTGGTCATCAATAAGTGGTAATGTTTTACCTAAATCTATCATGTATTGGTAGCGCTCTTCCCAATCATCAAACATAGAAAACTCATCAATTATTTCGTTTTGAATATCTTCAATAGTCATTAACTCAAATTTTCTACAAAAATACAGATAACTATTGTTTCTCTGCCTTTTTCTTCATAGATAAAACCTTATTCACGATATTTTCTATTGATTTTGGTGGATTCCCATGATCAAAAATAGGTGTTTTGTAGGTTTTCCCATTTAGCTCAATTTGTAATGTAGCTGCTGCTGCTGCATCATGATGACTTGATTTTGAAGGTGCTTCTAAATTTGATAATGAATCAAGGTCTAATTCATTAACCATTTTTTCTAATTCATTCCAAAGAGTATCTGGGTATTCACTACTCTCACTAACATCAAGGTTATAATCATTTGAAAAATTAATATGTTCTTGATTAATCCAGATTTTTTCAAAAAAACCTCTAGTAGAAGCTTGATAGGTAATCATTAAATTGTTTTGTGTTTGAAAAGCCGTAATAACGTTAGTATCATCTTTTTTTAGGGTTATAGTCTCATCATCAATAAGAAAATTATTAGCATTGGTTAAGGCTTCCAGCATTTTGGATTCAACGGCATTTTTTTCTTCAGGACAAGACATTCTTGTAGCAGCAAGTGGTCCAATTCTTATGTTCGAACCATTTATTTCATAGGAGCTAGTAAACCTATTACAACCAGAATAACCAGATACCATTTTTAAACTATCATTGAATATGATTGTTAATTCAGATGAAGCCTCGTTGGAGTCGTTAATAAGGCCAATTTTATAATTGCCATTCGGAAAATTTTCTGAAATAGCATTTTCATTGATTTTTTTCTCTGAGTTTCCACATGAAGCAATTGAAATAAAAACAGTTAAGATAAACGTGAATTTCATTTGTTATAATTTTAATATTATATATAATAATACAAAAAAGACGCCAAAGTTGGCGTCTTTAAATTTTATATATAAATAAAGTTTAGTTTCCGGCTAAAGAAGCTCGTGCTCCACCTGATTCAAACAAGGCTCTCATTCTAGTATTTTGACCGTTTGTAAACATATACATGCAATCATCATATACATAATCCATATAGTTCATGGTCATGTCATTAGAACGACAATTTACAGTAGGGTAAGAAGGACAACCGTAGTTTGGTGCATCAGATGTTGGTGTATCAGCAACGAAATCATCTCTTCTGCAGTTTCCATCTCCCCAGATATGACGTAGGTTTAACCAGTGACCAACTTCGTGAGTGCCAGTTCTTCCATGTCCGTAAACACCTCCCGCATTATTTTCTCCAAAATAATCAGTTCCAATCACAACACCATCAGTAGAGCTAGGTCCACCAGGGAATTGAGCGTATCCTAAAATTCCACCACCTATTTCACATACCCAAATATTTAAATATGTTGATGGGTCAGTTACATCAATGCCACCTTGACCACTGTCTTTCATAGCATCATTGGTTCCCCAAGAAGAACGTGTATTAACAACTCTATTTACTGTATGAAGCGTAAAAGAGATTCCGCAATCAGCAATATCACCAGCAAATTCAGAAGGAACTTGGTTAGCATTAGAATTATTAGCATTAAAATCTTCATTTAATACAGCTATTTGAGAACTAACTTGTTGGTTACTTACTTGACCAGAAAATTGCTCAATAATATTAACAACTACTGGAATTGAAACAGGAGCAGTAAATCCTGGATCTGGGTCTCCACCTCCATTGTTTCCTCCACCATTGCCATTACCATTTCCGGCTCCATCAGGTTTTTTAGCCGCAATAGATTTTCTTGTTTGATACTCAATGTCAAACATGGTTTGCTCTAAATTAGGGTTCTCATTCAATAGTCTATTTAAGTTAACCATTGAATAGCATGATTTTGATTTTCCTTCTGCAATTCTTGCAGCTTCATCAATATCTGCATCTGTATAGACATAAAAATCACTCATGTCAATTTTTGATTGGTCATTGTTTGAAATGTTGTTTTCCTGATCATCATTACATGATCCAAATAGTAGAGCTAGAGCAGCCATACCAAGAAGTGTTTTTTTCATAATTATGTAAAATTTGGTTAAAAATATTGCCGAATATATAATTAATTAAGAAAAAATTAACATGATTGATAAAAAAATATTAAATTTTTCGACGAAATGCATTTTGCTTATAAAAATAAAAAAAACACCCATTGGGTGTTAGTGTTTGATTGTCAAAAAGTTAAGTTTATGTTAGCATCATTTTAGCTTTTTTCACACCCTCGATTAATGTATCAACTTCTGATATGGTATTGTAAAATGCAAAGGAAGCTCTAACAGTTCCAGGTATTTTAAAATAGTCCATGATGGGTTGCGCACAATGATGACCCGTTCTTACTGCAATCCCTAATTTATCCAGTATGGTGCCTACATCATAAGGATGAATACCTTGTAGATTGAAAGAGATGACAGAGGTTTTGTGCTTTGAAGTGCCGTAAATTTTTAAGCCTTCAATTTCAAGTAGTTTTTTTGTAGCGTAAACTAATAACTCATTTTCATAATTGGCTATGTTATCAAAACCAATTTCATTCATGTAATCTATAGCAGTTCCAAAGGCAATACCACCACAAATATTTGGTGTTCCTGCTTCAAACTTATGTGGTAAATCAGCATAAGTAGTTTTTTCAAAAGTTACTTCAGCAATCATTTCACCACCACCTTGATAAGGCGGTAATTTGTTTAGCCAAGCTTCTTTTCCATATAATATACCAACACCTGTTGGGCCACACATTTTATGGGCTGAAGCTACGTAGAAGTCAACATCCAAATCTTGAACATCTGGTTTTACGTGAGGGCATGCTTGTGCACCATCTACTAAAACAGCTGCACCAACCTGATGAGCCTTTTCAATGATATCCTCAATGGGATTTATGGTTCCTAAAGCATTGGAAATATGGTTTACAAAAACTAATTTTGTGTTTGAGGACAACAGCTTATCATATTCAGGTATGACCAATTCACCGTATTCATTCATAGGAATGACTTTTAGAATGGCACCTGTGTGTTCACAGAGCATTTGCCAAGGCACAATATTGCTATGATGTTCTAATGCTGAAACAATAATTTCATCTCCTTTTTTTAATAATGACGAAAACCCATTGGCAACTAAATTTATACCATGAGTTGTCCCAGAGGTAAAAATGATTTCATGTGCTTTTTCAGCATTAAAGTGCTTTTGAATAGTTTGCCTAGCAGCTTCATATTTATCTGTTGCTTCCTGACTTAAGGTATGAACGCCTCTATGGATGTTGGCGTTGTAATTTGAATAATAATCAACGATACAATCAATAACCTGTTTTGGTGTTTGCGATGTGGCCGCATTGTCTAAATAGACTAGAGGTTTGCCATTGACTTGTCTTGAAAGTATGGGGAAGTCTTTGCGAATGTCTTCTATGTTAAGCATTGTATTATTTGTAGTATTTTATTTTCTGTCCATCAAAATACCCTATGCCATTTAGGTTTGTCAAAAATACGAAACGGTTTTTATCTAAAAACTCAAATTTCTTAACAGACATTTGATATCCAACAGCATTTGGCAAACCTGCCTTCCACGTTAAAGTAGGGTTTAAAATTAACTCTTTATCATAGCTACCATCTTTTTTTATTATCCTAAAGAAGCCATTATTAGTGTAATAATACACTGAATAATCAAAAGGATTATATGATATTGGGCCTAAATATTCTTTAATATCCATTTTAGTGTAAGAAATGAAATCCCCATCTTTATTTTTATATTCTTTAATAGAAGTTTCGTTTTCTAAAATGTATTTTAAAGATTCATTTTTATAGAAATCTTCAAATTCTGTTTTCTTTAAAACATCAATTCTGCCATCAACAAAAAAGTGCATTAAACTTTCGCTTGTATAAAAATTACCTTCACGATCTTCGGTAATTCCCTTAATATTAGATGTGTAAAGGTTATGAGGAAACTTAATCAAAGTGTCAGTTTTTGTTATTACTACCTTTTCAGGAAATTCTGAAAAAATTATTGAATCATCTTCTGGCCAATCTCCATATTTATCATTATATATAGAGCCTAAACTATCGTCACAAAAAAACTCTTTAGTATTAAGATTAAAAAAACACATATCTCCACCCCATTCTCCAGAATCATAGCCAAGCCATAACCTGTTTTTACTATCTAAAAAGTATGTATCTGGCTTAATTAAACTGTTTGAAGGTTTTCTATATCCAGACCTCCAGAAAAAACGAGAATTTTTATCGTTAGGCTGATAAATCTTTCCATCTAGAACGAATGATTTATTTGTAACAATAAGCAATTTATTGTTATTATCGATTAAAATAAAATAAATATATTCCTCTTCAGGAACCTTAGTAATTATTTGATTACTGCTAGTCACAATAACTCTACCATCAGATAAACCTGCAAAAATTTCATTTTTAGAATTTTTGGTAATTGAATTACTATTGCTATTAATTAATTTAACTTTATTTGATTGAGTGTTCCAAGCTACTAAACTATCACCTTTAGTGATGGCATAGACATCATTTTCGAGAACAACAAAGTCCTTATAGTTGGTATCTAGATTATTAAAAACAATTGAAGGGATACTATCTTGACTGAAGATCAGATTTGTTTCAAGTATGACAAGAAATAATAAAAGGATTCTCATAAATGTAGTTTTAGTTTTCGTAAAACTATTTTGAAATACTTAATTATAAAACTCAAAATGAGTCAAGTAAGATTATCCATGAGTAAACAATATTAAAGATCAAACCCAATATTAACACCTAATTTATTGGCAATAATTTTGGTAATACGTTGCTTAATTTCAGGAATTTTCACAGAACTTAATACGTTATTACTAAACGCATACATCAATAACGCTTTGGCTTCTTTTTCAGGAATACCACGTGAGCGCATATAAAACATAGCACTTTCGTCTAACTGACCAATGGTGCAACCGTGAGAACATTTTACATCATCTGCAAAAATTTCTAATTGTGGTTTGGTGTTTATGGAAGCTTTATCGCTTATCAGGATATTATTGTTAGCCTGAAATGCATTTGCTTTTTGAGCTTCTTTTTCGACTACAACTTTTCCGTTAAAAACACCTGTTGCGTTATCTCCAAAAATACCTTTGTAATCTTGATGACTTTCGCAATTTGGTTCTATGTGATGAACCAATGTGTTATGGTCAACATGCTGTTTGTTACCAATGATAGTGACACCTTTTAATGTTGAATCTATACGTTCGCCTTTTTGAAAGAAATTTAAGTTATTACGTGTCAGTTTACCACCAAACGAAAATGTATGCACTGAACAATGACTTTCTTGCTTCTGACTGATAAATGTATTATCTATTAGTGAAGCAGTTTCTCTATCGTTCTGAACCTTATAATAATCTACAATAGCACGTTTATTGGCAAAAATTTCGGTCACACTATTGGTTAGTACAGGGTTGTCTGTTAAGCTTTGATGACGCTCAATTATTTGAACGTGAGCATTCTCATCTACTACAATTAAGTTTCTAGGTTGCAACATTAAGGCCGATTCATTTCCAGAACAAAAATGTAAGATTTGAATGGGTTTTTCAACCAATTTATTCTTTCTAATATGAATGTATGCACCTTCACCCGCAAATGCCGTATTTAAGGAAGACAAGCTGTCTTTAGTTGCTGCTTTATTGAAATAATTTTCAATAACTATACGGTATTTAGGTTTGCTTAAGGCTGATGACATCAAACAAACGTCTATACCATCATGTGTTGTTTGTGATAAATGTGAAGAGTATCTTCCATCAACAAATACAATTTTATAACTGTCTATATCGTGAATAAAATACTTTTTGACATCACGATATTCTAAAGCATTTTCTTGTTTTGGAAAAACACTATAATCCTGATTTAGAATAGATTTTAGTGATGTGTATTTCCAAGCTTCTTCTTTTTTAGTTGGGAATCCTTTTTCTTCAAAAGTTTTTATTGCTTGATTTCTAATATCATGCAATGGTGAATTGTCATCCAAATGATCCTCAAATGCTAAATATGAAGAAACTATTTTATCTTTTAAATCCATTTGCTTTTTTTAAGCGTTCACTTCTTCTTTTATCCAGTCGTAACCTTTTTCTTCTAGCTCATGTGCTAGTTCTTTTGGGCCAGATTTTACAATACGACCATTGTGTAATACATGTACAAAATCTGGGACTATATAATCCAATAGTCTTTGATAATGCGTGATTACAATGACTGCATTGTCTTTGCTTTTTAGCTTGTTAACACCATTTGCAACAATACGCAGCGCGTCAATATCTAAACCAGAATCGGTTTCATCTAAAATGGCTAGTTTAGGTTCTAACATAGCCATTTGAAATATTTCGTTACGTTTTTTTTCACCACCAGAAAAGCCTTCATTTAAAGAACGCGATAAGAACTTTCTATCAATTTCTAATAATTCAGATTTTTCACGTATCAGCTTCAGCATTTCATTTGCTGGCATGTCTTCTAATCCTTTAGCCTTTCTAGTTTCGTTTATGGCTGTTTTTATGAAGTTGGTAACTGATACTCCAGGAATTTCAACAGGATATTGAAATGACAAAAAGATACCTTTGTGAGCACGTTCTTCAGCAGCTAATTCATCGATATTTTCACCTTCTAATAGGATTTCTCCCTTATCAACTTCATATTCTTCTTTCCCTGCGATAACCGAAGCCAGGGTGCTTTTTCCAGAACCGTTAGGTCCCATTATAGCATGGACTTCACCAGGCTTAACTTCAAGGTTAATGCCTCTTAAAATACTTTTATCCTCTACACTTGCGTGTAAGTTATTTATCTTTAACATAGTTTATTTTGATTCCAATTTAACAACATTATTGCTTTCTGCGTTTGATGGAGCAACTTCCATAATTTCTTTTATGGCAACTCTAAAATCCCAACCTTCTTCATTTTCAGGTTTAGGTGTTATTTTTCCTCTTATGGTAACGGTAACATAATCAGTAGCTTCTTTTTTATACTTTTTTGCCATATTGTCTAATTCATGCATTTTTTCATCAATCACAACAGCATAAATATCTCTGTGAGTCTGTAATACAGCGGCATCAGCGAAGTAAACAAATTCACCTTTTAAAAGGGTTAATCCATCGTTTTGTTTTTCTGTTCGGTTTGGACTGTCAACATCTATAGGTTTAGAAGTTGACGCATCTTCTGTTTTAGTATCGTTTTTACAAGCAACTAAAACAATAAAACTGATAAATAAGACTGCTAATTTCTTCATGATTATAATTTTATCCTACTGATCCTTCTAAACTTATTTCTAATAATTTTTGAGCTTCAACAGCAAACTCCATTGGTAATTTATTCAGAACTTCTTTACTAAAACCATTAACAATCAAGGCAATAGCTTTTTCGGTGTCAATACCTCGTTGATTACAATAAAAAATTTGGTCTTCACCAATTTTACTGGTTGTTGCCTCATGTTCAATTTTTGCCGATTTGTTTTTAGCTTCTATGTAAGGAAATGTGTGTGCTCCACATTCGTTACCCATAAGCAAACTATCACATTGCGAAAAGTTACGTGCGTTTTCAGCTCGAGAACTTATTTGAACTAATCCTCGATAACTATTTTGAGATTTTCCAGCTGAAATACCTTTTGAAATAATTGTTGACTTGGTGTTTTTTCCAAGATGAATCATTTTTGTACCAGTATCGGCTTGTTGGTAATTATTTGTTACGGCAATGGAGTAAAACTCACCAACAGAATTATCACCTTTAAGAATGCAACTTGGATATTTCCAAGTAACTGCAGAACCAGTTTCAACCTGTGTCCATGATATTTTTGCGTTCTTTTCACAAAGCCCACGTTTTGTTACAAAGTTGTAAACACCACCTTTGCCTTCAGCATTTCCTGGGTACCAGTTTTGAACAGTTGAGTATTTAATCTCAGCATCATCTAGAGCAATAAGCTCTACAACAGCTGCATGTAATTGATTTTCATCACGGCTTGGAGCAGTACAACCTTCTAGGTAAGAAACATAACTACCTTCATCCGCAATAACTAATGTTCTTTCAAATTGACCGGTTCCTGCTTGGTTAATTCTAAAATAGGTAGATAGTTCCATTGGGCATTTAACACCTTTTGGAATATAACAGAACGAACCATCACTAAAGACAGCAGAGTTTAAAGCTGCATAAAAATTATCTTTTTGAGGCACTACAGTTCCAATGTATTTTTTTACTAATTCTGGATGCTCTTTAATGGCTTCAGAAATACTCATAAAAACAATGCCTTTTTCAGCCAAGGTTTTCTTAAAAGTTGTAGCTACAGAAACTGAATCTACAACAACATCCATAGCAACACCTGCTAACTTTTTTTGCTCATCAAGGGATATCCCAAGTTTTTCAAATGTGGCTAACAGTTCTGGGTCTACTTCATCAAGACTATCATATTTTGGCTTACTATTTGGTGCCGAATAATATGAAATAGCTTGAAAATCGGGTTTTGTATAATTTACATTGGCCCAATCTGGTTCAATCATTTCTTTCCAAATCTTAAAAGACTCCAATCGCCATTCAGTCATCCATTCTGGTTCTTCTTTTTTCTTCGAAATTGCTCGAACAATATCTTCATTTAAGCCAATAGGAAAGGTTTCAGATTGTATATCTGTATAAAAACCATACTCATATTCCTTGGTTTTTAATTCCTCTCTTAAATCGTCTTCTGTGTATTTACTCATGTTTAGAATTTAAAGTGAAAAAGATTCGCCACATCCACATGTTCTATTAGCATTAGGGTTATTAAAAACAAAACCCGATCCGTTTAAGCCACCTGAATATTCAAGTGTTGTGCCAATTAGGTATAAAAAGCTTTTCTTGTCAACGATAATTTTTACGCCATTATCTTCAAAAACTTTATCGTCATCTAGTTGTACTTTATCAAACTTTAAATCATAAGACAAACCAGAACAACCACCACTTTTCACACCAACCCGAACATAGTCGGTTGCCATATTAAAGCCGTCTTCAGTCATTAATTCAATGACTTTCTTTTTAGCTGTTTCAGAAACTTTTATCATATTCTTTAATTAGATTTTGTCTAAATAGAGTGCAAATATACAATATAAGTCATGGATTACCATATAACCTAACATTATATTAGTATATGGTTTAATAGCTTTTTGCTATTGGTTTTGAAAGTCTGGATTATTAATGAATGATGGGTCAGAAAGAGAAAGTAGGAATGCTTTTAGGTCAGCTTTATCCTGATCAGAAAGTTGCACACCACCTTCGTTAACTTTTTTCATGAGTGGGTCTATAGTTGGTGAATCCTGAAGACCTTCACTATAATGATTAATAACATCATCTAAAGTAAAAAACCGACCATCGTGCATATAAGGTGCGGTAAAGGCTAAATTTCTTAACGAAGGTGAACGGAATTTACCATTATCGGCTGGATCTCCTGTGACTTCACCTAATCCTAAATCGGAAAAAGTCGCATCTAAACCATTGTTGTGGAATGCATTGTCTGTCCATAACGGATTGTTTGGATTGCCATGACAATGAAAACAATCGCCTCTTTCTTCATCCATAAAAACATTGAGTCCGTTTTCTTCTTCAGGCGTTAAGTTTGTTAAACCTAAAAGATACCTATCAAATTTTGAATTTGCCGAAATGAGTGTTCGCTCAAATTGTGCAATAGCTTTCGTGGCTTTTTCTTTTGTTATTGGACCATTTCCAAAAGCACTGGTAAACATGTTTGGATATTCTGGATGCTGTTGTAATCGTTGAATTACAACTTCCCAAGTATTATGCATTTCAACTGGGTTAATTACTGGTTCCAGAGCTTGATGTTCTAGACTAAACACGCGTCCGTCCCAAAAGAAATTTTCGTCGTAGTTCCAAGCTAAATTGAACAAAGGCATTGAATTCCTATTCCCTGGAACACCATCTACACCAATACTAAATCTTGGAATATCACTAAAAGCATTTTGAGGTAAGTGACAGTGCGCACATGATTGTGTATTATTAGAAGAAAGTAGTGGATCGAAAAATAATTTCTTACCCAACGCAATACCTTCAACAGTTTGAGGGTTGTCTATTGGGATGACTGGGTCAAGAATGTTATCGGAAAAAATTTGCGGTATTTCTAATGGTGCAGGTGTTGGTCTATTTACATAGCCATTGTCTTCGTCGTCTTTTTCACAAGCTGAAAAAAAGACAAAACCGAAAAGCAGTAAATATGTAAAATTAAATTTCAATTCCTATTGTGTTATATTACCAATTGAAAATACAGAAACAACATTTTCCTGCATCATTTTTTGAGCATCATAATTAGGCATTAAAGGTGTGTCTAACACATTTAAATCCCATGTATTAGGATTTTTAAAAAATTCAGCAAAATTCATTTTTACTTCAATGGTGGCATTGTTTGTAATTGTAATTGGGGTAGATAAATTGATTTCGGCAAAATTCTGCTCAAAGACACCATCACTCACCCTAGCAGTGCCATTGTGAAAATTAAATGGTGATGGTGCAGTAGTATCTACATTATATTGTCCATCAAATTGTAAGAAATGATAACCACCTCCCAACATAGCAGGCCAGTTCCATGAAGCACTATTTAAATCAAGGTAAGCACCATCAATATTATCTGTTTCATTGAATCCCCAAATAAATTTCAAGCTGTAATTACCAGTAGGAATGTTGTTATTCACTGGAGTAAAGTTATATGTGCTTTCGTCCTGCAAATCAGTAAATTTATAGCCATCAAAAAGGTAAGCGTCACCATTTTCATTGACCAACTCCAACCTTGAAATTAAGTATCTAATTCTGGCCATACTCATTTTTTCGCCGTGTTCATTTGTGACAATTTCTGTTTGTAAATTTGTACTATTAATAGTAGTCCCATCCCAATCATGTGAAAAGGTAAAGCTTATATTAGCATTGGTTGGTCCAGGTAAAATGTTATCATCTTTATCTTCACTACAAGCAATAAACAATAGAACAAATGAGAGTAGGGCTAATATTTTTTTCATTTCATTTTAATTATTAATAGGTCAGTAAATCCTTTGTTTTCTTCAATATCACCATCAGAACTGCTTGACTCGCCAACAGCTATGATGGTATTATCTTCTAGTTTTGTAGCGTCATAACTAAAATCAATTTCAGAGCCTCCTACTGTTTTTTGTGAGATTAAATTTCCGGAACTTCCTACTTCAATAACCCAAGCATCATTTTGTCCTTGATTTGACGAAACATCGCCATTGGCACTACGGGAGCTACCAGAAATAATAAACTTATCATTAGATTTTTGAATGGATCTAGCGACATCAAAGCTAGAGCCACCAAAAGTTTTTTCCCAAATTAAATCACCACTAGGAGAAATTTTTATCAGCCATAAATCGGCAGCACCATTATTGCTTGAAACATCAAAATCACTACTTCTAGTGTCACCAGTTATTAAGTAGTTTCCGTCACCCGAATCTACTATCCCTCTAGCTTCATCAATTTCTGTTCCGCCATATGAGCGTTCCCATATGAGTGTACCAGTTTCAGAAATTTTTATCACCCAAAAATCGTAAGTGCCAATATTATTTTGAATGTCAACATCATTGCTATCTGATGAGCCTACAATAATATAACCATTATCTGCCGTTTGAATAGCATCATAAGGTGTGTCAGTAAAACCGCCACCATAATATTTACTCCATTCGCGATTTCCGCTAGCATCCAATTTTATCGCCCAATAATCACCGCCTGCATGGCGCATTCCTGAAACACGTGTATTACCTTCTCCTCCTGAAGCCGTAACATCTAAAACACCAGTTATAAAGTAACCAGAATCATTTGTTTGAATTAAGGTAAATCCAATGTCGGAGCCTGTATAACCAAACGATTTTTGCCAAGTTATGTTTCCGTTGGTGTCAAGCTTTGAAATCCAATAATCTTGAGCACCTGCATTATCTGTAACGTCCAAATCATTACTTGTACTGTAGCCTAATATGGCATAACCACCATCTTGGGTTTGAATAATGGCATGGCCTCTATCATCTCCTGTTCCACCATAAGTTTTAGACCATTGCAAATTGTGAGTCATATCAAATTTAAGTACCCAGTAGTCAAAACTTTCATTGGTTTTATCTGTTATATCGCCATCATTACTTTGTGAGTAACCTAATATTACATAACCACCATCATTAGTTTTTGCAATAGATTGAGCACTTTCATTTTTAGTTCCACCATAAGTTTTTGCTAACTGAAGATTGGGTTCAGGAGATATAACTTGGCTGTCGTCATCTTTTGAGCAATTAAACAAAAACAGCATAGAAGCAAAAATCAATATTTTAAATTGGTTCATCATGATTTTATGTGCCACTTTTTCGTATGATAAAAAGTCCTCTATTAATATCACTAATTATAATGTTTCCACTTTCAAAGTATGGGTACACATTCCAAGCACCTCTAAAGTTAGTAGCATTGTTTTCAGGGTGTGTGTCAAAATACCCTATTTTAGATATTGAATTGTTTTCAATGTTAGAAACATCATAAATATTTACACCAGCAGTATAATTGGCTTGGTAATATAAATTGTCTTTCACATAGCCATTATGATCAATGGCAGGAGAATTCCCAAAAAAGTCTGTGTGATATATAGGATTGTCTAAATCTGTAAAATCAAATACTAGAGTTCTTGTATTACCTCCATAATTAACTTCATCAAGTTCATCACCTAAAATAAAATAGTTCATATCAGACGTGAACCAACCTTGATGTGTATAGCCTATATTGGAATAATTTACAGTTGAAATTTCAATTGGATTCGACTTGTCTGTTACATCAAAAAGGCCAACTTCATAGACGTTACTGCCTACTAATATTTCTCTGCCAGTGTAATCATTATCAGGCCCATTATAAGTTATTACTTGCGCGTCATGAGAATAACCAGAAAAACCACCTGCTCCAAAAGGGTTTAATGGATCTTGAATATTTACAAAATGAGGACCTCCCGAAAACGTATCAGATCCTACGGCATATGCAAAACCAGAAACTTCATTGATAACAATATTATGAGCGCTACCAAATCCTGTGTAATGGGCATCAGCAGTAAAGTTCTGTGGGACAGTTGTTAATGCACTAAGGCGTGTTAAATCAAAAATTTGCATCCCATGATTATTGGCCTCACTTACAATAAAAGCATAATTATTATAAACCTTAACATCTCTCCAAGAACTCGCTACAGTAGCAGTATTTAGCGTACCTAAATATATTGGATTAACAGCATCGGTGACATCAATAAATGACGTGCCATTACTAGTGCAAATTATGGCAAATTCTTTGCCTGAAGCACTATCTGTCCAACCCCAAGAGTCGTTCCCAGTAATGCCAATACCGCCAAAAGTAGAAAGCGGTAAATGGGCAATTAAATCATAATTGTTACAAGGGTATATCCCTGCAAAACCATTGTTACACTCGCTATTTTGAGGAATATCAGGCGTGCTATCGGCATTATCATCACTTGAACAGCTATAAATACCAACTAAAATAAATAGCAAAAAAAATATTTTAGGTTTCATTTGTATTATTAATTACTCTGTCTGATTATAAATAGACCACCTTCAATATCACTAACTATAATATTTCCACTTGGAAAATAAGGATATACATTCCAAGCACCATTAAAGCTGGCACTATCACTCGAAGGATACGTATCAAAATAACCAACCTCATTCATCACACTAGAATTCAGTCCAGAAATATCAATAAACCTAACACCAGCTCTGTAATTAGATAAATAATAAATGTTGCCTTTAACATAGCCATTGTGATCAATTGCTAGGGTAGGACCAAAATAATCCATATGAAAGATTGGGTTATCCAAATCAGTGAAATCAAAAACAATTGTACGGGTATTATTTCCAAAACCTTGTTCGTCAGTTTCATCACCAAGAATGAAATAGTTTAAATTTTCTGTAAACCAACCTTGGTGCGTATAACCAATATTATCATAATCAATTGTTGAAATAATCTGCGGATTAGATTTATCAGAAACATCAATGATAGCAACTTCATTTTCGTTGCTGCCAACCAGTATTTCACTACCAGCATAATCAGCATCAGGTCCATTATAAGTAATGACTTGGGCATCATGTGAATACCCTGAAATACCACCTTCTTCAATTGGATTTAATGGATTCTGTATATTTAAAAATATGGGGCCGCCAGCATAAGTCGTATTTCGGCTACCACCTACTATGTATGCATATCCAGAATTTTCATTGATAACAATATTGTGGGCTCTACCAAAACCTGTGTAGTGAAAATCGGGAGTAAATGCTTCTGGCGGATTTGCTACATTCCGAAGTCTAGTTAGATCAAAGACCTGCATACCATGATTAGAAGCCTCACTAACTATAAATGCATGGTTGCTATATACTTTAACATCGCGCCAAATATTTCCACCATTTCCGGGATTAGCACTAGCAAGCCTTCCCAATAATAAGGGGTTTGTAGGATCAGTGACATCAACAAAAGCTGTCCCTTGAGTGGATGCTACCAACGCGTATTCCTTACCTGTTGTAGGGTCAGTCCAGCCCCAAGAATCATTGCCTTCAGCTCCAGGCTCACCTAAAACATCTATAGGAATATGACCCATTAAGTCATAATTGTCACAAGGATAAGGTCCTGCCATTCCATTTTCACAAGGAAATAGAGGTGTTAAATCTGGGTTGTTTTGACAAGCGTTTCCTATGCCGTCACCATCGTCGTCTAATTGATCAGGATTTGGAATAAGAGGGCAGTTGTCAACATCATCTTGGATGCCATCATTATCACCATCGTTGTCATTAGTTGTGTCACAGCTATCTCCAATGCCATCATTATCGGTATCAGCTTGATTTGGATTAGAAATGGAAGGGCAATTATCTTGTGAGTCTGGGATACCATCATTGTCGGAATCAACTATAATTATAGGGTCTACAGGTTCGTCATCGCAACTCTGGAAGACCGTTAAGCTAAATAAAACGAATGATAGGATAGTCGTAAAATAGGATGTTTTTAAAAAGTGTTTCATTTTGTATTTTTACTTTAGTAGCAATTTTTTAGTTACTTCAGAATTGATTTTAACCAAGTAAACTCCTTTCTGATAATTTTTTATTGGTAGAACGAATTTTTGAAGATTAATATTGCGTTCTTCAAAAACCATCTTACCAAGTATATTATATATCTCTATAGAATTAATGACTTTTCCGTTAACTGCAGAAACAGTTGCATTTGTTTGAGTAGGATTAGGAGTCAATTTAAATGTATTTTTTTCATTAATAAAATTAGAAACATCTAGTGTCCCACTTTTCCTCACAATAAATAGGCCACGATCGATATCACTTATAATAATATTACCACTGTTAAAGTAAGGATATACACTCCAAGCACCATCAAAACCCGTATTATTGCTTTCAGGGTGAGTGTCAAAATAACCAATTTCTGTCATAGAATTTGTTGGAGATGCAATGTTTGAAATATCCAATATACGTAAGCCAGCTCTATAGTTAGCCATATAAAAAGTATTACCTTTTACATAGCCATTATGGTCAATGGCAAGTGTAGGGCCAAAATAAGTAGATGACAAAACGGGATTATCCAAATCTTGAACATCAAAAACTAATGTGCGTGTATTCATCCCAAATGCTTGCTCATCCGTTTCATCACCCATTATAAAATAACGATGATCATCAGTGAACCATCCTTGATGGGCATAACCAGGTTGAGAATAGGTTACTTCAGAAATTTTGGTAATGTTATTTTTATCAGTAACATCTAAAAAAACTAATTTGTCGTTACTGGAAAAACTCCCGTTGCTCGCAACCAGTATTTCTCTGCCAACATAGGTAGGAATTGAAGTTGTATTAGAATCAGGGTTTGAATCTGGTCCATTATAGGTTACAACTTGGGCATCATGTGTATAACCACTTGCGGTATAATCTCCCAAAGTTATTGGAGCCATTGGATCCGATATATCAATAAAAATTGGACCGCCACCATTAGCGGAATTACAACCAACTAAATAAGCGATTGCTTCGCTCTCATTAATAACAATATTGTGACAACTTCCAATGGACAACCCTCCTGTATCACCTGAATATGTTAAAATTCTATTAGGATATTCACTCTCTTCAAAGGTTAAATCGCCATCAACACCATTTCTTAAAATTGTAAGGTCAAATATTTGGACTCCATGTGACCCTACATTATCCGCAACTATAAAGGCATAATTATTATAAACTTTTACATCTCTCCAGAAATTTGTTGCTGTTTCGGTATCTAATCTACCTAAAAAAATAGGATTTAAAGGATTACTAACATCAACAAAAGCAGTGCTATTAGTAGTAGCAATTAAGGCATATTCTTTGTTGTCAAGAGGATCTGTCCACCCCCAAACATCACTACCTTCCGGGTTGCCTAGAGTGTTGGCAAGTACTGAAATAGGAATGTTTGACATTAAATCATAATCGTCGCATGGGAAAGAATCGCCTCCAGACACATTGGCAAACCCATTTTCACATGGGGTTTGACCAAAGCCGAAAAATGAGCAAACTAATGCTATAGTTATTAAAGTAAAGTTTTTAAACATCAGGTTAAGCGTGATTGTATAAGCCCAACAAAATTAACAGAATAATCCATAAAATCTATTGGTTTAGTGTTAAATATCAGTTTTTTATATATAAAACCGTTTAAATTTAAATTCACAGACCGTATTTAAAAACACCTTAGTATTTTTGTAGCATGATAGAAGACAAAAACCAACAACGAACAGCATTGAATGATATTGGAGAATTTGGATTGATAGAACATTTGACCAAGAACTTCAAAATAAACCAAGATTCAACAATCATAGGTATAGGTGATGATGCAGCAATTTTGAATTTTGGAAAAAACCAAGTAGTCGTTTCTACCGATTTGTTAATAGAAGGCGTACACTTTGATTTAAGTTACATGCCATTAAAACATTTGGGCTACAAAGCTGTTATGGTCAATCTGTCTGACATTTATGCCATGAATGCTTCAGCAACTCAAGTCACTATTTCTGTTGCCGTATCAAATAGATTTCCATTAGAAGCGTTAGAAGAATTATATTCTGGAATTGAAACAGCAGCAAAAATTTACAATATTGATGTAGTTGGTGGTGATACGACATCTTCCACATCTGGTTTAATTATTTCTGTGACAGCTATTGGAGGAATTAATAAGGGTAATGAAGTTTTAAGAAGTGGTGCCAAACCTAACGATTTGTTGGTTGTAACAGGTGATTTAGGTGCGGCTTATATGGGGCTACAAGTTTTAGAACGTGAAAAAGAAGTTTTTAAGGTTAATCCAAACAATCAACCAGATTTAGAACCTTATACATATATTGTTGAGCGACAGTTAAAACCTGAATCAAGAAAAGATATTATTAAGCTTTTTAAAGAGTTAGACTTAAAACCTACATCAATGATAGATATAAGTGATGGGTTGTCTTCTGAAATTTTGCATATATGCAAGCAAAGTGATGTTGGATGTGATTTATATGAAGATAAAATACCGTTAGATCCCCAAGTTATATCAACTTGTGAAGAATTTAATATTGATAGTACTACTGTAGCTTTAAATGGCGGAGAAGATTATGAATTGTTATTCACTGTTTCACAAGAAGATTATCCCAAAATTAAAGCGAATCCCAATTTTAGTGTTATTGGTCATATAAAAGAAAAAAGTGCTGGCACACATCTAGTTACTCGTGCTGATACACGAATACCATTAAAAGCTCAAGGATGGAAGAGCTTTGATTAAGCAGGAATTCTTAAATCTGAATTCAGGTAAGGCCTGTTATTCTGTAAACGCATTAAACGCCTTGTATACATTTGCTCAAGAATACTGTTTATCTCACGATACTTTGGTGTAAGAACTGTTAAATTTCCATTTCCATTTGTTGTTAGTTCTTTTCTACAATGCGAACAGGTATATTCCTTTACATGATGAGTAACCTTTCTAGAAACTTCATAATCATGGCCAAAAATAGTACAATACAATTTTGGCAGTAATGCTGTTTTTTGGGTAGTTGTGTTCATAAGTATTTGATTTGGAAGAATAAAACTAGCAAAAAAATCCAAATAATCGACAAAAGCTATATTAAATCGATGAAATGCATTATTTCTTGTAAGAAAAAAACTTCATTTTCAATATAACTCATATGTCCGCCTTCAAATTCTATAAATTTTATATCGGCAGATTTTACCTCACTAACAAGGCTATCACTTTGTATTACAGTGTCATGGGTGCCAATCAACATCAATTTTATAAAATTACCAGTTTCCAAAATATTTTTTCTTGAAGGTCTTATTTTCATCCCTTCAAGCGCAGCTATTATTCCTTGAAGAGGAGTTTTTAGAGCTTCATTCTTAACGCTATCAATTTCAATTTTGAGATTTTCACGATTATTTTCAGCAAATAAATTGGTTACAGCCATACTCACAAAGGCTTTGTGGTTTTGTTTTACTGCTTTTATGGCTCTATCTCTATTGATTTTTCTTTCGTCACTATCTGCTTGAGACGTTGAGTTGGCAAGGCAGATGCCTGAAACTTTTTCAGGAAATAAATCGGCAAAGGCTAAAGCTACATATCCACCCATAGAATGACCTATAAAAACAGCTTTTTTTATATCTAAATGTTCCAATACTGCTCTCACAGCTTCAGCCATATCTTCCATAGTATGAATGTAACCCAAACAACCAGTATTTCCATGACCCAAAAGATCAATTGAAATTACCCGATTTTTATGGCCTATATGTGATATGGTTTTGCTCCACATTGACGTGTTTTCTAAAAAGCCATGTAATAAAACCACAACATCGCCTAAACCGTCATCAGTATAAAAAACAGGAATACCTTTGTAATCTAAAATCATAATTACGCTATATTGTACAAATATACCGTTTGGAAATGAATAACACGAAGCAAACATTTGTATTTGGATTTGCCATTTTTGCTGCCTTCTTTGGCGCTGGCAATTTAGTTTTACCTCCATTGTTAGGGTTTAATTCAGGGCCTGATTGGTGGTTGGTAGGTTTAGGGTTTATTACTTCTGCTACAATTATTCCTCTTTTTGCTTTATTTGCTCATGCTAGGCTTCAAGGAACAATGCTGGATTTTGGTAATAAAGTATCACCTTTTTTTAGTTTAATTTTTTGTTTTTGTGTTTATCTCATTGCAGTTGCTTTACCATGTCCAAGAACTGCAGCCGTAACGCATGAAATGGCTATTGCGCCTTTTTTTGGAACGCCTTCAATTTTAACGAGTAGTATATATTTTGTTTTGGTGTTTCTGTTTGTAATGAATAGAGGAAAAGTTCTTGATTTGTTGGGTAAATATCTAACACCTTTAATTGTTGTGATTCTTTTAGCAATCATAGTTATTGGAATTTTTACAACACCAAGCGAAATAGAACCATCAATATATAATTCACCTTTTTTAAGTGGCTTTTTTGAAGGCTATCAAACTTATGATGCTATAGCAGGACTGCTTACAGGAGGGATTGTGATTATATCATTAAACATGCAAGGTTTTACATCTTTAGAAGAAAAGAAAAGTATAATAGCGCGTTCTAGTTTTATTGCTATGGCTGGGCTTTTTATAATTTACATTGGACTAATGTTTATTGGTGCTCATTTTAATGGGCAATTTGATTCATCAATATCTCGTCCAGAATTGCTTTCAGGATTGGCCTTAAAAACACTTGGTAATTTTGGAAATATCTCTTTGAGTATATTGGTGGCTTTAGCTTGTTTTACTACAGCAGTTGCTATTATTGTGGGTACAGCTGACTTCTTTAAAGGACTGTTTAATGAATCACGAAGTGTTTATACAATAACTGCTATTATATCTTGTGTTTTAGGGATTTTGGTTGGTCAAATGGATGTAAAATATATCATAGATGTGGCACTTCCTGCTCTAATGTTTATTTATCCTTTAACGATTGTGCTAATTTTTTTAAATGTTATTCCAGAAAAATTTGCTTCAGAAAAAGTTTTTAGAGGCGTCGTTTTAGTAACATTTGTGTTTAGCATTCCAGATTTTTTAGGCTTTTTAATGGAAACTAATTGGCTTAATCAATTAAAAGACACCATACCATTAGCCAAAGATAATTTAGGTTGGGTTTTTCCATCACTAGTAACATTTATCATCTTGAATTTAATAAAAAACAAAAACCCTCATTTAAATGAATAAATGAGGGTTTGATATGGTATCAGAATTATATTTAAGAGTTCATGATTTCTTCAATTTCATCGGCCTCAATAGGAATATTAGCCATCAAATTAAATGGTTCGCCAGATTCTTGTATAACCACATCATCTTCCAATCGCACACCAAATCCTTCATCAGGAATGTAAATTCCTGGCTCAACAGTAAAGACCATATTGGCTTGGATAGGTTCGGTAAGAATCCCATAATCATGAGTGTCTAAACCTATATGATGACTTGTTCCGTGCATAAAGTATTTTTTATAGGCTGGCCAATCGGGATTCTCGTTTTGTACATCAGCTTTATCTAATAGTCCTAATCCCAACAATTCAGAAGTCATAAGTTTTCCAACTTCAACATGATAATCAGCCCAAAGCGTTCCTGGAACCAATAGTTTAGTTGCTTCATTTTTTACATGATTTACAGCATTGTAAACAGCTTTTTGCCTGTCTGTGTATTTTCCAGAAACAGGAATGGTGCGTGTTAAATCACTAGAGTAGTTAGCGTATTCTGCTCCGACATCTAAAAGGATTAAGTCGCCATCTTTACATTGTTGATTGTTCTCAATATAGTGTAAGACATTGGCGTTATTACCAGAAGCAACGATTGGTGTATAAGCGAATCCTTTTGATCGGTTTCTTAAAAACTCGTGCATCAATTCGGCCTCAATTTCATATTCCCAAACTCCAGGCTTTATGAAGCTTAAAAGTCTTCTAATTCCCTTTTCAGTAATGTTGCAAGCCTTTTGCATTAAATCAATTTCTATAGGATCTTTTATAGAGCGCAAACGTTGTAAAATAGGATTGCTCTTGGCAACGCTATGAGCTGGATAACGTTCTTTTAGCCATTTGGTAAATCGGTCTTCACGAGTTTCGGTCTCAACATTAGCACGATAATGCTCGTTAGTGTTGATGTAAACCGTATCACATTGGGTCATCAGTTCGAACATGGTTTTTTCCATATCTTTTAACCAATACACCGTTTTAATACCACTGGTTTTGTAAGCCGCTTCTTTAGTAAGCTTCTCACCTTCCCAAACCGCAATATGTTCATTGGTTTCTTTCAGGAATAAGATCTCCCTATTTTTCTCATTAGGACAATCTGGAAAAATAACCAATACACTCTCTTCTTGATCAACACCACTTAAATAAAAAATATCACGATGTTGTTGAAATGGCATAGTGCTATCGGCACTTATGGGATAAATATCATTGGAATTAAAAACAGCCAGGCTTTTAGGCTTCATTTTGGCTGCAAAATTCTTACGATTCTTGATGAATAATTTATTATCAATAGGATGGTATTTCATAATGGATAAATTAAATTTCTCAAAGCTACATATTTCAATAATGTCTAAAAAATATCACTTGACTTTTGTTAAATTTTAACATCAGATTTTGATGCCTATTGGTTTATGGCTATTTTTCGAATGTAATTCTAACTAACTATTATGAAATCTAAATTATTATCTACTTTTTTTATAGTATCATCAATTTTTGTTTTTGCTCAACAACCAGCATCATCCCCAAATGAGGTTTTAGAGGCTTTAAACAGTAAACAGGATTTACAGAAAAATTCTTTAGTAAAAAACATTCCATTTAAAAATATTGGCCCAACAATCATGAGTGGTCGCGTTGTAGATATTGACGTAAACCCAGATAACCCAACCGAGTTTTACGTTGGCTATGCTTCTGGAGGCGTTTGGCATACTACGAATAATGGCTCTACATTCTCACCAATTTTAGACTCATCAGACACCCAAAATGTAGGTGATATTGCAGTCGATTGGAATAGCAAAACCATTTGGGTAGGAACTGGCGAAAATAATTCATCGCGCTCCAGTTATGCTGGAATAGGCATATTAAAATCAACTGATAATGGTGAGACTTGGGAAAATATGGGATTGCCAGATTCCCATCATATTGGTCGTATGTTAATTAATCCTAATAATCCAGATGAGGTTGTTATAGGGGTTATAGGACATTTATACACGCCTAATGATGAACGTGGTGTTTTTAAAACCACTGATGGGGGAAAAACTTGGAACAAAACTTTGTTTATTGATTCAGAAACTGGAGTAATAGATGTACAACATGCACCCGGAAACTTCAAAGTAATGTATGCATCATCTTGGACTCGCGATAGAAAAGCTTGGAATTTTTCAGGAAGCGGAAATGGTTCTGCAATCTATAAAAGTACAGACGCTGGTGATACTTGGGAAAAAATATCTATAGAAAACAGTGGTTTTCCAACGGGGAATGGTGTTGGTAGAATAGGTTTAGCTGTTTATGATGAAAACACAATTTATGCTTTGCATGATAATCAGTTTAATCGTCCGAAATCAGATGAAAAAGAAGAACGCAGAGGTCTTTCTAAAGACGATTTCAAAGCCATGACGGTTGAAGATTTTCTAAAATTAGATGATAAAAAACTCAATAATTACCTTAAGAATAATAATTTTCAAGAGAAATATCGAGCGGAAAGTGTCAAGCAAATGGTTAAAAGTGGAGCGGTTAAACCAATTGATTTGGCACGTTATTTAGAAGACGCTAATGCCATGTTATTTGACACACCAGTTATAGGTGCTGAAGTTTATAAAAGCACTGATGGTGGGAAAACCTGGAAAAAAACACATGAGGATTATTTAGATGGTGTTTTCTTTAGTTACGGCTATTATTTTGGTGAAATTCGTGTAGATACACAAAACCCAGATGCTATATATGTAATGGGAGTCCCTATTATTAAATCGAAAGATGGTGGTAAAACGTTTACATCAATAAGTAGAGAAAATGTACATGCAGATCATCAAGCACTTTGGGTTAATCCAAACAGCTCTGGACATTTAATAAACGGAAATGATGGTGGTCTAAACATGAGTTATGACGATGGTGAGAATTGGGAAAAACTGAATGTCAATTCGGTTGGGCAATTTTATACGGTTAATGTTGATAATCAAAAACCCTATAATGTATATGGAGGCCTACAAGATAATGGTGTTTGGGTTGGATCGCACAGTTCAAGCGTAAATAAAAGCTGGCAACAAAGTGGGCAAAACCCTTGGGAAAGCATAATGGGTGGTGATGGCATGCAGGTTCAAATAGATAGTAGAAATCCTAACATCGTTTACACAGGGTTTCAATTTGGAATATATTTTAGAATAAACAGAGAAACTAGCGAGAATGCCAACATTCAACCAAAACATCAATTGGGAGAAAGTCCATATCGCTTTAATTGGCAAACCCCTATTTTATTGTCACCTCATAATCAAGATATCTTATACATGGGTGGAAATAAACTTATGCGTTCTATGAATCAAGGAAACGATTGGCAAGCTATTAGCCCAGATTTAACGTCTGGAGGTAAGCAAGGAAATGTTGCATACGGTACAATTACGAGTATTAGCGAATCACCATTTCAATTTGGGTTAATTTATGTTGGAAGTGATGATGGGTTTGTTCATCTTACAAAAGATGGTGGTGGAAGTTGGAACCGCATTTCAAATAGTTTTCCAAAAGATTTATGGGTAAGTCGCGTAATAGCTTCTCAACATAAAAAAGAGCGTGCTTATGTAACGTTAAATGGCTATCGTTGGGATGATTTTAATACCTATATCTATATGTCTGACGATTATGGACAGACATGGAAAAGTATTAGTTCAAACATACCAAACTCTCCAGTAAATGTGATAAAAGAAGATCCTAAAAATGAACATGTTTTGTATGCTGGTACTGATAATGGTGCTTATGTTTCTTTCAATAAAGGAAATTCTTGGGAAGCGTTTTCAAACGGATTACCAAATGTTGCCGTTCATGATTTGGTTATTCATCCTGAAGCTAATGATTTAGTTCTTGGAACACACGGAAGAAGCATCTATTTAGCCAATATTGAGCCATTGCAGAATATGAATCCAAAAATGATGGAAAAATCTATAACTCTTTTTGATATGGATAATATAAGACGTTCTTGGAATTGGGGAAGTTCATGGAGTCAATTTTTAGAGCCTTATGAACCATCAGTGGACATTAAGATTTTCGCAAAAAATGATGGAAGTGAAACTATTAAGATTCTTTCAGAAAGTGGTGTAGAATTGAACGAGATAAAAGCCAATTTAGATAAAGGTTTTAACTATATAGAATATGATTTGACTATGACAGAAAAAGGTAGAAAAGCCTTAATGAAAGGAAATTCAGAAATTGATATTTCAAAATCTCAAAATGAGAAGTATTATTTACCAAAAGGCAAGTATACTATAGTTGTTAACAACCAACAAACAACTCTTGAGATTAAATAATATACTAATTTTAGTATATTTGAGTTAATATCATAAACACCCAAATCTTATGAAAACAATAAAATTAATTTTTAGTATTTGTCTTTTAGCTTTTTTTTCTTGTAGCGATGATTCTTCAGATAATCCGCCACCAGGAAATAATACTTCGGAAGCTAATTTGGTCATCAAGTTTAAATTCGATCCTAATCAAGTACGTTTAGATAATTTAGGAGAACCAGCAAGTATTCCAAGCGGTAATGCAGCACAATCGCCAGATTTCGCTATGATGAGCGCTAATTACATTGAATTTGCACCAACAGCTACAACCTTCTTAGGACAGGGCGAAATCATTTTTGAAGGCCCTAAAACTACAACTGGAGGTGATGAAGCCATCGATTTTCAGAATGCAACGTTTGCAGGTCATAACGAAACTTTTTTGACTATTCCATTAAGTGACGTTTCTGCTGGAAATTACGAATGGGTAAGAATTTCATTAGCTTATCAAGAAGGTGAAATAGACTTTTTACTTAACGGAACAGATTATACTGGAACATTAGCAAGTTTTGTAGGATTCAACACCTATATTTCGTCATTCGATTTAAATGGTGAGATGGTTGATGTTAATGCAAATAAGCTTCAAGGTTTTTGGGCATTTGAATCTAATGGATTTCTATCTCAAGGTCAAGCACCTCCTGGTGCAACAACAGTCCCAAACCCACTTTTTGATACGTCACCAGTACCTCAAGGTTCTTGTGTAGTAACTGGTCAGTTTGCAAATGGCTTAACCATCACTGGTAATGAAACACAAGATGTTGTTGTTACGTTGTCGTTTTCGGTTAATAATAGTTTTGAGTGGACCGAAGTTAATACAGATGGAAAATATGAACCACAAGCAGGAGAACAAGTTGTAGATATGGGATTACGTGGATTAATTCCGTCTGTAGAATAATTAATAAAAATAGTGATATATAGGCCTATCGCTCTAGTAGATAGGCTTTTTTTTGTCTCTGTTTAAAATCATTCTAAATATGCATTTATAGTGGTCGGACTTTGTCTAGATGTCTTTTGTGGCGTATCTTTGTTGAGATAAAAATAAACTTCAACAATGAGCGGAATTTTGAATTCTTCGATTGGAAGAAAAGTAGCCATGGCACTTTCGGCTTTCTTCCTTATGATTTTTTTATTGCAACATTTTATAATTAACTCATTGTCAGTTATTAATCCTGACACTTTCAATGAGGTTTCTCATTTTATGGGAACCAATTGGTTAATTCAATATGTTATGCAACCTATTTTAATTTTCGGTGTGATTTTCCATTTTGTAATGGGATTTGCTCTAGAAATTAAAAATAAACGTGCCAGACAAATAAGTTATGCTAGAAACAATGGCGCAGCAAATTCAACTTGGATGAGTAGAAACATGATTTACAGTGGTCTATTTATTCTAATTTTCTTAATAATTCACTTTATAGATTTCTGGATTCCAGAAATCAATACCAAGTATATTCAAGGTGATATGTCAGGTCTATTAGCAGATGGCGAAGGGTTTCGTTATTATGAAGAATTGGTTCATAAATTTGAACCTATATGGCGTGTTGCGTTGTACTGTATTGGTTTTGTGTTTTTAGCATTGCATTTATTACACGGATTTATGTCGGCTTTCCAATCGGTTGGAGCCAATAATAAATATACAAACGCATTAAAAGGTTTTGGTAAGGCTTACTCTATTCTAGTTCCATTAGGATTTGTAGTTATAGCATTGTTCCACCATTTTAATCATTAAAAATACATCTAAATATGGCTTTAGATTCTAAAATACCAAAAGGACCACTAGCAGATAAGTGGACTAATCATAAAAATAATATAAATCTGGTAAACCCAGCTAATAAACGTCTTATTGATGTAATTGTGGTAGGTACAGGTTTAGCGGGAGGTTCTGCTGCCGCAACATTAGCTGAATTAGGTTATAATGTAAAAGCATTTTGTTTCCAAGATTCACCGCGACGTGCGCACTCAATTGCTGCTCAAGGTGGAATTAATGCTGCCAAAAACTATCAAGGCGATGGTGATTCTACTTACCGTTTGTTTTATGATACAGTGAAAGGTGGTGATTATCGCTCGAGAGAAGCAAATGTTTATCGTTTAGCAGAAGTATCTGCAAATATTATAGATCAATGTGTGGCACAAGGTGTCCCTTTTGCTAGAGAATATGGTGGGTTATTAGATAACCGTTCATTTGGAGGCGTTTTAGTATCGCGTACGTTTTATGCTGCTGGACAAACAGGTCAGCAATTATTGTTAGGCGCATACTCGGCATTAAACCGTCAGATTGGACGTGGTAAAGTTAAAATGTACAACCGTCATGAAATGCTAGATGTTGTTATTGTTGATGGTAAAGCAAGAGGTATAATAACACGTAATTTAGTGACTGGAGAAATTGAAAGGCATTCAGCTCACGCTGTAGTTCTTGGAACAGGTGGTTACGGAAATGTATTTTTCCTATCCACTAACGCCATGGGAAGTAACGTAACTGCAGCTTGGAAAGCTCACAAACGTGGTGCTTATTTTGCTAACCCATGTTACACGCAAATTCACCCAACATGTATTCCAGTTTCGGGAGATCATCAGTCTAAATTAACCTTAATGTCCGAATCCTTAAGAAATGATGGACGTATTTGGGTGCCAAAACATAAAAAAGATGTTGAAGCCATTCGTGCAGGAAAATTAAGACCTACACAAATAGCCGAAGAGGATAGAGACTATTATTTAGAACGTCGTTATCCTGCATTTGGTAATTTAGTACCTCGTGATGTGGCGTCTCGCGCTGCAAAAGAACGTTGCGATGCTGGTTACGGTGTTAATGCAACAGGTGAAGCTGTTTATTTAGATTTTGCTGCGGCATTCATGCGTTACGGAAAAGAGGTGGCTCACGTGAGAGGACTTGATGAGAATGATGATGCTTTAGTGAAGAAATTAGGACAGGAAGTCGTAAAAACAAAGTACGGTAACCTATTCCAGATGTACGAAAAAATCGTGGATCAAAATCCATATGAAACCCCAATGATGATTTATCCAGCGGTACATTACACTATGGGTGGTGTATGGGTAGATTATAACTTGCAAACTACTGTTCCTGGATTGTATTGTATAGGAGAAGCTAATTTCTCTGATCATGGAGCTAACAGACTTGGTGCTTCGGCATTAATGCAAGGATTAGCAGATGGTTACTTTGTATTGCCTTATACTATTGGTGATTATTTAGCTGATGATATCCGAACAGGACCAATTGCAACAGACACACCTGAATTCGATGAAGCTGAAAAGAGTGTTCGCAAAAATATAGAACATTTAATTAATAATAACGGAACGCACTCTGTTGATCATTTCCATAAGCGTTTAGGAAAAATTATGTGGAATAAATGCGGTATGGCTCGAAATGCTGAAGATCTTAAATCTGCAATTAATGAGATTGCCGAATTAAGAGCAGAATTTTGGAAGGATGTTAGAGTTCCTGGTACAAATGACGAGTTTAATGAAGAATTAGCAAAAGCATTACGTGTAGCTGACTTTTTGGAATTAGGTGAGTTATTTGCAAAAGATGCATTATTAAGAGAAGAATCAGCTGGTGGACACTTTAGAGAAGAATATCAAACGCCAGAAGGAGAAGCCATGAGAAGAAAGGAATTCCAATTTGTTTCTGCATGGGAATACAAAGGCGAACCAAAAGATGCCGTATTGCACAAAGAAGATTTGGTTTACGAAAATATTGAAGTAAAAGAAAGAAGTTATAAATAAAAGGAAAGCTATGAATTTAACGTTAAAAATTTGGCGTCAAAAAAACGCTAACGATAAAGGTAAAATGGTTGATTATCCCATTAGTGATGTATCTCCTGATATGTCTTTCCTTGAAATGTTAGATGTTTTAAATGAGAGTTTAGTACAGAAAAATGAAGAGCCAGTAGCATTTGATCATGATTGTCGTGAAGGTATCTGCGGTATGTGTTCATTATATATTAATGGCGAAGCCCATGGTCCTGATAGAGGCATTACAACGTGTCAATTACATATGCGTATGTTTAAGGATGGTGATACAATCACTATTGAACCTTTTAGAGCTACAGCATTTCCAGTAATAAAGGATTTAGTTGTAGATCGCAGTGCTTTTGATCGTATTCAACACGCTGGGGGATTTATCTCCGTAAATACTTCTGGTAATACCATTGATGCGAATGCTATTCCAATTAATAAACATGATGCAGACGAATCATTTGAAGCAGCAATGTGTATTGGTTGTGGTGCTTGTGTAGCTAGTTGTAAAAATTCAAGCGCCATGTTATTTGTAGGTGCTAAAGTGTCTCAATTCGCTTTATTGCCTCAAGGACAAGTAGAAGCCACAGACCGTGTATTAAACATGGTTAAACAAATGGACGAAGAAGGATTTGGTAACTGTACCAATACTGGCGCCTGTGAAGTGGAATGTCCAAAAGGAATTTCCTTGGAGAACATAGCGCGTATGAATCGTGAATACCTAAAGGCTAGTTTAAAAGGGTAGTGAGCTTTAACAATATTATGTAAAAATCTCAAGATTAATCTTGAGGTTTTTTGTTTCTTTACTCTAATAATCAACCAAAAAATGAAAAGTTTTTCTACAATAATCATGTTACTGCTTCTAGGTTGTAGCATAAGTTGCACTGCACAAAAAAAAGAAGCAATTAGCACCACTGAAATAGCTTTTTTATATAATACAGATTCATTATTACATCATGTTAGAATATTGTCATCAGATGTTTTTGAAGGCAGACGTACAGGAACAACAGGTGCATTAAAAGCCAAAGATTACATAGTAAGTAAATTGCAAAAATTGCAGGTAAAACCACTTGTGGAAAACTATGAACAATCATTTTCATTTTCATCTAGAAAAAAGGACTATCAAGGTGTCAATATTTTGGGCTTGATTTCGGGAAGTGATTATCCGGAAAAATATATTGTAATTAGTGCTCACTATGATCATGAAGGCATCAAAAATGGTCAGATTTATAATGGGGCTGACGACGACGCTTCAGGTGTCAGTGCCATGTTGGCATTTGCAGAGTATTTTCAAAAACATCAACCTAAACATTCTGTGATTTTAGCATTTTTTGATGCAGAAGAATTAGGGCTTCAAGGTTCTCGTTACTATGTGGATAATACTATTGTGCCGTTGGAAAGTATCAAACTCAACATGAATATGGACATGGTGAGTAGAAATGACAAAAACGAATTATACATAACCGGAGCTAGAGACAATGAAGCTTTTAAAAACGCCATAGAAAATCAAGATACTTCAGAGGGTTTTAAATTCTTAATGGGACATGACGGAAAAGATGGGAAACAAAACTGGACATTCTCATCAGATCATGGGTCGTTTTTTAGAAAGGGTATTCCGTTTTTATATTTTGGAGTTGAAGACCATAATGATTATCATAGGCCAACGGATGATTACGAAAATATCCACCCTGAATTTTATAAATTAGTAGTACAGAACATAATTTCTCTTTTTACTGAAATTGATGCGCTAAACCTATAGCTATAAAAACAACTTTCATGCAAAATCCGCAAGATTTTTATTCTGAACAATTAAATCATTATCAGAAAATTGTCAAGGATTTAAACAAACAACTTATTCAATTAAGCACGTTCCGTGTTCTGGTTTTTTTACTGACAGGATTTGGTGTTTATTTTCTATTTCCTAATTGGATTTTTGTGGCAATTGCAGGCGTTTTAGGAGTTGGCATTTTTTTGTTCTTATTATCAAAGTACACAAATGTAAAGTACAATCGTGATTTAAATAAAGCATTGGCGGTACTGAATGAAGACGAATTACAAATAGCTTCAGGTGATTTTCATCACAGACCCAATGGCAATCAATTTCAAGATCCTAAACATTTTTATAGTCTGGATATAGACCTATTTGGAAAAGGATCTTTTTTTCAATTCATCAATAGAACGACCATTTCTGAAGGCACTCATTTATTGGCAGAACTTCTAAAAGCAAATACTATTGAAAGCATTGAGACTAGACAAGAGGCTATCAAAGAACTGGCTCAAAAACCAACATGGCGACAAAATTATTCTGCTGCTTCCAGTTTGATTCAGGTTGAAACGTCTGCAGGCGATATTATTGCTTGGTTAAAAAACCATAAACCATTTTTACCACAAATCATGCGTTGGCTACCTATGGCTTTTGGGTTAGCTTCAATCATTTTAATTATACTTTCTGTAATTCAAATTATATCGCCCAGTTTAGTTGGTTATTGGCTGTTGTTGGGCTTTGCCATCACTGGAAAATATCTTAAAAAGATTAATAGTTTGGCTTCCAATACTGATAAGGTTAAAGACACGTTTAAACAATACGCCACGTTGTTGGATAGTATTGAACAAGAATCTTTTGACTCCAAGCTATTGCTAGATAAACAGCAGCAAATAGAATCTCATCACCAAAAGGCATCCGCTATTTTTAAACAGTTTTCAAGACATTTGGATGCGTTGGATAATAGAAATAATATGATTGGTGCTATTTTGGGTAATGGTTTTTTTCTAACCGATTTAAAACATAGTTACAGAATAGAGCAGTGGATTACTAATCACCAGCAAACTGTTGCCAAATGGTTTGAAGTGGTTTCCTTTTTCGATGCTTACAATTCCTTGGGTAATTATGTGTTTAATCACCCAGAATACGTCTTCCCAGAAATAGTTGATACTAATCAAACCATTTCTGCAGAGGAACTGGGTCATCCTTTGTTAGATAAAACCAAACGGGTTAACAGCGACCTACAAATTGACAACAAAGAATTCTTTATTGTTACAGGAGCTAATATGGCTGGCAAGAGTACGTTTTTGCGGACCGTTTCTTTGCACATTGTTATGGCGAATGTAGGTTTACCGGTTTGCGCCAAATCGAGTGAATATCATCCCATTAAATTAATTACGAGTATGCGTACCAGCGATTCGTTAACTGATGATAGTAGCTATTTCTTTTCTGAATTAACACGCTTAAAATTCATTGTAGATGAAATAGCCAAAGAGCCTTACTTTATTGTATTGGATGAAATTTTAAAGGGCACCAATTCCACTGACAAAGCTATTGGCTCTAAAAAGTTTGTGGAGAAATTGGTGGCTTCAAATGCTACGGGTATTATTGCCACGCACGATTTAAGCTTATGTGAGATTGAAAGCCAATTGGAGCCTGTAAAAAATTACTATTTTGATGCACAAATTGTCAATGACGAACTCTTTTTTGATTATAAATTTAAAAAAGGTATTTGCCAGAATATGAATGCGAGTTTTTTATTGAAGAAGATGGAGATTGTTTAAATTCCTGCGCAGGCAGGAATCTCTTAATCTTCAGTTATTTTTATTCTAATAGGCTCAACAGCCTTTAATTTATAATTCTGAATACCCTTGAAGTGTATTTTAATGTTGAATATTTTAATTTCACTCCCAATTTGGGTAGAGTTAATTTTTTCTAGAATATCTTTAGTAAATGAATTTCCATTAACTTGAATAGGAGTTTCTTCATTAAAGCCTATGCTATAACCGATAATTTTAAAATCTGTACTAGCTGACTTCCAATCAAAAAGCCAATCTTCAAATTTTATATCAATTTTACCATCTTTAAGTTCATCTTTAGTTAGTAGTAAAATACATTTTTTACCACAACCCAGACCATTAATAGTACCAATTGGCCTTCCAATATCTTTAATACGCAATGTTTTTATAGCAGTAACAATCTCCCCATTTGGAAGTTTGCCTCGTAGTTCAATATCATCGGTTAATCCAGATCCAGGATTCATAACATAATTTCCGTAATCATCAACTTTTTTCAGTCCTAGAGCTGATGCTTCAAAGGAAACCGTTCCCGGCATACTTAACGTTAAGGGGTTGTTAACACCTCGGTAAACCACATTCATCTTGTTGACTTCAACAACGGCTTTGGGTGGTTCTTGTGAAAACCCAGTAAAACTTATAAGAAGAAATAAGGAGCAAAAGAGGTGTTTCATAACGGATGGTTTAGCTAAACTAATAACTAAAATTACCGTTTTTTATTTTAATAATTTATCGAGAAACTATTCTATTTTAGACTTAATCTTCTCAATCATCTCTAGTGCGTTGTCATCATCAGGTTTTAAACTTAACACTTTATAATAGTTTTTTAAGGCATTATCATAATTCTTGGTTTCAAAAAAAGCTTCACCCAAACTGTCATACACATTGTATTTGTAAGGAAAAATTCGGGTATTCAAATCAAAAACATACAAAGCTTTATCATATTCTTGAGCGCGTAAATATACATAACCTAAAGTATTCAATTCACGACTTCCTTTTACAAATTCTGCAAGTCTAGGAACAAGGGTATTTTCCTCCAATTTTAAACTATCAATCGATTTTGAGGTCAATAAAGCACCAACATAATTGGCAGCTACATATTTGGGTCTGTATTTATTGTCAGTAACAATATTTAGCATATCGCGTTCTAATGTTTCAACAGGATGCTCTACAATACGGTTCACTTCTTGTCCATTCTTATAAAAAATAAAGGTCGGCACACGATGAATATTCAAACCTTTTTCTTCGTGGTTTGGAGCTTGCTTATAGGCTTCTGGAGTTCTATCAACTGCTATGACTTCCAACTGATGTTCTGGAAATTTAGCTTCATTTAAAATACTGTAAAAACGTGGCACTTCTTTTTTACTGTCCCCACACCACGTACCTAAAAAGATTTTAATAGTGTATTGATTTAGGGAATCTTTTAATTTAGAAACAACTTTTTTGTTCAGTAGGTATTGGTCATAATTAGGGTCAAACCATTCGTTAAATGGTACTTGCCGCAGACCATTTTTGTCAATTTTTCCTAGTAGTTTTTGATTGCCATTTTCGTCAGTAACAGTTTGATTAACTGTCTGCGAAAACACGATTTGGGAGCAAAAAAGGATCGTTAAAATAAGTTTAGTTCGTTTCATGATTGATGATGTTTTTACCAAAATTATGATGAAGAGCTCTAGAATACCAATAATCTGTATTTTCGACTTAAATGAATACACCAACGTAAAAATTTTAGATACAAATGGTAGTTTGTTACGTTATTTGAGACTTTCGTACATATATTTTGACCAACTAAAGAATTCTATTTACTTTTCTACTTTATATGAATAATCTTAAGAAACACAGCTCACAAATATTGGTGCATATCCTGTTTTGGATATTGTTTATCATGGTATCGCTGTTTGTTTTTTCGCCATATTACTGGCGTGAGAATCCCTTTTTGCAATACATATCCATTATAGTAATCATAGTTTATGTTAACAATCTGGTGCTGCTGCCATTTTTTGTGATGAAGAAAATGTACGCGTGGTATGTTTTGGTCATTGCCTTGATTTCCTTTTTGGCGACACAATTGTATTGTTACGAATTTGCGCAATGTGGTTGTTCTATAATGAAATGCTTGAGTGATTATTTATGGCAAACCTTGGTGCCGCTTATTTTCTTCTCGTTCGTTTGGGTGTTATATCGATTTATAGATAAGCAAGAGGAAGTGGAGCAAATAAAGAAGGAGCATTTGGAGATGGAGCTCAAGTTTTTAAAATCGCAGATTAATCCGCATGTGCTGTTCAATAACCTGAATACCATTTATTCCTATGCTTTAGAAAAACCCAACGAAACTCCAGAATTGATTTTAAGGCTTTCCGATAATTTAAAGCATGTGTTGTATGAAAGTAATGCTAAAAAGATTCCGTTGCATAAGGAAATTCAGTTTATTGATAATTATATGACCTTTCAAGAACTGCGAACCGAAGGTGTGAACACTATAGTTTATACCAAGCGCATTGAAAATAAGAATAACCAAATAGCACCTTTATTGCTCATTACCATCATTGAAAATGCGTTTAAACATAGTTCATTAAACAGTGAAATTTCAGTTTCTATAAATGAAAATAATGGTGTGCTAGAATGTATTTGTGAAAACGATTTTACAGAAAAAGATAATGACTTGGCTGAATTTAAAATTGGATTGAAGAATTTAGAAAAGCGTTTAAAGCTTTTATACAACAATGATTATGAGTTTACCATAACACAGAACAGCAAATACAAAGTGTATCTAAAACTGAATTTAATATAAAGTGTATAATAATTGAAGACTAAATTCAGTCGAAGTGAAAAAGATTTATATATTCTTGTCATTCCTGCGAAGGCAGGAATCCACAATTATTTAACTAATGTTTAAAAACATTCATCAATATTATTTATACATCCTAACCAACAAGAAGAATGGTACTTTATATGTGGGCGTGACAAATGATTTGGAGAGACGCATGTTTGAGCACAAAAAGAAGTTAATTGAAGGGTTTTCCAAGAAATATGGTTTAGATAAGTTGGTTTATTTTGAAACGTATCAATACATCAATGATGCGATAAAGAGAGAAAAGAATATAAAAAAGTGGAAACGACAATGGAAGATTAACCTTATTGAGGATGACAATCTGAATTGGGAAGATTTATCAATAGATTGGGATTAAAATGGATTCCTGCCTACGCAGGAATGACAGAAAACAAAATGAAATGACATGCATAATAATTGAAGACGAAATTCCAGCTCAAAACATTCTCAAGAATTTTTTGAAGAAGTTACCTGATATGAAATTGGTAGCAACGTTTAAAGCGGCTATTGAAGCCAATAATTTTCTAAAGAATGAAACTGTTGATATGGTGTTTTTAGACATTAATTTACCTGATATTTCTGGAATTGATTTCATTAAAACTATTAAAAACCCGCCAGCTATTATTATGACAACGGCTTACCCAGATTATGCAGTGAGCAGTTTTGAACTGGATACTATTGTTGATTATTTAGTTAAACCGTTTTCATTTGATCGCTTTTTAAAGGCCATTAATAAAGTCAAAAACAGGATTGAAAAACCAGAAGCGATTAATCCTGATCAGACTGAAATTCTATTTTTAAATGTAGACAAAACGCTTCATAAAATTGTTTTAGATGATATTATCTATATAGAATCGGACAGAAATTATATTACGGTTGTTACTACGAAACAAAAACTATCTTATATAGAGTCGCTTAAAAGCTGGAAAGAAAAATTACCTGACAATCAATTTATTCAAACCCATAAAAGTTACATTATAAACCGCAAGTATGTCGATAAAATTGCGGGAAATGAGATTTATGTAAACAGCAATCGATTACCTATTGGCAGAACCTATAAGCAGGACTTGTTAAGGAAGTTGAGAATTGTTTAGTAATTTATAAATTTGAAAAAAAACAAAAATGATTTTTAGCAAGCCTCAATTAATTAATGTCCTATTTGTTCTTTTTACTTACTATGGATTTAGTCAAGAAGTCAATTATAAAAAGATTAAAAATTACATTTGTTTAAGTGACAACCAAACTAAATCGGTATTAAATTCAAAAGGGTTTGAATTAAAAATTCCTAAAACGTGGTGTGGATATAAAGGATTTCATGATATTCTAATGTTTTCTCCAAAATCGCTATTGAATTTTAGTAAGAATCATTATAAAAATAATCTTTACGTAGCTATGTATGACAACCCAAGTTACAATAGTAAGAATATTGAAGAAGCATTTAGAAACCATTACCCCTTGTTAAATGTTAAGACAGAGTTTACTCCAGTTTATGATGAAAGTGTTCATGAAATTTATGGGAAATATTATATTGTTAAACGAAAATCCATTCAAGAAGGGCAAAATCTAATGAATCTAGATTTGTTGTTTAATTATAAAAACCGAGACTATATAATTCATTATTCCGTGTTGGAAAAGGACTTTAATGCCAATCTAAATGAGGTTATTCAAATAATGGAATCTTTTAAGATTGTTGAATAAAGGCAAAAGATTTGTTTGGTTGCAGTTAATTACAATCCAAAACTTTTAATCTTTTCCTCTCCCCAACTTTCTTGAATATCAAAATTTAATTTAATCAATTTAATATCAGCATTTTTATTATTATGAGCTTGATCTTCCCAAATCTTTACATGATCTTTATTAAGTCTTCCAGAATAGATAGCCCAAGATAAGAATATATAAAAGTCATGGTTTTTAGACATGTCAATCGTAGCATTAGTTCCATCTAAATGCATCATCCCATCTAACATGTCTTCTAACTTATACGTGTCTGAAGTTTTATAGGTTTCCTTTTTGTTTAATTGCTCAATAAAATCAAATGCACTAGCATTACAGGCATACTCATCACCATACGGAATGTATTCTCCTTTGTTATTAAAGATGTATACATCTGGAATTGAGTTAGTTTTTGCTAACATTTTCTTCAAAAAGGAATTGTAATTATATGCATAAACGTTATCAGTGCTTAATTCTATTTTGTCTAGATATTTTTTAATTGAATCTTCATTTTCTACTGCTGGATCTTTAATGCCATATGCTGTTTTCATAACAGATTTACAGTTGGTCAATAACAATGAAGCACAAAAAATTATAATTATCTTATTTTTCATAATAAAGTTTAAATGGTAACAGTCACTTCGAGTGATTTCGTTATTACGAAATCGTATCAAGAAGTCTTGTTAAGTTCTCGATACAATTTTCTTTGATTTCGACAGGCTCAATCTGACAGAAAACCAATCGAACTGACGTGAAAATTACTTCTTTGGATGCACCAATTTCATTTCATCAATCAGGTGTTTAGCTCCTGCATATTTATCAACAATAAACAATACATAACGTAAATCCACCATGATGTTTCGGCAAATTTCTGGATCGTAATTCATGTCACTCATGGTGCCTTCCCAAACACGATCAAAATTCAAACCAACTAAATTACCATGAGCATCAATAGCCGGACTACCTGAATTTCCTCCTGTGGTGTGATTTGTTCCTAAAAAACAAACTGGCACTTTTCCGTTAGAATCGGCATATTGTCCGTAATCTTTTGCCTCATATAAATCAATCAATTTTTGTGGCACATCAAATTCATAATCGCCTGGTACATACTTTTCAATAACACCATCCAAATAACTAACTGGCTGATAATACACAGCATCCCTTGGTGAATACCCACGTACTTGTCCATAAGTAACACGCAATGTGCTGTTGGCATCTGGGAAATAACGAGCATTTGGTAAGGCTTTCATTAATGCTGTCATGTACTCGGTTTGAAGCGCAGTTATCGGTTCGTTTTTTTGTTCAAACTCCACATTAATAGATGTATAGAATTCTTCAATCATTGGCTTGGCGTAAGCATAGGCAGCATCTTCGTTAAGTTTTTTTATAACGTCTTCTGCTGAACCTTCAAATAATTTTAAGGCACTATCCAAATTGGTAAAAGCAGTATTGTTATAAATGTTTGGGTCAATATTGGTTTTGTTATACAAAGGCATTACGGCTTCAAAAACACCTTTATCCACATTAACATCGTAGTTTTTGTGAATGCCACTTAATAGACCTGTTATATAGGCTCTATCTTTTTCAATATTATCTGGATTCTGTTTTAACGATTGTTCAACCTGATAGGCTCTAAACGTCATTTGCATCAATTCATTGGTTACCAAAAACACTTCAATGAAATTTCGGCGCTTAACATTGACATCAGCAAAATCTTTATATAGTTTGTCAAATTCAGGTAAGATATAGCCATACTTGTCTTCAAGTCCTTTTTCTTTTAAAGCTTTAGTGAATGTGGCTTCAAATGCTTTGCGTTCAGCAACCGCATTACTTTTTTCGATTCCTAAATTTTCACCAATCCATTTTTTCCAAGCATTAGCAATACGTGCTTGTTTGGATGCATATTTAATACGCACTTCGTCATCAGCTTTCATTTGTGCATCAATAACTTTTAAAGCTGCTTCACGAATAGCAATATTACTTGGATTATAGTCTTTTGTAATATGCTCAATAGCAACGGCTGGAAGGTACTCGTCGGTACGACCTGGAAAACCAAATACCATTGTGAAATCGCCTTCGGCAACGCCATCTAAAGAAACTGGTAAAAAGTGTTTTGGTTTGAATGGTACGTTGTCTTCACTATATTTTGCAGGACGATTGTTTTTATCGGCATAAATTCTAAACAGTGAAAAATCACCCGTATGTCTTGGGAATACCCAGTTGTCAGTATCACTACCAAACTTACCTATACTACTTGGTGGTGCACCAACCAAGCGGATATCTTCATAACGTTCTGTTACAAATAAGAAATACTGATTGCCTTTGTAAAATGACTTGACTTTAGTGTCTTGCCAAGCCTCTTTTTTTACTTCAGCTTGTAGGCTATTACTGTTTTTATCAATGGTCGATTGCTTTTCCTTTTCGGTCATTTCTTCGGTTACACCTACTAAAACTTGGTCAGTAACATCTTCAATGCGAACAATAAACTCAATGAACAGACCTTCGTTTGGTAATTCTTCATCTAAATTCATAGCCCAAAAACCATCCTTTAAATAATCGTTTTCTAATGAAGAATGCGATTGAATTTGACTAAAACCACAATGATGATTAGTTAAGACTAACCCTTTTGGGGAAATTACTTCACTTGTACAACCACCGTTAAAATGACCAATGGCATCTTTTAAACTGGAGTTATTAACGTCATAAATATCTTTAGCGGTTAACTTACTGCCCAAAGCTTTCATTTCGTTCTCGTTCATGCCTTCCAATAACGAAGGAATCCACATACCACCTTGTTGTGCTGAAACTTGAAGTGTAATAAAAAGAAAAAGAATTCTGAATAATTTCATAGTGTATAAATTTTGAATCTTTCAAAGATAAAAAGTTCTGGTTATAAAATTGTTAATTGAAGTTATTACCTTTACAAATATGAGTTATAAGTCAAAATTACCACATGTTGGGGATAGTATTTTTTCGGTGATGAGTGCTTTATCTAATAAGCATAATGCCATTAATTTAGCTCAAGGATTTCCTAATTTTAAAAGTGACCAGAAACTGATTGATTTAGTCTGCAAAGCCATGAATTCTGGTTATAACCAATATGCACCTATGCCAGGAAATTCAGAATTGCGTCAAGCTATTTCAAAGAAGTTTGAACACTTGTACAATGTAACCTATCATCCGGAAACTGAAATCACAGTTACGGCAGGAGCTACGCAGGCCATTTTCACAATTATTTCAACCTTTATAAAACAAGATGATGAGGTAATAATTTTTAAGCCAGCATATGATTGTTACGAACCCAGTGTTGAGTTGTTTGGAGGAGTTGTGAAGTCTATTCCATTACATGCACCAAATTATCGTGTTGATTGGGAATTAGTTAAAAATACTATAACCCATAAAACCAAGATGATTATTATCAATACGCCACATAATCCAAGTGGAACTGTGTTATCTGAACAAGATATGTTACAGCTACAGAGACTTACGGAAAATACAGATATCATTGTTTTAAGTGATGAAGTGTATGAACATATTATATTTGATGGACTAAAACATCAAAGTGCTTGTCTGTTTCCTAATTTAAAATCACGTAGTTTTATTGTAGCTTCTTTTGGAAAGACTTTTCATAATACTGGTTGGAAAATGGGATATTGTTGCGCACCTAAAGACTTAATGGATGAGTTTAGAAAAGTGCATCAGTTTAATGTATTTGCGGTTAACCACCCCATGCAAAAAGGATTAGCCGATTATCTGCAAGAACCAAGTCATTATTTAGAATTATCAGAGTTTTACCAAGAAAAGCGTGATTATTTTCTAAAATTAATTCAGGGCTCAAGGTTTCAATGTAATACATCTCAAGGAACGTATTTTCAGGTTTTAGGATTTTCAGATATTACAAATGAAAGTGATGTTGAATTCTCGAAAAGACTAACTATTGACAATGGTTTGACATCTATACCCATGTCTGTTTTTAATGAGCAAGGAAAGGATGATAAAATGTTGCGGTTTTGTTTTGCTAAAACCAATGAAATATTAGAGCAAGCTGCCGAGATATTAAATAAAATATAATTCGTGTTACTAATCTTAAATTATTGTGTCTAAAGCTTTATATTCACAAATAAATGAATTAATACATGAAAGGAATAATTTTGTTTTTGGCATTGATAATGTTTAGCTTTAATCTATCTGCTCAAGGATTGAGTGAGAAAGAAACTAAAGCCATTCACAAAGAGCACCAAAAAGCTGAAAAAGAAATGAAGCGTGCTGAAAAAAAGCACAAAAAGGCAGAGAAAGAACACCAAAAGAAAGAAAAAGCTAGAAAAAATTTAGAGAATGCTAAAGAGAAGTATGAAGATAATCAATCTAAATACCAAAAACTTAAAGCCAAAGGAAAGCTTGACGCAGATGCTGAAGAGAAATGGTTAAAGAAACTAGATAAACTAAATGAAAATATTATAAAAACAGAAAAGAAACTTAAACAGACTTAAGCATCAAAAATAACTATGCAAAACCAACTAAAAACAGCCATTATTCAAACCGATTTAGTTTGGGAAGATGCCAAAGCTAATCGTAAAAACTTCGAACAAAAATTTGAAGAACTACCATCAGATATAGATTTGATTATACTTCCTGAAATGTTCACAACAGCTTTTACCATGAATGCTGAAGCAGTTGCTGAAACCATGGACGGAAAGTCCGTTGCTTGGATGAAGAATCATGCAATGCAGCTAGATACTGCTTTAATGGGAAGTCTTATAATAAAAGAAAATGATAAGTTTTATAACCGTATGATTTTTGCTTTTCCTGACGGTTATATAGTTACTTATGATAAACGTCATACATTTTCTTTGGCAGGAGAAGACAAGGTGTTTGAGGCTGGTAAAGAAAAAGTTATTATTGATTATAAAGGTTGGAAATTGTGCCCATTAATTTGTTACGACTTGCGTTTTCCAGTTTGGTCTAGAAACACTGCAGAGTATGACGTAGTGATTTACGTAGCTAATTGGCCAAAACCAAGAATTGCAGCTTGGGATGCCCTTTTAAAAGCAAGAGCTATTGAAAACATGAGTTATGCTGTAGGAGTTAATCGAATTGGGATTGACGACAAACAAAATGAATATTGTGGTCATTCAGCGGTATATGATGTTTTAGGAAATAACATAACACCTATTAGACCAAACAAAGACCAAATAGAAACTGTGACTCTTGAGAAAAAGCACATTACCTATTATCGTGAAAAGCTCAAATTTCTCGATGATAAGGATACGTTTACAATAATGTAAACTCTACAATCAAATCAAAGTTGGAACGTATCTCTTGTATTTTAGGATAGTAGCTGACACGTTCAGGTTGGCGTCTTTCAAGAAATTTACCAGGATCATATTTGCCATTTTCATTAGCATCATAGATTACTCTTAAGAAGAGATCACCTGTTTCTAAATGCCTAAAATCAAGAGGCTCTGGTTTGGTGCTATATAATTCATATTTTACTTCGCCTTGCTCTGTTACTAATTGAACAATTGCAGGGTATTCAGCATTTTTTAAAATCACTCGCAGATTACCATAATCAGCAAAAGTTTTGGTGTTTAGGTTATACCTTAAAGTGTCATTAGTGTCACCAAAAAAATCAGTAAAAGCTTCAGGTAGAATTTCAATCTTATAGCGTTCACTTTCTTTCTTTTCAAAGTTGAAGATATACGTGTTTGTAATTGAATCCAACTTGGTCGAAAAAGTTACCGCAAGGGAATCTTTATCTAAAATACGTACTTTCTCTTTATCAAAATTTGTAAATGGAACCGAGCCCGAAATTTCAAAATCTTGATTAAAATTTATGGATCCGGCTGGTGAAGCAGAAACTGTTAATGTGTCTCTGGTTTGTTCACTTATTTTAACTGTAAAATCTTCAGAGTAGTCAGTATTAGTAACATTAAATAATAATGAATCAACTTCTAAACGTGGTTTATACCAATAATTCAAAGTGTCAGACTTGGCATCTTTTGTAATACGGTATTCATAGTTATCAGGTACTTCAGATAGTACTTTAATTTGGACATTCTTATAAGGGCCTTCATAGCCAAACCCTATTTTTTCACCTGAAATTAATCGTGGTCTAATAATTTTAGGATCTAATTCCTCTTTGAATAATTTTAACGTAAAAAGGCTATCCGTTGGGACATCCACATAAGTATCTTGAAAGGCTATTTTATCTGTTTTAGGTTGGAATTTATAATCTTGATTTTCATCCTTTATTGCAACCATCAAATACTTGCCAGCTTTTAAGTTTTCTAAAGTGAAAGTTGTTGTACTATCTAGAGTGTTGGTAATATATCTGGGTTGTTTATTATAAATTATAGAATCCGTTAAAGTAGAGTCCACTTCATACAGCATGACTGACACAAAATCATCAGGTTTCTTTAAGGTTGCATCAATAATTTGTCCTTTAACTGAAAGAGAATCTATATAATCACCCGTTGAAAAAACGTATTTATAGTAAGGAAAAGGATTCTCTTCGTTATTATCAACAATACTGTTCCCAAAGTTAAAAGTATAGGTAGTATTTGGAGACAGTGTATCCGTTATTTTTATTTTTATGTCTTTACTAGCATTACCCAAAGGAGTAATTTCTGGAATAGGATCCATTGGTGGAGAAATAATCAGTTGGCGTTGGAGGTTCTTGATTTTTATATATTCATCAAATTGGATTTTAATTTCATCTCCATCAAAATTAACCGATTGATTTTCAGGGTCTGATTTAACAATTGTTGGCGGTGTAACATCTTTAATTCCACCACTAGGTCTTCCTCTATTGGCACAATTGGAAATCATGAGCAATAAAGCTATTATGAAAATAAAATTTGAAAATAAGTTCCGCATTTCTACCAATTATTTGTGCAAAGAAACAACATATTTATCATTAACAAAACATCAAGATGCCACAGCCATTGTTGCAATACTAATTTTAACATTAGGTGCTTTTTGTAAAACCAGAATACAGGATTCCAAGGTAGCACCAGTTGTAACTAAATCGTCAACTAATAAAATATGTTTGTTGGCAATCCTTTCAATATTTTTGGTTTTAAAAACTTCAGGATTATTAAACCATCTTGAAATACGATTTTTGTGAACCTGTGAATTTGTATTGGTTGTTTTTATGAGTACATCTTCTATAAATTCAGCCTGAAGAGTTTTGGCTATTTGTTGTCCAAATAGGCTTACTTGATTGTAACCTCTTTTGCGTTGTTTCTTTTTGTGTAAAGGAACAGGTATGACCGCATCAACATTATTATAATGTCCACAATTGTGAAGTTCATTACCAAGCCAATCACCCAAAAACTGACCTATTTCCTCAAAACCTCTATATTTTAAATTATGAATTAACCTTTGGGTAATACCTTTCTTTTCAAACCACAGTAAGGCTGTGGCTTTTTCAATTTGGCATCGCCCATAAAGAATATTTTCAACTGTTTTGTCTTGGTTAAAATGAAAGTTGGTAACCGGTAAATCATGCCTGCAAGTGGTGCAAATATACAGCTCATTGTCATGAAGCAAATTGTTACAAGCGTAACATACTTTTGGAAAGAATATGTCAATTAGATGCTGCAACATTATTAAAGAATTTATTATAAATATATTACAAGTTTATTATTTCAAACATATAATTTGACCAGCAACTTTGTTTTTAACAAGTTTTTTATCTTTTTATCGATAAAAATCACGCAACACAATCTTAATATTTAGATTCGTAGGATAAAATTAATTAAGATGATAGTTAACCCTCAATTATTTAACTACAGATTAATTATTGGTACTTTGGTGATAGCCATTGTTGTATTAGGGTCGTATAGTTTTTCTAGTTACAACACACTTAAAAATCATGAACAGTTTGTTCAACAAGAAGTTAATCTTGTTCAAAACGAATTATCGGACATGATTGCACTTTATGATGAGGTGAGTGTTGATAACAAGGAATTAGCATTACAGTTACAACAGTCACAATCTAGAATGCAAATTATTCTTGATTCGTTGAAAATGGCAAAAGCTAATTTCCCTTTAATTTCTAAGTATAAAAATGAAATTGCAGTTTTAAAACAAGAACGAAGAAGCTTGTTTAAGCAAATTCAAACTATTCAAAATAAGAACAACGATCTCGTTGAAGAAGCACAGCATGTTTCAGAAAAACTGGAAATACAAGCCAATACAATTACCATGTTGTCTGAAGAGAATGCTAAACTTGAGAGCATTGTCAATGAGGTGACAGCCTTAAAATTAGCCAATATTGATGTTTCGGCGATTATTACAAACAATACAAATTATGATGTTGAGACTACAAAAGCAGTTGAAGCAGATAATTTAGAAGTGTGTTTTACAGTTCAGCAAAATGCTTTCTCACCTGAAGGGAATAAAGATATTTATGTACAAATTTTAGGACCAGATAACAATGTGGTTTCAGATCGTGGTGCTGTGTCCTTTGGAGATTCAGAATTAATTTACAGTGGAAAAACATCTGTTAATTATAGAAATAAAAACCTTGATGTTTGTACCAAAATCAATGTTAATCAAAAACAAAAATTAAAAAGAGGAAATTATATAATTTCCGTTTTTCATGATGATTTTAAATTAGGATCATCAGAGATAATACTTAATTAACTAATCAATTTTATTTTTCAAGAAACCGTTCCATTAATTGGAGCGGTTTTTTATTTTTGCAGCATGGCAAACAACGACGATCAATTTAAAAAAGTAATCTCTCATGCAAAGGAGTATGGTTACGTATTTCAAAGTAGTGAAATCTACGATGGATTAAGTGCAGTGTATGATTATGCTCAAAACGGAGCAGAATTAAAAAAGAATATTCGCGACTATTGGTGGAAAGCCATGGTGCAAATGCATGATAACATTGTGGGTATTGATGCAGCCATTTTTATGCATCCAACCACTTGGAAAGCCTCTGGTCACGTAGATGCGTTTAACGATCCGTTGATTGATAACAAAGATTCTAAAAAGCGCTATCGAGCGGATGTTTTAATAGAAGATTATTGCGCCAAACTGGAAGCCAAAATTGATAAGGAAGTCGCTAAAGCTGAAAAACGTTTTGGTGATGCTTTTAATAAAGAGGAATTTATATCAACAAACGGTCGAGTTCTAGGTTACCAAGAGAAAATTAACGCTATTCTATCACGAATGGGCAAGTCTTTAGAAAATGAAGATTTAGCCGATGTCAAAGCTCTAATTGAAGAGCTTGAAATAGCCGATCCACTATCAGGAAGTAAAAATTGGACAGATGTAAAGCAATTTAACCTCATGTTTGGAACCAAACTAGGTGCGTCTGCTGAAACAGCTATGGATTTGTATTTACGTCCTGAAACCGCTCAAGGGATTTTTGTTAATTTCTTGAATGTTCAAAAAACAGGCCGCATGAAAATTCCATTTGGTATTGCCCAAACAGGAAAAGCCTTTAGAAATGAAATTGTTGCCAGACAGTTCATTTTTAGAATGCGTGAGTTTGAACAAATGGAAATGCAATTTTTTATCAAGCCTGGTACCCAAAAGGAATGGTTTGACTATTGGAAGGAAACCCGATTAAAATGGCATAAATCTTTAGGAATGGGAGATGACAATTACCGTTTTCATGACCATGAGAAATTAGCGCATTATGCCGATGTGGCAACTGACATCGAATTTAAATTCCCGTTCGGGTTTAAGGAATTAGAAGGAATCCATTCGCGTACCGATTTTGATTTAAAGCAACACGAAGAATATTCTGGAAAGAAATTACAATATTTTGACCATGAAGAAAATGCGAGTTACACGCCATATGTTTTAGAAACCTCAATTGGTCTGGACCGTATGTTTTTGGCTGTGTTCTCAAATTCATTGGTTGAAGAAGAATTAGATAATAATACCACAAGAACCGTTTTAAAACTACCAGCAGTTTTGGCTCCAACAAAAGCTGCCATTTTCCCATTAGTTAAAAAAGATGGCTTGCCAGAAGTTGCCAAACAAATTGTTGATGATTTAAAATGGGATTTTAATGTGTTTTATGATGAAAAGGATGCTGTTGGAAAGCGTTACAGACGACAAGATGCCGCAGGAACACCATTTTGTATAACAGTTGACCATGACACATTAGAAGATAACAGTGTTACCATTCGTCATCGTGATACTATGGATCAAAAACGTGTTAAAATAGACGAGCTTCGAGACATTATTAAAAAAGAAGTTGATGTTAAGGAATGGTTGATGAAGATGTAATATACTCCTGCAAAAGCAGAAATCTCAATATCAAAATCCCAGGTTAGCACTTGGGATTTTTTGTTTCACTTTTTTAAAAATAAGCCTTTAACTGAACATTCCCAGTATGTATCACTTTACTGGTTTCAGATTTTCTGCCGTAATAGGTCAGGTTTAAATCTAAATACCTTGTAATTTTTTTCTGTGCCAACACACTCCAGGTGTAGTTTTTTCCTGGTTGTAAGCCTTCCATCATTTGATAAGCCACAGCGGTATTGGCACTACCAGCAAAATCATTTGTGAAATAATTAAATTCGCCACTTATGGCAGACTTTTGAAAGTTAGCAAAGGTGAACGAGGCACCATATTTTTGCTGTTTTAAGGTTTCAAAATTACTGATGGTATTTTCTTTTGAGGCATATTGAAAGAATACATCAAAACGTGTGTTGTCATTTAAGAGGTATGATAATTTGGGATTCAAGTTGGTTTCGTCAATATCAAAGTTCTTGCTGGCATAGTTTTCACTGATACTGATGTTATTGTTGAAATTAGATTCCAGATTTAGTAACCAACTGGTGGCAAATTTATGTGTAAACTGCAGTTTATGACTTTTCAGTTTGCTTTCAATAAAACCAAATGATAAGGTGTTTTTTGTGGCGTTTGTCAAATAGGTGTAAGACGTTGTATAGCGTTGCTTCCCACGATTAAAAAACAAAACACTCCTAAAGTTTTGTTGTAATGCCAATTGATTAGCCTCATCACCACCAAACGGATTTAAGTTAAAGGTATTGCCCTCTCGCTTTTCTTTCCTATCAATTAAAAATGAGGTTTGACTATGAAAATGCGATAATACTTTTAAAAAACCGTGGTCGCTATTTGACCATTGTTGTGGGTTTAAAGTCAATAATTGGCTCAACCTATTTTGATGGGTTTTAATAAAAACCTGGTTGGGTAACAGCACGCGAATATAATCAGCTTCATCCTGAAATTGTGCTAATTCAAATTCCTCCAATTCTTGAATACCATTGTTGTTATAATCAATCCACGTGTAAATACCAGTGCCAGATTCTACTTCCACATACGTAAAGTCTTGCTGTGGTAAGGTACCAGAATTGGTTTCAAAAATAGTATTCCAATAAATGAGTTGTTCAAAAAAACGTTGCCCATAAATTAGACGTGAATTTAAAGACTGTTCATTTTCTTTATCAGCGTCAACATCTTTCAAAACGCGATAATTGGCATAAATTGATAAATTAGTTTGGTTATTTTGAATAATTCTGGAATCTAAATAAACTGTATTCGAGGTATTTACTTTTTGAAGGGTGTTGTTTCTAATGCTATCATTGGTTCGGTATTTGTAGCCGACTTCAGCAAATATTTTGGTGCTATCACCAATACCTGCAAAAACTTCGTATGATTGAAATCGTTGACTCAATGGTGTATAAGCGTTAGTTTCTTTTTCTTTTTGCTCATTGTCTTCCAGGCCTATTCGTGTTCCTGTCCAAGCTTTGTTAAAACTATAGGTTACTTGATTATAGGAACGTAAGAATGTAGAAGTGTTAGTACTAGCCGTTGCCGATAAAAAACTGGAATTTGAAATAATACGCCAACGATTTAAATTGAAATTAAGACCCATCAAATGCCTATTGCCGTTAAAGTTATCAGTGTAATTTAAATGTTCAAACTGATAATTGGCAATTCCTTTTTTGGTATGAAATAGGCTTAAACCAGATTTGAAAATCAATTGATTGCCAAAGTTGGTAATATTCTGCGAGCCAGTTTCCAAACCTAAATTCCAGTCACGGTTAAATTCCGCATTATAAATACGCTGAATGGTTCTAAAGTTTTCATTGATATAATCGGTGTCTATATTTGCAGTGATATTCCATAAACTATCATTTTTCACAATAGCTTGATCAATTTTGAGCTTGGCTGCATAACCGTCATTATTGTCATCATCAATACTTGAGAACAAATTTAAATCGTTCTTGCTGCCTGCTATTTCAAAGCCAATATTGGTTTTTTCTGTTGGTGTATAAGCACCATTTACAATAGCCAATTGCAGTTTGGTAGGTGCGACTAGCTGGATAATAGGCTCATAATTTCCCTGTGGAATTCCAGCTATGGGCTCTACATATTCATAAATGGTTGAAATAGCATCAATTGAACTTACTATATAATTCCCTTGGTTTTCACCTACTAATGAAAATGTGACACTAAATAGCGTGTCATCTGGATTATTGGAAAACACAAAGGCTTCAACACCATTAATAATTTCTTTCTTATAAAGAATACGATTTTCATTGAAGGCTTCAGGTGTGCTTGAAGGTGCTACCATTAAACTCTTGTCGTCACCAGCTTCAGATAATATTTGAACCTGTTCTTCAGATAGATTTTGCTGCAGCGGATTATTTTTGGAGTCATTTTCACTATAAACACTTACGCCTAGTTTTAATTTGTCACTTGTATAATTTCCGCCACCAAAAACCACTAAACGCGAATAGTTTCTCTCGCTAAATTGGTAATCGACAGTGATTCGCATTTCTGAAGTTATAGGGAAAGTAGCATTAAAGATGATTTCGCCAGCATTATAATCAATAATGTAATCTTTATTTTCACCACGTTCTAATGGTATGCCATTTACATAAACCGTTTCGCTTCCCGAAACAATTAGTACATATAACTCTTCATTGGGTCCTCTCAATTTATAAGGCCCTTGATTGCCTTCTTGAGCTATAAACTGACTTGTAGTAAATTGGCCTCGCACCAAAGCACCAGCAGCAAATAAATTGGTTGTAGATTCCGAATGGTTTAATCGGGCATTTATAGAAAGTCCTTGGACGCGTTTGCTGAAATTTCCAAAATAAGAATTGTTGTTTTCTAAATCCACATCACCAGCTCGTATTTTCCAATTATCACTAAACAATTCAATAAACACCTGGTCAAATTCGTCCAAACGCTGTGAATAACCACTCTCTTGCAAAGGAATATTGGCATCTTGAATAGATGCCCTTAATGATACTTTCTCACTTAATTTACCTGTAACCTGTAAATCCAATTCGCTGTTCAATACCGAATTCTGATTATTACCAATAACGATACCACGTGAAATACTACCGGTAGTTGTTAATCCATCAAATGGTGTGAAATTTGATTTTTCGCTAGGTTGGGAAAGCTTATACAATTTCTGCTGATTGGTTGTATTGGCTAATATGATATCATCTTCTAATTGCCTGTAGGTTTTGGTCAAAAAATCTGGATAAAGTAAATAGCTTATAATTATGGAATCTGATGGGATTGGGTTTGTAATTGTTAAAGTAGCTTTGGCAAAATCAATTTTATAAAAAGAGGCGTCAACAAAAGAACTGTCTTTAGTCTTGATTGAAAAAAAACTAGAATTGATACTTACAGAATCGATAACGATTGTGTCAGAAACAGCCACTTTTTTGCTTTTGTAATTAGAGTTTTGGTCTTGAGCAAAAGCACAAAAACCAATAAAAAATAATAAAAGCGTTGCAGTTAATTTCATTTGATACTTAAACTACTTTATATCCAAAATATTTTGTTGATAGTTTTTGTTAAAAGCACTTTAAATTAATAGTGTAAAAGTAACGCATTATTTATTTTAGCTGAAATTCTAATAAGTTAAAGATGAAAATCATTTCATATAATGTTAATGGTATAAGAGCTGCAATTAATAAGGGCTTTATAGATTGGTTGAAATCGGCAAATCCTGATGTTATTTGTTTGCAAGAAATTAAAGCCATGGAAGAACAATTGGATTTAAACATTTTTAAAGAAGCAGGTTATCATTTTCAATATTGGTTTAGTGCTCAAAAAAAAGGGTATAGTGGCGTAGCAATTTTAAGTAAGGTTCAGCCTAATCATATAGAATATGGAACAGGAATCGAATCTATGGATTTTGAAGGCAGAAACCTTCGTTTAGATTTTGATCATTTCTCTGTAATGAGTTTATACTTGCCATCTGGAACCAATGACGCTAGATTGGATCATAAACTAGAATACATGGATATGTTTCAAAACTATATTAATGATTTAAAAGTAGAGATACCCAATCTTATTATTTGTGGTGATTACAATATATGCCATGAAGAAATAGATATCCACAATCCCAAAATGAAAGGAGTTTCAGGATTTTTGCCAGTTGAACGTGAATGGATTGGTAACTTTATTAGAAGTGGTTTTATTGATTCCTTCAGGTATTTACATCCAGAAAAACAAGAATACAGTTGGTGGAGTTACAGAGCCAATGCTAGAGCCAACAATAAAGGTTGGCGATTGGATTATGCAATGGTGTCAAAACCTTTACAAGAAAATATAAATAGAGCCGTTATACTTTCGGAAGCAGTGCATAGCGATCATTGTCCTATTTTATTAGAAATAAGTAACTAACAGATTAATAGCATTTTAAATGAAAAAACAAATTTTAGGAGTTTTAGTAATCGTCATGATAAGCTCCTGTGTATCTCCAAAAGTATATAAAGATTTAGAAAGTAAATACAATACTTTAAAAGATCAGAATAGAGAACTTGCTTCAGAAAATGATGCCCTTCTAAAGGCAAAAAATCAAGCCTTAAATGATTTGAATGCTTTGCAAAAAGAATATGACGAAACGTTGGCGCAACGTGACAAATTACAGCGTGATTATAATGCTACAAAGTCTAGTTTGGATAATCTAAAAGCATCCTATGATGCACTTGAAAAAAACAGTTCAGCTTCAATTGCTGAAAATGCTCAAAAAAATCGTGAATTATTGGCGCAACTAGAGGCTAAAGAACAAGCTTTGGCAGCTGAAAATGCGCGATTGGAAAGGCTGAAAAAAGAACTTGAAGATCGATCTAATCGTGTTGCAGAATTGGAAAATGTGTTATCTGCAAAAGACGCGCAAATGAAGCGTTTAAAAGATGCTATATCTAGTGCGTTGACTGATTTTGAAGGTAAAGGATTAACCGTAGAACAACGCGGTGGAAAGGTTTATGTGTCCATGGAAAACAAATTGTTGTTTGAGTCCGGAAGCTGGGCAGTTGGTTCAAATGGAAGAGAAGCAGTCAATCAATTAGGAAATGTATTGGCAGACAATCCTGAAATCGCAATCCTTATTGAAGGTCATACGGATAATGTGCCTTATAAAGGTAGTGGGCAATTAAGCGGCAATTGGGATTTATCTACAAAACGTGCTACTGCAATTGTAAACATTTTAAGAGAAAATAGTTCAATTAATCCTGAAAATTTAACGGCGGCTGGTCGAGGTGAATATGCGCCAATAGCATCAAACGATACGGCTGAAGGAAGAGCTAAAAATAGACGTATTGAAGTTATTTTAACACCAAAGCTAGATGAGATTACCAAATTATTAGATGATATGTAATTTTTTTGAAATTCAAATCACAAGATCAATCTTATGAAATATACCAACTTACCACATACAGATATTAAGGTCAGTAAAATTTGTTTAGGAACCATGACTTGGGGAAATCAAAACACCGAATCTGAAGGTCATGAGCAAATGGATTATGCACTTGCCCAAGGCGTTAACTTTTTTGATACGGCTGAATTGTATCCCGTACCAGCAACGGCTAAAACCTATGCTGAAACGGAGCGTATTATTGGTAATTGGTTTCATAAAACAGGCAATCGAGACAAGGTGGTTTTGGCGACAAAAATTGCAGGACCTGGAGACTATACTGCACATATTCGTACCAATGGTTTTAGTCGAGATGCATTAAGGGATGCGGTTCATAATAGCTTAAAAAGGCTTAAAACAGATTATATTGACTTATACCAATTGCATTGGCCTGAAAGACAAACAAATACTTTTGGGGTTAGAGATTACAAGCACAACCAAAGCGACAAATGGCAAGATAATTTCAATGAAATTTTACATACTTTAAATGAAATTATAAAGGATGGTAAAATAAGACATATTGGTATTTCAAATGAAAAAGCTTGGGGTGCCATGCGCTATCTGGAGGAATCAAAAAGAAATAATCTACCAAGAATGGTTACCATACAAAATGCTTACTCACTTTTAAATCGTGTTTTTGAAGGTGACATGGCTGAACTATCCATTCGTGAAAACATGGGTTTATTAGCATATTCCCCTATGGCATTTGGAGTGTTATCTGGTAAATATATAAAAGGAAATGCTTCAGATAATTCGAGATTGAAATTATTTCCACGATTTTCTCGTTACAGTAGCGAGCAATCAACAAAAGCAACCAAAAAGTACATGGAATTGGCTGCTAAAAACAACATGTCCCTTGCTCAAATGGCATTGGCATTTGTGACACAACAACCCTTTGTAGCCAGTAATATTATTGGTGCTACAAATATGAATCAACTAAAGGAAAATATTGATAGCATCCATGTCAATTTGAATAAAAGTGTTTTAGAATCAATAAATGAAATCCATAAATTGATTCCAAATCCAGCTCCTTGATTAGAGGAAAATGCTATAATCTTCGACAAACAGTTCCTGCTTATATTGTGTTGTCCAATTCAACGAATAAAGAAGTAGTTTGTCATATAGTTCCTCTGTAAACAATCATTTTCATTAATTTTAAGGCTCTATATTTTACGGTCCCAGTAAAATAGTTACAACCTACTGCATTATTAGTCATTAAACCTAACAATTAATAACAATGAAAAAATTTACATTTTCCATTTTATTTGGGTTGATTTCACTTTGTGGGTTCTCTCAAATAGGATTAACTGAGAATTTCGACAGCGGATTGGTTCTACCAACAGGTTGGACGTCTGATTCTGGAGATTATTTTGGAGCTGTAGTTCAAGTTTGTCAGACACTCTCACCAAGAGCAAACTTATTTGACGGCAATACTACTGCCCACCTAACTTCACCCAACATTGTTGGAGCCTCTAACGCCAGTGAGCTGACCGTTACATTCGACTACAAAATAGTCGATTGGTCAGCAGCTACTGATGCCACACCACCTGGTTGGGGTGAAATTCGCATACAGTACTCCACTAATAATGGTGGCAATTGGACAACCATTGAAACAATCAATGATGATAATCATATTACGTCTAACGAGTGCTTTAATTTTAGTACCACTGTTGATGGTGCTGATTTACCAACAGGCTCGGACTTCAAGCTGCGCATAGATGCAACTTGGTTAGAAGGAACTTATTACATATATATAGATAACGTTACGGCAACACAGGTTGTTGTAGATCCACCTTCATGTGTGAATCTAATTACACCAGCCAATGGTGCAAATGGTGTTGGAATTAACACTAACTTAGAATGGAGTGCAGCTTCAGGTATTCCAACAGGCTATACATTGACTGTGGGTACAACTCCAGGCGGAACAGATGTGGTAGATAATCAAGATGTAGGTTTATCCACATCTTTCAATTTTGCGGCACCTTTGGAATATTCAACTACTTATTATGTAACAGTATTAGGTTATAATGCAAATGGACCTGCAGAAGGATGTGAAGAGTTTTCATTTACAACAGGAGCTGATCCAAATGCACCAGTAGATTGTGCAGCAGGCACACCAATTAACACGGTATTTTGTTATGATAACAATGAGACGATGACCTGGAACTTCCAAAGTTCAGATGGTGGTCCAATGAACGTGTTTTTTAATGCTGGACAAATGGAAGGCTGTTGTGATGAGGTTACCATTTATGATGGTACAGATAACACAGGAGTAGTATTATATGATGACAACAATGGCGGAGATATGACAGGTGTTTCTGTTAATTCCACAACAGGATTTATATTCATAGAGATAGATAGTGATGGTTCAGTGAGTTGTGCATCTAATGGTTATACACCATTGAATTTTGATGTATCCTGTATAGATACTACGGCTGTACCAAACTGTAATTCAGTATTAACAACACCAGCGAATGGTTCGGTTGATGTTAATGAAAACACAGACATCACGTGGAGTTCAGCTTCAATCATTGTAACTGGTTATACAATTTCGATAGGAACTACACCAGGAGGGACAGATATACTAGACAGTTTTGACAACGGACCAGCAACAACTTATGATCCGGGGACATTAGATTATGAAACCACATATTATGTAACTATTGTACCATATAATGATAATGGTCCTGCGATTAATTGTAATGAACAGAGCTTTACAACAAGAGACGACCCTAATCAAATAGTTGATTGTTCAACTGGAGAAGTTGTAAACACAACTTACTGTTACGGTCCAAATGACACGATGGTATTCAATTATGCTAGTAGTGATGGTTCACCTTTATCAGTTGTGTTTAACGCAGGTCAGGTAGAGAACAATTGGGATGAGTTGATAGTTACTGATTCTGATGGAACCGAATTATACAATGGCTACGGTAATGCAGGAAATTTAGCAGGATTGGTATTTGTTTCTTCAGGAAGCACTATAGCAGTTGCTATTAATTCAGATGGTGTAGGAAGCTGTACAACAAGTGGCTATACACAATGGGATATTGATGTTTCATGTGTCGATACTACAGCACTGCCAAACTGTAATGCATCCTTAACAGGTGAAGTTGAAGATGGAACAACTGACGTAAGTGAAAATGAAGATTTAACATGGAGTGCTGCATCTGTTTTTGTTACAGGATATATAATCAACATGGGAACGACTCCAGGAGGTACTGATGTATTAGATGGTGTTGATGTTGGTAATGTTCTTACCTATGACCCAGGTACTTTAGCTTATGAAACAACGTACTACGTTACTATTATACCATATAATGATAACGGTAATGCAACAGATTGTACAGAGGAAAGCTTTACTACTAGACCAGATCCAAATCAAATCGTTGATTGTGAATCAGGGCAAATTGTGAATACAACTCATTGCTACGAAAATGGTACAAATAACTTATATGTTGAATTATATAGTTTCCAAAGTTCTAATGGTAATCCGTTAAACATGTTTTTCCATTCAGGAACTATTGAAACCTGTTGTGATACCATTAGAATAGAAGAAGGAGATGGAACTGTAATCTATCAAGGTACTGGTACTGCCGGAAATTTAGCAGGTTTATCATTAAATTCTACAACCGATAGAATAGTTATGTTTGTTGAAGCAGATGGTTCAGTGAGCTGTTCAAGTGGCAGTAGAATAGAATGGGATTTTGATGTATCATGTATAGATGTATCAGCAGTGCCCAACTGTAATGCAGCCCTAACTGGTGAAGTAGCAGATGGATCAATTGATGTTGATGAAGATGAAGATCTAAATTGGAGTCCAGCTTCTATTATTGTTACAGGATATGTTATTAATATGGGTACTACGCCAGGAGGTACTGATGTGCTAAATGGTGTTGATGTTGGAAATGTCTTAACATATGATCCAGGTACATTAGATTACGATACGACATATTATGTGACAATTATTCCTTACAATGATAATGGTAATGCAACTGACTGTACTGAAGAAAGCTTCACGGTAAGATCAGATCCATTCCAAATCGTTGATTGTGATGCTGGACAAGTAGTAAATACAACCCATTGTTACGAAAATGGTACGAATAATGTATATGTTGAATTGTATAGTTTCCAAAGTTCTTCAGGTTTCCCATTAAATATCTTATTCAACTCTGGAACGATAGAAACATGTTGTGATACATTAAGAATCGAAGAAGGAGATGGTACAGTATTGTATCAAGGAACTGGAAATGGTGGAGATTTAACAGGTCTTGCATTTACTTCCACGAGTGATACTATTATAGTTTTTGCAGAAGCTGACGGTTCTGTGAGTTGTTCAAGCGGCAGTAGAGAGATATGGGATTTTGACGTTTGGTGTCAAACGTGTGTGCCACAAACCGTAAGTTTTGATGTGGTAAATGGTGATTGTATTACTGACCCTAACAACCCAGTATTTGAGGTTAGTGTTGATGTCACTGATATGGGAAGTGCTGAATCAATTACAATTTCTGATAATCAAGGTGGAGCACCACAAGTTTTAAATGGAGTTGGAACGGTTACTTTTGGCCCTTTTGCGGCTAATACAAATGTTATTATAACAGCGGCAAATACTGATGACCCTAACTGTATCATTGAAAGTAATCCGTTATCATTTTTATGCCCACCACCACCAAACCCTTGTTCTATAGCATATGCTGGAGAGGATACGGCAGTGGATTGTGAAAATCCAGATGCGGAATTGACGGCTAATTTCCATCTTTATGGTCAAGACACTGAAAACTATGATATAAATGCTATTGATACATGTCCAACACCTCCTGTTGATGGAGCAACACCAACAAGTGTTGAAACGGATGATGTGTGGTCTGAAGTTATTGATTTAGGGTTCGAGTTTTGTTTCTACGGAGGGACTTATGATCAAATTATTGTAGGTTCTAATGGTGTTTTAAGTTTTGAAACAGAGTTTGCCAACACTGGAAATGGTTGGGCATTTGATCCTGAAGATACTTTACCAAATAATGATAACCCATCTATTACTGAAGGAAATATCTTTGGTGTAGGTCATGATATTGACCCAAGTGTTTGTGGAAGTATTGATTATGTTGTACTTGGTTCTTCTCCTTACAGACAGTTTGTTGTTAATTATAATGCTGTTTGTCATTTTGGATCTCAATGTAATTCAAATACATCTACCACTCAAATTGTACTTCATGAGTCATCAAATAATATTGATATACATATCTTAAGTAAGCCAACTTGTACAGCTTGGAATGATGGTTTAGCAGTAGTTGGATTACAGAGTGTTGATGATACACAAGGTGTATCACCTCCAGGTAGAAACATGGGTGTTTGGACAGTTGATGAACCAGAATCTTGGAGATTCTCTCCATCTGGAACGCCTAATTATACATTACAATGGTTAGATGATGAAGGTACTGTTGTTGGAACAGAAGATACTGTAACGGTATCTCCAACAGAAACAACAACTTATACGTTTGCCGTAACTTATGATTTATGTACAGGTGGTCAAGCTACAGTTACAGATGATGTAGTTGTAAGTCATACTGGCGGAGGCGGAGGCGATGCTTCATTTACAATGGAAGCAACTTGTGATGGTGGTACTGCAACTATAACCGGAGATGAAGGAGGAACCTTTGCATTCAACCCTGAACCAGATGATGAAGCTGAAATAGATGAAAGTACTGGAACTATAACAGGAGGGACTCCTGGAGAAACCTATACAGTTGAATATACACTAGGCGATGAAAACTGTCCTTCAGTGAGTACTCAAGATGTTACAGTATTGGATGCTGAAGATGCGTCCTTTACTATGGATTCAACTTGCAACGGTGTTACAACTACCATCACTGGAGATACTGGAGGAACATTTAGTTTTAATCCAGAGCCAGGAGATGAGGCAGAAATTGATGCTGAAACAGGTGAAATTACCAACGGAACTCCAGACGCTACTTATACGGTTCAGTACACAACTGCTGGTGATTGTCCAGCAAGTAGTACCCAAGATGTAACGTTGTTATCTGCAGAAGATGCTTCGTTTACACTAGAAGCTACTTGCGATGGTGCGATTGCAACCATAACTGGAGATGCTGGAGGAACATTTAGTTTTAACCCTGAGCCAGGCGATGGTGCCCAAATAGATTCTGATGGAACTATAACTAATGGAACACCAGGAGCAACTTATACGGTAGAATATACTACAGCTGGTGAATGTGCTTCAAGCAGTTCACAAGATGTTACGGTGTTATCTGCAGAAGACGCTTCGTTTACACTAGAAGCTACTTGCGATGGTGCGATTGCAACCATAACTGGAGATGCTGGAGGAACATTTAGTTTTAACCCTGAGCCAGGCGATGGTGCCCAAATAGATTCTAATGGAACAATAACTAATGGAACACCAGGAACTACCTATACAGTAGAATATACAACAACTGGAGAATGTCCAGCCACTAGCACACAAGATGTAACAGTTTTAGATGCTGAAGATGCATCGTTTGCATTGGAAGCAACTTGTGATGGTGCTACTGCAACGGTAACTGGAGATGCAGGAGGAACATTTGCGTTCAACCCTGAACCAGGAGATGGTGCTCAAATTGATTCTAATGGCAACATTACAAATGGAACACCAGGAGCAACCTATACAGTTGAATACACTACTTCAGGACCTTGTCCAGCTAGTAGCACACAGACAGTAACTGTATTGCCAGCTGAAGATGCATCATTTACATTAGATTCAACATGTACCGAAGCGACAGCAACTATAACCGGTAATATTGGAGGTACATTTGCCTTTAATCCAGAGCCAGGCGATGGAGCAGAGATTAATGAAACAACAGGTACGATAACCAATGGAACATTAGGTAATACCTATACTGTAGAATATACAACTTCAGGTCCTTGTCCTGCTAGTTCAACAGAGACAATTACATTAGAGGATAATGTGCCTCCAGTGGCAATTGCTCAAGATATTACAATTGAGTTAGACAGTTCAGGTAATGCAACTATTACTGCTGAAGATATCAATAATGGATCATCAGATGATTGTGGAATTGCATCAATTTCAATTGACATAGATACTTTCAATTGTGATAACGTTGGTGATAATACAGTGACATTAACTGTAGTTGATGTTGCAGGAAATGTATCAACAGCAACAGCAACAGTTACTGTGGAAGATAACACAATGCCTGATGTTGTTTGTAACAACATTACAGTCTCATTAGACTCAAGTGGAAGTTATACATTATCAGCTGCAGACCTTGATGCTATTAGTTTAGGAAGTAGTGATGCTTGTGGAATTGCATCAATGAGTGTTTCTACAGAAAATTTCTCTTGTGAAGAAATAGGTGATAATACAGTAACGCTTACTGTTGTAGATGTAAATGGAAATGAGAATAGTTGCGAGGCAACAGTTACTGTTGAAGGTGTTATTCCTGAATTATCAATTACTGAAGAACCACTTTCAGTATTCTGTCAAGGTGTAATTTTAACGGCTGAAAGTGACGTGCCTGTGACTTATGAATGGTCTACTGGTGAAGACACCCAAAGTATTACTGTTACCGAAAATGGAACTTATGGTGTTACAGTGACTTCAGAAACAGGTTGTACAACTTACGCTGAATATTTAGTGACTAGTATTATTGAAGGAACACCTTTATCTGATTATACAATTTTTGCATCAAATGAAGTTTTCCTTCATGGCAATAATGCTGTTCAATCGGGTGGTGTTGGAGTAGGTAGTGCAAACGGTGAAATTAAGTTACATCAAGATAGTCATATCGAAGATTTTGGTCAAGCTACATCATTTACACTTAACCAAGGTAGTACGATTGGTGAAGAAATAAACAATCCTGCAAATCCAATCATGCCTGATTTTATTTATAATACGCTTTCAAGTAATAATAGTGAAACTGTTAGAATTTCTAATGGAGATACACAAACACTTGATGGAGAAGTTTATGATGAAGTATGGGTAAGAGCAGGAGCAACCGTTATTTTCTCACAACCAAACGTCTTTATTAACAGATTAAAAACAAGCGAAGGAGCTACTGTAGAGTTTGAAGGTTGTTCCAATGTATATTTGAATAGCATGTTTATGTTAGCAAAATATGGAACTATCAATTCCAATGGAAATGCTATAACATTCTATGTTAATAATGATGTTCATATTGAGAAAGGATCTGACGTGAACGCAGTCATTTATTCAACAGGTCAAATTTTAGCTAAAGGATCTAATGTGAATAGTAATAACCCTGAACCAACTTACATGACTGGTTTATTTATTGCTAATAAAGTTCACGGTCTTAACAATGTTATTTGGAATGCAGCTGATATATGCGACCCATGCCCAGTATATGATGATGTTTCCCCTCAAAACAGAGAAAGTCAATTTGATGCTGTAGCATGGCCAAACCCATCAAACACAACATTTGATATGAGAATTATTTCTCCAGATGTTAATAATGATGCAGTTGTATATGTTTATGATATGAGTAATAAGTTAGTTCATACTGCTACATTCAGACCAGATCAAAAGCATACATTTGGATCTGATTTAGATGGAGGAGTTTATATTGTTAAAGTTAAACAAGCTAAAAACTCTAAAGTAATTAGATTGATTAAATATTAAATTTCATAAAATTTATAAATTAAAATGCCTGGTAAAACCAGGCATTTTTTTTTGCCTTCTATAAAGTAGTGGGATTTAATAGAAATAAAGGAAGTTCACTTTAACGATTAAATTTGTCGTTAGTCTATTAACTATAGGTTTGTTTATTCATGACATAAAAATTCCTAATTTTAAGGATTAATTTTTTTGAAAAGATAAAACAGACTAAATCTAATATGATTTATAAGTTTTTTTAAATTTTATTTAAGTCTTAATCAGTTGATATTAAATGATTTAAGACAACTAACTAACTTATTGATTAATAGCAATGAAAAAATTTACATTTTCCATTTTATTTGGGTTGATTTCACTTTGTGGGTTCTCTCAAATAGGATTAACTGAGAATTTCGACAGCGGATTGGTTCTACCAACAGGTTGGACGTCTGATTCTGGAGATTATTTTGGAGCTGTAGTTCAAGTTTGTCAGACACTCTCACCAAGAGCAAACTTATTTGACGGCAATACTACTGCCCACCTAACTTCACCCAACATTGTTGGAGCCTCTAACGCCAGTGAGCTGACCGTTACATTCGACTACAAAATAGTCGATTGGTCAGCAGCTACTGATGCCACACCACCTGGTTGGGGTGAAATTCGCATACAGTACTCCACTAATAATGGTGGCAATTGGACAACCATTGAAACAATCAATGATGATAATCATATTACGTCTAACGAGTGCTTTAATTTTAGTACCACTGTTGATGGTGCTGATTTACCAACAGGCTCGGACTTCAAGCTGCGCATAGATGCAACTTGGTTAGAAGGAACTTATTACATATATATAGATAACGTTACGGCAACACAGGTTGTTGTAGATCCACCTTCATGTGTGAATCTAATTACACCAGCCAATGGTGCAAATGGTGTTGGAATTAACACTAACTTAGAATGGAGTGCAGCTTCAGGTATTCCAACAGGCTATACATTGACTGTGGGTACAACTCCAGGCGGAACAGATGTGGTAGATAATCAAGATGTAGGTTTATCCACATCTTTCAATTTTGCGGCACCTTTGGAATATTCAACTACTTATTATGTAACAGTATTAGGTTATAATGCAAATGGACCTGCAGAAGGATGTGAAGAGTTTTCATTTACAACAGGAGCTGATCCAAATGCACCAGTAGATTGTGCAGCAGGCACACCAATTAACACGGTATTTTGTTATGATAACAATGAGACGATGACCTGGAACTTCCAAAGTTCAGATGGTGGTCCAATGAACGTGTTTTTTAATGCTGGACAAATGGAAGGCTGTTGTGATGAGGTTACCATTTATGATGGTACAGATAACACAGGAGTAGTATTATATGATGACAACAATGGCGGAGATATGACAGGTGTTTCTGTTAATTCCACAACAGGATTTATATTCATAGAGATAGATAGTGATGGTTCAGTGAGTTGTGCATCTAATGGTTATACACCATTGAATTTTGATGTATCCTGTATAGATACTACGGCTGTACCAAACTGTAATTCAGTATTAACAACACCAGCGAATGGTTCGGTTGATGTTAATGAAAACACAGACATCACGTGGAGTTCAGCTTCAATCATTGTAACTGGTTATACAATTTCGATAGGAACTACACCAGGAGGGACAGATATACTAGACAGTTTTGACAACGGACCAGCAACAACTTATGATCCGGGGACATTAGATTATGAAACCACATATTATGTAACTATTGTACCATATAATGATAATGGTCCTGCGATTAATTGTAATGAACAGAGCTTTACAACAAGGGACGACCCTAACCAAGTGTTGGATTGTACCAATGGAGAGGTTATTAATACTACTTATTGTTATGAGCAAAATGATACCATGGTATTTAACTATGCCAGTAATGATGGTTCTCAAATATCGGTTGTGTTTAATTCGGGTTGGATTGAAGCAGGTTGGGATGAATTAATTGTTACTGATTCTGATGGAACTATAATTTTTCAAGGAGATAATGGAGGAGACTTAACTGGACTGTCATTTTTATCTTCAGGAGATTCTATTTCTGTTGCTGTTGACTCTGATGGTTCAGTGAGTTGTCAAAGTACTGGTAATGCCCAATGGGATTTTACAGTTTCATGCTTTGATGCAACATCAGTTCCTAACTGTAACGCTACCTTAACAGGCGAAGTTGCAAATGGAACTATTGACGTGAATGAAAATGAAGATTTAACATGGAGTGCTGCATCAGTTCTAGTTACTGGATATATCATAAATATGGGTACTACACCAGGAGGTACTGATGTGCTAAATGGTGTTGATGTTGGAAATGTACTTACTTATGAGCCTGGTGTTCTTAACTTTTCAACAACTTATTATGTAACTATAATTCCTTATAATGATAATGGTAATGCAACGGGCTGTATTGAAGAAAGTTTTACAACTAGAGATGATCCTAATCAAATAGTTGATTGCGCATCTAATCAAGTTATAAATACAACCTATTGCTATGCAGGGAATGATACAATGGAATTTAATTTTGCAAGTAGCGATGGTTCTCAATTGGTTGTATTCTTCAATGCTGGTTGGATTGAAGCAGGATGGGATGAGTTAATTGTTACTGATTCAGATGGAACAATTATTTTCCAAGGTGACAACGGAGGAGATTTATCAGGTCTGGTTTTTATATCTTCTGGTGATTCCATTACAATAGGCGTTAATTCAGATGGCGTTATAAGTTGCGCAGGATCAACAAATGCTCCTTGGGATTTTGATGTTACATGTTTCGATGCTACTGCTGTTCCAAACTGCGATGCTGAAGTTTTAGTGCCTGCTGATGATACTATTGATGTGGCGATTGACACAGATATTACATGGAGTGCAGCTTCTATTTTTGTTACAGGTTACACTATTTCAATTGGCACAACTCCCGGAGGAACTGATGTGGTTGACAATTTTGATGTTGGAAATGTGCTTACCTATGATCCAGGGATCTTAACTAATGCTACTGAATATTATGTGACAGTTATTCCTTATAACGATAATGGACCAGCAGATACAGATTGTACTGAATCATCATTTAAAACAATATGTATTCCACAAGTTGTTAGTTTTAATGCTGTTGGTGATTGTGAAACAGATCCTGATAATCCAGATTTTGTAATTGAAGTAAATATTACCGATTTAAGTGGTTCAGCTTCGATTATAGTATCAGATGATCAAGGCAGCGCACCACAGACTGCTGATACCATAGGAATTGTAACAATGGGTCCATATGCAGCCAATACTGTTGTTACCATAACAACAATTAAGTCAGATGATGATACTTGTGATGTGATTAGTAGTCCAATAACGTTTATTTGTCCACCACCACCTAACCCTTGTTCAATCATTTATGCTGGTGAGGACGTTACCATTGGTTGTGAAGAATCAACCGATTTAGAAGCAAGTTACCATTTGTTTGGCCAGGATACCAATACTTATATTATTAATGGTTTGGATGCTTGTCCACTTCCAACAACTGTTGGTGGAACACCAACTAGTTTAGATATTGACGATCGCTGGTCTGAAGTTATAGACATTGGTTTTGAATTTTGCTTTTTTGGTGATACTTATACCCAATTATTAGTTGGTTCAAATGGTGTACTATCTTTTGAATTAGAAAATGCTGAAACTGGCAACGGTTGGGCAATGGCTGCCGGAGATTTATTGCCAAATAATACCAATCCAACTTTAGCAGAAGCTAATATTTTTGGTGTTGGTCATGATATTGACCCTGGTGTTTCAGGAGACATCAATTATTTAGTAATTGGTACGGCACCATATAGAATGTTTGTTGTGAACTATACAGATGTAGCTCACTTTAGTTCTGCATGTAATCAAACTCTATTTTCTAGCTCACAAATCATTCTTTATGAATCTTCAAATAACATTGATGTCAATATTTTTGAAAAACCAATTTGTTCTGGCTGGAATGGAGGACGCGCTGTAGTTGGTGTTCAAAATATTGCTGGAGATACAGCTTTTACACCTCCAGGAAGGAATACAGGTGTATGGGAGGTAACTCCTGATCAACCTGAAAGCTGGCGTTTTGCGCCTTCTGAAGGAACACCTAATTATACATTTGAGTGGTTTGATGGAACTACCTCATTGGGGAATACTGAAACAGTTACAGTTTCCCCTACAGTTACAACTACCTATACTGCTACTGTTACTTATGAGTTATGTACAGGAGGTACTGCTACATTAACCGATGATGTTACGGTAGAAGTAATTACTGATAGCACTGATGACCCGTCCTTTACTGTTGAAGCAACATGTGATGGAGCTATTGCTACAATTACGGGTACTCAAGGAGGTATGTTTCAGTTTAGCCCTGAACCAGGAGATGGTGCTGTTATTGACCCAGATACTGGTGAAGTAACTAATGGGGTTTCAGGCGAAACATATACTATTCAATATATTGTTTCAGAAACAGGAACGTGTCCAGCATCAAGTACACAAGATGTAACCATATTATCAGCTGATGATGCTTCATTTATAATCTCACCTGCTTGTGATGGCGGAACAGCTACGGTTACTGGCGTTATTGGTGGAACATTCGCTTTTAATCCTCAACCAGGAGATGGAGCCATGATTGACCCTGATACTGGAACGGTTACGGGAGGTATGCCTGAAACTGATTATACAATAGAATACACAACAAATGGTGATTGCCCTAGTTCTTCTACTCAAGTATTGACAACGTTGACTGTAGGTGGTGGGTTTATGGAAGATTTTGGAACTAGCCCTGATAGGGAATCTACTCCATACACCAATTATACATTTAACGAATTTACTCAAGTTGAAGATGGAGAATATACTTTGAATAATAACGCAACCGACCTTAACACTGGTTGGCATGATATGGAGGATCATACATCAGGAGATACTGATGGATTGATGTTTGTTGTTAATGCTTCCAATGCTGCAGGAGAGTTTTATAGACGATCTATTTTTGTGAGTTCTAACACCGAGTATAATTTTAGTGCGTGGATTACAACAGTTTATGATATTGATACTGCTATTTGTCCAGGAACAGGCGTTCCTTCTAATGTTACTTTCAGAATAGAAGATGAATTTGGTAATTTAATTACTGAAGTGAATACGGGTGATATTCAAAATGAATCCAACCCTAATTGGCAAGAATATCAACTAAACTTTAATACTTTGAGTAATTCACAAATTCAATTAGTATTATTGAATCAAGGAGTTGGAGGATGTGGAAATGATTTGGCGATTGATGATATAAGTTTAACTGCTGTTCAACCTGTTCTTTCATTTACACCTGATTGTGAAGGAGGAACCGTCACAGTAACGGGTACTTCGGGTGGTACATTTGTATTTAACCCTGCACCAACAGATGGTGCTGTAATTGATGAAATGACAGGCGTTATTTCTGGAGGAACTCCAGGAGCAACGTATTCAGTAGAATATATCGTACCTGGAGGATGTGCTTCAAATATCATAAACACAACATTACTACCAGGAGAAGATGCTTCATTTACAGTATTACCAACATGTGATGGTGGGTTAATTACTATAACTGGAGATGTGGGAGGTTCATTTGCTTTTAATCCTGTGCCAACAGATGGTGCTACTATTGACCCAATTACTGGTAATGTTACCAATGGTATGGTAGGAACAGCATATACTGTTGAATACACAACTGCAGGTACTTGTCCAGCGATAAGTTCTCAAACATTTACTGTTTTACCTCAAGACGATGCTTCATTCACTATGTCAGCAACCTGTGATGGAGGAACAGCTACCGTAACAGGTTTATCAGGAGGGACGTTTGTATTAAATCCTGATCCTCAAGATGGAACAACAATAGATCCTGCAACAGGAACTGTTTCTGGAGGGGTAATTGGAGAAACTTATATGATTGAGTATATAACCAATGGACAATGTCCATCATCGAGTTTTGAAGCTGTTACTCCTTTATCAGCTGAAGATGCTACGTTTGCCGTTACAGCAGTGTGTGGAGGTGCTGAAGTTGAAATAATTGGTGACACGGGCGGAACATTTGCTTTTAATCCTGATCCTGGAGATGGTGCTACAATTAACGTGGATACTGGATTGGTTGAAGGTGCTACGGGAGATACTGAATATTCTATTGAATATACTACATCTGGTCCTTGTCCTACAAGTACAACAGAATCTTTTATTGCATTGCAATGTATTATTCCGCAAGTTATTACGCCAAATGATGATGGTTTTAATGACTCTTTTGATTTAAGTGGTTACAATGTTAGTAGTCTAGAAGTTTTTAACCGAAATGGGGTGAAAGTTTATAGTAAAACGAATGGTTATACAAACGAATTTAATGGTGTTGCTGATAATGGAGATGAGTTACCAGTTGGAACCTATTTCTATGTAATGAAATACCAAGGAGGTAAAGAACGAACTTCATGGGTATATATCAATAAATAATAGAACACAACGAAAATTTAATGATGAAAAAACTATATATAATTTTAGTATTTGTATTGTCTGTTTCTTTTACACAGGCTCAACAGGATCCTCAATATACACAGTATATGTATAACATGAATGTTGTTAACCCAGCTTACGCTGGTTCTTATGATGGCATTGCAGTTGGAGCGCTTTATAGAAGTCAATGGGTTGGTTTAGATGGAGCTCCAAATACCGGAACGCTCGCTGTACATGCTCCAGTTGGCAGAAGGGTAGGATTAGGTTTCTCTTTTATTAACGATGAAATAGGCCCAGTAAGAGAAAATAATGCCTATGCAGATTTTTCATATACTCTTCCTATAGGCAATGACAATAAATTGGCTTTTGGTGTAAAGGCAGGTGCTACGTTTCATAAAATAGGATTAATTGGGTTGGATGTAATTGATGCTAACGATCCTTTTTTACAAGAAAATGTGGATGCTGTCACACCCAACGTTGGTGCTGGTGTTTATTTTTATAAACCTAATGAATATTATATTTCTGTATCTATGCCAAACATGCTGAATTCAGTTCATTTGGACGCTACAAACGGAACTAAAGTAGGTTCTGAAACACAGCACTTGTTTGCAGCAGCTGGTTATGTTTTCAATCTGTCAGATAACTTTGCTTTAAAGCCACATGGATTATTAAAAGTGGCTTTTGATGCTCCTGTAAGTTTTGACTTAAACGCAAACCTATTTATGTACAATATTGTAGAAGTAGGTGTAGGATATAGGCTAGAAGATTCTTTTAGTGGTATGATTAACTTTATGGTAGCTCCAAATTTAAGAATTGGTTATGCTTATGATAGCATTCGTTCTGATTTGAATATAGCAACCACATCATCTCATGAGATATTTATAAACTTTGATTTCAGTTTTACAAAGAAAGTTTCACGTTCTCCACGTTATTTCTAACCACTTAAGCTAAACATTATGAAAAAAATTAAAATACTTATAACGCTAGTAATATTGAGTGGTTTAACAGTGACTGCTCAAAATAAAGATACTCAAACTGCTGATAAATTATTCAATAGACTGGAATTTGTTGATGCTATTGAAGCGTACAATAAATTAGTTGAGAATGGGAAAGCAAATGAATACGTTTACAAACAATTAGGAGATGCCAATTATAAAATATTTGCTACTGAAGAAGCAGAAAAATGGTATGCAAAAGCTTTAGAAACGTCGCAAGATTCTGAAACAATCTACAATTATTCTCAAATGCTTAAAGCAAATGGGAAATATGATGAATCCAGTAAATGGATGCGGAAATTTGCTGATATGAATCCCAAAGATGACCGAGCAAAGGCTTTTAAAAATAACCCAGATTTTATTCCTGGAATATTGGAAGGCGAGAAGAAATATGAATTAAAAACTTTAGGATTTAATTCTGAAGAATCTGATTTTGGAGGTACAGTCAATAATGAAATTCTTTATTTTGCATCGGCTAGAAATAATGCAAGACGTAATTATGGATGGAATGAGGAGCCTTATTTAGATGTATATCAAGTGTCATTAACATTAAATGATGAAGACCAAGAAGCTGATTTAGTAGAAGGAAACATTAATACAAAACACCACGAAGGAACAGTAGCATTTAGCCCTGATGGAAATACCATGTATTTTTCTCGTGAGAGCTATTTTGAAGGAGATTACGAAAAAGATAAAGATTCAAAATCAAAATTCAGTGTCTTATATTTATACAAGGCAACTAAAGATGGTGATAAGTGGAGTAATGTTGAACCACTTCATATAAATAATAAAAATTATAATATAAGCGCTCCAACTATGAGTGCAGATGGTAAAACACTATATTTTCATTCCAATATGCCAGGAGGTTTTGGATTAGAGGATATATACAAGGTTTCAGTTAATAGTGATGGAACGGTTGGTGAACCAGAAAATTTAGGAGATAAAATCAATACTGAAGGATCTGAAAAATATGCATTTATCAGTTCAGAAAATACCTTATATTTTTCTTCCAATGGCCATTTAGGATTAGGAGGTTTAGATGTGTTTTTTGTATCTGAATCAGGAACTATTGAAAACGTGGGTGTACCCATTAATAGTAATTCTGATGATTTTGCCTTTACCATCAATGAAGAAACCAAAGAAGGCTTTGTATCATCCAATAGACCTGGAGGAAAAGGTGGTGATGACATCTATGGTGTAAAGCGTTTGGAACCTTGTAACGTGATGTTAACAACTTCTGTAATTGATAGTGAAACAGGAGAGCCACTTTCTGGAGCCACAGTAGTTATAAAAGATTCTAATGACCGTATCGTATTATCCGAAACTTCGGATGATAAAGGGCAAGTTTCTTACGAGGTTACATGTGAAAAGTCATTGGAAATTTCAGGTACACTGCCAGATTATGAAGGTAATACGTTGAGTTTTGCTGGTAGTCAAGATGAAGAGGTTAACTTACAATTAGAGTTAAAACCAATTGATAAAATAATAGTTGAAGATCGCGTGGTATTAAACCCAATTTTGTTTGATTTTGATAAGTCTAACATTACATCACAAGGCGCTTTTGAATTAGATAAATTAGTTGCAGTGATGAATAAATATCCTGATATGGTGATTTTGGCCGAATCTCATACAGATAGTAGAGGTTCAGTTAATTACAATGAAAAACTATCTGATAGAAGAGCGAAATCTACAGTTCAATATGTGATTTCAAAAGGCATTGATGCCAACAGAATATCGGGTATTGGTAAGGGAGAAAATGAACTAAAGGTTGATTGTGGATCTAAATGTACTGAAGAAGAACATCAAATGAATAGACGTTCAGAATTTATTATTGTTAGTGGCGGTCCTAACCAAAATTAATTAATTAAACTATACTCATAAAAAAAGCCTTACTCAATTGAGTAAGGCTTTTGTATTATTTAATTTGATTACCATCTTTATCAAAAAAGTGGTATTCTAAATATGTGTAAGCATCTCTTGGTAAAATTTTCACCCATTTTTTATGTTCAAAAAACCATTTTGAACGAATTGATGGAAAACCTTTAGTTAAAAAGGCTGCTATAAAAGGATGTGTGTTTAAAGTCAGCTTTTTATAGTCTTTTTTAATAAGTTGTTCAAGATCATGTGTGATTTTTGGCACTATACTAATAGGAGCCTCTATCTCTTTGCCATTAATGGCATTTGGATTTTCTTCACGCGTTTTAATGTTCATTTCAGGACGAACACGTTGTCTTGTAATCTGTACCAAGCCAAATTTACTTGGCGGTAAAATTTTATGTTTCGCTCTATCATCCTTCATTTCATCACGAAGGAAATTATAAAGCTTTTTTCTGTTTTCAGCTTTTGTCATATCAATAAAGTCAATAACTATGATGCCACCCATATCACGAAGACGTAATTGTCTTGCGATTTCAGCAGCAGCAATCATATTTACTTCCAATGCCGTGTCTTCTTGAGTTTTAGCTTTGTTTGAACGGTTTCCACTGTTTACATCTACTACATGTAATGCTTCAGTGTGCTCAATAACCAAATAGGCACCTTTTGCCATAGAAACGGTTTTTCCGAAAGATGTTTTTATTTGTCTTTCTATCCCGAATTTTTCAAAAATAGGAACATTGGATTGATACAACTTAACTATTGATTCTTTGTTTGGTGCAATTTCATGCACGTAATCTTTAATTTGAATGTAGAGCTCTTCATCATCAACATGAATGCTAGTAAAGGAATCATTAAAAATGTCTCGTAAAATTGACGAGGCTTTATTGAGTTCTCCTAATACTTTACTTGGATGATGGGCTCTGTCTAGTTTTTTACACATTGCGGTCCAACGACCTAACAAGTTTTGTAAATCTCTGTCTAGTTCTGCTACTTTTTTGCCTTCTGCTACGGTACGAACAATAACGCCAAAACCTTGAGGTGTAATACTTCTTACAAGGCGTTTTAAGCGATCTTTTTCTTCACGATCCTCTATCTTCTGTGAAATAGAAATTCTATCAGAAAAAGGCACTAAAACAATATATCTACCTGCTATTGAAAGCTCGGAACTAATTCTAGGTCCTTTGGTGGATATAGGTTCTTTTACTATTTGTACTAAAGTAGATTGATTTGATTTTAAGACGTCATTTATTTTACCGTCTTTATCAATATCTTTTTCAAATGGGAAATTTTTTAAAGAATAATCTTTTAGTTTACCTGTGCTTACACGTTTTGTGAATTTTAAAAGTGAAGGTAGTTTAGGTCCTAAATCATGATAATGTAAAAAGGCATCTTTTTCATAGCCCACATTTACAAAAGCAGCATTTAAGCCTGGAACAGCTTTTCTTATTTTGGCTATAAACACATCACCAACAGAAAAGTTATTACCACCTTTGTCTTTTTGAAATTCAACTAGTCTTCCATCTTTTAATAAGGCAAAATCAACATTTTCTGAACCAGAACGAATAATCAATTCTTTATCCATTTAGTTAACTTTTATCCATCACACATAAGGTGCGACAGATGGATTAATACTATATTCTTCACAGGATTTTTAATCCGTGGAGTAACTCATTACGCAAGGTAACACGATAGAGTAACTCAATATCAAAGAACGTTTTGATTTTAAAACCAAAAAAGTAGTTGAACAACTACTTTTTCAGTTTATTTTTTCTTTTTGTGACGATTTGCGCGTCTTCTTTTTTTACGCTTATGCGTCGCTACCTTGTGTCTTTTTCTTTTTTTACCACTTGGCATAAATTTCTTCTTTTAAGGTTATTAATTTAATATTGTTATTTAACGTCTACATTTGTTTTTACACCTTCAACAAATACTTTTGCAGGCTTAAATGCAGGTATATTGTGAGCTGGTATTTTGATAGTTGTATTTTTTGAAATATTTCTACCAGTTTTTTCTGCTCTTGTTTTAATTATAAAACTACCAAAACCTCTTAAATAAACGTTATCACCGCTTTCTAATGAAGTTTTTACTTCGTCCATGAATGTTTCTACAGTTGCCTGTACATCGCCTTTTTCAATTCCTAATTTTTCAGAAATTTTTGCTACTAAATCAGCCTTCGTCATTTTAAATATTTTTTTGTTACTATTAATCTTTTAAAGGGTTGCAAATATAGGAATTTAATATTCAATATTTCAAACCTAATTCATTAAAATTTAAGAATATAAACGATTATTTTTGCAATTAGTATATACGTCAAATGCATATTACGAAAATTTTAACATCTTGGTATTCAGACAACAAGCGTGAATTACCATGGCGAAGAACCAAAAACCCATATTATATATGGTTATCTGAAATTATTTTACAGCAAACTCAAGTTAAGCAAGGATTACCTTATTATGAAGCCTTTGTAAGTGAATATCCAAATGTGTTCGATTTGGCAAAAGCAGATGAAGAGCATGTTTTAAAATTGTGGCAAGGTCTAGGTTATTATTCACGAGCTAGGAACTTACATGCGTCTGCGAAGTTTATAGCCTCTGAATTAGATGGTGAATTTCCGAATAATTATATGGATCTTTTAAAACTAAAAGGAGTTGGTGATTACACGGCTAGTGCTATAGCATCTATTTGTTTTGGTGAAGTAGCAGCTGTAGTTGATGGCAATGTTTACAGAGTTTTGTCACGTTATTATGGGATTCATACACCAATAAATAGCACGCAAGGGAAAAAAGAATTTAAGGCTCTCGCACAAGAAATTATAGACAGAAAAAATCCAGCAGATTTTAATCAGGCCATCATGGAGTTTGGTGCCATGCAATGCAAACCGAATAATCCAGACTGTTTGATTTGTCCGTTGAACAAATCTTGTCAAGCTTTTTTGGAACAGAAAGTATCATTGCTTCCAATAAAAATTAAAGCCTCTAAACCAACTAAAAAATATTTTAATTATTTAGTTTACATTAATAATGACCATGAGACAATTTTAGAGAAAAGAGAGGATAAAGGTATTTGGCAAAACTTATATCAGTTTCCGCTAATTGAATCTAATAAATCATTGACCTACGAAGAACTAAAGACTATGATTGAATTTAAAGTAAATGATATTAGTCTATTCAATGAAGAAAGTATAGTTCATAAATTATCCCATCAACATTTACATACTAAATTTTGGATTATCACTACGGATAGATTGCCTGATAAAGGCATTTCAGTGAAAGATATACATGATTATCCTACGCCAATTTTAATTAAAAATTTTATAGACACCTTTAAATTTTAATTTGAAATTAAGGGCAATCATATTTTTTTCTTAAATTTAAGTTTATGAATGGCAATTGATTAATTTTGCCAGATAAATAAAAACATACTATGTCAGGAACATTGAACAAGGTTATGCTTATTGGGCATTTAGGAGATGAAGTTAAAATGCATTATTTTGAAGGAGGTGGTTGTATTGGTCGTTTTCCTTTAGCAACTAATGAAACATATACCAACAAGCAAACTAACGAACGCGTTACCAATACAGAATGGCATAATATTGTTGTCAGAAACAAAGCTGCTGAAATTTTTGAAAAATACGTAAGCAAGGGTGATAAGGTGTATATTGAAGGCAGAATAAAAACCAGAAAATGGCAAGATGAAAGTGGTAATGATCGCTATTCTACCGAAATACAATGTACAGAATTCACATTTTTAACTACCAAAAACGAAAGTGTTAATACAGCTTCTAATCAGCAAAGTAATTCTAGTTCTCAACCAAAGCAAGATCCAATTACTCCAAAACCAGAAGTTGATTTACCAGAAGACGATTTACCGTTCTAAACTTTTTAATTAAAACCCAAACGATTGGACCCAGAACCCACGCGATTTTTAGCACTTTTAATCTCTATTGAATATTCAGTAATATTTGGTTTTATACTACTTTTTGTTTTATTGCTTTGTTCAGCTTTAATTTCTGGGGCTGAAGTTGCTTTATTTTCTCTAACTCAATCTGATATTGAAGAAAATTTAGATGAAAAGCATGCCGCTATTTCTATAATTTCTAAATTATTAGAGCGTCCAAAAAAATTACTTGCCACCATATTGGTTGCCAATAATTTTATAAATATTGGTATCGTCATATTATTTGCATATCTAGGAAATTTTATTTTTCAGAATATAGAAAATTACATTCTAAAGTTTCTTTTAGAGGTTGTTGTCATTACGTTTTTAATATTATTGTTTGGTGAAATTTTACCTAAAATTTATGCTAGTAGAAACAAAGTAAAGTTTTCTGTTTTTATGGCCTATCCTCTACGCGTTTTGGATGTGTTGTTTTCTCCTTTAAGCCTTCCTATGCGAGGTATTACAATTGCTATTCACAGTAAATTAGGAAAACAAAAATCAAATTTGAGCGTTGATCAATTATCTCAAGCATTAGAACTTACAAGTGAGGAGGATACAACTAAAGAGGAACAGAAAATTTTACAAGGCATCGTGTCATTTGGTAATACAGATACTAAACAGGTTATGAGGCCAAGAATTGATATTTTTGCTCTGAATATCACCCAGAAATATCTAGATATTATACCAGAAATAGTTGCCAATGGCTATTCACGAATTCCGGTATTTGAAGATAATATTGATACCATAAAAGGTATTTTATACGTAAAAGATTTATTGCCATATATAGATAGAAAACAATTTGATTGGACCACCTTATTACGCGATCCTTTTTTTGTTCCAGAAAACAAAAAACTAGATGATTTGATGGCAGAATTTCAAGAGAAAAAGGTCCATTTAGCTGTTGTAGTCGATGAATATGGTGGTACATCCGGCTTAATTTCTTTAGAAGATATCATTGAAGAAATTGTTGGCGATATTAGCGATGAATTTGATGATGAAGACTTGGTTTATTCAAAATTAGATAATCATAATTATGTTTTTGAGGGTAAAACGGCATTGAAGGATTTTTATAAAATAATAAAGCTAGAAGACGAAAGTGTTTTTGAGAATAACAAAGGTGAAGCCGAAACATTAGCAGGCTTTATTTTAGAGATTTCCAAAAGTTTTCCAAAACAAGGAAGTAAAATAAATTTCGAAAATTACGTTTTCACTATAGAAGCATTAGATAACAAACGGATTAAACGCCTAAAAATAACATTACCTTAAAGCATGAGGAATATTGGACTAGTAAGTATTATACTATTGATTTGTTTTTCTTGTGGGAATGACACATTACCTAAACCAAATGCTTATTTAAGATTAGATTACCCTGAAGCAGATTACAAAACTTTCAGCCCTGGATTTCCTTTTACGTTTGAAAAAAATGAACTGGCATCTGAAGTGCGAGCGAGGATATTAACAGCAGATTCGGCAAGTTTAGGTGTTGATTTAATTTACCCTTCATTGAAAGGAACAATCTATTTAACCTATAAAAAAATTAATAACAGCCCTGAACAGTTACGGAATTTATTGCGTGATGCACAAGGTTTTACGCAAGAGCATACTCAAAAAGCTGATGAAATTGCTGAGCAACTTTATGAAAGCAAGGAGCATGATGTTTATGGTATGTTTTATGAAGTTGGTGGTAACGCTGCATCGCAATCACAGTTTTATGTAACAGACAGTATTAATCACTTTTTGACAGGTTCGTTGTATTTTTATGCTAAACCTAATTATGACTCAATTCTGCCTGCTGCAAATTATCTGCAGAAAGACATTCAGCATATTATGGAAACATTGCGATGGAAATAAAAAAACCACTCATTATGAGTGGTTTTTTTATTTAATTTATTGAGCTTGTTTTAAGCTTTAGCTTTATCTGCGCAACAAGCCATTTTACAGTCTTTGGCACAAGCCATTTTTTCTGCTTCTGTTTTATTAGCACAACAGGCTTTTTGACAATCTTTGTCACAAGCTTTTTTTTCAGCACTAAAACTATCAACAGTTTTCATGTCTTTTACTGAATAAACATCACCAGCTTTTTTAACAACCTCTTCAAGTGTAGTAGGCGTCACTTTAGCTTCATCATATTCAACCATAGCTATTCTTGAATCAAAATCTACTTTTGCAGATTTTACACCTTCTAATTTTGCCATTTTCTTTTCAATAGTTTTGGCACAACCCATGGCGCAAGTCATTCCTTCAATGGTGAATTCTGCTTTTGCATAATTGGCATTAGGGTCTAATTCTTTTATCTGATCAGTTGTCATTTCAGTAGATTCATTTTCAACCGTCACAACTTCAGGAGTCGTTTCATTCTTACAAGCAGAAAAAACTACTGCCAACAATAAAACAACTATAATGTTTTTAAATGTATTCATTTGTATTACGTATTAAGTTCATCACAAAATTACTAAATAATGCTGTTTATTGCATTAAAATTAACAATTTTGTCATTTCATTTGCCTTATGAAACAAATTAACGTTAAATGGTTGTATTTAATTGTGCTCTCTTTAATTTGGGGAACCTCTTTTATACTGATTAAAAAGGCATTATTAGGTTTAAACGCTTACGAGCTAGGTGCTTTAAGAACCATTATTACAGGTGTTTTTTTGTTACTTGCAGGCTATTCTTCATTAAAAACGATTGAAAAGAGCCAATGGAAATGGATTGCACTTTCGGGGTTTTTAGGTTCTTTTTTTCCAGCTTTTTTCTTTGCGATTGCCGAAACAGAAATAGATAGTGCCGTGGCATCTATTTTGAATTCGCTCGTGCCATTAAATACTATATTATTAGGCTTCGCTGTGTTTAAAATAGCATCGACTAAGCGACAGGTAGTTGGCGTTATAATTGGGTTTATTGGTACAGCTATTTTAATATTAAAGGGAGCAGAACTAAATCCAGAACAGAATTATTTGTATGCAGGTTTTGTTATCGCATCAACTATTATGTATGCAGCTAATGTAAATATTATAAAACGTTATTTACAGAACGTTAAACCACTTGCTATAGCTGCTGGAAATTATGCAGTAATCATCATTCCAGCTGTGATTGTTTTATTGATGAGTGGCTTTTTTAAGGAAGGACATTTAAGTAATCCCAATTTAAAACTATCTATTTGGTACGTAGTTATTCTATCGTTTTTTGGGACAGCCTTGGCAAAAGTTTTATTTAATAAACTAGTCCAAATTTCCTCACCAGTATTTGCATCTTCAGTTACTTACGTTATGCCAATTGTAGCACTTACTTGGGGTGTTTTGGATGGGGAAGGGTTCAGTCTTTTGCAAGGTTTTGCAACATTCATCATTTTAGTAGGTGTATACTTATCACATAAGCCAAAAAAATAAAAACTCGCTGTTTTCAGCGAGTTTTTATTTTATGTTTTTAAAAGATTGTTATTAATCAAAATCAGCATCTTCTACACCTTCATTAACTTTAATTTCTTTAACAATAAAGTCAAACTTACGTGGACCCGCTGTTTGAGAAATTTTGAATGGGAACATTATTCCGGCTACTTCTTTGTAGTCTGTATAAAATATAGATGAGGTTCCCATTTCAGAGTTTCTGTCTTCTTTTACTTTTAAACCAGTAGAAACGCTGTAATAAGCAGTAAGCTCATCTGAAACTTTAACCTTATAAGCTTTTTCACCATCAACATCTTCAATTTTATCCAATGTCACGCCCTGATTTAAATAATTTATTTCAGGAAATGGTGACGATTGTTTTTGAGCTTTTACAATTTCATCTTCCGTCATATCAGAACGCTGCCCTTGAACAACTTTATAACCAGCATTACCATCTAATACTTGTTTTTGAACAGAAGTTCCCATAGCTGTAATTTCCTGCATCAGCTGATTTTTTGATGTTTTTTTCATTTCTAGATTCATCATCATACCAGGTTGTAATTCAGCTTCAGCTTGTATAACAACGGCATTGACATTATCAAGTTTCTCCCGACCACCAATAGCGTCAATATAAGCTTGTAGCACTTTATTTGGTGTGATATCTGAAGGCATTTCAATATCGTAGTTTGGCTTTTCGGTTGCGTTGGCATATTTGTCAAAATACTTTATTGGAATTTTTGTTTTTTCAAGATTTTCAATGACATCACTACCGTTTCCAATAATAACTATTCTGGCATTGTCAGGTTTCATATACTTTTGAGCAACACGATTTACATCTTCAACAGTCACATCATTAATTTTTTGAAGATAGTTGGTATAGAAATCTTCTGGTAAATCATTGAGCTTTATATTTAAAGCATAGTTAGCAATAGTTTGAGGTCGCTCAAGTGCCATTACAAAGTTTCCAGTGTATTTGGCTTTTACATCACGTAATGTTTCAGGAGAAACGGGTTCATTATTAATACGCTTTATTTCCTTTAATGCCTCAACCACAGCGCTATCTGTAACTGCATTTCTTACTTTTGCACTTGCAGTAAATCTGGAAATTCCAAATCTGTTGGCTCCTAAATCAGAATAAGCACCGTAGGTATAACCATGTTCTTCACGAAGGTTTCTGAATAAATAACCTTCTCCACCACCACCAAGTATTTCGTTGGCAATTAAAGCTGCATGATAATCCTCATCATTCATTTTCAAATCTACATTGTTAGTAATAGAAATATTAGATTGTGTTGCACCGGGAACATCAACAAAGTTAATTTGTGTGTATGGAACATTTGGATTTGGAGGTGTTATAGGCGCATCAACAGTAACATCACGCGTCCAATCGCTAAAGTGCTTTTTAACTTGTTTTTCAATAGCTTTAAAATCTACATCACCTACTACTACTAAATATGCATTTGATGGGTTGATGTACATTGAGCGATAAGTTTTAATGTCGCTAAATTTTATGTTGTTAATGGTTTCTTCAGTAGTAAATTCCCCATATGCATTTTGCTTGCCATAAGATAATGCACTTCCTACACGGCCAGCAATGACATCTGGGTTTTTTTCGTTGTTTTTAATGTTTTCAATGAGTTTTACTTTTTCTTTTTCAAACTCTTCTTCAGTTAACAACGGATTAATAACAGCATCTGCCATTAATTCTAAAATGCGTTCAGAATATTTTGACAAACAGCTAGCAAAACCACCATTAAAACCTAAATTAAAATTAGCACCTAAATAATCTATTTCTTCGTTAAATTCATCTTTAGGAATGCTAGTTGTTCCATTACCTAACATGGCGCCAAGTACACTTGTGACACCTGCTATATTTCCTTCAACAATAGGTTTGTTGTCTATTCTTAAAGAATAAGATACTCTGGGAAGTTTATGATTCTCTACAACCAACACTTTGAGTCCGTTTTTCAATTCAAACTCACCTGGTTCTTCAAGAGTAATTTCAGGTGCTGGACCAGATTTAGGTGGTTTAGATCGATCTATTTGGGCATTTACACCCATAGACAATAAAAATATTAGAATCAAAGAAGCTATTTTAGTTTTCATTTTATAAGTGTTCATAATTATTGATCATCTGTTTTTGGTAAATATTCTATTTCAACACGTTGATTTGTGTTTAAGTATTTTTTTGCAACGGCTTGAATTTCCTCTCTAGTGATAGAACGGTAAATATCAATCTCTGTATTGATTAAGTTCACATCACCATAAAGCAGGTAATAGGTAGCCAAAGAACTGGCAATACCAGCGATACTTGAATTGGAATTGACAAATTGATTCTCAAACTGGTTAAGCAGTTTTGTGTGATCACGTTCTGAAATAAGTTCAGTTTGCATCTTCACTATTTCTTCATCCATTTCAGATAATAAAGTATCTAATGGCGTTTCGCCCAGAGGAATTGCAAACAAGGCAAAAATATTATAATCTACTTGTCCTAAATTTACTGCCTGTACAGTTAGTGCTTGCTTTTGTTCATCTACCAATTTTTTATAAAGCACAGAACTTTTTCCACCACTTAAATAAGTTGAAATCATATCCAAAACACGCGCGTCTCTAGTAGCAAACCCTGGCATTCTGTAAGCTGCAATTATGGCTGGAGTTTGAATGTTTTTATCGTAAGCTTTTACTTTTTTTGTTTCAGTAATTGGTTTTTCTTCAGGAAAATTTCTAACAACTTCAGGTCCTTTTTTTACAGCACTAAAGTAATCTTTAACTAGCTTTTTGGTCTTGTCTATATCAATATCACCTGCAACTACTAAAACTGCGTTATTAGGAACATAATATTTTTCGAAGTAAGCCATAAATTCTTCAAGCGTAGCAGCATCCAAATGTTCCATCTCACCAATATTGGTGTCTTTATATGGGTGAACCTCAAATAAATTTTCGCCAAGCACTTTCAATATCTGACCATAAGGTCTGTTGTCATAACTTTGACGCTTTTCTTCCTTTACAACTTCATTTTGTGTGTCAACACCAACTTGGTCAATAACTGGATGCAGCATGCGCTCTGACTCTAACCATAGTCCAAGTTCTAATTTGTTGGAAGGAAAAATCTCATAATAGTAAGTTCTATCTTGAGAGGTATTGGCATTAAATGTACCACCATTGGCAGGTATGATTTTCATGAATTCCCCACGTTTTATATTTTCAGAACCTTCAAATAGTAAATGTTCAAAAAAGTGAGCAAATCCTGTACGATTTCTATCACCATCTTTTCCGCCAACATCATACATAACAGAAGTGGCTACAACAGGAGCTGTATTATCTTGATGTAGAATAACGTGTAGACCGTTTTCAAGGTCAAATTCTTCAAAATTGACTTCTTGCGCATTTATAGCTGTTAAAGCCAAAACAAATACAGCAAAAGTGAATAAGTATTTTTTCATTGTGGGTTTAATTTATGTGGTTAAATATTGAACTGTAAGTAGTTTAAAGAGTAAAAATGTTACAGAATTTCAAAAATAATAAATCATCTTGGTTTTATATGGTATTTAAAGAAATTTCATAGGAAATTATTATTTCTAACAATTTTTCACGAAATTTAGTAAAAACAAAAAATCATGAAAAAAGTTAGTCTTCCTATACGATTTGGATTGATAATGAGTGTTATTCTTATTGCTTATTTTCTAATTCTGTCATTGTTCAATATTCATACAAATCCGGTGTATAGTTTTTTAAATGCCTTTATTACAGTTTTCGGAATTTATGAAACGGTTAGATATTATAAATTGGAGCAAGGAGATGATTTTAGCTATTCAAAAGGAATAATTGCAGGTTTGATTTCTGGTTTTATAGCAACTGTAGTTTTTTCGATTTTTTTCTTGTTTTACATTACAGAAATTAATTCAGACTTTATACCTGGATTACTAGAAACTACCAATTATGGCTCTGATGTAAGTGTTGGGGTTGTCACCTTTACGGTTATTGTAATGGGCTTTGCAACCACAGTTATTTCTGCACTAACTGTGATGCAATATTTCAAAAAAAGCTGGAATGCCTCTTAAATTAAATAAATCGTTTGTAGTTTAATTATTTAGCAGTATATTTGCACTCATTTTTGAATAAATTAATTTAATAAAAACGTTACGCTATGTACGCAATTGTAGAGATAGCAGGGCATCAATTTAAAGTTGAAAAAGACCAAAAAGTTTTTGTTAACCGTTTAGCAACAGAAGAAGGTAAGAAAGTTTCTTTCGATAATGTTCTTTTAATTGGTGATGGTGACAATGTAACTGTAGGCGCCCCAGCTATAGGCGGAGCTCAAGTAGGAGCAAAAGTCTTAAAGCACCTTAAAGGTGATAAAGTGATAGTTTTCAAAAAGAAAAGACGTAAAGGTTACCGTGTAAAAAATGGTCACAGACAAGCCTTAACTGAAATTCAAATTGAAAGTATTGTAGCTTCGGGAGCCAAAAAGGCTGCCAAAGTTGAAAACGAAGGAGCAAAGCCAGCTAAAGCTGAAAAAGCTGCTCCAAAAACAGCTGAACCAAAAGCTGCTGCTCCAAAAGCAGAAGCAAAACCAGCTAAAAAAGAAGAATCAACTCAAGATTTAAGCAAATTAACTGTTGCTGAATTAAGGGAGATGGCTAAAGCAAAAGAAATTACAGGATACTCTTCTATGAAGAAAGCCGAATTAATTGCTGCTTTAAGTTAATTTAACAATATAAAATCGAAATAAAATGGCACATAAAAAAGGAGTCGGAAGTTCGAAAAACGGTAGAGAATCAGAATCGAAACGATTAGGTGTTAAGATTTTTGGTGGTCAAGCTGCCGTTGCAGGTAACATCATTGTAAGACAAAGAGGTACTGCACACAATCCAGGTGAAAATGTTTACGCTGGAAAAGATCATACATTACATGCCAAAGTTGATGGCATTGTAAAGTTTACAAAGAAAAAAGATAACAAGTCATACGTTTCTATTGAGCCTTTTGAAGCTTAAGAAACTATTTTGTTAAGATATTGAAACCCTTTCTGGAAACAGAGAGGGTTTTTTATTTCAAAATATCTCGAATTATTTTTAAATGGTGATTGGTATGTAATTGTAAAAACTGAATGGTTTTAGTTTTATTAAGCTGCCCAAAAACAAAGTGAGTGAAATAGGCATTATCATCAAGTGTCTTTATACGATTAATGTTATCGTTCGCTAAACGAATTTGTGTTTTTAAATCATCAATTGAAATAACTTCTGGAGGTCTAACAATTTTTGGTGCTTTGGCTTTGCCTCTTGGGATGTAATTAAGAGTGAATAAGAGCAGCCTCCATTTATTAAAACCCCATTTATATTGATCAGGATTTGAGCTGGCTAAAGCTTCTGTAACAAGATTAATAACTTTTAAAGAGTGATCTATTTGCCAAGCAACATCAGAGTTTGATATTGTATTATTCCTTTCATCCTTAAACTGGATGTGACTCTCTAATTTTTTAAGAAGCGGAATAAGATTTTCAGAATTTAGTTTTTGCATGTTTTAAACTACTAAAAAACCCTCACATATTTTCTCAACTTGATTGAGATTCATGTAAGGGTTTCTCTATTATCTAAAATCGAAGCGATCTAGAATCTAGATGCGCTTGTCGTCTTTTTAGTATCTATAGTATTCTGGCTTATAAGGCCCTTCAACTTTTACACCAATATATTTAGCTTGGTCTTCTTTTAACTCGGTTAACTCAACACCAATTTTTTCAAGGTGCAATTTCGCTACTTTTTCATCTAAATGTTTTGGTAACATATATACTTTGTTCTCGTAAGCATCCTTGTTATTCCAAAGTTCAATTTGAGCTAATGTTTGGTTTGTAAACGAGTTACTCATTACAAAACTTGGGTGACCAGTTGCACAACCTAAATTCACTAAACGTCCTTGGGCTAAAATAATGACATCTTTTCCGTTTATGGTGTATTTATCAACTTGAGGCTTAATAACATTCTTTGTGTTTCCATAGTTATTATTTAACCAAGCCATATCAATTTCGTTATCAAAGTGACCAATGTTGCACACTATGGTTTTATCTTTCATAGCTTCAAAATGCTCACCACGAACAATATCTTTATTCCCAGTAGTTGTAATAACGATATCAGCGTTACCAACAACAGTTTCTAATTTCTTCACTTCAAAACCGTCCATTGCTGCTTGTAAAGCACAAATTGGATCAATTTCTGTTACTGTTACAATACTTCCAGCGCCTTTAAAAGAAGCAGCTGTACCTTTACCAACGTCGCCATAACCACAAACCACTACACGTTTTCCAGCTAACATCACATCAGTAGCACGACGAATAGCATCAACAGCACTTTCACGACAACCATATTTGTTATCAAATTTAGATTTTGTAACCGAATCATTTACATTAATTGCAGGCATTGGCAATGTGCCATTTTCCATACGCTCATACAATCGGTGAACACCAGTTGTAGTTTCTTCAGATAATCCATTAATTCCAGAAACCAATTCAGGATATTTATCTAATACCATATTGGTTAAATCGCCACCATCATCAAGAATCATATTTAATGGTTTTCTATCTTCTCCAAAAAACAAGGTTTGCTCTATACACCAGTCAAACTCTTCTTCTGTCATATCTTTCCAAGCATATACAGCAGTTCCTTCCGCAGCAATAGCAGCAGCGGCCTGATCTTGAGTAGAAAATATATTACAAGAACTCCAAGTTACTTCAGCACCTAAAGCCTGTAGTGTTTCAATTAGAACAGCTGTTTGAATAGTCATGTGTAAGCATCCTGCTATACGTGCACCTTTTAAAGGTTGAGAATCTTTATACTCTTCACGTAAACTCATTAATCCTGGCATTTCAGCTTCAGCCAATTCAATCTCTTTTCTTCCCCAAGCCGCTAGCGACATATCTTTTACCTTATTAGGTACGTAGGCAACTGTTTTTGTGTTCATATTGTTATATTTGTGTTTCAATAATTATTTGCGACTGCAAAGATAACTAATAACTTTCAGAATATTAAATGCCTCTATATAAAACCCTTACTCCAAATTCGGATACAACTGTTAAAATTTGGAAGATAACTGAAACCTATGATGATTTGATGAAGCCTATCACCTTAAAGCCAGAGAATATGGAACGTGTTTTGGGCATGAAAAGTGAACTGCATCAACGTGGGTTTTTAAGTGTTAGACATTTATTGGCCGAATTTGGTTATACAGATTCAGATTTATTTTATGATGAAAACGGAAAACCACATTTAAAAGATGGTAAGCATATTTCAATAACGCATTCTTTTACGTTTTCGGGTGTTGTAGTGAGTGATACGGAAGTTGGAATAGATATTGAAAAACAGCGTGAAAAAATTGGGCGTATTGCTCATAAATTCATGGATTATGAATCACAGTATTTAGATTCAAATGATCATGAATACGTACGAAAACTAACTGTTATCTGGTGTGTAAAAGAATCTCTTTATAAATTGTTTGCTACGCCAGGCTTAAGTTTTCTGCAACACACATTAGTTATTCCTTTTATGATACAAGATGAAGAAACAGTATCTTGGATTGATTATGAAAATTCAAAACATCGCTTTGATGCTACTTTTTTTGAATTTGAAGGTTTCACTTGTGCCTTTGCATTGCCATCGTAAATGAAAAATATCTATAATAATATATTACAGTCTATTACCAATGATGAAAAATTATTGGCTGTACTTATTGATCCAGATAAATTCTCAATTAGGACAGCAGAAGATTTTCTAAATAGAGTTAATAAGTCTGTTGCTACACATATTTTTGTTGGTGGAAGTGAGGTTGAAGGACAACAAACAGGAATTTTAGTAAAAGCTTTAAGGCGTTTTACGCAATTACCAATTATATTATTTCCAGGAGATGTAACTCAAGTAACTAATGAAGCCGATGGCATTTTATTTTTGTCATTAATTTCTGGAAGAAATTCGGAATATTTAATCGGGAAACATGTCAAGTCAGTTTCAAGATTGAGTGAAACAGAACTTGAAATCATTCCAACGGGTTATATGTTAATTGAAAATGGTAAGGAAACCGCGGTTGAACGTGTAACAGGCACAAAACCATTGTCCAGAGTAAATATACAGCTAATAGAAGACACTGCTAAAGCGGGTGAATTTTTAGGAATGAAGCTTATGTATTTAGAAGCGGGAAGTGGTGCAACGCATCCTGTAACTGTAGAAATTATCTCAAAAGTGAAAAAGAATATCCAAATCCCATTGATAGTTGGAGGAGGCATACGAACAAGGCAACAATTGGATGAGGCCTACAATTCTGGAGCAGATTTAGTGGTGATTGGGACTGCATTTGAGGAAGATGAATCGTTTTTTGATAGCCTAAAAAAGAAAATATGAAAATATCAGTAGAACTAACGTTAACACCTTTGCAGAATGATTTTGAACCTGCAATTATACACTTTATTAAAAAACTTCGTGCTTCAAATTTAAAGGTTCTTGAAAATCCATTGAGCACCCAAGTTTATGGTGATTATGATGAGGTGATGTCTTTATTGCAAAGTGAGATTAAAGAAGCTTTTGAACTCATTGAAAATGGTTTACTTTACATGAAAATTGTAAAAACAGACAGATACGACTATGAACCACATTTTTGATTTTTTCTTTTCACAGTATCAAGATTATGAAACGCTTGATATTGTATTGGAAATTGTTGCGGTTATTTTTGGATTTTTATCCGTCTGGTTTTCTAAACAGAATAAAATTTGGGTGTTTCCTACAGGTATGATAAGTACTGTCATATTTGTGTATTTATTGTATAAATGGGAATTGTTAGGCGATATGATGATTAATGCGTATTATTTTATAATGAGTGTTTATGGCTGGTATGTCTGGACTCGAAAAGTAGATGCAACACATGTAACGCCCATTTCTACAACTACAAAAAAAGAAAATATCATAAGTGCTGGCATATTTTTGGCAACATTGTTATTTGTTTTTATAGTTTATCAAATCTTTGATAAATGGACTGGTTGGGTAGCTTATGTTGATACATTTACAACAGCTATTTTCTTTGTAGGCATGTGGTTAATGGCACGACGTAAAATTGAAAACTGGCTATTTTGGATCATTGGCGATATCATATCTGTTCCACTTTATTTTTATAAAGGATTTACATTCACTAGTCTGCAATATTTAGGATTTACCATTATTGCAATATTTGGATATTTAGCATGGAAGAAGAGCTTAAACAAAAGAATAGCAACTGCATAAAAGTAGTTTTGTTTGGTCCTGAATCAACAGGAAAAACAACCTTGTCCAAACAATTGGCGAGGCATTATAATTCTGTTTGGGTACCTGAATATGCTAGAGAGTATTTACAAAACAAATGGAATAACGAGAGAAAGACCTGTGAACCTAAAGACTTACTACCAATTGCTGTAGGTCAAATGAAACTTGAAAACGAGCTAGCTCAAAAAACAAATACAGTGCTTGTTTGTGACACAGATTTGTTGGAAACCAAGGTCTATTCTGAAACCTATTATTCTGGAACTTGCGATTCTATTCTCGAAAAATACGCATTACGTAATACTTACGATTTGTATTTTTTGACCTATATTGACACGCCATGGGTAGCTGATGATTTAAGGGATAAACCAACTGAACGTCTGGAGATGTTTAAAGCGTTTGAGCAAGCCTTAATTAAATACAACAGACCTTATGTGTTATTAAAAGGCAATAAGGAAGAGCGCTTAAAATTAGCAGTTTCTTATATTGACAAACTATTAAATGAAAAACGTTAAATGCTTTTAGAAAAGGATAACATACAAATAGAAAATAAAGGTCTTACCATTGGTAAGGTAAAAGAGCAGATCCAACTGTTTAAAGACGGTTTGCCGTTTGTAAATTTAGAATCTGCAGCAACCAGTGATAATGGCATTTTAAAACTATCAAATGATGAAAAACAACATTTAATCGAATTGTTTGATGTAAGAAGAAACGAAAATTCAATACTAAAGTTTGTTCCAGCTTCAGGTGCAGCAACTCGAATGTTCAAGTCGCTTTTCAAATTCATTGAAACGTTTAACCCTGAAAAGGAAACTTTAAATGCCTACATAAATAGAGAAAAAGAATCTAATCTGTCATTGTTTTTTGTGGGTTTAGAAAAGTTTCCGTTTTATGGTATTGTAAAACAAGAAATGAAAAGGTATTATGCAGATTCTGAATCGTTTTCAACAGATGAACAACGTTTATATTTCGTAAAAACCATGTTGGATTCAGATAAGCTTAATTATGGTTTTTTTCCAAAAGGATTGTTGCCATTTCATACGTATAAAGGGCATATTGCAACAGCATTTGAAGAGCATTTATTTGAAGCAGCATTATATGCCTCTAGTAATAATAAAGCACATTTACATTTTACAATTTCGGAACGTTATAAAAACATCTTTGATGATGAATTTAAACGAATTCAGGATATCGTTGAGCGTAAAACAAACACAAAATTCTACATATCTTTTTCGTATCAAAAGGAATCGACCGATACTATAGCTGTGACACCAGAAAACAAACCGTTCCGTTTAGAAGACGGCAGTTTATTGTTCAGGCCTTCTGGTCATGGTGCCTTATTACAAAATTTAAATGAGCAGGATGCTGACATCATTTTCATAAAAAACATTGATAATGTCGTCGTGTTTAAATACGAGCGAGAAGTTGCCAATTACAAAAAGGCACTTGCAGGCTTATTGGTTTCACTTCAAAAGAAGGCATTTGATTATTTAAGGCAGTTAGAAAACGAATCAATTACTGAAAACAGTTTAATTATAGTTGCTGAATTTTTGAGTAATAAGCTTAACACAAAAATATCTACCGAATTTGAGAAGTACTCTAAAAAATATCAAATAGAGTATTTAAGATCAAAATTAAATAGACCTATTCGTGTATGTGGAATGGTTAAGAATGAAGGAGAGCCAGGAGGTGGCCCGTTTTGGGTAAAGGATGAAAGCGGCCAGATTTCATTGCAAATTGTCGAGTCTGCTCAAATAAACAAAAGAGATAAGAGGCAGAAAGACATCCTTAAAAATGCAACACATTTTAATCCTGTAGATTTAGTTTGCGGTATCAAGGATTATAGAGGGAATAGATTTGATCTTGAACAATTTGTAGATCCTAAAACGGCTTTTATAACCATGAAAACCAAGACAGGAAAAGAACTAAAAGCACTAGAGTTACCTGGACTTTGGAATGGTAGTATGGCTAATTGGAATACCATTTTTGTTGAGGTTCCACTAATAACTTTTAATCCTGTAAAAACGGTTACTGATTTATTAAAACCAACGCATCAAATCAAATAACATGTTTCATGAAGAACTTTTAATATCTGAATTACAATTTAAAGCTGTAAGAAGTTCTGGAGCAGGAGGGCAACATGTAAATAAGGTGTCTTCAAAAGTCGTTTTAAATTTCGATTTAAATAATTCTCAAGTATTTTCAGAAGAACAAAAAGTCTTGCTATTTAAAAATTTGGCAACCCGATTAACTTCTGAAGGTGTGTTAATTCTTCAAAGTGATGAAAGTCGCAGTCAGCATAAAAACAAAGAATTTGTCATTAAACGATTTTTAGAATTGATAAAACAAGGATTAATCGTTCCAAAAAAGCGTAAGCCAACAAAAACTCCCAAATCAGTAAAACTTAAAAGGCTTGCAAATAAAAAGCAACAGTCTGAAAAAAAAGCAAATAGAAAGCCTCCAAAGTTAGAGTAAATATTAATCATTCTTCATTGTTAATTCTTCATTGTTAATTATCTTTGCAGCGTTCTCAAAAAAGGGGTGCCTATTATCGGCTGAGATCATACCCATTGAACCTAGAACAGGTAATGCTGTTTAGGAATTTTTAATTGTCATGCTGAGCTTGTCGAAGCATCTAATAATTTATTAACCAAAGAATAATGACCTCTTTTTATTCGATTTTAATTAATCGTAATGAAAAATTTATTCACAACCATTGGTTTTTTTGTTTTTACCATGAGTCTTTTTGCTCAAGAAAAACCTAATGAACAACAAAATGATTCCACGAATCTTGAAGTTTTAAATGAAGTTATGGTGAGTGCTGTACGTGTTAAAGCGACTTCACCAATAACGCATTCAAATATATCCAAAGAAGAGATTCAAGAACGTAATTTAGGACAAGACATTCCAATTTTGTTAAATTACTTGCCTTCAGTAGTTACCACATCAGATGCTGGAGCAGGCGTTGGTTATACAGGTATACGTGTTCGTGGTATAAATGCACAATCAACCAATGTAACTATTAATGGTATTCCATATAACGATGCAGAATCGTTAGGAACATTTTGGGTGAATTTAGGCGATTTTGCCTCTTCTGTTGAAAGTTTACAATTACAACGTGGTGTTGGAACATCAACAAATGGATCTGGAGCTTTTGGAGCGAGCATTAATGTATTGACCGATGCCATTTCTGAAAATGCTTTTGCAGAATTCGCTAATTCTTTTGGAAGTTTCAATACGCATAAGCATACTTTAAAGTTTAGTACAGGTTTACTAAACGATCATTTTGAAGTTGCGGGTCGTTTATCAACTATTCAGTCTGACGGTTACATTGATCGCGCGACTTCTGATTTAAAATCCTATTTCCTACAAGGTTCTTATGTAGATGATAATCGCTTAATAAAGCTGATAACATTTGCTGGTAAAGAACGAACCTATCAATCGTGGAACGGACTTGAAGATATAGAAAAGCTTGAAAATGATAGAACCTATAATACGGCTGGCGAATATACCGACGAAAACGGGAATATTCAGTTTTATGAAAACGAAGTTGACAATTACCAACAGGACCATTATCAAATACACTGGAACGAACGCTACAACAACTATTGGTCTACCAATTTAGCCTTAAACTACACGTATGGTCGTGGCTATTTTGAACAATATAAAGAAGATGAACCTTTCGCCGATTACGGATTAAATGATGTTATAATTGGTAGTGAAACAGTAACTGAAACTGATTTAGTAAGAAGACGCTGGTTAGATAATGATTTCTACGTTGTAAATGCCAATGCAAATTATAAAAAAGGCGGTTTAGATGCTATTTTTGGAGGCTCTTATAGTTATTATGATGGTGACCATTTTGGAGAAATTATTTGGGCGCAACTTGCAAGTAATAGTATGAATACTGACAGATATTACGAAGGAAATGGAACAAAAACAGACTTAAGTTTCTTTGGTAAAGCAAATTACAGATTAAATGACAAGATTAGCTTGTTTGCAGATTTACAGTTGCGTTTAGTGGATTATAAAACAACTGGGTTAACATCAGATAGAATACCCTTATTGGTAGATGAAAACTATAGCTTCTTCAATCCAAAAGCAGGTATCACCTATACCATAAATGGTGCTAATAGCTTGTATTTTTCGTATGCAAGAGCCAACAGAGAACCAAATAGAGATGATTTTGAAAATAACGATACCGTCAAACCTGAACAGCTAAATGATTTTGAATTAGGTTGGCGTTACAATACAGATACATTTAGAATATATGCCAATGCCTATTATATGCTATATAATGAACAACTGGTCTTAACTGGACAGCTTGATAATGTAGGAAATCCAGTTCGTACCAACAGTGGTGAAAGCTATCGTTTAGGTTTAGAAATAGAAGCAGCTATTCAATTAGGAAAAAAGTTTGCTATTCAGCCAAACCTAACCTTAAGCTCCAATAAAAACAAAGAGACTATTACATCTTTCAACGGTGAATTGGTGAATTTAGGAAAAACAGATATTTCATATGCTCCAAATATAATTGTTGGTAATGCATTCGTTTTTCAGCCTATCTCAAATTTGCAAATGTCGATATTAAGTAAATATGTTGGAGACCAATTTATGAGCAATACCGAAGCCGAAGCCTCAAAATTAGATAGCTACTTTGTAAACGATTTTAATATTAATTATGAGTTATCGTTTAAAAGAGATGAGGAGTCTCAACCGTTTTTAAAATCAATTGTTTTTACTGGATTGGTAAATAACCTCTTTAATGTGAAGTACGAATCTAACGGTTATTATTATACCTATGATGATACGTGGTCAAACCCACCACAAGTCACAACCATTGAAGGAACTGGTTTTTACCCACAAGCAACCATAAATTTTTTATTAGGAGCTACTTTGAAGTTTTGACATAATAGTGCGACCATCAGGTCGCACTATTTAATTATTCCAAACTCTTATAATATCACCAGTTTTTTCAACAAAATAGCGTTTTAAGCCGTAAGAGCCAGTTGTGCCTTCTTGAGGTTGTCCTGTTAGAATATCATAGGTTTTTGAATCGTCGCAATCACAAGTAGCCAATACGCCTTCAACCGTCAAAGTAGAACAGGTGCGCAAGGCGTGATTAGGATCGCTCAATTCAAAAGCATTATAGTTATTACCTCCTGCATAATAAACAACTACTCCATTAATACCGTAATTGGAGTTTAATATCACGTAATTATTTGGGAATAGCAAATCAGTATATGGTATCAAAGTAGTGTTTATTAGATCACCTGTATTAAACGAATAATTCGGTAGGTACTGGTTATTGTTGTTATTATTGTCATCATCATTATTCTTACATGACCATATTAAACAACAACATATTAAAAGGATTAGGACGTTTTTCATAACACGCAATTTTTGTTGCAATTTACAACAAAAAGTAAAGAGAGTTGAATTTTTTGTATATTTGCATAGTAATCTCGTGAAAGCGGGATTTTTTCGTTAGTCCCGAACATGATTCGGGTCTTTTTAATATATAAACGATGAAGTTATGAGTAAAGTATCCTATTACACAGCAGAAGGGTTAAAAAAATTAAGAGACGAGTTAAGACAATTAAAAGATATTGAACGCCCTCGTGCTTCCCAAGCTATTGCAGAGGCAAGAGATAAAGGTGATTTAAGTGAAAATGCTGAATACGATGCTGCTAAAGAAGCACAAGGTATGTTAGAAATGAAAATTTCTAAATTAGAAGAAACCTTGGCTGGTGCACGTTTAATTGATGAATCACAATTAGATAATTCTAAAGTATTAGTGCTATCAAAGGTGAAGATTAAAAACCAAACTAATGGTATGGAAATGACCTACACGTTGGTGGCTGATGGTGAAGCTGATTTGGCTTCTGGTAAAATATCTGTTAATTCACCTATAGGGAAAGGTTTATTAGGAAAATCAGTTGGTGAAGTTGCGGATATTCAGGTACCTAATGGTGTTATGAAATTTGATATTTTGGAGATTTCTAGATAAAATTAAACTAAATAATAATTAAAAGATTCCTGTCCTGCAGGAATCTTTTTATATTTACATAAACCTGAAATTATGGCATCAATCTTCACAAAAATCATTAATGGTGAAATACCTTGTTATAAAATTGCTGAAACCGACAAGTTTTTTGCTTTTTTGGATATAAATCCTAATGCTAAAGGGCATACTTTATGTATTCCAAAACAAGAAGTTGATAAATTATTCGATTTAGATGATGACATCTACTTGGAACTCATGGCTTTTTCAAAATCAGTCGCGCATGCTATAAAAAAAGCGGTTCCGTGTAAACGTATAGGTATGACGGTTATAGGATTGGAAGTACCACATGCTCACGTACATCTAATTCCATTAAACACGATGGAAGATGCACGTTTTTTAAGCAAAGAAAAACTCACTGATGAACAGTTCAAAGAAATTGCTTCTGCTATAAAAGCACATTTATAAACTGTCTTTTAGAAAAAACAAAGTCACACCTGCTATTAGAAGCGCTACAGTGATTCCAATAAGTAACCAAGCTTTCTTTTTTAATTTGAAAGTATCTTTTTTTGGAACAAACGCACGTTGGTGATAGTTTACTACACGTTCAATATCTTCTGTCCAGCTTACAGGATATATTGTTGTATTACAAGTTTTACAGTTTAAAATATGCTTGGTTTCTTGGGTAATGGACTTATAAAAATTTGATTCTTTAAACTTTTGTTTAAAAGTTAAATGTAAACCATCATTACTATAACATTCTGGGCAGTTGTTTTTTAGAGCAACTTCTTTTATGGTAATAAATTTCTCAGCCATATTATAATGATTTTAATTCAATTTGCATGGTTGTTCCCTTGTTAGGTTCAGAGTGTAGAACCTTTATTTTTCCTCCATGGAATTCTTCAATAATCCGTTTTGCTAATGATAATCCCAATCCCCAACCGCGTTTTTTAGTAGTATAACCAGGTTCAAAAATAGTTCTAAATTGTTTCTTTGAAAGTCCTTTTCCGGTGTCACTAATTTGGATTTTTACATTTTGTTCCAATTGGACAATTTCAATAATCAATTGCCCTTTGCCTTTCATGGCATCAATGGCGTTTTTAACCAAATTTTCAATCGTCCAGCTATAAAGTTGTCTGTTTAATTGGACATAAATGGCTTCATCTGGAGCTTTTAATTCAAACTCAATTAAATCAGATGAGCGTGCTTTTAAATAATCATAAGAATCAATAGTTTCTTTAACTATATCAGATTTTTCTAATGTGGGTAAAGATCCAATTTTACTGAAACGTTCAGTTATGGTTTGTAAACGACTAATGTCTTTTTCAATTTCAACAATGTATTCTGGGTTTACATGTTCAGTTTTTAGTATTTCTGTCCACCCAATTAGCGATGATAAGGGTGTCCCAATTTGGTGGGCTGTCTCTTTTGCCATACCAGACCACAATTTATTTTGTGTTGCAATTTTTGAGCTACGGTAAAAGAAATAAACTACCGCAGAGAATAGGAAAATTATAAGTAGTAATGCGAGAGGATAATATTTTAATTTATTGATTAATGGAGAATTACCATAATACAATTTTCCCAAAGTTACTTCTTGGTCTATTTCAGAATCAAAATAAGAAAGCTCAATAGGCTTATTTTCGTTTTCAAACTTTGCAACAAGCTTATTTACGTAATCTGAATTTTCAAGTTTTGTGCTATCTAAATTTCGCCAAAAACCAACTTCATTTTTTTCGTCAACTACAATCATGGGATTGTCGTTTTTAGTGTCAAAAAAAACTTTTGAAGAAACAGGATTGATATTATCGGTTAAAAAATTTTGTTGGATGTCACTTTGCGCAGCTGCCCAGATGTCCATTTTTTTTCGCTGTTCTTCCTTAAAATGTTGAAAAAACACATAAGTATTCCATAGAATTAGTGAAATAATTCCGAAGGAAGCAATAACAATTATCCAACGAGTAAGGTTGCGATGTTTAGAAAAAATCATAGCGTAATTTACAATCTGTAATATAATGTAAATCTGTTAATAATATTGTGCGATAAGTCAATCAAATCATTTTTAGTTCATTATCATATTAATTACATTTGTGCAAATTAATAAAGATTCATGACATCTTACGATCCTAAAGCATTATCAACAGGTAAACTGCATAGTTATTTATTAAGTGCTGTGGCACCAAGGCCTATTGCCTTTGCCAGTACTATGGATAAAAACGGTAAGCCTAATTTGTCACCATTTAGCTTTTTTAATGTCTTTAGTGCTAATCCACCTATCTTAATTTTTTCACCTGCAAGACGCGTGAGAAACAATACAACAAAACATACGTTAGAAAATGTATTGGAAACTAAAGAAGTGGTGATTAATGTTGTTAATTACGACTTGGTACACCAAACTTCTTTGAGTAGTACTGAATATGCCGAAGGAATCAATGAATTTGAAAAAGCAGGTTTGCATATGTTGGAGTCTGATTTAGTAAAGCCCTTTCGTGTTGCTGAATCACCCATTCAGTTTGAATGTAAAGTAAATGATGTTATTTCTTTGGGAGAAGAAGGAGGTGCTGGAAATCTGGTCATATGTGAAGTTGTTAAGTTACACATTGATGATGAGGTTCTGGATGCTAATGGGCATATTGATCAAGTAAAGTTAGATTTAGTAGCTAGGTCTGGAGGTAGTTTTTACAGCCGTGCTAAAAGTGGTTTTTTTGAAATCCCTAAACCACTATCTACTTTAGGTATAGGTGTTGATGGTCTTCCTGAACATGTAAGAAATAGCATGATTTTAACAGGTAATGATTTGGGTATGTTAGGTAATGTTGAAGAATTGCCTAGCGAAGAATCGGTTAAGGAGTTTGTAGCATCAATTAGTGAGCGTTACCCAAATATTTCGGCTGCATCACATAGAGAAAAACATAAATTGGCACACAACTATTTAAGCTTTGGCGATATAGAAAGTGCCTTAAAAATATTATTATCATAACACAGAAAATTAGAACTTAAAAATGGAAGTACAAGGTAGAATTAAGGTTATTGGAGAAACGCAAACCTTCGGATCAAACGGATTTAGAAAAAGAGAGGTGGTGGTTACAACTGAAGAACAATACCCACAGCATATTATGGTAGAATTTGTTCAGGATAAAACCGATTTATTGAACAATTACCAAGTGGGGCAACAGGTTAAAATAAACATTAATTTACGTGGTAGAGAATGGGTGAACCCACAAGGAGAGACCAAATATTTTAACTCCATTCAAGGATGGCGTATTGAAGCTTTACAAGCAGATAGTTCAAACCCAGAAATGCCACCTGTGCCACCAGCAGAGGCTTTTGAGCCTGCTAGCAACATAAATGAAGACGATCACGACGATTTACCTTTTTAAATCGTGTTCCTTTATTTCGAGTGTGCCATCTGTTGTTGGTAAACATTGAGAAGTATTGTAATGAGTGTTTAATTTAAACTTAAAACCCAGCTCAAAAGGTTGGGTTTTTCTATGAAAAAAGCCTTGTGAAAACAAGGCTTTAGTTTTGTGGTTTTAGATTTGACCTTTATAAACAAACTCAAAAAAAGCAATGATGAACAAAATTTATTGCACAAAGGTCTCCGTAAAGATGCTAAAAAAAGTTGTATTTTCAAAGTCAAATATTGGTTTGACTGTCATGTTTTGGCAGCTAAACAACATGTTTTCAATAGGTTTATGTATTATATAGGGCGTGATATAAAATTTTCTAATCCACGAGAGGCAAGTAAAGATGGCCTGATTGGTGTTGGAGGTGATTTATCGGTTGAGCGTTTGCTTTTAGCTTATAGGAAAGGCATTTTTCCCTGGTTTGAAAAAGAGCAGCCTATTTTATGGTGGTCTCCAGATCCTAGGTTTGTATTGTTTCCAGAAAAACTAAAAGTGTCTAAGAGTATGAAGCAAGTTCTACGTAATTTAGATTTTGAAGTAACCGTAAATAAAGATTTTAATAAAGTAATTAAGGAATGCTCACAAGCCAATAGAAATGGCCAATCAGGGACTTGGATAACTCATGACATGATTGAGGCTTATATACAGTTTCACAAATTAGGTTATGCCAAATCTGTTGAGGTTTGGTCAAATAATGAGTTGGTTGGAGGACTTTATGGCGTTGACTTGGGTAATGGTATTTTTTGTGGTGAAAGCATGTTTACAAAGGTGAGTAATGCTAGTAAAGTAGGCTTTATAACCTTTATTAAAAACTCTGATTACAAGCTGATAGATTGCCAAGTTTATACCAATCATTTGGCGAGTTTAGGTGCTGAAGATATTTCTAGAAATGAGTTTTTAAAACAGTTATAGTCACACTTCATTATATCTAAAACAATTTATCTCGTGGTCATTAACCATGCCAGTTGCTTGCATATGGGCATAGATAACGGTACTACCCACAAACTTAAAACCACGTTTTTTTAAATCTTTACTTAAAGCATCCGAAATTGCAGTTGTGGCAGGAGCATCTTTATAATTTTTGATTTTATTCTTAATGGGTTTATGGTCAACAAAAGCCCAAATGTATTTGGAGAAAGAGCCAAATTCATCCTGAATTTTCATAAAGGCTTGGGCGTTGGTAACAGTTGCATGTATTTTGAGTTTATTTCTGATAATACCAGCATCTTGTAACAAGCTATCAATTTTAGGCTGCTTGTAATGGGCAATTTTTTTATAGTTGAAATTATCAAATGCGTTTCTAAAGTTTTCACGTTTTCTTAAAACTGTAATCCAACTTAATCCAGCCTGAAAAGTTTCTAAAATTAAAAATTCAAAGATAGTTGCGTCATCATAAATGGGAACACCCCATTCTTGATCATGATAGGCTTCATAAAGCGCATCACCAACACACCAACCACATCTATGTTTTGTCATATTTTGTAAGATTTTGATATAAAGTTAGACATACATATGATATAAATCATATTTGAAGCCTAAAATTCAGATTACTTTTGCTGTCTAAATGTAACAAGAGTTACTAAAATAGTGAGTTATTGGCAGTAATTTTGTAAAAGAAAAATAAAATATATGGAAGTCATTCAAACAACATCAAAGGATATTATTGTTTCAGCTTTATCGAAAAGTATAACCTACCAAGACTATAGAAAAATGGTTAAGACGCTAGTTGAAAATAATTCTACAACTGGTAATGACAAATCAGAAGCTATGGTAAATTATACCATGCTAAATGATAGACGTATGAAGCGTTGGGACAAAACAGTAAAGGTGTCAGATGAGGTTAAGAACCGATTATCAAATTTTTCAGGAGATGTTACTTGGTTGGTTATTACAGAGAGTTGGTGTGGCGATGCGGCTCACGTAATTCCGGTAATAAATAAAATAGCCGAGTTGCACGATGGTATTGATTTAAAATTAGTTTTAAGAGACGAAAACGATGCTTTAATGAATCAGTTTTTAACTAATGGCGGAAAAGCTATTCCCAAATTGATTATGATTGATAATGCTACTGGACAAGTGATAGATACTTTTGGACCACGACCCAGCGAAGCAACCAAAATGGTAAATGATTATAAAGCAACTTTTGGCAAATTAACACCAGAATTTAAAGAAGATTTACAACGTTGGTACAATCAAGATAAAGGGCAAACAGCTATAGAAGATTTACTGCAATTGCTCTGTCTTTAGTGCTTTCCTTCAAAATAAAAAGTAATAGACCCTAATTGTGATTTTTTAGAAGCATCTGAACTAAAACGGGCATTATTGGCATATTCAATGGCATGATCTTTTAGGCATTGATTATCAATTGAAGCGGCTTCGTTTATTGAACTATTGGTGACTTTTCCAAGAGAGTTCACGGTAATATTGACAACTATTTTACCACCTGATTCACATAAGTAAACAGGAGTAGGTAAATAGCTATGTGTTCTGTTAACCAAAGAATAATGCATAGAACTTTCCTTATTCACTGACTGCTGACTTATATTACTCCGCTGTTTTTTTAATAAGGAGTTCACATCATTAAAGGATGACAAAACATCATCATCAATTTCAGGTTGTGATGTGCTAGTTTCATTTAGGCCATCATTATTTACTTCTTGATTTTCAGAAGGCCTATATTCATAGTCTTTTGGAGGTGCAATAGGCTGATAAGCTTCAGCAAAACGCTTATAGTTTTCAGTCTCATTAAAGGCTTTATTAGTTTCAGCCGTGACTTGTTCTTCAGCCTGGGCTTTTTCTAGTTCTTCTTGTATTAGCTCTTCTTCTGTTTTGGGTTCTACTAGATAATAACTTTCAGTTAAATGCGGGTTTTGTTGCTTTAGATGAAAGCTAAATAAACCCATAACCAAAGACCCAGCAAGCAGTCCGGTTAAGAGTAAAGATTTATGTTTATCAGTCAAATTCAAAAACTAAAATATTGGGCTAAACACCAGGTGTTGTAATGTAATATACGGAAAAAAGTATTATTTGGTTGTTAAGCCTGTTATAAAGGATTCTGGAGTTAGCGCATTTTTAACCGAGAAATCACCAATTTTGGTACGCCTTAAAACCGATAAATGCGCTCCTGAATTTAGTGCTTTTCCAAAATCATGAGCCAAAGAACGAATGTATGTTCCTTTACTGCAAACCACTCTAAAATCAATAGTATTACCATCAATATTGGTGATTTCAAATTCTGAAATAGTAACGGTTCTTGGTTTTATCTCAACTTCTTCGCCAGCTCTTGCAAACTCGTATAAGCGTTTACCATCTTTTTTTATAGCTGAAAATACAGGAGGATATTGTTCGATATCACCAATAAATTGTTGCGTGGTATCGTGAATCAATTTTTCAGATATGTGATTAGTAGGGAAAGTTTTATCAATTTCAGTTTCTAAATCATACGAAGGCGTGGTGCTACCTAAAACGAAAGTGCCAGTATATTCCTTTTCCTGACCTTGAAAGGTATTGATTTGCTTGGTCATTTTACCCGTACAAATAACCAGTAAACCAGTTGCCAATGGGTCTAAAGTTCCGGCATGACCAACTTTTATTTTCTTGATGTTAAGGGCATGACGAATTTCCCATCGCAATTTATTGACCACTTGAAAGGACGTCCAATTCAAAGGCTTGTCAATCAATAAAACTTGACCAGATAGGAAGTCGTCGGCTGTTTTCATACTAATTAACTAAAGTATAGATAATGGCACCCAAACCAACAATTAGACAGTAAATAGCGAAATAAGATAATTTACTTTTTTTAACCAACGAAATCATCCAAGTACAAGCAAACAAACCAGCAATAAAAGCTGCTATAAAACCAACGCTTAAAGATGTAAAGTTTGATGCTTCATAGGTTAAATCACCGCTAAAAATATCTTTAGCAATTTTCCCAAAAATTAAGGGTACTACCATTAAGAATGAGAAGCGTGCCGCTCGTGTTTTATCATTTCCCAATAAAACGGATGTTGAAATGGTTGCTCCAGATCTTGAAATTCCAGGAAGCATGGCTATTGCTTGCGAAATGCCAATAATAAAAGCATTTGCAAATGTAACTTTTTTGTAAGTGTCTTTTGCTTTGTCAGCAAGTAAAAGCAAAATAGCTGTAACCAATAACATAAAGCCTACTAACATAATATTGCCGCTAAATAACTGTTCTAATTCGTCCTCAAAAAACAAACCAACAATAACAGCAGGAATCATAGATAAGGCAATTTTTGAAACGAATTGCAAATCTTCATTCCACTCCAATTTCATAACACCTTTGAGTATCAACCAAATGTCTTTTCTAAAAACAACCATGGTACTTAATGCTGTTGCAAAATGAAGAACAACAGTAAATAATAGACTTTCTTTTGGTATTGAGTTATCACCAAGAATAGCCTTTCCTAATTCTAAATGTCCGCTAGATGAAACAGGTAAGAATTCGGTAAGTCCTTGAATGATTCCTAAAATTATTGAATCTATAATATCCATAGGGCAAAAATATCAAAATACACTTACCAAAGGATAAAGTTGAAAGAAAATAAGTGTTATTTCTTATTCGGATTTAAAAGAATAGCATAAACCTCAATACCAAAACCTAATAGAACCAATCCTGGAGCCAATCGGATACGTCTCCAGTTAAAAATTTCTGGGTTAAAAACGTTTGGATCGTCACTGCCACCGCCAGACATCAAAATAAAGCCCAGTGCAATAACTCCTAAACCAATAAGCATGAATTTATAATTCTTTTTACCGAATATAAATTCAGTTTTTGCAGCTTCTTTACGTTTTTGTTCTCCCATAATTAATCGAATTCAGTATAAATAATGTCATCACCTACAGCGAGTTGGGCAATATGCTCTGAAGTACCCAACCACAATTTAGCTAAATGCAAAGTAACAGTTTTATTTAAAACTTTTGCGTTAAGAGAATCTAAATTTAATCCGCGTTCCAATCCACGATTTATATAATAATTGTCACCACCACTGTCTTTAAACACAATATCATTTGAAGCAATTCCTGAAATACCGACAATTGTTTTGGTTTCAACGACACATTTTTCAGGTTTTGGGTCTTTAATCAGTGAAGTTATAGCGACAAGCCCAAAAAAACCGACACAAAAGGCAAGAATCATATAAATTAGAGTGCTTTTTTTCATAATAATTACAAGTGAAATTAATTTCAGCTATTCAAATTTTGAAATGACTTTATTTTTGTCTTTAAGGAAAATACTCAAATTATCCTTATCTCTGAACGGATGAAATAACAGTTTATTACCATAACTCATAACAATTAAAGGAGCATGGCTTTCATTTTCTATTTTTATTAACTCTTTCTCCAAGCTACTTGTGCCACTTAAAAAATAGAAAGAATTTTTATCAACAAAAATCAAGATTTCATTAGCATTTACATATAAATGATAAAAATAATCTTTCAACTCAAATACAAATTCCTGTTCGTCACTCCAAATGTGATTGTATTCAAAAATGAATTTATCATTTTGCCAATAAATCTCTATTCCATAATTTTCTTGACCAGCAATTAAAATTTTTTCTTTAATAAACTCATTAATTAATTCCGAATCTGATGCGAAAATTTGATTGATTACTTCATCATTGGTTGCTAATGAAGTTAATGGTCCAAGCAATTCTCGATATTCATATACATTATATTCAATTGACTTTTTGGTTAAAAAAGAATTTGTTTTCTCTCTATTGTTTATCGTAAACTCTATGAGCTTTAATACGTTAACAATATCAATTCTATCAGTATAAATTCTTATAGATAGACCGTGACCATTAGATGGTGTTTTATAATCAGATTTTATTCCTCCAATTATTTTAAAATTAGAGTTATTATATTCCAATAAATATAAATCGTCTGAATATTCTTTAGCGTAATCTTGAATATATTCAATAAATACTGTGTCCTTGTATTGTAAACGGTTGGATAGTTTTTCTGCTAGTTGCCCTACAATTTTAGTTTTGTAAATGTCTGAATAGTCAAATCCAGTTCTCATATATACTTTGACGTTGCCATAGTTCTCTGCAACAACTCTATTCTTGTGTGAATAGCAGTTAATGGAAAATAATATCGAAAAAGTGAAAATTACTAATCTCATTATTTTTTCATAATATCTAACAACTAACAACTAACAACTAACAACTAACAACTAACAACTAATAATACAACTGATCCGTTTTCAAATTTAAGAAACGTTGTGTAGCGATAAAGGTACTTATCCAGGTAATAATAATACCCAGCATAAATACACCTACAAACAATACAACCAATAGAACCGTATTGTTCATTAAATTTAATTCTGGAAATGTTTGGTTTACATAATATAAAACCACAGCCATTCCAATAAGTGCTAAAATGGCCCCAATCATACCTAAACGAACACTTTTCCAAACAAAAGGACGTCTAATAAATTGTTTAGTAGCACCAACCATCTGCATGGTTTTTATAGTGAAACGTTTCGAGTAAACAGACAAACGGATGGAACTATTTATTAATAGAACAGCAATTACTGTAAACAACCCACTGATTACTAAAATCCAAAAACTTATTTTCTTGACGTTGTTGTTCATTAAGGTAACCAAATCATTATCATAGCGTACTTCATCCACAAAGCTTTTCGTTAAGGCTTCTTCCGAAATGACTTGTAAACGTTCTTCAGTCACAAAATCGGCCTTAACATGTACATCTATAGAATTTTGCAACGGATTGTAACCTAGGAACTCCATAAAATCTTCACCATTTTCAGCTTTAATAGATTCTGCCGCTTGCTCTTTGGAGACAAACTCCGTAGATTTTACATAATCCGAAAGTGCTAAACTTTTTTCTAGCTGCTTAATTTCGACATCTTTAGCCGAATCTTTCAAATAAATGGTCAACACCACTTGCTCTTTGAAATGGTCAGATACTTTTTTAGCATTTATAACCAACATGCCTAATAAACCTAATAAAAACAATACCAAGCCAATACTCAATACAACTGAAAAATACGAGGAAATTAGTCTGCGTTTTTGATACTTATCAAAAGATGAACTCATATAAACGTTTGTTAATGATGTAAAAATATAAAACAATTTGAAACAAAACTTCAAAAGACAAAAGTCTTTTGATATCAGTAAAATTGTCATTCTCACTAAAGTGAGAACCATTTGTTAATCTTTAAACGTTTAAACTTTCAACATTGTTATAATAAGCTTAAATTTGAGTTATAAAAGATCCCCAATTTGAAATTTTCACTTCAAGATTTAAAAATTTCTAGACCAGGTTTATGGTTTCCAACAATTTGGATTTATTTAGTTCCTTTCAATTTTCAAAATGCGTTTTGGCTGTCCTTAAACTTTTGGATTGGATTATTATTTGTCACGTTTCCCCTAAACTATTTAGTCTATGGATTTAATGATTATAATGACACCTATGCCGATAAGGTCAATAAAAGAAAAGGGAACTTTTTGTTTGGTGCTAAATCTAATGAAACGCAATTAAAAGGGGTTCCTCTAAAAATAGCTTATATCATTGTACCTTTTATAGCTTACTTTTCCATAATTAGTGGTTGGAAAATGTTCGGGTTATTGGTTTTTATGATTTTAATTAATTGGGTGTATAATTTCAAACCATTTAGAATAAAAGAGCGGCCGCCTTTTGAAATTATAATACAAATAGGCTATGTGTTTACAGCATTTTTTAGTGTATTGTTAAATGATTTAGGGATGTTGCCTTGGCAAACTATTTTATACTTAACATTGTTTGCATTTCAAGCGCATATTGCTGGAGAAATCATGGATATTGAACCGGATTTAAAATCAGGAAAACGAACGACTGCCACAATAATAGGTAGAAAAAACACCAAGCTTATGATGCTGTCAATACTATTGGTTGAAGTTTTTATTTTATCTGTTTTGTTTCAAGATTTTGTGCTTGCTGGATTCTTGACCGTTTTTTCATTATGGCTTATACTAGATACATTCATTTTTTTTAAATCGAAACCCTATACAGTTAAACAAATGAAACTCTTTGGAATAGCTATGAATGTCTCTGCTATTTTATCTATGATTTGGATTTTATATTCTGGGAAACTTATGCATCCTGTTTTTTGATTACACTTCCTTTTACAGTCTTATAATAAAGCGTAAATTTGCCGTTTTACAAGCGGAAAAACAGTACGATGAAATACCATTTCAACGAGATAGAAGCCAAATGGCAAAAATATTGGGCAGAGCACCAAACCTTTAAAGCTGAAAACCATTCAGATAAACCGAAATATTATGTATTGGATATGTTTCCGTATCCAAGTGGTGCAGGTTTACACGTTGGGCATCCTTTAGGGTATATCGCTTCAGATATTTATGCACGCTATAAACGTCATAAAGGATTTAATGTATTGCATCCACAGGGTTACGATAGCTTTGGATTGCCAGCCGAGCAATATGCTATTCAAACGGGTCAGCATCCTGCTGTAACGACTGAAGCCAATATTAAAACCTATCGTCGTCAGTTAGATCAGATTGGCTTTTCCTTCGATTGGTCGCGAGAAGTACGCACAAGTGATCCCAATTATTACAAATGGACACAGTGGATTTTTATTCAACTGTTCAACTCGTGGTACAACAAGGAAAATGATAAAGCCGAAAATATTTCGGAGTTAGTAAAGATATTTGAAACTGAAGGTAATGTTCACGTAAATGCAGCATGCGATGAGGATGTGGTTGATTTTACAGCAGAAGAATGGAAAGCGTTTTCGTCTGAACAAAAACAAGATATTTTATTACAATACCGACTAACCTATTTAGCAGAAACCGAAGTCAATTGGTGTCCAGCTTTAGGGACTGTTTTAGCCAATGATGAAATAGTAAATGGTGTTTCTGAACGCGGCGGACATCCTGTAGTTAGAAAAAAAATGACTCAATGGTCTATGCGTATTTCGGCTTATGCGGAGCGTTTATTGCAAGGTTTAGAAACTATAGATTGGACAGATTCATTAAAGGAAAGTCAACGCAACTGGATTGGAAAATCGGTTGGTGCATCAGTCACGTTTAATGTAAAGGAACATGATGCCACTATTGAAGTATTCACAACCCGACCCGATACCATTTTTGGAGTCAGTTTTATGACATTGGCCCCAGAACACGACTTGGTTTCTCAAATCACAACAGATGAACAACGTGCTGCAGTTGAAGCCTATGTTGAAGCAACTGCAAAACGTAGCGAGCGCGATAGAATGGCTGATGTAAAAACCATTTCAGGTGTGTTTACAGGTGCTTATGCAGAACATCCGTTTACCAAAGAACCGATTCCAATTTGGATTGGCGACTACGTATTGGCAAGCTATGGAACAGGAGCCGTAATGGCTGTGCCTTGTGGCGACCAGCGTGATTATGATTTCGCCAAGCATTTTAATATACCGATTCCTTATATATTTGAAGGCGTAGATATTTCAGAAGAAGCCTTTGCTGATAAAGAAAATACCAAAATTTCGAATAGTGATTTCCTAAATGGCATGAACTACAAGAAGGCAACTAAACGCGCTATTTACGAATTAGAACAAATAGGTCAAGGTGAAGGCAAAATCAATTACCGTTTACGTGATGCCGTGTTTTCACGCCAACGTTATTGGGGCGAACCTTTTCCTGTGTATTATGTGAATGGTATGCCGCAAATGATAGATGCGCAACATTTACCAATTACCTTACCAGAAGTTGAAAAATATTTACCAACCGAAACAGGCGAGCCACCTTTAGGGAATGCTACAAAATGGGCTTGGTGCACAAAAACCAATACAGTTGTCGATAATGACAAGATTGATGATAAAACAGTATTTCCATTAGAGCTGAATACTATGCCTGGATGGGCAGGAAGCTCACAGTATTTTAATCGTTATATGGATCCACATAATGAGGATGAAATTTTCTCACAAGAGGCGGTTAATTACTGGCAGCAAGTGGATCTATATATTGGTGGAAGCGAGCATGCTACAGGTCACTTGTTATATGCGCGTTTCTGGCAAAAATTTATGTACGATTTAGGCTTGGTCCCTGTTGATGAGTTTGCTAAAAAATTGATTAACCAAGGAATGATTTTAGGGACAAGTGCTTTTATATACTTTCTAACCTATGATTTAGAAGAGGTAAATAATGTGCTTCGAAATTTTGAAGATATTGAAAAAGAAAGGGAATTTCGTATTGCCTTACAATTATTAAATAGTAATGTCTATGTTTCTGCTAATTTAGTTGAGGATGAGGGTTTTTTAATTAATATAAAAAATACCATATCATCTCATTTAAACATAAACAATGACATTTTAGATTTAATTCAGCTTAAATTTATTAAACGCCATGTCATAGTTAAATATGTAGACTCATCTGATAATTTAGATGTAAAAGGAATAAGATATGATGAACAGTTTTGGCAAGCTTATAAAAGAGCTGATTTTATAGACGAAAACTATAATTTCATTAAAAATAGTGAGGGAGTATTTAAAGTACTACGCGAACCTGAAAAAATGTCCAAGTCCAAATACAATGTTGTTAATCCGGACCAGATTTGTGAAGACTACGGTGCCGACAGTTTACGTCTATATGAAATGTTTTTAGGGCCTTTAGAGCAATATAAACCTTGGAATACAGCAGGTATCACAGGTGTGCATGGTTTCCTAAAAAAACTGTGGAAGTTGTATATAGATGATAATGGCTTTAAAGTAACTGATGCAGAACCAACAAAGGAGAGTTTAAAAACCTTACATAAAACCATTAAAAAAGTAGAAGAGGATATTGAGAATTTTTCGTTTAATACCTCTGTATCTACCTTTATGATTGCGGTAAATGAGCTAACCGCTCAAAAATGCACTAGTCATGACATTTTAGAACCATTAATTGTGTTGATTTCACCTTATGCACCGCATATTGCGGAAGAATTATGGAGTCAGTTAGGTCATGAAGAATCCATATCAACGGCACCTTTTCCAAAGTATGAAGAAAAGCATTTAGTAGAAAGCAGCAAGAATTACCCTATTTCCTTTAATGGTAAAATGCGTTTTACGTTAGAGCTGCCATTAGATATGAGCAAAGAAGATATAGAAAAAACGGTTTTAGCACACGAAAAAACCCAAGACCAATTACAAGGTAGAACACCTAAAAAAGTGATTGTGGTACCTGGTAAAATTGTAAACATCGTTGGGTAATGTCATTCCTGCGTAGGCAGGAATCTCATGGCTGCATAAATTTTAAAGTTAGAAATAAGCATGAAAAAAACGCTTCTTTTTTTACTGACGCTAATTAGTTTTCAACTTTCAGCTCAATCGGATTCACTACATTTCCCACAGGATTTCTATGGTATTTACAAAGGGAATTTACACATCACCAATGCCAGAGGAAAGCAAACCATACAAATGGAATTTCATTTAAACCCAACTGATACTGTTGGAAAATATCAATATATGTTGGTATATATTATGGATGGAAACAGACAGGAACGCCACTACAATTTATTAGAAAAAAATGTTGAAAAAGGCGAGTATATGGTAGATGAAAATAATGGCATTGTATTAGATGCCAAATTAATTGATAGCACCATATTTTCCATGTTTGAAGTGCAAGGGAGTATCTTAACAACTACCGAAAGGTTTTATAAAGACAGTATGGATTTCGAGATTACTTTTGCCAATAAATTACAACAAACAAAATCTGGAACAGAAGGCGAAGATGCCACCGAAGTGATTTCCTACCCTATTTCAGTGCTTCAAAAAGCACACTTAATCAAGCAAGAATAATCTACGTCAGTTCGAGTGAAATGTTTGTAAAACATTTTGTATCGAGAACTCTAAACCTGACAAAATTTCTTAACTAATATTTGGCTTATTTTTTGATAAATAACTACTAAATTTATATTTCAAAATAAGAATAAAATGATGATTGGATATTATATATTAATTGGAGGTATTGCATTAGTAAGTTGGTTAGTTAGTAATCAACTAAAACAAAAATTTAAAAAGTACTCAAAAGTCCATTTACGAAATGGCATGAGTGGAAAGGAGATAGCAGAGAAAATGTTATCTGATAACGGTATATATGATGTTGAGGTTATTTCAACACCAGGACAGCTTACAGATCACTACAATCCTAAAAACAAAACGGTTAATTTAAGTGAGTCAGTTTACAGTCAGCGTAATGCTGCTGCAGCAGCTGTTGCTGCCCACGAATGTGGTCATGCTGTGCAACATGCACAAGCTTATAGCGCATTACAAATGCGATCGGCATTGGTGCCAGTAGTTTCAGTCACTTCAGGCATGTCGCAATGGTTGGTTTTTGGTGGATTGGTTTTAGGTGCTGCTGCTGGTGTGGGTATGGGCTTTTGGATTGCTGTTCTAGGATTAGTTTTTATGGGAGCCGCAACATTGTTTAGTTTTATCACCTTACCAGTAGAATATGACGCTAGTAATCGTGCTTTGGCATGGTTAAAAAATAAAAACATGTTATCACAACAAGAATATGCAGGCGCTGAAGATGCTTTAAAATGGGCTGCTAGAACCTATTTGGTAGCAGCTATTGGAGCTTTGGCATCCCTATTATATTGGGCTTTACAGATTTTTGGTGGTCGTGATTAATAAATCAAAGAATATAAATTATAAAGTCAGATACGCGTATCTGACTTTTTTTTTCTTAAATTTCAGCTATTAATTATAACTAACTAATCTTTTATGGAAAATCAAATTCAAGAACCTTTATTGTTAAGTCAAGTTTCAGATGCAGAACGTATTGCATTTTACAAAAAGACCTATGCACATGTGGCAGGAGGTGTTTTAATTTTTATTCTATTTGAATATCTATTGTTGCAAAGTGAAACCATTGTCAATTTTATGTTGTCAATGACAGAGGGTTACAGGTGGTTAATTATGTTAGGTGGTTTTATGTTCGTTACCAATTATGCTGAACGTATGACTATGAAAACGACAAATACAAACACGCAATATTTAGCTTATTGTCTGTATATTTTCGCTCAAGCTTTAATTTTTGTGCCACTAATTTATATCGCCATAGTTTATACAAATTCTGGAATGGAATTACTAAATCAGGCAGCCATTGTTACTTTGGCATTATTTACAGGATTGTCAGCTGTTGTTTTTGTAACTAAAAAAGATTTCTCGTTTATTAAAACAGGTTTAACTATTGGATTCTTTATCGCTATTGGTTTAATAATAGCTGGTACGTTATTTGGTTTTAATTTGGGATTATGGTTTTCAGTTGGGATGTGTTTATTAGCTGGAGGATCAATATTATATCAAACATCTAATTTGGTTAATAAATACTCAACAGAAGATTATATTCCAGCCTCATTAGGCTTATTTGCGTCCCTAATGTTATTATTCTGGTATGTTTTATCTATCTTTTTATCTAGAGATTAATTTATAAGTAAAATAATTCAATAAAAAAGCTCCTAAATTTCAGGAGCTTTTTTTATAATTCTATTTGTCTATCTATCTGTTGTGCCAGCGATATAAAAGTTTCAGTTCTCGAAACGCCTGGTATAGATTGAATGTTTTTATTTAGCAAGTGCATTAAATGTTCGTTATCCCTGCATAATATTTTAATAAAGATGCTCCAGTTTCCTGTTGTGTAATGGCATTCTAAAACTTCAGGAATTTTCTCGAGTTGTTTTACGGCTTTAGGATTGCTCATGGCTTTATCGAGATAAATACCAATAAAGGCCATAGTTGTATAACCTAAAACTTTGGGGTTAATTACAAATTTAGAACCAGATATAATGCCAGAGGCTTCCAATTTCCGCAAACGCTGATGAATAGCAGCGCCAGAAACACCTACTTCTTTAGCGATAGCTAAAATAGGTGTTCTGGCATCTCGCATCAATGCACGCAAAATAGTTTTGTCTATACCATCAATCTCAATATTTTGATTAATCACTTTCATTTATAAGTTCAATTGGTTGTAACCCAAATAAGGCACTTCTGTTTCCTTAAATGTGATGTCATATTCTTCCAATTCCTTCAAAATAGGCTCGTAAACTTCTTTTGTAATTGGCATTTGAACACCTGGTGTTGTGATTTTTTCGTTTAGTATAGCTAATGTAGCGATAGCAACAGGTAAACCAACTGTTTTTGCCATAGCTGTATAGGTTTGATCTTCACCCAATGTAACCATAGTAGAATCTATCTGGTGTTTTTCACCATTAAGTTCATATCCAAATTTATGGTACATCACAATCATATCTTTATCATCCTCGGCTAGAGTCCAGCTATCCATCAATATTTTTTGTAGTATTTGCGCTGGAGTCGCTTTTTTAAGCTCTACCATCTTTTTATTACTGAATATATCCAGCTCCATAAGTTTGTCCCAAACAATATCATCCTGATCAATTTTTAAGGCATGTCTGAATTTTAACTCTACAGAATCTGTTGGGCTATATGGTAAAAAGGCATTTACAAAATCACGATACGACATGTTTTCGCTGTCATCTATCGTATATTCATCATCCGTCATTCCCAACTGCACAAACATGTTCCAGGCACGACTAAAACCAACTCGACGCATGGTGCCACGATATAAGGTTTTAGCATGATCTAGGCCGTATGCCGATTGGTATTTTAAAGAATCACGATTAGCATAAGCTTCAAATCGCCCATAACCTTCAACATCTAAAAATTCAGTACGTCTAAATAATCTGTTGTATGGAATATACTTATAGGTGCCTTCTTGTAAGAATTTTGCAGCACCTCCTTGACCAGCTACTACTACATTTCTCGGATTCCAGGTGAATTTATAATGCCATAAATTATTATCACTTTCAGGAGCTACCAAGCCACCAGTGAATGATTCAAATAAAATAATATTTCCGCCTTTTTCACGAATACGATCAATAACCTGCATTGCACTCATATGGTCAATACCAGGATCAACACCAATTTCATTCATAAAAATAAGTCCTTTTTCTGTAGCCGCTTTATCAAGCTTTTGCATCTCTTCACTTATATATGAAGCAGTAACCATATTCTTATTAAATGCAATACAGTCGCGAGCTACTTCTATATGGAACCTTGCAGGTAACATGGAAATAACAATATCACAATTTTGTATAGCCGACTGTCTGGAAGACTTGTCAAACACATCAAGCATTATGGCTTGAGCGTTTTCATGATTATTTATAAGTTTTTTAGCATGTGAAAAATTAACATCGCCAACTATAATTAAAAGGTCTTCTTTTTCAGATTTATCAAGTAAGTATTTTATAAGATATGATGCCGATTTGCCTGCACCTATCACTAATATCTTTCGCATAATGGAATTTGTTGAGTATTTTTGTGTACACGAAAGTAGTAAATACAAATTGTTATAAAAACTCAATTCATAATTTAATATGAACAAAAAACTATTAGTATTAGGGGCAATTCTTGGTGGGCTAGCTGTGGTATTAGGCGCATTTGGTGCTCATGGATTAAAGGATTTGATTTCTACTGAATCAATTGATGTATATGAAACAGGTGTACGTTACCAAATGTATCATGCTTTCTTTTTATTGTTTGTTGGATTGGCACATTTTCTTGATACCAAAACCAAGAAAATATTGTTTTATTTAATACTATTTGGAGTGTTGCTATTTTCTGGCTCTATATACGGATTAGCGACCAATTCACTGTCGTCATTTGATTTTAAAACCATTGGATTTATAACGCCTATTGGTGGTTTATTGTTAATTGTTGCTTGGCTTTTATTGTTAATAAAGTTTTTGAAAAACCAAGTTGATATTTCATAAAATTAGATGGCTACTTTAAAATAATGTTTAATTTTGCATCATAAACAACACAAAATATTATGGTCGATCATACCCAAGCTTCGAAAACGATTTCGTTAGAAAACTACGGAATAAAGAATGCTAAAGTTCAGTATCAATTATCTTCAGAACAATTACACAATATTACAATAGAAAAAGGTCAAGGCGTTGAGGCATCCTCTGGTGCTTTAGCAGTTAACACAGGTGAGTTTACAGGGCGTTCGCCAAAAGACCGTTTTATTGTTAAGGATGACATTACAAAAGATCGCGTTTGGTGGGGGAACATCAACATTCCTTTTGATTCTGATGATTTTGCTAAACTGTATGATAAGGTGACAAATTATTTATCTGAAAAAGAGGTTTTTGTCAGAGATTGTTATGCTTGTGCTGATGATAATTACAGATTAAATATTCGTGTTATTAATGAATATCCTTGGAGCAATATGTTTGCCTACAACATGTTCTTAAGGCCTGAGGCTTCAGAATTGGATGATTTCACACCAGAATGGACAATTGTTAATGCGCCAGGTTTTATGGCTAATCCAGAAGTTGATGGAACACGTCAACATAATTTTGCCATTTTGGATTTCACAAGAAAAATAGCCTTAATTGGTGGGACAGGTTATACAGGAGAAATTAAGAAAGGAATTTTTTCTGCATTGAATTTTATATTACCAGTATTCAAGAATACCTTACCAATGCACTGTAGTGCTAATGTTGGTGAAGATGGTGATACAGCTATCTTTTTTGGTTTATCTGGAACAGGTAAGACTACATTGTCTGCAGATCCTAAAAGAAAACTAATTGGTGATGATGAACACGGATGGACAAATGAAAACACGGTTTTTAACTTTGAAGGTGGTTGTTATGCTAAAGCCATTAACTTAACAGAAGATAATGAGCCAGATATATATAGAGCTATAAAGAAAGGTGCGATTTTAGAAAATGTTGTCATGAACGACAATGGTGATGTAGATTTTACGGATACTTCCATCACTCAAAACACACGTGTGAGTTACCCAATACATCACATTGATAATATTCAAGTGCCATCAATTGGAAAGAACCCTAAAAACATTTTCTTTTTAACAGCAGATGCCTTTGGAGTGTTGCCTCCTATTTCAAAATTAACACCTGGACAAGCTGCATATCACTTTATTTCTGGTTATACGGCTAAAGTAGCAGGAACAGAAGCAGGTATCGATGAGCCATTACCAAGTTTTTCTGCATGTTTTGGAGCGCCTTTTATGCCGCTGCATCCCACAAAATATGCTGAAATGTTAAGCGCTAAAATGAAAGAAGCAGGTGTTAATGTTTGGTTGATTAATACGGGTTGGACAGGTGGTCCTTACGGTGTTGGAAGTAGAATAAAATTAAAATATACACGAGCCATGATAACGGCTGCGCTTAATGGTGATCTCGATGAGGTGAACTATGAAACGTATCACACGCATTCCGTTTTTGGTTTATTGCAACCTAGACATTGTCCAGGAGTTCCTTCAGAAGTGTTGAGCTCTCGAAGAACATGGGATAATGACGAAGGATATTACAAAGCAGCTTATAAATTATCAGAATCTTTTAGAGAGAATTTTAAGAAGTTTGAATCGTACGCTAACGACGAAATTCTTGCTGGAGCGCCCAATTTAAAGTCTTAAATAGGGTGTTTCGATAATATTTTAGACGTAATGCACGTTTTTAGCTTGTTTGTGTACTGCAAAAGTGGTAATTTTATAGGTTGAATATATAATTATATAACCCATGAAAAAAACTACTTATTTACTTGCAATACTTATTGCATTTCAAACTTTAACCTTTGCACAATATACTGCTATTCCTGATAGCAATTTTGAGCAAGCCCTGATTACTTTTGGCTATGATTCCGAAGGTACATTAGATGGCCAAATACTAACTGCTGATGCTGTAGGAGCAACAGGATCGTTAGCCTTTGCTGGTCAAAATATTTCAGACATTACAGGTATTGAGGCTTTTACTAATATTGATGGCCTTAATATGTCTTACAACCCGATCAATGTAGCGGTTGATTTAACATCAAATACGTTGCTAACATCTGTTAACTTTGAAGAGTGTAATAGCTTACCGGGTTTAACAATTACAAATTTGACAGATCTACAAGTACTTAATGTATTTGGAACAGCCATGACTACTCTTGATGTTTCAACCAATACAGCTCTTACTGATTTTACAGCGAGAAATGGGAGTTTAACAAGTTTAGATTTGTCAGCTAATACGAGTATTGTTTCTGTTAATGTAAGAAACTGTGCCTTGACAAGTCTAGATATGCGTAATGGAAATAACGCAAACGTAACAAGTTTTAATGCTGATTTCAATGGTAATTTAACATGTATTTTTGTTGATGATACTACAGAACCGAATTTAAATACATGGTCCGTTGACGCAGGAAGTACATTTGTTGAAAATGAGGCTGAATGCGCTACGTTAAGTGTTAAATCTGTCAAAGCTTTAGTTTTTGATCTATATCCGAATCCTGCAACTGATAGAATTAATATTGCCTCTAAAACACAGTCTGCTTCTGTTGAAATTTATAATATCACCGGAAAAAGAGTTTTCACTAGAGACTTAAATTTAGGAGATAATGTTATTAATATCGGGTCATTAAAATCAGGTGTATATCTTGTACGATTGATTTCTGATTCTAATGTTGAAACTAAAAAACTAATAATTAATTAGAGCAATTTTTATTATAAACACAAAAAAAGCACAACTTGAAGTTGTGCTTTTTTTGTAATATGTGGATGGCTTTATTTTTTCTTATTATTTTCCTTAATGTATTTTTCCAAAGCCATAGTCATAGATGGTGTTTCAGGCGTTGGCGCAGCTATATCTACGCGTAATCCATGTGCTTCAACTGCTTTGATAGTTGTGTTTCCAAAAACAGCAATACGCGTTTCATTTTGCTTAAAATCAGGAAAGTTATGGAATAACGATTCAATTCCTGATGGACTAAAAAAGACTAATATGTCATAATACACATTTGCTAAATCAGACAAATCACTAATGACTGTTTTATAAAACACAGCCTCTTTCCAATTTACATTTAAGGCATTCAAAGTTTCTGGAACTTCAGGTTTTAATTTATCAGTTGTAGGCAGTAAGAATGTTTCGCCTTTATATTTTTTTATTAGCGGTGATAAGTCGGCGAAATTACGTTTACCAACATAAATTTTACGCTTTCTGTAAACAACATACTTTTGTAGATAGTAGGCTACTGCTTCAGACTGACAGAAGTACTTCATGGTATCGGGTACCTTGAAACGCATCTCTTCTGCTACTCTAAAAAAGTGATCAACGGCATTTCTGCTAGTTAGAATAATGGCAGTGTATTTATTTAAATCAACTTTTTGTTGTCTAATTTCTTTTACATCTACTCCTTCAACATGTATAAACGGCCTAAAGTCGATTTTTACTTTTTGCTTTTCCTGAAGATCAAAATAAGGCGAATTTTCTATTTTAGGTTCTGGTTGAGATACTAAAATTGTTTTCACTTTCATAAATAAATGTCATTTTTCTAACCTTAAAAATCAATTATAATACTGAATATAATGACGTAAGGTGCGATTTCAAGTGCGCAAAGATACAAAATAAAATAGAATAAATTTTGTTTAATTAGATTTTGATAAACCTTTAATGTAGTCAATAAACCAATAAAAAAAACAAGTAAAATTATGGCCACTATGCAATAGATAATTATTGGGCTACCTTGGAAACTGTAAATAAGCAATGCGTTTAGAGGCAATAGTAAAATACCAACGAAATTTTTATAGCTAATTTTTTGAAACAGGTAATTATCAATCAGGAAATCAATATCAAAAACACTACCAATTAACCGTTCAACCAATATTTTCATGATTATAAAAATGGCAACGGCTAAAAATAATTTAAGCATTAATATCAAAGATATTTCAACTGAACTATAGAGTTCAGTAAAAGAGAGAATACCAAAAATAGTAATTGAGAATACAAAATTTCCAAAAAGCATCGCATCAAAAAAATCAAAAAACTTCTGATCCTTTGAATAAATTTTAAGGTATTTAGAATTACCTAAAACAAAAACAAAATCGTTAAAACGCTTGGCGAATAATACTTTTGTGATTGCTATTAGAATTAAACCAATAACAAAACAAATTGTAAATAAATCATTTGATATTACAGGGCGTAGCATATTGTAAAATTATTATAAATTATTCTATCAGGCAGTAATATTTTAAGGAATATTTAAAAAAAAGTATCCCTCAAAAGTTTACATTTGTTAAAAATTAAGAGCTTTTAATGCAGGATGCTATTGTTATAATCCCAACTTACAATGAGATTGAGAATATTGAAGCCATTGTCCGAGCCGTTTTTTCTCAAGAAAAACAGTTTCATATTTTAGTGGTTGATGACAACTCTCCTGATCTTACAGCATTAAAAGTAAAAGAATTACAAAAAGACTTTCCGCAAAGATTACATCTTTTGCAAAGAGAGGAAAAAACAGGTCTTGGTACAGCTTATATTGCTGGTTTTAAATGGTGTCTAGAGCGTAAATATGATTATGTTTTTGAAATGGATGCTGATTTTTCTCACAATCCAAATGATTTGATAAAACTTTACAATGCTTGTCACATTGAGAACGCTGATATGTCCGTTGGGTCACGTTATGTAAAAGGTATAAACGTGGTTAATTGGCCAATGAGCAGAATACTTTTGTCTTATTTTGCATCGAAATACGTAAGGCTTATAACACAAATGAAAATTCACGATACAACAGCAGGATTTGTATGTTATAAAAGAAAAGTACTTGAAACAATTGATTTGGACGCTATAAAATTTGTTGGCTATGCTTTTCAAATTGAAATGAAATTTAAGACCTATTTAGAAGATTTTAAAATTGTTGAAGTTCCTGTGATTTTTACTGATCGTGTAAGAGGAAAGTCTAAAATGAGCGGCAGTATCATTTCGGAAGCTATATTTGGTGTAATAAGTATGAAATTAAATAGTTTGTTTAATAAAGGTTAATAGTATGGATAACTTGCTTATAAAAAATGCAAAAATTGTTAATGAAGGTATTATCAAAGAATGTGATATCTACATTGAGGGTGAAACGATTAAACAAATTGGAAATTCGATAAATGTTAATTTAGAAAAGACAAAAGTTATTGATGCTTTAGGAAACTATGTGATTCCAGGAGTCATTGATGATCAAGTGCATTTTAGGGAGCCTGGATTAACACATAAAGCCGATATTGAAAGTGAGTCAAGAGCTGCTATTGCAGGTGGTATTACATCATATATTGAAATGCCAAATACAAATCCGCAAACAACAACAATTGAAAAATTGAATGAAAAGTTTGAGATAGCCTCTAAAAAATCATTTGCAAACTATTCGTTTATGTTTGGAGGTACCAATGATAATCTTGAAGAAATATTAAAAGTAAACACTCAAGAGGTAGCAGGTTTAAAACTGTTTTTAGGATCTTCGACAGGAAATATGTTGGTTGATAATCCCGAAATTTTAGAAAAGATTTTTTCAAGTACAGATATGATTATTTCTGTTCATTGTGAAGATGAGGAAACCATAAGAAAGAATACCGAAATTTATGTAGATAAATATGGTGATGATATTCCTATTAAATTTCATCCGATTATTAGAAGTGAAGAGGCTTGTTATTTGTCATCTTCAAAAGCTATTGAATTGGCTAAAAAAACGGGTGCAAGATTACATGTTTTTCATTTGTCAACAGGAAAGGAAACCCATTTATTTTCAAATGATATACCGCTGAAGGATAAAAAAATTACTGCTGAAGTATGTATACACCATTTGTGGTTTTCAGATGCTGATTATGAAGAAAAAGGCACTAGAATAAAATGGAATCCTGCTGTAAAAACGGCAAGTGACAGAGACGAATTATGGAAAGCGTTATTGGATGATAGAATTGATGTTATTGCCACAGATCATGCGCCACATACTGTTGATGAGAAAAATAACCCTTATACCAAAGCACCTTCTGGTGGACCATTGGTACAACATGCATTAGTTGCAATGTTTGAGGCCTATCATCAAGGAAAAATTTCAATTGAAAAATTGGTTGAAAAAATGTGTCATAATCCAGCTATTTTATTTCAAGTAGAAAAGCGAGGGTTTATTAAGGAAGGTTATTTTGCAGATATGGTTATTGTAGATATAAATAATCCATGGACTGTGCAGCCAGATAATATACTATATAAATGTGGTTGGTCACCATTTGAAGGCGCAACTTTCAAATCCAAAATAGCACAAACTGTACTTAATGGTAAAGTCGTTTATAATAACAATAAAGTAAGCGACATAAAATCAGCAAAAAGATTAACTTTTAATAGATGAACAGAGTAGTAACAATATTACTTATTAGTATAATTACTTTTTGTAGTTGTAAGAATGACAATTTGCCCGAAAAGCCAGAAAACTTGATCTCTGAAGACAAGATGGTTCACATTCTTATTGATTTATCAATACTGTCCTCGGCTAAAGGACTTAATAAAAAAATAATAGAGAACAATGGTATTACACCTGATGCTTATGTGTATCAGAAACATAATATTGACAGTACACAATTTTCAGAAAGTAATACCTACTACTCGCATTTTATTGACGAATATTCAAATATTTATGTTCGTGTAAAAGATAGCTTGGAAAAGTTAAAGCTCAAATATGTAAGATTGGAGCAAATAGAAAACGAAGAAAAAGAGGCTAGTCGCACAGAAGAAAAAAAACGAAATAAAGCAGAAGCGCTAAAAAAACGAAAAAAGGATAGTCTTTTATCGCCACCATCTTTTGACGATAACTAGTTTTTTTCTTGTAAAAACTGGTTCGCTACAGTTTGAATACTTTTCTCAATTGGCATGAAATTATAATCTAAAGTTTGTTTGATTTTTGTATTATCATAATCTACTTGATTAAATAACGAAGCCACCATTTGTTTCACAAACAAACGACGTTTGCCTGTTAGTTTGTGTTTTAACCAATCTAAACGCCAGGCAATTGCAAGTAACCATGGTTTAGCTTCTTTTGTTGGAGGCTCAACCTTTAAATGTTCGGCAATAGTATTTATAAAATACTGATAAGAAATATTATCAGCTACAAGTATGAATCTCTCATTAGCAATGTCACTTTTTAAGAGGTTGGTCATAATGTTTACAACATCAGTAACTGCAATAGCTCCAACACGACCGTTAGTGTAAAAAGGCAACTTATTGTAAACCTTTTTTATAATGTTACCACTTCCATGAGACCAAATCCCACCGCCAATAATTATTCCGGGATTCACAATTACAGCAGGCAAACCTTCTTGTGTTCCACGCCATACTTCCAGTTCGGCACCATACTTAGTAATGGCATAAACACTGTTGTCTGCTTCTGCGTTCCATGCTGTTTCTTCATTTATAACATTGCTTTTAGATGATTCTCCTAATGCCGCAATAGAACTTACATAGCATAACTTTTTGACGTTATTAGAAATAGATAAATTGACAATATTTGCAGTGCCTTCAATATTAGTCCTTCGCAATAAATGGTATTTATCAGGTTCAAATGAAACAAAGGCAGCACAGTGATACACATATGTCACACCAATAAAGGCATCGGATAACTTGGGAATATCCAATAAGTCACTTTCAACCCAATCAATTTTATTGTATAGCTCTATGGGATTGTCAGTATAATAAGAAAAGACATTCTTGACAATTTCTAGTTTTTTAGACCTTCTGTAAATAGCCCTGACCGTCTCATTTTTACTAACCAAGTGGTAAAGTAAATGAGAGCCAACAAGACCTGTTCCTCCAGTAACCAATATCATACAACCAAAATAAAGAATTATTAATAAAGACACAGTAATTATGCATTGATTTTTATCTTTGCCAAGATTTAATTTCATTTTTGGATTATGACAAATGCATTTGTAGAAGAACTACGTTGGAGAGGTATGGTACATGATATTATGCCAGGAACTGAAGAGCAACTCAATAAAGAAATGACAACGGCATATATTGGGTTTGATCCAACCTCTGATTCGTTGCACATTGGTAGTTTGGTACCTATTATTTTATTAGTGCATTTAGAGAAAGCAGGACATAAACCAATTGCTTTGGTTGGAGGTGCAACAGGTATGATTGGTGATCCTTCAGGGAAAAGCGATGAACGTAATTTACTGGACGAAAGCACATTAAATCATAATGTTGCCGGAATAAAAAATGTGTTATCTAGATTCTTGAATTTTGATTCAGAAGCGAAGAACGCGCCAGTTTTAGTGAATAACTATGATTGGATGAAAGATTTCACGTTTATAGATTTTGCTCGTGATGTAGGAAAGCGAATTACTGTAAATTATATGATGGCAAAGGATTCTGTAAAGAAGCGTTTGTCTGGGGAAGATGGCAGTGTTGGTATGTCATTTACAGAGTTCACATATCAGCTTATTCAAGGGTACGATTTTTACCATTTACATAAAACACATAATTGTATGTTGCAAATGGGAGGAAGTGATCAATGGGGAAATATTACAACAGGGACTGAATTGGTAAGGCGTATGAATGTTGGTGAAGAGGCTAAAGCTTACGCAATGACCTGTCCTTTAATCACCAAGGCCGACGGTTCTAAATTTGGTAAAAGTGAAGGTGGTAATATTTGGTTAGATGCTGATAAAACTTCAGTATACAAATTTTACCAATTCTGGTTAAATACGTCTGACGAGGATGCAGAAAAGTACATCAAGATTTTTACATTTTTAGATAAAGCAACGATTAACAGTCTAATTTCAGAACATCAAGAGCAACCTCATTTGCGTTTACTTCAAAAAAGATTAGCAGAAGAGATAACTACTTTCGTTCACTCTAAAGAAGAATATGATAATGCCGAAAAAGCATCAAATATATTATTTAGCAAATCCTTTAATGAAGATATTAGAACCTTGAACGAAAAAACCTTTTTGGATGTTTTTGAAGGTGTTCCTCAAGCTGAAATTTCACGTTCAGATTTTGATGAAGGTTTAGATATGATTGGAGCACTTTCAGCTAAAACAAATTTTCTAGCTTCAAACGGTGAAGCACGAAGAGCTCTAAAAGAGAATTCGGTTTCAATCAACAAAGAAAAAGTAAACGAAAGCTATATCATTAGCAAGACTGATTTGATAAATGACACCTATGTTATTATCAATAAAGGAAAGAAAAACACCTATATTATAAAAGTTGTTGAATAAGAAAACGCCTGAATTATCAGGCGTTTTCTATTAACCAACCAGCTAAAAAAATAAGTTTTCTTTTTCTAGCAAGACTTTTGTCGTTAATTAGGCTTTTAACTTACAAAGCCATTAGATTACATCCTCTAATATCAGAATTGTCAAATCTTCCAATAATTTCAAAAGAGCCATCAGTATGAACGCGACCAAGATCTTGGGTCGCGATAAACGAACAAGAATTAATATTGGCTAAATCAATTATATTGATTCCTCCCGTTTTGTTGTTTTTTTGAATTGATAAAGCGTCTTCTGGGTCTCGTGTTAAAACTTTCATCCAATTTGGACATTTAAAAGTTCCATTTCCAGGAGAATATGCTTGGCTTAATAATTCTGTCATACCGTATTCACTATGAATGGTATTAACTCCAAAGCCATTTTTTAGAATAGCGTGCAGCTCATCTCTAATGATTTCTTTGCGCCTACCCTTCATACCACCAGTTTCCATAACAATCGTGTTTTTTAATTTAAACTGATGTTTTTCAACCAAGTCTAGAAGAGCAAAGGAGACACCTATCAACATAACTTTCTTTGAACTTTCATCAAGCTTCTCTAGCTTTGATATTAATTCGTCAAGATTGTTTAAATAAAAACCACTATCGGCATTCATGGATTTTTTTATAAGCTTATCTACCATATAAACTAATGAAGATCCATCACGTTCCAAATAGGATGGAAGCAATGCTAAAATGGTATAGTCTTCAATACTTCCATAAAAGTGATAGAACCCATTTAAAAAACTATTTTCATACAAATTTAAATCGGTTATAAAATGTTTACTGGCCATTGAACCCGTTGTTCCAGAACTTGTAAATGTTTTAATGACTGGGCTTTGAGAACTTAATACAGGTTTTGATTTGAAGAACTCAATAGGTAAAAAAGGAATATCATGTATTGATTGTACTTCACTTGGATGCTTGTAAAGTAAATCACAAAATGAACGATAAACAGTATTATTTTCAAATTGAAACCGAAAAATAGTTAAAGCTAATTCTTCAAAACTAGCATCAGATTTAATGTTGAAAATAGCTTTACTGTCTATCATACTGTAAAAATATGCAAAAATAAAAAGCGCTGCCTATTTGGCAGCGCTTATATATTATAAAAGCAGTTCGTTTATTTAACCACTAATTTTTTAGTAATTGATTTTCCGTTTTGAGATATCTGTAAAATATAAATACCTGTATTTAAACTAGAAACATTAACTCGATTGTTAATGACATTTGTATTTACAACACGTTTACCTAAAACATCATAAATAGCTACAGACATATCATTGCTATTTGAAGATGTAATGTTAACATAACCACTAGTAACAGGATTAGGGTAAACATTAAATTCACTGGTTTCAAAATTATCAACTGTTAAAGTAAGCTCGTTTAAAGAACGTGCTGTTACTTGAGGAGTAGCGCCAAATTCAGAAACAATAACAATCATATTGTTATTTCCTGCAGGTATGGTTTCGCCAATATAATCCACTTCAGTAGCGTCAAAAGCTGTTCTGAATGTCATTGAAGAGCCACCTTGCAAAGAAGACGTATCATTAATCAAATAATCTTGATCTTCAACAAATGTGCTTCCTGCATCTGTAAAAAAAGCATCGTTAATTTGAACGATTTGTGATTCATATGGCTCCCAATCATTCAACAACGTAGCAATAGTGACAACTTGTGGTGTAATTGTTGATCCAGCAACAACCGCTGGGTTAACAGTAGGTACAAATTGAAGTACTCCTCCAAAAGAAGAAGATTGCCCTACAAGACCACTCATGCCATCACCAATAGAAAATGAGTTAGTGATTGTACCAGCACTATCATCAATTAATATGGCTGCACTATCATCTTGAATGTATTTTTGATTTCTATTGCTGGCATCTCTTACAAATGTTACTGTTGGTGTATTTTGTAATTCGTAATAACCACCTGTTCCATTAGTTTCAATTTCTGTTCTTAAAGCAGCAATATTAGCTACAGGAGTTGGCGCTAATACATCAAAAATAACAGTGGTTGATACACCAATAGGTTGATGACTATTGTCAACCAAATTCATGGTAATAAAATAAGAACCACCATTTGTTACAGCTATTATTTCATCATCTGTATCATACTTCATTGGTTGTGCCACATCACCAGAACCACTATCTATAGTCCAGTGAATATGACCGTCACCAGTACCACCATTTCCAGGTAACTCATCAACAACAAAATTTTGAACGTTAATTGATAATGTTACCATTGTTGTTCCCGGAGGAAAGAATGCACCATCTGTTGGAGACGTAATTGAAATACTTGGTGTATTGGCTGCCGTAAAAGTTTGACCAGTGTTAACAGCTCCATATGTGTTGGCTTGAGCTGGTGCCCAAGTAAACTCTTCATAGGTATCACCTGTGCCAGTTAATTGAAGCGAGTGACCTATTGGAGTTGAACTTGTTTCAGCAACACCAATATCAGTAGAAGTCATACCATTTGCAGTTCCATCGGTTGCAGTAAGTTCACCTTCATAGCTTAAAAATTGAATAACTGTTCCGCCATCATCAACAAGAGCGATTGCATCTGGAGAACCATTCTGTAAACTAGCAGTTAAGAAATTCAAGGTGCCATAACCGGCTTGTTGGTCAGCAATAGTACCACTTAAATTAAAGGTATCATAAAGTGCTCCATTACTACCGTTATAAGCTTCAATAGTCCATCCAGTTAAATCGGTTCCTGCTGGACCTGCTATTTCAACAGCTTCGTCAACATCACCACCAGCATTATCATAATGTAGTTCATTGATAAATACAGTAGTTTGACTAAACGCTGCGAATGAGATTAAAGTAAAAAGTAAAAAGTAAAGTTTTTTCATAATTAAAAAATATAAAATTAGGTAAACAAATATATGTAGAATTTAGGGTTTTTTCTAATTAAAAAAACCTCAATATGCTTTTTTACAATATGATAACACTACTTAACAATTAGTTTACGCGTTGCACTAAAACCATTTTCAGTTACTTTAATGACATAAACACCAGGTTTTAATTTGGAAATATTAAGTTCTTTACCATAAAGTGTAATAGATAATATTTCTTTTCCTAATACATTGAAAATAGCAACTTGTTTTGTGAAGTCATTTTTTGAAACAATGAATAATTTGCCGTTGCTTGTAGGGTTTGGGTATATTGATAAATCTTCAATAGATGAAATGGTCTGATTGTTTTTATCAAAAGTGGATTGCGCATTACTAGTATGCAGAAAAGCACTGACAACAAATAATATAAAAAAAGTAATTTTTTTACCCATATAGATAAGGTTAATACTTACAAGTTAGGAATTATATTCAATTTGTATGCCAAATTAAATGTTAAAATAGAATTTCATACGTTTAAATTTACAAAATTGTAATCTTAAAGTTACTTAAACGTTATTTGTGTTATTTTATAGTTTTAATCTTTGTTATTAATTTTATCTTTACTGTTCAGATTAATACAATATGAAGAAAAAAGACATTACAATATTATTGGTAGATGATGAACCAGATATTTTAGAAATAGTTGGTTACAATTTATCTGCTGAAGGTTATCAAATAATTACGGCTTCAAACGGAATAGAAGCTGTTAAAAAAGCCAAAAAAGAAAAGCCTCAACTTATTGTAATGGATGTTATGATGCCAGAAATGGATGGCATAGAAGCTTGCGAGCAAATAAGAAAGGTACCAGAGTTAAGTGATACTATCATTACATTCTTGACAGCGCGAGGAGAAGACTATTCTCAAGTTGCTGGTTTTGATGCAGGTGCTGATGACTATATAACCAAACCTATTAAGCCTAAAGTTTTAGTCAGTAAAGTGAAAGCATTATTAAGAAGACTAAAAGATGAAGAAGCTTCTGATTCTATCCTGAAATTGGGCCCTTTAGTTATTAATCGTGATGAATATAAAATCACTTTAAAGGGTGAAGAGATTATTTTGCCAAGAAAAGAATTTGAATTATTATCTTTATTGGCATCAAAACCAGGCAAAGTATTTAAACGAGAAGATATTCTAGATAAGGTTTGGGGTAATGAAGTTGTTGTTGGTGGTCGGACCATTGATGTTCATATTAGGAAGCTCAGGGAAAAGATAGGAGACAAATCGTTTAAAACTGTGAAAGGCGTTGGTTATAAGTTTGTTGACTAATGCAAAAAATCAAAAAAACGTATAAGTTTGCGATTAAGACATCGCTCTATTTATCTATAATCTTAACACTCCTATTGAGTGTTTTTTTATATTTCACCAATACCTTAAGTTGGATAGTTATACCACTGTTACTCGTGTTTTGGTTACTTTCATTTATTACAATTCAGTATCGAGTTGAACGCTTTATCTATAGAAGAGTAAAAAAAATATATGACGATTTAACACTTCTTGAAGCTACAACATTAAGAAATCAACCCATCACGACTGATATGGCAACGCTTACAAGAGAAATTGATAAGTATGCTAAAGATAAAAAGCTAGAGATAGAAACTTTAAAGGTTAGAGAAGAGTACCGAAAGGAATTTTTAGGAAATGTATCGCACGAATTAAAAACACCATTATTTACTGTGCAAGGTTACTTACTTACTTTAATAGATGGCGCTATTGAAGACAAAAAAATTCGAACTAAATATTTAAATAGAGCCAATAAAGGTGTTGAACGACTCATTTATATTGTAAAGGACTTGGATATGATTACCAAGTTGGAAGTTGGTGATTTAAGTTTGAATAAAGAATCATTTGACATTGTTGAGCTTATTCAAAGTGTTTTTGATTTACTGGAAATGAAAGCTGCCAAAAAGAAGATTTCCTTAACCTTTGACATGGATTATTCCAAACCTATTATGGTATTTGCTGATAAAGAACGTATGCAGCAAGTATTGACCAATCTAATAGTTAATTCCATTAAATATGGCCGAGAAAAAGGTACCACAGAAGTGAGTATTGAAAATCTCATCAAAAACAAAGTTATAGTAAGAGTGACTGATAATGGTGAAGGTATAGCCAATGAACACTTAAAAAGAATTTTTGAACGCTTTTATCGTGTTGATAAAAGTGGGTCAAGAAAAGAAGGAGGCTCTGGTCTTGGGCTTTCAATTGTAAAGCACATTATTGAAGCACACAACGAACGTATTTATATTGAAAGTGAAGTTGACGTAGGCAGTGAATTTTCATTCAGTTTGGAAAAGGCTGAATAATTCCTTGTAATTTATTTCATAATCAAAAGTTTTAAGGCCATTAAATTCAGTTATATCATCAAGCTTTTGAATTGAAAACTCGTCTTGATTACAACTAGGTACAAGTTTGTTTTTACTTAAGAGGTCTGCTAAATATTCTTGTTCAAATTGTCCAGGTGTAGGAATAAAAAAGGCTTTCTTCCCTAATTTTGCAAAATCCATAATAGTGGTATAACCAGATCGTGAGATTACCAGTTCACTGCTGTTCAAAGAGTCTTCAAGTAAATTACTGGTCATGTAGTTGTAGAAGGTAATATTGCCTTGACTCTCTTTTTTAATCTCTCTTTCAACTAGCCCTTTTACAAATAATATTGCTCCTGAATATTGTTGTAATTCAATTGTGAGTTTTTGCTCTAAAATGCTGCGTTGTGGTTCTGGACCGGATAACAAAACCATAATATCATATGTAATTGGTAAAGCAGCTTTTTTAAAACGACTTACAGGCCCTATGTATCTTAACTTCATGTCTGATGCGTCAACATGACCTAATTTACCACTTAAGTTGGGTTCTTCTCTATAATCAGGAACCCAACATTCATTAAATTTCCGAATAATTTTTTCATGCATTTTAGTGCTCAACCATGTGGTGCTACCACTCAACACTTGTAATTGATGGGTAATAAATACTGATGATACTTTTTTAGAATAAACACCAAATCTATTGTCAGATATAATTCCTGAAATGTTATAGTTCTCAACAATTTGTGAAGTAGCTTTTTTTTCAGCCTGTATGTTTTTCAGAATTCTAGGCGAGTCTTTTAATAGTTTGTATTTAAATAGCTTGCCTATTTTGGAATAAGTGATATTGTAAGACGGTAGAGTTAAGCATGTTAAATTAGGATATTCTTTTTTTAATAATTCTAAGGCTGCTCCATCGCTGGCTATAATGGGATCAAAGTCATGATTAATAAGCGCATTAATAACAGGAATACATCTTGTTGCATGCCCTAATCCCCAATTTAGAGGTGCTATTAAAATACGTTTTTTGTGAGCCATTAAAAACAAAGGTAAGCATATATCTGCTTCAACATATTTCCGTAATTTTACCCAAACTTTTATAAATTATTAAATAATTCAGTGGGAAGTAAAAATAAACTCAAACGCTTTAAGGAAAACGAGACTTTTGATAATGTGGTACAGCCAACAAGAGATCAATTAGTTAATATTGGATTCGATTTAAAAGGTAACTGGAATAGCGATTTTTTTAAAAATGAAAATCCAATTGTATTGGAACTTGGTTGTGGTAAAGGTGAGTATTCTGTTTCGTTGGCCAAAAAATATCCTAACAAAAATTTTATTGGTATTGATATAAAAGGGGCTCGTTTTTGGCGAGGAGCAAAAACAGCTGTTGAAGAAAAGATAGAAAATGTTGGGTTTTTGAGAACTCAAATTGAACTGATAGACTATGCTTTTGCAGCCAACGAAGTAGATGAAATTTGGATTACGTTTCCTGACCCGCAAATAAAGTACAAGCGCACAAAACATCGCATGACCAATTCAGAGTTTTTAAAACGTTACAAAACCATATTAAAGCCTGATGGCATAGTAAACCTTAAAACGGATAGTGAGTTTATGCATGGTTATACTTTAGGGTTATTGCATGGCGAAGGTCATGAAGTTTTGTACGCCAACCATAATGTATATAAACAGGAAGGTAGTCCAGAAGAAGTGACCAGTATTCAAACCTTTTACGAGAGTCAATATTTAGAACAAAACAAACCAATTACGTATATTAGGTTTAAAATCAAAGACTCTTGAATATAACAGTTGTATTTTTATCAGGATTTGTTGCAACATTTTTGGCCACATTGCCACCAGGTTTATTAAATATGACAGCTGCCAAAATTAGCTTAAAGGATGGGCATGCTCGTGGTATCACCTTTTCATTGGGAGCTTGTTTTGTTATTATTTTTCAAGCATTAATAGCCACGGTTTTTGCTAGATATTTAAATAAGCACCCTGATGTTATTGATGTCCTGCAACGAGTTGCTTTTGTTATTTTTGTTCTTATCAGTATTTATTTTTTATTCATTGCAAAAACGACAGATAAAAATGACGAAAGTGTTGATGTAAAAAGTAAATCCAGTCGTTTTTTTCAAGGGGTGTTTTTGTCAAGTATCAATGTTTTTCCCATTCCTTTTCAAGCTTATATAGCTATTACCATAGCTTCATTTGGCTGGTTAGATTTTGATAATACCGGAATTACTGCCTATGTAGCTGGCGCTAGTTCAGGAGCTTTTGTAGCCTTATATATTTATATGTTTTTCTTTGAGAAAATAAAAGGCACTAAAATGACTTCTCAAAAGAGCATGAATCTTTTAATAGGAATCATTACTGCGGCCATAGCTATTATTACTTTGATTAATATTATTAAAGAACTCTAATGAAAGCCGAAACATTAAATTTCTTTGAAAAAGTATATGAAGTAGCTCGTCAAATTCCTTCTGGTCGTGTAACGAGTTATGGTGCTATTGCAAAATTTCTTGGTGCTGCCAAAAGTGCCAGAATGGTGGGCTATGCTATGAATGGGTCTAGTGGTAAAGATGTGCCTGCTCATCGCGTTGTAAACAGGCATGGTTTGCTGACTGGCAAGCACCATTTTGATGGTACCAACCTCATGCAACAATTATTGGAAAGTGAAGATGTTTTGGTTATAGATAATCAAATACAAGATTTTGAAACCCTGTTTTGGGATCCGTCCAAAGAGATATAAAAATGCTTATATTTATTGCATGAGGATGATACTTTTTTGGTTGCTTGGTTTGTTTGGCTTTAGTGCAGTAGCGCAATGCCATATTAATACTTATATTGAAGACAACTATACTTTGGACGCTAAAATTTTGGCATTAAGAGATATTTTAGCAGATTCATCAGATCCCGATTATGATAATCCGTTTCTTCCCGAAGGCAGAGTGACACCCTATCTTGAACTATTGTCAGGGATTTATGAAAACCCAAATAATGATAGTGATATAGATATGCTGTTTAACGATTTTAACTTTCATGTCAATCAAGAGTATATGTATCCTATTGAATACAAGACATTGGTGTTTCGTGTTCCTACTGCTTTGCCTTGGGTAGAAGGGTTTAAAAACACAGGTATTTCAGGAATTCCTGAACTAGATAACTTAATGACCACCTACCAATTTACTGTAGATGATTTTTGGGAATTCAACACCTGTTCATGTACTATATTTTTTCTTAAAACTGGATTTGACTTTTTAAACTTATATGCTTTAATAGATGATTTTGAAGTTGTTGAAAATGTAGAATATGCTGATGTTTATGTACAAGATTTTGATTTAAGATTTAATTACACAGGAATTCCCTATACTATTTCAGGAGAAGATGTGTCAGTGTGTGATATTACTGTCCAATATAATACTACTGAAAATAATTATTTATTCACTTTTACCTTATATGGTGGAGACTGTCCTGCTGGTTGCACAGTATCAGAAACGAGATTTGTTTATGTTGACGAAAATTGTCAACCCCTTTCAACCAAAGAAAATACCTTTTACTCATTTAAAATTTATCCTAATCCAACATCTGATTTTGTGACATTTTCAACTCTTAATGACGACTCGGTTAATGTGATTGTTTATAATCTTGAAGGGAAAAATATCTTAACAAAAGCGTTAAAGAATAAAACTTTAGATGTTTCAAATTTGAAACAAGGCGTTTATTTTTTAAGGATAAACCAAGGGAGTCAAACAGAAATTAAAAAACTAGTTGTTAAATAACACGATTTACAATAACTTTAGTTTTTAATCACTTTTCTAACAGATTCACCTGTTTCGGTTTCAATTTTCACGAAATAAGTCATTGGAATAAGTTTTTCAGTAGAAATTTCCAGTTTGTGTTTTGTCCCTAAAACAGCAATCTCTTGAACCGTTCTACCAGAAATGTCAAAAATTGTGACATGTTCGATAGGCTGTTTTGATTCTAAATTCAAAATATTGGTCGTCGGATTCGGATATAATACCATACCATTATCAGCGAATCCAAACTCATCAATACTTAAGGCAGCCACAGTTGTGGTGGCTTCATCTGTAATGATAGGGAAATTATAATCAAAGTAAATTTCAGCATTGTTGTCAAAGGAATCTCCCAACACCAGAGTCTCGAGTGTTTTGATTTTAAAGGCCACATAGCCATCGTTGTTGGCATCATCAAAAGGCAGATTGATATCCTCAAAGATAAACTCAATGTAATGGTCATTGCCTTGATCTTTTATACGAGCAAAGAAGTCATGACTAGCATGCAAAGGCACCAGTGTAGATAGGTCATACTTGGTAATATCGATATCATCCTTTACCACGATGTTCACAGCACTGGCTGTTCCCGTATTTTCAAAACGAATCAGATAGTCCACATACTTACCAACTTCTTCAGGTGTAATATAATCACCTTTCAGGCAGGTTTTGTCATTGGGGTCAAAAGAGTTAACAACGGTTTGATTAAAGACTGCTGTATTGTCATCAGGTGTCTCATCAGTTTCAGAATGGTTAACAGATGCTTCATAAACCAAAATATCATCGCCATTAACGGGAGGTGTATCGGTTGGAGCATTAAGACCCATTGTGAATGTAATTTCACGAACTTCAAAAGGTGCTAAATCTGTAAAATTCCAACTTAACATACCACCAGTTTGTGCATCTTGAGAAGGAGTAGCAGAAACAAAGTCCATAATATCATCCTGAAAGGTTAAATCTACACTGCCAGAAAGTGTGGTTGTACCCTTGTTTTTGTATACTATTTTATAGTCTGTATCAAAACCAGGACGCGCACCTTCCAAAGGCAACACAGCAACTTCCAAGTCGTGATAAGAGCCATTAGCTGTCACACAAAAATCTTGAACAAAAGGACTGGTGTCAGACGGAAAATTGACGGTAAGACTACTTGGAGAAGCCGAATAATATTCTGGGTTTTCAAAATTGGGTGCGATGGTATGAGAACCGGAATCTATATACAATGTAAACGTTCCATCGGTGTTTGATATAAAACTATCATTTATGGAGTTACTGGTAATATTGTAATTAACATTTTGCATGGCAATATCACTAACATCACAGCCATCATTGTTAGAATCAAAAGTAGTTTCGCCTTGTACAATATAGTATTCTCCATTTGGCTCAAAGGAACAATAAGATGAAATAGCAACATCCGTATACCCAAACTCAGTTAATTTGTTTTGTACCTGATCAAAATTTTCTTCTATGGTACACACTACCGAAAGATTTGGGTTTCCATCAAAAAAAACATCATATTCCCAAGCTAGACTTTCTGCATTACCAAAATTTAAGGAGGTAAATTCATTATCACTGGCATATAAGTTTATTAGTGAACTGTTATTACTGATGTCCAAAGAGGTGAGTAAATTATTTTCACAAAAAATACCCTCAAGATTTGGACTATTGCTGATGTCTATTTCAGTTAGAAAATTATTTCTAACACTTAAAGTTTCCCATGTTATGGGACAAAGGTTAATTGAAGTCAGTTCATTATTATCAACAATTAAATCTTCAATGGATTGCAAATTTGATACGTCTAACGTAGTTAGGTTATTATTGCTGCAATCTAATGTCCCAAATGAAGATTGATTTGAAAAATCTAAAGAAGTCAATAAATTATTACCACAATATAAGTAATGAAGATTAGGCGCATTGTTGATGTTTAACACAGTTAATTGATTGTTATTACAACTCAAATTATAAAGTGTTGTAGAATTTACAGTTAATTCGGTTAACAGATTGTTTCCACACACTATCTGGTTAATATTTAAATTTCCTAAAATTAAAGAAGTTAACTGATTGTCTTGGCAGATTAAACTATTTAAAGTTGTCATTGTAGAAACATCTAAAGAAGTTAATTGATTATTATTACAGGTTAAGCTATTTAAACTTTCCATAGAGGAAAGATTTAAAGATGTTAATAAGTTGTTGCTGCAATCCAAACTAGAAAAATCCGAAGCATTTATTTGTAAGGATGTTAGTTGATTATTATTACAATCAACGTTCAAAAGTTCAATTGAATTAGGAATAGTTAAATTTTCCAGTAAATTATCTTGGCAGTATAAACGTTTTAAATTAGTAAAATCAGCAATATTTAAAACCGATAGTTGATTATTACGACAATTCAATTCTTCGATATTGACCAATCCACCTAATTCTAAACTTGTTAATTGATTATCACGGCAATTCAAATTTATCATATTTTCCAAACCGCTTAAATCCAAAGAATTCAGGTCATTATTTTCGCAATACAAATAACTTAAGTTTATTAAATTACTTAAGTCTAAACTAGTTATTTGGTTATCGTTACAACGTAAGCTTTCTAAATTCGTAAATGACTCAATGCCCAATAATGATGTTATAGATTCATTATCAACATTCATAGAAACAATTTGTAAGGCTTCACTTGTTTGAATTTCCCCGTCATTATTAAAATCTGCATCAGTCCATGCGCCAACACCAGTATTACAACAAATTGTACTGGTCAAAGCATTCTTAAAATTAGCGTCAGGTATATTAATTATCTGCGCTTGTAGGGAAAAAGAAAATAATAGGGCTGCGGTAAAAATGTAAAGTTTTTTCATGTGGTTGATTAATAAGTAATTAAATATACAAATAAAAATAGCAACACTATAAATGACTTGAATTGTTGTATAAATCATTTCAATAAAAGCGTTTCAAAATCTAAACAATTCACTGTATATTTGCACTTTAGAATGATTCTTAATTAAAACAGAAATAAGAATAGAGAAAAAGGAATTTACGCTATAAACACATGTCTTTGCTCTTTTGTCTTTGTTCTTTTGTCTCAAGAAAATGAAATTAAACAAACAAGATATATTTAAGGCGCTTGAAACTATAACGGCTCCTGGTGAAGGGCGAAACATGGTAGAAAGTGGTGCCGTTAAAAATGTGGTGACATTTGGTGATGAAGTCATTGTAGATATTACCATCGCCAACCCTAGTTTGCAAGCCAAAAAGAAAACAGAGGTAGATATCATGAAAACTATTCATGATAAGGTCTATGAAAAAGCAAAAATCACCGTAAATGTTAAGGTTGATGCGCCTACAAAACAGGCAAATAATGTCATTAAAGGGAAAGAAATTCCTGGTATTCAAAATATTATAGCTGTAGCTTCAGGAAAAGGCGGAGTTGGTAAATCTACAGTAACGGCTAATTTGGCTGTCACCTTGGCTAAAATGGGCTTTAAAGTCGGTATTTTGGATGCTGACATTTACGGACCTTCAGTACCCATTATGTTTGACGTTGAAAATGAAAAACCTCTAGCGGTCAATGTTGACGGAAAGTCTAAAATGAAACCCATTGAAAATTATGGTGTAAAGGTTTTATCTATAGGGTTTTTTACGCAACCAAACCAAGCTGTTGTTTGGAGAGGACCTATGGCTGCCAAAGCTTTAAACCAAATGATTTTTGATGCCCATTGGGGTGAGTTAGACTTTATGCTTATTGATTTACCTCCTGGAACGGGTGATATTCACTTAAGTATCATGCAATCATTACCAATAACTGGCGCTGTTGTTGTTAGTACGCCTCAAAATGTTGCTTTGGCTGACGCTAAAAAAGGCGTTGCCATGTTTCAGCAGGAAAGTATTAATGTGCCTGTTTTAGGCATCATTGAGAATATGGCTTACTTTACACCAGAAGAGTTACCAGATAATAAATACTATATCTTTGGAAAAGAAGGTGCCAAAAATTTAGCTGAAGATTTACAAGTGCCATTTTTAGGGCAATTACCTTTGGTGCAGAGTATTCGTGAGGCTGGTGATATAGGACGACCAGCAGCTTTACAGACAGCTACTGTTTTAGAACAAGCGTTTGAGACTTTAACGCAGCATGTTGTTCAAGAGCTGGTTAGAAGAAATGATAACTTGCCACCTACTGAAGCAATAAAAATAACGACCATGGCTGGATGTTCAGCTGTTAAAAAATAAAACATGAATACAGAAGAACTAAAATTAAATATAGAAAAAGCATTGGATGAGATTCGTCCCTTTCTACAGAGTGATGGTGGTGATATTTCATTGCTTTCTATTGAAAATGATAAATTGGTCAAAGTCCAACTTCAAGGTGCATGTGTGGGTTGTAGTGTTAATCAAATGACACTAAAATCTGGTGTAGAAATGACCATAAAAAAGTATGCGCCACAAATAGAACAAGTTATTAATGTTGAAGCTTAATTTTTTTACGAATGTGACTTATGTCACATTTAATAATTAAAGTAAATAATAACTTTGTTTTCGAAACTTACAATTCATGATTAAAACAGATATACTTATAATTGGAGCTGGTCCAACAGGTTTGTTTACTGTATTTGAGGCAGGGCTTTTAAAACTTAAATGTCATCTTATTGATGCATTACCTCAACCAGGAGGACAATGTTCAGAAATATATCCTAAAAAGCCCATTTATGATATTCCAGCTTATCCAGAAATTTTAGCAGGTGATTTAACAGATAAATTGTTAGAACAATGTAAACAATTTGAACCAGGATTTACTCTTGGAGAGCGCGCAGAAACAATAGATAAACAGGAAGATGGTACGTTTATAGTAACAACCAATAAAGGAACAAAACATCATGCACCTGTAGTTGCTATTGCTGGTGGTTTGGGGAGTTTTGAACCACGTAAACCTTTAATTCATAACATAGCTGATTTTGAAGATAAAGGTGTTGAATATATGATAAAAGAGCCTGAAATGTATCGCAATAAAAAGGTGGTAATAGCAGGCGGTGGCGATTCGGCATTAGACTGGAGTATTTTTTTGAGTGATGTGGCAAGCGAGGTAACGCTCATTCACAGACGAAACGAATTTAGAGGACATTTAGATTCTGTTGAAAAAGTTCAGGAATTAAAAAATTTAGGTAAGATAAATTTAATTACGCCTGCTGAAGTTACAGGAATTGTAGGGCATCATCACGTGAAAGCAGTTGTTGTTTCTCAAGCCGAGCATATTGAAAAAGAATTTGAGATTGAGTGCGATCATTTTATTCCACTGTTTGGTTTATCTCCTAAATTGGGACCTATTGCAAATTGGGGTCTGGAGATTGAAAAAAATGCTATAAAAGTAAATAACGCATTAGATTATCAAACCAATATACCTGGGATTTTTGCCATAGGTGATGTGAACACGTATCCAGGAAAGCTTAAGTTGATTCTTTGTGGGTTTCACGAGGCTACTTTAATGTGTCAAGCTGCTTATCAAATTATTAATCCTGGAAAACGGTATGTTTTAAAATACACAACGGTTAGTGGTGTAGATGGTTTTGATGGGACTAGAAAAGAAGCGCCAAAGGCTGTTGTAAAAGCTATAGAGTAATGGAACAAGACATTAACATAAAAATAATTGATAGAGATGGTTTAAAGCATGAGGTTATGGCACCAACAGATATGGCTATGAATTTGATGGAAGTTGTTAGGTCATATGAATTAGCTCCTGAAGGCACCATTGGAATTTGTGGCGGAATGGCTATGTGCTCATCATGCCAATGCTATGTGTTGTCTGATCATGAATTACCTGAAATGCAAGATGATGAAGAAGCTATGTTGTCTGAAGCATTTAATGTAAAGGATAATAGTAGGTTAGGTTGCCAATTACAAATTAATCCTGATATGGAAGGTCTGGAGGTTGAACTCGCTCCAGAAATTTAATCCGTTTTATAGTCTATTAATTTTTGAGGTCCTTCCAAAAGGACTCTTACTATTTTAAGTGTACCATCATCGGTTGTGGCAATTTGCCATTTAATTAAGGATATTTCACCATTTTCAATTTCTATTCCAGTTATACTTCTGGGATGAACACAGCTACCATCATTAAAAAAGGCAATGTCACCTGGCTCAGGGAAACGTGGTCTGTGAGTGTGCCCAACAATTGTGATGAGATTATTGTTATTAATAATCCATTTTTTAATGCGTCGTTCAACTTTAATAAGCTCCTTATAATTTTTAGCAGGACTCGTTGGGTCAGCAATGCCCATGACATTTAATGGTTTCCAGAGTACTCGAACCATAAATCGGCTCCATTTCCAAAATGTATAATTCCACCAATCAGCTTGATGACCATGGGTTAAAAAAAGCCGTTGTTGTGTTTTTTTGTGTTTTAAAACTAACCCTTCATGATATGTTAGGTTTTTAAAAAGTTCTTCATCTTTTCCCGTTATTGGTTCAAAATAAATAGATAAATGTTTCTCAACATATTTTTGATCCTTGTAAACCATATCATGATTCCCATATAGTAAATGCAAACGTTTATTTTGATGGAAAGCCTTTAATAATAAAAAAACATTTTTATGAGCTTCGAATATAGATTTAAAGGTTAGATTCTCCCAAAGCTCGTCGCCATCGCCCAATTCACAGTATGTAAAACCTTCAGCATAATAATGCTTTAAAGCATGAAAGTATATATTGCGGTTATTGGCAAAATCATCAGCGAAACTGTTATCACCTCTATGACAATCACTAAATAAAATAAACTTACTAGAATCATCAAATTCAACAATAGGAGATTCTTTGTAGGCTTTATTTAATCGTTTTTTACTGGAAAACATATAGTAAATGTAAACAAAAGTCCATAAAAAAAGCGAACCACAATGATTCGCTTTATAATGTTTTTAGAATTTACTATTTATTTAAAAGCATTCAAACCAGTAATATCCAAGCCAGTAATCAGTAAATGAATATCATGTGTGCCTTCATAAGTAATCACACTTTCTAAATTCATAGAATGACGCATAATACTATATTCACCGGTAATACCCATACCACCTAACATTTGTCTGGCTTCACGAGCAATGTTTATAGCCATATCCACATTATTGCGTTTCGCCATGGATATTTGAGCTGATGTAGCTTTGCCTTCATTACGTAGCACACCAAGCCTCCATGTTAATAATTGAGCTTTGGTGATTTCAGTAATCATTTCGGCTAATTTCTTTTGTTGTAATTGGAACTGACCTATTGGCTTGCCAAACTGCATACGTTCTTTACTATATCGTAAAGCGGTATCATAGCAATCCATTGCTGCTCCAATGGCTCCCCAAGCAATACCATAGCGTGCAGAATCTAAACACCCTAGTGGAGCACCAAGTCCTGATTTGTTAGGTAATAAGTTTTCTTTTGGTACTTTCACATTGTCAAATATTAACTCCCCAGTTGCACTTGCACGTAGTGACCATTTATTATGAGTTTCTGGTGTTGTAAATCCTTCCATGCCACGTTCAACAATTAATCCGTGAATACGGCCGCTTTCATCTTTTGCCCAAACAACAGCAACTTGTGCAAAAGGCGCATTAGAAATCCACATTTTAGCACCATTTAAAAGATAATGGTCTCCCATGTCTTTAAAGTTTGTTACCATACCTCCTGGATTAGAACCATGATCGGGTTCAGTTAATCCAAAGCATCCCATCCACTCTCCAGATGCTAATTTTGGTAAATATTTTTGACGTTGTTCTTCATTGCCATATTTCCAAATTGGGTACATCACCAACGATGATTGCACCGAAGCCGTACTGCGAACACCTGAATCACCACGCTCAATTTCCTGCATAATTAATCCATAAGAAATTTGATCTAATCCTGCGCCACCATATTCTACTGGAATATATGGTCCAAAGGCACCTATTTCGGCAAGACCTCCAATAATTTGTTCTGGGAATTCAGCTTTTTGTGCGTATTCTTCAATAATAGGAGATACATCACGTTTTACCCATTCTCTGGCTGCATCACGAACCAACTTATGTTCATCAGTTAACAGTTCGTCTAAATTATAATAATCAGGTGCTTCAAATAAGTCTGGCTTCATTTTTAATCGAATTTTTAAGTCTGGCCAAATTTAACCAAATACATATAAAAAGGTGAAAGATTTCATTAGAAATATTTTAATTGTACATTTAACCTGCCTCATTTTTATTAATTAGTCAAAAATCGTTATTCAGATATAAAAATGAGCAAAATTCCCCCTAAAATAGGTTTGGTCACCGCAACCTGCATTGTCATTGGAAATATGATAGGTGTAGGGATTTTTATCTTGCCAGCTGCCTTGTCTAAATACGGTAGCATAAGTTTGCTAGGTTGGGTTTTTACAACAATTGGCGCTTTGATTCTGGCGAAAATATTCAGTAATTTTAGTAAGATCATCAAAAAGGGCGGCGGCCCTTATGCTTATCCAAAAGCTGCTTTTGGTGATTTTATGGGGTTTTTAATTGCTTGGGGCTATTGGCTGTCCTGTTGGATTGGTAATGCGGCTTTGACTGTTGCCATCATCGGGGCATTGAGTTTCTTTTTTCCTGTTTTGGAAACCAATACGCTTTACAAAGTTGTTATTGGATTGGGATTGATTTGGGCTTTTACTTGGATAAATACACAAGGAATCAAGGAGTCGGGAAGGGTGCAGGTTGTTACAACCGTACTCAAACTGTTACCATTAGTTTTTGTAATTGTTGTTGGAGCTTTCTTTTTTAGTATTGATAACTTCCCGGCATTTAATTTAACGTCCGAAAGTGATTTTGCCACATTCCCAATGGTTGCAGCACTAACACTATATGCTTTTCTCGGTCTTGAATGTGCTACCATCCCTTCGCAAAGTATTAGGAATCCGGAAAAGACTATTCCAAAAGCGACTATGATGGGAACTATAATAACTGCAAGCGTTTATATTTTAGGAACTGTGGTGCTTTTTGGTATTTTACCTATTGATAGGTTGCAAACATCAGCAGCGCCTTTTGCCGAAGCAGCCCGAATAATTGCGGGTGAATTTGGCGGTTATTTTGTGGCCATAGGTGTCATAATATCTGGTTTGGGTGTTTTAAATGGTTGGATTATGGTTACTGGACAAGTTCCTTTGGCAACTGCAAAGGATGGATTGTTTCCCAAGGTATTCAAGAAAGAAAATGAAAAAGGAGCGCCAGCTATGGGTCTGATAATAGGTAGTTTGTTGACAACAGGTGTGCTGCTTATGAATTTATCAGAAGGCCTTGTTGATCAATTTAAGTTCATTGTAGATATCGTCGTGTTTGTGGCTTTGGTACCTTATCTCTTTACTGCGGCAGCTTACATTCTGATCCTGATTGAGAAGAAAGTTCATCTGCAAAACTGGGTAAAAACTTTTGTTTTAGGTGGTTTGGGCTTTTCGTATTCACTATGGGCAATTTTTGGTTCTGGACAGGAAACGGTTTTCTACGGATTTATTCTATTGGTATTAGGCATACCTTTTTATGTATTGATGAAGTGGAACAAGCGTCATGACTAAAACCTTACATTTTTAAGTAGAAATCTTTGGTGAGATTTATATAATCTTGCGTGTACTGATGCCGTTCAGTCTCGATAACTAGAACCTCTGTATTCACTTTGTTTTTTTTATATGAGAATTCAATCAGGCTTCTTTTTTTTTCTGAATTAGGATTTCCTTTTACATGTAAAATTCTATTTGGAAATAATTTAATCAGGCTAGCTTCTTCAATAACGATTTCTTCTTCTTTATAAGGAACAATAATGGAAAATTTCCCGTTTTCAGAAAGGAAGTTGATAACTGCAAAAATAATATGCTCTAGAGGCATGGCATCACTAAAACGTGCTAAATTCCTAGATTTGTTTTGTGTTTTATAGTCTTCAGAATAAAAGGGTGGATTGCAAATAATGAGGTCAAACTTTTCATCTACAGCTTCGATATATTCAAATAAGGAAGCATGAAAGCAAAAAAGTCTATCGTTCCAAGGTGATTGCTCAAAATTTTCAACACACTGTTCAAAAGCATCATCATCAATTTCTATAGCTTCAATTTGTTCAGCATGACTACGTTGAGCTATCATAAGACTTAAAATTCCTGTGCCAGTACCAATATCGAGCACATTAAATGGGTTGTGATTGACTGATGTCCATGCGCCCAGCAGCATACTATCTGTGCCAATTTTCATGGCGCAACGGTCTTGATTTATGGTAAATTGTTTGAATTTGAATTCGGACATAATTATTCAAGGTAAAGGTCTATCAATCCTTCTGGTGTGTTTACCAAAATTTCCTTTTTGGTTTTGTCGACTTTTGAAATGAATTCATCATTCATTGGAATTAAAATTTCAATACCATCTTTATCTATTTCAAACAAGGCTTGCGCTGTTGAATCGTTAACCGATTTTATTGTCCCAATATTACCATGAGTTTTATCAATAACCTGAAAACCTATAATTTCATGGAAATAGAACTTATCATCATCTAGTTTTGGTAAAAATTCCAAAGGCAAATAAATGTCACTTTTTATTAAAGCATCAGCATCAGCTTCTGTGTCTACATCTTCAAATTTTACACGTAATAAATCAGATTTATGAAGTTGTGAGGACTCAATAAAAAAAGGCACTAAATTATTTCTTAAATCAATAAACAACGCGTCTAGGCTTTCATATAAATCAGGTTCGTCAGTGTCTAGTTTAATTAGTAATTCCCCTTTAAAGCTGTATTTTTTTACAATTTTACCTAAGTAAAAACAATCTTCTTTTTTCATATTTTAAAATAAAAAACCCAGACTTTTTAGTCTGGGTTCAAAGGTATGAAATAAAATATTTTACTCCTCTTCGTTTGAAGCTTCAGCTTCAACTTCTGGTGTATCTTCACTTGCTTCTTCAGCAACTTCCTCAACAACAGGAGTGTTGGCTGCAATACGCGCTTCGTTAGCTGCTTTTTCTGCTTCAAAAGCTTTGGCTTTAGCTTCCGCTTCAGCTTTTGCTAAATCTTCAGTTTTTGCTTCAACTTTTCCAGTTTTCTCTTCTTGCCAAGCTTTGAATTTTTCTTCAGCTTGTTCTTCTGTTAAAGCACCTTTACTAACGCCACCTGCTAAATGATTTTTAAGCAAAGCACCTTTATAAGATAAAATTGCTCTAGCCGTATCGGTTGGCTGTGCGCCATCCTGTAACCATTTTACAGCACCATCGACATCTAATTCAATAGTTGCTGGGTTTGTGTTTGGATTGTAAGCACCAATTTTCTCAAGGTATTTACCATCTCTTTTTGCTCTTGCATCTGCTGCAACAATCCAGTAATAAGGTTTTCCTTTTTTACCGTGTCTTTGTAATCTAATTTTAACTGACATAAAAATTAATTAGTGAGGTTCTCGACCTCGATTATTAATAAGTGCGCAAAGATACTATATTTTTTTTGATTTTTAAATAGTTAAGTAAAATTCTAACTTATTACGTTTTTTATATTATTTTTGAGTTCCTAAATATATGTACTATGAAGAGAATAAGTGTTTTAATGCTGGTTTTGGTGACAATTTTAAGTTGTAGTGATGAAATAAAATTTAACACGCCAGCCGTACAAGGGAAAAAGGATGGTAATTTATGGCGAGCAACTTCTTATGAGGTTCGGTATAATAATGCTGGCAGAATTGTTATTGTTGGTAAAAACGGCAATGATGGGTTATATTTTACTGTCCCTAATCTAGAATTAGGAGCTAAATATCTCGGTAGAGGAAGTTCTAGTAAAGCAGAATATTTAATTTTTGATCAAATTAGTTATTCAACGAATTTTGTGCCCAACCCAGAATTTTCATTATATCCACCAGATGGAGAAATTGAAATTACTCAAGTAACAGCTACTTCAGTTTCAGGCCGTTTTTGGTTTAATGCGTTCTCACAAGACGGATTGAAAACGGTTAATTTTAGTCAAGGTGTATTTTTTGATGTTCCACTGTATAATTTGGGAGGTGGTTTAGATTCTTGTGACGATGTTGTAGCTGAAGCTCAAGCTGCAGAAGAACTTTACAATAATACAGACCCCAGTAGTCCGCAATATACTGAAGTATGTTTGGCTTATAAAGCAGCCTTACAACAGCAAATTGCCACTTGTGGTGGTGGCGGTGCAAATAGTCCTTTACAAATTATCATTAATGGTCTTGGAGACTGTCAGTAATAATTTAAATCTTAAAATATTTAACAAACGCGACCAATTGGTCGCGTTTGTTGTTAAATACTATTAAAGTTTATCATTAAAGTGATATAATACTTGACTTGAGCACGTATTTCTGTTATACTGTTGTGGAAGATGTGAAACAATACGCATCTATAAAGAATTTATTGAAATTTAAATGAAAAGTAAGATTATGAAGTATTCAGAAGAAATTTCAAACAAGTTAAACGAATTATTAATTAAAAATTATGATGCTGAAAAAGGCTATTTAAATGCTATGGAGAATGTAGATTCTCCAGAATTAAAAATGTTCTTTAAGCGTCGCGCAACTGAACGAAGCCAATTTGCTAAAGAATTGCGAACTGAAATTCTGCGTTATGGAGAAATACCTGAAGATTCAGGAAGTTTCAAAGGTGCGATGCATAGAAATTGGATGAGCCTAAAATCATTATTTACATCAAATGATGAAGAAGCTATTTTAGAAGAAGCTATACGTGGAGAGGAAGCTAGTCTCGAAGAATATAAAGAAATTCTTAACGACAGAACGTTGCCGCCAAGTATTGATTCGTTGTTGATTAAGCAAAAAAATGCTATTCAAGCAGCTATTAATACTGAAAAAGTTCATGAAGAATTAGTGTCATAATTACATTTTAAGATAGAATGTTAAACGCAACCTTATGGTTGCGTTTTTTTGTTTACAACTGTTTATAACTTCACTTTAATAAAGAAGTATTTCTATGTATTTTTATAAGCTCGTTTATAATCTTTTGTGATACCTTTTAATTGATAGATTTTTAACATGTATTTAATTTTTGATACCGAAACTACGGGATTGCCAAAACGTTGGGATGCACCAATAACTGATACTGATAACTGGCCAAGATGTATTCAGATAGCTTGGCAATTACATGATGACATGGGTAATTGTGTTGATCATCAGGATTATTTGATTAAACCTGAAGGATTCAACATTCCTTTTGATGCTGAAAAAATACATGGTATTTCTACAGAATTAGCACAACAACATGGTGTGCCATTGACAGAGGTTTTAGATAAGTTCAATAAAGCTTTAAATCAAACAAAATTTGTTGTAGGACAAAATGTTGGTTTCGACCTCAATATTATGGGAGCTGAATTTGTGCGAGAAGATGTGGCCAACCATTTACAAGAACTTCCCGTGTTAGATACGTGTACAGAGCATACAGCTCAATTATGTAGAATCCCAGGAGGTAGAGGTGGTAAGTTTAAGCTGCCAACGCTTACAGAATTACACGAGTTTTTATTCAACGAGCCCTTTGCCGAAGCTCATAATGCTACTGCCGATGTAGAAGCAACAACACGTTGCTTTTTGGAGTTGGTTAGACGTGAAGAATATACCAAAGAACAACTTGATGTTCAACCGGATTATTTTAAACATTTTTCTGAAGCTAACCCTAAAGAAATTCAGTTAATAGGCTTAAAGCATATTAATTTAAAAAAAGCTAGCGCAAAAATACACGAACGGTTACAGCAAGCTCAAACCAATGATATTTCTGACCAAGAAATTAAAGAAAATATCTCCGAGCTTAAAGAGGTTGACTTTGTTCATTTGCATAATCATTCGCAATTTTCTATTCTACAATCAACCATCAGCATTCCAAATTTAGTTGCAGCAGCTGTTAAACATGGTATGCCAGCTGTAGCATTAACTGATCATGCTAATATGATGGGTGCATTTCATTTTGTGAAGCAGATAAATAATCACAACAAATCTGTAGAAGAAAAAAATAAAGCGGCTAAAGATAAAGGCGAAACACAAATAGCTAAAACTATAAAGCCCATAATTGGCTGCGAGTTTTTTGTTTGTGAAAACCACCAAGACAAATCCAGAAAAGATAACGGTTATCAAGTAGTCTTAATAGCGAAAACAAAAAAAGGCTATCACAATTTAGCGAAATTATCGTCTATAGCTTATACCGAAGGCTTTTACTACGTGCCTAGAATAGATAAGGAACTCATAAAACAATACAAAGAAGATTTATTAGTACTTACTGGAAACTTGTATGGTGAAGTGCCAAGTAAGGTTTTAAATGTTGGTGAAAATCAGGCTGAAGAAGCTTTACTCTGGTGGAAACAAGAGTTTGGTGACGATTTATACATCGAGATTATGCGTCATAATCAAGAGGATGAAAATCGCGTGAATCAAGTTTTAATCGAATTTTCTAAAAAGCATAATATTAAATTAGTAGCTACCAACAACACATATTATGTAGATAAAGAAGATGCTAATGCGCATGATATTCTACTTTGTGTTAAGGATGGTGAAAAGCAGGCAACACCAATTGGCCGTGGTCGAGGCTATCGTTATGGATTGCCTAACCAAGAATATTATTTTAAGTCTTCTGAAGGCATGAAGGAACTCTTTAAAGATATTCCTGAAGCTATTAGCAATATTCAAGACGTTGTAGATAAAATAGAGCCATACCAACTAGCAAGAGAGGTCTTGCTTCCAAAGTTTGATATTCCAGATGAGTTTAAGGATTCAAATGATGAAAAAGATGGCGGTAAGCGTGGTGAGAATGCCTTTTTAAGACATTTAACATATGAAGGTGCTAAAAAACGCTATGGAGAACTAACCGATGAGATTAAAGAGCGTTTAGATTTTGAGCTTGATGTTATAGAAAAAACAGGATATCCAGGCTACTTTTTGATAGTTGAAGATTTTATTCGTGAAGCTAGAAATATGGATGTGTCAGTTGGTCCAGGTCGTGGTTCAGCTGCTGGTTCAGTTGTGGCTTATTGCCTTTGGATTACTAATATTGATCCTATTAAATACGATTTACTTTTTGAGAGGTTTTTAAATCCAGATCGAGTGAGTATGCCAGATATCGATATCGATTTTGATGATGAAGGTCGTGGTCGCGTTATGGATTATGTTATTAATAAATATGGAAGTAATCAAGTAGCTCAAATTATCACTTACGGAACCATGGCTGCCAAATCTTCCATACGTGACACCGCTCGTGTTTTAGATTTGCCATTGTTTGATGCTGATAGAATTGCCAAATTAATCCCAACCATGTCTAAACTTGGGAAGATTTTTGGCATGGAAGAAAAGGAATTAAGTAAAAAATTCCGTGCAGAAGATTTAGAAAAAGTTAATCAGTTACTTAATATTTCAGATGGTGAAGATTTAGAAGCAGAAACTGTAAACCAAGCCCGAATATTGGAAGGTTCGGTCAGAAATACGGGTATTCACGCTTGTGGTGTTATTATCACTCCAGATGATATTACCAATTTTGTTCCTGTTGCAACTGCCAAAGATTCCGACCTATATGTTACTCAATTTGATAACTCGGTAGTGGAAGATGCTGGATTGTTAAAAATGGATTTTTTAGGGTTAAAAACTTTGACTTTAATTAAAGATACCGTTAAGATTGTTAAAGCGAAACATGGTATTACACTAGATCCTGACAACTTCCCCTTGGATGATGAAGCAACTTACGAGCTCTTCCAAAGAGGTGAAACTGTAGGTATTTTTCAATACGAATCTCCTGGCATGCAAAAACATATGAAGGACTTGAAGCCTACTGTGTTTGATGATTTAATTGCTATGAATGCGCTGTATCGTCCTGGACCAATGGAATACATTCCTAGTTTTATCGCTCGTAAACATGGTCGTGAGGATATCGTTTACGATTTGCCAGCTATGGAGGAGTATTTAAAAGAAACCTATGGTATTACGGTATATCAAGAGCAGGTGATGTTATTGTCGCAAAAGTTAGCCAGTTTCACTAAAGGTGAAGCCGATGTACTTCGAAAAGCCATGGGTAAAAAGATATTCGCCTTACTTGAAAAATTAAAACCGAAATTTTTAAATGGTGGTGAATCCAATGGACACCCAAGAGATGTTTTAGAAAAAATTTGGAAAGATTGGGAAGCTTTTGCGAGTTATGCCTTTAATAAATCACACTCAACCTGTTATGCTTGGATTGCTTATCAAACGGCTTATTTAAAAGCACATTATCCAGCAGAATATATGGCGGCTGTGCTTTCTAATAATATGAATGACATTAAGCAAGTTACTTTCTTTATGGAAGAATGTAAGCGCATGCGATTGGATGTTTTGGGCCCAGATATTAATGAGAGTTACTATAAATTTTCTGTTAACCAAGACAATGCTGTTCGGTTTGGAATGGGAGCTATCAAGGGTGTGGGTCATGGTGCTGTAATGACCATTGTTGAAAACCGTAAAAAAGATGGTCATTATAATTCAATTTTCGATTTTGCAAAGCGTATTGATTTACGTGCAGCCAATAAAAAAGCATTTGAAAATTTAGCATTAGCTGGAGGCTTTGATTGCTTTGAGAATACGCATCGTGCACAGTATTTTCATGATGATGGTGATGGTATTACCTTTTTGGAAAAAGCTATTAAATATGGAGCAAAACATCAAGAGAATGAAAATTCTGCACAAGTAAGTTTATTTGGAGAAGCAAGTGATGTACAAATTGCAGAACCAGAGGTGCCGCCTTGCGAAGAATGGGGAACTATGGAAAAATTAGCACGAGAAAAAGAAGTCGTGGGAATTTATATTTCTGGTCACCCATTAGATGATTTTAGAATTGAAATGAAAACTTTTTGTAATGCCAATATTGCGTTGTTTAATAATTTGGAGCAATATGTAAATCGTGAAATGACCTTTGGTGGCGTTGTTACTGATGTTCAGCATCGTGTGAGTAAACAAGGCAAAGGTTGGGCTCTGTTCACGATAGAAGATTATACAGATAGTTTTGAATTTAGAATTTTTGGTGAAGAATATTTAAAGTTTCGACATTTCCTTCTAAAAAATTCGTTTGTATATGTTAAGGTTTTTATTCGGGAAGGCTGGGTGAATCGGGATACAGGAAAGAAAAGTGATCCAAGGTTACAGTTTAATAGTTTTCAGTTGTTGCATGATGTTATGGATACCTATGCAAAGAAACTTTCTGTACAGCTAAATATTGCGGATCTTCAGGAAAAACGTATTCAAAGTCTTAAAGAGTTGTTTAATCTTCATCAAGGTGATAATGCACTTAATTTTGTGATTTATGATAATGAAGAGCAGATAAAATTAAACATGCCGAGCAGAAGGCAGAAAATAAAAATATCTCAAGAATTATTAGATGAATTAGAAAAACAGGATGTGTTTTATAAATTAAATTAATGCATTATTACTCGTTAAGAATAAATAACCTGAAACAATACATGCATAAGGAAAACAAATTGTCAGGTTGTAAGCTTTGGCATTTTTTTTGACTAATATTGCATAACAAATAGAAGTAGAACATATTAAATTATAGATTATGGCATTAGAAATAACAGATGCAACATTTGAAGAAACAGTATTAAAAAGTGATAAACCTGTAATGGTTGATTTTTGGGCAGCTTGGTGTGGACCTTGCCGTATGGTAGGACCAATCATTGATGAAATTAGTAATGAATATGAAGGGAAAGCTTTAGTTGGTAAGGTAGATGTAGATGCTAATCAAGAATTTGCTGCAAAATATGGTGTAAGAAACATACCAACAGTATTAGTGTTCCAAAACGGAGAAGTTGTAGGACGCCAAGTAGGTGTTGCGCAAAAAAGTGCTTACACTGAAGCGATTGATTCGCTTTTATAAAATACTTTCTAAAAGAAATGATAAAAGGTTTGTCCATGCGACAAACCTTTTTTAGTTTAGTCTCGTATGGATTTGCAATTAGAACTTAATAAAGCTGGTGGATTTAAAAATCTGGAACTTTTGGCCAAACAAGTGGTTGAGGGTTTTATTGCTGGTATGCATAAAAGTCCATTTCATGGGTTTTCATCAGAATTTGCAGAGCATAAAATTTATAATCAAGGTGAAAGTACCAAACATATAGATTGGAAGTTGTTTGCAAAAACTGACAGGTTATATACAAAACGGTATGATGAAGAAACCAATCTGCGTTGTCACCTAATTGTTGACAATAGTAGTTCAATGCACTATCCACAACTAGCTGACTTCAGCATTGATAGTTTAAACAAAATAGCATTTTCTGCATTAGCCTCGGCAGCATTAATGCAGATTTTAAAAAAGCAACGTGATGCTGTTGGTTTAAGTATTTATAGTGATAAGTATGATTACTATTCGCCAGAAAAAGGTAGTGAACGACATCATCAAATGTTATTGCATCAGTTGCGCGAAATGGCAATTTCAAAGCCTAAAAATAAGACAACAGATACATATACATACTTACATCAAATAGCTGAAAAGATAAAACGACGTTCGTTGATTTTCTTTTTTACTGACATGTTTCAAACAACTTCAGATGATGAAAAATTATTTGAAGCTTTACGCCATTTAAAATATAACAAGCACGAGGTAGTTTTGTTTCATGTTTTTGACAAGCAGCATGAACTGGAATTTAATTTTAGTAATACACCAAAGCGATTTGTTGATGTTGAAACAGGTGATCACATTAATCTATATGCTGAAAATATAAAAGAGAATTATGAAAAAGCTGTTGCTGATTATTTTTCAGAAATAAAACTTAAATGTATTCAGTATAGAATTAAATATGTAGAAGCAGATATTAATAAAGACTTTAATAATATCTTAATGACCTATATGATAGAGCGTCAAAAGTTTTTGTAAATAAAGATTAAAATATTTTAAAAAAAGGTTTGACTTATAAAAAAAGCCGTGTATATTTGCATCCGCAATAGAGCAACGGTCTGGTAGTTCAGTTGGTTAGAATGTCGCCCTGTCACGGCGAAGGTCGCGGGTTCGAGTCCCGTCCAGACCGCTAAATTGCTAAAGCTCCTAAATTTGGAGCTTTTTTTAGCAATAAAATTTAGTTGTGTTGTTTTATCTCAATAGAGATGTTGAGGTAAATGTAGGAGATATCCAATTGTGTTGGGTATTCCGATGGAAAGCTTTCCTTTTTTCTTTTTAAGAAGATTGGGATGCTTTTTTGTTTTACGATGGGCTCTGTTTATTTAAAAATATTATTATATTTTTAAGTAGTAAAAATATGTGTCTTTATGAACTCAAAATTATTCGTTGTAATTATACTTTGTTTTGTTTCTACTTCAATTTTTAAAGCCAATGCTCAAATCAATATAAATACAAATCCATATTGGAAAGGAGAAATTAGACTATTAGATGGGACCTCAAAAAAAGGACTTATTTTGGTTCCTAATTCTTCTGGAGAAGATTATATAGCATACAAATCTTCAGAAAATGGAAACAAAGAGACTTTTAGAAGAAAATTAATAGACTATGTGGTTGTTGCATCTGAAAATGGACGTAGTTATTTGTATGAAAACATCCCAGTTGCATATACAATAAAAGGGATAACTTCTAAAAACACTAAATTACTTCTAGTTGCTGCTAAAAATAATTATGTTACGTTTTATGTAGAATCTGGAGTATATAAGGTCGATGAAAAAACAAATGAAATTTATTTTTTATACAGATCTCAATTCGGAAATGATTTGCCAGCTACTTATTATTTTATTCGAAAACAAGATGCCTCAAACGCAAATTTATTTGCCTTATCGGGAAATAATATTGTAGGATTAAATAGTAAGTTAAAAAAAAGTGCCAAATATCATTTAACTGAAACACCTGACTTAATTAAGAAAATTGAAAAAAAAGAGTTAAAACACAATGATGTTCCAAAAATAATTAGTCAGTATATTTCCTCTACAAATGATATGTAGTTTTTATAATTTAAAAAAGTAATCTTTTTTTATGGATATATTATGTTGTAAGAAAATTCCAATTATCTCGCATTTAATCGATATAAAATGCATTTAAACGACTATTTAGTGTAATCACAGCCCTTGAATCTATATTTACTGTCCTTCAAATAAGTCCCTAAATCGAATTATTCAGCTTATTTAAGGTTTATTAATCCATTAAAGACAAGTTTTTGTCTATTCCCTCATGTTATAAAATAATAATTTGAAGCCTTTTTGGCATTTAAATATTTAAGGTTAATTATCCATTCTTCCCTCAACAGCGATTTTTAGTTTAAAAATCAATTTTATAGTAAATAATTAATAGCAAACTGTTGTTTAACCCTAAATGAACTAACATGAAAACCTTAAAAATTACCTTATTAGCTGCCGTTTTTTGTACAACCCTTACTGGATTAAGTATTAAGAGCGATGTGCCTACTACAGAGCCGAAGCAAGAAAAAGTAACAAAACAAGAAGACTTTTCATATGCTTTTGCAGTCAAGAGACATGTAAGAAAAGGAGAAATTCCTTCTAACGGATAAAATACCCTGCCTTTATAATACTTATGAACCCCTATAAATATTTAGGGGTTCATTTGTTGTTTATATAATTTAATATTCAATATCAAATTTGATACAAAATTTGATACATTTGAAGGACTTTGAAAACTCTTATGTCCTTTAAAAAAGTATTTACAATAATTATTCTTCTATTAGGAACAAATATTTGTGCTCAAGTAATGAGTGGAAGTTCCTCTCGTGATAGTCTTTTTTTTTATAGAAATCTTGCCGAAAACAAAAGTTTAAATTTAGATGAACGGATTAAAAATGTAAAGAAAGCAATTCGGTTTGCTAACGAATCAAAACAAGACACTTCAATCTTAAAAACTAAACGCTTATTAGTTACACTTTATTTAAATAAGATTGCTAGAAATGAAATGGAAGTTGATCCGCTTTACAAATTAAATCATGAAAACTTAATTCTAGCAAAAAAAGTTAAAGACACGGTTGCTCTTGGACATATTAGTAAGGTTTTGGCATATTACCATAAAGAAATTTACCAGACAGATAGTGCTTATCATTATTATTACAATGCATCTAAATATTTTGGTTCGCAAAACATGATAAATGAGCAGGCTGATGCCATCTATTATATGGCAGACATCCAGTTTGAAGAGCGTGATTATGTTGGTGCAGAAAACACAGCAGTTGAAGCAATTAAGCTTTTTGAAGAAATGCCTCAATCTGAATTTACTTTAGAAAACTTATGGGGTTTATACAATTTAATTGCTATTTCAGCTGATGAATTAAAATTATATGATAAGGCTATTGAATATCATTATAAAGCGCTTTCATATAGTGATAAAATGAAGGATAATTACCTTTATACTTTATACTCAAACAGTAACATAGCTTTAATATATAAGGAGCTAAACCAATATGATAAAGCTTTAAAAATTTATCAAAATCTATTTGAAAATAAAGTGCTTTTGATGGAAGCAATCAATAATTATGCTTTGATACTTGGAGACTATGCTCATTTAAAACACTTAATGGGCAACTACCCTGATTCTGAAATTAAAAGCATGTTATATGAAGCTTACAAGTTAGGTGATAGTATAAATGATAAAACTAGTATAATGTCTGTTTCCCTTAACGCTTCAGAATATTATTTAGATAAAAAAGAACTAGATTCAGCCATGTTTTTTTCTAACATAGCTTATAATTTAGGTAAGAAATCCTCAACCAATGATGTAATATTGAATGCATTAAAACTTAAATCTAAAATTGATACAACAGATAGGTCTGAAGTTTATTTGAATGAATACATCAAACTAAATGATAGTTTAGTCAATAAAGAACGAGCTATTAGGAATAAGTTTGCACGCATTGAACTGGAAACTGATCAGCTTGAGTTGAAAAATCAGCAGATAACCCGTGAGCGTATGTGGTTACTAATATTATCAGGAGGCTTACTTGTAACTTTAATTCTACTTTATATCATTATATCGCAAAGAGCTAAAAACAAAGAATTGAAACTTGTACAACAACAACAAGAGGCTAATGAAGAAATTTATAACCTAATGCTATCACAACAGGATAAAATTGATGAAGCGAGATCTATTGAGAAAAAACGTATTTCAGAAGAACTTCATGATGGTATTTTAGGTCGTTTATTTGGTACACGCTTGAGTTTGGATAGTTTGAATTTAAGCACAACTGACGAAGCCATAAAAACTAGAGAAGGTTATATTGTTGAGTTAAAGAATATTGAACAGGAAATCAGGAAAGTGTCCCATGAATTAAATACCGATTTTGTTTCAGGCTCTGGTTATGAAGACATTATTAGTACATTAGTTGAAACGCAGTCTAAAGCTTACGGCTTTAAAAATGATATTAGTATTGAAGGTGATATTGTCTGGGAGGATATTCCTAACAAAACAAAGATACATATCTACAGAATTATTCAAGAATCTCTTCAAAATATTTACAAACATGCCAATGCTACTCACGTTGAGATTAGCTTTAAATTAAAAAATAATGTAATTTGCTTGTTCATTACCGACAACGGATCTGGCTTTGATGTAAATAAAGCCAAAAAAGGAATAGGTATTAAAAACATGCATTCAAGAGTAAAGGAAATACATGGTGAACTTGAAATTACTTCTGAAAAAGATGTCGGTACCAGTATTTTAATTAAAATCCCAATCTAACCTATTAATTTTTAAAACCTAATGGAAAAAATAATTCGTATTCTAATGACAGATGATCACCCAATAATCATTGAGGGTTATCAAAATACGTTACTGGCAACTAAAAAAGACAATCAAAAATTACTGATAGACATTGCCAACAATTGTGACGAATCTGTAAAGTTTATGAACCGTGCAGTAGAAACTGAAAAACCTTATGATGTCTTGTTTATGGATATTAGTTTGCCACCTTCAACGGATGGTAAATTCAATTCAGGAGAAGATTTAGCAAAATATGCCAGAAAAGTCATGCCAGAGGCCAAAATTGTTATGCTTACCATGTTTAATGAGAATTATCGAGTACATAATTTAATTAAAAATATTGATCCTGAAGGCTTTTTAATAAAAAGCGATTTAACTTCTAGTGAATTAGCTAGTGCTTTTCAAGCTGTTCTTAACAATCCGCCTTTTTATAGTGGAACAGTCAATTCTATAGTAAGAAAGTCAATAACCAATGACATTGATTTAGATGACATTGATCGAAAAATTTTGTATTTACTCTCTCAAGGTATTCGTACTAAAAACCTGGTTGATCACATAGATATTTCTTTAAGTGCTATTGAAAAGCGCAAAAAGCAATTAAAGTTATTGTTTGATGTTCAAGATGGGAACGATGAAACACTTTTAGATGAAGCCAGACTTAAGGGCTTTATATAAAAATTCTTTCAAAAACTGTTAAAATTCAACATTTTATCATTTTTGAAAAGTTCTTGAAACACGCTGTATGATAGAATAGTACGGTTTTACCACAACAAGTTTACGGTTTTACCACAGCAAAAAGTTTATTTAAATACATACATTTGAAATATCAACGACAGATTTGATGAATCCCTCAAAAAATTTGTTGATAATAGCATTTACACAAACCCTGTGGTTTTCATACTAACCGAAAATCATAGGGTTTCTTCTTAAAAAGAAAAAAGACTACTCTTGTGTTCCCATACAGTCGATATAAAGAAACCAAGGTAGATTACAGCAACCAAAAATTTTATAAAAGTTCCTGTTAAAAATCCTAGAAGTGAACCAAAAGCAGCTCTCATAGCTGTTTTAGAATCTGATTTATTTAGTAATTCACCAACTAATGCACCTACAAAAGGCCATATAATAATACCTAATGGTCCCAAAACAGGAAAAATAATTGCAACCAATAGTCCTATGGTTGTGCCAATCATACCATATTTACTACCTCCAAATTTTTTGGTACCCATGGCAGGTATGATATAGTCTAGTGCGAATACAAGTAAAGCAATTAGTAAAGTAATACCTAGAAACACCCAATTGGTATCAACGGTATTTGTTAAGTGAAGTAATAACAGGCCAACCCAACTTAATGGTGGGCCAGGTAAAACAGGTAAAAAACTACCTATGATGCCTACTAGCATAAAAACAAATCCAATGAGCGTCAGTAAAATATCCATATAAATTTTATTGGTATGACGAAGATAAACAAAGAATGTTACAAAGTTTAAACTAAAAAATTAGTTTAAACTAATTTTTTAGTTATATTTGTATTCAACTAATTGTTTAGTTGACAAGTTTTATTGAACCATAAAGTTAGATGATGAAACAACTTACTAAAGCAGAAGAGGAGATCATGCATATACTTTGGCAGCTAGAGAAAGCCAATGTCAAACAAATAATTGAAGAACTCCCTAAACCCAAACCAGCATACAATACTGTATCTACCATTGTAAGGATACTGGAATCCAAAGGCTTTGTTGATTATGAAAAACAAGGCAAAGGTCATGTTTATTTTCCGGTTGTAAAGAAACCCGATTATAGTAACCAATCCATCAATACGTTGGTAGAAAATTATTTTCAAGGTTCTTTTAAAAGTATGGTATCATTTTTTATGAAGAAGAATGACATCAGTTTAAATGAATTGGAATCGGTTTTAAAAGAAATTAATAAAGACAATAAATCATGATACACTACGTCATACAAATTGTTGCATTTCAGTTACTATTCTTAATAGTTTACGATGCGTTTTTAAAAAGGGAAACCTTTTTTAACTGGAACAGGGCATATTTGTTAGGAACAGCAGTTTTGTCCATCTTACTTCCGCTTATCAAGATTGAAAGTTTTAGAAATGTTGTACCTCAAGTATATACATTTTCTTTTCCAAAATTTGCTTTTGAAACTCAAAACCCAATTGTTCTAAATGAAGTGGTACTAAAAGGAACAAGTACATCAAATAGTATCTTATCACATGTCCCTAACATTTTGTTACTTGGTTGTATTTTAGCATTGTTATACTTTTTATTCAGAATTTTTCAGATTTTAAAACTTGCTTATACCAATCCTAAAGTTAAACAAAAGGATTTTTCAATAATACAAGTTTCCAACAGTACAGTGGCTTTTTCATTTTTTCATTATGTTTTTATTGGAGAAAAAATTAAAACCCAAGAACGTGAGTCCATATTGAAACATGAGTTAGTTCATATTGAACAAAAACATACATGGGATTTGCTTTTTTTTGAAATACTTCGCGTAGTATTTTGGTTTAATCCATTGGTATATATGTACCAGAATAGAATATCAGATTTGCACGAGTTTATTGCAGATTCAAAAGCAATCAAGCAAAATAAAAAGCAATATTATGAAAACCTGCTGTCACAGGTTTTTGATATCAAATCAGTATCGTTTATCAACCCATTTTTTAAACAATCATTAATCAAAAAACGAATTATTATGTTACAAAAATCGAAATCAAGAAAAATTCAATTACTTAAGTATATATTGTTAATCCCTGTAGTTTTTGGAATGCTTTTATATTCTTCTTGCTCACAAGACAGACCTACAAAAGATGTAGCTAAACAAGAGTATAGAGTTAGCAATGAATCTCAAGAGAAAGCTTCTAGTGAAGTTTTGCAAAGCATTGCTGATTTAAAAGAATCTATTGCCGCAAAAGGGAGTATGACTGATGAAGAAAAAAATGCTTTAAAAACTTTAATGATGTTAGTTTCCCCTGACGGTCTTAAAGAACCATACTTTAAAGATGTAGTAAAATATGCTGAAATTCCTTATGGTGTCATTGAACAAGTACCTGCGTTTCCTGGTTGTGAAAAAGTTGAAACTAGAGAAGAAAGTATAAACTGTATGAGTAAAGAACTCAATTCTTTTATACTTAAAAACTTTAACACTAATTTATCTAATGATTTAGGACTTACCGGCGAGCAGAAAATTTCAGTTTTTTTCAAAATTGATGCTAATGGCCAAATAATTGACATTAAGGCTAGAGCCAATCATCCTGATTTAGAGAATGAAGCTATTAGAGTAGTCAGCATATTACCAACCATGATTCCTGGCGAACAAGACGGTGTAAAAGTAACCGTACCTTATTATTTGCCAATCAAATTTCAAATTAAGGAATAAACTAAATTGTCAAACTGTTAAAAACCGAAAACAACGTTTTCGGTTTTTTTATCTATAATTATCAATTTACTTAAAATTAATACAAAAAATTGTACTTTTCGGTATCATAACAAATTATGAAACAAGGGTATTTTATTTTAGCTTTTTTGGTTTTAACCTCCTGCAATTACTTTGACGTAAAAAAAACATCATCTGAAGCTATATTGAATGAAGAGCTAAAAACATTTACGTGGAATGAGGTTGATGAATATCCTTCATTTACAATATGTGATAATGAAATTTCAAAAGAAGGAAAAAAAAGATGCTTTCAGAATACGCTTATAGAGGCAATTTCAAAAAATATACAAGCGGATACTATTGTTGTATCTCAAAACATCAAAGACACCCTATTAATCAAATTTCAAATTTCTGAAAAGGGTAAGCTAACGGTTATGGAATATGATGTTGACTCATTAACATTGCACGAAATCCCGAATATTAAAAACCTTATAAATAATAGTTTGGATTCACTGCCAGAAATTTATCCTGCTGTAAAACGTGGTCAGCAAGTAAAAACAGCATTTACATTGCCTGTTATTATTCAAGCTTATTAAAAACGAATGGCAAGTTTGCGCATGAGTCTTAATATTTCGGCGTACAACCAAACCAATGTAACCAATAAACCCCAAGTAGCCAACCATTCTTTTTCTTTAGGGGCTTTACCTTTATAACGTTCTATGTAATCAAAGTCCAATAATAATGATAATGAAGCAAAGATAGCTGCAACTACATTAAAAGCAATTGCCCACCAAGATGTACCCCAAACAAAAACCTTAATTCCGAAGAAACCTAAAATCCATGAAATAATATAGGTTACAAAAATACTGGCACAAGCAGTAATTATAATACTTCTCAACTTTTTTGTAACAACAATTATTCGGGTTTGATATAATATCAACATCACAAAAAATGTAATAATGGTAACTCCAATTGCCTGATAAGGCATATTAGGGAATTTAGCCTGAATAAAACTGCTTATTCCACCTAAAAAACAGCCTTTGGCAATAGCATATAATGGTACTAGAAATTTTGCCCAATGCTTTCGTACCGAAATAATAATACTGATAACGATAGCGGCAAGCATCCCTCCAGTGGTAAACCACTTTACGTTGTAACCGTTATCATATAACTTCCAAATTCCAGCAGTTATCAATGCAATAATCAGTATAGAAACGAGAGATTTTATAATAATTCCAGTAACCGACATGGTTTGAGAATGGTGATTGTCATCATTCCAAAAATAATCTGAAAAAGCAGGGTTTGATGTTTTGTCTAAACGCACTACAAATTAATCTTATAGCCTAAAGCAAAATCTATTGGGAAATTGTCACTGTTATCAATAAAAATTGCATAAATATCATGATAGGCTAATGTGATGAAGCTGTTTTTTGTAATCCTTATGTCTGCACCTAAACCAAGTGTAAAAGGTACTTGAATACCAGAAGCTGATTCTTCGTAAATTCCAATTTCAGGATTACTAGACACATAAGTAGCATTTGAAGCCGTATAAGTAACCATTTTTAAATTTCCATAAAAATTAAAGGCCTCTTTGTTTATTATTCGATATCTGTAACCAATGGACAGTTGGGTAGAAGAATATTCAAAATCGTCAGCTTCTAGAGCATGTCTAAAATGAAAAAACAAAGCATGTCTAGGTAATCTGCTTTCTTCGAAAATTTCAAATTCTAATCCAAAAAACGGTACCGATTTATTATTTGGATTGGCGACAAATGGTTGATTGGTTAAACCACCAAAAGCCCCAAGTCTAGATTGTACTTTAGCACGCTCTGTATAATTGTAACCAACATCAGATGTCGCATTGTATTTATTGATGTATTCCTTTAAACTGAAAAGTGTCAGGTTTACTTTTTCAGCTGTTAGCCCGTAGTCTTTTGTTAGATTATTTAAAACTGCCTTATATTCTTCTTGATATTTACGTGTTTCTTCATTTTTAGTATTTACCAATTCTTGGATGTTACCATTGTTACTTCTTACAAAATAGCGGTATTTACCATCAAAAATATTCCATAACAAGTCCAAATTACCTTCTACTTCAGTTTTTAATTCCAGTGTTTCATTATTGACGTTATAGGTTTCTTGGGTAAATCCAGAAATGCCAAAAGCAATGAAACAGAATAAAAATAGTAGCTTTTTCATTTTACAAATGTTTAGGTTACTTGTAAAACTATAAAAATTAAACGACATCATGATATACTTTTACGGGTTATTTATTAAACGTACGTCCTTTCCAATCGTAATTTTTAAAAGTTGATATGGTCACTATGTATGTAGTAAAAAACGGATATAAAATACTTGAAATCAAAAATCTTATAAATGGAATTTGATGACCTAAAAAGCGACTTGTTTTATAGATAAGAATAAAATCTAAAAATGATTTGAATACAAAAAGGGATAGAAACGTAAAAAAATTGGTCAGGCCAGTTATTGATGAAAGCAATAAGATGACGCATAGGATATTCATGAAAAACACAGTAAATGCTGTAAATATTGAAAAAGCACTTTTATAATAGATTGATTTGGATGCCCACCGAACGCGTTGAGAAACCAACTGTTGCCGTGTTGGTTGTGGGTTAGTTGAAACGATGGCTCCTTCTGCTTTCAAATAGCCCACTTGTTCCGAATTATACCTTACGGCTTTTTGAAGTAGAAAAACATCATCGCCACTTGCTATGTTTGAATCATCTTCAAATTCGTTTAATTGATGAAACAGTGCTTTCTTGTAGGCCAAATTCGCACCATTAGCCATAAAAGGTTTTTTTAGCCCAAAACTGCCAATGGTTGAGCCCATCAAACTTATAAAATCTAAATTTTGAAAATGATCAAGAAATGATTTAGGCTTTTTATATGCTACAGGACCAGCTATAAACGAATACGCGCTGTTTTGAACAACAGTGTCATAAATATTAAGCCATTCTTTTGGCAATATGCAATCAGCATCCGTGGTAATAATCCAATCATATTTGGATTTTGATATACCAATTTTCAAGGCATCTTTCTTTGGGGAACTTGTATTAGGGTTATTCTTTAAAATCGTCCAATCATAAAGGGTGTCTTTTAAGTGTGATTTTATAATCAAAACGGAATCATCAGTAGAAGCATCATCTATCAATAGTATTTCATAAAGTTCTTTGGGATATTCCAATTGCAAGATAGAATCCAACAAGCGTGGTAAATTGTCTGATTCATTTCTAAAAGGAACAACAATTGAAAATTTTGTTTTTGGTACTAGTAGCTTTACTTTAAAATTATTGACATTATCAAAGCCAATAATAAATCCGCCAATCAAAAGCAGGTACAGAAATGATATGGCCATAATTATTATAAGCATACTGTTTTTTGAGGTAATTTAAATTTCAGCACAAATACGGCTCCTGTTAAGCTAGGCAAAGCCACATTAAAAAACCACATAAGCAATATGGTGCTCAAAATAATTATGTTGCCTACACCAGTGATAGAAAACAAAAAAATGGCAACACTACCTTTTAAAACCACATCAAAAATTGAAATAACTGGAATTATGGATGCTAGAAAATACATACTTGTTATGATAACCATGGAATCAAAATAACTCAATTTCACACCAAATAATGTGAGTAAAAAATAAAATTGAAATGAAAAAACCATGTAACGAATAAGTGAGAATAAAAATCCTTTTACATATAATGCTTTTGGGATTTTGGAATAAAATGCTCTGGCAGTTTGAAAGGAAATTCCTTTAATAGAAAATTTGGTTTTTGCCAAACCTATTATTGGAAATAAGACGATAATTAATAAAACAACACCAAATTTAAACACCTTGTAATAAGATATGTCAAGCGGATATCTCAATACAAAAAGACTTAATCCAGCAACGCCCAAGAGTGTTGTAACTGCCATCTGCAAGCTATTGTTCAATAAATTCATCGCAACTATCTTCTTGCTTTCTGATAATTTAAAATACATGGCTTTTACACCGTACTCACCCACACGGTTAGGGGTAAATAATGATGCTGTTAAAGAACCAAGACTTTGTTCTAAAGAATTACAAAATGATATTTTATGAATATAGGATACTAAATGCTGCCATTTTATAATTTCAAAAAACCAGTTTAAAATGCTTAAAAGCATCAAAAAAATCACATTCTTTATTGAAAACGCATTGTTTTTTGATAAAAAATCCCAGAAAACTTTAAAATCCATTTCTTGGTTAGAAGTGAGTTTATTATAAATAAAATAAAAAGCACCAACTACTATACTCATTTTAATAAGTACAAAAAAGAATTGTTTAGTTTTGTAAGGAACGGCTCCAAACATACAATTGAGTCGTAGATTATATTTTGTACAAAATAAAACAATAAAGTCATATGAAGATAGCTTTTGCAAATTATAGATTCAGTAGCTTGTTTTTACTATTGTTTTTTACAACAATCATTGTTTGTGGGCAAAGCGAGGCTAGTAAATGGAAGGCTCAAGTTGCATTTGGTCTTAATAGTCCTAGTTCAAGTGGATTTGTGCCAGGGTTTGAAGCGAAACCTGTAAATTTTCCAACTATTCATTTAGGAGTTCAGCGCATGTTTAAACCGCAATATGGTGTCAAATTAGATTATGGTTTTAATCGTATAGCCAATAACAGCGACTCACCTTATTTTAAAATAAATTATTCAAGAGTTAATGCTCAATTTGTTTATGATGCCACGACACTAATGACTTTCTTGCCAACGCATATAGGTATAGTGGGACACGCTGGACCAGGAATATCTTTCGTTAAGCCTTTAAGTGGTTATGCCGATAACAACCTTACCTATTTCAATGCCATGGCTGGCATCGAGTTCCATTATTCAGTTTCAAGAACCTTTTCGGTGTTTTTAGATACGTCCTATATTTATGGTTTTGCAAAAGAGTTTGATCCTATATTTGATGGCTTTGGGTCATTCAATGGAAACCTCCTAACGGTAACAGTTGGTGTTTCGGTGTCTTTAAGTGGCTGTTATTTTTGTGATTAATGAGTAAAGAAAAAATTATTTTAGGTATTGATCCTGGTACAACCATAATGGGTTTTGGACTCATTAAGGTTGTGGGAAAAACAATGTCATTCATGCAACTCAATGAATTAGACTTGAAAAAGTATGATGATCACTATCTAAAACTCAAACTCATTTTTGAACGTACAATTGAACTCATTGAAACCTATCATCCTGATGAGATAGCCATAGAAGCACCTTTTTTTGGAAAAAATGTGCAAAGTATGTTGAAATTAGGTCGTGCCCAAGGTGTAGCAATGGCAGCAGGTTTATCTCGAGAAATACCCATAACGGAATACTCTCCTAAAAAAATAAAAATGGCTATTACTGGCAATGGTAATGCTAGTAAAGAGCAAGTGGCTAAAATGTTGCAAAGTACTTTAGGCTTAAAAACCTTACCAAAAAATCTAGATGCAACGGATGGTTTAGCAGCTGCAGTATGTCACTTTTACAATCAGGGTCGTGTTACTGTTGGTAAAAGTTATTCTGGTTGGGCTAGTTTTGTTAAGCAAAATGAAGGTAGAATTAAGAAGTAGATTATGACTGAAACTACTATTTGCAAAAATTGTAATACTGAAACAGCTAGTGAATATTGCCCTAACTGCGGACAACGCACATCAATCCATAAAGTCACGTTTTCTGAAACATTTCAAGATGTCATAAATGGTATGTTTTCTTTAGATGCACCATTATGGATGACACTAAAAACGTTGGTCGTAAATCCAGGAAAGCTCTTCAGAGATTTTTTATCTGGTAAACGAAAAACGTACTATAAACCCGTTTCATTTTTTATTTTAACTACTATTGTTTTTGTGCTAACTAAATCGCTATTGAATTATGACCCTATGCAAAATATTGCACAAGTACAACATGATTCAGTTAATGCGAAATTATTAAATAGTGCAGGCGTTTATATGGCTAAAAACATTAACAATATTATCTTTTCATTTGTATTTGCTTTTGCACTCATGCTAAAATTATTCTTTTATAAGTCCTATTCATTAGCCGAATATTTAGCTGTTTCATTTTATGTGGTTGGATTTTACACTTTAATTACTACCATATATATGATTGGTTTAAAATTTGTAAATCCAGAATACAAATCCCTACCTTTTTTATTAATGTTCGTATATGTAGTTTACACTTTAATTTCATTTTTTCAAAAGCGAAACTTAACTGCCATTTTAAAAATGATATTGGTTTATATATTCGCAATGACATTATATATCATAATCGGTTACGGAATTTCATTTCTAATAGTATGGCTTAAATCTGTATAATGGCAGGCATCTACATCCATATTCCATTCTGTAAGCAAGCCTGTCATTACTGTGATTTTCATTTTTCAACTTCCCTAAAAAAGAAGGAAGACATGGTTTTTGCGTTGCAAAACGAACTGCTATTAAGGAAAGAGGAACTGAAAAATCAAGTTGTTGAAACTATTTATTTTGGAGGAGGCACGCCGAGCTTGTTGACCAATGACGAAATTCAAGAAATTATCAACTCGGTTTACAGTAACTACCCAGTTGTTGAGTCTCCTGAAATTACATTAGAGGCCAATCCGGACGATTTAACTAATAAATGCATTAATGAATTGATTGATTCTCCAATTAACCGATTGAGTATTGGTATTCAGTCCTTTTTCGAAGACGATTTAAAACTAATGAATCGCGCGCACAATGCTAATGAAGCCAAGAGCTGTTTGGAGGAAGTTACCAAACATTTTGATAATATTTCAATAGATTTAATTTACGGTATTCCCAATGCAACCAACGCGCATTGGCTCAAAAATATTGAAACAGCCTTGTCATATGGCGTTCCACATATTTCATGTTATGCTTTAACTGTTGAACCCAAAACAGCTTTACATAGTTTTATTAAAAAAGGGATTATAGAAGAAGTCGATGATGAAGCCGCTCAAGAACAATTTCATATATTGTTAGATATCCTAGAATCGAATAATTTTGTTCATTATGAATTGTCAAACTTTGGTAAAACAGGATATTTCAGTAAAAACAACACAGCCTATTGGCAAGGAAAACCGTATTTGGGCATTGGGCCATCATCACATTCTTTTAATGGGAAACAACGGGGTTGGAATGTTAGGAATAACACCAAGTATATCAAAGCTTTACAAGACAATCAACTACCAATAGAATGGGAAGTCTTAACTAAAACAGACCGCTATAATGAATATATTATGACTGGTTTACGAACCATTTGGGGTGTGTCTTTATTAAAAATTGAAGCAGAATTTGGAATTTCATATAAAAAGTATTTATTACAACAAGCCGATAAATTCATCAATCAACATTTGTTGTATATTGACAACAACCAACTTTTAGCAACTAAAAAAGGAAAATTTTTAAGCGATGGCATCGCTTCAGATTTATTTAAACTAAATTTATAATGCTAGCAACTATAGAAACCAATTCAAGAAAATATAAAATAGATTTATCTAAACCATTAGATATTTCAATACCATTAAAAGCGTCAAAATCTAACGTCAACGCCTGGTATATTGATGAGCCCAAAATAGAACCTGTTCAAGATGGTGAGTGGATTGCAAGTGTTGAAAAAGGAGCCAGTGTTAATTTTAACAATATACAGTTTAATCCGCATGCGCATGGTACACATACCGAATGCGTTGGTCATATTACTAATGAATTTCTTTCAGTGAACAAAAACTTAAAACAGTTTTTCTTCCTTGCTGAACTAGTAACTGTAGCACCTGAATTAATTGACGAGGATTTTGTTATTTCAAAAAAGCAATTACAATTTGCATTTGGTAATAAAAAGAGAGACGCCATTATTATTAGGACAATCCCTAACACCAAGGAAAAAAAATCAAGGCAGTATTCAAATACCAATTGGGTATATTTTCAAGATGAAGCGATAAAATTTCTGGTAAAAATGGGAATTAAACACCTACTGATTGATTTACCAAGCGTTGATAAAGAAAAAGATAATGGTGAGTTAAAAGGGCATAAGGCTTTTTGGAATTTTGATGGTAAATTACGAAAAGACTGTACAATTACAGAATTTATTTATGTCTCTAATAAAATAGAAGATGGTACGTATTTTCTGAACTTACAAATAGCACCTTTTGAGAATGATGCTTCACCAAGTAAACCTATCCTATATCAACTTTTAGAATAACATGAAAAATTTACTGAAATTAGAAGAACTCGCTATGTTTGGTTTGGGGATTCTCGCTTTTAATCAATTACATTATGCTTGGTGGTGGTTTATTGTGTTGTTGCTAACGCCAGATATTGGAATGCTAGGTTATCTCGTCAATCCAAAATTTGGAGCAGTGACGTACAATTTATTTCACCATAAAGGATTAGCTGTTGTGATTTACATTATAGGAATTGTATGTAACGATACCGTGTTACAATTAATAGGAATAATAGTATTTTCACATGCTTGCATGGATAGAATTTTTGGTTATGGTTTAAAATATAAGTCTTCTTTTAAAGACACACATCTAGGGAAAATAGGTGTTAAAGAATAAAATTTTAAAACTAAATAATGATATATGAATATCGACAACATTAGAGATTATTGTTTAGCAAAACAGCAAGTAACCGAACATTTTCCTTTTGATGACAATGTTTTAGTATTTAAAGTTGCGAATAAAATGTTTCTACTTACCGGTTTAGATACATGGGAAAAGGGTGAAGCTGCTATAAATTTGAAATGCGATCCTGAGTATGCATTAGAATTACGTGAGCAATATGAAAGTGTCGAGCCAGGTTACCACATGAGTAAAAAACACTGGAATACTATTAGATTATTCAAAGGCGAATTAGATTGGAACTTTACCAAGCAATTAATTGACCAATCATACGATTTAATTGTAAAGTCTTTGCCCAAAAAAGTGCGTGATACGTTTCAGTAAAGTAGTATGTTTGCAGAATAAATTGAATTTATGAGCGTCTTAAAAATACTTCAAGAAAGAAGCAAGAATACGTGCGAATTATGTTCTTCAACCGAAGGCCTACGGCAATACACTATTCCACCATCATTAAATGAAAATGTGGCTAACGACATTTTGGTTTGTGAAACGTGTTGTAATCAAATTGAAGGTAACGTAGAAGTAGACCCTAATCATTGGCGTTGCTTAAATGATAGTATGTGGAGCGAACATGTAGCAGTACAAATTATGGCTTGGCGCATGTTACAACGACTTCGTAATGAAGGCTGGCCGAAAGATTTATTGGACATGATGTATTTAGATGAAGAAGCATTAGCATTAGCACGTGCAACAGGAGAGCATGAAGATGAATCTGCTAAAATTATTCATCGCGATATAAATGGCGTAATTCTTGAGAATGGCGACTCAGTTGTGTTAGTTAAAGACTTAAAAGTAAAAGGCTCCAGTATGGTTGCTAAACAGGGTACAGCTGTAAGAAATATTCGTTTAGATCATGAAAATGCAGAATACATTGAAGGTAAAGTCGATGGACAACAAATTGTAATAATAACAAAATACGTTAAAAAGACTTCTTAAAATTATTCTTCGGGTTCATCATTTTTCTTTCTTAAAAATGAAAACCCAAACGGAATCATAAAAAGTAAAAATAAAAACTTGCCAGTTATCAAACCATATATTGTGATAATTGCTGCAAGTATCATTAATGTATATTGAGTTTTTGTAGACATTAGTTTTGAAGTTTTTTGACTTTTGAAGGGCTCATGTTTTTTATAGATTTAAACTGTCGGTTAAAATTTGATATATTATTGAAACCAGAAAGTTCAGCAATTTCGGCAATGGACAAATCACTGTTGGTCTGTAGTAACTTAGTAGCCTGTTCAATTCTAATGTCGTTTAAAAACTGAATGTAGGTTTTGTTGGTTCGTTTTTTAAAATATTTACAAAAGGCATTTTTGGTCATATTGGCCACTTCAGAAATAGTATTTAAATCAATAGAAGTTTTATAATACTTTAAGGTGTACTCAATAACATTTCGCATGCGTTCACCTTCGTTGTCTGAATAGTCTCTGTTATATACAAACGAAGACAAACTGGAATACTTACAACTTGAGGCCAATTTTAAAATTTCCATCAAGCCTATAAACTGATTGAGTTTAGATTCATGCTCTATATTTAAAAATACTTTTCTAATGGCTTTCTGTTTACTTGTCACCTTGAAACCATGTTTACAACGCTTAAAAAATGATTTTAAATCATGCATTTCGGGTAGATGAAAAAATGATGACCCAAAGGCATCTTTTGTAAAAAAAAGGGATAGCATATGTGATTCTTTTTCATGATAGTCACTTTTAAATACATGAGGTAAGTTGCCGTCAATAATCATTATGTCTCCACTTTGATAGTGGTTTATGGTGTCACCAATTATTAAAGACCCTTCACCAGAAACAATATAGCTAATTTGAATCTCTACATGTTGGTGTAGTTTATCGTAAAAGGCCATTTCCTTATCAACTTGATAAACAAAAGCTTCGTTTTGAGGTTTAGTTATTTTAAAAGGAAGCACCTTCATATTGATAAAATAATATTCAAAAAAATAAAGATATGTAAATACATGGATAATATAGTATCTAAATCGGATAAATGCCTATTAATTGCATTTGGGAATCTAAAGTAATTTTACAGATGTAAATAAATTAGATTATGAGTATTCAATGGAAAGGCGTTATGCCAGCAGTAACTACTAAATTCACAGATAATGATGAATTGGATTTTGATATGTTTGAAGTCAATATTAAAGCGCAATTAATGGCTGGTGTACACGGTATTGTTCTAGGTGGTACACTTGGTGAAGCCAGTACTTTATTAGATGAAGAAAAGCGCGAACTCACCAAATTTACTGTAGATTTGGTAAAAGAAACCGTGCCTGTTTTAATAAATATTGCAGAGCAATCTACAAAAGCTGCAATTGCTGCGGCTCAAAAAGCGGAAGATGATGGGGCCAAAGGTTTAATGATGTTGCCACCAATGCGCTACAAATCTGGCGATCGTGAAACGGTAGAGTATTTTAAAACAGTTGCAAACAGTACATCACTTCCAATTATGGTTTATAATAATCCCGTTGATTATAAAGTTGAAGTGACATTAAAAATGTTCGATGAATTGTTGAAGTGTGATAACATTGAAGCGGTAAAAGAATCAACACGAGATATTTCCAATGTTACTCGAATTATAAACCGATTTGGTGACCGACTCAAAATTATGACAGGTGTGGATACCTTGGCGCTAGAAAGTTTGCTAATGGGTGCAGATGGCTGGATAGCCGGTCTCGTTTGTGCATTCCCAAAGGAAACGGTTGCCATTTATGAACTTCAAAAAGCAGGTAGAATTCAAGAAGCATTGGAAATTTATCGCTGGTTTTTGCCGTTGTTGGAGTTAGATATAAACCCTAAATTAGTACAGAATATAAAATTGGCTGAAGTGGCAACAGGAATAGGTTCAGAAAACGTAAGAGCACCTCGATTAATTTTACATGGTGAGGAGCGTAAACATGTTTTAGCTGTAATTGCCAAGAGCATGCGTACAAGGCCAACCTTGCCAGATTATAAAAATTTATAGAGTTATGTCATGCTGAACTTGTTTCAGTATCTCATCAGAAAAAACAGATGTTAGAAATTAGACCAACATGTGAACATTGTAATAAGTCATTGCCTTTTGATTCTCAAGAAGCAATGATTTGTACGTTTGAATGCACTTTTTGTAAAAACTGTGTCGAGACTATTTTGCAACGGGTTTGTCCAAATTGTGGAGGCGGTTTTGAAAAACGACCCATCAGACCGGTTGAATTATTGGATAAATATCCAGTATCAACAAAAATCATTCATAAGCCAGTAGATTTAAAACAGCATCAGGAAAGAATTAATAGGAAATGATAACAGGAAAAAATTATATAGGAAATAAGCTATCAGCAAAGGGATCTAAAACGTATAATACGTTTAACCCCTTGTTGAATTTTGAAAACGAATATGTTTATATTGAAGCAACTTCGGAAGAAATTGATGAAGCGGTAGAAATGGCATCAAAGGCATTTAAAACGTATAGAACAATAAATGGAAAACGCAAAGCAGCATTTTTAAATGCTATTGCAGATGAAATTTTAGCTTTAGACGATATTCTTATTCAAACCTATTGTTCGGAAACAGGATTGCCAGAAGGTAGAGCAAAAGGTGAACGAGGACGAACCGTAGGTCAACTGCGCATGTTTGCCGATTTAGTTGCGGAGGGTTCATGGGTAGATGCAACAATTGATACAGCTCAACCTAGTCGTGAGCCCTTACCAAAATCAGATATTCGTAAAATGCTTATTCCTTTGGGGCCAGTTGTGGTTTTTGGAGCGAGTAATTTCCCGTTAGCTTATTCAACGGCTGGAGGAGATACTGCCGCAGCATTAGCATCTGGGTGTCCAGTAATTGTAAAATCGCATCCAATGCATGCCGGGACAGGTGAATTGGTGTCCTCGGCAATAATTAAAGCGGCTGAAAGAACAAATATGCCAAACGGCGTATTTTCAAATTTAAACAGTTCGGGAATTGAAGTGGGCACGCAACTTGTAAACCATCCAAAAGTAAAGGCTGTTGGATTTACTGGCAGCATAAAAGGAGGTAGAGCATTATATAATTTAGCGGCACAGCGTGATGAACCTATTCCTGTTTTTGCTGAAATGGGTAGTATTAATCCGGTTCTAATTTTACCAGAAGCCCTAAAAAACAGAAACGAAAGTATAGCAAAAACGTATGCAAACTCCATTACATTAGGGACAGGACAATTTTGTACAAATCCTGGGCTCATTCTTGGAATTAAAGGAGAGCACCTAACTAAATTCATGGTTAAATTATCTGAAGAAATTGTAAAAATTGATCCGTCTTGTATGCTGCATCCTAATATAGCTCAAGCATTCCATAACGGAAGAAGTCAGGCCATAGAACAAAATGATTTACAGGTTGTTGCAGAATATCGAAATGAGGTAAAAAATAACTTTGCTCGACAGACACTAACCAATGTTTCTGGTGATACTTTTTTAAAGAATCCAACTTTACATCAAGAGGTTTTTGGACCATATTCCTTAATTGTTGAATGTGATAATACAGAACAGTTAGAAGAAATTGTTTCAAAATTAGAAGGACAGTTAACAGGTACTGTAATTGCTGATAATGGTGAGGTATCTCATTATTCTCAAGTAATTTCAGCTTTACAAAATCGCGTCGGGCGTATTATTTATAATGGTGTACCAACTGGTGTTGAGGTATGTCCTTCAATGACTCATGGTGGTCCATATCCTGCGTCTACAGATAGTCGTTTTACTGCGGTGGGAATACATTCTATAAAACGTTGGGTGCGCCCATTTAGCTATCAAGATTGGCCAAATACATTATTGCCCGATGAATTAAAAAACGAAAACCCCTTAGGTATTTCTAGGTTAGTTGACGGCAAACAAACACTTGAAAAGCTCTAATTTATGCCAAAGTCAACTTTCGTTTGCATTGATGCGCATACTTGTGGTAATCCAGTGCGGGTTATAAAAGAAGGTGGACCAAATCTTGTTGGTAAAACGATGAGTGAAAAACGTCAACATTTTTTAAAAGAATTCGATTGGATTAGAAAAGGCCTCATGTTTGAACCTCGAGGTCATGATATGATGAGTGGTAGTATTTTGTTTCCACCTCACCATCCAGAAAATGATTTTGCTATTTTATTTATTGAAACTTCAGGATGTTTGCCTATGTGTGGTCATGGTACTATTGGAACCATAACTATTGCAATAGAAGAGGGTTTAGTTACCCCAAAAATTCCAGGAAAAATTAGAATGGAAGCTCCAGCTGGGTTGGTGGAAATTGAATATCAACAAACAAACAATAAGGTCGATTGGGTAAAGCTTATCAATGTTAAAAGTTATTTGGCTGCTGAAAACCTTCAGATTGATTGCCCTGAATTGGGAAAAATTACGTTTGACGTAGCATATGGCGGAAATTATTACGCCATTGTAGATCCTCAAATAAATTTTTCGGGAGTTCAAGATTTTACAGCTTCAAAAATCATTCAGTACTCACAAGTTTTAAGACAACGAATCAACGAAAAGTATCCGAATGTATTCATTCACCCAGAAAATGAAACTATAAAGGATGTCACACACGTGCTCTGGACAGGAACTCCAATTGATTCGACATCATCTGGAAGAAATGCTGTTTTTTACGGTGATAAAGCTATTGACAGAAGTCCATGTGGCACCGGAACTTCTGCACGAATGGCTCAATTATATGCCAAAGGAAAATTACATATTGGAGAAGAATTTGTTCATGAGAGTTTCATTGGGAGTAAGTTTGTTGGAAAAGTTGAATCAGAAACTCAAATTGATGGTAAAAAAGCCATTATTCCGAGTATAAAAGGTTGGGCAAAAATTTATGGACAAAACACGATAACAATAGATACAGAAGATGATCCCTATGCATTAGGATTTCAAGTTATTTAATAATGAGATATTGAAACAATGAAACAATGAAACAATGAAGCAATGATAGAATGAAGCAATGATAGAATGAAATAATGAAGCGATGATATAATTAATGATTAAACGATATGGATAAATCGGAGTTTGTTGAATATTTGAAGGATAGAACCAAGAAATTAGCTGTAGATATTGTGTTGTTTTATAAGAATCTTGACAAATGTGAGACTAGTAGAGTAATGGGAAGACAATTAATTCGGTCGGCCACATCAACAGCGGCAAATTATAGGGCAGCTTGTATTTCAAGATCCCAAAAAGAGTTTTTTTCTAAAATGTCAATCGTGGTTGAAGAAGCCGATGAAACATTATTTTGGTTGGAAATGTTTAGAGATACGGAGTTTGTTTCAGATAAAGAATTAAAACCTTTAATGGAAGAAGCTCTTGAGATTCTTAAGATTGTTTCAAAAGCTAGAAAAAATGCTGGTGCCAATTGAAAAACTATTGATCTGTCATGTCATTAAATCATTAATACATTAAATCATTAACACATTGTTTAATTAACACATTATCTCAATGAAAAACTGTATTATAATTGGTGGAGGTATAATAGGTTTATGTTCAGCTTATTATTTGAATAAAGCAGGATTTGAGGTTACTGTAGTTGATCAATCTAATATGGATTCGGGGGCTTCTTATGTTAATGCAGGATACTTGTCTCCCAGTCATTTTATTCCCTTGGCCTCTCCGGGTGTCATGAAAAAAGGCTTGAAATGGATGTTTGATGCATCTAGTCCTTTTTATATGAAACCTAGATTAAATTCAGATTTCTTGAAATGGGTATTGGCATTCAACAAATCTTGCAATATCAAGCATGTTGAAAAATCGATACCTGCCATAAAACAGATCACGTTATTATCTCAATCTCTATATGACGAAATTAAGCGAGATGAGCATTTTACATTTCATTTGGAAAAAAAAGGTTTGATAATGCTTTGTCAAACCGAAAAAATGCTTGAAGAGGAAGTCAAAATAGCCGAGGTTGCCCAATTGGAAGGTTTAGATGCCCGAGAGATTAACTTATCTGAATTAAAGGAGTTAGAGCCTCATATTAATATAAATGCTCTAGGTGCTACCTATTACGGCTGTGACTCCCATTCCACACCTCACGAGTTTATGTCTGAAATGAAATCTTGGCTAATAAGTCATGGTGTGACAATTTCACAAAATGAACGCGTTGAAGATTTGGAAATAATAAATACTAAAATTCAATCTGTAAAAACGAATAGACGCAAGCTAAAAGCAGACGAAATAGTTTTAGCAGCTGGTTCATGGAGTCATATATTGAGTAAAAAATTGGGGATTAATTTGTTGTTACAAGCAGGAAAAGGATATCGAATAAACTCATTTAAGAGTACACATGTATCTCGACCAGCAATTTTAGCAGAAGCTAAAGTGGCCGTAACCCCTATGAATGGATTTACACGTTTTGCAGGAACTATGGAGATAGCAGGTATAAATGGTAAAATAAATGCGGTTCGAGTTGAAGCAATAGCCAATGCTGTGACAAAATATTACCCAGATATTCAAATTTCAAATGAAGAAAAAGGTGAAGCGACCTCGGGATTACGACCTGTTTCTCCAGATGGACTACCTTATATTGGTAAATCTTTAAAATGTAAAAACTTAATTATTGCAACAGGTCATGCCATGATGGGTTGGAGTATGGGAACAGCAACAGGCAAACTGGTATCAGAAATAATATTGGATAAAAAAGCATCAATTTCAATTGAAGCATTTCACCCGGACAGAAAATTTTAGTAAATATTTATCTTCTTGTATTTCATCGATTTTTTAGACATGAATTTTTCAATTAACTAGAACTTTTACTGAATATCGATTAGATAATAACAATTTCATTTTCAGCAGTATATTTATACCATTCCCTCACTGATTATTAGCACATTTTTTATTGATTAACTATTAAACCATGTGTTCATGAATTTGAAGATTACACACTACAACAATTTTTTTAATGTGAAAGGAATATTGGATAAGCATTCTGTTCAAAGATTTCAAGACGAAATTAATGATGCTTTTGAAAATTTACAGTCCATAACAATTAGTTTGGAAGGCCTAGAAAGTATTGATAAATACGGTGTTATGGCTTTGGCAAAACTACATAATGAATCATTGTCAAAGCACAAGCAATTGTCAATTATTGGATCTGGATGTCAAAATCTATTCGATCATTTTAAAACAAATGATGCTGCTTAATTAGGTAGACATGTCTGCTATAATTTTCCATTCACCATCTATTTTCTTAAAGATGATGATAAACTCGCCATTTGCGTCACCAACAGTACGTTTCAAGAGATATTGTCCCATAATATAATAAGAACCATTTTCTATGGGTGCTATGGAATTTAATTTGAAAGTTAATTGCCCTGTTTGTGCTTTAGAGGTATAATTTTTCTTGTAATTGTCCAAAGTTTGTTGCCAACCTTTGGTAATGTAACCGCGACTATAGAATTGCAAAGAATCTGATTTCCAGTAACCTTGCATAAAACCTTCAATATCATAGTTGTTCCAAGCATCTTGCTGCTCTTGCATCACTTTTCTAATTGCTATTTCATCAGCAGATTGAGAAAAGACACTTATTGAAAAGAATAGAAGTACAATACAATAGAAAGATTTCATTTGGAAACAGGTTAATTGGTTTCCATAAAAATACTAACTAATTCTTAAAGGGCGTTCTTTTGATGTTTAAAAAAAGCGTCGGCTTGTAATTGCATGAGTTCTCTAGCTTTTTTACGTTTATACGCATATAATTCATCTTCTTCGGCAAGGTCATTATATATTTTATTGTTAACGCTCATATCGGTTTTTAATAAAATCTCACGTTCATTGACCTTTTGTTCAACCCAAGTTTTGACAGCCGTTTCAGCGTCTTCAAGTTTATAATCATACTCACCTTTTGGAGATAATAATTTAGCAAAAATAGGAGACGTTTCAATAGCTAGAAACAAAAGGAAAATAAAAAAAGATGGTAACCAAGGTAATTTACCTAATGCATTTACTCGAGCCATTAAACCATCAAAACCATCTATTACAGGTTGCGTAGTTGTAACTTGCGTATTATAATCTGTTTTTAATTGACCAATTTGGGTTTCAGCATTTTGTATTTTTTGTTTATTGTCTGCTTTTAATTGATTGAGTTCAGCTAGAGCAGCATCATGCTTCTCGCGTTTTTCTTTGTAAACAGGTCCTTTGCCAAGAAGTTTAGTTCCTGCAGTGCCTTCAGCTTCAGAAATGTAAGTATCATAAAGGGCGTTAACTTCAGCTTCTTTAGTGTCAATTTGTTGTTGTAAGGATTGAATATCATTTTCTAAAGCAGCAACACCAGGATCGAATTGTTTGGCTAATTCGGTTTTGTTATCTAAAGTCATTTGGTTTTTTTCGGTTAGTAGCACCTGATTGATTTCCTTTTCAAAAATCTTTAATTCCAAGGGTTTTGAAATTACTACTGCAATGATAATGGCTAAAATAATTCGAGGTGAAGCCTGAATAATTTCGTCTAAAACATGATTGCGTTTTTTAATAGTTGATACAATAAACCGATCAAGATTAAAGATTAATAAACCCCAGATAAACCCGAATGCAATAGCTGTAATATAATTGTCAAAAACGGTGTAAAGTGCATAACTGGCTGCAATAAATGCCATAACTGCCGTAAAGAAAACGGTAGCACCTATGCCAGCATATTTGTTTTGTTCGCCTATGGAGCAGTTATCTAAAATATCGGTGTCAGAACCCGAACAAATAATGAAGAATTGTTTTAACATGATTTATGAAGTTTTGATTGATGAAATATTAGAACGTAAAAAAAGGTGAAATGTTACAAAAAAGCCTCGAATTATCGAGGCTTTAACATTTTGAAAGGATTATTAATTCTTTGATACAGGTTTTGGAGGAGGTGGAGGTAAAAATATATCAAGACTATTAATGATATCTGCTACTTCAGCAATAATTTCTCTAGAATCCTTTTTGTCAGTTTTAATAAGTGTGTCAATATTCGAACCTGAACGTAACTCATTATTGTAAAGACTCTTTAGCCTATTTTTAAGATCTGATATTGTTGTATTTTCTTTAATGTTCTTTTTATTATCTATTAGTGTCAAGCTACCATCCTTATTGACTAAAATATTTAATTGGGCATTGAAATTTGCGGGTGGAGGTGGTGGCGGAACTTCTACAATTTCTACCGTTTCAATATTGGGTTTTCTATCACTAATATCTACTCTTGTACGATTAGAGCTCGTGTTTGAGACCAAAATATGCAAGTTGTGGTTTTCACGCGTTAACTTGACAGCCTCCTTTCCACTGATATTTTTATCATTATAGAAAAAGACAGCATTTTTTTCTGCTAATTGTTTCATGTGCTCACTAGGAATTGGCAGTATCTTGGAGGAGTTTTCGTCGTCTGAATAATGTACAACTGCCGTTGTAGTAATACCCCAAGGGTTTTCGTTTTTTGGAGGAGCAGGTGGGACTTCTACAATTTCTTGTGTATCTCTTGTGCTTTTAATGAGTTTTCCTTCATATTTAAACGAGGCAAGAGAATCATAGTAATGTTGTTGCGCTTTTGGTGGTTGCGCCACAGACATTGGTTTTGGTGGTGCAGGAGGTAAAGGTTCTCGCTTACTTACCTTACCATTTTCAACTTTATACTTTTTATAGTATTCCTCACGTGCTTTTTTATATTGTTTTTTTTGTTCTGGCGTGGCATCAGCTGGTACAGGAGGCGGTGGAGGTGGTGGAGTTGACACGTCTCTTTCAGGAGCATGAACAGTTATTGTTTTACCATTATCGTCTTTGTATTTATAAGAATACGCTTTGCCAGCTTTTGCTTTTTTAGCCATGCTTTCATATTCAGCTCTTTCTTTTTTACTAACACTTTCTGGAGCTGGAGCAGGTGGTGGAGGCGGTGGGAAATTTGGAAAGGGTTCTGCAGATTTACGCTGCTCTTCTGTCATTAAATCGTATAAATATTTAATACGCTTCATGTCAGAAAGTTTTATAGTATAGCTTTCCCCTTTTTGGGAGTTATAGTGTTTAGCCAATTTGTTATACTCTGCAATTTGTTCTTTAGAAGCGCCTTTTTGGTGTGTGTGTATTTCAAATTTTGAATACCCTAAATTTCGTAAAGTTTCCTTTATGTCAGTCAAAACACCCATCTCAGTATTTTTTTCTAATAGTGTAATTGAGACCAGTATTTTGTTTTTGTCTTCATTGGATAACTTTGTACTAACCGAATTTATAGTTGATTCAAATGTTTCAAAATCTGCTTGGATATTATTGATAAAAATTTCTCCATTTTCAGAAATAGTTATATTTATATTTTCATGAGGATTGATTTCTTGATGTTTGGTTTGCTTTTCAATAATAGGTTTAGAAGCAATGCTTTTTTCAACAATTTTGTTTGTGCTAAAACTGTAAACTAGAATGGCTAATAAAGGCAGCAGTACTAAACTTCTTACCCAAATAATGTGTTTTGATGTGTGTGTTTTCATAACTGTAAAACGTTTTTTGACCTGCCCGAAATGACTTGAAAAAAGTTCATTGGTCAGGCGGGTGGATGAATAATTTATGGCATTTGCCAATTGTGGTTCTTGGGAATTTGATGAGAATGCCAATAGGGTATTTTGATAACTCTTAACTTCAAAGCCATGATTTATAACAGCTTGGTCAGCTAAAAATTCATGATTAAGCTTGATGTCTTTTTTAATAAAATAGAGTAGCAGATTAAACCAAAAAATAATCTGTAATATTTCAATAAACAAGATGTCTAAAGCGTGCTTTTCTTTGGCATGGGTTTCTTCATGTAGCAAAACCTCATTGGGAATTTCATGGGCTTCGTATTTGGTTTTATTAAAAAAGATATAGTTTAAAAAGGTATGTGGCTGTACTAAATCGTTTAATAGCACGTGAATAACCGAACGATTCTTAAATTTTGGGTTTTGTTTTATGCGTTTAACAATATTCGTTAAGTTTATTCCAAACCGTATAGTAAAAACCAAAGCACCAATTATATAAATACTCCACAAAATCTTTGGCCAATAGTTTACAGGTTCTTCAAACATGTGTTCAGGAACATAAGGCGGTGTTCCTACTTCAGAATTGTAAACAGGCATTTCCAATGGAGCCACTTCAACGTAAGTTGTAAAAGTTATGAGCGGAATAATAACCGAGGCAATTAACGTTCCCAACAAATAGAACCGTTTGAACTTATGGAAGCTTTCTTTTTCTAAAAATAGTTTGTAGAATAGCATAAAAACAGCCAAGCAAGCACTGGATTTTAAAATATATAGTATCATGGTTATCTGCTTTTAATTTCGTTATCAATCAGTTTTTTTAAGTCTTCCAATTCCGCTTTAGATAAATTGGTTTCTTTAGTAAAGAATGATGCAAATTGTGATGCACTGTCATTAAAAAAGTCCTTGATGAGTCCGTTTACGTGTTTTGAGAAATAGGCTTTCTTTTTTACCAACGGGTAGTATTCGCGAGATTTACCGAAGGTATTGTATGCTACAAACCCTTTATCAGTCATGCGCTTAATAAGAGTTGCAATAGTTGTTGGTGCTGGTTTAGGGTTCGGGTAGGCATCGAGTAAATCTTTCATAAATGCTTTTTCCAGTTTCCACAGGTGGTTCATTAACTCTTCTTCTGATTTTGATAATTGCATTTCTCTACAAGTTTAGAATATGTTCTACAAACATAGAATAAAAATTTGTATTCTACAAGTGTAGAGTAAAAAAATATTATTCCCTTATTGTAAGAGATTCCTCGACAAGCTCGGAATGACAATTTAAAATCGAATACGCTAATTTATTTTGAAAGTTCTGTAAAATATTTGTAGAACAGTGGAATGGTTTCAATGCCTTTAAAGTAATTCCAAATGCCATAATGTTCATTTGGTGAATGAATGGCATCACTATCTAAACCAAAGCCCATTAAAATGGTTTTGCTTTTTAATTCTTGTTCAAAAAGCGCTACGATTGGAATACTTCCACCACTTCGTTGAGGTATAGGTTTTTTTCCAAAAGATTCCTCATAGGCTTTACTAGCTGCTTGATAACCAATACTATCAATTGGCGTAACATAGCCTTGTCCACCATGGTGTGGTTTCACTTTTACTTTTACGCCATCGGGTGCTATACTCTCAAAATGAGATTTAAACAGTTCAGTAATTTCTTCCCAATCTTGATGTGGTACTAATCGCATGGATATTTTAGCATAAGCTTTACTCGCAATAACGGTTTTAGCACCTTCACCTATGTAGCCTCCCCAAATGCCGTTCACATCCAATGTTGGTCTTATGGAGTTACGTTCGTTAGTTGTATAGCCTTTTTCACCATATACTGAATCGATGTCAAGTGCTTTTTGATAGTCTACAAGAGAAAAAGGTGCTTTGGCCATTTCGGCACGTTCTTCTTGAGATAATTCTTCTACTTTATCATAAAACCCTGGAATAGTGATATGATTGTTTTCGTCATGAAGGGAAGCAATCATTTTTGTTAACACATTAATCGGATTTGCTACAGCTCCACCATATAATCCAGAATGCAAATCACGATTTGGACCTGTGACTTCAACTTCAACATAACTCAAGCCACGCAATCCTGTTGTGATACTTGGGACATCTTTAGCAATCATGCCTGTATCTGAAATTAGAATCACATCATTTTTTAATTTGTCATGATTGTTCTTCACAAAAGTAGATAGGTTGACACTACCAACTTCCTCTTCGCCTTCAATCATAAACTTCACATTACATGGCAGCTGATTGGTTGAAGTCATAAACTCCAAAGCTTTCACATGCATATACATTTGACCTTTGTCATCACAAGCACCACGCGCAAAAATAGCACCTTCTGGGTGTAATTCTGTTTTTTTAATTACTGGCTCATAAGGAGGCGAGTCCCATAATTCAATAGGGTCTGCAGGTTGCACATCATAGTGACCATAAACTAATACCGTCGGTAAGTTACTGTCTATTAATTTTTCACCATAAACTATTGGATAACCATCAGTTTCGCAAATTTCAACAGTATCACATCCTGCTTTTTCAAGGCTTATTTTAACGGCATCAGCTGTTTTTAAAACATCATTTTTAAAGGCAGAATCTGCGCTAACAGAAGGTATCTTTAATAATTCAATCAATTCATTTAAAAAGCGATCTTTATTTGCTTCAACGTATTTTTGTATGTTATCCATAGTTTGATTTCAATTTTTTCAAAAGTACAAAACAGTAAGAACTTTTTCCTATTAGATGCATTTGAATATTCAAACTATTGTTTATATTTGCAGTCCTTAATTGCGGGCGTGGTGGAATTGGTAGACACGCTAGACTTAGGATCTAGTGCCGCGAGGTGTGAGAGTTCGAGTCTCTCCGCCCGCACAATATAAGATAAAGCTTTGGTATATGCCGAGGCTTTTTTATTGGAAAATATTTAAGAGTTATATAGAGGAGAGACGAGAAGTTTATGCAGAGCTTGTCGAAGTAAGTCTCTCCGCCCGCACGATAAACAAAAGCTTTGGTTTAACCAAGGCTTTTTTTGTTAACGCAGTTGGCACAAAAGGAGAGACGAGAAGTTTATACAGAGCTTATCGAAGTAAGTTTCTCCGCCCACTAAATTAAAAGAAAAAGCTTCTTGTTTTCAAGAAGCTTTTTTTGTTATTGAATAACTGCTATTAATCAATAATTAGACTCAGATTTTCACAAGTTTAGTGGTTAAATGTCCTCCTGAGTTATTTTGAGCTTTTATGATATAAATTCCACTTTTCAATGATGAAATATCAAAAACTTGATTTTTTGGAAAAGTACCTTTATAGGATTTTACCGATTTTCCAGTTATATCAAGTATTTCAACAGATGTAGTATTTCTATTAAATTGAAAATTATTACTTGTTGGATTAGGATATAATGCCATAACTTCTGTTTCAGGACCTTGATGGCCATCTACTCCTAATGTCATAGCATAGGTGTATTCAGTTGAAGGTTTCCAATAAATATTGGCATTACTTGATCCATTCCAATCATCGGCAAAATATATGGCATACCCAGTAATATTTATATTGTTTAAAGTGATATTAAATACTTCGGCTCCATCATTGATAGAAACAGACATGGTAGTTTCAGTATTAAGTGTAAACTCAAATTTGAAATCACTATAATTGGTAGATCCATTTATTGACGAGCTGTTTACTGTTCCAGCATTAGAGACTACTTCCCAAGGGTCATAGGCTCCTCCGTTTCCATTTAAATTCACTTGAACAGCATAATTATTTTGCCTATCATCCCAACCACTAGTTGAAGTAGGGTTGGATAAAAGCGCCACGCCAATTTGACCAAAAGCCTGCGTTGCAGCTACAGTTATAGTGAAACTGTCTCCAACAGCCATAGTACTTGGTGTTCCATCAGTCAATCCATTTTCGGTAAAATTTCTCCAGGCAACAGATTGTTTTGCACCACCACCATTAGCCCACATACCAAGTTCGTCTGCACCATTATCAAAATGACCACCACTATCAAAAAATATAGCGTCATAATTAGCTAGTCTTTGTGGGTACTGAATAGTAGTTTGCGCTAATGCACTTAAGGAAATTAGGGTAAAAGCTAAAACGTAAAGATTTTTCATAATTACGTGTTTTTAATTAATAATTAATTGTTTGGTTACAGAATTATAATTGGAATCTAATTTTACCAAGTATAATCCTTCAGATATTTTTGAAACATCAAATTCATGGTTCTTATCAAAACCACCTTGAAATTGAGAGATTAATTTACCAGTTGTATCATAAATAGTGACAACATCTACAGGCTGATTCACTTTAAATGAATTGTATGTCGGGTTTGGATATATACGGATATCATTAACAGCTTGAAAATCGTCAACGCTTAATGTAGGCAGAACATTTCCATATATTCTGAATTCGCCCGGTGGAATATTAAAAGGAGCTGTGGTATTAGTTACATTAATAGAAGTGCTACCTGTGTCATCCATTAAATCATACCAAGTCCCAGTATAAGGGAAATCAGGTACAATATTTTGAGCAGTCACATCAAAATTTGCCATAATAACAACATTTTTCAATTGAGTGCTTGGAAGTGCATCATCCCAAATAAATATTCGGGGTGTTGTGTCTCCTGAATCTATAGAATAATTACCTTCAAAAACAGCTTCATTGATTTTAAGGGCATTTAATCTTGCCCAATCGTTATAGATTTGATTTCTATTGGCGTCACCAAGCCAATTATTAACCCATTGCGGTTGTGGCTTTGTATCTAGTTTACAGTCGCCATCTGTTCCTCCGGGTTCATTTACTGTTCCATTATTGCATGTAAAAATGGAATTTTCCATCCCTAACTCTCCAAAATGCCAAATCATTTTAGGCCCTGGAATTGTTAGTGTCACGGCACCTAAAGCGGACATTCGCCCTAAAGCAGTATTTAGATCTCTAACATCGTAACCACCGGAATTATTGCCAAATTGAAGGTTTTTATACATTAATCGTTCTTCATCATGACTTTCAGCATAACCAACCAATCTTGGAGCTGTAAAACCTCTGGATTCATGACCCATTCTATTTATGTTAGAAGGATAGCCCATTGTAAGCTCATTATAATCATGGTTCATTATTCCCCACATCATGATGCCTTTGCCTTCTCCAATTCTGTAGTTAGCCCATTGCTGTTCTTCATTATCCTGACCTAAATGCTCAAAAATAACGTAATGATCAGGATCTAGATTCCATGAATAATCAGCGTAAGCCTTTAAAACATCAACACGATCTTGCTGATATGAGTTAGTACAACCCTCATCACTTCCTGAGCAGTTTTGGGTAAACCCTTTTGTTAAGTCCCAACGAAATCCATCAATATTAAATTCTTCTATCCAATGTTGAACAACACGTTGTACATAATATTGCGTCATAGGCTGTTGATGGTTGAAGTCGTTACCAACATTATAACTATGCCTAGGAGATTGGTTAAAATATGGGTTTTCGCTACTTGGTCCACCCCAACCATCACCATCAGGATCATCCATCCACATACGTACCATTGGGTTTCTACCAAATGCATGATTTAAAGCGATATCCAGAATAACTGCAATACCATTTTGATGGCATATATCAACAAACTCTTTGAATTTTGCTTCAGTGCCGTAAAATTTGTCAAGAGCCATATGAAAGGCTGTATTATAACCCCAACTTTCGTTGCCCTCGTATTCCATTATTGGCATTAATTGAATGGCATTTACATTTAAGTTTTTGAAATAGTCAATTTTGTCAATTAAATCTTGAAAGTTTCTATCTTCATCAAAATCTCTAATTAGAACCTCATAAATAATAAGATCTTCCTTTTTTGGTTTTTGAAAATCAGTTACTTGCCAATCATATTCTGTTTGTCCTGTTTGAAGTACAGTAACCTCACGTGATTGACCAGTAGGATATTCTGGTAAGTTTGGATATGTTGTGGCAGGAATCCACGGATCATCAAAAGGCGATAAGACCAATGTAGAAAAAGGATCGGCAGTTTTGACTTCATTTGGAGAGTTACTAACTGGGTCATTGTCATAAATCCAGTACTGATACGTGTATATTTCACCTGAATTAAGCCCTGTTAATTCTAACCAAAATTTTGAACTAGAATTATCCTTTTTCATTAAATGAGCACTGTAAGGATTCCAGCTATTAAAGCTTCCAGCCAAAAAGACAAAATCCTTGTTTGGAGCATCTATTACCAACGTAGCTTTAGAAGGGTCGTTGTTATCGTAATTTATACCATCAACAAGACCTGAAGGCAATTCTTCAGTAATTAAATTAACAATTACAATTTCAAAAGTAGCTTCGCCCGACTCAGTAAATCCAAATGGTGTACCAACCACTCTTACTGTCCCAGATTCAGTAATATTATTAAGCGTTGTTCCAAAATTTGGAAATCCTTGACCAGTAGCAACAGATACATTATTAAAAAATACTTCAAAATTACCTGCTTCTAAATCACCAGCAGATTCCATGTAAGCATTAATTGCTACATTATCACCAGATTCTAAAATAACAGTATTTGAAGTTGGGTTATTAAAAAACACATTTACTGTTCCAACAAAATATGTTTCATCTTGAGATTGTAACTCGCCATCATCAGTTTTAACCAGCATGCCTATTTCAGTAATACCAGTGTCTCCATAGAAGGTTGTTGGAGTAAGTGTGAAAGTATAAGTTCCATCGCCATTATTTGTTAGCAATTGTGATTCATCTGAATTAGTCCATTGTCCATTAGTAGGAGAGTCTGATTGAACTCCATTAGAATCTTTATACCATGCCCACAGATATAAATTGGCTCCATTAGTACTTCCCCAAACTCCAGCATCTAAACCTGACACTGTAATGGTAATTTCTTGATCTTCATCAAAAGCACTAGGATTTAACTCAAATAGCACATCATCTTGATCTGCTTGAGCTAGAATTAATGTGGGAAATAAAATAAAGAAAAATCGTAATAAATACTTCATATTTAATGTAATTAAAAAGGCTATGTTACAACATAGCCTTTTTTAAATTTTATTTATTGAATAGTTATAGTTTTGCTTACTGTATCTAAAGTTAAAGTATAAACTCCAGGTGTTCCAACAAATTCAAAATTGCTGTCACCATCCATGGCGTTTACAAAATTACTGTCAATGGTATAGCCTTCACCTTCATAATACGGGTAGTTAAAACTTGTTGGACCCCAATCTTGTTGCGCAAAGAATCTAAAAGCACCGTTGGCAAAATTAACTTGTGCTGAATAAATACCAGCGCCTGTACATGGGAATTCTACTGGCGTATCCCAACTCCAACCTGCATCTGCTATTCCAGCACCAACTAACCATAGTTGGTCAAATTCGCATGCCGTTTGAGGTGGGCCTAACGTTATAGTTTTCGCAACAGTATCAACAGTCAAGAAATATTCTCCTGTTGTACCAATGAATGCAAAATTACTGTCCCCATCCATAGCGTTTGCGAAATTGCTGTCTATTGTATATCCATCATCAGCATAATATGGGTAATTGTAACTTGTTGGTCCCCAATCTTGTTGCGCAAAAAATCTAAAATTATTGTCTGCACCACCATTATTCTGTAGGGTTACATTTCCTGAATATACACCGCTTCCAGAGCAAGGTAATTGAACTGGACTGTCCCAGCTCCAACCTGCATCAGGAACACCTGCACCAACCAACCAAAGTTGATCTAGTTCGCAGTTAGGACCTACTATAGGAGGCCCTAAAGTAATAGTTTTATTTTCAGTATCAATCTCTAAAAAATACTCTCCAGCAGTACCAACGAATTGGAAATTGCTATCGCCATCCATGGCATTTACTAAATCTTCATCAATGGTGTATCCTCTGCTTTCGTACCATGGGTAGTTAAAGCTTACAGGTCCCCAATCCATCTGGGCAAAAAATCTAAAATTACCACCATTATCAGGAGATAAATTCACATTGCCAGAATAAACGGCTCCTTGTAAAACAAATTCTTCTGGAGAATCCCATCCCCAACCAGCATCAGGCATGCCTGCACCAACACCATAAATAATTGGTGGTAAGGCTGTTTCATAAGGAGTTACAGTTATGGTAATAAAATCAGAAATTCGTTCTAAATCACCACTAGCAGTTTCAATTACTGAACGCACTCTAATATCCATAGTTCCAGGCGTATCAGCTGCTAGTCCTAAATTAAGAGCAGCATCATTTAATTCGCCATGAGTAGTATCATCTGTTCTTTCTGAGGTAATATTTCCAATGTTTTCCACCACAGCAAAATCAGTGCCTGCAGCAGCAGCTTCTAGAAAGTAATTAATTGGCACTTGTGTATCATCTGAAAAATCAGGATCATCCCAAGTAACCGTTAAGGCATTTTCATCTTCAGTAACATCAGATAAAACAACAGCAAATGTATTATCAGGACTAGTAATCACTGGATTTGATTCTGGATAAGAACTTATTGTCAATGATATAGGTTCAGTGTATTGACCATTTGCATTAACCCTGAAGTATAACGATGTTTCTTCAAGTGCTGAAATCTCATAATCTAATAATATAGCATTTAAGTCTTCAACTGTTAAAGAAAAGGTGTTGCTTGAAGAAGCACCTAGAGGTACTGACTCTGTAAATTCTTCATTTGAAGATATTTCTACTGAATAACTGTTGGAATTGGTTACATTATCCTCCCAAATAATTGTAAGGGCTATATTTTGCTCATTTTGACTATCTAAAAAGAGTGTGGCACCACTGTTTGGCGATACAATTGTAAATTTATCGTCTGGCGTAACAAATCCAAAGTCATTTTCGTCATTGCAATTAACAGCTACAAAGCATAGTGTTAATATTGATAATATTTTTAATAAATTTTTCATTGTTTAATTAGTTTAATATTAGAGAATAGCTGTACTCTCTTGGATTAGATAAGTCTAAAACAATTGTATAATTTCCAGATGTTGGAACACCAATGTTATCACCACTAAACTCCATAGTTCCGTCTCCACCAGTGTCACCTAGATTAATTGTCCAATCATCGTTGACTCTGAATTTTAAACCATTATCAGGTGCTTCTTGAGCTACTAAATCTAAAGTTAGTCTTAATGTTCTAGTGGCAGGATCGTATATCATATCAGTATCACTGTCCCATCCTGTTGGTGTTGCGTTTCCAATTACTCCCCAACTATGTGCTTCGGCTGAATAGGTTAACAAATCTGTGTCAGCTTTAACTAAATAATAACCTGTGGTGGCTGTACAATTAACTTCATCATCTACTACTAAAAAGCCATTAAAATTTCCGTTATCTCCCCAATCTGTATTACCCCATTCAAAGTCACCGGTTTGATTAGGTGCTACAAATTTATATTCACCGTCTAACCAAACATAGCCTTCATAATCAGTTTCACCAAAAGCTGATGAAGCTAATTGTGGCGCAGTTGGAGGATCCCATCCTTGATGATTTCCTGGAACAGCTATTCTAGGTAAATCTGTTGTGAATGGTGTGACCGAAATCGTTACAGTATCTGAATATTGTGGTAATTGACTTGGGTCACCTACTGTAGATTTAATTCTTATATCTACAGTATTTGATACAAATGGAGGTAAACCAAGTGAACTTACAACTGCATTGAAATCTGCAATATTCATTGTAAAATAGGTATTGCTTAATGTTGCAAGTGTTCTAGCTTCACTAAAATCCGTTCCGCTAGCAGCTATTTCAACAGAATAATCTATTCCGGTTGGCGTGCCGTAACTAGAGTGGTCCCAGCTAAAAGTAATAGCTATATTCGTTTGCTCTTCTAATGGATTTAAAATAAATTCTTGACCATTAGTTGGTGTATTTATAACACTAGCTTCTTCCGAAGCAAGAGTTAATTTGTCATCATCATCTGAACAAGAGCTCAAAATTAAAGCTAAAGTAAAGAGATATGTTATTTTAAATATATTTTTCATTTTCTTCATTTTTTAGATTAATAACCTGGATTTTGTTGAAGATTAGGGTTCGCACTTAAAGCTTGTTCAGGAATAGGGAACAGGTTATAATGCACTGGAATTGATGCTCCATTTTGTACATTGCCTTTCCATGGCCATAAATAACTACTTCCAGTAAATTTTGCAAAACGTATTAAATCGGTTCTTCTATGACCTTCAAGATTTAATTCACGACCTCTTTCATCAATAATAAAATCTAAAGTTAATTCATTCATACTAATTGCTGCAGCAGAAGATCTAGTTCTAACAGCGTTTACAAGGGCTAATGCTTTCGACATATCAGCACCAGCAGCACCCCTTAAAGCACATTCAGCATACATAAGATTAGCATCTGCTAATCTATATAATGGAAAATCAGTACTTGAAAAAGAGGTGGTAGTATTAGAATTTGAATTAAATTCAGTGTTTCTAAATTTTATAGAAGGGTAACCATCTGTCCATTCTTTGTAATCAGTCATAACATAATTATGTCCATTTGTCCAAAACAATTCGGCACGTGCATCATTAGAAGCACCTAGGTCACCAAATAGACCATACCATGCTTCAGTAGCACGATGGCCTTGCCACCCTTCAGCCGCACCATAATCAGATAATGTCATGGTGTCAGAACTCAAATTACCGTTTACAATGTAAGTGGTATTACCAAAGCTTTGACTGTTTACAGCATCGGCTATTAGTGGGAAAATGATTTCAGGAGAACTGTCATTGTCCGCTGAAAAATTTTCTAAAAAATTATCGGCTAATTGATAGCCACCTTCATCTATTACAATATTTAAATAGGTTAAGGCTTGATCATATTTGTTTTCACCAATATATACTTCAGCATTAATATAAAGTTTTGCTAAAAGCATAGCTGCTACATATTTATTAGCACGACCATAACCATTGTCTGGCGACATGATTGGTTGTATTTCCAATAGTTCACCTTCTACAAATTCAAAAAGTTGTCTTCTAGTAGCTTCAGGAAGTGGATCGGTTTGATTTAGGTTTTCTTCAGTTACTAACACACCTTTACCAAAAGCATCTATTAAATAAAAGTAAGCTAATGATCTTAAGAATCGCGCCTCTGATAAAGCTTCCTCTGCGTCCGGAATATCTGTAGATGTATTCAAAATGCTAATAAGGTTATTACATTGTGGAATTGTGTAATAAGCTCTATTATAGAGGTATCTAAAAAACTTATTGTTGGCATCCCAATTGGAAGCAGTGGTTAATTGATCTAAACCATCATCTCCCCATCTGTTTTTCATGCCATCCGCAGTAAAGTCCTGTAAATTAATAATCCCTCTCAAAAAAGGTGATTCTCCTGGGTCATCACTTATATCAGAACTTCCAGGGCCATTTGGACCTGAAAGCGCAAATGATGCATAAAGTCTTGATACAATACCTTCAATAGCATTTGGGTCTTCGGCTAAAATTTCCTCTAATGACAATTCTACTTTAGGTTCTGTATCTAAATCAGCAGTACATGACACCAGTGTCAGTAATAAAATTCCTGTTAATAATAATATTTTTTTCATAGTCTATTTTTTAAAAGTCAAAATTAACACCTAATGTAAAGGTGGTAGGTCTTGGATAGAAATCACGATCAATGCCTCCAAAATTTTGAGGATCCATACCATCATAGTCAGTGATGGTAAATGGGTTTGTTACAGCGCCATACATTCTGACATTACCATTCTTTATCATATCATTAAAAGTGTAACCCAATACAAGGTTATTGCATCTCAAGAATGTGGCATCCTCTAAATAATAATCTGAAAATTGGATATTTCCATTCACATTCTCGAATGCTGGGTCTGCTGCTCCGTTGTAAAAATTCAATGCATTAGTAATACTATTGTTATTTGCTGGAACGACAGATTCAGTAAACCCAAAATTCATTTTATTAAAGTTGTAGAGATTTCCACCAACTTGCCCTATAAACCCAGAGGAGAAATCCCAATTTTTATAAGCAAAATCTAAACCAAATCCATAGGTCCAGTTAGGCGCTATTTGTACATGGTACCTATCATCATCATTAATGACATTATCACCGTTTAAATCAGCAAAAGCACCAGGAATAGGATTACCATTGCTATCATACATTTGCTTAAATACAGATGCGCTTTGAGCTTGTTGGCCAACAACATCACTTAATAAAAAGGCACCTGTGCCTCTTAAACTACCGCCTCTGTTAATATCTGCTTGACCACCGATATCAGTAATTTCATTATATACATAACTCAAGTTACCATTTAAAGATAAGGAAAAATCATCAGTTTGAACAGCATTCAGTATTAGGTTTAATTCAAAACCTTTACCTTCTATTTCACCAACATTTTTTATGAAAGTATCTGAAAACCCTTGACCAGGTGGAACATTTACTTGTGCTAACAAATCTTCAGTAAATCGTTTGTATATATCAAATGAACCCGCAATAAGATTGTTTTTAAAGAAACTAAAATCAACTCCTAAATTGTAAGTGGTCGTTTTTTCCCAGGTTAGATCTGGATTGAAAGGCAATGCAGAATAGAGACCTGCTCCTGGAAGGTACTGGCTATTATTCCCACCTGCAGTAAACAACGGAGTTGTTGGATAGTATCCAACTGCATATGATATATCTTGTTGACCGGTTCTACCCCAGCCAACTCTAATTTTTAAATCATTAACAAAATTCAGGTTGCCCATAAAATCTTCATTAGTCACTTTCCAAGCAAAGGCAGCTGCTGGAAAAAAGCCCCAAGCATCTGAATCCCAAACATCATCGGCTACAAAAAGTGATGAAGCGTCTGCCCTTAATGAAAATGTAAACAGATACCTATCTAAAAGATCCACATTGGCTCTTCCAAAGAACGATTGTAAATTCATGACATTGTAATAACGATTGTTTGGGTTACTTTGATTAAATGTTTCGAAACGCAAACCAGTATCATTGTCATAATCATATAGATCTTTATTGCCGTCATTTTTGAAGTTTTGATAAGAATACCCAGCTTGAACATCAAATTTACTTACAAACTTGTCGTCATATGATTTTGTGTATTGAACAAAAGCATCTAAAGTTGTATTGGTAAGATGTTGATGTTCTTGATAGTGAATACCAGGATTAAACACATAATTTGTATTAATATCAGAATCTGAACTATCAAATCTGTAAGTTGCAGCAGCATTATCAAAATAACGCTCCTTAATAGTTGATTGAGATGCGTCTAATCCTAAATTAACAACTGCTCGTAATCCAGGTAGAAAATCAAAAGAATAATCTAGTTCTAAATTCCCAAGAAAACGTGTTGTACGTTCAGGACGTTCACGCTGTTCTAAAAGGGCCAATGGGTTCCATTGACCATCAAGAATTAAACGGTTTCCATCAACGTTAGTATTAAAGTAATAACCGCCAAAACGATTACCAGATGCATTATTGTAAACCGGTTTTGTAGGGTCAAATGTCAAAGAACCACCTAAAGCACCACCAGCATCTACCGAATTTTTATCGGCATAAGTAGCTTTGGCATTTAAAGTCACTTTTAAATTATCATCTAAAAATCTTGGTGATAAATTAATCGCAGCGGTTACACGCTCATAATCATCGGTCTTTACTACACCTTCTGCGTTTGTATAGCCAATAGAACCTCTAAAAGGTAATTTCCCAAATAAATTGGCTCTCGCATTAAAGTTTGTATTTGATGTAAATGCTGTCCTTAAAACATTATCTCTCCAATCAGTATTATAAATGGCACGAGGTCCGCCTGGCGTGTTAATTATTTGTGATATGGATTCACTAGTTTGGACGGAACCAATTGGGACACCTAATTTATCAACTAAATCTGGGTGGTATTCTTGAATAAATCTCACATAAGTATCGCTATCCATCATATCCAAACCTTCACCAGCACTATTAACAGAAACATCAGTCGAGAAATTAAATTGCGGTTCGCCAGAAGTTCCTTTCTTTGTAGTAATGATTATCACACCATTGGAGGCTCTAGAACCATAAATAGCTGTGGCTGATGCATCCTTTAAAATAGAGAAACTCTCTACATCGTTAGGGTTAACTAAAGATAAAGGGTTGCTCACACCAGCTGGATTAATATTTGATAACGGCACTCCATCTATAACGATAAGTGGATCATTATTCCCACTTAATGATGATCCTCCTCTAATTCGGATATTTGGTGCAGCATCTGGTTGCCCTCCTGCATTCGTGATTCTAACACCAGCGACTTTACCATTGATTAATTGGTCAGTTGATACAATGTTACCTTTGTTAAAATCGTCGTCGGTTACTAATGATACGGAACCTGTTGCATCTTCCTTTTTAACACTACCGTAACCAATAACAACCACCTCGTCCAGTTGAGCGGCATCTTCGTCTAGTACAATGTCAAGATTTGCTTCACCATTATAGGTGATTTCTTTAGTGATATATCCTATATAGGAAAATACCAATACATCTCCGTTGCTTGCTTGTATTTGATAGTTGCCGTCAAAATCTGTTGCAGTACCAGTTGTAGTACCTTTTATTATGACATTTACTCCAGGCAAAGGCAATGAAGAAGATTGTTCGGTTACTGTTCCTGTTACCAAATTTTGACCAAACATAAAAGTTGGTAAAATAAATAGCAAAAACAGCACGCTATTAATTGTTGTTTTCATATAAAGCTTTTGAATTAGTCTTAATTATATTCGTTATATTTCCACTTCTCGATGTTAAATCTATGTAAATATTATGTAAAAAAAAGCTGTGAGATTGCGATATTCGCAGCGAAAACGTTTTCGTGTTAACAACTTTTTAAGAAATTCATTATTTGAAGCAGAAAAGTACTGCAAAACGCTAATTTGACTTATATTTATTGAATAAATTGAACTATGAAAAGAAAGATTACCCTCAAACAAATTGCTCGTGAATTAGATGTGTCTATTTCCACTGTTTCTAAAGCCTTGAGAAACAGTAAAGAAATTAGTGAAGATACAAGGGAGAAGGTTCAGGCTTTTGCTAAACTTTACAATTACAGACCTAACAATATAGCATTAAGCTTAAAGAATAGAAAAACAAAAACCATTGGGATAATCATACCTGAAATTGTACATCATTTCTTTTCTAAAGTGATTAGCGGTATAGAATTGGTAGCCAATAAGCGTGGTTATAATGTTATTGTTGGATTGTCTAATGAGTCTTTTGATAAAGAGGTTATTAACATGGAAATGCTTGCCAATGGCAGTATTGATGGGTTTATACTCTCTATTGCTAAACAAACATTACAGCAACAAGATTACCATCATTTTAGTGAAACCATCAGCCAAGGTATGCCTATTGTGATGTTTGATCGCGTTGTAAACGACATACAATGTGATAAAGTTATTGTGGATGATGTTCAAGGAGCTAAAAAAGCAGTAAATAAGCTTGTAGAAAATGGTTGTAAAACCATAGCTATTATAACTACAAAAGACTATGTAAGTGTTGGTAAATTGAGAACCCAAGGTTATTTAGAGGCATTGGATGAAAATAAAATTCATCCAGAAGCTAGCTTAATTTTAAAAGTAGATGATAAATTGGTTTCTGAAGATTATTTGGATATTTTAGAACGAGAAATAGAGCAACTTTTTCAAACTAATAAAAAAATGGATGGTATTTTTGCTGTCAATGAGTTGTATGCTATTACTGCCATGAAAGTTGCTAGAAAGCAAAATAAGAAGATACCTGATGATATTCAAGTTATTGGTTTCACGGATGGTGTGTTGTCTAAACATGCCACACCCAGCCTCACCACTGTGAGTCAACATGGTCAAAAAATAGGTGAAAAGGCTGCTGAATTATTGATACATAAGCTTGAACATGAAGATGAAGAAGAACAGTTTCAAACAGTAATAATCGAAACCGAATTAGTTGAGCGAGAATCAACAAAATAAAATTTAACGCGGCATATTTAAAATCTTTTATATATTTACAGCCGAATCAAAACTTATATTTTCACTTCTCACAATAAGTTTTGATGAGTAAATGGCTTGTCAAAATAGTATTAATTTAATTATACTATTATGAAAAAGCGTACCCTTGGTTTTTGGGAAATTTGGAACATGAGTTTCGGTTTTCTAGGAATTCAGTTCGGTTTTGCATTGCAAGGAGGCTTTATGTCTCGAATTTTTCAAACATTAGGCGCAGAGAAAGATGCAATTCCATTATTATGGATCGCAGCTCCACTTACAGGTCTATTAGTGCAGCCAGTCATTGGTTATTTGAGTGATAGAACTTGGCACCCTAAACTAGGAAGGCGACGACCATATTTTTTAATTGGAGCCATTTTAAGTTCCCTAGCCTTATTTTTTGTTCCGCACTCCCCAGCCTTATGGGTAGCTGCTGGGTTTTTGTGGATTTTAGATGCGTCCATAAATATTTCAATGGAGCCTTTTAGGGCCTTGGTGGCCGATAAGCTACCACAATCACAACGTTCTTATGGTTTTGTTGTTCAAACTTTAATAATTGGAATAGGTACTTGGGTTGCCAGTAACTTACCATGGATGGTGTCACAACTAGGAGTAAGTAATTCGGCTGATTCTGGGGTTGTGCCTATGTCTGTTAAGGTTGCATTTGCCATAGGTGCTTTTGTGTTTTTAGCTAGTATTTTATACACTATTTTCACCACTACTGAATATCCGCCAGAGGATATGGAAGAATTTGAGAAGGAAAAGGCTAAAAAAAATCAATTCATTCCAGATATATTAAATAATATTGGAAATATGCCTTTGACTATGAAGAAATTGGGAGTTATTCAGTTTTTTTCATGGTTTGCATTTTTCACTATGTGGAGTTTGGCAAATCCTGCGCTTACTGAACATGTGTTTAAAACACCTGCTCCTATTGAATCTTCATATGATATGACAATTTCCGCACAAGCAGATGCATTCAATATTGCGAATACCGCTTTTCAAGAATCCTCAAATGCTGTAGGTTCCGCTATGGGTGTTTATGGATTATCTTCAATGGCTTTTGCTTTGTTACTTACGTTTTATACATCAAAAAGACGTATTAATCGAAAACTCGTTCACATGTTTTCTTTAATGCTCGGTGGTTTAGGGTTCTTACTTATGTACTACACCTCACCTGAACATTTAAAATATTGCTTTGTATTAATAGGTTTTGCGTGGGGAAGTATTCTTTCTATGCCATACGCCATGCTTTCCAGTTCTGTTGACCCAAAAAAAATGGGAGTTATCATGGGAATATTCAACATGTTTATTGTTATTCCTCAAATTATAGCAGCATTGGGTGGTATTAATTATGTGTCTGGTTTATTAGGTGAAGAGTCTATTAATGCCATGACAGTCGCGGGAATAAGTTTAATTATTGCAGGATTATGCAATTTGTTAATTACAAATAAAAATGCCATTACCTATCAGGCAGAAGATTTATAAAAATGAATAAAAAAGGATTCATATTTGATTTAGATGGTGTTATAGTTGATACCGCAAAATATCATTTTTTAGCATGGCAAAAATTGGCTAAAAGCATTGATGTTGATTTTACTGAAGCCGAAAATGAACAATTAAAAGGTGTTAGCCGCGTAAAATCGCTTGAAAAAATCCTAGAATGGGGAAATAAGTCCATTTCAGAAGACGAATTTATGAAGCTTATGGCTTTAAAAAATAACGATTACTTAAGCTACATTAATGAAATGGATGAAAATGAAATTCTTCCAGATGTATCACGTGTGTTAAACTTTTTAATTGATGCTAACCAAGGTATTTCATTAGGATCAGCTAGTAAAAATGCGCGAACAATTCTTAAAAAAGTAAATTTATATAACAGTTTTGAGGCTATTGTCGATGGTAATGATGTTATAAAAGGAAAGCCTAACCCAGAAGTGTTTTTAAAGGCTGCAAAAGCATTAAATATTAGTCCGGACGACTGTATCGTTTTTGAAGATTCTGTAGCTGGAATTCAAGCGGCTAATGCGGCCAATATGATAAGTATTGGAGTTGGCGAAAAAGATGTTTTAAACCAAGCCAATTATGTTTTCAAAGATTTTACAGAATTAGAAAACAGTTTTTTAAATAAGCTGATAAAAAATAAATAATAAAGAAGTAATTGTTTTCAATTGAATATGAAAACATATTTAGAATATTAAATAGAATGAATTTAGAGTATATAAAACCAGATGAGTGGTCTATTATTGAAGAGGGTTTCAATCCAGACCATGTAAAAGCTTCAGAAAGCATCTTTAGCATTGGTAATGGTGCTATGGGTCAGCGTGCTAATTTTGAAGAGCATTATTCTGGAGCAACATTTCAAGGAAGTTATATTGCAGGGGTATATTATCCAGACAAAACTCGAGTGGGATGGTGGAAAAATGGTTATCCAGAATATTTTGCGAAAGTACTTAATGCACCTAGTTGGATAGGAATAAACGTTAAGATTAATGGTGAAAACCTCGATTTATTTTCCTGTGAAAATGTTCAAGATTTTAAGCGTGAGCTCAATATGAAGGAAGGTTGGCTATCCAGAAGTTTTACAGCTACCCTAAAAAATGGCCTTATTGTAAAGGTTGAAAGTAAACGTTTCTTGAGTTTAGAATTGGATGAGATTGGAGCCATTAATTATCAAGTGACATTAGTTAATGGCGATGCCAAAATAACATACCAACCTTATATAGATTCTGATATTCATAATGAAGACACGAATTGGGAAGATAAATTCTGGGATACCCAAAATGTAAGCCATCAAAATCATCAAGCTTTTATTAATGCTAAAACCATGAAAACACATTTTAATACATGTACTTTCATGGAATCTAAATTGTTTATCAATAATAAGCCTATTATTATTGAACCTTTTATTAAAGCAGACGCCAATAGCGCGTTGTTTAGTTATGAGCACGACGTTAAACAAGGGGAGACTTACAGCATCCATAAGTATGGTGGCTATACTGTGGATAGAAATCATGATAAAGATCAACTTATTTACGCTGCAAAGTCTGTATTGGCAAAGGCAACAAATTTAGGGTTTGATGAATTGCTTGAAAATCAAAAACGAGCATGGCAGAACATCTGGAATTTAGCAGATATTTCAATTGAAGGCGATATAAAAGCACAACAAGCAATCCGATTTAACATTTTTCAACTCAACCAAACCTATCTTGGAAAAGATTCCGATTTAAACATTGGCCCAAAAGGTTTTACTGGTGAGAAATATGGTGGAAGTACCTACTGGGATACTGAAGCGTATTGTATTCCATTTTACATGGCTACAAAAGATCAGAAAGTAGCAAGAGCCTTATTGGAATACCGATATAATCATCTAGAAAAAGCCATTGAAAATGCTCAAAAACTTGGTTTTAAAAATGGTGCGGCATTATATCCTATGGTTACTATGAATGGAGAGGAATGTCATAATGAATGGGAAATTACATTTGAAGAAATCCATAGAAATGGTGCAATTGCTTTCGCTATATATAATTATTACCGCTACACAAATGACTATAGTTATATCCCGGAAAAAGGATTAGAAGTATTAATTGGAATTGCAAGATTTTGGTATCAACGTGCAAATTTCTCAAAGGATAAGAATCAATATGTTATTTTGGGTGTGACCGGACCCAATGAATATGAAAACAATGTTAATAACAACTGGTACACCAATTATATAGCGAAGTGGTGCATTGAGTATACCATAGAGAACATTCAGAAAATAGAATCTGAATTTGCTAGTGACTATACGCGTATAATGAACAAGACTCAATTATCAAAAGCCGAAATTAAGGAATGGAAAAACGTGTCTAATAACATGTACTTTCCATATTCAGAACAATACAAGGTTTATCTGCAACAAGATGGATTTTTAGATAAAGAATTAATTACGGTTTCAGATTTAGATCCTTCTCAAAGACCAATTAATCAGAAATGGTCATGGGATCGTATATTACGTTCACCATACATTAAACAAGCCGATGTACTGCAAGGATTTTACTTTTTTGAGGATCATTTTAGTGTCGAAGAATTAGAAAAACATTTCGATTTTTACGAACCATTCACAGTACATGAAAGCTCGCTGTCACCTTGTGTACATAGCATACAAGCTGCTAAATTAGATCGCATGGATCAGGCTTATACATTTTATTTACGAACCTCACGATTGGATTTAGACGACTATAATCATGAAGTCGAAGAAGGTTTACATATTACCTCAATGGCAGGAACATGGATGAGCATTGTTGAAGGATTTGGCGGCATGCGAGTAAAGGATAACACCTTATCATTTGAGCCAAAAATTCCCAAACAATGGAAAGCCTATTCGTTTAAAATAAACTTTAGAAATCAAATAGTAAAAGTGAATGTCACGCAAAACGAAACAAGTTTTGAGATTGAAGGAAATATGGAGCTACAAGTTTTTGTAAACAATGAGTTAATTACAATATCTCCAAATAATTTAGTAACTGTATAATCATGATTAGGATAGTTAAGCTATTAGTACTTTTTTTATCAATATGCAGTTTGCTTTATTGTAAGCAAGAAGAAAAACCCTTGCCTGTAGAGAACACTGAATTTGTGCCACAATGGGCAAAAACTGTTGTTTGGTATCAAGTATTTCCTGAACGGTTTAGAGATGGAGATACTACCAATAATCCATCTGCTAACGATATAAAAGGAGCCGATCCAGAAGAAGTGCCCAAATCGTGGGAAATTCATTCTTGGGGAAGCGATTGGTATGAGTTACAGGAATATGAAAATGAAAACGGTGAACCCGAAATGTGGAAGCATTTATTACGCAGAAGATATGGTGGAGATCTACAAGGCATTATTGATAAGTTGGATTATTTGCAAGATTTAGGAATTACAGCTATTTATTTAAATCCTATTTTTCAATCACCATCTTTGCATAAGTATGATGGTGAAAGTTACCATCATATTGATCCAAATTTTGGTCCCGATCCAGAAGGCGACAGAGAATTAATAGCTACTGAAAATCCATTAGACCAATCAACTTGGGTTTGGACAAGCGCTGATAAATTGGTTTTACAATTAATTGAAGAGGCACATAAAAGAGGGATGAAAATTATTTTTGATGGAGTGTTTAACCATTTGGGATATAATAGTTTCGCCTTTCAAGACGTAATCAAAAACCAAGAAAATTCTCCTTATAAGGATTGGTTTATCATTAAATCTTGGGATAATCCTGAAACAGGAGAAAAATTTGATTACCAAGGTTGGTTTGGTGTTAAGTCTCTTCCAGAACTAAAAGAAGATAGTACCGGAATTGTCAAAGGTCCAAAAGAATATATTTTTAATTCTACCAAAAGATGGATGAATCCAAAAGAAGAGGGAGTTGATAAAGGTATTGATGGTTGGCGATTGGATGTTGCCTATTGTATTGGTCATCCATTTTGGAAAAAATGGAGAGCATACGTAAAATCTATTAATCCTGAAGCATATTTAACGGCAGAGATTGTAGATACAGCCGAAAAAGTTAAACCTTACATGCAAGGAGATGAGTTTGATGGAGAAATGAATTATAACTTTGCTTTCGCATCAGCAGAGTTCTTTTTTAATCCTGATTCTACTAGTATATCAGCAAGTGAATATGATAAAAGACTTAAAGAATTAAGAGATTTATATCCAGAGGGTGTTGCCTACGTTTCACAAAATTTGTTTGGTAGTCATGATTCCAATAGAATTGGCTCTCACATTGTAAATAGAGGAATTGAAAACTTTAGAAATTGGGGAACCTATTTTAATACTTCCCAAGCCATTAATAATCCTTCATACTCTACACGTAAACCAACAAATGAAGATATTAGACTTCAGAAACTCTTTGTTATTATGCAAATGACCTATGTTGGAGCACCAATGATATACTATGGTGATGAAGTTGGAATGTGGGGAGCAAACGACCCTGATTGCAGAAAGCCAATGCTTTGGGATGATATAAGTTATCAAGACGAAGTTTACAATGCTGATGGAAAAACAAAACACGAACCAGATAAGGTGGATATTAACCACGAATTGTATGAACATTATAAGAATCTAATTAACATACGTAACGAAAATCCAGCACTACAGATTGGAACATACAAGACCTTAATAGCTGATGATGTAAATGATGTTTTAGTTTTTGAAAGAGAATTTAAAGATGAAAAAATAATAGTTGTAATTAACAATGCTAATAAATCTCAATCAGTTTCGATTCCTCAATTAAAAGAAGATTGTTTCCAGAATATTTTAAATGATATGGCCTTTCAAATTAATAATCCTATAACTGTAGAAGCCAAATGGGGATTAATATTAAAAAAATGCCTTTAGGATATTAGTCAATATTACACCAAAAATATGAACAAAATAATATTAATAGCATTCTTCTCAATTATACTTTCTTGTGGTCAAAAAAATGAAGATTCACAAGAAAGTTTAATACAAGAAGTTTCCAATGAGACTTTACATAGAGTTGAACCACCAAATTGGTGGATTGGTATGAAAGATCAGTCGCTTCAATTGTTAGTCCATCATGATAACATTGGAAAAACTACACCTGAAATTTCATATCAAGGAATTACAATAGAAAAAGTACACAAGGCTAAAAGTCCGAACTACCTCTTTATAGATTTAAGTATTTCAGAATCTACTAAATCAGGGAATTTTGATATAGTTTTTAAGTTAGACAATGGTGATGAAAAGAAACATACTTACGATTTAAAAAGCAGAGAAAAAAAGGCTGAATATTTTATTGGTTTTGACAATTCAGATGCTATTTATTTAATTACTCCAGATCGTTTTGCCAATGCCAATCCTGAAAATGATTCTTTTGAAAATTTAAATGAAAAAGTTATTGACAGATCTGATGATTATGCCAGACATGGTGGCGATATACAAGGTATCACTAATAATCTCGATTATATTTCAGAGTTAGGATTTACTGCAATTTGGCCATGCCCATTGCTTACTAACGATATGCCACAATGGTCTTATCATGGTTATGCTATGACCAATTTTTACGAAGTCGATCCACGTTTTGGAACGCTTGAGGAATATTTAGAATTATCCAGAAAAGCTAAAAAAAATGGCATAAAACTCATCATGGATCAAGTTGCAAATCATTGTGGTTTGGAACATTGGTGGATGAAAGATTTACCATTTGAAGATTGGGTAAATAATCAAAAAAACTACGAAGAAAATATAGATAATTGGAATTGGGAAACCAATATAGGGTCTAACCACAGACGTACAACAAATCAAGATAGTTATGCTTCCGAATATGATAGGAGAGGGAATAATGAAGGCTGGTTTGTAGCTGCCATGCCAGATTTAAACCAACGAAATCCGTTTATGGCAAAATACCTTATTCAAAATAGTATTTGGTGGATTGAAACGGCAGATTTAGGAGGTATACGCCAAGACACTTACCCATACCCTGATAAAGATTTTATGAGCGATTGGGCTGGAGCTATAATGAATGAGTACCCAAATTTTAATATTGTTGGTGAAGAGTGGAGTTACAACCCTTTGCTCATTGGTTACTGGCAAGAAGGCGCTCATAATAAAGACGGATATGATTCTAATTTAAAATCTACAATGGATTTTGCTATGCAAAAAAATATAGTAGATGCCTTGAATGAAAATGAATCTTGGGATAAAGGATTAGTGAAAATTTATGAAGGCTTGGCAAACGATTTTGCTTATGCTTCTCCAAAAGATATCATGCTCTTTCCAGACAATCACGATATGAGTCGCGTTTTCACACAACTAAATGGCGATGTAAAAAACACCAAAATGGCTTTGGCGACTATTCTTACCTTACCAAGAACTCCACAAATTTATTACGGGACAGAAATTTTGATGGATGATTTCGATAAACCTGGTGATCATGGCTTAATTAGAACAGATTTTCCTGGAGGTTGGCAAGGAGATGCCATAAATGCATTTACTGGAGAAGGTTTGTCAGAAGAACAAAAAGATATGCAAGCTTTCTTAAAAACTGTGCTTAATTACAGAAAAAACAGCAAAGCTATTCATGATGGTAAAACAGTGCACTTTGCACCATTTTTGGGGACATACTTTTTATTCAGAATAATTGAAGGAGAAACCGTTGTTTTAATTTTAAATAAAAACGAAGAACCTATAACTATCGATTTAAAACGTTATACAGAAATAGGTCTTGATGGGAAAGAATTAAAGAATGTTATAACAGGCGAAAAATTCCTTTGGAACGACGCCATCACATTTAATAAAAAAGGAGTAATACTATTATCTACTAAATGAGAAACAAACTTGTAATCATACTTTTTCTATTAGCCTATTGTGTAAATGCACAAGTCACTTTTGTGATTAATGAGCTTCCTGAAGCGCATGATTTTAATAAAGACATTTACATTTCTGGAAGTTTTGAAGGTTGGACAGGTGGAAGTGATGATTATAAACTCTCAAAATCAGACAATCAATATTCTATAACGTTACCAAAAGAAAAAGCATGTAATGTCCTATTTAAATTTACATTGGGTTCTTGGGAAACAGAAGAATTAGATGTAAATGGAGACAAAATTGATAATAGAAACTATACGTGTCAAGAGAAACCTGAAACAGTCTATATAACCATATTGAATTGGGGGACAAGAGACTCTGTTGTTTCTTCAACTGCTCAAGAAAATGTTAAGATATTATCCGAAGACTTTAAAATTCCTCAATTAGATAGAGAACGCAAAATTTGGGTGTATTTACCACCCAATTATAAAACCTCTAACAAGTCTTTTCCTGTAATTTATATGCACGATGGACAAAATTTATTTGATAGTAGTACTGCTTATTCAGATGAATGGGAAGTAGATGAAACGCTAAACAGATTATTTAAAGAAAAGCAGGTAGAACTAATTGTTGTCGGAATTGATAATGGTGGTAATAAACGATTAGACGAATATTCACCTTGGGTAAATAAAAAATATGGTGGTGGAGAAGGTGATCATTATATGGAATTTATTGTCAATACATTAAAACCTTACATAGACAGTAATTTTAGAACACGTTCGGACAAAGAAAACACAGCCATCATTGGAAGTTCTATGGGTGGACTTATATCATACTACGCAGCATTGGAGTATCCAGATGTGTTTGGTAAGGCAGGTATCTACTCACCATCTTTTTGGTTTTCACAAAAGTCTATAAGTTTTGCAAAAACTAAAGAAAAGCTTCAAGATTCAAAACTATACTTTTTGGCAGGTGGCAAAGAAGGTGGTAATACAGATTTCAATGAAATAAACCAGACTGTCAGAGATATGAATACGGTTGTTGAGATTTTAAAAAGTCAAGGTGTTCCATCAAAAAATATGTATTCAACAGTAATTCCTGAAGGTGAGCATAATGAAAAATTATGGAAAGAAAGCTTTGAAGAAACTATACTTTGGTTATTCCCAGAAGCTGTTCAGGAAAGGAAGTTTATTAAAGCAGAATTAAATAATAATCAGTTGGAAATTGAAGTTTCCAATGGAAGATATCTCTCTAAATTTTATTCATCCGAAATTATTGAAACTTCATTTATACCTGAAGGTGAAAAATACAATTCTAATTCACATGCCGTTGTTTTAGATAAAACATTTTCGAATGTAGATTACACCGAAAGTGAATCACAAGTGGTTTTTAAAATGGATGATTTGACTTTAGTAGTTCAGAAAAATCCACTCAATATTTCCTATTGGTATAAAGGCAAAAAGCTCACCGAAGAAAAAAATGGCTACTATAGAACAGATCCTCACGAAAATATTGATTTTGCCTTAACCGAAGATGAAATTCTCTATGGTGGTGGAGCCAGAGCTTTGGGAATGAATAGACGCGGACATAGATTACAACTCTACAACAAAGCGCACTACGGTTACGAAACTGAAAGTGAGTTGATGAATTACACCATGCCAATTGTGATATCTTCTAACCAATACATGTTACATTTTGATAATGCACCAATTGGCTATTTAGATTTAGACAGTAACAAAGACAACACGCTAACTTACGAAACTATTTCAGGGAGAAAGACCTATCAGGTAATTGCTGGAGGCTCTTGGTTGGATTTAATAGATAATTACACCAATTTAACAGGAAAACAGCCTTTGCCACCGCGTTGGGCTTTTGGTAATTTTTCAAGCCGTTTTGGTTACCATTCGCAACAAGAAGTTGAAGAAACTATTGACAAATTTAAAGAAGAAGACATTCCAGTAGATGCGGTAATTATAGACATTTACTGGTTTGGCAAAGACATTCAAGGTCACATGGGAAATTTAGAGTTCTATAGAGATTCATTCCCTAACCCGAAGCAGATGATTAAAGGTTTAAGTGATAAAGGAGTGAAAACAGTGTTAGTTACTGAACCTTTTATCTTAACTACTTCCAAACGATGGGACGATGCAGTAGCAAAAAATATTTTAGCAAAAGATTCCATTGGAAACCCAGCTCGATATGACTTTTATTTTGGGAATACAGGAATTGTTGATGTTTATAATCCGAAAGGTAGAACTTGGTTTTGGAACATCTATAAAAGTCTCGCTGAAATGGGAGTAAAAGGTATTTGGGGAGATTTGGGAGAGCCCGAAGTACATCCAACTTGGGTCCAACACGCAACTGGAAGTGCCGATGAGGTTCATAACACGTATGGTCACGATTGGGCAAGATTGGTTTATGAAGGTTATGAAAAAGATTTTCCTAATCAAAGACCTTTTATTTTAATGCGTTCAGGTTCTTCAGGCTCACAACGCTTTGGACTTATTCCATGGTCTGGCGATGTAAATAGAACTTGGGGCGGATTGCAAAGTCAAACCGAAATTGCTTTACAAATGAGTATGCAAGGTTTGGCTTATATGCATAGTGATCTTGGGGGCTTTGCCGGTGCAAATTTAGACGACGAATTATATACACGTTGGCTACAATATGGTGTGTTCCAACCTATTTACCGTCCACACGCTCAAGAAGAAGTCCCGGCAGAACCAGTTTTTAGAGAAGAAAAAACCAAGCAACAGGCTAAACAGGCTATTGAGTTACGTTATAGGTTATTACCTTATAACTATACCTTGGCTTTTGAAAATAATCAAACAGGAAAACCGCTAATGCGCCCATTGTTTTTTGAAGAACCAAACAATAGTGAACAGTTAGTGAATGCTTCAACTTATTTATGGGGTAATGATTTTTTAGTAACACCAATTGTAAATCCTGAAATCACAGAAAAAGAAGTGTATTTTCCAAAAGATTATATGTGGTTTGATTTTTATACAGATGAAAAAGTTTCAGGTGGACAAAGTAAAATGGTTTCAACATCCATTTCTTCAATACCTACATTTGTTAGAGCTGGTGCCTTTATTCCATTGGCTGAATTGGTTCAAAGCACAGATAATTACAATTTAAACAGTTTTGATTTACATTACTACTATCATAATTCAATAGATGAAAGTGAAAGAACCTTTTACAATGATGATGGCTTAACACCTAATGCTTTTGAAAAGGGAAAGTATGAGCTATTAACTTTTGAGGCAGAATTAGAAGAAAACAATTTGGAAATAGATTTTGAAGCAGAAACAGGTAATAACTATCAAACAAATACAAAAAACATAAAGGTAATTGTTCATAATATTGATTGGAAGCCAACAACTGTCAAAGTGAACGGAAAAAGGGTTTCTGTCAATTGGCAATCAAATAATACGCTTTCTATTCCAGTAACTTGGAATACTTCAAAAGAAATAGAAATAAAAATTAAACTAAAATAATAGCAATGAAAAAAACAGCAATTTTATTACTAACCTTATCAATATTAGCTTCATGTAAACAAGAGAAAAAAGTTGAAGCTATTGAAGAAATTACAACTGAAGAAACTTTAGAAATTCAACCTATAAATGATGATATTTTAGAGTCAGCAGTTATTTATGAGGCCAATATTCGTCAATATTCCGAAGAAGGTACTTTTGATGCTTTTACAAAAGATATTCCACAGCTAAAGGATTTGGGCGTGAAAATTATCTGGCTCATGCCAATTAATCCAATATCAGAAACCAAACGAAAAGCAACAGGTGGTGATTTTGCTAATTTAATTGAAGATGAAACAGAACGTGCTAAAATGTTAGGAAGCTATTATGCAGTATCTGATTATAAAGCAGTTAATCCAGAATTTGGCAATATTGAAGATTTTAGAGAATTAGTTAAAACAGCTCATGACAACGGTATATATGTGATTTTAGATTGGGTACCAAACCACACAGGTTGGGATCATGTATGGATAAAAGAGCATCCAGAATATTATGTGAAAAACGATAAAGGCGAAATTACAGACCCATTAAATCCGGACGGAACCTCTAAAGGTTGGGGCGATGTAGCTCAATTGGATTATACCAATATGGATATGCAAAATGAAATGATTCAAGATATGATGTATTGGGTAAAAGAAGAAAAGGTAGATGGTTTTAGATGTGACCATATTGAACCAACTCCTGTAGAATTTTGGAAACGTGCAATTGCTGAATTAAGAGCCGAAAGAGCTGTGTTTATGTTGGGTGAAAATGATGAGCCTAAATTTATGAAAGGAAACGATTTGTTCGAGATGGAATATGGCTGGAAGTTTCATCACTTGATGAAGGATATTGTAAAAGGAGATAAGTCAGTTAATGATTTTTATGAGCTTATGAACTATATAGATACTGCTTACGAAAAAGATGACATTATCATGAATTTTGTGACCAATCATGATGAGAATTCTTGGAACGGTATAGTAACAGATCGCTATAAAGAAGCATCTGAATCTGTATTAGCGTTGAGTTATGCGATTCCAGGTATGCCATTAATTTACTCTGGACAGGAATATGATTTAAGCCATCAGTTAAAGTTTTTTGAAAAGGATTTGATACCAAAAGAAAAAGGAAAAGTGTGGCCAGTTCTTGAAAAATTAGGAGAGCTTAAAAATACAAACCCGGCTTTACATGGTGGAAAACAGAAAGCAGATTACGAGCCATTAGATTTGAAAAATGAATATGTTTTAAGTTTTAAAAGACACAAAGGGAACGACGAAGTAATTTACCTTGGCAATTTTTCTAACAAAGAACAAACGATATCAATATCTGAAAAAGGATCCTATAATGAATATATGACAGGTAAAAAATTAGAATTGAGCAATGAACCTGTAACTTTAAAACCTTGGGAATACATGATATTGGTGAAGTAGTTTTTTTACATTCACATACCTGTTATTTTTTATGAAGTTTCTCGTCTAAACCATATAGTTGAAAATTTCGTATATTACTTAAATGAACAGGATGAATATTAACGATCAGATTGAGGCACCTTTCAAATTGCTTATTAGCTTTAATAGTGTTATTGAGCAATATGAAAATTTGCTAGATAGTCAAGATGAATCTTTAGCCATACGAGCTAAACAGGTTATGACTATCGCAGAAGAAAACCCAATTTTAAGAGAAGGGTTTTCAGATCCTGAACTGATAAATACCTACGATAATGAAATCAGTTTACTGTTAAAAGATGCCTTTAGTCCTATATTAACTAAAAATGAAATCAAAACAGCATCCATTCCATTTCAAGATTTTATTTTCAATTCATCGGAAAGATTTAAAAGTATTATAGAAACTGCTGGCGAAAACTTCGAGTTAAAAATGCAGAATATTCCAGAGCATGATTTTTATATAACAGCGTGTACAGCAATTTTAAATTTTCGTTACGGATATAATCTAAATTTTAAGCGACCATTATACTATAAAATACCTGACGGAAAAGGCGTTTTAAGAACCTATAAAATCTTATATAATGCTGATTTTACAGAGATTATTAAATCTGAAAACGCTCCTGAAATAACTGAAGCAGATTATTATGAACTATTAGATAATTTTGAAAACATTGAGCTTTGGAAACAAAAGTTTCCGCCGGAAAGTTATGTGTTCAAGGGATTCGTGATTTCTAATATTTTTGATGTGACTGATGATCAGTCAATATCCAATATAAAAGCCACATTAATAAGACAAGATAAACGTAAGGACGAGAGTTTTATGAATGACTTTCATGAAATATTTCGATCCTTATTGAATGTCAAAGATTTAGAAGTGGGCTTTTCAATTTATAATAAAGAAGAAGATACTTTTGAACGTGTTTATGGTGCTGGAATGAGCAGTTATTTACTAGATGATTTGGATGTTAAGGAATGCGCAGATGCTTTATGTGAATGGTCATATGATAAATTGTTGAAGCAAAATCAATACATTTCAATATCTGATGTTGAAGCAAGCACAAAACAAAACAAATCTTGTGCGCCTCATGTCAAAATACTACACAAACAAGGTATAAAGAGTGCTATTTTTGCTCCAATCGCCAATGATGACGAACTTATGGGTATTCTAGAATTAGTATCACATAAACCCAGAGTTTTAAATAGTATTGTTGCTAATAAGTTGGTAGATGTTTTGCCGTTTATTGTTTCAGCTGTTGAACGTTCAAAAGATGAGGAGCAAAATCTAGTAAAGGCAATAATTCAAAAAGAGTGTACAGCAATACATGACAGCGTTTTATGGCGATTTGAATCAGAAGCTAGACGATTCATTAAAAATGAAATGAATGGGAAGGAGGCTGTTTTTAATAAAATTAGTTTTAATAATGTCTATCCGCTCTACGGACAAATTGATATTCAAGGTTCCTCTGATGCTCGAAATGAAGCTACAAAACTAGATTTATTACAACAATTGGATTTAGCTAAAGGTATTTTGGAATTGGCTCTAGAAAAAGAACCCTTACCAATCTATGAGCAATTTTTATTTCAAATTGAAGACTATTCAAAACACTTGAAAACAAATTTTCAAGTTGATAGCGAACAAAAGATAATTAATTTCTTTAATCAGGATATTAATCCATTACTTGATCATTTTAAAAATGATGAATTGATAGCTTCAGCTGTTGATAATTATTATCTTCATATCAATCGCTCAATGAATGAGGTGTATGAACATCGTAAAGATTTTGATGATACCATTTCCAGTATCAATAAAAAAATGGCTGCTTTGCTAGATGAAAAGCAAATTCAAGCACAAGCCATGTATCCGCATTTTTTTGAACGTTATAAAACGGATGGTGTTGAACACAACATGTATATTGGTGAGGCAATTACTAGAGAGGATAGTTTTAACGACATATATCTCTATAATTTAAGACTTTGGCAATTACAAGTTATGTGCGAAATGGAAAATGCCTACTATCTGATGCGCCATAAACTACCAGTTGCTTTAGATGTAGCATCTATGATTTTAGTATTTAACAGACCGCTATCAATCAGTTTCAGAATGGACGAAAAACAGTTTGATGTGGATGGTACATATAATGCGCGATACGAAATAGTGAAAAAACGTGTTGATAAAGCAAAAATAAAAGGAACAGATGAGCGTATTACTCAAAAAGGGAAGTTAACCATTGTTTACTCGCACAAACAAGATGAACAGGAATATTTGAGATATATTGGTTTTTTACAAAACAAACAAATGCTTGACACAGATGTAGAGATTGTAGAGTTAGAGGACTTACAAGCAGTAACAGGTTTGAAAGCCATTCGTGTTAGTATTTTATACAGTAAAGATAAAAAGGATGAAGAGTTTTACACTTACGAAGATTTGATGACCGAAATTAGCTCTTAATCATTAACTCCTTTTGTTCTATATTACAAAGTCATTATTTTTTAAATGGCTATTATCATTGTAAGATGACGAATTCATAGTATCTTCAGGCAAGATTTCCTTAAATTCAGCTTCTGCTTCAGGACTAGATTTTACAGCAAAACCAAAAGCAATTACGGATATAATTATACCAGTCATAAATATGGTATAGGTAACTCTTAAAATACGATACTTGCGTTCTAAAACCTTACCTAAAAAATATAAATCCTTTGTCAATGATTTATAAACATAGTCCTTGTCCTTTAATAACTCTTCAATAGCCCATTCAAATTCTTTTAACTTCATTTTATGGAAATTTCCAAAAAAGGTAAGATTTACTTTTTGGTTCTCAACATCTTCTTTTGTGAATTCACCACTTGTTACATTGGGTCTTGTAGCCAAAATTGATAATATCATTGAAATAACACTTGATACTGTAAAAATAGCTGTTGGGTAAACTAGATATTCATTAGAATCTAATTTTGAAATTAAATTAGAAAGTACAAGCGAGATAATAATGGCATTAACAGACAATAAGATGTTAGCTTTGGTATCCGCTATATCACTTAATTTAATATGATTTCTTAAGGCTACTCTGTAAAAAGTCTGTATGCCACGTTCTGGGCTTTCATTTTTATATTTAGCTTTATATTTAGCTTTTATCTTTTCTTTTTTTATTTTTTTCAATCGCTTTTTTTTGTCTTTTATCAATTTAGATAAATTTTTATCTTTTTGCGACTGCCAATTTTTTAAAGCATATTCCGTGTAAAATTGATGTTTCTCTGAAAGGACTCTGATGTTTTCGTCAAGCCATTCAGTGGGAGAATATTCAGCAATATCTTGGATTTCTAATTCTTTTCTCAAAAACTCACTGGCTTCACTAAAGTATTTTTTTCCAAAATGTGAAGCATCAGCGTCTCTAATTATCTTGCCTAATTTAGAATGGGGAGTGTCCTTGAATTTAGTGTCCATTATACAAGCGTTTACAGCTTCAATTGTTTTTTCATCCACATTATGGTCTTTCAAGAAAGTAGTAGCAATTTTCACACTTTGTCCCTCATGTCCTTCTCTAGTTTTGATATAGCCCGTATCATGAAATAATGCGGCCAATTCCAGTATTTCGGCGTCAGATTTATTAACTTCAGTATGTTCTATTATTTCTCTAATACTTCGTAAAACACGTTCAGTATGCTTGTAGTTATGATATAAAAAGGACTGGTCTAACTCATCCTTAAATAAGTTAAAAACATAATCTTGGGCATTCTCTACCAATTTAGACATATAGACTCTAGATTTTTGAAATGACAAATTACTAAAAAAATAAAAATAATGTAACGTAATAGCAAATACTATTAACTGTAAGGAAATTCAAAATGATTCGTCTATATTTATCCTTAAGCATATTATTAATTTAGAACAGAAAGGAAACTTTATTATGCTAACATGGAAAGATGTTATCAAATTTGCAGTTAATGGAAACCCAACTCCAGACAATCGTGTAGAAAAAACTGAAAATGAATGGCGAAAACTATTAACACCTGATCAATTTCGAATAACCAGGTTAAAAGGAACAGAGCGACCTCATAGTGGTGATTTATGTAGCACTTATGATGAAGGAAAGTACAATTGCGTTTGTTGTGACACGCCGTTGTTCGATTCAACCATAAAGTTTAGTTCAGGTACTGGTTGGCCAAGTTTTACGCAACCAATTGCTGAAAACGCCATTAAATACGAAAAGGACGATTCATTTGGAATGGTTCGCGTTGAAGTTATGTGTAATACCTGTGATGCGCATTTAGGTCATGTGTTTCCTGACGGACCAGAACCCAGCGGACTTCGATATTGCATTAATTCTGAATCCATGATTTTAGATAAGGAGGCTCTAAATGACAACTAAAAAGTTACAACAGGCAACACTGGGAGGTGGTTGCTTTTGGTGTACTGAAGCCGTTTTTCAAGAAGTTAAAGGCATAGAAAAAGTTATTTCAGGTTATTCCGGTGGAAATGTGCCAGGACATCCAACATATCGTGAGATATGCTCCGGATTAACTGGTCATGCTGAAGTCATTCAAATTACTTTTGATGCCAATACAATTTCTTTTGCAGATATTTTAGTGGTTTTTATGACAACTCATGATCCAACAACGTTAAATCGTCAAGGAGCAGATAGAGGTACGCAATACCGTTCGGTTGTTTTTTATCATGATGATGAACAAAAAGAAATTGCTGAAGAAGTCATAAAGCAACTAAACCCATATTACGAAAATGCTATAGTAACAGAGCTTTCGCCTTTAGATGCTTTTTATGAAGCTGAAAAAGAGCATCAAGATTACTATAAAAATAATAGGGAACAAGGATATTGCAGTTTTGTGATTACTCCAAAGTTAGCTAAACTTCGAGCATTACATGCTGATAAATTGAAATCATGATATTAAAATTATATGGTTCTAAAGAGTGCCATAAATCAAACTATTATAAAACATTTTTAGAAACACGTAATTTACGTTACGTGTTTCTTGATGTTATAGATAATGAATCTAATGCTGAAGAATTACGTAACTTGTATGACAATAGAAAACTCAATTTTCCTACTATATTACTTGGTAAAAAGAAATTGCGAAACCCTTCAGATTACGAACTCGACAAATGGATTAATAAATTAAATGAGTCTTAAGATAAAAAACAAATTTACGGCTGAATTACCAGCAGATGAGAATTTAGAAAATTCAAGACGGCAAGTTTTGAATGCATGTTATTCTGAAGTAAAACCAAGAAAAACCTCTAACCCTGAATTAATTCACGTATCACCAGAACTTGCTGAAACACTTGGTTTTGAAAAAGATTTTATTCACTCCAAAGAGTTTTTAAACATTTTTTCGGGTAATAAAGTTATTGAGGGTTCAACATCTTACGCCATGTGTTATGGTGGGCATCAATTCGGATCTTGGGCAGGACAATTGGGTGATGGTCGTGCTATAAATTTAGGGGAAATTGAGCACAAAAATAAATCATGGGTTTTACAGTTAAAAGGTGCTGGAGAAACGCCTTATTCAAGATCTGCCGATGGTTTAGCAGTTTTGCGCTCGTCAATTCGTGAGTATTTATGTAGTGAAGCTATGTACCATTTAGGTGTACCAACAACTCGAGCCTTGTCTTTGGTATTAACAGGTGATCAAGTATTACGCGATATTATGTATGATGGTAATCCTGATTACGAAAAAGGCGCAATTGTTTGTCGCGTTTCCCCATCTTTTTTAAGATTTGGGAACTATGAAATTTTCACCGCAAGACAAGATATAGATACATTAAAAACCCTATTAAATTTTACAATAAAACACCATTTTCAGCATTTAGGAAAGCCTTCAAAAGAAACATACATTCAGTTTTTTAGAGAAGTGATGGAACGTACCCTTTCCATGATTATACATTGGCAACGTGTTGGATTTGTTCATGGTGTTATGAATACTGATAATATGTCCATTTTAGGTCTAACAATCGATTATGGACCGTATGGTTGGTTAGAAGGATTTGATTTTGGCTGGACACCAAATACAACGGATAGCCAGCATAAAAGATATCGTTATGGAAATCAACCAAATATTGGTTTGTGGAATCTTTATCAATTAGCTAATGCCTTATATCCATTAATTGAAGACCCAAAACCATTAGAAGAAATACTAAATGATTATAAATCAGTTTTTGAAGTGAAATCATTAGAGATGATGCGTTCTAAATTAGGATTAGAATTAAAACAGGAAAATGATTTAAAATTAGTTCATGAATTAGAAACTGTTTTGCAACTTTCAGAAACCGATATGACTATTTTTTTTAGAAATTTAGCAAATCTGAGAAAGGATGATTCTGAATCTGGAATACAGGTTATTGAAGATGCTTTTTACATACCAAGTGACATTTCAGATAAAATTAGACAATCCTGGAAATCTTGGTTAAATAAATACAAAGAAAGACTTCAAGAAGAAACGTTAAGTGATAATGATAGAAAGACAAAGATGAATTTGGTTAACCCCAAATATGTACTACGAAACTATATGGCTCAATTAGCTATTGATGAGGCTGATAAAGGTGATTATAGGTTAATAAATGAATTATATACATTACTGAAGAAACCCTATGACGAACAATCAGAATATGCAAAATGGTTTGTTAAACGCCCAGAATGGGCTAGACATAAAGTTGGATGTTCTATGCTATCATGCAGCTCTTAATTATATTTGTACAAAAAGAATTTTATGACATCAGTAACTGATTTATTAAACATACTTCATCTAGATCAACAAGACGATAATACCTTTTTAGGAATAAGTAAAACGGTTGGTAGCCCTAATGTATTTGGAGGTCAAGTTTTGGCACAGGCTTTGAATGCTGCCTACCGTACCATTAAAAACGGACGCGTTTTACATTCTATGCATTCCTATTTTTTGGAGGCTGGAGATTTAGAATTACCTATCAACTACCAAGTAGGTATAATGCGAGATGGTGGAAGTTTTTCAGTAAGGCGTGTTACAGCGAGTCAAAATGGTAAAACCATATTTATTTTATCAGCTTCATTTCATAAAAATGAAAAGGGACATGAGCATCAAATTGAAATAAATCAAAACGTAAAAAGCCCAGAAGAATTAATGAGTTGGTCAGATTTATTAAAAACTTATGGTGAATTATTACCAAAGAGAACCAAAACGTTTCTGGAAATTCCAAGACCAGTTGAGTTTAAACCAACGGTAATTAATAATCCACTTGAAAAAAAAGATTTACCACCTGTTCTAGACGTATGGTTTAAGTTAAAAGGTGATGTTAATGATTTAGACTTGGCGTTGAGTCAACAAATTTTGACCTACATTTCTGATTATAATATTTTGGCGGTTGCTATACAACCTCATGCAAGTAAAGCACATTGGGGAAATTTACAAACAGCTAGTTTAGATCACTCAATGTGGTATTATAGAGATTTTGATTTTTCTGATTGGTTGCTATTCTCGTTAGAGTCACCTAACACCTCTAATGCTAGAGGCTTTGCAAAAGGCAATATTTTTACTAGAGAAGGTAAATTGGTCGCTTCAGTAGCTCAAGAAGGACTTATGCGACCTATGGACAAAAAATGAAATCACAAATATTAAATATTGGTCATCGTGGCGCTAAAGGGCATCTAGCAGAAAACACACTTGAGTCTATTAAAAAAGCTTTAGAAATTGGTGTTGACGGTATAGAAATAGATGTCCATAAGTGTACTTCAGGCGAGTTGGTGGTATTTCATGATTTTACATTGGATAGAGTGACAAATGGTTCTGGTGAAGTTTCAAAGCAATCGCTTTCACAATTAAAACAATTAAAGGTGTTGGGTAAGTATGAAATTCCAACATTAATTGAAGTTCTAGATTTGATTGCTGGTAAATATCTCATAAACATTGAGCTTAAAGGTAAAAACACAGCTTTAGGAACATTTGAAACCGTCATGGATTATGTGCAAAATAAAAGCTGGAAATATAATCAATTCTTGGTGTCTAGTTTTCAGCAGAATGAATTACAAAACCTATATAATCTCAATAAGAATATACCGCTTGCTGTTCTAACTAAAGCTAGTGTTTCTGATGCTATTCAATTTGCACTAACTGTTCAAGCTCATGCTATTCATCCTAATTTTGCTTTGGTAACCATGGACAATGTTAAGGCTGCTCATGAAAAAGGCTTAAAAGTAAATACCTGGACAGTAAATGAAAAAGAAACCATTGAAAGAATGAAAAGTTATGGTGTTGATGGTATTATCAGTGATTTTCCCAATCGTTTTTAGAATCAAATTGTGTTAAAGGTCAATTTTATATTGATAGCATTAATACAAATTTGTTTTAGTGCTATCTTTGATTTTTTAGGATATTAAAAAAGGAAGCAATAATTTTTTAAATGAAGAATTACAAGATTTTACTAACATTTTTAATTATAATAATTTGTAATTCATGTGCTACATTTAAAGCACAGTATAAGGACAACGATTACCAAGTGACTGCTTTTCCAGACAAGGAAATAGACAGAAGATTTTATTTAATAGGAAATGTTGGTGCAGTAAATGACCAAACGGAGATATTAAATGTTTTTAAAAAGCATTTAAAAGAAAATGCTACTTCAAGAGACTTTGCTCTTTTTTTAGGTGATAATAGTTATCCTGATGGTTTTCCATCAAAAGAATCAAATAAAAGACAATCCGCTGAAGATGTCATTAATAAACAAGTTGATGCAATTCAAGATTTTAAAGGGAAAGCCTTATTTATTCCTGGTCATTTAGATTGGAAAAAGGAAGGTGTAAAAGGTTTAAAGAGACAGGAAAAGTACATTGAGGATATTTTAGGTAAAAACCGTTTTCAGCCGGAAAATGGATGTCCTTTAGAAAGTATTGATGTAAGTAAATCAATTCAGTTGATTGTCATTGATACGCAATGGTATTTGGAGGATTGGGATAAAAACCCCACAATGAATGATGAATGTGAGATAAAAACCCGTGAACGCTTTTTTGTTGAGTTAGAAGGTGAAATTAAAAAGGCAGGAAACAGAACAATAGTTCTTGCTATGCATCACCCAATGTTTACTAATGGTATTCGTGGCGGATTCTATCCTGCGAAAAAGCATATTTTTCCTTTTAACAATTATATACCATTACCTGTAATTGGCTCCTTAATAACACAAATAAAAACACAAGGCGGTGTTTCTACTCAAGACCGTTACAATGAACGTTATAATGATTTAATGCGTCGTCTTGAAACGTTGGTCTATGAGGAAGAAAAGCTTGTTTTGGTATCTGGTCACGAACACACCTTGCAATACATAGAAAATAAAACCATAAAACAAATTGTTTCTGGTTCAGGATCAAATGAGTCAACAGCTGTTCTGGCAAATAACGGTCTGTTTAGTTATGGAAAAAATGGTTTTGCAGAATTAACTGTTTTTAAAGATGGAAGTAGTTGGGTAAGGTTTTATGGTGTTAATGACAATAAATTAAATTTGTTATACCAAAAAGAAGTAATTCCACCTGTTGAGCCCTATAATGTGTCCCAATTACCAGATACATTTCCAAACTATGCTGAAGTTTCAATTTATAGTAACGAAGAAACCGATAAGTCAGGTTTTTATAAATATGTTTTTGGAGATCATTACCGAAGCTTATACAGTACAAAAATTAAAGCCAAAGTAACTACTTTGGATACCCTTTATGGAGGCCTAGAGATTGTAAGAAAAGGAGGCGGACATCAAACACGTTCTTTACGATTAAAAACCAAGGATGGGAGGGAGTTAAACATGCGTGCATTAAAAAAAAGTGCGACACAGTTTTTACAAACGGTTCTGTTTAAAGACACTTATATCATTGATCAATTTGAGGAAACTGCTGTCGAGGATTTCATTATGGATTTTTATACTGCTGCGCATCCTTATGCCTTTTTAGCAGTTCCAGATTTGTCTGATGCGGCGAAGATATATCATACCAATCCCAAGTTGTATTTTATTCCCAAGCATAAATATCTAGGGGATTATAACGCTGAATATGGCGGAGAGCTTTATATGATTGAAGAGCGACCTGAAGAAAATTATGCTAATGAAAGAAATTTTGGCTATGCTGATGATATTGAAAGTTCTCATGATATTATTGAGAAAATAAGAGAAGATGAAAAACATAAAATTGACGAAGTAACCTTTATAAGAGCGCGACTGTTCGATATGCTTTTAGGTGATTGGGATAGACACCAAGATCAATGGCGTTGGGCGCAGTTTGATTTGGAAAATGGAGATAACCTATTCAAGCCTATTCCAAGAGACCGAGACCAAGTTTTTTCTAATTTTGATGGTGCACTGTTAGATGTTGCCAAAGTAGCAGCTGGAGCAGCAAAACAACTCCAGACTTTTGAGGAAGAACTAAAAGATGTTAAATGGATTAACAATGTTGGAATTCGATTAGATCGTGTGTTAATTCAGCAATCAGGTAAAAATGTCTGGTTGGATCAAGCCGAACTTTTACAGGAATATATAACGGATGACGTTATTGAGCAGGCACTTTCAAAAATACCAATTGAGGTTCAAGACGAAACATTTCAGGAAATAAAAACAAACCTAAAAGCAAGACGTAATAGCCTTAAGGATATTGCAGAGCGCTATTATAATTACATGGCTGAATTGGTTGTTTTAACCGGAACAGATAAAGACGATTACATCGAAATTATTAGAGAAGAAAACAATCAAACGCGTGTAATAATATCCCGAATTATCGATGGCAAGAAAGAAGAGGTGATTGTTGATAGAGTATTTGATAAAGCTATTACCAAAGAACTATGGGTTTATGGTTTAGACGACAAAGATATATTCGAAGTAACTGGAAATTCTAAAGGGCTTATTTTTACACGTTTAATTGGAGGACAGAACAATGATACTTACATAATCAAAAATGGACGTCGCATAAAAGTGTATGACCACAAAACAAAGAAAAATACTGTAGAAGAAAAAAATGGCGCGTCGTTCAAGTTTACCAACATATATGATCTCAACCATTTTGACTTTAAAAAAAATATACTGCGCTCAAGAGTTATGACACCTAATATAGGGTTTAATCCAGATGATGGCGTTCTGATAGGTTTGTCTTATGCAAGTACCATTAAAGGTTTTAAACGAAATCCATTTTCGCAACAACACAAAATAAAAGGAGGTTATTATTTTGCAACAGGAGGCTTGACATTAGATTACAACGGCGAATTTGCAAATGTGTTTGGTGATTGGAATTTAAGCATTGGAGGTTATTTGGCAACTGAAAATTTCACTTATAACTTTTTTGGCTTTGGAAATGAAACTCAAAATAGGGATGATGATTTAGGCATGGATTATAACCGCGTGAGGACAGGAATTTATGGCGTGGATTTTGGCGTAGTAAAAAGAGGGCATTTTGGTAGTCAATATGGTTTTAAAACCATATTTCAAGGAATTGAAGTTGAGGACACCAATGATAGATTTATTACTGATGTTGTCCCAGCAACCAATTCTGAATTCTATGAAAGAATGTTTTTTGGTGCCATTGAAGGAAACTATGAGTACAGCAGTTTTGATAGAAAAATAAATCCTACACGAGCCATGGCCTTTGATATTCATTTGGGAACAAGATCGAATTTAGAAGACATTGAAGATAATTATGGTTACTTAAATACTAGTTTGGGATTTTATAATGCTATTTCTAAAAACAGAAAACTTGTATTGAAAACAGATGCCAAAGCACAATTTAGATTTGGTGATAATTATACTTTTTATCAAGCTGCAAATATAGGTGGAAATAATGGGTTGCGTGGTTACCGAAATCAACGCTTTACTGGTCAACATGCTTTTATTGGTAGTGCCGATTTAAGATACAGTTTTAATTCGTTTAAAACAGGTATTTTGCCATTGCAAATAGGTGTTTTTGGTGGTTTCGATGTAGGTCGAGTTTGGTTAGATGATGAAGCATCAAAAAAATGGCATAATGATTATGGGCTTGGAATTTGGGTCGCTACTGCTGAAAGTCTAGCAGGAACCGTAAATCTTTTTAATGGTAGTGATGGTTTGAGATTTTCCTTCGGTTTTGCTTTAGATTTTTAGTCTAAATTATAGGAATAGATATTCCCGCCATGACTTCCTTGTAGTTCGTCAGTAATTAACAATTGGTTTTTACCAAAGAAGCAAATGCCTTCTTTTTGTGAACTATGCTTAAAATCTAACATTTTTTTATTCCCTTTAAAAAAATCATCACCCTTAAAATTTGAAAAGTGCCAAGCTTTATCATGATTTAACAAAACGATTGATTGACCATCTTCACTAATATCAGCCGATGTGATTTTAGAACGCTTACCAGTGATTTCAAATTCGGTCACCAGTTCTGCAGTATGCAAGCTTTCAATATTTGGAACTTTTATAACGACACCTTTTTTATGCTCCTTACTGAAAATATAAAAATGATTCCTAAAAAGAAAAAAAGCTTCAAAATCTTTGGACTTCATTTTTTTGGGTAGTTCAAAATCAATTTTTGTTGCAACTGCTTTATCTGAAATAGTATTAATGTTGGCTATTTTATAAATGGTAAAAACATCACGTTTTTCATTGTTGTTACCAAAATCACCAATATATATCGTATTGTTATTATCAGTAGTTAAATCCTCCCAATCTTTATTCTTTGCATTTGTTATGGTAATTTCACGTTCTACTTTTCCGCTAAAGTTTATGCCATATAAAACATTGTCGTTTCCGGCGTCTTCTATCAACCATAGTAAATCTGAATTAGGAAATTTTTCAACAGCACTTATTTCTGGGAGATCAGAAGGCAAGTCTGCAATCACATCAAGGTTACCAGTACTGCAGGAAATGAAACTCAAAATACCTACTAAAAGAAATTTTTTAATATACAAACTCAATTTTTTTTAGGGTAAATTTACAAATTATGAAAGGTTAAACAATATTATTACAGACCATCTTTGAATGAATTGGAGTAATGTTACCTGCTATAATGTGTATCTTTAGGTTTATAATAAAATGTAAAAAATGCCTATCCGATTTGTTTTTGCTTTACTGTTATTGATAACGTTTTCATGTGCTACTTATAAGCCACAATATACTTCAGAAGAATTCATAGCCTCTGATTTACCTGCTAAAAAAGTTGAAACCAAACTATATCTTATTGGTGATGCTGGATATTCACCACCAAATAGCATGTCTAATGCCTTATCAGCTTTTCATAACTATGTTTCAGATAAAGATACAAAGGGGCATTATGCCATATTTTTGGGAGATAATATTTATCCAGAAGGTCTGCCAGAAAAAGGTCATAAGTACAGGGTATCTGCTGAAAATGCGCTCAATGGTCAGTTAAAATCTATAGAGAACTTTAATGGTACACCCATTTTTATTCCTGGAAATCACGACTGGTATTCAAATGGGTTGGAAGGTCTTAAAAGACAAGAAAAATTTATAGAGGATGCTTTGGGTAAGAACACGTTTTTACCAGAAGATGGTTGTCCTATTGAAAGTATTGATGTTAGTGATACAATTCAGCTTATTATAGTAGATTCAGAATGGTATATTGAAAACTGGAATAAAAACCCAACCATTAATGATGATTGCGAGATAAAAACAAGAGAACGTTTTCTTGAAGAATTAGAAGGTGAAATTAAAAAGTCAGAAAAAAAGACTACCATTATCGCTATGCATCACCCAATGTACACTAATGGGATTCATGGTGGTTATTATCCAGCATATAGGCATTTGTATCCTTCTGCAAGTAAAATCCCATTGCCTATTCTAGCATCACTAGTCACACAAATAAGAACACAAGGAGGCGTTTCTATTCAAGATAGATTTAATGAAAGCTATAATGAATTAATGAACCGTATGGAAAGATTGGTTCTAGATTCCAAAAACGTAGTTATTGTTTCAGGACATGAACATTCGTTGCAATACATAGAAAAAGAAGGTGTTAAGCAGATTGTTTCAGGGTCAGGCGCAAAGGAATCTGTTGCGGCATTGGGAGAGAACGGTCTATTTAGTTATGGGAAACAAGGATTCGCTGAATTAATAATTTACGAGGATGGAAGTAGTTGGGTTCAGTTTTTTGGGGTTGAAAACAACAAACCTAAATTATTGTTTCAAAAGGAGATCATTCAACCTAAATCAGTTTTTAATGTTGAGGAATTACGTGAATCTTTTCCAGATTCCGTCGAAGTTTCAATTTACAGTAAGGAGGAGACTGATAAATCTGCATTTTTTGAGAGCATTTGGGGCGATCATTATAGGGATGTTTACAGTCAGAAAATAAAAGTTCCAGTAGCCACATTAGATACGTTGCATGGTGGATTAGAAGTAGTTAGAAAGGGAGGTGGTCATCAAACACGTTCATTACGATTAAAAACAAAAGACGGGAGAGAACTTAACATGCGTGCATTACGAAAAAGTGCTACTCAATTTTTGCAAACTTCTATGTTTGAAACAACATACATTGGTGATGATTACGAACAAACTGCTGTGCAAAGTTTAATTCTAGATTTTTACACAGCAGCCCATCCATATGCTTTTATGGTCGTGCCAACTTTAGCGCATGCTGCAGAGGTTTATCACACTAATCCTAAAATATACTTTATACCCAAACACAAACATTTAGGAGATTTTAATTCGGAGTATGGCGGCGAATTATATATGATTGAAGAGCGACCAGAAGAGAATTATTCAAAAGAAAGAAACTTTGGGTATGCTGATGATATTGAAAGCACTTATGATATAATAGAGAAAATTAGAGAGGATGAAAAGCATAAAATTGATGAAAATGCTTTTATCAGAGCGCGTTTGTTTGATATGTTAATTGGTGATTGGGATAGGCACCAAGACCAATGGCGTTGGGCGCAGTTTGATTTGGAGAATGGAGACAATATTTATAAGCCTATACCTAGGGATCGAGATCAAGTTTTTGCAAATTTTGATGGTGCTATATTAGATGTTGCGCGCTTTATTTCAGCATCTACTAATCAGTTGCAGGTTTATGATGATCAATTGAGCAATGAAGATTTAAAGTGGATAAACAGTGCAGGAATTAAATTAGATAGAGTTTTACTTCAACAAGCAGATGAATCTAACTGGATAAAGCAAGCCGAATTTCTCAAAGACCACATTACAGATGACATCATAATGGAAGCTTTTGCCCATGTCCCAAAAGCTGTTCAAGATTCAACATTAACAGAAATAGTTGGTCATTTAAAAGCTAGAAGAGAAAATATGGTAGATATAGCAAAGCGTTATTACCAATATTTGAACAGTCTGGTTGTTTTGACAGGAACTGATAAAGATGATTACATTGAGGTTGCCAGAGTTGGAAATAAAGAAACACGAGTTAAAATTTCAAGAATAATCGATGGCAAAAAAGGTGAGGTTATTGTTGATAGAACCTACCATAGGGATACAACCAAAGAAATTTGGATTTATGGGCTTGATGATGATGATGTTTTTGAGGTTTCAGGAAAAGCCAATAATCTAATTTATACAAGAATCGTTGGTGGTTATGGTAATGATTCATACAATGTTAAAAGTGGTCGACGCGTTAAAGTTTATGATCATAAGTCAAAGGAAAATACTATTGTAAACAAAAAAAGATCGGTCATTAGATTTACAGATGTCTATAATCTTAATTTATTTGATTACAAAAAGCATATTACCAAAACCAATGTGCTTTCTCCTGCCATTAGTTACAATCCTGACGATGGGTTTTTGTTGGGAGCTACAGTCACCATGACCAAAAATGGCTTTCAACGAAATCCATTTTCGCTTCAACATCGGTTTAATGTAGCTTATTTTACTGCCACAAGTGGATTTATAGTCAACTATAATGGTGAAATCGCAAATGTTTATGAAGACTGGAATATGATTATAGGCGGTAAGCTTACGACTAAAAATTACACGCAAAACTTTTTTGGCTATGGTAATGAGACGGTTAATAATGAATCAGAATTAGGTATGGATTTTAATCGGATTGGAACAGAATCCTATGCTGCACGATTTGGAATGGTTAGAAGAGGGCCGTTTGGTAGTGATTATGGTTTTAGAACAGTTCTAGAGGGTTTTAAAATTGTAAATGACGCGAATAGGATTTTAAAATCTCTTGATACCGATTCAGATTTTTACGACATGAAATTTTATTCGTCTCTTGAGCTAGACTATGATTATGAGAGTTATGATAATAAAGCAAATCCTACAAGAGGCATGAATTTTGGTTTGCATCTTGGAGGTACAACAGAACTTGAAGATGTTAAGAAGGTTTTTGGATATATTAATACAAACATGGGCTTTTATAACTCACTTATTAAAAATCGAAAATTGGTCCTAAAAACGAGTGTGAATGCCCAATTTAGAATTGGGAACGACTTTGAGTTTTATCAGGCATCAAGTCTGGGAGGCGATAATGGCTTAAGAGGTTATAGAAATGAAAGATTTGTTGGGCAAAATGCTTTTGTGACAAGTGCAGATTTACGTTACACATTCAAATCAATTAAGACCAGTACGTTGCCGCTGCAATTTGGTGTTTACAGTGGTTTTGATTTAGGAAGGGTTTGGTATAAAGGCGAAGGCTCAAAAAAATGGCATAATGATTATGGTGGCGGTTTTTGGATTACTGCTGCCGAAAGTATTTCAGGTTCATTTAATTTATTCCATGGTGCTGAAGGTTTTAGATTCACATTTGGATTGGGTGTTGACCTAAATTTAGATTGATTTTTAGTACTTTTCAAAATTCAAACAGAAACAAGAAATTCACTTGAATAAAACATGCTTTGACGTTATTATAATCGGTGGAGGTGCTGCTGGCTTTTTTGCAGCTATTAATATGGCTGAACAAAACCCTAGCTTGAAAATTGCGATATTGGAAAAAGCTAAAGAAGGCCTTCAGAAAGTGAAAATATCCGGAGGAGGTCGTTGTAATGTTACACACGCCGAATTTATACCCCAAGAGCTAGTAACGAATTACCCTAGAGGTGAAAAAGAATTGTTAGGACCTTTTCATCAATTTATGACTGGTGATACTATTGAATGGTTTGAAAAACGAGGTGTGGAACTTAAAATAGAAGATGATGGACGTATGTTTCCCATTACAGATAGCTCTAAAACAATTGTCGATTGTTTTTTAAATGAAGCTAAAAAACACCACGTAGAAGTTTTTTATAGTAAAAATGTATCCAAAATAATTCCGACTGATAATTTAGGTTTTAAATTGGAGACAACAGATGAAAAATTCTCTTGTAAAAAACTCTTAATAGCAACAGGAAGTAGTGTAAAGTTTTGGAAGCTACTTGAAAATTTAGGGCACACAATTTCTAAACCTGTCCCATCACTTTTTACATTTGATATTAAAGATAAACGTATAAAGGATATTCCAGGCGTAGTTGCTCAACAGGTGAGTGTAAAAGTTCTTGGAACAGACTTATACAGCGAAGGCCCTTTGCTTATAACACATGTTGGTATGAGTGCACCGGCTATTCTAAAATTATCAGCTTTTGGTGCTGTTGAATTAGCAAAACGAAACTATTTATTTGATATTGAAATTAATTTTATTAATGATACATATGAAAATTGTTTAAATAAACTAAAGCTTTTTAAGCATGATTTGGCAAAAAAATTAGTTTTGAAATCAGCTCAATTTCATTTGCCAAAACGGCTATGGAAACAATTGGTCTTAGCTGCAGATATTGAAACAGAAGCGCGTTGGGCAGATTTGAATAAAAGTCAATTAGAGGGATTAGCCGCTCAATTAACACAAGCTGTTTTTCATGTTAGCGGGAAAAGTACATTTAAAGACGAGTTTGTAACTGCTGGTGGTGTGGATTTAAAGGAGGTGAATTTTAAAACCTTTGAAAGTAAGCTTTTTCCAAACTTGTATTTTGCAGGTGAAGTACTGAATATTGATGCTGTAACAGGTGGATTTAATTTTCAAAATGCTTGGACAGGTGCTTATATTTCAGCAAAAGCAATAGCCAAATGAAAACATATATTGCATTATTAAAAGGTATTAATGTAGGTGGTCATAAAAAAGTACCTATGATAGATTTGAGAAATTTGCTAGAAAAAGAAGGTTTTCAAAATGTACAAACCTATATTCAAAGCGGAAATGTGATTTTGCAAACCAGTGAAAGTAATAAGCTAGAAATTGAAGAGTACATTTCAAAAGCCATACAATCTCATTTTGGTTTTGAAGTATCTGTTATGGTAAAAACTAGAACCGAACTGCTGAACATTTTCGAAAAATCTCCTTTTAATGAAGAAAAAAAGAAGGCTAGCTATTTTATGATGTTGCATGATGAGCCAAAAGCTGAAGTGGTTCGTGAAGCTTTACAAAAAGTGTATGAAGGTGAAGAATATCACATTATCAATGATTGTATCTACTATTTTCATGATAAAGGATTGGGTAAGGCAAAATTTAATGTCAATTTTTTTGAACGAAAATTTCAAACATTCGCAACTGCTAGAAACTATAATACAATGCTAAAGTTGTTATCTTTGTCCGAAGATTAGCAAAACATGACCGAACACGATTTTATTCCAAAGCCATATACTATTGCAAAGCAAACTGGGAAAGTTTCTTGGGAATCACCAAGTAATATAGCACTTGTAAAATATTGGGGCAAAAAGAAAGATCAGATTCCGGAGAATCCATCCATTAGTTTTACTCTCAATAATTGTAAGACAATAACAACCTTGTCCTACAGTCCTAAAGAAAATGTAGCTGATTTTTCATTTGAAGTGTATTTAGACGGGATTAAAAAAGACGATTTCAAACCAAAAATTCAAACATTCTTTGAACGTGTTGAAGATTATCTACCTTTTTTAAGACAATTTCATTTTAAAATTGAAACCCAAAACACTTTTCCGCATAGTTCTGGAATTGCATCTTCTGCATCTGGAATGAGTGCTTTGGCTTTGTGTTTGATGAGTATTGAAAAGTCTATTCAACCACAAATGACTGTCGAGTTTTTTAACCAAAAAGCTTCCTTTTTAGCACGATTGGGTTCTGGTTCGGCTTGTAGAAGTATTGAAGGCGATTTAATAGTTTGGGGAAAAACAGATAGTATTCAAGGAAGTAATGATTTATTTGGTGTTAAATACCCATACGCTGTTCATGAAAACTTTAAAAACTACCAAGACACCATTTTATTAGTTGATAAAGGAGAGAAGCAGGTAAGTAGTACAGTTGGTCATAATTTAATGCATGATCATCCGTTTGCAAAAAACAGATTCCAACAGGCTCATACTAATTTAGAAAGTCTGAAATCAATTTTAAAATCAGGTGATTTAGATTCTTTTATTGAACTTATAGAAAGTGAAGCCTTGACATTACATGCCATGATGATGACGAGTATGCCATATTTTATTTTGATGAAGCCAAACACTTTAGAGATAATCAATAAAATTTGGAAATTCAGAAAAGCAACGGGTTTACATATAGGCTTTACTTTAGATGCTGGAGCCAACGTTCATGTGCTTTATCCCAAGAAAGAGTCTGAAAAAATATTGGAATTTATTCAGAACGAGTTAGTTGCATATTGTAAAAATGAAGAATATATTTGCGACGAAATTGGTTTTGGTGCAGAAAAAATTAATGATTAAAAGTTAAAAATGAATAATTTTTATACCTTAACTTTTTGGTGTAGAACTAAAATTATTCATTTATGAAACCTAATGTTATTAAAGATAAAAGCTTTGATTTTGCAGTTGATATTGTTGATTTATACAAAGAATTGGCAAACAATAGAAAAGAATTTGTGATGTCTAGGCAACTTTTAAAATCAGGAACATCAATTGGAGCAAATGTACGAGAAGCTGAATTTGCACAAAGCAAACCTGATTTCACAAACAAGATGTCAATTAGCTTAAAGGAAGCCAATGAAACAGATTATTGGTTAGATTTGTTATACGCAACGGATTTTATCAATAAAGAAGAATTTGAAAAATTTAAGCCTAAATCACAGGAAATGTTACGATTATTGGTTAGTATTGTAAAAACATCTAAAGTTTAATTATTAACTTTGCATTATTAATTTTTCATTAATCAGATGAAAGGACCACTTTTTTATTCAAAAATTCTACTCTTTGGAGAATATGGTATCATCAAAGATTCTAAAGGACTATCAATTCCTTATAACTTTTATAATGGTGCTTTAAAGGTTTCAGATACTGATACGGAAGTCACAAAAAAATCAAATAATAATTTAAAGCGGTTTGCTGATTATTTAGAAACAATAGACTCGCAATTGGTGAGATTTGATGTTGAAGCCCTTCGTAGTGATTTGGCTGAAGGTATGTATTTTGATTCGTCAATTCCTCAAGGGTATGGTGTGGGAAGTAGTGGTGCTTTGGTTGCTGCTATTTATGATAAATATGCTTTCAATAAAATTACGGTTTTAGAGAATTTAACAAGAGAAAAACTCTTAAAATTAAAAGCCATATTTTCTGAAATGGAATCCTTTTTCCATGGTAAGTCATCTGGTTTAGATCCTTTGAATAGTTATTTAAGCATTCCTATTCTCATTAATTCAAAAGACAACATTGAAGCAACGGGTATTCCATCACAAAAAGTAGATGGTAAAGGAGCAGTCTTTTTATTAGATAGTGGTGTTGTTGGTGAAACTGCACCTATGGTTCGTATTTTTATGGAAAATATGAAGCAAGAAGGTTTCCGCAGTATGCTTAAAGACCAGTTTATTAAACATACAGATGCCTGTGTGGATGATTTTCTTAAAGGTGATGTGAAATCATTGTTTAAAAACACAAAACAATTGTCTAAAGTCGTTTTAAATCATTTCAAGCCAATGATTCCTAAACAGTTTCATGATTTATGGAAAAAAGGTCTAGAAACCAACGATTACTATCTTAAACTATGTGGTTCTGGAGGTGGAGGCTATATTCTTGGTTTTACTGAAAACATTGAAAAAGCCAAAGAATCCCTTAAAGATTATAAATTAGAGGTTGTATACAACTTCTAAAATCTCCCGACATGTTATCCCGTAGGCAAAAACATATTTTACTAAAGTTTTTTAGTATGTTTTCTGTCATAAGAGGTTACAATATTCTTATCATTATCATAGCGCAATATCTTGCCGCCATTTATATTTTGGCACACAATAAGACCTTACGTTCAGTATTGCTAGACCTCAATCTTTTTATGTTGGTTTTAGCATCCTCGGCAACCATTGCAGCTGGCTATATCATCAACAATTTTTATGACTCTGAAAAAGATTTAATCAATCGTCCGCAGAAATCTATGTTAGATAGGTTGGTCAGTCAAAACACTAAACTTTCATTCTATTTCGTGCTTAATTTTATTGCAGTCATTTTAGCTAGCTATGTTTCGTTTAAAGCAGTTATTTTCTTTTCAGTTTATATTTTTGCTATTTGGTTTTATTCGCATAAACTTAAAAAAATGCCCTTTGTAGGTAATTTGACATCAGCTATTCTAACCATTACTCCTTTTTTTGTCATCTTCATATATTACAAAAATTTTGAATCGGTTATTTTTGTTCATGCCATGTTTTTGTTTTTAGTTATATCAATGAGAGAACTCACAAAAGATCTAGAGAATATTACTGGTGATTTGGCTCAAAACTATCATACCATTCCTGTGGTTTATGGGGAAAAAGCTTCAAAAACCATGCTTACCATACTGGGTGCACTAACACTCATTCCAGCTTTTTTACTCATTTATAAATTTCAGGTTGGCAGAATGGCTTATTTCTTTTATTTGAGTGTAATTTTACTGGTTGTTTTTCAGTTACTATTATGGAAATCAACCAGTAAGCCACAGTATTTGGTGCTTCATAATATATTGAAATTCATAATTATTGCTGGTGTTGTTAGTATTCCATTGATTGATGTGTCAGTGATATTGAATAAAATTCCTATTATTAGTTAAGCTATTAATTATCATCTATCTTTGCCAAAAATTTGGTAATCATGAGCAGAAAGCAAGGAACAGGCGGAAAGAAGCGCCCTTCAGGAAGAGGACAAAGACATAATAACGCAAACACAACTGGAAGAGGTGGTAATAATTCAGGCGATAAGAGCCTGGCACGCGGTAATTCACCTATGAAAAAGAAAGCAACAACCAATACATCTGGTGATTCTGATAGCATCAGGCTTAATAAATATATTGCCAATTCAGGTATTTGCTCACGTCGTGAAGCTGATGAGCATATTGCTATTGGTTTGGTTACTGTAAATGGAAAGGTTGTTACAGAAATGGGTTATAAGGTTAAGCTGGAAGATGATGTACGTTATGATGGCAGACGCATTAACCCAGAAAAGAATGCTTATGTATTGCTCAATAAGCCAAAAGGCTTTGCTACAACTACTAGTGAAGGAAAAGGCAGAACGGTTATGGATTTGGTGGCCAATGCGACCAATGCTAAAATAAAACCAATAGGCCGTTTGGGTAGAAACTCTACAGGATTACTGTTATTTACCAATGATGATAGTGTGGTAAAAAAGTTTACAAATTCTAAAAATGGTGTGCCACGGTTGTTTCAGGTGGAATTGGATAAAAACCTGAAATACGAAGATTTAAAAAGTATTCAAGACGGTTTTAAAATTGATGGTAAGTTAATAGCTGTTGAAGAAATAAGCTATATAAAAGGCGAAAGTAAAAATCTAATAGGCTTAAAAATAAAGAATACAGGAAACACCATTATCCGAACCATTTTTGATCATTTTAATTATGACATGATTAAAATTGATTGTGTCGCTATTGGGCATTTAACCAAAAAAGATATTCCACGAGGTCACTGGAAACACCTGACCGAGCAGGAGGTGAATACTTTGAGGATGTTGTAGGTTGTGTAGATAACTTAAGATAAAGTAACTGTTAGTCTATATTTTTTTCATTGAGACTAATTGTTATTGTTGATTTTATTTTGCCATCAAATTTTGGAAAAGGTAAAATAGAGACTACTAATATCGGACCTTTATTTTTATCTTTCCAAAAATAATAGATATCAGCTTCATTGTTCCCATCGATGCCTTTTTCATTTCTGAATGTTAAATCAAAGCTTTTTAGTAGGTTAAAAATAGTGTAAAAGTTAGATTTATCTATTTGATTATGAATTAAAATCCTTTTCTGGGTGGATACTTTATCATCAAAAAACACTAATAACTCTGAATCATTATTCAGGTCTAAAATTGGGTTTTCTATTATTTTGCTCAATATAACATCATCTCCAACTTTTGCGTCTGTGATAAATTCAGATTTATTCATTTCTTTCAAAATTGTATATGCACTTTTTTTAATTGGAAGGTCATAAAAAAGGTCATCAATAAAATCATCCAGTTCACTGTTTTGAGAATTTGCGTTAATAGCAAAGAATAAAAAAAGTAATAATAAATATCTCATTTTACGTTAGCTTCATTAATAGGTTATTTGTATTGCGTATAGTGTTTGGTTTTGTTTATGCATCTATGACTGTAAACCCTTTTACTTTTGAATCTTTGCTGTTTTCATCGTATAATACCAAAATATTACAAGTATCTCCTACTGATAATGTTTTAAGTTTTTTGCTTAATCTAGGCATCCATTTCCATAATCTATTAGACTTAACTAAATCATAGATGTAAGAAATAGATACACTTGGGTAAGATTTAATGGCAGCATTTATTTCATCAGCACTTTTTTTGGTATAAGCATCGAAAAAAACTATTGCATATGCAGTACCATTATCATGCGTTAATGCAGTGCCATTATCTCGTTCTAATCTAATTTCGTTTATTTTTATCCCAGACAAAACCTGATTAGGATTGGTAATCAATATTGAATCCTTTATTAGTGGCCAAATTTTTTTTTTTAAGTTCGTCTTTCATAGGTTCCACTATAAATGGTAAATCGGTCTAATTTTTAAAGCATTATATTGGTTATTAACGTAATGTAATCATTTTTAATTTTAATTTCAAATAAACTCTAAAACTAACCTTTCACCTCAAACGTATACGTAGAAATATACTCCTCACCAATCATGAGATGTACATCATAAAATCCCACAGCATTAAACTGGTATTCCAGAGTTAAGTTTTGATTTATAATTTTTGTTGTTGGTGAAACATGCCTATCGCTTGTGCCATTATCTATTATAAGGCTAATGGTATTATCAGAAACAGGTTTTTGTAATTGATACGTAAATGAAACGGTTTCATGCTTTTTAACCGTATTATGAAATCTTTTAGGAGCATGATGGGTTTCTAGCGTTTTATAAGCGTTGCCATACAATAGAGGTGCCTCCAAAAAGTCCCTAAAAGCAGGTGTTGTGCCTTCAAACAATAACCATTTAGTATCCATAGGATAATGATTTAGAACAAAGAGTTCTGGATTGGTTAAAAAATAACCGTCATTATAGTCAAAAGTAAACGTTAAGGTTTCGGCATTCTGGATGCCACTGGCCCAAGTTGGGTCGCACAAGTACCATTTGTCATTGAGTTTTACAGCATTCCAGGTATGGTTTGGCATATCCGATTCATGTAACAAATTCGTGCTCGTTTTTCCATAACCATGAACAATTTCACATGGGATGTTGGCCAATGACGCCAGTTGTTGAACCATAAAAGCATAACCTGTACAAATGGTCTTTTTATCTTTAATTAACTTTCTAAAAACATCTTTTTTTAATCGATTGTTCCAGTTTTGAGTTTTTAGACTGTCTGCCTTAAAGCGTTGCCGTTTGCGTTTATTTTTTAAATACAGATTATAATCATTCTTTATGTTGGTGCAAACCCACATGTAAATGGCTCTAAAGCGTTCTACATCGGTTGTCAATCCAGTGGATAGGTTATTAGTCAATTCCTGTAAATCATATAAATCAGTGCCTTTATAAGCCAATGCCAAGCTATCGGCTTTCCGAAAGTCAATATGTTTGAAATCGGACTGCTGCGCTTGGATTTGGCATGCTATTAAAAAGATACAGCTATACAGTAATTGTTTCATAAAACTAGAAAGGAAGTACCTTACTTCTTACGTTTGCTTTTATAGGGTTTGTCACTTTGCAAAGCACCTAACATTTGAACAGTTTCGGAAGCCAATTCAACTTCTATAAATGGTGCATTTTTGTCAATCTTTATTTCTTGGGTATGATACCCTAAATGACTGAAAACTAATACATCATTTTCTTTTAGTGCTTGTGGAAAAGTAAACATACCTTTTTTGTCTGTTATGGTTCTTGTGTCTGTACCTTTCAAGGTGATGGTTACTTGATCTACTGGACCATTTTCATCGCTAACAATGCCTTTTACTTCCGTTCCAGTGTTGTTTTGAGCTAATAGATTACTGGAGAAGAAAAAAGTCATCACAATAATGCTTAAAAAAGAAATTGTTTTTTTGGCTGATTGCGTGTCTAGGTCAAACGGCCAATGATAATTTTTTTTCATCAAAGGCTTTTTTTCTGTTTCTGGCTTTTTTAAGCCATTTTTTTTCTGTGACATTGGTTTTGTTGTTTTCATAATTATAAGATTTATACTCAAATCTATGGCTATTCTATTTATAAAAATAGTGCTTATTAGCTTTTGCAATCATTTTACAAGGGAACGTGCCTTTTCAATTAGTAAAGCACTAATTTAATGATTAAAAGACACTGAATTTCAAGGCATAAAAATAATTTCAAAAAAAATATGAAAATGTTTTGCATGTCAAAAAAAAAATTACATTTGCAGCGCATTTAGCTGAACAAATTGAAACCTGTTTTTATGTTCGGGCTTTTGAAAATTAGGAAGTCATATTCAAAAGCTGCTTATCGTTTAAGTAACCGAATTTTAGAGCTAACTTCCGCTTACTACATCGTCATGAGCCAACATTTGTTTGGATTCATCCCTACAACACATCCGCAAATTCAAGTTTGATTATTTGATATTTAATGATATCTTAATGCTGAAAGTTAATTTCAGTTTGTACCTTTAAATTTCAATTAAAAACTAATAATGAATACAAAATATATTGACTTGGTTAATCAAACATTTGATTTCCCACAAGAAGAATTTAAACTTGAAAATAAAACACTAGAATTCCACGATATTGATTTAATGCAGTTGGTTGAAGATTATGGTGCACCTTTAAAATTCACGTATTTACCTCAAATTTCTAATAATATCAATCGTGCTAAAACGTGGTTTGGTAATGCCATTAAAAAACATAAGTACAAAGGCAAGTACAACTATTGTTACTGTACAAAAAGCTCACATTTTAAACACGTTTTGGATGAAGCATTAAAAAATAATATTCACATTGAAACATCTTCAGCTTTTGATATTGACATTGTTGAAAGCCTTAAGGCTGAAGGAAAAATTACTGATGAAACGTTTGTGATTTCAAATGGTTTCAAGCGTGCTCAATATGTTACTAATATTGCACGATTGATTAACAATGGTCATAAAAATGCCATTCCGATTATTGATAACTATGAAGAAATTGATTTACTTTCTGAAGAAATAAAAGGTAAATTCAACATAGGTATTCGTATTGCTTCTGAAGAAGAGCCTAAATTTGAGTTCTACACGTCTCGTTTAGGTATAGGATACAAAAACATTGTGCCATTCTATAAAACTCAAATTCAGAATAATAAAAAGGTGAAACTAAAAATGTTGCACTTTTTTATCAATACAGGAATTAGAGATAATGCTTATTATTGGAATGAGTTGTCTAAATGCCTAAAGGTTTACACGAGTTTGAAGAAGATATGCCCATCATTAGATAGCTTGAATATTGGTGGCGGCTTTCCAATTAAAAACTCGTTGGCTTTTGATTTTGATTATGAATATATGGTTGATGAAATCATTAACCAAATAAAAACGGTTTGTGAAGATGAGGAAGTAGCAGTACCGCACATTTTTACTGAATTTGGAAGTTTTACCGTTGGCGAAAGTGGCGGAGCAATCTATGAAGTGCTATACCAAAAACAGCAGAACGATCGTGAAAAGTGGAACATGATTAACTCATCATTTATCACAACTTTACCAGATACTTGGGCTATAAACAAGCGCTTTATTATGCTACCTATTAACCGTTGGTATGATAGCTATGAACGTGTGTTATTGGGTGGATTAACCTGCGACAGTGACGATTATTATAACAGCGAGCAGCATATGAACGCTATCTATTTACCAAAATACAATAAGGAAAAACCTTTATACATTGGCTTCTTTAATACGGGAGCCTATCAAGAAACTATTGGCGGATTTGGAGGTTTGCAACACTGCTTAATTCCGTCGCCAAAGCATATTTTAATCAATAAGGATGATAACGGAAATATCACCACAAAACTATTTAGTGAACAACAAAAGAGTGAAGACTTACTTAAAATTTTAGGTTACAATGAGTAATAAAACATACGCAGGAATAGAAGACCAATATTCCAAATTAGACAATTCAAAAATTGTATTAATTCCTGTGCCATATGATGGTACAAGTACTTGGCAAAAAGGAGCTGATAAAGGTCCAGAAGCATTTTTATATGCATCAGAAAATATGGAACTTTATGATATAGAAACTCAAACTGAAGTATATAAACAGGGTGTGTATCTGGCTAATCCTGTTACCGAAAACACGTCACCAGAAAGTATGGTTGATGCTGTTCATGACGTTACTAAAAAGTATATCAAAAAGAATAAGTTTGTTACTATTTTTGGAGGTGAACATTCTATTTCTATAGGAACTATTCGTGCTTTTAATGAGTGTTATGATAATCTTACGGTTTTGCAGTTAGATGCGCATGCCGATTTACGTCAAGAGTATCATGGTAGCAAATGCAATCATGCTTGTGCTGTTTATGAAGCAAGCCAAACAACTAACTTGATTCAAGTAGGTATTAGAAGCATGGACGTTATTGAAACCACTGTTATGGATACTGACAAAACATTTTTTGCGCATGATATGGCAGTGGATGATACTTGGATGGATTCGGCAATAGATTTAATGACTGACAACGTATTTATAACTATTGATTTAGATGCTTTTGACCCTTCTATTATGCCGAGTACTGGAACACCAGAACCCGGTGGTTTACTTTGGTATGAAACATTAGAGTTTTTAAAGCAGGTTTTTGAAGAAAAAAATGTGGTTGGTTTTGATATTGTTGAACTATGTCCAAACCCTAATGAAGGGTCTTCAGACTTCTTGGCAGCAAAATTATATTACAAAATGCTATCATATAAATTTATGCATGATGAAGCTGATGATAATTTCGATAATAATTTTAACGAATCTCAAGTAGGTATTAATAAATTTTCTAAATTTAATGACGAAGATGACAACTAAAGGACATATATCACAATTCATAGAAAAGTACTATTTACACTTTAATGCAGCTGCCTTGGTAGATGCTGCAAAAGGGTATGAAGATCAATTGAATTCAGGTGCTAAAATGTTGGTCTCTTTAGCTGGCGCTATGAGTACTGCCGAACTTGGTAAAATATTTGCCGAAATGATTCGTCAAGATAAAGTGCATATCATTTCTTGTACTGGTGCCAATTTAGAGGAGGATATTATGAATTTAGTCGCTCATTCGCATTATAAACGCGTACCTAATTATCGCGATTTAACACCTCAAGACGAATGGGATTTACTTGAAAAAGGCTTGAACCGTGTAACGGATACGTGTATTCCCGAAGAAGAAGCGTTTCGTAGAATTCAAGAACATATTGTTAAAATATGGAAAGATGCAGAAGCTAAAGGTGAGCGCTATTTGCCTCACGAGTATATGTACAAGTTATTATTGTCTGGAGTTTTAGAAGAATACTATGAAATAGATATTAAAAATTCATGGATGTACGCAGCGGCTGAAAAGAATCTACCAATTGTTTGTCCAGGATGGGAGGACAGTACCATGGGTAATATCTTTGCGAGTTATGTGCTTAAAGGCGAATTGCAAGCCAGTACCATGAAATCTGGAATTGAATATATGACCTTCTTGGCCGATTGGTACACAGATAATTCTGAAAAAGGAATTGGATTCTTCCAGATTGGAGGCGGAATTGCAGGTGATTTTCCTATTTGTGTTGTACCTATGTTGTATCAAGATATGGAACGTACTGATACACCGTTTTGGAGCTATTTCTGTCAAATTTCAGATTCAACAACCAGTTATGGTTCTTATTCCGGAGCCGTACCAAATGAAAAGATAACCTGGGGTAAATTAGATATTAACACACCAAAATTTATAATAGAAAGTGATGCTACTATTGTAGCGCCATTAATTTTCGCCTACTTATTAGATATGTAATTATGAATAAAAAAGACAATTTGAAACGCGTAATTGTAGATTTTAAAAAACTAACACCTGAAATTTTAGCTTTGTTGGTTGAAAAGTATCCAGATGGTTATGATGAAGATCAAATCATCACCTTCCGAAATGCTAAAAATGAAATTATTGATGCTGTTGAAGTGACTACTGAAGACACCAAGTATTTGGTGAAAGTGAGCACCAAATTGGCTGTAACCATGGAAAATTATGATGAGGATGATTATGAGGATTTTGATGATGATGATCCAGAAGCAGTGCAAGATCCGGAATTAGAAGTTTCAGATGATGACACCACCGATAACGAAGAAGATTAAATTAATTTAGAATCATGAGAACTGCTGTTTTTAAGTCTTACAAGAACGGTTATTTTACGTTTTGGTTTGAAAATGGAGAAGAATTGGCTTTTGAGGAAGTACACCCACGTGTCCTTAAACAATTCGACTTAAAAAATGATAAAAGTTTAAGAGACCAAGAGTTTCGCATTACGTTTGTGGAAGTATATGAAGATGATGATGAAGACTTGGTTATATATAGAGTTGAAAGTTTAAAACCCATCTAATTCTTTTTTCTATGGATACATCATTTCACATGTCTTTACCTTGCTCCAGCATTAAAGACACAAAGAACTTTTATGTTAACAGTATTGGTGCCACATTAGGTAGGCATACACAAAATTGGATTGATGTGAACCTTTATGGACATCAAATGACGTTTATTAAAGCAGGAAAGTTTGATTTTAATAATCCCAATTATGTATTTGAAGGCCGTATTCTGCCTTCCTTTCATTTTGGTGTTATAGTTGACAGTATTGCTTGGAAAGAAATCTATAACAGATTTGAGGATACCGATTTGGAATTGGTAACCAAAACAACGTTTTTAGAAGGAAAACTGGGTCAGCATACGTCTTTTTTTATTAAAGATCCAAATGGTTATATGTTAGAGTTTAAAAGCTTTAAAAAACCTAACGAGACCTTCAAACATTCATGAAACATGTATAATGTTGTTGCTTATCAAGTAGCAGACACTATCAATATTAAACAAGTTAAAGAGCAACTGTCAATGCAGTTACTCTTTCAAGATAGTGATGAGATTTATTTTAAAAAATCTGATAATAAATTCTTGTATATCTTTCACTATGGTATGGTGAGTTTTTTCAACATGGATAATGCTGAAATAGATATGGTTTTAAAACACATTAAACCGTTTTGTAAAAACTATACTTTTGATAGTAATTCGGAAGATATTGAAGTCGATATTATTCCAAATAAAATGGCGGTAACCTTTGAAAAAGTTATTTTGCCTGAAATGAATGATGAAATGATTCGCTTGGTAATGCTTAATGCTTCCCAATCTGTGGCATTAAACCGTTATTCTCAAATAACTGAAGATTTATTGATTGAAACAAATGAGCATACCTTGTATTTAGAAAATAAAGGCAAATTGGATATTTCTGGTAATAAACTCAAACGGTTTATTGGGAAAATCTTAAACATTAAGAACAAAATATCAGAGAACCTCTATATTTTTGACTCACCAGATAGTACTTGGGAAGATGAGCAATTAAATAAATTGAACTCTGAACTCAAGCAAACCTTTGATCTTAAAGATCGTTATCACTTAATTCATGATAGAATTGATATTATAAAAGAGAATCTAGAACTTTTTAAAGATATCATGGATCACAAAGAAAGCAGTAAACTAGAGTGGATCATCATCATTCTTATTTTAGTAGAGGTAGTCGATATGTTTATAGCTAAGCTCTTTTTTTAACTACAGAATTTTCTTTAGCTCGTCGTAATATTGTTTAGTGATGTGTAAGCCGTTATGACCTCCTTCACGAATGGGATGTAAACTAATATTTTCAGGTTGAATAAGTTGTAACTTTTTAGCGTTGGTGTCTGGATGAATCAAAAAATCACGAGTCCCATAATAAATGTTTATAGGGCAGGTAACTGATTTAATATACTCATATGTCGGAATATCATACTTAATTAAAAACTCTGGAATGGGTGGTGCAATTTCTTCAGTAATGAGTGTTTTCCACGAGTAGTATGGCGCATTTAAAATAAGCATTTTAGGATTGTTTTTTGAAGCTACATAAGTAGCCAAACCAGAACCCAAGGAATAACCTAATACTACAATTTGGTCTTCTGAATACCGTTTTTTCACGAAGTCGTAGACTGTTTCAGAATCATGTAATAATTCTTCTGTATTGCAATATTCGCCATCACTTTTTCCATAGTTTCTGTAATCAAAAAACAGAATGTCGTAACCGTTATCTAAATACAATGGCGCACGTGTTCCCCATTCGTGAATGGCACCAGCATTGCCGTGATAATATATAATAACACCTTTTTCAGGTTGTTGTGTTTTAAAAAGTAGGGCGTTTAAGCTTACACCTTCAGCAACGGGAATGTCATATTCTTCAAACTCCTGTTCAAAAGTGTAAACATAATCCTTATCTAAATGCTTGGGATTAAAAAAGAACCGTTCCTGTTTAAAGTACATAAATACTAAAGACAGGACATACAACACTACCAAAGTGGCAATGATTCTTAAGAGTCTTCTAAAGAGCTTTGGAAAATTAATTTTCAAGTGGCTTGGTTTTTTTCAAGTCCCACAAAAATACTATAAAAACCACCACATATTCAAATGCAATAATCCAGAGATTTTCGGAGTAGTCTGTATGACTGTATGCTAGATAGCTTAACACAATCATAAAGCTCCATACTAAAGGGAATTTGTAATGCGTGAAAACAGACAGTAATAACAAGGTAACCAGATACCAAGGATGAACCGTTGTAGATAAAAATAAGTACACTGTTAAAGCCAATAGCATACTTGAAACGACATTTTTTGTATTTGTGTTATTTCTTATTAGACCTAACATAATAACACTGATAAAGACTGTACAAGCCATCAATTTGCCAATAATAGCAATTTGGTTATAACCGGAAATCCAAAAGCCTATTTCACGAAATACATAATATAGACTAGCATTAAATTCAAAATTTTGAAACCATAATCCCACGGTTTCTGTGTAGTTGTTTAGGAATTGTGGATTGTAGAACGGGACAAACGATAATAGAGTTAAACCAACAACAATCGCGCAAAACCAAAACCCTGTTTTGAGTTTGAGATGTTTCCAAATAAGGGGCAAGAACAACAAGGGGATTAATTTAACCGAAACCGAACAGGCAAATACCACTGCTGCCCATTGCCATTTGTGTTTGTGGAACAGGTAGAGACTCCAAACCAAGAAAAAGACCATGACACCTTCAAAATGAAGGTTGCCTGTGAGTTCAATAATAATAAACGGATTGAGGATATACCAATACAAATTATAGGTTGGTAGGTTTAGGGCTTGTAAGAGTTTTTTACCAAACATTAGTGTGCCAAAGTCTGCTGCAATAATAATGAGACGCAATACTAGAACAGAACCCCAAATACTTTTGCCAGCAAATAGCCCAGCTAATATAAAACATAATTGATTTAGAGGCGGATAGTTAGTAAAATGCCCAGCGCTTAAGCTACCCATGCCATTGAACAATTCTTGAGCTTGAGCTATGGGAAACAGGTTTTGATTAATAAAACTTTGCGGTGTATACAGGTAGGGATTAAAGCCCTCCAAAATCATGCGGCCATCCCAGATAAACCGGTAAAAATCTTGTGATAGGTTTGGAATTGCCAAAATAAACAGTGCCCGAAAGCCAAATGCCAAGCCTACTGCGAGTTTTGGGTGGTATTTTAACAGCGATACCAGCTTATAGAAGGACCAAAAGAGTCCAGCGTATAACAGGACTAATTTAAGGCTTTGGGTACGCTCCAAGGTATAGGCAAACACGAGATATAATACTATGGATACTAGTACATAAAGCCCAAGCCATGCGATTTGTTTGATAGCCCATTTGTTTTGCATAGTTTAAATATAGCTTATAATTGTATGAAATGATTTAAGCCTTTATAAACAGCGACTTAACAAACACATATCCAAAGCCTAAAAAGAGCATGAGGTGGAAGGGGAAGAGCCCAAAATCGCCGTTGCCTACCACAAATGCCGAGTACATACCAAAGGCAAAGTAACCCATGAGCAGGCCTTCCAAAATGACTTTAAATGAAAAAGTGCTTTTAAGGTATTTGTTGTTTTTATAAGAATCCTGCGTGGTGTTAATATTGAATTTTGGTGTACGAATAAAGTCGCTGCGTTTACCAAAATGACCTTCTATTACAGCCAAGGTATTGTGTAATGAAAAGCCCATAGCAACTGAAAAGAATGTGAAAAACATAGCTATATATTTTACGAAATCCTTGAGGCTAGAACCATAAATACGCCTATACATGACCCAATAACAGCTAAAGAAAATCAGCGTGCTTAACACAAAGAAACTCATTATGATAAAGTAAGGTTTTAGGCTCGTGTGCTGGTTTTTAATATACAGCATAGGGATACTCAATACGGCTACTATTAAGATGTTTAAAAACATGGTACTATTGAGCAAGTGTAATATACCATGTGCTTTGGTTTTTGTACTTATTTGTTTGTTTCTTAAAATTTTAAACAGCAATTTTTGGAAGTTTTCGGCACCACCTTTGTTCCACCTGAATTGTTGTGATTTTGCCGCACTGATTACTACAGGCAATTCGGCAGGTGTTTCAACATGTTCCAAATATTTGAATTTCCAGTTTTTAAGTTGTGCACGATAGCTTAAATCTAAATCTTCGGTAAGGGTGTCGCCTTCCCAATTTCCAGCATTAATTATACAGGTTTTTCGCCAAACACCAGCTGTTCCATTAAAGTTAATAAAATGACCTTTACTACTGCGTCCTGTTTGTTCTAAAGTGAAATGAGCATCTAGTGCAAATGCCTGAACTTTGGTTAACAACGAATAATCACGGTTGATATGTCCCCAACGGGTTTGTACAACACCAATGGCTTCATCTTTAAAATAAGGAATGGTTTGTTTAAGCCAGTTGGGTTTTGGTAGGAAGTCGGCATCAAAAATAGCGATGAATTCGCCTTGAGCCGTTTTCAATCCTTCTTTAAGAGCACCAGCTTTAAATCCTTCTCGATTTTTTCTATGAAGATGTTTTATATTTAAACCTGTTCGTTGTAGTTTTTGAACTTGTAGTTTTGTTGTTTTTAAGGACTCATCGGTTGAGTCGTCTAGAACTTGAATTTCCAATTTATGTTTGGGGTAGTCTATTTTTGCGATGTTATTGAGTAGGCGTTCTATTACATACAATTCGTTATAAACGGGTAACTGAATAGTTACATAAGGCACTTGTTCTGGATTTGATAAATCAAACTGTGGAGATTGGTGGTTTGTTTTGGAGGCTCTTAAATAATTGGTTAACAGATTTAGCTGGGCCAAAGCATACACAAAAATCATGAGTATGGCTAGGGTATATATGCTTATGACAATGGTTTCTATTATCATTTTTTAAGTCCGTATTTAAAAATCCAACCCAAAATCTTTATGCCAGCCATAACAGCTCCCTTAAATGTTCCAGACACTTTAGAGACACCAATGCGGTTGCGATACCTGACAGGGATTTCGGTATAAGTCATATTTTGTTTGAGTGCTTTTAACTGCATTTCTACAGTCCAACCATAGGTTTTGTCCTCCATATTTAAAGCTAAAAGTTTATCATACTTAATAGCGCGAAATGGTCCTAAATCTGTAAACGTTGAACCAAACATGAAACGCATGAGGGTTGTGGCTAGCCAATTGCCAAATATTTGAGGTCTTGTCATAGAACCTTTTTCTCGTAGTCGTTTCACACGTGCACCAATTACAAAATCGATATTGTTTTCGGTCATGGGTTGAATAAGTTTGGTTAATTCTTCCGGATAGTCACTATAGTCGCCATCTAAAAATACCACGATATCTGGTTTGATATTTTGTTCTGAAATATAAGTTATACCTTTTAAACACGCATAACCATAGCCTTTGCGGTTTTCGGTTAAAACCGTTGCACCAGCTTGTTTGGCGTTGACTTCAGTATTATCGGTTGAACCGTTGCTGACTACAATTACCTCATTAACACCATCAGGGATCTCATTAATAACATGAGTAATGGAGTCTGCTTCGTTGAAAGCTGGAATGATGACTTTTATGTTGGGCATTAGCTGTTTGTTTCGATTGGCAAAAGTACAAATGTTTTAGGGTTTATAGCGCTTCGACCTTTCGACAAGCTCAAGGTAAACTTGCTCAGCGTGACAAGGGCTCTATGTTTTTGTTGTTTAGGTTTTTATGCGCTTCGACAAGTTCAGCGTGACAAGGTGCTCTATATTTTTGTTATTTAGGTTTTTATACGCTTCGACAGGCTCAGCGTGACAAGGGGCTTATTATTTATAATATTTATAACGATGTCAGTCCGAGCTTGTCGAGGACTCATTTCATTTATAAGGATGATTATACTCTGAATAATTTTTAGAGAACGTAATTAAATCATTCCAGTTTTCATTTATCAATGCTTCCTTTTTTCTATGTGACCATCCTTTGATTTGTTTTTCTATTTTAATAGCTTCAGTTGGATTAGTACATTGTAAATGCCATACCAATTTCACAGGTCTTCGGGAATATGTGTAGGTGTCTTTTCTGTGCCCTGCTTTATGCTGTAAAATACGCTTTTCTAAATCGTTCGTCATACCTGTGTAGTAGGTGTTGTCTGAACAGAGAAGTATGTAGACGTAATAAAATTTCATATTTGATTGTTTTGATTGCGCTTCGACCTTTCGACAAGCTCAAGGTAAACTTGCTCAGCGTGACAAGGGGCTCTATGTTTTTGTTATTTAGGTTTTTATGCGCTTCGACAGGCTCAGCGTGACAAAGGGCTGTTCATTTATTTCTGATTTACTAAATCCATTAAATCCACATCATTTCCTAAAAGAATCTCCTTTGAGTTTATGCGTCCTTTCATACTATCGTTTTCTAGTTTTAAAACACCACGTGGGCAAACAGCAGAACAGATGCCGCAACCTACACAACTAGATCGCACTATGTTTTCACCTTTTTGGGCATAGGCTCTAACATCAATTCCCATTTCACAATATGTTGAACAATTTCCACAGGAAATGCATTGTCCGCCATTTGTGGTGATTCTAAATTTTGAAAATAGACGTTGCTGAAATCCTAAAATAGCAGCCATAGGACACCCAAAACGGCACCAAACGCGACTTCCGAAAATAGGATAAAAGCCAGTGCCAATGACACCTGAAAATATAGAGCCAATTAAAAAACCATATGTTGAACGCAAGGTTTCCGCTTGAAACAGAAAGATATTACTGTTAGAAACGTAATGCATAGCGAATAACACCATAATTATTATAAAATACCCAATAGCACCATAGCGTGCATCTTTGCCTAGCTCATGACGTTTAAAAATCATAGTTAGAACAAAAATTAAAGTGAGAAAAGAAGCTACCAGAATTAAGAACACATCTTTAGTTAACCAATATTTACTGGTGTCAGCTTCTAAATAGGAATGCACAACTGCAGTGGTCATTAAAACAACAAAAACAAGGACGCTATGTATTACCCATCGTTCAATTTTCCAGGCAAATTGACGTTTATCACTTAAATGTCTAAAAGGGTCTCCTGCAGTTTCTGCTAGTCCGCCACAACCACAAACCCAAGAGCAATACCATCGTTTCCCGTATTTGTAAGTTAGAATTGGTGTAATTATAAAAATAGAAGCAATTCCAAAAATTAAGATGGCTAGACCAACATCACCTGCGCTTATCATCGAGTCTACGCGATACTGCTCAAAATTATAATAATTTAATGGCCAAATGTTTTTTAAATCGTAATAAGGTAGACTAAAGGTGTCAGAGTTCAGCCGTGCCATAAACTCTGGAATTAAAAAGGCAAAGGCAAGCTGAAAAAACATTACCGAATAGGTGCGTAATTGTTCGTAACGATTATGTCGATACTTCAATAAGAACTTAAACCCAAATGCTAAAATAGCGATTGTATATAGCGTTCCATAAACAAACCACTGGCTTGCTGGATTTCCACTTAACAGTCTGCTCAACGGATCGAAGAAAGCAATTAATCCGGTATTGGCTCCACCATTTAAATTAAGTCCTAAATATTGCGGATAAAAATACAATACGATGTAAAAAAGTGTTAAAACAACGCCTGTTAACCAGCCATAAAGACCTCTTGAAGAAATAGACTTGAACCAGACACCATTGTTTTTTATCCCTTCTGGTTTGGATACATATAAATCTATAGCATAGCTGGAAATACTTAAACAAATTAAAGATAAAGACGTGTAGAGTGCTAAACCTGAAAATGTATCTAAATTAAAAAGTGTTAAAACTAGAACGAAGAGGCCAACCACACCTGTTAAAATAATGGCTTTTTGTCTAGGCGTATTTTTATATCCATCAGGCGTAGCAATTGACAAACTATAATTTAACTTATTGCTCATGGTTATGCTGTTTGATAGAAATTATTACATGTTTTCAAAATATCGGCTTCGTGATGTGTATAAAACTCGGGATCAAAATTAGCTTCCTTTAGGTGACTTAAAACAAAATCTACTGATCGCTTTTCAGTTAGCCATTTATCAAAAACTTCATGGCGCATTCGAATACCAAACGTGTTTATACCTAAAAACTCATTGTTATCTTTATGATAAGCAATCGTAATGCATTTATTGTCGTCTTGATGTTTCCAATGGTATTGTTCTTCATACTCTGGTTTAGCTTTTTTGCCATGTACCCATCCGTAAGTTTGAAATTCAATATCAAAGAATTTAGCAGAATTAAACCAATGACCTGGTTTATACGGGATGCGATTACCACAAACGCTTTGTGCAATAGTTTCTCCCATCATCCGACCTGTGTACCAAACGGCTTCAATAGGTCTGCGATTTCCAATGGCTTCGCGTTGTTCGGCACAGTCACCAATTGCAAATACATCAGAAATATTGGTTTCTAAAAATCGATTGACTAAAACACCTTTATGGGTTTCAATCGTAGAGTTTTTTAGAAAGTTTATATTAGGAGAAACACCTGCGGTTAAACCTACAAAATCGCAAGCAATTTCTTCTCCAGTTTCTTCTATGATTACCGATTTCACTTTGTCATTTTCATCTGAAACTATTTCTTTTAGATTTGTTGATAAACGTAAGTCAATTCCGTTTCGTTCAATTTCGCGATTAATCATAGCAGAATCGCTTTCAGGTAAAACACCGTTCCAAAAACTACTTTCACGTACTAAAAAGGTTACTGGTATGTTACGAGAATGGAGCATTTCGGCTAATTCAATGCCGATCAATCCACCCCCAACAATTACGGCACGTTTACAGGTGTTATTGTCTGGAGCATAAACCTCGAGGTTTTCTAAATCTTGTTTACTATATAAGCCTTGAACGCCATTTAAGTCCTGTCCTGGCCATCCAAATTTGTTTGGTTTACTTCCCGCTGCAATTATGAGTTTGTCGTATTTAAGGCTTTCTTTATTTTCAAAATGAAGTGTTTTTGTGTCTGTATCAATGAGATTGACAAAACCTTTTTTAAGATCAATCCTATTTTTTTTCCAAAACCAATCTTCGTAGGGTTTTGTGTTTTCAAATGTCATATGTCCCATGTAAATATACATAAGAGCAGTGCGAGAAAAGAAATAATCAGATTCAGCTGAAACGATTGTTATTTTATGGTCAGACAGTTTTCGGATATGCCTAGCGGCTGTAACACCAGAAATTCCATTGCCAATAATAACGATATGCTCCATATATAGTTTTAGTTAGTTGTCTTTAGGTCGAAGGAAATGTTAAAACCTTATTCCCTAAACTTGAGTTTGTTTAAATTTAGGGATAAATTAACACTTATGCGATTTCTTTTTGGATTGGTTTTGCTTTCCATTTTTGGTTGCTCCATGAAGTCAGTGGATAGCCAGAAAATTAATGGTGTAAGTTTTGTTGCTTCAGGTATAGCTATTGATTCGTCTCATACAAAACCAGTGGCCTCCATACATGCGAATTACGCAGCGATAATGCCTTTTGGGTTTATTCAAGATTTAGAACACCCTGAGCTATTTTTTAATTCACAAAGACAATGGTTTGGGGAAACACGAGCAGGAGTTAAACAATATATTGAGTCGCTTCGTAAGCAGAATATAAAGATTATGCTCAAGCCACAAATATGGGTCTCGCATGGTGCTTATACAGGGCATATAGATATGGAGTCTGATGTGGATTGGCAAACATTTGAAAATACCTATTCAAGATTTATTTTAGAGTTCGCTGAATTGGCTGAAGAACTTCAAGTTGAATTGTTTTGTATTGGTACAGAATTGGATTACTTCATTAAAAATAGGCCAGAATATTGGCATAATTTAATTGAAACTATAAAAGAGGTTTATAAAGGAAAACTCACTTATGCCGCCAATTGGGATGAATTTAAACGCACGCCGTTTTGGAATGATATAGATTATATAGGTATTGATGCTTACTTTCCGTTAAGCGATTTGCAAACGCCAACCATTGAAGACTGTAAGAACGGTTGGCTAATGCATAAACCGATTATTAATAAATATGCCGATTCATTAAACAAACCAGTTCTGTTTACAGAATTTGGTTACCGCAGTGTTGACTATACAGCCAAAGAACCATGGAAATCCGATAGATCAATGACTCAAGTCAATTTAAGTGCTCAAGCAAATGCTACCCAGGCTTTATTTGAAACGTTTTGGGAAGAGCCTTGGTTTTCAGGTGGTTTTGTTTGGAAATGGTTTCATAATCATGATGACATAGGAGGTGAAACAAATAGTCAGTTTACGCCTCAAAACAAACCTGTTGAGTCGATTATAAAATCACATTACCAATTACACAATTAATCTTCAGTTTCAATTATTTTAAAATCTTTAATAGCTTGATTTGGTTCAATGATGTTATAACCTTTCCAGAATTCAGGGTCATATTGTGGTAAGTAAGTAGGCGTCACATCGGCTATTTCTTTAAAACTGTCGAAATCGGCATCCGTAATGGGATTAGATTCGAAAACAATAAGTTCACGCTTATCAATGTTTTTCACAATAAAATGAATATCTCCAGCCACTTCATTTTGTTTACGCCTACCTTTTACGTTTTTATTTTTTTCAATAATTTTTATGGGCCTTTTAATGCCAACGCGTTGTCCAAAAGACGCATCGGCATATTTTAGCGTGTATTTTTCGTTAGTATTTTTTTGATAAATGATGGTGCCCTCTTTTAAAAATTCATTGAGCGATATACCTAGTAACCCAAAAGTTCTTAATGGTTTTACGTTTTTATAATCTACACGTACAATTGCAAAGTCATCAGTGTTTACGTACATGGTGCCTTCAAAGTCTGCACCTCGTTTTGGTTTGAAACTTATGGTATAAACAAACGCGTTGTTTAAATAAGCAAAATCTAATAATTCGAATTCGTATTTTCTTGATTTTTCTATGAAGTTTAAATCGGTGTCTTCAGCTAAAAAACCATTGTTTTCAAAATTATGAATTGTGTTTTTTCGCCAATTTAAAAAGTTAGCTTTTCGTTTTTCCTCTTGCTCTTTTTTCTGTTCAATAAATTCAGCAGTCTCTTCATCTACCTGTTTATCTTCAAAGAATGTGGAATCTATTTCTTCTTTAGTGCCAAACCAACCTGATTTTATTTTAAAATAGGAATCGCGCTTCACATGTTTTCTGACTATTTGATTGAAACGATCTTCATAGTTTTCAAAAGTCACCTCATTTTTCTTATCGTACAAGCGGGAAGCCTTTAGGATATCCATTTTTTGCGGTTGACCGTTTTCGATCTTGCCATACAGTTCGGCAAGAACTTCTGTATGACTATCTGTGTTTTTTGGAACGGCAGACAAAACACTATCTATAAACGCTTGATTGAATTCGGGAATAGTTGATTTTTTAATGTCGATATCTGTTTTTAGCATAGTCGTGTAATACGATTCTCGGTAGAATAATTTCCGTTTGGTTAATCCAAAATCGTAGTTATTTTCTAGCCCTGCTTTTACTTTATCCATTATTTCATCAATGGTGTAATTTTTATTTGTGATAAAAACTTCACTTAAATCAATAGATTTAGCATTTAAGGTAATAATACTATCTGTAAAATTTTGGACTGCTATATGTTTCTGCTCATAGCCCAAACAACTAATAAAAAGCGAGTCTTGAGACGTTATTTTTTTATTATAGGTAATGTTAAATTCTCCTTTATCGTTACTTATGACACCTGTATAATCGTCAATTGAAATGGTTGCATATGGAATAGGTGCTTGATTTGTTGCATCTATAAGTTTTGCAGATATTGTTTGCTGGGCATGTGCAGCAGATACAAACATTCCAAAACATAAAATGATTAGTTTGGTTAGTCTCATGGTAATTAATTTGTTATCGAAAGTATTGTTTTCTGAATTACAGAACATACATTTTATAGATTTTTTAAGTAAGATTTATCTTATTTTTAACAGACGAGCGTAGCCTAGGTTTTGTTACACTGCTATATGTTTTTTGTAGTATCTGTATAGTTCATCGGCCGAAGCACCTAACCACTTTTTTACATAGATGGTCCAGAAATGATATTGTAATTTCCAGACACCATGTTTTTCATATAGTCGAGCCGAAGTTTTAATTTTCTCTTGAATAACAACAAATTGCTTTTTAGCATACAATTCGTTAATCAATATATTATCCTCATAAATAATATAGTTTTCATTGTAGCCTCCTATTTCTTCAAATAGGGATTTGGTAACAAACTGACTTTGATCACCTCCTCTGCAAGCACGCCATGAAAATTGCGTGAGCCAACTTGCTAAACGTAACCACCAATGACTATTATTAAATTGCATTCTAAAACAACCGGCTTCTTTTCCTTTGGTGACTTCATTAATAATAAAGCGGTCAAAGTTTTTAGGCGGAAAGGAATCGGCATGTAGAAAATAGAGTATGTTTCCAGTTGCCTTTTTAGCACCTAAATTCATTTGTTTAGCTCTACCTTTCTCGGAACGCAATAACTTAATGTCAGTTCGAGTGAAATTTGCATGTGCAAATTTTGTGTTTAGAACTTTTTCTGGAGTACCATCTGTACTACCTCCATCAACTACAAGAATTTCAGCGATATTTTCAGGGGAAGCATTTTCATTGAGATGATTTAATAATGAAACGATGTTTTCAGCTTCATTTAAAACTGGAATTATTATGGAAAGTTTATTAGTCATTCAGCTCCCAACTATAATCCAAGTAATTGATTTTAGCATCTTCTGAAATTTGCACTTCTGAATATTGATTCAGAAAATCAATTAGACTGCCCTTTTGTTTGAAATCTTTAGAAAACCATTTGAAAATTTTAGAAAGCTCTAATTCATTTTTCGTAATTCTATTTTTTGTGTTATCGTCTAAAAATTCCTTGGTTGCATTAGTTAATTGTTGTTCTAATTTATCAGCAACAAAGGCTTTATTCTGAAGTTTAGGGCAGGATTCCGAAGCACAAACAATGGCGAAATGAATTCTAGGTTCATCCATTTTTCTTAAAATCTCATGTTCAATATCATTTAAAGAAATCAGTTCGCCATTAATTGGAATAAATTTTTGATCCCAAGGATCTTTAATGTCTTTTATACTTTGTACAGGATAGTTGTCTATAATCAACTTAACGGTAAAGGCATTATATGCGTTAATCCAGTAGGCTAGTATTTCATTTTTTTTCCAAGTTTTGCTTGGAGATATTTCAACAAATTGGTTGAGATAATTAGTTAATTCTGCGTTATTTACCTTGATGTTTTTGTAATGGACGTGACCATCTTTACTTACATGGTTTTGTAAAAATGTTGACCAAATTGTATGATCAACCTGTTGCGCCATTGATAATTGATGTGTGGCTATTATTATAGTGATAAGGATTAAAACTTTTTTCATACTCATCTAAATTCAATAACTATTCCAATATTGTTAATTAGCAACAGCCACCACCATCATAATGGTATGTTGACTCGCTAATAAATAAATCATGTCTATTTAAAGAAGCTAGCGCAAGCGCCGTTTTATCACATATAGCTAAAGGTTGATTCTTTAATAAAACATGACCTGCCTGATCATCAAAAAAATCGTCTTCGCCATAATAAATAGCAGCTTTTCCTGTAAAGATACAAGGCCCATCAACAGGCATTGGATCTTTAATTGCTGCTACTTCAATAGATTCAATATAAATTATTTCGTCTGTTGGATAATGCAATGGATCTAAAATACGATACGGTTTTCTAGCGCGAATTTCAATCGTTCCAAAACCAGCATCAGTTAACATTTTTACATAATCAGCAATAGGCAAACTACCGCTTAAACACAAAGCTCTTAATCTATCGTCATTTCGCAATTCATCATTCATTTGTTGTTCACATGTTGGATCACTCATAACTAAACGTCCATGGGGTTTTAAAACCCTATACATTTCAGCAATAGCCTTTTTTAAATCGTCTGCTTTAAAAATGTTAAATAAACAATTTTGTGCAGCAACATCAATACTATTATCTGCTACAGGCAAATTCATGGCATCACCCTTTTTTAATTCTATAAACTCACTTTTAAACCATGGATTTAGTTCTTCAGCTTCCTTAAAGTTTTTTCGTGAAGCTTCTAACATTTCATCAACAACATCAATCCCAATGACACCATTTTTTTCACGATTGAAATAGGCAAATTGTAATAATTCCATACCTCCACCAACACCAACATAAAGCATTTTTGGATTATTGGTTAAATCACGTGCATGCACAGTACTACCACAACCATAATTCATTTCTTGCATGATTCTTGGAATTTTTAATCCAGGTAGTTCCCAAATAGGATTAGTCGTACAACATAACCCAACATCTGGTGTTAGCGCTGCTTCTTTATAAACATCATGTGTAGTGTCTAGGTAATTGCTCATGTATTTAGAGTGATTTAATTAATTCTTTAAAGAGCGTAATCATTTGCGGTTCTGCTTTTCCAGCCATTTCAATTATTTCTGAAATATCAACAGGTTTTAGATTATCTGGGTCGCATTCATCGGTTAAAACTGACACTGCTGCAGTTTTTAAATTTAAATGATTAGCGACAATAATTTCAGGAACCGTACTCATACCAACCGCATCTGCACCAATTATTTTTAACATTCGGTATTCAGCTTTTGTTTCTAATTGCGGACCAACAACACTGGCGTAAACACCTTTGTGAAGGTTAATACCTTTGTCATTAGCAATGGATTCGATTTTAGAATTTATTTCAGCGTCATAAGGTTCACTCATATCAGTAAAGCGTTCGCCTAAAAACTCAACACCTTTAAAGGCTAATGGTGAACTGCCTTGAAGATTTATATGGTCATCAATTAGCATGAGCTCCCCTTTTTTGAAATTCAGATTTATTGCTCCTGATGCATTCGAAACCAATAAGGTTTTTATACCTAGTTTTTCCATTATGCGAACAGGGTAGGTGACGTCCTGAAGCGTGTAACCTTCATAAACATGAAAGCGTCCTTGCATAACCACAACTTTTTTGCCTTCAATTAACCCATAAATCAATTTGCCTTTATGAAACTCAACTGTTGCTGTGGGAAAATTAGGAATATGATTATAACTCACTTCGGCAATGATTTCTACTTCATCTAAAAGTTTACCTAAACCGGTTCCTAGTATAATTCCAATTTCGGGGTTGTCAAATCCTTTGCTTTGTAAATATTCTGTTGTTTCAGTTATTAATTTTATCATGTAAATAAGTCTTGTAAATTGTTGATGTTTTAAAGTCTTCAAAAGTATCAATGTCATTTAGCATTTCTAACAATTCAAATGAATTATTTTCAGATTTCAACTCTTGAATAGTGTCATGCAATAAACTTGCTGTACTCCAAGCTTTATTATCAAAAACACAGTTATATAGTTGTTTCATACCAACTAAATAGTAGCCACCATCTTCAGCTGGACCAAAAACAGTGTCATTAGTTTTAAGAATTTCAAATGCGTTAGTTAAAATAGATTCAGAAATATCGGGTAAATCCGAACCAATAAGAATGATGTTTATATAACCTTTATCGAATCCATCTTTAAAAGCATTTTTCATGCGTTCGCCTAAATCAACACCTTTCTGAACAGTTTTAAAATCGTTTGGCCATTTCGTTGAAATGATTTCATCTGAAAAATAGATATGCTTGTCAACTGGCAAGTATTTCGTGGCTTCTTCGGTTTTATCTACAAGTATTTTGTAAATGGCAAATGCTTCTTGATTTCCAATGGTTTTAGCCAGGCGTGTTTTTACTTTACCAAGTTTGATGTTTTTTGCAAAAACGATGAGGAGGTTTTTATTCATAAACACATTCACCTTTAATTAACCACTTGCTCCATTCCTTTGAAAAGCCATGTATTTTAGAGGTTTCTCCATCATTGTTATAAACTTTAAAACCGTTATTCTTCCATTCAAAAATGCCGCCATACAAATTGTAAACATTGGTATACCCTGCCTTTTTAAATTGTTCAGCAATGTCTTCAGAACGTATGCCTAAAGAACAGTACACAACTACTAATTCATTTTTATCAGTCAGTTTATTTTCTAAAATTTTAATATCAAAGCTATCATAACCAACATGAATAGCATCTTTTAAATGACTTACTTCATATTCTGGTAGTTCTCTTGCATCTAAAATTATAGCTTGTGTTTTAGGCATAGCTAGTTCCTGAACAGATATGTAGGGAACTGAATTGGTATTGTACTGCTTAAGTAAATTCGATAATGTTTCTTGTGAAAAACCGGATAATACAACACAAAAAAGAGCGATATGTAAAAAAATTGTTTTCATCAGGTTACACTTCCTTGGCAGCTACTTCCTGCACCTGCTGTGCAGCCATAGCAATGTTGCGAAATGACAATAGAACGACCTTCTAGTAATTCAGAGTTATATTCTGAAATATGTTTGGCTTTACTTTTTACAGGTAAATTTAGCATTTGATTAAAATCACAATCATACAAATAGCCATCCCAACTCACCGAAATAGTATTCGTACACATAACATTTTTAACAGCTTCTGGATTAAAGGCTTCTACTAACGAATACATATAATCTTCGTAATTTTCTGAAGCAATTAAATAATCTAAAAATCGACTGATAGGTAAATTAGTTATAGCGAATAAATTATGAAATTGAATATTAAAATCGTCTAATAAAGCTTTTTTGAAATCCTTTTCCAATGCCATTTGATTCCCAGGTAAAAAAGCTCCAGAAGGATTATAAACTAAATCCAAACGCAAATCACTTCCTGGCAAACCGTAACCAATAGCATTTAAATCTTTTAATGCTTGGATTGATTTATCAAAAACACCATTACCACGTTGCTTATCTGTTTTACCTTTGGTCCAATGTGGCATAGAACTGACAACATGAACATTATGCTTTTTGAAAAATTCTGGTAAATCGTGATATTTTTTATTGGCTCTAATAATGGTCAAGTTAGAGCGTACAATAAAGTCTTTAATTCCAGCTTTTGAGGCTTCTTCAACAAACCATCTAAAGTTTGGATTCATTTCTGGTGCACCTCCTGTTAAATCTAATGTATGTGCTTCAGTTTTTTTAATAACATCAAGACATTGTAACATGGTTTCTTTGGTCATAATTTCTTTGCGATCAGGACCTGCATCTACATGACAATGTGCACAAACTTGATTGCACATATATCCGACATTTATTTGCAATATTTCAAGTTTGTTTGCTTTTAAAGGGAATTGATTGCTTTCTGCTATTTTATCTTTAAATTTTGGCAAGTCACCACTCTGGAAAATACCGTTGGATAATATTTCTACTTGACGTTTACTTTTAGCTAGTTCACTATGACGTTTATGGAGCGATTTCAGCATTTATAAATCTAATTTATTGACTTTATTCATCATCTGCACACCATGTACAAGGGATGCGCCACCTCTTATAGCTCCGGCAACATGAAGTGCTTCCATCATTTCTTCTTTAGTAATACCACGTTGCAGACCATCACCAGTGTAAGCATCTATACAATAAGGGCATTGTATGGTATGAGCTACCGCTAACGCAATAAGTGATTTTTCTCGTTCCGTAAGGCTTCCTTCTTTAAATACCGAATTATAATATTCGAAAAATTTAGAGCCCAATTCTTCATTCCAGTCTGAAATTTTACCGAACTTTCTCAAATCAGCTGGATCGTAATAAGTTTTTTGCATTTTTTCTTTTTAGGCGATTAATATTTCTACGAAAAAAATGAATATACGGTTTTAAGTCGAAGTAATTTATTAATGATTACATAAAATTGTGAGGTTTTTCAACTTTTAAAAAAAGTGAAAATAGTATATTGCATATTCAATAAAATTTATTCATGGATTACTTTCATATCATTACAATACTTGTTGTTTTATCAGCCCTTTTTGGTTATGTAAATGTGCGATTTTTGAAGCTTCCTAACACCATTGGTTTAATGTTTATAACTATTGTATTTACAATGGTCGTTTTTGCATTAAGCTATTTTGATTCAACATTATTGGATGCCGAAAAGTATATCATTACGCAAATTGATTTTAAGGAAGTCTTACTCGATATTATGTTGAGTTTTATGCTATTTGCTGGTGCACTTCATACTAATTTTGAACAGTTGCGCGTGCAACGATGGCCAGTTTTGGTGTTTGCAACATTAGGGGTTTTGGCTTCAACTTTTCTTGTGGGTTATGGGATGTATTTTGTTTTACCATTGTTTGGGTTAGAAATCAAACTTATTTATTGTCTCTTATTTGGTGCGTTAATTTCCCCAACCGATCCCATTGCGGTTTTGGGAATACTTAAAAATGTTGGTGCGCCTAAACAATTAGAAGCAAAAATTGTTGGTGAATCGTTATTTAATGATGGTGTTGGAGTGGTAATATTTTTAACCATTTTTAAAGTTGCCCAAATAGGACATGGTGAAATTGAAGTTTCTGAGATATTCGAGTTGTTTGCTGTTGAGGTAATTGGTGGAATTACTTTAGGTCTCGCAATAGGCTGGATTACATACCGATTAATGAGGTCAATAGACGATTATGATATTGAGGTAATTATTACTCTCGCCGCTGTTATGGGAGGAACTGTTATTGCACAAGCTTATCATTTATCTGCACCATTAGCAATGGTAACGGCAGGATTGGTTATTGGTAATGATACCGTTAGGAATTCTGCCATGTCTGAAATAACAGAAAGTTATGTCGACAAATTTTGGGAACTTATAGATATATTATTGAACACTATTCTGTTTGTTTTAATAGGAATGGAAATCCTAGTTTTAACATTTGAAACGAATTATATTTCTGCAGGATTAATTGCTATCCCTTTGGTATTATTATGTCGTTATTTGTCTTTACTAATTCCAGTTCGATTTTTTGAAAAACGATTAAATTTTGCACCAAAAACCAATTTAATTATGACTTGGGGAGGATTGCGAGGAGGTATTTCAATTGCTTTAGCATTAGGATTAACCGTTGATATGGAACGTGATTTGTTTTTGGTGATAACCTATTTTATAGTTGTGTTTTCAATATTGATTCAGGGTCTATCACTCGGAAAATTGGTGAAACGATATGCTTTAACAGAAACTAAATCAGAATGATTCAAGAACTCATACATAACTACTCACATCTTTTTGAAAAAGAACTTTTAAATGAGATTAATCAAGTTGGCACATTTAAAGAAGTTCCTGAAGGTGATAAATTGATTGAGATTGGCCAATATGTAAGATCAATGCCTTTATTAGTTTCTGGTGCTGTTAAAATATTGCGTGAGGATAATGATGGTGATGAATTACTCCTGTATTTTCTTGAAAAAGGAGATACCTGTGCTATGACATTAACTTGTTGTTTAGGACAAACTAAAAGTGAAATACGTGCCATTGCTGAAACTGATGCTAAATTAATCATGATTCCTATCGAAAAAATGGAAGAATGGTCAGCAAAATATAAAAGCTGGAGAAATTTTGTTTTTGAGAGTTATCATAATCGCCTGAATGAATTACTAGAAACAATCGATAGTATAGCTTTTTTGAAAATGGATGAACGCTTATTGAAGTATTTGAATGAGAAAGCTCGTATTTCAAACGATAATATTATAAATAGTACACATCAAGAAATAGCTTATGAGTTGCATACTTCACGCGTAGTGATTTCTAGATTACTCAAAAAACTAGAAAATTTAGGAAAAGTCGAGTTACATAGAAATCATATTGTTCTAAAGTAAATATGACATGTAACTATTGTTACTTATTGCCTATTTATCAATCTGTATCTTTGCACACATATTTCATTAACGAATTATGGATTTATTAGAAATTTTCGGATATATAAGTGCTTTAATTATTGGCATATCATTAGGTCTTATTGGAGGTGGAGGTTCTATATTAGCTGTGCCTGTGTTGGCTTATTTGTTTATGGTAAATGAAAAAGTTGCAACAGCATACTCATTGTTTGTGGTTGGCTTAAGTGCGCTAATTGGAGGAATAAAACAACATTTCAAGGGTTATGTTGATTGGCGTACGGCTTTTGTATTTGGCGTGCCAGCCATCATAGGTGTAACTTTGGTGAGGCATTATGTTGTACCAGCACTTCCAGATGTTTTATTTCATATAGGTGAGTTCGAATTTACACGCCGAATGGGCATGTTTGGACTTTTCGCTCTTTTAATGATTCCTGCAGCTTTTTCTATGTTAAAAAAACGAGAAGAAAAAGCCGATAATAAAGAAATTAAATATAACTATCCATTAATTCTTCTAGAAGGTTTAGTTGTTGGAGCCATAACAGGTTTTATTGGAGCGGGAGGCGGTTTCTTAATCATTCCAGCCCTGGTAATACTAGCTAATGTGAAAATGAAAGTTGCCGTAGGCACATCATTAATCATTATAGCCTTTAAATCCTTATTAGGTTTTTTTCTGGGAGATGCTCTGACCATGGAAATAGATTGGGTATTTCTTTTAACATTTACTGCTCTGTCATTAATTGGTATCTTTATAGGGAGTTATTTAGGGAATTTTATCGATGGTAATAAACTGAAAAAAGGATTTGGTTACTTTATTTTTGTGATGGCTATATTTATTTTCTATATGGAGTTTTTCGTGAAATAGATATGTAACTTTAGTTACTGTCAAACTTTAATTAAGGCTTTAAATTTGTAAAAAATTAAAAAACAGAATTATGAAAATTGAACAAATATATACAGGATGTTTAGCGCAAGGCGCTTATTATATTGAAAGTAAAGGCGAAGTGGCCATTATAGATCCATTACGGGAAGTAAAGCCGTATATAGATCGAGCCAAAAAAGATCATGCTAAAATCAAATTCATTTTTGAAACGCATTTTCATGCAGATTTTGTAAGTGGTCATGTAACCCTAGCAAAAGAAACTGGAGCAACCATCATTTATGGGCCAACTGCAAATCCTTCCTTTGAAGCGCATATAGCTAAAGATAACGAAGAATTCAAACTCGGTGATATCACTATCATAGCTTTGCACACACCGGGGCACACCATGGAGAGTACAACGTATTTGTTACGCGATGAAAATGGTAAAGATCATGCTATATTTAGTGGAGACACCTTGTTTTTAGGTGATGTTGGTCGTCCAGATTTAGCTCAAAAGGCGGCTGATATGACACAAGAAGAATTAGCAGGAATGTTGTTTGATAGTTTGCGTTCTAAAATTATGCCTTTAGCCGATGATGTTATCGTTTATCCAGCACATGGCGCAGGTTCGGCGTGTGGCAAAAATATGATGAAGGAAACGGTTGATACGCTAGGAAACCAAAAGAACATGAATTATGCCTTAAGAGCTAACATGACAAAAGAAGAATTTATTCAGGAAGTGACAGACGGATTACAGGCGCCGCCTAAATATTTTCCTTTAAATGTAAAAATGAATAAAGAAGGATATGATGATATTGATGAGGTTTTGAAACGAGGTACTCAAGCCTTGTCACCAGACGCATTTGAAGCTGCAGCCAATGAAACGGAAGCCATTGTTTTAGATGTGCGTCATCAAAACGATTTTGTAAAAGGACATATTCCAAGATCAATTTTTATTGGAATTGATGGTGGTTTTGCTCCATGGGTTGGAGCACTAATTGCCGATGTAAAACAACCTATTTTATTGGTTACGCCAAAAGGACGTGAAGAAGAAACTGTAACACGTTTATCACGTGTTGGATTTGATAATACCCTGGGGTATTTAGAAGGTGGTTTTGAAGCTTGGAAAGCGGCTTCTAAAGATTATGATACGATCTCATCGATATCTGCAGAAACATTTAAAGCAGCATTAGAAAAAGACGATATTCCAGTTTTTGATGTAAGAAAAGAAGGTGAGTATGCGAGTTCCCATATAAAATATGCACATCTTACGCCATTAGATTTTTTGAATGATCATTTAAGTGAGTTTCCAGAAAACGAAACATTTTATGTGCACTGCGCAGGAGGCTATCGAAGTGTCATAGCCGCTTCTATTTTAAAAAGTCGTGGCATTCATAATTTAGTTGATGTTGCAGGCGGATTTGGAGCCATTAAAAAAGCAGGTATACCAGTAACTGAACATGTTTGCCCATCAACTTTAAAATAATTAGATTTTATATTTTCAATTAAAAAAAGAGCGTCTACAGACGCTCTTTTTTTGTATCAAATGTTACATTAAAATTTAACCTCTTTTATTAATTTTATACTTTAAAATGTTACTTATGAAAAAGACAATAAAAATTCAAAATCTAAAATGTGGTGGCTGCGCGCATACTATAAAAACAAAACTTTTAGAATTAAAAGGCGTCAAAAACGTAGATGTCATAGTTAATAAAGATGAGGTTGTTTTTAACTACGATTTAGAACCAATAGTTTTGGAGTTAAAACAGAAACTAAAGGCACTTGGATATCCAGAAATGAATGACGACAATTCGTTAGTTACTAAAGCCAAATCATTCGTGAGTTGTGCAACAGGAAAACTATCAAATCATGAGAAATAAGTTAATATTCATTTTAATTTTAAGTATAGTAGTTATCAGTTGTAATAACGGTTCCGAAAAGAAAAATGACTATACAGTGGCAACTTCATTAACAAATGAGAAAGAACATCCTGGTAAAAAACTATTAGAAATTAATTGTAATGTATGTCATAGTCCAACTGCAGGACATGATGAGCGCATTGCGCCACCGATGATAGCTGTGAAAAAGCATTACTTAACAGACGGAATTTCGAAAGAAGACTTTATAAAGAGTATTCAGGACTTCATGAAAAATCCTAATGCTCAGGATTCAAAAATGCCTGCTGCAGTTAGACGTTTTGGTGTTATGCCTAAAGCTTCCTATCCAGAATCAACCATTACTTTAATAGCAGAATATCTTTATGAATTTGATATTGAACAGCCAGAATGGTTTGAAGATCATTTTCAGCAAGGTCATGAAAGCGAATCTAGAAAAGGAAATGGTATGGGTAAAGGAAAGATGAAAGATATACAGCAGGCAACAAGATTAGATTCTAATCTTTCATATAAAGACATTGGGATGAAGTACGCTATGGGAACAAAAGCCGAGCTCGGAAAAAGCTTGATGATGTCTATTCAGAAAAAGGGAATTATAGAAGCTGTTGAATTTTGTAATGAAAAGGCATATCCAATTACTGATAGTATGGCTTTATATTATAATGCCACAATAAAACGCGTATCAGATAAGCCAAGAAATCCGAAAAATGCCGCAAAATCAAAAGAAAAATACTATTTGAAGAAATTTGAAAAGGTTATAAGTAATAATCAAGAGCCACAACCTATTGTTGAACATTTATCAGATAAAGTAAACTTTTATTATCCTATTACTACTAATTCTATGTGTTTACAATGTCATGGTAAAAGTATAGACCATAATGTTTATAGTACTATAAAACGCTTGTATCCAAATGATATGGCCATTGGATATACTGAAAATGAGGTTCGTGGTATGTGGAGTATTTCGTTTGATAAAAAATAATTATGAGCAATTTTTTAAGTATTATTAATAAAGATAAACCTGTTTTAATCGATTTTTTTGCAGAATGGTGCGGACCTTGCAAAATGATGAGCCCAATTCTGAAAGAAGTCAAAGATATAATAGGAGATAAGGTGAGTGTTATTAAAATAGATGTTGATAAGAATCAAGAATTAGCAGCTCAGCTTCAAGTTCGTGGTGTACCAACACTTATTTTGTATAAAAATGGAAAACAATTGTGGAGACAATCTGGAGTGGTTCAAAAAATTGACTTAATAAAACTTATAGAATCACATGTCTGAAATTATCGATTTATCTGAAGAGTTTTGGGATAGACGTTATCAAACTAACGACCTAGGTTGGGATATTGGTACAGTTTCTAGACCCTTAAAAACCTATATTGATCAATTAACAAATAAGGATCTAAAAATTTTAATCCCAGGTGCTGGAAATGCGTATGAAGCAGAATATTTATGGTTAAATGGTTTTGAAAACGTTTATGTTATAGACTTATCTCAAACAGCTTTAAATAATTTAAAAAAGCGTTTACCTAAAATGCCCAATAATCAATTAATTAACGGTAATTTTTTTGATCTAGAAGAATCTTTTGATTTGATTTTAGAGCAAACATTTTTCTGTGCACTTCATCCTAATTTGCGCTCCAATTATGCCGTTAAAATGCATGAATTATTAGAGACAGATGGAAAATTAGTTGGTCTTCTTTTTGATGATCCTTTAAACACTACGCATCCACCGTTTGGAGGTTCTAAAAACGAGTATATAAAATACTTCGAGCTCTATTTTAAGATTGAAACATTGGAAACCTGTTACAACTCGATTGATAGCAGAAAAGGAAGAGAACTCTTTATAAAGTTACTTAATAAATAGTCATTACTTTTTACTAGAAAAGAAACCATAGGTTAATTGTCTCCAGAAATTTTTAGGCATTTGTTCATCACCTTTATAACCTAATTCTATAGTGCCACTTTCTTCAGGAATGTAGTTGGTTTTAAACAAGTAGTCCCAAACACTCAAACTAATCCCAAAATTCACACCGTAATTTCTGTCTTTTGGTAAGGCATAAGCATGGTGGTATAAATGCATAACTGGATTGTTGAAAATGTATTTTAGTGGCCCCCAAGTTATTTTAATGTTTGAATGATTGAAATGACCAATAGCTATGGCTGTAAAATGTACAATGTATGCTTGTTCAGGTTCAAAACCACCTAATATCATGACGCCAAAAACTTTCAGAGGTTTATATAGAATATTTTCCATCCAATGATAGCGCAAGTGTGCGGCAAACCCCATTTCTTTTACACTATGATGTACTTGATGAAAACGCCATAATACTTCAAACCTATGAAGCATGACATGAGTAAGCCACTGTACAAAATCTAGAACAATAAAAAAGGTTAATAATTGCAACCACATTGGCCAAACAGATATATCTATTAGGGCTAAACTTTTCATTGAAATGCCCAAGTCTTTAAAACCTAATTGCATTACAGTATATACACCACTGATTACAATTGAAAAAATGAAGAAATTAAAGAACATATAAAAGGCATCAAGCCAGAAGTCTTTTCTAAATATTGCTTGGTTTTTACGCCATGGAAAAGCTATTTCCAAAAACCAAACAACCAAAGAAATAACAATTAATCCCCAAAAGTAATTCGTGTACCAGGGTATTTCAAAAACAATAGAATTCCAAGTCCAATTTAAAGTGTTTATGAAGGAATCGTAAAATGCTTGTATGTATTTATTCATTTTTCTCTCTCAATGCTTTTGCAAATTTACGGAACATTTCTTTTACAAGTTAAAACTACTGTTAATCGAAGATAAATTTCGTAACAAATGTTACATTGCAAATAATTAGTATTTGTTTTATTTGCAAAAAAAAGTTAGTATGGAATATATATTACAACCTTGGCCATGGTGTGTTTCTGGACCAATGATAGCTTTAATTATGTTTTTATTAATTATGGTTGATAGGCGATTTGGGATGTCTTCCAATTTAAGAACCATGTGCAGTATCGCTGGAGCAGGAAAGAAGGCCGATTTTTTTAATTTCGACTGGAAGTCTCAACGTTGGAATCTTATAGTTGTTCTTGGAGCTGTTATTGGAGGATTCATAGCTTCAAATTTTTTAACACCTAATGATGCTGTGCTCATAAGTGAAAGTACTATTTCAGATTTAAATAGTTTAGGGTTTAAAAGTGCTGGACAAGCGTATTTACCAACTGAGCTATTTAGTATTTCGGCTTTGAGTAATATAAAATCGTTAGCTATTTTAATAATTGGAGGTTTTCTGGTAGGTTTTGGAGCAAGATACGCTGGAGGTTGTACTTCAGGACATGCGATTTCAGGGTTAAGTAATTTACAATTACCTTCTTTAATAGCTGTAGTTGGTTTTTTTATTGGTGGATTGGTTATGATTCACTTTTTATTCCCTTTAATATTTTAAGATATGAAGACACTAGTTTATTTAGCAATCGGGATTTTGTTTGGAATTACCATGTTTAAATCTGAAGCTGCATCATGGTTCAGAATTTATGAAATGTTTCAATTTCAAGCTTTTCACATGTATGGAATTATTGGTTCGGCATTAATTTTAGGCGTATTGATGACTTACGTTATAAAGCGTTTTAAAGTTAAATCCTTTTATAAAAACCCTATTCATTTTGAAGCGAAGGACAAAAGTTTTTATAGGTATATAATTGGTGGTATTTTATTCGGTTTGGGTTGGGCTCTAGCTGGAGCTTGTCCAGGGCCCATGTATACACTGGTTGGTTCTGGATATGTTTCCATGATTATAGTGGTTTTAGCAGCAATGGCGGGAACTTTTGTTTATGGATTGATAAAGGATAAATTACCGCATTAAATTTTTGTAAGGTAAATATTGAAGTTAAGACTCAATCAAAAACAAAATCATGAAGACACTTACAATTATCCTTACCTTATTTTTATCTTTACCAGTATTAGCACAAGTTCCAGAACAAGCCGAAGATATTAGCCCACTATTAATTGGTGAGACTATTCCAGATGCAATGTTATTGGATTCAAAAGGCAATCAAGTTTCTGTAAATTCCCTGATAAAAAATAAGCCAACGGTGTTGGTGTTTTATCGAGGTGGCTGGTGTCCATATTGTAATGCTCAATTATCGGCATTAGGTGAATCTGAACAAGAAATATTAGATTTAGGATTTCAAATTATAGCAGTGAGTCCCGATCATGTAGAATCCTTACAACCAACAATAGAAGGAGAACGTTTATCTTACGGTGTGTTTGCAGATCCTCAAGCTGAATTTATTCAAGATGTAGGTATTGGTTTTAAAACACCAGAAAAAGCTAAAGGGTACATTTTTAAGAAAACGCAAAAAGAAGCTTCTGATATTTTACCAGTGCCAACAGTTATGATTGTAGATACCAAGGGTAAAATACTTTATGAATATATTAATCCTGATTATAGTACTAGATTAAGTTCGGAATTATTATTGGCAAATCTAATAGCGTTAAAGAAAACACTTTAATTTTCCTTTAAATTCTTTTCTGCTAACTCATCAGTTATAAATGGTAGAGTTAGGTGTAAGGCTACAAAATTAGAGCTATTATTTTGAGAACTAATTTTATCAGTTAATATATCATTCAGTCCATGATAATATCTTAAATGAATGATGATGCCTTTCCCTTTATGTGCTTTACCTAAAACATAAGCGAAGTCGGCCATTAATCCGTAGTCTATATCTTCTGTATAACCATCAAAGTTTTGAGTAAAATCACCTTCGGGCCTTTTAAAAATAGCTCTTGACTTTTGTAAAAATGATATTTGAGGCCCCATTCCAAAACGATATTTTTTATTATTGGTTTGATAAGATATAAATATAGGAACATCAATGTAATTTAATGTTACCTCTGTTGGGACATTTACAAATTGTGAGTCTAAATTCACATTGCCACTAGCTAAAGAGAAATTGTTTAATTGAATGTTTCGTTTCGCTAAAAAATAGATATTTGGACTTAAAAACCAATTTTCCGATAGTTTTAAGTTGCCTCCAATTCCAAAGTTTACGCCAATTTTTGATCTATCGTTATTGTCAAGATTAGAATAAAAAGGTTGATTAAAACCTAACTCTAAACTGACATTAAATTTTTCAGAAGCAACTTTGTCTCCAAATAATAAGGCAAATAAAGCAGCTTGTGCTTGAATGGTAGAAACTGTAAAAAACAATCCCGTCAGTAATAAAAAGGTTTTTTTCATAATTGAAATCTATTCGTCATTCTTTTAAAATTTCTATAAGCCAAAGCGATATTGCAATCCTCCAAAAAACTGCTCTCTACCTGATGAATAGCCATATTCAGCACGAATCATCCAATGCTTGTTTAGCTGAAACTGACTACCTACAATGAAATTCCACATGGTTTCTTGTTTTTTATCTAGGGTGTATTGCAAACTTGAGTTTTCAGCTGTACCTAAAGCACTTTCAGCTCCATTTAAAACTCGTGAGGCTGCGTTAAGTTTGAGTTGATTTGCCTCTCGTTTGGCAACATTCACTGGATTGGATTGTTGAATAGGACTTAAGTTATCCCACCAATCATCAAGTTCTATCTGTGCTTCACCAACTTTTACTTGCCCATTTGTAATTTTTTCTTCCCATTCTTCAATAGGCAGAACTTCACCAAAATCTAAACTGCCACGTGTGTCCCGACTTACTTTAACCCGAAATCCACCAACCCATAATGAAATATTACGATGAGGTTTCTTAAAGTTAAAAGTTTTACCAATTCTCGGATCGAATACAAAGGCATAAACAGGGTTTTCTTGTGCATCAACATCAGTCCATGTAAAATTCATGTCAAGAGCAATCCAACCACCAAAAAAACCAGCTGTAGGTGTTAATCCAAAACCAACAGTAGTCGTATTAAATTCAGGACTGGTTTGAATTCTAAATAATTCTTCAGAACCACTAATTCTCGGAATAACTACACTAACATCAACATTTGTGTTGGTTGTAGCTTGAGCAAATATTCCGTAAACATTTAAAAAAGGGAATATCCATAAATCGGGTCTTATATTTAAGCCATTTGAGGTAGCTGTAGTTTTGTTAAATCGTATAAGGTCATCTACATTATATAATTCACTATTATTAAATCCTACACTTACATTAGAAATTACAATATTTGATTTTTGAGTGAGGTAATTGATACTTATCCCAGCAGAATAAGGTAAATCAAATCCTAAAGCATGTGTTTTTTTTCCAAATATGGGGAGGATATATTTATATTCGGTGGTGTCCTTCTTTTTATTGTTTAGCTCTGAATAAACTTGAGAAAAAGATTGAGAGGTGATGCTTAATAATATTAAAAACCAAGCGATTTTATTTGTAAGATTCATTCTAGGTAACTTAAATAAGAGCAAGTTAAAAAATATATGATTGTGAATTAAAATAATTGATAATTAAGTAAATTAATCAAATAATGAGTACTTAAAAATAATTCTTAATTTTAAATATTTGCTAAAGAAGACGGAAGAATAGCAATCATTAATTTAACCCTAAATTAAAATGATGATTGTTGTTATATTGCCAATATCATTTTATCCTCCTATAAAAAGGAGAAATCAAACTATTTATGATTTAATTGGAATAATCATTTGAGTAATAACTCCAATTTTGTCTTTTCTGTTTTCAATACTGAAAATAAAATTGTTTTCATATAATGTGATGAGCCTATCGACGGTGTTTTTAAGGCCAGTGCCATATTTTATATTTTCTGAAAGAGGCTCGCCATTATTTATCACTTCAATATGGAGGTTAGATTCTTTTTGAAAAATGTCTATATCAATTTTTAGGTCAGTTGAATCGTAAGAGTAACCATGCTTGATACTGTTTTCTAAAATGGGTTGTAAAATAAGACTTGGTATTAAAACGTCACCTAAATTGTCTTCTACGTGAATAGATACTTTTAAATGATCAGAAAAACGTATAGACATTATATCGATATAGCGTTTTAAGATTTTCATTTCTACAGAAAGCGGCATTAAGTTGGTGTCTTTTAAAAAAAGAATATCGCGTAACAGATTACTGAAATCGGCTAAAGTGTTTTGTGCTAATTTGGCATCTGTTTCAATTAAGGTAGAAATACTATTTAATGTATTAAAAAAAAAATGAGGGTGAAGTTGATATTTAAGTACATTAACCTGGACATTGGTTAATTGCTGTTTTAATTGAGCCTTTTGTAATTCAATTTGGGATGATTTATTAATGTAAAAATATGTGTAAATGATAAAGACATTAACAAAATAAAACATGAAATGTCGGTCAGAATAATTAACAATGTTGAACACGGCTTCATTCCAATTAAAATTATCGAAATTTAGTTCAAGTATGGTGAAGCGATATAAGTAATATATGACATAAGCTAGAACCCAAGTTACTGCAGCAAAAAATAAGTGAACACTTAAAATAGCATATCTAGAAAAATCTTTGTGAATCATTTTTTTTGTAAGAAATAAAATGAGTGCCAAAAGCATTGTCATAATCAATATATCTGTAAGATAATATTCTATAAAAAAATTGGTCCAACTTATATCATCTAGAGCGTAGCCTTTAAATTTAAAATAACTTTGTTTAGCTATTTTTATGTTACTGTAAACTAAAGTGAAAATAAAAAGTATGCTAAATAATTTCTTATCGTTTTTTTCTTTCATCATAGCCCCATTTTATTTAGAAACTCTTTTTTGAAGCTTCTACTAATTCTAAATAGATTGTTGTCATTCATTTTTACATCAATCTCACCATAGTTCGAGTGTATGAGCTCTTTTATAAAATCTAGATTTATTATAGTAGAACGATGAATTCTAACAAATTTTGAAGCATTCAATTCTTCTGTTAAATTATTTAATGATTCTCGCAACAGATGCTTTTTGTTTTCAGTGTGTATTTCAGCATAATAACCTGAGGCAATTATATATTTTATTTCTGAACTGTCAATAAACACAACCTTATTTCCAAGTTTAATAGGGAATTTAGTTGTTTTGTTTTGTTTTTCATTTCTAGAATAAACAAAATTCAATAAACCTTCTATCTTGTCTTCAAATTTTAAATTATTGCGTTGTTTTACCTGTTCAATTGCTTTTTTTGTTGAAGTAAAGAAACGATCATCTTTAAATGGTTTTTGAAGATAATCAAACGCAAAAAACTCAAAAGCTTTTAGAGCATACTCATTGTAGGCTGTTATAAATACAACAATGGGCTTTAAAGCATTGTCAATTTTTTCGAGCACATTGAAACCGGTCATGTCCTTTAGTTGGATGTCTAAAAAAATTAAATCAGGTTTGTTTGACTCAATAGCCTTTATTGCTTTTTTGCCTGTTGCGCACTCGTCCAATATCTCAATCTCAACAATATCTGTTAGCAAGTTTCTAATGCGTTGTCTTGCAAGAGGTTCGTCGTCAATAATTAAGGTTGTAATTTTCATCGGAAATAATAAAAACTAGTATAAAAAAGGTATTAGCTATATGCAAATTAAACTTTTAATTTTATTTGACTCTTACCTAAAGTTTTTTTAAGAATAATATAACAACTTCTCACTGCAAGATATAAGCTGTTCACTTCAAATAATCAACAGTTTAAATATTTTTAAAGATCAGGTATTATTAGTAAAAAATGGTCTTGAATGGGCTTAATTTAATTTTGAACAACCAAATTTGCTATATATGTGACATTTTTCATGAAAATCATCAAATATTCCTAGTGGTAAAGCTAAAGACTCGTTATTCACATCAAAATAATGACTGTATGCTTCAACAGTAAAATAATGGAGTATGTAACCAATTAGATTAGCATATTATTAACATTAAAATAATATCAATGAATCAAGGTTACAAACTATTTTTCTTATTCGTATTTTTTTCAATTTGTTCATACGCACAAGAAAAATCAATAACAGGAACGGTTTCTGATGAATCAGGATTGCCACTTCCTGGGGTAAATATTATTGTCAAAGGAACAACTAATGGTACCCAAACAGATTTTGACGGAAATTATACTTTAACTGTCAATCAAGGAGATGTGTTACAAATTTCATATCTCGGTTATACATCATTAGAACAAACGGTAGGCACCAACAATGTAATTAATGTTTCACTTGAACCTGATGTAACAGCGATTGACGAGGTTGTGATTACAGCATTAGGAATTAAGCGAAAGCCTAAAGAGCTTGCTTACGCTACTACTGAATTGAAGAAAGAGACCTTGGTTCAAGCGGCTCCAGTTGATGTAGCTTCTGCGCTTTCAGGTAAATCTTCAGGTCTTAATATAAATACAAGTGATAATGGCGTTAATCCTACTTCTCAAGTAGTACTCCGTGGGTTTAGTTCTTTAACAGGTAATAACGGAGCACTTATAGTTGTAGATGGTGTGCCGCAATCTCAAGGAACACTTAATAATTTAAATGCAAATGACATTGAGTCTATAAACATCCTGAAAGGAGCTTCTTCAGTAACACTCTATGGTTCTAAAGGAGCAAATGGCGCTATTATAGTAACTACAAAGAGAGGTGGTAATAATGAAAAAATTAATATCAACTTTAATTCGGTAGTGACTTTTGAAGAAGTTAAGTACTTTCCTGAAACACAAACTAAATTTGGTAGTGGATCAACACAGAACTTTGAATATGATCCTATTGAAAACGAAAGTTGGGGACCACGATACGATGGATTACCTAGGCGCGTAGGGCCAATTTTGGCTGATGGAACTTATCAGGTATTACCTTATGCACCAATAAAAAATAATAAAAAAGACTTTTTTGATACAGGTATTACCTTGCAAAATGCCATTTCTTTAAGTGGTGGTGGTGAGAACTCAAGTTATTTCTTTTCAGCACAAAGAGTTGATAGAACAGGTGTAACACCAGGCGATGAATATGTTCGGGATAATTTTAGATTTAATGCTACTAGAAAATCTGGTAAATTAGAAACATCAACTTCAGTATCATTCTTCCAAGATAAAACAGACGTTGCGGGAGCCAGTCCTAATGATGGTAGTTACTATAGAATTTTATTAAATACACCAGGACATATCCCTATTTCAAATTATAGAAACTGGCGTACCGATAAATTCTCAACGCCTGATACTTATTTTAATGCTTACTTTAAAAATCCGTATCAAATAATTGATCAAAATAGAAATACAGCACGATCAAATAGATTACAAGGAATTGCTAGGTTGGATTATGAATTTAATGATTGGATAACTGCGACCTATACGTTAGGAGGTACTTGGTTCAACAGCAGCTTTAAAAATACACAAGAAGCATGGCAATATGATCCAACGCTAACTTATACAAGACCTAGTGATGAGGTAAATGCCGTCCAAGACGGGATGACTGACAACTTTAGGTTGAATTCAGATTTATTAGTCAATTTTGATAGGCAACTGACAGAAGATATTAGTGCTAGGTTAATTTTAGGAAATCATGTTGAAACGTTTAGAAGTAAACAAGTTAATGTAGGTGGAAACAACTTATTTACAAATGTTATTTATAATGTAAATGTAAGAACAGGAGAATTAACAGGAGGAGAAGGAACCACTCAGAAACGATTATATTCTTATTTCGGTGATTTGACTCTAGGGTTTAGAGACTATCTATATTTGACAGGTTCTTACAGGCAAGATATTTCTTCAACGCTACCAATAGACAATAATTCATATGGGTATTACAGTGCAGGTCTATCTTTTGTGCCTACAGATGCATTTACAAGTTTAAAAGAAGGTGCGTTAGATTACTTGAAATTTAACGTCAGTTATGCTCGAGTAGGTAATGATGCTGGAATAGGTCAAACTAATGAGAACTTTATTGTGCCAGGAGGATTTCCGTTTGGTACTACAACTGGATTAAGACCTACAACTATTGCTGTAGACCCTGAATTAAGTCCGGAGTTTTCAACATCTATTGAAGGTGGTTTTAATGTGGAGTTTTTCAAAAGAAGAATTACGTTAGGAGCTAACTATTATTTTGTAAAATCAGAAGACCAAATTAACTTTTCACAAGCATCAGCTGGTTCTGGAGCAAGATCCTATTTGACAAATATAGGTGAAATTCAAAATCAAGGATTTGAATTTGATCTTGGTTTAGTACCGTTAAAATATGAAAACTTCCAATGGGATTTAGGTGTTACAGTAACTACTAATAAATCTGAAGTTATCTCATTGGCAGATGGAGCAGATCGTTTACAAGTAGGAACTGGATTCCAAAACACAGCAACATTATTTGCGCAAGTAGGAGAAGCTTATCCAGCTATTTTTGCACCAGGTTATGTTAGAGACCCAGAAGGACGTGTTGTAATTGATGCAAACACTGGAGATCCACTAGTGACTAACGAGTTTATAAATTTAGGTTCAACTGTCCCAGATTTAATTATAGGAGCAACAACAAGAATACGCTTTAAAGATTTTACGCTTTCTGCTGTAGCTGATTATAAAACAGGTCATGTATTCTACAATACAGTTGTTGAGGCATTAGAATTTGCAGGTTTGACTGTGCATAGTGCTTCTACAAACAGACAGCCGTTTGTGTTTCCTAATTCATCTTATGAAACATCACCAGGATCTGGAGTTTATGTGGAAAATAATAACATAACCACTTCGGGAGGAAATAGAAATTTCTGGCAAACATCTTATAATAACATAAAGGAGAATTATGTAGTAGATGCTTCAGCTATCAAGATAAGAGAGATTGCATTAGACTATAATTTGCCTTCTAAATTTTTGGAAAAAACACCTATTGAAGCCTTGTCGTTTGGAATAGTTGCTAATAATTTACTTATGTGGCGTGCTAAAGAAAACAAATATACTGATCCGGAATTTTCAATAAACACAGGAGGTAATGGTGTTAGTGGTATTGGTTCAAGTGCGCAAACACCACCGACTGGGACTTACGGATTTAAAATGAATGTTAATTTTTAAAAAAATGAAAATGAAAAATATTAAAACAAACTTATTGCTCTTTTTGATGCTTGTTTCTTTAGCATCATGTAGTGATGAATTTTTAGACGTTAACGATAGTTCAACAAACCCACCGTCGTCAACACCTGAACTCACGTTGCCTGCAGCACAAAAGTATAGTGCAGATATGATGTACAATGCTAACAATGCTAATAACTCCTTCAATTTGTTAGGAGGTATTTATGCTGGAGTAATCTCGGATTCTGGAGATAGAGTTTGGTATCAAACCGAACAATCATATATCATTAACAATGATACCTATCAGTCTTTATGGAACAATACTTATACACTTGCTTTATATAGTTATGATTATGTAGAAACTTTTCCAGAAGCAGGTTATGATTATTATAAAGCTATAGCCAAAATAATGAAAGCTTACCATTTTGCTGCCTTGGTAGATATGTATGGTGATATTATTTATAGTGAAGCATTTCAAAGAGGAGAGAACACTCAACCAGCTTATGACGATGATAGAGCTATTTATGATGCTATCTATGAACAATTAAATGTAGCAATCAATATGATATCCAACGCAGGAGCTAATACAAAGTCAGTGACTACTGATGTTATTCTTGGCGGTGATATGAATGCTTGGCAAAAATTCGCAAACACGTTGAAATTGAGAATGCTTTTACGTCAGATTAATACAGGTGAAGATTTAACAGCACAATATAACGAGTTGATGAATAGTGGAATAGGTTTTATTGATAGCACAGTATCAGTAAATCCGGGTTATTTAGATGAAGCAGGAAAACAAAATCCGTTTTATGCTGTTCATGGATTTGCTCCTGGAGGGACAACTCCTGGGCCAAATGGAGGAGCAACCAGAGGTAGTGATACGTATATTGATTTCATGACAGATAACAATGATCCTCGAGTTGCAAGGCTATTTTTGCCTGTTGGAGGTGAGTATGTAGGTGTTCCTCAAAATGTTTATGATAATGCATATAATTCAAATCTGGTGTCAGATTTAGGACCTGGGATTATTAATTCCAGTTCTCAAGACGCTCAACTAATGTTACTTTCTGAAGCATTATTTCTTCAGGCTGAAGCAGCGCAAAGAAACTTAATTACAGGGAATGCAGGAGATTTGTATAAAGCAGGTATTGCAGCATCATTTGCTGAACTTGGAGTTCCAAATCCAGTTGCTGCTGCTGCTGATTATGAATCAAATAGTATTAACCCAATAATCAATTGGGAATCTGCTGATGGTATAGGGAATGAAATCGAAGCAATAATTACCCAAAAGTGGATAGCAGGAGGCTTCATTTCAGGTTTTGAAGTGTGGATGGATCGTGTTCGTACAGAATTTCCATCTTTTGTTCCTATACCAGTAGGCGCAGCTTCAGCTGTGTTTCCTTCTAATTTACTTTATCCAACTGCAGAATTAGCATCAAACTCAGCTAATGTTCCGGCTCAAGGTGCTAACGCGGCATTTGATAGACACACATTTTGGATGCAATAACCATAAAACAAATAAAAACAGATATGAAAACATTTAGATATATATTAGTATTGTTTGCAATGTCATTTGCAATAACATCTTGCGTTTTAGATGATGATGAGCAAACGTTCAATGAAGGACCCAATGTATTATTATTTCCTTCTTCACAAGTAACAGGATTTTTCTTAAATGATAATGCTGATGATTTTACTTATACTGTTCCTTTAAGTATTACTGGAGGTGACGGAAATCCACTTAATGCACCAACAAATGCAAATTTTGAATTGGATGCTTCTTCAACTGCTATAGAAGGTGTTGAATTCGATTTTGTGGACAATAGCGGCTCTGTGGTTATCCCTGCAGGCAACACATTTACTAATGTGCCTATAATTGTGCATTCAGGAGAATTGGATCCTGCAAACCCAACAACAGTTGTATTAAATATAACAGGAGGTTCGTCTTCAGCATCAAATAATATTGTTGCTTCAGGAAACCGAGGTCAAGTAACTATTGTATTACAGGCAACATGCTCTTCTGATTTAGGTGGTATATATGAATTGTCAGTTACATCAAGTTCTGGATTAACCAATTTTCACCCAGCAGAATCAATTACAGAAATTAGTGAAGGTGTTTATTTGACAAATACATCCGGTACTTGGGATGTGGGTGTTCTCAATGGAGGGGTTAGAGAAGGCTTTATTTTTACTGAAGTCTGTGGAAGTATTGTCATTGAACAGCAAAATTTAGCTGGTATCTATAGTAACCTCTTGGAAGGTACAGATGTTTTAGGAACTGTTGACCCTGCCACTGGTGATATAACTTTGGAATACACAATAGGATTTAGTGGTAATACAGTGTTTAATACATATACGGCTACTTATGTTAAACTTTAAAAAAATAATTATGAAAATAAATTTAGTAAATAAGTTGCATTACGTCTTTTTATCAGCATTACTAATTGGCTTAAGTGCCTGTGAGAATGATGATGTTGAAGATGTAGTAATTGATGGTAATCAACCAACTTTAACAGTTACGAGTTCTACTGGAAGTTTCAATTTTAATGAGGTAGAAAATGATCAGGTTATCACATTGACAGCAACACTTGATAAGCCTACTAATAAGCAAGTTCGAGTATATATTTTTCAAGAAAGTGGTACTGCTGATGGAAATGATATTTCATTGCCTGCCACAGGATATATAAATATACCGGCATATCAAACATCGGCAACAGGAACAATCACTATTCATAAAGATATAGTTATTGAAGATACAGAAACCGCTGTGATTAACATAGGTGATTCGCGTACAACTGCAGCATTTTATCAGCCATTTCAAATGAACATAGCAATTCAAAATTTTTCTAATGAAAATGCTACCATGTTACTTGAGTGGGATGATGATAATTTAGATGATCATTTATGTGATATGGATTTTGATGTTTATTTAGATACATTTGAAGCATATGCATTTACTGGTGATTGTCCAGAAAATTTATTTGAGCCGTCAAACCCAAATAATTTGTGGACAGGAGAGTTGACAGAAGGTACACATAATATCATGGTTGACTTATGGGATACTAATGGCTTTATGCCAGATCCTGCAATAGCTATTCCTTTAAGATTAACATTTGGAAAGTTAGGATCATTTGCAGCATTTTTAGACTTAAATGGATTATATACATCAGAAAGTGAAGATTCCAACAATGGTGCAGGTGGTGTAATGATGGTAGGCTCTGTTGAAGTTGTGAATGGTCTTTATACTGTTTATGATAGAAATGGAGTTTTAATTGCTCAAGAATCAAACTAACTTATAATTATGATTGGTTGAGATGAATTTAATTCATCTTGCGAGAAAAGCCATTGATTTCAATGGCTTTTTCTTTGAAATTTGATTGTAGGTTTCCTTTTAAATCAAATTTCAAGGCTTTCATATCAAAACAATCTATTCAACAGATAAGATTGATACTTTTGAGTAAGTTATTCCACTAAACTTTGATAATAAAAAAAGGAATAAAATTTGGATTAGTCTCCTATAAAAAGGCTTGAGGTAACTCTAGCCTTTTTTTTGATTAAGATATATCAAAATGAAACCAAGGTAAAGCGTTGTCACTATTATAGTTCCATTAAAACCAAAAAACTCGATTCATACGAATCGAGTTTTTTCTGGTGGTGCCTCCAGGAATCGAACCAGGGACACAAGGATTTTCAGTCCTTTGCTCTACCAACTGAGCTAAGGCACCAGTCGCATAATTGCGGATGCAAATATAAAGTTGTTTTTATTATTCACCAAAAGAAAATTTATAAAAAATGGTTTTGTAAATTTACCACCTTAATTTTGCCTATGAATTTAATTGTAGATGTTGGAAATACTTTCGTAAAGTTAGCTGTTTTCAAGGATGATAAACTATTAGTAAGTAGAAGTATAGAGGTTATTGGTTTTGAAGCAGAGTTTAAAGTTTTAAATAAAAAATTCCCCAATATTCAAAGCTGTATAATATCTTCAGTAGGAAATTTGCCTGTTGAAAATATAAAATTAGTTAGAGAAAGATTACATGTAATTTACCTTGACTCGTCAACCCCTCTTCCTTTTGAGAATTTATACAAAACACCCACAACACTTGGTGTAGATAGATTGGCTTTGGTTAGTGCATCTGCAATTCAATATCCAGATAAAAATGTGCTGATAATAGATGCTGGTACGTGTATTACTTTTGATTTTATAAACAACAAAAACCAATATTTGGGTGGAGCAATATCACCAGGTGTTCAAATGCGATACAAATCACTAAATAATTTAACTGCAAATCTTCCGTTATTAGAAATTAAAGAGCCAAAAAACTTGATAGGTAATACAACCAGTGAGGCCATTCATTCTGGTGTAATCAATGGCGTTTTACATGAAATTGATGGCGTAATTGAAGCATATAAACTAAAATATGCAGATTTAACAGTTATTTTAACAGGAGGAAATGCTAATTTTTTGTCTAAACAATTAAAAAGTAGCATATTTGCGAACTCTAATTTCCTTTTAGAGGGCTTAAACTATATTTTACAATTTAATTCAAAAGAATGATTAAAAAACTTGTATTAGTTTTCATCGTATTATTTACCATTAAAAGTTTTGCCCAAAATGGTACTTCGTCACCTTATTCATTTTACGGAATAGGTAGCCTTAAATTCAAAGGAACTGTTGAAAACAGGAGTATGGGAGGTTTAAGCATCTATACGGACAGTATCCACATTAACTTAAGAAACCCTGCTTCATATGCTGGAAAGAATTTAGCATTATACGGTAACGAGGGTAGGCCAATCAAGTTTTCTGTTGCAGGATCTCATACCAATTTAAAATTATCAAGTGATTCAGGAGAAGATAAATTATCATCTTCTACATTTGACTATATATCGCTAGCAATTCCTGTAGGAAAATTGGGAGTTGGTGTTGGATTAATACCTTATACATCAGTTGGATATAAGCTAGAGACATTAGATGACAGCAATCGATTAAATGAGCGTTTCAGTGGTGATGGTGGCTTAAATCGTACATACTTGTCGCTTGGATATCTTATTAATGACAATTTCAGTGTAGGTGTCGATTTAAGCTATAATTTTGGAAATATTCAAAATAGCACAATTGTGTTTGATTATAATGATGATGGTGATTTGATTCAATTCCAATCACGTGAAACAAACCGATCAGACTTAAGCGGCTTGAGTTTAAATATAGGATTAACTTACAGGGCTAAAATATCTGATAAGTTAGAACTCAAATCAGGATTTACATTCACTCCCGAAACTAATTTAAAATCAGTTAATGAGCGCGATTTTAGTACAATAGTTATTAATGCATCTACAAACAGGGAGATTGTTGTAAACACAATTGAAGCTGATTTAAGATCTCAAGGATTAGACGAAACAAATTTTTTATTGCCTTCCAAATTTTCGTTAGGAGCGGGAGTTGGTCAACCAAGAATTTGGTTTGTAGGTGCTGAATATACGTTTCAAAACACATCAAAATTTGTGAATGAATTACACGGATCAAACGGAACGGAATATTCCAATGGGTCAACATTTGCACTTGGTGGGTTTTTTATACCTAAATATAATTCCTTCTCAAGTTACTTTAGTAGAATGGTTTACAGGGCTGGAATACGTTTTGAAGACACGGGTCTAAATATTAATAATACTAATATAAATGAGTTTGGCATATCTTTTGGAGTAGGATTACCTATAGGTAGTGCTAGAGACTTTTTCTCCAATGCCAACCTAGGTTTTGAAATTGGTAAACGTGGAACAACCAGAAATAATTTAATACAAGAAAACTTTATTAATTTTAATTTGAGTTTGTCTTTAAATGATAGATGGTTCCAAAAAAGAAGATATGAATAAACACAATAAATTTGATATTATGAAAACGAGAATTACATTATTAACTCTAATGCTATTGTTTTTAGGTTTTAATGGTATGCAAGCACAACAGGATGAAGAATGTATGACTAATCTGTCGATATTTTCTGAATATGCTAAAGCAAAAAATTACGATGCTGCATTTGAGCCTTGGATGAAAGTTAGAAATAAGTGCCCAAAATTAAATTTAAACATATACTCTGCAGGTGAAGATATTTTAGAACACAAGATTGACAAATCCAACGGAGCTGAAAAGGTTGCTTTTATCAATGACTTAAAGAAGCTTTGGGATGAGCGTGCAATGCATTATGCGAGTAAAACAAAAAAAGGTGAATATGGTGCCAAGTCTTGTCAGTTAATGTATGATAACCGTGAGTTGTTAAAGATGACGGATGAAGAATTGTATAACTGTTTTGATGCTGCTTACAAAGCAGATCCAGACTCCTTTACTAATCCAAAATCATTATACACATATTTCTCTTTGATGGTTGACTTATATGATGCTGGTAAGAAATCTGCAGCAGAATTATTTGACAAATATGATGATATCACTGAAAAGGTAGAAACTGAAGTAGGTAATTATTCTGAAGATTTAAATAAATTGGTTGCAAAGGAAGATGCTGGAACAGCCCTTACAAGTAAGGAAGGTAGATATAAAAGATTTTACGAAAGTTATTTGAATGCTTTTGATCAAATATCTAGTGGAATTGATAAGAAGTTGGGTGATCGTGCTAATTGCGAAAACTTAATCCCTCTTTATACTAAAGACTTTGAAAAGAATAAAGACAATGCATTATGGTTGCAACGTGCAGCTGGTAAAATGTCGGAAAAAGAATGTACTGATGACCCTTTGTTCTTTAAATTGGTAAATGCATACCATGCTTTGAGTCCTTCAGCTAATTCTGCTTATTATTTAGGTATTTTAAAGGATAAAGAAGGTAAGTCTAGTGAAGCTGTTAAGTTCTATGAGCAAGCTATTAGTTTAGAAACTGATAATTTTAAGAAAGCCAAGCTTAACGAAAAAATAGGTGACAAATTAAGAAAAAGAGGTAGCTTTGGTAGTGCAAGAAATTATTATTCTAAAGCATTGCAGTTAAATCCATCTAATGGTCGTCCGCACTTAAAAATAGCAGATATGTATAATCGTAGTGCTAATGATTGTGGTGACACAAACTTTAACAAGCGTGCGGTGTTTTGGTTAGCTGCTGATGAAGCTGAAAAAGCTGGTCGTGTTGACCCAACATTAAAAAGTTCTGCAGCACAATCTGCAGCAAGTTATAGAGCAAAAGCTCCAACTAAGAGTGAAATTTTTAGTGAGGATAAAGCAGGTAAATCTATAAGCATAGGTTGTTGGATTGGTAAAACCATTACAGTTCCTAAAATCTAATGACTACAGCAAAATATCAAATATTTTCTAGCATAGTCATGGTAACAGCCATGACTATGTTTTTTTCATGTAAAAGTAATTTAGATGAAGTTAATAAAATTGGTATTTCTGAAAATGAACCTATTGGTGTCGCTGAAAATATTGACTTAAAATACACAGATTCAGGTCGTGTTACAGCTAACCTGTTAAGCCCTAAAATGTTGGATTTTTCCAATAGAGCTTTTGCTTATAATGAATTTCCAAATGGAGCCCATTTAGACCTTTTTGGTGAGAATAACGAAAAAAGTACTGTAATAGCTGATTATGCTATTGTGTATGACAAAACAGGGATTATTGATATGCAAGGAAACGTTATATTGGCATCAGCTGAACAAGATACCTTATTTGCAGAGCAATTGTATTATGACCAAAACCGCGAATGGTTATTTACAAATAAACCAGTAACCTTTAGAAGAGGTCAGGACATTATTAATGGTAAGGGTTTTGATTCAGATGCAGAGTTTAATCAGGCCGAGGTTTTAGAGATTGATGGCATCATAACCCTTGATGAATAACGAACCCAAATTACCATTAACATCTTTTTTTAAGTATCTTTACATCAAATTAGTTAAAACTCATTTAATGAAAATATTTAAGTTTTTTCAATATGCTTATTTAGTATTTGCTGCACTGTTCATTTATGTAGCAATTGAGAAGTATATGAAATCGGAAACTGTAGACTATATTTCTATTTTACTAGCTGCTACAGCAGTGTTTATGTTTTTCTTTCGACGAAAATTCAACAAACGTTTCGAAAATAAAAAGTAACTTTAGCTTATGCCAGCAGAAGTTATCATTATAATTTCGTCACTTATACTTTCAGCTTTTTTTTCTGGAATGGAGATTGCCTATGTGTCTTCAAATAAAATTCATATAGAAATCGAAAAAAAGCAAGACGGTCTTTTAGCAAAAATACTATCAAAACTTACTGAAAGTCCTTCAAAGTTTATTGCCACCATGCTTATTGGAAACAATATTGCTTTAGTAGTTTATGGCTTTTTTATGGGTGACCTGTTGGTAGATTGGTTTCAATCTATGCTGCCTTCAAGTATTGCTATTGTAAATACACTGTTGGTAGAGTTGAGTTTGCTTACTCAAACGATTATTTCGACACTTATTATACTTATTACTGCCGAGTTTTTACCAAAAGTATTTTTTCAAATTTATGCCAATTCATTACTCAAAATATTGGCAGTTCCGGCGTATATTTTTTATGTGATATTTACCTGGATTTCAGATTTTGTTATTTGGATTTCAGATTTTGTACTCAAGAAATTTTTTAAAACAGAAGGAGACCAGGTTCAGTTAGCCTTTACAAAAGTAGAATTAGGAAACTATATTAGTGAGCAAATGGAAAGTGTTGAGGCGCATGATGATTTAGATTCTGAAATTCAGATTTTTCAAAACGCACTCGAGTTTTCTGAAGTGAAGGCAAGAGAAGTTATGGTGCCTAGAACCGAAATAATAGCGGTTGATGTGAGCGAGTCTGTAAAAGCTATCAATGCTTTATTTACAGAAACAGGTATTTCAAAGATTATTGTTTATAAGGATAACATTGATGATATTTTAGGGTATGTTCATTCTTTTGAACTTTTTAAGAAACCAAAAGCCATTAAATCTGTTATCATGCCAGTTGAGTTTGTGCCAGAAACCATGTTGGTAAAAGATATTTTGAACGCATTGATTAAAAAACGAAAAAGTATTGCGGTTGTGTTGGATGAATATGGCGGAACATCAGGAATTATGACAGTTGAAGATATTGTAGAAGAATTATTTGGCGAAATTGAAGATGAGCACGATACAGTTGTTTTAAAAGAAGAAAAAATTGATCATAAGAATTTTGTCTTTTCTGCTAGGTTAGAAGTTGATTATCTCAATGAAACCTATAAATTGGAACTACCCGAAAGTGAAAATTTCGAAACCTTGGGTGGTTTAATAGTTGACCGAACAGAAGGTATTCCGCAACAAAACGAAGTAGTGGTTATAGATGATTTTCAATTCACGGTTTTAGAAGTATCAAATACTAAAATTGACCTGGTAAAACTGAAAATTCTACAAGAAGACTAATTTACTGTACATTATATCAATTAAAGCGATATTCTACTTTTATTATTAAATAGAAAATGGTATTTTCGCGCACTATATCGTAAAAAATTTAAATGACAGATGGCAGTTTTAAATAAAATTAGAAAACAATCAATTGTACTAATAGCTGTAATTGCGTTAGCCTTATTCGCTTTTATAATTGGAGATTTGTTTAGAAATAGTGATGCACTATCGGCTAAATCCCAAAATGTAGTCGCAACTATAAACGGTAAGGATATTACCCGTGAAGATTTTCTTCAAAAAGTTGAAGCAGCACAAAGACAGTTAGGGCCAAATGGCACAGCGACTCAAGCCATGAATCGTGTTTGGGATCAGGAAGTAAGAAATGCTGTAATGGAAAGTCAATATGAAGCTTTGGGAATTACAGTTGAAAAAGATCAAATGCGCGATTTATTAAAAAGTGCATTAGCCAATAATCCAGACTTTCAAAATGAAGCAGGAATTTTTGATGAAAATAAACTGTCAGAATATATTCAAAATTTAAAATCTAGTTCAGAAGTTGCTTACCAACAATGGGTGGATTATGAAAAAGCACTTGCCAACAATGCGCTTCAGCAAAATTATATGAACATGGTAAAGGCAGGCATGATTGGTACCCTAGCTGAAGGTAAGATGGCTTATCATTTAGAAGGAGATAAAGTAGATTTAAAGTTTATTCAAATCCCGTATTCTTCAATTCCTGATAGTACTATTACAGTTTCAAAAGCAGAAATTACCAATTACATAAAAGAACACGAAGAACAATACAAGGTTGACGCTTCTAGAGATATTCAATTTGTTGAATTTAAAGAAGTGGCATCGGTTGAAGATGAAGAAGAAATAAAAAAAGAGTTGATTTCTTTTAAAGACGGTAAAGTAGAGTATAATAATGGTAGAACAGATACAATTAAGCCGTTTTCGCAAGTAAAAGACCATGCAAACTATATCAATTTTGTTGCAAGTTCAGATATTAAATTTGATAATCGTTTTTTGAAGAAATCTCAATTGCCAACCGCATTTGCTGATAGTATTTATAATTTGAATGTTGGTGAGGTTTTTGGTCCTTATAAGGATAACGGACATTTTAAATTAAGTAAAGTTATTGCTGATACTCAAATGCCAGACTCCGTTAAAGCGCGTCATATTTTAATTCCATTTATTGGTTCACGTTCTGCAACGGACTCCACGACCCAAACTGAAGCACAAGCAAAAACGACAGCTGATAGTTTAATGCGTATTGTAAAAGCGGATACTACAAAATTCAAATCTTTATTAGATTTTTCTGCTGATAAAGTAAGTAATGAAAAGGATGGTGTTCTAGATTGGTACACATACAATGCTATGGTTCCAGAATTCAGGGATTACACCTTTGAAAATGAAACAGGCGATATAGGTGTTGTTAAATCGGCATTTGGATTCCATGTAATTGAAATATTGGGACAAAAGAATAAGCAACGAGCTGTTAAAGTTGCTACTATTGCTAGAAAAATTGAGCCATCTGAAGCGACTGTCAATAAAGTGTTTAGAGATGCATCTAATTTTGAAATTGCTCTTGAAAAAGGAGATTTCCAGACTTTAGCTGAAGAAAATGATTATGTTGTTCGTCCTGTAAATACTATAAAAGAATTGGAAGAAAACATACCTGGATTGGGCAGTCAACGTCAAATAGTAAGATGGGCTTTTGAGGAAGAAACAGAAGTAGGTGATTATAAGCGTTTCAATGTGCCTGGTGGTTATGCTATTGTGCAATTAGTAGCAAAGAACAAAGAAGGTTTAATGGGAACCGAAGAAGCATCGGTAACCGCATTACCAAAAATAAGAAAAGAAAAAAAGGCAGCGCAAATTAAATCTAGAATCACAGCAACAACTGTTGAGGATTTAGGTAAAGCTGAAAACATTACACCAAGAACATCTTTAGCATTAACTATGAAGAACCCAACGATTTCAGGTGCTGGAAGAGAACCATTAGTAATAGGTACAGCTTTCGGTATGGAACAAGGTGAAACATCTGGATTAATTGAAGGTGAAACAGGTGTTTTTATGATTCATGTTGTAAAGAAAGAATTGGCTCCTGAAATGGATAACTATCAAGGATTTGCCAATCAAGTGCAAACGGCTAAAGTTAATGGCGTTACAACTAAATTGTACAATGCATTAAAAGAAGCTGCAGAGATTGAAGATAATAGAGCTAAAACGGTTCAATAATCGTTTTGAAATATAATTAAAAAGCCTTTCTAAAAAGAAAGGCTTTTTCGTTTTAGAGTATTAAATCATTATAGGAAATAACTGTTTCAAACCCTTTGGCTTTAAAATAGGCTGAAGGATTTTCGGTAGCTGTTGCTAAAATAAAGTCGCCTCCCCAAGCGCCTAAACTTTTTGCCGAACCTTGAAAATCTGAAAATAGACGTTCTTTAATCGGTTTTTGGTTTAGAATAGAACTCAATATTTGCTCATGTGTATTAATTAGGTTCTCGAAATCAGAAAGTGTTTTACAGGTAATTATGTTTTCCGTTACGGTATTTATGGTTTCAATGTCTTTGGTTAAGTCAGTTGTGTTTTGTCTGTAAGACTCAATCGCATCGCGACTGTTTTGCTTTTTGTTTAAATACACAAAATACAAGCAGTCTTTAAAACTTGGATTAAAATTAACCGTTTGAATATCTCGTACTGCTTCAATTAATCTATATGTTATTGCTGTGTTATGTTGCGCGCAAGCAATATCGTAACCACTACCACCAAAGGTTTTTTTAAGTAATTCGTATGGATCAACTTGAGCCCATTGGGCTATATTGTTTATTAGGGTTGATGAGGTGCCTAATCCCCAATCTTTAGGGAAAGTCAATTTTGTTTTAACGGAACAACCTGTTTCTAAAAAATCAGGATTTAATTGTAGGGCTGCTTTTAAAATTTGAAGGAGTCTTTTAGTTAAATCATCAGAAGAATCTTTAGAATCTAAATCATTTAGTTCTAAAATTGTCTTAAACCAAACTTCACCATTCTGGTCATAGCTTTTCCAGTTAATGAAATTGGAATCATTAGTTTCAACATTTAAGTATTGACCATATTTTGTAGGAAGCGCGAGTCCTAAAGCACCATCTAAAACCAGATATTCTCCTGTGAGTAATAATTTACCGTTACTGTAGTATTCAGAATTCTCCACTGCGCATTTTATTTATAGCTTCAACTACAGCACTATGAGTAACAACATGTGTTTTAAAATGTTCGATGAGTTTGTTTTTTTCCGCATCAGTAGCTTCAAATTGATTTAAAATATTCATAAGGTGCATTTTCATATGACCTTCTTGAATCCCTGTGGTTGTAAGTGAGCGTAGGGCTGCGAAATTTTGTGCCAACCCAGCAACAGCTACAATTTCCATGAGTTCACTTGCTGATGGATGATGGAGTAGTTCAAGAGATAGCTTAACTAATGGATGTAATCCTGTCAATCCGCCTACAGTTCCTAATGCTAAAGGTAGTTCTATCCAAAAATAAAAAATACTATTTTCAATTTTAGCATGTGTTAAACTACTGTAATTTCCATTTCTAGAAGCGTAAGCATGTACACCAGCTTCAACAGCTCTAAAATCATTTCCTGTAGCTAGCACAACAGCATCAACACCATTCATGATACCTTTGTTATGTGTTACAGCTCTATAAGGTTCTATTTCTGCTATTTTTACAGCTTGTACAAACTTTTTTGCGAAGGCTTCAGGATCAATGTCATCTGAATCACTTAATTTGTCAATAGGGCAAGAAACCTCTGCACGCACTAGACAATTAGGGACATAATTAGATAGAATGCTCATGATGATTTCTATCGCTTTTTCTTCATTTGAAAATTCTTCAAAATTTAAAGCTTCGCTTTTAAGGGTTTTGGCAAACTGTTCCAAACAACTATTTATAAAATTGGCTCCCATGGCATCCTTTGTTTCAAAGGTGGCGTGCAATTGATAGTAGTTCGGCAAAGCGCTGGTCTTGTCCTTTAGTTCAATATCTAAAATGCCACCACCACGTTTTTCCATATTTTTTGTTATGGGTTTGGCATCTTCAATAAGTTTGGGTTTGACCTCGTTAAAAAATCGCTGTAGTTTCTCAATATTACCAGAGAAAATAAAGTGTACATGACCTACTTTAGTAGTAGAAATAACCGTGGCTTTAAATCCACCTCTATCTAACCAGAATTTGGCAGCTTTACTCGCTGCTGCCACAACAGAACTCTCCTCAATAGCCATTGGGATAGTATGTAATTTATCATTAATCAGAAAATTAGGTGCTACCCCTAAAGGTAAATAGTAATTTGTTATAGTGTTTTCAATAAATTCGTCATGTAATTGTTGTAATTTTTCGTTGGAATTCCAATATTGCTTTAGAATATTTTTGGCATCTTCTTTATTTGAAAAGTACGTATTAACAATCCAATCTATCTTGTTGGATTTTGATAATTTTGAAAAGCCAGTAATTTGTTTGCTCATCTACCTAAAATTGAAAATGTAAAGATAGTATTATTGGATGATTTGCGTTTCAATTGCCCATTTAACTGTTAATAAATACGGTTTTTTGCTTTATTTTTAGTAAACTTGGCATTATTTTAAAATTACTTTTTCAACATGAAACATGTCTTCGTTTTAAATTTTAAAGTTAAGCATACTCCACAACCTAATAAAAGAAACTAACTAATATATACTATATGGCAGATCAATTAGACCATTTTAAAGAAGAGCCAGAATTATTTGGACATCCAAAAGGATTATTCTATTTGTTTTTTGCAGAACTGTGGGAGCGATTTAGTTTCTATGGCATGCGCGCCTTACTAACACTCTATATGATAGATGTTGTTTTTGAAGCGTTATCAACTAGAGATTATGCAGCAGCAGCAGTATATGCATCATATGGGTCATTGGTTTATGCCTCAACAGTTGTTGGAGGTAAAATTTCAGATAGTATTTTGGGAATGCGCCATTCAATATTTTTGGGTGGTATTCTAATGGCAATAGGTCATTTTGTTTTGGCTGTTGAAAATGATATGGCATTCTTTTTAGCTTTAGCCTTTATTGTTGTTGGAAATGGTTTTTTTAAACCAAATATATCCACATTTGTTGGGTCGTTGTATAAAGATGGTGATGCTAGAAAAGATTCAGGATTTACCATTTTTTATATGGGAATAAACATTGGTGCTTTTGCTTCACCATTACTTTGTGGTTGGTTAGGACGTGAGTACGGTTGGCATTATGGCTTTGCACTTGCCGGATTTGGTATGTTATTGGGATTAGCATTCTTTTGGAGTGGAATCAAGAAAAATGTTTTTGGAAATCAAGGTATGCCTAGTGATGAAAAAGCTTATAATAAACCAGTTCTAGGAATTAAGAACAGTAAATTGGTGACTATTTTATCTTTACTTTCTGTTCCATTAATCGCTTTCCTGCTATCATCTTATCAGCCAGTTTTTGGCGATCAGAATATTGTGAATATTATTTTTAAAGGAATAGGATTTGCGGTATTAGCTTACCTAATTTACATATTGGCTAATGTTTCACCAGAGGAAAGGAAGAAGTTGATTGTAGCTATATTTATAACCATTTTTATGACTATTTTTTGGGGTTTTCACGAACTTTCAGGAAGTGTAATTACTTTATTTGCTGATAGAAATGTAAACTTATCGGTCATTGATGCTGCTCAAACAAATTCAATTAATGCCATGTATATCATTATCTTGGCTATTCCTGTTTCTCTGTTATGGCAGTTTTTATCAAAGAAAAAAATCAATCCAAGAACGCCCTTTAAGTTTGCTATGGGATTAGCCTTTGCTGCCATTAGTTTTTATGTGTTGGCCATTAGTGGTGAAAGTGCAGATGCCAATGGAAAAGTGCCTTTTGCTTATTTAATGATTATGTACTTTATTTTATCAGTTGGCGAACTATTTATGTCTCCTGTTGGGCTATCTAAAATAACTGATTTGTCACCTAAAAGAATTGTCGCATTTATGATGGGTGTTTGGTTTTTATCATCAGCATTTGCATTTCAAATAGTAGGATTCATTGGTAAGGAATTATCAATTGAAAGTACAGATAAAAATGTTGGTGGTTTTGACTCATTAGGAGTTTATACTGACGGGTTCCATATGATTGCTATGTATGCTGGTGGAGCCGCAATAATAACCTTAATTTTAGCACCATTTTTAAAGCGATTAATGGGTAACGTTCACTAAATGTAAATTAACTAAACTAACTATATATGAATACGGATATTGAAAATCTATTTAAGGACAAAGTCATTGGACATCCAGCTGGACTGTTTGTGCTATTTTTTACTGAAATGTGGGAGCGTTTTTCGTTCTATGGGATGCGTATTTTGTTGGTACTGTTTTTAACAGCTCCAATTTTAAGCGATAACCCAGGGTGGGAATGGCCACGAGAGCACGCTTTAGCATTAATTGGAACGTATGCGTCTTTACTATACTTAACACCAATTATTGGTGGTTGGATAGCCGATAAGATTACAGGATACCGAATAGCTGTTGTAATTGGATGTGTCATTATGACTTTAGGTCATGCTGCAATGGCTCTTGAAACAACAATGTCTTTTTATCTTGGATTAGCCTTATTGGTGATTGGTACAGGTTTTTTTAAACCAAATATTACGTCTATTATTTCAACCATGTATAAGGGTAAAGAGTCCAAAAAAGATGGTGCTTATACCATTTTTTACATGGGTGTAAATGCTGGTGCCTTTTTCGGGATGATGCTTTGCGGTTATTTAGCAGAAAACTTTGGATGGTCATGGGGCTTTGGATTAGCTGGTATTTTTATGTTATTAGGGATGCTTCAATTCTGGTTAGCTGGAAGTTTGTTTGGAAGTATAGGAGCAAAACCGTCTAAAATACATGAAGTTGAATTGCCTCAAAACATTAATGAAGAAGCACCCAAAGAACATGATGCTGAATCTGATGAGAAGCTCAATCCGTTTACTATGTTTGATAAAGTGCTAATGGTGCTTTCGGCAATTGGTGGATTGTTGTATTTGTTTAATGACCCAATGGAGAAGATAGGTGATATCAACATGTTGCCATTTGAAATTGGAGGGTTATCTGGATCTAACGTTGTCGTTTTAACTGCCTTGGCCTTATTCTTAATTTTGCTGATTACACGTATTTCTAGATACATTCCATTGGTAAGAGATCGTATTATTGCCGTATCTATATTTGGTGTGTTTACGGTTTTCTTTTTTGCATTCTTCGAACAATCTCTGGGATCCATGACGTTATTCGCTCGTGATTATACCGATAGAATGTTAGTGGGTAACTCTGCAATGGTTTTTAAAGTAGTAGATGCATTATTAACAACAGTTCCGTTGATTATTATCACCTGGGTTTTAATTTTATTAGCCAAAAAAACATTTTCTAGAATTGGTTTGTCTAACATTATTTTAGCCATTGCATTCATTGGATTATGGTTTTTAGTATTGTATAGATTAAATGATAAGTTTTCACAAGAAGGTAACGAGGTTGAAGCAACATGGTTTGGTATTCTAAATTCCTTCTTCATTATTACACTTGCACCTTTGTTTTCACGCTGGTGGGAGAGTAAATACAATCCGAGTGCTGCTATGAAATATGGCATAGGCCTTATATTACTTGGATTAGGTTTTGCATTTTTATCGTATGGAGCTGGTGAGATACCATCAGGAGCAAAAACGGCTTCAGTAAGTATGATTTTCTTAATTATGGCTTATTTATTTCATACTATGGGTGAATTATGCATTTCTCCAGTAGGTTTATCATACTTAAGTAAATTAGTTCCAGCTAGAATGATAGGTTTTATGTTTGGAATATGGTATTTAGCCATTGCTGTTGGACAAAAGGCTGCAGGAACCATGGGTGGAATGATAGATAAAATATCAGAAGAATACTCAATGAGTACCTTCTTTTTGATATTCACCTTAATACCAATTGGTGTTGGTTTTGTGTCAATATTGCTAAATCCATTATTAAAACGTTTAATGCACGGTGTTCGTTAATCGAAGAAATCGTTAAAATATCTACAAAACACGTCTTACTTGGCGTGTTTTTTTTACTTTAGGAACAGTTTTTGAAATGATTTAAGTTCAAAAACGACTTTATAAAAAACATTAGAAATGAAAAGAATACTATTTATAGCATCTGTGTTGTTTTTTACAATACAAGTAAATGCACAAGAAATTAATTGGGTGACACTTGAAGAAGCTGTAGAGCTTCAGAAAAAGAAGCCAAAAAAAATAATGATGGATGTTTACACCAATTGGTGTGGCCCTTGTAAAATGTTAGACAGAAATACGTTTCACAACAAAGATGTAGTAGATTATGTCAACAAAAATTACTATGCCGTAAAATTTAATGCTGAAGGGAATGAAACCGTAAATTTTAGTGGTAAAACGTTTGATAATCCACAATACGACCCTGCCAAAGCGAATAGACGTAATAGTGTGCATGAACTAGCGCGCCATTTTAGTATTAGGTCTTATCCTACAATTGTATTTTTGGGAGAAACTGGTGAGTTTTTAACACCAGTTATTGGTTACAAAACACCGAGACAATTAGAATTGTATTTAAAGTTATTTAAGAATGATGATCACAAAGACTTTAAATCTCAAGAAGATTTTACAACTTACTACAACGCTTTTAAACCTGAATTTTCAGAATAAATTATTTTAAATTTAAAATATAAGCTCCCTTTTCACGAGTTGCGTGGAAAGGGAGTTTTCGTTTGAAAGCAGTTTCTTTCCATCTTTGTACATAACTTTTGTAATTACTGCCATCAGCTATTATCATACGTGGCTGTAATGAGTCTATAACCCTATTCAGATTGACTTTAGGAGAATTTCGTAATAGAACATAATGAGGTTTAAAACGATTCAGATTATAAACACCTAAACTGTCAATGATTAAAAGTTTGTTGCTTTTAAACTGATAAATATCCTTTAAGCTATCTTCTTCAGTTGAATTAATAAATTCGCCAATTCTGTAACTTGCTATTATCTTATCATTAGATTTAGTTAGACTATCTAAATCATGAAATACTTGTAAATCCTTCCCGTTCTTAAACCCAATAATACTGTGTTTGGTTTTGTTGAAAATCACTAATTCATCTTTTGTTTCTACCTGCCATTTGTTATAAAATAGTAGTGATTGAAGTATCAGTATGGAACATAAAACTGAAACGATACCTATATTAGAATGTCTTTTAAAGTAGTTTAAGGATGTCATGATTACAAGATAAATTCCAATAGCCAAATACCAGTTCATGGAAATATCAGTGAAAAGAAATGACTCTTGTTTAGCAATCCATTTAAATAGTAAGTTCATCCAATGGATAATTAATTCATAAAAATCAAAAAGGAAAAATTTTGGTACCTGAAACACAGCTAGAATTATAATGATAAAACCATAACCTAAAATGATTCCTAGAAATGGAATGATTACTACATTGGCAATAAAAAATAACCCAGGAAACTGATGAAAATAATATAAACATAACGGAAAAATACCGACTTGAGCAGCAATAGAAACGGTTATCAATTCCCAAATTTTATCAATTAACCAAACATTACTCCTCATTAGAGCATATAGCATGGGTTGCACACTTACAATACCAATAACTGCTAAATAACTCAACTGAAAACCAACTTCAAAAAGTAAAAAGGGGTTCCAAAGTAAAAGTAAAAATGCTGATATGGCTAATGTATTGTATATGTTATGAGGACGTTTGAGGTTCATGCCTACAGCAAGTGCACTGAACATGGTAGCCGCTCTTAAAATTGAAGGTGATAATCCTGCGATGGTAGCAAAACTCCATAATAGTATAAGAATAATAACTGTTTTTGTAATCAGACCATATTTAAACCTTTTTAAAAATCCCAATATGAAATTTAACATGAGTAATATGATGCCAATATGTAATCCAGAAATGGCTAGTATATGAACAGCACCAGAGTTGATGTAATCATCATATAAATCTTTTTTAATATCTAACCTGTAGCCAAGCAGTAAAGCTTTTATTACAGACATTTCATCAGGCTTAAAATTGTAAGATTCCAATTGTTGTATTACTTTCTGCCTGATTTTATGGGCATAACCTTTTAGGCTATGAGTATCATTTTTTGCTAAAAATAATGATTGATAATCTGAATAAACCTGCGCGTAAACATTGTGGTTTTCTAAATAGGTTTTGTAGTTAAACTGATGAGGATTTAATGGTGATTTCAAAGGTTGAAAATGTGTGAATACAATTAATTTATCATCAACCTGAAACATTTCATTTAGGGAGTCTTTTGTAATATTAAGTTGTACTTTGCCACGTACACGTTTAGAATCAACTTGAATGACTTCAGCAAAATAACGGTCGTGAAATGAACTTGGTTTTAGAACTTCTCTAATACTTAATACGATTTTTGAATCTGTACGCTCTTGAAAAACGCTAGTATGTGTATAATGGTTTTTGAAGTTTCTTTCATTATGCAATGTCAAAACCAGAATACCAATAGAAAGGGTAGTTAGAATAGCAAATAGCCCAAACCAAATGTTTTTTGTAAATCGTCTTTTAGATGTTAAATAAATAATGAATGTAGTAAATAGTAACAAGCAAGAAATACACAAGGCAATTATGACAGAAACAGTAATGTAATGGCCTATGATTATACCATTAACCAAACATAGTACAAGTTTAACAATCGGGAAATCAAGTAACTTCATATAAGAAAGTTACTAAAAAAAATTATAAAATGCGCCTAGCTTGAACAAAGGCAAAGTACCAATATTTTTCTGATAATTCAGAAGTTATAACACCTTTGCTTGTTGTGGAATGAATGAATTCCACATAGCCAGGTCTTGTGTTAGTAACAATACCAACATGATTTACAGTTCTGCTATTTTTTCTGGTAGCAAAAAAAAGCAAATCTCCTTTTTGAACTTCTTTTACATCTATCCATTCTCCAGATACAGCGAGTTGCGATGTGGTTCTTGGTAAAAGAATGTCTTCCTTTTTAAAAGCTGTGGTTACTAAGCCGGAGCAGTCCATGCCTTTTTTTGTAGTACCACCATATTTGTAGCGCACACCGTTAAAGGTTTGAGCGTAATCAATTATAGCATCAGCTTTTTCATTGTAGTTTGAGTTGTTACTGTAGGTGTTTTTTTTGGTTTCGGTTTTATGAGATTTATGTGATGAAGCTGTTGCTGTCTTTTTGGATTTGCAAGACATCAAAACGAACAAACAACAAATAAGTAGGGCTATTTTATGCATGCTTCGAAAATACATAATTTTGTTATTAAAAAAATAATAACCTTTCAAAAAGTTGATTTGTTCAAACTTCAAATTCTCTTATTTTTAGCGTTCAATAAGTAGATTTATGAATGTAATTGATTTGTTTTCTGGATGTGGTGGTTTGGCATTAGGCTTTAAATGGGCTGGTTTTAATACACTACTGGCAAGTGATGTGGATGAAAATTGTGAAAAAACCTATAAGTTTAATTTTCCAAGGGTGCCATTCATTAGAGAAGACTTAAGGAATATTTCAACAAATCAAATAAAAAGTCAAGTTACTGAATCGGTTGATGTTGTAATAGGAGGGCCGCCTTGTCAGGGCTTTTCTTTAGCAAATAAAAACAGAAACAAAGTAAAGCATGATCCAAGAAACGAATTGTTCTATGAATTCGTTCGTGTGGTAACGGACTTACAACCTAAAGCCTTTGTTATGGAAAATGTCAGAGGTTTACTTTCAATGCAGAAAGGAAAAGTTATTCAGCTTATGAAAGAAGAGTTTGAAAATGCTGGATTCGGTTATGATGTTGATTATAAAGTGCTTTTAGCCTCAGATTATGGAGTGCCACAAAACAGGCAACGGGTTATTATGATTGGTATTAGAAAAGATTTAAATATAAAGCCTGAATTCCCTATCCAAAGTCATGATAGACCAATTACAGTTTGGGAAGCTATTTCAGATTTACCTCAAATAAAGGCTTCGGAAGGCGATGAAAAAATGACGTATAAATCTCATGCAGAAAACAAATATCAAGCGTTTATGCGCCAGTCTAGCTCGGCAGTTTTCAATCATGTTGCCATGAGGCATACAAAAAGACTTATTGATAGATTTCAAGTTATAAAAGCAGGTCAATCATTGGCACATGTACCACAAGAACATGCTGCTGTAAAACGTGGTAAGCCAAAGGAGAAATCTAAAATTGTGTTTTCACAAAACAATCAGCGTTTGCATGCAGATAGACCTGCACCAACCATTGCAGCATCATTTCAAAGTAATTTTATTCACCCTTTTTTACACAGGAATTTTACAGCCCGTGAAGGTGCGCGCTTGCAATCGTTTCCAGATGATTTTATTTTTCAAGGTATGCGAACTAAAATGAGTTGGGAGAAGGGGTTAAGTCAATATCAACAGATTGGGAATGCTGTTCCGCCGTTATTGGGTTACGCAATCGCTAATAAAATCAATGAAATTTTAAAGGGTGTTAATAAAAATGATGAGACCAAATTATTTGATGTAACCAAGTTGGTTAACTAATCGCTTTGTAAATAAGTTTCGCAGTTTTTTCACTAGCACCTCTACCACCTAACTTTTTTTCAAGCTCATAATAAGCCATAAAGAATTTTGTGCGTTCATATTTGTCCAAAATTCTGTCTAATTCTTTTTTGAGTTTATTCGTATTAAAATCGCTTTGAATAAGTTCGGTTACGACTTCTTTGTCCATGATTAAATTGACTAGTGAAATGAATTTAATATGTTTTACCAAACGCTTACCAATTTGATAGGATAGCCAGCTACCTTTATAACAGACTACTTCTGGTACTTTAAATAAAGCTGTTTCAAGAGTGGCAGTTCCAGATGTAACTAGTGCAGCTGTTGAAACACTTAAAAGATCATAGGTTCTGTTTGAAATAAAATGAACATTTGTATTTTTAATAAATTGCTTGTAAAACGAATATTCTTGACTTGGAGCACCAGCAATCACAAATTGATGGTCAGGATATTGATTGACAATACTCAACATAACCGAAAGCATTTTGGTTATTTCTTGTTTTCTACTGCCAGGCAATAGTGCTATTATGGGCTTTTCATTCAACTCATGTTCAGCTCTAAAAGTATATTCGTCAACTTGATTTCTATTGGCAATGGCATCAATTAAAGGGTGTCCAACAAATTCAACCGTATAGTTGTGTTTTTTTTCATAAAAATCCTTTTCAAAAGGTAGAATAACATACATACTGTCAACATCACGTTTTATGGCATTGATCCGGTTTTCCTTCCAAGCCCAAATTTGTGGTGAAATATAATAGTGAGTCTTAAAACCTTCTTGCTTTGCCCATTTGGCAATGCGTAAATTAAACCCTGGATAATCTATAAAAATAATGACATCAGGATTAAAGGATTCAATGTCTTTTTTACAAAATGATAGATTTCTTGTTATGGTTCGTAAGTTCATGATAACTTCTGCAAAACCCATAAATGCTAAATCTCTGTAATGTTTAATTAAATTATTGCTAACAGCTTCCATCAGGTCACCACCCCAAAACCTGAATGAGGCATTAACATCTTCTTTTAGTAAGGCCTTCATTAAGTTGGAACCGTGTAAGTCACCTGATGCTTCTCCAGCAATAATGTAATATTTCATGGTTACATGAATTTAAAAATAAACGTGAAAATAGCTATTAAAACAGTTGCTAGTAAAACACCTCTAGCTCTATAATCTTGTTTTTTCTTTATAAAAACGAAAAAGGCTATTAAATTTAGTATTGAACCCAAACTTATAAGTTTTCCTAAAAAACCTTCGGCTGAAGCAGATTTGAGTACTGTAATAAACTCATCGCCATTGCCTAGTATGATTGTGGCTAGATAAAGACCAATAATATTTGCTATGAGTCCTACCAATAATCCTTTAAAAACTTCTTTTTTAATCATTAAACTTCCATGTATTTAATTGTTGAATACAATGATGTGCAGTTAAATCAAACTGAACAGGAACAACAGAAACATAACCATTTTCTAATGCCCATTCATCAGTATCTTCACCGTTATCTAAATTAACAAATTTTCCAGTTAACCAATAATAATCTTTGCCTTGAGGGGTTTTTCGCTTGTCAAATTCCTCTTCCCAATTTGCTTTTGCTTGTCTACAAATTTTCACACCTTTAATTTCAGATTGTGAAAGATTAGGGATATTGACATTTAGAACTACATTTTTTGGTATGCCATTATTAAGAACATTTTGAGCAATTTGCTTTACAAAACTTTTTGATGCTTCAAAATTAGCATTGTAGTTATAATCCAAAAGTGAGAAACCTATGGCGGGAATGCCTTCTATACCAGCTTCTAGAGCGGCACTCATAGTCCCAGAATATATCACATTGATCGATGAATTTGAACCGTGATTAATTCCAGACACACATAAATCTGGTCTCCTATCTAATATTTCATTCACTGCTAGTTTGACACAGTCAGCAGGAGTGCCAGAACAACTATATTCAGGTTGCGTGCCATCATCAATCACCACCTTTTCAAGATGTAATGTAGAATTGATTGTTATAGCATGACCCATTCCGCTTTGAGGACTGTCTGGTGCCACAACAACAACATCTCCTAAATCTGACATAACTTCAATAAGAGTTCTTATCCCAGGAGCAGCTATACCATCATCATTAGTAACTAAAATTAAGGGTCTTTCTGACATTTCTGAAGTTAATTTACAAGTTGCTAAAATACATAATTTAGAGTGCTTTTGTCGAATATTTGGTGTTTAACAAAAAATTAGTACCATTTGATTATATTGGCATAGTTTTTTCTTTAATTTAGTGAAAAATATATCATGCTTATTATGAGAATTATGAAAAGGAATTATAACATTTTAATATTAATGCTTTTGTTGGCGTTTGCCTCATGCAGCTTTACCACAAAAACATTTAGCGACCCTAATAAAGATAAGCTTTTAATTCAAGCAATTACATATGTTCTAGAGCGAGGTCATTTTGATCCTAAAGAAATTAATGATGAGTTTTCAATTGAAGTATATTCAGATTATTTGGAGCAGATAGATCCTTTAAAACAATATTTTTATGAATCTGACATCAAGGAATTTGAGCAATATAAGACGGAAATTGATGATCAATTAAAGGCTTTAGATATTTCGTTTTTTAATTTGACTCATGAACGACTTATGCAACGTATAGAAGAGGCAAAGGTTATTTATAAAGAAGTATTGGATACTCCTTTTGATTATTCAGTTGATGAGGTCTTTAATTCAGATTATGAAGCTTTAGATTTTGTAAGTTCTAAAAAGGAAATGAAGGAACGTTGGAGACAACGATTAAAGTATACCAATCTAGCGAATTATGATGATTTGATAAATGCGCAGGAATCAGCTGATGAAAATGACGACGTTGAAAAAAAATCATTAGAAGAGATTGAGGTTGCGTCCAGAAAGGAAACACTCAAAACCATAGATATCTATTATAATGATTATATAGATGATATGGAGCGTAAAGACTGGTTTGTAGTTTTTATAAATGCCATAACTCAAGAATTTGACCCACATACAACTTATTTTGCACCTGAAGATAAAGAGGTTTTTAATCAAGGGATGTCTGGTAAATTAGAAGGAATTGGCGCTAGACTTCAAAAACGAATGGATAATATTAAAATTGTCGAGTTGATTTCTGGTGGTCCAGCTTGGAGAGGTAAGGAGTTGGAAGTTGGTGATATCATTCAAAAGGTAAGACAGGAAGACGAAAAAGAAGCTGTGAGTATTATTGGAATGCGCATTGATGATGCTATAAAATTGATTAAAGGACCTAAAGGAACTAATGTTTACTTAACCGTAAAAAAAGTTGATGGAACAATTGAGGTTATAAAAATTACACGAGATATTGTTGAACTTGAAGAAACTCATGCAAAGAGTTCCATTGTAACCAAAAATGATAAACGTTTTGGCGTTATTAATTTACCCAAGTTTTACGCTGATTTTGAAGATTATCAGAAGTTAAATGCAGCATCTGACGTTAAGAAAGAAATTGAGCGTTTAAAAGAAGAAGGAATGGAAGGCTTGGTGCTTGATCTACGTGGCAATGGAGGTGGATCATTACAAACCGTAGTTGAGATGGCTGGTTTGTTTATTGAACAAGGGCCAATCGTTCAAGTGCGTTCTACTGATGAACCTAAAGAAGTTTTAAAGGATACAGATAAATCTATTGTTTGGGATGGTCCATTAGTTATTTTAGTGAATGAGTTTTCAGCATCTGCTTCTGAAATTTTGGCAGCAGCCATGCAAGATTATAAGCGTGCTATTGTAATTGGAAGTAAGCAAACTTATGGTAAGGGAACTGTTCAATCATTTTTTGATTTAAACAGGATGGTAAGAAATTATAAAGATGGTGATTTAGGAGCCTTAAAAGTTACCAGACAAAAGTATTACCGAATCAATGGTGGATCGGTCCAACTTGAAGGAGTAAAAAGTGACGTTATTGTTCCGGATCGTTATAGCTTTATGGATATTGGTGAGAAAGATCAGGAAAACCCATTAGGTTGGGATGAAATTGATGCTGCTGAATTTTCTTTTTGGGAAGGTTACTTTGATTATGATACGACCATAAAAAAGAGTATTGAAAGAATGAAGGATAATTCACAATTAAAATTAATTGAAGAAAACGCAAAATGGGTTAAAACGCGTATGGATGAAAAACAACATCCATTGAATTATAGTAAGTACAAATCGCAATTAGATTTAAATGAGGAAGAAGCTAAACAGTTTGATGAAATCTCAAATTACCAAACCAATCTAACATTTGAATCATTGCCATATGAAAAAAGACTTTTCGAAAAAGATACAGTTTTAAAAGATAAACGCATACGTTGGCATGAGAGTTTAAGTAAAGATGTATATATGGAAGAGGCATTAAATGTGCTTGAAGATTTAAAAATGTCGTACTCTATTAAAAAGGTAGCAACAGTAAAAGACTAATTTAAATGAGTCAAAGCTCAAGCTCATTAAGCAAACTAGCGCTCCAGAAATTTAAAAAAGATTTCTGGGGCGTTTTTAGTTTGTTTTTAATTGTATTTGTAGGCTTCATCTCTGTCTTTGCATATGTTATTGCTCCTGATAACTCGCAACATGCTAATCAAATGCATTTGTCTATTCACTCTAAAAAGCCAGGTTTTAAAGTTGCCATGTTGGTCATGCCCAATGACAATCTTGGTAAACAAAGTGTTTTTGACAAATTATTTTTTGGTAGAAAAAATACCGAAAATGAAATCCCGATTTCAAGTCATACTCACAAAGAGAGTTTATTGACTTATACTGAATATACAGCTGATGATTTGGAAGGTATAACAAAAACTATTGATTTAAATCATTTCACAGATAAGCAAAAACCTTATGTTGAAGAAAAAATATTTCTATTTGGTACTGATAAGTATGGAAGGGATTTATTAAGTAGAATCCTTGTGGGAGCAAGAATTTCATTTTTTATTGGTTTCATTGCGGTTTTTATATCACTTGTAGTAGGAATACTTATGGGTAGTTTGGCAGGTTATTTTGGTGGTAAGGTTGACGCGCTTATTATGTGGTTTATCAATGTATCATGGTCAATACCCACATTGTTATTGGTGATTGCTACAACCTTGGCTTTAGGTAAAGGTTTTTGGCAGGTTTTTATTGCTGTTGGCCTTACCATGTGGGTTGAAGTAGCTAGAGTAGTTAGAGGGCAGGTAATGAGTGTAAAGGAAATGCAATACGTAACTGCGGCACGAGCATTAGGTTTCAATGATTTCAGGATTATTACTAGACATATTTTGCCTAATATTATGGCACCTGTAATTGTAATTTCGGCTGCAAACTTTGCGGCAGCCATTTTAATTGAGAGTGGCTTGAGTTTTTTGGGCATTGGAGCTCAACCACCTATGTCTAGTTGGGGAGCTATGATAAAAGATCATTATAATTATATCATTCTTGGAAAACCATATCTGGCCTTAATTCCTGGTTTTTGTATAATGATATTGGTCATGGCATTTATGCTTATGGGTAATGCTTTAAGAGACGCTTTGGATGTGAGAAGTTAGTTAATCTAAATATTCATAGAATTGTTAATTGAATCAATATAATCCAAAACTTCCTCTTTACCAATAGATTTTGAAGACGATGTTATAAAATAGTTAGGCATTTCCTCCCAAGTCTCCAATAACTTATTTTTATAGGTTTCAACCTGTCTGGTTATGGCGTTGGGTTTCAATTTATCGGCTTTTGTGAATATGATAGAAAATGGAATGCTATTTTCTCCGAGCCATGCCATAAATTCTAAATCTATGGGTTGCGCATCATGTCTAATATCTACCAAAACAAAAGCAGATACCAATTGCTCTCGCAAACTAAAATATTGTGTAATAAATTTTTGAAATGTTTTTTTTGCGCTTTTTGATACGCGTGCATATCCATATCCAGGTAAATCAACTAAATGCCAATTTTTATTAATTAGAAAATGATTGATTAACTGTGTTTTACCAGGTCTTCCAGATGTTTTAGCCAAACTTTTTCTATTGGTTAACATATTGATTAAAGATGATTTTCCAACATTACTTCTGCCAATAAAAGCGTATTCTGGCAACATGCTTTTAGGGCATTTAGCCACATCAGAATTGCTCATTACGAATTCTGCCGATTTAATTTCCATAGCGAGATAAGGTTTAGAAATTTCTTTTGTTCAACCAAGAATTAAGAATTTCATTAAACTCATCTGGATGCTCCATCATGGCAGCATGCCCACATTTGTCAATCCAGAATAATTCTGAATCTGGTAAGAGTTCATCAAATTCTTCAGCTACTTCAGGAGGTGTAACTGTATCGTTTTTACCCCAAATAATACAGGTAGGGGTTTTCATGTTTGGTAAATCTTTTGCCATATTGTGTCTAATGGCACTTTTGGCAATGGCAAGTGTTTTTATGAGCTTGTTACGATCATTTACAGTTTCATAAACTTCGTCAACTATCTCTTTTGTAGCAACTTCAGGATCATAGAAAACGTCTTGCGCTTTTTTCTTTATTACTTCATAATCACTGCGCTTGGTGTAACCACCACCCATAGCGCTTTCGTATAAACCAGAACTACCTGTTATAATCAGTGCCTTTACTTTTTTTGGGTATAATTTTGTGTGATATAAACCGATGTGTCCGCCAAGAGAATTTCCTAAAAGAATAACATCGTCGAACCCTTTAAATTCAATAAAATCATGTAAGTATTTTGCAAAACTTTTAACATTGGTTTTAAGTAGAGACATGGTGTAAATAGGTAGTTCAGGAATAATAACAGAATACCCTTTTTTACTAAAATAACTTGTGACAGAATCAAAATTACTCAAACCACCCATAAGCCCATGAAGAACAATAATGGGAGTGCCTTCGCCTACCTCTATATAACTGTAACTTTTCTCTTTTTTTAATCGGTGCGCCATTATCTGGTTTAGCTATTCTAAAAGCAAATATAGTTAAATCATTCACAATATATGGATAATTATTGTTGACATGTAATACGCCATATTCCAAGATATTAACATTATAAAGTCAATATTTTTAGCGACTCTGTAACTCTCTGAAATAAAGAGTTTAAGATGTTTTAAGCAATTTTAATATCGACATAATTCCACTTTTAATCGAAAAATTATCAACAAAGTGGTAAAATGTGGTAAAATGTGGTATATTTTTCAATATATTTGAAACTTAATCTCAAGAATCTGTAAATAGCGTTTTGAATTCATTAATAGGGACATACGAATGCAAGGTAGATGCCAAAGGGCGTTTAATGCTTCCGGCTGCTTTAAAAAAGCAGTTGTCACCTGTATTGCAAAACGGTTTTGTTTTAAAACGTGCTGTTTTTCAGCCTTGTTTGGAATTGTATCCCATGTATGAATGGGAATCGCTCATGCAGAAGGTTAATAAACTAAACAGATTTAAGAAGAAAAATAATGATTTCATCCGTCGGTTCACTGCTGGTGTGAAAATGATTGAAGTGGATTCAACCGGTCGATTGTTAATACCTAAAGACTTGGTTGGTTTTGCAAATATTTCCAAAGAAATCGTTGTGTCTTCCGCTATAAACATTGTGGAAATTTGGGATAAGGATAAATATGAGCAGGCTATTGATGATGCAACTGGTGATTTTGCAGATTTGGCTGAAGAAGTAATGGGACAAGATGATGACGACCATGGAATATCATAATCCCGTTTTATTAAAGGAAACAGTTGATGGTTTAGATATAATTGAAGATGGCGTCTATGTTGATGTCACTTTTGGAGGAGGAGGTCATAGCAAGGAAATATTAAAAAGGCTGGGTGAAAATGGGAAGTTGTATGCTTTTGATCAAGATCCAGACGCTCTTAAAAATAAGATTGATGATAATCGCTTTACGCTGATACATGAGAATTTTAGATATCTCAAACGTTTTTTGCGATTCTATGGTGTTAAGCAGGTAAATGGAGTTTTGGCTGATTTTGGAGTTTCTTCACATCAGTTTGATGTTGCCGAAAGGGGTTTTTCAACACGATTTGAAGCTGATTTAGATATGAGAATGAATCAAAAGAATCAACTGTCAGCTTATCATGTGGTTAATGAATATGATGAAGAAAAGTTGCGTCAGGTCTTGTGGCAGTATGGTGAGTTAAGGCAGGCGCCTGCAATGGCTAGAGTAATTGTTGAAAGTAGAAATGAAAACGAGATAAAAACAAGTGAGCAATTAAAGGCTGTGTTAAAGCAATTTTTACAACATAAAAAGGAGAATAAAGTATTAGCTCAAATTTTTCAAGCCATTCGTATTGAAGTGAATCAAGAAATAGAAGTATTAAAGGAGTTTTTATTGCAAACTTCCGAAGTGTTGATAAAGGGAGGGAGGTTAAGCGTTATATCCTATCACTCTCTAGAAGATAGATTGGTGAAAAGATTTATTAGAAATGGACTTTTTGAAGGAGAACCAGAACGTGATGTTTTTGGAAACTTTGAAGTGCCTTTTAAGAAAGTCGGTGGACTTATTGTGCCAACCAGAGAAGAAATTAAAATCAATAATAGAGCGCGTAGCGCAAAATTACGAATAGCTGAAAAGTTGTAAATGAAAAAAGGGTTATACAGTATTTTAAAAGGAACATTTCTCATTAGCGATGATGCTTTTAAAAACTGGCGTATGATTTTATTTATTTCTGCGCTTGCTATAATCATGATTGCAAGTTCTCATAGTGCTGATAAAAAAGTACATGAGATTGCACGATTGAGTAATGAAGTTAAAGAATTACGTTCAGCCATGATTGATGGCCGAGGAAAACTGATGAATCTCAAAAAGGAGACAGTGGTCGAAAAGAAGATGAAAGAAAAAGGTTTGGCAATTTCAGAAATACCACCAACCAAAATTAAAGTGAAATCCCAAAATTAGTTCAGCTTGGCAGCAAACGAGAAGAACATATTGAACCGATTGTATTTTATAGCAGGATGTATGTTCATCTTCGCTCTAGCAGTGGTGTTCAAATTATTGAGCATTCAGTTTATGCAAGGTGATAAGTACAGAAGTTTAGCTGAAGAACGAACTATTAAGGACGTAGTTATTCCTGCTAATCGTGGCAATGTGTATTCAGCAAATGGGAATCTTCTCGCTACCTCTATTCCAAAGTATGATATACGAATAGATGCTATTACACCATCATCCGTGACATTTGAAAAGTACTTAAAGCCACTTTGCGATTCGCTATCGGTTTTTTCAGGAAAGTCAACCTCATATTATGAAAAATTGATTAGAAAGGCACGTGCCAATAAAAATAGGTACTTACTACTTGCTAGAAATATTGGCTATTCAGATTATATACGTGTTAGAAATTTTCCCATGTTAAATCTGGGTGCTTTTAAAGGAGGTTTAATTGTTGAGCAGACCACCAAGCGTGAACATCCTATGGGTGGCATTGCGCAAAGGTCAATTGGTTATGAAAGACATGATGAAAATGGCAATATAACTAGAGCAGGGTTGGATGGTGCCTTTGGAGCTAAATATTTACGAGGGAAAGATGGTCATCGTCTTAAGCAAAGAATAGGTAAAGGTCAATGGAAACCTATAGTGGATTATAATCAGGTTGAACCTAAAGACGGTTATGATATTTACACGACTATTAGCGTCAACATTCAAGATATTGCCCACCATGCTTTATTACAGCAATTAGAATATTATGAAGCAGAGCATGGTTGTGTTGTTGTGATGGAAGTTGAAACAGGTGAAATTAGAGCGATTTCTAATCTAGGCAGAACGAGCAAAGGTACTTATTATGAAAAGTTGAATTATGCCGTTGGTGAGTCACATGAGCCTGGCTCTACCTTTAAAGTTATGGCTTTAATGGCTGCATTGGAGGATAAAGTAATTGATACTTCAACGATTGTTGATACCAAAAGAGGGCGTAAAATGTTCTATGGTCGATACATTAATGACTCCCGTCATGGTGGGTATGGAGAAATATCAGCTGCTAGATCTTTAGAAGTTTCATCAAACATAGGCTTGGCAACTATAATTGATGATAACTATGCTAAAACACCAGAGAAGTTTTTAAATAGAATAAAAAGCTGGAAACTTCATAAGCCTTTAGGATTACCAATTTTAGGTGAAGGTAAACCAGCAATTTATGAACCAGGCCATGAGAAATGGAGTAAAAATGCCTTGCCATCAATGGCTTATGGTTACAATCTGTCTCTTACGCCTTTGCAAACCTTAACTTTTTATAATGCGATAGCTAATAATGGTGTGATGGTGAAGCCACGTTTTATAAGGGAAGTTAAAGAATTGGATAAGCAAATAGAAAGTTTTGATAAGGAAATCATTAATAACAAAATCTGTTCAGATAAAACATTAAAAGAAGTTCAAGAAATACTTAAAAATGTTGTGGTTAGAGGAACCGGTCGGTCATTGTATTCACCATACTTTTCTATGGCTGGTAAAACTGGAACTGCCAAAACAGAATATTGGATGTCAGATTGGGAAGACAATAGGCGTTACGTGTCTTCTTTCGCTGGATATTTTCCAGCAGAGAACCCAAAATATTCATGCATAGTAGTTATCCATAAGCCAAGTGTAGAAAAAGGATATTATGGAGCCGATGTAACAGGGCCAGTTTTTAAGCGAATTGCTCAAAAAATATTTACGGATACGCCATTAATTGATCAGGTGGAATCTTTAGAGATAAAACAGGCTTCAGTTGAAAACGAATATGAACTTTACTATGATATCTCTGAAAAACATAAAACGATAATGCCCAATGTTGTTGGATTACCTACAATGGATGCTATTGCTATTCTAGAGAATATGGGATTAAAAGTGAGAACGCAAGGTGTTGGTGAAGTTAAATCACAGTCAATCAACAAAGGAGACAAAGTAAAGCGAAGTCAAACAGTAGTAATTGAAGCCTCATGATGACTTTAAAAGACATATTGTATAAGGTTACTTTAAATGCTGTCGCAGGAAACACAAATGTACCTGTAAATAATATTGTGTTTGATTCACGAAAGATTTCAAAAGGGGATGTCTTTGTTGCAATTGTAGGAACTCAAGTAGATGGTCATGATTATATTGATAAGGCTATTTCTTTGGGCTGTATAGCTGTAGTTTCAGAAAAACTCCCTAAAAATCTCAAGCATGATGTTACCTATGTTGAAGTTGAGAATACATCGACAGCTCTGGCAATAATGGCTTCCAATTTTTATGAGGTACCATCTGAAAACTTAAAATTAGTTGGCGTAACTGGCACGAATGGAAAAACAACAATTGCAACTCTGTTGTACCAACTGTTTAAAAAAGCCGGCTATAAAGTAGGGCTATTGTCAACAGTCAGAATTATGGTTGATAATACCGAGTATAAAGCGACACATACAACACCAGATTCACTTACAATAAACAGTTATCTAAAGAAAATGAATGACGCTGGTGTTGAGTATTGTTTTATGGAAGTTAGCTCACATGGAATCCATCAAAAGCGTACTGAAGGACTTCGTTTTGAAGGAGGAATTTTTACAAATCTTTCACATGACCATTTAGATTATCATAACAGTTTTGCAGAATATCGAGACGTTAAAAAAGCATTTTTTGATGGTTTGCCAAAACAAGCATTCTCCTTGGTGAATATTGATGATAAAAATGGTTTGGTCATGATGCAAAATACCCAAGCTAGAAAATTCACCTACGCACTTAAAAGCTTCGCTGATTATAAAGCACAAATTTTAGAAAATCAATTTGGGGGATTATTATTGAAGATTAACGAGAATGAAGTCTGGACACGTTTGGTAGGTAATTTTAATGCTTACAATGTTTTAGCCATCTATGCAACTGCAGAACTTTTGGGTCTTGAGAAGGTAGAAGTTTTAAGACTGATAAGTGATTTAGAAAGTGTATCAGGGCGATTTCAATATCTTATTTCTGAAGAGAAAATCACTGCTATCGTTGATTACGCACATACACCAGATGCTTTGAAAAATGTTCTAGAAACAATTAATAGTATTAGAACCAAAAATGAAGAACTGATAACCGTTGTTGGGTGTGGTGGTGATCGTGATAAAACAAAGAGACCAAAAATGGGTCATATTGCATCGGCTTTAAGTACCAAGGTCATTTTTACAAGTGACAATCCAAGAAGTGAAAATCCTGATATTATAATTAATGAGATAGAAGCTGGAGTAGAGCCACAGAATTTCAAAAAAACCATTTCAATAACTGATAGAAAACAAGCTATAAAAGCAGCCTGTCAAATGGCCAAAACCAATGATATTATCCTTATAGCAGGTAAGGGACACGAAACCTATCAAGAAATTAAAGGAGAGCGTTTTGACTTTGATGATTTTATGATTGTACAAGAATTTTTAAAGCAATTACAAAAATAATATGTTGTATTACTTATTTGAATATTTAGAGAAGCAGTATCAATTTCCAGGTGCATCCTTATTTGGGTTTATAACCTTTAGGGCAGCTATGGCTATTATTCTGTCACTCTTAATATCTACTATATATGGTAAGCGTATAATAAAGTTTTTACGTAAGCAACAAGTAGGAGAAACCATTCGTGATTTAGGTTTAGAAGGCCAAGTAGAGAAAGCTGGTACACCAACCATGGGTGGAATTATAATCATTTTAGCAACACTCATTCCTGTATTGTTATTGGCAAAACTTGAAAATGTCTATATCATACTTTTAATAGTCACAACAGTCTGGATGGGAACTATTGGATTTATTGATGATTATATCAAAAAATTTAAAAATGATAAGGAAGGGTTAAAAGGAAGATTTAAGGTGCTAGGTCAAGTGGGATTGGGAATAATAGTTGGAGTAACTCTATTCTTTCATTCTGATGTTACTCTAAAGGAAAAGTTGCCACTAGCTGAACAGCAGGAAATTTTAGCTAAAAACCCAGATGCAAAACCAACAGATTTATTCGCATCAGAAGAACGTTCAACAAAAACAACAATTCCATTTGTAAAGGCCAATGAATTTGATTATGCCGAAATAATTACATGGATTAATAAAGATTGGGCACAATATGCTTGGATCATTTTTATTCCTATTGTCATTTTTATTATCACGGCAGTTTCCAATGGGGCCAATCTTACAGATGGTATTGATGGGCTCGCAGCAGGTACTTCGGCAATAATTGTACTCACATTGGGCATTTTTGCTTGGGTATCTGGTAATATAATATTTTCGGAATACTTAAATATTATGTATATCCCAAGGGTAGAGGAAATTACAATTTATATAGCCGCTTTTGTAGGAGCCTTAATTGGATTTCTATGGTATAATACCTACCCAGCGCAGGTTTTTATGGGTGATACAGGTAGTTTAACTATTGGCGGCATCATTGCTGTAATAGCAATAGCTGTTAGAAAAGAATGGTTAATACCTGTGCTATGTGGAATATTTTTAGCCGAAAATCTCTCTGTGGTTATGCAGGTAAGTTGGTTTAAATATACAAGGAAGAAATATGGTGAAGGCAGGCGTATTTTTAAAATGTCACCACTTCATCATCACTATCAAAAATCAGGATATCACGAAAGTAAAATTGTTACTAGGTTCTGGATTATAGGAATTCTGCTAGCTATTATTTCGATTGTGACATTGAAAATCAGATAGTATGAAAAGGCTTGTGATTTTGGGTGGAGGAGAAAGTGGTGTTGGAACCGCTTTATTGGGTAAAGCCAAAGGATATGATGTTTTTGTTTCAGATAAGGGAATAATCAAACAAAAATATCAAGACGTTCTTAAAAATAATGAGATTGATTGGGAAGATCAACAGCATACTGAAAATAAAATATTGAATGCTGATGTTGTAATGAAAAGCCCTGGCATACCATCAAAGGTGGATTTGGTCCAGAGATTAATAGCAGCCAATGTTCCCGTGATTTCCGAGATAGAATTTGCCTCAAAGTTTACTGAAGCTACTATTGTGGGAATCACTGGGAGTAACGGCAAAACTACAACAGCATCCTTGACACATCATATTTTGAAACAGGAACTTGATGTTGGATTGGCAGGGAATATAGGAGATAGTTTTGCTAAACAGGTTTTGGAAAAGCATTATGAAAATTATGTTTTAGAGATAAGTAGTTTTCAGTTGGATGATTGTTTGAATTTTAGGCCACATATTGCTGTTATTACCAATATAACACCAGATCATTTGGATAGGTATGATTACAAATTTGAGAACTATATAGCGTCTAAATTTCGTATTGCTATGAATCAAAAATCAAGTGATTATCTAATTTATGATGCTGATGATTCAGTTATTACAAGTTGGTTATATCAAAACCCAGTGCAATCAACATTATTGCCGTTTTCATTAATAAAATCAATTGAAAACGGAGCCTTTTTAGAAAAAGATAATATAAAAATAACAATAGATAACGAACAGATAATTATGCCAACAAAAAATTTAGCATTAGAAGGTAAGCACAATATAAAAAATGCTATGGCTGCTTCAACCGTAGCTCATTTATTAAAAATAAGAAAACAAACCATCAGAGAGAGTTTGGAAAATTTTCATGGTGTAGAGCATCGTTTGGAGCAAGTTCTAAAAATTAATAAAGTTCAGTATATCAATGACTCTAAAGCCACGAATGTGAATGCTACTTATTATGCTTTAGAGAGCATGGAAGCTCCAACTGTATGGATTGTTGGAGGCCAAGACAAAGGCAATGACTATACTGAATTATTTCCATTTGTTAATGAAAAAGTAAAAGCCATTATCTGTCTTGGTGTAGATAATGAAAAGCTAATGAATAATTTTAGTTCGATGGTTGATGTCATTGTTGAGACACAATACATGAGTGAGGCTGTAAAAATAGCTTATAAAATAGCTGAATCTGGTGACAATGTGCTGCTATCTCCTGCCTGTGCAAGTTTTGATTTATTTGAAAACTACGAGGATAGAGGCAGGCAGTTTAAAGATGCTGTAAGAAACTTATAAAAAACTATATAAATGCAGGCTGTATTTAAAAACATAAAAGGAGATAGGTTAATTTGGGCAATAGCTGCGCTATTGGCTATTTTTTCTTTTCTACCAGTTTATAGTGCGGCTAGTAATCTTGCTTATGTTGGAGGCAATGGTAATACATTCACCTATTTTGTAAAACATTTTATGCACTTGTTTTTGGGTTTTGCAATTATGTATGGGGTTCATAAAATACCTTATAGATATTTTAAGGGTTTGTCTATTATCATGTTGCCGGTGGTTATTGTTTTGCTTGTTTTGACTATGCTTCAAGGAACAACTATTGAAGGAGCCAATGCTAGTAGATGGATTCAAATACCCATAGTAAATATGTCTTTTCAAACATCAACCTTTGCATTTGTTGTTTTGATGGTTTATGTGGCGAGATATATGTCCAAAATCAAGGATAAAACAATATCATTTAAGGAATCTATTCTACCACTATGGATTCCGGTTTTTTTGGTGTTAGTATTGATTCTTCCTGCTAACTTTTCAACCGCTGCCATTATGTTTTTAATGACTTTGGTGCTTGTGTTTTTAGGAGGTTACCCAGTAAAGTATTTAGCTATAATTATTGGAACTGGAATATTATGTCTGGCTTTTTTTGTTTTGATAGCAAAAGCATTTCCGGAGGCTATGCCTAATAGAATTGATACTTGGATGAGTCGTATTGAAAGTTTTTCCAATGATGAAGTAACTGAAGCTGATTATCAAATAGAAAAAGCAAAAATAGCCATTGCGTCAGGAGGGATTAAAGGCGTTGGGCCTGGAAAAAGTAAACAAAAAAACTTTTTACCGCAATCATCATCTGATTTTATTTTTGCCATTATTGTTGAAGAGTATGGCTTATTAGGAGGCTTTACATTGATGGTTTTTTACTTATGGTTATTGTTCAGGATAGTAATAGCATCTCAAAAGTCTGATACCATATTTGGGAAACTTTTGGTGCTTGGTGTGGGTCTTCCAATTGTATTTCAAGCACTTATTAACATGGCCGTTGCGGTAGAACTGTTCCCTGTAACTGGGCAGACATTACCACTAATAAGTAGTGGTGGTACATCTATTTGGATGACCTGTTTAGCAATTGGGATTATTTTAAGTGTAAGTGCCAAGCGAGAGGAGTTAAAGGAGCAAGAAATTGAAAGTGAAAATCCGTTGGAAATTTTATCAGAAACTATTTAATGAGTCATTATAAAATTATATTATCTGGAGGAGGAACAGGAGGTCATATTTATCCTGCTATTGCTATAGCCAATGAATTGAAATCTCGTCATAAAGATGCTGAATTTCTTTTTGTTGGAGCTAAAGATCGCATGGAAATGGACAAAGTGCCACAAGCTGGATACGATATAGTTGGTTTATGGATATCTGGTATTCAGCGTAAGCTAACAATTAAAAATTTAACTTTTCCATTTAAGCTTTTGAGTAGTTTATTAAAGGCTAGAAAAATAGTTAAAAATTTCAAACCTGATGTTGTAATAGGAACAGGAGGTTTTGCAAGTGGACCATTGTTGCAAGTGGCCACTTCAAGAGGAATTCCCTCATTAATCCAGGAACAGAATTCATATCCTGGAATAACCAATAAACTACTTTCCAAAAAAGCTAATAAAATATGTGTGGCTTATGACGGTTTGGAACGGTTTTTTCCTTCTGATAAAATTATAAAGACAGGAAATCCTGTACGTCAGGATTTATTGAACATTGATGATAAGAGACAAGAGGCGCTAAGCTTATTTGGTCTAGAAAAAGAGAAAAAAACGCTTTTGGTCCTAGGAGGTAGTTTGGGTTCAAGACGTATAAATGAGTTAATTGAAAAAGAATTAGATTATTTACTGACACATAATATACAGGTGGTTTGGCAGTGTGGAAAACTTTATTATGATCAGTATAAAATTTACAGCCACACCAAGAATATTCAAGTACATGCATTTATAAATGATATGGCATGTGCCTATGCATCGGCAGATATTATTATTTCTCGAGCAGGAGCAAGTTCAGTTTCTGAATTATGTATTGTTGGAAAGCCAGTGATTTTTATTCCATCACCAAATGTTGCCGAAGATCATCAAGCAAAAAATGCCCAAGCAATTGTTGATGAAGATGCTGCTATATTAATTAGAGAAGCCGATTTGGAAGTGGATTTTCAAAATAAGTTTACCCAATTAATGGTTTCACCAGAAAGGCAAAAACAACTAGGAGAAAATATAAAGAAATTGGCGTTAGTAAATGCTACTAGCGAGATTGCTGATGAAGTAGATAAACTATTAAAGCAAAGCATTAAATGAATCTAGATACTATCAATAATGTTTATTTTATTGGAATTGGCGGTATAGGAATGAGCGCACTAGCAAGATATTTCCATGCTAACAATAAGTTTGTATCTGGATATGATAAGAATAAATCTGAAATTACTGATGGGCTCATAGAATTGGGTGTTCCTGTACATTTTGATGATTCTATAGCCAATATTGATTCCCGATTATTGAATACTAATAATACACTTGTTGTTTACACGCCAGCAGTGCCAAAAGATCATATGGAATTGGCTTATTTTAATAACAATCATTACACAGTTATGAAACGTGCGGCTGTTTTAGGGCTTATAACGGAAAACACTAATTGCTTGGCAGTAGCAGGAACTCATGGGAAAACTACGACAACAAGTATTTTGGGTCATTTGTTGAATGTCTGTAATGTTCCAGTAACGGCATTTCTTGGCGGTATCAGTGAAAATTATCAATCCAACTTAATTATAAATGGAACGGACGTTACAGTGGTTGAGGCTGATGAATTTGATCGTTCGTTTTTAACATTATCACCTAACATTGCTTGTATCACTTCAATGGATGCGGATCATCTAGATATTTATGGGGATGCCTCTGAACTAGAAAAGTCATTTATAGATTTTGCCAATAAAATCAAGAAAAACGGAAAATTATTTGTCAGAAATGGTCTGCCTATTAAAGGTATTACTTATGGCATTGAAGATGATTCTGATTACACAGTAAAAAATATAAAAATAAAAAATGGAACATATGTTTTTGATGTAAGAACACCAGAAACAACCATTGAAAATTTCAAATTTAACCTACCTGGTAGACATAATCTGTCGAATGCATTAATAGCCTTGGCGATGGCTGTAGAGTTTGGTTGCCCTCACCAGCAGCTCGCCAAAGCTTTAGCATCTTATATAGGGGTTAAACGTAGATTTTCATATCATATAAAAACAGATGATGTGGTTTATATTGATGATTATGCGCATCATCCGGAGGAAATAAAAGCTGTTCATCAAGCAGTGAGAGAAATGTATCCAGAAAGTAGGGTTTTGGCAGTTTTTCAGCCGCACTTGTTCAGTAGAACTCGAGATTTTATTGATGAGTTTGCAAAGAGTCTTTCAAGTTTTGATGAAGTAATCTTATTGGATATTTATCCAGCAAGAGAATTGCCTATTCCTGGAGTTACCTCACAGTTGTTATTGGATAAAATTGAAAATAATCATAAACAATTGGTTGAAAAATCAGATTTAATTTCAAAAATAAAAGAGAGTCAAGCAAAAATTGTGCTTACAATCGGTGCCGGAGATATTGGGGAAGAAGTAAAACATATTAAAAAGGCTTTGTTGCGTGCGAGTTAATTGGAATTACATAAAAATGATTGGATTGCTGCTTTTGGTAGTGATGTTGTATGCTTTTTCGAACACCAAAAATAATGCTCGAAAAGTATCAGAGCCAGAAATAGTTTTTGAAGGAGAAAACAATCTTTTTATAACCCATGAAACTGTTAGTAAATTGTTAATACAAAATCAAGCAGGAGTTAAGAATGTGCCCAAAGAAACTTTAGATTTGAATCAATTGGAAACTGCCCTAAATAAAAATCCAATGATTCGTTCAGCACAGGTTTTTGTTGATGTTAATGGAAAACTCACTGCTGAAGTACAACAAAAAAAACCTATAGCACGAGTGTTTAACTCGGGTTCATTTTATATAGACGATCAAGGAGGATTCATGCCTTTGTCAACAAATTACACTGCTAGAGTACCTATTGTAACAGGTGTTGTTGATAAAAATAATCTGGTTAATGTATATAAAATGTCAAAAAAAATAGAAAGTGATAACTTTTTAAAGAAGCATGTAACGCAAATTCATCAAGATCAACAAGGAGGTATTTCTTTGAGATTAAGACAATGTAACTTTAATGTGTATTTAGGAAGCTTGAAAAAACTTGATAAAAAAATTAACAACCTAAAGGTGTTTTATAAAAAAGCAACAAAAGAAAAATTAATGAATAAGTATAGTAAGGTTAATCTGCAATTTGATAGCCAAGTGATATGCACTAAATCTTAAACTATGGAAGGGAATATAGCAGTAGGGTTGGATATTGGAACCACAAAGATTGTGGCTATGATTGGTCGTAAAAATGAGTACGGCAAGGTTGATATTTTAGGAATAGGAAAATCTAAGAGTTTAGGTGTTCATCGTGGAGTTGTGAATAACATAACACAAACTATTCAATCGATTCAATTGGCTATCCAAGAGGCTGAAATGGCATCTGAATTTAAAATTGAAGATGTTACCGTAGGTATCGCAGGTCAACACATACGAAGCTTACAGCACAGTGATTATATTACGCGACCAAATTCGGAATTGGTTATAGATGAAGATGATATTGATAGGCTTATTAATCAAGTTCATAAGTTGGTAATGTTACCAGGTGAAGAGATTATTCATGTATTGCCTCAAGAGTATAAAGTTGACGGTCAAGCTGAAATAAAAGAACCTATAGGTATGTATGGCGGTAGGTTGGAAGCTAATTTCCACGTGGTAGTTGGTCAGGTGTCATCCATTAGAAATATTGGTCGATGTGTAAAAAGTGCTGGTTTGAATTTGGAAGGAATCACACTTGAGCCTTTGGCATCTTCAAACGCAGTCTTGAGTCAAGAGGAAAAAGAAGCAGGTGTCGCATTAATTGACATTGGAGGTGGTACTACAGATTTAGCCATATTCAGAGATGGTATTATTCGTCATACCGCAGTTATCCCTTTTGGAGGTAATGTTATAACTGAAGACATAAAAGAAGGCTGTTCCATTATAGAAAAACAGGCTGAATTATTAAAAATTAAGTTTGGATCGGCTTGGCCAGGAGAGAATAAAGAAAATGAAATTGTTTCAATTCCAGGATTAAGGGGAAGAGAGCCCAAGGAAATTACATTAAAAAATCTATCCAAGATTATTCATGCTCGTGTAGTGGAAATCATTGAGCAAGTTTATGTAGAGATAAAAAATTATGGGCACGAAGAACAAAAGAAAAAATTGATAGCTGGGATTGTTTTAACAGGAGGAGGAAGTCAATTAAAACATTTAAAGCAGTTAGTAGAATATATAACAGGAATGGATACTCGAATTGGTTATCCAAATGAACATCTAGCAGGCGATAGTGATGATGAAGTGACAAGTCCACTTTATGCTACAGCTGTTGGATTGGTAATGGATGGACTAAAGAGACAGGAGCGCAAAAAAGTGGAGGCAGCTTACGTTGAAGCTGTAAAAGAACAAGAAACAAATGACGATGACAATGAAGAAATTATTGAGCCTCCAAAGCCAGTGAGACGATCATTTTTAGATAAATTAACTGATAGAGTAAAAGATTTTTTGGACAACGCCGAGTAAATCTTAAAAAACGATAAATAAAGAATAAATAAACGTAATTCATGAGCAGCAACAAAGAATTCGAACCAAGTATTTCATTTGATTTACCAAAGAATCAATCAAATGTTATTAAAGTGATAGGAGTTGGTGGAGGTGGCAGTAATGCCATCAATCACATGTTTCAACAAGGTATTAAAGGAGTTGATTTTGTGATTTGTAATACAGATGCGCAAGCACTTCAAAACAGTGGTGTGCCTAATAAAATTCAGTTGGGTGTTAACCTAACAGAAGGTCTAGGAGCTGGAGCTAATCCTGATATAGGAGAAAAATCTGCAGTAGAGAGTGTTGAAGAAATTCAAACTATGCTAGATACTAATACCAAAATGATTTTTATTACTGCCGGAATGGGTGGTGGTACAGGTACTGGAGCTGCGCCTATTATTGCAAAAATGGCAAAGGATTTGGATATCTTGACAGTAGGTATTGTAACAATGCCTTTCCAATTTGAGGGAAAAATGAGAAATCAACAAGCTCAAATAGGTATTGAAAAATTGCGCGATGTTGTAGATTCTTTGGTAGTAATAAACAATAATAAGCTTCGTGAAGTATATGGTAATTTAGGTTTTAAAGCTGGTTTTTCAAAAGCTGATGAGGTCTTATCCACTGCTGCACGTGGAATAGCAGAAGTCATTACGCATCACTATACACAAAACATTGACTTACGTGATGCCAAAACTGTATTGAGTAATAGCGGTACAGCTATAATGGGCTCATCAACAGCTTCTGGTCAGGATCGAGCTAAAGAGGCTATCAGAAAAGCTTTAGACTCTCCTTTATTAAATGATAATAAGATAACAGGTGCTAAAAACGTATTGCTGCTTATAGTGTCTGGAGCTCAAGAAATTACTATTGATGAAATTGGTGAAATAAACGATCATATACAGGATGAGGCTGGACATGGTGCCAATATTATAATGGGTGTTGGAGAAGACGAAGCTTTAGAAGATTCAATAGCCGTAACAATTATTGCAACAGGTTTTGATATTGAACAACAAGATGAAATTTCAAATACTGAAACAAAAAAAGTCATTCATGCTTTAGAAGACGATCAATCTATGGAGCAAGATTTGTCAAGAAAAATGAGAGAACCTGCTATTATTACACCAAATATTGAGCTGGAAGAAAAACAAGAAAATCCGGTAGTAAAGCATACTTTGGATTTAGATGAATTAGAAGATTTAGAGCCTAAAAATACTGCTGCAGTTGATGAAGGGAATGATTTAATTCCGACTACCGAACAAATTAAAAACCTAAATGTTGTTTATGATGAGGTATTGTTGGATGTGCCTGAAGATGAATTTATAATCACTCAAGCAGAGACTAAAGTTGAAGTTGAGAATATTGAAGATACAGACGATGAGCAACAAATCACATTAACATTTGATTTGCCTATAAGTGAAAGTTCTATTGAAAATAAAGGCGATGACATGGTTGTTCATGAGCTAGAGGAAAACATCAAAAAACTTCCTGTTAAGGATTATGTTGAGCTTATTCCGGTAACTGAGTCAAATGAAGAAGGGGAAGTTCGCTATGCTCTAGATGATTATATAGAAGTTGAATCTAATATGAATCAGACGCAAGCGGAACCTCAAATTAAAGAGAAGATAGAAGTTGAGGATTCAGAGGTGGTTTTTGAAAAGAAAGTTGTTCAAACTGAAGTTAGTGAAGAACCTGTTTCAGAGGAATTAGATCCTATGAACAGTCCAATATCAGATCTTTTAAAAGAACGTGCTGAAGAGCGCAGACGCAAAATGAAAGATTTTAATTATAAGTTCAATAATGCCAAGATTGATGATATTGAGAAAGTTCCTGCCTATAAAAGACAAGGCGTAAATTTGGATGAAACACAACATTCATCAGAATCTAACAGATCAAGTACCAGTTTGAGTATTGATGATAACGATGATATCCAATTGCGTAACAATAATTCGTTTTTACACGACAACGTCGATTAATAGCAAATTAAGTTTAGTGTTTAGACTTCATGGAAAGCCCGAAGAACTTCTTAAGTTAATTCGGGTTTTCTTTTTATCTTCGCAGCAAATTAAAAAGTAATATGAGTTTACAGAATAATGTCATGGCTGCCTTAAAAGAGGCTATGAAAGCGAAAGACCAAACAGCTTTAACAGCGTTAAGAGCCATTAAGTCAGCTATTTTATTGGCACAAACAGAGAGTGGTGTAAAATCTGATTTAACTGAAGAAGAAGAACTTAAAATATTACAGAAACAAGTTAAGCAACGTAAGGATAGCGCGGCAATTTTTATGAGTCAAGGTCGTGAAGATTTAGCCGCTCCGGAATTGGCTGAAGCTGAAGTTATTAGTCAGTTTTTACCGGAGGCTTTGTCTGAAGAAGAAATTGAAGGTGTTGTTGTTGCAACAATTGAGAGTATTGGAGCAGAAGGAATGAAAGATATGGGTAAGGTTATGGGTATAGTTAGTAAAGAATTAGCTGGTCAGGCTGATGGTAAGACCATTTCTAATATTGTTAAAGCTAAACTTTCTTAAAATAACAATATGGCTGCGTAGTTCAACTGGATAGAATATCAGATTTCGGCTCTGAGGGTTGGGGGTTCGAATCCCTCCGCGGTCACGAATAAATTGTTTAATAATGAAAAGCGCCAAACTTGTTTGAGCGTTTTTTGTTTAAACTATTTTCAAAACGGAACGTATAGGGAGCTATAATCCCTTTTAAAGATGAAAAGCGCCAAACTTGTTTGAGCGTTTTTTGTTTAAGCTATTTTCAAAACGGAACGTATAGGGAGCTATAATCCCTTTTAAAAGATGAAAAGCGCCAAACTTGTTTGAGCGTTTTTTTGTTTAATCAGTTTTCATGATGATTAGGAAATTTAATTTATTATAAAAAATCCGGTACTTCAAAAATAACATTTTGTTGTTTTAATACATCAACAACCATTTTTAAAGTATCATCCTCTTTATCTAGTATGGTTTCATTTTTCAGCAAAGCCTCAACCTGTTCTTTCATATTGCGATTATGGTATTCTAAGTAAAGATTATCACCATTTAATAAAATTAAACAATCATTCTCAGTATATTCAATTTCAATGGAAGGGTTCACCTTAAGAATAGACACATTTTTTGGATACGCTTTTTGGAGAAGTTTATAGATTGAACCAATTACTCTATTAACAGTAATAGAATGTAAGCATATTTTATGCTCACAATTTAAAATTACATCATAATTACAACGAATATTACACACACCCTGTTTACCCCAAATGATTTCATTGTTTTCCGAAAAACTCCCCCAACTTCCAGGGCCTGTAGGACCATAAATACCTACTGTAGGTACATTAAAGGCACCCGCTACATGGGTGATTCCTGCATCGTTACCAATGTGAAACAATGCACCAGACATAGCTCTTCCAACATCTTCCATACCACCTTTAATATATGTCACATGCGGCATTGGTTTGGAGAAACAGGTGTCTATATTTGGATCATTAGGACCTTGAATAATTTTACATTTTAAATGTGGGTAAATATCTCTTAACTTTTCTATTAGTTCAGCATACTTTTCTGTTGGCCAAATCTTCATTAAAAACCCAGCACCATGATGAACTACAAAATAATCTTGTTGCTTTTTTTGCCTTTTAAAATATGGGTATTTTTCATGTTTATTATCAATTGATATATGCAGTTTTGAAACGGTATCTATATAATGGCTAATGGCGTGTTGTTTTACCTTTTTATGTGTTGGATACTTCAATGCGTGCGGTAAATCGTAACCTCTAAATGCAGGGTAGTTGCCTAACTCATAAATATTATCATATAAATGTTCTTCTTTTCTGGCGACTTCTTCATTAATAACAATGACTTGTGTTAAATGGGTTTTAAAAAAGTCAACCAACCTTGGCGCAACAGCAAAATGAACACATTTCGAAACTTTTGCCAGTTTATTAATAGCAGGTATGGCAAAAAAAATATCACCTAATCCACCATAGCTTTTATAGACTAATACTTGACCTAGATTTTCTGAAGATTTTTGTGCTTCCTTGTTTAGAATGGTTTCCGTTTCAATCCAAAAATCATTTAGGGCATCTTTCATCTCCTGAATGGCTCTCACTTTGTCATCGGGATAAAAGTCAAATGAAAATGTGCCTATCCTGTCATTTCCTATGATATTACAGCCGGAAAGAAATGCTTCAGCAGCTAGTCTTCCTGAGGGTTCAGGCCAAACAGGTTGGCAAATGAAGGTCTCTGTTTTTCCTAGTATTTCCAGAACTTTATCGTTACTTATAGGCTCATGGAATGTGATGTTATCAGGTAAGACTTGCTTTAATTGATTTCGCCCGTAAACAGGAAATTTAACTTCTGGATGGTTTTCAGCGTAAGCAGCATATGCTTTACCACCTTTTAAATAATTTAAATCACCAAAAAAAGGAATATTATCATTAATTTTTTCATTTGATGGTTTTAAGTCATCAACGAAAACGGTAGGTGGCATAATGAAGTAGTTTGATAATGCTTCACCATAGAATTCATAATGCGCTTGATAATGTTTTGGAGATTGAAAGATATTTAGATTGGCTTTAGCAAATAGTTTTCTGTAGAGATGAAATTTTTCTGAATTGCAACAATTGGTGATTTTTTTATCAACCGTACATAAAATATTACGCCTTACGCAAAAATTGTAGTCAAATTCAATTTTTATATAGGGTTTATTTATTTTTAAAATTTGCTTAATTAAATCAATTTCAAAGCGACAACGGGAAGTGCTACAATAAATAATAATATCTGTTTCAGATATAAGTTTTTTGGTCTTTTCAAAGTTTCTTAAGCTGTCTAATTTGACATTGTGTCGTCGCTTTACACCTAATTCTATTAATTGTTTTATAGTAAGCTCTGCACCTCTGGGAGTTGATAAAGCAGTGTCATGTAAAAATAAAATGTTCTTCAATTCAATTGATTTTAAATGCCATAACTTAATAAAACAGCATCTTCTGAAAATAAATTTCGTTAATTCTAATAACCATCATCATAATAACCATCATCATAATAACCATCATCATAATAACCATCATCATAATAACCATCATCATAATAACCATCATCATAATAACCATCACCATAATAGCCTCCATTGAAATTGTCATCATCATTACTGCATGATGTTATCAATGATGCTGTAATTGAAATAGCTGAAATTGCTAAAATTGTTTTTCCAGATTTTTTTATGAAGTTTCTTCTGTCCATAATATGAATAAGGATTTAAAATTAATAAAAAATTAGATCGTTTATAATATAACAACCTAGTTATTATTTCTCCTCAAAAAAAGATGCTTTGTGTCTTTTTCTTAAAAGGAAACTAATGTTAAATCAATATAATTTGTATATTTAATTCCCTCTTTTATCATTTCCCTCAATAATTTTAAAGTCTAATTACCGTTGTTTATTTATGAATTATTTAATACTAATTCAAGATGATGCCATGGCAAGTAAATTAATACTCGGATTTTTATTTGCCATTCTTTTTTACATGATGCTCCACTATGCATTTAAGATGTATGAGATGACATATGTTATGAAGAACAAAAAACCTTTATATAGGCATGGAATTGGTTGGTTACGTAAGTTGCCTGATACTCAAAAAAAACTACTTCATCAAGAGTTTTCTTTTTTTAGAAAGCTAAAAGAAAAGGAACAGAGATATTTTGAGCATCGCGTTGCATCGTTTATAAAAGATAAAACATTTATAGGAAGAGAGGGTTTGAATGTTACTGATGAAATGCGTGTGTTGATTTCGGCAACAGCAGTCATGTTGACGTTTGGATTTAGAGATTTTTATATTGGGTTGGTTGGTAAAATATTTATCTATCCCGATCAATTTTTTTCTAATGCTAATGGTGAATATCACAAAGGAGAACTAAACCCTAAACTTGGAGCATTGGTTATTTCATGGAAACATTTCTTGGAAGGTTACGATATTGAAAATGATAATTTAAATTTAGGTATTCATGAGTTTGCTCATGCTATTCATTTAAACAGTTTAAAAGAGCGAGATGTGAGCTCAACCATTTTTTCAGATTCGTTTCGAGAACTTACAGAATTACTTTCTAATGAAAAGTCATTGCGTGAACGTTTAATAGAGTCGCAATATTTTAGAGAGTATGCCTATACTAATCAATATGAATTTATAGCAGTAATAATTGAAACATTTATTGAAACACCTCATGAATTTCGTTCTCAATTCCCTCAGGTTTATAATAAAACAAAACAGATGTTAAATTTTGGTTTTGCAGGCTATTGAAAAATTTACATGATTTTTATCATGCTTTTTGGTTTTTAAGATTCTTAAATTTAAAGTAGAATTTTAATACGAGAAAGATGAAAAAAAGAACACCAATTTCAGAGATAATGACTAGTAATGTCATTACATTAAATCATAATGATGATTTAGAGACAGCAGAACGTTTGTTTAAAACAAAAAAAATAAGACATATTCCGGTAGTAAGTGGCGATAGCATAATTGGTATGTTGAGTTATACGGATTTATTGCGTATCAGTTTTGCAGATGCAGTAGATGAAGATGAAGACACTGTAGATACCGTAGTTTACAATATGTTTACAATTGAACAGGTAATGGCAAAAAACCTTATAAGCGTGTCATCTAGTACGACTATTAAGGAAGTTGCTGAAATACTTTCCAAACGTGAATTTCATGCTTTGCCAGTAGTAGATAGTGATAAACTTGTTGGTATTGTAACAACAACGGATTTAATTAACTACTTAATTGACCAATTTTAACTAACACTTAAAGTAAAAAAAGCTCCTTTATTGGAGCTTTTTTTTTTATGAGTTTGCAAGTTCTTTCAATCGTTTAATAGTTTCAGTTGGATTGTCACTTCTAAACACATGACTACCTGCAACAAAGGCATCAGCACCTGCTTCTACTAGTGCTTTTATATTTTTGTCTGTTACACCACCATCAACTTCAATACGTGTGTCTAGGCCTTGATCATTTGCCATTTTACGTAATTTCTTAATACGATTATACGTGATATCTTCAAATTTCTGACCGCCAAAACCAGGATTAATTGACATTAGTAAAACCATATAGCATTTTGGTAGAATATCTTCTAGTACATTAATGGGAGTTGTTAAATTTAAAACGACACCTGCTTTGCAGCCTACGTCTTCAATTTGTGTTAGCGTTCTATGCAAATGCACAGTCGATTCATAATGTACGGTAATAATATCAGCACCTACTTTTGCGAATTCTTCGATGTAGCGTTCTGGCTTTTCAATCATTAAATGAACGTCCAGAGGTTTAGTGGCATGTTTTTTTATGGCTTGAATAACTGGCATACCATACGAAATGTTGGGTACAAAATGCCCATCCATAACATCAATATGAAACCAATCGGCTTCACTGTTATTAACCATCTCGGTATCACGTTGTAGATTGCCAAAATCGGCAGCAAGCATAGAAGGTGCTATTATTTTTGAATTCATTAGTGAGGTGTTGTTTGTTTCGGCAAAAATAATGTAAAAAAGTGAACCCTCGGTAATCAGCCGAGGGTTCTTTCATCAATCAAAAAACGAACAGTTATGTTTTGTAACTGTTTGTTACTGTTATTTAGTCGTAAGAAACTTACTAACCTAAATATGTTTTTAATATTTTACTTCTAGACGTATGTTTTAATCTACGAATAGCTTTTTCTTTAATTTGTCTTACACGTTCACGTGTTAAATCAAACGTTTCTCCAATTTCTTCTAATGTCATTGGGTGTTGATTACCTAAACCAAAGTATAATCGAATTACATCGGCTTCACGAGGCGTTAAGGTTTCAAGTGCACGCTCAATTTCTGTACGTAAAGACTCATGTAGTAAATCTTTATCTGGGTTTGGTGACTCACCAGAATTTAATACATCGTATAAGTTAGAGTCTTCACCTTCAACTAAAGGAGCATCCATACTTACGTGACGACCAGAATTTTTCATAGACTCCTTAACATCGTTAATAGTCATATCTAATTCTTTCGCAATTTCTTCAGCACTTGGCGGACGCTCATGTGCTTGCTCTAAAAAAGCAAAAGTTTTATTGATTTTGTTAATCGAACCAATTTTGTTTAGAGGTAAACGTACAATACGAGATTGTTCAGCTAATGCTTGTAAGATAGATTGACGAATCCACCAAACAGCGTAAGAAATAAATTTAAAACCACGTGTTTCATCAAAACGTTGCGCAGCTTTAATTAAACCTAAATTACCTTCATTAATTAAATCTGGTAAGGTTAATCCTTGATTTTGGTATTGCTTTGCTACCGAAACAACGAAACGTAAATTAGCTTTAGTTAATTTTTCCAAAGCTATTTGATCTCCAGCTTTAATGCGTTGTGCTAATTCTACTTCTTCATCTGCGGTAATTAAGTCAACTTTTCCTATTTCTTGTAGATATTTATCTAACGAAGCAGTTTCTCTGTTGGTAACCTGCTTGGTGATTTTAAGTTGTCTCATGTAAAGAATTTCTGTATTTAAATTGTTCGAACATTAATGTTCTATATAGTTATACGTAAGAAAAGCAGTTTTTGTTACAAAAATGTATTTTTTTTTCAATTTAATAAAAATTAAAGCTGTTTTTACAGAAATGTAGTATCTTGTGTTAGAATTTTAACCTTGAAATAATTATGAAAAAGTTATTGTTTATTTTTTTAGCATGTAGTATGATGCAAGTTATGGGACAAGAAATTACGCCATTGTCTCAATCTGATTCCGAAACCATTACTGATAATGTAGCTGAAGCTCAAATGAAGCTTTTGTCTAAACGATTGAATTTAAATAAAGCTCAACAAGGCGTTGTTGTTAATATGGTGACAAGTCAATTAAGAAGCGAAAAATTTCAAAAAATCCTGGCTACAATTGGTATTGAAAAGTTACTAGATTCTAGTAAATCGAATGAAGTTAATGAACAAATACAAAATGCGTTGTTTCTTGATCCAAGTTTTAAAAAAACAATAGGTTATGTTTTAGATGCCAATCAGAAGCAATCTATGGAAGATTATACGCCTAAATAGAATAAAATATTCACATACTAAAAAAGCCCATCAAATTTGATGGGCTTTTAATTTTATTGAATAGAACAATTAATCGTCCTTTTTATCTTCTCTAGGTTTTCTATCGTCACGACGGTTATCGCGACCACGATTATCTCTACCTCTGTTGTCTCTTCCGCGATTATCACGATTACCTTTGTTATTATCTCTTGGAGGCCTTTCTTTAAAACCTTCTGGTTTAGGTAAAATTGCTTTACGTGATACTTTTTCTTTACGAGTTCTAGGATCTAAACCAAAGTACTTCACATCAAAAACGTCGCCCATATTTACAACATCAGATACGTTTTCTGTGCGTTCCCAAGCTAATTCACTTACGTGTAATAACACTTCGTTTCCTGGAGCTTCAGTATATTCAACAACAGCACCAAAATCTAACATCTTGATTACTTTTACTTCATATATACTACCAACTTCTGGTTTAAATAATAACGAATCTATTTTCGCCATTACAGCTTCAATACCTTTTTTACCAACACCAAGAACTTCAACAATACCTTCTTCTGTTACCGGATCTTCATTAATAACTATGGTAGTATCAGTTTCTTTTTGTAGTTCTTGAATTACTTTTCCACCAGGACCAATTAATGCTCCAATAAATTCGTTAGGAATACGTCTTGTAACCATTGTTGGTGCGTGTTCTTTAACTTCAGGATTTGGTGCAGCAATTGTGTCTGTTAATTTTTCAAGAATATGTAAACGACCATCGCGCGCTTGTTTTAAAGCATTCACTAAAATCTCGTATGATAATCCTTTTACTTTAATATCCATTTGGCAAGCGGTAATACCATCGGCAGTACCAGTTACTTTAAAGTCCATATCACCTAAATGATCTTCATCACCTAGGATATCAGATAGTACAGCATATTTTCCAGAATCGGCATCAGAAATTAATCCCATTGCGATACCAGAAACAGGCTTCTTTAATTGAACACCAGCATCCATTAATGCCATTGTTCCCGAACACACCGTTGCCATTGAAGAGGAACCATTAGATTCTAACACTTCTGATACAACACGGACTGTATAAGGACAATCTTCAGGAACCATACCTTTTAAAGCACGTTGCGCTAAATTACCATGTCCTACTTCTCTACGAGATGTGCCACGAATTGGTCTAGCTTCACCTGTTGAAAAAGGAGGGAAGTTATAGTGTAAGTAAAAACGCTCTTCGCCTTCAAACGATGGCATATCTATTTGGTTAGCTTCTCTACTTGTTCCTAAAGTAACAGTTGCTAGTGCTTGAGTTTCTCCACGTGTAAATATAGCTGAACCATGAGTTGATGGTAAATAATCAACTTCACACCAGATTGGTCGAATCTCATCAGTCTTACGACCATCTAATCGCAACCCCTCGTTTAAGGTTAAATCACGAACAGCAGCTTTTTCGGCTTGACTGTAATATTTAGAAATTAAACCTCCTAAATCTTCTAATTCTTCTTCAGAAAAAGTGGCTTTTATTTCTTCTTTAATTTCTGCGAAAGCTGCGCCTCTTTCATGTTTGGCTGAACCAGCTTTTGCTACAGCATACACTTTATCATAGGCCATATCATGAATTTTTTTAGCTAAATCTTCATCTTCACGTTCAGGCTCATATTCACGAACTTCTTTTTTGCCAAATGCTTCAGCAAGACGAACTTGTGCAGCACATTGTATTTTAATAGCTTCGTGAGCAAACTTAATGGCTTCAGTCATTTCTTCTTCAGAAATTTCATCCATTTCACCCTCAACCATCATTACTGAATCGGCAGAAGCACCAATCATCATATCAATGTCAGATTCTTCTAATTGAGCACGTGTTGGGTTGATAATAAACTCACCATTCACACGACCAACTCTAGCTTCAGAAATTGGGCACTCAAAAGGGAAGTCTGATAACTGAATAGCAGCAGATGCAGCTAAACCAGCCATTGCATCTGGCATGACTTCATCATCATGAGACATTAACTGAATCATAACTTGTGTTTCAGAATGATAATCTTTTGGAAATAACGGACGTAAAACACGGTCTACTAAACGCATAGTTAGTACTTCACCGTCACTTGGTCTTGCTTCTCTTTTAAAGAAACCGCCTGGATAACGTCCAGCGGCTGCAAATTTTTCACGATAATCTACCGTTAAGGGTAGAAAGTCAACATCTGCTTGTTTGTAATTGGAAACAACTGTACATAATAACATACATTTTCCAGATTGCACAACAACGCTACCATGAGCTTGTTTTGCTAATTTTCCGGTTTCAATAGAGATTTCTCTACCATCACCAAGGTCTATGACCTCTTTAAAAACTTGTGGAATCATAAATTTTTTAATTCTAATTTCGATACATTTATTTGCACGTCGAAATTCTGTTAAACAATGGTCGTTGTGTTGTTGTGTAGTTGTTGTGAGACCAATGAAAAACCTTTAGCCCTGAATTTAATTCAGGATCCAGCTTCTTATTTACGATTGTTATACTCTTACGTTTGAGTTATATTAAAACAAAAAAGAGGCTAAAAGCCTCTTATATTGTGATTATTTTCTTAATCCTAATTCTTTAACAATTGCACGATATCTCATGATATCTTTTTTAGTTAAGTAGTCAAGTAAAGCACGACGCTTACCAACCAACTTTACTAATGAACGCTCTGTATTAAAATCTTTACGATTGATTTTTAAGTGTTCTGTTAAATGATTAATTCGGTGCGTAAACAACGCAATTTGAGCTTCAGCAGTACCAGTATCATTTTTACCTTTACCGTACTTTGAGAAAATCTCTTCTTTTTTTTCTTTTGTTAAATACATGCTAATATTATTGTAAATGATTGTTATGTATATGAAAGCCTTTCTTTCAAGCGGCAAATATAGTAATTTTTAACCATTTACAAGTTTTCATCAAAATAATTATTGTCAATAAAAAAGTAATTTTCATTAAACCTTTGCGTTATTATGTTGTCTTAACATTATATTAACTATAAAGAAGTAATGATGAAAACATGTAATTTAACAAAGGTGGTTTTAGCTCTTGTGGTTTTAGGGCTGACATTCACTGGGTGTACAGAAAATGACACAACTGATCCTGTTCCTCAAGAACAAGATGTATCTGAAGTGATGCAAGCTGCTGAAATGGATGAAGTTTCAGCCTCATTGGAAGATTTTATTATTGAAACGTATGAAAACCAAGAAGCTTCTGAAGCTCGAGGAATGTCTGTTTCAACGGCAAAAATGCCAGATTGTGTGACACTGACTTTAGTTGCACAACAAAACTTTAGGGAACTAACTGTTGATTTTGGAATTGATGGGTGCATGATAAGAGGTCATAGATATAGAGGTGAAATAGTTATCAATTGGGAACGTGATCCTCAAGCCCAGCAAGTTACTTTGGGTTATGTGCTGAATGATTTCTATTTTGATGCTAAGCAAGTAATTGGAAGTAATTCTATTTTGCGAGAATTGTCAAATATTAACGGCAATCCTCAATTTACACATACTGTTGATATAACTGTTATTTGGCCAAATGGTGTTGAGGCATCACGTGAAGGACAAATAATAAGAGAATGGATTGAAGGTTTTGGCAGTGGTGAATTTACTGACAATGTTTTTGAAGTAACAGGCTATTGGAATGCAACTTTTAGAAATGGTAACTCACATGCTTATGAAGTTATTTTACCTCTACGTCGTGAAGTAACATGCTACCACTTTGTAGGAGGATCTGTAGATGTGGAAAGAACTTATTTTGGCGGTTTGTTAGATTTTGGAGATGGTGCTTGTGATAATTTGGCAACATTTACGTTTAATGATGGTAATACTATTGATATTATTTTAAGATAGTAAACTGAAAAGTTTTAATACATAAAAAAAAAAGCGACCATTTGGTCGCTTTTTTTTATTCTCTTAAGGGTTGATTCGTAATTAAATCAATATACAAGTTCACTTTCTTTTTTAGGTCTTTTCTATGAGTAATGAAATCTAAAAACCCATGTTCTAATAAGAACTCTGATGTTTGGAAACCTTCAGGTAATTCCTGTCCCGTAGTATCACGTACCACTCGTGGGCCTGCAAACCCAATTAAAGCACCAGGTTCTGATATATTGATATCTCCTAGCATGGCAAACGACGCTGTCGTACCTCCAGTTGTTGGGTCAGTACACAATGAAATATAAGGTATGCCAGCATCAGCTAATTGAGCTAATTTAACAGATGTTTTGGCTAATTGCATTAGTGATAGTGCTGCCTCCATCATACGAGCCCCTCCTGATTTTGAGATAATCATAAAAGGAGTTTTCTTCTTTAATGCATAATCGGCTGCACGTGCTATTTTTTCACCCACAACACTTCCCATTGAACCACCAATAAATGAAAAGTCCATACATGCTACAACCAAATCTTTGCCTTTAGATTTTCCAACGGCACAACGTACAGCATCTTTTAGTTTCGTTTTTTCCTGTGCTGCTTTTAAACGGTCTGGATATTTTTTTGTGTCCTCGAATTTTAAAGGGTCTTTAGATTCTAGTTTGGCGTCTAATTCTTTGTATTTGTTTTCGTCAAAAAGGATACTGAAATATTCTTCACTACCTATTCTTACGTGGTAACCATCTTCTGGACTAACAAAGTAATTTTGCTCAAGTTCTTTAGCATCAACTATTTTACCTGTTGGCGATTTATACCACAGACCTCGCGGTGTATCTTTCTTCTGTTCTGTTGAGGTTTGAATCCCCTTCTCTTTTCTTTTAAACCAAGCCATGACTATTTTGTTTAGTTGTTAGTTAGGGTGCAAATTTATAAAGTATTTACATTATTAAGGTCTTCAAAAGCCTTTTTTAATCTTTCAACAAAGGTATTTTCGCCTTTTCGCAGCCAAACTCTTGGGTCATAATACTTTTTATTAGGAACGTCATCACCATCAGGGTTGCCAATTTGTGATTGTAAATAGGCTTCCTTTTCTTTCATATAATCACGGACACCACTCATAAAGGCATATTGCATATCAGTGTCAATATTCATTTTTATAACCCCATAACCAATGGCTTCACGAATTTCTTCAACTGTTGATCCTGAACCACCATGGAAAACAAAATCTATGTGGTTGTGTTTCAAACCAAATTTTTTACTCACATATTCTTGGGAATTCTTTAGTATTTTAGGTGTTAGCTTAACATTTCCAGGTTTGTAAACACCGTGAACATTTCCAAATGCAGCAGCGATTGTGAATTGGTCACTTACCTTACTTAATTCTTCATAGGCATATGCTACTTCTTCAGGTTGCGTGTATAATTTAGAATCGTCAACATCCGTATTGTCAACGCCATCTTCTTCACCGCCTGTTATACCTAATTCAATTTCAAGGGTCATCCCCATTTTACTCATTCTTGATAGATATTGTTTACAGATTTCAATATTTTCTTCGATAGGTTCCTCACTTAAATCTATCATATGTGAACTGTAAAGCGGCTTTCCAGTTTCGGCAAACTGTTTTTCACTAGCTTCCAATAAACCATCTATCCATGGCAGCAATTTTTTAGCACAATGATCAGTATGTAAGATGACAGGTACACCATAAGCTTCAGCCATTAAGTGAACATGTTTGGCGCCAGCAATGCTACCAGCAATGGCTGCCTTTTGGTTTTCATTACTCAATCCTTTACCTGCATTAAAAACACCACCTCCATTAGAAAACTGAATAATAACAGGTGCATTTAAATCTCTGGCGGTTTCTAAAACACCATTGATACTGTTTGATCCTACTACGTTAACAGCAGGTAGGGCAAACCCTTTTTCTTTGGCAAGTTTAAATATTTCTTGAACTTCGTGGCCAGTGGCGACACCAGCTTTAATATTGTGAGACATATTTTAAAAATTTTGAATAACAAAAATAATAAAATAAAACAGCTTAAAAAGGGTAATTGATACCAATGTTATAAACAGCACTCTTGAAGTTGTAATCATTAAACCATCTATTTGAATTTTGATAAGAGGGGTCATAGGTTTTAAACCCTATGTCAAAACGAAAAACAACAAAGCCAAAATCATACCTTAAGCCAAAACCTGTGCCTAGAGCAATGTCTTCTAGTGAGCTAAAATCAGTGAAAGTGGCACTTTCATCTTCAACATTGTCCAATACATTCCAGATATTTCCAGCATCAGCAAAAAGGGCACCATGCAGACTTTCAAAAATATTAAAGCGGTATTCTAAATTCAAGGCTATTTTAAGGTTAGCTTCATTAAATTCATCATTACTATCAGAACTTCCGGGTCCTAAACTATATGCTGTCCAAGCTCTATTGTCATTAGTTCCACCCGCAAAGAAACTTTTTGAAAATGGGATACTATTTGAATTCCCATATGGAATAGCTATTCCAAAAAACGACCTCATTGCCAATACCCGTTTATTGCCTAGATCCCAATGTTTAATATAATCTAGTTCTGGTTTTACATATTGGGAGTAAGCAACATTAAAAATTTCATAATTACCATCATTATTTTTCTCTAAATTAAAAACGCTTGAAGCTAATGATAATACATTTCCTGCTGATTCTAGCTTAACCCTGAAAATTGAAAAACTTTCGTCAAAAAGACTTGATCTATTGTCACGCACATAATTAAAGCTAGAGGATATGATTAAGTTGTTTTCAGTAAGTCGAGTTTGTCTTTCATCAATGTAATTTACGGTTTGAATATCGTCATCTGTCAATCCAGGTGGTGGGTTATTGCTTAATACTTCATCAATAAACTCGTTGGCTTGACCAGGGATTCCTAGTTCATCATCTGGTCCAATGTAGCCAATGTCTTGTGCAATATCATTTAATGTAGTAAACGAAGTGCTATAAACATTAAAATAATTGTCAGGATTTAGATTTCTAACATATTGTGAACTCAATAAATCAAATCGGTTTGTTACTTTATCATTGGGTCGCCACTTATAATTAATCGCTCCTGTAAAAGTGCGTTTATCAAGGCCAATATTAGTTTGGTTTGAACTTGATATGCTAATACGTGTAGAAGGAGACATGCTTTTTGGAATGATACTTTCAGTATTAAAAGGAAAAAATAGTCTTGGAATAGTTAATTTTAAATCGGCACCCCATTCTTGAATATCAAAAAATCGATCTTCATCATTGGCAGCGTCTTTAGAAGCTCCAATACTTCCAAATGCTGTTAATTCTAAAGTTTCGGCTCCTCCAAATACATTTCTCATTAAAATGGAAGGATTGAAGGACAATCCAATTTGTTGGATATTGCTCTGTGAAACTTCAGCGCCAAAACTTAAACTAAACTTCTTTAAAGGAGTTAAGTACACATTGGCGGTAAGCGTGGTGTCTTGATTCTCAATATATTCAATGTTAGGATACTTAAACGTGCGCAGTTCAGAAATATGTCTGTATGACATGGTTCGGTCCCTATCCTTAAAAACCGATCCTGGTGTAATGAATATAGCATCAGTTAGAGCCTTGGGTTTGAACCGTAATTCATCATTGCTGTACAGATTATAACCCTCGTAACTGGTGGAATCTTTTTGAGTTTTATTACGGTCTAAATATGAATAGTCGGTAAATATATTGACTTCTTTTATTTTGTAAATATTGAAAGGTTCTCGTCTTGAAGAGTCATCAATTTTTATTAACCTATTTTGAATTTGTAAATCTACTTTTACTTTTTTATTTGTGTCGATGGTGTCCATTTCAAAATAGACATAATCTTCACTAAAATGATAAACACCATTGTTTCTGAAATAGTTGGTTAAGCGGTCTTTTTCTTTTTCAAAAGTAGCTGTTTTATATTGTTTGTTTAGTTTGATATACGATTTGCCTTTGGAGACTAAATAAAGCGAGTCAACAACACGAGAATCTATTTTTGTTGACAAGGAGTCAACAATATAGGGTTCACCTGTTGCTACTTGGTAATCAACGGTCGCTCTTTGATTATCGTTTCGCGTGATTTTTGATGTGGCTTTTGCATTGAACCAGCCATTATGAAAATAGTAGGCTTCCAATCGCCTTATTGAGCGCTCAACTTTAGAATCATCTAAAATCACAGGTGCTTCTCCTGTTTTTTTTAGCCAATTATTGAATCCTATGCGCGATTCAACATATTTGTCCAATTGTTTTTTTGATAAAAACTTTTCTAATCGTTCTCTTTTTTTAGGCTTCTTATCAATATTACTATTAACTATGGAGTCTATATTAGGTCTAGCTAAATTATAGATATGTAGTCTAAACGGAAAGCCCAAAAATTTTCTGTTATCCTTTTGATAGAGGAGGTTATTTATGGTTTCAGTTTTATTAACTTTGTCGTTAACGTAAATAGTGTTATTAGTAAGTAGATGCTCATCATCAGCTACGCGCTTAATAGAATTACAGGATGCCAAAAGCAAAGCTATAGTTATATTTAGTGCTATTTTATTGATGTCTATTTTCAAGTACAAATAAATTAAAAGTATTTTAGTCTGATAATTGTAAAAAGGTATTAGTTTTATTTAAAATGCTTACTAAATATATGATTCAAAAGTACATTATTTCTATTAAAAAAGATAGTTTATCATCAAAGCTTTGTATGAGCTATTTTCAATTTTTTTTAATTGTTTTTCTACTGTAAAAAAGTAAGATAAGTTATATGCTTTCAAAAAATCAAATAAAATTAATAACAAGTTTAAAACATAAAAAGTTCAGGCAAGAGCATGGGCTCTTTGTGGCTGAAGGGATTAAAACAATTAAAGAGTTTTTAAATGCTCCATTTGAATTAGTTCAGTTATTTACGGTAAAACCGTTCAATATTGATGCCAAATTTGAAACTTTAATTACTGATCAAGAATTAAAAAAAATAAGTTTTTTAAAATCACCTAATCAGGCTTTGGCACTTTTTAAAATCCCAAATAGCCATGTAATTGATTTTAATAACCTTGTTGTAGTTTTGGACGCAGTAAGAGACCCAGGCAATTTAGGTACTATTATCAGGCTATGTGATTGGTTTGGTATTCCTGATTTGATTTGCAGTGAAACAACAGTCGATGCGTATAATCCTAAAGTGATTCAGGCTACAATGGGATCATTAACCAGAGTAAATATTACGTATTTAAATTTAGATGCCTTTTTAGAAAAAACGTCTTTGCCAATTTTTGGAGCCTTTATGGAAGGGAATAATGTATATCAAGAAAAATTACCTAAAAAAGGGATTTTGGTACTGGGAAATGAGGCCAATGGTATTTCTAAATCTATAGAAGAAAAAATTAATCAACGTATTGCTATTCCAAGATTTGGTACTATTCAAAAAACCGAAAGTTTAAATGTAGCTACTGCCGCTGCAATTTTAATAAGTGAATTTAAGCGTTAAAATTTAGATTACTGAAATGTGAAGTTTATAAAAACGCCTCTAGTTTTCATACTGTTCACGTTTCCTGTCCACGGACTATTAGGGTCTTTGTCTCGAACCAATTCATCGTTTATGGCAAATACACCTCTTATAGAAGGTGTGAACTTGAAATAGTGTAAGTAGAAATCAATACCAAAACCAATTTCATAAAAATACATGTTTCTTTTAGTTCTAAATTGACCTGAACTATTGTCGTCAGGATTGTTTTCATTACTAGATAAATTAAGCGCAGTAGAAACGCCACCAACCACAAACGGTTTAAAGTTATTGAGGCGTTTGGTAGAGAATTTCAATAACAAAGGCACATGAATATAGGTTGATTGTACTTCCCTTTTAAGGTCAGAATCTGTAAAATCTTCAACACCATTAAAATAACTCTCATCATATTCTAAATTTCGAGTAGAAATATATAGACCTGGTTCCAAGCGCAAATCAATATGTTCATGAATTCTCATATTACCAATTAATCCCACATTAAATCCTGTTCCTTTTTGGACAAGAATATCGGCTTTATCTTCGTTGTAATCAAAATTGAAATCGTAGCTATTAAACCCTAAAAAGTAGCCGTAGCTTAAAAATTTCTTATCTTCATTATCGAGATTTCTAATCTTTTCTTTTGAAAAGAGCTGGGCAGAAACCGACTGAAAGGTTAATATAAATACAAGTAGAACAAATATATTCTTCATAGTTTTATTTAGATGATGTATAAATAGTTGCCACACCAAAAGTTTGTGGCAAATCATTAACATTAATAAACCCAATTTTACGTAAAATATTGTTCATAGCTTCACCATAAGGAAAAACAGATGCAGATTCACATAAATATTTGTAAGCACTTTTGTCTTTAGAAAATACTTTGCCAATTATAGGTAAAATATTTTTTGTGTAGAAATTATAACCCTGTTTGTAAGGTGTTTTTGTAGGTATTGATGTTTCAAGTATTACAAACGTACCACCAGGTTTAAGAACACGATAAATTTCAGCTAGTCCTTTTTCAAGAGTTTCAAAATTACGGATGCCAAATGCTACAGTGATGGCGTCAAAATAATTATCTTCAAAAGGCATGTTTTCGGAATCACCCAAAACCAATTCTACTGTATTTTCTAACCCTTTTTTTCTGATTTTTTGTTTTCCAATCTCGAGCATGCCACTACTAATATCTAACCCAATAATGGTTTTGGCATTGGTTTCAGTAAGATTAATTGCTAAATCTCCTGTTCCTGTTGCAATATCAAGAATATTTTCTGGGTTTTTCTCACTAACTATTGCAACTACTTTTTTTCGCCAAGATATATCAATTCCAAATGATATAACACGATTCAATCCATCGTAATCTCCGGAAATATTATCAAACATTTTAGCTACTTGTTCCTTCTTACCAAGATCACTATCCTTATATGGTTTAACTTTTGACAAACTGTATTTTTTTCGCAAATATAAACTATTAACAAGGCATTAAGCAACTAGTTAGTAATTTATTATAATACCTTTAATTAATATGGCAATAGTTATTTTTGCTTTATATTTGTACTACTTTTTAGTAATACTACACATGAAAATAATTATTGCTGGTGCTGGTGAAGTTGGATTTCATTTAGCAAAATTATTGTCTTTTGAATCACAAGAAATCACACTTATAGATACGAATAAAGATAGTTTGCTCTATGCAGATAATCATCTTGATATCAAGGTTATAAAAGGCGATGCAACATCTATTTCTATTTTAAAGGATGCGCGTGTCAATACAAGTGATTTAGTAATTGCAGTTACCTCTTCTGAAACTACTAATATTACAGTTTGTGTATTGGCAAAGCAATTGGGTGCCAAACGAACCATTGCAAGAATATCAAATACAGAATTCATAAATCATAAGGATGAGGTTGGCTTTACCAAGTTTGGAATAGATGAATTGATTTCGCCTGAAGCGTTAGCAGCATCTGAAATCAAATTATTATTAGATCAATCGGCCTTTAGTGATACCTATGCTTTTGAAGATGGCGCTTTGACTATGGTGGGATTGGATCTTTCTAGAACGATGGCTTTTGCAGGTAAAACTGTAAAAGAGGCTGCTCAAATTTTTCCTGAAATTCATTTTGTACCCATTGCCATTCAACGTTTTGGAACACAATACACTATTATCCCAAGAGGAGATACGATGTTGAAAGAAGGTGATCATGTGGTTTTTATAACCTCTGAAGGTGGTGCCGAAGAACTCTGTAAGATTACTGGTAAGATTAATACTGACATCAAGAATGTTATGATTTTGGGCGGTAGTAAAATTGGATACAAAACAGCACGCGATCTGGCAAACAGTAACTTGAACATCAAATTAATAGAAAAAGATAAAAATAGAGCCTTTGATTTAGCTGATGAATTACCTAATGTGTTGGTTATTAATGGTGATGGACGAAATGTGGATTTACTTGATGAAGAAAATATTAGTGATATGGATGCCTTTATTGCTGTTACTGGTAATAGTGAAATCAACATTATGTCAAGTCTAGTTGCGAAATCAAAAAATGTAAAAAAAACAATAGCTCTTGTTGAGAATATGGATTATTTTGAGTTATCCCAATCCATAGGTATTGATACTCTGATAAACAAAAAGCTACTAGCTGCCAATAATATTTTTAGATATGTAAGACGTGGCGAAGTGGTAGCCATGACCAAGCTGAATAATATGGATGCTGAATTATTGGAGTTCAAAGTAAAACCATCATCCAAAATTTGTAATAAGTTTATCAAGGATGTTGGTTTTCCAAGATCAGCTATCATTGGTGGTGTTATTCGCGATGATATTGGTTATATTGCTTTAGGAGATTTTAAAATACAAGAAGGTGATCGGGTTGTTATTTGTGGCTTGCCGCGATCAATTGTTGAGGTAGAAAAGCTCTTTTTATAATATGAAGCTTAATTACAAAATCATTTTTCATTTTTTTGGATTATTACTACTGTTCAACGGTGGTTTCATTCTATTATCTGCATTAGTAAGCTTTATTTATAAGGATGGTGTAACTAATAATCTATTGTTAGGAGGAATCATTATTATAGCCATTGGTGCATTTCTTATGTTCAAAACTAGAGATCATAGAAAAGAAATGAACAAACGTGAAGGCTATGTCGTTGTTACCTTTGGGTGGATTATTATGGCTTTATCAGGCACGCTGCCATATGTTTTAACAGGTGCCATTCCAGAGTTTACCAATGCATTTTTTGAGACTATGTCAGGTTACACAACAACTGGTGCTTCCATTTTGGATGATATAGAAGCTGTTCCTTACGGTGTATTGTTTTGGCGAAGTTTAACGCACTGGATAGGAGGTATGGGAATTATAGTTCTCGCAGTTGCCATATTACCGCTTTTAGGAATTGGTGGCATGCAGTTATTTGCTGCTGAAGCGCCTGGTCCAAGTGCTGATAAACTCCATCCCAGGATTACCGATACAGCTAAACGCTTATGGTTAATATATTTCGGGTATACAGCTGTTGAAACCATATTGTTAAAAGTAGCAGGAATGTCATTTTTTGATGCTATTAATCATGCTATGAGTACTTTGTCTACTGGTGGTTTTTCAACTAAAAATGCGAGTGTAGCACATTGGAATGACCAGCCAATCATTCAGTACATTATCATAGTATTTATGTTTTTGGCGGGAACAAACTTCGTTTTAAGCTATTTTGCTTTTAAAGGAAAAGTGCAAAAAATTATCCGAGATGAAGAGTTTAAATTGTACTTCAAATTTATATTGGTTTTTACAATTATAGCATCGTTGATAATTTATTTTAAGTCAGATCCAACCTTGTCTTCAATTTCTCATCCTATGATTTTTGGAGCTGGCGAGAGTGCATTTAGGCATGCGCTTTTTCAAGTATTGGCAATTGTAACAACAACTGGTTTTGTGACGGCCGATTACACGCTTTGGACACCATTCTTGGTTGTGTTTTTCTTTGGATTGATGTTTTTGGGTGGTTCGGCAGGAAGTACTTCAGGTGGTGTAAAAGTAGTAAGACATTTATTGATGATAAAAAATGGATTTGTAGAATTTAGGCGCTCATTACATCCAAATGCTATACTTCCCGTACGCTATAATACCAAATCGGTTTCCGGAGATATTGTCTTCAATATACTAGCATTCTTTATTCTCTATATGTTATCTTTTATTGTTGGTGCTTTAGTTTTTTCAATGTTTAATATTGATTTTCAATCAGCTATTGGTTTGGCTGCTTCGAGTTTGGGTAACGTTGGTCCTGCATTGGGTGATTTTGGACCTGTAAATAATTATGCGGCATTACCGGCTTTAGGAAAATGGTGGAGCGCCTTCTTAATGTTAATTGGAAGGTTGGAACTATTCACAGTACTCATATTATTGACGCCATTCTTTTGGAGGAATCGCTAGTAAATTAATTTTTTGATTGTTGTAACAATTTTTAAAATGGCTCGTCTTAATTATGTAACCAATTTAAAAACCAAAATCATGGAATTAGTTTTAACAAATCAAGAAATAGAGTCGCTTTCCATAAGCGAGCATGAAATTATTCATAATAAACCTATGGGATTTTTAACGTCAAATTATAAAGCCTGTACTTCAATTGACAGCTTAAATTATTCTGATCATACCCTTTTTGGTAAAAGGCAAAACATAAAAAGTCGTTTTTACAATACAGAATCTAATGTTGACTTTACTTTGAAGATAGCGCTATTTTTGACTGCATTCTTGGTGTTTTTCATCTAATCATCGTTATCTGAATATATTCCTGTAACATTTTTTAAATTTTATCTACATATATAGTATAAGTGCTTATTGAACTTTTACTGTGTGTTAATTGGATTTCCTCATAACACCACATGATTTTATAGTAATCAACAACTTTTTTTGTTGATAATACTTCACTGAAATTACAACGGATAATATTTTAAAATTGATGAATATGGGATTTGGAGGATCTGCTCAATCAATGATAACTATTCTTAAAAATAACAAGAATATGTTATCTGAAATAAGAAATAAAAAACACTCTTTAACAGGTTATAAAACTACAGACACTGAATTTAAAATAGGTGAAGCTTCACCGCAAGTACTGCGTGAAATAAGAGAACGTTTACAAAAAGAGCAACGCAGTAAAAGAAGAAAAATACTAATATTATTTGGATTAATAATGTCGCTTATTTTATCAGTATTTATATATTTCTATTAAAAAGTATGCAGACAAAATAGTAGAAAAAAGTAGCTGTCTGATTGATAAACGGACTAGATAAGAATTTAGATACGTGTAAATTATTTTTAGCTGACAGCTCTTTTTATCCGCTTTATAGCTTCAACAATTTGTTCTTGGCTTGCTGCATAAGAAATGCGAATACAATCAGGATTACCAAAAGCGTCACCTGTTACGGTAGCAACTAAAGCTTCTTCTAGCAAATATAATGAGAAATCCGTGGCATTGTTAATCGTTTTTCCTCTTAAAGTTTTTCCAAAGAAAGCAGAAATATTAGGAAATACATAAAATGCACCTTCAGGTGTGTTGGTTATAAACCCAGGCACATCATCTAGCAGTTTTAGAACTAAATCACGACGGGTTTTAAATTCCTGTATCATGTAGTCAACTCGAGAAGGCGATTCATTTAAAGCTGTAATTACAGCGCGTTGCGCAATACAATTTGCACCACTAGTTACCTGACCTTGCATTTTATTACAAGCTCTAGCTATTGTTTCTGGAGCGCCAATATAGCCAATACGCCATCCTGTCATTGCGAATGCTTTTGAAACACCGTTTATGGTAATCGTTCGGTTGTACATATCACTAAATTCAGCCATACTTGTGTGGCCTTTTTCAGTGAAATTAATATGTTCATAGATTTCATCTGAAACCACATAAATATCTGGATGTTTTTTAAGTACATCAGCTAAAGCACGCAGTTCTTCTTTACTGTATAATGAACCACTAGGATTGCATGGCGAACTATACCAGAGCATTTTAGTTTTTGGTGTGATAGCAGCTTCTAGCTGTTCAGCTGTGATTTTAAAATCAGTCGCAATACTTGTTTGAACTTCCACTGGCACACCTTCGGCTAGCTTAACAATATCAGCATAGCTTACCCAGTAAGGGCAAGGTAAAATAACTTCATCCCCAGGATTAAGCATTACTTGAGCAACATTATATAAGGCTTGTTTTGCTCCTGTAGATACCACAATTTGTGGTAACGTATAATTAAGATTATTGTCTCGTCTAAACTTCGTAATGATGGCTTCTTTTAGCTCCACATAACCATCTACTGGTGTGTAGGCATTGTAATCATCATGAATGGCCTGTATGGCTGCTTCTTTAATGTAATCAGGTGTGTTAAAATCAGGCTCGCCTAAACTCAAGCCTATTATATCTTTGCCTTCAGCTCGTAATTCACGAGCTTTTGCTGCCATAGCTAAAGTGGCAGATGTGGACATGTTCAGTACTCTGTCTGAAAGTGAACTTTTTGTAATTGCTGTTTCTGACATTATAAAAATTAGGCCATACTCGGTTTATGACCAAGTGTTTTTAATTGCTGGTAATGTTCTGCGATGGCTTTCCAAATAGAATTGTATTCGTTGTAAGGTAAGCTAAATTCATTTGCCGTTTCTTTTACAATTTTAGCAATATCTCTATAATGTACATGGCTAATATTTGAAAATAAGTGATGCTCTACTTGTCTGTTTAATCCACCTGTGTAAAACTCAACAATCCAGCTTTTAGGAGAAAAATTAGATGTTGTAAACAATTGATGTATAGCCCATGTGTTTTTCATGCTACCATTTTCATCAGGTAAAGGCATTTCAGTATTTGGCATAACGTGAGCTAACTGAAAAATAACACTCAAAATTATTCCTGCTGTATAATGCATGATAAAGAACCCAATCAGTACTTGCCACCAAGCATAACCTAACATTAACGGTAAAACTACCCAAATGGAATAATAAATTATTTTTCCAATAATTAGCTTAGTCCATTGCGTAGCAGGACTAGGGAAATCACCATAAGATAATTTTCGTTTAAGATATTGATAGGTTTGTTTAAAATCGGTTGTTAATGCCCAATTGACAGTCAAGAAACCATATAAAAAGAAAGCGTAATATTTTTGGTACTTATGAATTTTAAACCATTTTGCATGTTTTGAAAAGCGAATAATTCTTCCAGCATCTATATCTTCATCATGTCCTTGGATATTTGTATATGTGTGATGCAAGACGTTGTGTTGCACTTTCCAATTATAATCATTACCAGCTAAAATATGGATACTACTACCCATTAATTTATTTACCCATTTCTTGCTTGAAAAAGAACCGTGATTAGCATCATGCATAACATTCATACCAACACCTGCTATTCCTACACCAATAATAACCATTGAAATAATTTGTAACCAAACAGGTAGGTTAACCGTTAGTAGTAATACAAAAGGACCTAAAAGCAAGGTAAACATAAATATGGCCTTTGCATACAATTTCCAGTTTCCGGTTTTCTTTATGTCATTTTCTTTAAAATAATTATTGACACGCTTGTTAAGCGTTCTAAAAAAATTTGCTGGATCTTTTCTTGAAAAAGATACTGTTTGTTGAGTCATATTATTGCTATTAAATAAAAATAAAATTATGAAAAATAAAATAATTTTATAATCTCCAAAGATAACCATTATCTGTATCCTCTTCTATAAAGTTTTCATAAAAATATGCACAAAAAATGGTTACTTTTGTTGAAAATTCAATAAAATGGAGCTTATTCTGAAATATTTTCCAAATTTAACAGACGATCAGGTATTGAAATTCAAGCAATTAGAGTCTCTCTATCAAGATTGGAATTTGAAGATTAATGTGGTGTCTAGAAAGGATATTGATGAGTTGTATTTACGTCATGTTTTACATTCATTAGCCATCGCCAAGATTATTGAATTTAAACCTGAAACTAAAATCATGGATGTTGGAACGGGTGGTGGCTTTCCGGGAATTCCGTTAGCCATTTTATTTCCCCAATGTTCTTTTCATTTAGTAGATAGTATAGCTAAAAAGTTAAAAGTTGTCAATGAAGTTGTTGAAGGACTAGGATTGGAAAATGTAAAAACCTCTCATTCGCGTGTAGAGGACGTTAACGATACTTATGATTTTATAATAAGTCGTGCTGTAGCTGCTATGCCAACGTTTGTTCATTGGATAAAAGGAAAAGTTGCCAAAAAACAAAACCACGATTTAAAAAATGGCATACTATATTTAAAAGGTGGTGATTTGTCTGAAGAACTTCAAGATTATAAAACAGCAGAAATCTACAATATTTCAGATTATTTTGATGAAGATTTCTTTGAAACTAAAAAGGTTGTTCACTTGCCAATTAAATTTAAGGGTTAATAGTTAATTAACAATTAGCTTCATTGTTTTTAATGAATTATCTGTTGTGTTAATTTGCATGGCGTACATCCCAGAAGGTAGGTTTATGCTAATATCCGTTTTGTTTGCTATGTCTATTTTTTCATTAAAAACAACTTGTCCAGTCATATCAATAATTGATACGGAAGAATTGTAGTGATTTCGCTCACTCAATAATGTGATTTGGTTGTGAACAGGATTTTGTTGGAGCATCATGTCGTTTATAGCTATTAAGCTTTGTGAAACATTGAGAGTTTCGCTTCTAATTTCTTCTAGAGCAAAAGCGACGTTTCCATCAGTTAGAGTGACGTGTGGTTCATTGTTGGTTGGTATGTAGGTGTTGGCAAATGGTGCATCGTTAGCATCAGGAATCGTGTACCAATCCGTTTCGCTACTTATTGCTAAACCACTTAATGTGGGAATGAAATTAAAATATTGCGAATTCAAATTATCAACAAACTCTGTAATTAATGGGTTTGTTCCGTCATCAAAAGCATATAAATCAAATTGCCCTCCAGGAGCACTGTCCAGACCATCTGATGTGCTTGTAGATTCTGCTGATGCACTATACTCAAAGCCAGTAACCCAACCAATAAAAATGAAAGCTTGCCCAACAAAATCAGTAACTTCAATATTTTGATTGGCATCAGGTGTAAAATTGACTCTAATAATGGCTCGTGTATTAAATCCACTTGTCATACCCGTATTAAAAGTATGATTAATAAGTTCCATACCTGGTGTTCCAGTTAATTGGCCTGTTCCGCTTCCGTTTGTGATAGATACATTTCGAACATTTTGAGGAAAACCAAGGCCATCGAGTTCACTTTGAAAGCTGTCTCTAAAATTAGGAGCGCCTTTTGGAGTGGGTGACGTACCATCTTGGTTAATCCCACCAGAATCAACATGTCCTAGATAATGATCAATTAACATTTGTTTCGCTGCAGCACTATTTAACAAACCAGAAACTAATGGTTCGGCTTCCGAAATACCTGGTTCACCATTAACCATATAATTAAATAAATATTGAATGCCAATAGGAACATTGGCTCCTAAATGCGGTGAGTCGAACGAAATATAAAGTCTCGTATCATGATCTATGCTCTGACTTTCCATATATGCCAAAGCATATCGTGATATCAATCCACCCATACTTGGTCCAATTACGACATTTTCTTCTGCACCCATGACTTTGCTTTGGTTAATGGTATTTATTAGCTCAACTAAAATAAATGCATTGCGCTGAATGAAATCGGCTCCACCTTTTATCATAGTCGTTCCGTCAGTTGGGCTTAAGTATTCTTCAGGGAAATTTAAAACTACTAAATCATACCCTTCATCTCTTACAGTATCACCTAAATTTTCACCTGAATTTCCATAATTCAATAAACTGTACATAGCATCTATGTCGCGCGTATCATTAGGGTCAAAACCATCAACGAAAAAAATAGGTTTATCCAAAACGCCATCAACATTATCGTAGTAAATTTTGTACTCACCTGATCCTAATAATGCTAAAGATTCTCCAAAGCCTTGATATGGTATAGTCGCATCAATTGTTGTGATAGCACTTTCTCCACCAGGTGTTTGAGCATGAAGTGTCACAGTAAAAACTAAAATAAATAAGAACGTAATTTTTTTCATAAATTGGTTAATTAGCAATGTTATAAATGTAGCAATTTTTCATAAAAAAAGCTACTCATATTTTGAGTAGCTTTCGTTTAAGATGTTTATTTACAGTTTTTTATCCTAAAAATGGATAGCGATAATCTGTTGGTGTTACAAAGGTTTCTTTTATCATTCTAGGTGAAACCCAACGTAATAGGTTTTGAGCAGAACCCGCTTTGTCATTTGTTCCCGAAGCTCTAGCGCCACCAAATGGTTGTTGCCCAACAACAGCACCAGTTGGTTTATCGTTAATATAGAAGTTTCCAGCACAATTTTGTAAAGCAGTTGTTGCCTCGTTAATAGCATAACGATCTGTAGCTAAAATAGCACCTGTTAAAGCATATTCGCTAGTTTCGTCAACTAATTTTAAGGTTTCAGAATATTGATTGGCATCATATACATAAATAGTAATTACAGGGCCAAATAATTCAGTACACATCGTACTATATTTTGGATTACTTGTAACAATTACAGTAGGCTCAACAAAGTAGCCTTTTGATTTATCATAATTTCCTCCAACAATAATTTCTGCATCGGCATCAGCTTTTGCGGCATCAATATATTTTGCTAATTTATCAAAAGACCCTTCGTGAATTACAGCTGTAATGAAATTACTCATATCTTCTGGAGAACCCATTTTGAAAGATTTCACATCTTCTATTACATAGTTCTTAACGTCATCCCATAAATTATTCGGTATGTAAGCTCGAGATGCTGCACTACATTTCTGACCTTGGAACTCAAATGCACCACGAGTAATAGCTGTAGCTACTTGTTTTGCGTTAGCCGATTTGTGTGCAACGATGAAATCTTTTCCACCTGTTTCACCCACAATTCTTGGGTAGGTTTTATAATTGTGAATATTATTTCCTATTTGTTTCCAAAGCTCTTTAAAGATAAATGTAGAGCCTGTGAAATGTAAACCAGAAAAGTCAGGGCTTGCCATAACTGTATTGGTAATCATTACTGGATCTCCAAATACAACATTAATTACACCATCAGGCACACCAGCTTCTTTAAACACATCCATAATTACTTTAGCCGAATAAATTTGGCTGTCACTTGGCTTCCAAACCACAACATTACCCATTAATGCCATACAAGCCGGAAGGTTTCCAGCAATTGCTGTAAAGTTAAATGGTGTAACCGCATATGTAAAACCTTCTAATGGTCTATACTCAATACGGTTCCAAGCATCACTTGTACTTTCAGGTTGTTCCATGTAGATGTCAGTCATAAACTGAACATTGAAACGCAAGAAATCTATAAGCTCACAAGCGGCATCAATTTCTGCTTGATGAATAGTTTTAGACTGTGCTATCATGGTAGCTGCATTAATTTTTGCACGATAAGGTCCTGCGATTAATTCGGCAGCCTTTAAGAAAATACCAGCACGTTGTTCCCAAGGTAATTGTGACCACGTTTTACGAGCTTCTAAAGCCGTAGCAATAGCTTCATCAATATGAGATTTTTCAGCTTTATGATAAGTTCCAACTATATGTTGGTGATCATGAGGAGGTGACATGGTTTGTGTGTTCCCAGTTGTAACATCTTTACCATTAATGTACATTGGCACATCAATTTTGCTGTTAAACATCTCTTTATATGCTTTCAATACTGCTTCGCGTTCTGCTGAACCTGGTGCATAAGACATTACAGGTTCGTTAACAGCTATTGGTACATTAAAAAATCCTTTTCCCATGGGTATTTATTTTTTCAATTAGTATAATTTTCGAGCCGCAAAGGTACGATATTTTTAGCTATTTTTTTGAAAGAAAGCCTCTTAAAAGCACGTTAAAAGTTTTTGAAATTTTGTAAGTTGCCCAGATAAATTCAGACTATTGATTTTTATGTGTACCGTTACTTTAACACCATTAGGAAAAACCGATTTTGTTCTTTATTCTAATAGAGATGAAGCACCATCTCGAGTTTCTACACCTCCTGAATTTTATGTATATAATGATACCCAGCTTCTGTATCCAAGGGATGTTGAATCTGGAGGAACTTGGGTTGGATTAAGCGAAAAAAATCGTTGTATATGTTTGCTAAATGGTGGTTTCGATATTCATGAAAGAAAACCAAGTTACAGACAGAGCAGAGGTATTGTAGTTAAAGATTTATTGTCCTCTGTTACTATTGTAGAAGCAATTGATAATTATAATCTTAATGATATTGAGCCATTTACAATGGTGATTGTGGATTGGACAAACCAACTTGAGTTTTATGAATTAGTTTGGGACGGTCATCAAAAACACTTTAAATCGTTAGAAAAAGAATCGCATATTTGGTCTTCATCAACACTATTCAATGTAAAAATGAGAGAAGAGCGTATGCAGTGGTTTAATGATTTTAAAAGTGAAAACAAATTGAATTCAGAATCGCTTGCGCTTTTTCATAAAACAGCCGGAAAAGGAAATAATGATTATGGTGTTATTATGAATCGTGGCTTTGTAAAGACGACGAGTATTACTCGAGTTGAAAAACAAGATGCAACAATAAGAATGTATTACGAAGATCTAGCCACCAATAACCAAAGTGAAAAAATATTAAATCAAGTACCAGCTAGTTAATGAATAACGATGCTATTATTTTAACTTTAGCTTACCCTGAAACTATTGTTTTGCATGCTGAAGAATGGTATTCTACCTATTTAAAGTATTTGGGGATAGGTAATAAAACTCATGTGAGAGCAGGTCATGCCGCTTTAGTTTTAATTAGTAAAGAAACAGGAGAGTTAGAGTATCATGATTTTGGTCGCTATATAACTCCAGAGCCCAATGGTAGAGTTAGAGGCAAGGATACAGATTGTGAATTAGACTTCCCCTTAATAGCTGAAATAAAAAATGACGATATAGTGAATCTTGAAGCTATTTTGCATTTTTTGGGTACACATCCAAAACTTACTCATGGCGATGGTACATTGTATGCATCAGTGTGTGTTGATGTTAATTACCAAGCTGCTAGAAGTCATATAACTCACATGCAAAATAAGCACTTCATTAAATATGCTGCATTTGAGGTTGATGCTTGTAATTGTGCACGCTTTGTTACAGATACACTAATCTCTTCAATAACTAATTCAAAAATTAAGAATAAACTCATGCAATCAAAATGGTTTACACCAAGTACAGTGGGTAATGTGGTTTTAGCTGATACTGAAAATAAAGTTTATAAAGTAGATGAAACAGGTGTGATATCAGAATTTAAAGGCTCGGTTGGAAACATAAATAGAGCTTGTTTTTTAGATGGTTTAAAAGAATTCAAACCTAATTATAAGGGAACACAACTGCCAAAATATAACGATGAGAAACATGAAAACGCCCAATGGTTAAGTGGCATTGCTGCTGGAGCTTGGTTTGAATTGCATACTTCAATCAATGAATACGAATACCGATATCGAAGAATTGCACCTAATGGTCGCGTTGATGTTGAAGGTATATATATAAATGATAATTTCGGATTTAATCATCAAGAACCTTATGAATTTGTCCATTACTCAAATTGCAAATTCTTTCATATCATGCAAAACGAGAAAACTTACAAATTTGTTTTAAAAGAAAGACTAATTTAATGCGAAAGGTGCGCTTAATTTGAAACTAGGAATGCCGACCTTAAACTTTTTAGTAGAAGCTAAATTAATCATGCTGTAATAGCCTTGCATGGCGCCAAAAGGAGAAGTTAATAAACAACCAGACGTGTATGTGTGTGATTCGCCAGGTTTTAGAACTGGTTTTTTGCCTATAACGCCTTCGCCCGAAACAACTTCAGTATTGTTAAGCGCATCTAAAATATTCCACTCTCTAGCATACAATTGAACTGAATCTTTACTTTGATTCTCAATAGTTACCTTATAACCATAGGCAAATTGTATTTTATAGTTTTTATAAAATGTACCTTCAAAATTTGTTTCAACCGAAATTTTTATGCCTTTTGTTACTTGTTGAACCATGCTATTATAGGAAATCAAAGGGATTAGCTTGTAGCTAAAATAGTAAAATTAAAGGGATAATAAAAAAAATAGTGATTTAGTCGATTAAATACCTCATTAGTTAGATATATCAACGGAATTTCCTTGTCCAACTCCTACAATACGGTCATACCTAGCTCCCAAATCACGATAATAGACTATCACTTTGTAGTCATTTTCGGTTTGCCAAAAATTTCCGCCTATAGCTCCCTCATCCAGTTTGTTTGTTTTTTTGTCAACAACAACATATTTGTAGTTGTAAAAACCTTGTTTTAGCAAAATAGGAACTTGGTAGAGATTTTGCTGGTCGTTATAGGTCATTTCTGTGCTCTCATTAATATCGTAATTATTAAAGTTACCATAAACATGAACAGATTTGTTGCTTGGGAGTTTGTTCATGGATAATGCAAAGTGAATCCAAACATAATCTGCCTCAATATAAGGTTTCTCTACATCGATAGCTGTAATAAGAAAGTTTCCGTTAATATCAGGGTTGTAGGTGTAAGGTCTGTTTTTTCTAACAATATTGGCAAAGAGATAATTATTGTATAAATCACCCAATTCTATAAACTGAATTGATGAAGTGGCACCACGAACATCTTTGTTTTCAAAGAAGAAATACTCGTTTCCCGCAAAAAAACTGGTTTCAGTATTGTATTTATATATTAACTCATTACCAATGGTGTATTGGGGTTTTACATTGTAAATGGCTGTGTTAAGGTTGTTGTTTTGGATGATGACTGTATTGACCGTTTGCGTTGGATTTGTAAATTGAATGTTATTGGAGTTGATTACAATATCGACACTTTGCTTTTCGTCAATGAAATTGACATCTCTGGATCGCTTGATTGAGACACCAACATTTGCAGCATTTTCATGAACCATAAATCGTCTAGAGAACACCAATTCATCTAAATCATTGAATACTTTAACCATGTAATTACCAGAAACCCTTAAGCCTCGAGTCCGTTCGTTTGGTAGTCTTAAAGTGTAGTGAGAATATATTTGATAGGTGTTGAATGAGTTCTCATAATGTCTAATCCGCTGATTGTCATAGCCATTTAAGAACTCTGTTTTCATGAGCTGCGATGGTGACCAATCATAATCATAATGTTCAATTTTATAATAAAAATCTTCTTCGTCACCATTTAGAACATCAAACTCCAATAAAAGGTTTTCTCCAAGCCTTAAAAGTGGCAATTGACTTTCTTGCGTATTGCCTTGAAATGTTATGGTTTTTATATGGTCAGGCGGATTTAGTTCTGTTTCAACTTGTGAGTATAGGTTGCAAACTAGAAATAGAAAACCAATATAGAATAAAGTTCTTTTAATCATTGAAAATGTAATTTGAAGCATAAAGATAAGCAAATTTTGTGCCTAATGGCATCTTGTTATTTAGAACTAATATAAATAACAAAAGTCATTCATCTCTAGCATTTTTTCATATAGAAATTCGTAAATTTGCACGGATTTTTCGAGTTTATTGAAAATCACATTTATATTTTACTATTAACAAATAGATTTATAAGCATGTCAAACGACATTAAGATTAAAAAGGGTCTAGACATTAAACTTAAGGGTGCTGCTGAAAAAGCAACTGAAAATGCTATAATTAGCAATACATGCACCATTAGACCTGAAGACTTTCACGGCGTAATTCCAAAATTAATTGCCAAAGTTGGGGACAAAGTTAAAGCAGGGCAACCTGTTTTTTATAACAAAGATATTGAGGCTATTAAATTTGTAGCTCCTGTTTCTGGAGAGGTTGTTGAGGTAGTTCGTGGAGAGCGAAGACGTATCATGGCTGTTAAAATTCAAGCTGATAAAGAACAAGCTTATCAAGATAATGGCAAATTCAATTTGGATGCTGCCGATGGGAATGCTTTAAAAGCGCACTTATTGGCAACAGGTTGTTGGTCATTTATTAAGCAACGTCCGTATGATATTATTGCTAACCCAGAGAGAGCTCCAAAGGCTATTTTTATTTCAGGTTATGCAAGTGCCCCTTTAGCGGCAGATTTAGATTATGTGTTGCAAGGTAAGGAAGCTGAATTGCAAGCTGCAATAACTGCTTTAGGAAAAATGACTGAAGGTCAGGTTCATGTTTCTGTTGGTAAAAATGCCAATTCACCATTGTCTGGTTTAAATGGTATTACACTTCACACAGTAACGGGTCCTCATCCTTCAGGGAATGTTGGAACTTTAATTAATAAAATTGATCCTGTAAATAAAGGTGAAACAGTTTGGACAGTCAATGCACAAGATTTAGTAATTATAGGAGAGCTGTTATTAACTGGTAAGTTTAATGCAGAGCGTATTGTTGCTCTTGTTGGTTCTTCAGTTAAAAAGCCAAGATATTTTAGAACGAAAATTGGTAGTGAAGTAGCTACAATGGTATATGATAATGGTGTTGATAAGGATGGTAATGACCGCATAATTTCTGGTAATGTGCTTACAGGCAAACAAGTAAAACCAGATGGGGCATTAGATTACTACAGCAATACAATTAGCGTAATTCCTGAAGGTGATGATTATGAGTTTTTTGGGTGGAATAAACCTGTATTTAATAAGGTTTCAACTTCGAGAGCGATGACATTTTCGTGGTTAACACCAAATAAAAAGTATGAATTAGATACTAACACTAATGGTGAACATCGTGCTTTTGTGTTAACCGGTAATTATGAAGAGGTTTTTCCATTAGATATATATCCATTGCAAATTTTAAAAGCTTGCATGTATAGTGATTTGGACGAAATGGAAGCATTAGGAATGTATGAGGTGGCACCAGAAGATTTTGCTCTAACAGAATTTATATGTGTGTCAAAACAACCACATCAAGAGATTATAAGAAAAGGGTTGGACGTAATGATTAAAGAAATAGGATAACATAGCTATGGGTTTAAAAAGTACATTACATAATTTAAAAGAAAAGTATAAAGGAACCAAAATGGCTCCAGCATTTAATGCGTTACATACTTTTTTATACTTACCTAATGAGACTACACATAATGGTACTCACATTAAGGTTGCAGACGATTTAAAGCGTACTATGAATACGGTAATCATGGCAATGGTACCGTGTTTAATATTCGGTATGTTTAATGCAGGTTATCAGCATTATGCCGCATTTGGTACGCCAGTAGAGTTTTTATCTTGGGATGCATTTTACATTGGTTTAATTAAAATTTTACCATTAGTAATTGTGTCTTATGGTGTTGGTTTAGCCATCGAGTTCTTATTTGCTGTTATTAAAAAGCACGAAGTAGAGGAAGGTTATTTGGTAACGGGAATGCTAGTGCCATTAATAGTACCAGTAGATACACCGCTTTGGATGTTGGCAGTTGCTGTTGCATTTGGTGTTGTCATTGGAAAAGAAGTTTTTGGCGGAACAGGAATGAATATTCTTAATCCAGCATTAACTATTCGTGCCTTTTTATTCTTTGCTTATCCAACTTGGATGTCAGGAGATAAAGTTTGGGTTCATGGTGCTGTGGAACGTGCTCAAAAGATTGCAGATGGTGCGGAACTAGATGCTATTTCAGGAGAAACTATTTTAGGTGGTTTGGCTCAAGGTAAGGATTTAGGATATTCTGTTGCTGATATGTTTTACGGATTTATTCCTGGTTCGGTTGGTGAAACATCTACATTATTAATTCTTTTAGGGGGCTTATTTTTAATCTTCACCAAGATAGGAAGTTGGAGAATAATGCTGTCTTCTGTATTAGGAGCATTGGCTATGGGATTAATTTTCAATGGTGTTGTAGATGCTGGTTGGATAACGGAATCCAGTAAATTTTATGGATTAATGAGTACCATGTGGTGGCATCATTTACTAATTGGTGGTTTTGCTTTTGGTACAGTATTTATGGCCACAGATCCGGTAACAGCTTCGCAAACCAATAAAGGGAAATGGTATTACGGATTTTTAATTGGATTTATTTCAATTTTAATTCGAGTATTTAATCCGGCTTATCCAGAGGGTGTCATGTTGGCTATACTTCTTATGAATGTATTTGCACCAACAATTGATCACTACGTAGTTCAAGGAAATGTAAAACGACGTATGAAGCGTTTAAAAGTTAAAACGGCGTAATTATGAGTAATAAAACAGATTCAAATATATATACAATAATATTTGCCATTGCAATGGTAATAGTTGTAGGTTCTTTATTGGCTTTTATGGCATCGTCATTAGAGCCAACTATTTCTGAAAATAAGCGTTTAGAAAAGCAACAAAATATTTTATATGCTATGGGTGTCAACGCGAATGACGAAGGTAGTGCCGTTTTTATATCTACTGATAAAGCACCTCAAGCATTTTCAGAATACATTACGAAACAATTGGTTATTCAAGATGGTGAAGTAACTGAAAATGACCAAGCTTATTTAATTGATGTAAAGAAAGAGAAATCATTAGCAAAAAAAGATGATTATTCAAGACGCTTGCCATTATTTATTGGAGAAAAAGATGGTCAGACTTATTATATAGCACCAATTTATGGTAAAGGTCTTTGGGATGCCATTTGGGGATATGTAGCTGTTGATGAAGATATGGTAATTCGTGGTGCCTATTTTGACCATAAAGGTGAAACACCTGGTCTGGGTGCCAATATTAAGCAACGCTATTTTATGGATGACTTCATTGGTGAACACTTATTGGATGGTAATGGCAATTTTGTTGGTGTTACAGTTTCCAAAAGTAACGCAGACCCAACAAACAAAGATAAAATGGATAATGAAGTAGATGCTATTGCAGGTGCTACTATTACTGGTGATGGCGTTTCTGCTATGGTTAAAAGCGATTTGAGGCTTTACGAACCTTATTTTAAAAATTTAAAAAACAACTAATTTATGGGACTTTTATCAAAAAAAGACGCCAAATTAATTACTGATCCATTAGCGGATAACAATCCAATTACGATTCAGGTATTAGGGATTTGTTCTGCTTTAGCAATTACTGCCGAATTAGAAGCGTCAATAGTTATGTCTATTTCGGTATTATTTGTTTTAGGTGTTGGAAACGTAGTGGTTTCATTAATGCGAAATATAATCCCTAATAAAATTAGAATTATCGTGCAACTAATAGTAGTTGCTACATTGGTGATTATAGTGGATTTGGTATTAAAAGCATTTGCTTATGAGTTAAGTAAAACGCTATCTGTATTCGTTGGATTAATAATTACGAACTGTATTATTATGGGTCGTTTTGAAGCTTTTGCTTTAGGAAATGGACCATGGAAATCCTTTTTGGATGGTATTGGTAATGCTGCAGGATACGGTGTTATACTTATAATAGTTGGATTTTTTAGAGAATTACTAGGTTCAGGAACCTTATTAGGAATTCCTGTTCTAGGAGACCCTATTGAAAAAACAGGATTGTATGCAATAGGTTATGAAAACAATGGGTTTATGCTGTTGTCACCTATGGCGTTAATTGTTGTAGGAATCATTATTTGGGTACAACGTACAAGAAATAAAGCATTAGTAGAAGATCATTAAAAAAATTAGTATGCAGCGGACAGAGGCAGTAGGCTCTTACTGATAGCTGAAAACTGAATACTAAATACTAAAAAACATATGGAACATTTAGAATTATTTTTAAAATCAATATTTATAGATAACATGGTATTTGCCACGTTCTTGGGAATGTGTTCTTACTTGGCTGTATCTAAAAAAGTTTCAACAGCTGTTGGTTTAGGAGCAGCCGTAATATTCGTGTTAGCAATAACAGTTCCTTTAAACTGGTTGTTAGATCAATATTTATTGCAACCAGGTGCCTTATCATGGTTAGGAGAAGAATATGCAACTTATGATTTAAGTTTCCTGTCCTTTATCATGTTTATAGCTACGATTGCAACCATGGTACAATTAGTAGAAATAGTTGTAGAAAAATTTTCACCATCATTATATAATTCACTAGGTATTTTCTTACCGCTAATTGCTGTAAACTGTGCTATTTTAGGTGGTTCATTATTTATGCAATCTCGTGAAATTCCAACTTTAGGATTAGCAACTACGTATGGAATAGGTTCTGGTATAGGATGGTTTTTAGCCATTTTAGCGATAGCTGCTATACGCGAGAAAATCCGTTATTCAAATGTGCCACCTGCATTAAGAGGATTAGGAATTACATTCATTATTACAGGTTTAATGGCTATTGGTTTTATGAGTTTTGGTGGGATGCTTACTGGAGGCGATGAGGAAGCAGCAAAAGAAACAAAATCAGCTCAAGTTGATGAATTAAATGATACTGAAAAGGAATTAGCTAACAATACAAAAGTAATCGAGTAACATGATATTAGCTTCAAGTACAATAGGAACAGTTATAACAACAGTAGTGGCCTTTTTAGTAGTCACAATATTATTAGTTGCCTTATTATTATTCGTAAAGCAAAAATTATCACCATCTGGTCCTGTAACCATTAAAATTAATGGTGAAAAGGAAATAGAAGTTGCATCAGGTGGAACTTTACTATCTACTTTGGGTAATCAAAAAATATTTTTACCGTCGGCATGTGGTGGTGGTGGAACCTGTATTCAGTGCGAATGTCATGTTTTATCTGGAGGTGGAGAAGCTTTACCAACAGAGACACCTCATTTTACGCGTAAAGAATTAAAAGATGGTGCACGTTTATCATGTCAGGTAAAAGTGAAGCAGGACATGGAAATCACCATTCCTGAAGAAGTTTTTGGTATCAAGAAATGGGAAGCAACTGTTGTGAGAAATTATAACGTGGCTTCTTTTATCAAGGAATTCGTTGTTGAAATTCCAGAAGATATGGGCTATAAAGCTGGTGGATATATTCAAATTGAAATTCCACCATGTACTATTAAATATGAAGATATTGATATTACAGCGCATCCTGAAGAGCATGATACACCAGATAAATTCCAAGCAGAATGGGATAAGTTTGGATTGTGGCCTTTAGTTATGAAAAACGACGAAACTGTTGAGAGAGCTTATTCTATGGCTTCTTACCCAGCAGAAGGTCGTGAGATTATGTTGAATGTTCGTATTGCAACACCACCATGGGATCGTGCTAAAAATGGATGGATGGATGTTAATCCTGGTATTGCTTCGTCATATATTTTTGCTCAAAAACCAGGTGATAAAGTAACAATTTCTGGACCTTATGGTGAATTCTTTATCAACGAGTCTGAATCTGAAATGTTATATGTAGGAGGTGGAGCAGGTATGGCACCAATGCGTTCACACTTGTATCACTTATTCAAAACATTAAAGACCAATAGAAAAGTTACCTATTGGTATGGTGGTCGTTCTAAACGTGAATTGTTCTATCTAGATCATTTTCAACAATTAGAAAAAGATTTCCCGAATTTTAAATTCTATTTAGCATTATCTGAACCTTTAGAGGAAGATAACTGGAAAGTTAAAAAGGATATTAATGATGAAGAAGGAGACGGTTTTGTTGGATTTATACACAATTGCGTAATTGATAATTACTTAAATCATCATGAATCTCCAGAAGATATAGAATTGTATTTTTGTGGTCCACCATTAATGAACCAGGCTGTTCAGAAAATGGGAGAAGATTTTGGAATCCCAGATGAGCATATTCGATTTGATGACTTTGGAGGATAAATTCCAATTCAATAAAAAAAAAGCCCAACATGAAAGTGTTGGGCTTTTTTATTTACTTCATTTAAAATATGCTATTCTATTGTTTGCAATGACCTCATAGAGGTTTTCTCCGATTTAAATTTGAATAGGCTTGAACAATCCATGACGTCAGGAATATTGTCAAGCTTGCACATGTAACTGACAACAGCCTGTAAGCCATTAAAAAGCGTATCAGGATGTGTTGGATTCTTTGGCTTATGATTTTTATGATGTAAGGGTAATTGATAACCACAGCCTTTTAAAAACGTTCTTTCTAGTTGCAAGAGTTCTAACGGTGTAAAGCCGTTAAACCGTTTCCCTAATTTTTGATTGACCAATCCAACATAATTTAAAGTTAATGATCCATGATCATCTGACAGATGCTTCCAAAAATCTTGATTGTTTAAAATATTACCAACAGCACATTGTTTACAATCTTCGGGATGAAGCGTGTGGTTATGAAAGGCATTGTACAATTTTTGGACGGCATTATTAAAGCGCAACGATGTTTTCATGATTAATACTTGTTATCTTTTTCAATAAAAAGGTACAAAATAATCAGGAAATTATATCATTATCAGATTCGCTACTTGAACGAGCTTCTTTAGCGAACTTAAATATTACTTTAATTATTACCCGTAAAATTAGCGCAGCGGCAACTAGATAGATTATGGTTTTAGTTTCCATTTATTTAAATTACTTGTTATCCTGCTTTACCATCACCATCAATATCTTGCACCAAATGTGTTTCTAAGGCTATTAATGTTTTTTTAAGTAAGGCTTTAGTACATGCCAATTCTTCTTCTAATAACTTGACACGTTCTTCAACACTATCAGCTTGTTCTTGTTGTTTTTCTAATTCGTCTTGTTGTAATAAATCCCAGAATATTCCCATAATTAGTTCTTGTTTTATGTTAGCTTTTTAGTTTAGCATCAATTAATTTTAGCAGACCAGTTGCTAATTCTTTTTGAATTATTATGCGGTTTACTACGCGTTCTTTTCGCGTATAATCTGCATATAGTCTATTTCTGAATTTATTAGATGTTATAAAATTCACTATCTCATTTCTTGTATTATCATCTAAATTTGGTAATTGTGTGTTTTCAATGCTTTTGTTTAATACTGAAAGGTCAATATTGTCATATTCCAGAAACTCACTGTCATTCATATCAATAGTTTGTTCCTTGTCCCATTCAATATATTCACCATAAATTTTATATTCTACAGTGTAGTATAAACTAATGGTATTAAATAGCTCTCTGTATTCTTTGGCTTCGGTAAAACCAGTATTTAATAGTTTTGTATATGTTGAATTATTTATTTGATAGATGCGCATAGAATGATGAATTCTTAATATGTCATATAATGAATCTTTTGTGATTGAATTAAAATCATTAGCTGCAATAATAGCTTTGTCTTTTTGGATTGTATTATTAGCACGTTTTAAGGCTCTGTTAAAAATTATAGTATCGTTTACAAGGTCTTTTTTAAAATCTTCAAGATAATCAATGGTAAGCTCTTTATTGCGTTGTTTTTGATTCCAATTATTAATTTGTAAAGCAATCAAAATACCGATCACGACTAGTATGATTTCACCAATGGCATATTTAAAATACTTCCGAGTTTTATTTTCACTCATAAGATTATAGCGTATTTTTCTGAAAATTTTAATCATTCAATATTGGCTTCTATAAGTGTTAACGTGTTTTCTAAGTAGTTCATTATTTGATCTTCATTTATAGTTACAAAAGATTGATTCATATAATAATCAAAAAACATATTGTCTACTTCCATTTTGTTTAGAAATTCAATATAATATGATTTTGGTACCTGTATCGGTTTAATTAATATATCTCGTTTATAATCTTCTCGATCCATTGATGCATCTGCATTTCTAATTGGAATGTATTTATTAATTATTGAGGGAACATTGTTAATCCAATATTCTCTGCGTATAATTACATCCTCTGCATAATCGCCTAGTTCTCCTGTCCATTGATTTAAAGCATAGCGTAGCTTTGAGTCTCTAATTAATTGTAGATTCCCAGATGAAATAACATCATTCATTACACCAAGTCTAGCATCAAAAGTTGCAAAATTGAATATTTGTCCAATCAGGCTATCAATAGTTTTTGTTTCAAAATCTTGGTTGGTATCAAAATTTAAGAGTGTCACAATAGCATTAATGCAACTCAAATTTATGTTATGGTCAAATTCAAGTTCATTTATGTTTTGCTGAAATTCTTCCTTTAAACTTAAAAGTATTTGTTGTTCTTTTTCCAGTTCTTTTTTATGTTGGTTCCAATTGTTTATTTGAAGGGCAATTAAAATACCAATAACCACAAGTACAACTTCACCTATTGCGTATTTAAAGTATTTAGATGTTTTGTTTTCCATAAGTAGGGATTTGCGAATTTGTCGAAAGAATTTAATCATTAATATTGAAGTTTTGAATCTATTTTACTGATGACATTTTCAACATCTAATTTTGTGTTATTTAATGCGTGATAAATATTTTGAAAATTTATTTTTGCTGTTAAAACATTGTTCATAAAAACGATGTCATTCATTAATTCATCATAATTAATTGGGATGTAAATTACTTCATCAGAATTAGTATAATCGAATTTAAATTTTACTCTCATTTCAGGTCTGAAAAAAGCAATTAGATTATTACTAAAATTATCAATATAATTTTGTAATTCGGGATAATTCATATTGTATAATCTTACAATATCGTTTTTTATGTCAGGGTCTTTTATTATTTGAATACCTTCATTTTCAAGGTTTTTGTATGCCGTAATTTCATATTTAAAAGCCTTACTAAACATCAGTGATCTGTATTTTGGATTTAATGAATCGTTATATGCCAGTTTGTCTTTAATAGCTGCTTCGATATCATTTATGTTTTTAAGATCCTGCAGTATGGTTTCTATATTAGGGTTTAACTGATTGACAATATCTCCATTTAATGACTTTTTTATATCCTTTAAGATATCCGTTTCCAATATACGTGCCTTTCTACTTTCATTCCAATTATTAATTTGAAGCGCAATAAGAATACCAATGACCACAAGCACAATTTCACCAATAGCGTATTTTAAATATTTACCAGTTTGGTTCTTCATAAGTAGCGATTTACGAATATGTCTAAAGAATTTAATCACGATTTCTTTTCTTATTGGAATAACTATATACTAATGCTATAGCTTATTAAGATAATTATTCAGTTTTAATCGTAATTGGTCGTTGTCTTTAAGAAAACGTTCTGTTTGACTATAACAATTTTGATTACTCCCCATAAGTATTGTCAAATAACCTTCCAGGTTTTCTGTCTCACAATAAACTTTATAATCTAAAAGGCTCATGGGTTTATTGAATTGCGAGATTTTATCATGTTCAATTCTAAAAATATTATCAAATTTTCTGACAGTTTCGTTGGTAATTTCAATTGCGGTAGATATAAACACGAAAGATTTATTATAATTACGCAATGCTTGTTTAATACTGTCATCAGAAATCTGTTCCATGATGTCCTGGCTATTATTAATTACATCTGAATAATTCGCAGCTTTAACAAAAGGTGTTTCGAAGTCTTCAAGAATTAATGAATCTTTAGGTAAGTTCTCGGCACTTGAACACATTTTATAAATATTATTGTAAACATTAATTTGTTTGCTGAAAAGCTCTAATCTCGAGTTGTAAAAAATAGAGTCCGCTTTGACATCTGCTATTAACCTATTTACCAATTTAATTTCAACAGCTCTTGTTTTTCGGTTTTCATTCCAATTATTGATTTGAAGGGCTATAAGAATCCCTATAACTACAAGAACAATTTCACCAATAGCATATTTGAAGTATTTACTTGTTTTATTTTCCATAAGAAGGGATTTGCGAATATGCCTAAAGAATTTAATCATTGAGTGTTGTTTCTGTAGTTTCAATTAATTTAATTAGGCGATCATTTAATATGTTTAGCGCTTCAATTGCTCGCTCATTTCTACGATAATCTATTTTTAAAATGTTTCGTGCTGTTGGAGATTGTAATAGAATAATTAGATTTTTTTTAGAGTCTTCTTTTTTTTGCCTAGACTCCAATTCATTATTGTAAGTAAATTCATAAGAATTCTGATTGTACCTCCAATAATTATCCTCTTGATCCACAGCGCGATTATGAGTTTCTGATGATTCAATAAAATCTGGAATGATATAATTATAGTAGATTTTTAAATCTTCAATCAAAGATTCGTACTCACCATAATTTGTAATCCCAGAACTCTCTAATTTTTTAAATGCGGAACTATTAAATGGTACTTTAGAGTAAAACGTTTCTAAATTTTTTTCTAAACTATCTATAGTTAATGTGCTGTAGTCTTTTAATGCCAAGAATGATTTAGTGGTTTGTATGCGTTTTTTTGTAAAATCTAGTTCGATATGTATGGTTGTGGTATCATTTTTTAAATCTTTAATAATCTCGGTTAAATAGTCTCTTAATTTGCTGTTATTTATTCGGTTCTGGTTCCAATTATTAATCTGCAGTGCAATCAGAATACCAATTACAACGAGTATTATTTCACCAATAGCGTATTTAAAATATTTGTTTGTTTGGCTATTCATGATAAGGTTTTGGCGAATTTTACGAAAGAATTTAATCATTCAGCATATTATTAATACAGAATGTTGTCCAATATTCTGTCTAGATTGCGTTCCATCATTTTAAAGTCACAATCGCTGAAGAAGATTTCATATATTTCTCTCCGAAGTTGAGCCAATTCCATGTTTGTGAATTCGTGAAGATGAATATTGTCATCAATTTTTTCGATACGTTCATCCTCATCATCATTTTTAAATTCCGTGTAAATACGCTCAAAGGTAACTTTGTCAACTTTAGACTTAATTAAATTTAATTCTTCTTCAGTTTCCATAGAATCTGCATTGGCACAGCATAGTAAAATGTAAATTTGCAATTCAATTTTACTTAATTTATTGGTTTTTGAATTCATTTGTAATTATTTATTTTGGTTGCTTATATTAAAATTTGATTATGACCTAAAATGTACCAGTTATCAAGCTTCTATTTGGGTATAGTATCTCCATGTAAAGTACAATAGAAATCCTGCTGTAATAAGCCCTAAAACTTTATTGACGGTTAAAATAGCCTTTCGAGAAGCTTTATAAGCTAGAAAAATAGATATTAGTAAGGCGAAAAATGCACTTATTATACCATATCCAAATACAATGGCACCACCTGCTAATCCTTGACCTTTTGCTGCATCTGTAATACCAGCATAAAACATTCCCAAGAAAAAGAATGTAATGCTTGCCAAAAGGTATAACAGTAAACTGTAGGGTTTGATAAAACGTTTCATGTACTTTTTTAATTAAGCAAAGAAAGTTCACTAAGTAGTTTTGGTTGGTGCTTTTAAAGTTAAACAATTTTTAATTCTGTTGTAGTCAATTTATTTAATATTATTTTTGCAGTATGAAGAAAGAACTTACAGAACAAGAATTACATAATCTAGCTATGAATCACGTAGGAAAAGAGTTAGAAAAACGTGGTTTTGAATTTGTTGCAATAAATAGTAAATTGAAAAAGCATCCGCAATTTGTTTGTATTGATAAAAACAATCAGTATTTTTTTGTGTTAGTAAGAGCTGTTTTGTTACCTGAAAATCCAAACAATTATGATGTGATTTGGATGGAGACTTTTAAAAAGCATGCTCGTGAAAAAGATGCTAAAGTACTTTATGCAGGTGTTGGATTGGGTAATCCACAAGGTGAGGATTTGCCAATTTATTTAAATGAAAATTACTTAATTGAATACAATGGTATTCAGGTTATTGAAACACATCTGAACTAGAGCTAATTATTTTAATATAATAAACTCACAGCGTCTGTTGATGGCATGCTCATCTTCTGTGCAATTATCACCACAGTTTACTAACGGTTGACTTTCGCCAAATCCTTTTGATAGTAGCCTTTTGGAATCAATACCATTTGAAACTAAATATTCTAGAGTAGCACGAGCTCTATTGTTTGAAAGTTTTAAGTTATAAGCTTCGGTGCTTCTTGAATCTGTATGAGCGCCTAATTGTATTTCCATTCGCGGGTATTTTTTTAGTAAGTCAACTAGAACATCTAAAGTTTTGGCTGCTTGCGGTTTAATATCCCATTTGTCTAAATCAAAATAGATGTTTTCCAGTTCAATGTAAATATAACCATCAACTTTTGTGACTACAATTTCTTCAGCATCGTCATATGATTCAATTTCCAATTCAATATTTAGTTCAATTTTCCCTTCATCAGAAGTATCAAATGCTTCTGTGGTAGGGATGTAAAAATCTCGGTATCCTTCAATCTTATATTTTTTATTAGGTTCAGTTTCAAAAACATACTTTCCATCTTCACCAACATAAGTTTCACCTGCTATACTACCATCTTCATTCAAGAGCGTGATTTTAGTTCCGGGTAAAATGGCTTTGGTGTTTTTATCTCTAACCTCACCTTCAACTAAATAAGTTCTTTTGTTTTCCTGACGCTGAAAGGCATAAATTTTATCAATTCCATCTCTGTTTGAAGAGAAATACCCTTTTTCAAATGAGCCTTTAAGAACAAAACCAAAATCGTCTATACCTGAATTTATAGTGCTTCCTAAATTCATGGGTGTAGAGTGACCTTCTTCATTTAAATGAGTCATGTAGATATCCAAGCCACCAAGACCTTGATGACCATTAGAAGCAAAATATAATACATTGTCTTTTGAAACGAATGGGAATTGCTCTCTGTGCTTTGTGTTTATTGTTTCACCTAAATTTACTGGTTCTCCATAGGAATCACCATTAACGTCTACATAAAAGATGTCAAATGAGCCAAAAGAGCTGGGCATATCGCTGGCAAAGTACAGCCTACTGTTTTTTTCATCGAGAAAAGGGTGTTGCGTAGAGTAGGAGTCATCTGTAAACGGTAAGACTTCAATATTAGTCCAAATATCATCAACTAATTCAGCACGATAAATTTTGACTACAGCATATTTTGATTCACCAATTTTAACTTGCTTATTATGTGTTCTTGAGAAATACATGGTCTTTCCATCGGTTGTAAATGTAGCATTGCTTTCATGGGTGTCAGTATTTATTTCTTCTGAAAAAGGAATAACATTGTCAAAACTTATATCATTTGATACAGAGGCTTTATATAAATCTAGGTAAGGTTTCTCATTCCATTTATAGCTTGGACTTTCAAAGTTTCTCAAAGATGCAAAAACAACCTCATTTCCTAAATATGAAACTCCAAAATCGCCAGCTGAAGACCCAGTGTTGACCGCCTTTACAGTATAGTTATATGGCACTGTTCGCGTTAATTTATCAATAAAGTTTTGGGTATTGACTTCTGTTGAGAGGTATTCTTCAAGTATTTTATCAGCTTTTTTATAATCATTCAGACCTTTTAATACATGTGAATATCTAAAATAAACCTCTTTGTCAACGCTGTCCTTAAATTTGCTGAACAATTGGTCGTAAGTATTTTTAGCTTCTTGAATTTGCGAATTATAGTAGTATGAATCTCCCAAATTGGTTAATACTTCTTGGTTTGGTTCTAATTCTTGGTATAGAGAAGCGGCTTCTACATAGGCCTTATTTTCAAAAAGTCTATTGGCTTGTTTGAGTTTTCTTGCTTGACCAAAATGGGATTGGGCTATAAATAAAAGAATAATAATGATGATGCCTCTTTTCATAAGTCTAAAAGAATCTTGGTGATTTATCATAACCGTTACCTAGTTTTCCAATATCAAATAATATGATGATTTCATGTGAACCTGAATTGAATCTTCCTAAGTTTGATAGGGTGTAATCATAAGCGTATCCAATACGTAATGGCTCAATAATTCTAAAATTTGCTAAAGCACTTACAGAATCATCAAACCTATAGCCTACACCAAACTCTAATTTATTATTAATTAGAACATTTGTTGTTAAATCTAATGAGATAGGTGCTCCTGAAACAGCTTTTGTCATAAAGGCAGGTTTTAATTTTAGATTAGAATTTAAATCAAAGACGTAGCCACCTGTTAGAAAAAAATGCATCTCTTCTGTTCCAGAAGTAACTACACCATTGCTATTATCTAAATGTTCAGATTTTAATAAATTTGGAACCGAAAATCCAACATAATAGTTTTCAGCGAAATAGAAAGCACCTACGCCTATATTTGGAAATGTTTTATTTAAGTTATTTGCAAAAGCTTGATCAGGTAGTGGATCTGAATAAACAAATCCATTAAAATTGGTGCTAAAAAAGGTCGCGCCAGCTTTTACACCGAATGATAATTTTGAATTTTCATTTATAGGGATAGCATAGGCAAAATCAGCAAAAACATTAGTTTCCTTAACAACATCACCAATTTGGTCATGTACTATAGAAATACCTCCTTCCATTCGTTTTCCTATAACGCCGTGAGCAAAAAAAGTTCCTGTAGTAGGACCTCCAACAGAACCAACCCACTGGGCTCTATAAAGAACTCCTAGATTTATCAAATCAGGATTGTCTGTTGCATAACCTGGGTTTATAACACTCATGTTATACATGTACTGCGTGTATTGAGAATCTTGTTGGGAATAAGTTTGTGTACCCCAAAAAAAGATAAGTAATATAGTATATTTTATAAAGTATTTTGTCTTCATATTTTCTTAAGCTATCGGCTTAAATAAACCCTGCCTTGTATTGGTTTTCTGTTTCCATCGTTAAACTTTAGAATATAGAAATAAACACCCACTGGTAATTCAGAATTGCCTAATGTTATACCTTTTTCAGAATAGCCATTCCAGTTTGGAGTGTCAATATTTCCTTTGTATAAAATATTCCCATAGCGATTATAGACTTCTAAAGTAAAATTTGGATATAAGTCTCTTAAGTTTACGATATTAAAATCATCGTTAATATTATCTCCATTTGGAGAAAAACCATCTGGAATAATAATATCATTAGGGCAATCATCAAGCTGAACTGTAACCTCTAATCTTGGAATGCTTTCACAGCCTTCGGCAGTAAGTGTAGAAGCATAATATGTTTCTCCATCTTCTAATAATGTAGTATCTGAATAATTGGTACCTCCATTTGGGTCATCATACCATGTAATGGGAGCATTACCAACTATACTTGCTGTTAAATCAGAAATTGTTGGTTCATCTTGTTCGCAAAAAATGTTTCCTTCTTCAATAATTTCAGGAGTTACATTGTCAAACACTATGAAATCTGCGGATGTAATTAATGTTACATCGGCACTACACATGGAATTCATTGGGATTAGTGAAATGATAGCTATAGTTGTGGTACCAATATTGGTCAAAAAACTATCAGGAATACTAAAATCTGAATTACCACCTGTGAAAGTAACAGTTACTGAATTCTGAAAATTATTAGCATTGGTTAAACTATATATAATCGTATAGTCTCCATCTGGCAATGAAGTTGCTCCAATTATTTCAACTAAATTAGGAAGTCCCAAACATATATTACCTACTTGGAGCTCAAGTCCAGTTACATCTGGGTTGGTTTCAATTGTAACAGTAATTTCAGATAAGTCACGTTGATTACATTGATTTGGACCCACAGAATAGCTGTAAACACCTGGCGTATCTAGATTGGGATCAAAAAAACCTGTGCTAGAGGCTAGAGGAGGACTCCAGATACCTCCAGTGTCTGGATTACCAGTTATAAAATCGAATAAATTTTGGATACCATCCTCTGAACATATTACAACTGAAACATCATTACCAGCATTAGGTTCAGGAACTACCGCTACAGTTACAGTAGCCGAAGCATCCGGACAAGGAGCTGTTCCGGTTACGGTATACGTATAAGTTCCAGGCGCATCCACATTAGGATCAAACAGGCCAGTTCCAGAAGCTAGGGCAGGACTCCAAGTTCCACCTGTATCAGGCGAACCACCAAGGACATCAAAAAGATCTTGAGTAGCATCATTGTTACAGATATCAATAGAGCCACTTGTACCAGCATTAGGTTCAGGAACTACTGCTACAGTTACAGTAGCTGAAGCATCCGGACAAGGAGCTGTTCCGGTTACGGTATACGTATAAGTTCCAGGCGCATCCACATTAGGATCAAACAGGCCAGTTCCAGAAGCTAGGGCAGGACTCCAAGTTCCACCTGTAT
>NZ_JABANC010000002.1 GCF_012931685.1 Hanstruepera ponticola
CGACTGAACCAACAGCTACAAACTGTTGGGATGATTACCAATTCAATACCACGTCGTGTACTTGGGAGAACCAAGGATCACAACCTACGGAGCCAACAGCTACAAACTGTTGGGATGATTACCAGTTCAACACCACGTCGTGTACTTGGGTGAATCAAGGATCACAACCGACTGAACCAACAGCTACAAACTGTTGGGATGATTACCAATTCAATACCACGTCATGTACTTGGGTGAATCAGGGATCACAGCCGACTGAACCAACAGCTACAAACTGTTGGGATGATTACCAATTCAATACCACGTCGTGTAATTGGGAGAATCAGGGATCACAACCAACTGAACCAACAGCTACAAACTGTTGGGATGATTATCAGTTCAACACAACGTCTTGTACGTGGGAGAACCAAGGATCACAACCTACGGAGCCAACAGCTACAAACTGTTGGGATGATTATCAGTTCAACACTACGTCGTGTACTTGGGTGAATCAGGGATCACAACCGACTGAACCAACAGCTACAAACTGTTGGGATGATTACCAATTCAATACCACGTCGTGTACTTGGGTGAATCAGGGATCACAACCAACTGAACCAACTACCGAATGTTGGGAAACAGCGACCTTCAATAACACGACCTGTTCTTGGGATGTAACTGATGATGGTGATAACATTAACCCAGTATGTATAGTCCAAGACATCACTGTTGAATTGGATGGAACAGGTAATGTGACTATTTCTGCCAATCAAATAGATAATGGATCTAGTGATGATTGTGCTATAAATACAATGTCCGTTAGTCCAAATACATTTGATACGAATGATATTGGCGACAACAATGTTGTATTTACAATAACAGACAATAGTGGCAACATATCAACTTGTAATGCTACAGTAACTGTAACCGAAAATACTTTAGGAACTGTAGAATCAACTTTAGAAGATGTAACCGTTCAACCAAATCCGTTTAATACGCACATCAGAATTAGTTTACCAACTAACTTTAATGGCGATAAATATTCAATCAAATTATTCGATATTAATGGAAGAGTGGTATATAATCAAATTTTAACCAGTACTAATGGAGAAATCACTATTCAAAATATAGATGAACTACAGCAAGGTTCGTATTTTATTAAAATAGTTAATTCAAATACTGGTAATACTATTGTCAAAAAACTATTAAAATTCTGATAATTAATAGCTTAAATAAATAAAACGGGTTAAATCAAGTGATTTAACCCGTTTTTATGTATCTGATTATCAATTAACTACAAATTAATATGCATTTCATCGATTTTTTTTGCATTTCATGGAGTTTAATTAGTATATTTGACAAATAATTTAATTAGTCCCAAAACTAAATTAATCTACTTATGAAAAACTTTACTCAATTAATAGTATTTAGCATACTATTTTTAATAGGAAGTTTTGGTTTCTCTCAAAACCAAAATATAAATGTTACAGGGAGTGGCAATACTATTCCTGATAGTACTCCTGGCCCACAGTCACCATTGGTTTCTGATGGTACAGATTTTGGATCTTCTTTAATTAGTGTAGGTGTAACCCACACTTTTACTATTCAGAATACCCATAGTGGTGGTAACCCTAGTCTCAATGTACTTAATATATCATCAATTACTCTTTCTGGTGTCAACCCTGGTGAGTTTTCTATTACAAATTCAATAACTACAATAAGTAGAGGTAATTCGGCAAACTTTACGATAACATTTACACCAACATCTGCTGGAACAAAAACGGCTATTGTGACTATTGTAAATAATAGTGTTGGAGCTAACGAACAACCTTATACAATTAATATTCAAGGTAACGGAACAACACCTCAACCTGAAATAAATGTTCAAGGAAATACTATTAATATAGCTCATACAGATACCACTCCTGCTGGTACAGATGGTACGGATTTTGGATCAATTGATGTTTCCTCAAGCGTTGCACAATCATTTACTATTCAAAATTTAAATACAGCAACTGGGTCTTTATCAGTTGGAGCCATAAGCTTCACTGGTACCAATCCAGGAGATTTCTCTGTTACTTCAACTCCAGCTAGTTCAGTAGCTATTGGTTCAAGTACCTCTTTTGAAGTCACTTTTACTCCTAGTGCTGCTGGCATTCGTACAGCTACCATAAATATTGTAAATGGTGATAGCGATGAAAATCCCTATCAGTTTTCTTTACAAGGAAATGGCATACCACCTTTAACAGAAGGCCCTGGTGGTGTAACTAGTAATCTTAAACTATGGTTGAAAGGAACTGATGGATTGGGCTACACAGATGGTGATCTTGTGAGTACTTGGTACGACCAAGGTCGTGGTGCAGACGCAACTGTCAATACGCCAGGAATTGGACAAGAACCCACTTATAAAGACAATGTAAATGATAATATAAATTTCAACCCAGTCGTAGATTTTGATGGCGATTATGTCAATATACCATTAGATGGTGACTTTTCTTATGATGCTCCGAATAGAAATTTTTTGGAAGGACCAAGTGGATATTACTCCCAAGATGTTTTTACGGTCTTAATTCCTGATGTGGAAGTAAATAAAACATTTGGTAGTATGGATATTTTTTGTGGTGACGAAGATTTAGCAACCAATAATACGGATGCTACAGGAATTGGTTTAGGAAAATATACTGTTCGTTTTACTAATGAAGTTTTAGTTTATGCCCATGGACCAACATCTTCTGGTGATGGCTATGGTGTAGCTGAAGTTGATTCTGGATCGGGTAATAACATTATTTATAATAATGCTGGAATTATTAATGCTAGAAATAATCTTGGAGCAACACAACAGGAACTTTATTATAATGCTATTAATAAAGAATCTGTACAAAATGATGTGCCAGATTTTGCTAATGTTAACGATGCTCGATATTGGATTGGACGTAGTGAAGGTTGGGAAGCCAGTACCGATGCTCGAATCGCAGAAATAATTACTTACTCTACTAGACAAAACGATACTGATTTAACGCAAGAACGTAATAGAATTCAATCATACTTAGCTATTAAATATGGTATCACGTTAGGAACTAATGGAACTTCACAGGATTACGTGGATAGTGATGGAACCGTTATTTGGGACCAAAATTCTGGTGTTGCTATCGACGATGTATTTAATTATGACATTGCTGGTATTGGTCGTGATGATGATTCTGACCTTTATCAAAAACAATCACGAAGTGTTAACAATGCAAGCGATGGCGCTGGCCGCACACAAGGCGTATTAACTATCGGTATAAACGAAATATATGACACAAATAACCTTAATCCAAATACATTAAATGACAAAGAGTTTTTGGTATGGGGTAATGATGGAGTTGATTTGGATGATCCTTCAGTTGATGTAGTGGTAAACATGAGTACGGATATTTCTCCTGCGCTTACTACAGAAGTTGAATTCTATGCTATAGCCAGAACATGGAAAGTGGTTGAAAATGGTGGTGACATACCATCTGTAGAAGTACAAATGCTTAAAAGTGCCATTAGAACAGCTACACCTCCAGATGGAAGATATTTAATGTTTATTTCAGATACTCCAAACTTTGATCCAACTGCGGATTATAGAGTAATGTCTGACGACACCAATGAATTGGGCGAACCGATTGTTACCACAAACTATGATTTTGATGGTACAAAGTACATCACTTTTGGATGGGCACCAGAATTAGTTTATGAACGTTCAATTTATTTTAATGGAACAACTAACTATGTGGATATGGAAGATGCTTTGAATTTAAATCCAACAGAGTTTACTGTTTCATTCTGGATTAATGCCGATGCTAATGCATACGGAAATTCGGTTTTATCAAAAAGAGATTACCCATATAACAGCGGTTATGATTTCAGAATCGACGGAGCTGGCAAATTTAGAGTTTCATGGTGGAGTCCTTCAGGTATCAGACAAGATATAGTATCAAATACAACAATTCCAAAAAACGAGTGGCATCATCTCGCTGTTGTATATAATTCTGGAATAGCAAAAATGTATGTAGATGGCGTTTTAGACAAACAACGTACATTAACGGAACCTGAAGAAACAAATAATTCTTTCTTTATTGGGGCGGCTTCAAAATCAGCACCTAGAGATTTCTTTCATGGAAATATTGATGAAGTTCGTGTTTGGAATATCAGCCTTACAGAAAACCAACTGCGATATATAATGAACCAAGAAATTGAAAATAATTCAAACTTCATTAGAGGATCATATTTTGGATCACGAGGAATTACTCCTACCAAAGATGAAGTTAATACAATCCCTTGGTCTGATTTAGCAGGATACTATCCAATGTCGACTTATACTTATACAAACACTAAAGATGAGTCCGGAAATGGAAATCAAGGTGCATTACGCAGTTTAAGAACTGTTGATAGACAAACAGCTCCTCTACCATATAAGTCAAATTCAAATGGAGATTGGGATTCTAGTGCTACGTGGCTGAATGGTAGTGTACAAACGATGCCTGGTACTAAATCAATTGTGAATCCAACTCAAACTATAGACTGGAACATTGTTGAGACTAACCATGATATAATCATTGATAATAGCAATACGACTTACGTACCAACAACAAATAATGAAAACAGAAATCTTTTAGCGCTATTTGTTGACAGTAATACCATTACAGTTGATGGAGATAATGCCTCTGAAACTGGTGGTGGATTAACAATTTCCCATTACTTAAATTTGGATGGCAAAATTGACCTAAATGGGGAGTCACAATTAATACAAACTACAGATAGTGATTTAACTGTAGGCGGTAGCGGTAGTCTTGAAAAAGATCAACAAGGAACACAAGATTTATATACATACAACTATTGGTCTTCGCCTGTTGGATCTGGAGTTTCAGCTATAAACAATTATAGTTATATTCTAAACAATACAGGTGTTTTAAGAGATGGGACAGACCCTGACAACCCAGTAAACATCAACTTTATATCTGGATATGATGGCAACAATGCTGGTTCCCAGATTGAGATTGCCCACTACTGGATATGGAAATTTAGCAACCGAACAAGTGATGATTATGCATCATGGCAACATATAAGAAATACTGGAACTCTTACAGCTGGTGAAGGATTCACAATGAAAGGAGTTACAAACACTGGTGGAGCTGTTGAAACAGAACAAAATTATGTTTTTGATGGCAAGCCAAATAACGGTAATGTTGATTTGGAAATTGACTCTGGAAGTGACTATTTAGTTGGAAACCCGTATGCTTCAGCTATTGATGCGGAAGCCTTTATTCTTTATAACGGTGGCGAAATAAGCTATACAGACCCATCAGATGACAACTCCTATCCAGAAGGCGATCCTACAATGAGCGGAACACTATATTTCTGGGAGCACTGGGGAGGTGGTTCACATATACTTGCCGAATATCAAGGTGGATATGGGACTTACAATCTATCTGGTGGTACGCCAGCAGCGGCTTTCGGAAATCCTGATCCAGATGTAGCACAAGTAGGAACCGGTACTAAAACTCCTGGCCGTTACATTCCAGTTGGACAAGGGTTCTTTGTAACTGGTACATCCGATAATTCTTATATTAAATTCAGGAATAGTATGCGAGTTTTCCAAAAAGAAGGAACTGCTTCTTCTGTATTTATGAGAAACTCTAATAATAACAGAACAGATAATTCCAGTATCGATTCACGTATGAAATTAAGAATTGGATTTAATTCTGTGAATACCATTCATAGACAGTTATTGATTACTGTTGATGAAAGAGCTTCACAAGATTTTGATTGGGGATTTGATGGATTGATAAACGAAGAACAAATTGATGATATGTACTGGATGATTGCCAATGACAAGTATTTAGTACAAGGAATAGATAACATAAATGAAGATACTGTTTTACCAATTGGTATTCATACCAATGAGGAAGGCATGAACAATATAACAATTGATGTACTTGAAAACGTACCATCTGATATGGAGATTTATGCGCATGACAAGGATTTGGATATATATCATAATTTAAGAGATAGCAACTATATGGTCTATTTGCCTGCTGGAGAATATCTTGAACGATTTGAAATTGTATTCCGTAACAACTCATTAAGCATAGATGATAACAACTTTGCGGAAAATCTGATTATTAATTATTCCAATGCTACTGGAAATATTATAATTCAAAATCCAAAATTGATTGATCTTCAATCAGCGGAAATATTAAACATGCTCGGGCAGACAATCAATAGATTTGAAGCCATTGAAACAACAGAATTGGTTAGATTAAAAACTAATCAGATAAGTACCGGAACATATATCATTAATTTAAAAACAAAAGATGGTACTGCAATCACGAAAAAAGTACTGGTTAAATAGTCCTAAACAGTAGTCCCAAATCTACTATAGCCATAACCGTGCTTTAATTGAGTCCCGAATGTATTCGGGACTCTTTTTTTATGTCAATGTTGAAATTAAAGTATCTAAAGTAACTTCCGATTGTTCACCCGAAATCATATTTTTTAAAGTAAAAGCATCTTTAGACATTTCCTGTTCTCCTACTAAAACAACAAAAGGAATGTTCCTCTTATTGGCGTGATTCATTTGCTTTTTCATTTTAGCAGCATCAGGATACAGTTCCGTATTAAAGCCTTTATCACGTAGTATTTTAATAGCTTTTAAACTATATAAGGCTTCTTTATCTCCAAAGTTTATAAAAAGTACATCGATATTTTTATTGACGGTTACAGGAAATAAATCCAATTCTTCAAGAACTAGATAAATTCTGTCTAACCCAAAGCTAATACCAACACCGCTCATATCTTTCATACCAAAGATTCCCGTTAAATCATCATAACGACCTCCTCCACCAATAGAGCCCATATTGACACCTTCTGGAGCAGCCACTTCAAAAATTGCACCAGTATAATAGTTTAATCCTCTAGCTAGTGTGACATCTAGCTGTAGTCTGGCTGTTTGAAGGCCTAATTCTGAAATAGCGTTATCTATGAACTCTAATTCCTCAATGCCTTTCTTACCGTCTTCAGAAGCATTTAGAATAGCCTTGAGTTCTTTTATTTGAGAGCCAAAATCTCCTGATAAGGTAAACAATGGCTGCAATCTTTCAATACCAGATTGCGAAATACCTTTATCTAGCATTTCTTGTTTTACCTTCTCCTCTCCTATTTTATCAAGTTTATCCAGCGCCACTGTAAAGTCAATTAACTTATCACTTGCGCCAATAACTTCAGCAATTCCTGAGAGGATTTTACGGTTATTTATTTTTATTGTAGTTCCATTTAATCCTAAAGCCGTGAAAACAGCGTCATATAATTGCACTAGCTCAACCTCTTGCCACAATGACGTTGACCCAACAACATCGGCATCACATTGATAAAACTCTCTAAAACGTCCTTTTTGCGGTCTATCTGCACGCCAAACTGGTTGCATTTGGTAACGTTTAAATGGAAATTCAATCTCATTTTGATGTTGCACAACATAACGTGCAAAAGGCACAGTTAAGTCATAACGCAAGGCTTTTTCGGAAATAATTTGAGTAATTTTGTTTGAATCTTTTTCTTTAAATAAGCTATTTTCTACTTTACTCAAATAGTCCCCAGAATTCAAAATCTTAAAAATCAGCCTATCCCCTTCATCACCATATTTACCCATGAGAGTTTCAGAGTTTTCAAAACTTGGCGTTTCAATAGGTTGAAATCCAAATTTTTCAAATTGGTTTTGTATAGTAGAAAATATATAGTTGCGTTTAGCAACTTGCTCTGGATTAAAATCGCGTGTGCCTTTTGGAATGCTTGGTTTTTGTGCCATGTTAACTTCCCACAAAAGTGAGAATCTCATTTAAGTTAGTACTTATAAACAAAACTATTAAAAAAATAGTTCTCGACTGCTCTCGAATAGACAATCTTGCTAATTAATCAACTTATCAAAATATTGAAATAATTCGCCTTTAGTAATTGCGCCTCCTTGCTGTATTAGTTTAAACTTATCCAAATGTCTGTCATCTGAATAGTCTTTTTTAGCTTGCATGAACTCCACATCATCATCCATTAAATTATCACGAAGCCAGTTAAAACCATCTGTTGTCGTCAAATCAATTGCATTTTTCAACTGAATTCCTATAACATGCATATTGGTTTCATTTAAATGAAATAAATGTATTTGCTGTGGGGAAATATGTTCAACATACTCAACTTTAGATAAGACACCTTCCCAAACCAAATCGCTAAAAACATCTAATTCTTGTTCAGCAACTTCTGGTTTATTTTTCTTGATTTCAGCCCATTCATCGGCTGTGATAGATTGTGTAGCCAAAAAATTAATAAATTCTTGGTGTAATTCTTCAAACTGTTCTTTAGTAAGTCTTGAATATTTCATCTTTAAAAAACTTTAAAAAAAAAGCCCCAACTAGGTTGAGGCTTTTTATATGATATATATGGTTTAAGCTTGAGCAATAACCTCGAATGGCAATTCTACAGTTACTTCTCTATGCAAACGAATAACAGCATTGTACTGACCTAAACGCTTAATATTACCACCAGTAATACTAACAAATTTCTTGTCAACAGTGTGTCCTTCTTTTTCAAAAGCTTCAACTAAATCTAATTTTGTTACCGAACCAAATAATTTATCACCAGCAGAAGCACCTTCAGTTGCTTTTGCAGTAATTTTTAAATCTAGTCCTTTAATAGCTTCAGCTACTTTTTGAGCATCTTCTATTACTTTCTTTTCTTTAAAAGCACGTTGCTTTAAGTTTTCTGCTAATACTTTTTTTGCAGAAGCTGTAGCTAAAACGGCTTGTCCTTGAGGAATTAAAAAGTTTCTACCATAACCGTTCTTAACCGTTACAACATCGTCTTTAAATCCTAAATTTTCAACGTCTTGTTTTAATATAAGTTCCATTGTTATGATAATTTTATTTTAATAAATCGGCCACGTATGGCATTAATGCTAAATGACGTGCTCTTTTAACAGCTACAGATACTTTTCTTTGATATTTTAAAGAAGTTCCTGTTAAACGTCTTGGTAAAATTTTTCCTTGTTCGTTTACAAAGTTTAATAACCAATCAGCATCTTTATAATCTACATACTTAATTCCAGACTTTTTAAAACGACAATATTTTTTCGTTTTATTGGTATCTATGTTTAATGGAGTAAGATATCTGATCTCTCCATCTTTCTTTCCTTTTGCTTGTTGTTCTATAGATGACATAATTACGCTTTTTGTTTAAGTTTTTCTCTTCTTCTCTCTGCCCAAGAAATCGCATGCTTGTCTAGAGTAACAGTTAAGTAACGCATAAAACGCTCATCACGTCTAAACTCAACTTCTAACTGATTGATGACTTCTCCTGGTACAGTGTACTCAAATAAGTGATAAAAACCACTTTTTTTGTTTTGAATTGGGTAAGCTAATTTCTTTAAGCCCCAATCTTCTTTGGCTACCATCTTCGCTCCGTTAGAAACAAGAAAATCTTCGTATTTCTTTACTGTTTCCTTTATCTGATCTTCAGATAAAACGGGATTTAAGATGAAAACAGTTTCATAATGATTCATAAAAATCTAATTTATAGTTAAAAATGGGTGCAAAAATAACTATTTTTTGCTTATATTACAACATAATCCCAACATTATTATTCGATGATTTGAATATGTTAAAATTATGTTAAAAAGAACCTTTTAACGATGTTTTTTGGTTTTTAACCGAATTTTTTGTACTATTGTCGATATCTTAACCGAAATAAAACAAATGTTATGACATTAAACTGTGTAGTAGTTGACGACTCAGCGATACAACGTCTCTCAATTGTAAAGTTAATTGAAAATCATCCTTCACTTAATTTAATAGCTGAGTACAATAGTGCGTTGGAGACTAAAAACGGACTCAATACCCACAAAGTAGATTTAATCTTCTTGGATATTGAAATGCCTGTTTTAAATGGTTTCGAATTGCTTGACGTCCTTAACAACAAACCCCAAATTATTTTTGTGACAGGTAAAACCGAATATGCCTTTAAAGCATTTAATTATGATGCTACTGACTATTTGCATAAACCTATCACAAGAGAACGTTTTAATACAGCTGTAGATAAAGCTGTAGAACAACACAAGCTTAAACTAGACTTCAACGAAACAGAAGGCGAACACATTTTTGTGAAGAGTAACCTGAAAAAGCGAAAAGTTTACATTAAAGACATCAAGTGGATTGAAGCCCTTGGTGATTATGTAAAACTTGTTACTGAAGAAACTAGCTTAGTGGTTCTTTCAACCATGAAAGCTTTTGAACACGAACTGCCAGAAGGTAAGTTTTTGAGAATTCACAAATCTTATATTGTGAATTTAGACAAAGTAGATAGATTTAATAGTAAGAATGTTGAAGTTGGAACTTACGAAATTCCTTTGAGTAGGAATAAGAAAACCCAACTTGTTGACGCTTTAAATAATATTTAATAGTTATCGACATTTAAAACTACTCTTATAGCCCTAAAATCTTTTACACTTGAGAAGCTGTTATTAATTTTAATAATAGCTTCTTTTGTTTTTGGTAATGATTGGGTTTTAGGTATTTTAACTAAAATATTTTTGTGATACTGATTTCGTATTCTTGAAATAGGTGGAAATTCAGGACCTAAAACACCTTGCTTAAAAACATTGCGAAGTGATTTCGCAAACCAATCGGCTCCTGTATTGACCTTGTTATAATCCCGATGCTTTAATGTGATTTTAATTAACCTGTATATAGGTAGATATTTAAAATTATGCCTATCATCCATTTGTTCATGATACATCTCCAAATAATTATTTGTAGAGACCTGCTGTAATATTTTATGGAAGGGATTATAGGTTTGTATTAAAACTTTTCCGCGTTCTTTGGTTCTTCCGGCTCTACCTGAAACTTGCAATAATAATTGGAAACTCCGCTCGTGAGCTCTAAAATCAGGGAAATTCAGCATATTATCGGCATTCATAACGCCAACAAGCTTAACATTCCTAAAATCAAGGCCTTTAGTAAGCATTTGCGTACCAACTAAAATATCAACTTCTCCATGCTGAAAGGCATCAATTATCTTTTCGTAACCATATTTACCACGTGTTGTATCTAAATCCATTCTAGCCACTTTATAATCTGGAAATAAATCGCTCACCTCCTTCTCTACTTGCTGGGTGCCAAAACCTTTAGTATCCAAATTTGATGTTTCGCAAGCTTCACAAGATTTCATCATGATGGTGTTAAAGCCACAATAATGACAACGTAATTGATCTCTGTATTGATGATAAGTTAAACTAACATCACAGTTAGGGCATTGTGGTGAATGTCCACAAGTTTGGCACTCAACAATTGGTGAGAACCCTCGTCTGTTTTGAAACAGAATAATTTGAAAACCATTTTTCAATGTATCGGTCATTTCAGCAATCAATCTATCACTGAAATGCCCTTTCATACGCTTTCGTTTGTGCTTGTCTTTTAAATCAACTAGCTCAATATCTGGCATCAAAACATCATTATATCGCGTATTTAATTCAACCATGCCATATTTCCCTTGCTGCACATTATAATAACTCTCTAAACTAGGTGTAGCAGACCCTAAAAGGGTTTTGATTTTAAAAATGTTCGCCAATACAATAGCAGTATCTCTTGCATGATAACGTGGCGCAGGATCAAATTGCTTATAAGACTGCTCATGCTCTTCATCAACAATTACCAAACCTAAATCTTGAAATGGTAATAACACCGCCGAACGTGCTCCTATAATAACTTGTGCTTTAGTAGAATTTTGCAAAACCTGTTTCCAGACCTCAACGCGCTCGTTACTGGAATATTTAGAATGATAAACAGCTACCTTTTCTCCAAAATAATCCTGTAAGCGTTGCACTAATTGTGTAGTCAAAGCTATTTCTGGTAATAAATATAAGGCCTGCTTATTTTTGTTTAAAACACTTTGAATGAGTTTGATATATATTTCTGTTTTCCCTGAAGACGTAACACCATGAAGTAGCACAACATCTTGATTATCAAATTTTTGAACAATATCATTTAAAGTATTATTTTGATCTTCACTTAACTTTAAGTTAGGAGTTTCGCTATCATCATCATATTCAATTCTATCGGTTTGGATAAAATGTTCCTCTAAAATATGTTTATCTATCAAAGATTTTATAATGGCACTTGATGCATCACTTTCTTCAATTAATTCTGAAACTTTTATTGGTGATTTAGATTTTGCCGAAATAGAAAAAAGTGTCATGATTACTTGACGTTGTTTTGGCGCTCGACTTAAAGATTCTAATAACTCATTTAATTTTTGATCAGCTGCGTATCGCTTGTCCAACCGAACGTATCTTACCAATTTGGGTTTATACTTAGCATAAACCTCTTCTTTCACTAAAATAACCTCTTTTTCTAAAAGGCGCTTTATTACTGGTAACGCATTTTTTTTATCAATAATACTTGTAATATCCTGTATGGTTAGTGATGATTGATGATGTAGGGCTTCGTAAACCATAAATTCATCATCCTCTAATTCAGAATCGTTAATGGTTAGTGAAGTATTTCTGTAAATAATTGTTTCGCTTTCAAGAATAAAAGCATTGGGCAATGCAGCACGCATAACGTCACCCAAAGTGCACATGTAGTAGCTAGCAAGCCATTTCCAAAGATCAAATTGTTTTTCAGTTATCAGAGGTTTATCATCTAAAATCTGATGAATCTCTTTAGCTTCATATAATACAGGTGGCCTGCTATGAATTTCATGAACAAGAGCCGTATAAATTTTGGATTTACCAAAGGGCACAGATACACGCATACCAGGTTTTAAAAAATCGGCTTCTGCTATAGTAATACTATACGTAAAGAAGTTTGGTAACGGAATAGGCAGTATAACATCAATAAAATTTAACATAAGTCTCTAATCCTCTATTCGTTCCCAATATTGTGTTTTGTATAAAAAGGATATATAACCTCGAACTTCAAGAATGTCTGGGTTATCATCATTTAATGCTATGCGACAGGTATAATTTTTTCCGCTTTCAGGGTCAAAAATAGTTCCGTCTTTATAATACTTCCCGTCTTTTGTCAAGGCCTTGATAATAACCAAACCCACAACAGGTTGATTATAGTCATCGCCTTGACATTTTTTACACAACGCATTTTTATCAGATTCACTGTAAATGTCAATTATTTTACCATATACCTTTCCATTTTCCTTATAAACTTCAACAATAGATTTTGGCTCATGGGTCTGATCATCAATCGTTCGCCATTTCCCAAATATGTCTTGTGAATTGACTTTAATGCTGAATAATAAAAAGAACACGAAATACCTACCCATAAATACCTGAATTTAATTTGCGCAAACGGTTTAAGGAGGCATTCAACTCATAACCTAATAACAAAATGTTGGAGTTTAACCATAAATAGAAAAGCAATATTAACAAAGCACCAATAGAGCCATATAATTCATTGTATTTTGAAAAATTTTCAATGTAAATTCCAAATAAATAAGAATTGAGTATTATTAAAAATGTAGTAAACAAAGCACCTATTGAAAAGAATTTTGATTGTTTACCTTCCTTTGTTCCAAAATAGTATAAAGTTGCTGTCGCTACATAGACCATTATCACAAAAAACACGTATTTAGCAGCAATAATCCAACCAATTGTAGCTTCTTCATCCACAATACCATGCGTTTCTAAATTGCCCATAATATATATTTGAAAATACCCAAATACGGCCACAGTGAGTAATAACAAAAAAGCCAATATAAGAGCCACACCTAAAGCATATAAATATTGTTTTAAAATATTTCTTGTCAACTGCTCATGATAAGAACTTTCAAAACCAGAAAACACAGCACTAATACCATTAGCCATTAATATGAGAGAAATAAAGAACACTGAAGATATCAAACCTCCTCGTTCCGTTTTATCAATATTCTCAAAAATATTTGTTGCAAAAAAATCTGATGTGCTTGGCGGTAAAAAAGAATCTAGAAATTTCAAAAATTCAATTTTGAAATCGTCAATAGGAATGAATGGAATAATGATAAGAATAAACAGTAAAAAAGGAAACAACGCTGTAAAAAAACTAAAGGCAATAGCACTAGCTCGCGTTGTTAAAGCACCTCTTACAACACCTATTGTATAAAGCTCCAGTAAATCGTATAAGGATAAGCCTTCTAAAGCAGGCAATTTAATTTGTTTAAAAAGTCTGATTAGCAGGTTGATTATTGGAATTTTATCTAATTTATCCTCAATAGGTTTCGTCATTATCACACTGCTTTTAAGCTCAAATCCATATTATAAACAGAATGCGTCAAGGCTCCTGAAGAAATATAATTAACACCACATTCAGCATATTTTCTAATCGTTTTTTCTGTAATTCCACCTGAACTTTCAGTAAGACACTGATTACCAATCATAGCAACTGCTTTTTTGGTGTCCTCATAATTAAAATTATCAATGAGAATTCTATAAATCCCTTCAGATTCAAGTATCTCTTGGATTTCACTCAAGTTTCTGGCCTCGACTATAATCTTTAAATCTTTTTGATTATCCTTTAAATATTGTTTGGTCTTATCAATGGCTTTAGTAATACCTCCAGCAAAATCAATATGATTATCCTTTAGCATTATCATATCATAAAGTGCGAATCTATGATTCTGGCCTCCTCCAATTTTTACAGCCCATTTTTCTAATGCACGAATACCTGGAGTTGTTTTTCTAGTATCTAATATTTTGGTTCCTGTACCTTCTAGCAAGTCAACAAACTGTTTGGTTTTTGTCGCAATAGCGCTCATTCGTTGCATAGCATTTAAAACCAACCGTTCAGCTTTTAGAATTGATTGTGACGAACCTGATACATAAAATACAATATCGCCATACTTTACCGTGGAACCATCATTAATTATAGTTTCAACCTGTAAATTACTATCAATATACTCAAACACCATTTTTGCAAATTCAACACCAGCAATGACACCTTTGTCTTTAACCAACAATTTTGCTTTTCCTTGAGCAGTATGAGGAATACAAGCTAACGAACTGTGGTCACCATCACCAACATCTTCACGTATAGCATTGGATATGATACCAGCTATTTCTTTATCAAATTGCTCCTTACTAATCATAATAAATTGTTTACAGCTAAAATAGTAATTGCTTTTTGATTTTTTAAGTCATTTACCACAAGATTATATGCTATTAATAATAAATAATGCTCTCACATCATCAGTATAGTTAGAATGAATAGCAATATTCAGTAATCATCTTTTATTGTATTTAAAAATAATTTGAAAAGTTTAAATTTGTGTATGACTATTAAACTTTTAGCCATAGGCAAAACCGACAACAAACAGCTTCAGACATTAATAGCTGATTATCAAAAACGATTACGCCATTATATAAAATTTGATTTCGAAATTATTCCAGATTTAAAAAAAGCCAAAAATCTTTCTGCAATACAGCAAAAACAAAAAGAAGGCGAATTGATTTTATCGCGAATCAATCCAACTGACATACTCATTCTGTTAGATGAAAATGGCAAACAAATGGATTCAGTTGTTTTTTCACAATACCTTCAAAAACATATGAATTCTGGAATTAAGCAGCTTATTTTTGTAATTGGTGGACCGTACGGGTTTTCTGAAGAAGTATATAATAAAGCGCAAGGCAAGTTGTCATTATCCAAAATGACATTCTCACACCAAATGATACGTCTGTTTATTGTGGAACAGCTCTACAGAGCCTTCACAATATTAAAAAATGAACCCTATCATCACAGATAGGTAAAGACTAATTATCCTAAATTAGCCATGGCTGATACATCAATTCCTACCCTACTAAAAAAACCAATAAAGAATATTATTAATTTAATCATAGCAAATGTAGCTAACGCTAGCATTAAGATTGTTGACATATTTACAACACGATTTCTCATAATTATTTGATGGTTGGTTAAACTTAAAAAGTTTGGCTTGAGAACCGTAATTGACTGATGATGTGCTTAATGTATAAAAAAACTATCAATAAATTAACTTTTTGTTAACAATTATTGATAGTTCTTTATAATTACGTATGAATTTTCACATCAAAATTTTTCAAAGTGTATTAATGTGAAGAAAATTGGTGTTTTCGTTTTTTAAGCTGTTTCTCTAGGTCTTTGATGGTTTCTTTTACAGCACTCTCATAGTTTTCTTCATTTGAAGTAGCAAATATTCTTGGACCTGGCAAACTCAATTCCATCTTACAAATCTTACCTTTTCCTTTAGGATCATTGATAACTTCAAAATGAACTTGAGCACTAATAACCCAGTCATACTTTTTTCCTAATTTTTCTAATTTATCTGTCACGTAGGCATTCATCGCCTCACTAGTTAACATATTAACGTATTGAATATTGATTGTCATAGTTTATTATTTTTACAAATTAAAATTACTGCAGATTCCTTTAATCTCTAATGACTTTTGTCATATTTATTTAATCATTTTTAACACAGTCAATGCGTTTTGAAACATTATTTTCTGGCCCAACTCATTTGGGTGCAACCCATCTTCTAAAAAATGTTCTTTTTCCATGTTTTTAGAAAAATCAATACAAATTTTATCCTGATTTATACAGTATTGTAATAGGGCTTTCCTAAAACTATTGATTGATTCTGAATAGTTTTCTTGTGCAGTATTCAATTCTTCTAAATTGTATGACAGCGTAGGCAAACCTATTACAGGAACAACCTCATGATATTTCGCTTGACTTGTAATAGCTTGTAAATTAGAAATAATATACGCTTTTTTAAGACCATACCATAAATCATTAGTTCCTCCCAGTATAATGAGATGACTTGGTTTATGCTTGAAGATTAACTGTTCGCATCGTGCCAACATACCATTTGTAGTGTCACCACAAATTCCAGCATTTATGGTTTCAGCATTTAATTCTTTTCTCAACAAGTTTACCCAACCCTTTTTCTGGTCAATTCCATAGGTTTCAGTCAGGCTATCTCCTAAACAAACAATCTTCATTTATTCAAAAATTACGCTTTCAGAACTTTCAAACCATTGTTTATAAAATTCCTGATGGATTTTTTCAATAGCATTGCGCTTTACTTTTAGACTTGGTGTAGTTAATCCGTTGTCCACATTCCAGTCTTCTTTCATAACAATTACTTTCTCTATTTTTTCATGCTTTTCAAGTGTTGGATTCATTGATTCAACAGTTTCAACAAGACTAGCTATTAATTGCTCATGGGATTTTAGTTTACCTAGTTCAGACAAAGTTACCAATGCTATAGGTTGAGGAATTCCGGTTCCAACAATACAAATTTGCTCAATATCTGTATTAGCAGACATTAAAAGCTCCATATGTGAAGGCGAAATATACTTTCCTTTGTCTGTTTTAAATTGATCTTTTACTCGGCCAGTAATAGTTAAAAAGCCATCGTGATCAAACTCACCAATATCACCAGTTTTTAAATAACCTTCTTCATCAAAAATTTCGGCAGTAGCTTCTGGTGATTTATAATAACCAATCATTAAGCAATTATTTTTTATGCAAATCTCTCCTTCAGCCGATAATTTTGCTTTCGCTCCTATTAAAGTTTTGCCAACTGTGCCAATTTTACTTTCACCAGGAACATTAAAATGTGATACACAACAATCTTCAGTCATACCATAACCTTGATGAATGGTAATTCCCAGTTTTTTATACCACTTAACCAAACTTGATGCAATAGGTGCGGCAGCTGATACAATGAATATAGCTTCATTTAATCCCAATTTCTTTTTAAGCTTTTTCTTAACAATAGAATTTAAAATAGGAATACTTAACAACATACTTAATTTCTTTTGAGGCATGGAATCCAATATTTTTTCCCTGAATTTTGTCCATATTCTGGGTACTGCAAAAAATACATGTGGTTGGGTATCTTCTAGATCTTTAGCATAGGTATCCATTGTATCAAAAAAAGAAATTGATGCTCCTAAAGTCAATCCTGCATTGCAAAGTGCTCTTTCTGCAACATGCGCCAATGGTAAGTATGAAAACAGTCGCACATGTTGCGGAAGTTTCATGACTTTTTTGAAAGTGTTTGAGCTCACGGCAAAATTATTGACTGTGTGCATAACCCCTTTAGGGTTTCCTGTTGTGCCAGACGTATAAATAATGGTATGTAGATCATCACGCTTTGGAATATTTACATCCTGAAGTGGTTGATGAGCTTCTAGTAACTTCTCCCAGTTATTTCGATCATGCCCACCATATAATCCTACTGAAATAATAGGCATATTAGGAATACCAGATTTTTGGGAGTTAAAGTCGTCTAGTTTACCAACAATAATGGCTTTTGATTCGCTGTGTTCTAAAATTTGTTGGATGGATTTATCATTTAAAGTAGGATAAATAGGTATTGATACAAAACCTGCCATCATAATGGCTATATCAGCAATGACCCAATGCGAACAATTTTTGGATAGTAATGCTACATGACTTTTTTCAGGTAAACCAAAAGCAAGTAATGCAGAAGCAATCTTTCTGGCTTCAATACCTGCTTCGGCATAAGTATGGGTTTTTATTGTGCCATTAAGTGGTTGTTTAAGAAAAATATTTTGAGGCGCTTTTGCTTCCCAGTATAGAAAAGCTTCAATTGGTGATTGAAAGTCAGGCATAATGTAGTTGGTTGATTCCCATAAAGATATACAATTATTTATTAAAGAGGAATATACATGACCATAAGTGATTGAATTACAAAAAATGTTAAAAATGGTAAAACTAAATAACCCATAACATCTCTAGCTTGTAAATTAACACCAGCTCCCATAATTGGAAAAACAAGCAATAAGAAAAAAGGCTGAAGCAAATTACTTAAACTTTCTCCATAGGCAACAGATAACGAAGCTCTAGAAATCATAGCTGTAATTTCATTGGGCTGTAACCCAGAACCTATTTCTTTTACTGCATTAATAATACTAGGTGCCACTACTGCAAATTCTCCTCCAGCCGAAGGAATTGCAAAATTTACAAATCCGCCAGTGAGATAAGCATAAAAAGGGTAATTATCTATGGTGGCAACAGTTGCAAAAATTTCTGCAAGTTTATTTCCCAAACCTGTATATAACATAATCCCCATAATGCCAGCATAAAATGGATATTGAAATAAAATACCAGATATGTTCTTACTAGAACGCTTCATAGCAACAACATAGCGCATGGGTGTTTTATGCAAAAGCAATCCAATAATAATAAAAATGAAAATCATAATATTAAAATCTAAACTAAACCCCTTATTGACGAAATGATAGACTATATAAACAAAGCCCATAACAACAATTAGATATTGTAATATCATGCTGTTATTCAAGGTATCAGAAACTGCTTTTATAGGAAGCTTATAACTTTCAGCTTCTTGCTTAATTGTACATTCGTCAAATTGATTATTAGAATGAATTAAATCTTTTAGTTCTTTTGGCTTTTTAGTTTTTGGCATAAACATTAAAAACAAAATCGGAGCAATAACTACAATCAAGATTATCATGGCTATATTTAGTGTAGAGCCCAAGGTGTATGATGTAGGAATGGTTGTATTTAATATCCCTGCATTAATTAAATAATTGTCTTGAGTATTTAATAACAATGGGATAGAGCTAGATAAGCCGGTTACCCAACTACCATTAGAAAAATAAACACACGCAATTAAAAAGGGGTAATTAACACCTTTTACACGTAACGCTAATTCTCTAGCTAATACGCAGGTAATAACTACCCAACCAAAACTGACTAATGTTAATAACGAACCAATAACAAGTACAAAAAAATAAACCTGTCTGGGTGTTTTAATAAAGTTGGTTAGTTTATCAATGCCATTATTTATTACCGGAGACAATGCGATACAAAAGCCTGTGATCACAATTAATACTATTTGCATTCCAAAGGCTAACAAATCAAAAAAACCGTCGTACCAAGCAACAATTATGTCAAGTGGATTGGCCTCTAACCAAAAAAATGACGTGACGCCAGTTATGATTGTTAAAAGAATAGCAAATACAAAAGCATCTGGCATATACTTTAAAAACAAATGCGTGAATTTTTCGCCGAGTTTGGTTAGCATTGATTTATCAATTAATTATGAATTATTTTTTCACTTTCAATTTATACCCTATAGCCAATTTGCCCATGGATAAATTAAATAAGTATTTATTATCAAAATCTAAATTGGTTGAATAGATTCCTGTTCCATAAATTAGATTAACATAAAATCTTTTTACATTATAAGCTAATGCTAAAGAAACATCAAGTTTATACAACATAGGGTTCGATGGTCTGTAGCTACCATTCTCTAACTGTACCTTTTTGTTCATCAATGCTATTCCAGGCATTAAATTGCAGGTTGCAATAAATCTATCAGTAATTACAAACTGTGACAAAAAACCTCCCAGTATCCCAACCGCTCTACCACTGTATTTCTCAATTGCGGCTTCATCATTAAAATATTGCTCACCGTTTTCTGTCAAAATATTACCATCTGATTTAAATGAATCAAACACAGCAAACGTTCCCACTCCTCCAGAAATATGCACCTTCTTTCTTTTGGTTGGTAATCCAGCTTTTAGCAGTGCATACGAAAATTCAATTTCTGAAAATGTATAGAGGTAGTTAAAACCAACGGTTGACGACTTTATATCTTTCCTAAAAACATCTGGCTCATCAAAATTATTACGAATATTGAACCCATTATAAGTTTGCAGATAAAAACTAACGTAATTATGCTTTCCAATAATTAAACTCCCCTGCGCATCAAACCTGTCAGTGGCCTGTTTATTTCCTGATTTAATATTGAATGCAATATCAATCAGCAACTTACTATTAGCCACACCAAACCCTACACCAGACTTATTGTTTGGCACATAACGAGACCTGTAATCATCGTTTAAAATGCGAAATTGCTTCACTTTATAGTTTGAAAATATACGAGCAGAATAATTACTTAAATCATGATCTATAAATAGCGAATCTATTATTTTAAAAAAACCAGATGAGCTTTTTTTTTCTTCTTCTTGTGCTTGCCCAATAAATGCGACAAATAAAAAAACAATAAGTAACGAAATTCTTTGAATCATGTAACTTTAAACAACTAAATTTGATACGTTTTATTTTATCAATCTTGTTAAAAGCTAAAATTACATTAATTCAACTAATATGCAACTTGTTTTCGCTACCAATAATTTAAATAAACTCAAAGAAGTTGAAAAACTAATTCCAGATCACATAGCACTATTAAGCTTAAAAGATATTAACTGTTTAGAAGATATTCCAGAAACCCAAAACACCATTGAAGGCAATGCCATTCAAAAAGCCGAATACATAAAAAAACAGTATGGTTATGACTGTTTTGCAGATGATACAGGTCTGGAAGTTGAAGCTTTAAATGGTGAACCAGGCGTGTTTTCAGCGCGTTATGCAGGTGAACAGCGAAATGCTGATGACAACATAAATAAACTTCTCACTGCACTTCAAGGTTCAAACAACAGGAATGCGCAATTTAAAACTGTCATAGCTTTACATCTCAACGGACAAATACAAACCTTCACTGGGATTTGTAAAGGTGAAATTACTTTAAGAAAGTCAGGTAAAGAAGGCTTTGGTTATGATCCTATATTTAAAGCCGAAGGCTTCAATAAAACCTTTGCTCAAATGACACTTGAAGAAAAAAACAAGATTGGTCATCGTGGTAAGGCAGTCAAACAATTAGTCAACTTTTTAAATGCTCTATGATTTTTACCGAAGAACCCAAACTTTTTACCTATTGCAAAAATTAATCTTATATTTAGGCACCTAAAATACACTATCATGAAATATTTTAAAATACTTACAATACTATTAGCAAGTTCAACACTGTTGTTATCCTCTTGTAAAGATAAAGCCGAAACACCAGAGGCTACTACTACAACAGAAAATTCTGAATTACAACCCTTACAAGTATTCGACGCGCAAAACCAACAGAAAACCACAACTGCTCAAAATGTATCAGGTGTTTATCACTATACTTGTAGCAACGGTTGTGCAGGAGGAGCCGCAGCAGCTGGTAATTGCGCGACATGTGGAAACGCTTTAGCACATAACCAAGCGTACCATTCTAACAACAATAACACTGCCAATACACCAGCTACTACACCAACTAATCCCGCAGCTACACCAACGCCTGAACCAAGTCAAAATTCGGCTGGCGTATGGCATTACACGTGTGGAAACGGTTGTGCAGGTGGTGCAGGATCTGCCGGAAATTGTAGCTCATGTGGTGGAACTTTAGCACATAATACAGCCTATCACAACTAATAATAAATGAGTACAAGTATTATATCGTTCGTTGCAAAATACAGTTACTGCGGTAGTGTAAACAGTTACAACGCACAATAAGGCTGCGACAACATCAATGTACTCGGTGACGACAGCATTGTACACAGTGACGGAGGCATTGTACACGGTGACGACGCCATTGTAAACGGTGACAACACATAATATAACGGTGACAACGCCATAACGGACGGATACTATGCCATAACGGACAGATACTATGCCTCAACGGACGGATACTATGCCTTAACGGACGGATACTATGTCATAACGGGCAGATACTATGGCTTAACGGACAAATGCAATAACACAATACGCAAAAGGAAACAAAAAGTTATGATATCCGGAAAATAAAACTGTTAAACAGTTATATTTGTTATTATATAACAAGTTACCCATAAGCTAAACTGACCATTGAGAATACTGCTTCACATCATAATCATCGTTCTTTTAACAATTGTTACCCAAATCGGCGGAATTATTTATTTAATTGCTGTTTTATTAATAAAACGGACATCAAAAAAAAGACGACTGAAACGAATTGGAATTTTTGCGGGGCTTTACTTATCAGCTACTTTTTTGATTGTCCCAAATGTTGCACCAATTTTCGGACGTGAAAAAATTAAAGAAACGGAATTTATAAAAGCTCATTCGTTCTTCTATAAACTTGCAAATCGGAATTACGTAAGACCAGAACTGAATTCTACTCTTCAAAATATTTCTCTGGATTTACAAAAATTCAATTATGGATTGAAATTGATTTATTTGGACGCAAATTTCCCATTCATAGACAGGTTTCCTCTTTTACCACATTTAAGCCACAACGACGGAAAGAAAGTTGACGTTTCCCTGATTTACGAGGAGCCAAATGGACAATTGACCAATAAAAAACCATCAGTAAGCGGATATGGAGTTTACGAAAAACCAACTGCAACCGAATATGACCAAAATGCAGATTGCAAACAACGTGGGAATTGGCAATATGATTTCCCGAAGTATTTGACTTTAGGAACTATCAACAAAGAAATTGAATTTTCCGAAAAGGGAACTCGTGAATTAGCGAATTTGATTTTACGTCAAAACAGCATCGGAAAATTATTTATTGAACCACATTTAAAAAAACGACTGAATTTAACAAACGGAAAAGTAAGGTTTCACGGTTGTCAAGCTGTTCGACACGATGACCATATTCATTTCCAATTAAAATAAAAAAGCCTATGGGTAACACCGTGTATAATTCATTGCTAGTTCTAGCCTACTTACGAAAGTCCTCGCGGACTTTCTATCTGTGATTTATTTGCTAACTTTAGTGCTTAAACACGCAACGAAATCATACACAAAACCGTTGCCATTCATTGTGAACAAACTCAACGGAAATAATAAATTGAACCAAATGAAAAACATAAAATATCTATTAATTCTGACTTCGGTAATGTTTTTGTCTTCATTTTCACAGCCGATTTTTGCTCAAGAAAATGACTTCATCAAAGAATATTTGGAACGATTAGAAAAATCGAAAGAATACTTAATTCTTGTAGCGGAAACAATGCCACAAGATAAATATGAATTCAAAGCAACGCCTGAATCAATGAGTTTTGCGGAAAATTTAATGCATATTGGTTGGGCAATGGATTGGCACAGTCAATCATTAATGGGCGGACGTGAAGCGAGAGATTGGAATACGGACACGGAACTCAAAACGGACAACAAATCGAAAAAGAAAATGATTGTTAAAATCAGCGAGACTTTTGACAAAACAATAGAATTTATCTCAAATTTCGACCCAAATAAACTTGAAGAAAGATTGGACTATTTTGGGGCGGACAGAACGAAAAGACAAATTTTGTTATTACTTGCCGACCACATAACTCACCATAGAGGACAAATGCTTGTTTACATGCGACTAAACGGATTAAAACCGCCAAGATATGTTTTATATCAATAAATCAACATTTGGACTGAATTAATGACAAAAATACATCGAAATGGCAACAATGGCTATAGTTCATTGCGGCGGAATTTCCTCTCGGAAATTCCTGCGTGTTTGCAATGTTTGGTTTACGGCGGAATAGTTTTGCCGAACCATTCCGCAACGAAACCATACACAAATACGTTACCACACATTTGAGAAAAACCTATGGGAATATTTTCAAGATTCAAGAAAAAAGGAAATATTAATTTATCAAAATCTGACTTTAAAACTGAAAGTGAAGATTTTGAAGTTCTTTCTGTAAAATTAAGTGGAGATTTTTTTGAAAAGTTTCCGCAAGCAAAAAAGAAAGATAGTTATACTGGAAAGTCAAAACTGATAACTAACACAGCTACTTTATCGCTTTTCGGGAATAATATAAAAATAACTTACGACCCAAGTGAAATTGAATTAAATGAAGATAAATTCATTGACCAAATGAATCGGAATTTGAATTGGATTGCGGATAATGAAAGTGGAATTAAAAACGGAATTACTAAAAAGTTACTTACTCTAAAAAACGAAAATTGGCTTGAAGAAAACGAATCTGAATTATCAGAAAGTGAATTTATAAAACGAATTAAACTGACTTCAATATCTTTTTTTGGCGAAGGAAATTCGGAATTGATTTTCGATGATGGAGATTTATTTTGGGAACACGAAATTGTTGCGGTATTAAATACGAAAAACAAGCTGACTGAAATAAATATTCGAGGATAAAAACGTGTGGTAACAACGTGTATAATCAATTGCTAGTTCTAGCCTACTTACGAAAATCCTCGCGGATTTTCTATTCGGTTTTTATTTGCTAAATTAGTTGCTTAACCACGCAACTAATCATACACAAACACGTTATATGCAAGCCAAGAAATGAACAAACTTTTATATTATTCAATTCTGATTATAATTGCAATTTTCAATTTAATTCTTGCTATTATACTGATTAATTCAGTTTCTGAATCCGAACTTTTTGGATGCTTTGTTTTAAATATTCATGATACTTATTATTGCATATCTCATGTTATCATATTTATTCTGCTGGGAATTGGGGCTCTCATTTGGAATTTGATGTTCTTTTTACGGAAAAAGATTATTTCGAATTAATTGCCAGCATATAACAACGCATAACGCTTATAGCGGTATATGGTTAATTGAATGTTTTGTCCTACAATTTTTACGTAAATTGCTTCTGATAAAATTTCGATCGCGGCGCCGTTGCGCTATCTGAATCTCACGCAGCTCCGCTGCTGCCCGCACCACGCTTAACGCATGGTCGGTCTTTCCGATTCAGCCGCCTGTCCGCCACAATCGTTATACAAACCCGTTGTGTGTAATTTACCAAACCGAACGCGAATTAAATGAACGAAATAAGTTTACCATATCATTTAATAATTCCAAGTCTGATTTCGATTCTGATTTTAGGAATAATATTTCTAAAAAGAAAGAAATTGTTTGCGAGTGGTAAATGGAAATGCTTTTGGATAAGTACAGCAGTATTTTTCGGAATTTATCTTCTTGTTGTTGGAGGAGCAACTTATTCTGACTTGAATGCTCAATTTACTTTGAATGAATTTGACCTAAATAAAGATGGATTCTTTAGTGGAGAAGAAATAACGTCTGAACAAAAAGAAGCGATGCGGAAATTGACCTCTGATACAGGAAGGAATTTTTCTTTTATAACTGGGTTTATATTTTCTGGAATTATTGCATTATTTGTTTTTATTGGCGGAAAGTTGATTGAATATATAAACGTGAAAAAAATAAAAACTACACACAACAATGTATAAAAAAAATTGCTAGTTTTAGCTAAACCAAAGTTAGTTGCTCGTTTGCTAGCCTCTGATTTTCCTTCGGAAAATCCTCGCACACAAACACGCAACTTTCCTTATACATCAACGTTATGTGCAAGCTGAATAAAACACTGAAATAAACATGAAAAAACTTTTGGGTTTACTGACAATAGTAATGATTTTAGTGAGTTGTCAAACAGAAAAAAATGGCTATAAAAACATTGTAACAACAGACATTAATAACTTTTGGGAAGCCTATGACAAAATCACATCGACTCAAGATTCAACTTTGCAATACCAATATCTCGACAGCCTGTACTTTAAAAAAGGGACAGAAGGATTAAAAGCTATCAAACAAGTAAGAAATTATACAGCACAAGATTACTTACGCTCTATTAACAACTATCCCAAATTCTGGACTTCAATTAGAGAAAACACTTTAAAAGCCAACCAGTTTGGTTCTGAATTACAAGATGGAATTGAAAAATTTAGGAACATTTATCCTGATCTAAAACCTGCAAAAATCTATTTTACAATTGGAGCATTTAGAACAAATGGAACCACATTAGACAGTTTAGTACTAATAGGTAGCGAATTGGCAATGGCAGATAAGCACACAATTTCAACTGAATTTCCTAAAGAAGAGCGAGAAGATAGACGAACATTTTTTGATAGTAGTCCCATTGATAATTTGGTTCTATTGAACATTCATGAATATGTCCATACACAACAGAAACCAATGGTTCACAACTTACTTTCTTTGGCAATTTACGAAGGTGTTGCAGAATTTGTTTCTGTAAAAGCAATGGGTGTTCCTTCTGCTGCACCTGCTATTGAATTTGGGAAGAAAAACGCAGATAGTGTTAGAGAAAAATTTGAACAAGAAATGTTCTATACCAACAATAGATTCAAATGGTTATGGAGCAGTGGTACATCTAATGAATTTGGAGTGCGAGATTTAATATATTACATAGGGTATCAAATGGCAGAAAACTTTTATGAACAAGCAGAAAATAAGAAAGAAGCCATCAAAAAGCTTATCGAATTAGATTTTAACAACGAAACCGAAATTGAGGAATTCGTACATTCCACAAGTTTTTTTTCAGCATCGCTTGATGAACTTTATCAAAATTTTGAGAATGAAAGACCTACTGTAATAGGAATAAAGCAATTTGAAAACAAAAATGAAAATGTAAATCCAAAAATCAACCAAATCACGGTAGAATTTTCAGAGCCATTAAATGGTACTAGTACAGGAATAGAATTTGGGCCTTTAGGCAAGGACTATTTCCCAAAAAATACCGTAGTTGGTAGATATTGGTCAGAAGACAATAAATCTTATACAATTCCTGTGCATTTAGAACCTAATAAACAGTATCAAATCTTATTACATAACAATTTTAGAACAACAGATTGGATTCCATTAAAACCGTATTTGATTGAATTTAAAACAGAAAATGAATAAAAGCCAGCACATAACAACGTATATAATTTATTGCTAGTTCTAGCCTACTTACGAAAATCCTCGCGACACGAGTGCCGCGAACTGGCGAAGCAATTTTCTATTCGGTTTTTATTTGCTAAATTAGGTGCTTAAACACGCCACTAATCATACACAAAAGCGTTGCCATTAATACTGAAAAACCCACAAATTGAATGATAAATAAGTTTCTAAATGCTAAACATTGGCAGTTATTTACCCTAATGTTTGGAATACCTATTTTATTACAAATAATCGCTATGACATCAATGTTTGTGAATATTGATGGAAACGGAAATCCTGACCCAACAGGAATGCTGAATATGATGAAAATATTCCCAATCATAATGTTACTTTATGTTGGACTGTTTTTTGGTTGGTTTTGGTCAATTGGAATTGGATTGCAGAAATACATTCCGAATGACATAAATATGAAAACTAAAAAATTCAAAATATTCTTTTTTATTCCTTTGATTTATATTCTCTTCTTCTTAACGATTATCGGAACAACATTTTATGGAATTTCATCTGGTAATAATGCTGTGGGAGGAATTGTCGGAAAGATGCTATTTATTGTTATTCCAATGCATTTATTTTCAATGTTTTGTATGTTCTATTTATTGTATTTTGTTTCGAAAACAATAAAAACGACCGAATTGGAACGGAACGTTACTTTTAGCGACTTTATTGGAGAATTTTTTATGATTTGGTTCTTTCCAATCGGGATTTGGTTTATTCAACCGAGACTAAATAAAATAGTGAATGAAAAAAGTACTAACCGCAACAAAGTATAACCGCATTTACTTCGTCAGTTCTAAACCGAAAATTAGTAATTTTAAACCCGTAACAAGCCATACAAAAAACCGTTAGCCACAGCAAAAGAAACAATGCGAATAATTTTAACAATATTGATTGCATTACACGGAGTTATCCATTTATTTGGATTTCTGAAAGCATTTGGCATATCCGAGTTCAATGCAATTTCACATCCTATTAGCAAGATATTTGGATTAGTATGGTTATTGACCTTTGTTTTATTTGCAACCACTGCAGTTCTATTAATTGCTCAATCTAATTATTGGTGGATTATCGGAATTGTTGGAGTAATCCTTTCCCAGCTCCTAATAATAAACTATTGGAGCGATGCAAAATTTGGCACTATAGCAAACGTAATTATTCTATTGGCAACAGTTATTGGATATTCTAGTTTCAACTTTAAGGAAAAGATCAAAGAAGAGCGAATAACACTTTTTGAAAACTCGCAACCCAAAAACCAAGAAATTCTTACCGAAGAAACATTGCTTGACTTACCACCAATTGTTCAAAAATGGTTGACTAATAGCGGAATAATCGGAAAACAATTGATTTCTAATGTCTATTTAACTCAAGAACTACAACTTAAATTAAAACCTGAACAAACAAGTTGGAGCAATGGTACGGCAGAGCAATATTTCACTGTTCAACCACCAGCGTTCAATTGGAATATTAATACTGAAATGAATGCAATATTGAGTGTTGCAGGTAGAGACAAATTTAAAGATGGCAAAGGCGAGATGACAATTAAGCTTCTATCACTTATTCCAGTTGCCAATGCAAAAAATGACGAAAAGGTAAATCAGGCAACGTTGCAACGATATTTGGCGGAAATCGTTTGGTTTCCTTCAGCGTCTATGAGTAAATATATAAAATGGGAGACTATAGACGACAATTCTGCCAGAGCAACAATGGAATACAAAGGAACAAAAGGTTCAGGCGTATTTCATTTTGATATAAACGGAAATTTTGAAAAATTCGTAGCAATGCGTTACCAAGATTCAAACAATGACCAACCTACCAAATGGACTGTAACTGCGACCAAAACCGAAGAAAGGAATGGAATAAAAATACCTGTTGAGTGCGAAGCAAGTTGGGAATTGGAGAGTGGTAAATGGACTTGGTTAAAATTAAAAATAACGGATATTCAATACAATGTGGTAGAAATGCCAGTTGCCAACAATAACTATAACTCATTTGGCAAAGGATAAAATCAATGTTCAATTTAGAAACCAAATGGCTTGATTTCGGCGGAATAATCCTGCGGATGATATCACAACGAAATTTTATACTAGAGATAGATAAGCTTAACTCTAATTCCATGTCTCAAAAGAGTTAATAATAACCCCTTAACAATACCATCTAAAATAAAAGTGTATCTTTGCCGACTGAAACACAAGAATATTTCTGTTTCAAATTCCTCAGGGTGAGGATGTGTTACCAAGAAGTTTAGGTTTAAGTATGTCGATTCGCTTCTGTTGTAACACTTTATAACATAATCGAATACTTATACACAAGAATGAACACATTCCAAGAACTAGGTCTTAACCAAGACCTATTACAAGCTATTACTGACATGGGTTTTGAAACCCCTAGTGACGTTCAAGCACAAGCCATTCCAATTCTTTTAGACCAAGACACTGATTTGGTGGCATTAGCACAAACAGGAACAGGAAAAACGGCAGCCTTTGGCTTCCCCATGTTACAGAAAATTCAAATTGATAGTCGTACCACACAAGGTCTTATCCTCTCGCCTACTCGCGAACTTTGTTTGCAAATCACAAACGAATTGAAACAATACGGAAAGTATTGCAAAGGCTTAAATGTGGTTGCCATTTATGGTGGTGCCAGCATTACAGAACAAGCCAGAGATGTTAAGAAAGGGGCTCAAATTATTGTAGCTACACCTGGCCGTATGAAAGATATGATTAGCCGTCGTTTAGTTGATATTTCTAAAATTGAATATGCTGTTTTAGATGAAGCTGACGAAATGCTCAACATGGGATTCTACGAAGATATCACTGATATTCTTTCACATACTCCAGAAGAAAAAAATACCTGGTTGTTCTCGGCTACTATGCCAAAAGAAGTGGCAACCATTGCTAAAAAATTCATGAGTAATCCGGTAGAAATTACAGTTGGCCATAAAAACGTAGGAAGTGACCAAGTATCTCATGAATATTATTTGGTTAATGCTCGTGATCGCTATTCTGCTTTAAAACGATTAGCAGATGCCAATCCTGATATTTTTTCTGTTATTTTCTGTAGAACAAAGCGCGATACTCAAAAAGTTGCTGAAAAATTAATCGAAGATGGTTATAGCGCTGGTGCCTTGCATGGTGATTTAAGTCAGAATCAACGTGACTTGGTAATGAAATCGTTTAGAAATAAACAAATCCAGATGTTAGTAGCTACAGATGTTGCTGCTCGTGGAATTGATGTAGACGATATTACACACGTCATAAACTACCAATTACCTGATGAAATTGAAACCTATACACACCGAAGTGGTCGTACGGGTCGTGCTGGCAAAACAGGTGTTTCCATGGTCATTGTTTCGAAAAGTGAGGTTAGAAAAATTAAAAGTATAGAGCGCATTATAAAAAAGAACTTTGAAAAGAAAGACATTCCAGATGGTATGGAAATTTGCGAAGTTCAACTGATGTCGTTGGCTAATAAAATTCACAATACAGAAATTAATCATGAGATTGATAAATATTTAGATAGCATTAATCAATTATTCGAAGACACGAGTAAAGATGAACTGATCAAAAAGTTCTTTTCGGTTGAATTCACGCGTTTCTTTAATTATTATCAAAAATCTCAAAACCTAAATATTTCAGGTGATGTATCTGGTGACCGTCCAGGTGATTCTGGTGATAATACCCGATATTTTATTAATGTGGGTAGAAAAGATGGTTATGATTGGATGAAACTGAAAGACTTCTTAAAAGACGTTTTAGAATTAGGTCGTGATGATGTTTTTAAAGTAGATGTAAAAGAAAGCTTTTCATTTTTCACCACTGAAAGTAAGTTACAAGAAAAGGTACTTGCCTTCTTTACAGATTTTAAACACGATGGTCGTTTTGTTAATGTTGAAGTAAGTGAGGACAAGGGTCGTGGCACAAGTCGTGGCAAAAGACGTCGTGATGGCGGCAGTAAACGAAGACGTGATGATAAACCAAGAGGCGAAAGACGTTCAGGCTCTAGAAGTGGTGATTCTGGAGATAGAAGAAGCCGACGTAGTTCTGAAGGTGCACCCAAACCAAGACGTTCCGAAAACAGAACCTCAACTAGTTCCTCGAGACCAAGACGTTCAAGAAGGTAAATAACCTAAACAGGCTGTCTAAAAAACTAAAAATTGCATTTTTGTCAATCTGAACTCGTTTCAGATTCTGAAATACATTCAGAATGACAGAATTTTAGTTTTTTAGATAGCTTTTTTATCGTTTTAATGTAAAATGCGACCTAAACTGTTTCGCTTGGCCATCTTCCTTATAATCTACCGTAAACCAATAATCACTCGTTGGTAACAGGTATCCTTTTGACGTTCCATCCCAACCTGGACTCGATGGGCTTAACTGTTTTAGCAGCTTGCCATATCTATCAAAGATATATATCTTGGCATCCATCTGGGAACTAATTCCTGAAATTTGCCAGGTGTCATTATCGCCATCGTTATTTGGTGTAAAGAACAATGGATAGTCCATTACTACCACAACATCACTTCCAATACCACATCCATAAATATCCCTCACTTGTATAACATGCTCTCCCGGTGAAACATTAGTAAAAGTATAGGTGTTCATATTAGGGTCATTGCTCACCCATGGTCCATTGTCTATGCTAAACTCATATTGAGCTGCACCGTTTCCGGTAGCCGTAACTTGTATGACATTACCATCAGCAAATGCTTCTGTAACTACAACTGCATCAACTATAGGCGGAGAACTCTCCTCAACATCAACGGATATCACGCTAAAACACATGGTATCAATATCTGATATGGTTACTATATGCGTTCCTGCTTGAACAGCTGTATAACTCGAGTCTATACTAACAATAACACCATTAGGATCCATCCATTCAAAAGTATAATCAGTAGTACTCAAACCTGTATCTATTGTTGGAGATCCAACAACTTCTGTACCATTGGTATTAACACAAATAGTGTATAACTCATCTGGCGTAAACATTGGAACTGGGTTTACAAGCAAATCAAAAGTTATAATGGCATAACAACCTGTTCCGTCATCACTACTATCACTTGGGTCACCAGTATTGGTCACTCTTACATAAATAGTTTGAGGAGTTGCTATATTAGAGTAACTTGAAGCGTTAGTAATGGCATTCTCTCCAGATTCAGCATCTGCCATAGACTCATGGTATGTGACCGTTTCATCAAAATCGTTGAGCATAAGCCCTTCGTTTTGAGTCAGATCAAACGCCTCTTGCAAGTCACCTGGATTGTTAATATCACAATCAATTAAATCAGGTAAAACATCGTTAGGTGTTGGTAACGGATTTACAACTAATGTTAATGTTGTTATTGCATAACAATTTCCACCACTTGTTGTTTCAGTAACGGTTACAAATATTGTTTGTGGATTATGAGGCAACCCAGTAATTGATGTATTTTCATAAGCAGAATCATTAGAAATAGGATTATTAGGAATATCTGCCATAGTTTCATAATAATCTACTTCCAAAGTAACATCACCTCCTGTATAATTATCATTTTGAGACGTTAAATCAAAAATAACATAACCATCATTATTACTAGTGTCATCACATATTTCAAAAACACTATCTTGAGCTTCAGCAGGTATATCTGGAAGTGGATTTACAATTAAATCAAATTGCCCAACTGTAACACAACCATTTAGACCTTCAAGTCTTACATAGATTGTCGTATTTCCAGATACATAATTTGACAAATCTGGTTCAATAATTGGGTTTAAACCTGGAATCGATTCAGCGTCAGTCAATGATTCATGATAAGTCAAAATATAGTCTGACGGATTTTGAGACCCATAAATAGTTGGATCCATCGTTGTTAAATTGAATGTAGCTGTTCCATCTGAATCATCATCGCAAACAACATAAGGATCAATATCAGTTGGCACTATTGGAGAAGGTTCAACAATAAGTTGTAACTCGAGTATTGTTGCACAACCAAGCCCAGTTCCAAAATCTACTCTTACATAAATAATTTGTCCCGCTACATTAGACATTGAATCTCCCTGAGGATTAACATTATCTAACGCATTTTGATACGTTAAATGAAACGTAACAACAAGCGTAGGATCTGAAGCCAAAATATCATCTCTAACTGGTGACAAATCAAAACTTCCTAAATTATCATTATCAAGATCACAATCATATAATGGTAAAGGTGTGCTAACAGAAGGACCTGTTACTACATTTAAAGTCAAAGTCGTTGTATCATAACAACCTGTATTTGAATCTTCAATTCTCACATGAACAACTTCGCCATCTGTTCCAATATAAGCTGTGGACGAAGGTGATACTTCTGGCATACCATTTTGAGCAGCCAGCAAACTGTTGTGATAAGTCACAATATAATCCGAGTTGCTTGCTGTTATTTCATCATTTTTAACCGTTAAGTTCATTTCGGTCATACCATCTATAACTGTATCATCACATGAAACCAATGGTGATGGATTTACTATTGATGGAAACGGATTCACTTCAATAGTCATTGTTTGAGTAAGAGCGCATTGTCCTGGGTTAGGCGTAAAAGTATATGTAGTAGTAACCGTATTATCCAAAGCAGGACTCCATGTACCAATTATCCCATTATTAGAAGTTGTTGGTAAAGCAGACAAAGGATCACCTAAACAAATGGGAGCTACTTGAGTAAAGGTAGGAGCTGTTGGAGGATTAATTACAATTGTCATAGTTTGAACACTAGCACAAATACCTGCATCTGGTGTAAATGTGTATGTTGTGGTCGCCATATTATTTATGGCAGGACTCCAAGTTCCTGTAACACCATTATTGGATGTTGTGGGCAACGCAGATAAAGCATCTCCCTCGCAAATTGGTGCCACTTGTGTAAATGTTGGAGTAATTGATGGGTTCACTACTATTTGTAATGTTTCAACCGTTGCACATTGTCCTGAGTCTGGTGTAAATGTGTACGTTGTAGTTACTGTGTTATCAATTACAGGATTCCAAGTTCCAGTAACACCATTATTTGATGTGGTAGGTAAAGCGGCTAAAGTTTCGCCACTGCAAATTGGATCTACTGGTGTAAAAGTTGGTGTGACTATAGGATTTACAACTATTTCCATAGTTTCAGTTGCTGCACATTGCCCTACATCAGGTGTAAAAGTATAAGTTGTGGTACTTGTGTTATTTATTGCTGGGCTCCAGTTTCCAGTTATACCATTGTTTGATGTGGTAGGTAAAGGGGAAAGTGTCTCACCACTACAAATTGGTGGAATTTGAGTAAACGTTGGTGTTGTTGAAGGATTTACGACAATCTCCATGGTTTGTGTTGTTGCACAAACTCCAGCATCTGGTGTAAATGTATAGGTCGTGGTCGTTGTATTATCTATTGCAGGACTCCATGTTCCTATTATGCCATTATTAGATGTTGTTGGTAAAGGTGATAGTGCTTCACCACTACAAATTGGTGTCACCTGTGTAAAAGTAGGTGTAATAACTGGATTTACGACTATTTCCATAGTTTCTACAGTACCACATTGCCCTGCGTCTGGTGTAAATGTGTACGTGGTGGTTGTAGTATTATCAATTGCAGGACTCCAGGTTCCAGAAATACCATTGTTTGAAGTTGTTGGCAACTGTGATAGGGCATCACCACTACAAATTGGTGATACTTGTGTGAATGCTGAAGTAACAACAGGATTTACAACGATTTCCATAGTTTCAACTGTTCCACATTGTCCTGCGTCTGGTGTAAACGTATAAGTGGTTGTTGTTGTATTATCTAACGCTGGACTCCAGGTTCCCGTTACGCCATTGTTTGAAGTTGTTGGTAATGGTGATAAGGTATCGCCACTACAAATAGGAGAAACTTGGGTAAACGTTGAGGTGACATTAGGATTTACAACTATTTCCATAGTCTGCGTTGTTGCACATTGACCTGCGTTAGGTGTAAAAGTATATGTTGTTGTTACTGTATTGTCAACAGCAGGACTCCAGGTTCCTGAAACACCATTAGTTGAAGTTGTTGGTAAGGCATTCAAAGTATCACCATTACAAATTGGATCAACTTGTGTAAATAGCGGTGTAACCGATGGGTTTACTGTAACGGTTTCTGTTTGCGTTAGTGCTTGCGAACAGATGACATCACCAGATGCATTCAAAACTTGCGCATTAATTAATTCGATAGTGGTATTTACACTTGGACTTTCGGTGATGGTAGCTGTTCCACTAGCATCCAAAAGTACATCTTGAGTAGTTCCTCCATTTAAGGTATAATGTACTGTAGTACTTGGTGTTCCCGTGATGGTGAATGTGGTACTTTCGCCATCACAAATAACTGTGGGAGAAACAGATACCATAGCATCCGGTATTTCAGAAACGATTAAGTTAAATTCAACTAAAGTATAACAATCTGTAACACTGGATAGTACTTTAGCATAAATCTGTTGCGGATTGGATGTGTTAGCATAAATTCCTGGCAGCTGATTAATACCATCCGTAGCATCGGCTAAATTGGCATAATACTCAACTGTTTCATTTGCTAAATCATTACTAATACTACTACTAAGACCATTTAAGTTAAAAATACCAATATCAGGCGTACTGCTACAGGTTATTTGATCATCAATAGTATTAGGTTCTGGTGGTGCTGGAAAAGCACCAGTACCATCCATTGCTGTTCCAGTCCACTGTAGTTCAAAACCTCCCTCTCCAGCTGGTCTGTCAATAGCTATATAGTATGTTTCTCCAACGTTAACATTTAACCAAAATACATAACCATTGCCATTGGCACCTGGTCCAGTTTGGGTTAATGTTGTACTGCCATTTATTCCAGTATGATTGTTTGGAAGGCCTGCTTGATTAGGGTTAGTAGTCGCACATCGAATAGGGCTTCCTAAATTTGAACAAATTCTGTTAGGTCCAAAAACCCAAAAATCGTAATCAACATTAATGTCAGGATCATCAGGTATCAAATCAAAGCCTAATGTACCTGCTTGTACAATATTAACTTCTAGCCACAATGAATTATGTTCAAAACCACCACACCCAGATACTTCTTGAGTATTACCAATTCCACTGGCATTAGAAGAAAATGTTCCATTACCACAAACTGTAATAGCATCAACACAGTCATTAGGTTCTTGTGCAAATACTTGAGTAAATACCGTTAAAAATAATCCTAAAATTGCGTATTTGTTCATTTTAATAGGTTAATAGCCATTATCATTAAATAATTTAACTATTAGAAATTATACTTATCAAAAACCTTGAAGTCTATTAAAGATAGTTAAATTTTATCTATTACTTAATTATCAAAAATTCTGATCGCCTGTTTTGGGCATCTTCTTCATCTGTGCATTGAGACTTACAATCAATTTTTGGATTAGAACTACCAATCCCTTTAGCCGAAAGTCTATCTTTATCTACTCCTTTTGAAATTAAATACTGAACCGTTGATTGCGCACGCTCTTCAGATAATTTTAAGTTGTATTCAGCACTACCCTTGGTATCTGTATGAGATTTTACAAGAATATTCATTTCTGGATAATCATTCATAATCTTTACAAGTTTATCTAATTCAAAGGCACCTTGTTGGGTGATATTACTTTTATTAAACTCAAAATAAATATTATTTAATTTCACTTCTGTTTCTGTAATCATTTCATTAATTGGATTCAGTGAGAACTTAACAGTTAATTCATCTTTTTTAGGTCCAGTAACTGGTATCGTCATACTATCATACCCATCTTTAGAAACAGAAATATAATAATCTGTTTTACACAACACATTAAATTGCGCTTCGCCATTATTATCACTATTTAAGTCATTTATGACATTTTGTTGTGAATCTTTAAGCACCACTTTGGCACCTGAAATGGAAGAGCCAGAATTAGCATCGGTTATTGAAGCCCAAACATCTACATGGCAAATAGGAACAGCGATATAAATGTTATCAACTCCTGAACGATTTGATGAAAAGTATGCGATTTCCTTTTGTTCATTTATACTAAAAGCGAAATCGTCTCTTTTAGTATTTACTGCGTTTCCCAAGTTAATGGCATCTTCTCCTTTATTTAAATCTACTTTAAAAATGTCAAAACCACCAAATCCTTGTCTACCACTTGAAGCAAAATACAAGATGTTATTGTCGCTAATAAATGGAAAGCCTTCCTTGCCAGATGTGTTAACTTTTGAACCTAAATTCACAGGCTCACCATAAGAATCACCGTTGACACTCACTTTCCAAATATCAGTATCACCCAATCCACCAGGCATGTTAGATGCAAAATAAAGTGTTTTACCATCACTGCTTAAACTTGGATGACTCACTGAATAGTCAACACTATTAAAAGGTAAGGCCTGAATATTATCCCACTTACCGTCTAATAAAGTTGCTTTGTAAAGTCCTTGTTGTGCAAGTTTTACTTGATTACTCTTAAGCTTTTTAAATGTTCCTTCACTATGTCCATCACGGGCAAAAATCATGGTTTTACCATCAGCACTCAAGGTTATTGGACCATCATGATATGGTGTATTTAAGCTTTTTACTGGCTCTGGTTCAGATAGTGTACCATCAGCATTTCTTACTGATTTGTAAACATCTAAATAAGAACTTTTAGTCCATCTATCTTCTTTAGTGCTTTTATTTCTAGTACTAACAAAATAAAGCACATCATCATTTGATAGAATAGCTCCAAAATCACTTTGCTCCGAATCATTGATTTTCGCCACCTCAACATCATATAATTTCGATTTACCAGCTAGTTCTGATACATAATTTGGATTTTGTAAATGATTTTTAGCACGTTGATCATTAGGCACCATTTTAGAAAATGTGTCCATTTGATCTTTTGCAAGTTCATATTTTCCTTGTGATTTTAATACTTGCGCATAACGATAGTAAGTTTCAGCATCTTGCTGCGTTTCTATGGCTTTTGCATACCATTTAGAAGCCTCATCAATGTTAAAAATATTGTAATAGCTATCACCTAATTGTTTGTACACATGGGCATCTGCCTCATTTTTATCTACTAACTTAAGATATGACTCAATAGCATCAACATACTGATAGCTTTCAAAAAGGTTATCTGCTTTTTCAGATTGTTTACTTTGCCCGAAGCTCGCTAGAGTAATTAATGCAAAGCTTAAAAGACTGTATATATTTTTCATTTTATTATACTTTTAGGTTAGAAGAATCTTGGTGAAATAGATACTTTTTTCGGGAAATTCAAATCGAATAACAACATGATTTCATGCGATCCAGATGTTCTGACATTTAATTCTGATGTGACATAATCATAAGCATATCCAATACGTAAGGATGGTGTAATCGCAAAATTGGCCATAGCACCAACAGAATCATCCAAACGATAGGTTGCACCTAATTCAAACTTTTCAAAGAATAGGAAATTTGCTGAAACATCAAGTGAAGTTGGTGCTTCAAACGCCGACTTCAATAAAAATGATGGTTTGAATTTTGTGTTATCAGATAAATTAAAGACATATCCTGCAGATAAGAAATAATGCATAACATCAGTTCCATACTTAAATTCCTGTCCATTGTTAGTGACATCCAAATAGGTGTTTTTTAACATATTTGGTATAGAGAAGGATAGGTAATACTTATCCGTGTAATAAAATAAACCAGCACCAATATTTAAATGCGTATTACTCGTGTTTTCGCTAAATGCTTCATCGTTAGCATCTGGAACATAACCATTACCAATATCACTGTATAAACCAATTTTTTGGAACGTTGCACCAGCTTTTAAACCAAAAGCTAAACGGTGTTCACCTCCCATGTTTAACGTATAGGAAAAATCACCATACACATTGTTTTCTTCAACAGGGCCTATTTTATCTGAAACAATTGATAAACCCATACCAACATTTTTTCCCACAGGACTATGTGCTGAAAACGTAGCTGTTTTAGGTGCATCATTGATACTCACCCATTGAGACCTATACAATAATCCCAGCGCCAAGTTATCTTTAGATCCAGCATAAGCTGGGTTAATCACATTCATGTTATACATATACTGCGTGTACTGTGGGTCTTGTTGAGCCTGTGTACTTGCAAACATGATAAATACAAGTGTTATTGTAATATATATATTTTTCATCGGTGTGTTATATTGCTTTTTCATATTTGATTAGTGTGCTCTATTTATATAAACCCATCCTGTAACAGAACTGCCATCTTCCTTTTGAATACTGTAATAATATGTGCCGTCTGGCAAATCATTACCATCTTTAGATTGTCCATACCATTGATTGGTATAAGCGCCACTAAACTTGTAAACTTCACGACCATGACGATTAAAAATAATTACGTTTGTAGCACCATAATCTGTAAGGTCAAACGTATCATTTTTACCATTTCCATCAGGTGAAATACCACGTGGTATAACAGTTTCTTGACAAGCCAATTGTGTAGCTGTATAACTCGTTGTTGTGGAACAACCTCCAAACTCTACAGTCACGCTAAATTGGATTGGAGCTGAAACATTACCATTTTGATTAGCGTAATCGGTAACATTAAACATTTCAGAGTTCTCTCCTACTACATTGTTATTGGCGTCCATCCATGTGTAAGTAGCGTCATCTGGATCAAAAGAATTTGAAACAGGTATTGCAGTCAACCAATAATCATTGCCATTACAAGCACCTTCAACCGATACGCCTATTGTATCTAAAACAGTAATATCAAATAGGCTGATATTACCTTCAATACAATTGTTTAAATCATCCAAGACTTCATACACTATTGTGTAATTACCTATACTACTTGTTGAAATATTAATCTCTCCAGTAGCGGCATCAATTGACAATCCTGACTCCGCAGAAAAGACACCTCCTGTGGTAAATCCTGCTTCCAAAATTGGAAGTACATTGGAGCTATCCTCACAGAAAATATCATTCTCATAAGTAAAATCTGTTATAGAAGCTGTACTCGCAGTTATTTCTATACTAGTTGTAAAACTTCCTGCTTCAAGACAGGTAGCAGCATCAGCATCAATCGTATAGGTAATATCATGATTACCAACAGTTGCTGAAGCTAAATCTATTTCTCCTGTTGTACTGTTCACTATTAATGTTCCTGAACTAAACACGCCTCCTGTAGTAAATCCAGATGCTAAATTTGGTGATATCACCGCCATAGACAACTGACAGAAAGGATTAGTTCCATAATCAAATTCAGTTGTTGGTGTGATTGCAGTTGTGAACTCTATGGTTGCCGTAAATGTTCCAGCAAGTGTACACGTATCTGAATCACCATCATAGGTATAAACCACGTCGTGTTGTCCTGCTGTAGCTGAAGTGATATCAATCTCACCAGTGTCAGAATCAACTGTTAAAGTAGCAGATGAGAATGAGCCTCCAGTAACAAAACCAGAATTTAATGTTGGTAATGGATTGTTGGTATCTACTATACAAGTTGTTTCGTAACTAAATGTAAGTTCAGGAGTAACTGAAGCATTAACATTCACTACTATTTCTACACGTGGCCCTTCGCATCCATTAGTGTCTGCATTTGCCACATAATAAGCTGTGCTTCCCACAACTGATGTGTCTGGTGTTGGTGCTGTTGTGCTTCCAGCTCCGCCAACTGCTTGGGTGTACCAAACCAATGAATAACTTCCTGAAGGTGTAGCTGTTAATGGTTGTGCTGTATCGTTTAAGCAATATTCAACTGGTGTTTCAACTGTAGGCATTTCAGCAATACCGTTATAGGTAAATGCTACACTGTTTTCACAATAAGTTGTTTGCCATGTAAAGATATATTCACCTGGTTGCAAGAAACCTGAAACTGTAGTTGAACTATTGTTAGCATCATCAATAATAACAGCACCTGGATTGTCTCCGTTTGGAATCCATGTACCAGTTCCATTAGCTTCAAGGGTTAATGTGGCATCTGTACAATCTATTACTGATGGTTGCGTAATGATTTCATTGTTGGCTACAAAACTAACTGCATCTAAAGCATTACCAACATTGTCTGTTCCGTTAGCTCTAAAAATAAATCGTGTTACATCTTGTCCGTTTGGAACCACATATTCACCAGAAACTACTTGCCAAACAGCATCACCTAAATGCAATGTCACTTGTGTGTATGGGCCACCTGGAGGTCCAGCTAATAATTCAACAGCATTACCATCAAATCTAGCATAATGTGCAAAGCTATAATCAAATAAGGTGATTTCAGATGTATCAAAATCAGTGTAGTAGCCTTTTACATTGATATTATCATTTTGGTCAATGGTTGTACCTTGATCCGAAAGCAATTGCACAAACTGACCACCTTCATATGGTGCTAAACCAGGTGCATTTAAAGATTCCCAAATAAATATAGAGTCTGACGAATCTAAATTACAACGCCATCCTGGCATGGTTTTTACATCTTTAATAGTCGTTATACCACTTAATCTATCTAAATTAGGTTCTTCAAAACTACCATTTACAGCTAGATTAAATGTACAAGCATCTTCTGGAGTTTTTACACAAACATTAAATCTATAAGCATCAGATTCATTACTATCTAGTGTAATACGTAGTTTATAGTTATCTCCTATAACCAATTCAGAGGAATACATAGCCAATAATAAATTATCATAACTACAAGTTATCTCTTCAAGTGTTCCAGCATTATCTCTGTAAAGCGTCATGATTAAGTTGTGGTAAGGCAAATCGCCATTACTTTCACGTAAGTCTCCAGAAAAACTATTAATTTCTAATACATGTGCTGTAGATTCAGCAGTAAATTCAAACCAAATATCACCACCGTTTACACCGTTACAACTCATAGTTTCTGATGAAGCTGTTGCACCAATAAACGAGGCTTCAGTTGCTGAAATATGACACACTTCATCAGTGTTAATTGGTAAAGTAATTGCTGTTGTAACATCATCATTTCTAATAAATTCAAAAGGTCCAGACCAATAACTTTCATCATCTGTACCACAAACTGCTCTTACAAAATACTCGTAAGTTACAGCAAAAGGATCTGAAAAATCTGTAGCTGTTGGCGTGTATGAATTAGTAGAAACAATAGTTCCAGACTGTGGGATTGTTCCGTTTTCAATTGGTTGAATAGCAACTTCCCATTCTGTTTCACTACCACCTGCTGTCCAAGACATCACATTTGTTGCACTAATACTTAAATCTGTAGGTTGTGGACAAGAAATCGTTCCACAAATAGCAGTTCCTTCATAAACGGTTCGTCTTGGTATTAAACCTGTTGGACTTGTATAAATGGTAGTACCTTGATCATTACGAATTTCAAAAGAATAATTTGCAAATTGATTGGCGTTACTGCCCAGTGTATTAAAGAACACTGTAAACTCTACTCCAGAGCATAAAAACAACGGGAATTCATCACCTTGATTTCCTGCAAACGGGAGCGCTTGTACTTCTTGGTTGTTTTGTGTAATCTCCAATTCTCCAGAAATATCAGAGTCACTATTTAATACAAATGTATATTGACATAGGTTTTCAAAACTACATCTAGTAAGTGCTTCAACTGGCCCTGTCCATTCGCCAATGTCACCGTCACAAACAGCTCTTACGTAAATATCATAAGCTGTTGAAGCTGTTAACCCTGTAACCGTAAAAGGATTAGTATCTGCATTGTATAAATAACTTGGATCTGTATCACCAACTGGAGCAGGTGTCCCTGAAGGTTGCACCGAAATTTCCCATTCCGTTTCTGAACCATTGGCATCCCAAGTTACTTGAAACGCTGTATCAGTTACGTTGTCTATAAAAATATTAGTTGGTGCTGGACATTCAGGGATATCTTCAATATTAACATTATCAATGACTAAAGTTTGGCCTCTGTATGGTCCAGTACTTGGAAAGAACGGTACATGGAAGGCTATATTGACATCGCCCGTGATACCATCAGGAAAATTAATAATCTTAACACGATACTCTACATTATTTAGTAAAATTGGGTCGTCATCAGAATCATATAGAACGGTTGTAAATTGATCCAATCCAGTACCATTGGTTGATAACAATACTTCTAAATCTTCTGTAAAGAAGCTATCGTTTACTCTATAATAATATCTTAAGCGTTGGTTATCGGTAATAGTTATGGTTGGTGATATTAGCCAATCTTCATTCCTACCATTGGTTCCAGTAAACATAGCTGCCGCTTGATCGCCTTCATAAGGAAACGCGCCACTATCTAATTCCCAAGTTTCCAAATCACCATTATCATTAACAATTACCCAACAATCTTCAGTTTCGGAATCATAATTAAAAGTTTCAACAAAAGGCGTTGAAAAAGGAGAACATAAGGTTCTAAAAGTTATTGGCCCTACCCATTCGCTTCCTTCAGCACCACAATCAGCCATGACATAAAATTCATATTCTGTATCCGGAGTTAACCCAGTTGCCGAAAAATTGGTGGCTGTTACAGTTTCTCCAGTACCTGTTGGTACACCAGAGCCTGCTGGTTGCACGACAATATTCCAATTGGTTTCCTGGAAACCTTCAGTCCACGACAACTCAGCACCATCAGTAAATACAGTATCAACAGTTAAATCAGAAGGGTTTGGACAAGCTGGTGCATCTGTAATACTAACATCATCCAAATTTAAAACTGACCATCCTCCAGTAAACTGAGGTGGCACTCTAAATGCAATGTAAATAGTTCCCGTGCCTTCAAGAATAATAGATTTTTCTATATAACCAGTGTTGGTAAATACCTCTAGAGGCTCAATTACGGTAAAACTTCCTGGGCTTGTGTTAGTAGTTGACATTAATACCTCAAGACCAAAGCGTGGAGGACCTGTAAAGAATGAAAATTCTGCTCGGTACTTGTATTTTAATTCTTTTGTTGTACCGTCTAAATTAATAGCAGGTGAAATTAAATATTCATTAAAACTAGAAGGTGGAGAAAATGGCGCAGTCTGTATTAGAGCATTATTCTCATTAATACTCCAAGTTGTCCCATCATTATTAGCATCGGTGATTTTCCAGCAAAACTTTTGAGTATCTGGATCTGCATCATCAAAACTTTCATAAAATGGTGTGTCGTAGGACTCACATAGTGTTGTAAACGCAACTGGACCAACCCATTCACTTTGATCATCAGCTGCACAATAAGCTCTTACATAAAACTCATATCTATTTCCTGAATCTAAACCAGTAGCCATGTACGGGAAATTACTATCAACAAGTAACCCACTACCTGTAGGCACGCCAGAACCTTCATCTTGTATAGCTACTTCCCATTGAGTCTCTGCATCTCCTGCGGTCCAGAATAACCAAGCTGAATTGGTTGTAATCTGTAATACAAATGGGTTTAATGGATCTGGACAGGTTGGTTTGTCTTCTATAAACACATCATCAATAGAAAGTCTTAAGGCATCTTCAGATGCATTAGGCTCAACAATCCAAGCTATATTAACCTCTCCTGTAATATCTTCAGGTAAGTCAACTATGACTTCTTGAAAACTGGTATTGTTTATTGTAGTTTCTGGTAAAACGGTAGTTGTAAAGTCATCATAACCAACACCTGTTGTAGAAAGTTTTACTGTATAAGTGGACACTCCTTGAGTCGCTCTGTGTTTATAACGAATTCGCTTTGGAGTTCCATCAAAATTTACACGAGGTGATGCATAAATATCATAATTTTCATTTTGTGAGGATTCAGTCTGTACTGTTGCATAACCTCCTATAAAAGCCCAAGTAATTCCATCTTTATTGGCATCAATTGTTGTCCAGCAAGGTTCTGGATTTTCATTTGTAGCATTGGCAAAATCAGTAGAATAAGGTGTGTCAAAGGTTGTACATTGGGTCATAAATGTTGAGGGATTGCTCCAAATACCTGGTGTACCTCCACAAACCGATCTTACATACAAATCATAAGTTGTTGCTGGTGTTAATCCAGAATTTATTAAAGTGCCACTGTTTGTGTTGGTAGTTGTACCTGCTCCAGTAGGTTCTCCTGAACCTGTTGGAACTACTGCATATTCCCAAGAATCAGCAAATCCGCCAATGTTATCCCAAGAAAAAAGAACACTATCACTAGTTAGATTGTTATATTCAAAATCACTTGGAGGCGCACAGGTTGGGCTAGATATTTCTAACTCAAAACAAATACCTGCCGTAGAAGATAATTGAGAAGATACAACAATTATGTAGGCTTGACCTGCTTGAACCAACAAATTATTAATGCTTCTAGGGTCAAATGAATTTGTTGTATTTGTACCTGCAATACAATTGATCCCGACATTTGAACAACCTTCATATACAAAGAGTGATGATCTATTATTAAAGCAATTTTCACCACCTCCAACAAATGTTGTAATAGATAATGAAATTAAACCATCTTCGGTAGGTGTATAAGACAAAAATACCTTGTCGCCATTTAAATAGTTTGCAGTAGTTGAACCCACGGTATTACAATTGGTACCTTCTGTAGAATAAACTTCATCTGGGTTTACCCAATTGGCTAGGTTATCTGTTAACACATAAGGCGCAGAAGATAAATCGGTTAATTCTATTGGAAAATCACAGCTCAAACCGAATTTTAAAGTTTCAAAAGTATATGGACCAGACCAACCACTTTGCGTGTCATTGTCACAAATAGCAGAAATATAAATGTCATATTCTGTTTGTGCATCTAAATTCATAAGTGAATAGCTAGTTCCTACAACAGGAATACCACTATCTGCTGGCACGCCTCCAGTAGGCAAGATTTGTATTTCAAAATTAGTAGCTGTTGGATGGTCCCAAGTGATTTCGGCTGAATTTACTGTTATTTGATCAATTGTAACATCTTCATCTAAAACTTCAGTACATCCTTCTAAAATAGCTACTTCATCAACAAACCATTCATCTCCTGTTGGTGTAGCACCATTTTGAGTATTAATTACAACAAAAGCAACATAAATGTTTAATCCAGTTGGAATAGATTCTGGAATCTCAACAACTTTTTTCTCATATGAAGTTTGAGAGCCAACGTTTAAATTAGATTCTGTATAAGATTGAATAGGTATGTTAAAACCGTTAATATCGGGCTGTGCTGCTGTTGAGATTCTTATTTCATATTGAGCTCCATTATCAGCTTCATTGGCTTGTTTGGTATAAAACTGAATTTCACCATTTTCTGGAACAGCTATTTGTGGTGTTACTAAAAAATATTGAGCCGTGTTTCCATCACCAATATTATCATCGCTTGGATTAAGTGACACACCATTAGTTCCTAAATAGCCATCAGATGTAGTAGTCCAATCGAATGTTCCAACACCATTCCCAAAAAGTGTCCATGCTCCTGGGATACCACTATCAAAAGATTCATTTAATTGAGCAAACCCTTTTCCGGAAACCATTAAAAATAATGATAGACAAAAAACGAAAACAAAACTTTTGTTTTTGCTTCTAGCTCTTAAAAATAAGAAAGGTAAAATTGCTACAGTTTTTGGTAACTTGTTTTTCATATTCAAACAATTTCAGTTAGTAATTTTGAGTTGTGAATATATTACAATATACTCTATATATATAATGAATGTCTTTGCACTTTACTGAAATTCAAAAACACAAAACAACCTGTAACTATTTGTTTTACAGATTTTTAATGAATATTCTTTTTGATTATTATTTAGGAGGTAGAATTTGTCTTTTGTAGGGTTTCAACTTCTTTTTGAAGGGATTTTATAGCTTTTTTATTCTTTCTTTCAATTAAAAAAGTTGCTGCTAACATTAAAAAAACTATTAGAAAAAACCACTTTAGCCTGCCTTTAAATGCGTTCTCAAATTCTTGTAATTGTACAGTTTGTAATTCAATAGTTTTATCAATTGAATCACTTACAGAGCTACGTTCAGATTTTTTTATATCAAGCTGGGTTTTAGAATAGAGATCATAATATTTCTGATAATTATCCCATTCATTTAAAGCCAAATAGTTTTCAAACAAGCCTTTATAAATACCGAGGTTTAAAATTAAATCACCTACTTCTTTTGATAGATTTAAAGCATCTAATAATTGTTCTTTTGCCAAGTCATATTGACTCTCTAGCGTATAAACTTCTGCCAATCCTTTTTTTGCAAAAGATATGAGGCTATTGGCATTTTCTAATTTGGCGAATTTGATTGACTTACTAAAACTATTTTTAGCGTTATCATATTCGGATAAGAGGATATAACAATTACCTATATTGTAATAGACGATACTTAAATTGGCGTTGTTATTTGAATTTTTAATTTTTTCATACTCTCTGATGCCTCTATTAAAAAATTCAAGTGCAATATCACAATTTAAATTATCCTTATATATGAAGCCTTTAACTACATAACTATTTGCTAAAAAGCGACCAACAGAATCATGTTTTGGATATGTTAGAGCCAAGCGTTCTGTTTTTTCTAAAAACTCAATAGATTTATCGTATATTTTAAGTTGTTGATATAAAATACCTGTTCGGAACAAAATCTCAACTTGCAAAACTTGATCTTTCAAATTACTTGAAAGTTCATTAGCCTTTTCAATATATTCCAGTGCTTTTTGATAGTTTCGTTTAGACGTGTAGCCTAGTGAAACCAGCATAAGCGCTCTGGTTCTTGATCGAATTGAATATTTGTCATTATCAAAAACTGATAACCCGAAGGCTATAGTTTGATCAGGGTTTTCGTAAACACGATTTGTATTGGCTTTTAGCAAGCTGTCTATTTCTTGCTCTGTTTGATAAGGCTCTGCAATAGCAAACAAGTTAACACTAAATGATAACGCAAAAAAGAGAAGATAATATGTTGGTTGCCTTAAAATCATTCTACGTTTTCTTTCTTTTTTAAACTCTTGCGTTCTTCTTTTATAAGGCCAATAAATGTTGCCGGAGACATACCAACTATAGATTTGAATACTGTTGCGAAACTACTATGGGATGTAAAGCCACATTCTTCAGCTAAATAACTTATTTTATAGTTCATATAGTTAGAATCACTTTTGAGTTTTTCAATGATATGTTTTATTCGGAGTTTATTAATAAAGGTGTTGAAATTGTCATTATAATGCCTATTGATTATCTCCGAAAGGTATTTTGTATTGGTTTCAAATTTCCCTGCTAATAAAGCTAGAGACATATCATTATTAAGAAATTGCTTTGATTTTTCAAATCGTTTTAACTTATCCAACAAATTTTTCTCTGTTTCTTCGGGTATTGCAATACGTCTTTTAGATGATTTTTTAGTTGGTTTTGTCTTTATGAGATTGGACTTACTTATCTCTAAATAACTAATAATCTCCTTTATTCTCTTTTTTCGAGCTTGACTTGTTAAAATAAAGAATACACAAACAACAATTATGAATAAAATACCTGCTAGTAGTAAGTTTTGATATCTCTGATAAATGTCCTTTTCAGATGACACCCAATTTTCATGTTGTTTTGTTATTAAGTTGTAAACGGTATTGACCGCTTCCTGCTCCATAAGCTCTACCTCATTGTTTAACAATAAAAACACGTCATTATAGACTTTATGCTGACTTTTTTGACCAGAAGCTAGGTAATTAATAGCTAGCTCCCTGTTTATTTGCAACAGCAAATTATCGTTCCCAAGTATTTCAGCAAATCTCAAAGCAATAAAAAAGTTTTTTTCACTTTTATCGAATTCCTTTTTTTGTAAATGCAGATATCCTAATTCTTTATAAAGCATAGCTCTTTCATAAAGATTAGTTACTTGTGTGGAGTCCTTAACAGAAAATATTTTATTAATATATACAAATGCTGAATCATATTGAGTTAAATCACTAAAGGCTCTTTCTTTGGCTATATATAAACTCTGTTTTTTGTGCTTGTTACTTTCAAAAAAGCTTTTAAATTGTGCTTCAGTTTTATTGATAACAGCAAGTGCTTCAGTGGAATTCCTTCTATCAATTAGCATATTGATTCGTTCCAGAGCAATATTACTATGTAGAGAATCTTGTGCTTTAATTGATTCTTTAGAAAGCATCTCACTAGCTTGATTTAAATAGTATTCTGATTGCTTGTCTAGATATAATTTCCGTAGTAATGTAGCCTTGATGATATTAATCTCCACTTGCGTTTCAACATTAATATCGTCAAGTAGGCTAACATCATCAAACGCATTTATAACAGCTTCATTAAAAGCGCCTTTAACTAAATAACTTTTGGCTAATAAAAGCCTAGCATGAGCATTATCTTGTGAATCCTGACTTGTTTTTAGAATAAGTTCAGCAATTTTTATGGCTTCATCAGGATTTGAATAAACCAACTCTGAAGCCTTACTAATAAGATTATCTTGTTGCGAAAACACATTAAATGACAACAAACAGCCAATTAACAGAAGTGTTAATTTCTTATAATATAATACACACTGTGAATGGTGTTGTGAGAGTTTATTCACCATTAAGTTAGTTTGTTATAGTTTAAAAAATATAATCTCTTGATTACTTTATTAACAATCGCAATGGTAAATATACTAAACTTAAAAATAGAAACCTTTAGTGCAATCTACATCTTACTGCATTGATTATGTGTTGATATTTTAGTTTCCTAAAATTCAAATCGTTGTATAAAAAAACATTACAGAACTTTATTTTACTAACATAAGATAAGATATACGATTTAAATAAATAAAAAAAGCAGCCATATGGCTGCTTTTTCCTGAAAAAAACTACTCCTTTTTATGAGCAGGAATATAAAATACCTAATACAACTACTACATACATTAAAATCAGTAATATTTGCAATCGATATTTATACATTTTATTCATTGAATAATATCATTTGTTTTTTCAAAGCTTGAGCAGCATAATATGTTACTCAAGCTTTTATAGCTATTAATTGTTCTAAAATTAATTTTTAATAACTCTTATGGTTTTTTGTGCATCATTGATAGAAACCGTTACAAAATAAACGCCCTTTTTCAATGTGTTCATATTTATTGTTGACTTGAAACTGTTTGGCGTAATAACCTGTACCTGTTGACCAACAATATTATGTACTGTTATTTTAGATATAGCATCTTTAGCTTCAACAGTAAATGTGCTTACAACTGGGTTAGGATAGTATTTAAAGGTTTCAAAAACAGATGACTCAACACTTAATGAAGGGTCTGGGTAAACAAAGAATTCATACTCTGCGGCAGAAGATGCATGAATCATAACTAAATATGTGTTACCAGCTACCAATTCTCCTGTTCTTGGAGTTGTTGAATTAAAACAACTAACAAGACCAGTTACATAACCAGCAGTTTCTGTTTGTGAACAATCGTCAGTATTATAAACCGTATAACTTGCAGAGCCACTAACTCTAGTAAAGTTAAAGTTATACAATCCTGTATATTGAGGTGTAAAATTATACCATACAGATTCAGTACTTGAACTTGCGCAACCTTCAGGAGAATAATAAGCAACATCTGTAACGTTGATATTACCTGAAATTGAATTATTTCCGTTGGAATCAGCAGATTCCAAAATAGTTACTGAAGTTGAACATTCACTGTTGGCAACACCATCAGGTAATTGATAAACACAAAGGTTAAAATCAATACCAGGTCCATTAAGAGATGAACGAACTTGTACGTAATAAGTTTCTGAATTATCCATAAAATAAATCTGGTCACCATTAGATGTACAAGATGTGCTTTTTTCTACCAAAGAACCACAACTACCACTAAATACGGAATAGTAAGTAGAAGGCGTAGTACTTAATCTTTCCAATGTAAATTCATAATATCCTGTGTTTCCAGGATTGAACACATACCAAACATCACTGTAGTCTGAAGAAACTGAAGTACATGTATTATCAGCTGAAGTTGTAGCACCTATAGTTGTTCCAGCTACAGCACTACCACATGTATTATCAGCAGAGGCAGTTAAAACAGTCGCATTAGAGCAGTCGTTATTTACAGGTGCTGCTGGTAATGTTCTGATACAAATATCATAGTTTTGAGCATATTCACCAGCCAAATTAGTGCTGTTACGAATATAATAAGTGTTTCCAATAGTTAAACCACCAAAAGCAACATAACTGCCTGTATTACATGAAAGGCTTGTTAAGGTTCCACAAGTACCTTCTAATAATTCAGTAGCTTGTAATGTTCCTCCAGAACCAATTGCTTCAGTAACATTTAAATATTCTAATATCATTGTTTCACTAGCAGCTACAAAACTAAACCAAACATCATTTGTATTGTTACCACACGATAATGGATCTGAAACTGATTCTGTTGCGCCAGCATTTGATGCAGCAAGCACATTTGTACATGTCCCATCAGTGTTTACAGTTAATGCAATACTGTTTGCACATTCATCATTTACAGGTGGGCAAAAGAAATATATAGAATCTGTATAAAAACAAGAATTATCATTATTATTGGTTAATGTTATTTCAACCGTTGATCCACTTGTATATGGACCATAACCAGCATAAACTCCAGTTGCATTAATACCACCACCTGTATTACCAAAATTGTCAGATATTGTCAGTGATGAAGCATCTCCCATATATGTTACATCTACATCAACATAAAACTCACCATTACCACAATCTTGAGTAGTAGATAACGTGAAATCAGGATTAATACAATCATTTTGAGTAATTATTAAGCTGTAAGTATATGTTCTTGAAGAAGATGAGTTACTCAAAACTAAAAAGTAAGTTTCACCAGCCAATAATACAGCTTCAGAGATATTTAATGAACCGCCTGTTGTGCTAAATGTACCTTCAAAGGCTAAACACTCTTTATCAACATCGGTTGGACAACCTTTCATTAAATGCATTCCTGCACCATTGTTACTAATGCTTGTTAAATCAATATTTATAGATACGTCTGTTGTTGGCGTTATCGAATAAAACACATCGTTACCTAACATATAAGATGAATCATTAGACCCACAACTACCAGAGTTTACATTATTCTCATAGTTGGCAGTATCATCAGAAGCAACAATGTATGGAAATGAACCAACTACATGTGGGTTAGAACATGCCGCTCCAACTACAGGAGCTACACGCGTTGTAAAACTTTCTTCTGTACAACCTGTAGCAGATCCGAAGCCATTGTAAGGAACAATATTTACAAAATATTCTGTTTCATAGTTAAGTCCTAAACCATCAAGTGAGTAATTGGTTTCAGTAGTAGTGTCAGCATTTACAATATCGGTACCACCTGAAGTAGTTCCAACAGATACAGTATAACCATCTGGAAAACCAGTAGCTGCATTCCAAGTTAATACTACATCAATATCTGCAGTATCTGAACCGTTTAATGGCGTAGTCAAAACAACATCACAATTTGGTGCTGAATCTGGAACTTGGGTTAAAGATACATTATCAATAGCATAAACCAATCTTGGGCTACTTGCTGCGTTATCAGCTACGATTCTAACCTGAAAATCACTACCATCGGCAATAGCTCCTACTGCTATATCACCTGTAGAAGTACAGGTAGTATTATCAACAAAGGTAAAATCTGCATCATCTACAGTTGTAATTGTAGTCCAGTTAGCGCCATTATCATTAGAATATTCCATAGTTATAGTTCCCCAATCAGCAGGAGGTGCTGAAAATGAACCAGGTCCTGCAACAGCAAACACATTAAAGCTAAAACTAGCTGTTAAATTAGTGCCATTGGAAATAGCTAAATAATCAGGTGATGTTAACGAACCTTGAGTACCGCCAAACAGATTGGCAAATACACCAGAACCAGTTCCTCCACAAGCTACCAAAGCATTAGCTGAAAACCCACTAGATGTCCATCCTGTTGGAATTTGATTATTATCAAAATTTTCAACTACTTCAACTTGCGAGAAAGCAGTGATACTTAAAAGCATCATTAATAAGAAAGTAATTTTCTTCATTTCATTTTAGTTTAAATTAATAATTAGTAAGTGGTTTTTTAATGAACAAGAATTTTGAAAAACTAAAATCAATCGAGCTCCTCAACTTGCCGTTTAAAGTTGAAATGTATAAATAGATATACTATATAAAAAGAGAACACCTTTAGCATTTCCCGAAATCTAAAAGTCCAAATAGACACTTAAATAATTGATTATCATGTATTTAATTTAAACTTATCAAAAAACACTAAGGATTAGTTAAAATGTAAGAGAAAACTCTGTTTTGTGATAAATCCGGCTATTTAATCAACGCACAAATAATCTAAAAAATGATTTCATTGGGTCTTTAAAAAAAATTTAGCAAATCAGATTATTAATGCTGTCGCATCATCAATTTGTTAATATTTCGACAAAATATCATCTAATTTTCCAATCTATTTTTTTGTTTAGTACTTTTATGCCTAATTTCGTGGTAATGATTAAACGCTTTTTCCTACTTATTTTAGTATTAACTACTACCTTGGTCTATTCTCAAGAAGACACTTCGGTAAAAGGAGTAGTTGTAAATGCATCTGGTGGTACACCCATGGAAAGCGTTAATATTGTTAATTTAAACCAAGTTATAGGTACAACTACAAATGACGAAGGTGAGTTTGAATTAAAAGCGCAACCTAATGACACTCTTCATTTTTCTTATTTAGGATTTAAATCTATAAGGGTTCGTGTTACTAATGACTGGATCAAATATGGTGCTTCTACTATTGAACTAACGGAACTAGCTCTTGCTCTTGAGGAAGTAGTTATTAATGAATTTAAACTTACAGGTGTTCTAGAAGTTGATATTCTCCAAGTACCTATAAACACCAACTATCGATATAGTATTTCTGGATTACCAACTACTGGTTATGAAGCCGGAAATCGATCTAATTCTGTTTCCAAAGTATTGGGTGCTATTTTTAATCCAGCAGATTTCCTCTATAAAATGTTTGGTAGGAAGCCCAATGAAATGAAAAAGCTCAAACAAATGAAGCAGGATGATGAAATTAGAAACCTCCTAGCTTCACGTTTTGATAGGGAAATGCTAACCGTTTTACTGCAGGTAGACCGTGTTGATTTAGACGAAATTGTGAGACAGTGTAATTATTCAGCCAGTTTCATACAAACCGCCAATGATCTTCAAATTCTGGATGCCATCAGTGAGTGTTACGAAGAGTACAAAGTATTGAGCCGTAGTCGTAACAAAGGACGGTTGTAGTTTATTTTTTTTGCATTATATATATATATATATATTTGTACCGCAGCAATTTATCAATTCAACTTTTGGGCTCATGAAAAAACTCTACTTTTTAATTTTGCTTTTTTTTATAACTTCTTTTAATGTGTCTGCCCAATTAGTGGATGTGGTAACAGGTGTCGATACACCCTATGAAATTGCCTTTAACAGGAACGATCTTTATGTCATAGAAGGAGGTGCTGGTAAAATTATCAAAATAGATGTAACTACATCTACTCCCGTTGCTGAAGATTTTTTGACTGGATTAAATGGTATTACTGCCATTGCCTTAAATGGAAATGATTTATACTATGCGTCAATACCAGGTATTTTTAAAGTAGATATAACCGATAATTCACAGACACTTGTTGAAATTGTATCACCAGATGATTTGGATAGTTCTGTAGGAGCTATGGAAATTTATAATAACCAATTATATTTTAGTGCTATTGTAAACAACAATAATGGTATACATCGGACGGATTTAACAGGAGGAGCCAGTATTGAACAATTGATTAGTGTGGGATTCTCATCAAATGGATTGGCTTTTATAGGAAGTACACTCTATGCTTCAATTGAATTTGAAGGTAAAGTAATCTATTTAGATGTAGCAGACACCAACCCAGTTGCCACAGATTTTATGACAGGTCTTAATGGCCCAAGAGGTATTCGTTTTATTGATGATTATTTATACGTTGCAGAAGCTTTTGGTGGTCAATTATCTAGAATTGATAGCACATTGTCAACACCAGAAATTGAAGTAATAGCAACAGATTTAGACTTTCTTTATGGATTGGCAAGCAATAGTACTGATTTATATATTGCAGAGCACTCAAACGATAAGATATCAAAACTAGATACCAACACACTAACTGTTGAGGAATTTGAGAGTCAATATAATGTTGCTCTATTTCCCAACCCTTCGGTTAATGAAATCAGCATAAGTGGTTTAAACCATGAAACTTCATACAGCATACTGAATATGCAAGGCAGCATTGTATCAACAGGTACTATAAAACCAACAAACAGCAAAATTTCAACACAAGGGTTAAGTCAGGGAATCTATTTCCTAAATCTTGATAACAACACAACATTGAAGTTTATTAAAAAGTAATTGCTTTTCATTTAACAAAATCTTAATTGCTAGAATGTAAAGCTACCCTGTTCCCTTCTGTATCCAAAAACACACCCATATAGCCATGTTCTGGTGAAATTTGCGTTTTAGGCTGATAAATTTTACCACCTGCTCCTTCTACCCTGTCCAACTCATTCTGAACATTGTCACTAATAAAGTAAACCAAAGTGCCCTCTTGACTGGGAATATATGATTCCTGCTTAATTAAGGTTCCTTGAGCTCCAGTTACTTGACCTCTATCTGGAAACCAACCCATTAAAATACCACCGAAATCTACCACTTGTATATCAACCTTAAAAACAGTTTCATAAAATGCCTTTGCACGATTCATGTCATCTACTGGAATCTCAAACCAGCCTACCATATTATGCTTCATAATTATTGATTTTCTAAAACTTCTTTTAATTTAGCTAACCCTTCTTCAAAGTCTTTACCAACTGCTTTCTCAAAATTAAAAAAAAGCATCATAATATTGTATGGTATTGGGTTAACTCCTTTGAAACCCCAAACGACTTTGGTTTGATTCGCTCCTACCTCATCTACAGTAAAAAAACCAAGTGATTCAGATTTCCACGGTTTAAAAAACCGCAATTGGGTTTCCATACGGTTATTTTCATCGATACTTATTATTTCTTGCTCACCAGTACCAACTTGTTTATTACCTTCCCATTTAGAAACAAATCCTACTTCACCATCAGTTCCTAAATACTCTTGTTTCATATTTGGATCTTTTTGTTTCCAAGGTGACCAGACATTTTGATTTTTAACTAATTTAATATATTGAAAAACTTCCGTTAGGTTTTTGTTGATAACAACGTCACGTTTTACTTCATAATGTCTTGGCGCTATTAAGGCTAAAACTAGTATTAAGGCAAGAATGCCAATAAAGATATAAAGAACAATCATGATAAAAAGTATAAGTTAGTTACGTTAAAGTTACAAAATACTCACTCACTATAAAATCTTTTGACAATGTCATCATAGCTTTTTATAGTTTTCTTTATCCAATCTAAACGTTTAAGGTTCTTTTCATCGTCTGATAATTGCCAATTAACATCTGATTTTTTTAGTTGTGTTGTAACGTGCTGTAATATTATGGCTGCCGAAACGGATATATTCAAACTTTCTGTAAAACCTACCATAGGAATCTTCAAAAAGCTATCAGCATTATCTAAAACTTCTTGTGAAAGTCCTTCGGTTTCACGACCGAAAAAGAAACAAGATTTGTTGCTTACATCAAAATCCTGCAACATGCAATCAGTATGTGGTGTTGTGGCTACAATATGATATCCTTGATCTTTAAGTCTTTTTAAACAATCTTTGACATTCCCAAAACGATTTAAATCAACCCACTTTTGAGCTCCCATGGCTATTTCACGATCAATGCGCTTACTGTTGATTTCTTCAATAATATGAACCTCCTGAATTCCAAAAACATCACAGCTTCTAATAACAGCGCTTGTGTTGTGCAATTGGTAAACATCTTCTATTGCAACCGTAAAATGTTTTGTTCGCTGATTAATTACATTAGAAAAGCGTTCTTTTCTATTTTGGGTAAGATAGCCTTCTAAATGTTCAAGTAACCCTAAATCAACCATTTAATTATTTATACCTATGTTTCCTTGGGCTACTAAAGTATTCAAATTAGTAGCGCTTAAGTGGATATTGATATAGCCATTAACTTCCAAGACATCATCATATCCAAATGTAGTACCATCATCTAACTGAATCACATTTGTTTGGCTAATTCCTGTATTACCATCTACATCGTTAAAGGTGAACATTATTGGTCCTGTAGTTGCTATATCGTTTTCATGAATATGGCCTGGATGAATACCATCAACAGGTGTATTCATTAATTCTATAATAGCCAGTGCTTCACCATTTTGACGTTTATAGAATGAGGCTGTTCCGCTAATATCAGCAATAGCTACCTCGTCAAGTTCATATACTACAGACTCACCTGTTAACTCATTTTCTCCAATGTCTCCTTGTGCAATAATAGTATCCAAATCTGTAGGACTTAAATGTACATTAATGTAACCGTCAAAATCTTCAATGTTTTCGTATAAGAAAGGTGTGGTATCATCTAGTTGAGTAATATTAGTATGACTAATTCCTGTGTCACCATCAACAGGGTTAAAAGTTAATGCAACAGTTCCACTTTCAAGGGCTGTATTATTATGAATATGCGCAGGATGCTCATTCCCAGGAATTGCATTAGTTAATTGAATCGTCGCCAATGCCTCGCCATTTAGTCTTTCAGAAAATTTAGCAGACCCACTAATTCCATCTACATCCAATTCATTTAATCCATAAGTTTTTGTTACACCAGTCAATTCATTTTGGCCTATATCGGCTTGGGCAACTAGAATATCTAAATTTGAATTACTTAAATGTACATTTATGTAACCGTCAAAATCAAGTAGTTCTTCGTAGGTTATAGGTGTACCATCATCTAATTCGGTTATAGTAACCTCACTTCTACCCGTGTTACTGTTTATGGTTCCAAGAGTAATGGCAATGCCTCCTGTTTCGGCTGCTGTATTATAATGAATATGAGCAGGATGCATTTGGTCTGATAGTAATCCTGAAAGATTCAATTCAATGGTAACCGATTGGTCTTCGTTTTTCACGAACCGTGAGTAACCTGTAACACTTGGGTCACTAATGGCGTTTAGAGCGTATACCTTATAAACTAGGCTGGTTTCAATACGAGTAATGTTATCATCATTAGCACAATTTGTGAATAATAAAATAGTAAATAGACAAACAAAACCTGATAAAAGATTTTTCATGATTTGATTTTTAGACTGTCTAAATTTACAATTATTACCAGAAACTAAAAATGTAATCACGGTATTCTACAATTATCAAATAATCTTTTTAACTTTATTAGCTATGAAACATGTTGTAGTACTTACTGGAGCTGGTATGAGTGCCGAAAGCGGATTAAAAACCTTTAGAGATGAAAATGGCCTATGGGAAGGTCATGACGTTATGGAAGTAGCAACACCAGAAGGTTTTGCACGCAATCCTGAACTAGTTCTAGAATTTTATAATCAACGTCGTAGACAATTATTAAAGGTTGAGCCCAATAGTGCACATTATGATTTGGCACAGCTTGAAAATAATTATAAGGTAAGCATTATAACACAAAATGTTGATGACTTACATGAACGCGCAGGTAGTTCGAACGTGGTTCATTTGCATGGCGAATTACTAAAGGCGAGAAGTTCTTTTAATGAATCAGATATTATGGATTGGAAAACTGATTTGGTTACTGGCGACACTTGCAGTCAAGGTTATCAAATGCGGCCACATATTGTGTGGTTTGGTGAAGCCGTTCCAATGATTGAAAACGCTATTAATATATGTACTACAGCTGATATTTTAATGATAATAGGAACTTCCATGCAAGTATATCCCGCTGCTAGCTTAATGCATTATGTACCAGAAAACACACCAACATTTTTTATTGACCCAAAACCTGCTTTTGAAAGTCAAAGTAACATCACTGTCATTGCTGAACCTGCCACAACTGGTGTTAAAAAAGTATTAAAAAGATTATAATTATTCAAGTACATTTAAAGTATCACTATCTTAATAGAGGAAAAGAATTAGTCTTTTGAATTAATCTTTTAGACTGAATTTTTCTTAATTTATACAATGAATTTTATCGAAACAAAAAAAAGCACACTAGTAGATTTCTATACTAACATTCGTTCTCATACAGAAAATTTATGTAAGCCATTATCTATTGAGGATTACACACCTCAATCTGCTGTATTTGCTAGTCCTCCAAAATGGCATATTGCCCATACCACATGGTTTTTTGAAGAAATGATTTTAAAGAAATTTCTACCTAACTATGATGTTTTTAACTCGGAATATTCTTTTTTATTTAACAGCTATTACAATAGTGTGGGTGAACAATTAGAACGAAAAAACAGAGGCTTACTTACACGTCCTTCGGTACAAAAAATATTTGAATATCGTGCTTATGTTGATGTCGCTATGCGCAAACTTTTAAGCACCAGCAATAATGAAAAGTTGCGAGAACTGACCATTTTAGGTTTAAACCACGAGCAACAACATCAAGAATTATTAATTACTGATTTAAAGTACACATTTTCATTAAATCCTATTTATCCAAAATACAGTCATAACAATTTCATTTCAGATGAGGAAACATCTTCAGGCTGGCTAACAATTACTGAAGGCATTTATGAAATAGGTCACAATACCAATGAATTCTGTTTTGATAATGAATTAGGAAAACATCGGGTATTTTTAGAAACTTTTACTATATCAGAGAGACTTGTAACTAATGGTGAGTTTATAAAATTTATTGAAAATGATGGCTATAAAAAGTCTAAATATTGGCATGATGACGGATGGACATGGGTTCAAGAAAACAACATAACTAAACCATTATACTGGAAAAATATAAATGGTGATTGGTATCAGTATTCTTTATCCGGATTAATTAAAGTAAATCCTAATCATATTATGACTCACGTTTCCTATTATGAAGCTGCTGCTTTTGCACAATATAAAAATAAACGTTTACCTACGGAATTTGAATGGGAAATCGCCTCAAAACAACTTAATTGGGGAAATAGATGGGAATGGACTAACTCCGCATATTTGCCTTACCCAAATTTTAAAATTGCTGAAGGTGCTGTAGGAGAATACAATGGAAAATTTATGATAAATCAAATGGTTTTAAGAGGTGCTTCAAAAGCCACTGCTCAAAACCACAGCAGATATACCTATCGAAACTTTTTTTCACCTAACACCCAATGGCAATTTTCTGGAATACGATTAGCCAACTAAAAATCTTATATGCAAACTACCAAAACAAAAAATACTTCAACTGAAAACATGTTGTTCTTAAAAGATGTGGAAAAAGGACTATCAGCAAAACAAAAGTATCTGCCCTCAAAATACTTTTATGATGAAAAAGGTGATGCCCTTTTTATACAGATTATGAATATGCCAGAGTACTATCTAACTAATGCCGAACTCGATATATTTAAAAATCAAACTGATGAGCTTATAACGGCTCTTGACTTACCGATAGAACAAGAGTTCGATTTAATTGAATTAGGTGCAGGAGATGGAACAAAAACAAAGAATCTGCTTAAAGCCCTGAATTCAAAAGGATTCAAGTTTACGTTTATCCCTATTGATATTTCACAAAATGCTCTGAACAATCTAGAGAACTCTGTAAAAGAAGAACTTCCAGAGGTTAAACTCACACCAAAACAAGGACATTACTTTAATGTATTAAATGAAATTAAATTATTTCATAAACCAAAAGTCGTGCTCTTTTTGGGTTCTAACATTGGAAATCTTGAAGATAATCAAGCAATAGATTTTATGACACAATTAAATGCTGTTTTAGAAAAAAACGACAAGGTTGTTTTAGGCGTCGATTTAATTAAACCTACACATATTGTTCTGCCAGCTTACAACGATTCACAAGGCATAACAAAGCAATTTAATCTCAATTTACTCCAACGCATAAATAAAGAATTGGGTGGTAGTTTTATTTTGGAGAATTTTGAACACCTTCCTGAATATGATGAAAATACAGGTATCGCAAAAAGTTATTTGGTTAGTAAAATAGATCAAACTGTTCTTATTAAAGCATTAGACAAAACATTTCATTTCAATGAAGGAGAAAAAATATATACTGAAACATCCCGAAAATACAACAGTACAATCCTAAAGCAAATTCTAGATAATACGCAATTGGAAATATCGCATAAGTTAACAGATTCCAAAAACTATTTTGCAGATTATATTCTAAATAAAACTTCTGATTGATAGAAACTAAAGCACATATCAACATATTAGGTCTTGGTAGTCGGAGTACGCTATTTTATTTGGAATCTTTAAACAATTTGTATCATACTTATCTAGGAGATTACCATACGTTTCCATGTACAGTTCACAATAAAGACTTTAATACCATAAATCCATTTCTTCCCAATCAATTTGAAAGATTAGTTCCCAACTTACAAAATTACTTAAACGACATTGAATCCACATCAAACGGCTATTTAATTATTCCGAATATCACGCTACACGAAGCCTATGACAGATGTCAATCAAAGCTAAAAATTCTACACCCACTGCAACTGGCGGCAGACCACATTTCAAACAAGTCAATAAAAAAAATAACACTTCTGGGATCAAAATACACTATGGAATCTGACTATATTTCCGCTTTCATAAAACGGTTGCATATTGACATTGTAATTCCCAAAGAACAAGACAAAGAAGTAATCGATACACTTCGAAAAGCTGTTTACAGAAATCCTCTTACCGATGAACATTTAGATATTTATAATAATTTAATAGCCGACTACACTAAAGATTCACATGCCTTAATTGCTTGTTCTGAATTATCGATACTAAATAACATTTTTCAAAATAATAAAACAATTGATATGGCTGAACTCCAGATACAAGCAGCTGTTCAAAAACTTTTAACTTTAAATGCCACAAAATAATTATGGGAACACCAGATTTTTCAAATTTAAAAGCACTTTACGTCAACTGTACTTTAAAGCAATCGCCTAGAAAAAGTCATACTCAAGGGCTTATTGATGTTTCAAAAGGCATTATGAAAAAAGAAGGCGTAACGGTTGATGATATCCGTTTTATAGACCATAATGTGGCATTTGGGGTATATCCAGATATGACTAAACAAGGTGTTGATACAGACGAATGGCCAGAACTTTTTAAACGTATTGAAGCTGCTGATATATTGATTATAGGAACGCCTATTTGGCTGGGAGAAAAATCATCTGTTACTCAAAAATTAATTGAACGATTATATGCTATGAGCGGAAAAACCAATGATAAAGGGCAATACTTATTTTACAATAAAGTTGGTGGTTGTATTATTACAGGAAATGAAGATGGTGTAAAACACTGTGCTATGGGTATTTTGTATGCTTTACAACATGTAGGCTACAGCATACCACCACAAGCCGATTGCGGATGGATTGGTGAAGTAGGTCCTGGACCCAGTTATTTGGATGAAGAAAGTAATGCCAAGGCTAATGAATTCACCAACAGGAATACCACATTTATGACTTACAACCTACTCCATCTTGCAAATATGATTAAACAACATGGTGGTTATTCGGCTTATGGGAATTCTAGAAAAGAATGGGATAGTGGAACACGTTGGAATTTTGAAAATCCAGAGTATCGATAATTTAATTCAGTTTATGTAGTCATCAATATCTTTTATTAATTTATTTGTTACTTCCAATAAAATTTTGTTAATATCTTTTATACTACTAGAACTCGCAAGCCTATAATTCAATTGAGCAAAAACTGTTGCTTTCTCTCGCCTATTAAATATTTTAGTTGAAATAATCTCATTGTTATCATCTACTTCTAAACCTAATCCATTATTAGCAACAAAAAGGCCAAAATTTGAATCCATCATATACAAATTATTATTATTTACAACAGATTCAACGTAATCTAATCGTTGAAAATATCTAATAACATCATTTTGTAGTTCCTCATTTCTAACCAAATTAATACTACCACCTGAAATCATATTATTAAAAGTGGCACGATTGGCTTTAAATGTGTGCCTTGCTGCTAGTTCTCTGAATAATCGGTTTAAAACAGCTTTATTTGCCTCATCTGACACATAATGTTTGGCAGAATCTACTTGAGCTATCACAGCAAGCTCATAATCTATTTGCTCCTTAATAAGTTCTTTTTGGATTTCTAAATCTGCCTTTAAGTTTTTAAGCGTTACAATTTCATGCACTCTATTTTGTTTCTCTTTATTCCACGTATTAATCTGTAAGGCTATTAAAATACCTATAACCACAAGTACAATTTCTCCAATGGCATATAATATGTAACGTTGTGCCCTATTTTGTTCTAGCAATTTTTTTCTAATTTTTCGTAAAGCTGATACCATTAGTCTATGCGTTTTAAATCTAAATCTTGAAAATCGAAACTAAAATCGATGTTTGGTGAAATACCTTTCATTGTAAACGCTTCGGCTTTACCATTCTCACCTATTTCAAACATAGCAAAAGCATCGGCATTCATGTCTTGATATTCCCATTTAATGGCAAAGGTTTCATCTTTGTAATGTTTCAAAGGACCATTAAGTAATGGTGACCGATGACATTTAATCCATAATTGGTCACCCTTCATAAACACTTCTACCTTGCCAAACCAAACGTCTTCATAAACACCAATATATTTTTCTCGCTTTACAGCTTTTTGATCCATATTGGCAACCGTTTCCCAAACTTTTTGAGTTGCAGCATCATCGCCGCTTTGTCTTGACGCCAAATAAGCCGAATATTTATCAATCCATTGAAAATCATCCATTTCGAGATACATATCTAAAATAGTTTGTGAAACTGCCGAAAACAAACCGCCACCATCATTACTCGTATTGGTTAAAATAACTATGCCCAAATTCATATCTGGAATAAGCAATGTTCTAGATAACATTCCTGGTAATCCGCCAGTATGGGAAACTTGCATATTTCCATTAACATCAGTTAGATTCCATCCTAAGCCATAACCTGCAAAATGGGAATTATATCTTGGATTTCGATTAACATCCATAACCGTATGAATTTTCCACATTTCGTAGTGATTGCTTATCGTAAATAGCTGACTGTTGAAATTATTACCATATTTGCCTTTATTTAAATGTAATAGCATCCACTGCGATAAATCGTTTACATTTGAAAAAATTCCTCCAGCTGCACCATTTATCATTTCTTCAAAGGTTGGGATTATACGCATCTCACCGGTTTCGGTTGAGTGAGAAGCAGACAAATTACTAGAATCTTGTATTGATGCTAATGATGCATATGAATTATCCATACCAAGTGGCTCGAAAATTCGCGTTTCAATAAAAGCTTCCCAGGTCATCCCACTTTTTCTGGCAATGAGTTCACCAGCCACTAAATACAACAAGTTGTCATAGTCCCATTTAGTTCTAAACGCAGACTCTTGTTTAAAATGTTGAAAGCTTGACAACAAGTCGTCAATGGTAAAATCAGACCCTTGTGGAAAAAACATGAGATCACCAACACCTAAACCCAAACCGCTACGATGCGTTACCAAATCGATTATATTAAAGTTCTCTTCTACATAATCATTATACATAGTAAATTCTGGTATATGCATCTTAACCTTATCGTCCCAATTTAATTTGCCTTCCTCTACCAGCAAGGCTAAAGCAACCGTTGTAAAGGCTTTACTATTTGAAGCTATAGCAAAATTTGTGTGTTCGTTTACGGGTTCATTGGTTTTAATAGATTTGACACCATAGCCTTTTTCATGCAATATTTTACCACCCTTTACAACCGCAACAGCACAACCAGCTACATTAAATTTAGACATTGCGTAATTGACAATAGAGTCAATTTGTTGTGAAGTTACTTGTGCTTGAAGTTGGCAAAAACAAAACGAAAGAAATAATACAAATGCAACCGATTGCTTTTTAATGGATTTCATAGAAAATGGTTAGTTGGTTAATAATAAGTGATTTGAAAGATACCTATTTCCATAAAGAATTCCTATAATTGTGTAAGTCTAATATGACGTCTTGATATTATCATTAAAAACAACTAACTTCGTTTACAACTGATATAATTAATTAAAACTAACCATATCAGGGCGTTGTGCAACATAAGAGAAAATGAAACCAGTAAACGAAATTTATTCTGAATTTCTTCTTGGGAATGTTAGATTTCACCGAGCAATTGAAAATGACTTATTTAGAGATGCGTTAATGTTTTTTATGGACAACAAATTCCGTACATCTGCGAGTTTATGTTCCACTCTTTACGAAATGATTTTTACAACCAGATTAGTCCGAGAAACAGCAAATCCAATCGGATTTATTCCAAGCAAAGAAAATATAAATGAGCAACTAAAAAATTTGATGGAAGAAGAGAATGATATAATTAATACACAAAAACTCTGTTTTCGTCAAATCACCAAAGAATTAAAAAACAAAAATGTAATTTCAGAAATTGAAAAGCAAGAGTATGACACATTTTATACTGAAATAAGAAATCCTGTAGCACACGGATTAACATTCCGACTATTTGAAAAACTTCTTGATAGAAAACCAGCACATACTTTTGAAGTGGAAACCAACTATCAACCTGTTTACAAAAAAGCGTCTGAATTATTAATTGACAAAATATATTATTTAATGGCAATTAAAGAATTAAGAAAAAAATAATTACGTTGCACAACACAGTATATAAAAAATTGCTTGTGTTGTGCTTAATCAAAGGTCGTTGCTTGTTTTGTTTCGTCTGATTTTCCTTCGGAAAATACTCGTATACATAACCGCAACTTTCCATAAACATAAACGAAACTTCAAAATTTCTAGGATTTATTCTTCTCCTCAATCCATTTACTCATATACTTGGTACTTTGCAGAGTTTGGTGTTGAAGTATTTGTCCGATAGTATTGTTTAGTCTATGAGATTGCATGTTGCCCTTAAGATGCTGTAACAATTTAATAAAATTGTTTTTATGAGTTTCCTTTTTAAAACGTGTATTTAAAACCCTAAAGCCGTTTTGTTGCTTGGTTTTCCATTGGTTTTCATCTGTATACAGTTGTACAGCTTTATTGGCAAAATCTACAGGATTATCTTCCATAAAACCATTAGATTCTAAATCCCCAAACATACCTTCAGCAGCGATTGAGCTCATAATACAAGGTGTACCGCTTTTCATAGCATCAATCAATTTCCCTTTTAAACCTGCTCCAAATTGTAATGGTGCTAAACAAACTCGGGTTTGTTGCATAACTGTATTAACTTCTTCAGTATATCCTTTTATTAAAAACCCTTGTTTGTCATTATGCAATTGGTTTATTTTTTGTGTAACATAAGCTCCATAAATATGTAATTCGGCTTGTGGTAATTGCTTTCGGATTAATGGCCAGATGGTTTCTTTTAAATATAAAACCGATTGGTAATTTGGAGCGTGTAAAAAATTCCCAATGGTAATAAAATGTTGTCGTAATTCAAAATTAGGTAGTTGCACTATAACCTCATCTTCTAGTCTATCTTCCATAAAGGGTAAATAAGTCAACAGTGATTTGTCAACATGCAAATCGGTAATTAGCAAGTTCATTTCAAATTCTGAAATAATCAAGCTTAAATCACTTCTGAAGATACTGGCTAGTTCTCTTTTAAAGGTGTCGTTGAGTAAATAGGATCTCTCAAATGGTTTGTTATTTTTAAAAGCTTGCTGTCTGCCTTTTCGCAGTCCATGTAAATCTTCGGTATCTAAAATTCGAAATGCATCTGGGCAGTTTTCAGCCACGCGCCAACCAAATTGCTCTTCCATCATAAAACGATCAAACAAAACCACATCTGGTTTTAAATGTTTTATGAAGTCATCGAAAGAACTCGAATTGACTTCAATGGACTTTTGAGAAATTCCTATAGATTCGAAATCAAACGCTTGCTTACGCTTTTCACAGGGACTAGCAAAGGTTATTTGATAATCTAGCGATTGAAACGTTTCTATAAGCTGCATCATGCGGCTTCCAGCTGCAGAACTTTTGGGTTCTGGCCAAACAAAGCCAATAATGAGCAGTTTAGACATTGATTATTCTGGCTTTGGTTCTAAACCATACTTGACTCTAACGGCTTGAGCCCAATTAATAACCGATTGAATTTGAGCATCAGAAAGTTTAGCTTCTCCATGCGTCCACGTATAAGAGTTTAATGGCATTTCCTTATCCTCAACCATTTCAATTAACTCTTCTAACTTATGGTCTTTCTTTTTGGTAGAATACTCATCCCAAACCGATACATTAAAATGACCTTTTCCATGTTTTACATGATCAGCCAACCAATAATTCACAGGTGTTATGTTATTATACCAAGGATATCGCGTTACATCGGAATGACAATCATAGCAACTTTCTTTTAAAATGGCTCTGACGTCTTCAGGTGGATTAGTATCTGCTAAAAAAGCATCAATTGATGCTAAATCACCTTCATTTTTATCTGGACCAAAAAATTGTGCTATTATAAATGCTGCTAAAAGTATGAATAAGAGTTTCTTAATTATTTTCATTATGTTTAATTTTAGATTTTTAAAAATAGGAAATATTCGTGACTACCAAACAACTTTATGATGAATTAAATTACGTGAATCATTCCCGAGAAAAACGTTTACACTATGCGAATCTCGTCATTGATAATCCCGATTTAATTCCCAAGCTATTAGACATTCTTTTTATGGTTGATGATAAGATTTCTTGTCGCGCTGCATGGGTCTTTGAATTTATGTGTGGTGAAAATTTAGAAGCTGCAATTCCTTATCTTGATGATTTTACTAAAAACGTAAGTAAAGTTCATTTAGATTCTGCTGTTCGTCCTGTTGCAAAAGTATGCGAATATCTGGTTAAAGCCTATTATTCAAAAAACGACAACAACATAAAAACAGCTTTATTACCACAACATAAAGAGCGTATCATTGAGGCTTGTTTTGATTATATGATTAACGACGAAAAAATTGCGCCTAAAGCTTATGCTATGAATAGCCTGTATTTATTAGGTCAAGACTATGACTGGATTCATCCGGAATTGGCTCTAATTTTGGAGCGTGATTATCAAATGCAAAGTTCTGGGTTTAAAGCGCGAGCTAAACATATTTTAAAGAAAATTAAAAAGTAATCTACCAACTCAAAATTTCTTGAAGTTCATCATTTGTAACCACCAACAATTTGCTAACTACTAATCGTGATGTTAATGTTTTCCAGTCCGCATTTTGTTTAAAAATAGATGTCATTATGGGTTTTGCTTTATCAAACTGTTTGTTGTTTAATAGGTTTATAGCATACCAGTATTGCATTTCTAAATTATCTGGAAACAATTCTTGAGCTTTCATATAAAGCGATTCAGCTTTTTCTGAATTCCCATGCTCCATAGCCACATCGCCTTTATTCATAAAATCATAGGCTTTATGAATCTGCATTAAGCGCTCCAATTCTTGAATGGGATTTTCATGATCTTCAACACGTAAATCCATTATCGTATCTTCCCAGGAGTTACCTGTAGATTCAGCTTTTACAATTAAAATAGCAGCAGATTGTTTACCACGTATGTCTCCACGTTCACTTTCGGCAGCTTTCATAGCAGCTAACATACGTCCACTTAAGCTTCCTGTTGTACTTTCAAAAGCATCAGCCATAGCATTCCAAACACTGTTATTCAACATCATATTTGCTTGCACCGAAAAATTCTTACCTTGTCTATGACCAGCTTCAGCTATACACAAACTTCCAGTATGGGTAGCCACATCTCCTTTATGGTTTAAGAAAGCTACTTGCCTATACATTTGCCCAGCATCATTATTAAGTAACGCATTAAGTGCTTGTTGCGGACTCAATCCTTGTGCCATTAAAGCCAATCCTTTAGATCCGTAACTAGGATTCACCAATGATTGTGTAGCGACTACACCAACACCAGCTTCGCCATAAATTACAATGCTACCTACACTAAACCAATGTGATTGTACTGCAACTCCCATGTCGCCAGTTACAGAATCACGAGCCACAATGGAATAGGTATGTGTAAATGGTTCAGATTTCTTATAAACTTGAGAAAAACTGAATTCAGAAAGAATAAATAATAATAGAAAAAACGATCTAGTCATGGTTACAAGTTTAGGTATCTAATATACTTAAAAAATAAAATACAGCACTAAATCTTATAGGTACAAACTTCGCTCTTCTATCTAAAAAGATTATCTTTGCATCTTTCAAAAACAAAGCAAAAACATGTCTATATCATCATTAAATGCCATCTCTCCTATTGATGGACGTTATAGAAATAAAGTTGAGAAATTAGCACCTTATTTTTCGGAAGAAGCCTTAATAAAATATCGTGTTCAAGTTGAAATTGAATACTTCATTGCTTTATGTGAAATTCCACTACCGCAGCTTGCTGATTTTAATACAGATTTATTTGATGATTTACGAGCGATTTATAAGAATTTTACAGCTATTGATGCATCAGCAATAAAAGACATTGAAATGGTTACCAACCATGATGTAAAAGCAGTTGAGTATTTTATTAAAGAGCAATTTGATAGGCTTGATATTTCTAAATACAAAGAATTTATCCATTTTGGATTAACATCGCAAGACATTAATAACACTGCCATTCCGTTAAGCATTAAAGATGCCATGAATGATGTGTACATTTCTGATTATACCGAAGTATTAAATAAGTTAGAATCGCTATCAAAAGATTGGTCAAACGTACCTATGTTAGCTAGAACGCATGGTCAGCCAGCTTCTCCTACGCGTTTAGGCAAAGAAATTGAGGTATTCGTAGTCCGCTTAAAAGAACAGTTTAACTTATTAAACGATATTCCAAGTGCGGCCAAATTTGGTGGTGCAACGGGAAATTTCAATGCGCATAAAGTTGCTTATCCAGATATTGACTGGAAAGCTTTTGGTGCTAATTTTGTTCAAGGAAAACTAGGCTTATACCACTCATTCCCTACGACACAGATTGAGCATTATGATCATATGGCTGCTTTATTTGATTGCTTGAAGCGCATAAACACTATTCTAATAGATTTAGATAGAGACATCTGGACCTATGTATCTATGGATTATTTCAAGCAAAAAATTAAAGCTGGTGAAGTTGGAAGTTCTGCTATGCCACATAAAGTGAATCCCATAGATTTTGAAAACAGCGAAGGTAATTTAGGAATTGCTAATGCTATTTTTGAACATCTTTCAGCCAAATTACCAGTTTCACGTTTACAGCGTGATTTAACTGATAGTACCGTTTTACGTAATGTTGGTGTGCCTTTTGGACACACCTTAATTGGTTTTAAATCAACATTAAAAGGTTTAAATAAGTTATTATTAAACGAAACAAAATTTGCTGAAGATTTAGAGAATAATTGGGCCGTTGTAGCTGAAGCTATTCAAACCATTTTAAGGCGCGAAGGCTATCCTAATCCTTATGAAGCCTTGAAAGGGTTGACGAGAACTAATGAGAAAATCAATCAAAAGTCCATTTCAAATTTTATTGATACATTAGAGATCTCAAATCAAATTAAAACCGAATTAAAAGCTATTACGCCTAGTAATTATACAGGTATATAACGCTTTTGTTCCTTGAATTAATCAGTGAAAGACAAGTCCATCATAAAAAAAACTTCAGAATCTATAACTGATAGTACCGATCAAATAATTTATCAGTTAAAAAATGGACTTACTAAAATTAGTGATTTAGGAATAAATACAAAAAATAAGTTTGCTAGTTACGTTAAGGAGATTTTTGATGTTTTACCTTTGATTGAAGAAGCTGGTTTTAGAACTAATAGACTTATTGTTGGAATTTCAATTCCACCATCAGTTGAAATACACGTAAGCAGATTCAAAGAGCTTAATAAAGACCAAATTGATGAGTTGTACGAAAAATACAATGACAGAAAAACGTTTAAATTAATCTTGAAATCATTACTAATGTCAAACGATTTCCAAGCTAAAATATCTTCCGATAAATTAGTTTTTAGTGAAACTTGTATTGAAATTTCTATCCCACCTAAAGTAAGTATTAAATATCTAAATAAAGATATTGCTAACTTAAATAAAATTGAAGTTGAATTTGATTAATAATCAATTTACAATATTATCATATGTTGTCTGACAAACAATCCATTATACTTTGTACAGTAATAACTGTTCTTTTTGTTTTATCCGGAATTTTTGGGATTTTAGAAAACTTTGCAATTATTGGATTGCTGATTGTGGGCTTATTGGTGGTGATAGTTAACATCGTCATGGTTTTAACGAAAGGGAATGAAGATTAACAATCATCTACCATTATAAAAAAAACGACTGCACTTTGATAACTTCAATGGTCAGTCGTTTTTATCATTAACATTTTAAACTATTTATTTAAAAAAATCGGTAATTCCGTTTAATTGAGATTCGTCAAAATCAGCATTTTGAAGGGCATTTGCTAAAGTTGCCATATTTTCAGGACGCATATCATCGCCTAAAACTCGGATAATACCAAAACCCATATCAGGTGAATTGGCAAATATTATAACTTCATCAGCCGAATCATCATCACCAATATATTTAACATCAAACTTCATGGCTTTATCGCTAAATTCCATTAAGTCAATATATTTTTCATCCTTTAGAATCGCTTTTATTTTTGAAAGTTCTGCATTATAAACATCAGCATTATTTTCATTTTTTTTGTAACCTAAAAAGTTTAAACGCTTTAAAGATTTATAAGCTTCTTTTTGATCATCAGATAGTGACGCTTCGTCTAATGTAACTACAGACGTTGGAATATCAGCTGAAATAAAATCAGGTGATTCCTGATTATCTACAAAATATGTTTGCAATGATGGCCCATTGTTGCAGCTTACTAGCATACTTAATGCTAGTAAACCGAACAATATTGTTTTGATTGATGTTTTCATATTTGTTTTTACTTTTTCTTATTCTCTAAATGCTCACCACCTTGGATGTTCATTTTTTGAGTCAATTTTGAAATTTGGTTCAAATCAATGTCACCTGTCAAGGAGACAACGACTGTTTCAAACTCACGTTTTTTACCGTTCATTTCAATGTTTGCATCTTTAGTAATGGCACTTAAACCATCAACGAACATTAGAAATTCACTTACATGATCTGAATCACGACCTTCTTTTACATAAAAAGTCATATTCACACCATCATCTTTCACAACCATTAATTCTTCCAAAGAACTCTTACGAGAATTCACCCAATTTGTCACATCAGTAGAAATGGCTTTGTTATCAGTAGTAATTACTTTAAAACTAGTAATGCTATTAACCATTTTTACATATTCTTGTGTTTCAGGATCGTCAGTATTAATGTCCATTTTTGCTAACATTTGGAACATTTTTGGCTTGATTGACACGTACGTTACATCTGGATTTTCTGCATATTTAGCAAAAATATCTTGTGCCATAGACGTTAATGGTAATAACATAATTGCCATTAATAAAATTACTGTGTACTTTTTCATTGTTTTTGTTTTATTATTTATTGAAGTTTTCATTGTTTTTTTATTTAAAATCTTGAAGTATTTTCTAAAATATTATTTAAATTATTGTTTCACAAAGCGTTTTACAACACGAGAATCATCGTATATAAACTGAATTAAATAAACACCCGCTTGTAAATCAGAAATATCTAAAGTTTTGTTTTGTGCATTTATAACTTGAGTTTTCACTTGCTTTCCTTGAGCGTTTAAAACTGTAATATTAACATTATTCTTTAATTCAGATGGTAAATCTATGGTTACCTTATCTTGTGATGGATTAGGATAAACTTTTAAATCCTTAAAAACCATACTGTCTTGAGATAATATTTTAGCTGAAGATTGTTTTGATTGGATTTGATCTCCAATTAAATCAAAATTTATTTGCTTTAAATCAATATTTCCAGTTACGGAAACTACAACCGTTTCAATATTGAGCGCTTTTCCATTTTTATCAGTTTTAGAATCATTCATCTGATTACTTATACCATTAATAAAAATTAAAAGTTCTTCAACATGGTCTTGCTCTCTACCTTCTTTGATATAGAACTTAACAACTGTTCCTTCATCTCTTATTTCAATTAATTCTTCTAAATTTTTAGATTTTGAATCTACCCAAGTAGCGATATCATTTGAAATAGACGCTTCTCCTGTGACTAGAGCTTTTAAACTGGTAATGCTATTTACTGTCTCTAAATAATCTTGCATATCTGGATCATCAATTTTAACATCCATTTTTGCCAATATTTGAAACATTTTAGGCTTAATATCCACGTAAGTGACGTCTATATTACCATCATATTTGGCAAATATATCTTGAGCCATAGATGTTAATGGCAACAATAGAATTACCATTAATAAGGTTACCGTATACTTCTTGAAAGTATTTATTTTTAAGTTATTTATAGTTTTCATTTTTTTAGTTTTTATTTAAAAATTTTACTAGTTGTATTATGCATTTCATCAAGGTATCCAACTTTGGATACACCTGTGTCCATGCCATTTAAATAATTTATTTTACCAGCTCCTTTATTAAAATTAGAGGAAATTAGCTCCAAAGCTTTTGTAACTTCGTTATAAGCTACTTCAGGATCATCATAGGTTCCTAAATCATCTTGTACAACAAATGGATTGGAAAAATAAACACTGATTAAAAGAACGGCTACAGCTGCGACAGAAATCCACTTATAATTAAATGTCTTTTTAGTTTTTAATGGAATGTTTTTGGTGAACTGTTCTTTCTCATTTACCAAAAAATACGTAAACATTGGCTTGTACATTTCTAAATGTGGCGCTACAGTTTCTTGAGAAAAATAGCTTTTTAACTGTTGCTCTTCTTTTAGGCTTGTTTCGCCGTTCTCGTACTTTTCTAGTAACTTTTCTATATTATTTAATACCATAACTATGTGTATTAGTTAATTTTTTTCTTATTGTTTTTCTCGCTCTTGACAAAGCCACTCTCACTGCTGTATTGTTCATGTCTAACATTTTGGCTATTTCGTCATAATCATATTGCTCTATATCTCGGAGTTGAATGACCATTTTTTGCTGTTCTGGTAAATCCTCCATAATCCTGCCTACCCAATCCAAACTATCATTTAACTCTACTTGCTTTTGTACAGAGACACTGTGATCTTGATAATTACTGTGTACTATTTTTAAATTTTGAGCTTGTTTGGATTTCAACTTATCTAAACACAAATTCTTGGTCATGGTCATTGAAAATGCTTCCACATTTTTGTACTCTTCAATCTTTGCTTTATTGTTCCACAACTTCAATAAAATTTCTTGAGTGGCATCTTCAGCCTCCTCCCTAGATACCAGTAATCGCTTGGCTAAACGAAATACCTTATCTTTAAAAGGCATGACAATATTTAAAAACTCACTCTGTGTCATAAGTTGTGGTTGGTTAAAATTACCCTTTTGGGGTTATTTACTATTACGACGAACTACTATCAATTTTGTTACAAAAAATTTTTATTCTTCAATAAAGTAACTACTTTTAAAGTGAAAAAGAACACTTTATTGCTATGAAAATACTCAAACACCTACTACTCTTCTTTATTATTTCGTCTGTATTCATCAGTTGTTTCGAAGATTTAGATGATAATCCAGCATCAATTAAAGATTTAAATGATTTTGTTTATCGAGGCATGAATACATATTATTTGTATAAAGATGATGTTCCTGATTTAGCCAACAATCGCTTTTCAGATAGTGAGTATGATGCTTTTTTAAATAGTTATAATTCTCCCGAAGCATTGTTCAACCATTTAATATATCAACCTGAAACTGTTGATAGATTTAGTTGGATTACTAGCAATTATATTGAACTAGAAGCTTTTTTAAATGGTACTACACAAAACAACGGTATGGATTTTGGGCTTGTAAGACGACAGACATCCAGTTCAGATATTTTTGGTTATGTTGGCTATGTTTTGCCAAATACAAGTGCTTCCAATCAAGGGTTACAACGCGGTGATATATTTTATGCTGTTAACGGCACACCATTGAATGACAATAATTACCTCTCCCTGTTAAGCAATAACACTTATACTATTAATTTAGCCATATATGATGATAATGGCACACCAGATCCAGATGATGATACGATAACTCCCAATGGACAAAGTGTGACGCTAACAAAATCACCCTATACCGAAAATCCTATATTTGAAAGAAATGTTTTCCAAGTTGCTGGTCGCAATGTTGGTTATTTAGTCTATAATGGATTTACTAGAGATTTTGATGCACAATTAAATGATACATTTGGCTACTTTTCGAATAACAATATTCAAGATTTAGTTTTGGATTTACGCTATAATCCAGGTGGATCAGTTAATACAGCCATTTTATTATCAAGTATGATAGCTGGAAGAAACGGTGAAGTTTTTAGTACTGAACAATGGAACAATGATATTCAATCACAGTTATCAGTGGAATCAACAGTTAATAGATTTACCAATAATGATGAAGGTACACCGTTGAATATTTTAAACCTTAATCGTGTTTATGTTTTAACTACTAAACGCTCTGCTTCTGCTAGTGAATTAGTGATTAATTGTTTAAGGCCCTATATAAATGTAGTTCAAATTGGAACATCAACCACTGGAAAATATCAAGCTTCCATTACGCTTTACGATTCTCCTGATTTCAGAAGGCAAGGCGCCAACCCTTCTCATCTTTATGCTATGCAACCACTAGTTTTAAAATCTTTAAATGCTGCTGGAGTTACTGATTATTTTGAAGGTTTAGATCCTGATATTTTAGTTTCAGAAAACTATGCTAATATGGGTGTTCTTGGTGATGAAAATGAGCTACTGCTATCTGTTGCATTACAACATATTGAGGATAACAGCCGTTTATCAGGACAAACGTTTGAACCTTTTGAAATTGTTGGTAGTAAAAGTTCTTTTACGCCATTGCAAGACAACATGTATATTGAAAAATAAAAAAATCTGGTCAGTTGAGGTTCTCAAAATGACCAGATTATTAAATTATAAACTTAAATTAAATCCAATATTTACGTTTCTTCCCCTTGTAGAATAACCATATAATTCCTGGTAATCTTCATTAAAAATATTGGTTATGTTCGTAAAAAGCTTCAACTTGTTGTTTAAAATGGTGTGACTCAAATAAAAATCAAAAAGGTTATACGATTCTAATACAACTGTGTCATTCATAAAAGTCGTATTATTAAAAATCATATCATTCCTATCATCATTGTATTGGTAAGACAAACTTAAAACTGTATTACTAAATAACTGGTAATCTAGTTTAGCGTTAACCTTAAATTCAGGAATTCTCAAATTCAAATCCTCTTCAACTTTAGTGTAAGTTAAGTTTGCATTCAGGTTCAGTTTAGATAAAACTTTATAATTGGCTATAAACTCCAGTCCACTGGCTGTGAATTCATCTGCTACATTATTATACTGAAAAACAAAACTTCCTAAATCAACGAAATCAATAAAATTGGTTTCTCTTCTATTAAAATATACTACACTTACTGTTGCTTTTTCTTTAAATTGAAATTCTAAACCACCTTCTATAGTTGCGCTCTCCTCTGGCTCTAACTCTGAATTACCATAAGTTGGCTCAAACAATTGATATAATGAAGGTGTAATATATGCTGTACTGTAACTTGCCAAAGCTTTTAAATAACCAAAATTAAAATCTTCTCTATACGAAGGGTTAAAGCTATAAACCAAATGACTACCATACTCACTATGGTTATTCAAACGCGCTCCAGCATTTATATTTAGTCCAAAATCTGATACATAAACCATATTTAAATACGGGTCAACAATGGTAAAGGTCGCCTCTTGCGGTTTAATGCTTTGTTCCAGATTGGATGATCCAAAAGGAATTGTAAAACTTTCCATCTCATTTTGCTGTGCATTCACACCTAAAACAGCATAAAATTTGTTGTTAAAATTGTATCTATTGAACAAATCGCCAATAAAACTATTTGAATAAAATTCAGCTGGGAAACTAGATTCAATACTGCGTTCTACATCATTATAAGCAGCATTTAAAGTAAGACTTCCATTCTTGTATTTATATTCAGAATTAACACCTAAACGGTATTGATTGGTGGTTGAAATATCATCGGTATCAATTCCTGAAAAACCATCATCAAAATCTGCTTTAAACTTATCAAAACTAGCATAGGTATTTATTTTAAATGCTTCACTAAACTGATAACCCATCTTTAAATTACCATTTATGGCATTGTAAGGATCACTTTCCTGACCACTTGAAATAGCCGATAAGCCATCAGTATATTGATTACCAAAGCTTGCTAAATAATTAAAATCATTCAAAGTACCATTTATAGAAACTGAATTTCTAAAATCTGCGACCGAATAGTTATTGTCATTTTGTGATTGGTTAGTGCCTATTACGCTTCTTAAATTTGCTGAAATAGCTTCTTTTGAAGCTTTTTTCAATGTAATATTTATAACAGCAGTAGCAGCACCAGAACCATATAGCGTACTTGATGCTCCTTTTAAAATCTCAATACTTTCTACCTGGTCAGCATTAAGTAAGCGTAAATCATAGTCATTAGCTATTTGCGATGGATCCGTCAAAGCGATGCCATCAATAAGAATTAAAACTTGACGATTACGTCCTCCTCGTACATAATAGTTTAAGTTTTGACCTGCATTACTTTTTACGCCATTGATTTCAATACCAACGGTATTATTAATAATTTCGGCTATTGACTTTCCTTGTAATTGCAATAACTCTTCTTGTGAAATAGTAGTGATAACCTTACCTGAATTTTCACGTTTTAGGTTGAATTTAGAATCAGTAATTACCACTTCATCTAATTGCTCTACTTGAGTAGAGTCTGTTTTTTGTTGGGCATACCCAAATAATGATGTAACACAAAGCACACCAAAAAACCATGTTTTTTTGTTCATTTTAAATTAATTGCTCGAGAATCGCATGGACTATCATACGTAAACTTTTATCCCGAAAGTTTGACTTATTTGTTTGAATTTGGCAGGTCTCCTGACTTGCGTCTTTATGTTGGTCTTCCCAGAAATTTCCAGTGACTTCAGAAGTATAACATAAAGCGTTGTAGCTTACAGTTGCGGGAACAGTTCTGGACTAGACAATTACATGTCGCACCAGATTCCCTTTTAATTGACTTTGCCCAATTGCAAAGCCAAACCAAAATTCGCTGCGAAATTAAACATTTTGTTTAATGTTTCATCAATAACATGAAATAATATTACTTTTGGAACATAATCTATTTGTTTTGAAAAAATTATTCTTATTAATTGTATTTATCAGCTTCATCTCTTGTGAAAATAAGCCTAAACAACCTGAAAATATAAAGCAAGATGTTGTAAACTCACATTTTGAATATGCCAAAGGCTTTCATATTACAACTAATGAGAACTTCAAAATTTTAACCATAAAAAACCCTTGGCCCAAAGCCGATAAAGCTTACAAATATGCATTGGTGCATCGCAATGTATTGCCTACCATTACTTTAAATAAAGATGAGTTTGACGGGATTATTACTATTCCTATTGAACGTATTGTTGTTACCTCAACAACCCATATTCCAGCCCTAGAATTATTAAATGTTGAAAACACTTTAATTGGTTTTCCGGGCACAGATTATATTTCATCAGAAAAAACTAGAGTGCTTATAAAAAATGATATGATTAGAGAACTAGGTAAAAATGAAGGACTCAACACAGAGGTATTGTTGGATTTGAAACCAGATGTAGTCGTCGGATTTGGCGTAGATGGTAATAATAAGTCACTCGAAACCATTAAAAAATCAAATATTCCTGTAGTCTATAATGGTGATTGGGTTGAAAAATCACCTTTAGCAAAAGCTGAATGGATTAAATTCTTTGGCGCTTTGTATAATAAAGAAAAAGAAGCCGATTCAGTTTTCAAAACTATTGAAAATAATTACAAAGAAGCTAAATTACTAGCGGCACATGTTGAAGAGCAACCAACCGTATTATGTGGAGCGATGCATAAAGATATATGGTACTTGCCGAGCAATACAAGTCCTGAAGCACAATTGTTAAAAGATGCTAATGTCAATTATTTATGGCAAGACAGTGATGGAAATGGCAGTTTAGCATTGAGTTTTGAAAGTGTTTACAACAAAGCTAAAGATGCAGATATTTGGTTGAGCCCTTCCTATTATGGAACCTATGAAAGTCTTGAAAAAGCGAGTGACCATTATACAAAATTTGATGCGTTTAAAAACAAATCTATTTTTACCTTTAGTAATACTACTGGAACTTCAGGTGGTGTGACGTATTATGAATTAGGAATAGCTAGACCCGACTTGGTACTGAAGGATTTAATAAAAATTTGTCATCCTGATTTGCTTCCAAATTATAACACGCAGTTCTTTAAACCGTTGATGTAAGTGTCAGATATTAAAACATATAGACTATCATTTATAGTATTAATTGCTTTATTAATCGTATGCTTTTTCACTAATATCAGTCTAGGTTCTGTTTCTATTTCATTTGGTGAGATAGTAAATAGCTTATTCGGATTTTCAGATAATTATATTGTTCAAAATTACAGATTACCAAAAGCCATAACAGCTATATTGGTGGGTTCTGGTCTTGGTGTGTCAGGCTTGTTAATGCAAACTCTTTTTAGAAATCCTCTTGCTGGTCCTTTTGTATTAGGAATAAGTTCTGGAGCAAGTCTTGGTGTGGCCATTGTCATTTTAGGTGCTGGTTTTTTTGGTGGTGCTTTTACAGCGCTATTAGTTTCAAAATGGAGTATTGTCATTGCTGCTAGTTTGGGTAGTTTTCTCGTTTTATTAGCCGTTTTAGTGGTATCTACAAAAGTTAGAGACACAATGGCAATATTAATAATTGGTCTTATGTTTGGTAGTATTACCGCAGCCGTAGTGAGTGTACTCTCCTACTTTAGCTCTGCTGAACAATTACAACAATACATTTTCTGGGGATTTGGAAGTCTTGGAAATCTCTCATGGAATGAATTATTAATATTTAGTATTATTTACGGTTTTGGATTGTTATTAAGTATTATATCAATAAAAGCTTTGAACACTTTACTGTTAGGTGAAAATTATGCAAAAAGTTTAGGCCTTAATATTAAACAAAACCGATTGATAATTATAGTAGCGACCAGTTTATTGGCTGGAACTATTACCGCATTTGCAGGGCCCATTGCTTTTATAGGTTTAGCAATTCCGCATATTGTTCGCCAAATATTTACTACATCAAATCATAAAATATTATTGCCTGCCATATTATTATTAGGTGCAATTGTTATGCTGGTATGTGATAGTATTGCTCAATTACCAACAAGTGACTATACATTACCTATAAACGCCATAACCTCCTTGTTTGGTGCGCCTGTGGTGATTTGGTTATTGATTAGAAAACGTAAAATGATGTTTTAATGACCAATCAAAATCAACATATTATTTTAAAGACTAATAATCTCGCAATTGGCTACAAGTCTAAAAAGTCACATACAGTTATCGCATCTGGTATAAATATTAATTTATTTGCTGGTGAATTAGTTGGTTTGGTTGGAGCCAACGGTATCGGAAAATCTACTTTACTACGAACCTTAACACAGGTTCAAGACCCGCTGGATGGTACTATTTTATTAAACGATAAAAAACTTACTGAAATTCAACCATTGGAATTGGCTAAAAACTTAAGTTTAGTATTGACTGAACAGATTGTCTCCAAAAACCTTACTGTATTTGAGTTAGTTGCGCTGGGCAGACAACCTTACACCAATTGGATTGGCAAACTATCAAAGCAAGATATTGAAGTTGTTGAAAGGTCTTTAAAACAAACAAGCATTATAGAATTAAAGCATAGAAAATGTTTTGAATTAAGTGATGGACAACTGCAAAAAGTAATGATTACACGCGCTTTAGCACAAGATACAGATGTCATAATATTAGATGAACCTACTACCCATCTAGACATGTATCACAAAGCATATATTTTAAAATTACTTCAAAAACTGGTTAAAGAAACTGGTAAGACCATTTTATTTTCTTCACACGAAATTGATTTAGCCATTCAACTATGTGATAAAATGATTGTGATGACGAAAAATAATGTTATTTCTGAAATGCCTTGTAATTTAATTCAAAAAGGGACATTCAATGAATTGTTCCCAAAAGATCTTATTACTTTCGATGAAAAAACTGGAAGTTTTAAGATTAAAAAATAACTCATAGCTCAATCGTTTTATTTAAAATAAACTATATTTACAATATTCTCTTTCAAGCCTTTGAACTACTCCCTGAATTAATCTTTTAGCATCAAATATTAACCATTAATTCAGTAGTCATGAAATTTAAACAACTGGCAGTAGCACTATCATTAATTGCTATCATAGGAATTCTATTAATTTTCACCAATGAAGAAAAGGAGTTTGACGATTCACAAAAGGTTGGCATGAATTTTATTAAATGTACACCTGCAAAATTTCTTTTGACAGATGTAGATACCACAAAGCAAATTTCTCCATTATTTGAAAATCTAGGAAACCACTCATATAAGGTTAGTACAGATAATGAATTAGCGCAACGCTTCTTTAATCAAGGGTTGCGATTGACCTACGCCTTTAATCATGCTGAAGCGCATAGGTCCTTTATGGAAGCTGCAAGATTAGATTCTAAATTAGCCATGGCTTATTGGGGACAAGCCTATACTTTAGGTCCGAATATAAATGACCCTTTACCAGATGATGAACGCAAAAAGAAATATAATGAAGCTATAGCTCATGCTTCAAAACTTGCTCCAATGGCTTCAAAAAAAGAGCAAGCTTTAATTGAAGCACTTACACACAGATATTCTACAGATTTAGAAAAAGATGTGGCTGAATTAAATCTTACGTACATGCAAGCCATGGAAAAAGTAGCTACAGATTATTCACAAGATGCAGATGTTCTGACACTTTATGCTGCATCAGTAATGAATACAGTTCCCTGGAATTATTGGGATAAAGAAGGGAACCCTTCTCCTAATATTACAGAAGCTAAAAACGCACTTGAAAAAGCTATGATATTAAGTCCGGACAATCCAGGAGCACATCATTACTACATTCATATGGTAGAACTGCCTAAACCAGATTTGGCAGTCCCTAGTGCCGAAAAATTAGGCTCCTTAGTGCCTGCAGCTGGCCATATAGTTCATATGCCATCACATATATTCATTCGTGTTGGTCGTTATAAAGATGCTGTATTGGCTAACCAGAAAGCCATTCTAGCTGATGAAGATTATATTTCGCAATGCTATGCACAAGGTATGTATCCTTTGGGCTACTATCCTCACAATATTCACTTTCTTTGGTCAGCATCAAGTTTATTAGGTAATAGTGAAATGGCAATTGATGCCGCTAAAAAAACAGCAGAGAAAGTTCCTATTGGCGAGATGGAGGAGTTACATTTTTTACAAAATTTTGCTGCGACTCCTTTATTAGCTTATACCAGATTTGGAAAATGGAATGATATTTTAACTTATCCCAAGCCAAACGATAGTATTAAACACCTCAAACTAATTTGGCATTATACAAGAGGTATTGCTTTCACCAGGAAAAGCAACAGTAAGGAAGCCAAAGAAGAACTCGACGCAATCAAACAATTCATAAATGACCCTCAAATGGAATCTATATTTGCTTCCGGATTTGACAACGGAACCACCATAGCAAAATTGGCTTATGAAGTCGTAGCAGGTGAAATTGCTTCTCTTGAAGGCAACTTCAATTTAGCTATTAAACACATGCAAAAAGCCGTTGATATGGAAGACAATCTTATTTATAACGAACCATCGGCTTGGCATATTCCACCTAGACAAAATTTAGGAGCCATACTCTTAAAAGCTGAAAGATATGCCGAAGCAGAAAGTATCTATTTAGAAGATTTAAAAGTCTTACGACAGAACGGATGGTCTCTTATGGGTTTATATGAAAGTTTGGTTGCTCAAAATAAGATGGATGAGGCCACAGCTATTATGCAAGAATTCAACAAAGCATGGGAAGATGCTGATATAGATATAAAAACATCTATTCTTTAAAAATAGTGAATATTTAAGCTGTTACATTTCTTTTTATCCTCATGGTAAAAATTTATCTTTGGATAAACTTCTTATTAAATGAACGACAACATCATTCTTATTCTTGCCATCTTAATTTCAGGTGGGATTGGAGCTTACATTGGTATGACCATTACCAAATTAAAAAGCAAAAGTGATAAAAGCACATTAGAAGAGCGTCAAAATCAATTATCACAAACCATTAATGATTTAAAAGAAAATTTAAGTAAAGTTGAAGCCAATCGTGAAACAATTCGAAATGAAAAAGAGTTCTTGAATTCTGAATTGGCACGTCGTAATACCGAATTTGAAAACTTGCAGAAACAAAATGCAAAACGTGACGAAGAACTTGTTAAACAACAAGAGCAACTTCGAAAAGATTTTGAGCTCATGGCAAGTAAGATTTTGGATGAAAAGAGCGAGAAATTTACCCTTCAGAATAAAGAAAATATCAAACAAATACTCAATCCGCTACAAGAAAAAATAAAAACATTTGAAGATAAAGTTGAGAAATCTCAAAAAGAAAGTATCAGCATGCATTCAGCTTTAAAAGAGCAGCTATTAGGTTTAAAAGACTTAAATCAACAAATGACAAAAGAAGCCAATAACCTGACTAAAGCACTAAAAGGAGACAGTAAAATGCAAGGTAATTGGGGTGAACTGGTTTTAGAGCGTGTTTTAGAAAAATCTGGTTTAGAAAAAGACCGAGAATATTTTGTACAGCAAAACTTTAATCGTGATGATGGTTCTCGCGTGATGCCAGATGTGGTATTACACCTACCAGATAATAAGCGTATGATTATAGATAGTAAAGTTTCTTTAACAGACTATGAGCGTTATGCCAATGCTGACGATGATGACAAAGCACTATTTCTAAAAGCACACGTCAACTCCATAAACAAACATGTCAATCAGCTTTCAGAAAAAAAATATGAGGATTTATATGATATTGAATCTCCTGATTTTGTACTAATGTTTATTCCAATAGAGCCTGCCTTTGCAGTAGCTTTGAATCAAGATAACACATTATACAACAAAGCATTTGAAAAAAATATAGTAATTGTTACACCTTCTACCCTTTTAGCAACACTTCGAACGGTAGATACAATGTGGAGCAATGAAAAACAACAACGTAATGCCCTTGAAATTGCAAAACAGGCAGGTGCATTATATGATAAATTTGAAGGTCTTGTTTCTGATTTAACAGGTGTGGGAAAGAAAATTGATGCTGCAAAATCAGATTATTCTTCGGCTATGAATAAATTAGTCGAGGGTAAAGGCAATCTCATTGGGCGTGTTGAAAAGTTGAAAAAAATGGGTGCCAAAGCAAAAAAATCATTACCGCAGCCTATTTTGAAACGCGCAGAAAATAGTGAAGAAGAATAATAACTTAATATTATGAAAAAGTTTTTTTTAAAAGTATTGGGCGGCATAATTGTTTTATTTATAGCCTATGTTGCATTTCTATATTTTGCCTCCTACAGCGAAGGTATTCGGGCTGGCAGACTGGTTAAATTCAGTCATAAAGGTGTTATTATAAAAACTTGGGAAGGTGAGATAAGCCAAGGTGTTTCTGATGCTCAAATTTTTGTTTTTTCAGTTGAAGATAAAGAGAAACAAGTGATAAGTGATTTACAACAGTTTCAAGGCAAGTTTGTGAAACTTCATTATTTTGAGCGTTTCGGTAAGCTCTTTTGGTTAGGTGATACTAAATATTTTGTCACAAAAGTTGAAGAAGATAATACTATCAACCAATACTTAAATGATTAATAACTACAAAAAAGTAGATGCGTCTCGTATCTCAATTTCTGAATTGATGCAGCCTTCACATTCCAATTTCGATGGTAAAATACATGGTGGCTACATTCTAAATTTAATGGATCAAATAGCTTTTGCATGTGCTTCAAAACATTCTGAAACCTATTGTGTTACAGCTTCTGTTGATACTGTTGACTTTTTAAACCCTATTGAGATTGGTGAATTAGTTACCATGAAAGCTTCGGTTAATTATGTAGGAAAAACTTCAATGGTTGTTGGTATTCGCGTTGAAGCTGAAAACATTCGTACAGGACACATAAAACATTGCAATTCTTCATATTTCACGATGGTAGCCAAAGATGATCTAGGAAAATCTATTTCTGTTCCTGGATTGATTTTAAATGATAAATCAGAAGTGAAGCGTTTTCTTAAAGCCATAAAACGTAAAGAAACTAAAGTGCATCGAGAACATGAGTTCAACAGCGCTTCTTTTTCTTTGGAAAATTATATTGAAGAATTAGAAGGCTATAGAATTAAAATTGACTTACCTGAAAATAGATAAATTATTATTCTGTAAATAAGGAATATTTGTAAATATTCCATAATTAAAGCATATATTTGTTTATTCCGTTAAAAAGGCATATATTTGATTATCGCATTATTAAATGATATTTGTATTTATCATTTTTTTAATGGTATTTTAAATTTATCTCAATATAATATGATAAGTGTAATTACAGGAGATATCATCAACTCCACCAAATATGACGACCCTAACATATGGTTGATACCGTTAAAACGAGCACTACAAACCATATCATCCAAATCAACATCTTGGGAGGTTTTTAGAGGTGATAGTTTTCAAATTGAAGTTACTAATGTTTATAAATCCTTAATAAGTGCTATTTACATAAAAGCTTCTGTAAAAATGATAAAAGGATTGGATGTTAGAATAGCAATAGGTATTGGTACAAAAACATATAGTGGTGATACTATTACAGAATCAAATGGTAGCGCATTCCAAAACTCTGGAAGTGTTCTAGAAAATTTAAAGCACACAAAAACCAATTTAAAAATTAAAGGAACTGTAAGCATTGATGACGAACTAAATCTATATTTAAAACTTATTGGCATTCTTATGGATCACTGGTCAGTAAATTCGGCAGAAATTGTTAAATTACATTTAGAGAACGAAAACAAAATTCAAAAAGAAATAGCTAAACTTATTGGAATCAGTCAAGATGCGGTAAGTAAACGTATGAAACGCGCATATCTTGATGAAATATTAGAAGTCAACGCCATGTTTAAATCCAAAATAGCTCAATCTATAATATAAAATGACTTTACTCATCAAACTCATATTAGCACATCTAATTGGTGATTTTCTACTTCAACCAAAAAAATGGGTCAAGGAAAAAGAAAAGAAAAAATTAAAATCACTTAAGCTTTACTTTCATGTTGCTATTCATTTCCTATTATTATTTTTAATTGTTTGGGATTTATCATATTGGCCATTACTGGTTACTATTGGCTTATCACACTTTGTTATTGATGCAACAAAACTCGTTTTTCAAAATAAAAAAACAAGAAGACGTTGGTTTTTTATAGATCAATTATTGCACATAGTAAGCATTTTTATAGCTTATTATATATTCACAAATGCTCACTTTTCTGTAGCAACTATTGACAAGGAAAATATATTGTTACTTACAACTTGTCTACTGTTTTTAACACAACCTGTTTCAATAATCATGAAAGCCATTTTTGGCAAATGGAACATTGAAAAACTTACAAAGGGCAACGAATCATTGGAAGATGCTGGCAAGTATATAGGAATTTTAGAAAGGCTATTAGTTTTTATATTTATTATAACCAATCATTGGGAAGCTGTGGGATTTTTAATTACTGCAAAGTCGGTTTTTAGATTTGGAGATTTAAAAGAAAGTAAGCACAGAAAGCTCACAGAATACATACTAATAGGAACACTTATTAGCTTTGGAATTGCCATTGTAACTGGTATATTGTTTACAATCTTGACATAAAAAAACCATCAGAAAACTGATGGCTAATAATATATGATTCTTTTATTATTGTTTTACAAAACGTTTAGTTGTAGTACCATTATCTGAAGATACTCTCACCAAATAAACTCCTTTTTGCCATTGTGAGGTATTAATAGAAAATTTAGAGTTATTTAATGTGTTGCTGTAAACTTTAGCACCTAAAATATTATAAATAGTTACTTGAGCATTTTTTTCTAAATTCGAGATATTTAAGTTTAAATTTCTAGAACTAGGATTTGGATAAATGCTAAAACTATTCTCCACTTTTAAATCTTGTCTGCTCAAAGTAGTCGAAGCCGTGATATTATCAACTCGAAGCGTTGCAGCAATCACTTCGCCTCGCCAATTATCAATATTTTCATCGGCAACACTAATTATTCGCATAGTGAAAGCATTTGACAATACTTCAGAAACAGTGTTGGCTCCTTGAACAATTGTAAAATCACTCAAGCCTAACGGCAATGAAACACTATTCCATCCTGAACTAGCAGCGACTACAACAGGAACAGTAGATATCATACGTGTTCCACCTGGACCTTGAAAAGCTAACCTTAAATGCAAGTCATTAGTTGTTACTTCTGCATCAAACTGTATTTCAACTATACCTTCAGAAATAAAATCTCCAGACCATTGATTATTAGCATTAAAAATAGCCATTCTACTACCTATACTGCCAGCACCAGTTGAAGTATATTCTAAAAAATTATCGTCAACTCCATCAGGACCTCCTGAAGCTACATTAACTGGTGAACTTGAACCAGTAGCTCCAATAATCCAGTTTTGCACTGTTCCGTCTTCAAAATCATCAACCTGACCAGCAGACACTTGTGAAAACACAACAACAGAAGTTAACATAAGTATTAAAAAAAGTAGTTTTTTCCTCATAGCACAATATTTTCTACTAAAATAATACTTTTTGCGCAACTAAAATTAAATAACTGCTAATTGAACAATTTATTTGCTTAAATACATTTTACGTCTAGAGTAAAGATTATAAAACTCATCGTCTTTTAAGCTATCTATAAACAAGATACTTTCACCAGTACTCTTCATCTCTGGCCCTAATTGTTTATTGACATTTGGAAATTTGTTGAAAGAGAATACTGGTTGCTTTATGGCAAATCCATCTAATTTTGGGTTAAACTCAAAATCAGTTACTTTTTTCTCTCCTAACATCACTTTTGTAGCATAATTCACATAAGGCTCGCCGTAAGCTTTTGCAATAAATGGAACTGTTCTAGATGCTCTTGGGTTGGCTTCAATAATATAAACCTTATCATCTTTTATGGCAAATTGGATATTAATCAACCCAACTGTGTTAAGTGCTAAAGCAATCTTTTTTGTATGATCTTTAATTTGTTGCATTACAAATTCACCCAAATTAAAAGGTGGTAACGTAGCATTACTGTCACCAGAGTGAATTCCACATGGCTCAATATGCTCCATTATCCCTATGATGTAAACATTTTCGCCATCACATATTGCATCAGCTTCAGCCTCAATAGCACCATCTAAATAATGGTCTAACAGCAATTTATTATCAGGCATACCGCGTAATAAATCAACAACATGCTCTTCCAAATCTTTTTTGTTGATAACAATCTTCATCCCTTGGCCTCCAAGTACGTAAGATGGTCTTACCAAAATTGGAAAGTTTAATTTATCTGCAACCGCTAATGCTTCATCCGCTGATGTGGCTACATCAAATTCAGGGTAAGGAATATCATTCTCTTTTAAAAGTTTAGAAAAACTTCCTCTGTCTTCGGCTAAATCTAAAGATTGGTAAGTTGTTCCTAAAATCTTAATACCATATCTATCTAGCTTTTCAGCCAGTTTCAAAGCAGTCTGACCACCTAACTGAACAATTACACCTTCTGGTTTTTCGTGTTGAATAATATCGTAAATATGCTCCCAGAATACAGGTTCAAAGTATAGTTTATCTGCAATATCAAAATCGGTTGAAACTGTTTCTGGATTACAATTAATCATAATAGTTTCATAACCACATTCAGAAGCTGCCAAAACACCGTGAACACAGCAATAATCAAATTCGATACCCTGACCAATACGATTTGGTCCAGAACCTAAAACAACTATTTTCTTTTTTTCACTTACTTCACTTTCATTAGCCGGTTTTACATGTCCGTTCTTATCTTGAACTTCATTTTCAAAAGTAGAGTAATAATAAGGTGTTTCAGCTTTAAATTCTGCAGCACAGGTATCAACTAATTTATAAACGCGCTTAACATTAAATTCTTCACGCTTTTTATATACTTGGCTTTCTAAACATTTAAGCATGTGAGCAATTTGTCTATCTCCATAGCCTTTTTGTTTAGCTTCTAAAAGTAAGTCTCGCTCAATAGTATCTATTGTGAATTTTGATATTTCTCTTTCCAAATGGAAAAGTTCTTCATATTGCTTTAAGAACCACATATCAATTTTTGTGATTTCGTGAATACGACTTAAAGGTATTCCCATTTGAATAGCATCATAAATCACAAAAACACGATCCCAACTAGCGTTAGTAAGTTTATCAATTATCTGATCGTAATTCTTATAACCTTTACCATCAGCACCTAATCCGTTGCGTTTAATTTCGAGTGATTGCGTAGCTTTGTGCAGGGCTTCTTGAAACGAACGACCAATTGCCATGACCTCACCTACTGCTTTCATTTGCAGACCTAGAGTCCTATCTGAGCCTTCAAACTTATCAAAATTCCAACGTGGTATTTTTACAACTACATAATCAATGGTTGGTTCAAACAATGCCGAAGTAGAACCCGTGATTTGATTCGTTAATTCATCTAAAGAATAACCAATCGCCAATTTCGTTGCTACTTTCGCAATTGGATAACCCGTGGCTTTACTTGCTAAAGCTGAAGAACGTGATACACGTGGATTAATTTCAATAGCAATTATTTCTTCTTTTTCATCTGGACTTACTGCGAATTGCACATTACATCCTCCTTCAAAATCACCAATACTACGCATCATATGTATTGCCATATCGCGCATGCGCTGGAATGTTTTGTCAGATAAGGTCATAGCTGGTGCGATAGTAATAGAATCTCCTGTATGAATTCCCATTGGATCCATATTCTCTATCGTACAGATAATTACAACGTTATCATTTTTATCACGAAGTAATTCCAATTCGTACTCCTTCCAACCCATCATGGCCTTATCAATCATCACTTCATGAATAGGTGAAATTTCCAAACCACGTGTCAATAACTCATCAAAATCTTCCTCTTTGTAAACTATTGATGCTCCTGCTCCACCCAAAGTATAAGATGCTCTAATTACTAATGGAAAACCAAATTCTTGAGCTATTTCTTTTCCTTTTAGGTACGACGTTGCTGTTGCTTGCGGTGCCATTGGAACTCCAATTTTCAACATCAACTCTCTAAACTGTTCACGATCTTCGGTAATATTAATGGCATCAATATCAACACCAATGAGTTTAACGTTAAAATCTTTCCATATCCCTTTTTCATCAGCTTCTATAGCTAAATTTAAAGCAGTTTGTCCTCCCATTGTAGGTAAAACAGCATCTATTTGCGGATGATCTTTTAGAACTTTAATAATTGATTTGGTAGTCAAAGGTAAAAGGTACACATGATCTGCCATGGAAGGGTCAGTCATGATTGTAGCTGGATTAGAGTTAATTAGGATAGTTTCAATCCCATCTTCTCGCAATGATCTTAAAGATTGTGTTCCAGAATAATCAAATTCGCATGCTTGACCTATGATGATTGGTCCAGAACCTATAATTAAAACCGATTTTATGTTTTTGTTTTTTGGCATGTTGAAAATTTTGTTTTGCAAAAATAGTTATCAATAGGGTACAAAAAAAGGTGTTACGCCTAAGTAACACCTTTAAAATATTAACAATTGTTAATCATTATTTCTTATGTCTTGGTTCAGAAGATACAGATAATTTCTTTCTTCCTTTTGCTCTTCTACGTGCAAGGACTTTTCTACCATTAACAGTAGCCATTCTTTCTCTAAAGCCATGCTTGTTTTTTCTTTTACGCTTTGATGGCTGAAATGTTCTTTTGCTCATTATTTATATCTTTAAAATCTTCTTATTTATTTTTAGAACTGGGATTTCAAAACATACTCCCAAAACTGCGTGCAAATATACAAACCCTTTTTTATTTGACAAACCTTATTTTAAAAATATTTTTTCAATAAAATTTTAGTTTCTTTGCAGTCTAATAGAAGTGAAATTGAACACTTGTTGAAAACACAACAAGCTTTTTATAAAACATCATTAAAATATGTATAATAAAATTATCAAATTAATTATTGCTTTCGGGATTATTGCTTTTGCAATTTATCAGTTTATTGAAGGAAATATTGGTAATGGTATCATGTATATTCTACTTTCTGGAATATTTATCTTTTTATATTTTAAAAATGAATTCATTTTATTAGCCTTTTTAAGGTTGCGAAAGCAAGATTTTGAAGGTGCAAAAAAATGGTTGAACAAAATTAAGAATCCGAGTGCTGCATTAGTAAAAAAACAACAAGGTTATTACAATTATTTACATGGCATCATGGTGTCACAAGATAATATGAATGAGGCCGAAAAATATTTTAAGAATGCCATTTCATTGGGTTTATCTATGGATCATGACCTAGCCATGGCAAAACTTAATTTGGCTGGTATTGCATTTTCAAAAAGAAGAAAGCAAGAAGCTCAATTATTATTGAAGGAAGCAGAAAAATTAGACAAGAGAAATATTTTGGCAGATCAAATAAAAATGTTCAAACAACAAATGAAAAAAGCTGCCATCCCTAAACAACACTATGGTCAACCAACTTCGTCAAGACAAAATAGACGTAGCAGAAGGTAATATTATAATAAGGGAGACCACAGCCTAGCATAGGATTCTTTAAGTTTGTTTGAAATTGGTCTTTCTTGCCAACGCTTTAAATCTAGTTCTTCAGATTCTTTTAAATCATCTAGAAAATGTTGTTTTAATTCAACGCTGGTTTTCTTGTCATAGATTATTGCATTAATTTCAAAATTAATATTAAAGCTCCTATGGTCCATATTGGTTGTTCCTACTGTTGACAGTATATCGTCTACAACCATAGTTTTTGCGTGAATAAATCCATTACAATATCTATATACCTTTACTCCTGCTTCTAACAATGGTTCTATGTAGGAGTTGGTAGCATGTTTAGCTGTCCATGAATCAGACATTTTGGGTATTATTAACCGAACATCAATATTACTTTTAGCTGCAACTTGTAAAGCCGTGATTATCTCATCGTTTGGAATAAAATAAGGCGTTGTAACATATACATAGTCCTCTGCTCTATTAATAGAAACAAACATAGCTTCCATAATGTTAGGCCAATTGGTATCTGGACCGCTAGCAGATATTTGTACAGCTGTTTCATGCTTGGTTTTTACCTCCGGAAATAATTCTTCGGTAATCTTTAAATCAGAATTGGATACAAAATTCCACGTCATTAAAAAATTTACTTGAAGTGGTTTAACCGCTTCTCCTACTATTCTTACGTGCGTGTCTCTCCAAAATGATTCTCCATTTTTATAATTAACATAATTATCAGATACATTTATACCTCCAACGTAACCAATTTTGCCATCAATTATTGCAATTTTTCGATGATTTCTATAATTCAATTTTCCTGTAAATCCACGAAATAATACTGGCATAAATGCATTGCATTCAACACCAGATTCTTTCATTTTCCGTTTAGCTTTATTTGATATCTTGCTACCTACGTCATCGACACTTACTTTTACTGAAACTCCGTTTCGAGCTCTTTCGCAAATAATATCAATTAATTGTGTGCCAATATTATCATCTTTGAGGATATAATATTCAAGGTGAATATGGTGTTTTGCCTTTTTTAAATCTTCAAATAACAATTTAAATTTTGTTTTACCATTTTTCAATAATGCCACCTCATTGTAACGTGTTAAAGGTGTATGTTCTGAATTGTACAGAAGATGTACTAATTTCATTTTTTCGTCCAACAAATCATCAAATTCTTCGAGCTCTTTAGAATTTAGAGTAAAATCTTCACTGATTTTTTTCACTATACTCTTGTTCAAAACGTTTTTTCGATTAAATATTTTACTCTTACGATACTCCTGACCGAAAAAATAATAAACCAATAATCCAACAAAAGGAAACATCACCAAAACCAGAATATAGGTAATGGTTTTAGTAGGATTAATGTTTTTAAAAAGAATAATGGCAATAGCAAAAATTACCAGTATGTAATTTAAGCCTAATAGTAAAGACCAGATATGCTCCTTTATATATTCAATCATTAAGGGTTTGTTGAATAATAGCCAGGCTTAGGTATTTCAATAAAGTATTGCTTTCTTGATTTATTGTTTAAATGAGGCTCTCGCAACCAAGGATTGTGAATTTTGAGAATTTTATAATTGATACTGAACTTTTCGGCAAAAGCTGTAAAATCAGTTACTGCTGTATCAACCTCAACTTTGAATGTTGGAACATCTTTATACAAATCCTTTGTTCTAAAGTTAAATCCGTATTTATCAGGGTGGGACAATATTTCTTTTAATGCCACGATACGGAACATGTAACGCCCTGTTTCTTCGCCTAATAATAAATCATAATAATCTGATACATTTTGCTCTTGTAAGCGTCTTGAAATTCCAGACATACCAGCATTATAAGCTGCTGCTGCCAAGGTCCAAGAACCCAATTTTTCCTTTGATTCTTTCAAATATTTACAAGCAACTTCAGTTGCCATTTCTAAATGGTAACGTTCATCAACATTATCATTTACTTCTAGCCCAAATTCTCTTCCAGTTGCTGGCATTATTTGCCAAACTCCTCTTGCTCCAGCTGGTGACACCACATTAACCAAACCACTCTCGATTACTGCTAAGTATTTAAAATCATCTGGAATACCATTTTTTTTCAAAATAGGCTCAATTATAGGAAAATATTTATGTGCTCTTTTAAACATAAGTAACCCATTGGATTGCCAATACGTATTAACTAAAAGCTCACGATCCATACGCTCCAAAATATCTGGGTTTTTAAGTGGTAACGGCTCTCCTGCAAAATCTAAATTATCAGGAACTTGTAGCGCGTAAACGTTATAATCGTTAATAAGTTTTCGTTCAAAATTTTCATCACTTGGAGCATCCTGAAGTGCAAAAATGAAAATCATGCCGAGTGCAAATAATCCTATAATTGATAGTATGTTTTTAAGAGTTTTCATTGCGAGGAATTTTTCATTAAAGTTATAAAAAAAAACGACATGTTAATCTAGTCGTCCATTTAAAATTAGTTTAGGCAAATTTTCATTAAACCACTTAAATTTATTGATAATCATAATATGTGTACCACCTTTTATTTTTATACAATTAGTAATATGATGACACGGAAACACCATATCTTGATCACCATGAATATGAATAGCTTCTGGAATTGGTTTGTCTTGATTCCAACAAACCATATTTTTTAAAGCCCAATCTAAATAACGTTTATCGTTGACTGATAAGTACTTTTTATATAGCTCAATTCGTTTTTTTACATTAGATCCAAAGGCATATTTTGCAAACATATCTATGTGACTTACCAAACTTGTTGGAGCTATAGCGTAAGCCTTTGTTTTACGAGCTATTCTCATGCGTTTTGGAAGTTCGTGCTTTGAACTAACGCTAGATATGATTATCAAGCGCTTTAACTTTAAATGCTTGCTCATTTCCTGAACCAAAACACCTCCAAAAGACACACCAACTAATACCAAGTTCTCATGTTTAATTTTTTGGGTCATCCTTATGGCATAAGCCTCTAAAGTTTCATCACGTTCTGGAATTAACCATTCTAAATAATGTATTTTAAACTGGTTTTCAGGCAGTTGTATGTTTTCAAATATTTTTGGACTCGCAGCCATTCCTGGCATGAAATAAACATGTATTATATCTTGATTCATAAGGTATTATGCAAATATTATCTTTAAAATGACAATAATTTTTCGTAAATTTGCGTTACAAAACTATATAAAATAGTCCTACTCCTTATAGTTCCAATTAATAAAAAAGATTATTATGATAGAAGCACATGAACTCGTTGACAATGATTTTTTGCGTCAGTTTGAATTAAAAATTGATAATGAACTTGCGAAAATTGAATACTCCCTTCAAGAGCGTAAAATTTTCTTAACTAAATTAATTATTCCTGAAACTATTTTTACGGAAGAATTTCAAAACGAATTTATTAGAACCGTATTTGAACATATTGAAGAACGCAATTTAAGCGTTGTTCCTACGAGTCCTGAAATAGCAAAATTTATTAGACGAAATAGACAATACAAAAGTATGCTCCCAGTAGGAGTTAGGATATAAAAAAAAGCCGAAATTAAATTTCGGCTTTTTTTTATTTATATTTCGTTTAATTCTATTGCTTTTCAAAAACATAGGTCAAATCTTGAACTACAGTTATCTCAAAAGTATCAATGTCTTTCGCAACAAAACCATCTTCAATGGTCATAAACAAAGTGTTTCCTTCCAATAGAAAAGTAGCTTCAACATCATTGTAATTTATAATTCCAGAATTATTACTTAACATATAACTTAATGGAATATCAACACGTTCATTATTAAATGAACTAGCTACCATATAAACTAAAGTACCATTTTCATCCCGAGTATTGTAAGTAACAGTATCAGAAAAGTAAATTATACCACTGTTATTATTATTAATAATGATTTCTGTATCGTAAGGTGAGTTAGTTCCTATATAAACAACATCGGTTAAGTTGCCATCATTGTGAAAATCAATAGGTGTTTCAATTGTTTTCATTGATAACCTCCAAACACCTTTAAAATTATTTGATCTATCAGATAAGTTGTCATCATTATCAGTGGAACAAGCGGTAAAGGAAAGGATCAAAAATATTGCACCAATAATAGATAAGGCTTTAGACATAAGTAGTTGATTTTGAGATGAAAATAATTTGTTTTCGAAAGACAAATGGAAAATAGAGGACAAAAAACATTAAAACTCGTTGAACTACTTGAAAAAACGAAGAATCAAGCAGAAATCACCGATTCTTGAAAATTGAATCTTACAATCCCATCTTCACCAATAGTAGTGAGTTCTACTTTTAGAATAGTATTAACCAATTCTGGATTCCAAGGCGTTTTAACTTTTACGTAGTTTTCTGTAAATCCATGAATATAGCCTTCTTTATTTTCACTTTCAAAAAGCACTTCTCTTATGGTACCAATCTGGCTTTCGTAAAAAGCACGACGTTTTTTTACTGATAAACCACGTAACATTTTACTTCTTTTAGAACGCACGTTTTTGGGGACTATTTGCTCCATTTGTGAAGCTTCGGTATTATCTCTTTCAGAATACGTAAAAACATGCAAATAGGAAATATCCAAATCATTTAAAAAATTATAGGTCTCAAGGAAATGCTCATCCGTCTCACCAGGAAATCCTACAATCACATCAACTCCAACGCAAGCATCTGGCATAACTTCCTTTATTTTATCAACCCTATCAACATATAACTCACGTAAATAACGACGCTTCATACGCTTTAATATAGCGTTACTACCACTTTGAAGTGGTACATGAAAGTGCGGTACAAAACTATCAGATTCCGCAACTAAATTAATGGTATCATTTTTCAATAAATTAGGCTCTATCGAAGAAATTCGCAATCGTTCAATACCTTCAACTTGATCTAATTCTTTCACCAAATCCAAGAAAGTGTGATCATGGCGTTTGTTACCAAATTCCCCTTTACCATAATCACCTATATTCACTCCTGTTAAAACAATCTCTTTAATATCTTTTGCAGCTATCTCTTTAGCATTAGCAACAACATTTTCTACCGAATCACTTCTAGAGATTCCTCTAGCTAACGGAATGGTGCAGTAGGTACATTTATAATCACAGCCATCCTGAACCTTTAAAAAAGCCCTTGTTCTGTCTCCAAACGAATAACTACCAACATAAAAATCGGCTTCTTGAATTTCACATGAATGAACTTCGCCATAATCATTTTTTGATAAATCGTTCAAATAATCGGTAATCTTAAATTTTTCAGTAGCACCTAAAACCAAATCGACACCTTCGACATTAGCTAATTCTCGAGGTTTAAGTTGCGCATAACATCCAACAGCAGTTATAAATGCTTCGGGATTATTTTTTTGAGCTTGCTTTACTATGGTCTTGAAACGTTTATCGGCATTTTCAGTGACAGAACAAGTGTTGATAACATAAATATCGGCATATTCAGAAAAATCTACGCGCTCAAAACCTTCGTTCTTAAAAGTTCTTGCTATGGTTGATGTTTCTGAAAAATTCAATTTACATCCTAACGTGTAAAAACCGACTTTTTTTCTTGCTGTCATTCTTGTACTTTTACCAAGTTGCAAATTTACAACTATTAAACAAAATGATAAAACGCCACCTGTCATTATTGAGACTTCCCATAAAATGGATATGGATAATGTGTTTCACCATCATAATTATTTCTTGCAACAATGAGAATAAGGAGCTTGATAGTTCATTAGTTTTTAGATATAATGAGCATAAAAATATTGGCTCATTAGATCCAGCATTTTCAAAAGACCTTGCAGATATATGGGCAACTAATCAGCTTTTTAATGGTTTGGTGGAAATGGATAATAAATTGAATGTGCAACCAGCTATTGCAAAAAGCTGGACTATTTCAGATGATGCACTTACTTATACATTTACGCTTCGCGATGATGTAACATATCATAAACATAGATTATTTGGTAGTGATTCCACACGAATCGTAACTTCAAATGATTTCTTTTATAGTTTCAATAGACTCAAAGATGAGAAACTAGCATCACCAGGAAGCTGGGTATTGAATAAAGTTAAAACGTTCTACCCTGTAAACGATTCTATTTTTGAAATTAAGCTAAAGCAACCTTTCCCAGCATTTTTAGGCTTATTGACTATGAAATATTGTTCCGTTGTTCCAAAAGAAATTGTTGAAAATTATGGTAATGATTTTAGATCAAATCCTATTGGAACAGGTCCCTTTCAATTTAAACGCTGGGAAGAAAATTTAAAATTGGTTTTTAGGAAAAATCCTGATTACTTTGAAGTTGATAAAAACGGAAAGCAACTTCCTTATCTAGAAGCTATTGCGATAACTTTTTTACCCGACAAACAAAGTGAATTTTTACAATTTGCCCAAGGCAATATTGATTACGTATCAGGATTGGATGCTTCCTATAAGGATGAAATATTAACAGCAGATGGTAAATTACGAGATTTGTATGCTTCTGATGTCAACATGATTCGTGGTCCCTATCTAAATACTGAGTACTTAGCCTTTTATATGGAATCTGATGCTCCTGAAATACAGTCAGAATTAATCCGACAGGCCGTTAATTACGGTTTCGATAGAAATAAAATGATGATTTATTTACGAAATGGTATTGGTATTCCTGCCAATGGCGGTTTTATCCCTAAAGGATTGCCTGGTTACAGTAATAAAATTGGCTTCACCTATCAACCTGAAAAATCAAAACAACTTGTTCAACAATACATAAAAGAAACAAGAAATAACAATCCAGAAATTAGCATAACAACTACCAGCAATTATTTAAGCTTTTGCGAATACATACAACGTGAACTTCAAAAAACAGGGCTTATTGTAAACGTAGATGTTGTTCCTGCTTCCAGTTTGAAAGATGCTAAAGCAAATGGAAAACTAGACATGTTTAGAGCCAGTTGGGTAGCCGACTACCCTGATGCTGAAAATTACCTATCACTCTATTACAGTAAAAACTTTGCGCCAAATGGACCTAATTACACACATTTTAGCAGTGAACAGTTTGACACTTGGTATGAACAAGCCTTTATTGAAACAGAGTCAAAAAAAAGAGAGCATTTATACTCCAGAATGGATTCATTAATTATGAGTCATACGCCAATAGTGCCTATGTTTTATGACGAAGTTGTTCGCTTTACAAGAAAAAATGTAAAAGGGCTAGGAATTAACCCAATTAATCTTTTAGAATTAAAACACGTAAAAAAAGCTCATTAAATGAGCTTTTTTATTTTGATAATTACAATACAAATAGGATTAAAATCACACTACTATAAAACAAGACTAAAAACAATTCTAATCTAAAATTATATAATAAATCAAGCATTTTTATTGTTTAATAATTTTATGAATTATTTTTTGATCATTATCCAATGAATTAATTTCAATGATGTATATGCCAGAAACCAAACCTGAAACGTCAATTTTAATTTGATTACTAACATATTTACCTTTCATAATGAGCTTTCCTTCTAATGATACAATTTCATAATTAAATTCTGGTATTCCATCAACCACAATATACTGTGGTGTTGGGTTTGGGAATATTTTAATTCTGTCAGTTGTAAAGTCAGATACAGAAAGTGTGTTTTCTGAAATTCTCTGAACAAAAAAGTCATATCCACCATTGGATGTCTCATAAACATTAGGTGCTTCAGGATCAAAATCAGCAGTACCGTTGTAACGCCCTACTTGATAAATTTTATTATTTATGAATTTCATAGCATAAGGCGTATCATTATTAGCTCCACCAAAGCGTTTTCCCCAAACAAAATCGCCCATTTCGTTTAATTTAACCATAAAAGCATCAGCAGCTCCTATTGTTCCTGCATTAGTTGTATTTGGCCCTGGATCTAAATCAATTTGAATTGAATATTGTCCAGAAACATAGGCGTTGTTCGAAGGATCAACAGCAACAGCAAAACCATTATTAACACTACCCAATGGTTTAAATTCTTTTGCCCAAACAAAATCTCCATTATTGTTAAGCTTTAACAAAAAAGGAACATTAGTAGCTCCATTACCACTTAAGTTAGATATTCCAGATCCAGGGTCGAAATCTACATTTGTTCCTTGAAAATCACCAACAGCTAAAATATTGTTATTGTAATCTAATTTTATATCTCTAACACGATCATTTCGGTTATCATTACTTATTACTTTTACAAAAACGAAATTACCATTCTGATTTAATTTAGAAATGAATATGTTTCTTAAATCGGTAGATGATTCATTTGCAACACCTGCATTTGGATCAAAATCTACAGTCCCTGCATAATATCCACCTATAAAAACATTATTATTTAGATCTACCCCTATACTTGTACCAGCACTATCTCTTGTAGTACTATTACCAATAAATTGTTTTGCCCAAATAAGCGACCCACTTGACCAAGAAATCTTCATGACAAATATATCAGATTCGGTACTGCCAGATGTGAAGTTCAATACTCCTGCAGAAGGGTCAAAATCTACGGTGTTTACAAATTTACCTGTTACTATATAATCATTGTTATAATCAACTACAATGTCATTGATAAAATCGTTTCCACTACCTCCAAAAGTTCTATGAAATTGATAGTTACCAGAATCAGACATCTTAAGCAAGTACGAATCATTTGCTCCATTGGAAGTTGTAGTTGCATTTCCTGCCGATGGGTCAAAATCTACTGTATCGTTAAAATTACCTACAACAACAATACTTCCAGAATCTTCTACTTTTATTGCAGTAGCGTTATCTGCTCCAGTGCCTCCAAATGTTCTAACCCAAATAAAGGCACCTGAATTATCTAATTTTAAAATGAATACATCTGCGTTTCCATTAGAAGTTTGATTAACAGTTCCACTTCCAGGGTCAAAGTCAACAGTATCTCTAAATTGACCAACGATATAAATGTTCCCAAAGGTATCAACTGCTAAATCTCTCGCAATCTCATCTTGAAGTCCTCCAAGACTGTTAACCCAGTCTAAACTCTGAGAAGAACTGATGTTAGCATAAAATAAGGTAATCAAAATAAATAAGTAAGTTTTTTTCATGGTTAAGTTTTTTAAAGTTATTACCACGAATTTACAGAGACACAACTGTAAAGTTTAAACGATATTAATGGATGTCTGGTTTCATTTAATAAGTGTTAGAATCTAATTAATAGATTAAAAATAATTCCGATAAATAAATGGTATTTTTAGTAATAATTTTTTAACAAATGAAAATAGTACTAACACTCTTTTTTACACTAAATGTTCTCATAGCATTTTCACAAGAAAATGAAAGTGACCTTTTAAAAAAACATAATTTATTCTTTACCAATACAAAGGAAACATTAAACAACATTAAGTCTAATGATAGCATTTTAAATTATTTGAGTGCATTAGAAAAACAAACTAATAATGATTATCTTATTAATAGATTAAAAATCATAAAAGCGGGTTATTATAAGTCAATAAATTTGACAAAAACATTTGCTTTATTAGATGAAGTAAATCCATTTTTAGATGAGCATCCTAACTTTAGGCATTTAAAAATTCATTACAACATTATTAAAGGAAAAGCGCTATATGAATCTGGTAAGTTTAAAGAATCTATAGAAATTTATTTAGAAAACAAAAATGAGTTAAAAAACTTAAAAATGCCTGAAGATTTATGGCGCTTTGAGATAGAAACTAAAACTGGTATTATAAGTAATTATGTTGTACTCAATAAAGATAAAGAAGCTATTGATTTGCTCAAAGAGCTTGAGAAAACGGTTTCACTTGAAAAAGAAATTGATGAATATGTTTATGTACTAAACCTATTAGGTTATTTACATGTAAAATCTAAAAATTACAATGAAGGTATTGTTTACTATAATGAAATCATTAATATTCTCAAAGACAACACTGATTATAAAGAAACATATTTAGGAGCTTGCAATAACCTGGCCTATATATATCAACTTACAAACAACAATGAAAAAGCTTTAGAAATATTAGAAAAGGCTTTAGACCTTACTATTCGTTTAAAGATGACCAATAGAGAGTTGTTATTGAGTAATAATTTGGGCTTTTTGTACATTAAAGAAAACCAATTATCTCGTGCGGAAGAATTAGGATTAAAAGTCCTATCAAAAAGCACAGAGAAATTTGAAGAAAAAAAGGCTGATGCTCAAAGATTACTGGCTAATGTATACTATCATCAAGGAAAATATGAAGAAGCCTTAACAAACTGCAATAATGCAGCCGTATACTTTAAAAAACTTAATGATTTAAAACGCTTAAAAGGTGTATTAAGCATAAAAAACAAAATATTGATAAAAACCAATCAATTTGAAGAAGCTACCAAAGTAAATTCAGAAATGATAAGTATTATGGATAGCATCAGTATTACTTCAGATATGCAAAACTTACAAAAAACACTAGTAGCCTTTGAAACTGAAAAAAAAGACAATGAAATAACCATCTTAAAACAACAAGAAGAAATAAACAATTTTAAAATACATCAACAAAAAGAACAAATAAAATATCTTGGACTGGCACTTATTACAATACTTATCTTTTCTAGTATTATCTTGTTGTACCAGAAAAAAATAAACACTATTAAAAATCTTTCGTTACGATCAAAACTAACACGATCCCAATTTAATCCGCATTATATTAACAATGCGTTCACCTCTCTTCAAGCAGAGTTAATAGAACGTGATTTTGATGAAAGCTTAATTGATTATACTTCTAATATTTCACGTTTTTCAAGGTCATTACTTGAGAGTACCTTTAAGGACGAATGGACACTGTTTGAAGAAAAACAAATGATGGAAAATTATTTAAAAACACAGCAATATAGACTTCAAAACAGCTTTTATTACAGCATAGAAACCAATATAAAAGTCGAAGAATTACATAAGTTAAAAATACCTAGCGCTATTACACAAAGTGTGTTGGAAAACGCTATTGAACATGGCGGTTTTAATAACATAGATACTAATGGATTTATCACTATTTTAATTAATAGAACTAATGATATAATCAACATTTCGATTAAAAATAATATCTTGGGTCAGCTAGTTTCTATTAATAAAAAATTAGACCATGACACTTCCCGTGGCTTGGATATAACTAAACAACGCATCGCCTTACACAGTAAAATTTATAAAAAAATAGCTGACTTTAAGTTTTATAAAACAGATAATGAAGCAATTGTTGAATTTAAATTACCATTAGTAGCAGCATGAATGCATTAGTTTTAGATGATGATAAGCGTATTTGTAATCTAATAAAATCATTATTAGAAAAATATTTCATAAAATCCATCAAGCAAATTGACATCGCTACAAGCGTTAAAGATGCCATTAAAGCAATTAATGAAACTAATTATCAATTGTTTTTATTTGATATACATTTAGGCAAAGAATCAAGTTTTGATGTACTAAATGTAATAGAAAATAATATTGCAAAAGTTATTTTTATAACTGGTCACGAAAAATACGCCATCAATGCTATAAAAGCTAATGCTGTTGATTACATATTAAAACCTATTCAAATACAAGAGTTTAAAAATTCAATTGAGAAAGCACTTTCAAAAATAAAAAATGAACAAAAGGAGAACAATGTTAGCTATTTCACCAGCAAACAAGAAAATTCGTTAATGCTAAAGGCTCTTGAATCCATTAGATTAGTAAAACTAAATGATATTGTATATCTAGAAGCTTCTGGTGCGTATACAGATGTTTATCTAGAAAACAACGAACGTGTTACTGTTACTAAACACTTAAAAGAATTTGAAAACAAGTTAGAAAAAACTGGATTTTTTAGAGTTCATAACTCATTTATCATAAATGCTCTAAAAATGAAAGGCATTTCAAAAAGAGACGGTTTGACAGTTGAAATGAATAACAATAAATCAATTACTATATCAAGTAGAAGAAAAGATGATTTTATTAGTTTTATTGAAACACATCTAGAGATTTAATCCCGTCTATACTTTTGAGTTTCCTCAAAAACGTGTTCTAAAATGGCTGCGTCTTGCTCTGTAAATTCAATATTTCTTCGAGACATGACTACTTTAGCAACTTCAAACGCTTTTTTAGTTAGATAATTCGAAAAACCACTACTTCCACCCCAAGAAAAACTAGGCACAAAATTGCGCGGAAAACCACTTCCAAAAATATTGGCACTTACACCAACAACTGTTCCTGTATTAAACATGGTGTTAATACCACATTTACTGTGATCTCCCATCATAAGCCCACAAAATTGCAAGCCAGTTCTAGCAAAATTTTCGGTTTCATAATTCCACAGGCGAACTTCAGCATAGTTGTTTTTTAAGTTAGAATTATTAGTATCCGCTCCTAAATTGCACCATTCACCCAATACTGAATTTCCTAAAAAACCATCATGACCTTTATTGGAATAACCAAACAACACCGAGTTATTAATCTCACCGCCTACTTTACTGTAAGGTCCAACAGTTGTTGGTCCATAAATCTTGGCAGCCATTTTTACGGTAGCACCTTCACAAAGTGCAAAAGGGCCTCTTATCATGCTCCCCTCCATAATCTCTGTATCCTTACCTATATAAATGGGTCCATTTTCAGCATTAAGTGAGCAAAGAGGTAACTTGGCTCCTTCCTCAATAAAAATATCTTTTCTATTGAAAGCAACTGTTGTTTCAGGAATAGGTTGTGACTGTCTTCCTTTGGTAAGCAGTTCAAAATCATCCTCTATAGCTAAACCATTTTTACTAAATATATCCCAAGTATTTTCTATTTTTAAAACGTCATCAAGATATTCAATAGCTTCAAACGATTCCAAATCTATATTTTCCTGATTTTCTTTAGTGAAAAAAGCTACAACATCCTCATCTTTAAAAACAGCTTGATTTTCCTCCAAGCCTTTTATAATCTCTACTAATTCTTTATTGGGTAAGAAAGAAGCATTAATCATAATATTATGCTCCATTTCAACCATGGGATATTTATCAGCAAGATAGTCTTCTGTTATGGTTGTTGTGGTATATTCTAGATAGTTTTCCCATTTCTCTCGTATAGTTAAAATACCAACTCGAATATCTGCTACTGGTCGTGTAAAGGTAAATGGTAGAAGATTGTTTCTAAATGGACCGTCAAAAAGAATATAGTTCATAAGGTTGCTTTTGGTAAAAATAAAAAAAGCCTTTCAACAATTGAAAGGCTTTTATAATTATATTTTACTACTAAATTATTTTTTAAATTTAGCGTATTTAGTTTTAAATTTATCAATACGTCCAGCAGTATCTACTAATTTAGATTTACCAGTGTAATAAGGGTGAGACGTTCTTGAAATTTCCATTTTAACTAATGGATACTCAACACCATCAACTTCAATTGTCTCGTTGGTATTTGCAGTAGATTTTGTTAAAAACACGTCATCATTTGACATATCTTTAAACGCCACTACTCTATAATTTTCTGGATGTATATCTTTTTTCATCGCTTTTCGATTTAATATCATTACTTTTTTCGAGGTGCAAATTTAAGCAAATTTAATAAATCTACAATATTTTTTTCATTTTTTATTCTTTCAATTAATGTGTAACGTTTTGGTATATTTGTTTACTAACTAATTAAATTAACTAAACTTTCAAACTATGGAAAATCAAAAACCTTCTCCAGGTAAATTCGGAGTAAATTACGGATTAATTCTTGGAGCAATTATGATCTTAATTTCTGTAATCATGTATGCTACAGGAATGCTACTTGAAGGCACACAATGGCCTCAATATTTATATTACATTATTTTTCCAGTAATTATTTTTTATGCCATTGGTCAATTCAAAAAAACAAATGCCAACAGCCTTTCTTTCAGTGAAGCATTAAAAACAGGGATGGTAATTGCTGTGATTAGTGCCTTGGTTTATGCTGTATATGGTTTAATATTTAATTACATTATTGATCCTGAATTTATGGATGAAATGATGAAGTTGGCTGAAGAAAAAATAGCAGAAGACCCAAATATGTCAGTTGAAATAAAAGAGAAAAGTTTGGAAATGGCCAAAACATTCTCAAATCCTTTACTCGGATCGGCTATGTGGCTTGCTTTAAGTGCCTTTTTTGGACTTATTTGGTCGGCAATTGCAGGTTTAGTGATGAAAACTAGCTCCCAAGATTAATATTTTCATATTTTTGAAAACATAATCTTCAAAAATCGTCAATGAATATATCAGTAGTCATACCACTACTTAACGAAAAGGACTCACTAAAAGAATTACATGATTGGATTGCAAATGTTATGCAATCCAATCATTTTTCATATGAAATCATTTTTATTGACGATGGTAGTACTGATGCCTCATGGGAAACTATAACAAAACTTTCAGAAATTAATCCTCATGTAAAAGGTATTCGGTTTTTAGCAAATTTTGGAAAATCTCAAGCTTTACATGCAGGATTTGATAAAGCAATTGGTGATGTTATCATTACCATGGATGCAGATCTTCAGGACAACCCAGAAGAAATCCCTGAATTATATGAAATGATTATTAGTGATAATTATGATATGGTTTCGGGTTGGAAAAAAAAGCGTTATGATTCTGTTTTAACAAAGAACTTACCTTCAAAACTATTTAATTGGGCAGCACGAAAAACTTCTGGGGTCAAATTAAACGATTTTAATTGCGGACTAAAAGCCTATAGACTTAATGTTGTAAAAAACATCGATGTTAATGGCGAAATGCACAGATATATTCCAGTATTAGCCAAAAATGCTGGTTTCTCTAAAATTGGTGAAAAGGTTGTAAAACACCAAGCACGAAAATACGGTGAAACCAAATTTGGAATAGATCGATTTATACATGGGTTTTTGGATTTAATCACTATTTGGTTTTTGTCTCGTTTTGGTAAAAGACCTATGCACCTATTTGGCGCATTAGGTGTTTTAATGTTTGCAATAGGATTTATGTTTGCTCTATATTTAGGTATTGATAAGTTGTTTTTCCACAAAACTGGAAGGCTCATTACTGAAAGACCACAATTTTACCTTTCATTGGCCACAATGATTATAGGTACCCAATTTTTTGTAGCTGGATTTCTTGGTGAAATTATGCTACGTACAAAACAAGACAAAAAACGCTATTTGGTTAAAGAGGTTATTAATTTAGATACTACAGCTAATTAATTCCTTCTTGACACATGTCATTTTTTTGAATTGCGTATTTTTGCGTTCTATTTTAGTTACATCATGATATATATTGAACCTGAACTATTAAATCGAGTAAATACTTGGCTGACACCCGATTTTGATAAAAAGACTCAAGACTACATAAAGAATTTAATTGCCACAAACCCAAAAGAACTCAAGGAATCCTTTTACAAGGATTTAGAGTTTGGAACAGGAGGTATGCGCGGCGTGATGGGCATTGGCACCAATCGTATTAACAAGTACACGCTTGGAAGAAATACACAAGGCTTAAGTAATTATTTGAAAAGGTCATTCCCTAATGAAACAATCAAAGTAGCGATTGCTTTTGATTGTAGACACAACAGTCAAACATTGGCACAATTAGTAGCTGATGTTTTTTCAGCTAATAACATTGAAGTTTTTTTATTCGAAGATTTACGTCCAACTCCCGAGTTGTCATTTGCCTTAAAACATTTAAATTGTCATTGTGGTATAGTATTGACCGCTTCACACAATCCGCCTGAATACAATGGCTACAAAGTCTATTGGCAAGATGGCGGTCAGCTAGTACCACCTCAAGATGGTGAAATTATAGCAGAGATAAACAACTTAAAGTATTCTGAAATTAAGTTTGAATCCAACCCTAATTTAGTTACAAAAATAGGCGCAGAAGTTGATAAAACTTTTATTAAAGCATCTATTAAAAATGGTAGTTTTTATACTAGTCAAAGTGCCAAAGATAATTTGACCATTGTTTTCACCTCATTACATGGTACATCTATCACTATTATCCCAGAAACATTTAAACAAGCTGGTTATAAAAACGTACATATTGTAGAAGAACAAGCTATACCGAATGGCGATTTCCCTACTGTCAAATCACCAAACCCTGAAGAACCAGCAGCTCTTAAAATGGCTTTGGAATTAGCCGAAAACGTAAATGCTGATATCGTAATTGGAACTGATCCAGACAGTGATCGTGTTGGTATAGCAGTCAGAAATGATAAAGGCAACATGCAATTATTGAATGGCAATCAGACCATGGTGGTTATGACTGCTTTTTTACTGAAACAATGGCAGAAAACTGACAAAATAAATGGAAAAGAGTTCATTGGCTCAACTATTGTAAGCACACCGATGATGAAGGAACTTGCCAATGCATATAATGTGGAATGCAAGATTGGACTGACTGGTTTCAAATGGATTGCCAAAATGATAAAAGATTTTCCAGAATTGAATTTTATTGGTGGCGGCGAAGAGAGTTTTGGTTTTATGGTTGGTGATTTTGTACGCGATAAGGATGCCGTAACAGCATCTCTTCTAGCCTGCGAAATTGCTGCTCAAGCAAAAGCAGAAAACAGTTCATTTTTTAACGAATTAATTACTTTATATATAGAGCATGGGTTTTACAAAGAACGTTTGATATCCATGACTAAAAAAGGTATTGAAGGTGCTGCGGAAATCAAGCAAATGATGATAGATGCTAGGAAATCTCCTTTTTCGGAAATTAATGGCTCGAAAGTAATAAAGATTGAAGATTATCAGTCCTCCGAAGCTCTGAACCCAATAACTGGGGAAACATCCATAATTGATATACCAAAATCAAATGTTTTGATTTATTATACAGAAGATGGCAGTCAAATTGCATTGAGACCAAGTGGTACAGAGCCAAAAATTAAATTTTATATCAGTGTTAATGACAAATTGAAAACTAAAGAAGATTTCAATAAAACTGAAGCGTTTCTGGAGCAAAAAATAGACGCTATAGTAAAAGATATGCAGCTAAACTAAAATGAAAAAAATAATACATCAATTATTACCTTTTATTAAGAAATTTAAAGGCCATGTGTTTTTAAATATCTTTTTTAATTTGCTTTATGCTCTTTTTAGTTCATTAGCTTTTGTGTCATTAATTCCAATGTTAGATGTTTTGTTTGGAAAAACTACCATTGTTAAGAATGAACCTGTATGGACTGGAAAAATTGGTGATGTAAAAGATTATGCTTTAGAATTGCTTGATTACAAAGTTAGTGGCTTTTTAGAGTCAGGAAACGCTCAAATGGCTTTGGTTATAGTCATTGCAATTGTCATTTCAACTTTTTTATTGAAAAATTTGTTTGGATATTTTGCTATGCAACACATCATGTATTTAAAAAATGGTGTACTGACTGATTTAAGAAAAGAGATGTATGAAAAAATTATCCAACTGCCATTAAGCTTTTATTCTAAAAGGCAGAAAGGAGATGTAATGGCAAGAATATTAGGAGACATTAACGAAATGCAAAATTCCTTTTTTATTATCCTTGAACTTATAGTCAGAGAACCATTAACCATTATATTCTCATTAGCTCTTATGTTTGCTATTAGTTGGGAATTGTCTCTTTTTGTGTTGTGTTTTATTCCATTAGCAGGATTCATGATTTCAAGAATTGGAAAAAGCTTAAAAAGCAATTCATTAAAAGCACAACAAGAATCTGGGAAGTTGATTTCTATTGTTGAAGAATCCTTAACAGGCTTAAAGATTGTTAAAAGTTATAATGCTGAGCCAATTTTTAAAAATAAATTTAAAAAATCAGCAGATAGTATTTTAAGACTTTCAAATAAAATTGGCTTAAAAAATAACCTTGCGGGTCCCGTGAGCGAAGTTTTAGGAATAGCTACTATAGCTGTTTTATTATGGTATGGTGGAAAATTAGTTTTAGTTGACAAAGTAATTGAAGGTACTACATTTATTGCCTTTATGGGATTAGCCTATGCCATTTTAACTCCGGCAAAAGCTATTAGCAAAGCCTCATATAAAGTAAAAAATGGTATGGCTGCCGCTGATCGTGTTTTTGAAATTTTACATGAAGAAAATCAATTACCTGATATACCAAATGCGAAAGAGATAAATACTTTTAATGATAAAATAAAAGTCGATAACATTTCTTTTAAATATGAGGAAGATCTCGTACTCAAAAATTTTAGTTTAGAAGTTCCGAAAGGTAAAACAGTTGCGTTAGTTGGACAATCTGGTAGTGGAAAAAGCACTATTGCCAATCTTGTCACTAGATTTTATGATGTAAATGAAGGAGGTATTTCAATTGATGGTACTAATATTAAATATGTGACAAAAGAATCTTTAAGAAGTTTAATGGGATTAGTTACCCAAGATTCTATTTTATTTAATGATACGATAAGAAACAATATTTTAATTGGAAAGCCTGACGCAACCGATGATGAAATTATTGATGCCTTAAAAATAGCCAATGCTTGGGAATTTGTGAAAAACCTAAAAGGTCAATTAGATTTCAATATAGGTGATTCTGGAACTAATATTTCTGGAGGGCAAAAACAACGCTTAAGTATTGCACGCGCTGTAATAAAAAACCCACCTATTATGATATTAGACGAAGCTACTTCAGCATTAGACACTGAAAGTGAGCGTTTAGTTCAAATAGCATTGGAAAACATGATGAAAAACCGTACATCTATTGTTATTGCTCATAGATTATCAACCATTCAAAATGCTGATGAAATTGTTGTTATGAGAAAAGGTGAAATTGTAGAGCAAGGAACTCATACAGAATTATTGGCAAAAAATGGTACCTATAAAAAGCTGGTGGATATGCAAAGTTTCGATTAAGAATAACCAATACTATATAAAAACTAAAAAGGGCTGAATTTTCATTCAGCCCTTTTTTTAGCTATTGTTAGACTTGGGGACGACTAACAAACATAAGTAGGTTTGTTGGTGTAAACATAAAACAAATTAGTTTACAAAACAAGAAAAATATGCATTTTATCGATATTATTTGCATTTAATCGTGTTTATAAATTATAACATATTGCTTTACAGCTACTTAAAGCTTATAGAATAAGACAAGAAAAAATTTAGTGAAGTCTGTAACTAATGCAGGTATTATCTTATTCTTTGAATTTCGAAAAAGGTTTTACCTGTGAAACTATCTATTACAACGCCATTTGCTCCATTTGAACCATCATTGGTTTGGAAATTTTGAACAAATATCTCAACATAATCATTTGCATTAAGACTAACTATACAGTTAATAGACCTAACAACGTCGCCCGTAGCATAGTGATTAAATGATGACTCTTGGTATAAAACGTTGTTTACCCAAACTCCAATACTATAAAACTCATTGTTGTTTTGGTAAGCGGTGTGATATCCTGCATTAATTTTATAATAACCATCACTACTAGCAACAAAGCGATTATCGGTACTGTTAAATTCACTATTGGTATCGAACAATGTAGTATCAAAAGTAATTTTTTGCCATCCTGAAGTATTGAGTATTTGATTTGCTGATAAATTAACCCTTACTAATGAAAAATTATTAGAGTCTGTATCTACCCAACTGACATTTCCAGAGCCATCAGTTTGCATAATTTGACCATTTGTACCTCGGCTTGCGGGTAAAACATAAACATTGGTACCAGTCTGCCCTATTGCGAATTTACCTCCTAAAAAATATCCTGAATAAATATCTTGGTTAGCAACAGTACCATTAACTGTACTGTAAACACCAAATATATTTGCAGTATTATTTGCATTGGTTAAATCAGCATAAAACCCATAGCTGTTACTATTAACTCCAGTAGATTGACCAACATAGCTATAAACACCAAATATATCTGTAGTAGTTGCCCCTGAATTTGGCTTAAAAACCTCACTATAAACGCCGTATCTTGTTGCAGTTCCTAAACCTGAAACGTTATTGAAAATTCCATATTTAGCAGCCGTGAGTGATGGACTACTAGAATTCGTTAGGTGTAATGAAAATGTGTTTTGTTGAGCGGTTGAAGTACTATTTAAATCTACCTGAATACCTTTTCTTTCTGAAGTTGTCGTAGCTTGCGTTACTACATCCAACTGTGCTCCGGGAGTAACAGTGCCAATCCCAACTTGAGAAAAGCTTGGGATAACTAAAATTAATGAAATAAAACTGAAAAATATTCTTTTGGCCATAAAATCAGTACCATACATTTTTGAGTCATGATTACATCTAAAATAGTCTATTTTTACGGTGAAATGCAAAAAATATCTTTCAAACGACAATAATTTCAGACTAAAAACAACTACATCGTTGTAGTTATTTTATCATTTTATCTCATTATCTAATCATTAATTAAAACGCAAGAATCCATTATTTTCATTACTTTACTTGACAGATTAAACTATTTCTAGTTTTAGAAGTCTAAAAACAAAATGTTTTTGTGGAAGAAGTCAAACTAATTAACGATTTAAAGTCTAAAGACAAACGAGATTTTGCTTTTAATGAATTGGTATCGCTCTATAAAGAACGTTTGTATTGGCAAATTAGAAATATCGTAAAATCACATGATGATGCTGATGATGTATTACAAAATACTTTTATCAAAATTTTCAAAAATATAGACTTATTTAAAGGTGATAGTAAACTCTATTCATGGATGTATCGTATAGCTACAAATGAAGCCATTACTTTTATAAACAAACGCGCCAAACAAATGCAAATAAGTAATGAGGAATTACAAAGTTTAGCAATTGATAATTTAAAATCCGACGTTTACTTTGAAGGTGATGCTATTCAATTGAAACTACAACAAGCCATAGCAACCTTACCCCAAAAACAACAATTAGTTTTCAATATGAAATACTTTCAAGATATTAAATACAAAGATATGTCTGAAATACTTGAAACAAGTGAAGGAGCACTCAAGGCTTCCTACCATTTAGCCATAAAAAAAATTGAAGCCTACTTATTAAACCAATAGCTTTTTTATTAGTCTAAACAATACAATGAAAAAAATAGGTAAACATAATATATCAACAGGAGGTTTTAAAACGCCGAAGGATTACTTTGAAACTCTTGAAAACAATTTAATATCAGAATTGAATTTGAGAAATCAGGTTAGTGAATCTGGTTTAAATATTCCTGATGGCTATCTTGAAGGATTCAAAGTTGAAATACCTAAATCAGAATCTAATACAAAGGTCATTAACTTATTTAATAAAAAGTCATGGCTTTATGTTGCTAGTGTAGCAGCTGTAATCATTTTTATTTTTACAATTCCTAAAATAGGTAGTAATGCTATTACCTTTGCCTCATTAGACAATGACAGTATTGAAAATTATCTCCTAACTAATGATTTAGAATCAGTGGAATTAAGTAACTTAATAACCAATACAACCGCTTTTGAAAATATAATTTTGGAAGAAACACTCAATGACATACATCTTGAGGATTATTTATATGAGAATATTGATGTAGAAGATTTTAATATAGAATAAATAATAGCAATGACAATGAAACATAACCTAATAGCAATTATCATTTTATTTATGAGTACCACAATAATGGCGCAAGATAGAATGGATAGAAACGAAAAAATAAAAACACTAAAAGTTGCCTATATTACAGAAAAGCTTGATTTATCAAAGACTGAAGCTGAAAAATTTTGGCCCATTTATAACGATTTTGAAGAGAACATGCATGAATTACGAAAAGCAGCTTATGAAGATCGAAAACTCATTGACTATGACAATCTGACTGAAGAACAAGCCACTGACTTGATTAAGAAATTCAAAGAATCTAATATTCAAAAAAACAATCTGTATAGCAAATACTTATCTGATCTTCAGAAAGTATTATCATCAAAAAAAATAGTTTTACTTAAAAAAGCCGAAGACGATTTTAAACGTAAAATGTTTGAAGAGTTTAAAAAACGTCGTCATGAAAAAAAAAGATAGACCTTAAATTAAAAGAGCCAAATGGCTCTTTTTTTTATGGCTTAAAAGTGAGCTTTGATATTCTCCCTCTTCCGGCAGCATAAGCGACACTATCATTTAAAAATCGAAGTGTATAGAAACCCTCATCACTTAAATGCATCCAGGTCATTCCGTTATCGTTGGAATAATCAATACCTTTAAATCCTACAGTTACTAGCTCCTCGCCTGCTCCATTTGGAATATATTGAACACAACTGCGATACCCTGGATTTTGGTTTTTAGCAACTAATTCCCAAGTTTTACCGCCATCAAATGTTCTTATTTTGTTAGCTGAACTATCCGCAGGTTTTGTATAATCACCGCCAATTGCAAAACCATTGAAGTTATCATAAAAATCGATTGAATAAATCCCTTCGGTCTCTTTTTCTTTAATAATAGGCGTATCAAAAACATCCCAAGTCATTCCTTTATCACCTGAAAAATAAACGCTTCCAGTTGTTGTTGCCACCCAAGTATTATCATCTACAATTTCAATGTTTGTATTGCTAGCTGCAAAGGCGCCTTCACCTTCTATTCCTTTAGGTAAAACCTCGCATGGTAATTTCTGCCATGTAAATCCACCATCACGCGTAATAATAACACTCAAACACCCATTAAATGCATCACCAATCGCAATGCCTTCTTTCGCATTCCAAAACTTCATAGAGTCATAAAACACCTTCTCATGTGATTCTTTATAAACCAATTCCATTTCTCCATTATTTCCAGTTTTATAAAGCAAAGCTGGATTACCAACACTTATCATAAAAAAATCTTCTTGGTTGTTAGCAATAGCTCGAAATTCAATATTCAGAGAGTCTTGTTCAATTTTTGAAATTAACCATGAATCTGAAGCTGAATTATACAATCCATAGGTGTTATTATTGGCTGCAAAAGCTAGACTTTTTTGATCTAAAATTTCAATAGCACGAATACTTAATGTTGAATCTTCAAGAATCGTTTTAAACGTAATTTTAGAAAATTCTCGCTTTTTAATCTTTTCTTCAGTTTGACAAGAAAGACATGAAACAGCAATAATAAACAGTATTAAATTCCTCATTTATAAAATATTTAGGATAAAAATAAGTAATTAAAATGTACCTTTGCACGCCTAATAAATTAAAATGCGTTTACACAGAAATTTATGTTTTGCCACTATTGATGGTTTGATGAAAATCTTCAATGAGGGTGAGTATGCTGACAAGGTTATCCAACAACTTTTAAAACGTGATAAGCGTTGGGGAAGCCGAGATCGTGGATTTGTGGCCGAAACAACCTATGATATTGTAAGATGGAAACGCTTATATGCGGAAATAGCTGAAGTCAAAGAACCCTTTGATCGTGATAATCTGTGGCGTATGTTCGCTGTTTGGGCTACTCTAAAAGGCATCAAACTACCAGACTGGAAGTATTTTGAAAATACACCTACGCGAAAAATTAAAGGTCGATTTGACGAATTATCAAAAATTAGAAGAATAAAAGAATCTATACCAGATTGGATTGATGAATTGGGTGTTAAGGAATTAGGTGAAAGTCAATGGACAAAAGAAATTCAAGCACTTAACGAACAAGCCGATGTAATTTTAAGAGTTAATACCCTAAAAACAACTAAAGAAAAGTTACAAGCAGAATTGTTTGATTTAGATATAGAGACTGAATTCCTTAAAGGATACCCAAATGCTCTAAAACTAAAAGAACGTGCCAATGTGTTTCAGACAGAAGCTTTTAAAGAAGGTTTATTTGAAGTTCAAGACGCATCTTCGCAATTAGTAGCTGATTTTCTTGATGTACAACCAGGTATGCGTGTTGTTGATACCTGTGCTGGTGCTGGTGGTAAAACCTTGCATCTGGCATCATTAATGGAGAATAAGGGACAAATAATCGCATTAGATATTTACGGCAATAAACTTCATGAGTTAAAACGTAGAGCCAAACGAAATGGCGCACATAATATTGAAACAAGAGTTATTGATTCAACTAAAGTCATCAAAAAACTGTATGATAAAGCCGATCGTGTATTGATTGATGCACCATGCTCTGGATTAGGTGTGTTACGTCGTAATCCAGATGCTAAATGGAAGCTTGAAGCATCTTTTTTAGAAAAAATAAAAGCTACCCAAAAAGATATTTTACAGCAATATTCACGCATAGTAAAACCAGGTGGAAAACTAGTTTATGCTACTTGTTCTGTCTTACCATCAGAAAATCAAGAACAAGTAAAAACATTCTTAAAATCTGATTTAGGAAAAGATTTTAAATTTGTAGAAGACAAAAAAATATTGGCCCATAAATCTGGATACGATGGATTTTATATGGCCTTAATGGAAAAAAAATAAAATGAAACAATTTTACACGTTATTATTAGTATTAATACCAACTCTTATCTGTGCCCAAATTCCAGCTGGGTATTATGATACGGCAACAGGAACGGGTTACACGCTTAAAACACAATTACACAATATCATTGATGACCACAATGATCAAGGCTATGATGCCATAGATGCTTTTATAGCTTCATACGATCTTGATAATTATTATGAAACAACTAGTAATACGATTTTAGATGTTTATTCTGAAAACCCAACTGGTAACGACCCTTATAATTATACACCTGTCACTGGTGAATGTGGTGAGTATGATAGTGAGGGAGATTGCTATAACAAAGAACATGTTATCCCACAATCAATATTTGGTTCTAATTCACCTATGAGAGGTGATGCGCATCAATTATTACCTACTGATGGTCGTGTTAATGGTTTTAGAAGTAATACACCTTTTGGTCGTGTTGATGATAGTCAATTGACAAGCCAAAGTGGTATAAGCAATCCAACGCAAAATGGTTCTAAACTAGGTAATAATTTAAACACTGGGTATTCAGCAGGCTATACTAACGACGTTTTTGAACCCATTGATGAATTTAAGGGTGATATAGCACGTATCTATTTTTATTTTGTCACACGCTATGAAGATCAAGTAAGCAATTGGTCTGCTTATGATATGTTTGATGGTAGTAGTGACAAAGCCATAGCCGATCCGTTTTTAAACATTTTAAGAACTTGGCACGAAATGGACCCGGTTTCACAAAAGGAAATAGATCGAAATAATAACATTTACTACAATCATCAAGCCAATAGAAATCCATTTATAGATCATCCAGAATGGGTAGCTCTAGTTTGGGATACAGACCCAGATACTGAAAACCCTTCAGCTCCAACAAATTTAATAGCGTCAAACCCAACGGACAATTCTATTGATTTAGACTGGGATGCCGCAACGGATAATATAGGTGTTTCGTCTTATGATATTTACATTGATGATGTTAATACTTACAATACTGCAAATACCAGCTTTACAGTAAATTCATTAGTAGCAAATACCACGTATTGTTTTAAAATAAAAGCTAAAGATGCAGCCGGAAATGAGTCTGTTTTTAGTAATGAAGCTTGTGAAACCACAACTAACAATGGCACTAGCGGTTCAGCATGTTCAAGCGAAACTTTTGAAAATATGCCTGCCAATTCAAGTTCATACTCTAATAGAAATTGGGCAGGTGATAATGGTTTTGACTGGAATGCCACCGAAGCACGAACAGATCAAACTATCAATGGTCGGGCTATAACTATTCGTGATGGTGCCTTAATTGCGCCTACCGTTTCAGGAGGTATTGGAACATTAACCGTTGTTACACAACGCGTGTTTTCTGGAGATACTGGAACATTTGATTTAAATGTAAATGGTAATTTCATCGCTACTATTCCATATGGTGATACTGCACAAACAGTGACCATTTCAGACATTAACATGGAAGGGTCTATAACCGTTTTAATTAATAATAACACAAGCACTTCTAATCGTGTGATGTTTGATGATCTTTCGTGGACATGCTATACAAATTTGAGTACAGAAGAATACGTAACAAATTCATTTAACATGTATCCGAACCCAGTTTCTGGCAATTCAGTAACGGTTAATTATAATGAATCACTTGAATTTGAAATATACAATATACTAGGTAAGGTTGTTTCAAAAGGAAAAACTGAAAATGGAAATATTTATTTAAACAATATTAATGGAGGCATTTACTTAATTAAATTAAAAACTCGTGATAAAATCATCACCAAAAAATTAATAAAACGATAAAAATAAAGCGGCTTTTTTAAGTCGCTTTTTTTTTGGTTAATAAACACGTGAATAACTCTAATTTTTCAAATCAAGTAATAGGATAAAATACATCAAAAAAAAGTAAATTTGCATCTTTAAAACAACACACAAACTAAAACATAATGATTCACTTCTTCGGAAACCAAAACAGTAAAGTATTTGCTGTTCAAGCAACAAAAGAATTATCAACTGAAAATATCTCAAAATTAGTATGGTTATTTGGTAATCAGCCAAAAATAGAACAAGCATCAATCGATGCTTTTTTTGTTGGCCCTAGAGCTGCCATGATTACACCTTGGAGTACTAATGCGGTTGAGATAACCCAAAATATGGGCGTTGAAGGCATAATCAGAATTGAAGAATTTGAATCTTGCCATAAAGACTTTAAAGATTTCGACCCAATGATTTCAGAAAAGTTCAATGGGCTGAATCAAGAGTCCTTTACTATAAATATTAAGCCAGAACCTATTATTAATATCGAAGATATTTCGGCTTATAATCAGCAAGAAGGTTTAGCCTTAAGCGATGAAGAAATAGAATATTTAGAAGGTGTTGCTAAAAAAATAGGAAGACTATTAACAGATTCTGAAGTCTTTGGCTTTTCACAAGTTAATAGTGAGCATTGCCGTCATAAAATATTTAATGGAACCTTTGTAATTGATGGCGAAGAAAAGCCGGTTTCATTATTTAAGATGATTCGTGAAACGTCTAATAAAAATCCAAACGATATTGTTTCGGCATATAAAGACAATGTAGCATTTATAAAAGGCCCAAAAGTTGAACAGTTTGCGCCAAAACGTGCTGATATTCCAGATTATTATCAAACTCAAGATTTCGAATCCGTAATTTCACTAAAAGCGGAAACACATAATTTCCCAACAACAGTAGAGCCTTTTAATGGTGCTGCAACGGGATCTGGTGGAGAAATAAGAGACCGATTAGCTGGTGGAAAAGGTTCTATTCCGTTAGCAGGAACAGCTGTGTATATGACATCGTATTCGCGACTAGAAGACAACAGACCTTGGGAACAAGCTATGGCTGAACGACCTTGGCTATATCAAACACCAATGGATATCTTAATAAAAGCGAGTAATGGTGCGTCAGATTTTGGAAACAAATTCGGTCAACCTTTAATTTGCGGTTCAGTTCTAACTTTCGAACATAATGAATCTAACGATGTCACCCTGAGCACAGTCGAAGGGTCTCAACCTCGCAAATTAGGCTATGACAAAGTCATCATGCAAGCTGGTGGAATTGGTTATGGTAAAGCCAGTCAAGCTTTAAAAGACACGCCTAAAGTTGGTGACAAAGTAGTCATTCTTGGTGGCGAAAATTATCGTATTGGAATGGGTGGTGCTGCAGTATCATCTGCCGATACTGGTGAATTTGCTTCTGGAATTGAATTAAATGCTGTGCAACGTTCTAATCCAGAAATGCAAAAACGTGCAGCTAATGCTGTTCGTGGTATGGTTGAAAGTGAAGAAAACCATATTGTATCCATTCATGATCATGGTGCTGGTGGTCACTTAAATTGTTTAAGTGAATTGGTTGAAGAAACGGGTGGAAAAATAGATTTAGATAAATTACCAGTTGGCGACCCTACCCTATCTGCTAAAGAAATAATAGGTAACGAATCTCAAGAACGAATGGGATTAGTTATTGCTCAAAAACATATTGAAACCCTTCAAAAAATTGCAGAGCGTGAACGCTCGCCAATATATACTGTAGGTGATGTTACTGGAAATCATCGATTTACTTTTGAATCTAAAACAACTGGCAAAAAGCCTATGGATTTAGGTATGGATGATATGTTTGGTAGTTCTCCTAAAACCTTCATGCATGATAAAACTGTACAAAGAAATTATTCAGATACAGCTTACGATAAAACCAAATTCTACGATTATTTAGATCAATTGTTACAATTGGAAGCTGTAGCCTGTAAAGATTGGTTAACTAATAAAGTAGACCGTTGCGTTGGTGGAAAAGTCGCGAAACAACAATGTGCAGGACCCTTACAATTACCATTAAACAATGTTGCCGTAATGGCTTTAGATTTTAAGGGTAAAGAAGGTATTGCCACTAGTATTGGTCATGCACCAATATCAGGATTAATTGATCCTAAAGCGGGTAGCCGAAATGCCATTACTGAAGCATTAACCAATATTATTTGGGCACCCTTAAAAGATGGTCTAAAAAGTGTTTCGCTTTCTGCAAATTGGATGTGGCCTTGTAAAAACGAAGGTGAAGACGCACGTTTATATGAAGCTGTGAAAGCAGTTTCTGAATATGCTATAGATTTAGGCATCAATGTGCCTACCGGAAAGGATTCACTTTCCATGAAACAAAAGTATCCTAACGAGGATGTCATTGCTCCCGGAACTGTTATAATTTCTGCGGCTGCAAATTGTAATAATATTATGAATGTTGTTGAACCTGTATTTCAAAGAAATGCTGGCGACATCTACTATATCAACCTTTCTCAAGACGAATTTAAACTCGGTGGTAGTTCATTCGCCCAAATATTAAATAAAATAGGCAATGAAACACCAAGTGTTCAAAAAGCTGATTATGTAAAAACAGTTTTTAACACCATTCAGAAATTAATAGCTGATGAACAAATTGTTGCAGGACATGATGTGGCTTCTGGTGGTTTAATAACAACTTTGCTTGAAATGTGCTTTGCTGATAATAATTTAGGTGCCGAATTAGATTTGTCTGCTTTAGCAGAAAACGATTCTTTTAAAGTATTATTTGCCGAAAATTCTGGAATTGTTTTTCAGGCTCAAAGTAATTCAATAGAAACAGAATTAAGAGATGCTGGAATTGAGTTTTTCAATATTGGAAAAGTAACTGAAAGTGATGTGTTAAGTATTATTAATGATACAGATGTTTTCACCATGACCGTGTCACGCTTACGTGATATGTGGTACAAAACCTCTTACCTACTTGACCAAAAGCAAACTGCTAATAATTTAGCAAAACATAGATTTAACAACTATAAAACTCAACCACTTCAATATACATTCCCAAAACATTTTACAGGAAAACTTCCTGAACTAGATAATAGTAAATCAAGGCCTAAAGCTGCCATCCTTCGCGAAAAAGGATCAAACTCCGAACGTGAAATGGCAAACGCCATGTATTTAGCAGGCTTTGATGTTAAGGATGTGCATATGACAGATTTAATTTCTGGTCGTGAAACTTTGGAGGACATTCAGTTTTTAGGAGCCGTTGGTGGTTTCTCAAATTCTGATGTTTTGGGCTCTGCAAAAGGTTGGGCAGGTGCCATTAAATACAATGAACAAGCTAATAAAGTCATTAAAAATTTCTTTGAAAGAGAAGATACATTATCAGTCGGTATTTGTAATGGTTGCCAACTTTGGATGGAATTAGACCTTATTAATCCAGAACACGACCTACATGGAAAAATGACCTATAACGAATCTCAAAAACATGAAAGTTCATTTACTTCTGTAAAAATTCAAGAGAATAATTCAGTCATGTTATCGTCATTAGCAGGAAGCACTTTAGGCGTTTGGATTTCACATGGTGAAGGAAAATTCAGTTTACCAAAAACCGAAAACCAGTATAACATTGTAGCTAATTATAGTTATAGTGATTATCCACATAATCCAAATGGATCCGATTATAATACGGCTATGATGAGTGATAAATCGGGGCGCCATTTGGTCACGATGCCACATATTGAGCGTTCAACATTTCAGTGGAACTGGGCTCATTATGCAAAAGACAGAAAAGACGAAGTATCTCCTTGGCTTGAAGCTTTCGTGAATGCTAGAAAATGGATTGAAAATAGGTAATTAAAAAAGGAGCTATAAAAAAAGCTCCTTTTTTATGTCGCGATGACAGGGTTTATAGAACCCTGATAAAACCTCATTGAAAATAAAGCTTCAATTCTTTTAAGAAAGCAAGCTTTCTGCACGAACCAAAGCTTTTATTAAGTCGGGATGACAGGATTTAGAGAATCCCTTTACATCGCTTATGTTGCAAAATAAAGCAGTGCTTTATTTTTAATCTAAAGCATAAAGTTCTTTTAAGAAAGCAAGCTTTCTACAAGAACTCTCCGCTTTATCTTGTCGGGATGACAGGATTTGAACCTGCGACCACACGGCCCCCAGCCGTGTACGCTAACCGGACTGCGCCACATCCCGAAATTAAATTTCAGTAGACAAAAATAAAATTTTAAATGAAAAATCCATTTAATTTATAAGTCACGATAAAAATTATTAAAATAATTTTTAGGTCCCAAAATAATAAAACCTAAAGATGTTATAAAGATTTGAAATATCTTCAGTAATTTTATATTTTGCCCAAGCAATTTTCCCTATCCAATATGACAAAAATTACGAGACTTTTTGATTTTCCTTACCACCAGTTAGAATCCTATAATTTAAATAAAGCTTTTTCTACAAAATATGATGGTGAATGGGTTTCCATTTCAACACAGGAATATATTAATCAAGCAAATGCTATAAGTCGAGGTTTGTTGCGTTTAGGTGTAAATCCTAACGATAAGATTGCTGTTATCTCGACTAATAACCGAACAGAGTGGAATGTGATGGATATTGGTATCCTTCAAATAGGAGCTCAAAATGTACCAATCTATCCAACTATTTGCAAAGAAGATTACGAGTATATTTTGAATCATTCTGAAGCCACTTATTGTTTTGTTTCAGATAAAGAGATAATAAATAAACTCAATGCCATTAAAAGTAATACAAAACTAAAAGGCGTTTATACTTTTGACGATGTAGCAGATGAAGCCAACTGGAAAGACATTTTAGATTTGGGTAAAGACGCATCAAATCAAGATGTGGTTGAGGATAGAAAAAAACAAGTGAAACCAGATGATTTAGCCACATTAATTTATACATCTGGCACAACAGGAACACCCAAAGGTGTTATGTTATCACATAATAATTTAGTTTCTAATGTGTTGGACAGTGAAAAACGGGTTCCTTTTGATTATGGTAAATCAAAGTCTTTGAGTTTTCTTCCCGTCTGTCATGTTTTTGAACGTATGATTTTATATCTCTATCAATTTTGTGGTGTAGAAATCTACTTTGCCGAATCTATAGAAGCCATGAGCGATAACCTAAAAGAAGTTAAGCCCAATGTCATGACAGCTGTTCCTAGGTTATATGAAAAAGTATACGATAAAATTGTCGCTAAAGGCAGTGATTTATCAGGTATTAAAAAAGCGCTTTTCTTTTGGGCTATTAATATTGGTTTAAAATACGAACCCTATGGTGTTAATGGTTGGTGGTATGAAAAGCAATTAAAAATAGCACGCAAACTCATTTTTAGTAAATGGCAAGAAGGTCTCGGTGGTAATTTAGAGCTTATGGTGTCTGGGTCTGCAGCACTACAACCACGACTAACACGTGTATTTGCTGCTGCTGGCATGCCCATTATGGAAGGTTACGGACTTACAGAAACCTCACCTGTAATATCAGTTAACGATCAAAGAGATGGTGGTTTTAAAATTGGAACTGTTGGTCGTGTTATTGATAATGTTGAAGTGAAAATTGCAGAAGACGGTGAGATTTTGGTAAAAGGACCCAACGTTATGCAAGGCTATTATAAGGATCCAGAAAAAACAGCAGAAGTCATGTCTGGCGATTATTTCCATACAGGCGATATAGGCGAAATTGATACGGATGGCTTTTTAAAAATAACCGATCGTAAAAAAGAAATATTTAAAACTTCGGGTGGTAAGTATGTTGCACCTGCACTACTTGAAAATCAATTCAAGCAATCGCGATTTATTGAACAAATAATGGTGATTGGCGAAGGTGAAAAAATGCCAGCAGCATTAATTCAGATTAACTACGAATTTGCCGAAGAATGGGCTAAACGCCATAACATTCCTTTCTCACATGACTCTATTAGAGACAATCAAGAATTAAAAGACCGCATTCAGGAAGAAATTGATTCTGCCAATAAAAAATTTGGTAAATGGGAACAAATTAAAAAGTTTGAAATCACACCCGATGTTTGGACCATTGAAGATGGTCACCTCACTCCCACAATGAAAATGAGACGTAAGATAATTAAAGAAAAATATCTTAATCTCATTGAGAAAATTTACCGGTCATAAATTAACCCTTAGTATTTCAGTTAATAACTATCCTGCTCTTTATAAGTATGTTAGCTACTAATATTCTATTTTTAGAACACTAACTAATACTTTTTAATATTATGAATACAAAAACTTTTATTGTAGGTGGTTTAGTAGGTGGTATTGTTGACTGGCTTTTAGGCTGGTTATTTTACGGAATTATTTTTTCAGATAAATTCCCACAACCAGACGAAACAACTAATGCCATGTTATTTATTACATGTGGATGCTTTGCTTTTGGTTTCTTTATGTCGTTTATTTATAACAAATGGGCAGAAATAGCGACGTTAAGTGCAGGATTAAAGGCTGGAGCAATTATTGGTTTATTTATGGGATTGATTGAAGGGTTCTTCAGTCTGGCAGATCAATCAACACCAAATTATGAATTGTTTGGAATTGTATTATTCATTTCGATTGTTATGGCAGGTATAGTCGGTGCAGCCATAGGGATTGTAAATGGTAAAATGAATTAAAACACTTTTTTATCGTTTTATTAGCGCTTCAATTATGAAGCGCTTTTTTTTGTTTAAAGCTTAGTATTTTTTTGTAATTTATTATGCATGCATAATAAATATTTCTTATATTTGGTTTTCTAAAAATCAACCTATGAAGGATAAAACCATCGATTACGTCTTCAGAACCACTTGGTTAGCCATTAATAAAATGTATAACGAAGAAGCTGCGCAATTCGAAACAACTATGGCAACAGGTTTTGCATTATTAAGTATAGACCCAGAAAACGGTACACCTTCAACCTCTTTAGGTCCAAAAATGGGCATGGAAGCCACCAGTCTCTCGAGAACATTAAAGTCTATGGAAGAAAAAGGCCTAATTGAGCGTAAACCAAACCCAGAAGATGGTCGTGGCGTTATTATTCACTTAACCGAATTTGGTCGTGAGAAAAGAGCTTACTCCAGAGAGAAAGTATTAACCTTTAATGAAGCCATTCGAAAGAATGTTTCTCAAGACAAACTAGACAACTTTTATGAAGTTGCAGAATTGATTAATAATATGATTTCTAATAAAAAAATATATAACCAAAAAGAACATATACTTAAATAACATGAGCAAACGTAGAATTAAAAAAGTAGCTGTTATTGGTTCCGGAATTATGGGTAGCGGTATTGCATGTCATTTTGCCAATATTGGTCTGGACGTGTTACTGCTTGATATTGTTCCAAGAGAACTTAACGATGTTGAAAAAGCTAAAGGCTTAACGTTAGATGATAAGTTAGTCCGCAACCGTATTGTAAACAATTCACTGCAAGCGGCTTTAAAATCAAAACCCTCTCCTATTTATCATCAAAAATTCGCTAGCAGAATTACTACTGGTAATTTAGAAGATGATATATCAAAAATCAAAGATGTTGATTGGATTATTGAAGTTGTTGTTGAACGGTTAGATATTAAAAAACAAGTTTTTGAAAATATTGAAAAACATAGAACTCCGGGAACACTTATAACATCTAATACTTCTGGTATTCCAATTCAGTTTATGAGCGAAGGTCGAAGCGATGATTTTCAAAAGCATTTCTGCGGAACGCACTTCTTTAATCCGGCGCGTTACTTGAAATTATTTGAAATTATTCCAGGTCCTAAAACGTCACAGGACGTTCTCGATTTCTTAAACGAATATGGTGAAAAATTTCTTGGCAAAACGTCTGTTATCGCAAAAGACACACCAGCCTTTATTGGTAACCGAATAGGCATTTTTGGTATACAAAGTTTATTTCATCAAGTAAAAGAGTTAGGCTTAACTATAGAAGAAGTTGATAAATTAACGGGACCTGTTATAGGCCGTCCAAAATCAGCAACCTTTAGAACAGTTGATGTCGTTGGTCTAGATACGTTGGTGCATGTTGCCAATGGTATTTATGATAATTGTCCTAATGATGAAGCTCATGAGCTATTCAAACTACCAGACTTTATCAACACCATGATGGAAAACAAATGGTTGGGTAGTAAAACAGGACAAGGTTTCTATAAAAAAGTAAAAGACAACAAAGGCAAAAGCGAAATTTTATCACTGGATTTAGATACCTTAGAATACCGTTCTAAAAAAAGAGCACAATTTGCCACTTTAGAATTAACCAAAACGGTTGACAAGGTCATAGACCGCTTCCCTATTTTGGCAAAAGGAAAAGATAAAGCAGGTGAATTCTATCGTAAGAATTTTGCAGCCATGTTTGCATATGTCTCTAACAGAGTACCTGAAATTTCTGATGAATTGTACAAAATAGATGATGCTATGAAGGCAGGATTTGGCTGGGAGCATGGTCCTTTTCAAATATGGGATGCAGTTGGTGTTGAAAAAGGATTAGAGCTTATAAAAGCTGAAGGTCATCAGGTAGCTGATTGGGTTAACAATTTAGTAGCAAAAGGCTTTTCATCTTTCTATACCGTAAAAGATGGTGCAACATACTATTATGATATACAAACAGAAAAATTCCTTAAAAAGCCAGGTCAAGACAGCTTTATTATTTTAGATAATATCAGAAAATCTAATGAAGTCTTTAAAAATTCAGGTGTTGTAATTGAAGATTTGGGTGATGGTATTTTAAATTGTGAATTTCAGTCGAAAATGAATACCATTGGTGGTGATGTTTTAGCTGGTTTAAATAAAGCTATAGATTTAGCTGAAAAAGATTTTGAAGGTTTAGTTGTTGGTAATCAAGCTGCTAATTTCTCGGTTGGAGCTAACATTGGAATGATTTTCATGATGGCTGCCGAACAGGAGTATGATGAACTAAACATGGCCATTAAATATTTCCAAGATACCATGATGCGTATGCGCTACTCTTCTATTCCAACAGTTGCGGCTCCTCATGGCATGGCGCTTGGAGGTGGTTGTGAATTGTCTATGCATGCTGATAAGGTTGTTGCTGCTGCTGAAACTTATATCGGACTCGTAGAGTTTGGTGTTGGTGTTATTCCCGGAGGTGGAGGTTCTAAGGAAATGGCTTTAAGAGCTCAAGATACCTTTAGAAAAGGTGACGTTGAATTAAATGTACTACAAGAATATTTTCTAACTATAGGTATGGCCAAAGTTTCAACTTCGGCTTATGAAGCATTTGATTTAGGAATTCTACAAAAAGGAAAAGATGTTATTGTCGTTAACAAAGACAGACAGATTGCTACAGCTAAAGCTCATGCAAAATTAATGGCTGAAGCAGGCTATACACAACCTGTAAAACGAAAAGATATTAAAGTATTAGGTAAACAAGCTTTAGGTATGTTTTTAGTTGGAACAGACTCGATGAACGCGAGCAATTATATTAGCGAACATGACCAGAAAATTGCGAACAAATTAGCATATGTAATGGCTGGTGGCGATTTATCTGAGCCAACTCGAGTATCAGAACAGTATTTATTAGATATAGAACGTGAAGCTTTCTTATCACTATGCACAGAACGCAAAACACTAGAGCGCATACAACACATGTTAAAAACGGGTAAACCTTTAAGAAATTAGAATATAGAAACAAGATTCAAGAACCAAGACATCTTGACTCTTGAATCTTGTCTCTAAAAATCTCAAACAAAATGAAACAAGCATATATAGTAAAAGCATATAGAACCGCTGTTGGTAAAGCTCCTAAAGGCGTGTTCAGATTTAAAAGAACGGACGAGTTAGCCGCAGAAACTATTGCGCATATGATGAAAGATCTACCAGATTTTGATAAAAAGCGCATTGATGATGTTATTGTTGGTAATGCCATGCCTGAAGGTTCACAAGGCTTAAATATGGGTAGACTAATCTCGTTAATGGGATTAGATATTGTGGATGTTCCTGGTGTAACAGTAAACAGGTTTTGTTCTTCTGGTATTGAAACCATAGGTATTGCAACAGCAAAAATTCAGGCAGGAATGGCTGATTGTATTATTGCTGGTGGTGCCGAAAGTATGAGTGCTGTCCCAATGACAGGGTTTAAGCCGGAATTAAACTACGATGTTGTAAAAGCAGGTCATGAAGAATATTATTGGGGAATGGGCAACACGGCTGAAGCCGTTGCAAATCAATTCAACGTTTCTCGTGAAGACCAAGATGAGTTTGCCTACAATTCACATATGAAAGCTCTAAAAGCACAGGCTGAAGATCGTTTTCAGGATCAAATAGTTCCTATTAATGTAGAGCAAACTTATATAGACGAAAACGGAAAAAAAGCAACAAAATCATATACCGTAACCAAAGACGAAGGTCCTAGAAAAGGAACCAATTTAGAGGCATTGGCAAAATTACGCCCAGTATTTGCTCAAGGCGGTAGCGTTACTGCAGGTAACTCCTCACAAATGAGTGATGGTGCAGCATTCGTAATGGTTATGAGTGAAGATTTAGTGAAAGAATTAAATCTTGAACCTATTGCACGTTTAGTGAATTATGCCGCTGCTGGTGTTGAACCCAGAATTATGGGAATTGGACCAGTAAAAGCCATTCCAAAGGCACTAAAGCAAGCAGGATTAAAGCAATCTGATTTAGAACTTATAGAATTAAATGAAGCATTTGCCTCGCAATCATTAGCAGTAATTCGAGAACTCGATTTGAATAATGACATCGTGAATGTAAATGGCGGAGCTATTGCTCTAGGTCATCCTTTAGGATGTACTGGGGCTAAATTATCTGTGCAGTTATTTGATGAAATGCGCAAACGAAATATGACTGGCAAATATGGTGCTGTAACCATGTGTGTTGGAACGGGTCAAGGAGCTTGTGGCATATTTGAGTTTCTTTCTTAAAAAGAAAATAGAGAATAGAGGTTAGAGAATAGAGTTATGTGTGCTAAACAACGTCATAATTACAAGAATTTAAAAATTTGGAAGCTCGGTTTAGAGATTGCAAATGATATTTCAGACTTGTTGTTGGGTTTTCCTAAGCATGAAAGATATGATTTGGTGTCACAAATTAGTAGATGTTCCATCTCAATGCCAAGCAACATAGCGGAAGGTTCAGCTAGGTCAGATAAATCTTTTAGTCACTTTATAGATATAGCTTTAGGTTCATCTTTCGAATTAGGCACACAACTATTAGTAGCAAAACATAGACAATATATAAATATAGAAACATTAAAAAAATTTGAAGAAAAGATAGAAGAGTTCCAAAAAATGACAATGGGATTCCAAAATGGGCTCAATTAAAGTCTGTATTCTATACTCTTTCTTCTTTAATCTAATAAAAAGCAATGGAAGCAACAGAAAAAGAATTATTAAGAGGCGGTCAGTTTTTAGTTAAGGAAACTAACTGTGAAGATGTTTTCACACCTGAAGACTTTTCAGAAGAACAAAACATGATGAAAGAAGCGGTTATGGAATTTAATGATCGTGAAATCATCCCACATAAAGACCGTTTTGAAGCAAAAGATTATGCTTTAACCGAAGAGTGCATGCGTAAAGCTGGTGAACTTGGCTTTTTAGGTGTGGCTGTACCTGAAGCTTATGGTGGTTTAGGTATGGGATTCGTTTCAACAGTATTAACCTGCGATTATATTTCGAGTGGAACCGGTTCGTTTAGTACGGCTTTTGGTGCACATACAGGAATTGGAACAATGCCAATAACACTCTACGGAACTGAGGAACAAAAACAAAAATATGTACCAAAATTAGCCACTGGTGAGTGGTTTGGCTCTTACTGTTTAACAGAACCTGGTGCTGGTAGTGATGCTAATTCAGGTAAAACTACGGCTGAACTTTCTGAAGATGGTAAAACTTATAAAATTAATGGTCAGAAAATGTGGATTTCTAATGCTGGATTCTGCCGATTAATGATCGTTTTTGCACGAATTGAAGATGATAAAAATATTACTGGTTTTATCGTAGAATATGATCCTGAAAATCCAAATGGTATTACATTAGGTGAAGAAGAGCATAAATTAGGTATTCATGCATCATCAACAAGACAAGTATTCTTTAATGATACGGTTGTGCCTGTCGAAAACATGTTAGCTGGACGTGGAGAAGGATTTAAAATCGCCATGAATGCACTTAATGTTGGACGTATTAAATTGGCTGCCGCTTGTTTAGATTCACAACGTCGTGTAACAACAACTGCGGTTCAATATGCCAATGAACGTAAACAATTTAAAACTAGAATATCTGATTTTGGTGCGATAAAAAAGAAATTAGCAGAAATGTCTGCAAGTGCCTATGCAGGTGAAGCTGCAACTTACAGAGCTTCTAAAAACATTGAAGACCGTATAGCTCTTCGTGAAGCTGCTGGCAACTCACATCAAGAGGCAGAACTTAAAGGCGTTGAAGAATATGCTATAGAATGTTCTATTTTAAAAGTGGCTGTTTCAGAGGATATTCAGAATTGCGCCGATGAAGGCATTCAAATATTTGGTGGCATGGGGTTCTCTAAAGAAACACCTATGGAAGCCGCGTGGAGAGATGCTAGAATCGCTAGAATCTATGAAGGCACAAATGAAATCAACCGCATGCTATCGGTTGGTATGTTAGTTAAAAAAGCTATGAAAGGCCATGTGGATTTATTAGGTCCAGCACAAGCCGTACAGGAAGAACTTATGGGTATTCCTTCATTTGAAACACCAGATTATTCCGAATTATTTTCTGAAGAAAAGGAAATGATCAAAAAGTTGAAGAAAACATTTTTAATGGTAGCAGGAGGAGCTGTTCAGAAATTTGGTCCAGATTTAGAAGCTCATCAACAATTATTAGTTGCAGCAGCAGATATATTGATTGAAATATATATGGCTGAATCTGCTATACTTCGTGCAGAAAAGAATGCCAAGCGTTTTGGAGAAAAAGAACAATCCGTTCAAATTGCAATGGCTAAATTATACTTATATAATGCTGTAAATATTGTTGAAGATAAAGGTCGTGAAAGCATCATTTCATTTGCTGAAGGTGATGAACAACGTATGATGTTAATGGGACTTAAACGTTTCACAAAATATCAAAACTATCCAGATATTGTGGATTTACGCAACGAGATTGCCGAAAAAGTAAAAGCTGAAAATAAATACTGCTTTTAAATTTAGTTAAGTTTAGTTAGAAGTGAAAAGCCGTTTCTTAATTGGAACGGCTTTTCTTTTTTCCTATTTTAGTAAAAATTTAAAAATGAAAAAACTAACACTAGTTCTTGTTTTAATATCTATTTCGGTCAATTGCTTCAGTCAAGGCTTACTTCAAGAAAAATCCAATTTCACTCATCAAGATACCTTACGAGGAACCATTACGCCAGAACGATCATGGTGGGATCTCACCTATTATCATTTAGATGTTAACATAAACCCAGAAGATAAATTTATTTCTGGTAAAACATCTGTTTATTATAGAGTATTAAAAGACAATAAAGAATTACAAATTGATTTACAAGAGCCAATGAAAATCAATTCGGTTATTCAAAATGGAAAAACATTAGCGGTTAGACATGATGGTAATGCGCATTTTATAAGTCTAAAGGATGATCAAGAAATTGGAAAAGTATATTCGGTTGATGTATTTTACGAAGGTTATCCAAAAGAAGCAGTTCGCGCTCCTTGGGATGGCGGTTTCTCCTGGAAAAAAGATGATAACAACAAACACTTCGTTGCAACTTCATGTCAAGGTTTAGGTGCCAGCGTATGGTGGCCAAATAAAGACCATATGTATGATGAAGTAGACAGTATGCTCATTAGTGTTACAAATCCAAAAGGTTTGAGTAATATTTCTAATGGAAAATTACGATCTAAAACTGAAAACAATGATGACACCGTAACATCGCATTGGTTTGTTAATAATCCTATAAATAATTATGGCGTAAATGTCAATATTGGTGATTACGTGCACTTTTCTGAAGTCTATGAAGGTGAAAAAGGGCCTTTGGATTTAGATTATTACGTATTGAGCTATAATCTTGAAAAAGCAAAAGAGCATTTTAAAGACACACCAAAAATGATGAAAGCTTTTGAACATTGGTTTGGACCTTATCCCTTTTATGAAGATGGATTTAAACTCGTTGAAGTACCCTATTTAGGTATGGAACACCAAAGTTCTGTTACATATGGAAACCAATATAAAAAAGGCTATTTGGGCAGAGACATTTCAGGTTCTGGATGGGGTTTGAAATTCGATTATATTATCATTCACGAAGCAGGACATGAATGGTTTGCCAATAATATTACTTATAAAGATATTGCAGACATGTGGGTACATGAAGGGTTTACCACATATTCAGAAAACCTATTTGTAGAATACTACTATGGAAAACAGGCTGGTTCAGAATATGTTATTGGGCAAAGAAAAGGTATCTCAAATAAACGTACGATTATTGGAGAATATAATGTAAACAAAGGAGGTTCTGGTGATATGTACAGTAAAGGTGCTAACATATTACATACGCTTCGACAACTTATTGAGGATGATGAAAAATGGCGACAAATTTTAAGAGGATTAAATAGCGTTTTTTATCATCAAACAGTGACAACAGAGCAGGTTGAAAATTATATTAGCCAACAAACTGGTATTGATTTAACTGAATTCTTTAATCAGTATTTAAGGACTACCATGATTCCTACTTTTGAGTATGAAATACAAAATGGAAAACTAAAGTATCGTTGGACCAATATTGTAAATAATTTTGATATGCCAATCGAAGTAACTATAGATAGTAAAAAGCAGTGGTTATTTCCAAATTCAGAATGGAAAACATTAGCCATAAAATCTGACGGTATAGAGATAGATAAAGATTTCTATGTTTACAGTAAAGAACTCTAAAATTGGAAATACCAGAACTTTACTTTCCTCGAGATACTGATTGGTATGATTGGCTCTTACAGAATCATGAAAAATATGATGCGGTTTATCTTATATTTTACAAACTTGAGGCTAAAGTACCAACCATGCGCTGGGAAGAAGCCGTAAAAGTAGCATTGTGTTTTGGCTGGATAGATTCTACTGTAAAAAGTTTAGGTAATGGAAAACGAAAACAATACTTCTCACCCAGAAATCCAAAAAGTAATTGGAGCGCTCTAAATAAAAAGTACATAGTTGAACTTGAGCAGCAAGGCTTAATTCAAGAGCCTGGTTACAAAACGATTCAACATGCTAAAAAAACAGGAACCTGGACAGCCATGGATAACGTTGAAAAAGGCATAATTCCTAGCGATCTACAAAAAGCATTTGACAAAAACCCCAGTGCTTTTGAAAATTTCAAAAATTTCGCACCTTCATACAGAAAAGGGTATTTATCATGGATTCATCAAGCTAAACGTTCTGAAACTCGAAAGAAACGTATCAATGAAACCATATCTTGCTGTGTTAAAAACCAGAAATCCAGAAATTAAACGTTTCTTTTTCTTTATTTTTATTTCCTAACAAACCAAAACTTATGAAAAAAATAGTGTCTCTTGTCATGTTTTTCTGCATGACGCTTTTGTTTGCACAACAAGAGTTCTCTCTCGATTTAGTAAAAAATATGAAACCGCGTAACATTGGACCAGGTGGCATGTCTGGGCGTGTTACCGCTATTGATGTGGTTCATAATAATCCAGATGTTATGTATGTTGGTACAGCTTCAGGTGGGTTATGGAAATCAACCTCTGGAGGGATAAAATGGGAGCCTATTTTTGATAACGAAGTTACTGCGTCCATTGGTTCGGTTGCTATTCAACAATCTAATCCAAGCGTTATCTGGGTGGGAACTGGCGAAGGTAATCCCAGAAATAGTTTAAATGGTGGTTATGGTATTTACAAATCTCTAGATGGTGGTAAGAACTGGCAACTCATGGGATTAGAAAAAACACGTCATATTCATCGCGTAATTATAGACCCTACAAATCCAAACGTCGTATATGCTGGAGCAATAGGTTCGCCTTGGGGAGAACATCCTGAACGTGGTGTATATAAAACAACAGATGGCGGTAAAACATGGAAGCAAATTCTATTTGCCAACAATAAAACTGGAGCTGCCGATTTAATAATGGACCCAACCAATCCCAACAAGTTAATTGCAGCCATGTGGGAACACAAACGTGATCCTTGGTTTTTTAATTCTGGAGGAGTAGGTTCGGGTTTGCACATTACGCATGATGGTGGAGAAACTTGGAAAAAAGTAACGTCTGAAGATGGTTTTCCCGAAGGTAATTTGGGAAGAATTGGTGTAGCAATAGCAGCCAATAAACCAAATATCATTTATGCATTAGTAGAAGCTAAAAAAAACGCCTTATATAAAAGTGAAGATGGTGGGTTTAAATGGAAAAAAGTAAACGACAAAAATGATATTGGAAACCGACCATTTTACTATTCTGAAATATATGCTGATCCACAGAATGAAAATCGCGTGTATTCGGTATTTACCTATGTAAATGTAAGTGAAGATGGCGGTAAGAATTTTAGTCAATTAATGCCTGCTTATGGTGTTGATAATGGTGTTCATCCAGACCATCATGCCTGGTGGATTCACCCAAACGATGGTAGTTTTATGATTGACGGTAACGATGGAGGCATGAACATAACTCATGACGGTGGAAAAACTTGGCGCTTTATTGGTAATCTACCAGTTGCGCAATTTTATCATATCAATGTTGATAATGAGTTCCCTTACAATGTTTATGGTGGTATGCAAGATAATGGTTCTTGGCGCGGACCAGCATATGTTTGGCGTTCTCAAGGTATCAGAAATTCATACTGGCAAGAAATTAGTTTTGGCGACGGATTTGACGTAATACCAGATAAAGACGATTCTAGATATGGTTGGACAATGAGTCAGCAAGGCTATGTTATGCGTTATGACTGGGAAACAGGCAATAATTATATGGTCCGCCCTACGCCTCCAGACGAGGATACCATGCTGCGTTTCAATTGGAATTCAGCGATAAATATTGACCCATTTGATAATAGTACCGTTTATTTTGGAAGTCAATTTGTTCACAAATCAACCGATAAAGGAGAAACATGGGATATTATTTCAGACGATTTAACAACCAATGACCCTGAAAAGCAAAAGCAATCTGAAAGTGGTGGACTAACCATGGATGCTACAGGAGCAGAAAACCATTGTACAATTTTAGTAATAGAACCGTCGCCTGTTGAGAAAGATATGCTTTGGGTTGGCACAGATGATGGTCGTGTTCATGTCACACAAAATAGTGGAGAATCGTGGACAGATGTTTCAAAAAATATTAAAGGATTGCCTGCAGGAAGTTGGATAGCTCAAATTAAAGCGAGTAATAAAAATAAAGGTGAAGCCTTACTTATTGCCAACGATTATAGACGTTTCAATTATACACCTTATGCATATCGAACAAAAGACTATGGTAAAACATGGTCAAGAATAGTGGATGAAAATGATGTTGAAAGCTACACACTGTCTATTATTGAGGATATTGAAGAACCCAATTTACTCTTTTTAGGTACAGATGATGGCTTATATATTTCTCTGGATGCTGGTAATAAATGGACAAAGTGGACAGAAAGTTTTCCAACAGTTTCTGTAAAAGATTTGGTTATCCAGCCTAGAGAACACGATTTAGTAATTGGAACCTTTGGTCGTGCAGCTTGGGTATTAGATGATATTAGACCATTACGCGCTATGGCTAAAGATAAGTCGGTTGTAAATTCAAAGTTAGAATTGTTTGAGCCACCAACAGCTTATCAAGCCGCCTATCAGCAACCAACTGGTAGTCGTTTTGGAGCAGATGCCATGTTCCATGGTGACAATAGAGGCTATGGCGCTACCCTCTCCTATTTTATCAAAGTTGATGAAAAGAAAAAAGATGAGGACAAAGATGACAATGAAAACGATGAAGATTTGGATGAAGAGGATAATACTGACGAGGATGCTGAATCAGAAGAAAAAACAGACAAAAACGTCATAAAATGGGATTCCATTACTATGCAATTCTATGATGGTGACAGACTCATTAGAACGCTTAAACGAAAAGTGCCTAAAGAAACAGGTGTTCATAAATGGACTTGGTATATGGATGAAGCTGGAGTTTCAAGACCCTCACGTAGTATCAGAGAATCTAAAAGCGAGCCAAGTGGTGTTAGCGTAAAACCTGGACGCTATAAAGTAATAATGACATATGGTGATCAAACCTCTGAAGAATTTATTACAGTTAAATCAGATCCAAGAATAGCGATTTCTCAAAAAAATATTGACGACGTTTATAATGCAGAAAAGCAATTAGAAGTTATGCAACAGGAAATAGCTTATGCTGTAAAACAATTAGTTGAAAGCAAAAATATTGCGAAAAAGTATCAATCAGATTTAAAAAAGCTTGACGACGAAAAATATGAGGATAACATAAAAGCATCTAAAGAAATCATAGAAAAGATAGATGAATTAATAGCCGTATATTTAGGAAAAGAAGACAAAAGACAAGGCATTACTAGAAGTAAAGAAATGACTGTTAATAATAGATTAGGAGCTGCACGTAGTTATGTGGGTTCAAGTCAAAACGGATTAACACGTACAGAAACGCAACTGATAGAGTTTGCAAAAAATGCTATTAACGATGCCTTTGAAAAAACTAATGAATTCTTCAATAAAGATTGGAAAACCTATCAATCCAATATGGAAGCATTAAATATTAATCCGTTTAAAGAAATAAAGACCTTTAAAATCAATTAAAATAAACCTGCAAAACTTAAAATTTTTAAACAATGAAAAAACTTTTAGTACTTTGCTTAATTGGCGCTTTCTTATCCTGCAAGGAAGATAAACAAGAACCAGTTGCAGAAAAAACACCTGACATTCAACAATATACCATAGAACAGTTTATGGATAATGAATCTGTGGGTAATGGTAGTTTTGCACCTGATAATTCAAAGTTACTGGTGCACAGTAACAAATCTGGTATTTTTAACTTATATGAAGTACCAACCAAAGGAGGTGAATTTAAACCACTAACTCAATCAGATAGTTCATCTATTTTTGCTATTTCATACTTTCCTAATGATGAACGTATTTTATTTTCGTCTGATGGTAATGGTGACGAGTTGGACCATATTTATTTAAGAGAACCTAATGGAAATATTACAGATTTAACACCATTTAAAGGTGCCAAATCAAATTTTTATGGCTGGTCTGACGACAAATCAACATTTTATTATGGTTCAAACAAAAGAGATCCACGGTATTTTGATGTATATGAAATGGACATAACAGATTTTTCATCTAAACTATTTTATCAAAATAATGATGGCCTAGATTTAAATGGTATTTCTCGAAATGAAAAATACATTACCTTGTCAAAATCCTTGAATACAAACGACAGTGATATTTTTTTAGTTAATCGAGATACAAATGAAAAAACTAAAATTAACAGCACTTTAAGTGGTAACTCTTTTGAAGATTTTTCTGTGGATAATAAAACAGTGTATTACACTACAGATGATGGCGCTGAATTTGCCTATTTAATGGCTTATAATATTGAAACAGGTGAGAAATCTAAAGTATTAGAAAAAAAATGGGATATTTTAGGTGCTAGCTTCACTGATAACGGTAATTACATGACCATATTTGTAAATGAAGATGGCAAAAATGCCATTGAAGTTCTTGATGCTGCAACTATGCAACCAATTGATTTACCAAACTTTGGCGATAAAAGCATAACCAGTGTTAGTTTTTCTGATGATGAAAACTGGATGCGCATGTATGTAGGCGGATCTAATACGCCTTCGGACTTATATACATACAATATGAAAACTAAAGAGCAATACAAACTCTCTAATGTATTAAATGATGAAATTAACGCAGATGATTTGGTATCTGCAAAAGTTGTGCGATATAAATCGTTTGATGGTGTGGAAATTCCTGCAATCTATTATTTACCAAAACAGGCTTCTGAAAACAACAAAGTACCAGCCATGGTTTGGGTACATGGTGGTCCTGGTGGTCAAACTAGACAAAATTTTAGTTCTTTGATACAATACATGGTTAACCATGGTTATGCTGTTTTAGCTGTCAATAATCGTGGTAGTAGCGGTTATGGCAAAACCTTTTATAAAATGGATGATTTGAACCATGGTGAAAAGGATTTACAAGATTGTGTAGAAGGTAAAAACTGGTTGGCCAAACAACCTGAAATTAATGGTGATAAAATTGGTATTATTGGCGGCTCTTATGGTGGTTATATGACTATGGCTGCATTGACTTATACACCTGAAGAGTTTGATGTAGGTGTCAATATTTTTGGAGTAACAAACTGGTTGCGCACTTTAAAAAGTATTCCACCTTACTGGGAATCGTTTAGAGAATCACTATATCTAGAATTAGGTGATCCTTATTCAGCTGACTCTGTTAGGTTAAAGAAAATTTCCCCTTTATTTCATACTGATAAAGTCAAAAAACCATTAATTGTATTACAAGGTGCACAAGATCCAAGAGTTTTACAAGTAGAATCTGATGAAATAGTCGCTGGAGTAAAAGCAAATGGCGTTCCTGTAGAATATGTTTTATTTGAAGATGAAGGTCATGGATTCGTTAAAAAAGAAAATCAAATTGAAGCTTATAGTAGTATTCTGAAATTTTTAGATACGTATTTAAAAGAAGTTGACAAGCTTGTCGATGGTGAAATTCCAAATACAGAAATTGAAGCTAAATAATAGATAAGTTAAAACGCTTCCAGATTTGGGAGCGTTTTTTTATTCTATACGTTTAAGACCATTAACATCTTCAATTTTAATCTGCTTACCAGAAGTAGTTATCAAACCTTCTTTTTTTAGTTGAGACAATATTCTGATTGCAGATTCTGTAGCAGTTCCAACAATATTAGCATAATCCTCTCTAGACAAAACAACGCTCAAATACCCGTCATCATTATTCCCAAAATGTTCGTATATGTATAATAAGGATTCTGCTAATCGTTGTTTTACAGACTTTTGTGCCATATTAACAATCACATTGTCACTTTCCTTTAAGTCATGTGCCATCTGCTGCAAAACATCCATTGAGAAGTTCGAATTATTTTGGAGATCAGACATAATTTCACTTTTGGGAATAAAACAGACTTCCATATCATTTAATGCCACAGCACTCAAATTGGCTGATTCGTCACCAATCAACGAACGTTGACCCAGCAAATCGCCTTTCACAACAAGCTTGACAATTTGATCCTTTCCGTTGGCACTTAATTTCGAAAGTTTACAAATACCATCTTTAACACAGAATACACCATTAAGCATATCGCCTTCTTCAAAGATGACTTCACCTTTTTTTATGACTTTAGATGTTTTACATCCAGAGATGCGCAATAATTCATCCTTTGTTAATGCCTTTAAAGAGTTAAATTGCTTAATAATACATTGTTCACATTTACTCATACCCATATTAAATGTTTTGTAAATTTAGGCAAAACATGACAAAAATCATATATTGTTGACACATGTTTTGTGACTTTTGTAATAGGTAAATTGAGCAAATTATTATGAGCAAGGCTTCTTGTTTCCATTGTGGTGATATATGTATTTCAGAACTAATAACTTACAACGATAAATCTTTTTGTTGCAATGGTTGTAAAACAGTTTTTGAAATATTTCAAGAAAACGATTTAACTTGCTATTACGATTTACAAAATGCTCCAGGGGCTGTTCCAAAGGAAATAGCGGGAAAATATGATTTTCTTTCTCAAGAAAATATAATTGAAAAACTTACTGAATTCAATGATGGTAACATTCAAATTGTTACGTTATATATTCCACATATCCATTGTAGTTCTTGTATTTGGATTTTGGAAAACCTAACCAAACTAAATCCCAATATTAGTTCATCTCAAGTGAATTTTGGTAAAAAAAATGTACGTGTAACTTACAATTCAAAACAAGCATCACTCAAAGAAGTTGTTTTATTATTGAGTTCCATTGGCTATGAGCCTTATATATCACTAGACGATTTTAAAACAGGTAATCAGCATATAAACAGAACCTTAATTTACAAATTGGGTATAGCCGGTTTTGCCTTTGGTAATGTTATGTTTCTATCGTTTCCAGAATATTTTGAAGTAGGTGAGTTTTGGCTGGAAAAATATAAGCATCTATTTCGCTGGCTCATGTTTTTCTTTTCATTACCAGTAGTATTTTATGCTGGACAAGATTATTTCATTTCAGCTTACAAAGGCTTACGTTCCAAATTATTAAACATTGACGTACCAATAGCTCTCGGCTTAGCTGTGCTTTTTATACGAAGTACAGTTGAAATAATCTTTGATCTAGGCTCTGGCTTTTTTGACAGCTTAACTGGATTAGTCTTCTTTTTATTACTAGGAAAGTTTTTTCAACAAAAAACATATTCTTTTTTATCATTTGAAAGGGATTACAAATCCTACTTTCCTATTGCTGTGACCAAAATTTTTGAAGGAAAAGAAACACCTATTCAAGTTTATGACATTAAAAAAGGTGACAGATTACTTATAAGAAATGAGGAACTTATTCCTGTTGATGGTATTTTAATAAATGGTAAAGCACGCATTGATTACAGTTTTGTGACTGGAGAGTCTGAAACGGTTTCAAAACAATCTGGCGACAAACTTTTTGCTGGTGGCAAACAAACATCTGGAGTTATTGAAATGGAAGCCTTAAAATCTGTTGAGCAAAGTTACCTTACGCAATTATGGAGTAACGATGTTTTCAGTAAAAATAAGGATGATGGGTTTACTACTTTAACAAATGCTATTAGTAAACGATTTACTATTGCTGTTTTAAGTATTGCCATTTTAGCCACAAGCTATTGGTTGGTTGTAGATTCGTCAAAAGCTATGAATGTATTTACCGCTGTATTAATTATTGCTTGTCCCTGTGCCATTGCACTTTCAGCACCTTTCACTTACGGAAATTTACTGCGTATTTTCGGGAAATTAAAGTTCTATGTTAAAAATGCTTCAATTATGGAGCAATTAGCCAGTATAAATACGGTTATTTTTGATAAGACTGGAACAATTACCTCCAATCAAAAAAGTACAGCTAGCTATGAGGGGAAAGCACTTACTGGTTCTGAAGAAACACTTCTGAAGAACACACTACGTGGCTCAAACCATCCCTTAAGTAGAACACTTTATGATATTCTAGATGAACAAGATATCATTTCCTTAAATCACTTTGAAGAGCATTTAGGTCAGGGTATTGAAGCGTCTTATGAGCAAAACTCCATTAAAATAGGTTCGGCCAGTTTTGTTGGAGCAAATGAAACAGCTTTGCTTAATACTGCAGTTCATATAAGTGCAAATAGTCAATACAAAGGAAAATTCACGTTTTACAATAGTTATAGAAAAGGTATTTCAAAACTATTTAACAAACTGAAAAAAAACTATGACTTGGTGATTCTTTCAGGAGATAATGAAGGAGAACTGGAAAACTTAAAAAAACTTTTGCCTTCCAAAACAAAATTGATATTTAATCAAAAACCTGATGATAAATTAGAATACATTAAATATCATCAATCTGAAGGTGCTAAAGTGCTTATGGTTGGTGATGGCTTAAACGATGCTGGAGCATTAGCCCAAAGTAATGTAGGAATTGCTATTTCTGAAAATGTCAATGTATTTTCACCAGCTTGTGATGCTATTTTAGATGCTTCAAAAATCAATCAATTAGTTAAGTTTTTAAAAGCTTCTAAAAATGCTATAAAAATCATCAAATGGAGTTTTGTGTTGTCTTTTATTTACAACATTGTCGGACTCTATTTTGCAGTTACAGGTCAGCTAGCTCCAGTTGTAGCAGCTATTTTAATGCCTTTAAGTTCTATAAGTATTGTGGTGTTTACAACTATTGCAACTAATATAATAGGAAGAAAACTAGAATAATTACAAATAATATGAAACATGACTTATATCATATTTTTAAGTATCTTTTAATAATATTTTTGACAAATAACTTCAAATAGGTATGGGTGTTATATATATTTTATTGAGTATTAGCATAGTAGTTGCTATAATTTTCTTTATCGCTTTCATTTATGCTGTCAAAAATGGGCAGTATGATGATAGTTATACACCTTCAGTACGTATGCTTTTTGAAGATGAAATTATAAAAGATCAAAAAAATCCAACTGTTAAAACCAAAAAGACTAATTAATTATTATGGAAGTACAACAATTTCATTACGATAACAAAATCGTTAAAAATTTCCTATATGCTACAATGCTTTGGGGAGTTGTAGGTATGCTGGTAGGTTTATTACTAGCATTCATGTTTTTATTCCCCAATTTAACCGATGGTATTTCATGGTTAAGTTTTGGTCGTTTAAGACCCTTGCATACGAATGCTGTAATTTTTGCCTTTGTTGGAAATGCCATTTTTGCCGGTGTTTATTATTCCTCGCAACGCTTATTGAAAGCCAGAATGGCAAGTGACCTATTAAGTAAAATTAATTTTTGGGGATGGCAACTTATTATTGTTGGTGCTGCTATCACCTTACCATTAGGTTACACAACTTCAAAAGAGTATGCCGAATTAGAATGGCCTTTTGATATTGCTATTGCATTAGTTTGGGTTGTTTTCGGGTGGAATTTAATTGCTACCATTTTAAAACGTAGACAACGTCACCTTTACGTAGCACTTTGGTTTTATATAGCAACTTTTGTAACGGTTGCAGTACTGCATATTTTCAATAGTTTAGAAATGCCTGTAAGCGCCTTGAAAAGTTACTCGGTTTATGCAGGTGTTCAAGATGCACTAGTACAATGGTGGTACGGACACAATGCTGTTGCATTTTTCCTGACCACACCCTTTTTAGGATTGATGTATTATTTTGTTCCTAAAGCGGCTAACAGACCTGTTTACTCTTACAGATTATCTATTGTTCACTTCTGGTCACTTATTTTTATTTACATCTGGGCAGGACCTCACCACCTATTATATACAGCCTTACCTGAATGGGCTCAAAATTTAGGTGTCGCCTTTTCTGTTATGTTATTGATGCCATCTTGGGGTGGTATGATAAACGGATTATTAACATTACGTGGTGCCTGGGATAAAGTACGAACTGATCCTGTTTTAAAATTTATGGTTGTGGCCATTACTGGATATGGTATGGCAACCTTTGAAGGCCCTATGCTTTCACTTAAAAATGTAAATGCCATTGGACACTTTACCGATTGGATTATTGCGCATGTTCATGTTGGAGCGTTGGCTTGGAACGGTTTCCTAACCTTTGGTATGATATACTATTTAATACCAAGACTTTTCAAAACAAAATTATTCTCAATAGGTCTGGCTAATTTGCATTTCTGGATAGGAACTTTGGGAATAATCATATATGCGTTACCAATGTATGTAGCTGGTTTCACCCAAGCAAGTATGTGGAAACAATTCAATCCCGATGGTACATTGGTTTATGGAAACTTTTTAGAAACTGTTTCTGAAATCATTCCTATGTATTGGATGCGTGCTATAGGTGGTACCCTATTCATTACAGGAATGCTTATCATGATTTATAATGTAATTGTAACTATAAAATCAGGTAGTAAAGTTACTGATGAATTAGCCGAAGCACCTGCACTACAACGCGTGTCAAAACACCGAGTAGCTGGTGAAGGTTGGCATACTTGGTTAGAACGTAAACCAATAAGATTGACCATTTGGGCCACTATTGCTATATTAATTGGTGGTATTGTACAGATTGTTCCAACTATTATGGTAAAATCCAATATTCCAACTATTAGTAGTGTTCAACCTTATACACCATTGGAATTAGAAGGGCGTGACATTTACATTAGAGAAGGTTGTGTAGGTTGTCACTCACAAATGATTAGGCCCTTTAGAAGTGAAGTTGAACGATATGGTGAATACTCAAAAGCTGGTGAATATGTTTATGACCACCCTTTCCTTTGGGGAAGTAAACGTACAGGACCTGACCTACACCGTATAGGCGGTAAGTATTCAGATAACTGGCATTTAAACCATATGTACGATCCACAAAGTACCTCTTCTGGTTCTATCATGCCAGCTTACCAGTGGCTTGTTCATAATGAACTGGATAAATCACAAACCGAAGCTAAAATGAACGCTATGGTCAAGCTAGGTGTTCCTTATAGTGATGAAGACATAGTCAATGCACAAGAAGCCATGTTGGAACAAGGAACTCAAATAGAAAAGAACTTGTATGCTGACCCTGATTTTGCCGAAACATATGAGGCTGACAAACAATCAGGAGGAGCTGACTTTGTTGAAATGCGAAATCGTGAAATAGTAGCACTTATTGCATATTTACAACGATTAGGAACTGATATTAAAGTAACCGATTTAGAAGAAACAACCACTCAAAACTAGAATTATGCTAAAATTTGTAAAAAATCATATGGAGAGTATTACTGGTATTGAAATATACCCTATCATCTCCTTACTTATATTTTTCATTTTTTTTGTAGTCCTTTTTTGGTGGGTTTTTACCGCAAAAAAAGACTATATCAAGACTGTAAGCAATATCCCTTTAGATAACCAAAACCAAACAAAACTATGAGACAATATATCCCATCTTGGATAAGAGTTCCAGTAGTATTTTTTATAATCTATGGACTAGTAGAATATTTTATTGAATCAGGAGAAAAACCTGCATTCATGGAGCAACCTGTAATTATGCTTTTCCTAGTTTTGGTTTTGCTCATACTAGTTGCAGTAGAAGCCATAGTAAGTTCTATGGATAACATTTTATATCAAAGCCTGGATGCTAAAGCTAAAGCACGATACGATGCTAGAAAATCAAGTACACCAAAAGTTATTATCTGGATTCAGAATACTTACAAGAAACTATTAGGGCAAAAACCTGTTGAAGAAGAACATGAAATTATTTTAGATCACAACTATGATGGTATTAGAGAATTGGATAACGATTTACCACCTTGGTGGTTATATGGCTTTTATGCTTCCATAATATTTGGTGCTATCTATTTAATTAGATATCATGTTTTTAATGGTCCAAATCAATATGAAGAATTAGAGGCTAAATATGCTCAAGCAGAGATTGAAATAGAAGAATATAGGAGAACAGCAAAAGACCTTGTTGACATTAATACCGTTACTGTTTTAACAGATGCTGCTGATATTAAAGCTGGCCAAGTTATTTTTGAAGAAAACTGTGTGGCCTGTCATATGGCAGATGGAGGTGGTGGTATTGGTCCTAACCTAACCGATAAGTACTGGATTTTAGGTGGTGGTATAAAAAATGTTTTCAAAACCGTGTCAGAAGGTGGTAGAAATGGAAAAGGTATGATTGCTTGGAAACAAAGTTTAAAACCATCAGAAATTGCTCAAGTTTCTAGTTATGTCTTACAATTCGAAGGTACCACACCGGCAAAACCAAAAGAAGCTGAAGGCGAAATTTGGGTAGATGAAAATGCACCCGTTGAAGACATACCTACTGAAGCCATGGAAGTAAAAACAGATTCAATTATTACAATAGAAAATTAATATAATCTTGTAAAAAAACCGTGGAAGCTCCAGAAAACGAATCGTTTAGAGATTCGATAGGTACCATTAACGAAGACGGAAAACGCGCTTGGGTATATCCGAAAAAGCCCAGCGGACGCTATTACGAAAAACGTAAAATAGTTAGCTATTTATTATTAGTTTTTCTGTTTGCCGCGCCTTTTGTAAAAGTTAATGGTAATCAATTTCTGTTGTTTAATGTATTAGAACGACGGTTTAATATTTTTGGGTTTCCGTTTTGGCCACAAGATTTCCACCTGTTTGTAATCTCTATGATTATAGGTGTCGTATTTATTACATTTTTTACGGTTGGATTTGGAAGAGTTTTTTGTGGTTGGATTTGTCCACAAACCATTTTTATGGAAATGGTCTTTAGACGCATAGAATACTGGATTGATGGTGATAGAAATAAACAACGAAAACTAGATAGACAAAAATGGGATGCTGAAAAAATTAGAAAGCGCTTACTAAAGTGGTTCCTGTTTTTAATTATCTCGTTTTTAATAGCCAATGTTTTTTTAGCGTACTTGATAGGAAGTGATAAACTCATTAAGTATGTTATTGATGGGCCAACAGCACATTTAGGCACCTTGTTCCCATTAATCATATTTACAGCAGTTTTCTATTTTGTATTCGCCTGGTTTAGGGAACAAGTATGTATAATTGCCTGTCCATATGGTCGCTTGCAAGGTGTTCTTTTAGATAACAAATCAATTGTTGTCGCCTACGATCATAAACGTGGTGAAGGTGAAAACGGTCGAAAAAAGTTTAGAAAAAATGAAGATCGGGAAGCTTTAGGTCATGGCGATTGTATTGATTGTTTACAATGTGTACATGTTTGCCCTACTGGTATTGATATAAGAAATGGAACACAATTAGAATGCGTAAACTGTACTGCCTGTATTGATGAATGTGACCATATTATGGAAAGCATCAACCTTCCTAAAGGTTTAATACGTTATGCGAGTGAAAACGAAATAGAAAAGAAAGAAAAATTTAAGCTCACAGCTAGGATGAAAGGGTACATCGCTGTTCTTATCATTTTAATTGGTGTTTTAATTGGTATGTTGATGATTAGAAATGATGTTGAAGCCAGAGTTTTAAGGCTACCTGGACAACTATATGAGCACAAGGAAGGTGACATAATCAGCAATGTATTTACCTATAAATTAGTGAACAAAACAGTACATGAAATAAACAACGTGAGTTTTAAACTGCGAAAATATGATGGCGAAATCAAAGTTGTTTCCAATAGTGATAATATCATTATTCCTGAAGAAGGACTAGCCGAAGGAACATTGTTTATTGAAATTGATAAAAAAGATTTGACTGGTGATAAGAATAAATTAATAATTGAAGTTTACAGTGGTGATGAATTAATTGAAACTACAAGTGTAAACTTTTTAGGGCCTAGAAGTTATAATTAAGACAAGTGTTATGAAATTTAATTGGGGAACAGGTATTGTGATTGCTTTTGTAGGGTTTATTTCTTTCATCATGTATTTTGTGATTAGCATGAATACAGATAAAGCATTAGATCATGATTTAGTAACGGAAGATTACTATAAACAGGAATTAGAGTTTCAAAATGATATTGATAAAGAAAACAATTCTAAATCATTAACCAAAAATTTAACTTGGAAGAAAACCAATGAAGGTATCGTAATAACATTTCCTGAATCCCTGGAGATTAATAGCATAACAGGAAACGTGTTCCTATATAGACCATCTAATAAACAATTTGACTTTGAAACGGACATTTCTTTGTCAAACCACAATTTGCTCATACCTGACAAGCGTTTGTTAGATGGTCGTTGGAACATTAAAGTTGATTGGCAATATAACGGAAAATCATATCTCTACAAAAAAGAAATAATATACTAAATGCTATGGTCTGCAATTATATTGGGTTTATTAGGTAGCTTTCACTGTGTTGGCATGTGTGGTCCTATTGCCTTTATGTTACCTGTTGATCGCAGTAATTCATTCAAAAAAACAACTCAAATTTTTGCATACCACATTGGTCGTTTATTTGCTTACTCACTTATTGGACTTGTTTTTGGGTTAGTTGGAAAAAGTCTTTATTTGTTTGGTTTACAACAACAATTATCTATTGCCATTGGAATAGTTATGATTGTAATAATACTTATACCTGCAAAAACTTTTAATAAATATAATTTTTCAAAACCTATCTATAAATTAATTAGCAAAGTAAAATCTGGTTTGGGAAAAGCTTTAAAAAGAAAAACTGCTGATACTTTTTTAACTATTGGCTTTTTAAATGGCTTTTTACCTTGCGGTTTAGTTTATATGGCAGTTTTTGCCTCTTTAGCTATGCAAAGTGCTACTTATGGCGCTTTATATATGACTCTGTTTGGTTTAGGAACAATCCCTTTAATGACCGTTGCTATTTACTTGGGGAAGTTTTTAAATGTAACTGTCAAACAACGCATTCAGAAAGCTATTCCAGTGTTTGTTGTAATTATTGGATTGCTATTTATAATTAGAGGACTAGGTTTAGGCATACCTTACCTCTCTCCTGCTCCAATTGTTGAAACAGCCGATGGAATTATTGAATGTCATTAAATATTTTATTTAAGATAATTTTGTCCGAATTAAATTTTACATTAAATTTGTATTAAATTACTAACGTATGTTTTCCAAAGCTTGTGAATACGGTATTAAAGCATCTATATTTATAGCCATCAGCTCATCTGAAGGAAAGCGTGTTACTCCTAAGGAAATTGCCGAAGAGATAAATTCCCCACAAGCATTTACAGCAAAAATATTACAAGCGCTTGTAAAGCACGATGTCATTAATTCTGTTAAAGGAGCTTACGGTGGTTTTGAGATTGATAAAAATCAGATAAATAAAATTAAACTAGCTCAAATTGTAAATGCCATTGATGGTGATAAAATTTATAGAGGTTGTGGATTAGGCCTTGAAAAATGTGATGAAAACCATCCTTGTCCTGTTCATGACAAATTTAAAAGTATTCGTAACAATTTACAGTTTATGTTAGAACATACAACATTAGAGGAACTAGCCCTTGATATTAAATCTGGTGCTTCGTTTTTAAAAGTCTAAAAAAAATTAATATTAAATAGGATATTTTTATCCGAAATAAAAACAATATGGAAACATTAGAAAAAAATACTCAAAAACAAATTGGTGAATATGTTGCAGAAGATTATAGAACGGCTGCTGTATTCTCGAAATACAAAATTGACTTTTGCTGTAATGGTGGCAGAACCCTAGATGAAGCTTGCCAAAAAAAGGATATAGACAGTAACCAATTGCTCGATGAACTTAATGCTGTTTTAAATAATAAAGGCAACCAAGCCATAGACTACAAATCGTGGCCTTTAGATTTGTTAATTGATTATATAGAGAAAAAACATCATCGCTATGTTGAAGAAAAAATTCCTGTAATTCGTCAGTTTTTAAACAAACTGTGTCGTGTTCATGGTGAGCGTCATCCAGAATTATTTAAAATTAATGAATTGTTTACTGGTTCAGCTGGTGATTTGGCAGCTCACATGAAAAAAGAAGAACTCATTCTTTTTCCATATATCAAAAAAATGGTTAACGCAACTTTAGACGGAAAAGCTATTGAAGCACCACATTTTGGTACGGTCGAAAACCCTATTGCCTTGATGAAAGAGGAACATGATAATGAAGGTGGTCGTTTTAGAGAAATAGCAGCCTTAACCGATAATTACAATCCGCCTACAGATGCATGTAACACGTATAGAGTTACGTTTGCTATGCTAAATGAGTTTGAGCAAGATTTACATTTACATATCCATTTAGAAAATAATATACTGTTTCCTCAAGCCATAAAATTGGAACAGTTGTTTAGTGAGTAGTACTTAATAATTAGTTTGTTTGTTTAAATTCCAGAAAGTTAACCTAAAGGCTTTCTGGAATTTTTATTTAAAAATTCCTATTTTAAATTTCTATAAAATATTTCATGCTCAAAAAACTAGTATTAGTTAGCTTATTAAACTTCCTGATTGCCGCAATAATGGGTTTGTTATTACGGTATTCATTTTTGGGAGATTTACCCATTAATTATCGATATCTAACACATGCACATTCACATGTTGCTATGTTAGGCTGGGTGTATTTAATGTTATACACTTTTTATGTGTATTACTTTATTCCTGATAAAAAACCCACTTACAATCGCTTATTTTGGCTCACTGAATTTGCTGTTATTGGTATGCTGTTGAGTTTCCCTTTTCAAGGTTATGCTGCCATATCAATAACGTTTTCTACGCTTCATATTCTATGTAGTTACTATTTTGTTTATTTAATATGGAAGCACTTTAAATCTGATTCTAAAGTCACCAAACTTTTAGTGAGAGCTTCGCTCCTATTCATGCTGGTTTCAACCCTTGGTGTTTGGTGTTTGGGTCCAGCAGTTTCAACATTTGGTAAAGCTTCAGCATTTTATCAAATAGCCATTCAATTCTTTCTACATTTTCAATTTAATGGGTGGTTTTTAATTGGCGTTATTGCTATATTCTTTCACTTACTACAGATTAAAAACTCAAAAGCATTTAAACACTTTTTTATTCTGTTAATTATCTCAACCATTCTAACCCTTGCATTACCTATACAATGGTTTGCACCTCATAATAGTTTGTTTTGGATAAACACGATTGGTATTACCCTACAAATAATAGCTTTAATCCTGTTCTTTAAATTGATTAATCCTCAATTATCAAAATTTTTCATAAAACAAACAAGTCTTACTCGAAATCTATTTCTGTTTGCCATTGCTTGCTTGGTATTAAAAATAGTATTACAATTTACAGCGTTACTACCTGAATTTTCTCAAGTTGTTTACGAACATCGAAATTTTGTAATTGGATTCATTCATCTTACTATGCTAGGTGTTATTTCTGGGTTTTTATTTGCTCTAATATTACAGAACAACCTTGTTAGATTTTCTAAAACCATGCAGTTTGGAGTCTATTCATTTATTTTAGGATTTCTGCTGACCGAATTATTAATTGCCCTTCAAGGATATAGATATTATATAGGCGAAGGTATCATTGCGCATTATTATTTATTGTTATTTCTATTTAGTATTTTACTCCCACTAGGCATAAGCTTTTTAATTATCAATATCAAATCAACAACCTATGAAACATCATAAACCACAGAAACGCCATATAGCTTTGCAACCCTTAAGCAGAGAACATCATCATGGCCTATTACTGTGCTGGAAGATAAAAATGGGATTTAAAAAGAATATATCGTCTGAAAGAATTTGGAAGTATGCCAATTGGTTTTACGAAACACATTTAATTCCGCATTTTGAAATTGAAGAAAAACATGTCTTCCCTATTCTTGATAACACCAATAATCTCGTAAATGAAGCTATAGAGCAACATAGAGAACTACAAATGCTATTTACAGAATCTAACAAGGCCACAAACACCTTGTCAGCTATTGAAGTATTATTGGAAAAACACATTCGTTTTGAAGAACGTGTGCTGTTTCCTGAAATACAAAATATGGCTAGTGAAGCCCAAATGTTAGATATTGAAAAAATGCATCAATCAGAATCGTTTCAAGATAATCTGACTGACGCATTTTGGAAATAAGATATTTATTTTACCTAATTACAAACGACGCATTAACATAAAAATTTCGACCTTGTCTGGGTATATTATTCCAGTCGGCATATGTTGAATAAAAGGTATCTAAAATATTTTCAACACCATATTTAAACACCATTTTATTACTTTTTAAGTTTACAATATTACCTAAATTTAAATTCAATACGCCATAGGCAGGTGTTTCATCTTCGCCATAAAAACTACTAAAACGCGTTTGGTTTCCATTACCTTCTAATTGCAAAGCTGCATTAAATTTTGATGTTGTATACGCTACTTCAGCTAGATATGAAATTGGCCTTATAATTGGTAAAGGTTCGTCATTACTGCCTTGTCCATAATTATACCCAATTGTTCCATTAAATGATAATGTTTTGGAAAAATTATATGATGTATTTAAATACACATCAAAAATAGATGCATGTTCTATTCCTGTATAAATCTTAACACCTGTTGCTCCAATAGTCATAGGGCTCAATGTTGGATCTATTTCACCAATTATATAATCCATAATATAGAAATACGAACTTTCAATACCTACTTTAAAGTTTTTTAAGTAGTAATTAAATTTAATATTCGTTTCAATTGATTTTTCATTATTTAAATACGGATTGCCTATATAATCAAAATTATCAAAACTGTTGAATAAGAAAAAACCATAACCTTCACTTACAGATGGTGCGCGTTCGCCATAACCTAAACCAAAGGCAAAATCATAATTATCTTTTTTTAATTGATAATCAGCTGAAACGCCCATTAAAAATCGGTTTTTAGAATCGGTTAATTCTGGATAGAATATTTGTAAACTTTCTAAACCGACTTCCTCGCCTATTGTATTATTCTGAAAACCAAATCTAGTTGAAGCCGAAAAAGTTGACGTTCCACTTAATGCATAAGTATCTTTAGCATAAATACCCGAATATAAGGTTCTAATATCTGGCCATGTGTACATAAACATAAGCGGTTGGTTAGAATCGTTAGGATACATGGTCATTTCAGCTAAAGAACGATTATAAAATCCGTTTAAATTGAACAATAAATTGTGTTTGTTTTCTTCAATTTTCACCTTACTGTAAAAGCCATAGGTATCGCTCCATCCAGGCATATCCATGCGAATAGGTACATCTGGCCGTTGCGAATCATCCATAATATGTGTTATGGTATTGAAATATAGTTTAGATTCCCAATTCTTGATAAACGTAGAGTCGCTTTTGAATGTATGTGTAACCGATGTTATTAAAGCTTCAGCAAGCGACACATCCATTGGTAATGCCGGATAACCAACGTCGGTGGCTTTATCATAAATTACATTAGCATCTAACTGATGCTTATCTGATAATTTATAACCGCCTTGTAATGAAATATTATACTTCTGAAATTGTGAATACAAGACTTCTTGATTACCTCCAGCATCATAATTGTCAGATTTTCTAAAAATACCATCAGCATTCAAATAAAAGGTATTTCCAGAGTATTCAACATCCAATCCAGCGGTTCTGTAATTACCATTAGTTTCGTAACCCAAATCTACACTCGATTTTAAACCAAAATCATAATATTTAGATTCTGGTAGTTGCAAATCAATGGCGCCACCAACACAATGCCCATTTTCGGTACCTTCTTGACCTGATGCAATGGTAACTTTCTTTAAGTTAGATACATCAACGTATGATGTAATAGGATCCATTTTATCTGTACAGGCGCCAAATATTTGCATACCATCAATGGTTACGTTCAGTCGCTCGCTAGTCATGTTGCTCAATGTGGGCTCCCAAGCATAATTACCACGTTTAATCATAGTAATACGATTAGATTTTTCTAAATAATCGTCTATACTAGATAATGTTTTCTCTTGACGGTAGTTACTTAATTTACGTTGTGTGATTAAAATAACCTCATCTAATTGCGTTGTATCCTTTTTTTCTATTGAAGGTAAAGTGTCTTGACCAAATGAAAACGTACTATATATAACGCCCAATACTATTATGAGCTTTTTCATGACTTTAGTGTTTAATGAGATTCATAGATGGTAATATCATCTATGAAATCTCATATTTAGTAAATTAAAACTCTAATTCTAGATATAAGCTACTTTGCTCATTGCCATCAGTTACATCTTCCCCTTTTATAACCTCATCATCTGCATTCATAAGTTTTAAGTTTAACACCCAATACCCTGTCATAGTTAATGATAGGTTGGCATGATACTTATTGTCAGCCACATTAAACGTTAAATTGGTATTATTTGGCGAAGTATGATTACCCATTCCTGGCATACGAGGATCTAGTGTTAAGATGTAGTTTTCTACAACTGGAAAGGACATCATATTTTCCATTTTATAAACACCTACTACCAAATCATTATTCCCGATAATTGGGTTTTCTGGCTCTATAATAGCAACAACATAACGACTCGAATCCGTTCCCATAAAACTTGATACGTTTTGATTATCATTTTGCATAACTGTAATCGTATCTGAAACCATATAATCAACACCATCAATAATGTAGTCAAGCATTAATGACCAACCTGATCCGTCTGTATTAGTCATTTGATAAACAATAGTTCCTGTATAAACCGTGTTTTTTCCACTAGCCTTTACTGGATTTGTGTTTGGGCAAGAGTGTTGCATGGTTGGCATTTGCATCATTGGCACCCAACTCATTGTAGCATTCTCAATATAATTATTGGTTGATTTGTCTTTAATGCGAATACTTACCGCGTTATAGCCTGTATAGAACATACCTGATTTGTTGTATAATTCAATAGTATGCGTATCGTTATCTAATTCTTGAATAAGTCTTAACCCTTCAACTTCACTCGTTGGAGGTGTGAAATCATCATTTTCGTCATCTGAACACGATACTGTAAATAGTGCTAAAAAAAGGATTGGTAATATATATTTAAGTTTCATTTTAATATGTTTTAGAGCATATCAATTGCTGGTAACATCACTAGAAGTTACATGCATTGACATTGAGTTTAAAGTATTATTTTTTGAACTTTTGATGCAGAATCCCGCTCCTGGCTTATTATATCAAGCTAGACCAAGAAAAAAACATCGTATTTAAATTGATAGAAACTTAAGCGAAGTTTGGAGGTGGTGTATCAATTGAGAGATATGTTTCAGTAATGATTGGTGTTTGATAAAACACTTTGTTTTTATTTATATGAAAAGAAATAAATTGGGATTCAACAGCATTAATATCGGACACAAAATATACATCTAAAACAACACGCTTGCTTTCTTGAACTGGTGCTTTACCATTGGTTCCAGATTCGTTTTGTGCTAACTGTTTTTTTAAATGACATTTACCATTACAACCTTGTTGGTCATCTTTCTGAATACAAAGTGTTTTGGCTATAAAATCTTGATTTGCTAAATAATCACCCACAATAACCAACGTATTGATATTATGAGCTAGTAGAATAACTACTAAAACATACGCTGTTATTTTATGGGTTATACTTTTAATCATGGTACAAATTTAATTCATCTTTTTATGTTGAAACATGATATTGGTCACATTTTATTATAATTTGAAGTGTTCAAAGTAAGCCTGAATTAATGCCTGCAAATTAGTCAATGCCTCTGTTGCATCTGATACATTTTCAGTTTTACGAAGTATAGAAATTTCATCTAACATAGGAACCAAAACAACGTGCAATTGATCATGTGGATCACCTGTCATAGTGCAGTTTTTAATTATATAACTGGTTTGCTTGGACAAGGAATCACCCAAAGTTTTATAATTGGTGTTTTCCTTTTTTTTAAAGTCCGAAATTATAGCGTTCATTTTTGTGACACCTTCATGCGTTTCTGTATTCACTAACCATTTGTCACCTGCATTTAATTTTAAACTTAAGGAATCAACTATTGAAATATCGTCAACTGTATTATTAGCTTCAGTTTTTACTTCTTTTTTACAACTCACTAATGAGAGTAACACAATAACAACTATTAAATTTGATACTTTCATAATTAAAAATCTTTTCTTTTAGATTTAAACATAATGCGTAATACGGGTAGAACAACCCAAACTATGAGCATAATAAAAGATACTATGAGTCCGAAACTTGTGCCAAAAAATTGTTTAAAAATAGCTCCTGTATAGCCTAGCAATGCAGAAATATCAAGCTTCAGCAGAATTAGAGTCCTTGACAAATCAATCGGGTTTAGCATGGTTCCGATTAATGATAATTTGTCTAATGGATAATCTTCAAATAAAATAAGTGTCATTAAAAATAATCCATCATAAATTACTGCTAAAAACAACCATAATAATATGGCGTAACCAAAGCCTTTTATCTTATTCTCGTTAGATAAAGCAATATTAAATGCTAAAGCTGTAAATATGAGTGTTAAAAACGAACCTGTTATTAACAGTAAAGAAAAGTCCCAAATGGCATTACTTTTAAACAAACCATAAAACACAAATGGGATACCTAAACCTAGAATTAAACTCATAGATAATGATAATGCCACGCCTAAATACTGCCCAAGAAAAATGGACGATCGTTTTAAGGGTTGTGCTAACAGCAATTCGGTAAACTCTTTTGAATTATAATAATACATCACGCCAAAAATGGTTCCTATTAATGGTACTAATACTATGATTACGTTCATTAGAGTAATCACTGCTTTAGATAAATCATTATTCAAAAACAAAAGCACGACTCCCAGCAATAAATAAAAGGCGAAATACACATAACTCCATCGGCTACGCATAAGGTCGAAAAAACTATATTTTAAAATTTTAAGCATGATTCTCTAATAATATAGACGCAATAGCATGTTCAAAATCTGGCTGATTGGTCTTGGTTTTTAATTCTGAAATAGTGCCTTTAAAATAAATTTTACCTTCTAGGATAAATACAATTTCATCAGACACTTCTTCTACAAAACTCATGATGTGCGAGGTAATAAGGATTGTTTTTCCTTTTGCTTTCTCTACTTGTATAAGCTCCTTTAAACGAATTAAGGAAATAGGGTCTAACCCAGTTGTTGGTTCATCTAGAATAATTAAAGGACTATCAAACATAAAGGTTAAAACTAGGTTTACTTTTTGTTTGGTTCCTCCTGAAAGGTTACCCAATTTTTTATCTAAAAAGGGTTGTAACTTAAATAGCTCAATTAAACGCTCATCTTCATTGGTGATTTTTCGTAAATCCTTTATCATACGAATCAACTCTTTTACCTTTAAATTACTAGGGAAATTAGCTATTTGTGGCAGGTAATCAATTTGATGTCTGTAGTTAGGGTTTTTCTTAATATTTTTACCTTGTACGTTAATGGTTCCTTGATCTGGAATTACCATACCTAAAACCGATTTAATTAAAGTCGTTTTACCCGAACCATTTGGTCCTAGAACAGCAAATATACCACCATCCTTAATGCTTAAATCAACGCCTTTAAGCACTTCGTTTTTGCCGAATTTTTTATGTAGATTTTCAATATTTACCATGTTATACGTTTTGTTTGCGGATTATTATCCATAAGATTATCTGGTGTAAATACTGGCGATACTTTTTCTGAAAAATCAATTATATCTATAAATAAACTACGCAATAAAATTATAGTTTCTGGTGTACGGTTTACGATATACGAAAAAAGCTTTACAGGTCTATAAGGCACGTCGCCTATACCATCTTTATCTAAATCATAACCTGTGTAATTACTCCAGTAGTTTCTATCAAAAATATTATCATTAACCTTACTATTGTATGAAATATCAAAGGAATTATATAAAAAATTATTCTCAATAAAACGGTTGGTATAGCAGGCTCCTTTTACTTTAACAGCCCAACCATTATTAGAAAAATTGTTGTTTTTATAAGTTATTCTGTTAGAACCTTCAATATTAATTCCAATGGTATTTTCTTTAAAACTATTTCCGGTTATTTCAGAATCATTTATTTCTTTTAATAGTAAACCATAAGATGCAGTTCCCCAGTTTTCTTTAAAGGTATTGTTAACCATTTTTATTTTCTTTGAGAACATAACCGCTACACCTGCTCCATTATTTTCAAACGTGTTGTCTTGATACACATCATCATTTGAAAACATAAAGTGTAAACCATAACGCAAATTTTCAGCACTTACATTATTTTTAATAATGCAATTGTCAGAAAACTCTAAATAAATACCATCGCGTACATGTTCAACAAAGTTATGCTCAATATCTACGTAGTGGCTGTACCATAATTGAATACCATTACCCGAATTATACTCTTCAACAGCATCACCAATTATTTTGTTGTGATACACTTTTCCGTAACTCGATTTTTCAATGTAGATACCAAAGAACAATTTCTCTAAAACAAGATTTTGTATCACAAAATGCTTGCTTCTTTTTACTCGTATAGCTGCATAATCTTCTGTATAGCTATTCCCAACATTTATAATAAATAAACCATCTACTGTAACACTATCAGACACTACTGTAATAACCTCTCCTTTTAATTCACCATCAATTACTGGATAATTTTCACCAATAAGCGTTAAAGGCTTATCTACAAGCACATTATACTCTTTGTAAGTTCCTTTTTTTACTACAACAGTATCGTAGGGTTTGGCTGCAGAAATACCATCCTTCAAGGTAGTAACTGGGCACGTTTTGCATACTTCAATAGTTTGCGCATACATGCTGGTTACCATAAACATGGTAGCTATAAAACCGAGCTTAAAATTCATGTTTAGTCGTTAAAGTGCATTAATAATTCTTGCCACGTGTAGAGTGTTCCATCTTTTTCAGATAGCACGTATTTAGCATCAGCTTCTTCTTTAAAAGCCGATAAAAAGGCTCCCATTGGGCTAGGTACATTTTTACTTATTAAAAATGTAGCCTTTGTAGCGTCAATTAATTCTCCGGGTTCAGAATAATTATTGGACAAGTACAATTCTATTTCAGAAGTGTCAAACTCATCCATAAAATTAATCATACATTCGGTAGCATCAAATTTATAGACCTTGCCTTTTGTGGTTACAATTTCAGCAGCATGTAACTTATCAACAATAGTCATCTTACAAAAGTGACAGCCGTCATTGACGTAGTCAATAGGCTTTGGTGATACGTTACAGCTTACTAGCATTATCATCAATAGAATTGCTAGATAGTGTTTTAGTGTTTGCATTTTCTTTTAGTGTTTTAGTGTTTTTTACTGTAATACCTGTTTGTTACATATCTAAAGAGTTTTTATGGTTTTTCTTACCAACTAAATAGGCCATTAAGGATGTTGCTATTCCTAATCCTAAAAATAAGGCTCCTAATCGTGGGTATGAATGTGCTCTAAAGTTAAGAATATCTTTACTGCCAAATAATGGCGGTTGAAAACCCATTTGTGTACCATCAGGATTTGTAAATTTCATAATAGCTTTGGGATCTAAATTATGACCATAGTCATGCTCCCATATGTAAAAATCATACAACCCAGCACTGCTTAAAACAACCATGAGTATAAACCAATATAAAAACCATTTGTAATTGCCTTTAAATGCAATAGCCAAACCAATTATAGTTGTTATTATAATGCCTGCAGGGAAAATTTTGAATTCAGGAATAGCATCTGGAATATACTTCATTCCTACATAATGATTCATGAGGTTGATGTTTTTAATATCATGCGGATTAGCATCTGAAAAATCATTAATGTGAATATACATTCCCAATGGTGTTGGGTATTGTGGTGCTTCTAATGTAATTTTCCAAAGTGGGAATAAAAATAATCCAAGTGGTAGAATGGCTGCAAGCAGCATGATGATATTAGACTTTTTCATCGTGATAAAATTAGTGGTTTTAATCTCCTACTCGTGCAGGAATAATAGTGTTTTTAAAAAGAAAGGCGAGAGCGAAATAATTACTCTCGCCTTTGATAGGAAAATAAACACTAAAACAAAATTCTCCTAATCTGTTTTATTCTATATCTTCTCCCATTGACCATTTTAATGGTGTGTTAGCATTTGCAGGAGATACGCGAATATAACCTTGCATCTCTTGGTGTAATGCTGAACAGAAATCTGTACAATAGAATGGCCATACACCAACTTTTGTTGGCTCCCAAACCGATGTTTTAGTTTGCCCTGGCATAATCAATAATTCAGAGGTGTTTTGACCTATTACAGCAAATCCGTGTGGTACATCAAAATCTTGTTCTAAATTAGTTACGTGGAAATATACTTTATCACCAACTTTTATACCTTCAATATTATCTGGTGAAAAGTGACTACGAATGGTTGTCATATAGATATGTACATTATTACCATCTCTAACAACTTTTGTATCATCATCAGAAAATGCAGCGTAAGGATGCTTGTTATCCTCTAAATCATATATTTTTTGAGAACGTTCTTTAATAAGGTCAGCTTTCATAGCTGCAGCATAATGTGGCTCGCCATGTGTTGGGAAATCTAATAACAATTCCATTTTATCTCCCGAAATATCATACAATTGTGCACTATGCTCCAATTCTGGACCTGTTGGTAAATAACGATCCTTTGTGATTTTATTCATAGCAAACATATATTTCCCTTGTGGCTTTCTAGAGTTACCACCTGGAATAGTTAAATGTCCTACAGAATAATACGTTGGCTGTCTATCTAAAACCTCCCATGTACCTAATTTCCACTTCACTACTTCCGAAGAAATAAAGAACGTAGTATAAGCATTTCCATTAGCATCAAATTCAGTATGTAATGGGCCTAAACCAGCCTGCTCTACAACACCAGCTAATACATCTTCAAAATTTAAAATTGGAATACCATAAGCATCTCCAGCAAACTTTTTGTCCTCAATTGCTGCCAACATATTTTTAAATGAGTGTACCGTTAAATTTGCCGATAACTTACCATTTCCAATAATGTATTCACCTGAAGGATCAACATCACAACCGTGAGGCGATTTAGGTGTTGGTAATAAATATACCGCTCCTGGTACTTCTGATGGATTAACCACAAGCACCTCTTTTTTCATTGTAGAAGTAGCTGTATGCGTGGCCTCATCATATACATTATGAGCATATTCAGCAGGCATCATAGTACCACCACCATTATTCACATATTCTTCAATTTTCTTCCAGTTAATAGCAGCAATAAAATCTTTATCATTTTGTGACGCATTAACTTCTAACAAGGTACTAGCCTCTTCTGTATTATAGGTTGAGAAAAAGAACCAACCGTGAGATGCACCACGACCTGGATGCGCTAAATCATAATTAAAACCAGGCATTAAAACTTGGAATTTAATATCCATATGGCCATGTTCTGGCTCTACACTAATAAATGATAAGGCTCCTTGAAAGTTTCCTTTGTAGTCTTTAATTGGCATATCGCGTTGAGGAACTGGAACAGAAAAACGGGTTCCTGCTACTACATACTCAGTGTTTTCAGTTACAAAAGAGGAACTGTGATTACCAGCACTGTTAGGCACCTCAATAATCTCGGTAGTCTCAAATGTTTTTAAATCTATTTTCGCAATTCTTGGCGTGTTGTTTTCATTAATAAAAATGAAACGACCATCAATCTCTCCATTGGTTTGAGAAATATCTGGATGGTGTGAATCTCCCCAAGGAATAAAACCGTGAGAGGTGTTTAACATAGGTTTTGTTTCTTCAGAATAACCATACCCTGACGTTGGAAATTGAGAAAACACAGGGATTTCTTTAAACATACGCCCTGATGGTAATCCGTAAACGGTTAAGTTACCGCTATAACCTCCTGAAATAAAAGCATAAAATTCATCATGTTCTCCAGGTGCTACATACACCTTTTCTGCAACATTACTAGATAAAGCTCCAGATTTTGCATTTGATTTTTTGGTGTCGTCACAACTTGTAAATGCTATAAGAACAGTTACAAGCGCAGCTACTGATTTTAAAATATTCTTCATTGTTTATTTATTAATTGAGTTAGTGATTTATTTTTCTTCTGTTGGTGGTAATAATACCTTATCAACCACATGTACAATACCATTACCAGCTTTCACACTTGCAATAATGTTAGCGCCTCCAATTACTGGTTTACCATCAACAACCTCAACTTGAACGTATTGATTGTTGGCTTGACCTAGTTTTGGAAGTTTAGTAAGAATAGATGTACTTAAATTACCAGGTGTTACATGATACTTTAAAATGTTAGCCAGAACTTCTTTATTTTCTGGTTTAAGTAGATCGTCAATAGTACCCTCTGGTAAAGCTGCAAAAGCTGCATCAGTTGGTGCAAAAACGGTAAGTGGACCAACATTAACCAAGGCATTCTCTACTTGCGCAGCTTGTACGGCTGCTACTAGTGTCTTGTGATCTGGTGAACCAATGGCAATTTGCAAGCAATTGGGCGTGGCTTCATCATCTTCAATAAAAGCTTGTCCAGAGCGTTCAGTTGTTGTTTTTTCAGTTTCTGTAACTGTACTAGTCGTTGAGGCTTCCTGATTCTCGTTTTTACATGCGAAAAGTAAACTTACACATGCCAAAACAAAAAATAACTGTTTAAATGTATTCATAATGTATTATTTTAGTGTTCTAAAGTATTCTAATACGGCTCTAGCATCTTCTTCTGAAAGATTCTGGTTTGCCATTGGCGAACCATTAAACTCTATCAATAAGTCCTTTGCTAATGGATCATTTTTAACCATCTCTTCTGGATTCAAAATCATGTTCATAACCCATTCAGGAGTTCTACGTTCTAATATGCCTGTAGGTGCAGGACCAATAAATTTTTTGTCTGGTCTGTGACATGCGGTACACATTTTCTTGAATACATCTTCACCATGGGTAGCCATTGACTGATCAATATCGGCTGCAAGATCAACTGAAGTAATTGGACCAACGCCTTTATTAGTAAGATCTACACGTTTTGATGCTGGAACTTTTTCTTCTTTTTTAGTGACGGTTTCAGTTTTAGTTGATTTCTTTTCGTAAGAAAATTTTTCTTCTTTTTTTTCTTCTTTACCACCACAGCTAATAACTAGTAGGACAAATAATAGGGTCATTAATTTTAGTGTTGTTTTCATGTTATTTATAATTTGTACAACAAAACTAAATACTAAAAAGCTTTAAAAACATGACAAAAATCATATTTCGGATATTTTTATCCTATTTAAAAATTGTAACTACAAATACTACTGATAATAAGCACTCTGGCACAAAAAAAAATCAAGCTTAAGGCTTGATTTTTTTATGATATTTATCTGAATTTATATTTTAAATGTCATCACAGGAAGTGTTGAATGATTGGCAATATCTTCTGATATACTCCCTTCAAAGAAATGCGCTAGACCTTTTCTACCATGTGTAGCAATAGCTATCAAATCGGCTCCTACCAAATTAGAGAAATTGGTAATACCCTTCTCTACCGTATAATCACTTACATAAGTTACGTTAGATAAATTATCTAAATTACCATCGGCTTTCTTTAAAAAGCTAACAACCTTGCCCTCCATTTCGGCAGTGCTTCTGAAATTTTCACTTGGTAAATTAACATAGATCATATGCATTTTTGATTGTAAGCTTTCAAACATGTTTTTAGCGTTTATGTAGGCTGAAACAGATTCTTCAGAAAAATCACAAGCAAAAACAACATTATCAAACTCTGTTAATATAGGATTGTGTTTAATAACCAAAACAGGTACTTCTGAATACCTCACAACTTTCTCGGTGTTTGAACCTATAAAAAATTCTTTAATACCACTGGTACCATGAGAACCCATAACCACCAAATCGGCACCTTGTTCTTTAGCAACCTCATTTACTTCACTAAATACTTTAAAGTGCTTCACAATAGGTGTTACTTTTAAGCCTTCTAAATAGTCTTTATCTAAAAATTCGTTAAATCGTTTTTCTGCCAATTTTAAGAAAAAGACCGTTTCCATTTGCATCTCATTCTCGCCTTTAGTTAATATGGCTTCAGACATTTCCAACATGTGTAAGGCTAAAATCTCGGCATTGTTTTTTTTGGCAAGCATGGCAGCCGTTTCTAATGCGTAATCTGAATATTCAGAAAAATCTATAGGGACTATTATTTTTTTCATGGTTTCTAATTTTAAGTTAAACAAATACTACTATAATTTACGATATTTTTTACAGAACCTTTCTTATTATCAATGCTTTAATCTTTTATTAACATGCGTTAAACAGTCATTGAAAATAATTGTTTTTCTGGCTGCTGGCGCTGTAAAAGCAGGTCAAATGCCATACAAACATTCCGTACAAAGGGCTTTCCTTTTTCTGTTACTTGTAATGATTTTGATTCTATATCAACCAAACCATCAGTTTCCATTTCTTTTAATTTTATTAATACATCAGGTAAATCATAAAATCTCATTTGGTCATTATCCCAAGTTGTTTCAAAATGACACATTAAGTTTAATATGTGGGTTCTAATAATTAAATCTTCAGAATTTAAAATATGACCTCTATAAACAGGAATTTGATTTTTATCCAATAGGTTGTAATATGATTTTATATCCTTTACATTTTGAGCAAAGCCATACCAACTGTCACTAATGGACGACACACCTAAACCAATCATCATTTGTGTTTTGGAAGCTGTATAACCCATAAAATTGCGATGCAATGATCTGGACAACATGGCTTTATAGAGCGTGTCTGTCTCTAATGCAAAATGATCCATACCTATTTCATGATAACCTAAATCAGCCAACAATTGCTTGCCTAATTCATATTGTTCACGTTTGGTTGCAGGTTTTGGCAAATCGGCTTCACTAAAACCGCGTTGACCATTTCCTTTTATCCAAGGTACGTGTGCATAACTATAAAAAGCAATGCGATCAGGTTTTAATAATTTGGTTTTTGTAATCGTTTCCTGTACATGATTAATCGTTTGAAAGGGTAATCCAAAAATAATATCATGACCAATTGATGTATAACCAATCTCTCTAGCGGCTTCTGTTACAAATTGCACATTTTCAAAAGGTTGAATACGATGGATAGCTTTTTGAACGCTTAAATTATAATCCTGCACACCAAAACTTACACGTCTAAAGCCAAGATTGTAAAGCGTTTGTAAATGCTCTCGAGTTGTATTATTAGGGTGACCTTCAAAACTAAACTCATGATTCTGGGCAACCTGACTTTTAGATAGAATACCTTCTATCAATCTTTTTAAGTTATCTGGCGAGAAAAAAGTAGGGGTACCGCCTCCTAAATGTAATTCTTTAATTAGGGGCTTACCTTCAAATTTTTCACAGTATAAATCCCATTCCTTGAGCACATAGGAAATGTATGGCGACTCTACTTCATGACGTTTAGTTATACGCTTATTGCAGCCACAAAACGTACACAAACTTTCACAAAATGGTAAATGAATGTACAAACTAATACCTTCATCATGATTACTTTCTTTAAATGACGTTTGTACAGTATGCAACCATTTTGATTGAGAAAACGTTGCGCTATCCCAATACGGTACGGTTGGGTAACTCGTGTAACGAGGTCCTGCTATATTATATTTATTTATCAACTTGCTTGACATACCTTTTGTAATATGGCTCAAAATTATTGCGAATGCGTTAAACATAATATGATAATTATCATATTCTTACCTATACATATTTTATTATGATTTAAATAATATGTAATTTTATAGTAACTAAAACGAAATTAAACATCATGAAGAAAATAAGTTTATTACTTACACTATGTATTCTTGTTACTGTTTTTGCTTGTAAGAAGGATAAAAAGGAAAACACAGAAATGGAAACAACTGAAACAACAGAAATAGAAGAACCAGCTGTGATTGAGACCAAAACTGAAGAAGTTGAAAAAATAAAAGTGGCATTAAGTCCAAAAAGCGGTAGTAATGTAACTGGTAATGCTGTATTTAGGCAAGAGAATGGTCAGGTTACTTTTACCGCTATCATGTCTGGTTTAGAGCCAGGAACACATGCTATTCATCTGCATGAAACAGCTGATTGTTCGGCTGATGATGGTACTTCAGCAGGTGGTCATTGGAACCCTACGGGACAACCACATGGAAAATGGGGTGATGCTGCAGGTTATCACAAAGGCGATATAGGCAATTTTAATGCTGATGAAAAAGGTAATGGAACCATTACCATAACTACTGATCAATGGTGCATTGGTTGTGGTGATCCTGCAAAAGATGTATTGGGCAAAGCCATTATTGTACATAAAGGTGCCGATGATTTTACCTCGCAACCTTCTGGAGCCGCTGGTGCTCGTGTAAGTTGTGCAGGTGTTATTGAATAACTATCTCACAAAACAAATTTGTAAAAGCTGCCTGGTGCAGCTTTTTTTATTGCTAATTATTGACTACTTTGGTGAAAAATAAACACTACATGCAATTAGAGCTTCTGGTTTCAAAGTTTCAAAACAAAGATGAAAAAGCTTTTGAAGCACTTTATAATATGTATAGTGACAGTATGCATGGCGTTATTTATAACATTGTTCGAGATCATGATATTGCCGAAGAAGTGATGCAAGACGTGTTTATTAAAGCCTGGCATAATGCCAGTAGTTATTCATCTAAAAAAGGCCGATTTTTTACCTGGCTTATAAACATTGCCAGAAATGCCGCTATAGATAAAACACGGTCTAAAACCTTTAAAAATTCTAAAAAAAACCTTCATGCCGATTTTTTCGTAGATATACTTGAGAACCATGAAAACCTAAACAGCCAAACCGATGCCATTGGCATTAAAAAATTTGTAAAAAAGTTAGCCAAAAAATGCATTGAAGTCATTGAGCTGTTATACTTTAAAGGATATACGCAAAAAGAAGCTTCAGAAACTTTAGAAATGCCTATTGGCACTATAAAAACACGCAATAGAAATTGTATTAACGAATTGCGAAATATGTTGGATGTAACCTAATGACGAATAAAGAATACATAGAATCTGGAATTTTAGAGCTTTATGTAGCTGGTGCACTTTCTGAAGAAGAAAACGAAGCCGTGTATCAAAAGCTTTTAGAAAATCCAGATATTTTAGATGAAGTTTTAAAAATTGAAGCGGCTATTATTAAGCTAACAGCTGCCGCAAGACCATCGGATTCTAAACATATATTTACTGCTGTTAAAGAAGCATTAGGTTTGAGTAAAACAGAACCTAAAGTTATTCCGCTACCTGGAAAACCAAAAACCAATTGGTTTGCCTATACAGGTTGGGCAGCATCGGTATTACTGGCTGGTGGCCTCATCTGGTTATTGAACCAAAATAGTGCCTTACAATCTGAAATAAATACGGTTGAAACTGAAATTAATAAGCAGCTTATAGACAACCAACTTCTGGAAGAACAAATAAGCAGAGCCAACGCAAGTTTGGAAGAAGCCAACAAACTACTTTCAGTAATACGTGATAAAGATATCATAGCCGTGCCTTTAGCCGGACAAGCTGTGTATCCGGAAGCCTATGCCAAGGTATATTGGGATAAAAAGACTAATAACATTTACCTGGACGCCCAAGGCTTACCAGAACCTCCACGAGGCAAGGTGTATCAGGTTTGGTCTTTAACATTAAGCCCACTCACGCCTACTAGTTTAGGAACTATTGACAACTTTGCTACGGATGACAACAAAGTATTTACTATTAGCAATGCCAATGCTTCTGAAGCCTTTGGTATTACACTAGAACCTGCAGGTGGTAGCGAAACGCCGACTATGGAACAACTGTACACATTAGGAGCTGTAGCCAGTACACCATAAACTAGGACACATATCACAAACTACTGATTTTAGATTGTTATGAAAATACGCTGTTGATAATTTACGGTTTAGTTTTTAATGACCAAGGGCATTAAATAGTAAAGAAAAGTATTAACCCATTTTATTTATATGGAAAAACATTTGCTAAATAGATGCTTTAACGCGTAACAATATATATAAAGACGTCAGCAAAAATTTAATACCAATCTTATGAACAAAATCATTCTTACATCAATCAGCGTATTTTTTGCTTTCAATTCAATTTTAGGGCAAACTACTAAAGAAGAGTATGCAAAAGACGTAATATCAGTAGATGCAATCATAAATGCATATTATGATGTTGTTTCAGGTTCGAGTAGTGAGCCTTGGGAATTTGAGCGAGATAAATATATTCATTCGGAAAATGCTGTTATAACAAGACTAGACGAAAATGGGAAAGCAGAATCACATACTCTTGAAGCGGAATATATACCAATTGGATTATCACCTAAAGAGGATTTTTACGAAAAGGAACTTAAAAGAATAGTAAGTAAGTATGGAAATATTGCTCAGGTTTGGAGTGCTTTTGAAATCCGAACTGACCCAAAAACGGAATCTAATATTAGAGGACTGAATAGTATCCAACTACATTATGAAAATGGAAGATGGTTTATTGACAGTTGGACTTGTGAAATGGAATCTGAAAAGAACAATATAGTTTTTGAATTTTTGAATAAGGAATGAAAAACTTTTGCTAGCAATGTATAAAAATAATTGCTTGCTCTCGCCTACTAACTACAATTGCTTAAGCCAGATAGCTCCACTTGCGTTTATTCGGTTTTTATTTACTAAATTACGTCAAATCTATTTACAAGACTCTAGAATAGAGTGTATAAAGGGATTGTAAAACCATAAATTCCGATGAAAAAATCACAACTATTCGATTTTAGACACGTGCAAATCAAAGCATATAATTTCAAAAGTTACAAGTCTATCACACATGTCTTCTCAATCTTACTCGTATTTGGAATCATATTATCATGTTCCGAAAAGGATGCTAAAAAGGAAATCTACGAGAGACCTAATATTGTGTTAATAGTTGCCGACGATTTAGGCTATGGTGATATAGGTTGTTATGGTGGAGATATTCAAACACCAAACATAGATGCTTTAGCCCATAAAGGCATTAAGTTTAGTAGTTTCCACACGGCTCCTATGTGTGCGCCTACTCGTGCCATGCTGTTGTCTGGAAATGACAACCATATTGCAGGAATGGGTGGTCAAGGTCGGATTACGACCGAGTTTGGCTATGAAGGAAAATTAACCAACCGGATAGTAACCATTCCAGCATTATTAAGAGATGCTGGCTACCATACCTATATGGCTGGCAAATGGCATCTAGGTAAAGAGCCTGAATCTAATCCGCATCAAAAAGGATTCGAACATTCGTTTGTTCTTCTAGAAGGTGCAGGCAATCATTACAACAACCGAAGCGCTTTGCATAATGGATATTCAAATTATACCGAGGATGGAGATTCTATTTCATGGAAAGCTGGCAACTACTCTACAGATTTTTATACAGATAAAATTATAGAATACATTGATTCTAATAAAGATGATAAGCAGCCATTTTTTGCTTTTGCAACTTATACATCGCCACATTGGCCTTTACAAGTAGATGAAAAATATTGGAAAAAATATAAGGGGCAATATGATGACGGCTATGAAAAGTTACGTGAACGAAGATTAAACAGTCTTAAAAAAGCAGGAATAATTCCAAATGAGGTTATAGCTCCTCCTAGTCATGAAGACGTGGTGCCTTGGGACTCTTTATCACCTCAAGACCAGATGAAGGAAGCTAGAAAAATGGAATTATATGCAGGTATGGTTGATAATTTAGACTATAATATTGGTCGATTGATTACCCACCTAAAAGACATTGGAGAATATGAAAACACATTGTTTGTTTTCATGTCTGATAATGGCGCTGCCTACAGAGACTTTATAAGTCATGATAGTTTTGGAAGTTTAAAAGATTATTACAATGATGATTATGATAATATGGGCAATGCTAATTCTTATATCTCCTATGGCCCGCAATGGGCAGAAGCTGGTTCGTCTCCCTTTAGATATTTCAAAGATTATGCTACCCAAGGAGGTATAAATACAATAATGATTATTAAAGGGCCAAATGTGACTAGAGAAAATGAAATCCATCATGGTTTTACCAGCTTATTGGATTTGGCACCCACTTTTTATGAGGTAGCCAATGTTAAGTATCCTGAAGCTTACGATGGGAATAAAGTTTATCCATTAAGAGGTAATTCACTAATTCCCTTTGTGTCTGGGGAAACCAATGAAATTCATGATTCAGATTATATTTTTGCATTGGAGCATTACGGACATGCTATGCTACGAAAAGGGCATTGGAAAATTACAAACTTCACACGCCCTTTTAAAGTTGAAAATTTTGCACTTTATAACCTTTCAAATGATATTGGCGAGCAAAATGATCTTAAGGAATTTGAGAAAGAAAAATATGCCGAACTGTTAAAAGAATGGATGAAATTTTCAGATGAAATAAAAATTCAAACACCAACACCCAAACCCATAGCAAAGGAGACTTTGTAGCTATTGACTAACCACTTAAACACCCACTTATGGGAAATAGCATATGATAAAGTTTTTTAGAAAAATACGTTACGACCTAATGGGAACAGGAAAAACTACTAAATACTTGAAATACGCCATTGGAGAAATTATTCTTGTGGTTATTGGAATTTTGATAGCACTTCAAATCAATAATTGGAATGAATCCAAAAAAGAACAGAATATCTTAAATGCCTCTTTAAACTCGTTGAAATTAAATCTTCAAAATGATATAGATAATCTAAATGAGCAAATTGCGTATAACAAAAAAGTATTGAAAGCTGTTGATTTTTCTTTTCGAGTTATTTCATTACCTGAATATAGCGACAAACCTTTATCTACTTTTGCTGATAGTATATTTCATATAGCGACAGAAAAAACATTTTTTCCAACTACTACAACCTTTAATTCTATGGAATCTGGTTCTCATTTTCAATGGATTAAAAATCAAGATTTAACCCAGGCAATTTACAGCTATTATGCGATGGTTGACAAAATTTCAAGCCTAACAAATGAAAACAATCAATTCGTAAAGAATCACATTGAAGATTTTACCTATAATAAAGTTGAGTTTGGTTCACTATTGCCAAATTCAAATCCTTATTCAAAAAAACGGGATCCAGAACTTGACAATACTGCCATTTTAAGAGAAAGTACAGTTTTGGAAAATACCCTAATAGGGAGAAAATTTCGATCTAATGGAGAGATAGAAAGGTCAAAAGATGCGTTATCTAAGGCAATGGAACTTGTATCTTCAATTGATGAATATTTAAATGTCCATAATTGAAAGTTAAAAAAAGCGTCTGCTTTCACAGACGCTTTCCAACTAACAAAAAACTCCTAACAAACTTCTTAGTATAAAACTTCAGACTCTTGTTAGTTTCTTCATTAACAACAAATTCTTAAAATCTATAACTTACAACACCTTTCATAAAAAATGGTGTACCAGGTGTAAAGTGTATTTCTTCAACTGGATTTAGTTCATTTTGCAATCGTGATTCGGTTGCAAACTGGGTTTCGTTCCATTCGGTATCAAACACGTTTTCTATAACTACGCCAAAACTCAAGTTTTTGGTTAGGGCATAATTCATATTTAAATCGGTTACAAAATAGCCTTCAGCTACAATGGAGTTGTCTTCATTGGCTGGTCTGTCATCAATATAACGATAGCGTATGCCTGCCGAAAAGCCTTTTAGATCATTAATAGCCAAACCTCCTGTAAGTGTAAAGTCTGGTGCCAAAGGAATGTAATCGGAACCTTCTGGTTCATCAACGCTTCTTGCATGTGTAAACGTAGCATCGGTATCAAAATACAACCAATCTGTAAATTGATAACGCAAACCAATGTCTAAACCATAACGTTCTGATTTTCCGCTAGGCTCAACAATACCTGCATCACCGACATATACAAACTCCTGTTCTAAAAATAAATACCAAACAGCTGAATTGAACACCATTTTTGGAAAGGGTTTCCAGATAGCGCCTAAATCGGTACCATAGGCTTTTGGTAATATTTCCTCACCACCTTGTGCCACCACTACTCTAGCATCATTAGAATGAAAACCAATTCCTGATTTTAAAAACCATTGTAAGTTTTTATTCTGATTGAAAAAGACATTCAGTTTAGGACTGAATGTTGTTTTAGTTTCAGCTTGAGTTTCATAAGGCGTTATCAAGTCGTCATTATACATAAACTTAAAGTAATCCAAACGCAAAGCTGGTGCAATTACAAACTTGTTCAACTCAAATTCGGCGTTAATAAACCCAAACATATTAGTTTCATTTACATCGCCTAAAGCCAAATAATCTAAAGTTTCATTCCGATTTAAGGTATGTGATAACTCGACATCATCTACCTGATCATGGCGTAAACCAAAACCTGATGTTAATTTGGTTTCAATATTTCCCAGTTGGGTGTCTTTTATGAACTGGGTGTTAAACCCATAAATATTTCGGCTTTCATGTTGTTTTATTTGGTCACCATTAATAGGGTCTTCTAAAAAGAATGTGAAATTAGAAAACAGCTCAAAGTCATATTTGGAATAAAATACATTAGACTTGAATTGCAAATCCTCTTTTAACAAAGCGTTATAACTCACATTTACGTTACTTCTAGAAGTAGTTCCGCCTTCGGTATCATCTATGGCTCCCCATCGTGTGATTAAACCACTATCAACAGCGCGTTGTGGTATTTGTCCAGATGCATCCCAACGACTCGTAAAATGAGATATACTTACCGATAATTTATCATTGCCTTTTAAGTAGGTACTGAATTTCCCAAAAAGATTTAAACGGTTAAAATTTTGTGGTGAATCAAATGGTCCATCAAAGGCAATGTATTCAAGAGCCATATAAGCATTGGAACGTTTGTTGTTTTTTAATAGGTCAAACATACCTAATGTTCTTAAGGAATTAAACTGACCAATACTCAAACTAATTTCACTGCTTTCTAGCCTGTCTTTGGTATTAAAATCTACAAAACCAGCAGTAGCAAAATCACCTTTATTAGCATAATACGGTCCTTTACCAAAGTTAATGGCATTGACTGTTTCTGGAATTAAAAAGTGTAAATCGCTATAGCCTTGTCCATGAGCATGAGATACCATATTTACAGGCATACCATCAACGGCCAAACTAATATCGGTACCATGATCAATATCAAAACCACGTAAGAAAATCTGTTCTGCCTTTCCACCTCCTGCATGCTGTCCAATAATGAGGCCAGGCACTTTTCGTAATACTTCCTGTGAGGAATTTACAGGATTGGTTTCCAAATCTATTTTAGCCACACTGTTAAGTGCACTCACTTGTTCAGTGATAATAAGTTCATCTAGTAATATGGCTTTCGCCTTTAAACTGACTTCTAACCCTTCTGAAAGATGTGTGTTGGTGACAGTAATAATGGCTTTTTCAAATCCTAAAAGCCCAATATTTAAGGTGTCACCTAGCTGATTATTTTCTAAAATAAATGACCCGTTAGCTAATGTATGTGCATGACTTGTAGAGTTTGTATTATAGATATATGCGTTTTCTAGAGGTTGCCCTGAATCATCTAAAACAAGACCTTTAATATCGTCTTGTGCCATGATCCAATGACAGCAGAAAAAGAAAACAAATAAAAAAATGGGTTTAATATTAAAAAGCATAAATTAAAGTTGGTTTGTTGGTTAAATTCTTTTGATATCTTGCTCCATAACTGGTCCAAGTTCATAAAGACTTGCTTCCAATTCAGCTTTTAATTCCTTGGCTTTTTCATCCATTCCATTGGCTTTATAAATAATTGCCAAGTGATACATAGCAAGCGGTTCAAAAGTATAACCAACCACATAATCTTCCATAATGCTTAACGCCTTTTTAACATTTCCTTTATTATAATAGCTCCAAGCTAATAAATCATAGGATTGCGCTGTTGGTCTGTTTTGAACTTCCTTTTGGGCTAATTCAATAGCCATATTAACTGTTTCCTTTTCATTGACATACAATTCAATGTTGTAAGCATTGTACATGTCTCCATATAGCTCATTTGAAACCAATTGCTGATAGGTCTTAACGTTTTCTATCTGGTCTTCTTCTTTATTTAAAAATTCAGCTATTTCAGCCTTAAGCAAATACAAATCTGGCACTTGATAATTGGTCGTAATGCTATTTAAAATGCGCATGGCTTCTTCTGGATTACGCTCATAGGAATACACAATCCAGGCTATTCCTTTTTTGGCATAAGCATCGTTAGGATCTAATTCTAATGCTTTGATATAATGGTTATAAGATTTTTGAATTTCTCCTGCATGTCCATAAAAATCCGCCAAATTGGTGTAAGCCCATTGCATGGTTGTGCTAATATTTGAAGATTCAGCAATTGCTGTGGCTTTTTCCATATACTTAATAGCCGCATCCAAATTACCTTCGTGATCGCTCCATTTTGAGAGTCTAATTAAATAATCAAAATCACTAAAGTTTTTGATACGTTCTAAATACTTTTTGGCATCTGCAGCGTTACCTAATTCCAATTGAACGTCAAAAAGCATTTTGTAGGTCGCAGAAATATTTTCGCCATTTAATTCTGCCTTTTTAAGTAGTTGTAAGGCTTCTTTAAAGCGGTGTTGCGAAATGTAATTTCTTGCAAGCGTTCTTAAATAGCCTGCATGGTTATAATTAGTTCGCTCATTAACTTCTAGTAAGTTTTTTTCAGCTTGGATTAAGTGAACCACTTCTCCAGTTGCGTTGAATAATTGAGAATGACAGGCTGCAATTTTGGCAAGATATGGAAACTGTCCTTCTTCTTTTTCTAGCTTTTTTTCCCAAAATAGTAAATCATTATTCACCATTTGCAACGCATCATTCTCGACTAATTCAAGGTATGTATTATATGTAGTTGGATCTGTTACTGTTTTATTGTTATCATGACAACTCATCATGACCATTAAACAGATTAATACGATTATATTTTTTGTTGTTAATGTCATCATATTGTGTTTTTTGTTGTTATTGTTGTTTTAATAAATCAGAGCACACCGTAGCATGCCCTGATTGAATTTATTTTACCATGGAGATGCTAAATATGGAAAGTCGCTTAAAAAAGCTTTGTCATTAGCATCTACATTATCATTGGATAATGTTGGGTTTTCACTAAAGTCCTCGCCACCAAATATTAGTAATAACTCTACCGTTATGACGTCATCAGCTAAAGCGCGACCTGTAAGCACATTGGTTCCGTCAAAGAAGGTTGTTACTCCATCTAATGAAACGTTTAAAACATCTGTAGCTAAAAGTCCAGTAAAAGTTGCTGCATCAAGACCTAAAGCATTTGTGTCACCAGGATTGGCATATGCCGGACTTAAGGCTTCTAAATTATTCTGAAACATGGATTGAAATAATCCGTTTTGTTCGGAAGGTACAGTTACATTAAATAAGTCCTTACTATCAGAACTTACAAATACTGTATTTACTGCTGGTCTTCCCATTTGGTCTTCTTGTAAATAAACGGCATTAAAAGGACCACCTTTTTTACTTGCTATTTCCGTTTCAGACGCATTGGTTATCTCGTCCTCTTTACTACAACTAAAAGCTACGACAGCAAAACATGTAGCAACAGCTATAATTATTGTTTTTTGAGCAAACACCTTTCTAACATCATTTAAGAAAGCGTGTGTTTTTATAATAGTTTTCATGATTTTCGTTTTTTAAGGATTATTGTTTTCTTTTTGATTCTACCCACGTATTGATTGTTCCCGAACCACCTATCATGGTCTTTGGAACTTCAACAACTACTGATAGCACATTGGTACCAGCAAACGTGTCTGATCCAGGATTATTAAATCCAGTTGCATTGCCACTTATAATAGCGCTGTACTGGGCAAAATCCATAAAAAACGGATCGTCTCTAGGACCGGCAAAAAATGACATACCATCTCTTGATGTACCTATAATTGCTGGTGAACCATAAGGCGTGATTTCTACTTTAGAAACATCGTTACCAAAGTTTGAAGCTTCAAGCGTACTAACTAAACCTGTTTGCGAAGGCGCTACAGGACCAACAAAAATCATTTTGTCGTCTTTTTTAATGGCTTGAATTACTAAATCCTCAACATTATCACCATTGGTGTCAATATTAAATTCAATCATGACATTCTCGTCAAAACTAGCATTTGCTGTTGCATTTGGACTTAACAGTCCTTGCAGGTTAGCAACAAATACCATATTGTCTGTGTTTTTTCCTTGAAAAACATAAAAATCAGTAATATCACTTGTACCACCTTGTACTTCTGGAGCATCAATGTGGTCTGCTGCGATAATGAATAAACCAGCGCCTAACAGCAAACTGATTCCAAAAATTTGTCTAAATCTTTTCATAATAAATAGTGTTTAATTAATAATTTATATTCACAAATAATAAGGCAAATTGATAGAAATGGTTTGGGTTAAAAGCTGTGTTCGTATCTTTGTAGGTTTAGATTAAGCATCAAAGTCAAGGCAGACTTTGATGCTTTTTAATACCCTACCAAGGGCTTGCTAGGTAGGGAAACGAGGTTAAGAACGGTTTGTCGTTTGCATCTACATTATCATTGGATAAGGTTGGATTTTCTGTAAAATCCTCACCTCCAAAAATCAATAACAACTCAACAGTTATCACATCATCTGTTAAAGCGCGACCTGTAAGAAGTGCACCAGAATTTGGATTGTAAAACGTGGTTTCACCATCCAATGATAGATTAAGCACATCAGTAGCTAATAGCGTAGTAAATGCTGCAGAGTCTTGTCCAAGTGCATTCATATCACCTGGGTTTGCAAAAGCAGGACTTAAAGCTTCTAAATTAGTTTGAAACATACTTTGAAAGGCTGCGTTTTGTTGCGTAGGAATAGTAGTATTAAACATATTTTTACTTCCACTTGAAACAAACACAGTATTCACTGCAGGACGTCCCATTTGATCTTGCTGGGCATATACACCTGAAAAATCAGGTTCATTATTGCCTCCACCATTATTTGGCGGTGTAAAGTCATCATCATTAGAACAATTAAAACTAATTGCTGCTAAAGCTAATGTCATTATTAGGTATTTTATATTTATAATTTTCATAATTTAAAGTCTTTTAGTTTATTATTGTTTTCTTTTTGATTCCACCCAAGTATTCACGGTTCCAGAACCACCAACCATTGATTTTGGTACTTCCACAACTATTGACAATACGTTAGTTCCTTGAAAGGTGTCACTGCCTGGATTATCAAATCCGGTAGCGTTTCCAGCTATAATATCACTGTACTGTGCAAAGTCCATAAAGAATGGATCATCACGAGGTCCTGCAAAAAATTTCATTCCAGCATTTTGCTCTAAAACTGGCGTCATTCTCGTAGAAATATCAACACTTGATTGTGTTGCGCTTGTCATAATAGAACTGTTTAATCCTGTAATTGAAGGTGCTACTGGCCCAAAAAAGTACATTTTACCATCTCTAGGAATAGCTTGAATAACGAGGTCTTCAACATTGTCTTGATCGGTATCAATATTGAATTCAATAAGCACATTTTCATCAAATGTGGCTGCGTCTGTTGATCCAGGCGCCAAAAGACCTTGTAGATTTGCAACAAATACAACGTTATCTGTATCTTCACCTTGGAAGGCATAGAAATCAGTAACATCACTTGTGCCACCAGATACGGCTGGCGCATCAATATGGTCGGCTGCAACTAATAGGAAACCAGCAATCGCAAAAATTCCGATTCCTAAATAAATTTTCATGTTTTTCATAATGTGAGGTTTTTGTTAATTATTTTTGATTCTCACTCATACCTACGGAAAAACACGAAAGTCGGTTTTGTTAATATTTTGTTAAAGGAAAAAAGGCTTCTTCTTATGGATATAAAAATTATCTTTACCCAATAAAATTAATAGCATGAATCCATCGGCTAATGGCTGGATAAAAAAACTACTCAAGGATGCTGTTCTTATTGAAAAACTAAATAAGACAGCAATCATTTCTTTTTATGAAAGCTTAAGATATTGTGGCTTTATATATGGTAGCAATATCATGGTCATTGGTAACCTTATAAAAAATGATGACTTTACAAATGAGGAAATTTGTAAAATAAATTTCCTGTTAGCCTTTTATTATACACACCATATCTCTGATAGTAACGATGATTTCGCAGATAGTGTTATTGATTTTTACACTAAAATAAATGCACATAAAACCACTTTTTTTTCTGATTTATTGGGTGAAAAGAAATCAAATAGCCTATTAGAGAAAATAATTCACAAGCGCATTCAAATTGATGACAACATCATTGACAAAAGCTTTAATTACTTTATTACTAACGCCTTATTATTTACTGACATTTTAGCCTATAAGACGTATTTGAAGAACAATAAAATTTCTGAATCCTACATAAAGAATTTTGAGTCATCCATTGAAACTATTGTCGTGGAAGCCTTAAATGCTAAAGTTGAAAAAAGCAATTATGACCATAGTTTAATAAATTTATTTGAACAATCACTACGCTATCAGCACAGTCAAAAAATAAGCTATCATGAAGCTATAGGTAAAATTAAAACAATTGAAGAATCTTACTATATAATTGATATAGCGTGTATGGCTACTTGGGGTGATTCTGTTATTGATAAAGACGAGAAAAAGTTTTTGAACCAATTAGGTCGTGATTTAAAGTTGGATCATCACATTATTGCCAATGCCATGGAGTCTATTAATTTTTTCTATGAAAAGCATAAAGATAAAATTGCATTATTAAGTTCTAAAAACCTTGTAAAAACCTTTTACGATAATTCGAGTAAAATGGTTAACAAACTGATTTCCAGAAACAGCAAACGTTTGTTAAATGAATTACGCGAAAGCAAGGAATTAATGAAATTACTCACACAATCTACAGTACGTGACCTTAATGATGATGAGCAGAAAAAAGTAAACGAACAATTGCTTGATATTTTTAAATCCATACCTAGCCTGGCCATTTTTATGTTACCAGGTGGTGCTTTATTATTGCCTTTAGTAATTAAGTTTATTCCTAAATTATTACCATCTGCCTTTGATGATAATAGGATTGAAGAATAGGATTACTCCAACCAATTCTTAAAATCTCTAACACGTTCTCGTGCTACAATAACTTCTTGGTCGTTATAGTTATTTAGTTTTATTTGAAGTCTTGAATTGGTATAACTTACCATATCTTTTATAGCATTTATATTTACAAAAAACTTTCTGTTTATTCTATAAAACATTTGTGGTTCCAACTCCTCCTCCAACTGATCCAAAGTCATATCAATGAGATAGTTTCTACCTTCAATGGTATGTAAATAGGTACCTTTATTTTCGCTGAAAAAACATTCTATTTCATCAATATTAATGAGCTTTAAGTGCTGCCCAACCTTGACAGAGAATCGTTTTTTGTATTCGCGTTCTATTGGATTGATCAATAGTTTCTTTATATCATTAAAATCTATTGTAACTTGTTGTTTTTGTGGTTGATTTTCCTGATATTTTTTTATGGCTTTATTCAGTTCGTCCTCATCAATAGGTTTCAATAAATAGTCTATGCTATTAAGTTTAAATGCCTGAAGTGCATATTCGTCATAAGCTGTTGTAAAAATGATTGCAGATTTCACTTCGACAGCTTCAAAAATTTCGAACGACAAGCCATCACTCAACTGAATATCTAAAAATATCAAATCTGGATGTGGATTGTTTTGAAACCATTCAATCGACTCTTCAACAGAATGAAGCATGGTCTCTGCTTGAATAGTTAATTTGTCTAACATGCGCTGCAACCGCCTTGCAGATGGTTTTTCGTCTTCAATTATTATTACGTTCATTAACTTATAATTTATACAGAATAATTAATTTATTCCCAGTACTTATTTTCTTTATCAAGTAACTCTTTTATCTTTCTATTTTCCCATTTCTTTGAGAATGACATGTTCTTTCCAAACACTAAAAACCAATGTGTTAAGATACCTATTCCCCAAAAAATCGCCATAGAAACTTGACCATATCCCATTCCCCAAAAACCGTATTGCGTATAACTTGACAAGTCATTTGAAACAACTAAAATTAGTATCCATATCAGGTTAATAACGAAATACACAAACAAATGAACATAAAAGCCTTTTATTTCCTTTACTCTTTTTTCTGCTTTCCGTAATTGGTAAGGTTTATTTGAATCTTGATTCATATCAACTCCAGTGTTTTTTATCGCGCTCCATAATCGCTTTAATTTTGCGTTCCTCCCAATTCTTCCCTAATATAAAATTGGGTAAAAAAACCGAAAGACCATGCACTGCTAAACCTATTCCCCAGAAAAATAGCGTGAAAAAATTTTCATATTGAAAGTAACTCTCTCCAGGACCTAAATTTTGTACATTGATAATGACTATCATTAGATTTATGACCACATAGACCAAAGCATGTGAATAAAACCCTTTAATCTTTTTTACGCGCTTTTTGGCACGTTCTAGTCGTTTTTGTTTATCAAAATTTGATTCCATTAGTTCCAATTTTTACGTTGATTTTCTTTCTCCAAAATTTCTTGAATTTTACGCTCTTCCCAGTTCTTACCATAACCAAAAACTCCAAAGGCATGGAAAACTATTCCCATTCCCCAACCCAAAACAGGAAACCAAAACCATTGGAAGTTCCATGATGTTCTATAATTTATAAAGATTAGAAAGGGTATAACCACTATGTAAGAAATGATATTACCATAGAATCCCTTAATCTCTTCTACGCGTTTCTTGGCCTTATAATAAGCCTCTTCTTTACTATTTGTGTAATTTGATTCCATAATTGATATTTGTTTTGTAAGCATAGGAATTGCTACTGCAAAACGGTTTGCTTGTTGATTGATGTTAACTTTTCTGTTTGTCAATAATTGGTAGCGTTGCATGATATTACTCAATCCTACACCACTACTCTTTTTTATAATTTGTTTAGGTTGAAAATTATTTTCGACTATTAAATCCCCTTCATCTTCATAAATTTTAATATGTAATGGTTTACTTGATGTAACAGTATTGTGCTTAACAGCGTTTTCTAATAACAGCTGTAAAGACAGAGGCACTACCTTACTTTCAGGATTTGAAGCTTTATCAGGGATTTCAAAGACAATACTATCTTCAAATCGCATTTTAAGAAGCATCATATAGGTTCTGGCAAAATTCAATTCTTCATCAACTGAAACCAAATCCTTATTTTTTTGCTCCAAAACATAGCGATACACTTTAGACAAAGATGTTGTAAAACGTTGTGCATTATCAGGATTCTCATCAATTAAACTGGTAAGTACATTTAAACTATTGAACAAAAAATGTGGATCCAATTGATTTTTTAAAGCATCAAATTTGGCACTAGCCGTACCTGCTATTACCTTCTGTTCTTTAATTTTATTCTGTTGATACTTATTATAAAAGTATATGACATGAAAAACCACAACTATACTCAAGGTAATCCATAATCCAAATTGATAAGGTTTCCAACTCTCATTATTTAAGAATTGATCAAAAGAATTATTATAGAAATACAATGAAGTGAGCATTCTTAAAAAGAATAACCCGATTAATGTAATAACAACAGAACCAAATAAACCAATAGCAATACGCTTAATGCTTTCGTTCTTTTTCCAATTTCTTGATTCCAAAAACGTAAAGTAATACATATTAGAATACCCAAGTACAAAAGCATACAACTGATAAAACACAAAATTTATAAGAAAATCTTTAGCATTATCAAAATTGAATCCATCAGAAAGAAAATTTCCAATTAAAAAAACACCAACTCCAATAAAGAATGTAATAATGATATTTTTTACATGTTTGTTCATACGTTGTAATCAGAATTCAATAATTATTTTTTGCATTCAGCTAACACTTGTTCAGCACGCTCCCTTCCCCAATTAGGCGAAAATTTAGTTTCAGGTTCAAAGCTATCAAATAGCTCAATTGACTTTTTGATATCTTCACAATATGGAGCTGTATCTTTTCCAAAATAGCGCGCGCTTCCCATATCCCATTCAGCTTTATTATAGACTACTCTTGGGTTTTTAGGTGCCAAACCTAATGCCTTATTATATATTTCAGCAACAACTCCACCATATTTCATACCATAGGTTGCACCATCAAAGGCGACCCAATTAGTATAAATATGTGCTTGTAGGACCATAATTTCAGGATTATTCGGGCTTATACTTTTTGCTACGTCTATATATTCTTGCGCTTTATCCAATTGAGCCTTGAGCACATTAATATCCTTTTCTTCCCAACTTTTCAAACTATTAATTTGAGCTACATAATAATAAGGGAGCCAGGCATCTTTTTCTGCTTTGGCAATGCGTTCAAATAATTGTTCAGCAGCAGTCATGTCTCCTGAACCCCAAAGCTCAAAAGCTTTAGACATACCTTTTTCATACTGATTTTGGGATTGTACATTAACAAAAAATAATGCAAAAGCAATAAATAGTAATTTCTTCATAATGATGATTTTAGTGTTATACTGATCGTTATTAATTGACAGGTACAAATATCAATATAAATCAAAGAGAAGTAAAATGGAAACATCTGAACTGTTATTTTTTTATGATGAATTGTTAAACTTCGTTTGTTAGGCTCAAATTTTTATACCTTTAATCAACCTAAAGTTTCCTTTGCCTGCTTTTTTTAACTCAATTACAAAATGAAATCACTAATCTGTTTTGCGCTAGCCAGTCTCTTGTATTGTTTTCAGGGAACGGCTCAACATATCGATTTTGGCATGATAAATATTGGTTCTATTGACACCATTCAATCAACCGTTTTAAATGAACCTCGCAGGTTATGGGTGCATGTGCCACTTACTGAACCTAATTCTGGAGAGCGCTTTCCTGTTGTATATTTACTAGATGGAAGTGCGCATTTCCCATCAGTAGTTGGTATGATTCATCAATTAAGTTCTATTAATGGCAATACCATTGTACCTAAAATGATTGTAGTTGGTATCCCGAATACGGACAGGATGCGTGATTTAACGCCTACAAAGGATTTAAATATGAATGAACCCAATACCTCTGGTGGTGGCGAAGCATTTATGGATTTCCTTCAGAAGGAACTCATGCCTTATATTGACGAGAAATACCCAACGAGTCCTTACAAAGTATATATTGGTCATTCGTTGGGTGGATTAACTGTAATTAACACATTGTTAAAGCGTCCTGAATTATTTAACAGCTACATTGCTATTGACCCGAGTTTATGGTGGGCTGAATCTAGCACACTTAAGGAAGCTTCAACGCTTTTGAATTCGAAACAATATTTGAATGAAAAATTATTTGTAGGCATTGCCAACACTATGGATTCAAATATGACCATTAATACGGTTATAAAAGATACAACACAAACTACGCAGCACATTCGGGATATTCTTACATTCTCAAAAGAAGTTGTTCCAAATTCAACTAGTGGATTAGATTTTAGTTACAAATACTATAATGAAGATACCCATGGAAGTGTCCCTCTAATCTCTACCTATGATGGCTTACGTTATATTTTTGGATGGTATGATATTGACAATGATTTAATCCCGTTAATAATGAATCCCGAATCAAATGCTGAAACTGTTATAAGCAAAATAGAATCACATTACGCGACCGTCTCAAATAATATGGGATATACCATATTACCTGACGAAAGCTTGATTAATCAAATAGGCTATGGTTGTTTACAAAATGATTTACCAAAAAAAGCTGAAGCCTTCTTTAAATTAAATGTAAAAAACTACCCCAACAGTTCTAATGTTTATGACTCATTGGGAGATTATTATGCCGCTGTTGAACAAACCGACAAGGCCATTGAGGCCTACCAAAAAGCTATGAATACAGATGGTGGTAATAGTTATTCGCAAGAAAAGTTAGATGCCCTTAAAAAGGGCAACTAACTTATTTTTGAATCTTAAAATTTATTGGAATACTATAAGGCACTTTTACAGGTTTTCCGCGTTGCTTACCTGGCTCCATAGTGGGCAGCAAACCAATTATGCGCTCTGCTTCTTTTTCGAGTAAAGCAGCAGGACCTCGTGATTTAATATTAGATACACGACCGTTGGAATCAATAGCAAACAACACGAATACTCTACCATGCACACCCATTTCTAAGGCACTTTCTGGGTATTTAAAGTGTTTTTTGATATGTTCATTCATTTTTTGAGCAAAACAATCTCTTAATTCTGCATTATTCTTACCAACACACCCTGGAAACACAGGTACATTTTCAACTACTGTAAAAGGAACAGACACTTCTTCTTCTACTTCAACAACCTCAACATCTGCCACTTCAATTGGTTCTGCAATTTCATCTTCTTGATTAGCTTCAGAACTTTCTATAACTGTTTCTTCTATTTCTTCAGTGTCTTCTACTATGGTAATAACATCTGGTGCAGCAGCTGCAGGTGGTGGTGGCGGAGGTGGTGGCGCATCAATATTGGTAATTGGAATATCATCTTCTAAATCATCTGACAATAGAATAATATCTTGAGCAATTATATCCTTGTCATAAGTTTTATACTCCAAACCAAAATATGTAAAAAGCAACATCACATTTAGTCCAATAGCAAAATAAATACCACTATTGCGACCTATTTCTAAATTGGGATTTTTTTTAGGCTTCATAATATTCATATTTATATCATTGAAGTTAAACACAATAGCCTAGAAAAAACATGATAAATATCATCTTTACATAAGTGATTTAAATATTCCTTAACAACTAATAGCTGAAAGATTTTTTACTTTGTTACTTCTAAAGCTAAACACTATGAAAAACTTATTAACTGGTATTGTTTTTTTCTTTGTAATAAATACATTCCATGCACAAACTAACGATAAGCAATCTTCTATTGATTTTGTTACTGTACTGAACGACAACCACGCTGAAACACTTTACTATTATCAAAATAATTGGAAAGTATTGCGTGAGGCTGCTATGAAAAGAGGCTATATTGAAAGTTATGAGTTACTAGAAATTAAACCCAATGAAGCCACGCCTTACAGTTTTATTTTAATAACTACCTATGCTAATCAAAATCAATATGACAGCCGAGAAATTCATTTTGAAGAATTAATACAAGCGTCAGGCGGATTAAAACTATTGAATGAAAAAACACCAAATGATTTTAGGAAAGTTATTCATGGGCAAGATAACGTAAAGCATTGGTAACTTCAGCTATACCTCATATGTTTTGTAAGCGATTAACTTAAAGCAAAAAATTATAGCCTTAATGCTACAAATATTAGCTGCATTCATTTTTTGATAGGATGCGTTTTATAAAAACTGTATCTTTCAGATAAACTGTGATGTATGTCTAAAATTTTCAACAATCTCTATTCTATAATCAAAAACATAAAAGGCAATATAGCCTTTTATCCTACTGTTTTAACGTTTATTGGTTTTTCCTTTTCTTTATTAATGATACTCCTTGAGGAGCAAGGTATTTCAAAATTTCTATTGGAAACAACACCAATTTTGGTTGTTGAAAATGGCAACACAGCCTTAAATATTTTAAGCGTTTGCATAACTGGACTGATTTCTATGATGGTATTTAGCTTCTCCATGGTGATGCTTTTATTGAGTCAGGCTTCCAGTAATTTTTCTCCTAGATTGTTGCCAGGATTGGTTTCTGACAAACGGAATCAAATAATTTTAGGACTTTATTTGGCCACAATTGTTTACAACATCTTTACCATGTTTACAATTGAACCTAATGGTGAGGAATATAACCTACCAGGCTTTGCCGTTCTTTTAGGTATTTTAGCAACCATGGTGTGCTTGGGTGCGTTTATTTATTTCATTCATAACATGTCACAAAGTATTCAAATTTCCAAAATACTTGATGCCATATACGAACAGGCCAAAAAGCGTTTACAAAAAATGATAACAATTCAAAACGAAAACCCTGTTTCACCATCAAAAACCTACAACACAGAATCGTGGCATGCTTATACTTATAAAACTAGTGGTTACTTTCAAAATTACAATGTAGAAGGCATTATAGAATTTTGCAAGAACTGTGAAACTAAAATTAAAATCATTAAGCCCAAAGGTTTATTTATTTTAAAAAACGAGTCATTTCTGCTATCTGAAAAACCATTAGATGATGATCAACTTGCAAATTGTTTTTCTAATATATACCTATCTAAAAACGAGTTGGTTAAAGAAAATTACAATCTAGCTTTCAAGCAAATTAGCGAGATAATTGTCAAGGCTATGTCACCAGGAATTAATGATCCAGGCACTGCTTTAAATGGTATTGATTATCTTACTGAGTTACTTGCTTTACGATTACTTAAAAACGATTCTGAATTAATTTTTGATAAAGAATCAAAAACTTGCTACGGTGAAGTAGCTGTTATTACTTTTGAATCCCTATTAACCAATATGATGGCATCATTACGCACCTATTGCAAGCACGACCCAACAGTTGTGCAAAAACTCTTAAATATGTTGCATTATTTGAAAAAACAAGTGAAGCACCAAGACGATTATGAATCCATAATAAGCGAGCAAATAACTATCTTAATCAATCAAGCTGAATCTGTATTTGAAACAAAAAAAGATAAAGAATTATTAAAACAACTTGTAAACAATTAAACATTTGGTGCTTTTCAGTTGAATCTGTTCTATATTCACTAAATTAGTGTTTAATATTCACAGCAAACTGCCAACAACATGCAAAAATTATTTTTACTTTCCGCAGCCCTTTTACTTTTAAATATCAATATGCAAGCACAAGAAGACCCTTATCTTTGGTTGGAAGAAGTTGACAGTGAAAAAGCACTTGCTTTTGTTACCGACTTAAATAAAAAAACAGAAGAAAAGCTCACCAAATCACCTTATTACCAAAACATTTATGATAAGGCTTTCGAAATTTATAATTCAACAGACCGTATTGCTTACCCATCTACCAATGGCAATTACGTTTATAATTTTTGGAAAGACCAAGATCATGTGAGAGGTATTTGGCGAAGAACTTTGAAAGAAGACTATACAAGTGGAAATCCAAACTGGGAAATTCTGCTAGATATTGATGCACTATCAGAACAAGATGGTGTAAAATGGGTTTACAAAGGCGCTAGTGGCTTGTATCCAGATTATAACAGATTTTTAGTACAATTATCAAAAGGTGGTGGTGATGCAGTAGTTACAAAAGAATTTGATGTTAACACTAAGCAATTTATTGAAGATGAATTTTTTATTCCAGAAGCCAAAGGTGGTGCGACTTACGTAGATATGAACACTATTATTGTTGCTACAGATTTTGGTGAAAACACTATGACCACATCTGGCTATCCCAATCAAATTAAACTCTGGAAACGTGGCACAGATTTAAAAGATGCACAATTAATTCATGAGGGAAATCAAACCGATGTTGGCTCTTGGCCAAGTGTATTGCGAGATGGCGATAAAAAATATATTGTAATATTTCAAGCCGTAACATTCTTTACTCGAAATACCAAAGTTTGGCACAATGACAAACTTGTGACATTGGATATTCCTGATGACGCTGCTCCAAGTGGCGTATTGAATAATCAATTACTAGTTGATTTAAAATCAGATTGGAGCGTGAATGGTACAACCTATAAGCAAGGTGCGATAATTAGCTTGAATATGACCGATTTATTAAATGGAAAACATACGGTTAATCTTATTTACCAACCTGATGCCTTTTCTAGCGTATCAGGTATTTCAACAACCAAAAACCATTTGCTTTTAAATGTCCTTAACAACGTTATCAGTGAGTTACACATCTACACGCTTAAAGATAATTCATGGAGTAGCACAAAAGTTGATGCACCTGATTACGGAACACTTTCAATAGTCAACAGCAATGAATTATCTGACGACTACTATTTTCAATTTGAAAATTTCCTAACTCCGGAAACTCTATTTACTGCCAATGCGCACGAGAATACATTTAAGGCCTTTAAATCCTTACCTGCTTATTTTGATGCAAGTAAATACAAGGTAAAGCAGTTTATGGCCAAGTCACAAGATGGAACAATGATTCCATACTTTGTTGTTGGTGCAATAGACATGAAAATAGATGGTAGTAATCCAACCTTACTATATGCTTATGGTGGATTTGAATCGTCTTCCCTACCCTTTTACTCTGGAGGCTTTGGTTCATCTTGGTTAAATAAAGGCGGCGTGTTTGTTTTGGCTAATATTCGCGGTGGTGGCGAATACGGACCCAAATGGCACCAAGCAGGATTAAAAGAAAACAGACAGCGCGTTTATGATGATTTTCATGCTGTTGCTAAAGATCTCATTGCAAAAAAAATTACGACACCAGAACATTTAGGCATAATGGGTGGTAGTAATGGTGGTTTATTGGTTGGTGTAGCCTTTACACAACGTCCGGATTTATACAATGCTGTTGTGTGTCAAGTACCACTATTAGACATGAAACGCTACAACAAATTATTGGCAGGTGCCAGTTGGATGGGCGAATATGGTAATCCTGATGTACCTGAAGAATGGGCCTATATTAAAAAATACTCGCCTTATCACAATTTAAAAACAGATACAGCCTATCCTGAAGTATTTTTCTATACCTCCACAAGAGACGACCGAGTGCATCCAGGTCATGCTAGGAAAATGGCAGCTAAAATGTTGGATATGGGCTACCCTATTTATTATTACGAAAATACCGAAGGTGGTCATGCAGGTGCCTCAACCAATGAACAACGTGCAAAATCAACCGCATTATCCTTTTCTTATTTATTGCTAAAACTGAAGTGATTTGAGTGAGAGATATTAGTTACATCTTTTTATTTCTTGCATTAATAGCTGAAATAGTTGGTACCGTAGGTGGTTTTGGTTCATCCGTTTTTTTTGTTCCAGTTGCTAACTTTTATTTTGATTTTTATTCAGTTTTAGGGTTAACAGCCTTATTTCACTTGTCAAGTAATCTGAGTAAAATTTTTCTATTTAGAAAAGGGCTAGACAAAAAGCTACTGATGCAAATTGGAATTCCATCGGTTCTTTTTGTTATAATAGGCGGCTTTTTATCCAAGTATGTAAACAGTCAATATCTTGAAGTTATTCTAGGCATATTTTTGGTGACCTTTAGTTTATTTTTTTTAATAAAGAATAAAGTTATTGTTTTACCTAATAAGAAAAATGCCATTCTTGGTGGCTCACTTTCTGGATTTTCGGCGGGTTTATTAGGAACAGGAGGTGCTATTAGGGGTTTGACTATGGCAGCATTTAATTTAGAAAAGAGTGCGTTCATTGCTACTTCCGCTTTTATAGATTTCATGATAGATTTCTCACGCACATTTGTCTATTATCAAAACGGCTACATTCATAGTCATGATATGAAATATGTGCCATTTTTATTTCTTATTGGTATTATAGGCTCTTATTTAGGTAAAAGGATTTTGGCCTATATACCTCAAACAAAATTTCGTATCCTGTCTTTAGTCTTAATACTCTTAATTGGTTTGGTTACAATCGGTCAGTTAGTAGTGAAGCACGAAGTTCTATAAATTATCCAATTGATTATCGGTTTTATTTTCACTTATGGTCCAGAAAAAGCCTATAAAAAAGAAGCTGTCTGCTGCAGGCTTTAGAGCACGTCTATCAAACACACCATTAGCATTTGGCGTATTGGCATATTGGTATCCATTAATGTTTTGTGTACCCAACACATTATTTACAGAAACATACAATATTTTTTGTTGGGTTATTAAATACGCCCAGTTCAAACTTATATTATTATAGTTTTTGGTTTTTTGGTTTAAAAAATCACCCAAATTGGGGTCTGTGTAACTTCTACCTGTAGCAAACGCATAAGCTATCCCTACCTGACTTTTCCAATCTTCAATCCAGTACTTTCCTACCACAGAAAGATTATGTGTATTGGCAAAACTTGGCGTAGCTGCTTCTGGATAATTCTGGTAATCACGCTCGGTATCTAAGAAACTATAACTAATCCAGTAATCAAGGTTTTTAAAACTTTTGTTATCGCGCCAAAATAAATCCAATCCTGTAGCATAGGCAGAACCTGTATTGGTATAATTACTATTAAACATGGTAAACTCGGTATTGTATTTTACTAGATCGTCATAATTTTTATAATATGCTTCAGCTCTAAATATTTGTCCTTCACGGTTTAACTGGTAATTTAAAATATAATGCTGTGTGTTTTCGGCTTCTAAATCCTGATTAAACTTTAAAACAGCACTATTTGGGTTTTGGTAAAAATTACCGTATGCCAAGGACATTTGGCTGTTTTGTCCTGTTTTATAAGCAAATGAAATTCGTGGTGATAATGTAAACTGCTTGAACAGTTCACTGTACTCTAAACGCAAACCGGCCTTTAAGGCGAGTTGTTTGGAAAATATAACATCGGCTTCGGTATAAGCTGCAGCAATATTATTATTAAATCCATAATCAATGGCTTCTGTAAAGGGGTTACGATAATTCTCGTTAAAATCGGTTGCAAAATATTCGGTTCCAAAATTCAATTTAAATCGGCTACTAAAACGACGTTTAAATTTCAGCTTGGCATGAAAAGAGTTTTCGGTATCTATTATTTCGTCATTAATAAATTGCACATCGGTTTTGGCATAGGTATAACTCATCCCTCCAAAAACAGACCAAGTATCGGTCAGCATACCACGATATGAACCATTAAAATATAAATTATTATTGTTCAACTTTGTGTAAACTCCTTCAGGAATGTTAATGTCTTCTTGGGTTAAGGCGAATCCACCAGCATCAAAAGCTGTATAAAGTTTTAGCATCCCAGAATTAAATTTACGTCTAAACACAGCTTCTCCTGAACCACCATAAAAGGGTTTATCCCAATCGTTACGGTCTGGAAACAAGGCAATATAAGGTGCCAAGTTAATATAGGAACCATTAACACTTAAGGAACTTTTCTCCCACTTTTCAGTATGCCCTAATGCTGCACCAACGCTCATAATACCAATATCGGTTTTCTCTTGATCGGGTTCTTCAATAGTATTTAACAATAAGACACTGGAAAGCGCCTGACCAAATTCAGCAGAATAACCACCTGTAGAAAAGGTTATACCATCAAATAAAAATGGTGAATATCTACCACGCGTAGGAATATTATTTGTTGTTGGTGTAAACGGTGTAAATACACGAATACCATCAATAAAAATTTGCGTTTCGTTGGCATCGCCACCACGCACAAACAAACGACCATCTTCGGCTACTGTTGATGTTCCAGGTAATGTTTGTAAAGCACCAACAAAGTCGCCTAATGCACTAGCAGTGGTAACAACATCCAAAGGCTTTAAAACCGAAACCTTACTGTTATCACCTGCTTCAAAGGTTCCCGCAGAAATAACGACTGTATCAAGAGAATTAACATCATCGCGAAGTTTTACAGTGATATTATTGAATGAACTTACATCGGCAATTTGTTTGTAGGTTTCAAAAGATAAAAATGAAACAATAAGTGTTTGTTGTCCAGTTTCTTGCGTGACAAAAGCGAAAGAGCCATCGGCTTGTGATGTAGCTCCATCATAAGTGCCGTCCAAATAAACGTTGGCACCTACTAGCTCATTACCTTTAGAATCGGTTACGATACCTGAAATAGTGGTTTGTGCCAGTAGTGACAATGCATTGAGGCAGAATAATAGGAAGGTTAGTGATTTCATGTTAATGATTTTACTGTTCGCTAATTAATTGATACAGCAAAAGTGCTCACAAACCAAAAATAACGAAACTAAAAGAAACTGAACAGTTAAATATCTATGATGAATTGCATATTTTTGGAAGAAATCACAAAGTATGCTAACTAAATCATATAAAAACTTCACTATCCTGTTTTGTTTTATCCTGTTATTTGAAATACTAACCGCCAACTATTATACCAAGTGGCATTATTTTGCAAAACCAGCATTACTTATATCACTTATTCTATTCTATTGGTACCATTGCAAGTCCATTTCTCAAAAATTTAAAACTATAACTTTAGGTGCTTTGGTGTTTTCTCTTTTAGGAGACATTTTATTGATGTTTGTTAATGAATCGCCTCATTTTTTTACTGCAGGTTTGGCGTCTTTTTTATTGGCTCACATTCTATATATTTTGGTGTTTTTAAAAGTGAGAGATTCCAACAAAAAACCATGGCTCTTTACTGGTGTTTTATTAGTTTATGGAGGTTGTTTATTCTATATTATAAAAAGCAATTTAGGCGCGATGCTTCTACCGGTATTTTTTTACATGCTCGTAATTTTAACTATGGCAACAAGCGCATTTTTACGTCAAAGTAGTTTAGGTAAAGTGAGTTACAATTTTGTTCTTATTGGTGCCATTTTATTTTTAATTTCAGATAGTTTATTAGCAATCAACAAATTTTATACACCTTTGGCATATTCAAATTTTAGTATTATGTTTACATACGCTTTCGCACAGCTTTTTATCGTTTTTGGGCTCTTAAAACAACGATAGATTTTGCTTATAGTTAACTTTTATAAAATTGATAATCAATATTTTTGCATAGTTTTGATAAACTATTTATTTAACTTATCAAAAGGACGTATAATCAAACGTGCTGCTTTGTCAAAATTGACATAATTATACACCCAATTAAAGAAAACGACCACGCGATTTCGAAATCCAACGAGTGACATGAGATGAATAAACATCCAAACAAACCAAGCGAAAAATCCACCGAACTTTACCTTCCCTAAATCGACAACTGCTTTATTTCTTCCTATAGTTGCCATGGAACCTTTATCGTTATATTTAAATTTACGCATCGGTTTATTCGCTATCAAATTCATGATGTTTTTACCTAATAATTGCCCTTGCTGAATTGCTGGTTGAGCCACCTGTGGATGACCCTTTGGAAAGGCTTCAGTTTCCATATATGCAATGTCTCCTAAAGCAAAAATATTCGAGTAGTTTTCAACCTGATTATACCGATTAACTTTATAGCGATTTGAACGCTCCATAAGGGCATTGGCAGCCAACCCTTTTACAGGACTTCCTGTTACACCAGCTGCCCAAATTAAGGTTTCCGACTCCAATTCTAAATCCGAATTGGTTTCAACCTTTTTACCATCATATTCTTTTACTAAAGTGTTGCAATGTACTTGCACACCTAAATCTTTCAAGAATTTTTCAGCTTTGGCAGATGCTTGCTTACTCATTGGTGGCAAGACTCTGCCAGCACCTTCCAAAAGATGTATTTGCATGTCTTGAGCATTTAAATCTCTATAGTCTCGCGGAACAACGTGATTTTTAAGTTCGGCTATTGCACCTGCTAACTCTACACCTGTTGGCCCTGCACCAACAATAACAAAATTTAAATAGGCCTTCCGCTCCTCTTCGGTTTTTGCTATGGTAGCTTTTTCTAAATTTTGTAAAATTAAACTACGAATATTCAGTGCTTCAGGTACCGTTTTCATAGGCATGCTATAGGCTTCCACATTTTTATTACCAAAAAAATTAGTAGTTGTACCCGTTGCTAAAACCAGATAATCATAAGAAATAGTACCTATAGTTGTTTCTATAGAATTTGATTGAGGATTGATTTCTTGGACTTCAGTTAAACGGAAAATAACATTATTTGATTTTTTAATAATCTTCCGTAACGGATAAGCAATGGAATCGGGCTCTAACCCTGAACTTGAAACTTGATACAATAAAGGTTGAAACGTATGGTAGTTATGCTTATCAATTAGAAGAACTTGAATGGGTTTGTTTTTTAGTGATTTAGCCAAATTAATACCAGCGAAACCGCCACCAACTATGATTAGTCTTGGGAAATTGGACTCGGGAATGTTCATAATATTTGTAAGAAAAAATGTCTAACAAAGATACAACATACCCAACTTAAAGACTATTTTTATAGAATATTTCATGAGTCTGTAACATTTTTAAATTAATGTTACATATAGTGTAACTAAACAACCGATTTGAGCGAAGAATTAGAACATAGTTTTATCGAGCAATTAGAGAAGCACCAAAACATCGTGCATAAGGTTTGTAGGCTTTATACCAACAATCAGGACGCACACAATGATTTGTTTCAAGAAATAACCATACAACTCTGGAAAGCCTTTCCAAAGTTTCGTGGCGAAGCAAAATTTAGCACTTGGATGTACCGTGTTGGCCTAAACACAGCCATTACGCTCTACCGAAAAAAGAAACGGACTATAAACACTGAAGCTTTTGATGCGTTTGAATTTAAAATTAAAAGTGAAGAGTATGATGACACTGAAGAACAGCAACTGAAATTGCTTTACCAAGCCGTGCATCAATTAAACGATATTGAAAAAGCACTCGTGTTTTTATATCTAGAAGACAAAAACTATAGAGAAATAAGTGAAACAATGGGTATCAGCGAGGTGAATGCTCGTGTGAAGATGAATCGTGTGAAAACAAAGTTAAGAACCATTTTAAATCCGTAATACTATGGATGAATTAGATTTATTAAAAAAAGATTGGCAGAAATCGGATAGTAATTACCCGAAACTCTCCTATAATGATCTGTATAAGATGATATTAAAGAAATCATCATCCATTGTAAAATGGATTTTTATTATCAGTATCATTGAATTTGTATTTTGGATTATAATATCCTTTGCACTAAAGGATACTAAAAGCATGGAACGCTTTAATGAATACAATGCTGATGCTATTATCATCCCATTAGCTGTAGTTGGCTACATTATTTTGGCTTATTTTTTCTATTTGTTTTTTAAGAATTATCGTAATATTTCGGTTACAGACAATGCCAAGATTCTTATGGAAAACATTCTCAAAACGCGACGTACTGTAAAACACTATGTCGCTTTTAATCTAGGCTATTTAATAGTTTCCGTAATCGTTGTTCTTTTTATAGAATTTGATCAAGACCCACAAATCATTGCTCAAGTTCAAAAGGCAGCTGCCGATGGTGAAGTGCTTAAGTTCTACGCTATTTTTATTTTAACAACCATGTTGTTTTTAGCTATAGCTATTGGTGTGCTTTTATTATTTTACTGGCTGGTTTATGGCATTTTACTAGGCAGACTTAATAAAAACTACCGAGAACTTCAGAAAATGGAGGTTTAGTTTTAGGTTTATGAACGCCAACGTCTTTGTGCATTCAATGCTTCTTGAGCTTCTAACTCTTCTTGAGGAATAACCTTTAAAAATGATGGGTGCTGTTCAATAGCATATTCTATTTTTTCAACAATTTCAGCAACACTTTCATTTTTGTAGTCTATTTGCAATGGCTCTTTAATTTCCATAGACTGTAAAATATTTTTCTTCTTAATACGTAGTCCTTTTTTATCAAATGAACGTCTAAAACCATCAATAACAATGGGAACAACTACAGGATTGTATTTTTTGATAATATGCGCTGTACCCTTTCTTATAGGCTTAAAAGGCGTTGTTGTTCCTTGCGGAAATGTAATTACCCAACCATCATTTAGAGCCTTACCAATATTAGAAATATCACTCATTTTAACCTGTCGGTTTACATCCTTTCCTTCTGCTCGCCACGTACGCTCAATACTTACAGAACCTACATAAGCTAATATTTTTGGTAGTAATCCGGCTTTCATGGTTTCCTTGGCCGCTACATAATAAATGTTCAATTTCGGGTTCCACAAATAACCTATACCTTTTATAGAATCTTCACGATTACTCAAACTCGCATTAAATACATGAAACATGGCAACAACATCAGCAAAATACGTTTGATGGTTGGAAATGAACAACACGTTAGTTTCTGGTAAATTTTTAATGATTTCAGAACCTTCTATTTGTAATTCATTAAACCCTCTGAAACGCCTATGAGTGGCAGCTCCCAGTATTCTGATAAGCCATTTTTTTATAAAGAGTATGTGTCCGAAAGGATTTTTTTTGAACAATCCCATGTTTAAATTTCCTTGATAGTTAAGATTACAAATGTAATAAAACTGATAGTTTACAGCGTTTCTTTTAACAAGTCTTTTATTTCGCTCAACATCATAGCTGTAGCTCCCCAAACCACATGACCATTTAATTTAAATGCTGGGACAACCACATCAACCTTATAGGATGTTGACACTCTTTCGGTTATCACATTGGATTCATCAATAAAATCCGTTAACGCAACTTCAATAATGGCTTCAACCTCATCATCTTGTTTTACAAATAACGGTTTGTGTTTTACAACACCAACAAAAGGCTGCACAAAAAAATTACTTGGTGGAATATAAACTTGTGTCATTTGCTTTAAAACATGTATCTCTTGCCGAGGCACACCAATCTCTTCATAGGTCTCACGCACAGCTGCCTCCATAAGGCTGTTGTCACCAGGCTCTAACTTACCTCCTGGAAAACCAACCTGTGCGGAATGCACACCTTTATAGGTTTTTCGCAATATCAATACTAATTTTGTCAGGCGTTTATCATCTGGATAAAAAAGTGCCATTACACCCGCATGCTTGGCTTTTTTTATATTATCCCTTTGTATTTCTTGAAGTTTTAATCTAAAAGGAGGCGACATTTTAAACTGCGAAGCCTCTGCTGGTAGTGGGATATTTTTTATTTTTGAAGCAGATTCTAAAAATTGATCAAAATTCATTTATGAAACAGATTCTTTTAATTGGTATCAGTATTGTTCTACTAGGTTGTGAAGATAAACAATCCAAACAAAAAAATACAATCTTAAAGCCAACCTCATCAACTGAAAAGCAAGTAAAGCAAGAGGACACCTCGGCAAACCAAGAGCCTGAATTTCCTTATTTAACTGATGACAATGCCATGGAATTCTTTTTGGAATACGAAAAAGAGAACAAAGAAAACAAAGTACGCATTACCACCCGCTTTGGTGAAATTGATATCTTACTCTATGATAAAACCAAATTCCATCGCGCTAACTTTATCTACTTGACCAAACGCGGTTATTTTGACAAAACCCAATTTTATAGAGTGGTCAACAATTTCATTATTCAAGCAGGTAATACGGATGACCCAAAGGTAAAACGTAAACGTAAAAAAATTGGTTATTACTTGTTGCCTCCAGACACCAAACGTGGTTTTAAACACAAAAGAGGTGTTGTAAGTATGCCAAGTAGCGAGATAGAAAACGCCTATAAGCTAGCTTCTCCCTTTGAGTTTTTTATAGTTCAAGCTGAAAATGGTGCCCATCATTTGGATGGTGAATACACAATTTTTGGAGAAGTAATACGTGGCATGGATGTCGTTGATGAAATTGCAGCTCAAAAAACGGATGGTGGCGAATGGCCTATGCGCAATATTTATATTAAAAATGTGGAGATTATTGAATAGTGGTTAGTGAAAAATAACCGTGAGTAAATTTTATTCTTTATAAATACTCGGCAAACTAATTTTAAAACGTACCGCTAGTAACCTCGTTACGATAACTACCATTCCAGAAATAATAAAAACCACATTGTTATCAATTGGCAGTTTTTTGATGAGAAAATAAGATAAACCGCCCAATATACAAGCAGTTGCATAAACTTCCTTTCTAAATATCACAGGAATTTCATTACAAAGAATATCACGAATAACACCACCAAAACAGGCAGACATAGTACCTAAAGCTATACATATTATAGGATGCAATTCTGCCGAAATACCTTTTTCAACTCCTACAACCGTATATAGCCCAATACCAATGGTGTCAAACAAAAACAATGATTTTCTTAAATAATCAATTTTGTTTTTAAAGATTACTGCAAAAAAAGCAGCACCAATTATTACATAAGTATAGGTTAGATTTTCCATCCAACTTACTGGTGTATCTCCTATAAGAATATCACGTAATGTTCCACCTCCTACGGCCGTTACAAAAGCAATGATTAATATTCCAAAGGGATCCATCTTCTTACTCAATGCTACCAAAACCCCTGAAATAGCAAAGGCAATGGTTCCTAAAATATCAATAAAGTAAAACATTACATATTTTGTGTATAGTAGTTATAATCCTTTAAGATGGTGTCAATAAATTCCTTATCAAATAAATCAGATTCTACCTGGAGGACATCACAAATCTTATTGCGTAAGATTGTTAATGTTTTAAAATCATTATTCTTTTTAGAAATGATAAACGTGTCTTTAATTATTCGCACATCCTTGTCACTTAATTGGGTTACTGTATTAAATACGGGTTGATAATCATCTGTAATGTCCTCCAAAATAGTACTTGTAATTTTGTGTTTTTTCTTTACACTAATAACAACTGTACCAGCCGCAGCATCGCCTATACGTTGCTTTTTTTCTGATAGCAAAATGCTCATAACACCAATAGAGGAAAAGAACAGCCATATATCCACAATACGCAGCATCCACCTTACTAAAAAATTATACCACTGCGTGGGTGAACCATCAAAACGAACTACTTTTATTTTCATAATCATTTTACCAACAGTCTGTCCACCAAACAACACATGACAGAGTAGTGAATAAAAAAAGGCTGGCAATAAAAATAGTCCTAAAAACCCTCGTCGTGTCCAACTATCTACATCAAAAATTGCAGAAATCTCAACCAAATTCTCAACCACAAACATATAAGCCGTTAAAATTAACCCATCAATCAAGAAAGCCACAAAGCGTTCACCGATGCCAATAAGTTTATAATCTAAATTGACATTTTGGGCAGTGTTAATTGCTAATTTGCTCATGGAAATGTATATTCGTTTAAATTTAATTTTTCTATGCGCGAAGCATCTTTCGTGAAGCAAAATAAGGAAAAATGGATGGTATTTGAAAAGGCATTACACAATAATGTAAAAATAAATCCTGATGACCTTGCTTCATACTATATACAATTAACAAATGACCTGTCTTATGCTCAAACCTACTACCCTGATAGTAAGACGTTGTTGTATTTGAATTCGTTGGCATCTGAAGCACATCAGAAAATATACATTACTAAAAGAGAATCAAAAAACAAGATTATTTCTTTCTGGAAACATGAATTTCCATTGTTCTTTAAACAATATCACAAAACCCTCCTATACGCCTTTTTAATTTTTATGTCAGCTGTTTTAATTGGTGTGATTTCAACCTTAAATGACACTAGTTTTGTGAGACTTATTTTAGGTGATGGCTACGTAAACATGACTATTGAAAATATTGAAAATGGCGAACCCATGGCAGTTTATAAAAGTGGTAGTCAGGTAGGCACATTTTTGGGGATAACCATCAACAACATCCGAGTGGCCATTATAGCATTTGCGCTTGGTGTAATGTTTAGTGTTGGAACTATATATGTACTATTTAGTAATGGTATCATGCTAGGTGCTTTTATTACATTCTTCTATAATTATGGTATTTTAGAAAAAACATCAACCGTTTGGCTGCATGGCACCATCGAAATATCTGTAATTGTTATTGCAGGATGTGCTGGACTAGTAATGGGCAATAGCTTTCTTTTTCCTAAAACCTACTCCAGACGTGTGGCCTTCATGAAAGGCGCTAAAGACGGGCTAAAAATAGTGGTAAGCACCATTCCTTTTTTCATAATTGCTGGTTTTATTGAAGGCTTTTTCACACGGTTTGGCGAACACATGCATTGGACCTTATCCTACAGCATTATTTTAGCTTCATTAAGCCTTATTGTTTATTATTATATTATTTACCCAATCCGTTTGAATCGAAAATTATCAGTAATTAATAAGTAACCTACTCATGAGTGAGAAACCCTATATTGAACTACGTACAAGAAATACTTTTGGAGACATAATCAATACGTATTTTTTATTCTTAAAGTACAACTTCAAACATTACAGTAATTTGTATCTACGCTATAACGCCATTAGTATCATTTTAACCATAATTGGAACCTATCTTTTAGTAACAGGCTTTATGGGTTTGGCAAGTCGTGATTTTCGGTTTGGCATGGGAAGCAATATTGATAATAACATGTATGTTGGTTTAGGTGCCATTGTACTCCTAATTATTTATGCGGCAACAGCTTTTCTTAACAATAGCCTTTCAAGTGCCTATATAAGTGAATATGTAAAAAACAAAGGTCATGTTGAAGCCAAAAGTGTTTGGCAGGCTATCGTTAATAAATTAGGCGACTTAATTTTATTAATCCTGATTGGTATTGTAATTTATATCATTTACCTCATAGCCACATTTGTTTTGGCCATTATACCATTCTTGGGTATGATTGCACAATATGCTTTAAATTTTACAGTTTCAGCATTTTTTGGATTATCATTTATGGTCATGTTTTCAAGCAGAAAAAGTGTGGGGCAAGCTCTCACCGAAGGTATGAATTATACAACAGGTAATTTTATGCGTGTAGTATTTTACGGATTGATCATTGGTATTCTAAATTTAATGATTGCTGGTTTGATTGCTGCTATTCCAGGCTTTATTTTAGCTATTTACACTTATTTTTCAGCAGAAAGCGGTATCGACTTATCTACGAGCGTGTTTGCAACGGTCATGTTCACAATGGGTTTTGCCATTTTTATTTTAACATTTATTTTTTCTCAAGCTCTGTCACAACTGGCTTATGGCGTGTTATATTTTAATCTGCATGAAGAAAAATATAATTTATTTTTAAGAGAACGTATTGAAGAAATTGGTGTTAATGAATAAACGAATTACATACACAACTTATTTTTCAGTTTGGTTATATATCATCCCATTTCACTTTTTTTTCGGCCAAGAAAAGATAAAAAAAGACTCTTCTACTGTAACCGTAGAGTATTTTAAAGACGGAATAAAAGACCGTTACAATGGAGATGATTTCAATTATAATATTAATGATTCTGGAGGTGTTAATCTTATTCAAGATATTTTCAGAAAATTCTTTAGATGGTTAGGCGATTTATTTGGAATTGACATTGATTTTATTGACTATCAAACCATGGAATATATTGTGTACGGTTTATTGGCTCTCGGCTCCATTTATCTGCTTTTTAAATTCTTTTTACAAGCACCATTGAGCACTGTTTTTAAAACAGAAGAACAATCTATAGAGAACTTTAAATATGTAGAAGAAAACATTACCGAAGTCAATTTTGATGCGTTGATTAAAAAGGCTTTGAAAGATTCCAACTATCGTCTGGCAACGCGTTATTTATATTTAGCATCACTCAAAAAATTAACTAGCAAAAATGTCATTGAATGGCATTATGACAAAACCAATTCTGACTATCTGAACGAAATACAGGATGTTACTATTAAAGGATATTTTAAACGTATTTCCTATATATATGACTATGTTTGGTATGGCGAATTTAGCATTGATCAATCAGCATTCAATAAGAATCAAGAAGATTTTAATAAACTAAACAAAGTGCTTAATGGATAAACGTTCTAAATTCGCTTTGTATAGTATTGGCTTTATAATTCTGTTATTAATGGCTGCTGAAATATCAAAACCCAAGGCACTCAATTGGCGTGACTCATACTCGGCTGCTGATAAAATTCCTTTAGGTTGCTATGTCATTTTTAACGAACTAAAAAATAGTAGCTACAAGAAGGTTGAAACATCTTCCAAAAGTCTTTACGAAAAACTCAAAGAAATTCCTGACTCAACCAAGAGCACTATTTTATTAATAAATAATTATATCAGTATTGAAGATGAAGGTTCAGAATCATTATTAGATTTTGTGGACAAAGGCAATACAGTATTTATTAGCACCAATTATTTTTATGGAAAAATAGCTGACACACTCCATTTAGAGTTTGATAGGAATTATGAAGGCTTTTTAAAAAGTCCTTCCCATAGCACCTTTACTAATCCTATTTTAGAAAAAAACAACACGTTCTTTACAGATGTAATTGAAAATAATTACATCACATCTATTGACACAAGCAGTACGACTGTTTTGGGTTACTATTGGGATGAAGACAAAGAAGTCTCTGAAGTTAACTTTATAAAAGTAGCTTTTGGCATTAACGGTGGCTCATTTTATTTTCACAGCAATCCTTTTGCTTTTACTAATTACCACATGTTGGATGGTAAGGAAAATTATGTAGCTTCTGTACTATCATATTTACCCAAACAACCAATAATTTGGGACAACTACTACAAAAGCGGTCGTAAGATAGTCTCAAGTCCCTTACGGTTTATACTATCAAATGAAGCCTTGAAATGGGCATTTTACACAAGTCTATTAGCTCTTATATTATTTGTGATTTTTAAAGGAAAACGTACACAGCGTATTATTCCAGTTATTGAGCCATTAAAAAATGCTACGATAGATTATACACAAACCATTGGTGACTTATATTTTCAGCATGGTGATTACTCCAACATCATACATAAAAAAATTACTTACTTTCTTGAGCATGTTCGCAGTAGTTATTATTTAGATACCAATGAGTTTAGTGAGCGTTTTATTCAGAAATTAGCAGTTAAATCATCAAACACTTTACAGGACACTAAAGCACTAATAGACTTTATAACTTATTTAAAATCCAAAAGCTACCATACAGAAAAGGAACTCATTGAACTTAACAATAAAATAGAAGAATTCTTAAAAACGTAAAATCAAATGGAAGACAATCAATCCGAAACACGCGATAATCAAGCAACGCCAGAACATGTCAATTTTGAAAATAGAATTGATTTAAAACCATTGCAAGACCATGTTGAAAAAATAAAAACAGAAATTGGTAAAATAATCGTTGGCCAAAACGATATGATTGAATTGCTTATCATTTCAATCTTATCAAATGGACATACGTTAATAGAAGGTGTTCCTGGTGTTGCCAAAACCGTTACTGCCAAACTACTTGCCAAAACATTAAATGTTGATTTTAGTCGTATTCAATTTACACCTGATTTAATGCCGAGCGACATATTGGGAACATCCATTTTTAATGTAAAAACCAATGATTTTGAATATAAAAAAGGACCTATATTTTCTAATATAATCCTTATTGATGAAATAAATAGAGCACCAGCTAAAACCCAAGCTGCTCTTTTTGAAGTTATGGCTGAACGTCAAATAACTATTGATAACAATAAGTTTATAATGGAAGCTCCTTTTTTAGTGTTTGCTACCCAAAACCCAATTGAGCAAGAAGGTACTTATAGGTTACCTGAAGCTCAACTAGACCGTTTTTTATTCAAGATTGATGTGGATTACCCATCACTAGAAGATGAAGTTCAGATTCTGGTTGATAATCATAAACGTGAAGACAAGTTAGACTATAGTACTATAAATGCTGTACTTAACGCTGCCGATATCACAAAGTATCAAAGTTTGATTAAGCAAATTTTAGTTGAAGATCATTTACTACACTACATTGCATCTATAGTAAATAACACACGTGCTAATGCCAATTTGTATTTGGGAGCCTCACCTAGAGCTTCCATAGCTATTCTGAATGCAGCAAAAGCAAATGCTGCTATTAACGGAAGGGATTTCGTAACACCAGATGATATTAAACGTTGTACAAAAGCCGTTTTAAAACATAGATTGGTGTTAACACCTGAACGTGAAATGGAGGCTTTCACCGTTGAAAAAGTTATTGATCAAATCCTAGAAACTATTGAAATACCTAGATAATTGAAGCGTATTTTTAAAAATATTTATTTAGAGTTTCGCTTTTTTTTAAGCTTAATGGTCTTGATATTCCTGTATATTCTGTCTTATCAATTTCCAGGGTTATTGGTCATTACAAACATGTTATTCTATGTTTTTCTGGCTATCGTAATTATTGATAGCATTTTACTTTTTAAGCAAAAAGGAATAAAAGCTAGTCGAATTTTACCTGAAAAATTGAGCAATGGCGATGAGAATCCTATAGAAATCAAAATACATAATAATTATAATTTTACTGTTTCGCTCAATCTTATTGATGAGCTGCCTTTTCAATATCAAAAACGTGACTTTCAAATTCAAACCATAATTAAAAAAGGAGCTGATAAAAAAATCACTTATACATTAAGACCTTTAAAACGTGGCGAATACCAATTTGGTCATATGAACATTTACACTACTTCTCCTATAGGTATTATAACTAGGCGCTTTCAGTTTGGAAATGAATCTATGGTTCCTAATTATCCATCATTTTTACAGCTCAAAAAGTATATGCTCATCGCTTTTTCCAATAAGATTTTTGAGTTCGGATTGAAAAAAATCCGTCGTATTGGCCATACTATGGAATTTGAACAAATAAAAGATTATGTACCAGGTGACGACATACGTAATATCAATTGGAAAGCAACGGCTAAACGTAACCAGTTAATGGTCAATCAATATCAGGATGAACGCTCACAACCTATTTATTCTGTAATTGATAAAGGTCGTGCTATGAAAATGCCCTTTAACGGCTTAAGTCTATTGGATTATGCTATAAATGCCACGTTAGTCATTAGTAATGTCGCCTTAAAAAAACAGGATAAAGCAGGCATGTTTTCGTTTTCAAGAAAAGTGGAAAATAAGGTAGTTGCAGAACGAAGACCTTCGCAAATGAATCAAATACTGGAAACCCTATACAACCTAAACACTGATTTTTCAGAATCTGATTTTTCTAGGCTGTACATTGACATTAAACGTAGTCTTACCCAAAGAAGCCTCATATTACTTTATACAAATTTTGAAACTTTAGATGCACTGCACAGGCAACTACCGTATTTGCAAGCTATTGCTAAAAATCATGTCTTGGTGGTTATCTTTTTTGAAAATACCGAATTGGATAAACTTGTTCAAAAACCATCCTCTAGCACCTATGATATTTTTGAAAAGACCATTGCAGAAAAATTTGTTTATGAAAAAAAGCTGATTATCACAGAACTTCAAAAGCACGGTATTCAAAGTATTCTAACAGCTCCTGAAGACTTAACCATAAATACGATAAATAAATATCTAGAAATCAAAGCTAGAGGACTTATTTAGTGGATAGTGGATAGCATAATTACAGTTCATCATACAGATACTACAATTCGGTAAAACAGATTATATACTTCTTTAAAATAGTCTGACTTTTACATTGTAATTATAAAAAACCAATTAATATGAAAACGCTTGCACTATTTATTGCACTAACCTTAACGGCAATTTTTGGCTATTCACAAGACAAATCAGAAACACTTACAATAACAGTAAAGGTTGACAACCCTTTAAACGACAATGGTCATGTTCTCATTGGCTTGCACACTGTAGATACCTTTATGAAAGGACAAGGTGTTCAAAACGCAAAAGAAAAAGTTAAAGATGGACAGATAATTGTAACATTTGAAAATGTAACACCAGGTGATTACGCCATTATGGTATTGCATGATGAAAACGATAATCAACGTATGGATTTGGAAGTCAATGGTATGCCAAAAGAATCATATGGTATGTCTAATAACCCAATGCTATATGGACCTCCTACATTTACCGACGCCAAGTTTGAATTAACTGAAGACAAAGAAGTTGTAATTCGTTTCTAAATGACACTTTTACTAAAGCGCTTAATAGCAGGTTTCTTGGATTATGTAGTTATAGGAATTTATGCATTGGCACTTTATGTTGTTGTTACTTCTGTCGCTCCGCTTGAAGCACTACTTAAAACATCAAACCCAATTAATGGTCAATTAATTGGGTTTATAACTTTAACATTACCAGTATTTTTATATTTCTATTTTTCAGAAAAAGGCAGTCACAGGGCAACCATTGGAAAACGAATAACTAAAATTCAAGTTAGTTCCACAGGTTCAATACTTAAACGTAACTTGTTTAAATTCCTGCCATGGGAAATGGCCCATTTAGGTGTTCATTGGATATTCTATTACTCCAATAAGAATATTGAAACACCTTTTTGGGTATGGTTTTGCTTGATCACGCCACAAGCTACAGTATTCTTGTATTGCATAAGTATCATATGGTCAAACGGTAAGTCGAGTATCTATGATAAGTGGAGTCAAACTGACATTATTCAAAAATAAAAGTGGTTAGATTTGATACCTGTAAAACCTAACCACTTTAAACTATTAACCAATTAAAGAAACTTAAACGGTTTCTCCCAACCAAGCTTTCATCATCCAAACTGTTTTTTCCTGCTCTGTTATAAAATCACTCATCATAGAGTTAGTACCTTCATCATTAGCATCATCAGATTTGTCTAAAATGTGACGCTCTATTTTTAATAATTCGGTTAGAGACTCTACGATTAATTGAACAGCCTTTTCGTCTTGTGAAACATTTTGTCCCACAGGCACTTTAGCCGCTTTTGAATAATCTTCAAATGTATGTAAGGGCGTGACACCCAATGTTAAAATCCGCTCGGCTATTTCATCAACTTTTAAGTTGGCATCAGTATATAATTCTTCAAATTTCACATGTAAGTCAAAAAAACGTTTCCCTTTAATATTCCAATGAATACCTCTTAAATTTTGATAATATATCTGAAAGTTTGCTAATAATTGATTTAAATCATCAGCTATTTGTTTTGTTTTATTCTCGTCTAATCCTATACTATTTAATGTCATTTTTTTATATTTTTTATTATTACCACAAATTTAATTTATAATTAACAGCTATTTCCATAAATTTTATTGATAGTTTTTATATTTTTATAGCCTAAATTGATATACATGACAATCACACAATTATATTGATATACATGACAATCACACAATTATATTGATATACATGACAATCACACAATTATATTATGTTTTGGCAGTTGCCGAAAATCAAAACTTCACTAAAGCAGCTGAAAAATGCTTTGTAACGCAACCAACATTAAGCATGCAAATTCAAAAATTAGAAGACGAATTGGATGTGCAAATATTTGACAGAAGTAAAAAACCTATTGAATTGACTGATGTTGGTCGTAAAATAGTTAATCAAGCAAAAAACATTGTTAATGAGTCATATCGCATTCAAGATATTGTAGATCAGCAAAAAGGATTTATTGGTGGAGAATTTAAATTAGGAATCATTCCCACAGTAATGCCCACTTTATTACCTATGTTTTTAAAAACATTTATAAAAAAGCACCCAAAAATCAAATTAAAAATTGAGGAGCTCACAACCGAGGAGATAATTTCACGTATTAATGAAGGTCATTTGGATGCTGCCATTGCGTCAACACCACTGGAACATGAGAACATAAAGGAGCGTGTCTTGTATTTTGAGCCTTTTGTGGGCTACATTCCTAATCACCACAGACTCTATAATGCTGGGAAAATAGATGTTTCGGATTTAGAAATTGATGACATGCTCTTATTGGAAGATGGGCATTGTTTTAGAGATGGTGTCATTAACTTGTGTAAAGCATTTAAGGATCACAATGATGATCAGTTTCAATTGGAAAGCGGTAGTATTGAAACCTTAATAAAGCTTTCTGATGAGGGCTTGGGCATGACATTATTGCCTTATTTACACACGTTAGATTTAAGTGAAAAAGGCAAACAAAATTTACATTATTTTAATGAGCCAGCACCAGCTCGAGAGGTCAGTTTAATTTATCATAAGAGTGAATTAAAAATGCAGATTATTGAGGCTATGCAAACCGTTATTTCAGGTATTATACGTGGAGCCATTACATTTCAAAATGTGCAAATTATTAGCCCCATTTCAAAATAAAAGGAAATCGCATACCTTTTTTAAGTCATTTCACTCATTGAAGTGACCCGTTTACTCATTATCAATAGTGTTTTGGTACCATTTTGAATACCTTGATTGTACAATCACCAAAACAAATTGCTATGAAATATCTTTACTCATCTATCATTTTTGTTTTTTGTTTAATTGTTTATCTGCAAATTCAATATCCTCCTGTTCATGTAAACAAATCTTTGAAAGATCAAAACCTGAATTACAGTACCATGCTCTATAGCTCCTATTTCCTTGCAAATGTTCCTGTAATAAAAACTAAATCAACTGATGACTTATTTGGGGATTTAAAGAAAACCAATGGTTTAGCGTTTGATAGTAAAGGACATATTTATGTTGTAGAACATAGCAAATCACAAATCGTTAAGTATGATGAAGATGGCGTAGTTTTAAATACTTTTAAAGTCACAGATGGTTATCCTCTTCATATTATTAAATCATTTGATTCAGATGCTATGATTTTTACAAACGTTACGGACAACAGTATTAATAAACTTTCAGAGCATGGAAAAATCACCAAACTCTATAAAGGATACCCATTGGATGTTCCTGTAGGGCTCACTTATAATGCAAAAGGGCTTTTACACGTAAGCAATTATAAGGAGAAAAAAGTATTCTCATTTAAAGATTACAAGTTACAATATATTACTACCCTACCAGAAGCAGATACCATAGTGTGTAAGGCCAAAAAATAGCACGTTTAATTTATTAAAAAAGCGACCAATTGGTCGCTTTTTAATTTTTATGATTTTAAATAAATTAGACATTGATTTAATTCGGGGTTTTGCTGTACTAAAGATTGAATAAAAATCTTTAACTCTTCAATTTCATACGGTAATAATCGTTGAAGCGCTTTTTGTACTTCTTTGCAAAACAACGTAGCATCAAAACTTACTTTATTAAGTACCGTTTTGGTGTACTCAAACATTGCTCTTGCCATTAATCTTAAGGTTTTTTGGTTAAAAAAGTAGTTTTAGTTATAGGCGAACGGTTTTATTATTCCGATTAAATGTACAAAAAAATTACATTCAAAATTCACCATATAGAAAATTTTAACAGATGAAAACTGCATCTATCTAGAAATAATCAATTAAACTCAAGCATAAATAAGGATTTGATTCATTTAAATTTGTTAATAAGTTTGTTCAAACATTAAAACCTATTATCGCCATCCAATAAATCACCCAAGCCACCTAAAATACTGCCTTCGCCTTTGTCTTTTCCTCCTCCTCTAGGTGCAGATGCTAACACACGTCCTGCCAAACGACTAAATGGTAGTGATTGAATATAAACTATTCCTGGTCCTTGTAATTTTGCAAAGAATAGACCTTCACCTCCAAATATGGTATTTTTTATTCCGCCTACAAATTCAATATCGTAATCTACATCTTGTGTAAAGCCCACTATACAACCTGTATCTACACGCAAGGTTTCACCCGCTTGCAATTCGCGTCTTGCCAAGGTTCCTCCTGCATGTACAAAAGCCATACCATCGCCTTCCAGTTTCTGCATGATAAAACCTTCACCTCCAAATAGTCCACGACCCAAACGTTTACTGAATTCTATGCCTACACTCACGCCTTTTGCCGCACATAAAAAAGCATCTTTTTGACAAATAAATTTTCCTCTGTAATTGGTCAAGTCAATAGGAACAATCTTACCAGGATAAGGTGACGCAAAACTCACTTTCCGCTTACCTGATAAATCATTATAAAAAGCGGTCATAAACAAACTTTCACCTGTCAATATACGCTTTCCGGCTCCTAATATAGAACCTAAAAATCCTTTGTTCTTGGTAGAGCCATCACCAAAAATGGTTTCCATTTTGATACCATCAGCCATCATCATAAAACTTCCCGCTTCAGCTACTACGCCCTCCTGTGGATCTAGTTCTATTTCAACATATTGCATTTCCTCGCCGTAAATGATATAGTCTATTTCGTGTGCATTCATTGTAATTTATTTTAATTGATTGATACTACTATGTGTTGTTTAAAATATAAGTTTGTTACAAATCTTCTTATTTTTTCAGCTTTAAGGTCCATTCAAAATTAAATGTAGATACTTCAATTCCTTCGGAGTTTATACCTATGGACTGCATCCAAATGGTTTGCCCCTCACCTGTTTCAATAGTTTTATTGATAGCTTCGTCAATTTTATAACCATCCTTACAAATAAAATTAATTCGTCCTGTGGCCTTTTTAGTAAATGTGGCATTATTATTTAAAACCAACATGGATATATTTTTGCCGCTGGTTTTAATTTTTCCTAACACCAAAGCGCCAGTTGTTAACTCGGCAGCAATACCTTGAACAGCCCAAAACATAGAATTAAATGGGTTTTGATTTATCCAACGGTGTTTGACTGAAACAGTACAAGATACATCATCAATCTCTGTAACGCGTACGCCTGTAAAGTAAGCAGCAGGTAATTTAAATAGGTTGAATAGGTTTATTTTTCTAGGTGTTAGCTTCATTTTGTGATATTTTATTTTCTAAAATTATTGAAAATAATCGACAACTCAATTTGTTAATTTTTTGTTAAATTTTAGTACTTTGTATTGCATAATACCTTCTTTTAGATATATATTTGCATAAGAAACTATTATATGATTTTAAAAATGATCGATAATCACCAAAAAAACATAGCCACTTTTATTCATCTATCTAGCTTTTCAAGGTTTATAATACCCTTTGGAAATTTTCTTGGACCAATCATATTATGGATAGCCAATAAGGATAAATCTGAATTTATAGATGCACATGGAAAGCAAATAATCAATTTCCAAATTAGTATTTTGCTTTATGCGCTAGTAATTGGTATGATAACCGTTCCTTTTTTTCTATTTAACATCTTTAATGGATTAGATTTTATTGACATTCACGCTTTTGATAGTATCCACATAAATATTGACCAGCCTTCTCCTCTATTATACATTGGAGGTGGATTAGGATTTCTGGCAGTCATTGCTTTTTTATTAGAAATGGTATTCATTGTTAGAGCTGGTTTAGCAGCTAAAGAAGGTGAGTTATTTAATTACCCTTTAACCATCAACTTTTTAAAATAAACGCTGAATAATTTTCAGCTTCATCAAATCAATCAAAAAATGAACAGTTTAAAAAATTTAAAACGCTTTAGAATATGAAGATAGAAAACACAAAAGCACAGATGCGTAAAGGTGTTCTGGAGTATTGCATTCTTTCAGTCTTGAAGGATGAAGATGCTTATGTAGCAGAAATACTAGACACCTTAAAAGACGCCAAGTTGCTTGTAGTTGAGGGCACCATATACCCATTGCTTACTAGGCTTAAAAACGCTGGACTACTCAACTATCGTTGGGAAGAATCCACATCTGGACCGCCAAGAAAATACTATGGTCTTACCGAAACAGGCAAGTTGTTTTTAAAGGAGTTGAATACAACTTGGAGTGAATTACAAAATGCAGTTAATATAGTAACCAGTCAAAAACAAAAATCAAAATGAATAAAACAGTCAACATAAATTTAGCAGGTATATTCTTTCATATAGATGAAGATGCATACGCCAAACTACAACGCTATCTTGAGGCTATAAGACGTTCATTTACAGACTCTCAAGGTCGTTCAGAAATTATTTCAGACATTGAAGCTAGAATCGCCGAATTATTTAGCGAACGTATTAAACACGATAAACAAGTCATAGGTAACAAAGAGGTAGATGAAGTTATTACCATTATGGGACAACCCGAAGACTACATTGTTGATGATGAAATCTTTGAAGACGAACCAAAACGATCATATCAAAGACCATCAGGGCCTTCCAAAAAATTATTCAGAGATACTGAAAACTCTTATATTGGTGGTGTATCAGCTGGATTGGGTCATTACTTTGGTATTGATGCCCTTTGGATTCGATTGGCTTGGATATTATTGATTTTTGGAGCAGGAACCGGTGTCCTACTGTACATACTGTTATGGATTTTATTACCTGAAGCAGTTACCACAGCAGACAAATTAATGATGCGTGGTGAGCCAGTGAATATTTCAAACATTGAAAAAAAAATCAAGGACGGATTTGATAGCGTATCGGATGTCGCAAAAAATGTTACTGATTCTGTAACTGGAGCAGCAAAAAATGTTTCAGAATCAGTCTCTGATGCTGCTAAAAACGTCGATTTAAAGAGACAAGGTAATAAGATAAAGTCAGGGTCTCAATCCTTTTTTGATGCCATTGGAGACATCTTTATGTTCTTCTTTAAAGTACTAGCCAAGTTTATTGGAGTTATTCTAATTATTACAGGTGCTTCGGCCTTAATTGGTTTAATAATTGGGTTGTTTACTTTTGGTGCATCTGACTTCATTAACGTTCCAGGTTTTGATTTTGTTGATGCAGCAAATGCAGCCAATACACCAGTTTGGTTGGTGTCTATGCTAACATTATTTGCTGTAGGCATTCCATTCTTCTTTGTGTTTTATTTAGGTTTAAAAATCCTGATAAACAACCTTAAATCCATTGGAAACATAGCTAAATTCGTATTGCTTGGTGTTTGGTTAGTATCAATAATTAGTTTAACTGTTATTGGACTTAGACAAGCAAGTGAACATGCCTTTGATGCTAGTGTTACTAAAAAAGAGGTTTTAAACATTAGTGCCAACGACACCTTAAAGGTTAGAATGGTTGGAAATGATGAATATAGAAAAGGTGTTTACAGACATGGAAGTTCCTACAGACTATTACGCGATGAAAATGATGAAAAAATTATTTACTCTTCAGATGTTCGTTTGATAGTACGTTCAACTAAAGATTCTTTAGCATCAATTAGTATTGAAAAAAATGCTGAAGGTAGCGACTATCAAATAGCAAAAAAGCGCGCCAACAACATAAACTATAATTACGAATTAAAAGGAAATGAATTATTGCTTGATGGTTATTTAACTACTAAAATAGAAAATAAGTTTAGTGATCAAGAAGTTGAAATTATTTTGTACTTACCAGAAGGCTCCACACTTTATGCTGATGATAACACATATAGTTTCCATAGAAATTCAAGCTATTATAATGATATTCTAGATAACGGTATGGAAGAACACTATCTTAAAGTTATTGATGATGATGTTATCTGTTCAGATTGTCCAGATGAAAATTTTCAATTAAAGGTAGATGTTGATAATGATGGCGCTAGCGTTAAAATTAATGATAAAGGAATAGAAATTAAAACTACCGATTCAAGTCTTGAAATCAATGACGATGGCTTTAAAGCAAATGGTGAGGAAGTAAAAGTAAATATTGACGAAAACGGTATTGAAATAACATCGGAAGACAATTAAAAAAATATATCAATCAATCAATCAATCAATCAATCAAAAAATCAACTAATCATGACAACTTTAACTAAATTAATTGTTTCTACAATCTTGGCCTTACTCTTATTTTCCTGTGAGTTCAGTACCAACTGGAATTCAGGAATAAAAGGAGATGGTAATGTGATAACCAAAGAACGACCCGTTGAAGGTAGTTTTAATGAAATTCATGTTAGCCGTGGACTAGATGTTTATCTGACTCCTGCTGATACTGATAAGATAATTATAGAAGCCGATGGGAATCTGCATGACATTATCACAACGCATATTGATAATAATGTTCTTAAAATTACCACAGAAGAGAATATTGGAACTGCAAGTTCCAAAAAAGTATTAGTAAGTTTTAAAAATGCTCATAAAATTGTGGCAACAAGTGGCAGTGATGTTTATTCTACCAAAACCATAACCACTGAAAATTTAAAATTAGAAACAAATAGTGGTAGTGATATGAATTTAGACCTTAACGTGAACTCATTGGTTTGTTTAGCTACAAGTGGTAGCGATTTGGAGCTAACTGGAAAGGTTACTAATTTTGATGCTGAAGCCAATAGCGGAAGCGACATAGATGCAGCCGATTTACAAGCTCATACATCCAATGTTAAAGCAACAAGTGGTGCCAGCGTTAGTGTTAACACTTCTAAAGAACTTATAGCGAGTGCCAATAGTGGTGGCGATGTTATATACTTTGGGAATCCTGAAAAATTAGAAAAAACTGAAGGTGTTTCTGGAGAAATTCGGAAAAAATAATCACACTTATTTAAAACCAACCAAAAGAAGAAACCATTTTAATCTTTACATTTTAGATTGAAATGGTTTTTAAATTATTATAACTATCAAGTAAAGTTATAATTTGAGAATTAAAGAATATATTTAGATACTTTTAAAATATTGCAAACTTAAAGAGACAGAGCCTTCTAAAGTTGATTTAAATAAAGATTAAAATTCACCTCAATATCATGGTTAACAACGATTAAGCCCATCATTTTTTTTGGTGGCTCTAAATCAAAATCTCGTAAGTCTAAAAAGAGACTTCCTTTAATTTGAATATCGTTATCTTTAGTCACATGAACAGGAAAAGTATAAGTACTGGCACAATTAGCTATGTGAATTTTTACTCGTGCATCATAAGTGTTACTTAATTTTGAGGCTTTTTCAATTGCAATTAGTTTTAGTCTTATTTTAGGATACAACTCTGTTTTCAAAAGCTTTTTAAAGTCCTTATTTATAGCCTTATGACCACAATCAAAACAGTCACTCTCTAGTTCAAGAACAGTAGATTGAAAAAACATTTTTTTGTCTCTAGATTCAAAGCTAACAGAAATAGGGTCTTCTAAATTGGCAACATTATAAAAACAATTAAAAGAGTTTATGTTACTAGTGCCAGAAATAGAAACTTCACTTTCACTTTTGACCTTTATTTCTAAAGATTCCTTTTCAGATAAATATGACGTACTAAAAGCTGTGATTATTAAAAACGCTACTAAAAGGTATATCCTTTTCATAGAATTAAATTTAAAAAAACATGTCTTATGCTACAAATTTCAAATTGTAAATCTGTGAACATAAGACATGAAAATTAAAAATTACCATTAGTTATTTAGAAGCTAATTATTGCTTCAACCATTAAACCATTGAATTTACCGTCATACAAAATATTATCTACAGGATACCCATCATACGTTTGAGAAACATACTCTAGTTTAGTTAATATATTCTTCGTTAAGAAATATCCAGCAGAAAATTGGAATCTATTGATATCTACATCACCGAATGATTGTTCAGAACTTACCGTATTATAACGACCACCTAGGAAGAAGTTTTCAGTTTGTCCAAAACGGTAGATTACTTCACCTGCTAATTGTGTAGTACTACGATTATCTGTTTCAGCAGATGCTCTACCTTTTGCAAGTTCAACTGTTCCAAAGAATTCCAAACCATTATATTTTACAAAAGGATTGAACATTACCGCTGTGATTCTATTTCTGAATCCAGGATCAAAACGTCCAGATCTGAATGGAGATTTTGCAGTAGCATCAACATCTTCCATAACAAAGTAATATCTAGAACCTGCTCTATCAGCTGTATAAAGATAGTTGTTAGGAACATAACCTGTTGTGTATATTGATCCTGTTAATCTCACTCTTAAATCCTCTGTTAACTGATTGTCGTACCCTAATTTAGCTATGAATGAAGCACCTCCAGTTTTCTCATTTGAACCTTCTGCTACTGATTGATTCAACTTACCGTTAGTAAACCCTACCATACCTAAAAAACCATTGCGTTGATAGTACAACTCGGCACCAACCTCTGTAGTAAAAGAATCCATAATTAAGTTTCCTACAAATGGGTTGTAGATAGCTTGCGCATTATCTGTTCTTCTAAAGTGTGCATCACCATAGTTATTTTCCATGTGACCAACTTTTACCGTTGTATATTTCATAACATTAGTTAATAGTCCTTCTGAAATGAAGTCCAAATTATCAATTTGAAAATACCCACCTTTCACATATGGTTCTGGATGGTGACGTGATGATAAATACGTTCTTAAGTGCATTCTAACACCTTTGGCTAAAGCCACATCTAAATCTAAATTTGCAGTAGCCAAGTTAAAGTTGTAACCTATTTCTTTCAATGGCATGACTGTACCATCATCTATTAAGTCTTGAGACACACCGTTCTCATGATCTAATGCTTGAAATTGAAGCGTAGAAGATCCACCTATTCTTACTCTTACATTTTCAAAAGTAAATACGGTATCCTTTGGTGCTTCAAACACATTGATTCCTCTTTTATCTGGAGCTCTGTAGTTATCCAGATCTCTTTTTTGGGCGTATAAACTTATACCCATTAACATTAACGAAAAAATTAGCGTCCTTTTAATTGTAGTTCTCATGTTATTAATAGTTTAAAGATTGATTTTTAATTAGTTAAAAACTGAATTGAATTTAATTATTACTTCATCACCTGTAGTTATGGTTCCAAATAAAGCTTTAGGCGGTTCAATACCGTAATCTGTCATATTAAATGTTTTCTCACCTTCCAAGGTTACTACACCTGAAGCTACTTTCATTTTAAAAGATAGATCAATCGTTTTTGCGACACCTGCGATACTTAATTTACCCGAAACTGTTACCTGATAAACAGAATTCCCCAAAGCAGTGACCTTTTTAGAATCTATCATTTTAAAAGTTATGGTCTTGTGGTTTTTTGTATCCAAAGCTTTGTAAGTATTTTTATCCATTGCAGATTTTCCACTTTTAATACTTTCAGCAACAATACTAACATTGAGATTACTGATATCTGTTTCCTCTTCTGCAATCAATTCTATACTACCAGAATGTTCTTCAACTACCTCCTCCCAATCATGCAAACTGGAGGTTCCCAGAATAGACATGTCAGATTTTGAATTATTAAGATTGAATTGTTGAGCTAAAATATTTTGACTTGTGAAGATTACTGTTAATATGGCGAATAACCACATCATTCCGTTTTGTTTAATTGTTCTCATACCTCTATAAATTAATTTTGCATTACAAATTTCGGGGTTATGAGTAATCTAAAACATGATTTATATCATGAAGAGTCAATTAGCTATAAAAACAAAAAAATCCGGGATAACCCGGATTTTAAAATAAAGTTAATTTCTTTAACTATTTAATTATAAGTAGATGTACTTACTTCAAAAGTTGAATCTTTAGCAGCTAACCATCTTTCAGCATCTAAAGCAGCCATACATCCTGTTCCTGCTGCAGTTACAGCTTGTCTATACACATGGTCCGCAGCATCACCAGAAACAAAAACACCTTCAACGTTGGTTTTGGATGTTCCTGGTTTGTTAATAATGTAACCTGTTTCGTCTAGTTCCAGATAATCCTTAAAAATATCCGTGTTCGGTTTATGTCCAATGGCTACAAAAAATCCTGTTGCTGGAATTTCAAACTTTTCATTAGTCTGATTATTAAATACACGCACACCTGTTACGACTTGACCGTCACCTAAAACCTCATCGGTTTCAGTATTGTATAGTATTTCAATGTTTTCAGTATTTTTTACACGCGCTGCCATAATTTTAGAAGCTCTAAACTCATCACGACGCACTAACATAGTTACTTTCTTACAAAGTTTTGATAAATAATGTGCTTCTTCACACGCAGAATCTCCTGCTCCAACAATCACAACTTCCTGATTTCTATAAAAGAATCCATCACATACAGCACAAGCTGATACGCCACCTCCTAATTTTAGATATTTCTGTTCAGAATCTAGACCTAAATATTTTGCAGAAGCTCCAGTTGAAATAATAACGGTATCACAATGTATTTCTTTGGTATCATTAACCCAAACCTTGTGAACATCTCCTGAAAAGTCCACTTTGGTAATCCAACCATCACGAACATCTGTTTCAAACCTTTCGGCTTGTTTTTGCAGTTCAATCATCATTTCTGGTCCTGTAATTCCATCTGGATAACCCGGAAAATTTTCTACTTCATTAGTGGTTGTTAACTGACCTCCAGGTTGCGAACCTTGATATAAAACTGGTTTCATATTGGCTCTTGCAGCATATATTGCCGCAGTATATCCTGCAGGTCCTGAACCTATGATAAGACATTTTACTTTTTCGATTGTATCTGACATAATTTGATTATAATTTATAAGACAAAAGTAGAATTTTTGTCAAAAACCTTACTTATAAGTTATCAACAGTTATTATAAAGCCATAAGAAAAACGTATTTATCGACCTAACTAGCATTCTCGTCCTCTAAATCCTCGTGGTTTTCTTTTACTTTTTCTTGTTCCTCACTCAACAAAGAATGATCTTTTTTAAGCCCAACTATAAGGATAATATTTTTAACAGTATTATATAGCATTAAAATTACTACCACCATAACACCACTCAACAGGGATGACAAAAATAATGTTGCCCAATAAATAGCAGTAAACCATACCGTTGGCACATTATCAGATTCTGTAATGGGTATGTTAAATAATTGAAACAAAATGAGCGTAACAATAAAGAGTGAAGTATCAATTTTCGCAATATTCAATACCTCGAGATAATGACCATCTTTTAATTTTGATTTGGTACTTGTGCTTATTGCTAACAGGGTAAGTAACAATGCCAAAATGGTAGCCGAAGCCAATACAATAGTATTACAAAGCATATTTATACCTGGTAGTGACGCACTTAACAGCTGTTTTGCCTCATAACCTGATATATTTCCTAATAGAAATACGCTTAAGGCAACAAAAATAAAAGTGATTAGTCCGCCATATATAGCTCTCTTATTTTGTTTTAAAAATTCCTTCATTTAATTGCAATTGGGTTAATTTTAAAAGTATTAAGGTTACAGTGATTTGATTTTTAGAAATAATTTTATCTAAAATTAAACTCATGGGAAGCATAACAACTCATAATAGACAAAATACGCTATTTTTTCATTCAGAATCTTCGTTAGGGAAACAATCATTAGCATATTTGAAATCATCAGATTTTGATATTCGGATTATAGATATTTCCGAGACCAAAGTCACTGGTACACAGTGGGCGGAAATTGCTAAAAAACTAAACATGAATTTATCAGATTTAGTTGCAAAAGATCATCCTGATTTTAAATCAAATTATGATATCTCTACCAAATTATCAAGTGATGATTGGATAAAAGTACTTCAAAAGCATCCTAAAGTTCTTTGTTGTCCTGTTTTAATAAATGGTGAAAATTATCATCTCATTCAAACGCCTTCAAAAATCGCTAAAATTCTGGAAGGTGAAGAGTATTCTCAAGATGCACGATCTTCAGACTGAATTTAAATGTCTTCATTTGACTGATCATTTTCTTTGGGAATATTCTTAAAAAACTCATCGAGTTCCGTATCACTATTTGAACCATAATTAGCTGTGACCAAACCTTTCATACCATCTTCTGTTTCAATCACATAAAGTATAGACATATCTGATGGATTACTTAAGCCCTCAAATCTATGCTCTCGTTTTATAATGACTTGCTCTGGCTTATAAGCTTTTTTTGTTTTCAGTTCAATTAAACTGTTGTTTTCACATCTGAAATTACTGGTGTAACCCCTAGCCTGATATTTTTCTATATAATCTAATTCATTTCTTTCTTGTTCCATAATATTCAATTTAAAAAAAGGTAGAGGCATGTTTCAGTAACATACCGTCTACCAACTAACTAATTAACTAACTACTAGTTTCTTTATGTTATCAATCCACTGCATCTTCAACATCATCCGCAACTTCTTCTACAGCTTCTTCGGCTTCACTTTCTTTAGTATCTCTACAGCTATTTAAAGTAATAGAAAATGTAAATAGCAATAAAAATAGATATGCTAGTTTCTTCATAATAAGTGTTTGTTTTAAGTGATTTGTTAATTAATAAAATCTAGACTTTTTTACCTCTGATAAGCGAAATGATAAAAAGAACTAAAAAGATAAAGAAGAGCACTTTGGCTATTCCAGCAGCTCCAGCGGCAATACCACCAAAACCTAAAATACCTGCAATAATTGCAAGAACTATAAAAATTATTGTCCAACGTAACATAGTGTTTGTGTTTTAAGTTAAAAAAGAAACTTGACTTTCAAATTTCTATAGTATAAATATCTTACTATTCACATAGGTTTATTTGCTCTTTAGAATTATTCATTAACTCAAATGAAAGACAAAATTTCTTTAATTTTTAAATTATGGATTGAGTCAATACGTTAAAAATAATTATAGTATTTTTAATTCCTTAAACAAATTCTATTTTGGAAATTCACTGCGAGGCAAAAAATGCACACGATATAATTCAAATTGTTGCAGATAAACTGAATACAACTATTAATGAAGACGGAAATGAATTATGTTTTAATCTTCCTGAAGAAGTAGGATCTGGTCATATTAAATCGGTATTATTTGATTTTGGATTTAGTGTTTTTGAAATCGATGTGCTACTAAAAAAGAAGTTGGTAATCAATTTTGAAAAAGATTCCATAAATGCTTTATACGTTCTATTCAATTTAGATTCATCAGTAAGTCATAAATTCAGCGCGAGCGGCAAAGCCAATTCAATAAAACAATTGGAATGCTTGATGAGTAGTGCCGGAAATAATGAATCACATTCACTAATACTAAAAAAAGGCAATCCAATAAATGTATTTACGCTAATAATTAATCGTAAATTATTTGAATCTAAAGTAGAAGCGTTTGTTAAAGACATGGACGATAATATTGAAATGTTATTTAGAGACGTTAACGGAATTAATCAGTTTGATTATAAAAACTTTTTTACACTAGAAATCTCTAAATTAATTGAAGAGTTTAAAAATTGTGACTTAACAGATTTCATGAAAGCAACCTTTTTAGAAGGTAAAGCTTATGAAATTCTCACAAGACAATTAGAAAATTATTTAAGCAATAAGAACGGACCAGATGGACGCACGTTATTGCGCAATGCAACCATTAATAAAGTTAAAAATGCAGTTGATATTATTGAAAGTCAACTCGAAACCAGAATAAGTGTTAATTCCCTGGCAAAAAAAGTTGGACTTAACCAAAATACGCTTCAAAACGGATTTAAAACGTTATTTAGGAAATCGGTCAATGAATATATACAACATCAAAGATTAGAACAGGCTAAAGATTTAATTGAAAACTCTGCTTTAAATATAACTGAAATCACCTACAAAATAGGTATTAATTCTCGTAGCTACTTTTCTAAAGTATTTAAAGAAAAATTTGGTGTAACTCCAAACCAATATTTATCGCAAGTTCGCAACAAAGCCTCATAGCGAAACATTTACATATATTTCTTCACGTATCATTATACTCTAAAAGCACCCAATAGTGTTAAACTTCGTGCGTATAATGTTAAACAAAATCTGTTGATTATTCGTGCTTTGCATCACTAACAACCAGAATTGAAATTATTCTAAAAATTTAATTTTTATTTTTAAAATGATAACAATATTTGTTAAGTCTGTTGGAATAAAGCAGATTATTGATGAGATCAACAAAGGCCTAAAAGGCACAATAAAAAATGAGTTTGGTGAGCAAACTTTGCATTTTGACAATAAAATAGGTAAGGGTAGTATAAGAATTATTGGTTTTGATTGGGGAATCTCACTTTTAGATTACAATGTCCTATTTTATGAAGACGTAAAAATGGTTTTTGAAATATCAGGAAATAGTCCTATTGAGTTTCTATTTATATCTGAAGGTAATTTAAAATATAGTCCGAATGGAAAATTTGTAGATCTTGAGCGTTTTCAAAACGTTATATTATCGAATAAGACAAATGCAGAAAACTCTTTCTTATTTCCTGCTAATGAATTAATTAAAGTTAATTTTATTCAAATAATAAAGCAAGAGTATCGTAAAAAAGCGAATAATAATATTAATTCGTTACAAGACTCTATACTATCCATATTTAGAATGGATAATCCGGATGTTGCTTTCCAACATTTAGGTAATTACAACATTAGAATTGCTGATTACATTAAAGATTTGAATGCATGCTCGGAGACAGGAATGATAAAGTCCTTGACTATAGAAGGTCAATTGAATCTTATTTTAGCCATGCAACTTTTAGAGCATCGTAATTACGAAAATAGGACCGTATTACCAGATTCACTTTCAAAGAGCGATTTAAAACAAATTCATAAGTTGGCAGATTACATTATTGACAATATTTCAAGTCCCTTGTCCATTGAGGTATTATCTCGAGAATCTGGATTAAGCCCGAAACGGTTGCAATTAGGTTTTCAATTACTATATAACAAATCTGTTAATGAATATGTGCGCAAATTAAAACTTGAACTAGCTAGAGACTTATTAAAGGATTTTGATATGAATATATCTGAAATTGTTTACGCTATAGGTTATAAAAGCAGGAGTTACTTTTCAAAGCGGTTTTTTGAATACTATGGTATTTTACCAACCGAATACCGATCTCAATTGAAAAATAAATTTAAAGCAAATATTATTGATTAAGGTAAATCTTTATATCTAACCGGATCCAACATAGATTCAAATACAATGTCGTTTTTAAAAAACTCTTTTGCAATTGGGTGAGCATGTAAATCAATTTCGTTCGAAGCTTTTGCAAAACTCTCTATATCCATATTAGATTCATTTTTTAACCAGTTTTCCCTGGCTTCTTTTGGTATAATTAAGGGCATTTTTACATTAATATTGTGAATATTCCTTATAAAATTATTCGCTTCAGAAACTAGTATAGTACAAGTTTTAAAACCATCATTTAGTTTATTATACAATCCTGCCACGCTAATTGGATTATTTAGTTTAGTATAAACATAATATGGATATATTGTTCCATTCTTTATATAGGAGGTGAAAAAACCTGTTATAATAATGAGGCATCTTTTACTACAGAATTGATTATTCAATGTATCGTCGTTCTGTAACATGTCTTCGTCAAAATTCAAGGTGTTATTAACATTTTGAAAAATAATCCAATCATCTTCAAAATCTTTCGGAAGTAAACCCCAAATTCCAGGAACAATTTGATGGGGCATTTCATCTGTTATGATATAAATGCTCTCTTCCTTGAATCCGTTAATCAATGGGTTTGATTCGTACAGATTTGGATATTTAAACTTCGCATTGAACTCTTTTTCAATGCGCTCTTTTGAAGCCGTATTTGATAATTTGTAAAACATATTTTATAGACGCAAGTACGTGAAAATCAATAATTGGAATTATTCGAATAAAATTATTTTTTGACACATATGAATTTAAAATGTTAAAAAAAAGTGTTAGAAATTACTTTATCTCTTAACTGCCTTAATAACGACACACATAAACCCAATAGTGTTAACCAAGCTCAATTAGTTGCAATAAATTTACAGTAATATGTTTTTTAACATTCAAGACCTTATTAACTCAATTAGAATGGAAAATCAATTAATTACAATGAGCTGCAACACTCAAGCAAGTTATCTAGCTGATTTTATTGCAGAAATCCCTGTATTAAGTCATGGTATTCATCAATATAATTTGAGTACAAATGAGGGTTCAGGTTATGTTAGGTTTATAGATTTCGGACGAGGTTTTACTTCCATAGACTTAAATTTCAGACTTAAAGATCATCTTACTTTGGAGTTGGGAAATGATATGAAGGACATTCTATATTTTATGTATGTTACTCAAGGTATCTGTTTCTATGAATTTAAAAATCATCATAAATCTAAACGTATTGAAGAATATAAATCGAGCTCAACGCGATGTGAAGTAGGAAACGAAGGTGAAATATCTATTAGTAAGGATATGCACTTTATCATGAATATAATTAGCTTGGACAAAGAATTATATTTTAAGCGTTTCATTGCCAGAAATAATGAAAGCACTAATAAATATGATAAACTGTTTGACTCTTTTAAATTGTTAAAAAATCATATACATGTATCGTCATATAGTCTGAAAATCGCTGAACAACTACGCGTGATTCATAATAAAACTGAAACTTTTGAAATTGTAGACTCTATACGCTTAGAAAGTCGCTATTATTTCATTGTCGCTCTCCATTTAGATCAGCTATTTGGTGAAATCTATGGCTCCAAACAAGACAACAAACTTAATAAGACACAGTTAAATAAAATCTGCAAGGTTACCGAATTTATCGTTGACAATCCTGATCATGACCACTCAATTAAAAAATTATGTGATCATACTGGACTCTCTCCAGCAAAACTGCAAGAAGGATTTAAATGTATGCATGCTACAACAGTAGCAGATTTTGTGCGAAATGCAAGAATTGAAAAGGCCGAAATTTTGTTGGCAAACACGGATTTAAACATTTCTGAAGTTGTTTACTCTATAGGTTTTACCAGCAGAAGTTATTTCTGTAAAATTTTCAGACAGAAATATGGCTGCAGTCCAAGAGAATACAAAAAGCGCCCTAGCTTATTACAATAAGCTACTCAAAATATTGAAAATAGAACCTCTACTTATGAAAAAAGGATGTAACTCACTATGAGTTCATCCTTTTTTACTAACCAACCAACTAACTATTATTAATCATTTAGATCTTCTAAACGCTTAATATTATTAAGATCATTATAAATTGTATTTTTTTGATTTAACAACACGTTTTTTGTGGAATCAGGCAAAGACATTTCATTTAATACATCTTCGTATTCTTCAACAGATGCTTTTTCTCCTCGAATGGCTTCTTCGAGCATAGCCTCTTCATTATCAGAAGAAAATATTGCTTTAACATCCATCCATGTTCTGTGCATGCTACCTGTGAAGCTTCCTCCTTTATCAGGTTCTTCTCCAAAAGTTTGTAATTCACTTTTTATTTCATGACCAAAATTGTATCGTTCTTGGGCTTTTCTTTGAAAGAAATTCTTTAAACTTAAATTCTCTGTATTTTCCGCAGCTTTCTTATATCCTTTTTCTGCATCATAATTCTTTTCTAATAACTCATTGAGTTTACTGCCAATTTTTTCTGTGTAAGTTTCCATTCTATTAATTTTAAAATTACAGACGATTAACCTATTCGATGCTCGTCATATCGCACCTTTTTTTTGCTTTCACAGTAAAATTAACACTTCATTATTTGAGTAATTAATTCAATAGATTTTTAAATTAACTCGATAAGATAAAATTGAATTATACCACAATTTTTGGTGTATAATTTTAGAAATAGCTCACATATTATTAAGACTGCTGGCAAAATTATCACGTACATTCGTATGTGTATACATATGTTATAAATTTTCAGACATATAAGATTTATACGGCTTGACTAAATTCATCTTTTGAGATTCATTAAATACCTTTCCTGCCAACTGAAAAAATGTGTGTTCCTCATCTTCTAAATGATGTTCAACTTTATCCTTTAAATCCTTTGCTGTCTTAAGCCAAGCTGATGAATCGTATTCTGTTTTTTCAAGCTTTTCTATTAATTCATCAATTTCGTGATGTTCAGCAATACCATGTCTTGCGTGTTCTTGCATCATGTCATTACTAATTAATGGTTTATAAAAATGGCGTTCTTCAGCTTCAGCATGTATTTGCAGTTGCTGTTTTAGTTCTTTAAATATAGAATCTCGATTTTTTGTGTCTCCGCTGGTATTTATTAATTTATCTAATAAATCTCGTTGAATGTCATGGTCATGTCTAATAGCTTCAAAAATGGTCATTGAAAATTGGTTTTAATGTTAATATAGTTACGAAATTAATACCTATCATCGTAAACTTTGGATACAATCCGTGTATTTAATGACTTATATGATTATGCGTTATAACATTATTAGTGCGTCGCGATGAAGTCTAAAAGCATGTGTTTGTTGTAAAAAGACCATAACGCATGGTCTCATTTGAGTAAATAAATTAACTCAATAAAGTAAAAAGTTAAATTATTTTGAAAAAAAAGTCGAAATTGCAATCACTTATTATTTAATCATCATGAACAATTTACATATACTTCCAAGAAACAATACTGATTTACTATCAAAACTGCAAACAAAGTTAGGAGGCAACATAACAGAGACATTCGGAAAAATTAAGCTTACTGTTAATAATAGTAATGGTTTTGGGACTATAAAATATCTCCAATTAGATTGGGGTGTTGAGCTTATTCAATTAGATATTAGATTTTCAGAATATTATAACTTAACACTTGATGCTAGTGAGTTTAATCCCATTCAATTTATTTATTCGTCAAATGGGCGTTTAGGGCATTATTATGAAGATCCTAAAGATCTACAATATGTTGAAGAATTTCACACCTTAATTCTTACCAGTAAAGATGGTAGTAAAAATAATTTTGTTTTTCCTAAAGATCAAAATCTGCAAATAACTATAATACAAATCGTACGACAAGAGTTTTTAAAGAAAAAGCATTCAAACGTATCCCAACTAAACAAACAGCTATACGAGGTGTTTATGGACACCGATCATGAAAATAAATTTCGCTTTTTCGGAAGTTTTAATTTAAAAATCGCTGATAAAATTAATGAGCTTCAGAATCTTAAGTCTAAAGGTATGATAAGGATTTTAAAGATAGAGGCTATTGTCTATGAAATATTATCACTTCACATTCAAACGCACAAAAACACTTTAGACGATATTAAAATCCCAGATTCGCTTTTAAAAAGTGAGTTGCGTATCATACGGAAACTATCAAAAAAGATTGTTGATAATCCTTCAAAAAATTATGACCTAAAATCCATGTCCATGGAATCTGGTTTATCACAGTTAAAATTACAGGATGGCTTTAAACACCTTTATAACCGAACGGTTACAGATTATATAAGACATATAAGGTTGCAAACAGCAAGAGATTTAATTCGTAATTCTGAATTAAACATTTCACAAGTAGTATATACAATTGGTTTTACGAGTAGAAGTTATTTTTCAAAAATATTTAAAGAAAAGTATGGCATTACGCCCCATGAGTTTAAAAAACAAGCTTTATCGGTGAGTGTTTAAATCTATCTTTTAAACAATTTTTTGAGCAAAATAAAAGCGCCATATTTACCTGCAATTCTTATCATACTTTGTATCCAGTTATAAGGTTGAAGATCTTCCTTGAAATCATTTTTAACAAGTTTGAGTTCTTCCCATGCAATTTTTCGTTCTAGATTTAGACGTTTTAAATCGGCTTCAACCTCTTGAAAATTTCTATATGTTGGTTTCATAATGTGCAATTCTTATTTAAAAAATATCATTAATTGTCTTCAGAGAAAAACTTTGATCCCAATTTCTCCAAAACTATTTTATTGATAAACGAACGATTAACATAAATAATAACGCCTATCAAGATAAATATTAGCCCAACTAACAAATAGCCCAGCGACATACTCTCTAAAGCATTTCCCAAAGCTATTGCACCAGCCACAGCTCCAAAAATAAAGCCAATAAATACAAAGGAACCAATAGCTATAAGTTTAGTAATCAAGCTAATAGAGAATGTGATTTGCTGAAAGACTTTCAGTTTAAAATACTGGTGAGAAGTTTTTAAAAACTTCTCACCAGTATCTGTTGCTTTATCAGCAGTTTCTCCTAATGAATCAAATACGCTCATAAATTGAATTATTATTATACATTAACAGAATTCTTCTGAAACTTTTTGTTTTTTTCTTTGAGGTCTTTTAGCTTAGCCTCTAATGTTGTTATCACATCTTCTGCCTTGTAACTAGCGTTAGAAACAATAGATTCTACTTGTTCGTCTAATGTTTGCTTTTGAGCTCCAACACTATTAACTACGCGATCTTTTAAATCTACTGCAGATGATGCTAATCTTTCTTTTTGAGCTTCAGCTTCGTCTGCTATTCGCTGTCTTGTCACGCTTCCTTTATCAGGAGCAAACAAAATGCCTAAAATAGCACCTACTGCTGTTCCTGCTAAAATTCCTAAAACTGTATTTCCGTTATTACTCATGTCTATTTTTTGTTTTTAATTAAACTAAATTTCTTATCAGCAATATCAAGATAAATGTTGAATTATGTTATCGTTATAAATTTAAATCTTAACGTAAACAAAATTACGTAAAAGAGTTAACTATTTCACGTTTAAAGATAAGCAGAAAAGCTCTTTGTAAATAATTTTGAAAAGAAAAGATAAATGATGACTATACAAACCTTAAACCCTTACTCGGGTAATCAGATAAAAACTTATGAATTATTTTCTGACAACAAGATTGATGCTTGTTTAAAAATGTCAGAAGAAGCATTTAGTCATTGGAAAGACCAAGATCTTGCCATAAGAACAGATTTTCTTGAAAGACTTTCAAAAACACTATTGCAAAATATTGACAGCTATAGTACGTTGATGACTGAAGAAATGGGAAAACCCATCACTCAAAGTCGGGCAGAAATTGAAAAATGTGTGTTTTTATGTGATTTTTATGCTAAAAATGCAGCCCTTTTTCTGTCTGATGAAATAATAGAAACTGATGCCAAAGAAAGTTTTGTAAGTTATGACCCTATGGGAATAATTTTAGGTATCATGCCATGGAATTATCCATTTTGGCAAGTATTAAGATTTGCCATTCCAACACTGACTTCTGGTAACACCGTTCTATTAAAACATGCATCCAATGTAACGGGTTGCGCTCTTGCTATACAAGAATTATTTGAAAATAGCGGTTTCCCAAAAGGATGTTTCCAGACTCTAATCGCAGAGCATGACCAAATTGAAAAGCTCATATCAGATTCAAGAATTAAAGCAGTATCATTGACAGGTAGCGAAAAAGCAGGTAAACACATCGCAGAAGTAGCAGGTAAAAATCTGAAGAAAACTGTTTTGGAATTAGGAGGTAACAATGCCTGTATAATTTTAAAAGATGCCAATTTGAATAAGTACATGGACACCATTGTGAATGCACGTATGCAAAATACAGGTCAAAGTTGTATTGCTGCAAAACGATTTATAGTAATGGCATCTGTTTATGACGAATTTATAGAACGGTTTACAGAAAAGATAAAAGACCTTAAATATGGTAATCCCAAGGACAAATCAACAACCATAAGCACATTGGCTAGAGTTGATTTGGCTGAAACCTTAAAAGAGCAAATTGATGAATCGGTAAAAAAAGGAGGCAAAATCCTAATTGGAAATAATCAAGATAAGGCCTTTTTTGAGCCAACAATTATTACCAATGTCGAACCTGGCATGCCTGTTTTTGATGATGAAACCTTTGGGCCCATTGTCGCCATAACAAAAGTTAATACAGAAAAAGAAGCCTACAAGCTTGCTAGTAAAACCAAGTATGGTTTAGGTACAATGGTTTTTACCGAAAACACAGAAAAAGCCTTAAAGCAATCATCAAAAATAAGTGATGGTGCCTTTTTTATTAACGAATTGGTAAAATCTGACCCTAGACTACCCTTTGGAGGCACCAAAGCATCAGGATACGGCAGAGAGCTTTCCAGAGAGGGAATTCATGAGTTTGTGAACAGAAAAACAATTTATATTAACAAATAAAAACAATTATATTATGCCTTTTATAAAAGATAGTGATTCAGATAGAGAAGATTATTTATTACAAGATGACAAAACAACCATTTTTACTGGAACTTTTGTTATTGTAGCTTTAATAGTATTAGTAATAGCTGTAATAGTTTCAGGATTCTATTTTGAATGGTTTTAAAACCAAATAACATAAAAAATTAAGCCCAACATGTGTTGGGCTTTTCTTTAATATAGCAATTATTTTTAAGGTTAATGGTTGTGAAGATTAACATAACCTTTCTCACTATTAGTTTCGTGAACAAAACCCATGGAATCTTCAGCCATTTCTAAAACGTAAACACGTTTTTGGTCTTGACCATCCCAATAGTAGGCATCCTCCATATTAACACACATAAGAGCCAAATTTTCATCATCCTTACCTCCTTTAAACCAATGACTTAATTCTGGTTTCCATAATTCATTTAGTTTGGTGTTATCTTCTATGTGCGTCGCATTTCCATAAATTGAGATATATCTATTTTTAGCCTCATCAGCATATACAATCTGAACTTTATTATTATAGTCAATATCGTTAAAATGATCGCTTTGTTTTGAAGTAAAGAACCATAACTCTCCTTGTTCATCTATTTGTTGCAAGGTCATAGGACACACAGAAAGTGGTTTTTTATTCAATCCTGTGATTAACATTACCGTTTTTGGTGCATCAATGAGTTCACGCATTTTTTCCAATCCATTTTTGTCTTTTGTATAATCTCTATTTTTCATTTTATATTTTTTTTAATTATTAGTTTCTTTTATTATGCTGCCTGCAATCTACATGCTTCGGCACAAGCTAAACATGAGGCTGCGCACTTTTGGCAGTGTTCATGTTCGTGTTGCTTACATTGTTCGGCACACCATTCACAAATTTCAGCACATAAGAGGCAGTACTCTTTTGTAAACTTACTGTCCATTATCATAAATTTTATGCAGATAGAACAAGCCTCTACACACTGCAAACAACATTCAGGACAATCATTAAAGCTTTCTTTACCTAACATATGGCTTAAACAGTCTTGGCAAGTTGTTAAGCAGTCCTGACAGGCTTTTATGCATGCTTCATAATTACGTATCATAATTTTATTTTTTAATTAATGGTTACAATTAATTAAATACTTTTTTCCAAATATCTTGACCGTAAAAAAATTAATTTTGATGCAAATAGTATTGTCAAATCATGACATACTTTAAAAGCAGTTTAGCTTTTGTTTAGAGATTTCCTTTTGGTTTTGATGCGTATTCCTTTTTATAAATTCTCACAATTATTAAAAACAGACTTACTAGAAGTGGTCCAAAAATTAAACCAATAAATCCGAATAAAGGAATACCAATGATAACACCAATGAGTGTAATTAAAGGGTGAACATTATCTAATTTTTTGAGAATAAATAATCTAATAATATTATCTGTTGCTCCAACTACAACAATTCCATAAATTAAAATAGCCCACGCTTGGAATGCATGACCATTTGATAAGGAGAGTATAAAAACAGGAAAGGTTCCCAGCATGCTACCTACAAATGGAATCATTGACCCTATAGCAACTACTGCAGCCCAAAACAACGGATCATCAATACCAAAAATTAAAAACCCAATTAAGGCTACAAAACCTTGAGCAATGGCAACTAATGGAATTCCCAAAGCGTTGGAACGTACCATTTCTCTAATTTCCTTACCTAATGTTTTTAAATTTTCCGTACTTACTGGCATATACTCATAAAGTGATTCTCGTAACATTTTCCTGTTAGTAAGCATATAGAACAATAAAAAATACATGATTGTAATGGCTAAAAACGCATTGAAAGTACCTCCTGCCAAACTTTGTAAGTTATCTGAAAGCCACGATGAAATAGCCGAAACATCTATTTGCGAGGAAATATCACGACCAATAAACGATTCAATATGATTCAACTCTTTCTTAAAAGCCGTTACAACTTCTTTTGAATTATCAATAGCATAACCAATTTTATTGGTCAGCATCAGAATCACACCTCCTACTGGAATTAAGATGATAATAAATGACATAAACATGAGAAAACCCGACGCAAGATTAACATTCCATCCTTTATTAATTAAAAAAACCAATGGCTTTTTGAGCAAAACATATAGCGTTATGGCTCCCAGAACACCTGAAAAATATGGTAACATTTCCTTGAAAATTAATGTGCCCATTAAAACAATTGTTAAGAGCACAAAAATTTGTCTGATGGTTTTAGCTTCAATCATAAATTAATATGTAATTATTTATAAAAATACACTTTTTAATTATTCCTTAATGCTTGTATTAATTCAGATTTAGACATTTTTGATCTACCTTCAATACCAATCTCTTTAGCTTTGTTGTACAACTCCTCTTTTGTACGATCTTCATAGGCTGAAGCCTTACCTCCTTTTTCACTTGAATTGGGTGTATTAGCAATTCTAGCAGCTTTTTGCTAACTATATCCTTTATCTTTAAGAGCTTCATACTGTTCTTCATTTTTCACACTGGGAATGTCCATGATATTAATATTTTTAATTCACTTACAAAGATTAGCTTCCTTTAGATAATTATTTAGCACATTTACTATAAAACTTAACGCCTTTAATAGCTTATTAATGGTTATAGTCAAGGATTTATTGGTTTGCGATAATTTAACAAGTCACCTTGAGTTAATTTTACAGTAACGAAAATGAAGTATTAATTTAAAACACAATATTATGAATTCTGAAGAATTAAAAGGAAAATGGAATCAAGTCAAAGGAGAATTCAAACAAAAATACGGCAATTTAACCGATGATGACGTAACTTTTGCTGAAGGAAAATTTGATGAAATGCTAGGTAAATTACAAGAGAAAACCGGCAAACAAAAAGAAGCTTTGAGAAAAGAAATAAGTGAGTGGTAATATATTTATTTCACTCATTTAAAACCTCGACAAATGTTGAGGTTTTTTTATGCAATTGTTTTTAAATCTTTTTCAATATTGTAGCCATATGCATTGGCATAAACCCACGTAAACTCTGCACCAAAAAATAGGATTAAACAAGAATACGATACCCATAATAAAATAAGTACAACTGTACCTGCAGCTCCATAAGTTGAACCTGGATCGGCTTCTCCAAAATAAAAACCTAATAATGATTTTCCTAATACAAAAAGAATTGCAGTAATTATGGAACCAACCCATACTGCTTTCCATTTAATTTTAGCATCAGGTAAATATTTAAACATTAAAGCAAATAACACAGTAATAATTCCAACAGACAGTAGTGCATCTAAACCATAAGCAATGTACACCACCAAATCAGGAAACAAACTCTTTATATAAGTCGTCAGTACTGTAATAGCTGTTGTTACTATAAAACTAATAAGTAAAAGAAAACCAATTGCAAGTATAAAAGCAAAACTTCTCAAGCGCCTTATAAACATTTTTAAAATACTTAAATCATCTTTTACTTTTACTTCCCATATATGATTTAATGATAGTTGTAAATGATAAAATACACCTGTTGCGCCAAAAATTATAGTACAAATACCCAAAATAGTAGCCATTGTGTTTCTGGTATTATTTTGGGTTTCCGCAAGCATAGTTTGAATAGAATTAGCTGCATCACTTCCTAATGCTCTAGAAATTTCATCAGTCAATTGTCCTTGAACAATTTCAGTACCCCAAACCGAGCCTACCAAATTAATGATAATAATTAGTAAACCTGGCAATGATAAAACTGCATAATATGCTACTATGGCACTTAACCTAAAAGGCTTATCCTTTTCCCACGCTTTGTAAGTTTCAACAAGCAACCTAGGAAGGTGATTAATCTTAAAATGTTTTTCATTAACATCTGACATAAATAGAATTTAAATTTATTAGAAGTAAGAAAAAAGGTCAGCATTAACGCCAACCTTTAGGAATTTTATTTAATGATTTATTTGAAAGCTGTAAAATCAAATTTTTGACCAACTACTGAAATATCAGCCATCAATCCGCCCTTTGTCATAGTGACAACGAGTACGCCATCGCTATAATCTAGGTTTTTAGACTTTCCTTTGTCAAGAACAACTGCAGAAATTTCAGCTGATAACTCATAGTTACCTTCTTTAAAATCAGATAATGCATCATCAGTCTCAAAAAATATAACTTCAATTACAGCTTGACCACCAGCCTGAAGACCAACGCTCAATTTTTTTAAATCAGCCATACCAATCTTCATACCATCTTCATACACTACTCCATTGCCGCTTGCTCCTCCTATAATGAGACCACCTTTTCCAACATTTGGAAAAATGACATAACCAGAAGATGTACTAAAAAATGGGCTAATGTCTGAATTCATTTTAATAAGTTCAGTTTTAGCAGCTTCTGCATCGTTAATTATTTTCTTATCTTTTTCTGTTTGGGATGTTGCTGTCATTGTAATCATTAAGAAAACAGCAAGACATGTTTTTAGAATTTTCATAATTATTTTATTTTTTGGTTTACCCTTAAATAACATGAAATTCAGTTACATATGTAACGCTAATAAAATTTATATTATCGTATTTAATAATTATAAATTCAATAAGACACTCACTATTGAAATACTACATTAGAAGACTATGTACTTTAGAACCAATCCAATATCCAAAACCTAAAATGAATGGATAACCAATAAATAGCCACAAATAATCTACAATACCTAATTTACCAAAAGCGTGTATTCCAAATTCGTTTAATAATTCAATAAAATCATACCAAGATTTTATGCCAATTTTCACAACTAGTGCATTTGCGATAATGGCAATAATGAGAATGCTTACTCCAATTATATATAATTTAAACATACCTTTAATATAATAAAAGTTAATCAATTACATTAAACACTATTTAAAATTGTGATTGAGTTAAATCTTGTAGTAAAAAAGTAACAGTCCTATTGGGATTAAAAATAATTTTGCTTTATGGCAATTATAGGAAACCTAATAAAAGGAGTTATAAACTTAAAAGGAACTTTGGAATCAGATCCTAATCCTGTTGAAGAGCAAAAAAGTGTGCTATCTGATTTATTGAAAAAAGCGAAAGACACTGAATTTGGAAAACATTATCAATTTAAAAACATACTGGCTTCTGATAATATCCAAACTACTTTTTCTACAAGTATTCCCTATCATGACTATAGCAAAATGAATACTGATTGGTGGAACAGACTTCACAACGGTGAATCTAATATTACATGGCCAGGTGATTTAGGTTATTTTGCTTTGAGTTCAGGGACTACTGGTAAAAAAAGTAAGCGTATTCCGGTTACTGATGATATGATTGAAGTTATTAGGCAAGCTGGAATTAAGCAAGTTTTTGCACTCAAGAATTTTGATCTCCCTGCAGATTTTTTTGAGAAAGAAATTATGATGCTAGGTAGCTCAACAGATTTAAATGAAAACGATCAATTTCTTGAAGGAGAAATTAGTGGTATTAGCGCAAGTAACATTCCCAGTTGGTTTAATGGTTATTACAAGCCAGGAGAAGAAATTGCAAAAATTGACGATTGGGATAAGCGCGTTCAACGAATTGCAGAACGTGCGAAAGACTGGGATATTGGTGCGTTGAGTGGCATTCCATCTTGGATTGAACTCATGCTTGAAAAAGTTATTGAACATCATAATCTCGATAACATCCACCAAATATGGCCTAATCTTCAGGTTTTCACTTCTGGCGGTGTTGCCTTTGGACCTTATAAAAAAAGTTTCGAGGCTTTAATGGGAAAACCTGTTACCATTATTGACACTTATTTGGCTTCTGAAGGATTCATTGCATTCCAACAGCGACCAGAAACATCATCAATGAAGTTAATTACGGATAATGGGATTTATTTTGAATTTGTTCCTTTTAAACCTGAATATATCAATCAAGATGGATCTATTGTGGCTGATGCTCCCGCTATTACTTTAGCTGATGTAAAACCCAATCAAGACTATATTCTAATCATAAGTACAGTAAGTGGTGCTTGGCGATATCTCATTGGAGACACCATTGAATTTACTGATATTGAAAACGCTGAAATTAAAATTACTGGTCGAACAAAGTTTTTCTTGAATACCGTTGGATCACAATTATCAGTCAATAAACTTGATAAAGCTGTTCAGTTTTTAGAGGAAGAATTAAATCTAAAAATACCGGAATATACCTTGTCAGCTAAACGCTATGATGACGATTTTTATCACAGTTGGTATTTGGCGTGTGATAAATTGAATATAGACTCTAAAATATTGGCAGAAAAACTAGATAAACATTTGAGTGACGCCAATAAAAACTATAAAGTTGCACGGTCTAAAGCATTGAAAGGTGTTAAAGTTCAAATTGTTTCATCAGACGTTTTTTATGAATGGAGTGGAGCCAATAAAAAGAAAGGCGGTCAAGTAAAAATGGAACGTGTCATGGGTGAAGAAAAATTTGAAGAATGGGAACAGTTTGTCAACAATTACTCATAAGTATTTGAGGCTTTATGTTGTTCTGCAACAATTTCCATTATTTCTTCAGGTGACAAATAATATTTCTTAATACGGTTCTTATAGGTTTCGGATATATCAGCATGATTAAGTATGAAATTTTTAGTTTTTAAAATATAATCTGCCATACCATGATTAACCGCAAAACGATCTGCAGCACGTTCTGCTTCAACTATATGATTTTCTGATAATAAGTATTTCAATCCAAACCAAATCAAATTAATTTTACTACGATTTTGGTAATCCATAATATGCCCTAATTCATGGCCAATCCATCCAATTAAAATATCTGAGGGTATATCACGTGTTGAGAATTGTTTATTAGATATTTTAAAAGTTTCACTTATTAATATCACATAACTTCTATATGATTTCTTCCTAAAAAAACTACCAAACTTTGGTTGGGCTAGCATAGTAGATTTTTTTATATTCTTTTTAAACCGAATTTCAATAGGTATATTTTCCAATTCTGGAAAATGCATGAAAGCGACTTGTGCTTCATTGCTAATAGATTTGGGAATAATATGCTGTGCATTGGTTTGACTCATAGAAACGATTAAAAAACTGATTAGATAGGTTTTGATCTTTATCATAACATTCAATGATAATCGATTTCAAAAATTCTATGTGATTGTTTCAATTAAAAAAGTATCGCAAATAAAAAAGCCCAACAAAATGTTGAGCTTTAAAGTCGGGGTGGCAGGATTCGAACCTGCGACCTCCGCGTCCCAAACGCGGCGCGATAACCGGGCTACGCTACACCCCGAAAATTGGTTATCTTAAAGGACTGCAAATATATAGTTTTTCTACAAAACAAAAATAAAATTCCAATAAAATTAAAAGCTTTGTATCAAAGCCTTTCATTTATTGGTTAAATAACTAAATTTGTGTTTGTAAACTTTTCATGCATGTTAATAATAGGAATTGCTGGTGGAACTGGTTGTGGTAAAACCACAGTTGTCAATCAAATTTTAAATCAATTACCTGAAGGTGAAGTTGGTGTCATATCACAAGACTCCTATTACAAGGACACCTCACATTTGAGCTATGATGAACGTGTAAAAATCAATTTTGACCATCCTAGGTCTATTGATTTTGAACTGCTTGAGGAACACTTAAAAGAGTTAAAAAAAGGCAATGCTGTTGACCAACCTGTTTACTCATTTGTAAAGCACAATCGCACTGGAGACACTATTAAAACCAATCCACGGAAGGTTATGATTGTTGAAGGCATCTTGATTTTAACAAATCCTGAATTACGCAATATGTTTGACATAAAAATATTTGTGCATGCTGATAGTGACGAACGTTTAATAAGACGCTTGAAACGTGACATTTCAGAACGTGGTCGTGATTTGGAAGAAGTTTTAAACCGTTATCAAAACACATTAAAACCGATGCACCAACAGTTTATTGAACCCATGAAAGAATATGCGGACATTATTATTCCAAACAATAAATACAACACGGTTGCTGTTGATATTGTCAAAACCATCATTAATCAACGTTTAGTATAAATGGCAAAATTTAAAAGTAAATACTTGAAGCCATTCAAAAATATTTTTTTATTAATATTTGTTGTGTTTGCTATTTGGATGTTGTTTTTTGATGCAAATTCTTGGTTTATTCATCATGAATTGAATAGTGAAATTGATAAATTAGAGGATGAAAAAGAATACTATAAAAAAGAAATTGAAAAAGACCGTAAAGAAATAAAAGAATTGAGTAATGAGGAGGGTATTGAAAAACTAGCCCGAGAGAAATACTATATGAAGAAAGACAATGAAGAAATCTTTATTATAGAATATGAAGATAGTATTCCAAAAGAAGACAAAAATGACTAAACCATTATTTCAAGAATTTCCAGAAGTTTCATCAAAGCAATGGAAACAAAAAATACAAGCCGATTTAAAAGGTGCTGATTATAATGACACTCTTATTTGGAAAACCATTGAAGGTATTAATGTTAAACCATTTTATCATCAAGATATAGTAGAAGAGCCTTTGGCAATTGACAACTCATTAAACCAGTGGTCAATTTGCCAAACAATTTACGCACACAGCGCCAAAGCCTCTAACCAAAAAGCCATTAATGCCCTAAAAAGAGGTGCTAATGCTATTAAATTTATTATACCTTCCACAGATATTTCATTAAGTGAATTATTACTTGAAATTGATTTAAGCGCTGTAAACGTTTATTTAGAGTGTTTGTTTATAGATCCAGAATACATAAAAAAACACCAAGAATTATTAAGTAAAGATAATATTCAACTTGAGTTAGACATTATTGGCAATCTTTGTAAAACTGGGAATTGGTTTCAAAATTTAAATACCGATCATGATAATCTTTATGACATCGTTTCAATTACAAATGCCTTAACCATAAATTTATCATTATACCAAAACGCAGGTGCCAATATTGTTCAGCAATTAGCCTATAGCCTTTCGCACGTTAATGAATATCTGAACCATTTGGACGCCAAAATAAAACCAAAAGATAAAGCTAGTTTCACATGCTTGTTTAACGTTTCAATTGGTTCAAACTACTTTTTTGAAATTGCCAAACTTCGTGCTTTGAGAGTATTATATAAATCTTTAGCAAGTGAATATGGCTTTAATGAGACTTGTACCATTTTTGCAAAACCAAGTAAACGCAACAAAACAATATATGATTATAACACCAATATGTTGCGCACAACTACGGAATGTATGAGTGCAATTTTAGGAGGGAGTGATGCTATTTGCAATATGCCTTATGATGCCATTTATCACAAAAACAATGAGTTTGGTGAGCGTATTGCCCGCAATCAATTGTTGGTACTAAAACATGAAAGCTATTTTGACAAGGTCAATAATCCTGCTGATGGAGCCTATTATATTGAAGAACTAACGAATCAATTGGCCACAAAAGCTTTAATTCTTTTTAAAGAAATTGAAGCCAAAGGTGGTTTCTTATCTGCTTTAAAAGAAGGTACTATTCAACGAAAAATAAAAGAAAGCGACCAGAAGGAACAAGAACAATTTGAAAATGGAGAGATTACGCTTTTAGGTACAAATAAACATCCTAATCCAAATGACAAAATGGAACATGAACTGGAATTGTATCCTTTTGTAAAAACGAATATTCGTAAAACATTAATTGAACCAATAATAGAAAAAAGACTTTCTGAAAAAATAGAACAACAACGATTACAAACTGAATAAACATTAAATTTAAAAACAATGAAAACATTATTAAAACTTACTGTACTTGTATTATGCTTATCATTTTATGGTTGTAAAAATGAGCCTTCTGCTGCTACTTTTGATGATTATAAGTATGTAGATTCAGAAAATGTTTTAAACTGTAATGACATTGACACCAAATTATATAATGAAGCATTACTGTCTTTTGAAAACGACATTTTAAAAGCATTTAATAGTCGTAATAACGACTTAAGAGTAGCATACACCACATTCTTCAGAACTTTACAAGGTAACCGTGTTCAATTTCAAGACGTCGCTTCACCGCACAGTATGAAAGTATTTGAAGCCTTAAAGGGTCAGCATAACTTATGGAATGATGACAATAGCATTAATTATCGTGCTGATATTTTTAATTGCTTAAGCAGTAATTTCAAAAATCAAAGTTTAGCAACTACTTTTAACGCATTGGTACAAACCAATAGCATGCGATTGGATTTAATAGCTGCGCCTTTACAAAAAGTAATAAAAAATGCTAATAGTGATCGCTATTTAGCTGCGTATATTGCTTTAGACATGTATTATGCAAACTTATTTAACGTAGATCCTACTAAAGTAACTGAAAAACCTGAAACAGATGAAGCTATTCAAACAACGCCTAGTAAGCCTACAATAAACCAAACTCCTGCTAATGACCCACATGCTGGTCATGATCATGACTAGAACTCACTAGCTTATAATATTCTGTAAATGTCAAGAAAAAATATCCAACATATAAAATTAGAAATAGGCAAACAAAACCTAAAATCAAACAGTTCCTTTATCACAGCTGAAGATATCCCTGTTAAATCACGTTATTCTAAAACTGATCTAAAAGGTGTGGAACATTTGAATTTTGTTGCTGGTATTGCACCAAACTTACGTGGTCCATACAGTACTATGTATGTCCGAAGACCTTGGACAATTCGTCAATATGCTGGTTTTTCAACGGCTGAAGAAAGTAATGCTTTTTACAGACGTAATCTAGCAGCCGGACAAAAAGGGCTTTCCGTAGCGTTTGATTTGGCAACACACAGAGGCTACGATTCCGATCATGAACGTGTTGTTGGTGATGTTGGAAAAGCTGGTGTGGCAATCGATTCGGTTGAGGATATGAAAATTCTGTTTGACCAAATCCCACTAGATAAAATGTCAGTTTCTATGACTATGAATGGTGCTGTATTACCCATAATGGCATTCTATATTGTGGCAGCTGAAGAACAAGGTGTCAAGCCGGAGCAACTTGCTGGAACCATTCAAAATGATATTCTCAAAGAATTTATGGTGCGAAATACCTATATCTATCCGCCAACACCTTCTATGAAAATCATTTCGGATATTTTTGAATACACGAGTCAAAACATGCCTAAATTCAACAGTATTAGTATTTCTGGATATCACATGCAGGAAGCTGGTGCTACCTGTGATATTGAATTGGCTTATACCCTAGCCGATGGTTTAGAGTATATTAGAAAAGGACTTGCAGCTGGTATGGACATCGATACCTTTGCGCCTCGTTTGTCTTTCTTTTGGGCTATTGGTATGAATCATTTTATGGAAATTGCTAAAATGCGTGCGGCACGTATGCTTTGGGCAAAATTGGTTAAACAATTCAATCCTAAAAACGAAAAATCCCTAGCATTACGTACTCATTGCCAAACATCTGGTTGGAGTTTAACAGAACAAGACCCGTTTAACAATGTAGCGAGAACCACTATTGAAGCGGCTGCTGCGGCTTTTGGTGGAACGCAAAGTTTACACACCAATGCACTGGATGAGGCCATTGCACTCCCAACAGATTTTTCTGCACGTATTGCCAGAAATACACAAATCTATTTACAAGAAGAAACACATATTACCAAAACGGTTGACCCGTGGGCTGGTAGCTATTATGTTGAGAAACTAACTCACGACATTGCTCAAAAAGCATGGAAACTTATTGAAGAAGTTGAAGATTTAGGTGGTATGACCAAAGCTATTGAAGCTGGTATTCCAAAAATTCGCATTGAAGAAGCGGCTGCTCGTAAACAAGCTCGCATTGATTCTGGTCAAGATATTATTGTGGGTGTTAACCAATATCGATTGGATGAAGAAGATCCTATTACAACGCTAGAAGTTGATAATCAAACGGTTCGTAGTCAGCAAATAGCCAGTTTAAACAAAATTAAAGCAGAGCGTGATGCCAATAAAGTTAATCAGGCATTAGCAAATTTAACCAAAGCAGCGCAAACAGGAGAAGAAAATTTATTAGCTTTAGCTGTTGAAGCGGCTCGTGAACGTGCAACACTAGGTGAAATCAGTGATGCTCTGGAAGCCGAATTTGGGCGTTACAAAGCACAAATCAAATCATTTTCAGGGGTGTATAGCAAAGAAATAAAAGACGACGAATCCTTCAAAAAAGCCAAAGAACTGGCCGATAAGTTTGAAGAACAAGATGGCAGACGACCACGAATTATGATTGCCAAAATGGGACAGGATGGTCATGACCGTGGTGCCAAGGTAGTGGCTACGGGTTATGCTGATGTTGGTTTTGATGTGGATATTGGCCCATTATTTCAAACACCTCAAGAAGCTGCCAAACAAGCTGTAGAAAACGACGTCCATATTTTAGGAGTTTCCTCATTGGCAGCAGGACACAAAACATTGGTACCACAAGTCATTGAAGCGCTCAAGGGCTATGGTCGCGATGATATTATGGTGATTGTAGGTGGCGTAATCCCAAAACAGGATTACCAATATTTATTTGATGCTGGTGCTGTGGCTGTCTTTGGTCCAGGGACTAAAATTAGTGATGCAGCCATTAAAATTTTGGAGATTTTGATTGATTAGTTTGTTTTGATTCTAAATCAAAAATCAACTAACTTCGTTTACAGTAGATATAAATCATTGAAACGGATTCATATCAAATCGTTGTGCTTCATTATGACAAACCGCTAACCAATGATAAAATTCTTTAGAAAAATTAGACAAAAATTACTCTCTGAAAATAAGTTCAGTAAGTATCTTATTTATGCTATAGGAGAAATTATACTTGTTGTTATTGGAATCTTGATTGCTCTTCAAATTAATGTCAATGAACAAAATAAATCAAATCAAAAAAAACTGGATAAATATTTATCATCACTAATTGAAGATTTAAATAAGGATAAATTAAGCCTTTTGAAATGTATTGAATTTGACTCTACAAAAAGTCGGCTATTGAATCAATACATTGGCTCTGGTAGATTAAAATTAAGCAACGAAACATTTAGGTATTCAGCCTTATGGAAAAACTTTATAGTGCATAAATCTACTTACCAGGCAATTCAATCAAGTAACATATTAGAATTAATTGATGAGGTTGAACTACAAAAGGCAATTTCAGAATATTATGCACTTGCTGAACAAGTGAATCAAGAAGAGCTTAATCATCTAAATACTCAAATGTCAAATTACACAAATGAAATAATTAAACGGAAAAGGCTTATGCAGTTTTTCTACAAGAAAAATTCAAATATTGAATTAACAACCGAAGAAGATTTAGTGTTCTACGGATATTTTAGTCATATGAGAGATATTGCCGATTATGAGGTAAGTAATTATAATAAATTGCTCAAAGAAATTGAAAAACTATCTAACTTAATCAATTTGGAAAAAAATAACGAAAGCACAACAATGGCTATAAGTAATTGCTTGTTCTCGCCTACTTCTGAAAATCCTCACGGATTTTCAGTCTGGTGTGTACTTGCAAAGTTTCGTGCTAACCCACGCAACTACTCATAGCCCAAACCGTAAACGAAACTTAAAAAATGAACCACACACAAAAAATGCTTCGAGATGACGCCTTAAAAGGCAAAACTATTATTGTAACTGGTGGAGGTTCTGGTTTAGGCAAGGCCATGACCAAATACTTTTTGGAATTAGGCGCCAATGTAGCTATTACATCCAGAAATTTAGAGAAACTGGAAAACACCTCCAAAGAATTGGAAGCCGAAACTGGTGGCTCGTGCCTACCCTTACAATGCGATGTGCGCCATTACGACCAAGTAGAAGCCATGCGTGATGCCGTGATTGCAAAATTTGGAAAAATTGATGTGTTATTAAACAATGCAGCAGGTAATTTTATTTCTCCCACCGAGCGACTTTCAGCCAACGCTTTTGATACCATTATTGATATTGTATTAAAAGGCACAAAAAACTGCACCTTGGCTATTGGTAAACATTGGATAGACACCAAGCAAACCAATACTGCTGTTTTAAATATCGTGACTACCTACTCATGGACAGGCTCTGCCTACGTTGTGCCAAGTGCTGCAGCCAAAGCTGGCGTACTTGCTATGACTCGTAGCTTGGCGGTTGAATGGGCCAAATATGGTATGCGTTTTAATGCTATTGCTCCTGGACCATTCCCAACCAAAGGTGCTTGGGACCGATTACTTCCTGGCAATTTGAAAGATAAATTTGATATGGCTAAAAAGGTCCCTTTAAATCGCGTTGGTGAACATCAAGAATTGGCTAATCTAGCGGCTTATTTAGTGTCCGATTTTTCAGCATATGTCAATGGCGAAGTTATTACCATTGATGGTGGTGAATGGCTTAAAGGTGCTGGTGAATTTAATCTTTTGGAAGAAATTCCGCAAGAAATGTGGGATCAATTGGAAGAAATGATTCGCAGTAAAAAGCGTAATTCATAACATTTTATACTATAAAAAAACGCCTATAATTATTTAACGTTTGTTAACAACTTACGTTTTCTAAACCCACAAATAATTGTATTTTTACGCGTATTAAAACCAAATCATTTAATGGGTAAAATCATAGCAATTGCTAACCAAAAAGGCGGTGTTGGGAAAACAACCACTTCGGTTAATTTAGCCGCTTCCTTGGGTGTATTAGAAAAAAAAGTCCTACTTATAGATGCAGACCCTCAAGCCAATGCCACATCTGGATTGGGAATTGATGTTGAATCTGTTGAAATTGGCACCTACCAATTATTAGAACACACAAATAATGCTAAAGAAGCCATTATTGATAGTGGTACACCAAATTTAGATATTATACCTGCTCATATAGACCTAGTTGCTATAGAAATTGAACTAGTTGATAAAGATCAGCGCGAATACATGCTCAAAAAAGCATTAGAAGATATTAAGGATGATTATGATTTTATTCTAATTGACTGTGCACCTTCTTTGGGCTTATTGACATTAAATGCCTTAACAGCCTCTGATGCTGTTATTATTCCCATACAATGTGAATATTTTGCTTTAGAAGGTTTAGGTAAATTGTTGAATACCATTAAAAGTGTTCAAAAAATTCACAACCAACAATTGGATATTGAAGGGCTTCTTTTAACCATGTATGATTCGCGTTTACGATTATCTAATCAAGTTGTTGAAGAAGTACAAAAACATTTTAATGATATGGTTTTTCAAACAATCATTCAAAGAAATGTACGTTTAAGTGAAGCACCTAGTTATGGTGAAAGCATCATTAATTACGATGCCAGTAGTAAAGGTGCCAACAATTATTTAAGTTTAGCCAAAGAAATTATCAATAAAAACTCCTAGTTATGGCGAAGGCAACCAAGAAACAAGCTTTAGGTAGAGGATTATCGGCATTACTGAAAGATCCTTCAAATGATATTGCTTCAGCCAAAGATAAAAACGCAGACAAAGTCATAGGAAATATAGTTGAATTGGATGTCAACGCTATTGAAATAAATCCGTTTCAACCACGTACCAACTTCAATGAAGAATCACTTCGTGAATTAGCGTCTTCTATTAAAGAACTAGGCGTTATTCAGCCTATTACGGTTAGAAAATTAAATTTCAATAAATACCAATTGGTTTCTGGTGAACGTCGCTTTAGAGCATCAAAATCTATTGGTCTGGAAACTATTCCAGCTTACATTCGCATTGCCAACGACCAGGAATCGCTTGAAATGGCCTTGGTTGAGAACATTCAACGTCAGGATTTAGACCCTATAGAAATTGCGCTTTCTTATCAACGTTTAATTGATGAAATTAATCTTACACAGGAGCAAATGAGCGAACGCGTTGGTAAAAAACGTTCGACTATTGCCAATTATTTGAGATTATTAAAACTGGATCCCATTATTCAAACAGGCATGCGTGATGGTTTTATAAGCATGGGACACGGTCGAGCTATTATCAATATTGACGACCAAAGTTTGCAATTGGATATCTATGAACAAATTATCACGAATAAATTATCTGTTCGTGAAACGGAAGCTTTGGTAAGAAATTTTCAATCAGACAAGCCTTCAAAAACCTCACAAAAACAAAAACCTGAACTTCCTAAATACATCAAAAAAGGTGTTAAGGATTTTTCTGACTATTTTGGTCATAAAATTGATGTGAAAGTTTCAAAAAATGGCAAAGGCAATATTAGCATTCCTTTTCATTCCGAAGAAGATTTCAATAGAATAATTAAATTGATTAAGCGTGCTAAATAAATTCTCAATAGCGCTTTTATTAATTTTTGGCTTTGTTACCACATCTTTTGCCCAAGAGGATGATGAAAAGGAAGACAAAAAAGCATTAACTGAAACTGAAAAGCTGAATGTTGAAGCAAAAACAGTCATCAGTGACCCTATAGATCCGCTGTCACCTGCACGTGCTGCATTTTATTCTGCTGTATTACCTGGGTTAGGGCAAGCTTACAATAAAAAATATTGGAAAATACCCATTGTTTATGCTGGATTGGGAATTGGTATGTATTTTTATTTGGATAATGATAAAGAATATAATCGCTACCGAGATGCTTATAAACGACGATTAGCCGGTTTTGAGGATGACGAATTTTTCGGAACCGTAACAGATGATGGTTTACGCGAGGCTCAAAAAACCCTTCGCCGAAATAAAGAAATTTCACTTTTAGTAACCATTGGTATTTATGCCTTAAATATCATAGATGCCAACGTTGACGCACATTTACTTCAATATAATGTTGATGAAAATTTATCCTTTAAGCCCCATTATAAAATCAATGAATTTGATAACACTGGTGATTTAGGTTTAACCGTAAATTTTAAATTTTAGTTTATGAAAATTGCATTACTAGGATATGGGAAAATGGGCAAAATCATTGAGCAAGTAGCCATAAATAGAGGTCATGAAATAGTCATAAAAACGTCAGAAGAAGATGGCTACGACATTACTGATGCCGATATTGCTATTGATTTTAGCGTTCCAACTGCAGCTTTTTTTAATATAGTAAACTGTTTTAAGCATCAAATTCCCGTAATTTCAGGAACTACTGGTTGGTTGCATAATTATGATAAAGCTATTGAAATTTGTAAAGATGAAAATGGCGCTTTTATTTATGCATCTAATTTTAGTCTGGGTGTCAACATATTTTTTGAATTGAATAGTCATTTGGCCAAACTTATGAATGGTCTGGAACAATATCATGTTTCCATGGAAGAAATTCATCACACTCAAAAGCTTGATGCTCCAAGTGGCACAGCCATTACCCTTGCAGAATCGATAATTAACAAACAAGGACGATATAGTAATTGGTCACTTGATGAAAACAGAGAAGATGCTCTTTCTATAAAAGCCAAGCGCATTGACAATATACCTGGAACGCATATTGTTAATTATAAGAGCGAGACTGATAGTATTAAAATTGAACACGAAGCACACAATCGTGAAGGCTTTGCATTGGGAGCAGTTATTGCTGCTGAATGGCTTTTGGGCAAGACTGGTGTTTATACCATGAAAGATGTGTTAAATATTGGTTAAGATAGAATCTTGTGGTAACGAATTAGAATTTTGAACCACTAATTAAGACAGAAAAAAATAAGATATGACACTTACGCAATTATTTTTTGTATTTCTAGTAATTCAACTTATACACGGATTAGGAACGTGGAAATTATACGTTAAAGCTTGCAGACAAGCCTGGGAAGCATTTGTTCCTGTTTACAATGCTGTGATTTTAATGAAAATAATTAACAGACCTTGGTATTGGGTTATTTTATTATTTCTTCCCATAGTTAACCTTATTATGTTTCCTGTAGTTTGGGTTGAAACGGCTAGAAGCTTTGGCAAAAATTCATCTTTAGATACTTTTTTAGCCATTATCTCTTTTGGTTTTTATAATTACTACCTTAATTATGCACTTGATTTAGATTACAAAGAAGATAGAGACTTACATCCTAAAACTGGTTTAGGTGATTGGGTAAGTTCTATATTATTTGCTATTGTAGCCGCTACTATTGTTCACACCTATTTTATTCAACCTTACACCATTCCAACCTCTTCCTTAGAAAAATCTTTACTCGTTGGCGATTTCTTATTTGTGAGCAAGTTTCACTATGGTGCTCGAGTACCAATGACAACGGTTGCAGCTCCTATGGTTCATGATACCATTCCAGTCCTTAAAAAGAAATCGTATTTATACAATGACAATGATAAAGATGCTTTTGTAAATAAGCTGTCTCTTCCCTATTTAAGAATTCCTGGGTTTCAAAATATAAAGCACAATGATATTGTGGTTTTCAACTGGCCTGCAGATTCATCATATAGCATGGCTGTAAACAATCCAGATAGAAAATATTTAAAGCCTATTGACAAAAAAACCAACTATGTAAAACGTTGTGTTGGATTGCCAGGTGACTCTCTAGAAATAAAGGATGGTTTCGTTTATATTAATGGTAAACAGAATGTATTACCAGATAGAGCCAAATTACAGTTCTTCCATACTGTTGAGACAAAATCAGATATCAGCCAGAATTTTTTAGATAAATATGGTATAACTGAATACACGCGTGTTTATATGTTACCAACTAATGTTTGGAATGACTCACGTGTTCAAGATTTTTTAAATACCAACAATACACATTTAGATGTTGTACATAAGGACAGCACAAATGTGCATTTAGTTGGGCAAATGAGTCAGACTGCGTTTGATAGGCTGAAATTCAATTTTGTAGGTAATAAAATAAGTGCCAACGCTACTTTAGAATTGGCAAATACTATAAAAAATGACCCGAATGTTATATCGGTTGTAAAAAACAATTCTAAAACAAGAGATAGTGGTATTTTCCCTCATAATGCCAATTACGATTGGAACAATGATAATTTCGGTCCGTTATATATCCCTAAAGCTGGCGCAACCATTGATCTTAATTTAGAGGTTTTACCGCTTTATGAACGTATTATTACTGATTATGAAAACAACACAGTTCAAGTAAAAGGTAACCAGGTTTTTGTGAATGGTGAATTAGCCTCCAACTATACCTTTAAAAAAGATTATTACTGGATGATGGGAGACAATCGCCATAACTCATTAGATGCACGATCTTGGGGTTTTACGCCTTTTGACCATGTTGTTGGGAAACCTGTATTTATTTGGATGAGCTGGAACAGCAACGGAAACGGCATTAAAGAAAAAATACGTTGGGAACGTTTGTTTACGACTGTTAATGGTAGTGGCAAACCGATATCTTTCTTTATTCCATTTTTAGTCCTGTTGGCTATTTGGTTTGGTTTTAATCAATTTCGCAAGCGTAAAAAAGCAAAATCTTAATCAATTTCATCCTGTGTTAAATTGGAAATATGGCTATGAGTAATATATTGATTCATTCTACATATTTTCCTAACATAGCTCATTTTGTGGCAATGCTTCAGGCTGATTCCATAACCATTGAATGGGATGATAATTTCCAAAAGCAAACCTATAGAAATCGTTGTTATGTTTATGGCGCTAATGGCAAGCTGTCACTTAATGTTCCAGTAATTCATACGCAAAAGCAACGTCAAAAATACCGAAATGTCAAGATTCAGAATACTGAAAACTGGCAACGAAATCACTGGAAATCTTTGGAGTCTGCGTATAGAACGTCGCCTTTCTTTGAGTTTTACGAAGATGATTTAAAATTCCTATTTGAAACGCCATTTGAAAACTTATATGATTTCAACACACTTTGTTTTAATACCATTTGCACGTGTTTACAATTGGATTTACCAGTAGAGAAATCGTTAGAATATATACATCAACCACCAGATAAAGTTGATTATCGACAACTCGTTAATGCCAAGCGCGAAAAACCGTTTGGCTTTGAAAAATACGTACAGGTGTTTAGTGAAAAACACGGATTTATTGAAAATTTAAGTATTCTGGATTTATTGTTCAATGAAGGTCCAAATGCTATTTCTTATCTAGAATCACAAAGTCTAAATTGCCATGATTAGAACTACATGGCATTATGGTATTCATTTTATTCTGCCTTTGCTCGTTGCTCTTTTTATTTATCCTAAACAATGGAAAAAAGTATATATAATTATGCTAGCATGCATGCTCATTGATTTAGATCATCTGCTTGCTAGTCCAATTTTTGATTCAAACAGATGCAGCATCAATTTTCATCCGTTGCATACTTATTATGCTATAGTTGCTTATTTTATTTTAATAATACCTAGACGTACTAGAATAATTGGCTTGGGATTGATTATTCACATACTAGCAGATTATGTGGATTGCTGGTTAATGTAATTTAAAACGAGCCATTATTGGATAGTGGTCAGACAACTTATTGTCGTAGGTCTTAAAACTGGTGATTTCAATTTCTGGGTCAGAAAAAATGTAATCTATCCGTACAGGAAAAAACTTAAACTCATAGGTTCTACCAAATCCATTTCCAGCTTCCTTAAAAGCATCGTTTAAATCACCTCGTACTTCTTTATACACGTAAGAGAAAGCCGTATTATTAAAATCACCACAGATTATCATTTTGTAAGGACATTGGTTCTTGTGTTTCAAAAATAATTCTGTTTGTTCTTGTTGCATTTCAAATGTTTTCTCAACACGTTTTAAAAGGCGTTCAGAATCCTCTTGCTTCAATTCGGCATTGGCATCAATCTTCATAGATTGTAAGTGGATATTATAAATTCGCAAAGTATCTGAAGCCTTTACAATGTCAACAAAAATAGCATTGTTGGAAGTGTTTGGGAATTCTATAGAACCTGAATTGACAATAGGATACTGTGAAAAAATAGCCTGTCCGTTCTTTACTTTATTACCTGAAAGTTTTTCAAATTTATACTTGAAAAATGATAAATCAATATTTTTGTGAGGATGGTATTCTTGGATACTTAAAACATCAGGTGCTTTTAACTTAATGAAATCAACAATAGTATTTTCGACATGCTTTTCAGGTATCCAATCATATAGGTTAAATAACCTAACGTTAAAATTCATCACATCAAGTTTATCATCATGCGATACAAATTCATTAGAAGAAAACTTGTAAAGCGAACCAAAACTAAAGTAACCAATAGCTAAAACTGTCAGTGGTAAAATCAATTGTTTCTTCAGCTTAATTAACCAATATAACAGAAATAAAACATTAACAAGTATTAAAAACGGAACGCCTAAACTTAACACAGATAAGAGTGCAAATGATTTTGGTGGCACATAAGTAAGTGCGTATGAAAGCAACAGCATAAAAGCTAATAGACCATTAATTAGGTAGATTATTTTGTCTATTAACTTTAGGTTTTTCATGATTATTTTCCTGCCTTAAACAAAAACTCCTTTTCCTCTTTTGTCAGACTGTCGTAGCCACTCTTACTAATTTTATCAAGTATGAGGTCTATTTTTTTCTGTTTATTAAACTCATTAAATTCTGCTTTAGTATAACCAGCCACTTTACCTGACTTCTTTTTATGAACTGTTTTTAAGGGAGATTTGCCACTTGATTTAAATAGACTAGCAATACGATCCATCATTTTTTCAAACCCCTTACCAATATCGTTCCCTTTTACAAGTTGCTTGGCATAAACATATCCTAGAGCTGCACCTCCCAAATGGGCAAGGTTTCCACCAGCATTCCCATAAATAGGATCGCTGATACCAGCTACAACGCCCAAAACATCAAAAACCACAATCACAGCACCAATATACCATAGCTTAATGTTGAAGGTAAAAAAACGTACCTCCATTGTAGGCATATAGGCACAAAGAAAAATCAACAACGCTCTAATAGCTGCTGATGCTCCAACCAATCTTGGACTGGTTTGAAAAATATTAGGAAATAAATTATAACCCAGTAAAAACAAGAGACCTCCAAAAATAGCCCCTAGAAAATAGACATTCAAGCCCATTTTAATACTGAACATATTAGAAAACATCCCTCCAATAAAGTATAACCAAACCATATTGAATAGAAAGTGCCAAAAGTCATAGTGAATAAAAGCATAGGTAATAATACTCCATGGTTTTAAAATGAAATCATTGAAATCACTAGGTAGTTCAAACCATTCAAATCCAAAATGGAAAATATTTTTCAATAACAAACCAATGACAAATAGAGCAAAGTTGATTACTATAAGTTTTTCAAAAACATTAAGTCGTTGCAGTTTATCTTTGATATCGTAGTTCAAACTTGTCATTACCTATCCCAACGGTTTTTATTAAACTGTGTCTTTTTCCAATACAACATGATTAAGAATCCTGTTAAAGCACCTCCTAAATGTGCTACATAAGCTGTATTACTTGGACTAAAAAATGACTGACCAGTTATGGCAGAAATTAAATCTAAAGCAATAATTCCTGGTATAAAATATTTGGCTTTAATGGGAACTGGTAAGAATATAAGCATCAGTTTAGATTCAGGATACATCATACCAAATGCAACTAGCACACCCATTATAGCTCCAGATGCACCAACCATTGTACCATTAAAGACAGTAATAAAAGTTTTTAATTTATCTTCAGTCAGAAATTCAGACCACCTTGTATCGTACATAGCATAGCCAGACTTTAGTGTTTCTAATGTCTGTGTTTGATCAAAACCTGCTGCATTTAAAATATTTAATCCTGAATAAAATTGAAAAAAGTAGTATCCAATCATAAGCAAAGCTGCTCCCAATCCAGATGAAATATAGAAAAACAAAAACTTTTTACTTCCAAAACGTTGCTCTACAGCAGTCCCAAACATCCAAAGTGCAAACATATTAAAGAAAATATGCATAAAACCGCCATGCATGAACATATGTGTGATGATTTGCCAAGGCTTAAAAGCAGGGTTTTTAGGAAAATGTAATGCAAACCAATCATAGAAAACCGTATTTTCACCAAAAGCAGCGCCTCCTATTGCAAGCGTACCAATGAACATAATCACATTGATGATTATTAAGTGTTTGACGGTATCAGTAATATTATTCAACATATGTTTCGCTTATACAAATTTTCTATCTAACTCATCCATACTCAAGGTTATGAACGTAGGCTTATTAGCCGGTGAAATATTTGGTTCTTTACATCCAAACAAACTATTCACCAAGTGGTCTTGTTCTTTTGCTGTTAATGATTGCCCAATTTTAATAGCTAAACTTTTTGCCATGGATTTAGCCAATAAATCTGTAGCACTAAAATTACTTTCGGGAACTTCGTTTTGAATATCAGCAATTAATTGTTCAAAAATCAAAGACACTTCACTAGCTGGAACATTAATTGGCACACCCGTTATTTCAATTACGTCTTTGGTGAAATTAGAAAAAACAAACCCTGTATGCTCTAAATCGTCTCTAACGTCTTTTATTATTTCAACCTCTTCTGGAGAAAAATGTGCTTCAACAGGAAACAACAATTGTTGGCTAACACTTTCTTTGATTGTAATTTGCTTTAAAAAATCTTCATACAATACACGTTGGTGCGCACGATGTTGATTAATCATTAACATCCCAGATTTTATATTACTAATAATGTACTTATTGTGCAGTTGATAGGTGTTTTGAATGGCTTCAGCATCCTTGTCATCACTAAACATATCGCCTGTTTGTTCTTCACTTTCAAACTGCAATTCACTAAAATCATTTGGGGACTTGGTACCTTTTGATTCCAAACCAACATATAAACTCTCCCAACTGGCAACAGGTTCTTTTCTGAATGCGGTTTTTACGGCAGACCTCATTGTTTTTTCTTCTTTAAATGGATTGAAAGTGCTATCAACTTCTACGGTTGGAAACGACGCATTTTTATCTTTATAATTATAAGGCGTATCTAGATTTGAATCTCTATCAAAATCTAAAACAGGTGCAATACTAAACTGCCCTAAACTGTGTTTTACTGATGCTCTTAAAATAGCATAAAGTGTTTGCTCATCATCAAACTTGATCTCTGTCTTTGTTGGATGAATGTTGATATCTATAGTTTGTGGATTAACTTCTAAATTTAAAAAGTAACTGGCATGTGTACCATCTTTCAATAAACCTTCAAAAGCAGCATTGATAGCATGGTTTAAATAAGCACTTTTTATAAATCGTTGATTTACAAAGAAAAATTGCTCACCTCTTGTTTTTTTAGCATACTCTGGTTTACCCACAAATCCTGACACTTTGAGAATTTCGGTTTCTTCATTCACAGGAACCAATTTCTCATTGGTCTTGCTTCCAAAAATATTGACAATACGTTGTCTGTAATTACTCTCTGGTAAGTTGAAAACCTCACTCCCATTATGATACATCACAAACTCAATATTGGGATGAGCTAAAGCTACACGATGAAACTCATCAATAATATGTCTTAACTCAACAGGATTTGACTTTAAAAAATTACGTCTAGCTGGAATGTTGAAGAATAAATTTTTAACAGCAATTGATGTTCCTTTTGGTGTTACTATCACTTCTTGAGATGTCACTTCACTACCTTCAATGACTATTTGTGTGCCAACATCATCATGTTCTTGCTTTGATTTCAATTCTACATGTGCAATGGCTGCAATACTTGCCAATGCCTCACCACGAAATCCTTTGGTATGCAATTGGAACAGATCGTCAGCTGATCGTATTTTGGATGTAGCGTGTCTCTCAAAACTCAAGCGCGCATCTGTAACGCTCATACCCACACCATTATCTATAACCTGAACCAATGTTTTACCAGCGTCTTTAATTAATAATTTTATGATAGTAGCATTTGCGTCAATAGCATTTTCAAGTAATTCTTTTACTACTGAAGCTGGTCTTTGCACCACTTCTCCAGCTGCTATTTGATTGGCTACATGGTCAGGAAGTAACTGTATGATATCTGCCATTAGCTTTTAGAAAAGAAAATTGACAAATCAAAACCAATTATAAACAGGAAAATGAGAACTAATATGGAAACAATAATTAAAACACGTTTATCGGCATTTTTATCGGCATTATTTCGATAATCGTCCCATGCCGAAATAAATTTCGTTTTCAGACCTTTATTACTTCCAACCGTTGTTCTAAAATCATCAAACTTATGTTTTATTTCATACGGATTTCCTTCACCTTTGTAGTGTCTTGGCGTATAGCTGAATTTTTTATTTTTTCTTGTCTTAAAAACACCCATAATTTACTTATTCATATTGACTTAAAACATACATAATTATCAGTACTGTAATCAAAAACAAGACCAAAAAAAGCGGTGAGCTTAAAAAACTCTTTTTTCTTGACCTAGAGTGCTTTAAGTTTTGCCATTCTGTCTTAATATTGGCATTATTATCTTTAGCCGCATCATCTTGAAATCTCGGTTTGTAATTAAAATTTCTATTTGATTTTGCCAAAGCACCTACTGTTAAGAGATAAATTCAAAAATACAGAATTTACACAGAAATACTAAAGTAATAGTCCCAAAAATTGTTAACAAGTAGAAGTTAAAGCGCTATTGAACTTTAAGTTTTCAAGTTTAGCTTATCGTATTCAAATGAGCCATTTTAATAGCAGCAATGGCAGCCTCTGTACCTTTATTACCGTGTTTACCGCCTGAACGATCAATGGCTTGCTGCATAGTATTATCAGTAAGCACACAGAATATAACAGGTGTATTATGAAGTATATTTAAATCTTTGATACCTTGTGAAACGGCATCACAAACAAAATCAAAATGCTTTGTTTCTCCTTGAATCACGCTACCTATAGCAATCACAGCATCAACCTGTTGTTCTTGCATTTTCTTACAACCAAAAATTAATTCGTAACTGCCAGGCACGTTCCAACGCAGGATATTTTCCTGACCTACTTGATTTTCAATTAATGTGTTGTAGACGCCATTGTAAAGGCCTTCGGTAATGGTATCATTCCATTCTGAAACAACAATCCCAAACCGAAAATTTTTCGCGTTTGGGATTGTTGTTTTATCGTAATCAGATAAATTTTTATTTTCTGTTGCCATAGTACTTTATGAGTATTTGGCCAATTATTTATTGGCTAATGCTCTTGTTTTACCTATAAAAACATCAATATTGGCAGCCTCTGATGACTCTGGATAATTCTCCTTAATACTTTCAAAGTGCTTCAAAGCTTTATCAGTCTTACCTAATTCCATAGCAACGATACCTGCTTTATACAAATATAATGGTGTTGTGAAATCATTGCTACGCATACTAGCAGCCTCTTCATAATAGCCTAATGCATCCTCTTCTTGATTCAGTTGAACGAAAGCATCACCAATTCCGCCTTTTGCCATTGGTGCCAAAATTTCATCTTCTCCAGAAAACTCACTTAAATAGGTTACAGCATTTTTATAATCTTTCATATTTAAATAAGCCATTCCTGCATAGTAATTAGCCATATCAGCAGCCTTTGAGCCACTATATTCTGAAGCAATATCTAACATGCCATACTTTCCTTCACCACCATTTAATGCTAAATTAAAAAGCGAATCTTTTGCAGTGGTTGAAGTAACTGCTTGGTCATAGTACTTTTGAGCTTGGAACATATCATTCATAGCCTCACTTTGTTTAGGCTTCGCTATAAATTCATTGTAACCAAGATATCCCAAAACTACGGCTGCGACAACTCCGATAATAACAAAAATATACTTTTGATTTGCTATTACCCAATCTTCGGTTTTTGATGCCGTTTCATCAAGTGTATTAAATACTTCAGCTGTTGTTGAGTTATCCTCAATATTGTGCTCCTTTTCTTCTTTCGTCTTTGGTTTATATCCTCTCTTCTTGTACGTTGCCATATATTGTAAATTAATGCGCCGCAAAAATATAATTTTTCTTTAGATTTAAAAGGGTATTTATTTGTTATTTTTCAATAATTTGCACATCCTTTAGCGAAAAAAACACAAAAATTATTAATACGTCGCTTTTTTATGATTCTAAAGTCATTAGCCTTACTCAATTATAAAAATTTTGAAAATCGTTCGTTTGATTTTAATGAAAAAATCAACTGTTTTGTTGGAAATAATGGCGTGGGTAAAACAAATGTATTAGATGCCATTTATCACTTATCATTTGGGAAAAGTTATTTTAATCCTATCGCTATTCAAAATATCAAGCATGATGAATCTTTTTTTGTTATCAATGGTGAATATGATAAAAATGATGCTACTGAAAAAATAGTTGTCAGCTTAAAAAAAGGACAGAAAAAAGTAATTAAACGCAATGCCAAAGCCTATGAGCGTTTTAGTGATCATATAGGTTTTTTGCCATTGGTCATTATTTCACCAGCCGACCGTGATTTGATTATTGAAGGTAGTGCAACACGCAGAAAGTTTATTGATAGTGTTATTTCGCAGAGTGACAAAGCTTATTTAGAAACACTCATTAAATACAACAAGGTATTGGCACAACGCAATTCATTACTAAAATATTTTGCGCTAAACAATACGTTCAACAATGATACATTGCTCATTTATAATGAACAACTAAATCAATTTGGTCACGATATCCATAAGAAACGGACTCGTTTTTTAGAGATTTTCATACCCATATTTAAAAATCGTTATAAAGCCATAAGCAATGGCAATGAATTAGTAAATTTACTTTATGAAAGTGATTTAACTGATAAAAATTTAGGACAACTACTAGCAGAAGTTATCAATAAGGATAAAGCACTGCAATACACAAGCGTTGGTATTCACAAAGATGATCTACTCTTTAACATTGATAATCATCCCATTAAAAAATTTGGTAGCCAAGGCCAGCAAAAGTCTTTCTTAATTGCTCTAAAACTGGCACAGTTTGATTTTATAAAAGCACAAAGTGGTGTAAACCCTATTTTATTATTGGATGATATTTTTGATAAATTAGATGAACAGCGTGTTTCACAAATAATCAAATTAGTAGATGATGAAAACTTTGGTCAGTTATTTATTAGTGATACACATGCTGATAGAACGGAAGCTGCTATAAAACAAGTACATCAATCTTATGAAATATTCAAACTATAAATTCGCCTTAACGCTATTAACTTTTTTGCTATTATTAGATTGCAAGCCTGATACAACTGATTATCTAAATCATCTTGAGGGCTACTGGGAAATAGAATCCGTTATTTTAAATAATGGTGAGCAAATAGATTATAGGTTTAGCAATACCATTGATTTTATTTCAATCAACGATAGCCTTAATGGTATAAGAAAAAAATTAAAACCTAATTTTAGTGGTACATTTGAAACTTCAAAAAACTCTGAAAGTTTTACTATAAAATTTGAAAATGACAGTTTAAATATGTACTATGAAACACCATTTGATAATTGGAAGGAAACAGTTTTAAAAGCAACCGAAACACAACTAACAATTATCAATGCGAATAATGTGATTTATAACTATAAACGTTACGAACCCATAAATTTAAACAACCTAAATTAAAGAATCCTGCTTTCGCAGGAAATGTTCATGGCAAAACGACACACAGAATACCGAAATATAGCTGATGCTTTAAAAGAGTTTGTTGAAACCAATAAACTGGATAAAGGTTTAGATGCAGTTAACGTACAAGATGCTTGGAAAAACATGATGGGTAATGGTGTTAATAATTACACAACTAATATTCAATTAAAAGGTGATGTGTTATATGTACAATTAAGCTCAAGCGTGTTACGCGAAGAATTAAGCTATGGGAATCAAAAAATCATAAGTATGCTCAATGAAAGTCTAGGAAAAGAGCTTATTAAAAAACTAGTTTTAAGGTAGTTTATAACAATTTTTTGGTATGACTTTATCATGGATATCCTGAATTAAGTTTACGCTAAAAAAACACATACTCCACAGCGTTTATAACAATAAAAAAACCACCAGTTTCCTGGTGGTTTTCTTTTATTTAATATTACTTAAACAATTAGTTATTAATAATTAATCGTTTAGTAGATACGTTGTCTTGAGACTGTACGCGAACAAAATACATACCGTAAGGTACATTATTAAGCTCTATTTGTAATTTAGGATCTTGTAAATTTTGAACCGTTCTGTTTAAAACAACATTGCCTCTCAAGTCAATTACCTGAACGTTAATATCATTATTAACAAAATCTTTTAAGTCTAAATTTACTTGACCTCTAGAAGGGTTTGGATATAAACTCCACTCCAAATCTGGGTTTGCTTGACGAGATCCATTACAAGTCACATCAAAATCCCAAGGGTCATAAGATGAACTAGACTGACATGAAACAGAACCATCTGAATCAAAATACATATACAAGTAACCACTGTTAGCTGTAAATGACTGACCAGTTAAATCAGCATTACCAACTATACCATCATTAGGTTCATGTAATAATATACCACCATTATCAAAACCATCATAAATATATAAATCATCCCAAGCATTACCAGAAAAAGAAGACTCTTCTATCTCACCTGAATTGAAAAATAAAGTTAATGGAGAACCATCAGATGATTGGTAAGCCCACTCAGTAATTTCATTGCTACCATAGCAATAAGTTACATTTACAGGTACTCCACAAGTCACTACATCTCCTCCTGGAGGAAGAACAACAGGTTCAGAAAGACAGATATCAAATGTTCCATTTCCACTATCAAACCAAACTGCTAAAGTATATTCTGTTCCAGCAGTCAAACCATTAACAGTTTGAGTTCCTGATAAGTTATTAGAACAAAATAGTTGAGTCCCGCTACATGTATCATAGACTTGGAAACCTGGGTTTCCAGATTGAGTTCCATTAATGGTGCTCAATTCAACCACACCAGATGCTGGCGCAACAAACGTGTACCAAGTATCAATATTTCCAAATAAATCACAACCAGTAACTGTTGTTCCTCCACTATCAGTTGCAGTTCCATGATCTGCAGAATATGTTATATCACATGTTCCATCAGTATTTACTGTTAAAGCAACAGCACCTGAACAATCATTATTTACTGGTGGTGGTGGTGGTGTTCCTACACAAATATCAAACGTAGTATATTGTATAGTCGAAGACCATCCGTAAACACGAACGACATAAGTGTCACCTGGTGTTAAACCTGACAAATTCAACGTATTTGGATCACTATCGTCAACGAATACTAGAGATTCACATCCACTATCGGCATTATAAACGCCCATACCCATATCCGTACTAGTAGAAGTTCCACCTCCAACATTTACAACATTGCTTAAAGATATTCTATGAAGACTTGACGTAGCCACAAAGCTAAACCAAACATCTGTATTAGGTGTACCTGTTACATCATCTGGCTGTGGTGAAGGCGTTGAATCTATATTATTGCCTGCAAATACAACACCACAATTAAGGTCTGCATTAACGGTCAATGCTATAGCACCATCACAATCATCATTTGGTAATGGATCTTCAATAGTTGTAAAACTCGATGTGATATCACAATTACCTGAACCATTAACATTGAATGGTACTAAAGATATACTATACTCACTCTCATAATCTAATTCTGTAGTAACAGTATAGGATAAACCATAAACATCTTCATTAACAACTTCTGTTCCTCCAATACTAATTACTAGATTATAATAATCTACAACTCCTGTTGCAGAAGACCATGAAATTGTTGGCGTAAGTGACACTCCTGTTTCCCCATTAGCTGGAGCAGTAATACTAGCATCACAGAAAGGTAGTAACTCATCACATAATGGAGTACCACAAGCTCCTATAGAATCGCCATGAGCTAAATGAGATGCAACCGCATTTTCATTAACACAAATGGTTGTACCATTATGGCATATTTCAACTTTATTACTATTACCACGATCACAATCAGCATCTATAGAATAAACAAACCATTCTTGAATTGAAGAACAACCATATTCATCAGTCATAGTAACTGAATATTGTTGTGTGCCATCTGCAGCATCCACGGTAATGGACTGACTTGTAGCGCCTGTATTCCAAGAATAAGTTACATCGCCATCTGTCCCAAGCAGATTACCACTTAAAACAGCTTGCGAGTAATCATCAGTGTATCCACCATATAATGTTAAACATTCAGCTGTGGTGCTTTCAGTATAACAAACACAATCAACACTTATTGTAAAGTCACCTTTTTGCTCACCAAAACCTGTCACATAGATGTAATATAGTTGACCATCAACAGCATTAAATTGAACTTCAGAAGTACCGCCTGAACAACCATCACCATCATCATTACCATCTACACAAGTTAAGTCTTCACAACCTGAACCAGTAAGGATAATAATTTTTGTATCAAAATTAGCAGAGTCACAAGTAGAAACTACTAAATCACCTCCTTGACCTATAACTGTATACCATACACCTGGTCCAGCCACACCTGTATCACATACAGAGTCTGGTGCATCTCTATCCGTAGATAGTTCAGTTGAACCTGGAACATCAGTCGAACCACAACTTAAAGCTGTTGGTGAATCACATGTATCATTAACAGCTGCATTTTGACAAGTAATATTCATTTGAAAATCACCTGTTGCTCCACTAAAGCCACTTACCCATATATAATAAGTTTGGCTAGAATCTGCAAAGAAATCCACTTCTGCACCCCTTTCAGGAAAAGCACCACATGTTGGACCATCATCATTTCCTGTTAAACACTCTAAAGCTCCGCAAGAACCAGTATAAACATTCAATTTTGTATCAAAATTAGAACCACACATTGTAATATTTACAAACTGATCGTTTCCAATAAATTCATAAAACACACCTGGTGATGATGCCGATGTTCCGCAAGTTCCCACAGGACCAGCTGTAGAACCATTAGCTCCAGAATTGTTACCAATAACTAAAGTATCTGCACATGATATTTGCTCCGCTGTAGAGCATGGATCTGGTTGGCAAGAGATTTCTAAATTAAAATCACCTACCGCTCCAAAGAAACCTGATACAAAAATTAAATAATCAGTACCAGATTCAGATAAGAATCTTACAGAAGAATCATCGCTAAAATCTCCATTTTCACCTATAACACACGTTAATCCATCACAACCTCCAGTATAAACTGAAATGACTGCATCATAATTAACACCTTCTAAATCTAAATCTACAACTTCACCAGTACCCGTAAACGCATACCATACGCCTGGAGAGTTAGTTGGTGCATCTGAATCACAAAAAGGCACTCCTGTGTTAGTTGCTAAATAAGTATCACCAGAAACCGTGTCACCACATACAATAGTTTCAGCATCTTCACAGTTATCATTGTCTGGTGGTGAAGGTGGATCTTGACATGTAAGTGTAATATCAAAAGTTGTATCAGGTGAAGAACTAATCCAGCTACCAACTCTTACATAATAAATCATATTTTCATCTGAAACGAAATCAACAACTGATGGGTTAGAAAAACCATCATCACCTATCGTACAACTTCCTAATGTAAAGTTATTACAATTGGCGTCAACAACTTCATAAACTTCAACTTGTAATTCTTCATCTCCAGTAGCATTAACCGTTAGATTAAGACCATAACCTGTGCCTTCAACCAAATACCAAACATCATTACCAATAGTACCAAAACAAGAAGTAGAACTTCCTCCTGTAGCTAAAATAGTTGATTGATCAACTAAAGTTTCACCGCAATTTAATTCTGTAGCATCGGCGCATAAATCGTTTGCTGGAATGCTAGGTGGTGGTGGTGGTGCTATACCATCACAAAGAACATCCATTACAAATACACCTTGAGAAGAACTTCCAAAACCACCTACATATATATAGTAATCTGTATTAGGTTGTGCATCGAAAGAAAATTCAGATCTCCAACCATTAATACCGCAGGAATCATCGTCACTACCAACACAATCTAAAGCAACTCCTTCATAAACATGAACTTCAGTATCATAATCATCAGAAGCACATAAATCTAAAGTTACACCAGTACCATCCGAATAATCTCCCGTAACATTCAATACATACCAAACTCCATTTGGATTTGTAGCACCATTACATGAAGGTCCTTGTTGATGTCCTGGAATAGATGAAGTACCTGAAGTATCTTCAGAATATTGATCACCACATGACGCTGGATAAGCCGTTGCAGCTGATAAGCCATCACCAGTTGGTGCTTGACAATTAGCAGAAGTCAACTCTATAGTATAAGCACCTGAAGCAGTAGCTCCTCCTGTTACATATAGATAATAGGTATCCCCTCCAGCAGCAAAGAACGATGCCGAACCAGTTCCTTGTCCAATAACACCACCTTGACATTGTATTGCACCGCATGAACCAGAATATACATGTACTCTAGGTGCAAAACCACCACTTCCCGTGACAGAAATTACATTATTGGCATTATCTCCAGTCATCACATACCAAACGCCATTTCCTGCAGAAGCACCGCCTCCACAATTAATAAATCCAGCATTAGAAAATCCTGCCGTACTACCGGCAATTGGACCATCATTACAGTCTATTTCAACAGCGTTTGAGCAATCATTACTACCTTGTCTAGCATAATATGCAGGAACACTTTCAGGATTCTTGATTGCATCTAATTCAGCCTGGATTTGAATATCAGATAGGCCTTTCTGACGTAACTTAATTTCTTCTTTTTGAAGTATTCTTTCTGCTTCAGTTGAAACTGATTGAGTACTTAATGATACTTGTTGAACAGCTTGTTTCTGGAACACCATAGGTTGATCAAGTTCTACTTTGTTACCATATTTGGCATCCAAATAAGCTTGATTTCTAGCTTCTTTTTCTGTTAATTGCTGTTGCCTGTTACTTTGTGCAAAAATCAATGCAGGGAGTAACAATAACGCAAAAAACAAAGTTGCTTTAGAATAGAGTAAACCTCTAAAACTACAACAACTTTCTTGATTTTTAAGTCGATTACGCGACTCCAAGTTAGTTTTTCTCATAATTGTTAAAAATTGGTTAAAAATTAATTATGCAGGTTCATTATAAACCCATGATTATTACCACAAAAATCATTTGTAATATTTAGGCTTAAAATGTAGATCTGGAATATATTATTGATTTGAAGATTATTACAATCTCAAAACTGTATTTTAACTGTCAATAAATCAAATAAATAATATATGTGTTATGGTTCTAATAGCAAAAACCATTTCTAAAAATAGAAAAATTGTTAAAAAAAGTGTTAAAGAAATATAGAAAATAGATGAGTGTCATGTTTTTATAGATTATCGTCACAAAAATGCAATTTTATAGGATGAACGTAACCAAAAGAAACAGTTTATAATTTTAGTTTTGAGGATTAAAACACTGAAATTCAGACACAAAAAAACCCGCACAAATTGTACAGGTTTTTATGCTAATATTTATGTTTGTTTTAGAACATATCACGCCCTGAAAAATGAAAAGCACCTTCAATGGCAGCGTTCTCATCACTATCACTTCCATGTACCGCATTTTCACCAATTGAGGCAGCATACAACTTACGGATAGTTCCCTCGGCAGCTTCTGCTGGATTAGTAGCACCTATTAAGGTTCTAAAATCTTCTACTGCATTTTCTTTCTCTAAAATTGCAGCAACAATTGGTCCACGTGTCATGTATTCCACCAATTCACCAAAAAATGGTCGCTCTTTATGAATTGCGTAAAATTCTTTAGCGTCAGCAGTTGTCATTTGCGTTAACTTCATTGCGACGATTCTGAATCCTGAAGCGTTAATTTTTTCTAGTATTGCGCCAATGTGTCCTTTTTCAACAGCATCTGGCTTAAGCATTGTAAATGTTCTATTTGTTGCCATTTTCTTGTTTTAATTTGGCTGCAAAAGTAAGACTTTTAAATAAAAAACCCATACAATTCATTATTAAAAAATTGTATATTCGTTGCCTATGACAAATGACGATTTAAAAGCAATTAAGCAACTTTTACAATCACCAAAAAAAATAGTGATTGTGCCACATAAAAATCCTGATGGTGACGCCTTGGGCTCTACTCTGGCCTTACAGCTTTATTTGGAATTGAAGATGCACCGTTGTACTATTATTGCTCCTAATGATTATCCAGACTTTCTGAAATGGTTACCCAATGAATCGGAAATATTAAAGTATGATTCTGATTTTAAATCTTGTGATACCTTAATTAAAGAAGCTGACATCATTTTTACGCTAGATTTTAATGCTCTAAATAGGGTTGGCGATATGGAAACTGCTCTGTCGAACAGTTCAGCGATAAAAATCATGATAGACCACCATCAACAACCTGATGATTATGCCACTTATACCTATTCTGATAGTAAAATGAGTTCTACCTGTGAAATGGTTTATCATTTTATAGATATGTTGGGTGACAAAAATATTATTGATACACATATAGCTACCTGTCTTTATACAGGTATTATGACAGACACCGGTTCTTTTAGATTTCCATCAACTACAAGTGATACGCTTCGAGTTGTGGCCTTTTTAATGGATTGTGGTGCTGATCATTCTGAAATACACAATCAAATTTTCGACACAAATAGTTATGAGCGTTTACAGCTATTAGGAAAAGCATTGTCAAATTTGAAGGTTATCCCAGAATCAAAAACAGCTTATATTTCCTTATCTCAAGAAGAATTAAATGCGTTCAATTTTAAAAAAGGAGATACCGAAGGTTTTGTAAATTATGCCCTTTCATTAAAGGATATTATTTTTGCCGCCATATTCATTGAGGATAAACAACAGGATATTGTAAAAATATCATTCCGTTCAAAAGGCGACTTCTCCGTGAATGAATTTGCACGAGCACATTTTAATGGTGGTGGACATACCAATGCTGCTGGTGGTAAAAGCGATTTCAATTTACAAGATACTATTGATAAATTTATTAGTATCTTACCGGCTTATAAAAATGCCCTAAATAATGAATAAATTTTTATACATATTAGTTTTTTCGTTGCTTCTTTCAGCCTGCAAGTCTCCAGAAGCAAGACGACCTATATCTGCTTCAACTGGCTCATTTATTGATCAATCAGTAGAACGTAATATTAAGCTGAATGAACGCGAAACAGCACGATTTGAAAAGCTTATGTCTAATAACCCAGAGATTGATTATATAGCGTCTGAAAGTGGTTTTTGGTATTATTTCAATGACAAAGCAGCAGATTCATTAAACACTCCAAAGTTTGGTGATTTAGTAAACTTTGACTACAATGTCAAAGCCATAGATGGTTCAGTAATTTACTCGAAAGAAACCTTACAAACACAAAATTATGTTATGGACAAACAAGAACTATTTACTGGCTTGCGTGAAGGTTTAAAACTAATGCGCCCAGGTGAGACAGCTACTTTTTTATTCCCTTCCCAAAAAGCTTATGGCTATTATGGAGACGAGAATAAAATTGGAACCAGCATGCCTCTCATATGTGAGGTTACTGTCCATAATATTAAAGATATACAATAAGTACCAATCACAATACAAACATAAATAATATGAACATTTTAAAACATACTATGAAAATTTTAGTACTTGCTCTTTTAATGAGCTTAAATTCTTGTGAGCAACAAAAATATCCAGATTTAGAAGATGGATTGTATGCTGAATTTGTAACCAACAAAGGAACTATGGTTGCCAAGCTTTATTATGACAAAGCTCCTGTAACAGTTGCTAATTTTGTCGCATTAGCAGAAGGTATGCATCCTAATGTTTCAGAACAGTTTAAAGGAAAACCTTACTTTGACAGTATCGTTTTTCACCGCGTAATTGATAAATTCATGATTCAAGGTGGTGATCCTACTGGTACTGGTACTGGTGGGCCAGGTTATAAATTCCTTGATGAATTTCATCCAGATTTAAAGCATGACAAGCCGGGTATTTTGTCAATGGCCAATTCCGGACCTGGCACAAATGGCAGTCAGTTTTTTATCACAGAAGTCCCTACACCACATCTTGACAACAAACATTCAGTTTTTGGAGAACTCGTAATTGGTTTAGATGTATTAGATACAATTTCAAATGTAAAAGTGGCTCCTGGAAACAACAAACCTGTTGATCCCGTAGTAATTGAAAAACTAAATATTTTAAGAAGAGGTCAAGATGCAGCGAGTTTTGCTGCAGTTAAAGTCTATACAGAAGAATTACCAAAAATAGAAGAAAAACAAAAAGCACTTAAAGAAGAGGCCCGCAAAAAACTTCAAGAATCTGCAAGTATCGCTGCTGAAAATTTCATTGAAAAGAACAGTGATTTGCCTGGACCAGTTGAAAAACTAGATACTGGAGTTGTCATGATTTTCCACAATAAGAATAAAGATGGTAAAAAACCAAGTAGTGCAGATCGTGTATTGATTAATTATGCTGGCTATTTTGAAGATGGTCGTTTGTTTGATACGAGTTGGGCAGATGTGGCCAAAGAAAATAATGTGTACAATGAACAACGTGACAAACAAGGCGGTTATAAGCCATTCGATGATGCCTACAATGAAACTGCAAGAGTTGTTCCTGGCTTTAGAGATGCCATGCTCAATATGAATATTGGTGATAAAGCACGTGTATTTATACCATCATATTTAGGATGGGGTGAACAAGGTTCTGGACCAATTCCACCTAATGCGAATGTTATTTTTGACATAGAACTTGTTGGAATAAAATAATTTTGAGAATATATAAATAAAAAAAGCAGCTCGATAGCTGCTTTTTTTATTTAACAATCATATTACTTTTTAGGAATTTGCTTTAAAATTTCTAAAACAAACTTCCAATATTTTTGTGTTGAAGAAATTTGTGCACGTTCATCAGGTGAATGCGCTCCTTTAATGTTCGGGCCAAAACTTATCATGTCCATTTCCGGGTAGTTTTGACCTAAAATACCACATTCCAATCCAGCATGACAAGCTGCTACGTGAGGCTTCTCATTATTCATTTCAACGTAAATGCGTTCTAATACTTTCAAAATTTTTGAATCCATATTAGGTTTCCAACCTGGATAATCACCAGAAAATTCTACTTCACATCCTGTTAGTTCAAATGTTGCACGAAGCATATTTGCCAAGTCCCACTTTGAACTTTCAACAGAGGACCGTGTTAGACATTCAATTTTTATTTCGCCATTATTAATAGAAACTTTCGCAATGTTATTAGAAGTCTCAACCAAATCGGGAATATCTGCACTCATTCTATAAACACCATTACAAGCAGCATATAAGGCACGAGTTACTCCTTCTTGAACACCTAAATCCATTATAGCTTTAGGAGTTTCACATTTAGAAATAACAATCTCTAAATCAGGTTCCATTGTACGCAATTCTGTTTTAATAGTCTGGGCTAATTGTGCCATTTCCATAATAAAAGCATCTTCATGAATGGCATCTATAGCAACGGTTGCAACACTTTCTCTCGGAATGGCATTACGCAAACTACCGCCTTGTATTTCGGATATACGCAAACCAAAATTTTCAAAACCATCAAACACCATGCGGTTCATAATTTTGTTAGCATTTCCTAATCCTTCATGAATTTGCATGCCTGAATGACCACCTTGCAATCCTTTTACAGTAATTTTATAACCGATTTTAAATTCTGGTGTTTCTTCAACTTTATAAGATCGTGTTGCCGTAACATCAACACCTCCTGCACAGCCAACACCAATTTCATCATCTTCTTCGGTATCTAAATTCAACAAAATATCACCTTCAAGTAAACCACCTTTTAAACCCATCGCTCCAGTCATCCCTGTTTCTTCGTCTATAGTAAATAGGGCTTCTATAGCAGGGTGTTCAATATCTTTACTTTCTAATATAGCCATTATTGTTGCTACGCCCAATCCATTATCTGCTCCTAAAGTAGTTCCTTTGGCGCGAACCCAATCGCCATCAACATACATGTCTATTCCTTGCGAATCAAAATCAAATTCAGTGTCGTTATTTTTTTGATGCACCATGTCTAAGTGTGATTGCATGACGATTGTCATACGATCCTCCATCCCTGGAGTTGCTGGTTTTTTTATGATAACGTTTCCAACTTCATCCTCTGTAGTTTCCAATCCTAATTGCTCTCCAAAATCTTTCATAAATGCTATGACACGTTCTTCTTTTTTTGAAGGTCTGGGCACAGCATTTAAATCGACAAATTTATTCCATAAGGCTTTGGGTTCTAATTCTCTTATTGCTTCATTCATATGTCTATTTTTTAAGTCGAACAAAGGTAATTAATGTATAGCGTATTACAAACAATTCGCTATTTTTGAATCATGCGAAGAAACCCAAAACTTTATTTAGCGCTTGCTTTAATTCCGCAACTCATTATCATTAAAATTCTAACCTACTTCCCAGAATTTGTTGAAACATATTATAGTAATGGATTATATCAATGGATTTCAAAATTATCACGTTATATTTTTGGCTGGCTTCCATTTTCATTTGGAGACATTTTTTACGCACTAGCTATTATTTATGTTGTAAGATGGCTCATAAAAAATAGGTGGCGTTTTGTTAAAGATTTAAAAGGCTGGATAATTGATGTCTTTTCTGCTGTATCTGTTATTTATTTTGCCTTTCATGTATTGTGGGCTTTAAATTATTACAGACAACCGCTTCATGAAAATTTGGGTTTACAAGCAAATTACAGCACCCAAGAATTGCTTATGGTTACTAAAAAACTTATTGATAAGTCCAATGAGTTACATACATCCATTTCCAAAAATGATAGTCTCAAAATTGAATTACCCTATTCCAAAAACGATATTTTAGATTTATCTCCAAAAGGTTATCAAAATCTACAAAATGATTATCCACATCTAGCTTACTCACCTCCTAGCCTAAAAAAATCCTTGTTTAGTTTACCTTTAACATATATGGGATTTAGCGGTTATTTGAATCCATTAACCAACGAAGCCCATATTGACAAGCTGATTCCAACTTACAAGTTTCCAACAACAGTTTCACATGAAATTGCACATCAGTTAGGTTATGCTGCTGAAAACGAAGCTAATTTTATTGGTGCACTTGCAGCCATATCTCATGACGATATTTACTTTAAATATAGTGGCTATACGTTTGCGTTGAGGCATTGTTTATTTGAAGTTTACAAAAGAGACCAAGATTTATATTATGAATTAGTTGAAACTATTAACAAAGGCATTATAAAAAACTATCAAGAAGTTCAGCTATTCTGGGATTCCTACCAAAACCCATTAGAACCCTTATTCAAAAAAACCTATGACAGCTACCTTATTGCAAATAATCAAAAAGATGGTATGCAAAGCTATAGTTATGTCGTTGCTTTGCTTGTGAATTATTTGAATCAACCTGCTCCCTAAATGTTAAAAATAGGGTCTTATAGTTTTTATAGACTCGTGATTGCCTATCTTTAGACTTCAAAATTTCTAACCAATATTTTATGATTAAAAAAATTCTATTTCCTGTTCTGGTTTTGTGCTTTTATTTCGTTTCCGCACAAGACTATGTTCCTAAAAACGATGGCGTAAAAGCTGAAAATACTAATTATGTAGCATTTACTAATGCAACTATACATACCACACCTTCAGAGGTCATTAATAACGGAACACTTTTAATTAAAGATGGTAAAGTGGTTTCTTCTGGAACAAATATTAGCATTCCAAAAAATGCTGTCGTTCATGACTTATCAGGCAAGCATATTTACCCGTCATTTATTGATGTTTACTCTGATTTTGGGGTTAAAAAACCACAACGTTCTGAACGTTCCAATGCTCCTCAATACGATGCTTCTCGAGAAGGATACTATTGGAATGACCATATCAGGCCTGAACAAAACGCTATAGAGCATTATAATTTTGACTCAAAAGCCGCTAAAGATCTACGTGAAGCTGGTTTTGGAGTTGTTAACACCCATATTGCTGATGGTATCATTAGAGGTTCGGGAAGTCTAATTGCTTTAGCACCAAATACTAATGATGCTGAACGTATTTTAGATGATAGATCTGGACAATATTATTCAACACGTAAAAGTGTGACCTCTAACCAAGCCTATCCTACATCATTAATGGGCACTATAGCTTTACTTAAACAAGTAAATTACGATGCCGATTGGTATGGAAAAGGATTGTCAAAAGTAACAGATCGTTCTTTAGAAGCTTTCAATAACAACAAGTCATTAGTGCAATTCATAGAAGCAGGCAATAAAATGAATGCTTTACGATTTGATAAAGTTGGCGATGAATTCAACACACAGTATGTTATTATTGGAGGTGGTGATGAATATGAAATGATAAATAACATAAAAGCAACAAATGCCACATTTGTTATTCCAATAAACTTCCCAGATGCTTACGACATGGAAGATCCGTTTTTAGCTCAAGCTGTTGGCTTATCTGAATTACGCGAATGGAATCAACGCCCAACAAACCCAAAAGTCTTAAATGAAAACGGTGTAACATTTGCATTAACACTGCACGATTTAAAAGCTCCTAAAGAATTTAAAGAGAAACTTCAAAAAGCTATTGAATATGGTTTTGACGAAATAGCTGCATTAGAATCACTAACGACTATTCCTGCTAAAACACTTGGTAAAGAAGCTAGTTTAGGGCAATTAAAAGCTGGCTATTATGCCAATTTTCTAATTACATCAGGAGATATTTTTGATAAAGAAACTACCTTATACGAAAACTGGGTGATTGGTGATAGACATGAAATTACTCCAATGAATGCAGTAGATTTGCGTGGTGATTACGATGTTAATGTAGCTGGACAGAAATACCAAGTTTCTATTTCTGGAGATGTCAATAAGCCAAAATCAAAAGTCAAAACAGACAGTCAAGAATTAGGCTCTAGTATTTCGATGACTGATGATTGGATGACTCTAATTTTCTCAAGTATTGATACCACGAAACAAGATTTTGTGCGTTTAACATTTAAAATAAAATCAACAGAAAACTTTAATGGTGTAGCCATTTTACCAAACGGTAACGAGACCACTTTTTATGCTACCAAAAAAGTTAATGAAGACACTTCTGAAGATAAAAAGTCTGATGCCAAGAAAGAGAAAGACCATCCAAAAGTATTCCCAGTAACCTATCCAAATGAAGCCTATGGCTTTAGTGAAAAACCAAAACAAGAAACTATTCTATTTAAAAATGCAACGGTCTGGACCAATGAATCAGAAGGTATTTTAGAACAAACCGATATCTTAATTAAGGATGGAAAAATTGCAAAAATAGGGCAAAACTTGAGCGCTGGTAATGCTAAAGTAATTGATGCTACTGGCAAACATGTAACTTCTGGAATTATTGACGAACATTCTCATATAGCAACAGCAGCTGTAAACGAAGCAGGGCACAATTCTACTGCCGAAGTTAGTATTGAAGATGTTGTTGATTCTGAAGATATCAATATTTATAGAAATTTGGCTGGTGGTGTGACTTCCATCCAAATATTACATGGTTCTGCAAACCCAATTGGTGGACGTTCAGCAATCATTAAATTAAAATGGGGTGAATCACCAGATAATTTAATTTATAACAATTCACCAAAATTTATAAAGTTTGCATTAGGCGAAAATGTAAAACAATCCAATTGGGGTGACAACGTACGTTCTCGTTTTCCTCAAACACGAATGGGTGTCGAGCAAATGTTCACAGATTATTTCACCAGAGCTAAAGCTTATGATGCTGCCAAAAAAAGTGGCAAACCATATCGTAAAGATTTAGAAATGGAAGTCATATCTGAAATTTTAAACAAAGAGCGTTTTGTCTCTTGTCATTCATACGTTCAAAGTGAAATTAATATGCTCATGAAAGTAGCTGAAAGATTTGACTTTAACATCAATACGTTTACACATATTTTAGAAGGCTATAAAGTAGCTGATAAAATGAAAGAACACGGTGTTGGCGGTTCTACATTTAGTGACTGGTGGGCTTATAAATTTGAAGTGAACGATGCTATTCCACAAAATGCAGCAATTATGCACAATCAAGGAGTTATAACCGCAATAAATAGTGACGACAGAGAAATGTCTAGACGCTTGAATCAAGAAGCAGCAAAATCAATTAAATATTGTGGTATCAGTGAAGAAGAAGCTTGGAAATTTGTAACACTCAATCCTGCAAAACTATTACATATAGACAATCGCGTAGGTAGTTTAAAGGTAGGTAAAGATGCTGATATAGTTTTATGGAGTGATAATCCATTATCTATTTATGCCAAAGCTGAAAAAACACTTATTGATGGCACGGTTTATTTTGACATGGAGCGCGATGAACAAATGAGAGCATCCATGAAACGTGAAAAAAATGAACTCACAACCATGATGCTTCAAGCCAAAAACAAAGGTTTAAAAACAAAGCCTATTGAAAAGAAAATAGATAAAGAATTTCATTGCGAAACTATAAATTAGAAAAATGAACATGAGAAAACTATATATATTAATTGCTTGCTTTTTAATAACAAATATGAGTCAAGCACAACAGACACCAGCTCCCAAACAATCAAAAACAATAGCTATTGTTGGAGCAACAGCGCATATTGGAGATGGTAATGTTATTGAAAACAGTGTCATTATTTTTGAAAATGGTAAAATCCAAACGGTAGCAGATGGATCTACTATAAGAATAGATAGAACTAAAACTGATATCATCAATGCTCAAGGCAAACATGTATATCCAGGTTTTATTGTTCCAAATTCTACTTTGGGTTTGGTAGAGATTGATGCCGTACGTGCCACGCAAGACAGTGATGAAGTTGGGCAAATGAATCCAAATATAAGAAGCTTAATTGCCTATAATGCCGAATCTAAAATTGTTGAATCCATGAGACCAAGTGGTGTACTTATAGGTCAAATAAAGCCAGAAGGCGGTCGTATATCTGGTACCTCATCCATTGTACAATTTGATGCATGGAACTGGGAAGATGCAGCACTAAAAGTTGATGATGGTGTTCACTTAAACTGGCCTAGCCCCTATTCTAGAGGTCGTTGGTGGTTAGGTGAGCCAAATGTGTTAAAACCTAATGAAAATTATAACAATCAAATTACAGAACTCACTGACTTTTTTGCTGCTTCAAAAGCGTATTTAGAAGGTGATAGAAAAACTAAAAATCTCCAATATGAAGGATTAAAGGGTGTTTTAGATGGTAGTCAAAAACTGTTTATAAATGTTAATGATGAAAAAGGTATAACTGATGCTGTTGAATTTGCTAAAGAAAACAAATTGAATATTGTAATTGTTGGAGGTTATCATGCTTACAAGGTTGCTAATTTGTTAAAACAAAACAATATTCCTGTGATATTAAATGGTGTTCACAGCTTACCTAAAAGTGATGATGATGATTATGATCTTCCCTTTAAAGCTGCTAAGCTATTAGTTGACCAAGGTGTATTGGTTGGTTTACAATCTGAAAGTAGAAATGAACGTATTAATTCACGTAATATACCATTTTATGCTGGCACGTGTGTGGCATACGGATTAGATAAAGAAGAAGCTCTAAAATTATTAACCTCAAACACAGCTAAAATTTTAGGTATAGATGATTTTTGTGGCACTCTTGCAGAAGGCAAAGATGCCACACTTTTCATTAGTGAAGGCGATGCACTTGATATGCGAACCAATATTTTAACCCACGCTTTTATACAAGGTCGAAATATTAGTTTAGAGACCCATCAAACAGAATTAGCGAAACGGTATTCGGATAAATATAAAAACGAATAAAAAAAAGCTGTCTAAAAAATTATTGTTTTGTCAATCTGAACGCGTTTCAGATTCTAAAACAAACTGAAAATCAAAAAGAAATAAGATTCTGAAATAAATTCAGAATGACAGATTTTCGATTTTTTAGACAGCTTCTTTTTTGTATTAATTTATAATAAGCTTTTTTATCTCTTGGAATTCTTCGTTATATAACTTAATAACATACAAACCAGTAGATAAGTTAGAAACGTCTATTTGGAAATTTGTTGTGTCAGTTTTATACAATTGATCCGAAATCAATTTTCCTTGAATATCATAAATCGCCACAGATAACTGACTTCCTATCTGATTGCTCATGTTCACATTCAGGAAATCATTTGTCGGGTTAGGATAGATTGAAAATTGTGAACTATCAAATTCTGTTACTGATAGATTATTAACGAATTCTGTTTCAAAAGTGTTCGTCGTAATTGCGGGATTAAAATCAAAATAGATATCTGCAAAGTTTGGAATAACATCGCCTAAAGCATAACCAGGCGTAGGTTTGATTTTAAAATAGACATAGCCATGACTGTTGGGTTCGTCCATACTTTCACTTGGCAAATCAATGTCGTCAAATTGCCATGTCAAATTATTATCTATGCGCGTTAATACATAATCATGACTGGCATGTAACATTTTAAATGTCGAGGCACTCAATTGGGAATCCAATAAATCCTCAATACGGATATCTATAGCTTCGGCAGTTCCCAAGTTTTGAAATCGAATAGTGTAGTACAGATAATCATTGCTGGTAAAATCATTCAAAATAATTTCAGGCCCATGGGATTCCATTTTGTCATTAGGGTCGTAAGAATTAACCACAGTTTGTGTTAATGTAGATTCATTATTGACAATATTAAGATCACTTATATTATAGACAACAGAATTTGTAAGTAAATCTCCAGCCATAATGCTTGCAGGAACATCCAATCTAACTGTTACAGTTTCTGACTCACCAGGTTGTAAATCATTAAAATTTAAAATAAAACCTGTAGTCGTATTTGTAACAGAATTTCCAGAATTAACATTGTAAACACCTTCTAATGTTAGCATTGGATCATAAGTGAATTCAATAGAACCAGAATTAGGTAAAAGCCCTAAATTTGATATGGTTAATGTATTATTATATAAAACACCAGGTCTCGGTGAAGCATTTGCCGTTAGATAGACCGCTATATCACCACAATTGCTAATTGCCTCTAGAGGGAATTCAACTTGAACAGTTTCATTATTAGTAGCTGTAACATCTTCAACCATACTCAAAGTCTGACTCAAACAAGTATTATACTCATCGTACATAGTAAAACCAATATCATACATATCGCCATCTTCTGTTACATAAATTAAAAAACTATCGGAATTTGAATTTAAGTAATGAATTATACCGTCATTATTAATTTCATATGTAAAAACACCTTGATTGAAGTCCATTTCTGAAGTATCATAAATTGCGTTAGAATTTTCATCTATAAAGGCTTTAACTTCAATGACACCAACACAACCTGCCGTAAAGTTTTCAATAGTTGAATTTGAGCATGTTCCATTTGCGATATATTCTACATAATAGGTCTCACCAGGAATACAACCCGTTACTGTTCCAGTTACAGGATCAATAACCGCGCCATCTGCTGGATCAGGATTAAAATTAAAAATACCTCCATCATCACCTGTAATAGTCGCTATAGCTCCATCACAGGTTGGTGTCATATAAAAACTAGCATCATCCTGCAATAACACCGTAACACTTTGTATCGAAGAGTCAGGACAAGCTCCAGGGGACGTATATCTAATAATATATGTCATTCCAAATGTACCTCCTGTAATGGTTCCTGTTTCGGTATTAAGTATTGCATCATCTATCGGTTCTTCTTCAAAAGAAAAAACACCTCCTTGAGTACCTGTAATATTCACTGTTCCACCATCACAAGTTGGTGTCATAAAAAAACTAGCATCAGTAGCTGATAAAACTTCAAAACAGCTTATGCTTGATACAACTTCAGAGTTTGTAACTGTATATTCAACACAATAGTTAGTATCAGGAATTCCATTGGTCACTTCACCAGTATCTGGGTCAATAACAACGTCATTATTTCCAATAGAATCTGGAACTAAAGAGAAAACACCTCCAGATTCTCCAATTATAGTTGCAGTTGCGCCATCACAAGTAGGTGACAATTCAAAAGCTGCCGCTTCAGATCCATCCATATTAATAGTTACACAACGTGTCACAACTACTGTTGTTTCTTGACAGAATGAATTCAGAACAGTATAGGTTAACTCTGCAGTATAATTTGATGCTCTTGTAGGACATACATTGATAGAATTTCCAGTTCCAATGACTGTGTTAGTATCATCATACCACCTAATTTCATTAACTGAATCACCAGTAGGATAAAATTGCCAAGCTTCAAAGTTTGTTACTTCCCATTGTTCTGTATTTCGCTCTGGTGGAGCCAATCCTTGAGTGCCTGCCATATTTTGAATACCCAAAGCTGCTCTTCCTCCTGCCCAACTATTACAAGCTGGTTTGCTATAAATATATACCTCAACAACATTGGTTGTTTCATATAAAAATATTTGCTGCGAGGTTCTTAAATTAGTACAACTATATTGTGGTACATTATAAAAATTATAAGTAAACACCCTAAATGGTGCTTCACCTTTTACACCATAAGTTATGAAATATGAATCAGGATCTACTCCTGGTGCAAGAGGAAATAAATCATGAATAGCTCCGAAAATATTACCATCTCTTAATGCAGCATCTGTATTGTTTGGAATTGTAGCGCCTGCTGCTGGTGTCCAAAAATGAAACTCATTTGTTAATAATGTTGGATCAAAACTCACAACACCATTAGTAGATAATCTAGATTCGGTGTAACACTGCTGATAAAATGTAAAATTAAAACCTAATGGAATTAATTGACTCCATTGATCATCAGAATAGAGACCTGTATCAGTACCTACATCACCAAAACTATACGAAGGGTTATAAGGTATTGAACGAACGGCGTATGTATTAGTTTGTCCTATTTCGTTAAAACTTGCTGTTAAATCAACACATTCTCCTTCCGAAATAATAAAATCTTCATCACTAGATACAATTGTTAAGTTATGACTGCCTTGACCACTAGACAAAACGCTTGGCGGACACACTTGAGCTGAAATATAAATTATTGGATAAATTAATAGCAATATGCAAATTGTAATTTTATTTATTTTAAAAGAATTTTTCATAAAGATTGGTTAATTAGTATTAGCGTACATGCATTAGATGCAAAAAATTCCAAAAGGTTGCGTTAATTTAATGATTAATTTTAATAATCGTTGAAAAGAAACATTAATTTACAAATAAGAATTAATTTTGAGTTGACTTTTAAAATACGTCTTTTGAATGCACAAACAAATAACTAGTTACCAAAACCCATTTATCAAAGAACTCTTTCAGCTCAAGGAAAAATCGCGAATCAGAAAACAATCTGGTCAATTTTTAATTGAAGGCGTCCGCGAAATAACACTTGCTATAAAAGGTGGCTATAATTTATCAAATATCCTATTTCTACCAGAATTAATATCGGAACAAGCTGTAACCAAACTAACTAGGACGCCTACAGAACTCATTGAAATTTCAAAAGATGTGTATCAAAAATTAGCACATCGTGATACAACCGAAGGTGTTTTAGCAGTAGCAAAATTTAAAGAGCATGAAATTGATAATCTGAAATTTAACTCAAACAACCCATTAATATTGGTTGCAGAAGCTCCTGAAAAACCGGGCAATATAGGTGCTTTATTGCGTACAGCTGATGCTGCCAATTTGGATGCTGTAATTATTGCTAACCCGAAAACCGATTTATACAACCCAAACATTATTCGTTCTAGTGTTGGCTGCGTGTTTACCAATCAAATTGCGATGGGAACAACATCTGAAATTATTCGGTTTTTGAAAAAAAACAATATCCATATTTTTTGCGCTGCCCTGCAGGCATCAAAAGATTATCATACCCAAGATTACACAATACCCACAGCTATTGTAGTTGGCACAGAAGCGACTGGATTAAGCGATGAATGGCGCGAGGAATCTACCCAGAATATTATCATTCCCATGCATGGCGAAATAGACTCTATGAATGTATCTGTTGCGGCAGGAATTCTTATTTTTGAAGCCAAAAGACAACGCGATTTTAAATAATTATCATGACAGTAAACACTCTATTCTGGATCATAATTGCAATAATCCTCATTAATTTTATCATTGATAAAATACTTGATGCCCTGAATGCCAAACACTTTAATGACGACTTGCCTGAAGCTATCAATGATGTTTATGATGAAGACGAATACAATAAATCACAAGCATATAAACAAACAAATTACAAATTCGGGATTTTAACCTCAACATTTTCGTTGGTTTTAACTTTAGTGTTTTTATTCCTTGATGGTTTTGAATATGTAGATAACCTCGCCAGAAGTTATTCAGACAATCCTATAATCATTGCTTTGATTTTCTTTGGTATTATCATGATTGGTAGTGATATAATAACGACTCCTTTTTCCTATTACAAAACTTTTGTAATTGAAGAACAATTTGGATTTAATAAAACCACAAAAAAGACGTTTGTCCTAGACAAGATAAAAGGTTGGCTGATGTTAGCTGTTTTAGGAGGTAGTATTTTAGCGCTTATTATTTGGTTCTATCAAGCTACTGGAGACAACTTTTGGTTATATGCTTGGGCCGTTGTTACTGTATTTACTGTAATTATGAATATGTTTTACGCTAAACTTATTGTACCGCTATTTAATAAACAAACGCCATTAGAAGCTGGGGTTTTAAGGGATAAAATTTCATCTTACGCAAAAACAGTTGGTTTTAAATTAGATAAGATTTTTGTGATTGATGGCTCAAAACGAAGCACCAAAGCAAATGCTTATTTTTCTGGGTTTGGTAGTGAAAAAAGGGTAACACTATATGATACCCTAATCAATGATTTGGAAGATGAGGAAATAGTTGCTGTTCTAGCGCATGAAGTTGGGCATTATAAGAAGAAGCATATCATTTTTAACCTTATAACTTCAATACTTCTGACTGGTTTGACCTTATATATCCTATCAATCTTTATTTCTAATCCGCTTTTATCTAACGCATTGGGTGTTGAAATTCCAAGTTTCCATATAGGACTTATTGCTTTTGGACTACTGTATTCGCCCATTTCAGAAATTACAGGACTCATCATGAATTGGGTTTCAAGAAAGTTTGAGTATCAAGCCGATAATTATGCCAAAGAAACTTACAAAGCTGAACCGCTAATAACGTCACTTAAAAAGCTATCTAAAAATAGTTTGAGCAACTTAACACCTCATCCAGTTTATGTGTTTATGCATTATTCGCATCCAACACTTTTGAATAGAATTAGAAATTTAAAATCTTAAAAACAATAACGGTTACTTTTTACGCTTGGCCTTTGGCGGCATTGTACCAAATACTTTGTCCCAAAAGGTATTAGAAACACCAAACGCTTTATCTGGATATTGATAATGATGTAAACTATGATGATGCCATAAATGCTTAAATCGTTTAGGTGGCTTCATTATGTGGGTTGCTCTATGCACAAATGAATACATGAGATAACCTACAAAGAACCCTGGGAAAAAGCCATAGACTAATTGTGTGTAACCTGTTATCCAAAAAATGATAAAGAAAAAAACAAATAAGATTGACGCTAGTATTAATCCAGGTACTGGAGGCATTAATAAACGCTCCTCATCTTTAGGGAAATGGTGATGAGACCCATGCATAATAAAATGAAAACGTTGTGACCACTTGGCTTCAGTGACCCAATGAAATACATAGCGATGTAAAACATATTCCGCAAAAGTCCAAAAAAATAAGCCTATAACAAATAGTCCAGCAAACTGCAATACACTTAAGCCCATAACTTCAATCGCAATGTAGCCTAAAACTAAATTAGTTATACCATATACTATGATATTGGATACAGGGTCTGTTTTTGTCAAACGCTCTAAAAAAGGATTTTTAAAAATCTGCGCTTGACCTGTTTGAAATTCTGTTGTGACTCGTGGCTTCATAATTACAAAATTAACTTGTGTAAATAATAACACAAAATTACCTAATTTTGAATAAAAAATTGAATTCCTTTTAAAATTCCTCAAATTTAGACTTAACAAAATCGAATTATTGCATGAGACAATTAAAATTAATTTGGGATTTCAGAGGACCAGATGCCCTAAAAACAGCTGAACACCATGAAATTCATTTAAAAGATTACATTAAAACTGAACAGTTACAGACAGATATAACTGGATTTCAATCTATATCCAATATACATGCAATTGCTTTTATGGTTGTACCAGAAAATATTATGAAACCCATTCGTGATACCTTAAAACCACATCGTGGCCAACTATATCAAGAATAAATATGATACTAACAGCCTTAATTTTTATAGTTCTAGGAGTTTTAATAAAGCATGGCAAATTTTATAATCTCATTGCTGGTTACAATACCATGTCCAAAGAAGAAAAAGCCAAATATAATATTGTAAAAATAGCTATACTATTTAGAAATGTCATGTTTTACATGGCCATTATTACGATACTTGGTTATCTGCTGTCTAAATATTATGAAAATGACAAAATTGGCCTGTACGCTATTATTCTAGCAACAATAACTGGTTTACCATACCTTTTAATCAAATCGAATTCAAATGCCTACAAAAAGAAAGACACCGATTAACGTGAATAATTAGGTGATTCTTTAGTAATTGTCACATCATGTGGATGACTTTCATTAATACCAGAAGCCGTAATTTTAACAAATTGTCCAGTCTCTTTTAATGTCTCTATGTCTTTGGCACCACAGTAACCCATTCCAGCTCTTAAACCGCCTACAAACTGATGAATACTTTCGTTTAATTCACCTTTATATGGTACGCGTCCAACAATACCTTCTGGAACTAATTTTTTAATATCATCCTCGACATCTTGAAAATAGCGGTCTTTACTACCTTGCTTCATGGCTTCAACTGAACCCATACCGCGATAGGACTTAAATTTACGTCCTTCATAAATTATTGTTTCGCCTGGTGATTCTTTGGTACCAGCTAACAAAGAACCTAACATTACACAGTCTGCTCCTGCTGCAATGGCTTTAGGAATATCGCCTGTATAGCGAATACCACCATCTGCAATTACTGGAACACCTGAACCTTTAATGGCTGCAGCTACTTCCAAAACTGCCGAAAACTGCGGAAATCCAACACCTGCAACAACACGTGTTGTACAAATAGAACCAGGACCAATACCAACTTTTACGGCATCTGCTCCCGCTTCAACTAAATATTTTGCAGCAGCAGCTGTTGCTATATTACCAACAATGACATCTAAATTTGGAAATTTAGACTTGACATCTTTCAACACGTTTACTACACCTTTAGTATGACCATGAGCTGTATCAATTATAATAGCATCAACACCTGCATTTACCAAAGCTTCAGCACGATCAACGGCATCGCCTGTAACACCAATAGCAGCAGCAACACGCAATCTACCATAAGAATCCTTATTGGCATTTGGCTTTTGTGTTAACTTCGTAATATCTCTAAATGTTATTAAACCAATAAGTTTAAAGTTTTCGTCAACTACAGGTAATTTTTCAATTTTATTTTCTTGAAGAATATCTTCGGCATCCATTAATGACGTTCCTTTACCTGCTGTCACCAAATTTTCAGAAGTCATAACCTCCACTATTGGACGATTGTTGTTTTTCTCAAAACGCAAATCACGATTGGTCACAATACCTTTTAAAACACCATTATCATCAACAATGGGAATACCACCAATACTATGCTCTGCCATGTTTTCTTTAGCATCACGAACAATAGCCGTTAAAGGAAGTGTCACTGGATCGATAATCATACCGCTTTCTGCACGTTTAACCTTTCTAACTTTTGATGCCTGCTCCTCAATAGTCATATTCTTATGCAACACACCTATACCGCCTTCTTGTGCCATGGCAATAGCCATTTTACTTTCGGTAACGGTATCCATAGCTGCTGAAACTATAGGTACATTAATGGTAATGTTTTTAGTGAATTTTGTTTGAATACTGACTTCGCGTGGTAAAACTTCAGAAAAAGCTGGGACAAGAAGAACGTCGTCATAAGTTAAACCTTCTCCGACAATTTTGTTTTGATGTGCAATCATGATGCAATTACGATTATAATTGCATGCAAATATACAACTTAAAATAGGAATAACGTTTTTAGCAAGCGTTAATTTATTGGTAATGCTTTTTACAATAAGTTCTCAACTTGTTTAGTGCGTATTCGTAGCGCATTTCAGCGCTCTTAATATCACCTTCAAAGCGAATAGCTTTTGGCACCAAAAGTGCATAAAACCCCTTCCCTTTTGCCATTTTTGTTATCGTTTTTAAGGTTTCATTATCCACATCAGAATAAATTTCTGACAACCACACATATTGTTCTTTTTGTAAAAACATTTTATCCCATTCTAAAGCATTCTGCCCTTTTAAATTGTTGTTTGAATTTACCAATCGAGTAATAAGTTCAAAGGCATTATTAAAAACAGTCTCACTGCCTTGATAAGCATAATCCTGTACGCTCTTTTTTGTAAAAATATTAAACGGAAACGCTTTGGTTAATCGCAACTTTTTTGAGATATAATGTGCCATTTTTGGCCAAACAACCTCACTGTTTTTTTCTTCTAAACAATGATATAGCCATTCGTAGAAATCACGCCTTTGAACTATTGTAGTATATTCAAAGGGCTGTTGGTTATTCAAATTATAAATATTGGCCTCATGCCAAACTTGAGTATGACGCTTCCTGTCCGATTTCAACCAATCGGAGGCTGTTAATTCTTTTAAACCAGTTTGTTTTTGAAAATCATTTAAAGATTTATATTCTTTAGCAAATGAATATTCTAAGCCCGAACAAATAGTCATTACTGCTATTAAATAATAAATTACCTCTTTATTCATATCCTAAATTAACTATAAATATAAAAGCCAAACAATAATATAAATTTTATTTCGAATTTAAATTCTGATATTCAAAGCATTAAGAAATATTATTTTTATTTATTCTAAATAAACTTGCAAGAAGTAACTTTTGATATTATTTTTGCAGCCGGAAAATCAAATCTATTTATAATAAGTCTAAATAAAAATGAAATACTACTTATCAATATTTACAGTACTTTTAAGCTTATCGTTAGCTGCTCAAAATGAAAAACCTCTTGATTCTGTTCAAGATTTAAACGAAGTTATAATTTCCACAAACGTTATTTTTGGAAATAAATATGTAGCCAAAAACAGAACAGGTTCCGCGTATTACATTTCACCAGAAGAATTAGCAAAATTTAATTATACTGACATTAATCGTGTTTTACGTACAGTTCCTGGTGTCAACATATATGAAGAAGACGGTTATGGTCTTCGACCAAACATTAGTCTGCGTGGTACATCACCAGAACGTAGCGCAAAAATTTCAATTATGGAAGACGGTGTTTTAATTGCTCCTGCTCCATACAGTGCTCCTGCAGCCTATTACTTTCCATCAATTGCAAGAATGGAAGCCATTGAAATATTAAAAGGTAGTAGCCAAGTACAATATGGACCATTTACAACAGGTGGTGCCATAAATATGGTATCAACTCAAATACCAGATTCTTTCTATGGAAAAGTTTTTGGTAGTTATGGTTCCTTCAATACTGGGCAATTTCAAGCCAAAATTGGAGATAGCAAAGAAAACTTTGGTTACATGGTTGAGTATTTAAACTACAATTCAGATGGTTTTAAAAATCTTTTAGACAACCAAAACACAGGTTTTGACAAAAACGATGTGGTTGCCAAGTTTCGAGTGAACTCTAGTCCAGGAGCAAAAATTAATCAAGCCCTAGAATTTAAATTTCAATATTCAGATGAACTTTCAAACGAAACCTATTTAGGGTTAACAGATGAAGATTTTGAAACTAGTCCTTTTGATAGATACGCCTCGTCTCAATTTGATAGAATGGATACTGAACATATTCAATTTATGGCAACGCATAGATTAGACTTTACACCAGATTTTCGAGTTACTACAACAGGATATTATAACAGATTTCAACGTAACTGGTATAAATTAAATGATGTGACCCTAAATGATGACCGTGTTGGAATAGCCAATATTGTCAGCGACCCAGAAACCTATGCGAATTATATGCAGGTTGTAAAAGGTGAAGTCGACTCACCTGATGATGCCTTACGAGTAAAAGCCAATAACAGATTATATCATTCAAAGGGTATTCAAACCAAACTAGATTATCATTATAAAGGCGATAATACCTTCCACGATATAGAAGTTGGATTGCGTTATCATTATGATGAAGAAGATCGTTTTCAATGGGTAGATAATTACAGGATAAATAATCAAGGATTAATGACTTTAACTTCTGCTGGCACTCCTGGAACGGATGCAAACAGAGTTAGTGCAGCTACAGCATTTGCTGCCTACGCCATGTATAAATTTCGATATAATAAATTAACCGTAACTCCTGGGTTGCGCTATGAAAACATTGTTCTTACTCGTGATGATTATGGTAAAAATGATGTAAACCGTACAGGTGTAAATTTGGCCTCTCGTGAAAACAAAGTAGATGTCTTTATTCCTGGTATTGGATTTAGTTATAAGTTTAACAATATGACATCAATTTTCGGCGGTGTTCATAAAGGATTCTCTCCACCAAGTAATCAAGCCGGACAAAAGCCTGAGGAAAGTATAAATTATGAATTAGGAAGTAGATTTGCTATTTCAAAATTAAAAGGTGAAATCGCTGTTTTTTACAATGATTACAGTAACCTGTTAGGTAGTGATTTAGCTGCAACTGGTGGAACAGGTTCATTAGAACAGTTTAACGCTGGTGAAGTAAACGTAGCTGGTCTTGAAGCTTTAATTAATTATGACCTGCTAGCCAATAACGCTAAACTTTCTTTACCAATCTCATTCGGTTATACTTATACTCATGCGGAATTCCAAAATAGCTTTGGTAGCGATGATGGTTTATGGGGAGACGTGCAAGAAGGCGATCAATTACCATACATTCCAGAACATCAATTTAACCTTATGATTTCATTGGAACATGAAAAATACGAACTAAATGCCAGTGGTCGCTATTTAGGTGAATTTAGAACAATGGCTGGATCTGGTGCGATACCAGAAAACGAAAAAGTTGATTCGAATTTTGTATTAGATTTTTCAGCTAAATACCATTTTAATAATCACTTCAGTTTAACTGGAAATATAATTAATGCTTTAGATACGACGTATGCCGTTTCAAGAGTACCTGCTGGCTTGAGGCCAGGTATGCCTTTTGCAGCTAATGCAGGATTAGAGTTCAGGTTTTAAAACTATGAATTAGTCTAAATTTATAAAGCTACTTGATTCAAGTAGCTTTTTTTATGATTAGTGAAATGCTGAAAATATTTTAGTTGCTTCGTTATAAGCACTCTCAAAACTCATAGCATTTAAATCAGATTTCTTTTTTGTTGTGAAATACGACAGTAATTTTTCAGTGGGCATATTTCCAGTAAGCTCATCCTTAGCCATTGGGCAACCACCAAAACCTTGGATCGCGCCATCAAAACGATTACAGCCGGCTTTATAAGCCGCATCAACTTTTTCAAACCAGGTTGATGGCGTAGTATGCAAATGGGCACCAAATTCAATTTCAGGATACTTTGGAATTAAATTAGAAAACAGATAATCTATATTTTCTGGATCTGAACTCCCAATGGTATCACTCAAGGATAATATCTTGACACCCATATTACTTAAGCGTTCAGTCCACTCCCCTACAATATCAACATTCCAAGGATCACCATAAGGATTACCAAATCCCATAGAAATATAAACCACCACTTCTTTATTTGATTTATCGGCTATCTCTAAAATTTCTTTCAAAGTTACAACCGATTGTGCAATAGTTTTGTGCGTGTTACGCATCTGGAAATTTTCTGAAATGGAGAACGGATACCCTAAATAATCGATTTCTGTATGTTGTGAAGCATCTTGCGCGCCTCTTGTGTTTGCAATAATAGCCAATAGCTTACTGGTTGTTTTCGATAAATCAAGTTGTGCTAAAACTTCGGCTGTATCCACCATTTGTGGAATGGCTTTAGGTGACACAAAACTTCCAAAATCAATAGTATCAAATCCCACACGCAATAACGATTGAATGTATTGAACCTTCTTTTCAGTGGGTATAAACGCTTTGATACCTTGCATGGCATCACGTGGACACTCTATGATTTTGATTTCTGTCATATTCTCAAAAATAGAATATTTAAACATTAGTAAAAAACAATTTAGGCATGATTCTATTTTTAATAGATTTATAATACCTTAACTGATTAAAAACAAATAAATTTTTGCTTTGATAAAACAAGTAATTTCAATAGCCGACATAAAATTAACTACTCAATTAGCCCATAAAATTTGGAACCAACATTATGAGCCCATAATTGGGCAAGACCAAGTGAATTATATGGTTGATAAATTTCAAAGTGAATCCGCCATAACCAAACAGCTAGAGGATGGCTACCTATATTTTCTCATTGAACATCAGTCAAAACCATGTGGCTATCTCGCTTTAGTTCCTAATAAATCAGAAAATAAATTAATGATTAGTAAAATTTATGTTGACATAGATTACAGAGGCTTAAGTTTGGGTACTAAACTTTTAGAATTCACCATTAAAAAAGCTAAAACAGAAAGCTTTAAAACTATTTGGTTAACAGTAAACAAATACAATACAAACTCTATAAAGTGGTACGAAAAAAAGGGGTTCAGAATAATAAAAGAAATAGTAATGGATATAGGGAACGGCTATGTAATGGACGATTATCTATTAGAACTACTAATAAATTAACTCTTAGTTTGTAAGCAATCTATAGTATGGCACGACTTAACTCAAAACATCTTGCCATGAAAAAAACTTACTTTTTTGTCTTTTTACTTCTTAATGCTTCTTTTATATTTAGTCAATCTGTTGCAACTTATGACATAACATTTCAAAGTACTTGGAACGCTTCCGAGCATACTTCAATTCCTAATAATGCCCATTGGTCTAATTTAGTCGGAGCCACGCACAATACAGCAAATGAATTTGTACAACTTGGTCAAAATGCTACTCCTGGAATACAAGATGTTGCTGAATTAGGGAATAATGCAGCTTTTGAAGATGAAATAAATATGGCAATCAATCAAAATAAAGCAGATAAGTGGTTGCAAATGGGTTTTTCGCCCAACATAGCCCAAGCTGTTACTACTTTGGCAGATATTGAAATTAGCGAAGATTTTCCGTTACTCACATTAGTTTCAATGGTTGCACCAAGTCCAGATTGGTTTATTGCAGTAAATAGTTTGAATTTAAGAAATGATGCGGATAATGACTGGAAAGACACCTTCACAATTGATGTTTTTGCATATGATGCTGGAACAGATAATGGTTCCAATTATGATTCAGCAAATAACGCAAATACACCAGTTCCTGTAAGTATGATTAACGGTTTTCCTATTAACGGAAATAAAATGGGTACACTAACACTAACTCTTAAATCTGTTTTAAGTATTGAAACTCCTGATTTTTCAGACAATGTTAAGATTTATCCTAACCCAAGTAATGGTGTTGTTACAATAAAGAATAATACTGCAGCCAAATTGAGTACAATTAGTATTTATGATATTCTTGGTAATCAAGTACAAGATATGCCATTAAAAACCAATGCTAATAATACTATTTATTTAACTAATCTTACAAAAGGAATTTATTTAGCGCGATTGGAAAGTGTTGATGGTCAAGTTAAAACGCAAAAACTAATTATTAAGTAAGGCTTTATTTATATCCTTAATAAGTTTAGGACCTTCGTATATAAACCCAGTATAAAGTTGAATGAGGTCTGCGCCTGCCTCAAATTTCTCTAAAGCATCAGCAACAGAATGAATTCCTCCTACTCCAATTATCGGAAATGCTTTATTGCTTTTTTCTGATAAAAACCGGATTACTTCGGTAGAACGATTGGTCAATGGTTTTCCACTTAGGCCACCCATTTCAGTTTTATTAGCACTTGTCAATCCATCTCGTGATATAGTTGTATTGGTGGCAATTACACCATCAATTTGCGTTACGCTAACAATATCAATAATATCTAATAATTGTGAATCGGTTAAATCAGGTGCTATTTTTAATAGAATAGGCTTGGGACTTCTCGACTCCGCTCGAAGTGACATGGTGTTGTTTTCTTCTTTTAAAGTGTTTAATAACTTGGTAAGTGGTTCCTTGTCTTGCAGTTCGCGTAAATTAGGTGTGTTTGGCGAACTCACATTGACTACAAAATAATCGACATAATCAAACAAGGCTTCAAAACATATTTTATAATCCTCAACAGCTTCCTCGTTAGGTGTTACCTTATTTTTCCCAATATTACCACCAATTAAAACGCCTTTATTTTTCTTTAGTCTTTCAACAGCAGCTTCTACACCACCATTATTAAAACCCATTCTATTTATTATAGCTGAATCTGATTGTAATCGAAATAAACGCTTTTTCGGATTGCCATCTTGCGGCTTTGGTGTTAGTGTTCCTATTTCTATAAAACCAAATCCAAAATTCGATAATTCATTAAACAGTTTTGCATCCTTATCAAAACCTGCAGCTAAACCAACTGGATTCTTGAATTTCAACCCAAATAAGTCACGTTCTAATTGTTTATTATCAACTTTATAAAGGCTTTTAATAATGCCTGAAACAAACGGTAATTTGTTAAAAAAACGAATAGTTGAAAAGGTAAAGTGATGAATTTTCTCTGGATCAAAAAGAAAAAATAATGGTCGGATTAGTAATTTATACATATTGCCTCTTTTGTGCTGCAAAAATACAATTCTAATTATTGAAAAACTGTGAAATTTTACTCTTTTTGAGAATGCTTGATATACTTTTCGATAACGACAGCAGTAACAATCACCAAATAAAATTGACCAATCATAGCTAAAAATATGGACGCTTTTTGAGCCACATCAGTTATAGGTGTAATATCGCCATAACCAATAGTCATAAGTGTTATGTAACTGTAATACATTAAGTCGTCAATATTAGTAGTGGTCATTCCTGATTCAATTAACCCATTAAAGGAACCAGGTTGTATCATTTCGATACAATTAAATATAAAAAAACCAATAAGCCCAAGAGAAATATAGCCACTCATTAAACCATAAATAACTGTTTTATTGACGCGTTTGGAGTTCCACACTTGAGAAATAATTTCCACAGAGACCAAAGCATAAAATCCGAAATAAACAAAAAACCTTATATAGTCAAGTATGCGTTCATCTGTTTTTGAAATCAATCGATAAAGAAAAACTAATGACACGAGGATTAACATAATTACCACAACCCACGTTTGTTTTTTCCTTTTTTTAAATATCACCAAACCAGAAGCAATATTTAAAACAAATAACAGTGGCATAATAACCGTATTTAAAACATGCTTTGGAAATATTAATGAACCAAATAAAATAACAATTAAGCTGTAAAAGAATAACTCAAAGCGATATGTATAAAGCTTTTTTAATAGCATGTTAATCTTCCATTAATTCTTCATTGAACGTGTAATCCTTATAATTTACCTTATACAACACACTGTAAAATGATGGAATAAACAACAATGTTATAAAGGTTCCAAACAATAAACCAACCATTATACTTACAGCCATACCTTCCCACATTTCACCTCCACTTAAGTATAGTGGAATTAAACCTAACACGGTTGTAAATGTAGCTAATAAAATAGGTCTAAAACGTTGTAAGCAAGCTGCTATAATAGCATCTTGAATAGGTCTTTTCATTTCGTTTTCTTCAATCTGCATTCTATCAATTAATACAATGGCATTATTGATTACGATACCAGCTAATGAAATCACGCCTAGAAAGGGCATGAATCCAAAAGGCTCTTGAAATATTAATAAACCTATAACAACACCAATAATTCCAAGAGGAATAGTTGATGCTACCATTATTGTTTTTCTAACAGAATTGAATTGAATAATTAATAGTAAGATTATGATGAATCCAGATAACGGCAAATAGCCTAATACAGCTCCCATGTTTTCAGCAGTATTTTCAGCATCACCACCAAATTTGTAGGTATAACCTTCTGGCCAGTTTTTTGATTCTTCTTCAATCCATGGCGTAACTTCTTTCATTATTGCTGATGCATTACCATCATCATTTAATTCGCTTGAGACTACAATAGTTCTATCAATATCTAGTCGCTTAATTTTAGCATATTGCCATTCAGGAACTATGGTTGCCACTTGACTTAAAGGAACGCTTTTTCCTGTATTTTGAGCATAAATATTTAAGGTTTCAATAGATGCTAATGATTGTTGCTGACTGCCATCACTTCGCATAAGAATTGGAATGGACTTATCGTCTTCACGATATTCTCCAGTTTGAAAACCATCTAAAACAGTTTGTAAAGAGGTAGCTATATCCTGATTTGAAACACCTGCTAAACGTGCTTTATTTTGATCAATATCTACTACAAACTTTTTACTTTTTGGACCCCAATCATCTTTTACATTTTTAGTTCCAGTAATTTTAGAAAGTTTTTGTTTTGTTTGTTCTGATAGTGTAGCTAATATATCTGGATCTTCACCAGAAATTTTAATTTCAATGGGTGTGCCTCCACCTCCAGATCCTAAAAGACTTACTTTTACATCAGCATCTGGAAAATTGTCATAACAAAAAGCATCCAATCTATTTACTAATTCATTGTTATAAATGGCATCAGAGACGTTTACAAGCATGTGACCATAACTTGCATCAGGCTCATCTGGCGTATAACCTAAATCATAAGACTCTGGTCCTTTTCCAACATAAGTTGACCAATCTGTTATGCCATTAACTCTTGTTTCATTAACTAAAAGCGAATCGCGCATGTAAACTTCCAACTCTGCAAATAATTCTTCTGTTCGTTCAATTCGTGTACCTTGAGTTAAATTAACATCTATGGTAATCATATTACGATCACTATCAGGAAAGAAAATAAAAGGTATTTTAGTGAAGCCGTAAAGTGAGAGTATAAACAAACCAACAATAGTTAAAAGGACTATTGCTTTAATAGATAAAGCTTTCAATATTAAATCTTTATAATATTCTTTTAATTTATAAATGACTTTGTCAATAGCACTTGGTTCACGTTCAGCCTTTGGTTTTATTTTCAAAAACAATACGCAAAACAATGTAATGACTGTTAATGCCAACAACCAAGAAGATAAGAGTGCCATTGAAATTACCACGAAAATTGGTCCAACGATATCTCCCATAGTAGATTCCGCCAAGTAAAAAGCTAAAAAGGCAGCCGATGTTGTTAAAGTGGAAATCAATAAAGGCGTAAATAATTCTGCACAGGCATCAATAGCAGCCGTTTTTGCTTTTGCGCCATTCTCCATTTTAACCATAATGGTTTCAGCAACTACAATAGCATTATCAACCATCATACCTAAAGCCATAATTAATGCGGCTAGCGTTACCTGATTCAAGCCCATACTGATTACACCCATAAGCATGAGTGTCATAATAGTAACTAAAGGAATTAAACTAGCAATTATAGCTCCTGTTCTAACACCTAAGAATATTAGCATAACAAGCAATACAATAATGATTGACTGCATAAGATTGACAATAAAATCACTAATCTTAACGTCAATATAGGTGTCTAATGATGCTAGTCTAACGAGCTCTAAACCAACGGGTAGCCTGGTTTCCCAATAGTCCATGACTTTATTAACGTCTTCACCTAATTGAATAACATTAGCACCTTCTTTTAAGCTGATATGCATGGAAATGGCTTCTTTACCATTAACTTTTACAATTTGGGTAGGTGGATCGATATAGCCTTTTAAAATGGTCGTTATATCGCCTAAATAAACCATTTGCGTTCCGTCTCCAACTGGAATTAGGGTGTTCTTTATATCTTCAACTGAATTAAAGTTTCCTGTAGGTTCTAAAATTATTCGTTCGCTGTCTAGATTGACTTGACCTCCTGAACTCAATATGTTGGTGGCACTAATTGCGGATTGTAATTTAGATGCCGATAAACCGTATTCCTTTAATCGAGAATTATCAAATTCCACAAAAACACGCTCATCTTGAACACCACCAAGCTCAACTTTTGCCGCAAATTCAAGCTTTATGAGGTCATCTTTTATATCATCAACATATTCCTTGGCTTCAGCATACGAGTAACCATCAGAAATAATTCCTACTGCAATTCCAAAAACTTCACCAATACCATCGTCATCTAAAAATGGTACCACATTAGCAGGTAAACCTTCTATGGCATCTAATTTTCGCCTTAATCTATCCCAAACTGCTTGTAATTTTTCAGGCTTAACCTCATCTTTTAATTCTACGGTTACAACTGAAAGTCCAGCACGAGACGTGCTTGTTACTTCTTTTAATTCCGGTAATTCTTGAGAGACTTTTTCAACCTTATCGGTTACTAAAAGTTCAACACGTTCTGGACTCGCTCCAGGAAAACTGGTTACAATATTCGCAACTCTAACAGTATAAGGAGGCATACTATCGCGAGATAAGCCTTGATACAAGACGATACCCATTAAAACAATAGTTGCTAAAATTGTGAAGGTTATTCTATTGCGCTCAATTGAAAATTTAGCTAAATTCATATATCGCGCTTAATTTAATTTAACTTTTTGACCATCTAAGAGGGTTTGTAAACCTGCCGTCGCAATCTTTTGTCCTTCCTGAAGTCCTGATTCTATTTCAAATCCTTCAGCAGTTAACTCACCAATAGTTACTGGCTGACGTTTTATAACATGTTTGCCTTCAGATTCTTCAATTAAAAATACAAAACGGTCATTGCCATTTTCGCCAACACTAACTGGTGGTATAACTAATTTGCGTTGCTCACTCTGACTTGTTGCGAACTCGAATGTTACGCTTGCAGCCATACCACTTTTAATTCTTTCGTCTTCTTCAGTAATTGTTACACGAATTGGATACGTTGATGTGTTACTATCCAAAGCTGGTGCAACTTCGGTTACTTGAGCATCATACTGCTTATTATCAATAGCAGAAAAAGCTACCTTTACATTCATGCCTTTATGAACATTATTAATAACGCTTTCTGGTAATCCAATTTCTATTTCAATGGCTGTACCAGCATTTAAAACTCCAATGGTTTGACCAGGTGATACGTTTTCATCTACTTCGGCAATTACTGATGCAATAGCACCATCTTCTGGCGCATATAAATAACCAAATTTAATTTGTTCAGCCTGTATGGAAACACTTCGTTTAGCCGACTCAAAACTGGCAACTGCAGTTCTATAAGAGTTTTTCGCTGCTTCATAATCACTCAAAGAAGAACTTCCTTTTTCGTAAAGTGTTCTAACTCGGTTTAAATTAAGTTTAGCTGTGTTCATTTGCGATTCTGTACTATTTCGAGATTCAATTGAGCTTTCATAATTCAATCGTGCTTGTACATTATCTAACTGCGCTAATAAATCACCTTTTTTTACTTTTTGACCAAGCTTCATGTTAAGCATGACGATTATTCCTGTATTTCTAAAACTTAAATTTATTATTTTTTCAGTTTTAGCTGTACCACTAAAATGCCTAATTTTATCAGCACCAGAATACTTAACCTCCGTATACTTTACTGGCCGTAACACCTCTTTTTTAGGAGCTTCTTTTTTACCACAGCTCATTAAAATACCAAGTGTAAGAATTACTAATACTTTATAGTGTTTGTTTAGTTTCATAATATTTATTTTAATCTTCTATGTTAGCTTTGAATTCTAAAAAACGAGCCAAGAAGGCATTGCGTTCATCAGTTGATTCAAGCAAGAAAAAGTTTCCAATGTAGCGTTCTAAAGTTAGCATAGCTATCAAGTAATTATACGTTGCATTGCTACTTGCCAATTGAGCTTGCAAGTAATTATTTTGAGCATCTAGTAACTGAATAATATTAACCGCTCCATTTTCATAAGACGTTTGGGTTAATTCTAAAACCTCTTTAGCAGTTTCTTCAAATACTATAGATAGTTCGATGTTGGTTACTTGATTAATGATTTCTAATACGGCATCGTTGATATTCTTTTCAATTTGAAGTTTGACATTATCTGTTGAAAATTGTATTTGTTCCTTTTGAATAGTAGCTATTTGCTTATTAATGTTTTGTTTATTCTGATTAAAAATAGGCATAGATAAACTAACACCTACATTATAATAGCCATCGGGTGGTGTAGGTATAAATACTGGAAATGTACTTCCAGCACCACTTCTAGAAAACACATGATTGTACTGACCTTGCAAAGCAACTGTTGGCAGAAACCTGCCTGGTCCAAATAATTTTTCACTACGTTCTGTAGCTATTAAATTATAATCTAAAAATTTTAATTCTGGTGAATTATTTAAAGCCTCTTCAATTAAAAAATCTGTAAAGGGTTTTCGTTCAACTGGATCATTTAATAACCCGTTAAATTCATGATAATCATATTCTTCAAAAATTCCAGAGTCTAGTTGGGCATCGTTTACATCAATAATCAAATCAATAGGATTATTAAGCAACTGATTTAAAACATAATAACCTTGTTTTAGTTGATTAAACGATTCAATATTATCTTGCATATTTTGAACCAATTCACTCCTAAAACGCAATACATCAGATTTCCCAGACTGACCTGCTTCAAAATTTTGTGATGCAATTTCTAAATTTCGTTTAGTCAAATTAAGATTTTTACTTTGAATTTTATAATTAGCTTTCAGAATAAGCGTATTAAAATACGCCGTAGCTGATTCAAAAATTACGTTTAACTCCTCTCTGTTATAGTCTTCCATTTGTGCTTTTTGTAAAGCCGTTTGAATGCCTATATTGGCATTAGCAGATTCAGAAAATATTGTCTGGGACAACGTTATATTTCCGGCTGTTAAGACTTCTGGATTTTGACCGTTTGTTGCTTCGGCAAACTCTGGATCGTTGTAATTTGCCGATGCTGCTGCCGACACGTCTGGTAAATAATTACTTTTAGCTAATTCGGCATCTTTTTCAGCAATATATACATTTTGTTTTGCCTCTTTTAAAGTCAAGTTTTCAGCAATTACTTCTGTCATCACTGAAACCAAATCATATTCTTTATCAGCAACAATATCGGAAGCATCGCCAACAAAATTGGTCGTAGCAATAAGACTATACTTGAGTGGTATGCCAATTTTTTGAGCCGTATTAAAATTTATGGTAAGGCTTTTATTAACAGTTAACAATGAGGATGACTCGTGGAACACATCATCAACCACAATAGATTCCACACTTAAAGCGATACGCCTAAAAAATTGATCAATCTGCGTTTGGTCATTATTGGTGGCAAGCAATCCGTTTTCAACATCGCTAATAGGTGATGTAGTAAATGATGGGATTTTTCGCTGAATCAAAGCATCAGCTACTGTTTTCATTTCAGAATCAGTAAGATACAATCCACCTATAAAATAAACCGCTTTTTGATCATCAAGTGCATTAATAATATCACTTGTATTATCAAAAGGCACCAATGATAAATCTAGCTCTAACTCTGCTGCTAAACTTGTTATCATTTCAGAAATAGGGTCGTAAGCAATTGCGCCACGTTCAATTAAAATACCAACTTGCTTACACCCAACAAGGTTTTTTAGAAATTCTAAATCTTCTCTATAGGACAATGGCGTAACAATTGACGTAAAATTATCCACTTCATGATTAATATGTTTTCCGTCTTCTATAAAATCTTCATTAACGGTTCCAAATAAAATAGTTGGTTTGGGATAGGTATCTCTTTTTGCTAACACTTCATTGGTAACAACACCATAAGCGATAATAATATCAACCTCATTAACCAAAGTCTCATATTGATTTTTAGCCAATAAGGGATCAAAATTATTGGTGTACCTATTATTATCTGGAAAAACAACGGTAGCATCTTCGCCTACAACTGCTGTAATTTCTTCCTCTAATTTATCTACCAGTGAAGCTATTTTAGAATTGGTTTTATCTAATAAGAATCCTATTTTATAAGATTTATCTTGAGAAAAAGCAGTAGAACAAATTACGAAGCAGAAAGATACAGTTAAGAAATAGCGCATTTAAAAAAGTAAATTGTTGAATAGCTAAAATACTTGTAATTTCAATCTAATCAAAGACTAATAATAAATTAAATAATACTTCAAGATAGTTTATAATAACAAATGATATTTTTATTTTTGAACAAACAAACTAACCATGATAGATAAAAAGCACATCATAGACCGATTTATAAGTTACGTAACGGTTGATACAGAATCTGATCCAAAATCCGAAACCACACCGAGTACAGCCAAGCAATGGGATTTAGCCAATGCGCTGGCTGCAGAGCTAAAGGCCATTGGTATGAGTGATGTTTCTATAGACGATAATGCCTATATCATGGCCACTTTACCTAGTAATGTAGACCACGAGGTACCAACTATTGGTTTTATTTCACATTTTGACACGAGTCCAGATTTTACTGGTGCCAATGTAAAACCACAAATTGTTGAAAATTACGATGGTAAAGACATTGTTTTAAATAAAGAGCAGGACATTGTGCTCTCACCAGATTATTTTGAAGATTTATTATTGTACAAAGGGCAAACGCTTATTACGACTGATGGGACTACACTTTTAGGTGCCGATGACAAGGCTGGTATTTGTGAGATTGTTTCTGCAATGGAATATTTAATTCAGCATCCCGAAATCAAGCATGGAACTATACGCGTAGGTTTTACACCTGATGAAGAAATTGGTCGTGGTGCACATAAATTTGATGTTGAAAAATTTGGATCTGATTGGGCTTACACCATGGATGGTAGTCAAGTAGGCGAATTGGAATATGAGAATTTTAATGCAGCAGGTGCTGTGGTAACTGTAAAAGGAAAAATAGTACATCCAGGTTATGCTAAAGGAAAAATGGTTAACTCCATGTATATCGCAACCGAGTTCATCAATTCGCTACCACGATTAGAAACTCCGGAACATACGGAAGGTTATGAAGGCTTTTTTCACTTACACAATATGAATGGTGCTGTAGAAGAAACTGTTTTAGAATATATTATCCGTGATCACGATAAAGGGCATTTTGAAGCCCGAAAAGAAATGATGCAAAAATTAACCGATGAGCTCAATGAGCAATATGGTAGAGAGGTTATTACTGTTGAAATCAAAGACCAGTACTTTAATATGAAGGAAAAGGTTGAGCCTGTGATGCATATAGTAGATATTGCCGAAGAAGCCATGAAGCAATTAAACATTAAACCACTTATAAAACCGATTCGTGGTGGTACAGATGGCTCACAATTAAGTTATATGGGCTTGCCTTGCCCTAATATTTTTGCAGGTGGTCATAACTTTCATGGACGTTACGAATATGTTCCTGTTGAGAGTATTATAAAAGCTACTGAAGTGATTTGTAAGATTGCGGAGTTAACAGCTTTAAAGGCCAAAAATTAGATTGCTACCATAATAAGCCGACTTGAATTTGTCAGAAAAAAAGGCGAACTTCGTTTAACTGCTGATATAAACAATTAAAACAGTTCATATCAAAACATTGGGCTTAATTAAAAAAACTGAACTTTGAATGAAAAACACCGAAACAAAAGAAAAGAGTTCGCTTCGAAAAAAAGCTGATTCGATAAAGGAATTTCGTTGTAAGAATTTAATTGCAGTTTTAGAAGAGCCACAGGATTATAAAAATATCGGACGGACGATAAGAAATATAAATGCTCTCGGAGTTGAAAAATTATATATAGTTGATAGCCGAAATAAAGTACCTAATGACTGGCAAGAAATGCGAACTGATGTTACTTTGACAAAAACATCAGGTTCTGCCATAAAATGGTCCTTTGTCAAAAAGTTTAGCAGTACGAAAGAGTGCATTGACCATTTGGAAAAAAACGGATTTAAGTCAATGGTCACTTCACCACATTTGAAAGGACGAAAAAACATTGTATTACACGAGGGAAAATACACGAAAATGAAACTTGCTGTTTGGTTTGGAAATGAATCAAAAGGTGTTAGTAATGAAGCAATTGAAAACAGTAAAGCGTGTATTAATATTCCAATGTACGGAATCATTGAAAGTCTGAATTTAGGAACTTCGACTGGAATTGTAATGTATGAAATCACTAAACAAAGACGTGCATTCAAATTGCGAAAAGTCGCAAAACGGAAAGAAAAACTGAAGAATAAAAAATAACTATGCCCAACAACGGCTCTAGTTCATTACGTCTAAAATTCCTACTTGTGATTTCGAGCCTTTTTGCTAAATTTATGGTTACGGCGAAAAATCACAGCTGATAATCAGCAACCAAGCCTTACACAAAACGTTAAACGAAACATGAAAAAAGTATATTCAGTAGAAGAGTACATTGAAGTTAATAATCATTTTGCAAATGAGTTGTCCGTTTTACGCGACATTATCATTTCAACTGAATTAGAAGAAACTGTAAAATGGAGCGCACCTGTATATGCCTTAAATGGTAAAAATGTGGTGGGTTTAGGAGCTTTTAAAAATCATTTTGGTATTTGGTTTTTTAATGGTGTGTTTCTTAAAGACGAGAAAAACCTATTAGTCAATGCACAAGAAGGCAAAACCAAAGCCCTACGTCAAATGCGTTTTGAAAGCATGAATGATATTGACCAAGCGGCAGTATTAGCCTATGTAAAAGAAGCTATTGAAAATCAAAAATTAGGCAAAGAAGTTAAAGCAGAACGTAAAGGCAAAAGTGTAACAATCCCTAGTGAACTCAAAACACTGTTTAAAAATCAACCTAATGTTCACGATAGCTTTAAGGCGTTAACGCCAGGCAAACAACGGGAATACTGCGAACATATAGAATCAGCCAAACGAGAGGCCACCAAGCAATCGCGTTTAGAGAAAATCACACCTATGATTTTACAAGGTGTCGGACTTCATGATAAGTATAAAAACTGCTAGTTAGTGGTTAGTGGTTAGTGGTTAGTGGTAAATGAGCATAAAAAAACTCCGAAGGAAACTTCGGAGTTTTTAATTATTTAAGATTCTTGAAATTATTTAGCAGGTGTATTTAACTTCTTACTCATTTCCATTGAAATAGCTGATTTGTCAAATTTAATTTTACCGGCTAACGTTTCAATTACACAGCTACTGTCTTTATCATTAAGCTCAACAACTTTACCATGCATACCGCTTTTGGTAATAACTTTGTCGCCTTTTTTTAACTCGGCTGCGAATTTTTTTTCTTGTTTTTGACGTTTCATTTGTGGTGCAATCATAAAGAAATACACAACTACAAACATTAAAATAAACGGTAAAAACGTACTAATTCCTTCTCCCATAAATTATTTTACTTGAGGTACAGCTGGTTTTGCTGGCTCTACAGCATTAGGATCTGGCTTTACAAAAGCTGTAATTTTTACAGTTTCTTTTCCTGTTTCCGTATTAGCAGTTATAGTTACTGTTTTAGAAACCTTGTTTTTACCTGAACCATTAAATTTTACTGTAAACTTATCGCTCTCACCTGGTGCTAAAGGTTCTTTACTCCAATCTTCAGGTACTGTACAACCACAAGAACTCTTGATGTCAGTAATAACTAAAGGAGCATCACCTGTGTTGGTATAATTAAATACAGTTTCTACATTCGTTTTAGCTTCAATTTCACCAAAATCATGCTCCGTTTTATCAAAGCTTATAACAGGGAAATTTGATGCAGCTGCATCTCTTTCAGCAGCTTCTGCTACGTTATTATCATCAATCTTTTTTGTAGCATCCTCTTTACAAGATGTAAATGCAATTAAGCACATGGCACTTAAGCCTAATATCACTTTTTTCATAATAAATTATTTTTGTTCGGGCAGTAAAAGTAATAATATTTTCTTATTACATCAACCCTCTACCCGTTTTATTTAATTTGTCGGCTTCTTCGTACTCCTTAACCAATTTATCTAAAATACCATTTATAAAGATACTACTCTTTGGTGTAGAGTACTCTTTGGCTATTTCCAAATATTCATTAATAGTGACCTTTACAGGAATCGAGGGGAAATTGGTAAGCTCACAAATAGCCATTTGCAACAGTACATTATCAATATCAGCAATACGATCAGCATCCCAGTTTTTTGTTTTTTCAGAAATGGCCTGATTAAGCTTATTTTGATTTAAAATTGTTTTTTTGAATAAATCTAGTGCAAAAGCCCTATCATCGTCATCTTTATAAAGTTCTGGTAAAAGATGTTTTTCTGGTGAGCTTGGCTTGAGTTTTCTGATAATTTTAAGAATAGCTGTATTAACCACTGGTAAATCATCAGTCCAGGTTAAATTTTGGTCTTGTAAATAATCATAGAGCTTATCATTAGGAGCTATTATTTCCTTAAACACATCTACAATAAAATTTTTATCTTCTTTAAAATCTGAAGTGCGTGTTTGCATGTATTCTTTATACAAATCACTTGATAAAAGTGCTTTGAAAATAACATCGACATATTCATTGTCTAGTTCCCAATTAGTTATCTTTTCATCTTGAAGCGTTTCTTGAAGTAACACATTGTTCTTCAATTGTAAAAGCACTTCATTGTTTATAAACTTACTATTAGGGTTTTTATCCTCGGAAGTAGCTAAATGTTTCTTTTGTGTTTTTGCCAGATGATCTGCTGATCGCTTTTGAAGCTCAATAAGTAAGGAGAGTAAAAGCAAATAAAGGTTGAACATATTGTCCAAACTTCTTAATAAAAAGGTTTGTTCTGCTTTAAAATTGTCACCTTCACCACCTTTGAAGGCGTATATGGTTTGCATAACCTTGATACGAATATGTCTTCTATTTAGCATACTTACAAAGAACTTTTAATTTAAAGAGGCGAAAGTTATGCAACTTTCGCCTCGCAAAAATAATACTATTTTAAGAACTTACTTTGAATTCTCTTTTTTTCTTGTTTCAATTCTGTTTTGAGCAATATTCAATGCTGCATGATTGGTTGTTATATTGTGCGTTTGCGCATTGGATAATATCTCTAAGGTAGTGTTGTAGATATTTTCAGTTTTTCTCATTATTTCCTTGCGGTCATAACCCTCCAATTCAGCATATACATTAATAATACCTCCTGCATTTATCAAAAAGTCTGGCGCATACACAATACCTCTTTCCTGAAGAATCTTTCCGTGCTTTTCTTCTACAGCCAATTGATTATTTGCTGCTCCTGCAATAACTGCTGCTTTTAATTTATAAATGGTATCATCATTAATAGTAGCTCCTAATGCACATGGCGCATAAATATCCATAGATTCCGTGTAGATATCATTTCCTCCATAAATGGTAACACCATATTTAGTGCGTACTTCTTCTAAACGGTCTTGACTAATATCTGAAATAGTCACATTGGCACCTTCATCAACCAAATGTTCCACAAGTGCTTCACCCACATTACCTATACCTTGAACAAATACCGATTTACCTTCAAGAACATCGCTACCAAACTTAAATTTCGCAGCAGCTTTCATTCCCATAAACACACCATAAGCCGTAATTGGCGACGGGTTTCCGGCACCACCAATAGATTCTGAAATTCCAGTTACATAAGGTGTTACCTCACGAACTGTATCCATATCTTCAGTGGTCATACCGACATCTTCTGCCGTAATATATTTACCATTAAGAGAATGTACAAATTCACCAAACTTTTTCATAAGTTCTGGTGTTTTTTGTGTTTTAGCGTCTCCTATAATAACGGCCTTACCACCACCAAGATTTAATCCAGTGATAGCAGACTTAAAAGTCATACCTCGTGATAACCTCAACACATCATTCAACGCTTCCCATTCGTTTTGGTAAGCCCACATTCTGGTACCACCTAAAGCTGGTCCTAAGACTGTGTTATGAATTCCAATAATTGCTTTTAAACCTGTATCTTTGTCGTTGCAAAAAACAACTTGTTCGTGATTATCAAAAGATTGCTGTCCAAAAACAGGATCAACTTTATGTAAATCTTTTGTATTTATGACGTCTGTAACCATTGCGTTATTATTAATTGTTAGGTTCGCTTTTTATATATTTATTAAAAACGACGTGCAAAATTAAGGGAATATTAATGTTTTTACAACATAATTAATCTTAAAATACGAATTTGTTAAAAACTTTATTTTCAACCCAATCTATTAATGAAGGAGCTAAAACATCTAAACAAGTACTTTTTAAAATATAAATACAAGTTAATTGTTGGTGTTATTATCACCATTGTAGCTAGAATATTTCTACTCTTTACACCACGCTATGTAAGAAAGATATTTGATGCTATTGAAAAAGGACTCAATGGCTCTATTACAAAAGAAGCTTTTAAATCGGAACTCACATTAGCGATTCTATATATAATTGGTGCAGCCATAATTGCTGGGATTTTCACCTTTTTAATGCGACAGACCATAATAAATGTCTCTAGATACATTGAGTTTGATTTAAAAAATGAAATCTATCAACAATACCAACGGTTATCATTAAACTTTTACAAGAAAAATAGAACTGGAGATTTAATGAACCGTATTAGCGAAGATGTTGGACGTGTACGTATGTATGCAGGTCCTGCCATAATGTATAGTATAAATACAGTCACTCTTTTTGTTATAGCGCTCATTTTTATGTACAATCAAGCGCCTACACTCACACTTTATACTATTATTCCATTACCTATTTTGTCTGTTGCAATTTATAAATTAAGTCGTGAAATACACAAGCGTAGTACAATCGTACAGGAATACCTATCCAAGCTATCAACATTCACACAAGAATCTTTTAGTGGTATTGCGATAATAAAATCTTATGGAATAGAAACACAGACTGCTGATAATTTCTACAATTTATCTCATGAGAATAAAGAAAAACAATTAAGCCTTGTAAAGGTTAGTGCTCTATTTTTTCCCATGATGATACTCCTTATTGGCGTCAGTAATTTATTGGTTATTTACATTGGTGGATTACAATATATGAATGGTGAAATTGATAGTCTTGGTACCATTGCCGAATTTATTATTTATGTAAACATGTTAACTTGGCCAGTAGCTACTGTTGGCTGGGTGACCTCAATTGTACAACAGGCTGAAGCATCTCAAAAACGTATCAATGAGTTTTTGAAAATAGAATCTGAAATCAAAAACCCAACCACTGAAAACACAAATATTATAGGCGACATTGTTTTTAAGAATGTTTCTTTTACTTATGATGACACCAATATTCAAGCTTTAAAAGATGTTTCTTTTTCGGTAAATCATGGTGAAACTTTGGCCATTATTGGACAAACAGGCTCTGGAAAATCTACCATATTAGATTTAATTGGCAGATTATATGATATTGACAGTGGCCATTTGCTTATTGATAACAAACCAATTGATACAATTAACCTAAATGACTTGAGAGATCATATAGGATATGTGCCACAAGATGCTTTTTTATTTTCAGATTCTATAGAGAATAACATCAAATTTGGTAAAGAAGATGCGACAGACCAAGACGTTATTCAAGCAGCAAAATATGCCCAAGTTCATAAAAATATTATGGGTTTTAAAAATGGCTACAACACGGTTTTGGGCGAAAGAGGCATTACACTTTCTGGTGGGCAAAAACAACGCGTATCTATTGCAAGAGCAATAATAAAGGATCCTAAAATATTGTTGTTCGATGATTGTCTTTCTGCAGTAGATACTGAAACTGAAGAAAAAATACTAAATAATCTTAAAAAACTGACCTCTGGGAAAACAACCATTATTGTTAGTCACCGTATTTCTGCTGCTAAAAACGCTGATAAAATAATCATTTTAAATGATGGTAAAATTGTTCAATCAGGAAATCATGAAACACTCATTAATACGGAAGGCTATTACAAAGACCTTTATTTAAAACAGTTGAGCGAATCAGCCTCTTCCTAATCAACTATCTAAATATAGCTTGCTGTTTAACAGTGAATTAAATCAAAAATAAATACCAAACCAAAAGAAAATTAATTATTTGTTGGTTGGTAAGGGTTTTTTTTAGATTTTTGGTGAAATAACAACATATTTTTTAATTGAATTTTGATTATGAATAATAATGATATGATGGAGAAAGAAGAAATTTTTTCAAAAGTGTTAAGAGCTGGTAGACGAACTTATTTCTTTGATGTACGTTCAACAAAAGCTGGTGATTATTATCTAACCGTTACCGAAAGTAAAAAGTTTACTAATGACGATGGATCCTACCACTACAAAAAGCACAAAATTTATTTGTACAAAGAGGATTTTTCTGAATTCAATAGTATCCTACAAGAAATGACTGATTATATTATTGCTGAAAAAGGCGATGAAGTCATAAGTGAACGTCACCAAAAGGATTTCAAAAAAGAGTATGACAGTAATGGAAGCTCTGAAAACAATTCAACTGAAGATAACAAACAAACTCCAGAAAGTTTTACAGATATTGATTTTGATGATATATAAACCAAACAATTATATACTGAAAAAGCCGCTATTAATTTAGTGGCTTTTTTTATGTTATAATTTTACAGCAAGTAAGCTAGTTGCCAGCGTAAATAACACAAAATAAAAAGCAGCTATTCCTCCAAAACAAACACCCAGAATAAGCGCTACTACAAAAATCCACCCAGGAACTAAAGTTATAGCAATTGCAAATCTAAAAGTAGAAACAAATTCAATTTCATTAATTCTAGGTTTAACGGCATATCTCCAAACTAAATAAGGCACAAACAAAGCCAGCAACATCAAAAATTTAAAGATTTGTTTTACTGTTTCTGGTCTTCTATTCACCTTAAATGAGCAATCTTCATAGTTAGAATTTATACATTTATTAACTGCCGTTGGATTTAAAAAATCAACTTTAAGTTGCTGTAATTTTTCCATATGACTAGCATATGCCTCAACAGGTATATGCGTCGTTAATGTTTTTATGGTTTCAGACACTTTTTCTTTCAAATTCAAGATATTCTGATTCCTATTATCGGTTACAAAGGCATTAGCTTGTAATGAATCTCCAATAACCATAGAAACACTATCAGCAAAAGCATCGGCTTCTTCATAATTTAAACCAATAGGAATTATTTTAAGATTGGTATCAGGATAGTTGTCTAAAGTTTCGAAAATAATTCGCGTAAAACCTTTACTTAACGGTCTTACTGTACGTTTTATATTATGATTCCCTTCTGGAAAAAGCGCAACAACTTTTCCTTTATGAAGCAATTCTCTGCAATATTCAAATATGGCATTATTCTCTTGAATACTGGACCATCCATCACGTACGCGATACACAGGTAACATGTTCAAACTCTTTAAAAAGGTCTTAACTTTTGGATTTTTAAAAACACTGGCACGTGTTAAAAAATATGAAAAACGCCCAGCACGAGTTGCTATCAACAAAGCATCCATCAAGGCATTATTGTGATTGGATAATATAACTAACGGACCCGTTTTTGGAACTGCTTTTTTGTTTATCACATAAAATCTACGGTAATAAAAAAACAACCCTATTCGTAAATAACCTCTAACCAAATGTAACCAAAGTGATTTCAAACTAAAGCTTGTTGATTTTTTGTTTTAACAGACCAAAAGTAGGCTAGAACTAATCCTGAAATAATATGCCAAATACCCCAAAATGCCGCCATAATAGCCATGCCTCCCAAACCATTAAAGAACGTAAAAATAAGTAGTAAACCTAATCCTGAATTCTGAATACCAGTCTCTATAGCAATGGTTTTTTGATTTTTAAATGATAATTTAAAAGCTTTAGCAACAAACAGTCCTAATAAAATAGCAACAACATTATGGCTGATTCCTAAAGTTAAAACATGATGAATGTAATTATTAAATACATCCAGATTTTTCATAAATGCCATAATTACAATAGCCACAAAAATAAGGATTGAAAAGGGCTTTAATAATTTTGATGTTTTTATAGCAAATTCTGTAAATCGATAACGTACTAGCATACCTATCAACAAAGGAACACCAAGAATTAAAACCACCAGTTTAATTAAGTCTATTGGACTTAAAGACACAAACTCCAACAATTCTGCTGTTGGAGCATATCTGTTCGCATAAAACTGAAAGTTAAATGGTGTCATGACCACAGCAATAAACGTTGAAAACGCTGTTAGACTAACTGATAGCGCTGTATTGCCATTAGCCAAATGCGTCATGAAGTTGGATATATTCCCACCTGGACAAGCTGCAACCATCATCATACCCAATGCTATACTAGCCTGTGGTTTAACAATTATAATAAACAGAAAGGTTACAAGTGGTAATAATATAAATTGTGACAACACACCAACTAATACCAATTTAGGCTGTTTTAATAAACCTTTAAAGTCATCTACAGTAATACCTAGTGCAACACCAAACATAACAACTGCAAGTGCTATGTTCAGTACCCATAAATTATTAGAATCGAAGTTTATTTGAACCTGATCGAGTTCTAGCATATATGATTAGTTAGTAAGCCGTAAGATGGTTGTAAATTTTATAAAAAACAAGTGTGTTTTTAAAAGAAGTCCCAGTTATGATACTACCGAACCGTTTTTTACCTTGTTTTCAGGGTTAAGTAAAACAACATCAGTACCCATAACAGCGCCAAGCACAAGACACTCGCTCATAAACTTTGCTATTTGTTTTTTTGGAAAATTTACCACAGCAACTATTTGTCTACTTAATAATTCTTTTTTACTGTAAAGCGTTGTAATTTGAGCCGACGATTTTTTTATACCCAATGCGCCAAAATCAATAGTTAATTGATAAGCAGGATTTCTAGCTTCAGGAAAATCTTGTACATCTATGATAGTACCTACGCGTAAATCTACTTTTGTAAAATCCTCAAATTTTATTACATTATTCATCGGCTAAAAATACAATTTTTAACGAACTTTGATAAAAAATAGAAAATATGTCTTTAACACCATCAAATATGCTTCCGTTGGGAACGCAAGCTCCAAACTTTAATTTACCAGATACCGTATCTGGAGAGAATTATAGTTTAAATGAATTAAAAGGGTTAAATGCTACGGTTATCCTATTTATTTGTAATCATTGTCCGTTTGTAAAGCATGTAAATTCAGAAATAGCCCAATTAGCCATGGACTATAAAAGTAAAGGGGTTAATCTGATAGCTATTTCTAGTAATGATGCAGAAAGCTACCCTGAAGACGCGCCAGATTTGATGAAGCAAAATGCTATTGACAATAATTTTAAATTTCCGTATTTATACGACCAAACTCAAGAAGTAGCCAAAGCCTATGATGCGGCTTGTACTCCAGATACTTATGTATTTGATTCTCAATTAAAACTAGTTTACCGTGGACAACTTGACGATTCACGGCCAGGAAACAACATACCTCTAACAGGTGAAGATGTTAGACACGCTTTAGACTGTGTTCTTGAGCAAAAAGAAAACACAAAGCCACAAAAACCCAGTATTGGTTGTAATATTAAATGGAAATAATTTATTCTTTTTCAATTGAGCCAAAACGAAGCTTTCTATTTTAATGAAGAAGAACCAAACAAAAGCTGCTTGTTGACTCTTCGGGATATTATTCTAAATCAGGATGAGAATATAACTGAAACCAAAAAATATGGGATGCCCTGTTTTTGTTATAAAAACAAGATGTTTGCATACTTATGGGTTGACAAGAAAACTCAAGAACCTTATATACTGTTTGTTGAAGGTCAACAATTAGATCATCCAGAATTGGAAACCGGAAATCGGTCACGCATGAAAATTTTCAGAATTAATCCTAAAGCGGATTTACCAATAACCGTCATTAAATCTTTACTTCATGATGCATTAGATTTATATAGAAATGGTATAATTAAAATAAAGTAACTTAAATCCAGCCCTCACGTTTCATTAAGTTTTCTATATGCGCATAATGGTGGTCACAATGCCAAGCATATATACCAATATTCTTTTTTAAAACCACTTCTTTATTATGTTCTGGATGAATAAAACTTTTATTTAAATCGGCTTCTGAAAGTTGCTTTAACAAATACACCAACTTCGCATGAACAGCTTCTAAATGCTTCAATGACATATCAATTGGCCCATATTTAGAATCATCTAGTTCAGCCCAAAGCGTTTCATAATAATATTTTATTACCGGTTTATCTTCTGTTAATGCCCATTTAAATCTGATATAACTATGATGATGACTATCGGCAACATGATGTACAACTTGTCGTATGGTCCATCCTTCTGGTCTATAAGCTGTGTCTAATTGCTGGTTAGTCAACACAGATACTAATTGTGTTAATCGTTCTGGAAACCTTTCTAAAACCAAGATCCAATTTTCAATTTGTGCTTTAGAAATCACATCAGGACATTGAAAATGACCAATAGGATACATTAATCGTTCGAGTTCTTTGCTATTCCATGCCATAGTCCTTATTTAGGTTTAAACTGTCAAATAATCTTTAAAATCATAAAAGTAATCTATCTGAATAAATAGTGTACTTATATAAACACCTCTTTAATTAAAAGCTTGAAAGGAATAGATTAAAAAATATAATAAAGAATTTTCAATGTTTAAATCAAATTTATAAGAATAAATCCGGAATCAACTGAAATAAGAATTTCATTATTAAATCAGCTTTTGGTTACACTAATTATAAACCCATCCCAATACGTATCCTATTTCCAAATATTAAATATCAATCCTACACTTAAAAAGAGTTGTAGTTTTTCAACATCATTTACATAAGAGACATCAAAATTTACAGGGCCTAATAGAGAGTCATAAGACAAAGTCATTCCGCTAGAAAGTAAATAACTTGTTTCTTGGGTTTCAGTCCAATTATTCTGCTGTTTGAAAAAATCGTTAAAATAGTCTGAAGTATTAGTAAATCCAACAGAAGCAAAATTGGTATGTGGTGTTAAATATATACTCCCAAATAAATTTACTTGAACGGCTAAATTGAATTGTGCAAATTGGGTAACTATCAATTCCGAATCACTTAAACCCTTCAATGGTATAGAGTACCTGCGATTTTGATTAAGGTTTCCACCTATAAAGTATTTTGCACCTTGACCATGTTCAATGAATGATAATTGATTTGATTTTTGACTATCTATAAATGTCAATCCAGCACTTGCACCAAGCACAAAAGCATGTTTGTGAATAAATGGAAAACGCTTTTCATACTGAAAATTAACCTTTGTAAAACCGTTTGTCTCACCAGATACGTTAAATTCTGAAAACTCATAATACTCAACATTACCACTATTACACAATGATCGTGATACACGAAAGAGCAATTGCGTACCATCTGTTGGGAAAAACACTTTATTCATGGTATTCAGATAATAGTAGGCACTAACTTCTAACGTATTGGACGAATAACGCCTTAAGTCATAAATGTTGTTATTGACTGATGGGTTTACTTTGGGTTTTGCTTTAAAATATTCGTAGTTAACATCTAATCCTACATAACTAAATAGCGGGTGAATATTTTTATTCAACTGCAAATTAGCCTTCAAATAACTATTCTTTAGTAATTCGCCTTCATCTCCATAACTATAGTAACTCTGCTTCATTTTTTGTCCAAAAATTTGGGTTCTCCACCACCATGTCTTTAAATCACCAATATTTTGCTGATACTCCACTCGAAATTTAGGCTGTTCGGCTATATCTACTCCTAAAAGTAAACGCGAAGAATGACCAAAAATATTTCTTCCGGTATAATTTACTATCAAACCAACGCCTTGATTGGTATCATAATGAATGGACCCTCCTATTTGACTGCTAGCTTTTTCAAAAAATTCGAGTTCTAAAATTGTCTTATCATTAATCTTCACAACATCAAAAGTAATCTGATGAAACAATTCAGTACCCATGGCTCTTTCAATAGCCATTTTAATTTCAGTCGTACTGTAAGGCACTTGCTCTTTTAAATTCATTCTTGCATTAACCAATGATTTGTTCTCATTACTTAATTTTTGATAATCTATTGATGAAAATGTAATTTTGCTCGCAATTTGTGGGAGTTCATGACTTCGCTGTGGAAATTTTTCCAATATTTTTGCCAGTTTAATTAACTCATCAGTTTTTTGGTTCGTTGCAATACTGCCTTGTTTTAGAATCTCTTGGTTTTTTTCAAAATCTTGAGTGGAGTAGGTTAAATTAGCCGTATGATCAATCAGAATATCACATAGTTCCCGTTGACTATCATTCCTTAAATTGCTTGTTAGCATAGACGTTTGAAACAATATATTACCAACGTTATTTAATCGTTCTTTTTTTTGTAAACCACCACCTACATCGCTTCCAATTATAATATCTGCACCCAATTCTTTTGCAATATTTACTGGAAAATTATTCAATATCCCACCATCAACCAATAGCGTCCCATTATAAGAAACAGGTTCAAAAACCCCCGGAATGGACATACTAGCTCTAATGGCTGCTGTTAACGAGCCTTCAGATATTACAACCTCCTTACCGTTTACTAAATCGGTAGTGACTGACCTAAAGGGAATTGCAAACTCATTAAAGTCATTTATATCATAAACAGGATAAATTAGAGATGCCAGATATTCCCTTAAGTTTTGATCCTCTAGAAACGCAGGCTTTAGTTTCGGTTTTCCCTTAATAACATCCAAATTCATTAAATACCTTTCAAACTCACTTTTTTCTTCAATACTAACATCACGCATAGAAGTAGTGCCAAGCATTATTTGACTCCAATCCAAGGTTTTAATATGGTACTCAATACTATCTGCAGAATATCCAATGCTATAAAGCCCACCAACAACACTGCCCATACTTGTACCTACAACCAAATCAGGTACAATTCCTAAACTGTCCAATTTTTTTAGTACCGTAACATGTGCAATTCCTTTAGCACCACCACCACTTAAAACTAAAGCTATTTTTGGTTTCTTTTCTTGTGAATATGTACCACTGATAACTATCAAGCAGATTATAACAACTAGTGACTTTAGATTCTTCATTGTTCAATTTTACAGTTTGTAATTGAGCTAATGCAAATATTATTAAAATATTTTATTTGGGTAGTGAATGACTATAATAATTCAATCATGAGAAAACATAGGTTAAGTCTAAAATCCTTAATTTGGTAATCTTAATCTCTACTGTCCAAAAAACTAAATAGCAATAGTAGCTTTATGCAAATTTTGAACAAAACCTCAATCTATTATTTGAGAATAGTTTTTATAACTTTATAATTGCTTTATTTCCCTGGAGAACTGTTGTCCCAAAACCATTCAAAAGCCAAACAGGCTATCAATCCATTCAGAAATATATGGCAGACAATGGACTTACCATCAATTTATTTGGGAAGAAACTATTGTTAATAATCAAGGCCAATAAAGAATATTTATAGTATTGATTTTTCTTTTGGTAATATAAATTGTAAATACCAAAACAAGAAATTCAACAATTAGATAAACAATCAGGTCATTGAATAAAATCATTTTTTTTTGGTTTGCACTTTAATTAGTCCTAACCGTAAAGTTTTTAGTAAATTGAACCAATCTTAATAACCTGTTATGGTACTATATTTAATCTTAATGGTATTCTAACGTAAAATTGACTGAATATGAAATCTCTAATTACTATAACTAAAATAAGGCTGTTGAGCCTTGTGTTTTGTGCTTTGGCATGTAATGTATTGCATTCGCAAGAGGATGTTGATACAAATGGAGCGGTTGCATCCGATACTACAGCATCAAAAAAACAATATAAACGTGTTAGTGACTTTAAAGTTTATGGAGGATTAACCTTCAGTGATATTGTTGAATCCAGTGATGCTTACGAATTTGGATTTTCCACTGGGTTTAATGCTGGTATTGCTTTTCGAAAAGGCCGATTTGCTTATTGGGAAATAGGGGCACATTACAATGGCTCCATTATCCTTTTGGAGGAAACTTCTCCCTCTAGTAATCAAACATTAGGAAGTCTTGGAATACAACAAATAGAAATGCCTGTAGTAGTAGGTCTCAACCTGCTCTCCCCTGTAAGACGTCTGTTTGGTTTACGGGTCTTTGCTGGCTTATCACCAGGTTATATTTTTAATGTTTCAGACAATGATTTAAATCTTACCAAAGATGACCTTAATGCGTTCCAAATATTAGGACAGGCTGGTATTGGTGTAGACATTGTCTTCCTATTTATAGATGCTGGTTACAAACGCGGATTAAACGATCTCTTAAAAGACCAAAATTCGCAGCTATCGCAGTTTTTCTTAAATTTAGGATTTAGGTTTTAACACATGAAACCAAAAAAAACTTAAAAACAAAATATGAAACTATTTAGTATTATTTAATGATTCAGGATTATGCAAGCTATTTAATTAATTCGAAAATCCGTATGTTAAATGATGATTATTAAATTTATAAAAAAATGATTCTTTTGTTAAACCTGACAATTATCATTTTTAAACAACACTAATTAATTAACTTTGCAATGTTACTTCGGTAATATAAACGAAAAATAAACTACTTCATTAAATCTTACAACCATGCCAAAAAAAACAAACACGATTCTTATTTTATTGATTACTTTATTCGTATTCAATTGTAATCAAAAAGCTGAACAAACGGAAGAAAAAAAGCAACCAACCGAATCTGTAAACCTTGATGACTTTACCTCCAAACAAATGACAGGTATCGAACAAATAACTGTTGATGTTGATTTAGATGGTGCTGTACAACGTCTATCAAAAGCGGTTACGTTTAAAACCATTTCTAATCAAGATAGAGATGATTTTGACACCAAAGCTTTTACAGATTATCACAAATTTTTAGAGCAATCGTACCCATTGGTGCATAAAACGCTAAAAAAAGAAATACATGGCGACCCAAGACCTTATAGTTTACTTTACACTTGGGAAGGAAAAGATCCTAATTTAGAACCCGCCTTATTTTATGCGCATATGGATGTTGTTCCCGTTCCAGAAGAATCTAGAGATCAATGGAAACAAGATCCTTTTGCTGGAACCGTAGCAGATGGTTACATCTGGGGACGTGGTGTTTTGGATGATAAAAATCAAATCCATGCTATTTTGGAAGCTGCTGAAATGAAACTAAAAGAAGGTTGGCAGCCAGCTCGTACCCTTTATTTTGTATTTGGACAAGATGAAGAAGTAGGTGGTGCTGAAGGTGCTAAAAAAATTGCTGATGTTTTAGAAGAACGCGGTATAGAACGCTTTGCTTACGTTATGGATGAGTCTGCTCCATTAACTCCTGGTATATTCCCAGGTATTAAAGACAACACAGCCTTAATTGGTATTGCTCAAAAAGGGTTTATTAGTTTAGAATTAGCAATACATGGTGTTGGTGGACATTCGTCTATGCCTCCTGAAGAGTCTAACATAGGTATTTTAGCGGAAGCCATTACCAAATTAGAAGCTGCTCAATTTCCTTATAAAATACACCCAGCTGTTAGGTCACAATACCGTTATATGGGACCAGAATTAGATGAAGAACTAAAACCATTATACGCAGCGGTAGCATTTGGTAAAGATGATGAGTTAACTGAAGCGGAACAAAAATTTATAGATGCCATGGCTGGAAATGAGGTGACTCGAGCCATGCTTCATACCACGATTGCCGTAACCATGTTTAATGCTGGTATTAAAGATAACGTTCTACCCCCTTCAGCAACAGCTGTTGTGAATTTTAGACCTATGCCAGGAGATACACCAGAAGTCATTATGGAACACGTTAAAAATGCCATTAAAGATGACCGTATCACCATGCGAGACATTTCTGCATCTACTCCTGCAACAAACATAGCCGAAGTAGGCAATCCTGCTTATAATATGCTCGAAAAAACCATTCGTCAAATTTATGGTAACGACTTAATTGTATCGCCTTTCTTTGTAGTTGGTGGTTCAGACTCCAAACACTTTCAAGCTAGAGATTTTGCTCCAGATGTTTATACCATTACAGCCATTCAATTAGAAAACACTGAAGAATTTAAAGGCTTCCATGGTGTAAATGAACGTATATTGGTTGAGGAATATGCAAAATCTATTGGCTTCTTTTATACCATATTTGATAATTTAGAGGAATTGTAACGCATGATGTTAAAATATTATTTTTTCAGTATTGCGCTAATCTTATCGTCTACAGCAATCGCACAAATAGAAACCTCAAAGGATTCTACTCAAAATCAATTGGTCATTCCCGATAAGGATGTTAAAGAAGATATCTTAAAAACGGCCAAAGAAGGTTTAGCGAGTGATGATTTTCCAGGATCATGGCCTATGTTTGGAACTGATCTTCGACTAAAACTTGGCGGCTATGTAAAAGCGGATTTTATTTATGATTTTGATGGAACAACTGATAAAAGTCAATTTCTAATGTCTACAATACCTGTAAGAGGTGAACCGGAATATGATAATGAAGGCTATACGTCATTCACTGCTAAAGAAACCCGTTTTCATATAGATTTAAGACGCTTTGCTGAAGATAAAATTCCCTTACAACTATTTATTGAAGGTGACTTTTTTTCAGATGGCAATCAGTTTAGATTACGGCATGCTTACATTACGGCAGGAGATTTTATTATAGGACAAACCTGGACCACACTGTCGTTTTTAGAATCTATGGCCTTTATGATTGACTTTGCCGCTGGTGATGCTCTTTTTGGAGGGCGTTCAGTACAAATTAGATACCAAAAGCAAGTATCTGAAAAAATAAAAATTGCTGCTGCTCTTGAGTACTTAAGCTTTTTAGGCATTGAAAACCCCAATAATTTAGATGGACAAGCAAACGTAAAGTTTCCCTTACTGGCACTCAGAATGGACTATAAGTGGAAAACTGGTGTGCTTTGGACAGGTGCCAGTTTAGCGCAATTGCGATGGGATGGTGGTTCTACGGGACCATCAGATCAAACCGTGCAATGGGCATTGGTTGTTGCAGGACGGCAATATATTGGTAAGAATAACTATTTCACATATAATTTTAATTATGGTAATGCCTATGGGGAAAATATCATCGCATTTGCTGGTAGTAATGGCAATGCTGTCCTTAATGCCAATGGAAAATTGGATCCCATGATAGCTAAATCGGCATTGTTAGGTTTTATGCACAGATGGAGCCTTAAACTGGAATCTAATTTTAATTATGCCTACGGCTGGTTGGATTCACCAGACTCGAGAGCACCCTTTTCCTTAAAACGAGGTGGTGTAGGTCATGCCAATCTTATTTACCAATTTGATAAAAACTTCTCTATTGGTGCTGAATATATGTGGGGTGAACAACGCACCACCAATGATGCCTATGGTGCCGCACATAGAATACAGACCATGGCAAAATTTGAATTTTAAAAAATATAAAATAATGAAAAACAAATACTTATTATCAACAATTTGTCTGCTTTTTACAATAGCAACATTGAATGCTCAAGATGAAAAACCAGAAAAAAGTGCTGCCGATTTAGCTAAAGAATTGGCTAACCCTAATGCCACATTAGGGCAAATGTTATTTCCTATAGATTTTATTGGCTATAATGGCGATATCAATAATGCCAGTAGCCAAAGTGCTTCGGTTATTAGTTTTCAACCGTCGTTACCTATACCAATTTCTGAAGGATTAAATTTATATGTACGACCTTTAATTCCTATGTATATTTCACAACCTACAATTACAGCCAATGGTTTTGAACAAAAGTCTGGACTTGGTAATATTAGTGCAGATGTGGCTATAGGTAAGACTTGGACTTCTAAATGGATAACTTTAGTTGGTGTTTTCGGAAGTTTCAGAACAGCTTCGGATGAAGCATTACGAGCAAATTATACCACATTAGGTCCAGAAATGATGATTGCAAAACTAACCAGTTTTGGAGCGCTAGGTATCATTGTTAGTCATGCATGGAGTGTTGGTAGTGGTAAAGATGCTGACCCTACCAGTTCAGCTATATTACCTGATGACTTTTGGGCTACTTCTGGTCCATCGGCAGATGGTATAAGCATAACGGCTGGACAATACTTTTATACCATTAATCTAAATAAAGGATGGCAAATTACAGCCTCTCCAACTTACGCCTACAATCACAATGCTACTGATGGCAATAAATTTACATTACCTATTGGTACAGGTATTCAAAAAGTAACAAGAATTGGAAAGCTTCCAGTGAGATTTGGTGCACAGTATTGGTATTATGTTGCATCGCCTGAAGCCTTTGGTCCTCAGCATCAATTTAGAATAACTATTGCGCCAGTAGTTCCTTTACCATGGTAGTGCAAAGAACGCCTTTCAAAATTTGATGAGAAACATCTCCATCCTATTAAGTCTGCTTTTTATTACAACTCTTTCAATAGGGCAAAATAAAACTCAAGATAGCTTGAATCACACTCAAGTGAACGAAAAAAATCTGGACTTTACGGTTATGCCTTTTTTAAGTTATAACCGAAATTTAAAGTTTATGTTTGGTGGCATACCTATGGCGATGTACAAACTAAATAAACAGGATAGTATATCGCCTAAATCCTTATCTGGTGTTGCTGGTGTGTACACTACTAACAAATCGTATTTTGTTGGTGTATTCAATAAGTTCTATTTCAATGAAGACCGTTGGCGTGGTACCTTATTTTTAGGTTTAGGAGACCTTAACTCGCAATTTTTTGCAGGTGAGTTTAATAGTGCTGACTTTTACAATTATGCTACCAATGCTACTATATTCAGCATCGGCATTCAAAGAAGAATAATCAACAATTTATACGGTGGTTTAACCTACACCTATGCCAGTTATAATACGGTTTTTGAAGATAATATTGTAGACGAATCAACCACAGTAACCCATGGCTTGGAACTAAACGCCTTATTCGATACACGAGACGATGTATATTATGCCACAAAAGGCCATATGGTTAATGCGAAATGGATTACCTATGCCGAATGGTTTGGAAACGATGCTAGTGCTAATAAAATAACTGCCAACTATAACAAATATTTTCCTGTTAGAGATAAAACAGATGTATTTGCGGCACGTTTTTCTGGTACTTTTGGATTGGGTAATATTGCTTTTGAACAACAAGCTATTGTAGGCGGTAATGATATTAGAGGTTATTCAGAAGGTAAATACCGTGGGAATACCGTTATGGCACTTCAAGGCGAATACCGACTTAATTTCGCAAAACGTATGGGTGTTATAGGCTTTGCTGGTATAGCCACACTATTTGGTGCTGATAACAACGATTTTAATGGTGAAGTTTTACCTGGTGGAGGCGTTGGATTTCGCTATAGGGCGTTTAAAGACACTAAATTCAACATTGGTCTAGATGCCGCCCTTGGTAAAGATGATTGGGGTGTGTATTTTAGAATTGGAGAAGCGTTCTAAAATCATTTAAAAGCTATAATCCATATTTTTTATTGTATGAGTATCAAAAAAAAGACACTTAAAAATGTTGTGGATAGCAAATTAAAAACTCTAAATATCATTTTTAGAGTTTTAATTGTTTTCATGTCTGTAGTAGTTTTGTATGATGCTTTTGTATATGGTACGCCACTTTATTATATGCTATTCTTTTTTGGTGGTATAGTTATTGGAAAACTATATTTAAAATTATACTCCATTAAGAAAAATGAAGAAACAGGAAAATTCCATTTAAACAGTGGCATATTAAACATTGTAATCACACTAGTTCTTTTATCACTGCGTTTTATATTTGGAAAACAAATTCTGGATTCTTTCGAGTTTCAATATACTAGTGATGCACTGTATTTGTTTTTTATAGGTCTTTACAAATCGAAATGGAAAGCCATTGTACATCATTTAGAGAATAAATTATTCAGTAACTTCTAAAATAGAAAAGCCCAACATAACGTTGGGCCCTTCAGCAATTAACCAAATACTGGTTAGCTAGTTAATCTTACAACTATCGTTTTATAATGCGTTTAACAATATGCTTACCTAGACTATCAGTAACTTTTACTAAATACACTCCTGAATTTAAATCTGATATATTGATTTGTGATGCTTGGTTAACTTGTTTAACTTGAGCACCCAACATATTATAGATAACAACAGATTTTGCATGAGCACCTGGCTCTAACGCAATATTCATAACATCTTTAACAGGATTCGGGTAAATTAATAATTCAGCAGTATCCAAAGTTGGTGTCTCAACACTCAAGGTTTGATAAAGAACATCATATGCTATAATCCCTAAATCTGATGTTGATAAATAGGTTGTTACTCCTGTACCATCGTCAAGAAAATCAAATGCCATACTCACAGATGTACTGTATAATAATTCAGTTGCTGGCACCATTGTCCAAGTTGTACCATTATCTGTAGAGAAATAAATAGCGGTTTCAGAAACTTGTGATGCATAAGTGGCTGCAACAATAACATCTGGGTTATTTGGATCGTAAGCCACTTTCTGAACATTATTAGTCGCTAAAACTTGATTCCATGTAGTTGCACCATCGGTTGACTTCCAAACACCATTTGATGTAGCTAAAACAAATTCATTGGCATCATTAGCATTATTTAAGATTTGAAACACAAATTGAGATGTCACATTTAAATTTAGTCCAGCGCTCACATTACTCCAAGTAGTTCCACGATCTGAACTTGACCACACTTCACCACCTATTCCGATTAATACATTTTGATTATTTGATGGGTCAACCCAAGTAGAATAATGTCTTTCTTCCGTAGGGACCGTAATATCGATTATTGTCGGACTCCATGGGTCTGCACTTGTTACATCAATAATTTTTGTTCCGCTTCCAGAAAACACATCAAAAGACACCCATACTTCATTAGTATTTACAGCATCAGGCTGCATGTGTAATACTGGATCCCAAAAACCTGTATAGAACATTTGAAACGTTTGACCATTATCGGTACTCACATTCAAAGCTCTGCCATTAAAATCTTCAACTGAAGAAAACAAACGCCCATATTGGTTTTTATCTACAAAAAACATTGGAGGCGCACTACCAGATGCAATATCAACACCCTGTACACCATAAGCTGTTTCAGAATCATCTGTAAGATTTTTAGCAACTACTCCACCTTGTATTCCGTAATATAAAAAGGGGTCTTCAGCACCTTCATTATGTGAAACAGCTACTGACGTCGTGAATGAATAAGGTGTTTGGACTAAATCTAAAGTTATACCACCATCTGTAGAGCGATGAGGATACCAATTAGATGTAAAAAGCATTTCATCGACATCAAAAGGATTAAACGTAGCAGACAATCCAAAGTAATAGTTTGTTGGATCAAAAGATTCATGTATATAACTTGTCCAAGTTACACCGCCATCATAACTAATAACAATTTCATTTGTCTCAAGAATAAAAATTTCATCTTGATTAGTTGGGTGAAAAATAATTTCGTTAACCGCTTTGTCCCAATACGTATCAAAAGGAACAGTTAACTCATTCCAATTTGTTCCGCCATCCAATGTTTGGTAAACTACTTCATCATCTCCCCATCCTGGATCAGATCCAATAATCCAATGGTCAGCATCAAATGGATCTACAGCAACACCTCTAAAATTAATATCAGCAAAGTATTCTGTCCATGTAGTTCCAGCATCGTGACTTACTAAAAATCCACCATTTACACCATTTGCTCCGTTTCCTCTTGTAATAAATAATTGATTTGGATTACTATGGTTAATTAAACTTTTATCAACTGATATTAAATTATTTGAGGCTTCATCGTAAACTAAAGTCCATGTTTGGCCACCATCTGCTGTATAATGCACACGATCGTAAGTATCAAACCCAACACGATAACCCTCATTATATAGCATGATATCGGTATCACTTTCGTAAATATTATAATCATCAATCCATCTATCAGAAGAATCATTATTCTGTGGTCTATTTATGGTAGTAATAGCCTGCGTTGATAAATTAAATAGGTGAATCGTATTATTTTCCGCAACATTAGCGCCTTTTAAAGCAAAACTTAAATGCGTATCATTTAGCATTCGTAATTCATCAATATATCCTGAAGAAAGGGAATATAAAACATCCCAAGTAACGGCGTTGTCATTGGAAATTAAAATGTGGTTATTCATACTAGCCGCATAAACACGATTTTCTACATTTTGATCGTAAACTAAATGGAAAATTCGACCATATTCTTCAGATCCTAAAAATGTGATTTGGGCGTTAGAAAATAATGTCCCTAGCATGAAGCATGTTGCAAGGAATAGTTTAAACTTTTTCATTGTGTACTTTTTTTGCATTGTGATGTGATTTATAGATTTTTCACAAAAGTCAACAAATGATCTTGTTTAAACCGAATTTTATTCCGGACAAAACGTGACATAATACATAAAAAACGTGATATAGTCTATATTTGCGAGATATACGTGTACAAATCCTCGTTTTCGGTAAGCTCTATTTTTTTGGAGATACGTTCCTTTCGTTTTCTGCAAGCTTCTGGAGTAATATTCATTATAGTGGCTATTTCTTTCATAGATAAGTTCATATACAAATACGAAATAAAACGAATATCATTAGCATTTAAATTTTCATGTTTTTCCTTAAGACGATTTAACAAACCATGGTTAACTTCATCAAAATACTGTACAAAATTCTCCCATTCCTCGTCACTTTTTAGAAGTCCTTTCAAACGTCTAATATGCTCTGTTACTTCCCTACTCGGTTTTATTTTATCTGACTGTTCTAATTCTTGAATAATAGTTTCAACCAAGCGGTTTCTATCTATTAAATACAGAGCTTTAGCTGAAAGTTTTCTGTTTTTAGATTCAATTTCTCGCTTATGTTGTTCTTGCTCTAATAGTAATTTGGTTTCGTTTTCTTTGAGCTGATTTTCTAAAATTAAATTATTGGCCTTTTCGTTCTCAAGTTCCAAATTCAGTATTTTTTCTTGTCTGGCCAACAGGTCTTTACGTTGCTTGTTTTTTATTCTACTTAATCTTAAAGACCATAGCAGCAGAAAAATTATTAGAAAAGAACTTATAGTTAAAATAAGTATAAGTCGTTTTTGTGATTTAATACGTTCGCGACCGTCATGCAATTGTGCTTCATAGTTTAAGACTTCAAACTTTACCTTATTAGCTTGATATTGTCTACCACTTCGCAAATCGTGAATTTCTTGTTTTATATGCAACATACTATCCATAGCAATTAATGCTTGAGAATAATTATTGGCCTTTTCATTGTACGAATGCAGTAGGCTATAAATTTTGTATCGTGTTTCTAAATTTATGGGTTCTTGATTAAGAGCTGTATTACCCAATACCAAAGCTTGGTTTAGATTGTTTTTGGCATGCTCAATTTTGGCTAGTGTAAGAAAAAGAACAACACGCGTCTCTGCATAGCGGTTACCTTTCAACTTTGGTAATAAACTAGTTATAAGGTTTTCTGATTCTTGTTCCTTTCCTAATGCATGTAATAATACAGCCTGCAAGGCTTCAGCTTCAAGAAGATAATCTTCATCAGCTTCTAATAGTTTAATAGCCTCTTCAATATAAGGCATGGCAATATTAGCCTGACTTTTATCATTATATGCTTGAGCCAAATTTATGGCATAAATACCTTTCTTTAATTGATCTTGTGGTATTTCTGCTAGGTCATATGCTTTTTGAAAATATTCAATGGCCTTATCTAAATCATTCTCTTGCGAATATAGTATGGCTATATTATTCAAGGAGGTCATTTCATAAGAATAATCCAATTCTTTTATAGCAATCTTGTACGATTCTAAATAATACTCTAAAGCTTCGTTATTATCTAAAAGTTTATGATAGTTTAATCCAATATTATTTATAGCTACAAATAGATTTTTATAATCTTCTTCTTCCTCTGCTATAACACGAGCTCGAGTCAATAGCTCAAGAGACTCACTATAATTACCTTCCATCATAGCATCTACACCTTCAACTATTATGGCATGGGTGTCATTTTCTTGACTAAACACAAAAGGCATGCATAGACTGAAAAAGAAAAGTAAAATAAAAGGTTTAATTTTCACACGAACACTATTTACATTTACAAAAATACAATAACTGAATGACTATTAATTTCTATAGGTAAGCTTAAAATTATAAATTTATTAGAAACGCTATTTTAGGAGAAGTTATTTAGATATTTCAAATGAGAAATTGATAATTTTGTTACCTTGACCTTTTTTAAGGTGCGCAGTAAATGAATAAAACCAATGGTATTTTAAGTTTAGGTTTTTTGTTTATTTTTCAGATTTCATGGTCACAAGCCCATACTACTGAAAAAGACAGCACCTATTCGCCCTATCAATTATTGTCCAGTTATTACGATACAGATTTTAAGCCTTTTAAAAAAAGGAATGTGTATTTAGGCATGGCACTTTCTTTTGAGGACAGAAAAGTTGAAAATGCCAATAACATTATTGAAACGGTTTTGGATGGTGACAGAACAAATTATGATATCACACTAAAGGGTGGCTATTATATTGGAAATTATGCTATGGCTGGCATAGGTGCCAATTACAATCAAAATAAGTTTTCTGGGACAGTGTTAAGAGATTCTGACACCATTCAATCAAAATCAATTACAAGAGGATATGCTATTACACCATATTTTAGATCGACGGTACCACTAACCAGTAATGAGCGTTTAAGTTTTTACACTGAACTGGGCGTAACATTTGGAGGCGGCAATACCCTCACTAGAGATATTAAAAATTTGGACCAAATTGACAAGGTATATACCACAAATTTTAATTTTAGAATTGGTTTAAGTCCTGGTATTACGTTTTTTGCTATGGAAAATTTTGCTTTAGAAGTGGGCTTGGATGTATTGGGTTATGAATTAAATTCCTCTAAAACTACCAAAAATGATATAGAAGAATCCAGTAAAGTCCGGCAAAATGTAGATTTCAACATTAATATATTGTCACTAAACATAGGATTGGCCTATTATTTTGGAGGATAACACTATAATTCGGTGTGCATTAAAGACTCAAAAAATGAAAAAGACTATTTTAATTACTACAGCATTAACATTCATGCTATTGTCATGTGTTGAAGAAGATTATTTTGGAAAATCCCAGTACGGCTATATCAATACTATTGAAGTAATCAACCAATCTGGTGCGGCATCAATTATGAGGGATAGTTTATTGGTTACCGTAGAAATTCCTGGTGGCGTTGATTTAACCGCTATTAGTATTGAAAAAATTGAAATTTCTTCATTTGCACAAAGCAATAAAATACAAGGTGATATTCTTAACCTTGAAAATGATGATACTATTGTGGTTACTGCAGAAGATGGTTCTGTTTATAATTGGACGATTCGTGCTTTTGTGGCTTCAGAAACACCTCAACTCGATAATTGGCAGTTAAATGATTGGTATATGACCGCTACAAATTACTACGAACCAGGAGAAGATGCCGAAACTACTATTTGGGGAACTGGAAACCAAGGTACCCAAATTTTAAATATACTGGCTACTACACCAGAAGATTTAGGTAATGATAATTTAGCTGCAAAAATGATGACCATGGATAATGGCTCCTTAGCAGGCACTTTTGGGGCACCTATTTCAGCAGGCTCATTGTTTACAGGATATTTTGACCCAGACAATATTGATTTAAGCGACCCTGAAGCAGCAATTGAGTTTGGTACGCCATTTTCTGGACGACCGTTAAAAATCAGATTTAAATATAGCTATGTGCCTGGTGAGGAAAATAAAGATCGTGATGGAAACCATTTAAGCTATGGCGATGCCTGTGATATTTATGCCTTATTAGAAATTAGACAAGGTGGAGAAGTACAGCGTTTAGGCACAGCTTGGTTTAGAAGTGATGAGACCCAAAACGAATTTATAACTCAAGAAATTGATTTTACTTATGGTGAACTGGATAGCAGTTTTCCAGCATACATGTATCCAGAAAACAACAATTATGTCACACCAGACGTGGCCGATTTTGGACTACCAACTCATATAACATTTGTGGCTTCTTCCAGTTTTGATGGCGCAAGTTTTGCAGGTGCCATTGATAGTATTTTAATAATTGATGATATAGAATTAGTCTATGAATAAGCCCATATGGCTGTTAAAGAAACACCTACTCCTTTTCAAATGCTTTAACAAATTGTTTAGCACGTGGATTCCCTGAATTGAGCTCCAATGCCTTTTTGTAGTTTTCATATGCATTCAAGCTATCGCCTGTTCGCAAATAGGCATCTGCTAAACTATCATACACGTTATCGCTTTCTGGATATAAAGCAACATTCATTTTAAAAACTGCAATGGCGTGCTCGTTTTCTTTTTTGCGCAATAATTCATAACCGTAACTATTAAATTCCCGTTCTTCAATAAATACACTAGTTGAATCTTGTTCCTTTATTTCTAAAAAGCCTGCTAATGCTGCATCAAAATTATTGGCTTTTAAATGCATACTTGGTGTTTTAAAAGAATCTGGCACTTTCAAATAATCATAGGTGAATTTAGAATCATCTTCTTCTGATACAATGCCTAAATACTGTTCTTTGGTCTCTGGATGCTGGACAAAACGTAATTTTTGATACATATCTACCATAAAAAAAGTGTTTTCGTCCAAAACAACCGGTTCAATTTTTTCTGCACCTAGCCATTTCAAATATAACTTATTGTCTTCATAATATACTTCAATAAGCTCGTCAGGATTAAACAAATAGCGTCCAGACGTTTTTTCAATATGTTCAGGTGAATAATTGATGTTTTTTGAACAACTGATTGTAAATACTGTGAATAGTAAAACGAATGGTAATAATTTTGATTTCATTGGTATTTTGATTGATTGGTTATCGCTAAAATATAAGCAAAAAAAAGTCTCATTATAAATGAGACGATTTTTTATGAATTTTGTTACGTGATAAATAACGTTCTTATAGCATTATTTAACAGCCATTAATTCAACATCAAATATCAATGTTGCATCTGGTGGAATTACACCACCTGCACCACGACTACCATATCCTAAATCACTCGGAATAACCAAACGTGCCTTATCACCTACGTTAAGTAAGCAAATACCTTCATCCCAACCTGGAATTACTTGACCAACACCAACTGGAAATTCCAAAGGCTGATTACGCTTATACGACGAATCAAACACGGTTCCATCGGCTAATTGACCTTTATAATGTACAGAAACAGTTTGTCCTTTTTCAGCTTTCGCACCAGTTCCTTTTTGAAGAATTTGGTAACGTAAACCACTATCTGTTTTTTTAAACCCTGAAGCCAATTTATCAAGTTCTGCTTCACGAGCTTCCTGTTCTGCAGCCATGCGCTTTTCTCTAGCACCTTCAAAGGTTCTGAAAGCTTCAACAGCGTTGAATTTTTCAGCCTCTTCTCCTACTCTGATGATTTCTAAAGATTCTATGGCATCACCTTGAGCTATAGCATCAACAACATCCTGACCTTCTTTTACTTTACCAAAAACGGTATGATTACCATCTAACCAAGGCGTTGCAACATGTGTGATAAAAAACTGGCTACCATTGGTTCCTGGTCCTGCATTTGCCATAGACAAAACACCTGGTCCATCATGTTTTAAATCGGGATGAAATTCATCATCAAATTGATAGCCTGGATTACCTGTACCAGTTCCTTGAGGACATCCGCCTTGAATCATAAAATCAGGAATGACTCTATGAAATTTTAAACCATCATAATATGGGTTTCCTTGCTTTTTAGCTGAATTTTCTAAATTCCCTTCAGCTAAAGCAACAAAATTACCAACAGTACCTGGAGTTTTTTCGAATTCTAAATTAACTAAAATATCACCTTTTGAGGTATGAAATTTCGCGTATAAACCGTCTTGCATCTTATTAATTTTTAATGAGGTGCAAAGATAAGGAATCATCTTTGAAGTTAGAAACTAGCAAGCAGAAGATTTTATAAAAGACTAATTAGCAACTTCACTTATAAATTTAATCCGATATAAACGTAATTCTTCATCATCATAATCACCATCAAACTCGTCTATGGCATCATCTATTTTGTCTGTTTCAGATTCCATAAAATAGTCGTGAATTTCTTCTTGTTGATCTTCATCAAGCAAGTCTTGAATCCAATAATCAATATTCAGTTTAGTACCAGAATATACTATGGCTTCCATTTCTTTTATAAAATCTGCCATCTCCATACCCTTAGCTGATGCTATATCATCTAGAGGTAGTTTTCTATCGATATTTTGAATAATATAAAGCTTTAATGCCGAATTGGTGCCTGTTGATTTTACAATTAAGTCATCAGGACGCTCAATATTGTTATCTTCAACGTATCGTGCTATTAAGTCAACAAAATCTTTACCATATTTTTTGGCCTTGCCATCACCAACACCATGCACATTACTTAATTCATCTAGTGTTATTGGGTATTTTAAAGCCATATCTTCTAAAGAAGGATCTTGAAAAATAACAAATGGTGGCACACCAAGTTTTTTGGCATTACGCTTACGCAAATCTTTCAGCATCGCCATAAGTGCTTCATCGGCAACACCACCTCCTTCTGTAGCTGTTATAATAGAGTCATCATTTTCACTATCAAAAACATGATCTTCAGTCATCATAAAACTGTCTGGATTCTTCAGGAATTTTTCACCATCATCTGTTATTTTAATGACACCATAAGTTTCTATATCCTTCTTCAAATACCCAGCAACCAACACTTGGCGAATTAAAGCCATCCAGTATTTATCTGTTTCTGCCTTTCCCTTTCCAAAAAACGGTTGCTCATCAGTCTTGTGAGATTTTATAAGCGCATTTGCTTTTCCTATTAAAACATTCACCAAATCTTTTGATTTGTATTTTTCATTGGTTTTTTGAACCGTATTGAGCAAAATAGTCACATTTTCTTTGGCTTCATGTTGCTTTTTAGGATTTCGCATATTGTCATCCATATCACCACCTTCGCCAGTTTCATTGTCAAACTCTTCACCAAAATAATGTAATATAAACTTACGTCTCGAAATAGATGTTTCAGCATAGGCAACAACCTCTTGAAGCAGAGCCTGACCTATTTCTTGTTCGGCGACAGGCTTACCAGACATAAATTTTTCTAACTTTTCAATATCCTTATAATTGTAAAATGCCAGACAGTGTCCCTCACCGCCATCACGCCCTGCTCTTCCAGTTTCTTGATAATAACTTTCAATACTTTTAGGAATATCATGGTGAATTACAAAACGAACATCAGGTTTATCTATTCCCATACCAAAAGCTATAGTGGCTACAACCACATCTACATCTTCCATAAGAAACATATCTTGATGAGAAGCTCTAGTTTTTGCATCTAAACCAGCATGATATGGTACTGCTTTTATACCATTCACTTGAAGGGTTTGAGCCAATTCCTCCACCCGTTTTCTGCTTAAACAGTAAACAATTCCAGATTTACCTTCATTTTGCTTTACAAAGCGAATAATATCGGCATCAACATTTTTGGTTTTTGGGCGCACCTCATAAAATAAATTTGGTCTATTAAAAGATGCTTTAAAGGTAACAGCATCAGTCATTCCTAAATTTTTAAGAATATCCTCCTGTACTTTTGGCGTAGCTGTTGCTGTGAGACCTATTATGGGAATATCATCTCCTATTCGTCCAATAATGTGTTTTAAATTTCGATATTCAGGTCTAAAATCGTGTCCCCATTCACTAATACAATGGGCTTCATCTACAGCCATAAATGAGATTTTGACCGTTCGGAGAAAATCAACATTTTCATCTTTTGTAAGCGATTCAGGTGCTACATAAAGTAATTTAGTGATACCATCAACAATATCTTGTTTGACTTTTTTTATTTCAGTTTTGTTTAGGGAAGAATTTAAAACATGAGCAACACCTTCATGTTCAGAAACACCACGAATAGCATCAACCTGATTTTTCATTAATGCAATGAGTGGTGAAACAATAATGGCTGTTCCTTCTTGCATAAGCGCAGGCAATTGGTAACATAATGATTTACCGCCACCTGTTGGCATAATTACAAATGTATTTTTACCTGATAATAGTGTTTTTACAACTTCTTCCTGTAACCCTTTAAATGTACTAAATCCAAAATATTTTTTTAGTGCAGCTTGCAGGTCTTTTTCAATTACAGACATCTACTTCTTAATATTAATTATCTTACGTTCAATACACCAAAAACAAAAATGCTATTAATTAATTATGTAGTGTATTTAGAGAACTCTCATTTATTTTTTTGTTAGCTTTGTAGCTTTAAAAACTAACCCTTAACAGTTAGTTTGAATTACTTTAAAGATAACAAAATCTTTAGAAGCATCAACCCAAAAAAATAATAAATTTTGAACAATCAAAATTCCATTATTCAACTAGCCAAGCAAACAATAGAAATGGAGAGTCAATCCATTTCCAATCTTTCCAATTTAATTGATAAAGATTTTGAAGCTTCGGTAACTTGTATTTATAACTCCAAAGGTCGTGTAATTATTACAGGAATTGGCAAAAGTGCCATTATTGCAACCAAAATTGTTGCCACACTCAACTCAACTGGAACACCAGCAGTTTTTATGCATGCTGCCGATGCGATTCACGGTGATTTAGGGCTTATTTTGGATGATGATGTGGTTATTTGCATCTCTAAAAGTGGTAATACTCCCGAGATTAAAGTATTGGTTCCTTTAATTAAGCGAGCCAAAAACAAAATGATTGCTATCACCGGAAATCCGGAATCATTTTTGGGTAAAAATGCCGATTATGTTTTAAACACTTATGTTGAAAAAGAAGCATGTCCTAACAATTTAGCACCAACAACCAGTACAACCGCTCAATTAGTAATGGGAGATGCATTAGCAGTTTGTCTTTTGGAATTAAGAGGATTCTCAAGTAAGGATTTTGCTAAATATCATCCTGGAGGCGCTTTAGGTAAAAAACTGTACTTGCGCGTTAGTGACCTATCTGATAATAATCAAAAACCGGCTGTAACTTCAGAAGCAACCATAAAAGATGTTATTGTTGAAATTTCCGAAAAAATGCTTGGAGTGACTGCTGTTGTTGAAAATAGTGAAATAGTTGGCATTATTACAGATGGTGATTTAAGACGAATGCTAAATAATTCTTCAGACTTTTCAAATCTAAAAGCCAAGGATATCATGGGATCTAATCCAAAACGAATAGATTACAATGCCATGGCTGTAGATGCTAAAGAAGAAATGGAATCTTATGGTATCTCTCAATTATTGGTTGAAAAAAACGGGCAATACGCTGGAGTGGTACATTTACATGATTTAATAAAAGAAGGAATTCTATAATGGCTAAAAAGAATATCAATGAGATGTCTTTCCTTGACCATCTTGAGGATTTACGCTGGCATTTAATTCGTGCCTCTCTTGGTATTATGATTGCTGCCGTTGTAGCATTCTTATTTAAAAGTTTCATTTTTGACACCATTATTTTAGGACCAAAACACATGTCATTTCCAACCTATAAGTGGCTTTGCAGTGTTTCTAGGTTCTTTGGTATTGAAGACACGACGTTTTGTTTAGACGCCTTCCCATTCATTATTCAAAACCGTACCATGGGTGGGCAATTTTCAGCGCATATTTGGACCTCTATTTATGCAGGCTTGGTAATAGCCTTTCCCTATGTTATTTATCAATTTTGGCGATTTATTAGCCCTGGACTTCATCCAAACGAACGTAAACACTCAAGAGGATTTATAATTATCACTTCGTTCTTGTTCTTTTTGGGCGTTTTATTTGGCTACTATGTGGTGACACCGCTTTCTATAAACTTTCTAGGGACTTACACGGTAAGTGCTGAAATATCGAATGAAATTGACATTAGTTCTTTTATTTCATTGGTAAGGTCATCATCATTGGCTTCTGGTTTTATATTTGAACTGCCAATCATTATTTACTTTTTAACGAAAATTGGATTGGTAACTCCTCAAATTTTAAAGAAATATCGAAAATTTGCTTTAGTGATTGTGTTAATATTATCGGCTATAATCACACCACCAGATATTACGAGTCAAATTATAGTAGCTATACCAATATTAATATTATACCAGTTGAGTATTTACATTTCTAAATTAGTTGTTAAAAAACAAGAAAAGAACGCAAAACATGTCTGAAATAGTAAAAGAATTTAATGATTATCGTTCAAAAATGAATGATAAAATATTGGCTGATAATAATAAAATTATCAAGCGAATATTTAATCTAGACACCAATGCTTTTCAAGCAGGTGCGCTAGATGTAAAAACAAAAGAATTATTAGGTTTAGTGGCTTCAACCGTTTTAAGATGTGATGATTGTATTAGGTATCACCTTGAAAGTTGCTACAAGGAAGGCTTAACAAAAGAAGAGGTTGTTGAAACCTTAAGTATCGCTACATTAATTGGTGGCACAATTGTTATTCCACATTTAAGACGAGCTTATGAATTTTGGGATGCCCTAGAAGCACAGCGTTAAACTTTATTTAAATTAAAACAGAATTTCTAATAGTCATTTTGATTTTACTATTTTAGCCTTGAGTTATTTTGTATGAAACTAAAAGCAGAACATTTAATGAAATCTTATAGCGGCCGAAAGGTTGTTAAAGATGTTTCTTTGGAAGTTAATCAAGGTGAAATAGTTGGGCTTCTAGGACCTAATGGTGCTGGAAAAACAACGTCATTCTACATGATTGTTGGGCTTATAAAACCCAATGGCGGAACCATATATCTAGAAAACAAAAACATTACAAAATACCCCATGTATAAACGTGCCCAAAGTGGCATAGGTTATTTGGCTCAAGAAGCATCAGTTTTTAGAAAATTGAGTATTGAAGACAATATTTTAAGCGTGCTTCAATTGACCAAATTGAGCAAAAAGGAACAACACCTTAAAATGGAATCCCTAATTGACGAGTTTAGTTTAGGGCATATCCGTAAGAATCGTGGTGATTTATTATCAGGTGGTGAAAGGCGTCGTACTGAAATTGCCAGAGCCTTGGCAACAGATCCTAATTTTATTTTATTAGATGAGCCCTTTGCTGGAGTTGATCCAGTTGCAGTAGAAGATATTCAACGTATTGTAGCCCAATTAACCAAAAAGAATATTGGTATTCTTATAACAGACCATAATGTTCAGGAAACGCTTGCTATTACTGATAGAACGTATTTAATGTTTGAAGGCAGTATTCTTAAAGCAGGTGAACCTGAAGAATTGGCCAATGACGAAATGGTGAGAAAAGTATATCTAGGTCAGAATTTTGAATTGCGTAAAAAGAAAATTCGGGATTAATTATTTCTTCAAACTTTTAATCACAAACATAACGCCTTTATAAATAAGTAAAGTCGCCAAACCTACTCCCAAGCCTACAATAAAATCACGCAACAAACTAGGCCAAGATTCTAAAATATGATGTAAAAAGTCAATATTATGAATAAAAATACCTCCAGAAACCAATAAAAGGGCAATTGTTCCAATTATTGAAAGACTTTTTATTACCCAAGGTAAAGCCTTAACTAAAAGATTGCCAAGTGTATAAAGAAACCCTTTTTTATCTTGATTTTTATTAACCAACCACAATCCAAAATCATCCATTCTTACCAATAAAGCTACAATACCATAAACACCAACCGTAGCAATTATGGCGACAATAGAAACCACTAAAATTTGAAACAATAAATCTTCTTCTACAACAGTTCCTAGCGCAATTATGACAATTTCAACTGATAAAATAAAATCGGTAACAATCGCCGATTTTACTTTTTTCTTTTCAATATCAATCACGGCTTCTTTAGGCAAGCTTGCTGATACTTTTTTTTCATCACTTGGGTGCGCATGTGGGACAAAAACTTCATAAATTTTTTCGGCACCTTCAAAAGCCAGATAAACGCCACCTAAAACTAGGATGATTTTTATGGCTGGCGGCAAAAAAGCACTCAATAAAAACGCAACCGGTAGAATAATGAGTTTGTTTACAAATGAACCTTTAGTAATAGCCCACAAAACTGGCAATTCTCTTGATGACATAAATCCAGAGGCTTTCTCGGCGTTCACAGCCAAATCATCGCCAAGAATTCCTGCTGTTTTTTTGGTAGTGACCTTACTCATCACAACAACGTCATCCATAAGAGCACCAATATCATCTAGTAAAGCAAAAAATCCTGAAGCCATAAATTATGAGTAATTAAATTGATTTTAAATTAAACAATAGATTTTTGAGATAATAGAGACAAGACTATGTAAGTCAATATGATTAACGGAATTGCGGCAAACTGTAACACAACCAATAAAACAATACAGAGTATGATAAAAATATAACGCATAGCATTACTTTTAAAATCCCACGTTTTAAATTTTAGAGCAAATAGTTTAAATGACCCATTTAATAAATAGCAACTCAATAACGTGACGATAATCAAAAACCATTTATTTAAAATAATGGTATTCATAGCATCACTGTTTTGAAATTCCATAATAAGTGGTAGAGATAGAATAAGGATAGCATTTGCAGGTGTTGGAAGTCCTTTGAAGTAGGTCTGCTGGTCTTCATCAATATTAAATTTTGCTAATCTATAAGCAGAAGCTAATGTAATTAATAAACCAACTAGTACTATTGGTTGTATTTTGAACCCTAACCAGATCATAGTATCATTCCAATCTGCTTGGCTCACAATAAAAGAAGAGCCAATAGCAAGACCAATTAATTTACACATCACCAATCCAGGCACAAGACCACTAGTAACCATATCGGCTAAAGAATCCAATTGAATACCCAAATCACTTTGAACTTGAAGTTTTCGAGCCAAAAGGCCATCAAAAAAATCAAAGAATATCCCTAAAAACACAAATAAAGCTCCCAAAACATAATTATCATTCAAGACAAAAATAACAGCAATGCAACCGCAAAACAGATTTGCGAGTGTAACCAAGTTAGGAATGTGTTTTTTCATAAGTTTAGAATATAGGATGTAAAAATAACAAACAATTTACGTCTAAAACAACAAACAGGCAATAAGTCGTGACTTTTCAAGTTTATTATATTGAAAAATTATAGCATCTTTGCAAAAAAAGAATTGTACTTGAAAACATTACTAACCACAGCACTATTTATAGTATCTGTATCAGTATTTGGTCAAACTGTACGCAAATATTCCAATGAGTTTATGAATATTGGTGTTGATGCAGCAGCTTTGGGTATGAGTAATGCAGTTACGGCCCACTCTGCCGATGTCAATTCTGGCTATTGGAATCCTGCCGGATTAGTACATATTGAAGATAAGCAAATAGCCTTGATGCACTCTAGCTACTTCGCTAATATAGCTAACTATGATTATATTGGTTTTGCAATGCCTATTGATGATAGAAGCTCGATTGGTATCTCCATTATTCGTTTTGCAGTTGATGACATATTAAATACCACCCAGTTAATAGATGACCAAGGCAATATTAATTATGACCGCATTAGTTTGTTTTCAACAGCTGATTATGGCGTGACTTTTTCATATGCCAGAAAATTACCTTTGGACGGTTTGAATTATGGTATTAATGCCAAAGTCATTAGACGAATTATTGGTGATTTTGCATCATCTTGGGGTTTTGGATTGGATGCTGCTATTCAGTTTGAAACACGTAATGAATGGAAATTTGGAATCATGGCAAGGGATATTACGACAACATTTAATGCCTGGGCAATTGATGAAGATGAATTTGCCACCATTCAAAATGCCGTTGAAGGCCAGAATCAAGAATTACCTGAAACTTCTGAAATCACCATCCCTAAATTACAAATTGGCGTAGCTAAAAAATTTATTATTCGCTATGACTATTCCCTTTTAGCTGAATTAGATTTGAATGTACGATTTGAAGAAAACAATGACATTATTTCTACATCTTTTGCCAGCATCACGCCATCATTGGGATTAGAATTTGGTTATATTGACATGGTTTATTTACGAGCGGGTGTGGGTAATTTTCAAAATGAACTACAAATAGACAATAACGAAACCTTATCCTTTCAACCAAGTATGGGTGTTGGATTTAAATACAAAGGCATACAGGTTGATTATGCATTTACCGATATAGGTGACCAAAGCGTCGCATTATATTCCAATGTGTTTTCTTTAAAACTGGATTTTAGTATTTTTAGGTAAAACATGCTGATATGAAAATTCGATTTCTTTTTATTCTTTGCATTTCAGTATTTCAATTTATTTCCGCACAAACACTTTCTCCAAATGCTCAAGTTAGTATATTAACCATAGGACCAGGATCCTCGTTAAATGATGCATTTGGACATAATATTTTTAGAGTAAAAGATCCCTTAAACAATATAGACATTGCTTATGACTATGGTCGTTTTCCATTTAACGAGCCTGGATTTTACCTAAATTTTGCTAGAGGCAAACTTAATTATTCCATAGGAAAGAGTAACTATCGTGATGTCAGAGATTTTTATAAATGGCAAGACAGAACCATCAAAGAACAAATTCTCAATATTTCTGCAGAAGAAAAACAAGCCATTTTCAACTATTTAAAAAACAACTACAAACCTGAAAATAGAGAGTATCTTTATGATTTCTTTTACGATAATTGTGCTACTAAAATAAAAGATGTTTTAGAGAGTACACTCAAAGGGAAAATTGCGTTTCATGAGCCTGTTGCTTTTGAACAAAAATCATTTAGAACACTCATACAAGATAATTTAGACTACAACTCTTGGGGAAGTGTAGGCATTGATATTGCTTTAGGATCGGTAATAGACAAGACTGCTACTCCTGAAGAGCATATGTTTTTGCCAGAATACATCCATAGCTTTTTTGGAATAGCTACACATGGTCATTCAAAAAAACAATTAATTGATAATGAAAACACGTTATACGAGCAACAGAATTTAAAAACACATAATAGTTTTCTTACTAGCCCTTTAATGGTGTTTTTCTTGATAGCTATCATTATTCTGTTTGTAACATACAAAGACTATAAAAACCAAAAACGCAGCAAATACCTAGATGTAATTTTATTTTTTGTTACAGGAATGATAGGTGTTTTTCTATTATTACTTTGGTTTGCCACAGATCATACAGCCACAGCTCAAAATTACAACCTACTATGGGCTTTTCCTTTAAACATAGTTCTTATTTGGAAATTGAAAGCACAAAAACCTTGGGTCATTAAATATCTAAAGTTTTTAGTAATCATGATGTGCTTATTAATCTTCCATTGGGTAGTTGGCATTCAGATGTTTGCTTATGCGCTTATACCCCTTTTTGTGACTATGATAATTCGGTATATATTTCTAATCCAGTATTTCCAAAGAAGTAATAGTCGCTAACTACCGACAAACCACTACCAACAAAATACTAAATCACTGTCCTCTAAAAAAGATCATAGTGCTGAAAGTTTTAATAATAACATTAGCATCCAAAAAGAAACTTCTATGCTTAATGTAGTAAAGATCATATTGAAGTTTCAACAGACTGTCTTCAACTGTCGATCCATAGCGTACCTTTACCTGTGCCCAACCAGTTAAACCTGGTTTAATTATATGCCTTGTTTCATAAAAAGGAATGACTTGTGACAGTTCTTTCACAAAATAAGGGCGTTCTGGCCTCGGTCCAATTAAACTCATATCTCCTTTCAAGATATTAAGGAATTGAGGAATTTCATCCATTCTAGAACGCCTTAAAAATTTGCCAAACAAAGTGATTCTTTGGTCGTCTTTACTAGCCCAAACTGCTCCATCTTTTTCAGCATTCACTATCATGGATCTAAATTTAATGATATTAAAAACGTCACCATTTTTTCCTACTCGCTCTTGATAGTAAAATAATGGCCCTCTATTAGCCAATAGGTTACCAACAAAAATAATTGGAATAAGCAAAACGCCTAGCGTTACACCCATTAAAGCAAATAAAAGATCAAAGAGTCTGTGAAAAAACAGATACAATTTGTTTTGATTACTTCGGCTAAAAGGAAAATATTTATAAAAATCCTTTCCCACAAACTGAACAGGAACCCTATAAGTAATGTCTTCATAAACTTGAGTATATTCTTTAATTGGGAAACCACGTTCTAACAACACAATTAAGTCATGATAAATTTCAGGCGTAATGGTCTCTGCATTATAACTCGCAACAATTATTTCTGAAATATTTTCATTCTTGATAACACTATGTATTTCATCTGGTTTATACTCTGCAATACCTTTATATTTTAGGCTATTTGGCTGTTCCTCTTCACAGTTTATAAAACCAATAATTTTATAATTTGGATCTGAATTCTTAAAAGCTTCAACAATTGTTTCAATATTAGACGTTTCTCCAACAATCAATACTTTTTTATAAAAACGAGGTGATGTGATGAAAGTCATATAAATAAAACGCCAAATAGCTAAAGCAAGCAAAATAGCTAAAAAGAAATACAATATTTGCAGCCTGTTTTCAGGTAAAGAAGGTGTAAATAAAGGAGTTAACAAATAGAATAGTACGGTAATGGATACGGTTAAAATAATATTTGGCATGACCGATTCCAACCTACTGGCTTTTTGCAAATCGTATAGTTCAAACACAGTTCCAAACACCGAAATATAAAGAATGAGTACAAACACCCATGTCCAGTTTTCTTTTGTTATTGTAAAATAATCAAATACAAATGAATTACTTATAAAATATAATGACAAAAGAACACAAACAATATCCATAATCCGCAATAATATTTTACGTTCAGATATATTAAAATGAATATCTTGTTTAGCCATCTTGTTAATGAAATGTTAAGGGTAAAGATAATAAGTTCATTAAACTTCACAAGTGATGAAGGTTAAATAAAGATTAGCCTATCTATTCAAAACTTTAAACCATTCTTGTTTTACTATTTCCCAATCATATGTCTCAACCTTTGCTCTAGCATTTTTAATAACTGTTTTCGTTAAGCTAGGTTCTTGTTTTAGCCTGACAATCGAATCTGTCATTATTAGGACATTATTTGCAGGAACAAGTAGCCCATCCTCCTCATGCTCTATTAAATAAGGTACACCACCAACATTTGTAGAAACAATAGGTAAACCAATTGCCATGGCCTCAATAACACTTACAGGCATGTTGTCAAAATTGGTGGTATTAATAAATACATTGTAATTTTCAGCTAACGTAATCCATTCTGATTTAGGCAATTTCCCGGTAAAAGTTACTGAAACATCTAGCTTTTTAGATATTTGCTGCGTTTCTTGAAAGCTCCCATCACCAGAATCAGGTCCCACCATACATAATTCCGCTTTATAGCCTTTATTTGTGAGCTGTTTGAGAACCTTGACTGCTAGGCTTGGATTGTAAATTTTAGAGAATGAGCGCACCCATAACAGTTTGATTGTGTCAATATGTCTTTCTCTAAAAAGATAATTATTAATATCTAATGCATTTGGAACAGAAACAATATTGAAGTATCCATAGGATTCAAAAACCGATTTAATAAAAGGAGATGGTGCTATATTTACTTTTGAGTATTTAAAAATTAAACGACTAAATTTAGGATAATGTTTTAAACGACTTTCAAGATTTCCACCATGAAGGATGGGTATATAAGGCAGCTTCAATAAGCGACATAACTGACTTATTACTAGTGCATAGTAAAAGTTTTGAGTGCTGTAGGTATCAATCAAAACACAATCCACTTTTCTATAAGACTTCAAACAAGTCAAAACCATATCCATAAGTCTTAACACTTTATTTGATTTAGAAGATGCATATATCATGTGATACCCTTCATGACCCAGTGCCCTTCCTAACACTTGAATAGAAGAAATATTTGAGGAACTATCCCTTAACTTGTTTCCTATGTATAGGAGGTTTATCATTTGTTACATGTAATAAAGCGAGTGCATACACAAAGGCTGGAGCTGCTAATCGCATGGATGAATGGTTAATGGTAGCAAACCAGAAGGCTAAAAAGGCAAAAAAATAATAATTTTGTTGGTTTTTAGAACGCATTTCCAAAGGTTTGAAGATTAAAATCACTAGAATAATGATTCCAAATATACCATGCTCTGCCAGTACCCTACTAAGTTCATTGTGTGAAGTCACACCTTGCCCTTCTATTTCTATACGCTGATCTTTGGCCCGACTCGATCCAATACCAAAAAAAGGATTAGAAACAAAGCCCTCGAGTTCATTAACAAATAACTCGCCTCTACCAGTTGTTATATCAGATTTATCACGTCCTAAATGATCTTTATTAGCATAACGCAAATCTAACAAACCGCCAGTTTGTGCCGAACTAATAACCCAAATACTAAACAAGCCTACACAAAACATCCCAAAAAGAGTTAATATTTCATTTCGCCTACGCTTGTTCACCGCTCTATAATAAAATAACAAAAAAGCTACAATACAGATTAAAGCAGCATAAATCCCTCCACGACTCATTGTAACTAATGCCCGAAAGGTAATAATCCCAAAAATAACTATATTAAAAATCTTTAATTGTAAATTTGAAGATTTATTAAAAAAACGAACAGCCATAATAAACATTCCCAAGCCTAATATTGTGGCAACCTGATTAGCACCAAATCCACCTGCAGCAGCCCTATTGGAAGTAGTACCACTCAATACTTCCTCTAAATCAGGAGTGTAAAAAAAGTTATATACCGTATGAGCAATTATAGGTAAAACCATATACAATAAAACAGTATTTAATTGACTTATACTAACGCGTTTATCATAACAATACAATGCAGAAATCCCCAAACAAACGGGACCACTTAACACAAAAGCTATATTTGTTCGAAAGCTGGCATCAAAACTTAAGGTTGTAGAAGCTACAAAAATAGAAGGAACAAGCAATAAAAGATATAAAAAATAAGGATAACCTTTACCCGACAAACCTTTATAAAACATACCCATGAGCATAAATAGAATTACTAAATACTTTCCTGCTTCATAGGATATGGCTCCTCTAGTTGTTCTAAAAAATACTTCGGCACCCACAAAATAAGCACATGCCAATAAAATTTCATAGGTTTTCTTGTGATTAGCTGCCATAATGATTCGGTACATAAAAAAAATCAAGGCAGCAAAAAAATACAGTTTTGAAAGACTTTCATTAAAATAAATGACCATCCCTATGAAAGCATGGAATAAAACTGCTGTTATATATGTAATGTTATATTTCAAAAATCAGCATATGAAAAAAACTATTAACTGAATATTTCCTTGTAATTATTAAGTGGAAATCTATAATAATAACTTTTTTTCAAAATAAAAATTATAAAATGAATGACAAAGACAGGAAGGTAAGGTCTTAATGTTTTTAAAAATTTATCATAAATTTTATTTGAATAATTACATAGTAAAAAAGGTACAGTATCAGGATTTAAATAGTTTTTGTTAGCAGTAGTTTCATCTAGACAAATAGTGTCGTTAAATGACTTATAGGTTATCGGGATATTATCATGTAACAACTGATATAGTTCAATAACAGACAAAGGTATGTCATTATTATTATTATAAAACATTGAACAGTATGAGACATCTACCAACACCCATTTATTAAGCTCTTTACAATAAACTTCATTGAACGAATGTCCACCATATGTCTTATTGAAAGGAGCTCTGGTTGAACCCCATTCCCTTACTAGCTTATCATTAATAACACAAAAGTTATTGAATATCTGTGCCATATCACTACAAACCCCACCTTTACCTGCAAGCATAATTTTTAATGCCTCTTCAGAAGGCACACTCAAACCTGGTCCGCCTTTAATGTTTTTCACTAACCAATTGCTTAACTTTTTAATAAATTCTAAATCTGTTTCTGGTATTCCATCAAAAAAAATAACGTCATTTATTTCATGAAAATATTTTGGTATATCCTCTTTTTTGTTAACCTGATTATAATTATATGTACCTATTTCATCAATGTTTGAATTTTTTGACAACAATTTAAATCGTGTTATATACAAGAATGGGTGCCGTTTAAATGCCCAAATAAGTTTATTGATTGTCATTAATGAAATTTAATTTATATAAAAGTTAAAAATAAAATTTTTTTATTAGTTACACTCTAATAAATCAGAGTTTTACTTTCTTTAAGGCGTTTTGAGGATACAACCCGTTACAAAATCCTTATCGCCACATGTGCATAATAACTTTTCGATGACTTTGTATAGGCTATGACTTCAAAATCAACACCATAGGCACTACAATAATCTTCAAAAGCTCTAAATTCGTGTAATATACTTGAAAATTCATCAAATATAATTATAGAACCCTTTTTAATTATATCATGAGCCTTTGTCAAAACAAACAACGTTGATGAATATAAATCAGCATCAATATTAATTATTAATAGATTACTTGAGTCATAGTTATATAAAAATTCAGGCAAAGTATCTTGAAATAAACCTTTTTTAAAGAAAACACGTTTGTCTGCAATTTGTGGTAACTGTCCATTAGTATCAAATGTTCCTTTTTTTAATCCACCCGTAAAATTATCCCAACTTTCTGGTAATCCACTAAATGTATCAAAACCTATAAATCTGGAATTTTTGTCAGTATTCAAACGCGACCAATACTTAATACTCGCACCTTTAAAAACACCAAACTCACAATACGTAATAGCCTTATTATTAATTATAGAATTAACATACTTGTACAGTTCATTTCTACTAACCAAAACAGCACTATGTTGTCCGTACTTTTTATCGAAATCATGTAATTTTGGCAACCAAAAAAGATAACGTAATTTTTCCGAATTAGGAAGCAATTTGGAAAGCCATATTTTAAATTTTGTTGTAAGTTTTAATTTCATGAATTTTATTTTCTATTAAAATAATTTATCTCTCGCTTTGAATAAAACCAAAGCCACCTTTTTGCTTTTATGGAAGCTAATTTATCAAATCCCGCCTTTTCAATACCCTTTATGGAGCTTTTATTGCTTTTGTTAACAACCACAAATACTTCTTTAGAGTTGTTTTCCAATAAGTGTTTTGCTATATAATTAATCACAACGGGATAGATGGCTTGACCTCTGTACTGTTTATTTGTAAAACAATCACCAATTACGGGTCCATTTTTGTGGATAGACTTCAATAAAAAAACCTTTTTAAACACATAACTTTCGTGTACTAATGTATTTAAATCTTTTATAAAAAAACGTGTCTTATTATGAATATTCTCACGCTGAATAGTATATTTAAATTTAGGTAATTGAAATTCATTATACTTAACCATATGGTATATAAATACATCAATACTAACTAGTCGAAATTTTCTAAAAAACCTATTCATTATTTAAGATGTGATAACAATTTAGATATTTTTGATTTATAAGGCTTCAAATGACTATCAAAAAATTTAAATAAATTGAAGTTAAACCCATTAAGTACTAAATGATAATGTGGGTTTTCATAAAAGATGTTTTCCGCACCAAATTTCGATTTGAAATCTTGAACTCCCAAAGATCCGCCCATAGAAATATTGTAACCATTAAAACCTTGCTCAAACGATTTTTTTATAATTTCATACTGTAACATATACCCTAATTTAATATCAGGTTTTTCTCGCAACACACCTCCCATAATATTAGTTATATAACCACTTGTTTCAACAAAAAATGCCGCTGCCTTGATTACATTATCTACTTCACAAATTATAAAATAGGCTTGCTTCTTTGCTATTAAGTCTAGTATAGTACCTTTAAATTCTTTAAATGATCTAAGCGCATAGCCTCCTTGATTGGCGTTTTCTAAAATTACTTGATATCCTTTTTCTATAGACTTTTCATCCGTTACAAATGTGGCTTTAGCATTTTTATTATAAGGCATTCTGATGTTGCGTCTTACTTTGGCTGACCGTTTTTCCAAAAAGGTTTCAGCATTATTAATCCCATAAAAATTTATCCAATTTAAGCCGTAGGTCGTGTAAACATACTTAAACAACTTACCTGAAACAAAGCCTTGCGTTAGGGGGTTCATACTTTTTGGCTTATAAACATGCCTGTCAACAGATTTGTCGGTTGACAATGGTAAACTCAACTGTAAATAACAACAACCTCTTTTTAAGGCCTGCTTTTTCAATTCGCTAAGATGAGTATCAAAATAGGATTGATGATTAGCATCGTATATAGGTCCGTGTGGAATAATATAAAACTTAAAAAATAAAAATTTAGGAATAATCACACCACAACCGCCAATAATTTCGCCATGTTTTAAAACCAAACCTAATTCGTATTCAAAACCATAAGCTGCATAAGACTGTAACCAATCAGAAAGTATTAAATGACTACCTTTTGGATTATTGACAACAAACAAATCCCAGGCATCCAACCATTTCCTATCCTTGGTAAAAACATATTCTATCATCTTACTTTTCTAGTTATCAAATCGTCTTGGTTCAAGACAATTAAATTACCCTCGGCATCACAGTCAAATTTGACACTTTCAAATTGCTTCAAATAGCCTATGAGTTCAGTTAATGTAGGGTTCCAAATAGCTTGAGATTTAATCTTTTGAGACAAATAGGAAAAATTTTTTTCGACTTGAGCATCAATCTCTCCAACTTTTCCAAACAATTTACCTTGATGGTAATTCATTGGTGCCGAAAAATAAGTATGAGCAATAAACAAGCCATGCTCTTTTATTAATAGGTCTAAATTATTTGGACATAAACCTAATTTAAAATCAATCATCTCCAAGGTTTGGAATACAGTAAATGTTTTACCTGAAACATCATGATCAAAAATTACTGGCGAATATTTTGCCAGTGGATAAATGTTATGCTTTCTGGTATTCCAAAATAACCCAATAGGGATAAACAGTCTAATAAGCTTTAAACCATTTAAAAGAAAAAACAAATGCTTCCTAATGGATTTTTTGCTTTTAAAAGTTTTTATATACCGGGCCACATACCTATATAACCGTAAACTGTAGTCATTATTAAAATAATGGAATATGGTATTCTTAATGAACATGGAAATGCGTGTTTTCCAACACAAATTAGCAATCCCTTTAGTAAAGCTACTTAATGTGAATTGGTTTGGATTTAGTTGATTAATAACACCTCGTACGGCAGTTCCAGAATCGACATAATTCCATAAGGTATCAATACCGGCTTCCTTTAGTTTCTTTGCATAATCTGATTTAATTTGCTCATAATTATAATACTGAGACAGGTTGTAGGGCTGGAACCCATGATCTATATATGTTTTTATGGACTCTAGTGGTGGCTTAAAATTTTGAAAATCATTTAAGCTATCTGATAAAGGCTTGATTGATTGTGACAAAGCATGATAAGCTAATTCATGACCGTCTGCTATCCACTTTTCATATTCATCCGAATGGTTATGAAAATTTGCGGTATCTGCGTGTTTTGAATAATGGTTTAAAAAAAAACCTTTTGTAAGCTTTATTTGATGCTTTTTAAAAAACTCTCGTTGTTGCTTAAGATTATTTAACGTATCAAAATCACAATGATCAGTAAAACAAGCTATGGCAGAAAAAGGAAATTTGGAACGACTAATTTCAATTCCGTAATCTTTAACTAACAATAATGCTAAAGGAGTAACTTTTGAAACAACTAATTTACCATCAACTATTCGTTTGGAATTATTTGAATCATATTGAGCTAACGGTTTTGAGTATCTTGGATTAAAATGCCATAATAAAATGTGACTTTGTACTTTATTAATTTCCCAAATCCCAGTTTGTTGATTTGCCTGTATTATCTGGCCATTTTCAAGTTTAATAATTTTGGGAGAATGCCAATTTGCCACATAGTTCTTTTTTACTTCACTCCAAGTATAATCATGATTTCTAACATGTTTGATGTTTGTGTTAAATATAACTTGTAGCGTCAGGGGCTTTTCTTTAATAACAAGCGTATCAATCGTTATTTTGTGGTCATGTTCCTTTTTAAATAAACATACTTGTTTGTCTTTGCCACTAATAAGATTAATTGATTGAATCATGTAAATTATAATAAACGGAGATACCCTTTGCCTCTTAAAATTTTAGGCAAAATACGAGAATTTTTATAAGTATTAAATTAATATTAAAGAATGTCGTTTACTATACGTTTGTTGTAGTAATTATATGTAAATCGCTTCCTATCATTTTCTTTAGAACCTATGATTTGCAAATAAGCTTGAGGAGTTAGTTTTAAAAACTGCTTTAAGGCCTGATGAACACCTTCTGCATTAATACTATTCAATAGATAGCCATTCTGTTTATGAAGCACATAATGGCTTATGGCAGAAACATTTGATACTATAGGTATGCAGCCATAATTCATAGCTTCTGCAATCACCTTTGGGAATCCTTCGGAGGCCGAAGGCAATACAATAGCATGCGATTGTTTGTAGATATCATGAACTTCGGACCTTGCTAGCAGTCCGTAAAATTTGAATTGGACTCCAATTTTTTTAGACTGTTGTATATAATAATCTTTCAAAGGACCATCACCTACTATATGAATAGTCTTTATTTGCCTTTTTTCGATTTCATTGAGCAAATTGATTCCCTCAATTAAAATACTTAACCCTTTGGCTTCTTCCAAGCGTCCGACAAAACATAAATGAATATCATTCTTGTCAAAATGCTTATTGGCTATAACAGTCTGACCTTGTGAAAGCTCAACATCAGTCAAACAAGGGTTTTCAAATGACAAGCATTGTTTAGGCTGGTCATGCCATAACCCATTAATAGTCACAGGTCTTTTTTGGTTCTTTAAAAGCCATCTTTGAAAGCGAGAAGCTATTGGCGGGTTTTTCTGCCTCCAATTACCTGCATATTTAAACCATCCCATTTTGTTTTGAAATAGTATTACATAAGGAATTATAAATACACCTATTCCAGTAGGTGCTCTAAATTGAAACCAATCACTTTTTTCAAGTTCAACTTTTACAATCTTAATTATTTTTAGACTGTTATTTAAAATCCTTAACTTATCAGCTAGTGTTTGTCCACCTACGGCTGGCAGTGCCACAAACTTTATTCTTTCAGAACTATATGGTAAAGCATTTGATGGTGGTTCACCTTTATGTAGCATAGCCACATGAGTAATGGTATCAAAAATGTCCAAAAGATGATTAATCTCTGTTACCGTTGAGCCCAAACCAACTAATGTACCATCAGATTCAATAAAATGTTCTGTATGTGATATTATTGTTAGCGAACGCATGATATTATACCTATATAGTTTTCAATAATAATATTCCAATCATGTGACTGTGCCCAAGTAATTGAGTTTAATCTAAAAAACTCTTGAGCTTTTAAGATTTTTGAAATTGTAACTTTAAATGTTTCACTGTCTGCCCTATCAATTACGAAACCTGAATAATTTTGTTTTATCGCATCTTCAATACCACAACCTTTTGAACCAATAGCTGGAACACCTAAAGCATTGGCCTCTAAAATAGCGATACCGAAACCTTCGACATCTCCAGTTATACTTTCAGTGCTCAACATCACAAATATATCTGTGGCAACTAAAGCAGCTTTAAGGAACTTATCATTGACAGCACCATGAAAGGTGATAAATGACTCAACACCTAATGATCTAGCTACATTCATGAAATCTTCAGCTTCGGTTGGTATTCCAATACAATGGTAATGAATTTCCGGAAAATCACGGATTAGTTCTGGCAAATGCTTGATAACTTCTAATTGCCCTTTACGACTACTCACACGCCCTACCGTGGTAAGTACGGGGTAACCCTTTAATTCCTGGCATTCCAAATGGTCTTTATTCCATACCACTGTATTGATTCCATTTGGAATCACAGTCACTTTCAAATTTAAATGAGACACTAGGTCCTTAGTATAATTTGAGACAGCAATAACTTGCGTAAATTGTTTAAGAGCCCAATTTGTGACAGCTGTTAAACCAAAGGATTTAAAATTCACTTCAGTACCATGAATAACAGCCAAGCTTGGACGTTTCAAGAATCTAATACACCATGCTACATTCCAAAGCGAAAATTTACCGGTAGCAATAACAAGATCATTTTTTTTAAGTGCTTTTATGGTTTTAAAAACTCTATCAAAATACATAAATAACCTTATGTTTTTTAATTGGGTGCGCTTTACTAAAAATGGTAATTTTGCATCAAATTGCTTTTCTTGATCATTAACGGCTGCCCTTTGGTCAGCAATAACAGTAACCTCAAATTGGTTTTTAGATAAATATAGCCCTAAATTATAAGCATGATTTCCTATCCCACCTGGTTGTGGCGGAAATTCAGAAGTGACAATGAGTATCTTTTTATTCAATAACTTATTTTTATTTTCTATTAATATGTTTCTCAATCATTGTTTCTTTTACTGTCATTGCCATAAGCGACAAAGAGTGACGCGAAAATTTTGAAATTTATTTCATTCAGAAACCTCCAGTTTTCCTATTTTGGAGAATAATACATACATCGCTATAACATGATTAATCGGCTATTCATTGACACGTTTTTTTCGCCCTACATCCTCTCTATGACTCAAAATTTCAATTTATAATCTAAAAAATCAACTAGTAAGTTTATTATTTAAAACCTATTTGCAATACTATTTATTATTCATCTATTACTTCTATTTTCGAATTCAACTTCAAGTTCATCGTTCTAACTCATCAATCAATGGCCCTTCTTTCAATTTCTCGCTAGCCAACATCCAACTTTTACCAACTTGAAACAAAACTAATGGGAGCATCATTATACTCAACAACAAAGCAAATAACAGCATGAGTCTGCTTTTTTTAAATTGATAGGGTAAAATAGACATTGGAATAGTTCGCAACAAAGACCACCTGGCCGCTACATTCCCATAATAACGTCTAAAGTAATAAAGCACACTAGGTATAGGTCTTGGTGCAAACAGAGAAGTTGGCCTGAAAGCATCCCAACTCCCTAATTCACGCAATCCTCCTGTCCCGGCTTTGATATCTACACAAGAAGCTTCTGGATTAGAAACGCTTTTTAAATCAGCCAAATATAAGCGCATACCAAATTCACCATCGCCCATACGTTGCTTTTCAAACTGCCTATCAAATAACCCTACCCTTTTAAAAACATCTCGGTATAGCATAGCATTGCCCGTAGCAAATTGCGACCCAATAGCAAAAAATGAACGTTCTCTTGGAATCTTTTGACCATCTGGATAAAAAACACCTGCCGAAACCTGTACTTTGAAAAAGTCTAAACATTTTAAATGAGCCGAAATCCAATCAGTCTTAATGCGTACATCATCTTCTGACAATCCGATAATGTCTCCCTTGGATCTTTTAATGCCTGTATTACGTGCTAACCAGAGCGCTTTTTCTTCCTGTCGGATCAGTTGGATATTCAGATTGAAATTGGTGTAAAAATCAGGGTCATAATTATCAGATTGATCAATTACCAAAACTTCAAAATTCGTATAATCCTGTTTCTCAAAATCTCTCAAAATATGTTCTAAATGGTCATATCTATTTAAAGTTGGAATAATAATACTAACCTTTGGATTCCTGTCCATTAAAATGGAATCAAATGTTAACCATTCTGAATACTTGATTGGTGAAAATTCTTGAAACCGCCGAACTTGACGCGTATTAAACCAAGCCCTTAATTCTTTAACGGGGTTTTTAAAGGATAGTAAACGGATGAATAAAACATATAAAACCCAGGCACCATGAAAATAACGACGTACAAACCTATAATTATCATAAACAGAGACAGTCTCAAAATGCTGATAAACACCAGCATCTCCTACATAACCAAGTTGTATGGCTTGCCAAGATAGATCATAATCTTGCGCATGTTCTGACTGATAGCTGCTATCACGTTTTAAATATTTGACAATCTTTTCTGGCAACAAGTCGATTCTAGGAAAAACGGTTCGCCCCTTTTTCGTATGCAATCGAAAATAATGTGTGGGTTGTAAGTATTTAAGAAATAAAAATGGCATCAAATGGTGTTAGGTAGTGCTGCGTTTTGTCGGATTCCCTTTAAGTATTCTGGATAGCTTTTGCTTTTAGGTAACAGTAATAAATGGCATTTACCCCGACTCTTGATGGTATCTGCATCAATTAATACCTCACCCGTTTTAAGATACCAGGCTTTGTAATCCATCTCTTCACACCAATCTAACATCAGTTGTCCTGCAGCTTTCATTCCTAAATTTTGGACATTGTGCATTTCAATAAAAAAAGCACATTGCGTTTCTCTGGCAAGTTTTTTAGAAGCTTGCATTACCAGTGTTTCCGCACCCTCCACATCAATCTTGACTAAATCAGGAGCTTTATTATAATAATCATATAAATAATCCAAAGTCACTGTTTTCACATCCATTGAAGTCTTAAGTGCTGAAGCCGTTTGGGCGTGAGAAGCATACATACTGCCCGCTGCACCTGAACCTATGGTATAAAACTTAATAGTATCATCCACTGAATTACCAACAAAGGCCGACACGTAATTCACGTGATTACCAACCCCATTCATAATAATATTTTGAGCTGCCTTTTGCAAAGCTATCGGGTTAGGATCAACCAAAATCAATTGTTTATGTGGATCTTGAATTAATGCTAGTAAAGCCGTATAACCTACATTACAACCAATATCAAAAATTATATGGTGATGTTTTACCAAATAAAACCACCAAGCATCGTCTTGGTCAACCTGTTGCCTGATAGTCCCTTTTAACACACGCAGATTACAACCACAAAACGTCACAGATTCAAACTTATGCTCATGTAAGCCTATTTTATAGTATAGTGATTTAAGTGAATTTTTTAAACGCATGCAAATTATTTTGGCCGTTAACTTTCTTTATGGCTAATTTAAACAATAAAATAATTTCACAATACAAGAACACAAGATTATATAGTCACAAAACTCAATAAACCCTATATTAAAGTCTTTTTGATTTAGCTACAGGTTGTTTATAGAATTCAATAAATTTCTCCTGCTGTTGCTTTAAATTAAACTGACTCGATACGCGCTGTTTAGCCTGGCTTCGTATTTTAGTTTTTTCAATTTCAGGCATATCAACAACTTCTTTAATCTTATTTGCTAATAATATCGGAGATCTTTTCGCTACAACCCAACCCGTTTCATTATCTAAAACATTTTCTTTCAGTCCTCCACTATCTGAAACAATAGTAAGCAAACCCATAGCTTGAGCCTCTAAAACAGCGTTACAAAAACCCTCTTGAATACTGTATTGCATGTATATATCTGCTTGCATCATGACTTCCTTGACCATTTCATGAGGTTGTTTACCTAGTAATTCAATTTGGTCAATGATACCTAATTGATAAGCAGAAAAAATTAAACGTTCCCTCTCTTCTCCAGAACCAATTAAAGTATACTTAAATGGAATACCAAGTTTCTTTAAATGATATAAGGCCTCTAAAGTATAATCTAATCCTTTTACCCAATGTAACCTAGCCACTGTAAGGATATGCAAAGTGCTTGAATTATGAATACGGTCTCCTCTATTAAATTTCTTGATATCAATTGCCGGAGATATGACATGAATTTGAGAACTCGCCACATTATTACTCACTAATAAACGCTTCATTTCGTCAGATAGCACATGATATTTTACTGGTTGCTTATACAGGCTTTCATAACAATTATTATGTTTTAGTGGCGATAAATACATATCAAACCCTCTAAAACTCACAGCCATTTGTGCATCCATTGCTTTAGAAACATACTCTCTATTTACAACTAGTGTGGCATATCCAAAATGCAACCAATCAAGATTTTCTGAAAGTAATGGTTGGTTAATCAAAATATTCTTTAAGCTACGTTTCATTGTAACCCCATTATTTCTTTCCAACAACAAAAGTTTATAGCTGCGCCGAGGATTTATCAAAACTGCCTTAAAAAAAGCTGTTAATGCATGATAACTGTTTTTCAAAAAACCTGAATTAAAGCTTTTCAAAATTTGCACGGTACAAGGAAGTGTATTACTAATTCCCTCTTCTTTACCAACAAACAAAATAACATTATAACCTTTATTGACTAAACCCATGATTTTATTTCTAAAAAAGGTTTCAGAATAACCAGGTAAAGTAGGGAGTACAATTCCTATAGTTTGTATTATGTTCTTTTGACTATTCAAATTGAAATCTAGATGTGTTTATAAAAGTCATACATGCGTGTTATCATTTCCGATTTTGTATGTTGTTCCAATAGTTTCTGGTAAGCATTAGTTGCAATATAATTTCTTTTATTCTCAGATAGTTTACTTATTGAAGTAATGGTCTCAGCGATGAGTTTTGAATCTCTTTTGGGTACAACAAACCCCGTAATGCCATCAATAATAACTTCTTCCATACCACCACAATCAGTAGTTAAAATCAATGTCCCTAATGACATGGCTTCCAAGACCACATTCGCTACACCTTCTTCAACACTAGGCAAGAGTAATAAATCAGTATTTTGCATACGTGTCATTACACGCTCATTTGGTAACTTATCAGTTAATTCAACTACATCAGCGAGCCCTAGATCATGTATGTGATAGAGTAATTCAATATCATCACAACCACCTACAATAGAATACTGAAACAAAAAACCTTGATCCTTTAGTAATTTACAGGCATCTAAAGCATAAGTATAACCTTTCTTCCAGTGCGGTCTACCAACTGATAAGACTTGAAAAACCGCTGGTGTTTTTCTAACAACATCAGGCTTTGAGCCAGTGAGCTCTAGACCACTATAAACTACTTTTATTTTATCTTGTGTTGCGCCATATTTCTGTGCCTCAACAGCAATGGCTTTTGATACGGCATGAAACCCATCGACCTTCGGGAAATTGCGGCAATACACACTTGCCAGTTTTTTATCTGCAATAGGTGAGTAATTAATATGAGCACCACGTAAGCTTACCACGAGTTTCATTCCAAATTCCTGAACCCAAATCCAATCTCCAATACCTTTAGCCCATTGTAAATGAAAAATATCAGGTTTATGCCATAAAACGGGATAGCATTTTACCTTATTGTTTAATGTGTTTTTGGATTGTGACAATAAAAGAGTGTCTAACTTTTTCTTATCATTTCTTCTTAAGAAAAAAAGTAATAGCGAATACGTCAACAAATAAAAGGCTTTATGCAACTTACTATTTGTATAGCCAAGAACCCGAACCTTATTACTATAAGTAACACGTCTAGCCTTGATTCCAAATAGGAATATATCGCACAAACCTGTCTCAGACAAACCAGTGATAAGCCGCTCAATAAAAGTAGTGCTGGGTATCTCTCCAGAATAGATAGCTATTTTAAGTCTTTTTTTCAAATTAACTATTGTTCCGTTATAATATATTTATTGAAATCTATTGTCAGTTGCCTACTAGCTTTATCGCGTCCCAGTGTATTAACATGTATCATATCATGAAAATAACGACTATCCTTAAGTACATCACTATGGTCTATGATTAAATATTCTGTATCATCAAAGGCAGCTTTCTTTCCTTCCATAGGAGATATATAACAAATAAGAGTTATATCATGTAACTGACATAATGCTTTAATTTTTTTTAGATAATTATTAGTAAAATCTATCGGAAAATTCTCAAAGTTTTCTATAGGTCTTGATGGGGTTTTATAGTTTGGATAAGTATAGTTTCCATTTATATCAAACCGATTGCGTCTTTCTGGAGATAAAACACTTAACAACGAAGGATAAAATACTTCAGCATTATAATACGAAACACCAATAGTAGGCAACCATCTAGAAAGTGTTAGTGCATGAGCTCTAAAACCGGTAAAATTCTTAAAATGATCATAGACATAGGGCCTATCTATATACATTAAAAACCTATAGTCATTATCACTAATATCGTCATGTTTAGTAGTATAATTTGTTGGATTCGGTGCCAAAATACAGTAATCGGTCTGTTTACCTTCAGCCAAAAAATGTTGTAACATTAAATATTGGCTTGGTAATGATGTATCATCTACCGCAAGATTTATCCCTTTAACATCTAATTCAGAGTCTATCAACTCTGTATCTATAGTGGTCAAACCCGTACTAGCTCCTAAAACAATATAGTCAAATTGCTTCTGAACTACGCCATTAGCTAAATAAGCAGGCTTATAAAAATGAGACTGTCGCAATAACCACAAACTGCCATAACTAATCAAGAAGGACAGCAGTAAAAAGCCCGATAATATAAATCCTATTTTTTTAAGAAACACTAACATACCTAAAACTGAAAATATATAAAGTCCGCAGGGTTTTTAAACACTCCCATAAAAGCTATTAACAAAGCTATAAATATAGCCGAATAAGACGACAACCTGACTTCTTTATGATTTTTTTGAATTGCATTATACTCAAATAATAAAAGTACAATTAAACTAACACCAATAATCATACTAAACAACAATGATTTTGAAGTTGTGTGAAAAAGCGACAAGGAACAACTGTTAAAACTAAAAATATCAACAATCATATTATTGGCATTCAAAACGGTATCGGCTCGAAAATAAATCCACGCCAAACTCACCAATACAAATGTTATCATTATCTTAAAAAGCTGCCTAAAATGTAATCGGTTATCATCAACAAATATTCTATTGGTTTTAGTCATCAATAAAGGTAAAAACAACAAGGAATGAATGCCACCCCATATAATAAAGGTCCAATTGGCTCCATGCCAAAGTCCACTAACCAAAAAAACAATAGCAACGTTTCTTAATTGCGACAGTAAACTCCCTCGCGAGCCTCCTAATGGGATATACAAATAATCCCGAAACCAGGTTGAAAGTGATATATGCCAGCGTCGCCAAAATTCAGCTATATCTCTAGAGAAATATGGGAAAGCAAAATTAACCTTCAAAGAAAAACCAAATAAGCGTGCCACACCAATGGCAATGTCCGAATAACCTGAAAAATCACCATAAATTTGAAATCCGAATAACAAGGCACCCATAAACAACTCCATAGAAGAATAACTGCCTGCACCGTCAAATATTTGGTTTACAAAAAAAGCACAATTATCAGCCACGACTACTTTCTTAAACAAGCCCCAGATTATCAAATAAAAACCACTTAAAGCAAATTGGCTATCAAAAACTCTAGACTTATTAAATTGTGGTAATAAATTTTTCGCGCGTTCTATTGGTCCAGCTACCAATTGTGGGAAGAAGGAGACGTAAGCAGCAAATTGAATAAAATCTGACGTAGGCTCAAGTTTATTTCTATAAACATCTATGGTGTAACTCAAGGTTTGAAACGTATAAAAAGAGATACCTACTGGCAAGATAATTTTCAGGGTATCCACATCCATTGAAATCCCAAATAGTGCCCAAGCATCCATCCAGCTTTCAATAAAAAAATTGTAATACTTAAAGAAGCCCAAAAGTCCCAAATTGCAGGTTAAACTCAATATCAGTAGGACTTTCCGATTATTAATATTGCTAACTTTATGTAGCTGCCTACCCACAATAAAATCCACCAAAGTACTAAATGCTATTAATCCTAAAAAACGCCAATCCCACCAAGCATAAAAAATATAACTTGCCAACAATATAAATAAGTTTTGTAGCCTTAAATATCTGTTTAATAAATACCAATAGACTAGAAATACTATTGGGAGAAATATTGCGAAGCTTATTGAGTTAAATAACATATATATTCTAACATTCAGCTTTATTAACCAACCAGTTTTAAATAAAGTGATTGATGGTTGTTTAAGAAATCTTCAATAGAGAACACATCAACGACACGAAGCCGCATTTTTTGAGCCAAATCAACTTTGTCCTCTTGAGACATCCCTTTAATAGCTTGTATTTTATAGGATAGAGCTTTAACATCTCCTGCTTGAAACAAACAACTAGGAAATGGTTCCAAAATATCATGGATACCAGATACATCTGACCCCAATACTATGCGTTCCATGGCCATGGCCTCTAAAGGTGCATTAGGAATACCCTCACGCCTACCTTCATCTTTTGTTGGAATAACAAATAAATTTGCTAACGCCAAGTAAGGCTTAACGTCCAATTGTTTCCCAATAAATGTAATGGCCTCGTCTTTCTGGTATCGAGCCTTAAGCTTTAAACCATAATCATTATTATGGTCACCAACTATTAATACTTTTATACGGCTTTCATTAAGTATTAGTGCAGCTTCTATTAAGTCCTCTATCCCCTTAACTGGAACCAAATTGGCTACAGAAACTATTACAAAATCATCTGCCTCAATACCAAGTTGATTTCTCAAAGGTACAGATGCAGGCATAGGTACAAATGTTTTGGTGTCAATGGCTAAAGGAAATTTAACTGCTTTGTCGTGCATTTTTGAAAAGTACTTAACCATCATATCCTGATTGACTACAATAACGCTACTACTTAAAAAGGACTTCCATTTCCAAAAACGACTCTCCCAACCCATAGCTTTTTTTGTATACACATAAGGAATTCCGGCCATTTTAGCTGCTAAAGCCTCTGAAAAATCAGAGCTCCAGTGCCACGAATGGATAACATCATACGCCTGTCTTTTAAAAAACTGTTTAATGCGTTGTGTTCTAAAAAAAAAAGTAGTCCAAGGCCTGTAAGCAGTCGTAAAAGGAAACAAATGTATGGGAACTCCTAATGATTCAACTTCTTTGAAAAAGGTACCTTTATTATGAAAACAACATATTTCAGGTTCGAAAATGGTCTTGTCGAGTCCCTTTACCAAATCATACACTGATCGACCACTTCCAGCTGTATTAAAGTTAGGAATAGTATATAAAACACGAATGCGTTTTTTATGTTTCATAATTTCTTAATTATTTTTGCTGGATTACCTGCTATCACGCAATTAGATGGAACGTCTTTTACAACTACTGAACCAGCCCCAATTATCACGTTATTACCAATGGTGATATTACCAATAATAACCACTTGAGCACCTACCGTTACGTCATGACCTATACTGGGAATTAAACTATTGTCATTACGCTTATTTCCAATGGTTAGTCCATTTCTAAACTGAAAATTTCTACCAATAGATTTTGCATTAATTACACTGGCAAATGGATGATAACAACTCAAGCCCCCATCTATTTGCGTACTTTTAAATATCTTACAATGAAAATCTTTTGTAAAAAAGCGCTTAAACAAATGAGCTTGTCCCTTCAAGCGCCAAAAAAACAGAAAAGCATATTCTGGATAATAATGCATTAAATGACTAAATTGTTTTTTTATGGGCTTATCAATCAAATTGCTACCTCTTATCAATATATTCTGTTGGACATCCTCTTGAATAACAACGTTCCCCAATACATATTTACGATATAAAAAGAAAAGAAATAATTTCCTGATCAAATGCTTAAAAAGTCGCCTCATGGTCATTTAATTTTACTTCATTTTTCAAATGCTTATCTGAATACCAGTCTGACAAATAATACACATAAAATTTTAAAAGAATTGTCATTGGTAAAAATACCAAAATAACCAAATAAGTATGAATTAAAAAAGGAAGTTTAAGTGGTGACACTTCAGCTTTTAAGTTTTGTAATCTTATTTTCCGGTTTGTGAAGCCCTGTGTACGACAAATAATTTTGCCCATCATACGATAAAGTTCCAAAAATAATATTTTGGTATATTCTCTAGGAACTTTATGATTAAAATAAAATGGCAAATGCTCCAAGGTAAAACGTTTCCATGTGTGAAAAACCATTTCATTATTAATTTTTGCACTTTGATTTGTGGAGCTTACATGCCTAAAATACAAATAAATATACATGTCTAAAAAGGCTACATTACAAAGCATTCCCAACTTAATATCAAATGCTGTGTCTTCACCTATCAATAAAGATTCATTATAGAGCCCTATTGACTTAAAAACATCTTTTCTATACAAAAAGGCAGGTGGTCCAACCACATTGGCCAAACTTGAAAACCAATACAAACCCCAAAATGGTTTTTCTTTAATTATGACTTCATGGGTTTCATTATCTGGTTTAACTGTTTTTAAAATACTCTTTTGCGATTTAACCATTTTACCAAATACTGCATCCAAACTAGGTGAAGCATCCAACACAGTAATCATCTTTTGTAATGCACCTGGATAAATCTCATCATCAACATCAAATATATAAACATAGTCCCCTTTAGCAGAAGCTATACCCTTATTTCTAGCAGCTGAAGCACCTTGTTTTGTTTGATCGAGCAATATTACGCGTTGATCTTCAAGCTGAAGTTTCTTTATTATTTCAATTGAATTGTCAGCTGAATTATTATCCACATATAGCAACTCAAAATCATCAATATCTTGACTCAAAATTGAGTGATACGATTTAAGTATGAATTCAGCACCGTTATAAACCGGAATAACAACAGAGAGTTTCATATACCATTGTTGTTAAAGTGTTTATGCCACAGTGATAAAGTTAACAACATACTTACAGCATGCGAATACCCTACACGATCAATAGTCTTAAAATTGGAGTAAACTTCTGCAATGAGCGTTTTGGGTATCCAACTGTTAAAATCAGCATCAAATAGATAATGTTCTAACTCTTTTTTATTTACCTTACCTTCAAATTGTAATTCCCAGTTTCTTTGAACATAGGGTCTTCCTAATAACCCCTGAAGTTCTCTTTTTAATTTACTTTTTACACGATATAATAAATTATTAGGCAACTTATTTTTATGATAATTAGTTAAATTATACGGCTTGTGGTCTTGCCAAGTTATATGCGCCAATGCGGTATCTTGCTTAAGATGAGCAATTTGCAACTTTCTATCGGCAAGAAATACTTCGGGAATAGTACAAATAAACTCTAGCATTCTATTATCATAATAAGGCAATGTAATAGGATGAACAGATTCGAAAATGCTTAAATTAGTTGTTGTCCATCGGTGAGCCCACTGACTGGTTTTGAAGGCACGTACTTTTGCGCTTAAATTATCTATGGAAATAGTGTTTAAAGAATTCTCAATACGACCAACCAAATAATCTTTAAAGTTACCAGTTAGCCCCCAAACTCCCCATAATTTTTCTGCAAGTTCAAATCCTTTAGGCTTTACCATTTTCTTATATAACATAGGTACAACGTCTGTTTCAGAAGTACCAGCTGGAACACCCCGGTCAAACAGGACATCACCCCAATGACCAAGAGAGAAAACACCTTGCATATTTTTGTAATCCTGCAAGATGGCCATTTGCCTTGGATGGGTAAATTCAGAATGGCATCCGTTTATTAGTGCTAAATCATCAATACAATCCCATAAATAGCCTTCCTTTATTAAAAAATGTTGAAATGAGAAATTACAAGTTTCAGCAATCTGCTTGGCTATTTGATGCTCTGGATAACCACCTGAAAAACTATAGCTATATGCCTGAACAGAAACACCTAAATCTTTTAACACCTTGGCCTGACTCCTACTATCCAAGCCACCTGAAATAGGCAATATAACTGATCTGTCGGCAACCTGGTCATTCATTACCTTCGTCAACAAAGCAACATATTCTTCCAAAGCCGTTTCAAATGTAATCGCTCGGGGTGAATAATGCCATTCAAACCAAGGACTACTACTAGTTAAAAATCCCTCATCATCAAATTTATGAATATGCGCAGGCAAAAGACAAACCTCATCTTTCCAAAAAGTATCTTGATCCAAAAAAAAACCAGTTGCCAAAAACACACAAATAGCTTCATGATGCAAGGCATGAGCCTCTTTTATTTTAGCAAACTGTTGTTGTGTAGGTAATATTTGTGTTGTAATAGTCTGACTCATGGTTTAAGGCTCTAATATAGTAAATCCGATTAGTACCCAAATACAAAAAAATAATATATTACCGAAAAACAAGACAAACAAAACTGGTATTTTAAATAATTTAAGTTAGGAAACCCTACTCGTAATAGAACTATGGAATTTCCGCACTTGTTCAGAAACAATCGTCCAATCATAACCAAGGGCTTTTAATCTGGCCAAACCAGACAGCTCCTGTAGTACATTGAAATCATCTAAAAGCCTTATAATTTCAGTAATCATACAATCATAGTCTCCACTTGGGGCCAGCATACTTTTTGTCCCATCTAAATATGTAGCATTGCCACCTACATCTGTAGTTATTACAGGTAATCCACACGCCAGCCCCTCTAAAATAGAATTACAGGCTGTACTATCCAATAATGGAATGAACAAGATACTAGCTTCTTGATATTCCTTTAGAAGTAAGCAATCATCAATATCTGTAAGTATCTGAACACATGAATGTGATACAATTTTCTTTTGGTAGGCCGGATGAATTACCACATGAACTGATAAATCTTTAACCAATTCCGCCAAACGAATTACACAGTGGTTAAAAGCATCAAAATCACGCAAATGTTGCCCAACAAACAACAATCTATTGGGTTTCCTTAAAGATGTGTTTGGTCTAAAAAAATGGGTATTAACTCCATGAGGGATATAAACAACTTGGTCTATATCAAAACGTTCTTTAATATAGTCAACTTGATTAGAACCTACAGTCACGGCACCATGAAGTTGCTTTATAAACTTTGTATTTTTAATTTGTTTATTTAAAACGGTAGGTGGTTTGTGAAACGTACCACAAAAAACAGTTTGTTTAAACTGCTTTTTAAAAGTCATGATATACCTTATATCGCGCTCTGCGTTTAAATAATGAACTACATTTTTAGATTGTGAATGAGCACGTAACTTTTTATAAAGTTCAAACTCTTTCAAAACACTATCTGAATTATAAATACCATACATGTCATTAGTCATGTTAGCCAATAACTTGGCAAGCTTGTAAGGTATAGCTGGTTTACCATCAATACAGTGTGCCTGATCATAATGATCCATCAATCGTGCATAACCAGAGTTTTGTGCGTGGTGTTTTGACCTATGATGTACAAAAAATGTATTCAAATTAAAATATTTAAAAATTAATTAAAAGCACTGGCTATTATTTCTTTTAAGCATTGGGTAGTATAGGTCAAACTCCACTTTTCCTGAACTAACATAACACTATTTTTGGCTAATGTTGCTACGGTCTCTGGCGAGTTTAAAAGATTATAAACGGTATCATTAAAGCTAGCTGGGACACATAATTTACCAGTTACACCATCAACAACAATTTCATCGGGACCACCAGAACCCTTTAAAGCTACAACAGGAGTACCACAAGCCATTGCCTCAACCATGACCATCCCAAAAGACTCATGTTTACTTGGTAATAATAATATAGTTGCACGCTGATAATAAGGAATTAAATCTGTTTGACTTAAAGAACCCAAAAAAGTAACAAACTTCTCCAGTTTAAAGCTATGTATTAATGTCTTTAGTTCTCCTAAATACGCTGGGTCACTTATGGGACCAATTATGTTCAGTGTTGCCGATTCACCTTTAACATTAACAATATGATGTAAAGATTCAATGCTTTTTTCTAGTTGCTTTAAACGCGATATTCTGCCAACGTACAAAAGCTGATTAGTATTTGAATTAAAACGTAATGGTTTAAACAAGTTGGTATCCACACCCAATGGCAAAACGTAAATATTTAAATTTCTAAAAACATCTGTTTTTTGTAATGCCTGTTTCTGTAACTGTGTATGCACAATGATACATTGCGCATTCTTGTAATACAGGACTGTGTTGCTATGATAATCTAAATTCATACCACCAATCATAGCAATATAAGGTTTAGATTGCCTTACCAACAGTTTAGCTAGCTTAAATACATAGGGACTTCCATGACCAGACATATTAATTATAGTCAAATCAGGAGGCTGCATGCTAGTGGCTAGATAATGAATTTGAGAATGTTGTTTACGCCAACCATGACGTTGACGTAGTATAGGATATGTTATAGGCCAAAAACATTTTTTAATGTTGGCAATTGTCTTGGTATAAGGCAAAAACCTTCCAGTAAAATAATCTATTCGTATATGATAACCAGTACTGTCACCAATGCTTCGCAGAGCGTTTTCATGCGGTTTACTATGGTAATAATATAAATCAGTGGGCTTCAAGCCAATGGCCTGTGCCGAAAAAGGGTGAAGCAATCGTATGGTTCTAGCTACCAAGTTTTTAATTTAAATAATACCTTCTCTATTTTGGAAAGTTTTGAATTATTGACCACTGTTATTTCATTAAACAACTTTAAATCGTATTGAATAACCTCTTCTAACAAACTCTCATTTAAGTTTTTTGTAACTGTACCATAGGGTTTAGCAACATTTTTTCGTTCATAACCTAATTGACTCCATTTGAATTCTTTAAACATATACATTAAAGCTTTATCAAAGTTTTCTTGACTAAAAAACGTAATATTAGGCATATTTCCTAAAGCTCTTTGATACAGTTTATTTGATACTTCTGTGCGTTCATGTAAATAAAAATCATAAGGTCCAGCAATTTGTCGTGTCATAATATTATCAAGATGGTCATTCAAAACCAATTCTAAATAATAATTAATATCAAACTGTTTCTCACGAAGCTGATCGTAAAAGAATCTACCTGGTTTACAATGTTCATTATAATCAGAAATCAAACGTTCTTTAGGTTCTCTAACAAATGAAATGTAACGAACCGTTGTATCATAAGCATGATGAAACCCATACCCTACATGCCCTCCAATAAAAGCAGGCTTATCTAAACTTGAACTATCCAGCATCATATTTAAAGTTTGTGGTGCTGAATAATACCCACCTGGTAGCCTAATGGCTGATTGATGGGGCAACATGTTTAAATCAAGTTCTGATAAATTATTCAACTTTGGTTTTAAAAAACTAGCATGGTTCTTTTTAACCACTTCATAAAATGTAGTTCCTGCCGTTTTGGGTATGTGAATAAAGAAAATCAAGTCAGTGTTTTTTTTATTTTCTCTTTAATTTTATTTACCCTAGAATCAACTAAATGAACTATTATAAAATTGAATACGAACAGTAAAATAAAATATAAAGGTAATCCAATAAAATTGATCTTAAAACTATTATCAAAAACTCCAATGCCTATAATTCCAGAATATAAAATTGCAACAAAAAAATGTGATAAGTATAACGGATAGCTGTACTGACCTAAATACGAATCGTAGTTGAACTTTTTTTTGTTTTTTGGCTTTAAATTAAAAAGTAAATATATTATCAACAATGATAAAAACATATTAAGATATATGGAGATATCATTTACAATTAAATTCAATTCGTTACTGTAAAGCCCATTTAATATAAATATTAAATAAAGAATTATTGGGTAATAGATATAAGCCTTAAACTTTAATCTATCTTTATACCAATAAAGACTGGCACCTAATGCAAACGGTAACGAAGAAGCTGGAATTGCACTATATCTATATGTTGGGATATCATAAAATAAATAAGTCGCTACAAAATATAACACACTTAAAAACAACCAAATTAATGTCCTTTTTTTGGATTTTGAAATTCCAATTGAAATTAATAAGTAAAACGTCAGTTCATTTGTTAATGCCCAAGAGGGAGGGACAAGCCTAGGTTCTACTTGATGTGGTATGATTTTAGGATAATACATTGTAATATTATACACCCATTCCAATAAATTGTTTGGGTAGAAAATTGCTTTATGTCTAATAATATCATTAAAAAAATACAAAGTAATCATAGTGAAAATCATAATTACTATATAAACCGGATAAAGTCTTAAAGCCCTATTCAACCAAAAAACCTTAAAGCCACTTACTTTATATCCATAGGTATTATGCATTATATAAGTCATTAAAAAACCTGAAAGTATAAAAAAGAAAGAAACAGAATAGTTTCCTAAAGTTGGAATATTAAAAATATGCAACAATATTACATTTATGGCTAATAGCGTTCTTAAGGTTCCAAACATTAATTAATGAATATTGTTTACTATTCAAAAAGGTTTAAATCATCTACTCTCCAAAGCCCGAGGGATTTATCACTATACTTGGGGTTATTGTATTGCTCGCTTATAAGGTGTAGTGGCTGGCAAAAGTTAAAAGGCGGTTTTTCAAGGTTTAAGGCACGCCAGTGACCAGTACTAATGTCTGTATTTACCGTATGCTCTGGAAACGTCGTGGTCAGTAAATACGTGCATCCGGAGTTTTTGATGTTTTGCAAAGCCTTAAAAATATCATGATTTGAAAGGTGTACCAGACAATCTCTGTTAATTAAAATATCTGATTTTGGAAGTGGGTCACTAGTTAAATCCAACACTTTAAATTGCAACGCAGGATTATGACTAAATGCTTTGGTATTAGTAACAATCAAATCATCTACAATATCACCACCTATATAACTTGCTCCATGTAGGTTAGCATACTGCATCCAAGCAAAGTCACCACAGGGAATATCTAAAACCGAATGGATGTTCATTTGCTTTATAAGCGCTCCAATTTCTTCAACAACAACTTTGGTATGAACCAAATCCGATCCTCCGCCCGAAATACTCTCTTCACCATTCCAATAATTTGTATTATAGATATAGGTAAAAGTATCCTTGGCTGTTTTTCCATCAAACCGAATGCGCTTTTTTTGGGCACGTGCTCTATTTTTAAGAAAACGCCAATAGCGCCTCTTAAGGCTCAAAGGGACCAATTGCTTAAATGATTCTAACATAACACTCGCTTTGCTTGCAATATAAATAATTTTATAAAGTAACCGTACTAATTATTTGGTTTAATACCACACTCACACCCAATCTACCTTATGAGTTACATAGCTTTTTTTAATAATAGCTTTAGTCGCGCTCTCATAAAATAAGGGCGTCCTTTATATAAAACAGTTCTGTAAAAAAAAGATATGAATTCACTTACTGTACTGAATCGTTTATTAAATAATCCGGATTGATAAATTTTTTTTAGTAATTCCTTTAATTGTTGGTAATACCCATAATCAATACTCAAAAAATAAAAACCCAGTATAAAATTGATAATATGTGGTTTGTTTTGAGGCGTAAAAACAGAGTTAAAATAATGCGCTAATAGTTTTATTTGATCTACGTATAACAATCCAGTCCTTTTATTCATTTTAGTTGCGTTTTGATTATGCAACCGCATATAGTTTAGGGGTTTAGGCAAATAATAAATTGGGCTTTTTAATGCCAAACCTAAATAAACAAACACGTCACCAGCATTGTGCATCTGACTTAAAACTTCAAAATTCAACTCAAAAAGGGATTCTTTTCTAAACAAAACACTACTCGCGTTTACAATAACCAAATGCTCCAGTAAATAAGCAGCACAGTTATCACTTGTTATCTCACGACTCTGCTGACCCAATGCCTGCAATAGTGGCTTACTTTTAGATACCTGGCCTGTAATATGCCCACCATCATTAACCTTAAATGAATCAGAAAAAACCATACCGTATTTGGTGTTGCTTTCTAGAAAAGCTACGGTTTCTTCCAAAAACTTAAAATCAGCATAATCATCACTTTCAGCTATCCAAATATATTTGCCTTTAGCCAATGTTATACCAGTAATCCATTGTTTAAAAACAGAGCCAGAGTTCCGATTGTTTGCAACAAATTGAGATACTTTCGGGTGACTCCTATACGGTTCCAAAACATTTAAACTCTTATCTGAAGAGAAATCATCCAAAATAATTACTTCAAAATTCTGATATGACTGATTAAAAATACTATCCAATCGTTCCTGAAGGTAAGCACAATGGTTATAATTGGGCAAAATTATGGAAACCTTTATGTGTTTAGCAGAATTCAAATGACGTTTTTAAATTTGTTTACCAATCTTGGTCTGTATAAAAATTTAACCAAATCTTTTTTGTTTCTTTTTTTATTAATGCTATCTCACTATCAGTTAATCGCTCTTTCCACGTATAGATATTTTTTTTAGCATCTCTGGAAAAATCACCTTTATTCTTCGATGTTGTTGTTTTTAATATTTCATCTTTAACTTCTTGGTTGAATTTTAAACCAAATTGAGTGAAAATCTCTTGATATTTAGCAATGGGATCTTTAGAAAGATCTTCATGTTTAATAAAAATCCAATCTGAATTATTGTAGTAGGTTTTCTGTAATTTATTAACATAAGAATAAATACAATTCCATAATAAAATACCCGTAGTAATCAAATCTTTTTTGGAAAGCTCCTTCTCAATTTCAATTTTAAATTCATCCAAATGATCATCCATCAATGCCTGTTGCTCTAGAAAATTATTAAAATCAAAATGCCAATTTGCAATTTTAATGCTGGCAACAAAAGCCGCAGGATGTCTAATAGAAACTAAAACTTGGGTATCTAATTCCTTGTAAAGCCATTCTGCTGACATTACAGCTATTGGGTCTTTAAATAAAGGCCTACATAAAAAACAATTTAATTCATAAAGCAATGCCTGTTTTATTTGCCATTTGAATTTTACATTACATAATGCTTTGAATAAACGTGAGCCACTAAAGTTTGTAAAAGACATCAAATAATTCTTTATACTTTCTTGTTCAATGTTTGATGTTTCTGAATTGACATATTGAAACCAATGGTCAATGGGAGACGTTCTATATTTGGCTTTATTAAACGGCTCATGAATGTACTGAAGCTCTTTAGAAACACTTAATATTTTACCTATCCAAGTAGATCCAGACCTGTGGATTCCTGTAATGAGTATAGGTTTATTTTTCATCTTTTAAAGGAGTCTTAATGCGAGTTCAACAATATACATTATAAAAATTTGCTTTTTAATTTTAAACAGCACCATACAATTCCATAAAATAGAACCTTATCAATCCGTTTTTTGGCATAACTTTGCTTAACAATCTTTGATACAATAGGGATTAAATTATTTACAGGTATGCTAAACATACCATACTTAAACAATATTTCATTTTTTAAATCCAAAAACTTCTCATCTCTATTATGTGTACTATAGCCATCGTCAGCATATTCTGCAATGGTTACTTCAATGTATTGATGTGGTATCTTGCGGTTATAAAACCATCTAATATTATGGTGCCAATCGGCAACAGACGTATAACTGGTATCAAAATTGCCTATTTTATCAAAAACATGTTTCTTTACAAATATGGCTTGGTGACAAATGTTTTTACGTGTCAGTTTTAAACAATCAAATTCCCCATCATAAAGACCGTTAAAACCATCTGACTGCACTTGACCATAAACAACTTCATAAGAAGTATTAACAATAAAGCTATGAACAGATTCCAATACTTGATTATCAAATAAATAATCATCACTACCTAAAAAGTACAACCATTCCCCTTTTGCTAAAACAATACCCTTATTCATGGCATCATAAATCCCTGAATCGGGTTCTGAAACCAGGCTGACAGAAGGATTTTTTACTTTAAAAGCTTCAACAATAGCACACGTGCTATCGGTTGATAGACCATCCATTATTAAAATTTCATAATTTTCAAATGACTGCTCTAAAATACTTTCAAGCGCCCTTGCCAAAGTAGCTTCAGAATTATAGGTAGGGATTATTATGGAAAATACCGGTTTTTTCAACTGTTGGTATGAAAATAAATACTATAAGATTGTAACAAATATAAGATTCATAACCAAACAAAAGTATTAAGTAGGTATAAACCTTGTTTTATAAACCGATTCAATACCCGAAACAAGCTCAATTTGGTGTCGCCATCCCAGATCATGAATCTTACTGACGTCCAATAATTTTCTGGGAGTGCCATCTGGTTTGTTGCTATTCCATACAATAGAACCCTTGAAACCAACAATTTCCTTGATAATTTCAGCTAATTCCTTAATAGATAAATCAGTTCCTGTGCCTACATTAATTGGTGCGCCATCAGAATACTGTTCCATTAAAAAACAACAAGCCGAAGCCAAATCATCAACATGCAAAAACTCGCGTTTAGGAGTCCCAGTACCCCAAACCTCTACAGTGGGTGAATCAGCCTCTTTGGCTTCGTGAAACTTCCGCAATAATGCAGGTAGCACATGTGAAGTCTTTAAATCAAAATTATCATTGGGACCATATAAGTTTGTGGGCATCACCGAAATAAAATCACAACCGTACTGTCTTCTATAGTTTTCGCATAACTTCACGCCAGCTATTTTGGCAATGGCATAGGGTTCGTTGGTAGGTTCTAAAGCCCCTGTAAGCATACTGGATTCCTCAATGGGCTGATTGGCAAACTTTGGATAAATACATGATGAACCCAAAAACAAAAGTTTTGTAACATTGTACTCATAACTCGCATGAATAACATTTGAAGCCATCATAAGATTATCATATAAAAATTCAGCCCTAAAAGTATTGTTAGCTTGAATCCCACCTACTTTTGCAGCTGCCAAAAAAACATAGTCAGGCTTTTCGACTTCAAAAAAATCCCGAACAGCTTCTTGATGTATTAGGTTTAATTCTTTTGAGTTTCTAACTACGATATTTTTAAAGCCATCTGCCTGAAGCTGTCTTAAAATCGCAGACCCAACCATACCTGTATGTCCAGCAATATATATTTTAGCTGTTTTATTCATACTTAAACGCCGATTTTTTGTCCTCACTATCAAAACCACCTGCACTTAAATGGGAATGGCGTTTACAGTGTTCCAAGTCACAAGCCATCATTTCGGTTATTAATTGTTGTAAATTATATTTTGGCTGCCATTTTAAAAGATTATGACATTTACTGGCATCACCTACCAACAAATCAACTTCTGTAGGTCGGTAATAATTAGGATCAACTCTTACTACAATATCACCAGTATTTAATTGATAATCTGGATGATCACAATTATCAACAACAGCTACTTCTTCTGCTCCTTCACCTTTAAATATGAGACTTACACCTACCTCTTTAAAAGCCTTTATTACAAACTCACGAACGGTAGTCGTAACACCTGTCGCAATCACATAATCACGAGGTTCGTCTTGTTGTAGCATGAGCCACATAGCTTCAACATAATCCTTGGCATGACCCCAATCACGTTTAGCATCCAAATTACCTAAATACAGAACATCTTGTTGTTTTAAAGCTATCCTGCTGGCGGCACGGGTGATTTTACGCGACACAAAGGTTTCCCCTCGTAAGGGCGATTCATGATTAAATAAGATACCATTACATGCAAACATGTTATAGGCCTCCCTGTAATTTACCGTTATCCAATAGGCATAAAGCTTGGCAACACCATATGGTGAACGTGGGTAAAATGGCGTGGTTTCGCTTTGAGGGGTTTCTTGCACCAAACCATATAACTCAGACGTTGAAGCCTGATAAATTTTGGTTTTTTCAACGAGCCCTAATAAACGAACCGCTTCTAAAATACGTAAGGTTCCCAATCCATCTACATTAGCTGTATATTCAGGCATATCAAAACTCACTTTTACATGACTCATGGCACCCAAATTATAAATCTCATCGGGTTGAACTTCTTGAATAATTCGTGTTAAATTCATAGAGTCACTCAAATCACCATAATGTAATGTAAACCGAATATGATCCTCATGTGGGTCTTGGTACAAATGGTCTATCCGGTCTGTATTCAATAATGAAGCGCGGCGTTTTACACCGTGTACTATATAACCTTTAGCCAATAAAAATTCAGCCAGATAGGCACCATCTTGACCAGTTATTCCTGTTATCAATGCTATTTTCATTGCTCTGTTCTTTCTTTTTGTAATAATCTATTGTCTCGCAAACTATATTGCTGCTTATCATGCAAATAGCGAATATCTAAACCTTCTATATTCAGCAGTTTATAACGCTTACTCTCTAAATAATTGAGGTTAAATAGTCGCAACTTACTCAATAATCTAATAAAAAAACTAATCCAACGTATTTTTTTTAAAGCCAACTTTTCAGCTTGATTTTGTGAATACGAAACCACAATATCAAATACTTCCTCATTATAAGTGTCATAGTGCAATGCGGATAACTGCCCTGGCCGTTTCCTGAAAGCACCTAAAGGAATAGCCACATAATACAATCTGGCATGTTGAAAAAATCGAAACCACAGTTCAAAATCGCCTGCTAATTTTAGATTAGTATTTATTTTGGCACCTGAAGCTTCCCAAAGACTACGACGCCAAAAGGTCGATTCTTGTTGTATCCATCTATAATCGCCATTTAGTAAAGTTATCAGACTAAATCGCTTGGGAAATTGAGTACTTATAATATATCCCTTCAAATCAATTACAGTATTCAAGCCCTGCAACCAATTTACCTGGGGTAAATCGGTAAATAATTTTGAAAGGGTCAACAAGGCTTTTGGCAACAAAATATCATCACTATTTATCCAGCCCATAATATCTCCTGTTGCGTGTTCAAAGCCTTTGTTCAAAGCATCGTACATCCCTTCATCGGGTTCACTTACGTAAGTGCTTAAGTGTTCTTCATAGGCTTTTATAATTTCCAATGTGCCATCCGTACTACCACCATCAATAATGATATACTCTAAATTGGGATAATCTTGCGTAATAACTGATTGTATTGTAGCTTCAATATAATCCACCTGATTATATACAGGTGTGACAAGTGATATTTTTGGATAACTGTTATACAAACTTTATTGGTATGAATGATGTGTAAAAGCCTTATCAGTCTTTTTAACAAAAAATGTGTCCATTTGCCAAAAAGAGTGGTCATAAGTTCTTAAGGTAAAATCAACCATTTCAATAGGATAAAAACCCAAGGTTTCCATATACTGACACATCTCATAATACCGCAAGCTATTAGAGGTTAGCTGATAGTTATAGGTTTCTATAATAACCAACGACGCTTCTTGCAATATAGCTGTAGCTCCTTCCAATATTGGAACTTCAAAACCATGGGTGTCCAGTTTTAACAAATAAGGGGGTTCCAATCCGCGACGCACAACTTCATTATCAAGTGATATAGCTGCGACTTCATGGTTATTATTTAACGGGTCTATAGAAGCTAAACCACCAAATAAATCGGCATTATCAAAATACACGGTACCATCTTCAGGTCCTGCAGCAGCTATGGTGTAAACTGCATGTGGACGACTCTTACAATAAACTTCCAACTTATTTTGGTGTTCCTGTTGGGCTTCTACTAGTAAATAATGGGCATCAGGATAGCTTTGGGCACAAAGTTTAGACCACCTACCATCAGACGCTCCAACATCTATTACGGTTTTAACTGATAAACCTCGCGCTAAACAGCGCTGTAAACCACCTGCCATGGTAAATGATTTATTGACATTAACGTTGCCAGTCTTAAGAGACCTCCGCCTTAACTCCAGCCCAAATTGAGCCAATAATTTGTTTAAAACATTCTTAATCATTCATCAACATGTTAATACTCTATTTCATCTATATAGTTCCAACAATTTCTATAATTACTGATTTCTAATAAATTTTCATCTAATATATTCATTGATTTTTTTTCCTCAAAAACACTTGAAGAAAGCTCTAAATGAGCTCTTGCCAGTAACGCGTTTCTATAATCCGCATCTGTAATTTTAATCATAGCACTATAAATGTCATCAGATAATAATGGGTTGAAGTATAGTGCCCCATCTCCCATTTGCTCTTTATGGCCTTCAATATCAGAACAAAGTACTGGGCAATCTAAAGCTCTAGCTTCTAACAAAGGCATATTAGTAGGCCCTAAACATGTTGGCATAACTAATGCTAAAGCATTTCTGTACAAAGTATTCATATCATCTAGTTCAACAAATCCTAAATATTTAACTGAGTTCGTTAGCTCCTCTTTTTCTATTAAACTTAAAATATAGTTTAAGTTTCCTTTATCACTCCCAGTCAAAACTAATTTCACATCCTTTTCTATTGAAGAAAAAAGCTTAAAACCTTGAATTAAATTATAATGGTTTTTGTGTGCCCAAAATTGAGCAGGGTAAAAAAAGTATTTTTGAGATTTTAAACCAAGTTTAGAAAGTATCTTGGTCTGAATATCAAAACTTAAATCAAGATGAATAACTTTACCAGGAAAAATGGGTGTTACAAATATTCTGGCTTCATTAACATTCAAGTAATTTGTTACTTCTCTTTTTCCAGATTCAGATTCAACAAAAATAGCTAATGCTTTTTTAAATGTAGTATGATACCATTTTTCTCTTTTAGCAAAACTTGCATCATTGCTCACTTCCGGGAATGCATACATACTCAAATGACCTAAATCCCAATTGGTAGTTATAAAAGGAAAGTTTTGCACACTCTGCATAGTTTGAAACAAATAATATATAACATGAACATGGTTAATCTGTAATTCATTTATTTCGGCTGCATTAACCTTTTTTTTATGTTTATTTTTGAGTCTGACAGAAATATTATTGAAAATATTGATTTTACTAAAAAAACCAATAAGTATTTTATGAAAAAATGGCATTTTTAATTCTGATCGTGAGTTTAGAATTAAAACTGGTTTTTTATACTTCGCCTTTAAAGGTTTTCTGGCCAAAAAAATTAATTCTAAATCTTTTGAGAACTCTTTCTCATCAATAAGTTCAACCAATCTATCAGAGTAGGAGAAACCTCCTCCAACTTGTTTATCTATATCTTCATTGAGCCAAACTGCTACTTTCATCTAGATTTTTTTTGCTATGACAACTGCATTCCAGCAAGAGTCATTAGGTTTATCAAAAGTCATCCATTCAAAAAAATCTGCCATTTTAAAGCCTGAACTTTCCAAATAAAATGCTAATTCTTTAATAAAAAAATAGCGCATTGAGTGTTTTTCTTTTATACTTTCTGATGAACCTGAATATTTATCCAATATGTCAATTTCATAATTCACATCTACAACATTCTCATTTATAAAGAGTCTTGGCAAAGCCTTTCGCTTTACCACAATCTTATTATTTTCTAACTCCTTAATTCGCATTTCAGGACGTTCAGTCAATACGCCAGGGCCATACCAAAAATCAAAAATAAACAAGCCTTGATTTTCTAAATGATTATAAGCCGTTTCAAAAGATTTTAATAATTCAATATTGGTATTCTGATAACTTATTACATGAAATAATGATGTCACTAAATCATAAGTCTTATTTGAGTTAAATTCAATTATATCATCAACATAAAAGTTAAGTAGTTGATTATTTCCAAAAGTATTTTCAGCCTGTTCAATCATCCTTGTCGAAGCATCTACCCCATCCACATTACAACCTAATTTGGATAACAAATTAGCATGAATACCCGTTCCACATCCTAAATCCAATACATTTTTTAAGGGAGAAAGACTATGACGTTCAAACAGCTGGAGAATATAGTTGACTTCAGATTGATAATCTTTGTCTTCGTATAAAAGGTTATAATATGCTGCATAAAGATTAAATCTATCCATTGTTATCAGCCGCTTTTAATAAATGCTCTGAAACTTCATCAATTTCTGAATCACTTAATCCTAAACCTGAAGGAATATAAAAACCGTTTCTTGCCATTCTTTCAGCATTTGGGTAGGATTCTCCCAAAAACAAACCTTTTGAGTTAAAAACTGGTTGCTCATGCATACACCAAAAAAATGGACGAGTTCCTATTTTATGTGAATTTAATCTTTTTTGAATGGTCAAAGACAAATCCTCACTTTCTGCAACCATACCAAAAACCCAATAGATATTTTCAGAATACAGCGTAGAATCCAAAGGTAATTGAAGACCTTTAATATACTTCAAGTTATCTTGATACCTATGGCCTATATGTCGCTTCCTTTCAATTATATAATCAATTTGTTCTAATTGAGCCACACCTAGAGCCGCTTGCATATTGGTCATCCTATAATTCCAACCAATCTCTCTATGAACAAACCGACGCTCTGCTATAAAACATAAGTTTCTTAATTGCCTACAACGTTCTGCTAATTCATTATTATTTGTCAAAACCATACCTCCTTCACCAGTCGTAATGTGCTTATTGGGGTAAAAACTAAAAATACTAATATCACCAAAGCTACCACACTTCTTTCCATTATAAGTTTGACCGTGCATTTCAGCTGCATCTTCAATAATTTTTAAGTTATATTTCTTTGCAAGGTCTAAAATTGGTTGAACATCTACAGGTAATCCATAAATATGGACTATTAATATAGCCTTGGTTTTAGCGGTTATTTTGGGCTCTATTTGGTTTACATGCATGTTCCAAGTGTTTGGGTCAGAATCAATTAATACTGGAACTAATTTTTCGTTATATATAGATTGAATAGGAGAAATAATAGTAAAAGTAGGAACTATAACTTCGGACCCTTCTTCTAAATTTAGGGCGCGCACTGCTATGTCCAAGGCGGCCGAACCATTACTTACAGCAATACCATGACTCATACCAATATACTTTGAAAAGTCATCTTCAAACCGCTTAACAAATGGTCCTTCAGAAGATATCCAACCAGAATCTATACACTCATTAAGATATTTTTTTTCATTCCCTTTAAGTAGTGGCGTATTTACTGGAATCATTTGTATTTGATATTTTCTTTACTTACCGGAGTAAATCTAGTTTTATCTTTATCTCCCGAATAAGGTCCTTGTTTGACTTCAATTATCTCACTTGTCTCTAGCATGCAAAATCCATGACCTCCTGATGCCAATAAAATAACATCACCTTTTTTAACTATTCTACTTTCTAAATATACTTTATCATCATTATAAAAGTCAACACGTACCCTACCTGACTTAATAAAAAGAACTTCTTGTGTCCATACAACCTGTCTTTCAACCGGATTATGTACATGGGGTTCAATAAAGTAATCTTTTTCACGTTTCATGTAACCCAGCTGTTGAGAAAAATCATTTGGAGTAAAAAAAGAGATGCCCTCCTTTTCATATGATGATTTAACAAGTATTCCCAATAGTTGATTATTATACTTTATTTCTTCAATCATTTTATTCTCTTTGAAGTTTTAAAATCAAACGTTTCTTAATAAGTCTTCCCAAACTCAATTCCTCATCCTTTTTTGTTAAAAGCTCAAAACTAGAATTAAATATATAACTTTTTTTAGGCTTATGTTTTTTTAAATTTGTAATAATTGTATTTAAATCGTATTCAAAATAATCAGGATTACTTTTCTGCAGCTCTTTTAAATAACCCAAAGCTAGTTCTTTCTTTTGACTTGTGTCAATTATTTTTTTCCAACTATCAATATAATTATCTGTAGCTTGTTGATGCTTTTTTAAGCTTTTGGTATCTATAGATTTTGTTTCACTAAATGTCTCTTCAAGATTATAGGTCAACATATTTTTAGGAACTTCCAAAGACAAGTAATTGAAAATTTTTTTTAGCTCAAGCTCAGGATTCTTAACCAATTTCTCATACTCAATTAAAATATGTTTATTGTGTTTATTAGCAAAATTGCTTATGTTTTTTGGAGCTAAAAACAAATCATCCGTTCTGTCTGATGATGATAAAAACTTAAAGTATTTTCCTTTAAAGTTATAATCGAGCATAGAAGCAAAAACAGATAAGGGGTTTCTAACTAAAAATACGTATTTGGCATTTGGGAATAATTCATTTAAATCTTCCAATATGTGGTAATATCTAGGTGTTTTATCTAAAAAATAGCCTTTAAACGGCTTCCTAATATTATAAGTTTCTAAAGCAAGTTCTTTTATTTGACTTTTAAAATCTTTTAAACCATTGTCAGTCAATTCCAAAAATGAGGTGAAATTGGAAGCAGCAAAATTAGGATTATAACTAGAAGAAATAGATGTACTTTTATAGGTATGAATTAATGAAAGCATCATCCAAGGTTCAGGTACCGAAAAAATTTGCTCACTATTAAGTAACAATTGTTGAAGCAATGATGACCCAGAACGTGGTTGAGATATTAAAAACAATAATTGATTTTCTTGCATAAATCTAGTTAATTAATCTCCAGTCACAATCAATTATGACACAACCAATATCATCATTAAAATGATTTTGAAATTTTGTTCCTGTTTCTTCAATTGAGAAGTTTACAATATTATCTAATTTCCTAATAATATATTTTTTAAATACATGATATCCTACTGTAATGTTATAATTGTTAGGAGAAAGTAACAAACTAGGTATAGTAACCTTGAAAACGTACACCCCTTCAGAATCAATATAATCAATTAAATTAATATTCGTTGAAAAAACGATTCTTTCAGATTTGTCAATTACTTTAAAACCTAACCTCGCTTTTAAGTCATTTGAAGCAACTTTTAGTTTAAATTCAATGTCAATAGCATCAGAAAAAGAAAAAACATTACTTGGAATACCTTCTTTTTTCACAACTATTTCTAAAATGTCTGACTCTTTAATTTGATTATCATTTATAAATTGATAAGAATTATTTTGTGAATTAATCTGTAAATAATAATCCACAGCCTCATCAGTATTACCCTCAAAAACTGTTGTTCCATGCTCTAATACCATAGCCCGTGTACACAAACTTTTTACCGCTGCCATATTATGACTTACAAACAATACCGTACGCCCATCTCCTTTGCTGATGTCCTGCATTTTACCCACGGCTTTTTTTTGGAATTCGGCATCCCCTACAGCCAGTACCTCATCAACCACCAAAATATCGGGCTCCAAATGCGCCGCAACCGCAAAAGCCAATCGTACACGCATCCCAGAACTATATCGCTTCACAGGTGTATCTACATAACGCTCACAACCACTAAAGGCAATGATTTCACTTTCTTTTGCCTTAATTTCAGATTTAGTCATCCCCAAAATAGCGCCGTTCAAATATATGTTTTCCCTGCCAGTTAATTCTGGGTGAAACCCCGTCCCAACTTCCAGTAAACTGGCAATACGACCTTTAGTTTTTATGTCGCCTGTGGTAGGACTTGTAACTCGTGATAGTATTTTTAACAAGGTACTCTTACCTGCGCCATTTTTGCCAATAATTCCAAGCACCTCCCCCTTATGCACCTCAAAATTAATGTCCTGCAGCGCCCAAACATAATCACTATCAGCTTTGGCACTTCTATCATTTACAGAACCTACTTTCAAATAAGGATCTTCCTTTCCGCGCACCCGATACCACCAACGGTTTAAATCATGGCTTATAGTACCTGTACCCACCAATCCAAGACGGTATTGCTTACTAATATGTTCAGCTTTGAGAATAACCATAAATACGCTTTGTTCTATTTTTTATTTGCAATTCAATTTTTTCTTACTCTCCACTAACTACTAAACGGTATCCACAAATATTTTCTCTGTTCTATTAAAAATAATCAGCCCAAACAAAAATACTATAACGCTTATTATTAAGGTGTAAATAAATCCAACCCAGCTAAAATACCCCATTCCTAGTAGCATATATCTAAACCCTTCAACAATTTGTGTCACTGGATTATAAATAACAAATTGAGCCACAATCTCTGGAAACTTACTTTGAGCTTCTGAAACAGGATAAGGTACAGCAGACATATACATTAATAACTGAACCCCAAAACCAACCAAAACATTTAAATCTCGATATTTAGTAGTCATAGATGAGATAATCATCCCAAGACCAAGCCCTAACAAAGCCATCATTATAACATAAATAGGAAACAAAAGTAAGCTTGTATTAATAGTCAAAACGAAACCATTAAAACAATAATAAATTAAAAACCCAATAAAAATAACTAGCTGTATTCCAAATTTCAATAGATTAGAAATGGTAACAGACATGGGCATAATAACTCTTGGAAAATAAACCTTCCCAAAAATATTAGCGTTTACTGTAAACGTACTTGAAGTTTTAGTCAAACATTCCCTAAAATAATTCCAAGCCGTAATACCAGCAAGATTAAATAAAAACGGTGGAACACTTCCTGTTTGTATATTCCCAAGGCTATTAAAAACAAGAGTGAAAATTACCGAAGTAAATAAGGGTTGTATAACATACCATAATGGTCCCAATACCGTTTGTTTGTAAACCGTAACAATATCACGCTTTACAAACAAAATTAACAAATCACGATAACGCCAAATTTCCTTAAAATTTAAGTCTATAAGCTTACGTTTTGAGGAAATGGTATATAGCCATTGATCGTTATCTGGAGTACTCAAATTAACGGGTGTTTTTGGTTAGGGCTAATATAAAGAATGCCATTTTAACAACAAAGCATAATAAAGAACTAATATTTAAAAACGCCTCTGTAATTGCGAGCTATAAACTAGATGGCAATCCATTTTCATACTAAACTCTTGTATTGAGCTCGTCAACATCTGTTTCGCAAACCCAATGCGTCACTTCAAGTGATTTGCTGATTCATTAGTAACAGCAAATAGTATCGAGAAACAATTCCAAAATACATACTATGACAAAAAAACCATCTCCTTACTGCGACTCACTAATAACTACTTATTAAAAAAATCCCAAGTCAATTTCAAACCCTCACGAACCGAAATTTGTGGCTCATAACCCAACAGGTCATGGGCTTTAGAGATATCAGCCAAACTATCACGAACATCACCTTGGCGTGGCGGTCCATAGGTAGCTTTTAAATCAGAATGGGCAGCTAACTGTAAAGATTCCCACAAATAATTAACTGAAATACGTTCACCACAGGCCACATTAAAAACCTGATTGCGAGCTTTATCATCAGCAAAAAAGCCTTTTATATTAGCTTGTACAGCATTGTCAACATAGGTAAAATCACGTGTTTGCTCACCATCACCATTAATTTTAGGCGACTGGTTGTCTTTTAACGCTTGCATAAATAAAGGTATAACTGCAGCATAAGCACCATTGGGACTCTGCTTAGGGCCAAACACATTGAAATAGCGTAATCCAATAACATCTGTCCCATAGGTTTTACCAAATACATCAGCATACAATTCATTAACATATTTGGTAACAGCATATGGAGACAAAGGCTTACCAATGGTATCTTCTATTTTGGGCAGGTTTTTACTATCGCCATAAGTAGAACTGGAAGCAGCATAAACCATACGTTTAACAGACTTTGAATCCTTTAACGCTATCATCATATTTAAAAACCCAGATATATTAACAGCATTGGTAGTAACTGGATCATTTATGGAGCGTGGAACAGAACCCAGTGCAGCTTGGTGCGAAACATAGTTCATACCATCCATAGCTTCATGACAGGTATTCAAATCACGTATATCGCCTTCTAGCAGTTCAAATGAAGGATTATTCATAAACTCGGTAAGGTTTTCACGATAGCCATTAGAAAAATCATCAAGCACACGGACTTTTTGCGCACCATGTTGCAAAAGATAGCCAACTAGATTGCTTCCGATAAAGCCTCCGCCTCCGGTTACTAAAAAATTAAGTCTAGATAAGTCGGTTGAATGATACATGCTTTCGTAAATAAAGTTCAGGTTATGATGTAAAAATAAAACTAATTATAGGATTACAAACGAAATAATGAGCTAATTAGACAAACCGATAAGCCTAATCGGGTAACGGTATTAAAATGTAAGTGTCATTGCGAGCAGAGCGAAGCAATCTCATATTCGATAGATTGAATTAACAAATTACTTCAGTAGTACCTCCTTGATAATGACACAAAAAGACCACGTATTTATACATTTTTGCGTTCTTATTATTACTCAAAATCTTCAAAGTCCTTTTTTACTTGTTCAAACAAATCCTTCCAGTTTGGGTTTAAATTATTAATCAACGCCTCCTTTTTCAATCTACTTCCTGCCTTTAATTGCTTTTCTCTATCAATCGCATCACCTATCATTTGAAAAGCTTCAAAATAAACAAGCTTATGCAAGTTATACTTTGAAGTAAATGATTTTGGATTATGTTTTTCCTTATGTTGCTTAATCCTAATTATGATATCTGAAGTCACACCAACATATAATGTTGTATTATTTGTGTTGGTTAAAATATATACAAACCCTGGTTTCATGACATTGCATTATAATACTATTAAGATTATTCTTTTGAGATTGCCGCGTCGCTACGCTCCTCGTAATGACATCCAGTTGTTGTTTCTCTCGAAATTCAATCTAGTCTCTTTTCTTTGTTCGCTTTCTAAACGAAACTGACAACTGCAACTACAAACTAATCCCTCACAACTACCTACTACCAATCACCCTACAACCGTGCATCCACTAAATGCTTTGGTAATAGCGATTTAACATCAAACACAACACCGTGTTCTGATTTTAATTGATTAATATCTAATTCTAAAAATTCTTGATGGCTCACAGCTAGCACAATAGCCTCATATGCATCCGCCAATTCAGAAGCATTGGTCAATAGCTCAAAACCATACTCGTCGCGCACTTCTTCTTTAGAAGCCCATGGATCGTAAACATCTACATCAACATGGTAAGCTTCAAATTCTCTAATAATATCAATGGCTCTAGAGTTTCTGATGTCAGGGCAGTTTTCTTTAAAAGTAATACCCAAAACCAAAACTTTGGACCCCTTAATGGTAGCACCTTTTTTTATCATCAACTTCACAGTTTCTGTCGCGACATAGCTCCCCATACTATCATTCATTTTCCGACCTGCTAAAATAATTTCAGGATTATAACCACTCTCAATAGCCTTCTGTGCCAAATAATAAGGGTCAACCCCTATACAATGACCACCAACCAAACCAGGTGTGAACTTGATGAAATTCCATTTCGTACCGGCAGCTTCTAAAACCGCTTGTGTATCTATATCCAATAATCTAAAAATTTTAGAAAGCTCATTAACAAAAGCAATGTTAATATCGCGCTGAGAGTTTTCTATAACTTTGGCAGCCTCGGCAACTTTAATTGAAGGTGCTTTGTGCGTACCTGCAGTAATGATGGACTTATACAAATCATCCACAACATCAGCTATTTCGGGTGTAGAACCCGATGTTACCTTTAAAATTTTAGTAACCGTATGCTTTTTATCGCCCGGATTAATGCGTTCAGGTGAATAACCAGCGTAAAAATCTGAATTGAAAGTTAATCCAGAAACAGATTCTAATATAGGCACACAAATATCTTCTGTGACTCCTGGGTAAACTGTTGATTCGTAAATAACAATATCATCCTTTTTCAAAACCCTACCTATGGTTTCACTGGCTTTAATTAAAGGGGTAAAAACAGGTTTATTTAAGTCATCGGTTGGCGTTGGCACCGTTATAATGTAAATGTTTGATGTATCAGTATCTGACACCAAATCCGTAATGCGTAATCCAACAGCATGAGGTTCTTGGGTTAAAACGGACTTCAATTCAGGTTCTGTTACTTCAAGCGTTCTATCGATGCCATTTTGCAATTCCGCTACACGTTTACTGTTAATGTCAAAACCAATCACTGGGAATTTTTTGGCAAATTCAACAGCCAGAGGCAGTCCAACATAACCAAGTCCAACGATTGTAATATTCTGTTTTTTCATGTTTAAATGGGGGAAATTTAAATTTAAGAGGTTGTGGTTTAAATGCGTTTAATAAAATCTGTTACTTTTTTCCAGGTACTACGTTTACCATCCTCATGATAAGCATTACCATAAACACCGTAGCCGTATCCATAGCCATAGCCATATCCGTAGCCATAACCATAATTGTGATTGGTTTTATGCTTGTAAAAATTGAGTACAAAACTAATATTTTTAATCTCGCCGCCTCGATATTTAGCGTTAATTAATTGCAACATCCCCTTTTTGGTATAATCCAAACGCACCATAAAAATGGTGGTGTCTGCATATTTCACGAGTTCCAAAGCGTCTGTGACCAGGCCTAAAGGTGGTGTGTCTAAAATAATGATATCATAGGTTTCTCGTAAATTAGAAACGAGTATTTCCATTCTATCACTCATTAACAACTCTGAGGGATTGGGAGGTATCGGACCAGCCGGAACAACAGATAAATTTTCAATGTGTGTTTTATTAACAACATCATCAAAGTTCAAATCATCAATAAAATAATTAACCATCCCATAATCATTCGTCAATTCAAAATCATCAAATATTTTAGGTTTACGCAAGTCTAAACCTAATAAAATTGTTTTTTTGCCAGATAATGCATAAACGGTAGCAATATTTATGGAAGTAAATGTCTTTCCCTCTCCACTAACCGAAGAAGTTACCATAATGGTGCGACCACCTGGTTTTGGTGTTTTATTTAAAATAAATTGCAGACTTGAACGAATAGAACGAAACGATTCTGCAACGGCAGACTTAGGTTTTTCAAAAACCACCAAATTGTTGTGATAACGATACTTACCAATAAGTCCTAATATTGGAATACTAGATAACTGCTCTATTTCATCGGAACCATGGATAGTTGTATCCAATAAGAACACAATAAAAATCAGGAACATGGGTATAAAAAATCCCATCATTAGCCCCATCATATAATTCAAGGATTTATTAGGACCTATTTTACCGCCTCCAATATCTTTGGCTTCATCCACAATGGTAATATCTGAAATATTAGCCGCTTTCACTATGGCCGCTTCACCACGTTTGGCTAAATAAAGATTATAGGCCTCTTGACTAATATCTAGTTTACGCTGAATACGCAGGTATTGTTGCTGATCCTCTGGCAAGCCACTTAATTTACTTTCAAAATTCGCTATATTTCTATTTATGGAGTTTATAAGTGTATTAATAGTATTTTTTGTAGAACTAATGGTTTCCAACAGAACCTGCTTTTCAGCTTCAATACGTCTGTCTAGATCTTTAAACAAATCAGACCCTTCCCGAGTCGTATATTCCATGTTTTGGCGCTCAATAGCCAAAGATGTAATAGTCCTAACACTACTTAATATATTTGGTTCATCAATACCAACCGATGTCGGCGCAGCAATATTGGTATAATCAGTTTTAGTGTTGAGGTAGGTCTCAAGTAAACTTAAATAGTCTAATTTAACACGTTCCTCTTCCTTTTGTCTTTCTAGCTCTTTTAGTTTAGATGATACTTCAGCCATCTCGGCATCAATATTAAAAACTTTATTTTGTTTTCTAAAAACATTCATCTCATTATTAACATCTTTCAAATCAGCATTTACTGCTTTAAGAGAGCTATCAATAAACTTGATGGTATTGGAAGCATACAAGTTTTTTCGTTCCAATTCTGTTCGGCTCAAAATGGCGGCCGTAGTATTTAAATAATCAACTATTTTAGATTTGTTATGTCCAGCCAATGATAATTGTAAAACAGATGAAGCATTAGCATTAAAAGTTTGTGCTATTATTCTAGCTTGGTAGTGGTTTACTATAGCATCAAAACTGTTGAATTGGATATAATATTCTGAAAGTGGCTTAACCGTTTTAACTTCTTCTCTTAAAAATAATCGACCACTTAAAAAAGGAAGTGCTATACTATCTCCAATCTTGAATTTTTTCTTAAATTCACCTATCGGAACATCAATAGGAACCATGTCTTTAGAATCGTAACGTTGTGACAGCCTACTACTAGATTCAAATTGTGTAAATACCTCAAAATGTGACTGATCTAAAAACCGAATGCCTATGGGGTAATTAAGCACTTGGTTACCAGACAAATTTAAATCGATAACAAACGGAGATGTTTTATAAATATCAACCTTACGATATTTTCCCTCAACCAAGTAATCCATAAAGTATTGAAGAGAATCGACTACTTTTTCATTATGGGTTCGCGTCTTTAAAGTTGTAATGGTTTTACCTACTTTATTCGATACGCCTCCCCAATTAAACGATATACTGGTGTTTGCCGTAAAAAATGGATTTTGATCATTTTCTACAGAAATCAAGGAGCTTAATTTATAAACATTCTGTTTTCTAACATTTATTAAATAAGCAATAAGCAATGCAAATCCAATGCACAAAAGCACAAATTTCCACAGATTGAGGACTTTAAACAAATAGCCTTTAAAATCAAATGCTATTTGATTCCGTTCCTGGTGGTCTAAGTCCAAATGCTCGTTACTCATAACAGTTTAGATTCTATTAATCAATAAAATAGTGGTGGTAATAAGTGACATAGCTGCTATTATAGTTGTTATGGACTCGCGTCCTGTAACACCAAACCCCCAAGATTTTTGTTTTAAAGGTTTAACGTAAATAATATCGTTAGGTTGAATATAATAGTAGGGTGATTCCATAACGGCTACATCCAGCAAATTTAAATGGTGAATTTTTTGACCTTGAGGATACTGCCTGATAATCATGACATCCTCTCGGTTTCCAGTTACTTGAATATCGCCTGCATTAGCCAGTGCCTCAAAAATATTAACGCGGGGTTGGTAAAGCGTTTGAGTCCCTGTGGAACCAACCTCCCCATTAACTGTAAATCGTAAGCCGGTTAATTTTACAGAAACAAAAATATTCGCGGTTTCTTTAAATTCTTCCTCCAATAATTTTTTTTCCAACATGTTTTCTATCTCTTCTGTTGTATAACCGAGCACATTAATCTCTCCGAGAACCGGCACACGAATGTTACCATGCAAATCAACCGTAAAGCCATCAAAAAAGGCCCGTTGATCCGTATCCATATTCAGTTCCTGCTCACCAACCGGATTAAATATTTGAACATTTTCTTGATCTAGTGCCTTGACACGAATATTTAGAATATCATTTATCTGAATACGGTAAGGCTTTTGCTTCTCAGTGATAGCAAGTGTACTATCAACAGCTCCTTCTCTATTTTGTAGATACACCAATTCCTTATTAGGAATACAAGAAGATAGAACGCTTGAAAAAATAAGTATAACTAGAATATGCAATTGCTTCATATCGAGGGCACAAGTTTGTTCACAAATATAGCCTTTCACTAGGAATATCAAAACTAATCGTTTAAATTTTGGTTTTTTTACGTTATTTGCAAAAAAGACCCGTTGAACTACCTTACTGTTGAAAATATTTCGAAATCTTATGGCGAATTAAAGCTGTTTGAAAATCTGTCCTTTAGCATCCATAAAGATCAGAAAATAGCTTTTGTGGCTAAAAATGGCACAGGCAAAACGTCAATATTAAATATGCTTTCCGGAAGAGACCAACCAGACTCTGGACAAATTATATACAGAAAAGATATTGTTACAGCTTTTTTATCGCAAGACCCCAAATTAGATAGCAACCTGACTGTGGAGCAGGCTATTTTTGATACAAAAAATCCTATTCTAGATATTATAAAACAGTACGAAACTGCCATAAAAAATCCAGACGACACGGAAGCTTATCAAAAAGCGTTTGACAATATGGATAGGCACAATGCATGGGATTTTGAAACACAATACAAGCAAATACTGTTTCAATTGAAGCTAGATAACCTCAACCAAAAGATAAGCACCTTATCAGGTGGACAAAAAAAACGTCTAGCTTTAGCAAATGCCTTGCTGAAAAAACCAGACCTTTTAATTCTAGATGAGCCAACCAACCATTTGGATTTGGAAATGATTGAATGGTTAGAATCTTTTTTTGCAAAGGAGCAAATCACTTTATTTATGGTTACTCATGATCGTTATTTCTTGGAGCGTGTGTGTAATGAAATTATTGAACTAGACCATGGCGAATTATATACTTATAAAGGCAATTACTCTTACTATTTAGAAAAACGTGAAGCCCGTATAGAGCGTGAAGCTATTGAAACGGGAAAAGCAAAACAACTCTTTAAAAAGGAATTGGACTGGATGCGCAGGCAACCCAAAGCACGTACTACAAAATCCAAATCACGTATTGATGATTTCCATGACATTAAACATCGTGCGCATCAACGTAGAAAAGACCATGAAGTGCAATTGGAATTAAACATGGAACGGTTGGGTAGCAAAATATTGGAATTACATAATATTTCGAAAAGCTATAAAGACAAAACCATACTTAACAAATTTGAATACACCTTTAAAAAAGGCGAACGTATTGGGATTATTGGAAAAAATGGTACTGGCAAATCAACTTTCTTAAATATCATTACACAATCCGTCGTACCAGATTCTGGAAAAGTTGTAATTGGTGAAACCGTAAAATTTGGTTACTACACGCAATCCGGAATACCTATTAAACAAGAACAAAAAGTAATTGATGTTATAAAAGAATTTGGTGATTATATCCCTTTAAAAAAAGGACGACAAATTAGTGCCCAACAACTGTTGGAACGATTTCTCTTCGACAGAAAAAAGCAATATGATTTCGTTGAAAAGTTAAGTGGTGGTGAACGCAAACGCCTATATTTATGTACAGTCTTAATTCAAAACCCTAATTTTTTAATTTTAGATGAACCAACCAACGATTTAGACATTGTGACGCTCAATGTACTCGAAAATTTCTTATTGGATTTTCCTGGCTGCCTCATTGTAGTTTCGCATGACCGGTATTTTATGGATAAAATTGTTGACCATTTATTTGTATTCCGAGGTGATGGTGTTATTGAAGATTTCCCAGGAAATTATTCTGACTTTAGAATTTATGAAGACAGTCAAGAACCTGAAACTACTGACAATTCGAAAAAGGATAAAAAGCAATGGAAAAAAGACAGTAATAATACCCTATCCTATAACGAGCAAAAAGAGTTTAAGAATATTGAAAGTAAATTAAAATCATTGGAGTTTAACAAAAAAGAATTGGAAAGTCAATTTCTTAATCCTGATTTAACAACCGATGCCATTCAAGATTTATCCAATCAATTACAAGTAATTTTAGATACTATTGAAGAAAAAGAAATGCGCTGGTTAGAACTTATGGAAAAAATGGAACAATAACCATGTGGTATTCAATTCTATCCTATTTAAAATTTATCATATCATCTACCAATCAACACGGTGTGCATTCGCCTTATATTTATGATTTGGTTACAAAATGCTTTTATGACCAAACCGTATATACTGCTTATTCAAAATTAAGTCACTACAGAACCCATTTATTACGAAATGATAGTCTGATTAAAATAACCGATTTAGGACCAGGCTCCAAAAAACATAAATCAGAAACACGTCAAATTTCTGACATCGCTAAAACTTCAGGAACTACATTAAAACGGAGTAAACTCTTATTTAGACTAACACAGTATCTAAATCCTCAAAACATGTTAGAGTTAGGCACATCATTAGGCATAGCAACTAACGCACTGGCTTTAGGGAATCCTAAATCGAAAATAATCAGTATTGAGGGCTGCCCTAACATAGCGACATTCACAAAACAGCAACTTAAAAACCATACAAACACAACAATCCTTACAGGTGATTTTAATGCGTATCTTCAAAAATTAAAGTCCCAATCGTTTGATTTGATTTTTTTTGATGGTAACCATACCAAGGAAGCTACAATCAATTATTTTAATCAATTGTTACCTACAACCAACAATGATAGTGTTTTTGTTTTCGATGACATTTATTGGTCAAAAGGCATGACAGAAGCTTGGGAACAGATTAAAAAATATCCGCAGGTAACAGTCACAATAGACACTTATTTCTGGGGTTTCGTGTTTTTTAGAAAAGAACAGGTTAAAGAACACTTCAAAATTCGCCTATAAAGCCATTGTTCAATAATATTTAACCTTTAACTTTGTTCTCATGAAAATTTACACCAAAACAGGCGATAAGGGAACCACAGCATTATTTGGAGGAACACGAGTCCCCAAACACCACATTCGTATTGACAGCTACGGAACTGTTGATGAATTAAACTCGCATTTAGGACTTATTCGTGACCAAAACATCAAACAACATTATAAAGATATTATTACCCACGTTCAAGATAGGCTGTTTACAGTTGGCGCCATATTAGCCACTGATCCAGAAAAAGCTATTTTAAAAAGTGGCAAAGAACGTCTGAACATTCCAAAAATTTCAGAAAAAAATATCTCGCTACTTGAAACCGAAATGGACACCATGAATACGGAGTTACCTCAAATGACACATTTTGTATTACCAGGTGGTCACCAAACCGTGTCATTCTGTCACATTGCGCGTTGTGTGTGCCGTAGAGCGGAACGTTTAGCCTCTGCCCTAAACGATTTAGAACCTATAGACCCTATGGCTTTAAAGTATTTAAACCGACTCTCAGACTATCTTTTTGTATTGGCACGGAAATTGTCCTATGACCTGCAAGCAGATGAAATTAAATGGATTCCTGAAAAACACTAATTCATCTTCTTGATTAAAACTATTATTACTGTAAAAATAACATGGGTTTTTATGTTAAGGGTACAGCAAAAAACACGTTCTTATCATTATTGAGTAATTAATTGTTTTTTTTCTTGCCTATTTAAACTAAAAATTTATTTTTGCAAAAAAATTAAAACACATTACAAATGTATTGGACATTAGAATTAGCATCTTATTTAAGTGATGCACCTTGGCCAGCAACAAAAGATGAACTAATTGATTATTCAATTAGGACTGGAGCACCTTTAGAAGTTGTTGAAAACTTACAATCTATTGAAGATGAAGGAGACTCTTACGAATCTATTCAGGAAATCTGGCCAGATTATCCAACTGACGAAGATTACCTCTGGAATGAGGATGAATATTAATATTTATAAAAGCTTATAAAAAAGTCTCGTCAGAGACTTTTTTTGTGTCTGATAATTATAAAATTGACCAAATCAACCATATCTTTGAGAGCCTAAAATCTTAAAGTGTAAAACATATTTCAAAACTAGCATACATGCTAGTTAAACTAAAACATACAAACATGAGTTTTTTAAATTCTGTACTAAAGGTATTTGTTGGCGACAAATCAAAACAAGACGTCAAAGCCATCATGCCTATAGTTAAACAAATAAAAACATTTGAATCTGCTTTAGCGCAATTATCACATGACGAATTACGTGCTAAAACCAGCTTTTTTAAGGAGAAAATTGAAGAAGCGCGTAAACCGCTGAATGAAAAAATAGAATCTTTATTAGAACAAGCTGAAAATACGGAAGATATTGATGAGCGTGAAGATATCTATCTTGAAATAGACAAAATAAAAGATGAAATTTACGACATAACCGAAGGTGTTCTCAATGATATTTTACCTGAAGCTTTCGCAGTGGTAAAAGAAACAGCAAAACGCTTTGTTGATAATACTGAAATTGAGGTCACAGCCAATACATTTGACCGTGAAGTTTCTGGTGAAAAAGATTATGTAACACTTGACAATGATAAAGCAATCTGGGCAAACTCCTGGGATGCAGCAGGGAAACCCATCACCTGGGACATGGTGCATTATGACGTGCAATTAATAGGTGGTATTGCCATGCACCAAGGTAAAATTGCTGAAATGCAAACGGGTGAAGGTAAAACATTGGTAGCTACCTTACCGGTTTACTTAAACGCTTTAGCTGGTCGTGGTGTTCATTTAGTAACTGTAAACGATTATTTGGCCAAACGTGATAGTGCTTGGATGGCTCCTATATTTGAATTTCATGGTTTAAGTGTCGATTGTATTGATTATCATCAACCCAATTCAGCTGCTCGTAAAAAAGCTTATCGTGCCGATATTACTTACGGAACTAACAATGAATTTGGTTTTGATTACTTGCGTGATAATATGGCGCATTCGCCAGACGATTTAGTACAACGACCACACCATTATGCCATTGTAGATGAGGTGGATTCAGTATTAATTGATGATGCACGTACACCGTTAATAATTTCTGGACCAATTCCTCAAGGTGATCGCCATGAGTTCATTGAATTGAAACCAAAAGTTGATGACATCGTTTCAGTTCAACGAAAATATTTAACTGGAGTTTTAGCTGAAGCTAAAAAATTAATCACTGAAGGTGATACAAAAGAAGGTGGTTTTCAATTATTACGCGTGTATCGTGGTATGCCTAAAAACAAAGCCCTAATTAAGTTTTTAAGCGAAGAAGGTATTAAGCAATTGCTTCAAAAAACTGAAAACTTCTACATGCAAGATAATAACCGTGAAATGCCAAAAATTGATGCGGAATTATACTACGTTATAGAGGAAAAAAACAATCAAATTGAATTAACGGATAAGGGTATTGAATTTCTTTCAGGAAAAGATGATCCTAACTTTTTCGTCATGCCAGAAATTGGTATCGAGATTGCAAAAATTGAGTCACAAGGCTTATCATCTGAAGAAGAAGCTAATCTTAAAGAAGACTTATTTAGAGACTTTGGTGTAAAATCAGAACGCATTCATACTTTAAATCAATTACTTAAAGCATATGCTTTATTTGAAAAAGACACGCAATACGTGGTCATGGACAATAAGGTAATGATTGTTGATGAGCAAACGGGTCGTATCATGGATGGTCGCCGTTATAGCGACGGCTTACACCAGGCTATTGAGGCTAAAGAGAATGTAAAAATCGAGGACGCCACCCAAACTTTTGCAACAGTAACGTTACAGAATTACTTTAGAATGTATCGTAAGCTATCTGGTATGACTGGTACAGCCGTAACTGAAGCTGGTGAATTCTGGGAAATTTACAAGCTAGATGTCGTTGAAATTCCAACTAACAAACCTATTGCGCGTGACGACCGTGAAGATTTAGTTTACAAAACTAAACGTGAAAAATACAACGCCGTAATTGATGAAGTTACTAAATTATCACAAGCTGGAAGACCGGTTTTAATTGGTACAACGTCAGTTGAGATTTCAGAATTATTGGGTAAGATGTTAAGTATTCGAAAGATTCCTCATAACGTCTTAAATGCCAAGCAACATAAAAAAGAAGCTGAAATTGTAGATGAAGCTGGACGAAAAGGTCAAGTAACTATAGCAACAAACATGGCTGGTCGTGGTACCGATATTAAATTGTCTGACGAAGTAAAAGCAGCAGGTGGTCTAGCTATAGTTGGTACAGAACGTCATGATTCCCGTCGTGTAGATAGACAGTTACGTGGTCGTGCTGGACGTCAAGGAGATCCAGGAAGTTCACAGTTCTACGTGTCTTTAGAAGATAATTTAATGCGATTATTTGGTAGTGAGCGTATTGCCAAAATGATGGATAGAATGGGCTTGGAAGAAGGCGAGGTTATTCAGCATTCCATGATTTCAAAATCTATTGAGCGTGCTCAGAAAAAAGTGGAAGAGAATAACTTTGGAGTTCGTAAAAGATTATTGGAGTATGATGATGTGATGAATGCGCAACGTGAGGTCGTTTATAAGCGTCGTCGTCATGCCTTACATGGTGAGCGTTTACGTGTAGATTTAGCCAACATGATATATGATACGTCTGAAGGTATTGCTGAATCTAACAAGGAAGCCAATGATTACAAGAATTTTGAATTTGAATTAATTCGTTATTTCTCTATGAGCTCACCAGTTACCGAAGCTGAATTTGGGAAACTAGGAGCACAGGAATTAGCAGGCAAAATATACAAAGCTGCGTTTGAGCATTACCGTGAAAAAATGGAGCGTAACGCTGAAATGGCTTTCCCTGTTATTAAAAATGTGTATGAAACGCAACGCGACAAGTTTAAGCGTATTGTAGTGCCTTTTACTGATGGCGTGAAAAACCTGCAGGTAGTAACAGATTTAGAAAAAGCTTATGAAACCAATGGTAAACAACTTATCAATGATTTTGAAAAGAACATCACCTTGGCCATAGTTGATGATTCTTGGAAAACACATTTACGTAAAATGGATGAGTTAAAACAGTCTGTTCAATTGGCAGTGCATGAGCAAAAAGATCCGCTACTTATTTATAAGTTTGAAGCTTTTGAGTTGTTTAAAAGTATGATTGACCATGTGAATAAAGATGTTATCTCATTTTTATTCAAAGGTGAATTACCAACAGAAACACAAAATACTATTCAGGAAGCTCGTCAAACCCGAAAGAAGGAAAAACTAGAAACTTCTAAAGAAGAAATTCCAAATATGGATGAACGTGCTGCTCAAAGCAGAGCAGCTGGTAATACACAACGTCAACAAGAGGTTGTTGAAACCATTGTACGCGATAGACCTAAAATTGGACGAAATGATCGCGTGACAATAAAGCACGTTATGAGTGGAGAAAACAAGACTTTAAAGTATAAACAAGCTGAACCATTAATCAATAAAGGTGATTGGGTTTTAGTAGAATAGTTTAACACATATTAAGCAATATAAAAAGCCCTGTGATTCAGGGCTTCTTTTATTTAATTTTTCAGCATAACTAATATTTTTCCATTACATCGAATAATCCATAAATTACTCATTTGCTTAAGTATATATACTTAAATTTATATCATAATTCTCTTTCCAAAAAGATTTTTCGGTTAATAGCAGTAATTGAAAATTAAAAAGAATGACCTTTATTAATAACGCGTTTAAGTTTGGTTTTGGTTGCTTGACCACAACTTTATTACTCATGGCATTTATGTCATCAAGTTTAGTTGCACAAACCATAAGCTTTGGTTCAACAGGGCTTCAGAATGAAAATGTTTTAAACCCAACATCTTTAGAATTTGGTCCAGACGATAGATTATATGTTGCTCAACAGAATGGCATCATATGGGCTTATACTATAGAACGTGATAATGCTGTAGCTGGTGATGGTACTTATACCGTTATTAACAGCGAAGAAATAACTAATATCCGATTTGGTATTCCCAATCATAATGATGAAGGCGTTTTCAATCCAAGTCAGCAACGACTCATTACAGGAATCATGACGGCTGGAACCGCCGAAAACCCTGTTTTATATGTAACTTCTTCTGACTATTTGTTAGGTGGTGGTGCTGGCGGTAATGATACTAATCTAGATACTAATTCCAGTATGTTATCCAGACTCGAAAAAATTAATGGTGTTTGGGAAAAAACCGATTTAATTCGTGGATTACCACGCTGTGAAGAAAACCATGCTGTGAATGGATTGGATATGTTTGAACGAAACGGAGACACTTTTTTATTGATTGTTCAAGGAGGACAAACTAATAAAGGTGCTCCAAGTAACAATTTTGCTGGTACACCAGAATTTTTCTTTTCAGGCTCCATGTTAATTGTGAATTTAACAGATTTGGAGAGCATGCCAGTTTATACTGACCCAAGAAATGGCAGTAATTATGTATATGACTTACCCACTTTAAATGATCCAACTCGTTTAGATATTGACAATACACATCCTGAATTCCCTTATCCAGTAGGACATCCCATGTATAATGCGACTATCGATATTGGTGATCCGTTTGGAGGAAATAATAGTTTAAATCAGGCCTTCCCGGAAGTTGGAGGTCCTATTCAAATTTTTTCTGCAGGATTTAGAAATGCCTATGATGTTGTTATAGCTGAAAATGGGAAAATATATACTTCAGATAATGGTGCCAATTCCCTTTGGGGTGGTTTACCTAGAATTTATGATAGCGCTACTGATACGTTTTTAGGTGATGAAAGCACGATGGTCTATGACCCAAATAACCATTATATTAAAAATGAGCTGAACGAAAATGGTAGTACAATTATTAATGATCCATTACATTACGTAGGGACTATTAATGATGCCAATGAAACATACTATGGCGGACACCCTATTCCTATATTGGCATTTCCATCAAGAGCTGGAATTTACACCTATGAAAAAGTTGATGGCTCTTGGGTTGCTACAAATTCTTATGATTTAGAAACTTTAATAAGCGGAACATCTGGTTATTTCAACTCCAGTTTTACCATTACGGACTTTCCCGATCGTCCAGAACTTGGTGAGTTTTTAGCGGATGAACCTATTGCCAGCCCAAGAAATAATATTCTAGCGCGAGTCAATTCATCTACTAATGGCATTACAGAATATACTGCTTCCAATTTTGGTGGTAACATGCAAGGGAATATCTTAACTGCATCTTTTAATGGTAATATCAATCGATACGTCCTCAATGCATCTGGAGATGAAGTACTAGAATCTGAAACCACTTTTAATGGTTTTGGTAGTTTACCATTGGATGTTACCGCACAAGGTGATGATGATATTTTTCCTGGGACAGTTTGGGCTGCAACTTATGGATCCAATAGTGTAACTATTTTTGAACCTACAGATATTAATTGTTTGTTGCCAGGCGATGCAGGCTATGATCCAAATGCAGACAATGATGGTGATGGTTACACCAATCAAGATGAAATAGATAACAACACAAACCCATGCTCACAAAGTAGTAAACCTAAAGATAATGATGGTGATTTTATTTCTGATTTAAATGATCCCGATGATGATAACGATACTATTTTAGACGTGAATGATGTTTTTGCATTAGACCCTAATAATGGTACAACAACTAATTTGCCTATAGATTACCCATTTTGGAATAACGATCCAGGCACAGGCTTCTTTGGACTCGGTTTTACTGGTCTTATGTTAGACCCAAATGGCACAACAGATTATCTAACACAATTTGACGAAGAAAGCATATCGTTTGGAGGTGCTGCTGGAAAGGCCACTGTTGATAATGTAACTGGAGGTGATGCATTTGAAGCACTTAACAATCAAGATTATGGTTTTCAATTTGGTGTAAATGTAGATTCAAACTCAAATCCTTTTACTGTTCACTCAAAAATTGAATCACCTTACTTTGGTTCAGGTGGCTCACAAAACGCTCCAATAGATTATCAATCTTATGGTGTTCAATTAGGTACTGGTGACCAAGACAATTATTTGAAATTGGTTTTTATGAATGGGACTTTAAATGCTGATGCTTTAAATGGACTACAAGTAGTTTTAGAAGATAATGGCATCGTTACAGTTAACGAAAGCTATAACATTCCTAATATATTAAACTCAAGTGCTATTAATTTATATATTTCTGTTGATCCAGTCAGTAATCTGGCTCAACCATTTTATTCTATTGATGATGGGGAAACATTAAATTTATTAGGATCGCCTATTGTTCTACCAACAAGTTTTTTAGATGATTCTGATAACAAAGGATTAGCAATAGGGCTTATTTCTACTTCAAGGAGTGATACCAGTCCAAATCCCTTTACAGCGACTTGGGATTTTATAGAAGTTTATGAAAATCTTGATGGTGTACTCTCTATCAATCCAGCACCATTAAATTTTGGATTGACTCCAGTAAACAATTCACAACGCACAAAATATATTACGCTTAACAATGAGGGTGGGCCTACCGATAGTTCGATAACCATAACTGCTTTAAATTTCATTGGAACAAATTCTAATTTATTCTCAAGCGATTTTCAATTACCTTTCAATTTAAGTCCTGGCGCATCTGTTAAAGTTCCAGTAGATTTCAGTTCCGACGAAATTTTGGGAGAAAAAACAGCTTCGTTAGAAGTTGTTCACAACGGCACCAACACACCCACAACCATTTCATTAACTGGAGAATTAACGGATATATATTCACCAGTTGTTAGAATTAATTCAGGTGGTATTATGGTACTTGCTTCAGATGGTGGCCCAGAATGGGAAGCCAACACCTCAACAACAGGAGATTCATACGTAGTATCTTCTGGATCACCATTTACAATTGACGAAATCATTTATGAAAATCGAGATGTTTCTATTCCAGACTACATAAGTCAAGCCGAGTATGAAGAGATTATGCGTTCTGAATTAAGCACTAATGACCTCGATTTCCCTGTTACTTATTCAATTAGCCTTCCAAATGGTTCCTATATTGTAAATCTCTATTTTGCTAACCTTTATAATGGCACATCAGAACCTAATGAACGTATTTTTAACGTCAATATCGAAGACATAAGAGTCATTGAAAAACTGGATCCTTCAAAAGAATTTGGACATCGCATAGCAGGTATGATTCAAAATAATATTGAAATCACTGATGGTGTTATGGACATACAGTTTCTATTTGAACTACAGAATCCAATAATTAATGCTATTGAGGTTTTAGGTATAAGCTATCCGCCTCTCAATATTGAACCTATTGCTGATAGATCAGACTGTGAGCTGGAATTATCTGATTTTCAAGCTGAAGGTTCTGGCGGTAATCCAGCAGACAATTTGGTGTATTCCATTAACGGACAGCCTTTGGGTATAGATATTGAGCCTACAAATGGATTAATATTTGGCGTCATTGATGAAACAGCAGTTACTGGTGGACCAAATAGTGATGGTGTTTATGAAGTGACTATTACAGTAAGCAAACCAGGTAGTTTAGATGTTTCCACTAATTTTATTTGGACGGTAATTAATGATATTGAAGCTCCAGAAATAAGCTGTCCAGATGATCTAATTGAAGCTGTATCGGTTGGTACAACTGAAGCAAACATTACCATTACAGAACCGTTTATTACTGATAATTGTGATAGTGATATTAATATTGAAGCTAGCCGCTCTGATGGCTTGGAACTCACAGATGCTTTTCCTTTAGGAGATACCACTATAACTTGGATTGCTACGGATGCATCTGGTAACGTATCAGATTCTTGTGAGCAAATAATTACTGTGGAAATCCCTGAATACAGTCTTCAACTGAATGTCTCTTTACAAGGGCGAACAGACTATAGTGGTAATTTTGACATACAACTTTTCCATATAAATGATTTAGTAACTCCGTTATATACTTTTACTGAATTTGGAAATGCTTTAGGAGAAATCAGTTTACCATCAACCATTAGTCAAGGCGAATATAAAATTATTGTAAAGCATCCTATGTATTTACAGCGTTTAAAAACCATAAACCTAACAGCCAACAGTATTGAAACATTTAATGATGTACTATTAGCAGGTGATGTTAACAATGATAATGTGATCAATATATTTGATTTAGGTATTTTCTCTGGCACTTACAATTTGAGTTCTGGAGATTCTGGGTTTGACTCACGAGCTGATTTTGATAATAATGCTACAATCAACATTTTTGATTTAGGAATTTTTTCTGGAAATTATCAATTGTCAGGAGAGACACAAAATGATTAAAAAGAAGACTATGAATTTATTTAATAAGATTATTTCGTTTTTTACTATTTGCCTTTTGCTTTCGTCTGGGTTTATTTCAGCACAATCTGTTGATTTGATTGCCTCTGCTGATCAAATGCCACCGTTTACTAATGGCCAAACATTTAACTATTCCATTATGTCAACAGGAAGCCCCTACAATGCTTTACGTATAAAATTAGAATACAACCCAAGTGTTATCCAAATTAATAGTCTAACACCTGTTTATGCTTTTGGCTTTACTCCTGTGAATGATACGAGTACTCCAGGTCTTGTAAAATATGAAGCCGCTAGTCTATCGGGTAACATTACTACTGATGAAGTTATTTTTAATATTGAATTTGAAGTGCTTGATAACAATCAAGCTATTTCTATTGCTCATAGCTATGATGCTGCCGACGGAACTGTTGTTGTTAATAGCGGCGGGAATAATATTTTGGGAACAGCTAATGACATACTTTTGGAAACCTTAAGTATCAGCCATAACAATTTTGAGTCGCTCACTATTTATCCTAATCCTGCTAGTAATCAGATTTCAATAATTAAAAGTGAACCTTCTCAAATTAAAAGCATTACACTATACACGTTAGAGGGTAAGATGATTATGAAACAATCAATTTCCAATCAAGATTCAAATAATGAGAATATTATTGTGGATGTATCATCTTTAAAAAACGCCTTATACTTTATGGACGTTATTGATCAAAACGATTATAAAAAAACTTTTAAGGTTTTGGTATCTCATTAACCCAATTTCAATAATGTATTTGGATCTGGGCAATTATTAGAAAAAAACTCTAAATCGTTTAAACTGCACACGCCTGGATAATCACCTTTATAAGCTGACATGTCTCTTACAATTTGAAAATGCAAATGTGGTGCGTAGTCTCCATTAACTGTGGCATCACCCAATGTGGCTATACATTCTTGAGCTTTAAAAAATTGACCAACTTTCAAGTCCTTGATTGACTCCAAACTCAAATGACCATACAATGTAAAAAAGTTGATTTCACCCATTTGATGTTCTAAAATGAGTGTTGGACCATAATCACCATAATTAGTGTTATTAGCAAAACTATGAACTGTTCCGTCCAAGGGTGTGTAAATGTTACTTCCAGCTGAAGTCCATAAGTCTAATCCTAAATGTATGTTTCTTTCGGAGTCTGGATTATTTTGATTGAAATAAGAACTGCGTTTATATATATTTCGCTTCTCTAAATAGCCTCCATAAGCCACACTAGCTTGATGGTTTTCGCAATAGCTACGTATATATTGCTCCCATTGGGTTGATGAATTAATATCAAAAGTTTGTAAGTCTTGATTGGAATCAGATAAGTCTATGAAAACGAATTTATGATGTGGAATACGCTTATCTAAAACAGGTATTGGTTGTGGATTAAGTGAATTTAGAAATGAGGTAAATGTAATGGTGTTCATTAAATTGAATATAATTCAAATATAATAAACTATTCCATGACTACTTTACTGTACCTAGCATTTATTGCTATGGTTTTATTATTGTTCAAACTTCCTAATTTAAATGACGACACCGCATTATCATTCTTGTTTTTGGGATGATGTAATCGTGAGTTTTTACCTTGATATTGTAGGTTAAAATCCACTTTAGGAAGCTTAACAGCCGCATTACTATTATCAAGTGTTATATTAATATTATTGAAGTCTTGAGCTATATTATGAATAACTAAATCTCCAAAACTACCTGTTAAAATAGCATTACCAGCTAGTCTGTCTATACCAATATTTGAAGAATTGGAATTTAACACCAAGCCATTGACATCTTGTAAAATAGCATTTTCAACAAAATTTAACTTAAGAGTGCCTAATTCCCAACTTTTAATCAAAACAGAGCCATAAGAAGCATTGATGGAGGTTTTTTCTCCATCAATGCTGTTAGCTAAAAAAGTGGCATGATTCAAATCAGCCTTCACGTTGTTGATTAATGACGATACTTTCAATTCACCATGCCTCACGTTTAAATTCAATTTTGCTTTTTTAGGGATTTTTATTTTTATAACCTTTTTAATATTTAAATTTTTGGATGATCGAGATTCAAATAATGTACGATAGGCCTCTTCATTCTCTTTAGAACGCTCCTCACGAATACCGGCTTGTTCTTCCCAAACTTTTGCTTGCTCTTCCCAAACCTTTGCTTGCTCCTCCATTTGCTTGCCAAATTCTTCACCCCATTTCTCCATACTTTTCCCAAACTCTTCACCAAATTCTTCGCCCCATTTCTCCATGCTCTTACCAAATTTTTCTCCGAATTCATCACCCCATTTCTCCATATCTTTTTCGAATTTAGCACCGAACTTTTCACCAAACTTCTCGCCCCAAGCTTCCATATCCTTTTCATATTTAGCTAGTGCTTCAGAATCCACTTCTTTAGCCCACTTTTCCATTTTTTTAGCATAGGCTTCTCCATATTTATCGCCATACTCTCTACTCCATTTTTCCATATAAGCTTCACCTTCTTCTTGGTAGCGCTCATAATCAAAATTGATATTACTCATACCATCAGGAAGATCTGGTAAATCAGGCATCTTTGGCATTTTCGGCATTTTTGGCATATTGGCTAAATCCATAGACTCCAATAAGCCTTCAACCATAGGCATAACTGGAATATTAGCCAGTTCAACTTCAAGGTCCTGAAGCGCATCCAATGATTGTAATTCGAAAAGACTAGAATTATCAGACCACGACAAACCTCCTAAATCAGAGGAAATAATCACTCTATCTTTTGAGGCATCAACATCTATCTTCCAGTTTTCTAAATGTTTTTGCAACTCCTCCTTACTCAATACACTACTTTCAATGTAGGCTTCAACCTCAATAATGTCTTTGTTCCAAGTATCTATTTCAATATTGGTATAACTGGTATTTAAATCAATCTTTACATTATCATTGACATTGATAGATTGTGAAACTTTATCCAACTTTTGCTGTGCTGAAACACTCAAGCAAAAGCATAAAAGCAACGTTACTATATATATTTTTTTCATTTTTAAATTAATTTAAGCTGTTGTTCGTTTTTGATTTGATTGTGAATTACTCAATGTTTTTAATTGTTCTTTTAGACGATACATAAGATTTAAACGCAACTTTAAATTGGTAATCAATGCATTAACTGTTAGTTCATTAGGACCTGAATTAGTAAGTTCAACTGAAAGTTTTTTATATTCTTTGTTAAGTTCCCCCAACTGATTTAGATAACCATCAATAAGCTCTTTGTTCTCAGGTGTTAGCTTCACTTTTGACAATTCTAAATTGATATTTGCCAAATAATAGTCTTCCACTTTTTTAAGATCTGGTGAAATGTCACCCAAGGATTTCATTGTGGCTTCTTGAGTATTGGCATCAACTACTTTTGGTTCAATAACATTAGGGCCGTCTATTTTAAAATAGTTATAGGCACCATAACCTAAACCTAAAGCTATAACTACACTGGCAGCAATACGTAACCAAGACCAAGATTTCAATTTTTCTTCTGGGAATTGTTCATCCAGTTTTTTAAGAAAACGTGCCTCATGACCTTCTTGCATTTTAGTATGCACTGGTGTTTTATCGTTTTTAATTACATCTCTAATATCTTGTGCCATCCTTTATGTGTTTTAACAGTTCTTGCAATTTTAATTTTCCTCTGTAAAGCTGTGTTCTTGAAGCAACTTCAGTAATATCTAGTATTTCAGATATCTCCTGATGATCATAACCTTCTATCAGGTAAAGCATCACAACATATCTATACTTTTCAGATAATGAATTGATGGCTTCTTTTATTTCTTCAATAGTCACAGCATCGTCAACCAACCATTTGTCATCATCACTAGTATCAACCACTTTCAGGTGCACCTCCTCCAATTCAACCAGACGTTGTTTATTGGCTTTAAGCGTGTCAATACTGGTGTTTATAACAATACGTTTTAACCAAGCCCCAAAAGTAACTTCAGCATGATATTGATGTAGTTTTGTGAATGCCTTAATGAAGGCATCCTGAACAACATCTTCAGCTTGAGCATCATTCTTAATAAATCGTTTGGCAACTATATACATACCATTGCAGTACTGGCTGTATAACTGCATTTGTGCTTTACGATCATTTGCTTTGCATTTTTCAATGATATCAGTCTGAAACATGCTTTACTTTTTGGTTTTTTGATTAGTTCATCTTAAAGACGACATAAAAATATGAATGTTGCAAAAAGATATTTATTTTTCTATAATAAAAATATATTGCTTACTATTTTAGTAGCATTTAGAATTGAATTATCTTTATCTTAATTAATCTCAAACATCAATGAATAAACTATTTAAATGGTTTTTTGGTTTTTTATTAATCGTTGCTATTGGTCTTTTTTGTTACTCATATTTTATAGATGATAGCTTATTAGTCCCTCGCAAAAGTCCGATTGATACTGTGACACTAGTAGAAAATGACTTACAGCTTGATGTGGTTTATAATAGACCATCAAAACGTGGCAGGGAAATTTTTGGTGGTTTAGTTCCGTATAAAGAAGTATGGCGAACAGGTGCCAATGAGGCGACTACGTTTAAAACAAACAAGCCCTTAAAAATAAATAACGATTCACTTCCAGCAGGAAAATACACGTTATGGACCATTCCAAATGATTCCACATGGCAAATTATGTTTAACACAAAACAATATGCTTGGGGAGTAGATAAAGAAATGAAACCTATGCGCGAACCTGAATTTGATATTATTAGTTTGGCTGTACCTGTGCAACATATTAATAAAACTGTTGAACAGTTTACCATAGGATTTGATAACACGTTAGACGCCATTGCATTAACAATGGCATGGGACAAAACCAAAATTGAGGTACCTATAGAAACTTTTGACTAAAAAAAAACCACATATTTCTGCTTTAAGTGAGCAACATGGTGTTTCTGATTCAGAAATCACCAACGAAGCTGCTTTAGACAAATTAAAATTGAAACGGCAAAAACAGCCGTCTGTTGTTGAATTAGTACAAGAAATTTTAAAAGGAAATATTTCATCTTTAAGTCGTGCTATTACACTTATTGAGAGTAAAAATCCAAGCCATTATAAAACTGCCAGTGACATAATTAAAGCCTGCCTCCCTTATGCCAATAAGTCAATTCGCGTAGGGATAACAGGAGTTCCTGGTGTAGGAAAAAGCACATTCATTGAGAGTTTTGGAAAATATCTTTCTCAAAAAGGAAATAAAATTGCGGTTTTGGCTATTGACCCAAGTAGTTCTATTTCCAAAGGAAGCATTCTAGGTGACAAAACCCGTATGGAAGATTTGGTAAAAGACAACAATGTTTTTATCAGACCATCCCCTTCTGGCGACACGTTGGGAGGTGTAGCTAGAAAAACTCGTGAAACCATCATATTATGTGAAGCAGCAGGTTTTGACACCATTATTATTGAAACCGTTGGTGTTGGTCAAAGCGAAACTGCGGTGAATGACATGGTTGATTTCTTTTTACTCTTAAAATTGGCAGGTGCTGGTGATGAGTTGCAAGGTATAAAACGTGGTATTATTGAAATGGCAGATCTTATCGCAATAAACAAAGCAGATGGCTCCAATTTAAAAGCTTCTAAATTAGCTAAAGTGGAATTTAATAGAGCACTCCATCTTTACCCTAAAAAGGAATCTGAATGGCAACCAAAAGTATTATTATGTAGTGCCTTGAAAAATGATGGAATTGACAGTATTTGGAATGCTATTTCTGATTACCTAACTCTAACTAAAGCAAATAATTATTTTTCCAAAAGACGTCAAGATCAAAATAAGTTCTGGCTATTGCAAAGTATCAAAGATAAGCTCCATACTGACTTTTTTGAAAATACTGTTATAAAAAAAGCATTAAAAGAGCAGTTACTTTTAATTGAAAAAAACCAAACAACACCTTTTGCAGCAGCAAACTACTTGCTGAACTTAAAAAAGGAATTATAGAAAGTTTTCTTTATACCAAGCGACCTGCTTCTCCACTCCTTCCAGCAATGTAGTTTCCGGATTATAATTCAACAACTTTCTCGCTTTATCTATATTGGCTTTTGTTCGCCACTGATCACCTGCTCTAGCTTCAACATGGTTTATTTTAATAGTCATATCCATGATTTTTTCAACAGCATCAATACCGTCTTGGGTGGTATGTTCTATTTCAGTACCTAAATTAATAACTTCACCATCAACCAAATTTTCCTTACCGATCACACTCACCACACCATCTACAATGTCATCAACGTAAGTAAAACTACGTAGATGCTTGGCACTTCCATCAAAAAGCGGAAATTCTTCTTGGTTAAAACCGCAAGCAATTAATTTTGTGTACATCTTTTCAGGACGTTCACGAGGTCCAAAAACCGAATACAAACGTAGTGAGCATGCCTTTAATTGTTTTTCTCTAGATTTTTGAAGAACCAATTGTTCAGCAGCCAATTTTGTAACACCATAATGAGAAGCTGGCTTAGGCGCTATATCCTCTGGAAATGTCGCTTCCAATCCATAAATTGATGATGTACCAATATTAACAAAAAGCTTTAAATTTGGCAGTTTTAAAGCATAGTCTATTAAGTTTTTAGTGGCAATAATGTTATTGGAAAAATAATCTTCAAAACTTGAAGACGACGATATTCCTGGCTGGGCTGCGAAATGGAATATGTATTCAATATCTAAAGGCAAACTCTCCTTAAGGTCAGTATCCCGTAAATCTTTTTTTATAACCTGAATACCAATTTTTTCTAAATCACGTTCATTCAATTTCTTTAATGATTCACTGTAATAAGGAGAAAAATTATCAAGACCTACCACATCATGCCCTAAATGTTTCAATCGTTCAGCAGTATGAGAACCTATAAAACCAACAGCACCTGTAACTAATATTTTCATAAATCTAATATCTTGTACAAAGAAACATTTTTTTTCTGTAAGATTAGAATTCTATAAAAAAGAATACATTTGTAAAACCAACCCATTAAATATGGATTACGAATTTACTATTATTGTACCTGTATATAATGAAGAAGACAACCTCCTTCGCGTTGAAAAAGAACTCCTTAAATATAGCGAAATAGCCAAAAAGAAAACTAAAATTCTTTTTGTAAATGATGGGTCAAAAGATGCCAGTCAAGACCTTATTGAAGACATTTCTAACAGACATGATAATTTCACTTTTATCAGTTTTGCTGAAAACAGAGGCTTGAGCGCTGCCATAAAAGCTGGTTTTGATCATGCTAATACTGAATTAGTTGGTTATATTGATTCTGACTTACAAACAGCACCTGAAGATTTTAATTTATTGTTAGAGCACATTGGTGAATACGATTTGGTAACTGGGGTAAGAGCAAATAGAAAAGATTCGTTTGTAAAGAACATGTCATCAACTATTGCCAATGGTATTCGCAGAGCCTTTACAAAAGATGGTATGGATGATACAGGTTGCCCTCTAAAAGTCATAAAAACAGATTATGCTAAACGCATTCCTATGTTCAAAGGTTTACATAGGTTTTTACCTGCTATGATATTATTACAAAATGGGAAAATCATTCAAGTTCCCGTACAGCATTTTCCGCGTGTTGCTGGTCAGGCTAAATTTGGTGTTTGGAATAGGCTAATTGGGCCCTTAATGGATTGCTTTGCCTATTTATGGATGAAAAAAAAATATATTAACTATTCCGTTGCAAAAAAGAGCGAATGAGTAATTGGATAATATATAGCATTGGGTTTCTGGCTCAAATATTATTTTCCTCACGACTCATCATTCAATGGATTTATTCTGAAAAGCAAGGTCGCGTCATTACACCAACTATTTTCTGGACTTTAAGTCTAATTGCATCATTTTTATTATTTGTTTATGGCTATTTACGGGATGATTTCGCCATAATGCTCGGTCAAGGCCTTACCTATTTCATCTATATTAGAAATCTTCAGCTACAAAACAAATGGGATCAAATGCCAAAATGGTTGCAATGGTTTATTTTATTAGTGCCTTCTTTTATTATTATTTATTATTTTAATAATAACAGTATTGATGTAGAAAAATTATTTAGAAATGATGCCATACCTTTGTGGCTATTAATTTTAGGAGTTATTTCGCAAATTGTATTTACATTGCGTTTTGTCTATCAATGGTTGTATTCCGAAAAACAAAAAGAGTCCTCTCTACCTATGGGCTTTTGGTCATTAAGTTTGATAGGTTCAATGCTAATTTTAACCTATGCCTTTTTCAGAAAAGATCCTGTTTTATTTATCGGTCATATTTTAGGTGCTACCATTTATGTTAGAAATCTTTTTTTAATTTACAGATATGCTAAAGAAACTAGTTGATTCATATCCTGTTTTAACGCTCTGCCTAATATTCCTCCTAATTTTACTTCCTAATTTGGAAGTGCTAGATGTGACAATTATGGAGGCTCGTAATTTTATTACAGCTCGTGAGATGTTAACGGATAACAATTGGCTTTTAACAACTATGAATGGAGAAGCACGATACGAAAAACCACCACTACCAACCTGGCTTACAGCTATTTCAGCAGCATTCTTTGGTGTAAAAAGCGTATTCGCTATGCGTCTTCCTGCTGCTTTATTTGTGATTTTACTAGTTGTTTTTGTATTTAAAATTTCACGAGGGCTAACCCAAAATAACACTTTTGCATTTAGAAATGCTCTGATAGCTGGTTCATCATTTTACATCATAGGAATTATTATTGAAGCACCTTGGGATATTTTTACTCATGGTTTTATGTGTGTTGCAATTTACTTTCTATTTCAATTTTTAGAGCAAAAGAAATTCCATGTGAAATATGCGTTTTTAGCAAGCTTATTTATAGGATGTTCATTTTTAAGTAAAGGTCCTGTTTCATTATATGCTTTACTCTTACCATTTTTGTTAGCGTATGGTTTTACTTTTAAGTATAAACCTTTACCCAAAAAACTCATTGCTATTGTTAGTATTTTAGTAATTAGTATTCTAATTGGAGGTTGGTGGTATCTATATGTTCGGGCCTATGATCCTGAAACCTTTGCTGCTATTACAGAAAAAGAAACGGGAAATTGGAGCAGTTACAACGTGAGACCATTTTATTATTATTGGAGTTTCTTTACGCAAAGTGGTATATGGACCATTCCTGCATTTATTAGCTTAATATATCCTTATTTAAAGAGTAGAGTTAAAAACCTAAAGGCTTATCAGTTCAGTTTACTATGGACATTACTAGCGGTTATATTATTGTCGCTAATTCCAGAAAAAAAATCACGCTACTTGATGCCTGTTTTAATTCCGCTATCCATTAATATTAGCTTTTACATAAATTATCTAATTACAGAATTTAAAACTCTACAGGACAAACGCGAAACACTTCCTGTGTATTTTAATTTTGGTTTGATTGGTCTAATTGGAATCATCTATGCATTTATAGTTGGTTGGCTTTTGAAAGATTCTATGGAAGGCTACTTTTTGTATTTTATAATTTCTGGATTAATCCTTTTTGGAATTGGGATTTTAATTTTTAAGAATTTAAGAAAAAAAGAACTGTTAAATGTCTTTTACTTAACCTTTGGTTTATTTGCAACTTTACTTATTACTGCATTACCACTTAAAAATGCTCTAATAAGTGATACTTACAAACCTATTTCAGAGTTAAAACAACAAAGTGACTTGAACTTATATCAGTTTAATTATATAGCGCCAGAAGTGATTTGGCAATATGGTGATAAGATTCCTCCAATAAAATTAAAAGATGGCTCTATTGAATTCCCAAAAGAAGATACATTTGGTTTATTAGCTATTGGTATTAGTCCTAAGGATGCAGAATATCTACAATCCTTATATCAAATAGAAGAACAAGAGACTTTTGATTTAAACCAAGTTAGTTCAAATTCAAGGCAGTACAAAGAACGCTTACAAGCTAATTACTACATTCTCACAAAACGACATTAACGCATTCTAAATCGGTTTTGAAGGAATTTATCCAAACGATAAAACGCATAGCCTGAAAGCCCTCCAAATATCCATCCACTCAAAACATCAAGAGGATAATGCACGCCAATATAAATACGGCTAAATCCCATACCAATTGCCCATACAATTAAAATATATAGTAAATATTTAAACCTATAACGCAACATAAACCCAGCAAATATAGCAACTGCCATAGAGTTTGATGAATGCCCTGAAAAATATCCAAACTGACCACCACAATATGGTTTCACTAATCTAAACAACCCTTCTAGAGCTGGTTCATGGCAAGGTCTCAAACGAAGTACCAATACCTTTTTAAACAAATTAGCAATTTGGTCAGTAAAGGTTATCATTAAAGCAATGATGATAACGGTTAAAATAAATATTTTAGGATTTGGCATTTTGTATATCAAAAACAACAAAATGGCATACAATGGAATCCAGTAAAATTTAGTGGTATAAAACATCCAGAATCCATCCCAAGTAGTTGTTCCTAAATTATTGAGATATAAAAAAAGATCTGTATCTAATTGTACTAATTGTTCTAGCATAACTATTCTTCGTAGCGTTCTACTTCCCTATCGTAGAATTTATTGGCTTGTTCAATTAAATTTTCAGCTTCTGTTTCCAGTTCACGTTGATCGTGTTGATCGAAATCTTCAAGCCATTCCACTTCATCATTTTCAAGATTAATAATAAATCTTGGAAATTCGGTATGTATCACATAAATAGCGTCTGGATAATCGGTATTATCGCCTAAAATAAATTTAGGAAGTTCCATGTTTTGCATCAATTAACTTTTTAGTTAAATAATTAAATCTAATATACAATAAAATAGCAGCAGTAGTCAAACCAGCTAACAATCCAAGCCAGATTCCAAAACTACCCAAACTATCAGCTTTCCCAAAATAAATACTGATTGGAAACCCAATAATCCAATACGAAATAAACGTAATTATTGTTGGTATTTTCACATCTTGTAAACCACGTAGTGCTCCTAATACAACAACTTGAATACTATCACTTATTTGAAATATTGCGGCAGCAATTAACAATTTAGAGGCTATAGCCATTACTTCAGTATTATCAACAGCATTCAATAAATCGTTTTGATCCAAATATAATTTTGGTAATTCATTATGAAATGCAAAAAACAATAATCCGAATAAAATAGCAAATAAGGTTCCCATTAAAAACAGTGAAAACGCAATACGCCTTAATTCAAAATAATTTTGTAATCCCTTTTGATTACCAACCCTAATCATAGATGCAACACTTAAACCCATTGCCACCATAAACGTCATGGAAGATAAGTTTAAAGCAATTTGATTAGCCGCTTGAGCATTCTTACCCAATAAGCCACTTAACCAAATGGCTGCGGTAAAAATAGCTACCTCAAAAAACATTTGCATGGCACTTGGAGATCCTAAATTCATTAGTTTTTTAATCATGCTTGAATTCAATACAAAGAATTTAATATGTGTTACAAAGGCTTTAGACTTCTCATGACCTTTTAAAAGCCACCATAAAAAGGCGACCATTACAAACCTTGAAATTAAAGTACCATAGGCAGCACCAACGATTCCTAATTGCGGGAAACCTAGTTTTCCAAAAATCAAAACATAGTTTAATACCACATTAACAATATTGGCAATCAAGGTTGCATACATAGGGTAGCGCGTCATCGATAAGCCATCACTAAACTGCTTAAAAGCCTGAAAAACTACCAAAGGAATTAATGAAAAAGCTACTAAATCTAAATATGGAATGGCCAGTTTCACAACTTCATCAGGTTGTTTCATGAGGTACATTAACGGCTTTGCAAAAAACACCATTAGAAATAATAGAATTCCTAAAATAGTACAGAGAAACAAGCCATGTTTAAATGCTGATTTTCCAGACGCAAAATTATTTTCTGCATCTGCTTCCGCAACCAAAGGTGTAATGGCTGTTGAAAAACCAATACCCAATGACATAGCTATAAACATAAAACTATTACCAAGGGATACGGCTGCCAATTCAGCTGTACCTAATTGACCTACCATAATATTATCAACAAAACTCACAAAGGTATGACCTAGCATGCCGAGCATGACTGGTGAAGCTAATTGCCAATTATATTTAAACTCTTTGGTATAGTTGCTCAAAACCATGAGGCAAAAGTAGTGCATTACTTTTGGTTTTATACCGTAAAATTTTACAGATTAACAAAGTCTTAAGACAGGTGATTATCAGTAATTATTATCTTGTTTAAAAGTTCTACTATGAAACATATTTATTTCTCTATTTTCTGTTTGTTCTGTTTATTTGGCAATTCTCAAGAAATGCCTATACCGTTTGCATCTGATATAACCTCTGAATTTCCAAATGTTCGTGATATTGCTATTTCACCAAATGGTAATGAAATGATGTTTACGGCACAAAGTGTCATGGGAAACTTATCGGTTATAATATCGGTAACAAAAGAAAATAATATTTGGAACAAGCCTCAAGTAGCGTCATTTTCAGGAATGCATTTTGATTTAGAGCCATTCTTTTCGCATGATGGTTTAAAACTTTATTTTGTTTCCACTCGACCACTTAATCAAATCGAAACACAACCCAAAGATTTTGATATTTGGTATGTTGAACGTGCAAATCTCAAAGCGCCTTGGTCTACACCAAAAAATTTGGGAAGTCCCATAAATACTGAACATGGGGAATTCTACCCTTCAATAGCAAATAATGGTAACTTTTATTTTACGAGAGATGACACGACTAAAAACCGAAAGGATGATATTTACGTCAGTAAATTATTAAATGGTACATATCAAGAACCGGAAGCTTTACCTGAAACCATTAATACAGAAAGTTATGAGTACAATGCTTTTATTGCACCAGATGAATCGTATTTACTTTTTGGCGGCTACAATAGAAAAGACGGATTGGGAAGTGGTGATATTTACATCAGCAGACTAACCAAAAATGGATGGGAGCAAGCCGAAAATTTAGGCCCTAATATTAATTCAGATAAAATGGATTATTGTCCATTTGTAAAAGATAACACGCTTTATTTTACAAGTAAGCGTGACCACACGAAAGTTGATCACAAACAACCTTTAAATTTAGAAACATTATTAAGGGAATTCAATAAAGCTGATAATGGCTCTAGCCGATTATTTAAAATAAAAACAGTTACTTTTGCCGAATAAAAACAGCATGGTCTGTTTATTTATTTAATATCACCTATTTATTATTGTTTTTACCTGTTCCAGCTATATGAATACATATTTCAATTATACGCTTTTCACCATTTTATTGATCCTAAACTGTAGTTTTAGTTTTGCACAGAACCAAGAAATTGTGGTTAGGGGTTCATTGGTTGAAGAAGAAAGTAATCAACCCATGCCCTATGCTACCGTTGCTATTTATAACGCATCCTCAAAGTCCATTATATCAGGAACTACAACAGATGACTTTGGTAAATTCGAAACTACAATCCCTAATAAAGACGTGTATTTTGAAATTAGTTTTATGGGTTACGAAACCAAAACCATTTCTACATTTTCGGTTGCAGATGGCACTGCGAATTTAGGGACAATAACATTGGCTCCAGATAGTCAAGCACTTGATGAAGTGGTGTTAACTGGTGAAGTTTCAAAAACAGTTTTTAAATTAGATAAACGTGTGTTTAATGTTGGAAAAGACATAAGTAGTACTGGTGTTAGTGCCCTTGAGGTTTTAAACAATGTACCTTCGGTTAATGTGAGTATTGAAGGCGAAGTTAGTCTGCGTGGCAGTGGTGGTGTACAAATTTTAATTAATGGTAAACCGTCTATATTGGCTGATCAATCAGGGAATGCACTTGGCACTATAACAGCCGATATGATTGAAAGCATTGAAGTTATTACTAATCCATCAGCAAAATATGAAGCTTCGGGTACTTCTGGAATACTCAATATCATCTTAAAAAAGGAAGAAAAGCAAGGCTGGAATGGTTCAATATCTGCCAATACCGGAATACCTGACAATCACAGTATTGGTGGCAGTATCAATCGTAGGACTGAAAAATTCAACCTATTTACACAATTTGGTGCAGGATATCGCTCCCTGCCAAGAGACAATGAAGCCATTAACTATAATCTTATTAATGATGAAACGGTATTTAGCAATGGAGAAGAATTTAGAAATGAAACCTTTTTCAATATCACACTAGGGACCGATTATCATTTAAATGAATACAATGTATTTACACTATCCGGGAATTTTGCCTATGAAATTGAAGACCAGCCCTCTGAAACTAATTTTAGTTTTTTTGAGGGTAATAATTTAATTTCCCGCTGGGTGCGTGAAGAGACTACCGAAGCCACAAACCCGAAATGGCAATACGAATTTAACTGGAAAAAAACCTTTCAGAACAATGAAGACCATTCGTTTCAGTTAAGTGCTTTGGGAAGCTTTTTTGGGAAAGACCAATCGTCACTATTTACAGACACAACTATTGAAGGCGAAGACCAAAATAGCAATCAGCGTACCGCTACCGAATTTCAACAAGCGGATTATACGTTTAAAGCAGATTACGTAAATCCAATTAATGAACTATTCACTATAGAAACCGGTTTACAATATGTTATCAATGATGTAGGTAACGATTTTGAAGTTGAAGATTTAATAAATGGCTCTTATGTCATCAATGAAAACTTAACTAATAATTTTGAATGGAATCAAAAAGTATTAGGTGTTTATGCAACAGGTGCTTATGAAAATGACACTTGGGGTTTAAAACTAGGTCTGCGTATTGAAAATACAGACCTCAACACGTTACTCACTAATACCAATGAAGCCAATGCGCAAAACTTCACCAATTTGTTCCCTTCGTTTCATACCTCGTATAAAGTGAGTGAAGGTTTTTCGCTTCAAGCCGGTTATTCCAGACGTATTTTTAGACCACGATTATGGGACCTAAATCCGTTTTTTAACATTAGAAACAATTTTAATGTAAGAGTAGGTAATCCAAACCTACAGCCAGAATTCACGGATTCTTATGAGTTAACCAGTATATACAAAATTGGTAAAGCCTCATTAAGTTCCAGTCTATACCATAGATACACAACAGATGTTGTTGAGCGTGTTTCGTATTCTGAAGATAACGTCGTGATAACACGGCCTGAAAATATTGGAACAAACGCCACTATTGGTTTTGAAACCAACGGAAAATATAGTCCCACAAAATGGTTGACCTTAACTGGTGATTTTAACTTCAATTATTTTGACCGAAAGGGAACATTTGAAGACCAAATTTTTGATTTTACCGGTAATCAGTGGTCAACCCGATTGGGTTCTAAAATAGGGTTTCCAGCAGATATTGATTTAGAATTAACAGGAAATTATCAATCGGGATTTGAAACCGTACAAGGTGAACAAAGTGGTTACGCTTTTCTGGATTTAGGACTTCGTAAAAAAATATTTAAAGGAAAAATTGTAGCAAATTTAGGTATAAGAGATCTTTTTGCCTCTCGAATTGATGAACGATTTGTAACACAACCGACTTTTGAAACTTATAACTACAGTTTGCGCGGACGCTTTGTTACTTTTGGCATCAGTTATGGCTTTGGTAAAGGTGAGGCTATGACTTATTCAGGCAGAAGACGTTGATGCCTATATAATTTTTCAGAGCTTATTGACGTATTGCTTGGCCATCTCAAATTCCAGCATCATGTCTTCTATAATTTGAGCTGCTGGTTTAATGTCGTGAATTAATCCAGCTATTTGACCAATTTCTAATTCACCATCGTCTAAATCACCTTCAAACATTCCCCTTTTTGCTCGTGCTCTACCTAATAACTCTTTTAATTGCTCAATTGAAGGAGCCGTTTTATACAATTCTTGAACCTCATTAAAGAATTTATTTTTGACCAATCTAACTGGAGCTAATTCTTTTAATGTCAATTGGGTATCGCCTTCTTTGGCATTTACAACCACTTGCTTAAATGCTTGATGCGCTGAACTCTCTTGGCTTGCCACAAATCGACTTCCAGCCTGAACAGCATCGGCTCCCAATACCATAGCTGCCAACATAGCTTGTCCTGTCGCTATTCCTCCAGCTGCTATTAAAGGAATTTCTAATTGTTCTTTTACCATAGGTATTAAAGTCAATGTTGTTGTTTCATCACGACCATTATGCCCACCTGCTTCAAAACCTTCAGCCACAACTGCATTAACACCGGCTTCTTGTGCTTTTAAAGCAAACTTCACACTACTAACAACATGCACAACTATAATACCCTTTTCTTGTAACCATGTGGTCCATGTTTTTGGATTACCGGCAGACGTGAAGACTATTTTCACATCTTCTTCAACAATAATACCCATGATTTCCTGAATATTTGGATACAGCATGGGTACATTCACACCAAATGGTTTATTGGTAGCTTGCTTACATTTTTGAATATGTTCTCGCAAGACATCTGGATACATACTTCCAGCACCAATTAAACCTAAAGCACCTGCGTTACTAGCCGCCGAAGCCAAGCGCCAGCCTGAATTCCATATCATACCAGCTTGAATGATTGGATATTGTATATTGAAGAGTTCGGTTATTCTATTTTGCATATTATTGATTTTATGGAAGATTTCTCGACTACACTTCGAGTTGCCTTAATGACCACGCTCGAATTGACATGTTCAAAAGTAAGAAAATGAATTTAGATTCCTGCCTTCGCAGGAATGACAAAATTTAAGAAATGACACCCGACCCAATTAGTTCGTCGTCTTGGTACCAAGCAGCAAATTGCCCTTCAGTTATAGCCGATTGCGGCTCATTAAATTCTACATAAAGACCACTTTCCACTTTATGCAATATGGCTTGTTGCAAGGGCTGTCTGTATCGTATTCGTGCTTGAACAGACATGGTTTCACCGGCTTGTAAAGCCAAATCTTCACGTATCCAATGTAGTTCGTTATTTGAAATAAACAGTGCTGATTTATACAATCCAGGATGTGATTTTCCTTGACCGGTATAAATAACATTTTCTTTCACGTCCGTATCTATTACAAATAATGGCTCGACCGTACCTCCTACCGCCAGTCCTTTGCGTTGACCTTTAGTATAGAAATGTGCACCTTGATGCTTGCCTACAACTTTGCCATCAGTCATAGCATACTTTAATTTTCGAGATTTAAACTCCAATTCCTTTACTTTAGAATCGAAATTATTGATCTGTTCATTATAATTGACATTTGTTTCAGGTACCTCAACAATAACACCCTCTTTTGGCTTAAGTTGTTGCTGTAAGAAATCAGGCAGCCTAACTTTTCCAATAAAACAAAGTCCTTGTGAATCTTTTTTATCTGCCGTGACCAAGTCTAATTTAGCAGCTATTTCCCGTACTTCAGGTTTTGTCAACTCGCCAATTGGGAACAGTGCTTTTGCTAATTGTTGTTGTGACAACTGACATAGAAAATACGACTGATCCTTATTGGTATCAACTCCTGATAGCAATTGATAAATGGATTCCCCATTTTTCTCAATGACACCTTTTCTACAATAATGCCCCGTTGCTACATAATCTGCACCAAGATCAAGGGCGATTTTCATAAAGACATCAAACTTGATTTCGCGATTACAAAGCACATCAGGATTTGGAGTTCTCCCGCTTTCGTATTCTTTAAACATATAGTCTACAATACGCTCTTTGTACTGTTCACTCAAATCTACAGTTTGAAAAGGAATACCCAATTTATCGGCTACTAACATGGCATCGTTACTATCGTCTAACCAAGGACATTCATCAGAAATAGTAACTGAATCATCATGCCAATTCTTCATAAATAGCCCTATAACCTCATACCCTTGTTCTTTTAAAAGATATGCGGCTACGCTAGAATCTACACCTCCAGAAAGGCCTACTATAACTCGTTTTTGCGTCTTCATAATTGCATGCAAATATACGGCAATTAGCCGAATATTAAATTCAATTTAGTCTGTGATCTTTAAGACCACATGATGATAAATTCCATTAATTATTGCGTTAATTTAAATCATGTAATAAAACTATATGATTATTTACATCCTGATAATCAATATTTTAAAGCTTATAAAGAAAGTTTTACTTTAAACAATTTTGAAATATTGATATTAATATATATATTGACCTCACTTATGTTTAGGTAACTCTCCATTTTGATTGATTAATAGCTCACAACATTAAAATGTTTATACCTAAATAAGAAAAGCTCCTTAAGAAATTAAGGAGCTTTCGTTTTTTATTAGTCATACTACTGCCTTTACTTCTTCTTTTTATACGGATTTTTACTCTTAACCGTAAAGTCCTTCTCCTCTTTTAGTTCACCATCTTCATAGTATTTCCAAATACCATGTTTTTTATCTTTTCTATAAATGCCTTCGGCAACTAAAACGCCTGCTTTATCATAAAACTTGGCTTCACCATGTAATTCACCCATAACATAGCGATACTTTTTTATTAGTACACCATCTTCTGTATACCATAAGGCTTCACCATCTAATTTGCCATCTTTATAAAATGATTGTTCCGCTATTTGTCCGTTTGGATAGTAAATGAATTTATCGCCATCTAGTTGACCATTATTATTATAATGCTCTAAAGTCATTAACTGCTTCGATTTATTATGATAATATTTCCATGGACCTACATAGGTTTTCCCACGCATTAAACCTTCACTAATAACTTGTTTATCTGATGCATAGAAGGTCACTTCGGCTAAATCATCGGTATTATTGAACTGTCTAGTTGCGGTTAATACTGGTACGCCTTTTATATTTTTATAAAACTTAAAAAGTCCGACTTCTTTGCCATGTGAAAATTCACCTTCATATCTAACGACTTGTGTCCCTTCAAAGTTTTTTTTCCACTTACCATGACGATTACCATCGCTATCAAACTGATTCAAAGATTGACTCATTAAGGTTCCGGATAGTAAAACCATTACGCATAACACAAACTGTTTCATATAATCTATTTTCATTTTATACTTGTGTAACGAATTTATTCACGATTTGTTATAACAAAAAAGCTGCCAAAACTGGCAGCTTATTTTTTATTTTCGTTGTTGATTCTTTTTTTGCTGCTCTGCCTGCTCCATCATTTCTGCCATTTTCTTTTGAAACTTATTCTGCTTTTTAGGTTTCTTTTTATTTTCTTGAATCCTAGCATGAATCTTATCTTCATCAATGATGTAGTTTTTAATTACTAACATGATTCCAATGGTAATAAGGTTAGAAACAAAGTAATACAAACTTAATCCAGATGCATAATTATTAAAGAAAAACAACATCATGATTGGCGAAAAGTAAATCATATACTTCATCATTTTACCCATATCAGGCATGCCTTCTTGCGTTGGCTGTGAGGCCATTTGTTGTCCTGTGGTCATGCGCATGTAAAAGAATATGGCCAATGATGCCAATATTGGAAACAAACTCACGTGGTCACCATAAAACGGAATATTGAACGGTAGTTTGGCAATGGTATCATATGATGATAAATCTTCGGCCCAAAGGAAACTTTTTTGTCTTAAATCAAATGCTGATGGAAAAAACTGAAACAGTGCATAGAAAACCGGAAGCTGCATAAGTGCTGGTAAACAACCAGCCATTGGACTGGCACCAGCTTTGCTATACAACGCCATGGTTTCCTGCTGTTTCTTCATAGCGTTATCCTTGTACTTGGCATTGATTTCGGCTATTTCAGGTTTTAACACCTTCATTTTTGCTTGAGACACATAAGACTTATAGGTTACTGGCGACATAACTATACGTACCAAAATAGTCATGACTATAATGGCAATACCATATGGCAAGAAGCCACTTAAAAAACCAAACAATGGAATAAACACATAACGGTTAATCCATCCAAAGATTCCCCATCCTAATGGAACGACTTCGTCCAGGTTTCTGTCATAACCATTTAGTATTTTATAATCACTAGGGCCATAATACCAATTCATGCTCTTATTAATTTCGCCTCCTTGCAATTCCAGAGGCATTTTTGTGGCAAATGCTTTGGTATAAACGGTATCAATTTCTTCGTCTTGAACCAAGTTTCTAGATTCCAGACTAGCGGTTTTAAAGGGCGAATCGGCTAGAAGGATTGAGGTGAAAAAATGTTGCTTGTATGCCACATACGTCACATCAGAAGCGGTATCATCTGTTAGTTCTTGTTGCCCCAGATAATCGTCTTTACCACCTTCGTATTCAAAAACCACTTCGGTGTATCTGTTTTCATACGAAATACTCTTGGCATGACGTATGGCTTTTAAGTCCCAGTTTAAGTTAACCTCTTGTGAGCTATTGAAAACATCACTTAAGCCTTGCGAGCGTATGGTGAAGTCCATCATATAATCGTCAGGCTTCAACTCATAACGATATTCTAAATATTGTTGAGGAGACACTTTTAATTTCATGGAAACGACCGTGTTGTCTCCATTTTTGGTTATAGTAGGCTCAAAATATAGATCTTGAGTGTTTAGAATGCGGCTATCTGTTGTGCCAAAATTGATATTAAATTGCGCGTTACCATCTTGGATGATATAGATTGGAGCTTCGTTATAATCTACAAACTCTTTTAGTTTAATTTCAGAAATATAACCACCCTTATTACTGAATTTTATAGCCAACAGATCGGTTTCAACTAATGTTTCATTGGCTCTGGCTGATGGTAATGATGCGGAATAAGCAAAGGCTCCTAATTTATTATTTAGAGCCACCATTTGAGCCGAGTCTTGAACGGCTGCAGCCGAATAGTCTTCAGTAGTGGTGACTTTAGTGTCTTTTTGTTCTGCTGCTTTCTTTTCTGCTTCTACTTGCTCTTGTTTGGCTTTTTCTTGTTCAGCCAGTTCTTCAGGAGTTGGTTGATTAGTATACATCATGTACACTAATATTCCGAAAATAAGAACGAATCCAATAATCGAATTTAAATCAAATTTCTTTTCTTCCATATTTCTATATTTCTCCAATTGGTTTTGGAGCTACGTTGGGTTTACAAAAAGCTTTCCAATATTATTTTTGTGCCATACTGACACCTTTTTGCTTGTTTTTATGTTTTAAAGCTGCCTTGACGAATGCCACAAATAACGGATGTGGACTGGAAACGGTACTTTTATATTCTGGGTGATACTGTACGCCTACAAACCACGGATGACTAGGTATTTCAACTATTTCAACCAGGTCTGTTTCCGGGTTTACTCCTGTAGCAATCATACCTGCTTGTTCAATATCTGATTTGTATTTATTATTGAATTCGTAGCGATGTCTGTGACGCTCCATAATGGTATTGGCCTGATAGACTTTGTGTACAATACTATTTGGTTTTAAATCGCAAGACCACGCTCCTAGTCTCATAGTCCCGCCTTTGTCTGTAATATCTTTTTGTGATGCCATTAAGTCTATAACCGGATTGGCTGCCTTGGCTTCCATTTCGGTTGAGTTGGCATCTTTTAGGTTTAATACATTTCTGGCATATTCAATAACTGCCATTTGCATGCCTAAACAGATTCCAAAGAAAGGCATATTGTTTTCACGCACATACTTTACCGCATCTATTTTACCTTCTATACCACGCTCTCCAAAACCTGGAGCTACTAAAATACCATTGAGGTGTGATAGCTTGACGGCTATATTATCCTCATTCAAATATTCTGAATGAATGGGTTCTACGTTCACTTTTACTTCATTTTCTGCACCGGCATGAATGAAGGCTTCTAAAATAGATTTGTAGGAATCTTGTAGCTCAACATACTTCCCGATTAGTCCAATGGTTACTTCGGTTACGGGATTTTTATGGCGCTTTAAAAACTGATTCCACTGCGTGAGGTCTGGTGTGGCACTTTCTAGTCCTAATTTTTTAAGGACTACTTTATCTAAACCTTGTTTTAACATGAGGTTTGGCACATCGTAAATGGTTGATGCATCAATAGATTGTATAACGGCTTCTTCGCGTACATTACAGAAAAGCGCTAACTTGCTACGTAAGTCTTCTGGCAGCTCATGTTCTGTACGGCAAACTAACACATCGGCTTGTACACCGCTTTCCATTAAGGTTTTTACACTGTGTTGGGTTGGTTTTGTTTTAAGTTCGCCAGCTGCTGATAGGTATGGTATTAAGGTTAGGTGAATGACTATGGCATTGTGTTCTCCTAAATCCCATTTTAACTGACGTACGGCTTCAATGTATGGTAGTGACTCAATATCACCTACGGTTCCACCTATTTCGGTAATGACGATATCGAACTCGCCAGACTTACCTAGTATTTGTACGCGTTCTTTAATTTCATCTGTGATGTGAGGTATAACTTGTACGGTTTTCCCGAGAAACTCACCACGACGCTCTTTTTCAATAACGCTTTGGTATATGCGTCCAGTGGTTACGTTATTAGCTTGGCTTGTTGGCACGTTTAAAAAACGTTCGTAATGACCAAGGTCCAGGTCTGTTTCGGCACCATCATCGGTGACGTAGCATTCGCCATGTTCATAGGGATTAAGGGTACCTGGGTCTACATTGATGTAGGGGTCCAGTTTTTGAATGGTAGTGCGATATCCTTGAGCTTGCAGGAGTTTGGCCAGAGAGGCAGCAATAATACCTTTTCCTAATGAGGAGGTTACGCCCCCAGTTACAAAGATGTATTTAGTAGTCGTTGTCATGTTGCGTTGTTAAACGCAGGCAAATTTACAAAATTAAATTAGGTATTTAGGCATGTGATGCGGGTTAAAAACGTGATTTTTTTTAGGCTTGATTTTGAGGGTTTTTATGGGTTGGAAACGGGATTGACTTTAAAATTGTAAGAATTTTCGATGGCTTACCCGAAGTAAACCCGAAGGAGACCCGAAGTAAACCCGAAGGAGACCGCAAGGAGCACCAAGGGAAAGCGCTTTAAAATGTGTTTTTGTAGGAATTTTCACAGCTTGACCTGAAGGAGACCTTAAGGAGACCTGAATAAAACCTGACGAAGACCTTAAGGAAAATTGACCAAAATTTGCCCCTGACATCTACGTATAAGTACGTATGGTTTAAGTGGGTAAAAATGATTAGATTTGGGTAGCGGTATAAACTCACTAGTAAACATATATGCCTTATTTGGGTGCAAAAGCACACTTTTTTGGTATATATATAATACATAAGTGTTATACATACGTTATGCCCAATTTGAGGAAATGACACAGCACAGAAAAAGAAATAAAAATTTGGGTTTGGCTGAACTAATTGCCATTGCTCTTGGAGGAATGGTTGGTGGTGGAATTTTTACAATACTTGGAATTTCAGTTTCATTAATCGGAAACCTTACACCAATTGCTATAATTATTGGCGGACTGATTGCATCGTTAGCTGCTTATTCTTATGTAAAATTAGGACTTTATTATAAAGATGAAGGAGCAACATATTCCTTCTTTAAACGAACTTATCCGAATTCTAATTTTTCAGCTTCTGCAATTGGTTGGTTTATCATTTTTGGTTACATAAGTACTTTAGCATTATATGCTTATACATTTTCATCTTACGCCATAAGTAGTACTGAATTTGCTGATAACGTTTGGATTAGAAAAGGAATAGCAATAGGAGTTATTGGAGTATTCACTTTTATAAACATTTGGAGTGTTAATGGAATGGGTAAGATTGAGGACTTAATGGTTTATACCAAACTTATTGTTTTAACTATTATTTCAATTGTTTTAATAAGTCACGGAACAACTGACTTCGGTTCCTTTGTTAAGAATATGACTTTAGATTTACAAGAATCAAGTGTCTTTTCTATCTTAATTGTTGCTTCTCTCACCTTTGTCGCATATGAAGGTTTTCAATTGGTCATTAACGCAGTAAATGAAATGACTAATCCTGAAAAAAATATACCAAGAGCAATTTATAGCGCTATTTCATTAGCTGTACTAATTTATGTTGTTATATCAATGGGAGCGTTGTTCGCAATTCCAACAGAGGAAATTATTAAAAATAAAGAATTTGCACTTGCATCTGGAGCAGGGAATATTTTAGGAAAATTAGGGACAAATCTTGTTATTTTAGGTGCGATTTTAGCAACAAGTAGTGCAATTAGCGGAACTGTCTTTGGCTCTTCACGTCAAATGTCTGTCATTGCAAAAGATGGTTTTTTTCCTCATATCTTATCCATTAGAAAAAATAACAGTCCTCAAAATGCAATTTTAGCAATGGCAATAATTTCTAGTATTCTAATCTTAATTGGTGGATTAGAATTAATTCTTGAATTTGGAAGTGTTACTTTTCTTTTAGTATCACTATTAATGGCATTAGCGAATTTTAAAATAAGAGATAAAACTAATTCATCGTCATTTCTGACTATACTTTCAATAATTGGATTAAGCATTGGTGGAATTTTAATTCTTTATTATGAATTGACAAATAATTGGCAACAAATGTTAGTGATAATTATCCTATATATTTTACTTGCTTTTGGTGCTTGGAAGTTTTCATCTAACGAAAAAAACAGGGCATAACAACGTGTATAATCCATGCTGCTTCGCTACTCCAATTTTAATTACTAACTTTAAAACATCTGATTTGCAGCTGAATCTGACTACGTCTGATTCCGCACAAATCATACACGAAACCGTTGTGGCTAATTTAAACCAATCATTATGAAAAAAACAAGTTTATATTTTACGTTATTATTGGTCTTTCTTTTTTTAGAAAAAATAATAGCACAAGATAGTTACATATATCCAGGTAATGAATGGGATTACATTTCTAAAAAGTCACCATGTAGTCCAATAAATCTGCTAAAACGTTATGCAATTGACAGCTTAAATACAACAGGATTATTAATTATTAAAGGCGGGAAAATTGTCTTGGAGTATGGTGATACGGAGGAAATAAGTTATTTAGCATCTGCTAGAAAAAGTATATTGAGCATGATGTATGGGAAGTATGTTGACAACGGTGTTATTAATCTCAATAGCACTCTTGAAGAATTAGGAATTAATGATGTTAACCCACTAACAGAAGAAGAAAAGCTAGCTACAGTAGACCAAATTATAAATGCAAGATCTGGAGTTTATCTTCCAGCTGCTAATGCAGGATCCGGTCCTGATATGCCCGAACGAGGTCAATACAGACCTGGAGAGCATTTTTATTATAATAACTGGGATTTCAATGTAGCAGGAACCATTTTTGAGCACAAGACTGGAAAAAATATTTACAAAGCTTTTGAAGAGGATTTTGCCATTCCTTTGGGATTTCAAGATTTTAAATTAGAGAATCAAAGAAAGTATAGTAATGATAAAGTTTCAAAGCACCCTGCGTATCATTTTTATCTTTCCACAAGGGACATGGCAAGACTTGGATATCTTATGTTAAGAAAAGGTAATTGGAATGGAAAACAAATCATTCCAGAAAACTGGATTGATAAAACAACAACAGAGGTTAGCAAAACTAGTTACAGCCTTTTTAAGGGTTACAGTTATATGTGGTGGTTGCATATTGATTCCGATTATAAATTACTCAAAGGTGCTTATACTGCTGCTGGTGCTTACGGACAATATATTACTGTTATTCCAGAATTAGATATGGTTATTGCCCATAAAACTAAAGCAGTTTATCAACGTAGTACTCAAATACCAGAATACGAAAGATTTATAATTAAATTAATTGAAGGCGAGAATAAAGCAATTAACGCTGATAAAAATATAGACCTAAATGTATTTACCGGAAGTTATACTGACAACTCTGTTGAAGGTCAACCAATGAATCTGGAAATTGTTATAGACGGAAAAAACTTAAAAATAAAAGGCCCTATTTTCCCCCAACCTGTTAATATAGTTCTTTGTAGTGAAACAACTGGAGTATTAGATGTAGCTCAAATGGGTTATCCTAATTTAATGTTCAAAAAAGACAAAAACGGAAAAATACTTGGCTTTAATGTCATGAATATGTTTATAAAGAAAAACTAGCTACAACAAAGATGGCTTATTGCGGTTGAACTCCTAATCGGAATTGCTTCGCCAGTTCGCTATGCTCGTGTCATTGCAATTTGCTATCTTTCGGTTACGGCGGAAAATCATAGCTAATTTCCCGCAACGAAACCATAGCCCAACCGTTGTGGCAAATTAAACCAAGATAATTATGAAAAAATCAGAATTCAATTTTTTAACCTTGTTAACGTTTTCACTCTTCTTTTTCGTCTCGGTTTCATATGGACAGGACAAAAAAATGGCAGAATTAAAAGATGCATCACTTGAATATTATGATTTAGGTGGAGAAGAAGTTCCTTTAATATTTATTCACGGAGATAGCAGAGACATTAGTCAATACGATGAGTTTATACTGAATTTCGAAGAATCCAACCGAATAATTGGTTATGGAAGAAGAGGCTATGGTAATAGTAAAGCAAAAAATCAGGAAAAAGGTTTACAAGCAGATGCCAATGATTTATTGCAGCTAATGGCCTATTTAGAAATTGACAAAGCCGTATTTATTGGAAATTCATATGCTGGTTTTTTGATGACACATTTAGCCGAAAACTATCCTAAAAAATGTATCGGGCAAATTTATTTGGCAGGTAATCCAGGTGCAACCTTTAAAAACATTATTGCAAAAGATACATTGAATGCTCATAAAATGATGTTTTGGGCACAAGCTGGTGAAGACTACGCTAATGAGACTGTCAAATTTAATACATCCTTTAGTCCAAATTACGCTCAAGAAGGATATACTATACCTAATGTTCCTGCACTTGGATTTTTAAATAGCAATAATACCAGAGGTATTGAGAATATGAATGTCATCTTAATTTATGCTCAAAGGGCTGATAATATTCCATATCAAGAGCCAAAGGTTTTTTTTAAAAAAATAGCTTCTGATTCTTTACTAATAAAACAAGTTGAACAATTTGACAAAGATGTTGTTAAACCAAACTTAATCCAAGATTCAAAGATGTGGGTTGAATCTTTTCCTTCGCTTCAAATTGTAAATTTACCTATACCATTCATTACTGGTTATGAATTTGAAAGAAAACCTGAATTAATTATTGAACCTATACAAAACTTCTTAAATAGTTTAAAGAAATAACTTGCCACAATATTGTGTATAAGTAATAGCGGTTTAAGTCATAAAACGAAAACAAAACATAAAAAAAACGTCAGTTCAAAACTAAAAAGTTAGTGAGTAAAAATCCGCTACTACTCATACATAAAACCGTTGGCAATAACTTTGACGGTAACAAAAAACTTCCTTATTCGTCAATTTCATATATACCAATCAATGATATTATGAAAAACATTTTAGTAAACGCCAAAGTGAAAAGATTAAAAGCTGGGTGGCGTATCCTTTTATTTCTATTAATCTTTTTTACATTTTCAAGTCTTATTTTCATAGTTAAACCTCTATTTGGTGCCATAACAAAAAGAGCGTTTTTAGAGGATTACAGTTTAATAATAGTTTCAATTTTAGCCTTTGGAGCAACGGTATCTGTTTATTTGTCAAGAAAATTTTGGGACAAAAAGACTTTTATTTCTTTAGGTTTGGAATGGAATAAACAGACCATAAAAGACTTGGTTTTTGGATTTATTTTGAGTGGCTTAATGGCTGCTGTATTTTTTCTACTGTTACTTTTATTTGGACTATTAGAATTCAATGGTTTTAATTTTCAAGAATCAAGTTTAAGTAATTCATTTAATTTTGTACACTTTATGAGCGTTGTGACTGTTGGCTCTATGGGACTAATGCTGCTCGAACACATTTTGGTTGGTTATTGGGAGGAATTAGTTTTTAGAGGCTATATTTTTCAAAATATTGTAGAAGGTTTGGGCATAAAAATTGCAATTATAGTTTCTTGTCTCTTATATGGATTAATTCACTATGCAAATCCTAATGCAACAATTTTATCTTCTATAATCATTATAGGTTTTGGTTTCTTAAGATTATATGGCTATTTAAGTACACAAATGCTTTGGTTATCTATGGGAATGCATATTGGTTGGAATTTTTTTCAAGGTCCAATATTTGGTTTTGCAGCGAGCGGGCATAAAAAAGCAACTCTACTACAACATTCTTTTTTATCTGACCGACATTATCTAACTGGAGGAGAGTTTGGACCTGAAGGAAGTGTATTCATAATACCAATCTTGATATTGACATTATTAGTTATGAAATGGTATTCTAAAAAGAATTATCCAAATATTAAAAAAGTAATTGCCAACGCCTTGTATAATTAATGCTCACCTTCTACTCCAATTTAAAATCTTATATTTAGACAACTGATTTGCTATAATTGAAATCCTAAGGACCTTCAATTGCACAAATCATACACTATCACGTTGTACGCAAGCTTGAAAATAAATTCTGTTTTATTGATTCTTCTCATATTAAACATAGATGACGTAATAATGTCGTAAACATGACGACATCAATGTCCACACTACTGTTTTAATTTTGTTTCAAACATTTAATCGTAGTTATATTAATGGAAACAGAATTAGATATCAATCAAAAATCAACAGTTTATCGAGCTTTTCAACTCGCCAAAATTCCAATAATAATTGCATTAATTTTAACACCTATTCGCTTCTTACTTGAACTAATTGGATTACCTAATAGTGCTATTTTTATTATTGGATTGCTTTGGCTAACATTAGCATTTGCAATTTATTGGGGAACAAAGTTATATAATACAAAACATGCCTATCTTTTACTATTGTTGAGTTTGCTAATTTATTCACCAATTTCAAGGTTTCCAGTTGCGTTGTTTTGGTGGATTGACACAAATTGGGAAATAGGCACACATTATGGATTATATTTTAATAATTTTGGACAAGCTCTATTAAATCATATAGGTTATGGATCTCTGGTACAAATAATACCTGGATTTATATTAGGCTCAATAACAATTGCATTTATGAGTAATAGAAAAAATGAGATACAAAAAACTAATACTTTAGAAGATGAATAAGAATCTTTTAGGACTAAGAATAAAAGAATTAAGAAAACAAAAAGGGATGTCTCAAGAGTTTCTATCCGATGAATCAGGACTAAGTTTAAGAACTATTCAACGAATTGAAAATGGAGAGACAAATCCAACTGGTGAATCTCTCAAACGATTATCAAATGCATTGAATGTAAATCCTGATGAATTAATTGATTGGTCTATAAAAGAAGACAAAAGATATTTGACGTTTCTAAATCTTTCAGCCCTAACTTTTCTATTCTTTCCTCTACTTGGAATTTTAATACCATTCATACTATGGACATCACGAAAAGGAAAAATCAAAAACATCAATAAATTAGGAAAAGACCTAGTCAATTTTGAGATAACCTGGACATTACTTCTATTTTTTATTCCTTTTTTATGGTTTCTCTTTTCAAAAATTGGAATATTAGAAAGTTTTACTCTAAAAAGGATATTCATTATTATTGGGGTTATGTACTTCATAAATTTAATTTTCATATTACTAAATACATTAAGAATTAGTAATGGAAATGATATAATTTACAATCCCAAATTTAAATTTTTAAGATAAAATCTAGCCTACAACAAGGTGTATAATTCATTGCTAATACCCGCCTACTTACGAAAATTGCTAACGCCAGTTCGCTACGCTCGTGTCTCGCGGATTTTCAGTTTGGTGAGTACTTGCAAAGTTAAACGTTAAATCACTTATCTACTCATAGCCAAGACCGTTAGCACATTTTCAAAACTGATATCGAAAATCTCTTTTTTTAAACTGTAACATTCATAAAACATTCTTGTCTTGTATAAGTAGCTAAAAAAAACTAATCAACAGAATATGTTCTACAGAATTTTATTTATAATGGGAATTAGCTTCCTTTTAATTGGACAAATAATTCTTTCAAAAGGTAATGCGTTTGTCTACAGCCTCGAACCAATTGATTTTGCTCATTGGTCTTTACTTGTTGGCGTTGTCCTGCTAATTCCTCAAGTAATCTCATTTCCCAAGAAACCTTTTAGTTACATAGGTATACCTCTAACTATCATCGGAATAACCTGTATAATCGGCATGTGTGTAATTGATTTTATTTTTTGGAGTTTCACAAATGATCAATTACGTGATGATTTTACGAACCACATAACTCAAGTCCCATCGATCTGGAAAACGTTTATGACTATTGGACCAAGCTCGAAAGTATTTAATCTAGGATTGTTAACATTAAGTTTGAACTATTGGAAAACTGAAAAGTTGGGTGTCGGAATTTTAATTCTCGCAACATTGATTTTATGGCATGTTATTCCTACTCCTCATAGGTTAATTTTTGGATATTCATTTACGCTTATTGCATTCGGAATTATACTTTTTGGCAAAGACATAAAAACCATGCTAAAACACCGTGTATAATTAATTGCTTTGGTCGTAGCTTATTTGGAAAATTCCTTCGTAATTTTCTCGCGTTCGTTTTTGTTTGCTAAATTAGTTGCTTAAACATGTCACTAGCCATAGACTAAACCGTTTGCCAAACATTACGTAAAACTCATGAAAAAAAGAACAATAGCATTATTACTTTTGATTATCGGACTTGCTTTGAGTATAGCCTTTATCATGAAGATTGAATTTCCTCAAGGGTTCGAGTTATATTTTAAAAGAGCATACTATAACCAATATGGTCCATTAGCAATAAGTGTTGAATTGTTATTTGCAAGCTATTATCTATTTATTGGGCATAAAAAGACTAATTTCACTTTGGCTCTTTTTGGTTTTACAGCATTGTTAGATCCCTTTTTTAATCAAATTGGGCTTTTCAATAGTATCGTGCCTTTATATGGTACAATAATTTTAGCGATTTGTGCAGTGTTATGTTTATGGTTGGCATTTTCAAACCCATTTAAATTAAAACGTTTATCTCATTTGGCAGCCATATTAAGTGTTGTACTTGGTGTTTTTATTGAGCTTTTCTTTAATTACATATAATGTGTGCTAAGAAACAATGTGTATATTTAATTATCCTACCTTAACAGAAACCGCAGACTAATGATTAAGTTCTTTAGAAAAATTAGACAAAATTTACTTTCAGAAGGAAAAACTGGAAAGTATTTAAAGTATGCGATTGGCGAAATTGTGCTTGTCGTGATTGGCATCTTAATAGCACTACAATTAAATAACGCCAATGAGGATTGGAAAAAAGAAAAATTGAGGCAAGAACTTTTAATTGAACTTCGATCAAGTATAATGTCTGATACTATTGTTCTTAAAAATGAAAGAAAAGACTTGAAATCGGCTTATACTAATGCCAATCTATTAATTAATATCATTAATGACGATTTACCATATACAGAATCTTTAGATTCTTCTTTGGCATTAATTGAATTGGCAAAAATAAAAAGAGCCGATTATAAAATATTTGATAGGCTCTTAAATATTGGAATTGACATTATTGATGACAAAGATTTAATAAATGAAATTGTTCATTATTATGAAGATTCAAAAAATTTAGAGGATATCGGTCATGAAGAAACAAAACTATTAAAGGAAAAAATTTATCCAAATTACTTTGATAGATATAGATATGGCAGGAAAGCCAAACCAAATGATTTTGAAAAATTAAAAAAATCTACGGAATTTAAAATTGTACTTGATTATGTATCTGGGAATTCATTATTCTTAATTAAAAGATCTATACACCGAAAAAATTTGGCAACAGAAATACTAAAAATTCTTGATACAAAAATTACATCTGAAACAGTTTTGTCTGTAAAAGAACCCTACATAAAAACTATGGAGAAAGATTCAATAGATATTGCTAATGAGATTGAAAATTTAAAAAATACTAAATAACCAAATTACAACATCGAGTCGCTTTAATTATCCTACCATTTTAGAAACCACTAACTAATGATAAAATTCTTTAGAAAAATTAGACAAAACTTGCTTTCTGAAGGCAAAACTGAAAAATATTTGAAATATGCAATTGGTGAAATCATTCTTGTGGTTATTGGGATTTTGATCGCGCTTCAAATAAACAATTGGAATGAAAAAAGAAAAGAACGTAATAAAGAAGACCAGCTAATTGACGTTTTAATTACTGACTTACAATCAAAAAAAGCTGAATTCACATCTGATTTAGCCATAGGAAAATCAATAATTCGTAATTCTGATGTATCAATTAATTATTGGAAAAAAAGTAGTGACATAGATACTTTAAATTTAAAATACCTACTAAAATATTTAGCTGAAGACGAATGGTTTTTTAATGAAAATTCACCCGTTTATGCAACTATTGCGGGTTCTGAATTATGGAAACAATTACCAGATAGCTTAAATAGACAAATTGATAATATGTACAGAATACAGTTCGGGTTAATCAAGTCAGCATTTGCAAAACAAAGCGAATATGCCTTAAATGGTAAATTAAACTTTCTCGCACCAAATCATCTGTTAAATCTAAATGAAAGCACATTAAATCTGCAGCGAATAGTAGCAGAAAATGATGAGGACTTTATTGTTTTCCTTGAATTATTTAAAAGTGGAGTTATTCGGTTGACTTCTAAATTTGAAACGACTATTCCTTCTATTGATAGGCTTATTGAAAATTTAGAATTCTATAAAAACGATAAATAAAAAGTAACCCATTACAACGTGTACAGCTCATAACCGTCGCCTATTTGCTGTTCTTGTATCTTAAGGGTTTTTACTGCTTTTAGTTTCTGAAATATTTATGGAATTAAAGAATAAAACGAATAATACAAAATTTCTTAATACTATTGCTCGTTTTCAGCTACCCTTTTTAAAATAAAAGACAGGTTTTATTTCTTTGGAAAGTTGGTCTTAATGTTTCTGATTAACTCTTCCAATCCGTTTACTTTTAGTTCATAAACTGTTTGTAAGTATTCTCCTAATTTGCCTTTTGGGAACCCTTTTGTGTGGTACCAAACCACATAGTATTCTGGTAAGTCTATTAAATAACGGTCTTTGTATTTACCATAAGGCATTTTGGTATGTGCCAATTTTATTAAGAAATCCTTATCGGGTTGTAGCGCCATTTATTCCGCTTTTATAAAACTATTTAAAGCATTCAACTGTTCAGTAATACTATCCTTCCAAAGTTTTTGTTGTTCTTTATTTCTTGAGAAATCAGAAGCGTTATCATAGTTGTTTTGCATAGTGCTCAAATCCTGTAATATCTGTAAGTGTAATGCATCTAATTTACTACCAACAGAATTGGATATAGATAACTCACTTATTTGCTGTCGTAATTTACGTGCGTGGAGCTCAGTAATATCAAAATGCAACTGTTCATGCTCCAAAATATGGTTGCTAACTTCTTCTGGTTTGTACCAAGATTTATCAGGATAAAAATGTGCTGTTACATCAGCGGTAAAATCTGTAATATTACCATCAGTCTCACTTAATCTATAACCAAAGGTAATTCCGGAAGCTGTAGTGGCGGCAGCATCAGAATTATTATTAGGTGTACCTTGAAAATCTGACCATTGTAATTTGTAGTCAGGTGACCATGCCATTTCCTTTTCTACTATAAGAAGGCAAATAACACAATAAAAGGCAAAGAATATTTTGTTCATTTTTAAGGCGTAAAGCACTTAATAAAACGCTGATTCATGCAAAATTATTGCTTAAACTGATCTGAGACATCTGAATTTGGAGTGACCTCAACAATTTTTAAATCTTGATATTTTACCAAATACACCGTGGTATTGTAATATCCACCCAATAGTTGCTTTTTGTACGCGAATTTATTCTCAACATAAGATGTTAATGGTGCCATATTGACCGATTCATACAAATCTTCATAATTCAAGACCCTTAAAATAACATCCATTGTTACATCAAACCCTCTTACAGCAACTTTATTTGGCGTGACGCCAAATCTGTTTATATAATTTTTGGAAAAACTGTTACTTTCATCCTCATTATAGGTTTTGGCAATGGTAGGAAATAGAAACTGTAAATTTGATAGATGGTAATTAGAAACTTCGTCATCTTCAAAAGCAGCACTCATATTTGAAGTTGCCAAAATAATTTGGCGGTCTTTTGTAATAAAAGCATTTAACTTACTTGAAACATTAGATACCAATCCAGGATTTGAGGTCTCAAGAAAAACGAGATTTTTTCCTGGTTTCAGTTTAGGAATAATATCGTCATCCAATATATAATAAGCATCCTGTCCTTCTTTATTCTTTCTTGAATAAACTTGTGGTGCAAAAGCAAATTCGCGTTTTAAATCATTACTTACTTTGGTATGGTCATTATCAGCAATAATAATAATTTGGTTAATTGAAGTGTCTTGCTTTACGTAGTTTACAATTTTATCATACAATAAATCTTCTGATGGTCTAGATTGAAAAACATTATCAGTAAGCGTTACATTTTTTGTAATTGGAGATACAACAGGTATGCTATCCGTTCGTAATTGTGAAGCTACTTTCTGAATATTATTGGGCATAAAGGGTCCTATAACAACATCTACATTCTCAAAATTATTTTCATTTAGAATTTTTGAAACTTCACTAGTTAAGTTTTTGGTATCATACACATCAACTTTTAATGAAACTCCCATTTTGTCAAGAGAATCTAAAGCCACAACAACGCCCGAATAAAAATCCAATGACATTTTTAAGAAGGGGTCTTTTTTCATTTGTGCTTTTGTATCGGCCACAGAATCAATATCTACCTTGTTTAATTTAAAAGGTAACATTATAGCGACGTGTTTTGTTTTGCGTCTATCAATGCCACTTGATAAATCTACTGGCTCTAAAGCACTTGATGTATTCACGACTTTTTGAGTATAAGGAATCTTCAATACCATACCTACTTTTAATCCGCTATCTTTTAATTCCGGATTCAATGCTTCTAATTCAGCTTGATCTAAACCTAACTTCAGTTTCAATCTGTAAAAACCTTCTTTTGGTAAAACTTCATAATATGAATACTGATTATCAACTTTTTTCTCTTCGGCCAATTCAATATTAGGAACATTTATTTTATCACCTGGATTAAGCACCTCTGCCATACCTGGGTTTAAAGCTTCTAACTCATCAACCGTTATCCCATATTTATAAGCTATACGCCATTTGCCTTCTTTTGGCAATACCGTGTATTGCTTTGAAGGCTCTTTGACTTCTACCACTTCTAATACACGCTTAAAAACAGGAATTTTTAATCGGTCTCCCTTTCTTAAATTATTAGCATATAAAAACGTATTGTGCTTTTTGATATCATCCTCTTCAACATCATACTTTTTAGATAAACTATATAATGTTTCTTTACGTTTTACTTTATGGTCTTTAAAACCAACTAATTCTTTTGTTATTGATGCTTGAGGTGAAGGGCTTAACTTTGATTTTGGAATAATTAATACCGTATTTCGTTTTATGCCTTTTTTGGCATCTGGATTGAGGCTGTAAATATCAAATGGTGTTACGTTATATACTTTTGCAATACCTTCAATAGTCTCTCCTTCTTTGACTTTATGAGTTTTATAATTTTGAGCGTTGGTTGCAACACAACCAAAAATTAATAGAAAGGATAGGAGATAAAAAAACTGTTTCATTTATGATACTTTATTAATATACGCTTCAATGTTTAAAATGGACTATTCCCATTCAATTGTTGCAGGTGGTTTTGAACTAATGTCATACACTACTCTATTAACGCCTTTAACTTTATTTATTATTTCGTTGGACGTTTTTTGCAAAAATTCATAAGGTAAATTCACCCAATCTGCCGTCATACCATCAGTGCTTTCTACAGCTCTCAATGCCACACATTTTTCGTATGTGCGTTCATCACCCATGACTCCTACACTATTTACAGGCAGTAAGATTGCTCCTGCTTGCCAAACACTATCATACAAATTATACTTTTTAAGGTTACCTATAAATATGGCATCAACCTCTTGTAATATACGAACTTTTTCGGCTGTGATATCACCTAAAATCCGAATAGCCAATCCAGGACCAGGAAATGGATGACGCCCTAATAGCATTTTATCCATATCCATAGAGGCTCCTACTCTTCGAACTTCATCCTTAAACAAAGCCTTTAATGGTTCTACAACTTTTAGCTTCATAAAATCTGGCAATCCGCCAACATTGTGATGACTTTTAATAGTAGCACTAGGACCGCCTGTGGCCGAAACACTCTCAATTACATCTGGATAAATGGTGCCTTGTGCTAGCCATTTCACATCAGTTATTTCATGGGCTTCATCATCAAACACCTCAATAAACACGCGACCAATAGCCTTTCGCTTTTGCTCGGGATCACTCAACCCAGCTAATGCATCCAAAAAGCGTGCCGAAGCATCCACACCTTTTACATTCAATCCCATTCCTTTGTATTGCTCTAATACATCATGAAATTCATTTTTGCGCAGTAAGCCGTTGTTTACAAAAATACAATAGAGGTTTTTACCTATGGCTTTATGCAATAACATGGCGGCTACTGAAGAATCCACACCACCTGAAAGTCCTAGAACAACTTTATCATTCCCTAATTTTTCTTTTAACTCATCAACGGTTTCTTCAACAAATGATTGAGGCGTCCAGTCTTGATTAACACCTGCAATGTGCACTAAAAAATTTTCTAGTAACTGCTTACCATCTGTTGTATGATATACCTCTGGGTGAAATTGAATGGCATAAGTTTGTTCGCCTTCAATTTTATACGCTGCATTTTCCACATCATGCGTGCTTGCCAGCAACATGCCATTTTCAGGTAATTGCTTTATAGTATCACTATGACTCATCCATACTTGGCTACCTGTTTTTATATTATTAAAAAAAGGTTCCTGATCCTTAACAAACGACAAGTTTGCACGACCGTATTCACGGGTATTTGAAGGTGCTACCTCACCTCCAGAAAAATGTGCTAAATACTGCGCTCCATAACAAACAGCCAATAATGATTTTTTTCCGCGAATTTCTGCTAAATCTGGATGTAAAACAGCTTCACCTCTAACAGAGTTAGGGCTTCCCGAAAGAATAACCGCTTTAAAATCTTCAATATTATTTGGAATCTTGTTGAATGGATGAATTTCACAATAAATGTTTAATTCTCTCACGCGACGAGCAATAAGTTGTGTGTATTGCGAGCCGAAATCTAATATAAGTACGTTGTTGTGTTGCATGCGCAAAAGTAATATTTAATACTAAAAATGTATTTATATAATTAAAAAATTATACCATGGAATTTAAAATCAATTGAATATCTTTTTCCGTTGTATCTGGATTGATAAAGCAAAATCTTGAGACGGTTTCATACACTTCACCATTTTTCCATTTGGTTGGTGTTACTAAAGCAAATCCTTTGTTATGATTTTCATAAGTCCAATGGGTGTAGTCTTCCGGCTTCCATCCTTTTCTTCTATACAGAACACATGATAAACTTGGCTCTCTTACCAACTCCAAATTAGGATCAGCCTCAATCATACGACCAGCTATTTGAGCCAATTCAATACCGCGCTCAACCGACTCCTTATATCTATCCGTTCCGTGTGTGGCTAAAGAAAACCATAATGGTAATCCTCGAACACGACGCGTTAGTTGTATTTGATAATCTGTAGGGTTAAAACCGTGAGCACCCTCGTCTTTAAAAATATCTAGATAAGAGCCCTGTTGAGAATGTGCCTCTTTTGCTAGCTCTGGCTCTTTATAAATTACTGCTCCACAATCATATGGTGAAAACATCCATTTATGCGGATCAATTGTTATACTATCAGCTTTTTCAATACCTTTAAATAACGGCCTAACAGAATCTGCTGCTAAAGCACCACCACCATAAGCAGCATCTACATGAAACCACAATCGTTCTGCTTTGCATACTTTGGCTATTCCTTCTAAATCATCAATTATTCCAGCATTGGTAGTTCCACCAGTTGCTACAACGGCAAACAAACGCTTGCGTTGGTGAAAAGTTAGGTTTTCAATTGTTTCTTGAAGTGCAATACCTGTTAGTTTTTCTTCTGTATCTACTAAAAGTATATCGACGTCAGCCACTTTTGCCATGGCCTTAATCGAGGAATGTGCACCAATTGATGTAATAATTAATCCTTTTTCACGCTTATAAGTATCATCTCTACGCCAATATTCTCTTGCGGTAACTATGGCAGATAGATTGGCAGCGGTACCTCCACTTGTAAAAACACCAAATGCGCCTTCTGGCATTCCAGTAAGTGAAACAATCCATTGCATGGCTTCATTTTCACAAAATATACCACCTGCTCCTTCCATCCAATAAGCACCATGAATACTTGAAGCAGAAGTCACCAAATCAAACATAACTGCAGCACGCGTTGGTGATGCAGGTACAAAAGCAAGATTTCTTGGGTGATCAACTGGCACATTGGCTTTGGACAAGTGCTCTTTCCATAAATTGAATGCATACTCTCCACCAATCCCTTTTTCGGTAATCGTATCACCAACCAAAGCTTTTAGTTCTTCAGCTTTTTTGGGTTTACCAATATGATGTTCAGTAGCTGATATTCTACCAATGGCATATTTCATGACATCCAAAGTCATTTCAATAAGCTCAATATCTATTTTATGCATGAATTAGTCTAAATTTAGTATTGTAAATTCGCCTTTAAGTGGTTGCAAATTTAACACTAACTGCTGAATTAATTGGTCTCCATACTCTAAATAAAAGTCAGAAAAATTAGCTTGACGCTCTTGTAAGCTTTGGTTTGGGAATAGCGTATCTTGGATGTTGGTAACACGACCAATAACCTCTTTTAGTTTACGCTTTTGGGCTTTTAACAAACGTTTTTCAAGATGCTCCAATCCTTTTACTTGTTTTCGTTCTTGAGCAGCTACAGCTCCGAGAAATGATTTATCTGTTTTTTCAGCCAATTCGTAGAGGTCTTCAAATTGCTTATTTAGTTGATTTTTTTGAGCTGTAAAATCAATATCAATTTGAGAAAATTGTCTAGTGACTTTTGTTATTAAATCATCTTGCTTTAAAAACATTTCTGAAATGTCAATATCCAACTTTTCTAATTTTTCTCGTTGTTTTTTTGAAATAAGTAGCACCGAATTTCTTAACAACAAAATTGGAAAAGGTACTTGATGAGCTTCAAAACTTGATTTCAACTGAAACCAGTAGGCGAGCTCTCCACCTCCCCCAATATAACAAAGATTAGGCAAGATTACTTCTTGGTATAAAGGTCTAGTAATTACATTGGGACTAAAACGTTCGGGATTATTTTCAACTTCATCTATAATAGTTTCAACATCCCATTTGATATCCGTGTCCAATACTTGGTAAATTCCCTCATTTTCAACAATTCGCTCCCGCAAACCATCACTTATATAAAACAAATTTATCTCTCTAGGATTAACTTGAACTTTATAATCAGCTTCAAGTTTATTCAGATTTTTATTGGTTTCAGACACTTTTTGAAACGTTGTTTTATTTAACAACTCATCCTTTATATTTGGTATAAATAATTGCTTCAAGCTTTTATCATTACCATCTAAAATCACTAAACCTAATTCTGAAAAAAACGTATTGACCAAATATCGCGTAGCTTCTGCTAGTGTATCATGTTTTAGATAAGCTTCTTTGAATACTGTTTTTAAAGTATCAGCATTATTTCCCAAACCAATTTCTACGGAAAACGCCTCATATACTGCATCCAATCCACTTAAATTTAACTCTCCTACAGGGCCCGAAACTTGTTTAGACCATTGAACTTTTTTTCCGTTATGATTAAAAAAATTTATTTCATCAAAATCATGATCTTCACTAGCCATCCAGTAAATTGGAACAAAGTTATAGTTAGGGTATTCTTTTTTTAATTCACTACAAAGATTAATAGTAGAAACAATTTTATAGAAAAAATAAAGCGGTCCGGTAAATAAATTTAATTGATGCCCCGTAGTAACAGTAAACGTATTTGAATCTTTTAGAGCAGAAATATTCTTACTTGTTTTGCTTGAAACTGAAATGCTTTCATTTTGAGACTGAAGCACTTTTATAAGAATCTCTCTACTTTCTTTATTGAATGACGCTTGTTTTTCTTCAATTTGAAGTTTAAAATTATTAAGTTCAGGGAACTTATTATAAAATGGTTGCAATCTGTGTGATTGATCTAGATAATCACAAATTAAGTCCGAAAAATAACCTGTTTTCTTAAACGGAATATAACTTGATGGCATATAGTGACTTCATTTTTTTGTAAAGATACCATCTTTTGAAGATAATATTCAGAATTTCGGTTTTTAGCTTTTTTTTAACAAGCCATACTTTAGCTCATTACAATTACGGACATTTATCTCAACAAAAGTGGTGTTTCACTAATCTAAACATATAGTTTACTCAATTAAAGAGGTTTTGTATCTAATTTATTTTTAAATTTATAAATGAAAAATCTTAATTATTGCTAATTAAAAAGAATAAACCATTATTATGAAAAATTTAAAACCAACCTTTTTATGTTTATGTGTACTTTTTCTATCATTCAGTTGTAGCAATTCAGATGATAGTGATCCTAGTCCACCAAATCGAACTTTTAATGATGTCAGACAAGATTTCAGCGAGATTGAATTTTCAACCGGAAATAACGACATTGCCCTGTTAAACCATTTTAATTTTATATGGAATTTTAGAGTTATTATGCCAGATGTAGATTTTACAAATAATAACCGACCACTGATTGTTACACTTCATGGCGGAGTTTCTATAAATGACCCTGACGCACATACTTATACCGATTGCTATGCAGTGCCTGGCTTTGCTTCTCTTGATGCTATAATTATTAGTCCAAATGCAGACCAATTGTCTTGGTTTAATGCCTATAATGTTGAGCAGGTATTGTCACTAGTGGATTTAGCAAAAGAATTTTTACCTGTTGATGAATCTAAAATTGTTATAAATGGTTATAGTGATGGCGGAAATGGTAGTTGGTATTTAGGTGAGACACGATCAAATTTCTTTGGAGCCGCTATACCTATGGCAAGCGCCTATGGATCTTATAACCAAAATGGCACACCTAGAGTTATGCCAGTACCTATGTATGTAATTCACGGAGAAAATGATGAGCTATTCCCTTTAGAGGATATTGAGAGTTGGATTGATGAAACCAATGGTGTAGGAAGTGACGTAACACTAGACATAGCATCAGGTTTAACACATACTGAACCTTGTGAATATGTGCCTTATTTACAAAATGCATCAGATTGGCTTCAAAACCATGTATGGAATTAAAAGCAAAACATAATGAAACATAATTATGATGCAGCTGCCTAAATTACAATTTAAGATTATTGCTATATTATTATTGCTTTCAGCCATCAGCTTAAATGCTCAAAACCCAACAGATTTCATTGAAATAAGAGGTTCAGTAATCGACGCTAATAATGAAGAACCTCTTGTTTTTGCTGATCTCATAGTAACCAACACCAACATAGCCACAATAACAAATACCGAAGGTGAGTTTCTGTTAAAGGTGCCAAAAAATATAGTTAATGCAACCGTAAAGATACAGTATTTAGGGTATGCTGATACCGATATGTCAGTCTCTGATTTATTAAAAAAGAGTAATATACTTTTAAAGCCATCTTTCACACAGTTAGAAGAAGTTAATATCACCAGACCCAAAAATGCTGAAGCATTAATTAAATCCATGCTGAAAAGAAGTGGTGAAAATTATTTTTCTAACAAGACAACCATGACTGCTTTCTATAGGGAGACTATAAAAAAAAGAAGGCAGAATGTATCTTTATCAGAAGCAGTTATTGAAATTCAGAAACAGGCTTATGCCAATAACAAAAGAGATGCAATCAATATTGTTAAAGTCAGAAAAAACACCAATTACTCTAAACTCGATACTTTAGCCCTTAAACTTCAAGGTGGTCCTTTTAGTAATTTGTATGCAGACATCATTAAGTATCCGCAATATATTTTTACTGAAGACAATCTATCGCAGTACATCTTTACGTTTGACAAGTCAACTCAAATTAATGATAGGTTAGTTTATGTCGTCAATTTTAAACAAAAACCAGAATTAAAAATACCGCTCTATTATGGTAAATTATTTATTGACTCCAAGAACCTAGCACTTACAAGTGCTATTTATAGCTTAAATTTAGATAATAAAGTATTGGCAAGTGAGTTATTTATTCGTAAAAAACCCAATAAAGTACGCGTATATCCCACAGAGGCCAACTACCGTGTAAATTACCGAGTACATGAAGGCAAATGGTATTACAGCTATAGTAATATTCTTTTATCTTTTAAAGTCAATTGGAAAGGGCGTTTATTTAATAGTTATTATTCTCTAAATAGTGAAATGGCAGTCACTAATTGGGAAAATGCTTCAGAAAAGTTTTCTAAACCAATAGACAAGAATCTTATTTTAAAACCAACAAGCATTCTTATAGATGAAGCTACTGGTTTTTCTGATCCTGATTTTTGGGGAGAGTATAATATCATTGAACCTGAAAAATCTATTGAATCAGCGATTAAAAAAATCAACAAACAGTTGGAAAAATCAGAATCTTAATTCAGTTATTTATGAGTTTGAAACAACTAGTAAAAAGCATAACACCAGGATTTGTAATCAAGAAAATACATGCTTCCAGAAAAGCCAAAGAAATGGCTGCTTTTCACAAACTATCAACAGAACAGCTTGATTCAAAAAATCTAATTCATGAAAATGACGTCAACCTTTCAGAAATTTTAAACTCAAAAACTATTGGTGAATTTTGGAATCAATCCAAGCAAGAAATAGATCAATTTATAATTCCTGATGGTACAGGAGGAGTCAATCCCGGAGACCGAAGAGCACTTTATTATTTATTGTGTCATTTTAAGCCAAAGTCTGTTTTAGAAGTGGGTACACATATAGGTGCCTCAACACTTCATATTGCCTCTGCTCTTTTTATGAGTCAGGTTAACCATGGTCTTGAAGTTGATTTTAAAACGGTAGATATTCGGGATGTTAATTGCAAGCAAAATAAACCTTGGCTCGACTATGGCACTAAATATTCTCCTTTGGAAATGATTACCAAATTTGGCTATGACAGCTTTACGACTTTTAAAGCAGGCATGTCTCTTGATTTAATAAAAACAACTTCTGAAACATTTGACTTTATTTTTTTAGATGGCGATCATTCTGGTGGAACCGTTTACCAAGAAATTCCCGCTGCATTAAATATTTTGAATCCTAATGGTGTTATATTACTACATGATTTTTTTCCAGAAATGAAACCACTTTGGTCTAATGGTTCTTTGGTTGAAGGACCTTATCTGGCAACCGAAAGATTAATTCAAGAAGGCGCCAACATTAAAGTTATACCTCTTGGAGATTTACCGTGGCCTACTAAACTAGGTACTAATATTACAAGTTTGGCTTTATTGGTGAGAACTTAAGTCTTAATGAGTTCTCGAAAATAATCTAAAAAATAATCTTATTTTAAGTATGTAATCAATTCGATTAGCGACCCTTATGAAAGCATAGAAGGTGCGCTTCCAGAACATGATTCTGAATACAATTACTTTGTTTACAAAGGCACTAACAATGCTATTAGTACAACAGGTCATTTGGCAATTTACGAATCGGTCTCTATAGGTTATAGGAACATTTCAGGAAATAGTGGCTGTTGGTATGCTAATGGAGATAGCAACACGCTTGATACTGAAGCTAGCACAAGTAATGCTACATTTTTATATCAAGGCTTAAGTACTACCCAAAAACAATGGGATTAAACCTAAACTATTTTATGGTTAATTATAAGGTAAGCTTGAGGCTTCCCTTTTTTATTGAATTTGTAAAAAAAATAACCGAACTTCGTTATCGACCTATATAGTCAATTAAATTAAACATATCTTGAAATTACAAGCTATTAGGAGAATATCGCAAATGAAAAACATAAATTTTATATTTCTATTTATTGTTTCAGCCATAGCATATGGACAGGAAATAGATACACTTTCGTTTTACTCGAAAGCATATGGGGATGAAAGAACTGTTTACATATACAAACCCGAATTCTACAAATACAAATCAGATTCCGTAAAACTTCCTGTAATTTATCTACTCGATGGACAACACGAATGGTTTGCCAAACCAATCATTTCTGATATTCATTATTTACGATTTACAAAAGAAATTCCAAGTGCCTTAATAGTTGTTATTCCTTTAAAAGATAGAATTAAAGAATGTGCTATTGTAGATTTAAAAACCGAACTATCGTTAGATAAATTCATAACCAGAGAACTTGACAAAGAATTAATAACATATAACCCAAGTGAAATAAAAGTAATTATAGGACATTCTTTTACAGCATCTTTTGCGCTTTATTCATTTTACAATCATCCAAACTATTATACCTCTGTAATTGCGAATTCACCGTATGACCAAATGGAAATGCTTGTTGAAGGATTTGAACAATCGGAAGTTATTGATAAGTCAAAAATTTCGATTTCTATTGGCAGTAGCGTTAAGGATATCGCACATAGAAAGAAATACGACAATCTAAAAGCTCAATTCCCTTCATTTTTTGAGTCCATTTATACATTTGAAGCTAATTACTCGACTCATAATGCTGTTCCAATAGTAGCAGTTCCAACTTTACTTACAAAAGTATTTGAAGATTATAGAAATCGCTTCTTTGAAATTGCTCAAGTTGATATGGAATATAAACTAATAAATAAACCGGGTTCAATATCTGAAGAGTTGAATAAAATAAGAGTTGCTTCAAAAATTGGAAATTATGATTATCCACCTGAAATATCTGACATTAATGGAATAGCATCTCGTTATTGGAACAATGAACTAGAAGAATATGCGGCTAACATTTATGAACTTGGAGTGAAATATTATCCCAATTATTATGACTTTTATCTCTCCCTTTATGAGTTAACGCTAGATAATGACAAAGAAACATCAAGGAAATATTTAGAAAGAGCAGAACTTCTTTTAAAAACAGTAGAAAACAACTGGGAAGGAAAACTTGAAATTATTAAAGAAATACAAGCTAAAAAAATAAAAAACGGTAGGCAATAATGCAAAAAACCGATATTATTTAAGCAAAACTTAATTAATCACCTCACCATAAAGGTCAAAATCAGCGGCATCTGTGATTTTAACTTGGGTATATTCGCCCGTTTTTAAATAGGTTTTTGAAGCATCAATTAACACTTCATTATCTACATCTGGAGAATCATACTCGGTACGTCCCACAAAATAGTTACCTTCTTTTCTATCAATAACCACCTTGAATTCTTGTCCAATTTTAGCTTGATTCAGCTCCCAAGAAATTTGCGATTGTATTTCCATAATTTCATTGGCGCGTTCTTGCTTGACCTCTTCAGGCACATCATCTTCTAAATTATACGCATGGGTGTTTTCTTCATGAGAATATGTGAAACAACCTAAACGTTCAAAACGCATATCTTGTACCCATTGCTTTAACTCTTGAAAATTTTCTTCGGTTTCTCCGGGATAACCCACAATCAAAGTCGTACGAATAGTCATTTCAGGAACTGCTTCCCGAAACTGTTTTATGAGTTTGGTGGTTTTTTCTTTTGTTGTACCACGACGCATACTTTTTAAAATATCATCCGAAATATGCTGTAATGGTATATCCAGATAATTACAAACTTTAGGTTCACGTTTCATGACATCTAACACATCTAACGGAAAACCTGTTGGAAACGCATAATGCAAACGAATCCACTCAATACCATCAACTTTCACCAAAGCTTCTAATAATTCAGCCAGATTACGCTTTTTGTATAAATCAAGTCCGTAATAGGTTAAATCCTGCGCAATAAGAATCAATTCTTTTACACCATTGGCAGCCAATTTTTCAGCTTCGGTTACCAATTCTTCAATAGATGTACTTTTATGTTTGCCACGCATTAAAGGAATAGCGCAAAAACTACAAGGTCTATCACAGCCTTCGGCAATTTTTAAATAGGCATAATTTTTAGGCGTGGTTGTTAATCGTTCACCTATCAACTCATGCTTATAATCGGCACCAAGTGCTTTTAACAAATGTGGTAATTCTGTTGTTCCAAAATAGGCATCTACATCAGGAATTTCCTTTTGCAAATCGGGTTTATAACGCTCGCTTAAACAGCCTGTAACAAAAACCTTATCGACATCTCCTGCTTCCTTTTTCTGCATGAATTCTAAAATAGTGTTCACACTTTCTTCTTTCGCATTATTGATAAATCCACAGGTATTAATCACAACAACATTCCCTTCTTCCTCATGAGCCACGTCTTTGCCATTAGCCTTTAGCTGACCCATTAATACTTCGCTGTCGTAAACATTTTTACTACAACCAAGCGTGACCACATTAATCTTATTCTTCTTTAGTGATTTTGTTCGCATGAAACGTAAGTGATTAAATTATAATGATCTTTCAACAAGATCAGGATGAGCATTTATTTCTATTTGAAGAACGAGTCTACAAACTCGTATTTATTAAATACTTGTAAATCTTCGATACCTTCCCCGACACCTATATATTTTACAGGAATTTGAAATTGATCAGAAATACCAATAACCACACCACCTTTGGCTGTACCATCTAATTTGGTAACTGCCAATGACGTGACTTCGGTTGCAGCTGTAAATTGCTTAGCTTGCTCAAACGCATTTTGACCTGTAGAGCCATCTAGCACCAAAAGCACATCATGAGGTGCGTCTCCAACTACTTTTTGCATAACGCGTTTTACTTTGGTAAGCTCGTTCATTAAGTTCACTTTATTATGTAAACGTCCTGCTGTATCAATAATGATAACATCGGCATCTTGGTTGACACCTGATTGCAAGGCATCAAAGGCAACAGAAGCTGGGTCGCTTCCCATATCTTGACGTACCATAGGTACATCTACACGATCTGCCCAAACTTGTAATTGATCTATCGCAGCAGCTCTAAATGTATCGGCTGCACCTAAAACCACTTTGAGTCCTTTCTTTTTAAACTGGTAAGCTAATTTTCCAATAGTAGTGGTTTTTCCAACACCATTCACACCAACAACCATCAATACATATGGTTTTTTATCGGTAGGAACCGTGTACTCTGTTTCTTCACCAGAATTGGTCTCACTTAATAAACCTGCTATTTCTTCACGTAGTATTTTATTAAGTTCTTCAGTTCCTAAATATTTATCTTTAGCAACACGTGCTTCTATTCGTTCAATAACTTTTAAAGTGGTATTGACACCTACATCACTGGAAACCAAAACTTCTTCTAAATTATCTAGAACATCATCATCAACTTTAGATTTCCCCGCAACTGCCTTACTTAATTTATTTAAAAACGATGTATTGGATTTTTCTAATCCCTTATCGAGTGTTTCTTTTTTTTCTGAAGAAAATATTTTTTTAAAAAAACTCATAGTAACTGTTTATAACTGAATATTACTCTAGCAAAATTCTTGCCTCGTAAATTATATCTGCACTTTTGTCATTCGTGCGTAAATATAAAACAAAAAGCTGCTTTCGAAAACCGAAAGCAGCTTATATATCATAAGAATAAACTCTTATTGTTTGTTTAACCAATCGTTTACTAACTCTGGAGCCATAACAGATTCTACAAACATGTAAGATCCCGTTTTTGGAGATTTTACCATTTTAATAGCTTTTGTTAATCTTTTAGATCCTGTTTGTAACGATGCTACTGATTTCTTTGCCATGTCTAAATATGTTTTAGGACATTTTCACTTAATGAAAATCTCTTTATTACTTAATCTCTTTATGAACCGTCATTCTCTTAAGAATAGGATTAAATTTCTTAATCTCCATTCTGTCTGGCGTGTTCTTTTTATTTTTAGTTGTAATATATCTAGATGTTCCTGGTTGTCCAGACTCTTTGTGCTCCGTACACTCTAATATTACTTGTATTCTGTTACCTTTCTTTGCCATTTTACTAACTTTTTATGTAGCTATTACTTAATGAAACCTTTTACTTTTGCTTGTTTTAAAGCAGCAGAAATTCCAATTTTGTTAATAGTCTTTAATGTTGACGCAGCTACTTTTAAAGTAACCCACTTATCTTCTTCAGGGATGTAAAAACGTTTTTTAACTAAATTCGCATTGAATTTACGTTTTGTTTTATTCATTGCATGAGACACGTTGTTTCCAACCATAGCCTTCTTTCCTGTAAGTTCACAAACTCTTGACATTGTTCTAACCTTTAAATGTTATTGTGTTCTGAATTGACGATTCTTTCAAAACAGGGTGCAAATTTAGTAAAACTTTGGAATATCAACAAACTTAAATAACTACTTTTTTAAAATTTCTTTTTGTAGCATTTCAAAAGCTTTGTTTACCGCCTTTCTAACCACTTTTTTTCGGTGGTTTCCAAAATTGAATTCTTCGGAGTAAACCGTATTTTTTGTAGCTATTGCTATAAAGACAGTACCAACTTCTGCATCCGAATCACCTTTGTCAGGTCCTGCATTTCCAGTAGTTGCAATGGCATAATCTGTTTTGAATAAATCACGGGCACTTTGTGCCATGGATTCAGCTACTTCTTTTGAAACAACCGAATGCTCATCGATAACAGCCCTTGGAATTTTTAAGACTTCAATCTTGGCTTCAGTAGCATAACTTACCACACTTCCTTTAAAATATTTAGAAGCACCTGGAATTGCTGTAAAACTTTCTGCAATTTTTCCACCTGTGCAACTTTCGGCAGTAGCTAATGTTTTGCCTAAATAAGTTAATTGTTTACCTAATAATGCTTCCAAAGAATCGTCCGTATCATAACCAGCAAAAATATCTTCAATTTGTGGCAGCAACACTTCAATTTGTTTTTGCATTTCGGTTTCAACCAAATCTTTATCCATTGATTTAGCTGATAAACGCAATCGCACTCTACCCAAACCTGGCAAATAAGCCAGCTTCATGAAATTGGGTAAATTATCTTCCCATGCTTCAATGCGTTCAGCCAAAGAACTTTCTCCTAAACCATAAGTCAATAAAGTGATATGTTTAATAAAAGGGAACTTATAAGCTTTGCGCAATTTTGGTATCACCTCATTTTCCATGAGTGCTTTCATTTCATATGGCACTCCAGGTAAGGATATAAATACTTTGTCATTTTTTTCTAACCACATGCCTGGAGCACTGCCAAACCTGTTCATAAGCACTTGACATTTTGAAGGCACCAATGCTTGATCAATGTTTACTTGTGCTAATGGCTTTTTAATGTATGTTTCCCATAAATGCTCAATATTTTTCAGTACAGCTTCGCTTTGCACTAACGTATCATTAAAATATTCAGCTAATGTCCTTTTGGTAATATCATCTTTAGTTGGGCCTAATCCACCTGTAATGACAATAATGTCAGCATTCTCTTCGGCTTCATACAGAGATTTAAGTATGTGCTCCTTATCATCTTGAACCGATGTAATTTGATATACCGAAACACCTATTCTATTAAGTTCTTTGCTTATAAAGGCTGAATTGGTGTCAACAATCTGACCAATTAGAATTTCATCTCCAATGGTTATGATTTCAGCTTGCATTACAATCCAAAATCTGTTTTTATTTCGGCAACAGCATTTTCAACAGCCACAGTAACAATTTGTAATTTTTCAGTAGGATCCATATCCGTTTTTTCAAACTTTCCCCAATCCTGAACTTCAATTAGGTCTTGAAGTACGCCTAACTCAAATAAATCGACTGTAGGTTTCATTTTATGAGCGGCTTGATAAGCCGAATAATAATCTGTGTTGGCAACAGCCGTTTTTAATCGTTCCAAGTCTTCTGGCACTTCTTCTAAAAATGCAGCTGCTAAAGCAGCCACAAAATCTTCGTCATTATCTGCCATTTCGCGTACTCTGTATAATTTGTAATATTGTTCCATTTATTTTACTGTTATTGAAAACATTTCGTTGTCTTCTATATATCCTTTTAATCTATCGTTTGCAACTACCTTGCCAACTCCTGCAGGTGTTCCGGTAAATATAATATCTCCAATCTTTAAAGTAAAATATTTAGAGACATATTCTATTAATTCGTCAATTTTCCATAACATATGACTCGTGTTACCATCTTGAACAACCTCATCATTCTTCTGTAATGAAAAAGACAAATTGTTTAAATCTGAAAACTGTTCTTTGGGCAACCACTTTCCGATTACAGCGGCTCCATCAAAAGCTTTAGCTTTTTCCCAAGGCAATCCTTTCTCCTTGAGTTGTGCCTGAAGATCACGTGCTGTAAAATCAATACCCAAACCTATTTCATTATAATATTTATGAGCAAACTTTTTGTCAATATGCTTACCAACACGATTAATTTTAACCAAAATTTCTACTTCATGATGGACGTCATTAGAGAAATCCGGAATAAAAAACGGTTGTTTTTTTAATAGAATGGCTGTATCCGGTTTTAAAAATACAACAGGATCTGTTGGCTTTTCATTTTCCAATTCTTCTATGTGCTTGGTGTAATTACGACCTATGCAGATTAATTTCATTTTTTTAAGATTAAAGAATCAAGACCGCTTTGCTTTTAGACTCAAGACTTATGTAATTGGCAGTAATGTCTTGACTCTTGGTTCTTGGTTCTATGTCAATTTATTATTAAACGCCCGTAATTTAATGGCTGTCAATACTTTTTTAGTGTACAGTGGAAAATCGGCATTAAGCAGCCATCCGAAATAGCCTGGCTCGTCATTTAAAATATCTTCAACGCGTTTGCCTTTATGCTTTCCAAATGAAAAACACTCTTCACCTTTTTTATTATAAGTTATAAATCCAGCAAAATCGGCAAACCGTTTACGTGAACTAAACTCGGCCAAAAATTTGGAGTCATTTTCAAGTTCATCGTATTTGGCTATTTGTGCCTTTAACACTTCATACGTTGCATTTGTATCGGCTTCAGCTGTATGCGCATCTTCCAAAGTTTTATCGCAATAAAACTTATAAGCTGCACTTAAGGTACGTTGCTCCATTTTATGAAAAATGGTTTGTACATCTATTGACAACCTATTTTTCATATCAAAATCCACTTCAGCACGTAACATTTCTTCTGCCAATAAAGGAATATCAAATCTATTAGAATTAAAACCTCCTAAATCCGAATCTTTTATCATGTTATGAATCTCTTTTGCCAATTCCTTAAAAGTCGGCTCGTTAGCAACATCAGCATCAGAAATACCATGAATTGCGGTTACCTCTTTTGGTATCGGTCGCTCTGGATTTACCAACCAACGTTTGGATTCTTCTTTACCATCTGGATAGACTTTAAGGATGGCAATTTCGACAATACGGTCGGATGTAATATTAACACCTGTAGTTTCTAAATCGAAAAAACAGATGGGTTTTGATAAGTTAAGATTCATTAAAAAGTTGTTTTGGCAAAGGTAGTTAGAATTACTAAAACTATAAATGGATTCTAATAATTTGAATTGTTATTTGAATAAACGAAATTTACTAAAATAAAAACGGTTAATTGTTATGAATAAAAACCTTTCCGACTCCATTTCCTTTTCCTGCGGACTCCAAATAAAAAACCGCTTTATGTTAGCACCACTTACCAACCAACAAAGTCATGAAAATGGTGAATTATCTGATGATGAGTTTAATTGGCTTACTATGCGTGCCAAAGGTGGTTTTGGATTGGTAATGACCTGTGCCTCCCACGTTCAAGAAATTGGTAAAGGGTTTCCAGGACAATTAGGGGTTTTTTCAGACGATTTAATTGAAGGGCATAAAAAGCTAGCGTCAAAAATTAAGAGTTATTGTAGTTTAGCTGTTATACAGTTGCATCATGCTGGTATGCGTTCACCTTTTGAAGTGATTAAGCAAAAAGCTGTTTGTCCTTCTGATAGTGATAAACATAGCGCTAGAGCCTTGACTTTAGACGAAGTACATCAACTTAAAGACGATTTTATTCAAGCTGCTATTCGCGCTCAAACATGTGGTTATGATGGTGTTGAAGTTCATGGTGCTCATGGTTATATTTTAACGCAGTTTTTGAGCAGTGACATCAATAAACGTCAAGACCACTATGGTGGATCACTCGACAATCGTTCTAGATTATTATTTGAAATTGTTGAGGGCATTCGAGCAACTTGTGGCAAAGCATTTCTGTTAGGTGTTCGATTATCACCGGAACGTTTTGGCATGAAATTGTCTGAAATAAAATCGATAAGTCAACAATTAATTGACAACTATAACATTGACTTTTTAGATTTATCTCTTTGGGATTGTTTTAAAAAGCCTGAAGAGTATCCAGATTCTGATAAAACATTGTTACAACATATAGCAGAATTAGATTTTAAAAATGTCAAACTAACCGTTGCTGGTAATATTAGAACTGGTGAGGATGTGCAAAAGGTATTAGATTCTAGAGTAGATTTTGTGACTATTGGTCGATCAGGAATTCTACATCACGATTTCCCAAAACGTGTGATGAAAAACTCAGACTTTAAACCTATTAACAATCCAGTTTCGGAAGCCTATTTAAAATCTGAAGGCTTAAGTGACACGTTTATTGATTATATGAGACGATGGGATGGATTTGTGGAGGAAATAAACAAGTAGAATGTGTAAATAAAAAGTCAATGACTAAAAAAGCACAACTTAAAAGTTGTGCTTTTTGTTATATAGGGGATTAGCCTTTTTGAATCTTCGATTTCTTGCCTTCATTTCGAGAACATTTCGACAAGCCCCATGCAGAATTGCTCAACACAAGCAAAACCAATGGCCAATTCAAAACGCCATTCTTTAAAGCAAAAAAGGCACAACCCTTTGATTGCACCTTTTTCCAATTAATTAAAAATCCCTTATCAACAATATGTAGGAAATCTGAAATAATAATGGGATATTAGTGGAGAAAAATTTTTCTAGCATGAAACACTTTTACTTATTCCTTTTTACAGTTTTATTTTCCATTTCAACTCAATCTCAAATTGTCGATATTCCTGATGAAAACTTTAAGAATGCTTTAATTAATTCTAACTGTGTTAGTTTTGACTACAATTTTCCTTCAATTATAGATGTTGACTTAAATAATGACGGTGAAATACAACTATCCGAGGCACAATCCGTTGAACACTTAAGAATTTCAGACAACTTTGATATTAATAATATGATTGGAATCGAAAGCTTCACAAATCTTTTATCAATAAGTATTAGAAATAATCCTATTCAAACTGTGGATTTTAGCTCTAATATTAATTTAACAGAAATAATCTGTGCTAATAACCCTCAATTGCAAATAATAAATTTTGGTAGCAATACAAATCTAATAGGAATAGATTGTAGCAACAATTCGCTCACATATTTAGATTTAGAATCTGTTCCTAATTTAGAATTTCTATATTGTTATAATAATCAGCTCAATTCACTAAATATATCAAGCAATTTAAGTTTACGAGATTTAACTTGTTATGAAAACCCACTTACAGATATTGATACTTCATCAAATGCTCTTTTGACTTCTCTTGTAATAGGAGACAATCCTTTAAGCACCATTGACTTGAGCAGTAATACTGAAATTATTAGTTTGACTATAAGTGGTAATGTTCCATTATCTTCGTTGGACTTAAGTAATAATATTAATTTAACACATTTAGCACTTTATAATTCTGATATTTCCAATCTTGATTTAAGTAACAATATAAATCTCCTTCAATTTATTATTAGTGGAAGCCAACAAATCCTATTAGACTTAACAAACAATACTAATTTAGAAGAGTTAAGATGTTCTAATATGGGATTATCAGAACTTGATTTAAGTAACAATATAAATCTTAATGAATTAATTTGTAATAATAACTCATTAACAAGTTTAGATTTGAGTCAAAATTTAAATCTTGAATACTTACAATGCAACTCCAACGAATTAGCAACTTTAGACTTAAGCAATAATTCAAGTTTGAGAAATGTTGAATTTGTATTTAACCCACTAACTTATGTGAATATTAAAAATGGTAATAATGAGAATTTAGCTTCAACTTACGTCACTCAAGGTCTAGATAATCTAGAAGCTATTTGTGTTGATAATATGAATTCAAATATTTGGGATTATTATTCTCAACTACCCTCCAGCCCTAATATCACTGAATATTGTTCTTTTATTCCTGGAGGGGAGTACTATATTATTGAAGGACAAGCAAATATTGATTTGGACACAAATGGCTGTGGAGCTAGCGATGTATTTTTACCTAATCTTAATTTACAAATATCCAACAGTACTGAATCAGGTGCATTTTTCACAAATGATTCAGGTACATATTTTATGCCAGTTCCAACTGGAAACCATACAATAACTCCGTTATTAGAAAACCCAACATATTTTTCTATTAATCCTTCAGACTTTAATGTTAGTTTTCCTTCAGATGCTAGTCCTTTTATTCAAGACTTTTGCTTAACTCCCAATGGTGATTTTAACGATTTAGAAATCAGTATTGTTCCACTTGTAGTTGCTCGTCCTGGTTTTGAAGCAGAATACAAGATAATATACAAAAACAAAGGAACCACAACATTAACCGGTAGTGTTGATTTTAATTACGACGATGATTATATGGATTTGTTAAATACATCTCCTATTGGTGACACTCAAACAATAGGAAATTTATCATGGGAATACAGCGACTTGTTACCATTTGAAACAAGGGAAATATTAGTGACCATGTCATTAAACACTCCAACGGATTCAGAATTCCCCCTTAATGGAGATGACGTTTTAGAATTTGATGCCACCATAAATCCTTCAGGAATAGATGAAACACCTGAAGACAACAATATGATTTTAAATCAGGTTGTTGTTAATTCTTATGATCCAAATGACAAAACATGTTTACAAGGTGCCGTCGTAACTCCAGAGCAAGTTGGTAAATATGTACACTATGTTATACGGTTTGAGAATACGGGAACGGCTAATGCTGTCAATGTAGTTGTTAAAGATGTTATTGATACATTAAAATATGATTTAAATTCATTAGTTCCCTTATATGCAAGTCATGATTTTTATACTAAAATTCGAAATGAAAGTGAAGTCGAGTTTATTTTTGAAAATATTCAACTACCTTTTGATGATGCCAATAATGACGGCTATGTTGTATTTAAAATAAAAACACTCCCTTCGTTAGTTGTAGGTGATACTTTTAGTAATGAAGCACAAATTTATTTTGATTTTAACTATCCAATAATCACCAATAATGAAACGACCATTATTCAAGAAAGTTTAAGTATTCATGAATATAACGCTAATAACTCTTTAAATGTGTTCCCAAATCCTACTAATGATTATTTTGAAATTTATACCCAAAACAACCTAGGCATTGAATCAATTGATTTAATTGACCTTTCAGGTAAAACAATAAAACAGTTTAAAGTTTCTGAAAAATATAGTATTGAAGAAATTGCTTCAGGTATTTATTTTGTAAAAATTAGAGCAACCAAATCTGAAACCATTAAGAAATTAATTAAGATTTAGTTTTGTCTTACTAAACAAAAAGCACCACAAATTGTGGTGCTTTTTGTTATTTTATTAGGGGTCTTCTTAAATTTCCCTATTAGGATCCCAAGCTTCTAAATAATCTTTAACCGCTTTTACAAACTGACCACCTAAAGCACCGTTTACCACGCGATGGTCATAGGAGTGCGACATAAACATACGGTAACGGATACCTATGAAATCGCCTTCAGGTGTTTCTACAACAGCAGGTACTTTTCTAATAGCTCCTAAAGCCAAAATGCCTACTTGTGGCTGATTGATAATTGGTGTTCCCATAATGCTACCAAATGTTCCAACATTGGTAACTGTGTATGTTCCGCCTTGTATATCATCTGGCTTTAATTTATTCTCTCTAGCTCTTCCGGCCAAATCGTTCACTTTTTTCGTCATCCCAACCAAGTTTAATTGGTCAGCATCTTTGATAACTGGTACAATTAAATTACCATCTGGTAAGGCAGCTGCCATTCCTAAATTGATATGCTTTTTCTTAATTATGTTATCACCTTGCACTGAAATATTCATCATTGGAAAATCTCGTAAAGCTTTTGCTACGGCTTCCATGAATATTGGTGTAAAGGTTAAATTTTCACCTTCTCTTGTAGCGAACTCCTTTTTAACTTTGTTACGCCAGTTCCATATTTTCGTTACATCAGCTTCAATAAAGCTTTGAACATGTGCGGACGTTTGAACTGACTCTACCATGTGGTGTGCAATCAATTTGCCCATTCTAGTCATTTCAATAATTTCGTCATCACCTGAAGCTACCACAGGTGCTGCTTTTTCTTTTGGCTGTGATTTTTCTTGAGTTGGTTGAGACTTCTCGACTGCGCTCGAAGATACAGTTGCTTGATTACCTCTATTTTCGATATATGCTAATATGTCATTTTTAGTAACACGTCCATCTTTACCTGTTCCTGGCATGGCGTCTAATTCGCTTTGAGAAATGCCTTCTTTTTTGGCAATATTTCTAACTAAAGGCGAATAAAAGCGATCTCCTGAAGATACTATTGGCGCAACGCTTTCTTGAGCTGCTACAACAGTATTTTGAACTTCAGCAACAGCTGGAGTTTCTGGAGCAGTTTCAGTTTTTGCAGGCTCTGGTTGTGAAGCCGATGCACTAGCCTCTCCTTCGGTTTCTATAACCGCAATAGTTTGCCCTACTTGAACCACATCATCAACATCAAAAAGTTTTTCAACTAAAACACCTTCAACTTCACTGGGCACTTCACTATCTACTTTATCGGTTGCTATTTCTAAAACCGCTTCATCAGCTTCAATAGTTTCACCTACTTCTTTTAACCAAGAGGTGATAGTTGCTTCTGCGACACTCTCTCCCATTTTCGGGAGTTTTAATTCAAATTTTGCCATATCTGTAATGGAACACTGTTTTTTTAAATTACGACTGCAAAATTAATGAAAAATCATCGAATTGATTGCAGTTTTGTTAATTAATTCTTTTCAAACAACACGATTTCGCCTCTACTCTTCGAACTATTACTACCTACCATAAAATGTGCATTATTAGGTAATATTTTAAAGGAAATAGTCCGTTGCGTCTTATAATTATCAATTAATTCTATAATGGATTTGTAACTAAAGGTATGCGCATCAAAAATAATTTCGGTGTATGGTTTTAACTCTGGTAACTCCGAAACCACTTCTATAGGTTTTTCGAAAAACGGTTTAATAAAATCGCAAGACCGTTTTGACAAAACCAAGTAAGTGTCAACACGTTTTGCTTGTTGCTTGGGCTCTGAACGCAGCAGGTAAGCTGCTTTTATTCCAAACCAAACTATGGTATTGAATAACCAATTACTTTTAAAATGTTTTTTATAGAAAATCTGCATAGCCCCATAAAACCGCTTGGCGTACTTAACATCCTTTAGCGTGCTTTCACCTTTATAATGGATAACACTGGTTCCTCCATTATAGTAATTTTTATAGCCTGCTTTTAAAACTTTATAGGAAGTATCCACATCTTCACCATACATAAAATAGTCTTCGTCAAATCCGCCAACTTCATTATAAACGCTCTTTTCCATTAGCATAAACGCACCTACAAAAACAGGAACTTCTCCAATACCAAATTCATCAACTTGATTGGAATAATAGTCATACGGATTACCTAACAATTTTTTTAGAGCTACCTTAGGTTTGGGGATATTACGCTTACTTTCAGGTAAGAAGTGACCAGTTCCATCTATTAAGCGACAACCTACAATACCCGGATTTTCTTGTTGTTTGATAAATTGTAATAATTTGGAAAATGTATCTTCGCTAACAACAGTATCTGGATTCAAGATACAGATATATTCACCCTTGGCATGAGCGACGCCTAAATTATTTCCTTTTGAAAAACCATCATTGTTTTTGTTTTCAATTAAAATAACACCCGGAAACTGTGCTTTTACCATTTGACAACTGTCATCTGGCGAATTATTATCAACTACTATTATTTCGGCATCCAAATCTGATATAGCAGCTTCTACACTTTTTAAACATAACTCCAAAAAGTAACGCACGTTATAATTTAATATGACAACGGAAAGTTTCAAATAATTGAATTTAAGATTTTAGGGATGCTTCAAATGGAATACGGTTAATAATGCTTCTACCTAATGTCACCTCATCTGTATATTCCAATTCGTTCCCAACCGAAATTCCTCTGGCAATAGTTGACGTTACCACATTATAGTCTTGAATTTGTCGGTAGATATAAAAGTTTGTGGTATCACCTTCCATGGTAGAGCCTAAAGCAAAAATAAGTTCTTTAACCTTACCAGTTTTTACCTTTTCAACAAGAGTTTCAATGTTTAAATCACTTGGACCAATACCATCCATTGGTGAAATTTTTCCTCCCAAAACATGATACAAACCTCTAAAAGAACTCGTATTTTCTATAGCCATTACATCACGAATATCTTCAACTACGCAAATAATTTCTTCCGTACGATGTGGATTTGAGCATATTTCGCACACGGCATTATCACTTATATTATGACAACTTTTGCAAAAGTTAATTTCAGAGCGCATGGTTTTTAAAGCATCAGATAACTGATTGGTTTGATTTTCAGGCTGTCCCAATAAATGCAAAACCAAACGCAATGCCGAACGTTTACCAATACCTGGCAATTGCGACATTTCGTTTACAGCACGTTCAAGTAGCTTTGATGAAAATTCCATAGCTGCGAATTTACGATTTTACATTTAAGAATTGTATATACAAACGTAATTTGTATTTTGGCTAAACAATATTTTTATATGAATCCTACGCAGATTATTCTACTTATTGCAGCATATTTTAGCTTGCTTATTTTGATTTCATATTTCACTGGAAAAAAATCTGGAAATGATGCCTTTTTTAAGGGCAACCGACAATCCCCTTGGTATGTAGTAGCCTTTGGCATGATAGGAGCCTCATTATCTGGTGTTACCTTTATTTCTGTTCCAGGTTGGATTGAAGCTTCGCAGTTTAGTTACATGCAGGTGGTTTTGGGGTATATTGTAGGCTATCTTGTTATTGGCTTGGTACTTTTGCCTTTGTATTACAGATTAAATTTAACATCCATTTACACCTATTTAGAAACACGATTTGGAAATTACTCGTATAAAACTGGCGCTTCCTTTTTTCTAATATCGCGTGTAATTGGAGCCAGTTTCAGACTGTATTTAGTTGCCAATGTGTTACAAATTATACTGTTTGATGAATTAGGAATTGAATTCTGGCAAACAGTTACTATTACAGTACTTTTAATTTGGCTATACACGTTTAAATCAGGTATCAAAACCATTGTTTGGACCGATACCTTACAAACTCTTTTTATGCTTATTGCTGTTGGTGTTACCATTTATTTTGTTGGTGATGAATTAGGTTTAAGCGGTAGTAATATTTTTAGTTTTGTTTTAGATAGCGATTTGAGTAAAACCTTCTTTTTTGATGATTTTAAATCTGGTAATTATTTTTGGAAACAATTTATTTCTGGAGCATTTATAGCTATAGTTATGACCGGTTTGGATCAAGATATGATGCAAAAAAACTTGACGTGCAGAACGCTTAAAGATGCACAAAAAAACATGTTTTGGTTTACAATTGTTTTAACAATAGTGAATTTTGTTTTTTTAAGTTTAGGCTTACTATTAACGGTATATGCACAACAAAATGGAATTGACGCCCATAAAGATGACTTGTTCCCTATTCTGGCCAAAAACCATTTAGGAATTGGTGTTTTTGTATTTTTCCTATTGGGATTAATTGCTGCAGCATACAGTAGTGCTGATTCCGCATTAACCTCTTTAACCACATCGTTTAGTATTGATATTTTAGATATTGAAAAGAAACACAATACCGAAAAACAAGTACGTATTAGAAAGCGGATTCATGTGCTTATCTCTTTAGTACTAATTTTAGTAATTATCGCATTTAAGTACATTATTAAAGATGCGAGTGTAATTGCTAAACTTTTTGTGTTTGCAGGTTATACTTATGGACCATTGCTGGGATTATATGCTTATGGCTTATTTACAAAATGGCAGGTGAAAGATAAATGGGTTCCTGTTATTGCCATACTATCGCCTATCTTTTCTTATATTATTAGCGTAAATAGTACCAAATGGTTTGGTTTTGAGTTTGGGTTCTTTATCTTGATTTTAAACGGATTCTTAACTTTTTTAGGCTTAATATTGATTCGTAGACAACAATACTAAAGTACAAGCCACTTCAAATTCAATATTATTGTCTTGCAATAATTTATAAAATTTGGGGTTTTCAGTTCCGGGATTGAAAATAACACGTTTTGGCTTCAAGCTAATTATGTAATCGTAATATGCTTCTTGACGATTGGGATTCAAATATAATGTAACTGTGTCAATATCATTATAGTCAACCAATTCCGTATCAATGGCTACTTCAGAAACCTCTCCTGATTTCATTCCAAAAGCAGCAACTTCATGCTTATTTGCTACCAAACGTTGAATGGCATAATTAGAATATCTATTAGGTTTTAAAGATGCACCAAATACTAATGTTTTTTTGCTCATGTGTTAAAGTGTTGTTAAGTAATGTTAAAAACAGTAACAAGCTGTAAAAATAGACGTCTGTAATAATAATAACAAAAAATAAAACATCAATCAAAAGACAACCAATCAGATGAAAAAGCTATTAGCAATATGCTTGTTGTTATTATTAACTCTATTCTCACAAGCTCAAACTTCTGTAAATAATATTCCGACTCTTATTAGTGGAACTATTACAGGAACCGTAATAGACGAAACATTACAACAACCCTTACCATATGTAACTATTATTTTAAAAAGTGAATCAGGGGAAACCATTAATGGTACTATAACTGATGACAACGGTAAGTTTGTTTTACAAAAAGTTCCAGGAGGAAAATATATAGTAACTATTCAGTTTATTGGTTATAAAAGCATAGACAAACCAATAGAAATCAATAGAGATAATAAGGATATTAATTTAGGAACTTTACCCTTACAAGAAGAAGCGACAGGTTTGGATGAAGTAACAATTATTGCTGAAGTATCTACTATTGAACAAAAAGTAGATCGTAAGGTGGTTAATATTGGTAAAGATTTAACTACTGCTGGCGCTACCGCTTCTGACATTATGAATAATATTCCATCGGTTAGCGTCGATCAGCAAACTGGAAATATCAGCCTACGAGGGAACGAGAATGTTCGTGTTATGATAGACGGCACATTATCAAATGTTCCTATTGCTCAACTCTTAAGACAGATTCCTTCAACATCTATTAAACAAATAGAATTAATTACAAACCCTTCAGCAAAATACAATCCTGAAGGTATGAGCGGTCTCATTAATATCATTCTTTATAAAAATACTAATATTGGATTTAACGGTAATATTAATCTAGGTCTAACTAAAGAGATAAATGCCAGATTCAATGGATCTATAGATATGAATTACCGTAACGGGAAATTCAATTTGTATGGCAATTACGGTAATAATGTTGGAACTAATGCTAGCTATGGGAATATATACAGAACAGACAACCTATCTAATCAAATATTTGATACTGATAGAACTGGTAGCTCCCATCTATTCAAAGTAGGTTTAGATTATTATTTAAACGAAGCCAATACCATATCCTTCTTTACTAATCAAAATGTTTTTGATGGTAAAACAGATAGTACAACTGATGTAGAATATGAAAATAGACCTACCGAAAGTCAATTATTCAACAACACTATAGACAATATTTCGTCGCAATACAATTTGGCCTATAAACACAACTTTAAAAAAGAAGGTGAAAAATTAGATGTTGAAGTCGATTACAGTGATTTTAATCAAGAAGAAAATGCCAATTTCGATTTTGTAAATATTGCTTTTCCACCAAATTATGAAGATTATGTTGATACTAATCGGGCGCAAGCTATTGTAAATGTTGATTATGTAAATCCTTTAAGCGATGAAGCCAAGTTAGAAGCAGGTCTAGAAGCACGTTTGTATGATACCGAAGTTAATTATGATTCTTCTGGACTATCCACAAATCCAAATCAAGATGACATTATTGATAATGGTGACGAATTTATACCAACACCTTCAACATTTTATGATTATAAACGGGACATCTATTCGGCCTATATTACTTATGGGAAATCATTAGAAAAATGGAGCTATCAATTTGGTGTTAGAGCTGAAACCGTAACCGTTGATGCTGTTGCAACCAACTTTTTAGAAAACGCATCTGAAGTAAATCCATTTGAAAATGATTATTTTCAGCTTTACCCTTCGGCGTTTTTAACCTACACACCTAGTGAAAAAAACACTTATCAAGTAAGTTATAGCAGACGTGTTGATAGGCCTGGTGTTGGACAGGTTAATCCTATTCGTGAATGGAGCACGCCACTACTATCCAACGTTGGTAATCCAGAATTGGAACCACAGTTTACAAACTCGATAGAAGCAAATTATATTCGAAATTTTGAAAAAGGTTCGGTAACTGCTGGTGTTTTTTACAGACTTATTGAAGACGAAATTAATCGTGCTGTTTTTGTAGACCGTTTAGATTATAACAAGTACATCCTGACCTTTGAGAATTTTGACAACACATCAGCCTATGGTATCGAACTATCTAGTAATTACAGACCGACAAAATGGTGGAGTTTTAATGCTAGTTTTGATATGTATTCAAGACAACAAAAAGGATTCACCGAACGTGTTATTGCACCTCCAGGTCAAGAGCCAACAGAAGATGACATCATTACTGAAGAAGTAACAGCGGATAATATTATATGGAACTTCAGAGTTTTTAATAATTTTAAACTGGTTAAAAATTTAGATTTGTCGCTTTTTGCTTTATACCGTGGTGAAGAAGAAGGCATTCAGTTTACAAGAAAACCTATGTATTTTGTAAATACAGGAATCAGATATAGCTTCTTGGAAGACAACAGAGCTACAGTAAGTTTTAACTACAACGATATTTTTAATACCATGGCTTTTGAATTTGACGGTGAAAATCCTGTGCCTTCTATAGGCGGATTCTATTGGGAAAGTAATACGTGGAATATTAATCTTTCTTATCGTTTTGGAGGAAATAAGTACAGAGCATTACAACGTAAAAACCGCGATGACAATGAGAAATCAGGAAGTGGTGGATTTATATAATATATTTGGTAGCCTTCATAATAGTTGATGGTTAGTGTTATTGTTTGGCTATTAAATAAGAAAACCCAAGGTGTCACTGCCTTGGGTTTTTGAATTAAGGATGTTAAATGATAGTTAAAATCTGTTATCAATGAAATAAAAACAGACTTTTTACGTCTATATAGATAAGTGATAAGTTTTTAAGTAATATAACTGTAAAACTTCTTACGGTTAGTGTTAGTTAAAATTGGTTAATAGCGAAAAAACCCGAAGCAATCTTGCCTCGGGTTTTTTTATTTACCCATTTCTATTATTAAAGAAGCTTACCACCTAATAATCACACTTCCCCAAGTAAAACCGCTTCCAAAGGCAGCCAACACAACCGTATCGCCTTCTTTTATATTGCCTTGTTCCCAAGCTTCGGTTAAAGCAATAGGAATTGAAGCTGCTGTTGTATTTCCATATTTTTGAATATTATTGAATACTTGGTCATCATTCAATTTGAATTTTTTCTGGATAAATTGAGCGATCCGTAAATTCGCTTGATGTGGAATTAGCATATCAATATCATCAACTTGTAAATTATTTTTCTTTAAGCCTTCCATAATCACTTCGCTAAACCGTACTACTGCATTTTTAAAGACAAATTGCCCATTCATATACGGATAGTAACTTTCATCATTTGGATCATTTTCTTCTAAAATATCATTTACCCAGCGCTTACCCATACCTGGTGCTACCAAAACTAACTCTTCAGCATGCTCACCTTGTGAATGTAAATGCGTCGATAAAATACCTTTAGAATTATCTTCTTCACGAGTCAAAACGGCTGCTCCTGCTCCATCACCAAATATAACAGTCACACCTCGTCCTCGTGTTGTTTTATCTAATCCATGAGAATGCAATTCACTACCAATAACAAGCACATTTTTATACATGCCTGTTTTTATAAAATTATCAGCAACAGAAAGTGCATAAACAAAACCTGAACATTGGTTTCTTACATCTAGAGCACCAACCGTTTTAATATCTAATGCATGTTGTACTTGTACACCAGGTCCAGGAAAATACATATCCGGACTTAAGGTGGCAAATATTATAAAGTCAATATCATCTTTATCAATTCCGGCACGTTCTATAGCTACTTTAGCAGCTTTTACACCCATTGTTGCAGTAGTATCACCCGTTTCCTTTACAGCCCAACGACGTTCTTTGATTCCGGTTCGTTCTTGAATCCATTCATCATTAGTATCCATCATTTTAGACAGATCGTCATTAGTTACTACATTTTCAGGAACATAATGTCCTAAGCCAATTATCTTTGAATTGTACATGCCTTCTAGGTTTAAATATGTCACGCAATTTAACCATTTACACCCTAATAGATTTGAATTGTCAATTGTAATCGTTATGCATGCATAACAAATAAAGTTTAAGATTTATTAACTTTTTAACAGTATTCTTTTTAAGTATCTTTAAGGCTCTAATTAAAACCAGTTGTCATGAAGCGTATTTTTACATTATGCCTATTTTTATGCATTTCTTACAGTTTTTCACAAGAAAATCTTACTTATCAAAAACCTCATCAAAATATTCTTGAATTAGCCGAAGCGCCTCTGGCACCAAGTATCCGTATGGATAGTAAAGGTGACAACATTGTATTTTTATTCCGTAGCAACTATAAAACCATAGAAGAGCTTTCAGAAACCGAATTACGTCTCGGCGGTTTACGAATAAACCCTGTGACTAATATTGGCAGTAGAACACGCTATTACACTGATATAAAAGTTAAAAATGGTAAAGGCAGTGAACCACAAACCATAACAGGGCTGCCAGAAAACGGGCGATATGCAAACTTCTCTTGGTCGCCAGATCAAAAGTATATGACGTTTACCAATACAGTTTCCAATGGTGCGGAACTGTGGTTGTTAGATGTTTTAAATGCTTCGACTAAAAAAATTACTAATGCCAATTTAAATGCTAATATGGGTGATCCTGTTACTTGGTTTAAGGACAGTGAATCAATGCTAGTTAAAATGCTTCCAAAAGACCGAGAACCTTTAATTAACACAAAAGAAGCAATCCCAACAGGTCCAACCGTTTCTGTTAGCGAAGCTGGTGTTAAAGCTCAAAACAGAACTTACCAAGATTTGCTAAAAAATAAAAATGACGAACATAATTTTGAACAATTAGCCAAGTCTGAAATCTATAAGATTAATCTTGATGGATCAAAAACATTATGGAAAACAAGCGATATGTATCGAGGTTTATCATTTTCTCCTAATGGAAAATATATTATGATAACCACTATCAACAAGCCATTTTCATATTTAGTTCCTTATTATAGATTTCCATCGGCTTCAACTATTTATAAAAGTAATGGTGATAAAGTTAAGACTGTTCTAGAGGTTCCTTTGATTGAAGATTTACCAAAAGGCTTTATGGCTGAGCGTAAAGGTAAAAGAGACTTTACTTGGAGAAATGACAAACCAGCCACATTGGTTTGGGCCGAAGTGCTGGATGGTGGTGATCCTGCCAATGAAGTTCCTTATCGCGATGAAGTATTCCAACAAGAAGCGCCATTTGATGGCCCAGCAAAATCCATTTTAAAAACCAAGGATAGGTTTAGCGGAATTATTTGGGGAAATGACAACATTGCTGTAGCATACGATTATTGGTGGAATACCAGAAATTCCAGAACCTACGTTTTTAACCCATCTAAACCGAATGATGTAAAAATTTTGTTTGACAGGAATTATCAAGATAGATATAATGATCCTGGAAGTTTTGTAACTACTAAAAATGAATTTAATGAGTACGTTTTAGATCTTGACAATAATTCTGCTTACCTCATTGGTGATGGATACAGTAATGAAGGTAAGTTTCCTTTTGTTGATGAATTAAATTTAGAAACAAAAAAAACCAATCGGTTGTATCAGTCGCAACTTACTGATAAAGTTGAAGATATCTCAAGTGCTTTAGATGCTAAAAAGGGTGAATTTGTAGTTAGAATAGAATCAAAAAATGAATATCCTAACTATTATATCCGAAACATTAAAAAACGTATCGGATTAATTCCATTAACGCAATTTGAAAATCCGTTCAAAAGTATTCAAGATGTTGAAAAGCAAGTTATAAATTACAAACGTGATGATGGTTTAGATTTAAGTGCCACACTCTATTTACCTACCGATTATGAAGCTGGTAAAAAATATCCTATGATTATGTGGGCTTATCCACGTGAGTATAAAGACAAAAATAGCGCAGGTCAAAATACCTCTAGTTCAAATGAGTTTACCTATCCGTATTATGGTTCACCAATTTATTGGGTAACACGTGGTTATGTGGTTTTAGATGATGCGGCATTCCCTATTGTTGGCGAAGGTGACGAAGAACCAAATGACAGTTTCATTAAACAATTAGTTGCAAACGGCAAAGCTGCTATTGATGCTGTAGATGATATGGGTTATATTGACCGAGATCGTGTTGCGGTTGGTGGTCATAGTTATGGTGCCTTTATGACAGCCAATTTGCTATCACACTCTAACTTGTTTGCGGCAGGTATTGCCAGAAGTGGTGCATACAACAGAACATTGACGCCTTTTGGTTTCCAAAGCGAAGAACGGAATTATTGGGAAGCTCCAGAAATATATTATAACATGTCACCGTTTATGCATGCCGATACTATGAAAACACCGTTATTATTAATTCATGGTGAAGCCGATAATAATTCAGGAACCTATCCATTACAAAGTGAACGTTACTTTAATGCTTTAAAAGGTCTAGGCGCTCCAGTGCGTTTGGTTATGTTGCCTAAAGAAAGTCATGGTTACGCTGCAAAAGAGTCCATAATGCACATGCTTTGGGAACAAGATCAATGGCTAGAGCAACATGTTAAAAACAAAGCTGAAGTAAAAGCACCTGAAGAATCAATGAAAGATTAATATTCAAGAAGTATTACATGAAAAAGCTATTTTTTTTATTCTTATGTTTTCATTTCACATACTCTTGTTTTACTCAAAATGACAAGCAAACCATTGAATATGATTTCACGGGAAAGCTTAATGAAGGTCAAATGAAATTTATGAACAATTATTACAATTGGGATTCTAAAGAAATATTAATTATTAATTTCTCTCAACCACGTTCAGATTGTCATTTTGATAATCATATTCATAAAACAGGATATACTAAATGGTGGAAAGATTTCTATGAGAAAATCGACATAAAAGATTGTTCAAATATTTTCGTGTGTTCTGAAAAACACAACAGAGATAAAACTCTTTTTTATGATAAGGCTAATTTTCTATATGATAATTTTTTCAGTCGAAAAGAAAGCTGTTATGGAGTTCTAGTCTTAAATAAAAATGGTGACTATTTGCAATTTAATGGTCATTATACTGAAAAACAAGTTTCTAAATTTAAAGAAAATTTAAAGTCAATAATTTAAAATCTTCAATATGCCATTCAATTGAATGGCATATTTTGTATTCGAAATGTCAGTTTGTCACATTTTATTTCTTGGTACTTTTTTTGTCTATTCTGTTTGCAGAACAAATATTTAATTAATCTGTCTGTTCGAGTACAGTCGAGAACTAAAAGACCTCTCGACTGCGCTCGAGGTGACAAAATAAAATAACAAATCATGACAAAAGGAAATATTAATGTTTCGGTTGAAAACATTTTCCCACTCATTAAAAAATTCTTGTATAGTGACCACGAAATATTTTTACGTGAGTTAATAAGTAATGCAACAGATGCTACACTAAAGCTGAAGCATTTAACCAGTATTGGTGAAGCCAATGTAGAATATGGCAACCCACAGATTGAAGTTAAAATAGACAAAAAAGGCAAGAGACTTCACATTATTGACCAAGGTATTGGTATGACAGCCGAAGAAGTTGAAAAATACATCAATCAGGTGGCTTTTTCTGGTGCTGAAGAATTTTTAGATAAGTATAAAGATGCAGCTAAAGATTCTGGAATTATTGGTCATTTTGGATTAGGATTCTATTCTGCTTTTATGGTAGCAAATAAGGTAGAAATCATTACTAAATCTTACAAAGATGAACCTGCTGCTCACTGGACTTGTGATGGTTCACCAGAATTCACACTAGAACCAGCTGATAAAAAAGACCGAGGAACCGAAATCATTCTTCATATAACAGATGATGACAAGGAGTTTTTAGAGGAATCAAGAATTCGTGAGTTGTTGGTTAAGTATAATAAGTTTATGCCAGTGCCAATTAAATTTGGAACTAAAGAAGTAAATGATCCAGACTTCACGCCAAAAACCACAAAAGACAAAGACGGCAAAGAAACAACCGAACCTCACAAACAGATTACGGTTGACAATATCATCAACAACCCGAATCCTGCCTGGACAAAACAACCAGCAGATTTAAAGGATCAAGATTATAATGATTTTTATCGCGAATTGTACCCTATGCAATTCGAAGAGCCTTTATTCCACATTCACTTAAATGTAGATTATCCGTTCAACTTAACTGGGGTTTTATATTTCCCGAAAATGACGAATGATTTAAACATTCAAAAGGATAAAATTCAGCTATACCAAAATCAGGTTTTTGTAACGGATAATGTAGAAGGTATTGTACCAGAATTCTTAACGATGTTGCGTGGTGTAATCGATTCTCCAGATATTCCATTAAACGTTTCGCGTTCCTATTTACAAGCCGATGGTGCAGTAAAGAAAATTTCATCGTACATCACACGTAAAGTTGCCGATAAATTGAAGTCACTTTTTAATAACAATCGTGAAGATTTCGAAAAGAAATGGGATGATATTAAAATCGTTATTGAATATGGTATGCTATCAGAGGAAAAATTCTTCGAAAAGGCAGATGCTTTTGCTCTGTATCCAACAGTAGATGGTAAATACTTTACCTACGACGAGTTATACAATGCTATAAAAGCGAAGCAAACCGATAAAGATGATAAACTTGTTATTTTATACGCATCAGATAAAGATGCGCAACACAGTTACATTGAAGCCGCTAAAGGTAAAGGTTACGAGGTGTTATTATTAGATTCGCCAATCGTTTCTCACTTGATGCAAAAACTAGAAGGTAACAAGGAAAATATCTCATTTGCTCGTGTAGATGCAGATCATATTGACAACTTAATCAAGAAAGACGATACCAAAATTTCTAAATTGTCTGATGACGAAAAGAAGACGTTAGATGAATTATTAAAAGAAATCATTCCTTCAGAAAAGTTTATGGTGCAATTAGAAACTATGGATAGTGATGCAGCTCCTTTCATGATTACGCAACCAGAATTTATGCGTCGTATGAAAGAGATGCAACAAACTGGCGGAGGCGGTATGTTTGGCATGGGTAATATGCCGGAAATGTACAACTTGGTGGTCAATACAAACTCTGATTTGGTTGGAGAGATATTAAATACCAAAACCAAGAAAAAACAAGAGCGTCTAATTAATCAAAGTTTAGATTTAGCCCGATTGAGTCAAGGTTTACTAAAAGGTCAAGAGTTAACGAACTTCATTAAACGAAGCTATGACATGATTAAGTAGTTGAAACGCTGAATTTTTCAGCATCCTACATATATTCAAAACCACTTCCTTACCGAAGTGGTTTTTTTGTAACCAATTGGTCATTTGGGCGTCATATTATAAAATCGTACATTTCTAAAAACCAATATAACCAACTTATGAAAAACACAAAAACTCACTTTTTCGGAATCTCCTTTCTTATATTATTCCTACTCACCTTTTCATTACAAGCTCAAAGTTTAGATCAAAAAATTGATGCAATGGCATCAGAAATGTATCCAGAAGATGGTCCTGGTGTATCCATTTTAATAGCGAAAGACGGAAAACCTATTTATCAAAAGGCTTTTGGTTTAGCGAGTTTAGAATTGAATGTTCCAATGACAACAGAAAATGTATTTGAAATAGGTTCTATAACCAAACAATTTACTGCAGTTGCCATTTTAATGTTAGAAGAACAAGGAAAGCTTAATATATCTGACGACATGTTAAAATACATTCCAGATTATCCAACTAAAGGAAAAACAATTACCATCCATAATTTATTAAACCATACCTCTGGAATTAAAAGTTATACAGGAATGCCAAGTTTTCAAAAGTTTGCAGCGCAAGATATGACACCTACTGAACTAATTGATCATTTTAAAAACGAACCTATGGATTTTGATCCAGGTGAAGAATTTCGTTATAATAATTCTGGTTATATCCTACTCGGCTATATCATTGAAGTGGTTTCAAAAATGACATATGAAGATTTTATTGAAAAGAACATTTTTGAAAAACTAGGCATGTCTAATTCCTATTATGGCAATAACAATCAAATTATTCCTAATCGAGCTGATGGTTATCAAAAAGGTCCAAATGGGTTTGAAAATTCAAATTATTTAAGCATGACTTTACCGTATGCGGCAGGTTCACTCATGTCTACTACGAACGATTTATTAATTTGGCAAAACGCACTGAATAACCATAAATTAATCAGTAAAGAGAGTTATGAAAAAGCCATTCATGGTTCTACCTTGAATAATGGCGAGCACATTACTTATGGTTATGGTTTAGGTGAAGAAAAAATTAGTGGTTCAAGAACCATACAACATGGAGGTGGTATTTTTGGCTATACTACTATGGGAATTTATTTTCCAGAAGAAAAAATATTTGTTTCTGCATTAAGTAATTGTAACTGCAAAAATGTAACTGGTTTAGCAACACAAATTGGTGCTTTAGCAATTGGTAAACCTATTCCAACCAAAGACGATGCAATTACCTTAACCAACGAGCAGCTAAATGCTTGGACTGGCACATACGAATTTGAGGGCAATGTATTACGCTATGTTACTGTTGAAGATGGAAAAATATTCAGTCAGCGAGAAGGTAGTACGAAAATGGAGGTTTACCCGTTGTCACCTAACAAATTTATATTTGATGCTAATAATACAAGTTACGAATTTTCAAAAGACTCTAATGGATTAAAACAAGTAACCATGCAATTAAGTGGAAAAGAAATAATAGGAAGAATAACAGATAAGAAAGCACCTGTTGAGAAACCAAGCATTACAGTTTCTCAAGAAATACTTGATACATATGTTGGTAAATATGAATTACAACCCGGTTTTATTATTGAAGTAACTACAGCTAATGGACAACTTTTTGGTCAATTAACAGGTCAACCTCAATTTGAAATTTTTGCCGAAGACGAAGACACCTTCTTTTTAAAAGTAGTAACAGCAAGTATTGACTTTAATAAAGATGATTCAGGTGTTGTTACCAGTTTAGTTTTACATCAAGGTGGTCGTGACATGCCTGCTAAAAAAATAGAATAGTCTGCTCCAGGTGTCATGAAATTAAAAACCCACTTCCTGACTGAAGTGGTTTTTTTGTATTTAAAAAATCAATAGCATCATTGGTATTTGAAATAAAGAGCAAGTTATGTTCGTTTATAATATCATTATCTTTAAACAAAAAGAAAAATTATGAAACATTTAAAATCAATTTCGTTTTTATTACTATTGTTTATTTCGAGCGCGTTATTCGCTCAAGAAACTGAAGAAACCAGTTATTCCAAGTTTAGTGTCATTGCATACGGAGGTATTGGTTATGGTATTGTTGACAATGACAATGAAGCAAATTACAATCTAAATAGTAATTCAGGAGATTTGGTTCTTAACTACAAATTTTCCCAAAACTATGGTATTGCTACTGGTGTTGGATTAAATCAGTTAAGTGGTAACGGATTTAATTCAGCTGGGCAATTTTACCACGAACGTAACTTTATTAAAATTCCACTATTATTAAGTATTGACAAAAATGTAGGAGATAATTTTAAAGTATTTGCTTATTTAGGCCCTTACGCCCAAACTATTATCAATGATGAATATACTTTTGTAAATGGAAAAGTAGAAGATGTCTATGAAGGTTGGAATTTTGGATTTCAATTAGGTTTAGGATTCTTATATGAAGTGAGCGATAGATTTAGCCTAGGTTTGAATTATTTAGGTCAATCTGACTTTTCAAAATTAGAAACCAATAATAATCAGATTATTGTTGATGAACAAAAAATGAAAAATCTTAATACTGTTGGATTGATGTTTATTTTAGGCTTTTAGTTCATAAGAAACCCTAAACTATTTAATTTCGAAATCAAAATATGTATCAGGAAATGGCTCATTTCGTAAAGTGAAATGCCACCATTCTTTGGGATAGTTTCTAAAACCATGTTTTAACATAACCGTCTGCAATAGTTGACGGTTTTGTTTTTGCTTTTCTGAAATTTCAGCATAATCAACCCAAGATTCTTCACCAAAAAAATCATAAGGACTTCCCATGTCTAAAGGCTCTAATGTATTAGCATCAATTATGGTTAAATCCAATGTACTCCCTCGACTATGTCCTGATTGTGAGGCTATATATCCATCTCTAAATAAATGTCTTTTAACAACATCAGGATAAAATTGCTGTTTATTGATAGTATCGCTCAAATCCCTTGCCCAATGTATAAAATGATTTACAGCCCTTTGCGGTCTATAACCATCATAAACCAACAAGCATAAGTTTTGTTGCTGTAGTTCTGCTTGAACTAATTTAAGAGCTTGGGCTGTTGGTTTAGTAATTATAAGCCTGTTAGCATGATATCCATCAATAGTGTCGCCCACAAAATTATTGCTCCCATAGTAGCGTAATTCTACTTCCAGATCAGGAATAATGGATTTGGCGTACACAAAATTATCAGGTAAGTGATTTTGTCTCACTAATGCAAGTGTACCAAAAACAATAAGAAGTAGAATTACTTTGATTTTCATATGCTAACTGCTAATTTAGAAAAAAAATCGCCTATGGATTTGTTTTCAAGTCAAAAAACCGTTCTTGAATTACCTGATGCTCATATCACATATGTTACTGATTTTCTAAAAACCGATGAAGCTCATAAACTTTTTGAACACTTGAAGCATAAAACCAATTGGCATCATGATGATATAACCCTTTTTGGAAAAACCTACAAACAACCTAGATTAACAGCTTTATATGCTGAAACAAACAAAACATATACCTATTCAAATGTCAACATGCATCCTGAACCAATGTCTTCAGAATTATTTAGCATCAAGAAGAAAATAGAAATAACCGTAGAGTCAGAATTTAATTCGGTACTCTTAAACTTGTATCGCCACGGGCAAGATAGTAATGGCTGGCATGCCGACAATGAAAAAGAGTTAGGAACTAATCCCATTATAGCTTCCTTAAGTTTGGGAGCGGAAAGAATGTTTCATTTTAAACATCGAAATATAAAAACTGCAAGACATAAACTATTATTAAAAAATGGCAGTTTATTAATTATGTCAGGTGCTATGCAACATCATTGGTTGCATCAAATACCTAAAACACAAAAACCAATTAGCGAGCGCATTAATTTAACATTTAGGAATATCTATTAAAAAAAAAAACCGAGGTCCCTCAACCTCGGTTTAGTTTAATTTGCATTTTTATTATGCTGTTAGATTTAGGGTCTCTAGTATCAACGACATAATGCAAATATTAATTAATTAATCCATTGAACTAAAAAGTATGTCTTTTAGTACATATCAAATGTAAAATTATATTTTAAAAATAACGTTTAAATACATTTATTTTCGATGAAATGCATCTTTTTTTAACATTTGTAGTTGAAATATTGTATTTTATCGATGAAATGCACGATTTAATTTTGTGATTTTGATAATTATCGTAAACTCATTTACATAATAAAAACCTATTTTTACGTTAGTAAAATGTAATTTGATTTTTATAATCTGAATAATATGAGAGCTTCCTTTTTAATTTTTTTACTCACTTTTCATTTTATTAGTTTTTCTCAAGAAGATAATCCAATGGAAACTAGCATTGTGATCAATGAACACATTGAAGGGTCCCTACTATTACCTGAAAATGCTAATTCAGATTATTTAGCAATCATTATTGCTGGATCTGGACCAACAGATAGAGATGGTAATCAGAATTTCCTAAAAAGTAATAACCTAAAAAAGTTAGCGCAAGCTTTAACTAAAGAGGGTATCGCAACCTTTCGTTACGATAAACGTATAGTTAAACAAATAAGGAAAGGTAATGTAGATAAAAATATCATGTTTGATGATTTTGTTACAGATGCTTCATCAGTTGTTGATTATTTTCATAATCAAGCTCAATTTAAATCCATTTACATCATTGGACACAGTCAAGGTAGTTTAGTTGGTATGCTGGCTTTATCTGAAAAGGTAAACGGTTTCATTTCATTGGCTGGTGCTGGTCAAACCATTGACGAGGTTATTACTGAACAAATTCAAAAAATGGCACCAGGATTAACTGAAGATGCACAAAAAACATTTGAAATCCTTAAAAAAGGGGAAACTACAACCGACTACCCTCCTGCCTTAGCATCTGTTTTTAATATTGATACACAACCCTTTATTTCCAATTGGATGCAATATAAACCCAAAGAAATTATTTCAGAAGTCGAGATTCCTATTCTAATTGTAAATGGCACAAAAGATCTTCAGGTTTCAGTTGAAGAGGCAAATCAGCTAAAGGAAGCCAATACAAATGCTGAATTAAAAATTATTGAGAATATGAATCATGTACTTTTCATTATTGAAGGCGACGATTTAGAAAACTCAAAATCTTATAACGAATCTTTCAGATCAATTTCTTCAGAACTTGTTGAAGCTCTTTCTAGTTTCATTAAGAAATAAATTCCTGTTACATATAAAAAAAGAAAAGCATCCCGAGAGGGATGCTTTTACTTACTAACCAACCAAAAATATGAAATGTTATTGTCTTTAATTAAGGTAACCACACTTTAATTAAAGTTAAGTTACAATAACACTATTTATAATTCAATTAGCGTGCCAAACTCAATTTGCAGGATAATTATTTTAATGATATATTTGTGATATCATTTTAATATCATAATAAATTTTATAATCATGAAAGAAGAGAAACTCATAGTACCTGCAAACGGCTACATCATGTTGTTCGTATTTTTAATACTGTTTTTTGGCACCATTGTTTTTGCCATTACTACAGGAAATCCTGAATATCTACCTATTATTATTGCTGCAATTCTTATTGCTCCGGGATTTATTATGGTTCAACCAAATGGTTCACGAGTACTGCTACTATTTGGTAAATATGTTGGTACTGTTAAAAAAAATGGTTTCTATTGGGTAAATCCATTTTACACGAAAAAGAAAATCTCTTTACGAGCTAGTAATTTTGATAGTGAACGTTTAAAAGTTAATGACAAACTCGGTAACCCAGTAATGATAAGTACTATTTTGGTGTGGCGTGTTCAAAACACTTACAAAGCAGCTTTTGATGTTGATAATTATGAAAATTTTGTGCGTGTACAAACCGATGCAGCAGTTAGAAAATTAGCGAGTATGTATCCTTATGACAACTTTGCTGACGAAGGTCTTGATGAAGACATTACACTACGCTCAAGTGTTAATGAAGTAAGTAATGCTCTAGAAAGAGAAATTGATGAGCGTCTTTCTATTGCTGGTATTGAAGTGCTTGAAGCCCGAATAGGTTATTTAGCTTATGCTCAAGAAATTGCAAATGCCATGCTGAAACGTCAACAAGCAACAGCAATCGTAGCTGCAAGACATAAAATTGTAGAAGGAGCTGTAAGCATGGTCGAAATGGCTTTAGAAGAATTAGGCAAAAAACAAATTGTAGACCTAGATGAAGAGCGTAAAGCAGCTATGGTGAGTAACCTGATGGTGATACTCTGTGGTGATAAAGATGCTTCACCTATAGTTAATGCTGGAACTTTAAATCATTAAAATGAGTAAGAATCAAATATACAGTATTGCAATAGGAAGTGCGTTAGGAACTAGTATAGGCACTACAATTGGAGCTGTGGCGGGAGATGTTGCTATAAGCCTAATATATGGATCAATGATTGGAACATTAATAGGGATAGTAATAGCTCTCACCGTCTTTAAAAAGGATAAAAAACAAGAAAATTAATTAGATATGAAGGAATATAAAGTGGTAAACTGGAAAATGGGATTATCTAACAACAATAAAAAATTAGAAATGACCTTAAATGAACATGCCATTTCTGGTTGGAGAGTGATTCACATTGGTGAACAAACAACAAGGATTGTTTTTGAACGTGATAAAAATAGATAGTGATGATGAGTAATGATAGACCGCGAATAAAAGTTCCATTAGAAAGTTTTGATGTGGTATTAGAATTAATATCTATTACCCTTATAATACTAATGTGGGTTTACTTAATTGTAGAATATCAAGAATTACCCGAAACCATTGCATCACATTTTAACGCTAAAGGTGAAGCAGATGGTTATAGCAGTAAAAATTATTTATGGTTTTTACCAATAATATCAACAGTAATGTATGTTAGTTTGTTTATGATTAATAAATTTCCGCATACACATAATTACATGGTTAATATTACAGAAGAAAATGCTTTAAAAAATTACCGATTTAGCACGCGGATTGTTCGCGTCGTAAACACCTTAACAGTTATTATGTTTGCCTATATTATTTATTATATTGTACAAAATGCCAAAGAACATGACATGCAATTTAGCTCTTGGTTTATTCCCTCTGTTATTAGTTTTAGTATATTATTACCTATTGGTATTTACTTATACTACAAAAAAATAAACAAGTCTTAAGAACATGTCAAAAAAGAAAGCCTTTGCATTACGAATAAATGAAGAGATGCTCAAAGCCATCGAGAAATGGGCTTCTGATGAGTTCAGGAGTACTAATGGGCAAATTGAGTGGATGCTAATGCAATATTTAAAGGATAATAAACGTGAACCCAAAACCAAAAAGAACAACAATAAAGACAGCGACCAATAAGGTCGCTTTTTTTAACCCATTTATTTTGGTATTTTGCGGTTCTAATTAAACTAACATGCAAGAAGCACCACTTTTTACAGACGATACTATTGTTTTTGGACTCCTAATGTTAACGTTAGGTTTTATTTTTTATACTGAATCTATAAAGACAGGGTTTTGGCCTAAATTTTACAAAATTGTCCCTGGACTATTTATGGCCTATATGCTACCTGCAGTATTAACGACTGCCGGACTTATTGCTCCTGAATGGGAAACTACGTCAGAGTCGGGTGAGGTAGCTAAACATAGTACAAATCTATATTATGTAGCTAGTCGGTATTTACTACCTGCAGCATTGGTTCTTATGACATTGAGCATCGACTTAAAAGCTGTTTTTAATCTAGGTTGGAAAGCACTTGTGATGTTTCTTACTGGTACTTTAGGTATTGTGATTGGTGGTCCAATAGCCATTTTATTAGTTTCCATGGTGTCACCAGAAACTGTTGGAGGTGTTGGTCCTGATGCTGTCTGGAGAGGTTTATCCACTTTAGCTGGTAGCTGGATTGGTGGTGGAGCCAACCAAACTGCTATGCTAGAAATTTATGGCTATAATCAATCTGAATACGGTAAAATGGTATTTGTAGATATTGTTGTTGCCAATATTTGGATGGCTATTATTTTAATTGGAATTGGACGTTCCAAAGCTATTGATAAATGGCTACGAGCAGATAATTCAGCTATTGAAAGCTTAAAAGAAAAAGTAACCTCCTTCGCCAAAAGCGTTAAACGTAATCCATCGTTAACTGATATCATGATTATTGTTGCTATTGCCTTTGGAACAGTAAGTCTTGCACATATAGGAGCAAATCTACTTGCACCATATTTTGAAGGTGTTATAAGTAATATTGAATCTGCAACAACGCGAAACACATTTACATTTCTAGGCTCTCAATTCTTTTGGATGATAAGTATTGCAACTCTTATTGCTATTTTATTATCATTTACAAAAGCTAAAAACTATGAAGGTGCTGGTGCAAGTAAATTTGGAAGCGTCTTTATTTATATACTTGTGGCTTCAATTGGTATGAAAATAGACTTAGGTTCTATTTTCGATAACCCTGGACTCATTGCAGTAGGCCTAATTTGGATGACCATTCATGCTGTATTATTAATCATTATCGCTAAAATTATAAAAGCACCATATTTCTTTTTAGCCGTAGGAAGTCAAGCCAATGTTGGAGGTGCAGCCTCTGCTCCTATTGTAGCATCTGCATTCCATCCATCATTAGCTACTGTTGGTGTGTTATTAGCTGTCTTTGGATATGCCATTGGGACTATCGCAGCTATTGGCTGTACAATTCTTATGGAATTAGCAGCCGTTAGCTAGTATTTAATCATTTTTTATAAGATATTTGCCCTCTTAATTTTTATAATGTAAATGAGAAATTTAATCCCAATTATAATTGCCTTATTAATTGTTTCATGTGCGAATGAGAAACAACACGACCTAACTGTTAAAGGAACAATTAAAGACCTTAAGAAAGGAACTGTTTATTTACAAAAAGTTGAAGATTCTACACTGATAAATGTTGACTCTATGACCATTACAGGTCAAAAAGAATTTATACTTCATTCCGATTTAGAATCACCAGAGGTTTTTTATTTACACCTGAACAAAACAAACGAAGATAGTGATCGAAAAATAGTTTTCTTCGCAGATAAAGGCACTACTGAAATACATACTACCCTAAAGGATTTTGCTTTCAATGCAGAGATTAAAGGTTCCTCTCAACAGGAAAAATTAGAAGAATATTTAAAAATGATGGAGCGCTTTAATGACAAGAATTTAGATTTAATTAAAACTGAATATGACGCCAAAGCTGTTAATGATTCTACCCTAATTGAAGAAAACCAAAAAGCTTTTGAAAATTTATTGAAAAGTAAATACCTCTACACGGTCAATTTTGCAGTTACTAATAATGATAGTGAATTGGCTCCTTATTTAGCTCTAACGGAGATTTATGACGCTCAAATTAAATGGTTGGATACTATTAATAATGCATTGACTCCCAAAATTAAAAACTCAAAATACGGCAGGGAACTCGAGTCCTTTATTAATAAAAGAAAAAATGAACAATAAAAAAAGCCTCTCAAAATTGAGAGGCTTTTTTATGATTATTGAGCCAATGGAGGGACTCTCTTCGACTGCGTTCAGGATAAACTTCTCGCCCTATTTCATAATTTCAAAAACCCTTTGTAAACAAAAAAGTCCAGTATCAAACTGAACTTTCATTTTGAGCCGATGGAGGGACTCCCTTCGACTGCGCTCAGGATAAACTTCTCGCCCTATTTCATAATTTCAAAACCCTTTGTAAACAAAAAAAGTCCAGTGTTAAACTGAACTTTCATTTTGAGCCGATGGAGGGACTCCCTTCGACTGCGCTCAGGATAAACTTCTCGCCCTATTTCATAATTTCAAAAACCCTTTGTAAACAAAAAAGTCCAGTGTTAAACTGAACTTTCATTTTGAGCCGATGGAGGGACTCGAACCCACGACCTGCTGATTACAAATCAGCTGCTCTAGCCAGCTGAGCTACATCGGCAAAACAGTTCGCAAATATAATCTTGTAAATTATAATTGCAAATTATTTTTTAAAAATTAACCTAACTTGTTTATTTTTTCGATTAACTCACGACCTTTAGATTCAAGCTCCTGATTAATTGCTTTAAAGTGTGCTTTTTTATCTTCAACTTTTCTATCATTTACTTTTTCAATTAAAGTGTCAAAAGTCTCAATAGCCTCGTCAATAATAGCTTCACTTTTTTTTGTGTCTTTGTCTGTATTTGAATATTCCCAAACATAAACAGCTTCAATAATATCACCTAATACGTAATTAATATCTTTTTTTAGGTCTCTTTTATTTGCCATAATTTTATAATTTATTTTGCCACAAAATTACACATAAACTTCTAATAGTATGGCATTTTTAGAACTAATTTCGAAGTCTTTAATAGCTGCTGGCAATAGAATTGTTTCTCCCAATTTAATAGTTTCATGCATACTATTTGTCATGATATTTGCTTCTCCTTCAACACACATATAAATTAAGAAAGAATCATGTATATTTTGCTTCTTTATGGGACGTGTTACTTTTAAATAATTAGTTGTAAAATAAGGACATTTAACCATTTCATTTGAAATGTTTTGTTCCCTCTCATATGAAATTCTAAAATTATCAGGCATATTAAAATCGAACGCATCAATAGCTAAATCGTTATGTAATTCACGTTCATTGCCATTAGCATCAACACGATCCCAATCATAAACACGATAAGTTATATCGCTAGTTTGCTGTATTTCAGCTAATAAAACACCAGATCCAATTGCATGTACACGACCAACCTCAATAAAATAAGTGTCTCCCGTTTTTACTTTGTCAAAATTTAAAATTTTTGTGAGCGTTTTATCATTAAGGTGCTTGAGGTACTTTTCAGCTGTCATTTCCTGATTAAAACCAACAATTAGGTTTGATCCTTCATCTGCCTGCATAACATACCACATTTCGGTTTTACCAAAAGAATTATGACGTTTAGAAGCTAATTCGTCATTAGGATGTAACTGAATAGATAAATCTTCTTTGGCGTCAATAAACTTGATAAGTAATGGAAATTTGTCTCCAAATTGGTTATAATTTTTCTTACCAATTAAATCCGACTTAAATACTCTTAAAATATCCTGCAATGATTTTCCTTGAAGGTTTCCATTGCTAACAACTGATGTATCACCTTTAACATCACTAATTTCCCAGCTTTCACCAATATTTGGCAAACTCGAAGCTTTGTTTAATAGTTTTTTCAATTTATTTCCACCCCAAATTTTTTCTTTTAGAATAGGGTGAAATTTTAAAGGATACAGATTACTACTCATTAATTTCCGTTATAACTAACAAAGTTCCTTGGTGTTTCATAAAGTGTCACTTCAAGATCTAAATTAGCAGGTAGCTTTGTTTTCATTTTATCAAAAATAACAACTACAATGTTTTCCGCTGTTGGATTTAACTCTTTAAATTCTGGCACCTCAACATTTAAGTTTTTATGGTCAAAAGCATCCTCAACTTCACTCTTTATAATATCTTTCAACACCTTCATATCAATTACATAACCAGTTTCCTTATCAATTTCACCAGTAACGCTAACTATTAACTCATAGTTGTGGCCATGATAATTAGGATTATTGCATTTACCAAAAACAGCATCATTTTTTTCAAAATCCCATTCTTTTCTATAAAGTCTATGAGCCGCATTAAAATGTGCCTTTCTACTAACCGTTACTTTCATTTTGTGGTATGTTAATATAATTATAGAATTTATCAAATATTATTTTAAACCAAGCCGTATAAATTTCAGGGTTCAGCTTGATATCTTCTTTCACAGCGTTTAAAGACATCCATTTCCAGTCGGCTACTTCATCAGGATTAATATTAGGAGCGTCATGATATCTTCCAACTAAAATATGATCATATTCATGTTCCGTGAGTCCATTATCAAAAGGGGCTTTATAGATAAATGAAGTTGTTTCTGTTAAGTCTGTGACAAAACCCATTTCTTCTTGTAAACGTCGCTTTCCAGCTTCAATATTGGTTTCTCCTGCACGTTGATGGCTACAGCAAGTATTTGTCCACAAGCCTGGAGAATGGTATTTGTGTAATGCGCGTTGCTGAAGCATAAGTTCATTTTTGTCATTAAATACAAAAACCGAAAAGGCACGATGTAAACGTGCTTTTTCATGAGCTTCCATTTTGGGCATCAATCCAATTTGTTCATCGTTTTCATTAACGAGAATGACTAGTTCTTCTTCCATAGTATCACAAAAATACCAAGATATACATTAATAATATCATTCTTAATTATAAAATGTGTTAAGGCTTTAAAAAATGACAATTTAAAAAGTATCTTTGCATCCCATATTTCAAAGCATATTATGAGTTTTAAAAGTGAAATAGAAAGACGAAGAACCTTTGGTATTATATCGCATCCAGATGCTGGTAAAACCACCTTAACAGAAAAGTTATTATTGTTTGGTGGAGCCATACAAGAAGCTGGTGCCGTAAAAAGTAATAAAATAAAAAAAGGTGCCACAAGTGACTTTATGGAAATTGAACGCCAAAGAGGTATCTCTGTAGCGACTTCTGTTCTAGCTTTTGAATATGATGGCATTAAAATCAATATTCTTGATACGCCTGGACACAAGGATTTTGCTGAAGATACATTCAGAACGCTTACAGCTGTAGATAGCGTTATTGTTGTGATTGATGTTGCCAAGGGTGTTGAGGAACAAACCGAGAAATTGGTTGAAGTGTGCCGCATGCGTAATATTCCAATGATTGTGTTTATTAATAAACTAGATCGTGAAGGTAAAGACGCTTTTGATTTATTAGATGAAGTAGAACAAAAATTAGGGTTGAGTGTGGTTCCATTGAGTTTCCCTATTGGAATGGGTTACGATTTTAAAGGTATTTACAACCTTTGGGAAAAGAACGTAAATTTATTCAGTGGTGATAGTAGGAAAAATATTGAAGAAACCATAGAAATTTCTGATTTAAGTTCTCCTGAATTAAATAAGCTTGTTGGAGAAAAAGCTGCAGACACTTTACGCGAAGAGATTGAATTAGTTGAAGGTATTTATCCAGATTTCAATAAAGAAGAATATTTAAATGGCAAGCAACAACCTGTGTTTTTTGGTTCTGCATTAAACAATTTTGGTGTTCGTGAATTATTGGATTGCTTTGTTGAAATAGCTCCAAAACCAAGGCCAAAGCAAAGTGAAGAACGTCTGGTAAAACCAGATGAAAATAAATTCACTGGCTTTGTATTTAAAATACATGCCAATATGGATCCTAATCATCGTGATAGATTAGCATTCGTCAAAATTGTTTCAGGTAAGTTTGAACGTAATAAACCCTATTTACATGTAAGAAACAATAAGAAACTTAAGTTCTCAAGCCCCAATGCTTTCTTTGCAGAAAAAAAGGAAATTGTAGATATATCTTATCCTGGTGATATTGTGGGATTACATGACACCGGAAATTTTAAAATTGGTGACACTTTAACGGAAGGTGAAACCATTAATTACAAGGGCGTTCCGAGTTTTTCGCCTGAACATTTTAGGTATATTAACAATGCTGATCCTCTAAAATCAAAACAACTTTTTAAGGGTATTGATCAATTAATGGACGAAGGTGTAGCGCAATTATTTACATTGGAACTTAATGGTCGAAAAGTAATTGGAACTGTTGGTGCATTGCAATATGAAGTAATTCAATACCGATTAGAGCATGAATATGGTGCCAAATGTACTTACGAAAACCTAAATGTGCATAAGGCATGTTGGGTAGATCCTGAAGATGAGAAGAGTGAAGAATTTAAAGAGTTTTTAAGAGTAAAACAACGATTTTTGGCTAAAGACAAGCAAAATCAATTGGTGTTTTTAGCAGATTCGGCTTTTTCATTACAGATGACTCAACAGAAATACCCCAGTATTACCTTTCATTTTACTTCAGAATTCAATTAAAAGCATGTCATTCATCTAATATTTGTGTAAATATTTGCTTTTTACCGAATATTTCATACTTTTAATCGATAATTTTAAGTGTGGTAAAACTTGGATAGATACATTTAAAATAGATTATAACCCCAAATAATGATCTACTTATGGAAACAAATGACAATGTTTTCAGTAATAATGATATTACTGTAACTTACAACCCAAGTGCTTGCATCAATGCCGAACGATGCGCTCGCGAACTTTCAAATGTCTTTAGAAACTCTGTAATTCCTTGGATAGACCTAGATGGTGCTTCAAGTGATGAGATTATTAGACAAGTAAAAAAATGCCCATCTGGTGCATTACAATATTGTATAAATAAAAAAGAGGCTTGTTAATTAAGCACAAGCCTCTTTTTTATTTATCGCAATTTATGCTGCATTACGCTTGACCAATGGGTCCGAAATTCAAAGGAATTGGTGGTTGCTACATGGAAACATGTCGAGCAACCTTTCTCAAATTTAATTTAGGCCTGACCAGTGGGTCTAAAATTCAAAGGAATTGGTGGTTGCTACATGTAAACATGTCGAGCAACTTCAACCAATTAAATTTAGGCCTGACCAGTGGGTCCAAAATTCAAAGGAATTGGTGGTTGCTACATGGAAACATGTCGAGCAACCTTTCTCAAATTTAATTTAGGCCTGACCAGTGGGTCCGAAATTCAAAGGAATTGGTGGTTGCTCGTAATCTTTGATTTCACCATGTGCATTTTCAAATCGCGTTACATTTTCACCTAAAGCCTTTAACAAGCGTTTAGCATGTTGCGGTGTTAAAATAATACGAGATTTAACCTTACTTTTAGGTGTACCAGGCATAATACTAACAAAATCCACTACAAATTCAGAAACCGAATGGTTAATAATTGCTAAATTAGAATAAGTTCCTTCAGCAACTTTTTCATCAATCTCAATATTTATCTGACCTTGCTTTTTTTGATTTTTATTTTCACTCATAATAATATGTTATAAAAAAATAGCGTGAATTTCTTCACGCTATTTTTAGTATTAGTTATAATTAACTTCTTGTTTAGCTTGCATCATCTCGTCAAACTCTTCTTTGGATCCTACTATGATGTTTTCGTAAGCTCTCATACCAGTACCAGCTGGTATTCTATGTCCTACAATAACATTCTCTTTCAGTCCTTCTAGAGTATCAACCTTTCCATTTACTGCAGCTTCGTTAAGAACTTTAGTAGTTTCTTGGAATGATGCAGCCGAAATAAATGACTTAGTTTGAAGCGATGCTCTTGTAATACCTTGAAGTATAGGTGTTGCTGTAGCAGGTTGTGCATCACGTGCTTCAACCAACTTCTTATCCTCACGACGTAATAATGAATTCTCATCACGTAAATCTCGTGGTGAAATTATTTGACCAGCTTTGATGTTGACAGAATCGCCAGCATCTTCAACAACCTTCATTCCAAAGATTTCATCATTTTCTTCAATAAAATCAGCTTTATGAACCAATTGGTTTTCAAGGAATGTCGTATCACCAGAATCCATGATTCTAACTTTACGCATCATCTGTCTTACAACAACCTCGAAGTGCTTATCATTAATTTTCACACCTTGTAAACGATATACCTCTTGTACTTCATTTACCAAATATTGCTGTACAGCTGATGGTCCTTTGATATTCAAGATATCATTTGGTGTTACAGAACCATCCGACAACGGCATACCTGCTTTTACAAAATCATTCTCTTGAACAAGAATTTGATTAGATAATTTAACCAAATATTTCTTGATATCTCCTAATTTGGATTCAACAATAATCTCACGATTACCTCTCTTAATTTTACCAAATGAAACAACACCATCAATATCACTTACTACTGCTGGATTAGATGGGTTACGTGCTTCAAATAATTCTGTTACACGAGGTAAACCACCTGTAATATCACCAGATTTCGCAGATTTACGAGGTATTTTAACTAAAATCTTACCGACTTTAATTTTCTCACCATCATCAATCATAAGGTGAGCTCCCACTGGTAAGTTGTAAGAACGTATTACATTTCCTTTAGCATCATCAATATGCAATGTTGGAATTAACTTCTTATTTCTAGATTCAGAAATCACTTTTTCTTGGAAACCTGTTTGCTCATCTATCTCAACTTGGTAGGTAACACCTTGCTCAATATTTTCATAACGAACTTTACCTGCAAATTCAGAAATAATCACGCCATTATACGGATCCCATTGACAAACAACATCACCTTTCTTAAGTTCATCACCATTCTTAATGAATATTGTTGAACCATAAGGAATGTTATTAGTACTTAACGTAATTCCTGTTTTCTTATCTATTAATTTTAATTCAGATGTACGAGAAATAACAATATTTGCTGTTTTTCCTTCAGAATCTTCACCTTTTACAGTTTTCAATTCATCAATTTCAGCAATACCGTCAAACTTAACAGCTAATTTATTTTCTTCTGAAATGTTTCCAGCAATACCACCTACGTGGAATGTACGTAAGGTAAGCTGTGTACCAGGCTCTCCAATAGATTGAGCTGCAACCACACCAACTGCTTCACCACGTTGTACCATTTTTCCAGTGGCTAAATTACGTCCGTAACATTTTGCACAGATACCTTTTTTAGCTTCACAACTTAATGGCGAACGTACTTCAACAGATTCAATTGGCGAATTTTCAATTGATTTAGCAACTACTTCATCAATCATATCACCACTAGCGACTAACAATTCATCAGATTGAGGATTGTAAACATCGTTAAGTGAAATACGACCAACAATACGATCACCAAGTGTTTCTACAATTTCGTCATTTTTCTTAAGTGGTGTAACTTCAACACCTCGTAATGTTCCACAATCTTCACTGTTTACAATAACATCTTGAGAAACATCAACTAAACGACGCGTTAAGTAACCAGCATCGGCTGTTTTAAGAGCCGTATCGGCAAGACCTTTACGAGCACCGTGAGTAGAGATAAAGTATTCTAAAATTGAAAGACCTTCCTTAAAGTTAGAAAGAATTGGGTTTTCAATAATCTCTCCACCACCAGCAGTCGATTTTTTAGGTTTAGCCATTAATCCACGCATACCTGTAAGCTGACGAATCTGTTCTTTAGATCCACGAGCTCCAGAATCAAGCATCATATATACCGAGTTAAATCCTTGTTGATCTTCGCGAATACGCTTCATAGACAACTCTGTCAATTCTGCATTTGTTGAAGTCCAAATATCAATAACTTGATTATATCGTTCGTTATTAGTAATAAGTCCCATGTTATAGTTAGCAGTAATACCATCAACTAATCCATTGGCTTTATCAATCATATCATGCTTCTCTGGTGGTATAATAATATCACCTAAACTAAATGATAATCCACCTTGGAATGCGAAATTGTATCCTTGTGTTTTAATTTCATCAAGGAATGCCGCAGTTTCAGGTACACTGGTAACTTTTAAAATATCACCAATAATGTTACGTAGTGATTTTTTAGTTAATACCTGATTAATGAATCCTGCTTGTTGTGGTACTTTTTCATTAAATAGCACACGACCTACAGTTGTTTCTATAATTTGAAGTGTTAACTTACCTTCTTCATTAAAGTCCCAAGTTCTTACTTTGATAGCTGCATTTAAATCAACACGCTTTTCATTGTAAGCAATAACAACTTCTTCTGGAGAATAAAAGGTTAAACCTTCACCTTTGATTTTTACTTCATCAGTAGATTTACGCTCTTTAGTCATGTAGTATAATCCAAGTACCATATCTTGAGAAGGTACTGCTACTGGCGAACCATTAGCTGGATTTAAGATATTATGAGAAGCTAACATTAATAATTGTGCTTCTAAAATAGCTTCTGGACCTAAAGGTAAATGCACTGCCATTTGGTCACCATCAAAATCGGCGTTGAATGCCGTAGTAACTAATGGGTGTAATTGGATAGCTTTTCCTTCAATTAATTTTGGTTGAAAAGCTTGAATACCCAATCTGTGAAGAGTAGGCGCACGGTTTAGTAATACTGGATGTCCTTTAAGAACATTTTCCAAGATATCCCAAACCACTGGCTCTCTTTTATCTATAATTTTCTTTGCAGATTTTACAGTCTTAACAATACCTCTTTCAATTAATTTTCTAATTACGAAAGGCTTGTATAATTCTGCTGCCATATTTTTTGGCAATCCACATTCAAATAATTTTAATTCTGGTCCAACAACAATTACCGAACGTGCAGAATAATCAACACGCTTACCTAGTAAGTTTTGACGGAAACGACCTTGCTTACCTTTTAATGAATCAGATAATGATTTCAAAGGTCTATTAGAATCTGTTTTTACCGCAGAAGACTTACGTGTATTATCGAATAACGAATCTACAGATTCCTGTAGCATACGTTTTTCATTACGTAAAATTACCTCTGGAGCTTTTATTTCAACAAGTCTCTTAAGACGATTGTTACGAATAATAACACGACGGTATAAATCATTTAAATCTGAAGTCGCAAAACGACCACCATCTAATGGCACTAACGGACGTAATTCTGGTGGAATGATTGGAATAACTTTCATTATCATCCATTCAGCACGATTCTCACGATTCTCGTTAGATTCACGCAACGCTTCAACAACTTGTAAACGCTTTAACGCTTCTGTCTTACGTTGTTTAGATGTTTCGGTATTTGCTTTGTGACGCAATTCAAATGATAATTCATCTAAATTTATACGCGATAACAATTCGATCAAACATTCTGCTCCCATTTTAGCCAAGAATTTATTTGGATCTGTATCGTCCAAATATTGATTCTCTTGAGGAAGTGTTTCTAAAATGTTTAAGTATTCTTCTTCTGTAAGGAAATCCATTTTTTGAACTGGTTCCCCTTCAGCATTTTTAGCTATTCCTGGTTGAATTACTACGTAACGTTCGTAGTAAATAATCATATCTAATTTTTTAGATGGTAACCCAAGTAAATAACCTATTTTATTTGGTAACGAACGGAAGTACCAAATGTGAGCCACAGGAACTACTAAATTAATGTGTCCTACTCGATCACGACGTACTTTCTTTTCTGTTACTTCAACACCACAACGGTCACATACAATACCTTTGTATCGTATACGTTTGTATTTTCCACAAGCACATTCGTAATCCTTTACAGGACCAAAAATACGCTCACAAAACAAACCATCACGTTCTGGTTTATGAGTTCGATAATTGATAGTTTCTGGTTTTAATACTTCACCACGAGATTCTGCTAAAATAGATTCTGGTGATGCTAAACCAATTGAGATTTTATTGAATCTCTGTACTGTATTCTTATCTTGTTTTCTTGCCATAATATATGGTTGAAATGATTTTTAATTAACTACTCCTCTAATCTGATATCTAAACCTAAACCTTTCAATTCGTGCATAAGTACGTTGAATGATTCTGGTAATCCAGGTTCTGGCATTGGTTCACCCTTAACAATACTTTCGTATGTTTTAGCACGACCAATTACATCATCAGATTTAACTGTCAATATTTCTCTTAATGTTGCAGACGCTCCATAAGCTTCAAGAGCCCAAACCTCCATTTCACCAAAACGCTGACCACCAAATTGTGCTTTACCACCTAATGGCTGTTGCGTAATTAATGAGTAAGGTCCAATAGAACGTGCGTGCATCTTATCGTCAACCATATGACCTAATTTCAGCATGTAGATTACACCTACTGTTGCTGGTTGGTCAAAGCGGTCACCAGTACCACCATCATAAAGATATGTGTGTCCAAATCTTGGAATTCCAGCTTCATCTGTAAATTCGTTAATTTGATCCAAGGTAGCACCATCAAAAATTGGCGTTGCATAAGTACGATCTAATTTTTGACCTGCCCAACCAAGAACAGTTTCATAAATCTGACCAATATTCATACGTGACGGTACACCAAGTGGATTTAATACAATATCAACAGGTGTTCCATCTTCAAGGAAAGGCATATCTTCTTGACGAACAATACGAGCAACAATACCTTTGTTACCGTGACGACCTGCCATTTTATCACCAACTTTAAGTTTACGCTTTTTAGCAATATAAACTTTAGCTAATTTGATAATTCCTGCTGGCAACTCATCACCTACAGAGATTGTAAACTTCTCACGACGTAAAGAACCTTGTAAGTCGTTTTCTTTAATCTTGTAATTGTGAATTAAATCGGCAACAAGTTTATTAGTAGCATCATCAGTTGTCCATTGACCACTAGTTAAGTGAACATAATCATCAACAGCATTTAACATTTTAAGTGTGTATTTTTTACCTTTTGGTAAAACTTCTTCGCCTAAATCATTAAATACACCTTGAGCTGTTTTTCCACCTACAATAGCAAATAGTTTTTCAACTAAAATACTTTGTAAGTCATCAAACTTCTTGTTATATAATGCTTCTAATTGGGCAATATCCTCTTTATCTTGAGCACGCTTGCGTTTATCTTTTACTGCACGAGCAAATAATTTTTTATCAATTACAACACCATTTAATGAAGGGGATGCTTTCAATGATGCATCTTTAACATCACCCGCTTTATCACCAAAAATAGCACGTAATAATTTCTCTTCAGGAGTAGGATCTGATTCACCTTTAGGTGTAATCTTACCAATAAGAATATCACCAGGCTTAACTTCAGCTCCAACGCGAATCATACCATGTTCATCTAAATCTTTTGTAGCCTCCTCAGATACGTTTGGAATATCATTAGTCAACTCTTCGTTACCTAACTTTGTATCACGTACTTCTAAAGAATACTCATCAATATGAATAGATGTAAATATATCTTCGCGAACAACTTTTTCAGAAATTACAATAGCATCCTCAAAGTTATACCCTTTCCAAGGCATAAAGGCTACTTTCATATTTCTACCTAAAGCTAATTCACCATTTTGTGTAGCATAACCTTCACAAAGTACTTGCCCTTTAGTTACTTTATCACCTTTCTTAACAATTGGCTTTAAGTTAATGGATGTACCCTGATTTGTTTTTCTAAACTTAACTAAAGGATAGGATTTTGTATCGCTATCAAAGCTAACTTTAGCTTCATCTTCAGTTCTATCGTATTTGATTACAATTTCGTTAGCATCAACATATTCTACAACACCACTACCTTCTGCATTTATTAAAACACGAGAATCAGATGCAACTTGTCTTTCTAATCCGGTACCAACAATTGGAGCTTGCGGACGTAATAACGGTACAGCCTGACGCATCATGTTAGATCCCATTAATGCACGGTTTGCATCATCATGTTCCAAAAATGGAATTAAGGATGCAGAAATAGAAGCAATTTGGTTTGGCGCAACATCAGTATAGTGTACTTGACTTGGTTCAATTACTGGGAAGTCACCTTCCATTCTTGCAATTACCTTATCATGAACAATTTTACCTTTTTCATCAACTTCAACCGTAGCTTGAGCAATTAATTGCTCTTCTTCTTCTTCAGCACTTAAGTAAATTGGATCGCCTTTAATATCAACAACACCATTTTCAACTTTTCTATAAGGCGTTTCAATGAATCCCATTGAGTTTACTTTAGCGTAAACTGATAATGAAGAAATTAAACCAATGTTTGGTCCTTCAGGTGTTTCAATAGGACACAAACGACCATAATGTGTATAGTGAACGTCACGAACCTCGAAACCTGCTCTTTCTCTTGAAAGACCACCTGGTCCTAAAGCTGATAAACGACGTTTGTGAGTAATCTCAGCTAATGGATTAGTTTGATCCATAAATTGAGATAACTGGTTTGTACCAAAAAATGAATTAATAACTGACGATAAGGTCTTGGCATTAATCAAATCAATTGGCGTAAATACTTCGTTGTCACGAACATTCATACGTTCACGAATTGTACGTGCCATACGTGCTAAACCAACTCCAAACTGTTGAGACAATTGCTCACCTACAGTACGTACACGACGGTTAGACAGGTGATCAATATCATCAATCTCTGCTTTTGAGTTGATCAGTTCGATTAAGTATTTTATAATAGTTATGATATCTTCTTTAGTAAGCACTTGCTTATCCATTCCAATATCAAGACCTAATTTTTTGTTCATTCTATAACGACCTACTTCACCTAAAGAGTAACGTTGGTCTGAAAAGAATAATTTGTCAATAATACCACGAGCAGTTTCCTCATCTGGCGGCTCGGCATTACGTAATTGACGGTATATGTGTTCAACAGCCTCTTTTTCAGAGTTTGTTGGATCTTTTTGTAATGTGTTGTGAATTATTGCGTAGTCACCTTGTTGTGCACTTTCTTTGTGTAAAAGAATTGTTTTTACACTAGTTTCAAGGATTTCTTCAATATTATCTTTATCTAGAACCGTATCACGATCTAAAACAATTTCGTTACGTTCAATAGATACTACTTCACCAGTATCTTCATCAACAAAATCCTCATGCCATGTGTTAAGTACACGTGCAGCAAGTTTACGTCCTAATACTTTTTTCAATCCAGCTTTAGATACTTTTATTTCTTCAGCTAAATCAAATATTTCTAAAATATCTTTATCGCGCTCAAAACCAATAGCTCTGAATAAGGTAGTTACAGGTAACTTTTTCTTACGATCAATATAGGCATACATAACACTATTAATGTCTGTAGCGAATTCAATCCAAGATCCTTTAAAAGGAATTACTCTAGCGGAATATAGTTTTGTTCCATTAGCGTGAAATGATTGACCAAAGAAAACACCAGGTGAACGGTGTAATTGTGATACAACAACACGTTCAGCACCATTTATTACAAAGGTACCACTAGGCGTCATGTAAGGAATTGTGCCTAAATACACATCTTGAACAATGGTCTCGAAATCCTCATGTTCAGGGTCTGTACAGTACAATTTCAACCTAGCCTTTAGCGGAACGCTATATGTAAGTCCACGCTCTATGCATTCTTCAATGGTATAACGTGGTGGGTCAATAAAGTAATCTAAAAATTCTAAAACAAATTGATTACGTGTGTCTGTTATTGGGAAGTTTTCCATGAAGGTGTTGTATAACCCTTCATCTCCTCGTTCTTCAGATTTAGTTTCTAGCTGGAAAAAATCCTGAAAGGATTTAATCTGAATATCCATAAAATCTGGATATTCTGTTCTATTGACTATAGATGAGAAATTTAATCTTTCAGCTTGTTTTGCTAACATCAATGGACGGAATTTTGATTAAAAAAAATGTGACTGCGTAGTATGTCACGGTTATATACGCAAAATGGTCTAGGCCCAAAAGCGATTAACTTCAGGCCTAAACCGTTATGTGTTTGAGGTGTTAAGCTTACTTAAGCTCAACCTCTGCTCCTGCTTCTTCTAAAGAAGTTTTTAAGCCTTCAGCTTCATCTTTAGAAACACCTTCTTTAATTGCGCTAGGTGCACTATCAACTAATTCTTTAGCTTCTTTTAATCCTAAACCAGTTAATTCCTTAACTAATTTTACAACTGCTAATTTAGAACCACCAGCGGCTTTAAGGATAACATCGAATTCTGATTTTTCTTCAGCAGCTTCACCACCACCAGCACCAGGGCCAGCAGCAACAGCAACTGCAGCAGCAGCTGGTTCGATACCATACTCATCTTTTAAAATAGTAGCTAACTCATTAACTTCTTTTACTGATAAGTTAACTAATTGTTCTGCGAAATCTTTTAAATCTGCCATTTTTCTATCGTTTTAATAAATTTTTAATTTTAATATAATTGTGTAAAAAGTGCGTACTTTTTTGGATTATCCTTCTTTTTCGGATAATGTTTTAATAATACCTGCAAGCTTACCACCACTAGATTGAAGTGCTGAAATAACACTTTTAGCTGGTGATTGTAATAAGCCAATAATATCGCCAATAACTTCTTCTTTAGATTTGATATCAACTAAAGCGTCCAATTGTTCGTCACCAATATAAATAGCTTCCTCAATAAAAGCACCTTTTAAAAGAGGCTTATCTGATTTTTTACGGAAGTTTTTAATTACTTTGGCTGGCGCATTACCAGTTTCAGCATACATGACTGAAGTATTTCCTTTTAATGTTGAAGGAAGGTCTCCAAAATCTTTATCTGATGCTTCCATTGCTTTTTCAAGCAAGGTATTTTTAACAACTGCTAATTTAATGTTAGCCTTAAAACAAGCACGACGTAAATCTGAAGTCGTACCAGCATTTAATCCTGAAATATCTGCTAAATAGATATTTGAACTATTGGCCAATTGTGCAGTTAAGTCTTCAATTACTTGTGATTTTTCTTCTCTTGTCATAATAAAAGTTTTAAACTACTTAACCAATTTTTGGATCAACGGCTAAACTTGGACTCATAGTACTAGACATATAAATGCTCTTTACATAAGTTCCTTTAGCTGCAGTTGGCTTAAGTTTCATTAATGTTTGTAATAATTCATTTGCGTTACCCGCAATTTTATCAGCACTAAAAGATGCTTTACCTATTGAAGCATGTACAATACCTGTTTTATCAACTTTAAAGTCAATTTTACCAGCTTTCACATCGCTTACAGCTTTAGCAACATCCATAGTTACTGTACCTGTTTTAGGGTTTGGCATTAAGCCACGAGGACCTAACACACGTCCTAAAGGACCTAATTTACCCATAACACTTGGCATAGTTATAATTACATCAACGTCTGTCCAACCACCTTTAATTTTATCAAGGTACTCGTCTAAACCAACATAATCTGCTCCAGCTTCTTTAGCTTCTGCTTCTTTATCTGGAGTTACTAATGCTAAAACTTTCACGTCTTTACCAGTACCATGAGGAAGTGTTACAACTCCTCTCACCATTTGATTTGCCTTTCGTGGATCTACACCTAAACGTACAGCTAAATCTACAGATGCATCAAATTTTGTATTGGTAATTTCTTTAACTAATGAAGAAGCTTCTTCAACAGAATAAAGTCTCCCTTTTTCTATTTTTGCTAAAGCCTCCTTTTGTTTTCTTGTTAATCTTGCCATTTTAAAAATTTTTTAGATTAATTAGGGGCTTGGCCTCCTTTTACAGTTATACCCATAGATCTTGCAGTACCAGCTACCATTGTCATGGCAGACTCTACTGTAAATGCATTTAAATCTTGCATTTTATCTTCAGCTATGGTTCTAATCTGATCCCAAGAAACTTTAGCTACTTTTTTAATGTGAGGTTCACCTGAACCCTTCTTCACCTTGGCCGCTTCTAATAATTGTACTGCTGCAGGAGGAGTTTTGATTACAAAGTCAAATGATTTGTCTTTATAAACAGAAATCACAACAGGTAAAACTTTACCTGGTTTATCTTGGGTTCTCGCATTAAACTGCTTACAGAACTCCATGATATTAACTCCAGCGGCACCTAAAGCGGGTCCAACCGGTGGCGACGGATTCGCTGCACCTCCCCTAACTTGTAGTTTAACTACTTTACTTAATTCTTTTGCCATTTTTAATAATTTAGTTTCATACAATACTTATGATTGGAAGCGTAAGATTGTATTTTTATCTTGTAACAATTATTATACTTTTTCAACTTGCATATAACTTAACTCTAATGGTGTTTTTCTTCCAAAAATCTTTACCATTACTTCAAGTTTACGCTTTTCTTCATTTATCTTTTCAATAGTACCATCAAAACCATTAAAAGGACCATCAATAACTTTAACAGTTTCCCCTTTTGTAAATGGAATAGCCACATTAGAATCTGCCTCTAATGATAACTCATCTACTTTACCTAACATTCTGTTTACTTCAGACTGTCTTAATGGCACCGGGTCTCCTCCTTTTGTTTCTCCTAAAAAACCTATAACATTAGTTACCGATTTTATAATGTGAGGGATCTCTCCAGTTAAATTTGCTTTTATCATGATGTAGCCAGGAAAATAAACTTTCTCTTTATTTATTTTCTTACCATTTCTAATTTGAATAACCTTTTCTGTAGGCACCAACACCTCATCAACATAATCTCCAAATCCTAAACGGGCAATTTCGTTTTCAATGTAAGTTTTGATCTTGTTTTCTTGACCGCTTACAGCTCTAACTACATACCATTTTTTTTCGTTTCCTTCAGACATACAATTTTATTTTAACCGTTAATCCATTTAAAGTAAAATCCTATGGCTTTGCTGAACACTGTATCTACTCCCCAAATTGCTAACGAGAATATAATTGAAAACACTGCTACAAGCACTGTTAAACTTTGTGCTTCTGCCCAAGTTGGCCAAGACACATTATTTTTTAACTCTCCGAACGATTCTTTTATATAGTTTACAATTCCAGCCATTATATGTTTTATTTACAATTTTAGAGCATCAAACTATTGATTACTCACTGTTTTGTTTTACTTCCACGAGTTGAGAGACTTCCCTTGGGTCAGGCTACTCGCCTCGTTTACTCTATTAGCACGGGTTGAGAGGCTCGAACTCCCGACACCTGGTTTTGGAGACCAGTGCTCTACCAACTGAGCTAAACCCGTAAATACAAGTCAAGGTATTCCGAAAAACGGAATACCTTAACTTACTATTTATTGAATTTTATTAGTCTAAAATTTCAGTTACCTGACCAGCACCAACTGTTCTACCTCCTTCACGGATAGCGAAACGTAAACCTACGTTCATTGCAATTGGTTGGATTAACTCAACAGTAATAGTTAAGTTGTCACCTGGCATTACCATTTCAACTCCATCAGGAAGCGCAATGTTTCCAGTTACGTCAGTTGTACGAACGTAGAACTGTGGACGGTAGTTATTATGGAATGGTGTGTGACGACCACCTTCTTCTTTTTTCAAGATATAAACCTCTGCTTTAAATTTAGCGTGAGGTGTTACAGAACCAGGTTTAGTGATTACCATACCTCTAGAGATTTGAGTTTTCTCAATACCTCTTAATAAGATACCTGCGTTATCTCCAGCTTCACCTCTATCAAGAATTTGACGGAACATTTCAATACCAGTAATAGTAGAAGTTAACTTCTCTGCACCCATACCGATAATTTCAACTGGGTCACCTGTATTAGCAACACCAGTTTCTATACGACCTGTAGCAACAGTTCCACGACCAGTAATTGAGAATACATCTTCTATTGGCATTAAAAAAGGCTTATCCATATCACGAACTGGCTCTTCAATCCAAGTATCACAAGCTTCCATTAATTCTAATACTGTATCAACCCACTTTTGCTCACCATTAAGTGCACCTAAAGCAGAACCAGATACTACTGGTCCATTATCTCCATCGTACTCATAGAAGTTTAATAAATCTCTAACTTCCATGTCTACTAATTCTAATAATTCCTCATCATCAACCATATCCACCTTGTTTAAGAAAACAACGATTCTTGGAATACCTACCTGACGACCTAATAAGATGTGCTCACGAGTTTGTGGCATAGGACCATCTGTTGCAGCAACAACTAAAATAGCGCCATCCATTTGAGCAGCACCAGTTACCATGTTCTTTACGTAATCCGCGTGACCTGGACAGTCAACGTGAGCATAGTGACGATTTGCTGTTTGATATTCTACGTGAGATGTATTAATTGTAATACCTCTTTCCTTCTCTTCTGGAGCGTTATCAATTTGATCGAATGATCTTGCTTCTGAAAAACCTGCATCAGCTAATACTTTAGTAATAGCAGCAGTTAAAGTTGTTTTACCGTGATCTACGTGTCCAATAGTACCAATATTTAAGTGTGGTTTTGAACGATCGAAAGTTGCCTTTGCCATGTTTAATTTATTTAATCTTATTTATATTAGTGTTCAATTTAATTCTATCTTGAAAAAGAGCCAATGACGAGATTTGAACTCGTGACCTCTTCCTTACCAAGGAAACGCTCTACCCCTGAGCTACACCGGCGTAAAGGTTTTTAACTTGTTCTTCAAACAAGACCTGCCGTGGCAGGATTTTTTTGAGCGGGAGACCGGGTTCGAACCGGCGACATTCAGCTTGGAAGGCTGACGCTCTACCAACTGAGCTACTCCCGCGATTTCATGTTTTTAGGATTACCTCGTTTTACTTAGTGATCCGTGAAGGTGACCCTTCACTAAAAATTCTTATTGCAGTCTTACAAAATCAAGCTTTTGACAACTACTATAACAATTTTTGTGGGGAGAGCAGGATTCGAACCTGCGAAGTTAAAAAACAACAGATTTACAGTCTGTCCTCGTTGGCCGCTTGAGTATCTCCCCAATAAAATTTAATCCAGTCTTTTAAAGAACTTTGAGCCGATGGAGGGACTCGAACCCACGACCTGCTGATTACAAATCAGCTGCTCTAGCCAGCTGAGCTACATCGGCTTTTCACTTACTTTTTTAGCTAAAAAAAAGCCCGCTATTTCTAACGGACTGCAAATGTAAATATTTATTTTCTTATTCAAAACATTTTTCGAAAAATTTTATCATAAATATGCTCGTAATTTTTCTTTACGCTTTTTTAATTGTCTTTCTAACGATGCCACAGCACTATCAGTTCCTTCTTCAAATGTTTTACATTGCTTCTTTACAACAAAACTATCGCCTGGAACACTTAACCTTGCTTCAAAAATCTTATTGGCTTTATCACTGGTATTCTCAACTTTTAAAAAAACATCTGATTGGATGACCTTATCATAAAACAAATCTAACTTATCCATTCTTCGCTGAATAAAGTCTATCAACTTTTTGTCTGCATTAAAATTGACTGATTGCGTGTTTACTTTCATACTCTACTAATTTTTATTAAACAATAGATTTACTCTTTCATTTGTCACTTCGTGGATGCGATTTTAAGTAAACTTTTTTAAGTTCTGATATACTATTATGGGTGTAAACTTGTGTCGCAGCCAAACTTGAATGACCTAGCAGCTCTTTAACTGCATTTAAATCGGCACCTTGATTGAGTAAATGAGTCGCAAATGAATGTCTTAAAATATGAGGACTCTTTTTTACTTTTGAAGATGCTAAACTAAAATACTCATTTATTATTCGGTAAACAAGCGTTTCATAAATTTTAACGCCTTTTTTTGTTAAAAATAAATGTTCAGAATCTTTTATAATCTCCAACTTATCTCTATTATTTAAATAAGATTTTAGAGTTTCAATCACAGATTGAAGTAACGGAATAAATCGTTCTTTATTGCGCTTCCCTAAAACTTTTAATATTTTTGTTGAAAAATCAATATCAGCAATTTTTAACTGCACTAATTCTATGCGCCTTATTCCTGTAGAGTAAAACAACTCAATTATTAGCTTATCGCGAACCCCCTCAAAACTATCATCGAAGTGCCAGTTATCTAAAACTGCAGTAACTTCTTTTTCAGAAAAGGGAATCTGAACCTTTTTACTTGTTTTTAAGGCTTTATGCTTGGCTAGGGGATTTAAACTAACATCACCTACTTTCAATAAAAATTTATAATATGAATTGAGCGATGATATTTTTCTGTTAATAGTTCTATTGCTAATGCCTTTTTCAACAAGTGATACTATCCAACTCCTTATTTGGGAATAGTTTATTGACAATATGTTATCAGACTGATATTCTTCCTTAATAAAACTTGAGAATTCAGCTAAATCTCTTTCATAAGCCTTAAGAGTGAGCTTTGAATAGTTTTTTTCTAACAGCAAATAATCTAAAAAAGATTGTATTGGCATTTATAAAAGTTACTTTGTTGTTTTCATAAAATTACAACCTTTTGATGAGTTTTGGTTTTATTTCAAAAAAAAATCCTGTTATTTCTAAATAACAGGATTGATTATAAATACTTCAACAATTAAATATCTTCGTGGTCTCTTAAACGCTGAATATACTGCGCTTTTTGGATTTGAGCTCTGCGAGCTACGGAAGGTTTTGTAAACTGCTTACGCGTTTGTAAAGCACGTTTTGTTCCCGTTCTATCAAACTTACGTTTGTAACGCTTTAATGCTCTATCTATATTTTCTCCGTCTTTAATTGGTATAATTAACATAGTCCTTAACCTCCTCTCTTTTAGAATTTTCAGGCTGCAAAAATAATAACAAATTTAAATTTTGCAATTAAAAAAATAAAAAAATTACTCTTTGAATAAGGAATATCTTTTGGTTAGGTCCTGAATGAGTTTTTCTTCTTCTTCACTCTCCAATAATGTATTGTAATTTTCCCAGAAAGCTTTATCATAAGGTTTAGGCGAAAACATATCAGCATCCCAGGGTTTAGATAAAGCTTCATCAACAGTTTCTTGATCAGTAATGATTTCAGTAAATAAGATTTCTTGAACTGTGTAATAAAAACGTTCGTCCTTGTTTACTGCTGATTCATCAATTTCTGTTCTTGGATCATCTTCAGCAACACCAACATTTACCAATTTTGGTGTTTCGTAATAAATATAATTTAAATACATTTTATCTTGATACTCTTTGTATGAAATCACCAATTTATGATTCAAATAGGTGTCAAAAAGTGTCTTACTACGACTTCGTTGCGCTTGAGAAGCTGCATGTAATTCATATTCAATTTTTTTAATAGCGTATGTATCCCAATAAATATAAATCCATCCTTTTGGCTGGAAGCCATCATTAAAAACGCCCTTGGTTTCTAGGTTTACATGTTCAAAACTTTCAGAGATTTCTATTTTATAAATCTTCCTGTCGTTTTCTACCAAAACGGTATCCAATTTAAATTGATGTTTGCTTAAAATATCCTCAATATCAAATAAGGCCTTTGGATTAGATGAATTTCTTACCATGTTCAACTTTCCTCCAAACAAGGTTTCCAAACCATTTATACGATTATCATTCCACTTGATTGCTTTTATAAGCGATGCCGTTTCTATAGTGTCTCGAATTAAATTTCTAGATCTTAGCTTAACGTTCTTGGCCTTATTTTTTAGGTAAGATGTATAAGTCAGTAAACTATCTACATCTCTCAAATCATAACTCTTACGTACTTGATCTACATTTATTCTCATCTTCTCACCTGGAATGGTATCATAACCAGGATCATAAAATGTAATCGCACTTTCAATAAGCCACTTAAATTCTTTTTTATTACGTTCTTTATGTCGTAAAAACCCTTTTTGCAAATAGGAAGAATCAGGTAGGTTTACAGGTAACTCCTCTAAAGCACGCAGCATGATATCATTTCCCGTTTTGGGCCGAGTTTCAGCAACAAGTAACACCTCATCCAACGATGCAACATCTGGATCTAAATACACATCGAAAGAACTATCAAATTCACCAACGGGAATTTTATAACTTTTAAAACCAATAGATGAAATAACTAATGTATCCTTTAGATGCTTATTAGGTACAACCAACACAAATTTACCATCAGTATTGGTTATGGTCCCTATGGTGGTATTTTGAATATAAACACTGGCGCTTTCTAATGGCTGAAATGTTTCGCCATCAAGAACGGTATTCATTAATTCGGTTTGAGAAAAAACACCTGACGTATAAATTGTTAGGGTTATACTAAATAAGCATTTAGTCAATTTCATTTTTGTTATTTTTTAGGTAGCAGGCTTATAATCTTTACCATCTAAAGTCATTTTCGCAATAATCTCACGTAGTATTTCGGAAGTTCCTCCACCTATAGGGCCTAAACGACTATCACGTAAAAGCCTAGCCATAGGATACTCTTCCATATAACCATAACCTCCCAAAAATTGAAGACATTGGTAAATAACCTCATCAGCCATCTTGGTGGATTGCAATTTAGAAATCGTAGCTTCTTTCACTACATATTCTCCTTTGTCCATTCTATGGGTTACAGAATAATTAAACTCCTTACAGATTTCCATGTAACTGTAAGCGTCTGCAAAGGCATGCCGCAAAGCTTGGAAGTTGTTTATGGTTTTACCAAAAGCCTGACGCTCACTCATATATTGTTTAGCATAATCCAAAGCATATTCTGCTCTTGCATGTGCATTGACACCCATAATTAAACGCTCAAATGCAAAATGCTGCATAATGTAAGGGAATCCTTTATTCTCCTCTCCCATTAAATTTTCTGCAGGAATGGTCACATTATCAAAAGCAATTTCAGCTGTATCGCTTGCTCGCCATCCCAACTTATCTAATTTTGTTGATGTTATACCAGGTGTATCACGATCAATAATAAACATGCTGATTCCTTTGTTTCCTAACTCCGGATTAGTTTTAGCAGCTACCACTAAATAGTCACTGTAAACACCATTGGTTATAAATGTTTTTGAGCCATTAATTACGTAGTTATCACCTTGCTTAACTGCTGTACTTCGCATTCCAGCAACATCACTACCACCAAAAGGCTCTGTAACACAAAGACAACCTATCATATCTCCGGAAACACTTGCCGTTAAATATTTTTGTTTAATAGCGTCACTTCCTTCAGCATTCAGATGTGTCATTGCTAAATAAGCATGAGCCCACATATTGGCCGCAAAACCACCCGAATTTATTTTTTGCAATTCTTCAAGGAAGATAACTGTATAAAATAAGTCTAAATTTAAACCACCATAGACTTCTGGATAATTCACCCCAAAAAATCCCATCTCACCAAACTTCTTCCAAATAAAGCGTTCTACGTTTCCATCTTTCTCCCATTTTTCAATATGTGGAACCACTTCCTTTTGCAAGAAATCTTTTAAACTCTGCCTAAACATGTTATGTTCTTCAGTGAAATACATGCTATTCATACCTTCTATTTTTTAGCAATTAATTGAGAGTCAAATATAACTTAATTATCTCAATTTTGTGAACTGGGAAGTCTTTAACTTTTGTTAATTCGTCTAACGATTTGAAGCCATCTCGAAGTATGCGTTCTTCAATTATGTTATAAGCTATTTCGTAATCTATATACTTGATAGTAACCAATTGATCCTTTGAAGCCGTATTCAAATTAACTTTTTGAATGGTTCTTGGTGTTTTTACTGTAAACTTTCTGGTGATATTCTCAATAACATCTGGTTTCAGCCCATATACTTCAGATAATTCTACGTCAGAAGCAAAACCACCTTCCTGTCGGTTTCTGTATTTTACAATATTTTCAGACAACTTTTCACCTATACCGTAAACACTTTGTAATTGACTTGCAGTAGCTTTGTTTAAGTCAATTTTTTCTTCGTAAGTCTTTGGACTATTATTAAAATCTGTTTTTTGATAGGTTTTAGGTTTAGGGTTTATCACCCATTCAGGAAATTTAAAATAAGGTGATAAGGATTTAAGCAATGAATCTGACACTTGAGTGACTTGCTGAAACTCGGCAGCTGAATTCACCCATTTGTCACGTGCTCTAAATTCTAATAATCTATCAATTTCTTCATTACTCATTCCAAGGGTGTAACCTTTGTAATCTGTAATGAAATTAGGGTTAAAAGGATATATTTTGGGTTTAGAGGATGCTAACTTTACTTGCTTTAAGGAATCAACTTCTCTTTGAAAAGCTATTAATTCGGAATTGTTTTCAAGAGGCTTATCTTTCGAAAAATCAATAAAATAAAATGCACATTGCACAATAAGAATCAAGAAAAGCAATAAAAAAATCCCATTTCGTTGTTTTTTAGTAAACGTAAAATGGGATTTTATATGTTTCATTTTAAAGGTATTTTCTACATGTGCTTTGTAATATCTTCATGACCTTCTTCTAGTGCTTCTTTTTTAATAGCTATGGCATCTAAATAACGCTTCATTTCTTCACGCACTTTCGGGAATAGCAATAATAGTCCAATCATATTTGGAAATACGAGTGCTAGTATCATAGCATCAGAGAATTTAATCACAGCATCTAATGTTGCTGCCGCACCAATAACTACAAATAATAGGAATAATATTTTATAAACCATATCTGCAGTTTTTCCTCTTCCAAATAAATACTTCCACGATTGTAGACCGTAATAAGACCATGAAATCATTGTTGAGAATGCAAATAATACAATCGCTATTGTTAATACATAAGAGAATCCTGGTATCACAGAATCGAAAGCTATAGATGTTAAATCAACACCGCCTATTTGTTCTCCAGTTGCATTAATCATGACATTACTACCTTCAACGGCTCCATAAGTAAATACACTTTGCATGTTAGCTCCATCAATATTAAAAAAGATAATTACCAATGCAGTCATTGTACAAATTACAACTGTATCAATAAATGGCTCTAAAAGTGCTACCACACCTTCAGAAGCTGGGTATTTTGTACGCACAGCTGAATGAGCAATAGCTGCAGAACCTGCACCTGCCTCATTGGAAAATGCTGCACGTTGGAAACCTACAATAAGTACTCCCATAAAGCCACCTAGCCCAGCCATTGGCGTGAAAGCTCCTTCAATTATCAAACCAAATGCATCATCAATATATTGATAGTTTGCAAAAATAATTACTAATGCTGCCAAGATGTATATACCAGCCATAAAAGGCACTACTTTTTCAGTAATTTTAGCAATACGTTTAATACCACCAATAATAACAATTCCAACAAGTACCGCCATAATAACACCAATAATTGTTCCTGAAGCTCCACCTTCTAGACCCATTAGAGATGAAATTTGCACAGTCGCCTGATTAGATTGAAAAGCATTTCCTCCACCAAACGATGCACCAACACATAAAATAGCAAACAACACCGCAAGAACTTTACCTAGTCCAGCTTTTCCAGTCGCTTTAAGCCCTTTAGATAAATAATACATTGGACCACCATAAATTGTTCCATCATCACCAACATCTCTGTACTTAACACCTAATGTACATTCTACAAATTTGGTGGACATCCCAAGAAGACCACAGATTATCATCCAAAACGTAGCTCCGGGACCACCCATAGCAATTGCGACAGCAACACCTGCAATGTTACCCAAACCAACAGTTCCAGAAACCGCAGTTGCTAAAGCCTGAAAATGCGATACTTCACCATGAGCACTTTCATCACGAATAGTATCCAGAATATCTTCTTCTGCTAACGCCTCATCATTATCGTATAATTTATCAACACCATGTTTTTCAATATCAACATACTTTCCTCTAACTGTATTAATAGCAGTTGGGAACTTTGTAATACTTGGTACTTTAAAATATAATGTAAAAAATGTTGCTCCAATAACCAATAGAATTACAACTATAGGCACATCAAGTCCCGCAATAGGAACAGAAGTTAAAATAAAACCTTCCCACCACGTTGCAATTGGCATGAAAGCATCATTTACTTTTTCATCAATTCCTTTGTCTTGAGCAAACCCAATTATTGGTAGCAATACTGCTAGTAAAGAAAATAAGTATTTTCTCATAATAATATATTTCGTTAGTTTAGTTTAAGTAATAAAGTCAGCAAGATGCTAAAAAAAAATGAGTTTTTAAAACATCTGTTGTTAAAACAAAAGAAGCTTTAATTTATATTATACTCTGAATTTAATTTTTGGATTTGTTCAGGTCTTCCCAAAACTATAATTTTTGAATTTGGCATGAGTTGTTGTTCGGCTTCAGGGTTAACAATATATTCGCCATCTCCATTTTTATAACCTATAACATTACAACCTGTTTTTTTTCGTAAATCTAAATCTTTGATGGTTCTGGTTTGAGATACGTCATACAATTTATTCACAGGTATTTCTTCAATATTAATGTTGGATTTTCCAACTATAGATAAGTTATCAATAAATTCAATTAAATCAGGTACCACAACTAGTGACGCCATGTGGTCGCCTCCAATTTTGTCAGGTAGAATAACGTTGTTAGCTCCAGCTAGTTTTAATTTTTTATATGAGGTCTCTTGTGAAGCTCGACTGATTATGGTCATTTCATTGTTAATTTGTCTAGCTGAAAGCACAACAAACAAATTATCTGCATCATTAGGTAATGCAGAAATTAAAGTGCTCGCACGATCTATTCCTGCTTGAAGCAATATTTCATCTTCATTAGCATTTCCATGCACAAATGGCACCATTTCACTTTGATATTTATCAATGATGTCCTTGTTTCGTTCAATTACAACAAAAGGTTTTTTGTAAGCAATAAGCTTTGTAGCAGCCTGTTTACCGTTTCTTCCATAACCACAGATAATAATGTGATTTGAAAGGCTATCAATCTTTTTTTGCATTTTCTTCTGTTTTAATTCATCAATATTATTCTGACTTAAAATATATTCTGTAATCACTTTTAGGGCATAACCAACAATTACTACACTGGTAAGGATTAAAAAAATAGTAAATATTTTTGACGGTTCATCTAGAGGCCTAACCTCACCAAATCCTACAGTGGTAATGGTTATAACCGTCATATACAACGCATTAATCCAAGTATAACCAGACAACACTTTAAAACCAACTACTCCAATTAGCAGTAAGAAAACTAATAAGAAAATGGCAGTGTATATTTTTGACCTAAATAGACCTAGTATTTTATTGCTCATAAATTATAAATCAAAAACTGATGATCGTTTTGTGTACAACAAATCTTTTATTCGCATCCAAAAAGCAATGAATAAATACAAAGCAAAACCAAAACCCAAAGTTACAAACGTTAAATACATAAATGAGGTTCTCACAACCTTGGCTCGAATTCCCAATCTATCTGCAATTCGTTGACACACGTAGTATCCATGTTTTTGAAAATACAATAAGGTGTTATAGAAAACATTCATGCTGCAATGTAATAATTTATTCGCTTAAAAGTGCATTTCCAATAGCACATTGCAAGCATTTATTTTTATCACAATATTGTTTTTTGAGTTGAATGTAGGCTTGCGTTTCATAAGCCGAAAAGGGCTCTTTTTTTAAGTCTTGAAATTTTTCAATGATACTATTTTTTTCAGCTGGCAAAAGGCGAATCAATTCAAATATATCTTGTGTGTTTTCATTACCTCTACTTTTAGAATAAGCAAATTTGATCGGAATTATAGTGTTTATAAGAAGTAGATTAATAAAAGCCTTGGTAAGTGCTTTTTTTGATGAACTAGATACAGTTCCAAAATTATAATGTGTTTGCCAATAATCTGAAACTGAAATTTCAAACATCTGATATAAATCGGTTAAATCTTTTTTTGATATCAATTCTGAAAACAGGTTATGTTGCTTGTAATACAAGGCTGCTAGTTGCGCTAATCGAATAGTTGGGAAGTTTGGTGGTCGTAATTTATAAAATTGAGCAGGTAAAACTGAATTGTCATCTAATTTGAATTTATGTTTGATATAGTGATATTGGTCTTTTAAATCAATAAAGTATCTGTCTTGATGGTCTGCATTCATTAGTCCCATTTGACCTAAAAACAAAGCTTCCAATTCTTGCTGATTGGATTGCAATTTTCTAACAATTGAAAAATCGAATGACTGACTCATACTCAAAAATGCCTCGCCATTAATGTTCAGTCCAAAGTTTTTTGCGAGCATTCCAAACAGAACAGCTTCCCAATTATTTTTAGATTTATTAAGCAAGTCTTGAATTACTTCTGATTTTTGTTCCAACCGCTCTATGTACAGGCGTTCTAACCAAAGTTTCAAAACAAAATCATCCACATCAGGAAAATCATTTTCACAGTTAATCCATTTGTTGGATTTAGAAAACAATTTTTGATAATTATCCAATACAGATTGATTTATGTAATTTTTAAGTTCAAGTGCTGGTATTACCGAATTATCGTTTCTGAAAATATCCGCATCATGCTCCCAAACTACATGTAAGATAACATTATCGTAATTTGAGTCTGTTTCATGATTGTGTACATACCAATCACTGGATTTTAAGTGAATTTCAACATTGCCTGCCCATAATTGATTGCCAATAGTTATTTGTGCATTAAAAAAATCAGGACCAGCTAAATGGTTATGAGTTCCAGATGATTTTACAAAAACGTCACTGCCATCAACCGTTTTTAAATTAACCGATTGATACTTTTTTTGCTTCCAGATATAGTGTAAAAAGCCTTCTTTCATACTTAAAAACAAGTTACTAAAATTTGCAATAAATGTTTATGTTTAGTTTAGGATAATACACAGTCTCATTTTGTATTTTTACATAAAAACAAAATGAACACGCATATAATCTATACCAGCTTGCTCTTAATTTTTCAAAATACTATGACTTTATACGATTTCAATACAGATAGTAAAGCCAATGATTGGCTAGTTGTTGATGATGTTGTTATGGGTGGACGCTCTGACGGCAATTTCTATATTGATGAAGATGGCTATGGTATTTTTGAAGGCGAAGTCTCATTGGAAAACAATGGTGGATTTTCATCAGTACGGCATAATTGCAACACTATAAACGTAAGTGATTATTCTAAAATTCGCTTGCATATTCGAGGTGATGGCAGCACCTATCAATTACGAATAAAAAGTAACCGTAGTGATTATTATTCTTATGCTGCGTATTTTCAGTCAGATAATAATTGGGGCACTGTTGATATTCCTTTTAGAGCAATGGCTCCGGTATTTCGTGGTAGAGATTTAGATTTACCCAATTTTAAAGGTGAAACAATTGAAGAAATTGGTTTTTTAATAGGTAATAAAAAAGCTCAATCCTTTAAATTGCAAATTGACAAGATAGAACTAATCAAATAATGATAAGAAAACACATACCTAGCGACCTTGAACCCATTCTTGAAATATGGTATCAATCATCAACATTAGCGCATCCTTTTTTGGAAGATAATTTTGTTGAACAGGTTAAAACAGCTATGCGTGATATGTACATTCCAGGCTCTGAAACTTGGGTTTACGAAGAGAACAATAATATTCTTGGTTTCATTAGTATGATGGATAATGAGATTGGCGGCTTATTTGTTTTACCAAATCATCATGGCAACGGCATAGGCACTCAACTTGTAAACTTTATAAAACCTATGCATAAGCGTTTGGAGGTAGAAGTATTTGATAAAAACACTATTGGAAGGGCTTTTTATGATAAATATGGTTTTGAGCAAATGAACCATTATTTTCATAAAGACAGTAACCAAGATGTCTTGCGTTTAAAACTTGACAATCTCAAATAAATAAACGAACTTCGTTAGCTCTAGATATAAAAAACCTGTATTGAGCCTGTCGAAATATTAAAACGATATCATATCAATAAGTTGGCAAACATAAAACCGACATGCAAAAATTCCAATTAATTCTTATTTTGATTTTGACTTTCAATTGTTCTCAAAACCAGACGGATAAACGAATTTTGGAATTTGAAAAAATATTAGGTCAAAAGGAAACAAAAACTCTGAATTTACTTGTAGCTGACTTTGAAAAGAATTTAAAAAAAGTCTATCCTGATTTAACAACTGAAAAAGCTTATCGAAAATATATGACTGAATTCGTTTCGAAACCAACAACTGATTTGGAAAAATTTAAATTTCTATCAGATAAAGAATATTCAGAATTTAGCCAAAGTGAATTATGGAAAGAAGTTTATAAATATGACTCAAGTTTCGATTCAAGGAAAGTTATACAAAGAAATATGATTGGTAGATATATGCAAGCACTTTACTCCATAAAAGATTCTGACTCATTGATTGATGAATATTTCGATAAACAAGAAGGTGCTGGAATGATGCAAAGGGAATTACTTGTTAATGGAGTATTAAGTTTTAAACCCGATTTCAATGACTATTTCCATAAACGGATTGTAGTTTTAGAATTTAGCTTTTGACAAAGAATACGTTTGCTAACAACGTATAAAAATAATTACTATTTTGTGCTTAAATAAAGGACGTTACGTATTTGCCAACTTCTGATTTTCCTTCGAAAAATCCTCGCTAACAAACATGCAACTATTCTTATACAAAACGTTAACGAAACTTCAAAAAACCTAGTCGATATAACCCATTTTCTTCATCCAGTCGTTATTAAACATTTTACCAACATAACGACTGCCATGATCGTGAAACAAGACCACAACCACGTCATCTTTAGTAAAGTGTTCTTTTAACTGTAAGAGTCCTTTAATAGCTGCTCCAGCAGAATTTCCTAAAAACATACCTTCTTCTTTGGCTAGTAATTGTGTATAAACCGCAGCGTCTTTATCGGTTACTTTAGTAAAACCATCTATTATTGAGAAATCTACATTTTCCGGTAAAATGTCTTCGCCAATACCTTCGGTTACGTAAGGATAAATTTCTTTTTCATCAAAAATGCCTGTTTCGTGATATTTTTTAAAGACGCTTCCATAGGTATCAATTCCCCAAACTTTTACATTTGGGTTTTGTTCTTTTAAATATTTACCCACTCCAGAAATGGTACCTCCAGTTCCTACACCAACCACAAAATGCGTGACTTTACCATCTGTTTGCTCCCAAATCTCTGGACCTGTGCTCTCATAATGCGCTTTAGCATTGCTGGGATTATCATACTGATTCACATACCAAGAATTTGGTGTTTCTTCTCCCAAACGCTTTGAAACCGAATAATAACTTCTAGGGTCATCTGGCTCAACATCAGTTGGACATACAATAACTTCTGCTCCAACAGCACGAAGAATGTCCATTTTTTCTTTAGACTGCTTATCTGAAATTACAAAAATACATTTGTAGCCTTTTACTATCGCTGCCAAAGCCAAACCCATTCCCGTATTTCCTGAAGTGCCTTCAATAATAGTTCCGCCTGGTTTCAAACGACCATCTGCTTCAGCATCTTCAATCATTTTTAAGGCCATACGATCTTTAACCGAATTTCCAGGATTGAATGTTTCATATTTAGATAAAACCAAACATGGCAACTCTTCTGTAAGTTTATTGATTTTTACTAAAGGTGTATTACCAATAGTCTCCAAAATATTTTTTGCGTATTTCATTCTAGGCTCGCAAAAGCGAGAATCTTTTTGTTGTTAATATAAATTTTGCACAAAAGTAATTAATTTAATGAGATGCTGAAAGAAGTTCAGCATGACTGTGTTGCTTATTCAAAACGCATAGCTTTAACTGGCGATATCTTGGTAATAATGTAAGAGGGTAATAACAGCATTATCATACACATAACAAAGGTGCCTATATTTAATGCCACGATATACCCAATACTTAAATAAACAGGTGCTTCACTCACGTAATAAACGTCAGGGTTTAATGGAAATAATTTGAAATATTTTTGTGCTAGTAGAATTCCTAACCCAATGATATTTCCCCAAAAAAGCCCCAAAACGATTAGGTAGGATGCATTATAAAGAAATATTTTACGGATACTTAAATTACTGCTTCCTAAAGCTTTTAAAATACCAATCATTTGAGTCCTTTCTAAGATTAACACCAATAATGCTGTGATCATATTGATACCAGCAACCAAAATCATGATGCCAATAATGCCATAAATGTTTTTATCAAATATGTTTATCCACTCAAAAACAGATTCGTATTTCTGTTCTACGGTAACGGTATTCATTTTAGAGGGTGTGTTTTCATATACGGCATTCTGTATATTTTGCAATTCATTATAATCATTTACAAAAACCTCAAAATGTCCAACTTGATCTGGTTCCCATTTATTCAAACGTTGTATATGCCTGATGTTTGAAATAATATAGGTTTTATCCAAATCTTGAAATCCAGAATTATAAACACCTTTTATTTTATATGGAACAATACGTGTGTTTTTATAGTCTTCACTCAAAAAATAGGTTTGAATAGTATCTCCCAATTTAAGATTCAATCTATTGGCAATATATTGTGAAACCAGAACATCCTCACTGTACGCCTGTGTGTATTTAGGAAGTTCGCCTTCTATTAAAAACTCTTGAAAATAATCCCATTTAAAATCTGGTCCGACACCCTTTACTATAACAGCTTCAAAATCGATTTCAGTTCTAATAACACCAAATTTAGTTGCAACACCTTGAATATGATTGACACCTTCTACCGAATTAAATTGAGGGTAAAAATCCTGATTGAGAGAAATTGAACCGTCACTTTCTTGGGAATTATTATTTCCAAAATTTGAAATCAATATATGCCCATTAAAAGCGACTACCTTGTCACGAATTTTTTGTTGCAACCCTATACCTGTAGCTATGGCAATCATCATCACGACCATTCCAATAGCAATTGCTGCAATACCAATTTTTATTATTGGTGCCGAAACGCTACTTTTATACGTTTTACTATCAATTATGCGTTTAGCAGTAAAATATTCGAAATTCAAATGTTGCAATTAGATTTTAATAAGGTCAAAAATACCGTTTTTTTATTTGTTTTAGTATTGATTTCCTGTGGAAACTTTTCGCAAACAGAAGGAGAAACCCAAGTTAAGCATAACAATACAAAGAATACTTCGTCTCTTGACTCCCTGTCTGCCTTCAGCCAAGCTCACAATGACGAAACTATAATTGTTGGCGCCAATCAAACCGAAGATTATTTACCTCTATTAAACGGTAAGCGCGTTGGAATTGTTGCCAATCAAACTTCAGTAATCTTTAAAAATGATAATTATATACATCTAGTTGATTCACTATTAAAATTAAACATAAACGTTAAAAAAGTATTCTCTCCAGAGCATGGTTTTCGCGGTACCGCTGATGCTGGCGAATTAGTTAGTGATGGTATAGATACAAAAACAGGTTTGCCTATTGTTTCATTACATGGAAAAAACAAAAAACCTACCCAAAAACAGTTAGCAGATTTAGATGTTGTGATTTTTGATATTCAAGATGTAGGTGTTCGTTTCTACACTTACATATCATCTCTACATTATGTTATGGAAGCTTGTGCGGAAGAAAATAAAACACTTCTAATATTTGATAGACCTAATCCAAATGGACATTATGTTGATGGTCCAACTCTAGAAACTGAAAACAAAAGTTTTCTTGGCATGCATCCTATTCCGTTAGTGCATGGTTTGACTATTGGCGAGTATGCAACAATGATAAATGGTGAAAAATGGTTAAAAAATGGTTTACAAAGTAATATCACTATAATTCCAATTAAAAACTACACACACCAAACGCCTTATAGCCTACCCCTTAGACCTTCGCCTAATTTACCGAACGATCAATCTATTAAACTGTATCCTAGCCTTGGTTTATTTGAAGGCACCAACATAAATGCTGGTCGTGGTACGGAGTTTCAATTTCAAAGATATGGCGCACCTTTTCTGAATCCTAAAACTATGACCTTCACTTATACTCCAGAACCAAATTTTGGAGCAAAGAATCCAAAACATAAAAACAAAGTCTGCTATGGTGAAGATTTAAGTGACGTTAAAATTGATGGTATGACCTTGAAATGGATTATTAAAGCTTACCAAAATTCAACTGATAAATCGTTGTTTTTTTTAACGGATGGATTTACAAAACATGCAGGAACAGCCAAACTCCAACAACAAATTGAAGCTGGTTTAACGGAAAAAGAAATAAGACAAACTTGGCAAGAAGATTTAGAGACTTTTAAAAAGACACGTAAAAAATATTTACTTTATGAATAATTCTAATCATCTGAGTAAGTCAATTTAGAACGTTCTATTGAAGTTAAATTTTTAGAATCGTAGATGTGCAATACGAATACGATTTTTTTAGAAGATTGACTAACAACTAATACATGCTTCCCTTGAGATAATTCAGTTAATGGTAAACTAAACTCATTTTTATTAAGATAAACATCAACTTCACGTTTGTATTCAGTATTTATTGAATACACGTTAGTAATAAGTTTATCACTTTGTAACAATAGGGTATCCTTTGTTTTATTTAAATCATGATTTATGTTGGAAGCACTCAAATTGGCGTTTTTCTCAATCAATCCAATATGACTAGATTGTGCCATAGCAAAATTGCCAGCAATACCGACAATTAAAATTGTCCAGATTGAAATACAATTATATTTATCTATCATTAGCTAATATGTTTAAACAACATATTTTAATGAATCCCGAATGATAAACATATGTAAATCAGGAGGTTATTTCACCAAGAAATCTATAAACAGCAAAAAAATAGGATAAACTTATATTTAATTCAATAAATACTACACAAAATTTAGAAAATATGATATCCTAGAACAAAACCAAAATTGGATATATTATTTTTTGTGTAATCATTGGAAATAATCTTATCAGTGACTGTGTAACGTAATTCAAAAATGAACTTTTTATAATCTACACCTAATCCTGCGGACAAAGAAAAGTAGCCGATTGAACCAATTTCTTCACTTCTACGGTTCCCTGAAGAACTTATTGTATAAGATAAATTATTATTGTTTTGAATATTAAAATTATAACCAATACCTAGCAATACAAACGGTAAAACATTATCATTTTTAGTTTTAAATCGGTGTTTAACTAGGGTATTTAGGTTGATTATACTATAATCTAAATTAAACGCTACATCATCATATGTAATTGATTCCTCATTAGTTTCAAACTCTTCATTAATTTTATAATAAACCAATTCATTGTGTAGTGACCACTTGTTTCTGTTTTTAGAGATAGCAATATCATAAGCAATTCCTAAAGTTGGCATTGTAAAACTACCTCCATCTATTTGATTTAAAAGTCTAACAGGAGATTCCAGTTTAAAATTTGAAAAATAGAATGCACCTTTTACATATAATTTATGCTTTTTTCCTGTTGACACCTCCTCAACTTGATTGTCTTCATCTCTAAAGCAATTATCATAATCTCTAAATATTTTCACCAAATCATTTTCTTTATATTGAAGATTACTTTTTGGATTCACTGAATTACAATCACTAAAAAGATAAGATAGCTGTCCAATGTACTTTTTATTATTTTGAACGTCTTCATTATTTTCTGTAAGTGATATCCTATTGATTAACTCAATATATTCACCGTCCTTAAATACGAAATAATGTGATCTACTATCATAATAATGATACAGATTACTTTTTCCTTCATACAATAGATGTAAAAAAATCGCCTTGTTTTCAAATCGCGGCTCATCATTGTAATGCATTTTTCTCAATACTTGTTCTGTCACATCTAGTTTTACATTCTGACTGACATACTTTGCTTCTTCAACCTCAAATCCTAATAAATCACTTGGCGTATATGAGGTAATATTTTCACCATTTTTAAATTTAATAGACTCTGGTGTATTTCGCCACTCTTGATAATTTATTTGCCCCTCAATTATATTGTTATTTTTAAGGATAATACGACCATCGATAAAATTTGATTGACCGACAATGGTCATTGAACATAATAAAGCTAATAGGATAATTATTGGTTTCATGAAAATTTGGTTATTGTTAGTTATAAGGTCAAAAATAGAATAAAAAATGAAAGAAAAAAATCAAGAATCGTAAATCGTTGGTTTTTGATATTTTTGAAAAGGTTGTTTGAGTAACTCACCTATTTTTCCATTGGCTATTTCATCAGGAAATACATCTACACCATAAACAATTTTCTCACGATCTAGCTCCATATAGGTGCCAAATAATCTGTCCCAAATAGAAAAAATATTACCATAATTAGAATCTGTGTAAGGCAAAACATAGTGGTGGTGCACCTTGTGCATATCTGGAGAAACAATAATATAACTCAACCATTTATCAACTCGCTTGGACATTTTAATATTAGCATGAGTAAATTGCGTAGCAACTAATGATAAAGACTGATATAACATGATAATTGCTATAGGTGTTCCAACTAAAAACACTCCAAGTAAGGTAAAGGCGAAACGAATTACACTTTCTATTGGATGATGTCTGTTGGCTGTTGTTGTATCAACATTATGATCGGTATGATGAACCAAATGCACCATCCATAAAGGCTTTACTTTATGCTCAACATAGTGAGCCAAATAAGCACCAAAAAAATCTAATAACAAAACGCCTAATAACACATATAACCAAAGTGGCATTTCAGGCAACCAATTGATAATTCCAAAATTATTTTCAGCCACCCAATCAGATGTTTTTAAGAGCAAAAAAGCTAATCCGAAATTGATAATAACAGTTGTAAACGTGAAAAACAAATTAGGCAATGCATGTTGCCATTTTTTATACTTGAATTTGAATAGAGGCAATGAGCCTTCTAAAAGCCAAAAAAAAGTTATACCTCCAACAAGAATTAAACTACGATGCAGTGAAGGAATATTTTCAAAATAATTGATTAAGGTTTCCAATTTCTATTTTTCTTTAAATATAAAAAATGTTCTGCTTATAGCTTTATGTACTTTTTCATTTCCTCAACAATATTATATGCAGCAGGACAAATAGCAATGTTTTTCATAGTGAGATTAGAAATTTGTTGAAACTTTTTTCTATCTGTATGCGGGAATTCTTTACAAGCTTTAGGCCTTACGTCGTAAATACTGCAATAATTATCAGCTCCCAAGAATGTACAAGGTACAGACTGTAAGACATAATCATTTTCTTCATCAATACGTAAGTAAGTTTCAATAAACTGCTGCGGTTTCATTTTGAAATGTTTAGCTATTCGCTGTATATCTTTCTCGATAAACAAAGGTCCTGTAGTTTTACAGCAATTGGCACATTGTAAACAATCAGTTCGTTCAAATTCTTCATCATGCAGGTCTTGCATGATATAATCCAATTGTTTAGGCGGTTTCTTTTTTAGCTTTTTAAAGAAGGCTTTGTTTTCGTTATGCTTATCTTTGGCCAGCTTTGGAAGATTGTCAATAATGTCTTGCATGGTGTAAAAATAGCATAACAATTTTAAATAATAGATGCTGAATCAACTTCAGCATAACAAATTTCATGGAACGAGATTTATTAGGGAAAGCATTATTAGATTATTACAACGGTAATTATACCGAAAACATCATGACATCAACCAACATTTCTGATGAAGATGAATTACCCTTACCCTATTTATTCCGAAGTTTTAAAAACATGCCAAAACTTGAACGAAAGGCATTACAATTATGTCATGGAAAAACGCTTGATGTAGGATGTGGATCGGGCTCCCACAGTTTATATCTTCAAGAAAAAGGTATAGAGGTAAAAGCCATTGACATTTCAAAAGGTGCTATTGAAGTTGCTAAAAAGCGTGGTGTTAAACAAGTTGAACTTCTTAATATACTAGATGAAACAGAACAATTTGACACCATTTTACTTTTGATGAATGGCACTGGAATTTTTCAAGAAATTGAACAAGTTGGCAAATACCTAACATATTTAAAATCACTCTTAAAAAAGGGTGGTCAAATTTTAATTGATTCTTCAGATATTCAATATATGTATCAAGATGATGATGGTGGTTTATGGATTGACACCAACGCAGCATATTATGGCGAATTGGATTATTACTTGAGTTATAAAGACGAAGACGAAATACCCATGAAGTGGCTCTATTTGGATTTTGACACTTTGCATTTAGCTTGTACAAGTGTGGGTCTGAAATGCGAAAAAATTATGGATGGAGAACATTTTGATTATTTAGCCAAACTGTACTAATCCAGTTGCGGTTGTCCACTTACATAAGTTTGCAAAACTTTAACTTTAGGAACCTTCTCAATTTCTACGGTCATAATATCTTGATCGATGATAATAAAATCAGCAAACTTTCCAACTTCAATACTTCCTTTTTCATCCTCTTCAAAATTTGAATAAGCAGCCCAAATTGTCATACCCTTTAATGCTTCAGCTCTTGACAAACCATTTTCTGTTTGAAAACCACCTTCTGGAAACTGTTTTAAATCTTGCCTAGCAACAGCAGCATAAAATGTTAAAAACGGGCTGACCTGTTCCACAGGAAAGTCGGTTCCCAGAGCTACTTTCCCGTATTGCTCTAAAAGTTTTTTATAAGCATATGCTCCTTTAATACGTTCTTCCCCTACTCGATCTTGTGCCCAATACATATCACTGGTAGCATGAGTTGGTTGCACTGACGGCAAGATATTATCGAAATATTTAAAATCTTCAGGTGACACCACTTGAGCGTGTTCTATTCGCCAGCGTCTATCAACATTTCCTTGTAAGACATTTTTATAAGTCACTAAAACTTGATGATTAGCAGAATCACCAATGGCATGTGTGTTCATTTGAAATTCAGAATCCGCTATCCGTTTGGCTGAATTTTCAATATGCTCCAATGACATAACTGGTAACCCATATGTGTTATGTTTATCAGAATAAGGTTCTCTTAAAAGAGCACCTCGAGAACCCAACGCACCATCGGCATAAAATTTAAATGATCGTACATTCAACTTATCGGTTTTTGTAATTCCTTTGTTTAAATAATAATCTAAATTAGTTTCAATTCCAGGAACCATCATATAAAGTCTTATTTTTAAATCGCCAGATTTTTGGAGGCTGTCTATCAACTCTATGGTTTCAATCCATGGTGAGGTAAATATATCTGGACCAGCATCTGAAATACTAGTCAATCCGTTTTCAAAACAGATTTTTTGGGCAGCTAAAAGCGCCTCAATCAATTGTTCCTTTTCAAAAGCAGGCCAATTGTTCATGACCAATTGTTCGGCATTATCCAGAAGAATACCTGTTAGCTTATCATTTTTTACTTCTACTTCACCTCCTTCAATAGAACTGTTTACAGTTACATTCCCTAAATCTAGAGCTGCTTGATTACAAAATGAGGCATGACCGTCAATACGCGTTAAAGCAACAGGTGTATTAGGAAATAATTTATCTAAAATGGTTTTATCAGGCATGTTTTTATCTTCCCAATCATTTTGATCCCATCCTCTACCCTTTATAAAGGGCATGTTATGTTCTTTTTGGAAATCTAAAACACGCTTTATCATATCATCAAAACTAGTGGTACCAATAAGATTTACTTGCTTTTGTAGTTGTCCTAGTGTTAAAAAATGTGCATGAGCATCAATTAAACCTGGCAAAATAGTCTTGCCATTGGCGTCTATTATAGTGTCTGCAGAATATTTTTCTTGAAGAACTTTTGAAGATGCTATATCAAAGAATTTCCCATTCTTAACGGCAAAGGCTTCAGCTTTGTCAAAATCATCCAAAATCGTGTAAATGTTTCCGTTAAGGACAATGGCATCAACGTGTGGCTTTTCTTTTCCACAGGAGAGAATACTTAAAAAGATTAAAGACAGTATGAGTTTTTTCATAACTAGTTATTATAAAATTTGCCCTAAATTAATTATTTTGATTGAGTTTAAATATAGTCCAATCTCTTTTTAAAAGCCATATATTATCTTTTCTTGATATTAAAATGAGATTCAGAATCAGGTTTAAAAAACTCTATCTCTCATCAAAATTATTAAGAATTTACTTTTTTATAAACTTTGTAGTTTGTTCACCATCAACCGTTTTTAAGTTTAAAAAATAAATACCCTTTACAAGATTGCTTACATTTAATCGTAATTGGTTTGTTGATGTCAACTGCGTAAGTACCTGCCTACCATGTACATCATAAACTATAATAGATTCCAAATTAGTTTTACTTTCCAAAATAATGACATCTGCTGCTGGATTTGGATATACGGTTATTAAGTTTTGTAATTCAGTCTCTTCAACAGACAGGTTTTCGGCAACGGTTGTTAATTCATCATTAGTGATTATTGGCGCATTGTAATCAAAATAGATTTCGGCGTCGTTTGAAAATGTGTCACCTAATTCCAAAGTTTCCAATGTTTTTATTTTGAACAGTACATAACCATCATTGTTGGCATCATCAAACGGTAGGTTTATATCCTCAAAAATAAATTCAACAATATTATCGTCCTTTATTTCTGTTATAAAGTCATGGCTACTATTCAATGGTAGTAAAGTTGATACATCGTATTTTGCCGTATCTATTTCATCCCTAACAACAATATTAACTGCACTAGCAGTCCCTGTGTTTTCAAAGCGGATGAGATAGTGCACATAGTCGCCCACTTCTTCTGGTGTTATGGTCTCACCTTGCAAGCAGGTTTTATCGTTTGGATCAAATGAGTTGACTACTGTTAATTTTATTTGGAAATTATTATCATGAGCTGTTTCGTCTATGTCTTTTGGGTAAATATCAGCTACATAACCTATATCATCTCCTCCGTTTAATGGTGGTGTATCGGTTGGTGTATTCATATTTAAAGTAACTAACACTTCCCGAGACTCAAAAGGTTGCAGATTACTATAATTCCATGTCACTATGTTACCGGCAACATTGTCTGCTTCTGGTGTTGCAGACACAAAAGTCATGGCATCCCTATTTTCGTCATAATCAAAAAGCACAGTTCCTGAAAGCGTTGTATTCCCTTTATTTTTATAAAGCACTTTGTAATCTGTATCAAAACCAGGTCTCGCCTGCTCTAATGGAATAATAAAAACTTCCAAATCATTATATACTCCATTTGGTGTAATACAAAAATCTTGATTATACGGACTTGCTTCAGTTGGAAAATTCACAGTCATACTTTCTGGTGTAACCGTAAAATAATCTAGATTCTCTAAAACAGGAGTAACAGTGTGTTCTCCCTCCAAAACAGGAAAAGAATGACTTCCATCGTTACCAGGAATGAAATATCTATTTATAACACCATCATTTACATTAAGTTTTAGATTGGGATAAACATCATCACTCACATCACAGCCGTCCATTGCAAAATCTAAATGGGTTTGTCCATCAATAACATAAAAATTTCCTCCTGGCTCAAAGAAACAATAGGAATTTACTTCACAGTCCGTTAAACCAAACAATTCAGCTCTATTCTTTACATAGTCAATTTCAAAATCATCAGTACAGATATATTCTAAATCTGGATTATTATAAATATCTAAATACTCTATGTGACTGCCATTTTTCATGAACAAACTCGTTAATTCATTATTAGAGCAATCTAAATCTGTTAGATTTGGCGACTCATTAACATCTAATGATTCTAAATAAAGATCAGTACAGTCTAAATTCTCGAGACTTACTAACCCACTTAAATCTAATGAATTAAAAAAAAAGTCAAAACCGTTGCTACAGTCTAAATCAACAAGATTAACCAAACTACTTAAGTCTAATGCTGTCAAATAATTAACAGAGCAATTTAATTCTGTTAGATTTGTTAATCCACTTAAGTTCAATGTAGATAAATCGTTATTATCACAAAATAATCTATCAAGGTTTGTCAGCGCAGTTACATTTAAAGTTGTTAGTCTATTTCTGGAACAATTCAAAAATTCGATATTAGTTAAACCAGTAATATTCAGATTGGTTAATAAGTTGGATCCGCACAACAAATCAGTAAGATTGGTTAAATCACTAACATCCAAATTTGTCAGATAATTAGCCGTACAATTCAACATTTCTAAATTTACAAAAGAGGAAATACCTTCTAGTGAGTCAATATTTCTGTTTAAAACATCTAAACTCAATACGGCTTCTGCTTCCGAAACTTGTATTTCTCCATCGTTATTGGTATCTGCGTCTATATCTCCTGTGTAATCACCATCTGTATCTACACAGTTGGTATTCACCAAGGCGTTTTTAAAATTAGCATCTGGAATATTAACAATTTGCGCTTGAGAAAAGGTAAACGAAATTAGTGCAATTAGGAATAAGTAATTATACTTCATGATTAATAGCGTTAGGAATGCAAATTACTAATATTTATGGCAACAAAAAAACACTCAAAGAATGAGTGTTTTTTGTATTTAAGAGGTCTCGACTTCATTTCGAGTTGCCTCAAAGACCGTTCTCGACGTGACAAAGAGATTCCTGCCTTCGCAGGAATTAGTTAAAAATCAAATTTATAAGTTACGCCACCTAACAATTGAATGCCTTGAACGTTGAAATTTTGCCAGCGTTGATAATCTTGGTTGGCTAAATTATTGCCTTTTAAATAGGCTGATAATCGGTCAGTAATATGATATCCAACATGTGCGTTTAGATCAAAATAACTATCTAAGGTAACTGTACCTTCAAAAGGTTGAATAAGGTTTGGATAAAATATATAATCTTTTCGTTCGCCTACGTAGAACAAATTGGCTCCAGCAAACCATTTTTCATTGATTTGATAATCCATAAACAACGACGCCTTAATGTCAGGTAAATTCCAAGCTTCACGCTGGTCACTAACATCATAAATAAAGTACTCGCCTTGAATTCCTAGGGTGAAATTTCTACTGACGTCAACACTTAATTCGCCACCAATTGAAAAGGTTGATACATCATCATATACCACACCAAATGAATTACCATAGGTATAACTTTCACCCATAGCAATAACATCGTTATTCAAAAACAAGGCTTTATTGTTTTCAGCTACATAAGCACCTTTTATATTATAGCCCATACTATTGGACAATTTACCTTTAAGTCCAATAAATGCATTGTATTGCTGATCAGTTGGAGCAATAAAAAGTGTTGGTGATACAAATGGGTTTTCTTGAGCAAAATCATAATAACTATTCTGAAGCAAACCACCTTGAATGCCTCCATAGGCTATAAGAATCTCATCTACCACTCTATACGATGCCGATAAGTTGGGATATATATAGAATTTATTTTCACCCATTTCGGTATCGTTTAAATAATAAAAAGACACACCCAAATCCAATGTTAAATCATCTTGTGTCAATCGGTAGGTTGGCAATAAGCCAACATTAAAATTTCCGTATTTCAATTCGTCTTCAACATAATAACTTCTATCAAACGAACCGCCTAAATAGTCTATTTTTAACTCGGTTGTAATTTCAAAATCTGAAATGGGAATATTGCCTGCTGCTTTTGCTTTAAACCTATTTTCTCCAGAACCTCTATCGTCTCCAAAACGTCTAAAAAACACCGATCCAGATGTAATATAAGAGTCTTCAAAAGAAATATCACCTGACACATGTGCACCATAAAATTCATGTAAAACTGGTAATCTATCGACATCTGATTTTTCAAAAATAGATTTTGGAACACCATACCAATTATAACTTTGGTGCAAACCACCTAACTCAACATTCCAAGCCATATCTCGTAAGTTTTGAGCATAGTTCACATTCAATTTTGTATCATAAAAACTGTCATCCAGAAATACACCATCAATGCCACCTTGAGATGAATGGTGGCTAATATAACCTCCAACACTCTCTGTTCTTGATATAGCATGATTCAAGTATAATTCACCTAAAATATTAACGTAATTACCAAACCCTAATGATGCATAGTTATCATATACTTTTGGTGGTTTTTCTTTGTCAACCACTGCGGCTTTACCTTTTGCTGGTGTGAACGTTGATGCAACAGGGAATGAAAAAATATTATACTGAATGTCTTTTTTTGTTGTGGTCACCTCATCATCTAATGACGGTTCTTCTTTTACCTTAAACGCATCAGAAATAGATGGTTCGTATGGTTTTACCACATTAATAACATTCGTATCAAGCGTATCGTTTGGTCGTTCTTGGGCCCAAGTAGATCCAATAGAAAAAACGATTGTTATTATTAAGATTTGATAAACTTGCTTGCGCATAGATTTGTTTTTTGTTTGATGTATTTTTTGATTATTTACAATTCTAAACTTCAGATTTTAGTCTTCCTCACTTTGAACTGATGCGTTCGTTTTGGCTTGCTCTGTTTTTAGTTTATTGAGTTCCGTTTGTGCCTCTTCAACAACATCATCAAAATCAGGAAAATTTTCAATGACGCTTTCCAAAATATAGGTTGCTTGAAAGGCATCTCCTAAAGCATAATAATTTTTAGCCATAACAATTAATCCTTTGGCACTATAATATTTATACCCTGAATAATCCTTTGCCAGTTGCTGAACCGTTGTATTGGACGCTTCAAAACTTCCTGCTTTGTGTTTGAAATAGGCATTGTAATACAAGGCTTCAGCAGCAGTTTCACCTGTTGCTGTTTTTTCAACTTCTGTGTAAGCAGTCTTGGCACGTGTTTCATTGCCTTGTTTTATAGATGATCTTGCAATAATGACGTGTGCATCACTCTTTATTTTATTATCTATACTGACATTAGTCAATACTTTTTCGGCATAAGAAATAGCTTCATTATATTTTTCTAATTGATAATTAGCTTTCATTAAATTTGATTGTGCAAAAATGACATTCTGCGGGAAACTTGCTTCATTTTCTAGACGTTTTAGAACAGGAATCGCTTCATTCCAATTTTTGTTTTCTAAATAAATTTGTGAAAGTCGCGATAATGCTTCTTCGGTAAATTCATTTTGAGAGGCATTAACAACTGCTTTATAATGTGGTGCCGCATTAGATTTCAAGTCTTTTTTGAAATACAATTGTGCTAAATAAAAATGTGCTTGTAAGGCATGAAGACCTCTAGGAAAGTCATTTAAATAGCCATTAAACTGACGTATGGCATCATCGGTTTTATTTTCAATATATTTTTTCTCGGCAGATTCAAAAGTTGTATTATCCAAATCGGCATCTGTTACCTCTACATAATCTAAGGTCTTTACCCAAGACGCATATTCGTTTACACGCCCTAAATCAATATAAATCAAACGTGCAGTTGAAACAGCCTGATTGGCTTCTGGTGTTCCTGGATAATTGGTTGCAACAGCCTTAAACTTGGTCAATGCACGTTCATTTTCTCTAGCATTATAATGAATCAAACCTTGACGTAATTGGGCCTTTGGTGCCAGAATACTCATGCGATATTCTGAATTCAGTTTATCATACATCCTAATCGCTTTATCTGATTCGCCTTTTTTTACATATGAGTTTCCCAACTCATATATAGCATCATCACGTAAAGTAGATTTTGGAAATCTGTCAATAAATGTTTCCAAACCTGAAATTTTTTGATTGGAATTTCCAGCATAGCCTTGGCTTAATGTTTTTTGAAAATAGGCATAATCAGCATCTATCTTGTTCAGCTTGACGGCTTGGTCGTAAGCCTGAATGGCCTCATTATATTCAGTTGACACAAAATGGGCATCTCCCATTCTTAAATAAGCATCATTAAGACGAATATCATCATCTTTTACACTAGAAATAAATGAATTAAAATGCTCACTTGCTTTATCATAATTTTTCTGCTTAAAATACGTATAGGCTAAATTGTACTCAAGGTTGGTATATTCAGGTGTTCCGCTAGAACTTACTTGTTGCTTGAATTGTTTAAATCCAATTAAGGCATCTTCATAATTGGTTAAATTATAATCAGTTTCAGCTTTCCAGAATGTAGCTCGAGCCGTATAATTATCGTCTCTAGGTTCTTTAATTGATTTCTCGAACAATTTACTTGCTTCTTGATAATTACCTTCGTTATACAATTCCAATCCTCTATAAAAAGCTACTTTTTGGAATGCTACCTTGCTTTCAAAGTTGCGCTTTCCTTCCAGTAAAACTAAAGCCTCTTTATAATTTTTAGATGTGATATAAGAGTCAATTAATAACGTTTCAATTTCTTCTTTGTATGCTGTATCTGGATATTTATCTAAATAATCTGTCAGCACTTGCGGAACGGATTGATATGGATTTCCTATTTCATAACTAATTTTAGCATAATTGAGCCAGGCATCTTCTTGAATTTTTAAATCGAAATCCATTTGGGATGCATTCCGAAAAGCATTGAGTGCTTCTTGTTTTTTATCGAGATTCACATAGCTTTCACCTAAATGGTAGTAGGCATTTTGTGCTACACCATTATCGCCATCTATTATTTTATTGAATTCTGAAATAGCATCCTCATAATTACCTTGTTTGTAATAAGCATAACCCAATTGATAGTAATCAGTATTATTCCATTTACCACGTCTGCCTTTGAATTCTTGAAGGTACGGAATGGCTTCAGCATATTTTTCAAGGTTAAAATAACTTTCTCCAATTATTTTATTGAGTTCAGACACTTCATTCCGATCACTATCTGGCAAGCGTTCTTTAGCTAGCTTTATGGCTTCTTCAAACTTTCCAAGTTTGAAATTTAAATCGGCTTGATAGTATGATAGTTTTTCCTTGTATTTCTCCTGATCGCTTACCTGATCAAAGTATTCATTGGCTTGATTGTAATCATCGTCTTGATAAGCCATAAAACCCATATAATATTTTGCTTGAGAACCATACTTTTGTGAAGTTTCCAATCGGGACAAATGCTTTTTGGCTGTTTTATAATCACCTGTTGTAAATGCTACATAACCATTGTTAAAACTGAATTTATCTCGTTCACTACGAGCCAGTGAATTTTCATCCACTTTGTCATACCATTTTTTGGCGTGTGCATATTTTCCGTTTACGAAATAATAGTCTGCTACATCCAAAAAGGCCGTATTACGCTTGGTGCTAGTTGGATAATTTTCAACAAAATCCTCGATCAATTTGTCTGCATTTTGCTGATTGAGTCTAACTGCACAATTGGCTATAAAATAATCACAATCTGATTTTAAAGCATCCGTTTCAGCATCTTTTTTTATATTTCTAAAAAGTGTTTGGGCGGCTAAATACTGATTGTTATTATAAAGTGAAAGTGCTTTTTGGTAATCCACCAAATCATTGGTGTAAGCTTCGGTTTGCTGGGCCACAGATATTTGAAATATTCCAAAAACCACTATAAAAAATAAGGCTATTCTTCTTAACATGAATGCTTGCTTTTAATTCAAAATCAAAGATAAATCAATATATATTTCATAACGTTGGAATTAACTTATAATTATAAACAGAGTTATAAAAATCGGAGCTTCATATAAAATTACTCAAACTAACTTGCCGTAATTTTAAAGAAAACAATACATTTACAAACAGTAACTGTTAGCTTTCAGATCCGCTTATATGAATACTTCTTGCGCAATTATTGTTCCATGTTTTAATGAAGCTAATAGAATTGACATTGCTAAATTTGAAGCATTTAATAATCATAATGCTGATATGAGTTTCTACTTTATTAATGATGGAAGCTCTGACAATACTAAATCTATTTTAGATGGACTTTCTAATACATCAGAACGATTTCATTCCCTGCATCTTGAAACTAATGTTGGGAAAGCAGAGGCTATTCGCCATGGGTTCTTAAAACTTAATTCTAATTACGACTATGTTGGCTATTTGGATGCAGATCTTTCAACACCACTAGAGGAAATAGAGCGTCTGTTGCACTATGTTCAAAACAAGCAAAAACCCTTTGTTATGGGTTCACGTATTAAACGCATTGGAAGCGATATTGATAGACGTTTAAAAAGACATATTTCTGGGAGAATCGTTGCTACTATTATCGATTCCTTTATTTTGCAGCTAGGGATTTACGACACCCAATGTGGTGCCAAAATTATTGATTATAATTTAGCAAAAGTATTATTTGCTGAACCTTTTAAAACCAAATGGCTTTTTGATGTTGAATTGATTTTGCGTGCTAAGCTAAAATATGGTAAAGCGTATTGTTTAGATAACATCCATGAAGTTCCATTACTCGAATGGAAAGATATTGGAGCATCAAAAATTTCTAATACAGATATTTTGAAGCTACCATTGGATTTTATAAAAATCTACAACCATTATAAGTGAAAACATTCCAAAACACATATAAAACAATTTTAACCAATCCTATAAGGAACATTCTAATTTATGCCGTTTTGGTTAGGGTTTTGGTATTCATTTTCTATAATGCTATCACTATTTTTCCAGATACTGAAGACTATATTAATCTCGCAACTTATATAGGCAATCTTAATCTTTTCAATTATACTGGCGAAAGAACACCTGGATTTCCATTTTTAATTGCTTTAACTGGGCAAAATTTACATCTTGTGGTTTTTTTTCAAGTCATTTTAGGGGTTGTAAATACTTATCTACTTTATGATTTTTGCTGGGTAAAAACAAAAAGCAAGGATATTGCTTTTATAACAGCAGTTATAACAACTTCTTTTTTATCTGTGGTTTTTTATGAATTTGCCATATTAACTGAATCCTTAACTTACACCTTAATGATTTTGGCTTTTTGGTATATTGAAAAGTACAAATTGCTACATGTCACTACCTCAATTAAACATGTAATTATATTATCGCTTATTTTCAGTGCTTTATACCTAACAAGACCACTATTTATATATTTCCCATTAGGCTATTTTCTGTATTTTGTATTTAAGAATTTTAAAGTCAATCTCAAGTCAGCATTTTTAAAATCGGCTATTATTTTAATCATTCCCTTTATTAGTTTTTACAGTTGGAGTTCACTGAACAAACATAATATTGGTTATTTTACTAGTAGTTATTATTTAGGAATCAATCTAGCACAAACAGCAACTTCATTTTTTGAAAAAGCACCTGATGAACACCAAGTTATACGTGATATTTTTGTAAAACACCGTAATTATGTTGTAAAAAACGAACCTTATCATAAATATCCTATGACTGTTTGGTATGCTTATGATGAGCTTATTACAGCAACCAATCTATCTCCTCCAGATTTATCTCATGAATTAGGTGAAATCTCAATAAACCTTTTTAAAGAACATCCTGACCAGTATTCAAAACAAGTTTTTATTTCATGGAAAGATTTTTGGGGAGGGACTTCAACCCTTTTATGGAATGTAGATAAATTTGAATACAAAGTTATTAGAAAAGGTTTAGTTGGCCTATGGAATTATATTCAAAAGCCTTTATTAATACTCATAAATATCCTATTTCTAATATTTGCTTTCAAAAAAATATTGACTGCCTTAAAACAGAAATTAAGGGTTTTAGACTACGACTTATTTTTGGTATTAATAATCTTATCTGGATCTCTGGCTCAAGCATTGGTAGCTTATGGTACAAATTCCCGATTCTGCTTTCCCTATTTCGCATTAATTGTTTACTTTGTCATGACTAATTTATTTTCATTTAAAAACTCAAAATCATAAACATGCAGCAAGTACTTTATCTTAAAGACGCTTCTATTTTCCAAGGTGATAGTTTGGTATTGTCTGATATTAACGTTGAAGTTAATAAAGGTGATTTCGTTTATTTAATAGGTAAAACCGGAACTGGAAAAAGTAGTTTTATGAAAACGCTTTATGGTGATTTACCATTAACCAAAGGCGAAGGCAGCATTGTTGATTTTGATTTGAGAACTCTTAAAGAGAAAGATATTCCGTTCTTAAGACGGAAATTGGGTGTTGTTTTTCAAGATTTCAAACTTTTAACGGATAGAACAGTAAACGAAAATTTATTATTTGTTTTGAAAGCAACAGGCTGGAAAGACAAAAAAGAAATGACTACAAGAATAGAAGAAGTTTTAAATAAAGTAGGGATGAAAACCAAAGGCTTTAAATTTCCGCATGAGCTCTCTGGAGGAGAACAACAGCGTGTAGCTATCGCAAGAGCTTTATTGAATAACCCTGAACTAATTCTGGCAGATGAGCCTACTGGAAACCTGGATCCACAGACAAGTGTGGAAGTCATGGAGGTTCTCCAAGATATAAACAAAAATGGCAATACCATTTTAATGGCTACCCATGATTATGCTCTATTATTAAAATATCCTAGTAAAACACTTAAATGCGACGATAATCAAGTTTATGAAGTGGTGCAGAAAAAGAATTAAAAATCTTTTATAAAGTCATCAAGTATCACGGAACATTTTTTGGCTCCGTTTCGATTTAAGTGATCTACATCTTGAAAATCTTCTAAATAAAATCTTGGGTCCTGAACTAAATTTAGATTTTTCACGTGTTTATTTTGAGCATTCAAAATATAGGATTGTTTTAATATTTCTATAACCTCATCCTGAACCAACAAATTGAAATACTGATTGGTTACTGGTAAATTGACTAGTATAACATTTATATTTTTCTTTTTACAAACTTTTACTATTGATTTAACTCGCTCTAAATTTTGAGAAATATCATATTTTGCATCATCATGCTTTCTGGAAATTACTTTTGCCAGTCTATGAACATCCGATGAATCTACTGATGAATTATAACCTAAACCCCATCCATTGTTATCACAATTAACTAATGTATTTGTTTGTCTCCAAGTATTTAAAGCCTTCACTGTTCTGACCATTTTTTGCGAAAGTGCTAGGCTATATTTTTTAGGATTATACCACTTTATAATTGGAACATTTAGTCCCATTTGTGCATTATAAAAGTATTTTCTCCATATGTCTTCTTCAGTATTATCGGCTTGGCTCATTGTAGTATATTCCATAGGAATAATTATACATTCTAAATTAGGTAATTGGTCAACGTAACTTTGAAATAGTAACTTATCAAAATATATTGTCTGACTCAAATTAGCTAAATTAAATGCTTTTTTATCTAAATATTTAGGATTAATTCCATACATAGCGTGTGAATCTCCAAAAATTAGAACTTCAATAGAATCTCGATGTTTCAAAATTTCTTGATGCTTAAAACTATAATTAGTTGGAACCGTCCTGTAAAATATTTCAATACCTATAATTATCAATACTATGGGCGACAAAAACAATATTATATACTTAAGTAGTTTTTTCATTAAAATTGAAAATAAATAAATGGCTGTGTGTTACCTGAATAGTAAACTATACAGAACAAAACAAGGTAATAAATTACTATCCTTATTGGTCTATAGTTTATAAAATCAATATCTAATACATGCTCTTTTTTACGCTGAAACCACTCAATTGACATATAAGCTGTCAAAAGTAATGTAAGTTCTTTAGATACTTGAGGCATTGAAAAAAGCGTTTCATCAAATATTCCATTCAAATATTGTAATGCATGGAATAAAGTTTCAGCTCTAAAAAAAATCCATGCAAATACTACTATTAAAAATGTGATTAATATTTGGCTGCATGTTTTAAACGAAGGCAGTATTCTATTTTCATCAGGTATATTATTAAACTTTTTGTTTTTATCAAATAGTATTAATGGTAGAAAACAAAGGGCATGTATTAAACCCCAAATGATAAAAGTCCAATTAGCACCATGCCACAAACCACTTAATAAAAATACCACAAGAATATTTCGAATTATCCTTGTTTTTGAAACCCTACTACCTCCCAAGGGGATATAAACATAATCACGAAACCAGGTGGATAATGAAATATGCCAACGTCTCCAAAATTCACCTAAATTTCTTGACAAATATGGCATTTTAAAGTTTTGCATTAAATCAAACCCTAAAAGTTTTGAGCAACCAATAGCAATATCCGTATAACCTGAAAAATCACCATAGATTTGAAAAGCAAAAAAGAAAGCTCCAAATAATAATGTGCTACCACTATGCTCTGGGTAATATTCGAATAATTCATTTACAACTTTTGCACAGTTGTCTGCAATAACCATTTTTTTAAAAAGCCCTAATAATATTAACCGTAAACCATTAACACCATTGGCATAATTCATAATACGTGTTTTTTCAAACTGCGGCAACAAATTACTTGCTCTTTCAATTGGACCAGCAACTAATTGAGGAAAGAAACTTACAAAAGCAAAAAAAGAAACTGGATTTTTGGTTACTGATATGCGATTTTTGTAAACATCAATCGTGTAACTTAAAGTTTGGAAAGTATAAAAGCTAATTCCAACAGGTAATATTATTTTGAGAGTACTGACATGAAATTCACTTCCAAAAAACATGAAAACCTCTTGAAAGCTATTTATAAAAAAGTTATAGTACTTAAAAAAACCAAGTACCCCAAGATTAACAAATAAACTTGTGAGTAATAAATAAGTTCTATTTTGCTTTTTTGTTTCATTAGACAGCTTTTTCCCAACTAAAAAATCAACTACAGAACTAATTAAAATGAGTGATAAAAATCGCCAATCCCAGCATGCATAAAAGAAATAGCTAACGGCAATCAAAAATAAATTCTGAATACGCAAATTCTTATTGAATACAAACCAATACAATAAAAAGACTATTGGCATAAAAATGGCAAAGTCTATAGAATTGAAAAGCATATTATATTTAGATTTATCGCTTTATTATTTTATATAAGAAATTTACAATTGGCAATGATATTAGAGCTACCTTTAGTTTTGAGGTCATAATAAAAGGCGACATTATTAATAGCAACCCAATGCACATAATAGCACCATACATTGAGACATCTAATACCAATGCTATTCCTGCATGCAGAAACAACAATAGCACGCCCCAAATTTTATGAAGATTTGCTCTAAAAAATATTAGTATTGAAAACAATTCAATATAAACAGCTCCCAAATATAAAAACCAAGCAATCCAATAATTTTCTACAAGCCACGATCCAACTACTGTTGGTTCAATTAATTGGTTTTGCAAAATAATAACATTTCTCATGGATAGTGGTGAAAACAGACTTACCTGACCATTAAAACATTCAATAACGCCCCAGAATACTTTCCAAAAACCAGTTAACGAATATGTTAGCAACAAAAAAAATTGCAAAGAGGCAAACATTAAAATGGTTTTTTCTTTGTAATGTGCTTTATTACTATTTGGCAAGAAAATTATCCCAAACAAATACATGAGCGGCAAATATAAGCCATGGTTTATTTTACCAAATGAATTAGTAAATGCTACAAATAAAAAGAAATTGATAAAAGCAAAAATCTTTAAAAAGAGATTGTTATTCTTAAAACAAAGCAAAACAAACGAAAGCAATAGACTTAATTTAAAATATAAAGCAAGGTAAACTGATGAAACACCTTTAATTACTTCTAAAGGCCACAACGGGTTAATTCGTTCAGCCGATTCCAATCCCCTAATATTAAACACATTATCTAGAATTAAAACCAAAAACAAGACATAAGAGAACTTAACTATAGTTTGTATATCGCTGTATAGCTTATCAACTGGCTTATTGAAAATTGGGAATTTACCAAAGGTATATTTCCAAAAATAATGATCTTTTAAGAACTCAATCAAAATCTATAATCTTGTTATCTATAATGTTACAAACCTTTGTGGTTTTTTCTGTATTTAAATATTCTTTTTTACTCAAATCTAACGTTTTCACAAAAAGTTCAAAGTTACTTCCCGAAGGTAGAATTCTCAAAAAACTGCTATCATCCAACTCAAATTCATTTAAATTATTGGAGACAACATTGTAAAGGTTAATCACATTCAAATTCATATCAATAGCTGAAACATGATGAATATTGCTTAAATCTAATATATTAGTTGGTGGAATCAGTGAATCACCTATTTTGGTTACCATAACAAATGGAAATTCGACTTTATTTGGTGTTTTCGAATATAAGGACCATCTAAAAAAAGGAAAAACTTCTTTATGATACGTTGTAAATCTGCCAATAAAAGCAATAGCCAAATAAATAACAGTCCAAAAAACAACAAAGTTTTTATAAAATTTCATGCTAAATAATCATAACGTGTCTAAAGTAATGAATATTAACAAAACTAAATGTGCCTACCTATAAAAACTAAAACAACCATTTAAATAAACGCTTAAAAAAACCCTCTTTTTCTTCAATCAATAACTGCGGTTTAAATTCAATAATATAAACCCCAAAATTGTTTAAAGATTTGCTTTCATTTCTTTCAAGCTTCATTGGAAATACTATTTTAGAGTCGTTTTTTACAGTTCCTGTTTTTAATTCTACATCTAAATTTTCCACATCGCGAATAACATAATTAGAGTTTTCAGCAATATCATAATTACTAAAGTCAACTATAATATCATTTTCATTTTTGCTAAATAAAACAACTCTATAATTATGGTCTTTATAATCATTTTTTGAAATATCTAAAACCGATGGCAAATCAAACTGTTTAATACTTTTTTGTTGGCTATTTAGGTCTTGTTTAAAAGTAAATCGCCAATTATCAAATTGATATTTCTTCTTATCAATCATGAAAGGCGTACCATTTTTTGTAAAGTAGGTATTACTATCAAGACTTTCTGGCTTCAATCTATTTGCAGTGATAGAAAGCATATGAATATAGCCACCGTAGACTATGTTATTTGAAATTTCTGCCGATTTAAGATGAAGCAATCTAAACGGATTATTTCTTCCTAATATTAAATTATTCTTAATGAAGATGTTTTCTACTGGCGCATTTTTGTAGTAGCCTATTGTTAATGATGGTGCATCTCCATTAACTTCATTTTGCAAATAATTGGTATTATGGTAAAGTATGTTACTTGTTACCGTTATATTTTTAGCTATGTTAATACCATTTCTATCATTGGTTGCAACAATAATATTATCAACTGTCCTTCCTGAAACCAAACCACTATTAAAAATTACATTATTGTCTAAAGTTATGTTTTTAACATATTCCCTATTCGCTTTTTTATTGGCAGACCAGACTTCAATACCTTTATAATAGTTATTGAAAATGATATTATTTTTTAAAACCCTTATTTCAGTATCACTATCATTTTGAACATAAAACCCCTCACCTAGACCTTTAATGCTTTTACCTACATACCCATTATCATAAACAATACAATTAGAAATCATGGTTCCTCCTGTTTTGTTCCATGACCCAAATCCCAAACCATTATTTCCATGAATAATAAGGTTAATGAACTTACAATTTTTTCCACTATTATGACTTACGCCTCCAAATGGGCGAAAACCTGCTACTTTTTCATCTCTAACTTTTAAATTAATTGGTGAAATTTCAAAATCTCTGTATGTTACATTTCTGCCTACGACACTTAAAGTAGCAACATTAGGCCCAGGAACATTTCCGTTTATAATTGCCCATTCACCTTTGTATGAAGTAACAATAATATTTTTATTTGGTATAGTACTTTGCAGCTTACTTGTAAACCTACCCGAATAAATACCTCCATGCAACCAAATAGTATCACCACCATTCACGACTTCACTTTTTTGGTTAAGTGCTGTTTGTAAATCCCAAGGGTTCTTTAAGCTACCATCACCCAGTTTTGAGCCTTTAATAGTTGGATGATCTTTAGGGAATACATGGAAGGCCTTTTGTGCCTGTAATTGGAACACAATAAAACAAAAACTAATAGCTGCTAAAATTGATTTCATGATAGCAAATTTACAATTACCATACCATCATGATAATTTTAAAGTTGTTATTATTAAAAAAAAATGTGATTTATTGTTTAGTTTTGAATTCATTGATAAAAATCTATGCTTTCCATTTTAATACCTACATACAATTATAATGCTTATCCACTAGCTGAAAAACTTGTAACACAATCTTTAGTGTTGGGAATTAATTTTGAGTTATCTTGTATGGATGACGGTTCAAACTCAAATCTTAACACTGAAAACCAAAAAATAAACACACTTGAGTGCGCAGAATTTATAATAAGCGAAAAGAATGTTGGACGCACAGCTACGAGACAAATTTTAGCTCAAAACGCTAAATATGATTGGTTGCTATTTTTGGATGCTGATGTGATGCCAAAAGACAATACCTTCATAAAAAAAATAGTTTCAAACATAGAAAATGATACCGACATCATTTTTGGCGGTATTACTTATCAAAAAACAAAACCAGAAGCAATCAAAATACTACGTTGGCATTATGGCCGAAACAGGGAGCAACAGCCTTTAAAACATAGAAAAAACAAGCCATATCAATCTATAATTTCAGGAGCTTTGGCTATAAAAAAAGATGTCTTTCTGAAAACTAATTCTGAATTAACAGAGAACAAATATGGATTGGATATTCTCTTTAGTACGTTATTAAAAAAAAACAAAACGAATGTTGTTCATATCGAGAATCCTGTAATTCATTTTGGAATTGAAAACAATAAATTATTCTTATCTAAAACTAAAAAAGCTATTGACACCTTGTATTATCTGGTAAAGGAAAACAAAATTTCTTCATCTGAAACAAAATTATTGAAAGTATTTAATAAGCTTAGGGCTATTGGTTTAGCATATTTTCTTGGAACAATAACTCTAAAATTTAATAATGAAATAGAAAAGAAACTGTTAAGTAAGTCACCCAATTTAATATTATTTGATATTTATAGACTAGGTTACTTCTGTAGATTAAACCAAAAAGATAATGTCTAAATTTTCTATTGTCATACCACTCTACAACAAAGCTAACTCTATAGCTGAGACTTTAAATAGTGTGATAAATCAAACATTTTCTGATTTTGAAATCATTATTGTTAACGATGGCTCGACAGATAAAAGTCTTAAAGTTGTTGAAAAATTTACTGATACAAGAATTAAACTATTAACAACCAAAAACCAAGGCGTATCTGCTGCTAGAAATTTTGGAATTAAAAAAGCTCAAGGAAATTATATAGCTTTTTTAGATGCTGATGATTTTTGGAAGAAAAATCATTTAGAATTATTAAACATGTTATTAAATAAGTTTCCCAACTGTGGCATGTATTGCATGGCTTATGCCAAAAAGCATAAATCGCTTACTTATCCTGCACGTTATAATAACGTCTCAAAAGTTAATGGTTGGATGGGACTCATAGATGATTATTTTGAGTCAAGTTTAAAAAACGCTATTGCTTGGACATCTGCAACAATGATTCCCAAAAAAGTACTTAATGAAATTGGTCTTTTTAATGAAAAAATCATTTTAGGAGCTGGAGAAGATACTGATTTATGGATTAGAATAGCTCTAAACTATTCAGTGGCATTCTGTAATACAATTACAGCGATACATAATTTAGAAAGTGAAAATAGGATTACTAAATCTAATACAAATGATAGAAAATTTATTGATTTAGACGTTTACGAACCATTAGTCAAAACTAATAAATCACTTAAAAAATATTTAGATGTCAATAGATTTTCTATTGGTATTCAATATAAATTAGTTGGAAATAATAAAAAAGCTGATGCCTATCTAAAAAAAATTGACCTTAATTCCTTGAACAAAAAACAAAGGTTTTTAATAAACAAAAGTACTAATGCTTTGAGGTTCTTTGTAGCTATTCAAAATTTATTACGAAAAATAAAAATAAATTCATCGCCTTTTCATTGACACAAAAGAATCGTAATCACGAATATAATCTGCTTCCTCAAAAACATCTGAAGCCAAAACCAAACAAACTGAACCAGAAGAAAAATTCCCTAATTCTCTCCACATTCCAGTTGGCACTACTAATCCTTTGTCAGGCTTATTGAGGGTGATGGTTTTACGCTCATTACCATCATCCAATATCACATCAAAACTACCACTTAACGCTATTAAAACCTGAACTAATTTTTTATGGGCATGGCCACCTCTATGGGCATTACTTGGCACATCATATAAATAGTAAACCCGTTTTATATCAAAAGGTAGTACATCTTTTTCTATAACTGCCAAATTACCTCTTGGATCTTGTACTTTAGGGATTTCAATAAACTCTATTTGCTTCATATTAGCTCTTATTCTATTGAATTTAATAGTTTTTGCCACTCTTTGGCTATCGTATCAGAATCATACTTTTCAACACTTTTTATTGTATTTGATTTACAATGGTCATAGAGTGCTTTATCAAATATAAAACTATTCATAGCTTCAGAAAGTTCTTTCGGGTTATTATTTTCAACTAACAAACCATTATATCCTGATTGTACAATTTCATTTGGACCAGATTTACAATCAACAGAAATCACAGGTATCCCAAAGGAAAGTGACTCAATTAAAACTCTGGGAAAACCTTCAAATCTACTTGTAAGACATACAAAACGAGCTTGTTTAATTATGTCATAAGGTTTATCATCAAAAGGTTTAAATTCTACATATTCAGAAATATTTAATTCATTCACTTTTCGTTTTAACAAATCCAAATCCGGACCCGAACCCAAAATAATTAATCCAACATTATTTTCTGATAATTTAGATTGCTTGTAAGCCTCTAAAAGTAGTGTATAATTTTTTACCTTTTCATCTATCCTACCATAAGCCAAAATGTACTTACCCAAATGGTCAGTCATTTCAGTTTTTGTATTATTAATTTTAACAGGGTTAGAAATAGCATAGACATTTTTAAAACCGTAAAGCCTTTCAACTTCTTCTTTTATAGCTTTAGAAACACCAACTATCGCTGAAGCTCCTCTATAATTTAATTTTGTCAAAAACTTATTTTTAGAAAAATAATAGTTTAAATTATAGCTTCGGACAACATAAATTATCTTATATTTTGAGTAACAAAAATTTGTAATAATAAACTCTCTCAACCAATAATTACGTGATCTATTGTCTATAATGTATTCAAATTGATGCTGTTTTAAAAAAATTTTAAAATATTTTGCTTTCGCTATTTTTTTTAGAAGACTATTTCGATTAGTCACTAATAAATCCAAATTTAGTAGTTCGCCTTTAAAATCATAAGCAATATTATTTTGCACAGAAACAATGTACACTTCAAACCCTAAACTATCAAGCATCTCAGATAGTAAAGCACTTGATTTCTCGGCTCCACCTTTTCCTAAAGAAGACACTACTAAACAAATCTTTTTATTGTTGGTTTTCAAATTCATTATTTAATGCTCAAATATACTAAATGCTAATAACGCTATTAAATTAACATGATTTAAGTTACTTTTAAATTTTTAAAACTGACTGTCTAAAAATTTTAACATGAAAATTTTATTGATTGGTGAATACAGCAGACTTCACAACTCACTAAAGGAAGGATTGCAAGAACTGGGACATGAAGTTCTTATTGTTGGCAATGGAGATAGATTTAAAAAGTTTCCTGTTGATATCTCATTGGGAGCTAATCAGTCAAAAAAGGGCAGTTCGCTTTTAAATAAAGTTCTTTTCAAATCTCTAGGTGTTGATTTAAATTCACAAAAAATAAAAGTTGAATATAATAGACAAAAGCATTTATTTGTTGATTATGATGTTGTTCAACTTATAAATGAAGCTCCGTTTAACTCCATTCCAAAAATTGAATCAAAATTGTTAAGCCACATCTTCAAAAACAATAAAAATGTATTTTTGCTGTCTTGTGGAGCAGACTACATAAGTGTAAATTTTGCAGCCGAAGACAGATTCAAATATTCAATATTAAATCCCTATAAAGAAAGTAGAGCTTCCAAAAAAAGCTACTGGCATATCATTAAATTCCTAACTCCCTCCTATCAAAAGCTTCATCATTTTGTTTATAAAAACATTAAAGGCGTCATTGCTTCTGATTTAGATTATCATCTACCACTTCTTAATAACAAGCAGTATTTATGCCTGATACCAAACCCTATCAATATTAATAAGATTAGCTTTATTAAACCTAAAATTGAAGATAGAATCATAATTTTCATGGGTATTAATAGGGCAAACTACTTAAAAAAAGGAAGCAATTTTTTTGATGAAGCTTTAGAAATAATATCTAAAAAGTATGATAATAAGGTAAGCATTATAAAAACAGAAAACCTTCCCTATGATGAATACATCCAATCATATAATAAGGCACATATTATTCTAGATCAAGTCTATGCTTATGATCAAGGCTATAACGCTTTAGAAGCTATGGCTAAAGGCAAAGTGGTTTTTACAGGTGCTGAACAAGAATGGTTAGATTATTATGGTTTGAAGGAAGATACTGTTGCTATTAATGCTTTACCTAATTCCAACCAAATTGCCAACAAATTGTCATGGCTTATTGAAAATTCAGAAAAAATTATTGAAATCTCCGAAAATGCTAGAGCCTTTATTGAGAAAGAGCATAACTACTTGAACATCACAAAACGTTATCTAGAAATTTGGCAAAATCATTCAAAAAATTAATTCTCTAAATCAGGTTCATCCGGTAATACACCAAACAATGATGAACTGAATATTAAAAGTATTAGCCCATAATAAGCAACATATGTCACAAAGTGCGCAATATTGGCTCCTTTTGTTCCATAAATATCAATAAAATAAATACTCGTAAAATATAGAATGATCACAGAAAATGCTTCGGTAATGATATAATGCCAAAACATTTTTTTAGCCAAAAACTGATAAGCAATAACTATGGATAGCACTTTAACAAAATCACCTAAAAGCTGCCATAAAAACAAATCCTGTACGGGTAAAAATTCTTCAGAAAAAATTAAAAGGATTATATATTTTCTAAAAAGATATATAACCAATAATCCTAATCCAAAAATGGGAATAATGGTTTTGTAAAAATTAAAAACTTCATTTCTAAATTCTTTTACATTATCTATTTCAGATAAACGAGGTAATATATAAAGTGTCAATAATGAAGATACGAACATCAAATAATACTTTGAAATCCTGTTCATAGTTTCCCAAAAACCAGCTTCTCGTATTCCAACCGAATCAGTAATATAATTTCTTATGAATATGGCAACTATGGGTAATAAAATAGCTGAAAAAATAGCCATCATGGAATATGAACTCAATTTTTTGACATAACCAAAACTGATGTTCTTTACTTTGACTAATGGTGCCAAACTTCTTCTATTGGCAACACCTACTAGTGTGATTAAAAAAATCAATGATTCTGAAATAGCTACCGAAATTAATGCACCATCAATACGCTCTTTATATATTAACAAAATGGTAATAGAAAGACCTAAAATCTGTCCAATAATGTTAATTATGATTAAAATTTTATATTTAGAAAACCCATTGAGAATACCAAACGTAAACATATTCAATGCGTAAAACGGCAAAGCTATCGCGAGAATTCTAATAACATAAGCGTAATCATTGTAATAGGAAAACACATAATCATTAATATAATCTGCTCCAAAGTAACAGGTAAAAGACACTAATATGGTAGAAAAAAAGCCTAGATAAAAAATAGTAGAAAGGGTTTTACTCAATTCAATAGTATTCTCCTTAAATTCAGCCACATATTTTACGATACCATTATAAAAACCCAATATGGAGACTGTTTGAACTGAACTCAAAAAGTTCCGTAGATTTCCTATTAAGGCCATTCCTTCTGCTCCAACAAAAAGGGCAATGGCTTTTGAAGTTAAAAATCCTGCTATAATTCTCGTTGCTACTGAAGCAGAATTCAATGAAGCAACCTTGATTAAAACATTATTATTTATATAATTAAGTAATCGTTTCAATTAATAAGAATTTAGTAGGTTAACAATTTGAGAGACCTCTGCATCAGTCATAACTGGGCTCATTGGAATACTGACTACCTGTTCATGTATGGCATCTGTTACTGGCAATTTCAGATTACTGTATTCCGCTAGGGCTAATTGTCTATGAGCTGGTTTAGAATAATGAATTAGGTATTGTACATCATTCTTCTCCAAAAAAGAGACAAATGCGTCTCTATCTTCTACCCTAACAACAAAGACATGGAAAACATGATTTTTACTTAAGTCATAAAAAGGTAGTTGTATCTTACTATTTTTAATTTCACTTAAATATTTTTTAGCAACCTCACGTCTTCTGCTATTGTCATTATCCAATGAAGGAAGTTTAACTGATAGCATGGCAGCCTGAATATCATCTAAACGGTTATTAAAGCCCAGACTTGTATGCACGTACTTTTCAGTGGAGCCATAATTTCGTAACTCCTTAATAGTTTCAGCCAATTGAACATCATTAGTAGTTACCGCACCAGCATCACCAAGCGCACCTAAATTTTTACTCGGATAAAAGCTAAATGCTCCAGCATCAGCCAGGTTTCCTGCTCTATTTCCTTTACTATTAATAGCTCCATGAGCTTGCGCAGCGTCCTCAATTACTAGTAAATTTTGTTTTTTTGCCAAAAGATTGATTTCATCCATTTCCGCTAATTGCCCATACAAATGAACTACTAAAATAGCTTTAGTATTTTTGGAAATATGCTTATTTAATTCTTTAGCTGATATGTTAAAAGTCTTTTCATCAGGCTCTACAAAAACTGGCTTCAGTCCAGCATGAACAACAGCCAAAATACTAGCTATATAAGTATTTGCAGGAACTAGCACCTCATCACCTATTTTTAAAATACCTAATTTAATATATGCTCTAAAAATCAATATTAAGGCGTCTAGCCCATTACTGACTCCTAGGCAATAATCAGTACCGCAATATTTCGCATAGTCATTCTCAAAAGTATTTAATTCATTACCGAGAATATATTGTCCGGAATTTAAAAGCTGCTTAAATCGCTCTTGAAAAGCCTTATCAAAACGTTCGTTTATTTTCTTTAGATCTAAAAATTTAATCATATCAAAACAGCATCTAACCGCTTGTAATTTTCAATTGGTAATTGATAAAAATCCTGAACTATGGCTCTCGCACCAAAACCTTCTTTCCAATATTGTAATCCAGAATTAACTTTGAAGCCATTATTTTCATTTGAAATACCAAAATCAAAATATGGTTTCTCTGTAAAAACTTCTTTCAATAAATAGTCATGCAAAAAATCCAAACTCCCTGTTTTATTCTTTGTTTCATTTGCAGAAATGTATTGTGAATGGACAACTTTTTCAGTAATAAAGATAGTTGTCCCAGCAATAATTTTTTGCTGGTCATAAACATTAAACTGCATGATGTTTTTTGGAAAACGCTTTTTAAGTAATTTAATTTCATCCAAGCTATGAACGGGATTAACACCATGTTTTTTTTGCAGGTTTGGAATTAATATTTCATTCCAAAAATTATCAAAATCATCATCTGATTTAATAATTAAATGTGCTTTCTTTGCACGTTTGACACCATCCTTTCTGTCTTTTGAATATTTTATTGGGTTTGACTGATTTACAACCGAGAGCATGTCTCTTCTTATTAATTTAGCATCCAAAATATGCATTAAATACAACATGTCATCACTTGGTTGCTTACTATATATAGCAGGTAACGTTTTAACTTGAAGGCTATTAAAACCTTTTTCTGAATAGTATTTCAAAACCTCCTTAAAACATTCTAAAATAGCATGAAATTTCAATTTTTCACTTACAACCAATCCGCCATAGGTAAGACCTTGATGTGAATAAACCATATTATCAACTTTGTTAGCAGGTAAAAGAGCTACAACTTCATCATTTTTAAATATTAATAGTGAGGCATCTTCAAATCGATCTTGATGGTATTCCATAAAATCTCTATTGAATAAAAAAGTAGCATTTTTTGCACTACCAATAAAGGCGTCCCAATGAGGTTTATATTTTGAATGATATGGCTTTGCTAAATACTTAATTTCTAAATTGGTTTAAATTTGAGATGAAAATACTAATTATAATTTACTCTATTGGGCTGTTTTTTTTGAAACTCGATTAAAAGTAATTTCTTCTTTATCGTTGATATATTCGTAAACACCAAAAGCAGCTTTTCTATTAATAGGAATATAGCTTTTATCTGCTTGAAGGTTTTCTAAATATATCTCATTGTCGCTTAAATAAGAGAATAGAAACCTAAATAAGTTTACTGGCGTTTCAATTTCTTTTTCAAAATGAGGAGTATCATTTGACCATTTAATTGCTAATTGTGAAGAAAAAATAGAGTAAATTAAGTCTCGATCTGTCTGCTTTTCATGAGACTCTATGGTTGTATGCATACCAACAAACCCTCCATGATCTGCGGTTATGACTATCAGGCTATTTGGATCATTATCAATTATAAAGTTGATAATATCCTTTAACCAAACATTAGCCAACTCTAGCTTACTAAAATACTTATCCCGTTCAAAATCAGCTACGTCTCCTAGATTAGAACTATTGGTTATATGACCAGGCAACAATTGCTCAATAAAGAAAAAATTATGAGAGTCATTTTCAAGAGGAAACAATGATTCTAAATTCTCGCGTACATCTTTTGTTACATGAAATCCTCTAGAGAAATATGTAAACTCATTATAATCTATGTTACAATAATCATATTGCATTTCTGGTCTATTAGTCAATAAATATGATTTTTCCATTAATAGGTGAGTCTTATATTTATTCTGCTTTAGAATATCAATTACAGGATTATTTCCTGCAATAACATCTCTTGCATTATAAACCTCCCTAATTTTATTACTTGGTAAATTATAATAATGATGCTTCATTGCAAACAGCGAACTATTAGAACTTAATGTTGAATAATAATTGCTCCTATAATTATCAAATAATTCAAAATTATTATTTAAAAGATATCCTTTGAAATCTGAATTATCATAGTTGTAATAACCCTTATCTATTTCAGAAAAGTTAACATAGCCATCAGGTTGAATAATATAAATGTTCGGTTTCTTCTTGAATTCTACATTTTCAATATTATCAGGTTGATTAATCCATTCAATAGGTGTCTCGATATCAAAAAAAATGTATTTCATTAAAGGAATTAAAACCAAAACAGCCATTAATATTTGCAAAGCAATTATTTTATTAAAATGCTTTTTTAGGACAACTCCAAGCACAAAACCTAATGCCACTGCCAGCAGCATAAACTTAATATGAAACCCTTTCGTAATTAAAACCAATAAATAAGCAAACCACATTAAGTTAAAAACAGGTGTTGCATATACTTTAATGCTCTTGAAATAGGAAACTCTTGAAATCAAAAATCCCATAAGCTTAAATACGGCAATGGGAACAATTAAGAAGTATATTACAAAAAATACAATTTGTTCTGAAGAGTTTAGTAAAGTCAAATTGTTGTTATAATAATACAATAAGGGGTACAATCCAGCAGCTATAGCAGCAATTAGTGGTTTGTCCTCATCACTGTTTATGAATGCTATAATTCTATCACGCAGATTACTCATTCCTATTTTCTTTTAAAAGAATACATAACCCGTTTAGAATTCGGTATGTCTATTTTTTCTACCAAATAAAACTTCTTCAAATAGGCTTTCTCAAAATTTTCTTCGTTATAAAAATCAAAATGATTTCTGAATTCTCCTTTGGTATTTAGTAAACGTAAAGCCCAAGAATCGTCTGGTTTTGGAAATTCAATTATTAAATTTCTAGAAAAATTGGCAAAAAATTCAGCAGACATGTCAAAGGTCACATTTCCTGAAAGCGTTATATGATGAATAACTGCCAACGCTAAAGTAATATCTGGAGCATATTCTTCAATACGATTTAGAAAAGACGTTCTTTCTTCATTGTTAAACCCAATATTTGCCGATGGGTTTAAAATATCTAAAACAAAAGGCAACATATAGGCTTCGTTATTTGTTTTAGTAATTTTATAATTACAATCAACGGCATTATTATCAATATCACAGACCAAAGCCTGTTCTAATTCATTATTTAGAAGTCTAACAAAAGTACCATCGTTGCCACCAATATCAATTAAGGTTTTAGGTTTAATTGAATTCACCCATCTATTTATAACTTCAGATTTTGTTTTAAAAGCCGTATCTGAATAATTGGTTTTACTATAATAGTCGCCCCATTCAGATTGTTCCTTTAAGGACATTTTTTTTATGAAATCGTAAAGCGATTTAATAATATTTAGTTGCGCTTTTTTAGAAAGTTTGGTTTGCTTTATGTTTCCCTCGTAGTCGTCATTATAATTCTCTTCAAATTTTGCTAGTAAGTGCACATTTGAATACAAAAACGGGTTCAATTTTGTTTTAAATGGTAACATGGATGCTAACTGCCTCATTGGCATACCGTCTATAAAACTTGATAATAGTTTTAGAGATTGTGTACCATGGTATTGTGCAAGCAGTAATGGACCCAAAAAGTGTGCTATAAATTGCTTGTAAGCACGCCAAGGTTGATCTTCAATATAAAAATCAAATGAGAGGGTGTCTATAAAAATGGCTTGGCTATTATGAAACGTCACATTGAAAGCCGATGCATCTTTTAATGAATAGCCATGTTCTAGAGCATATTTTTGGATTTTTAAAGTAAGTAATGCAGCTTCTTTATATTGCAAAAAACTCCATTCGTAAGGATAGGTAATAAAAGGAATATGTTCAGGTACTATTACTATTTCAGAATCGTTAGATTGATCTTCAGTATGTGAAATCAATAACTTATTCTGAAATAATTTTTTAAAGAAACCTGAATCTTTTAAACTTCTATATTGCCGAAAGTATATTGGGTTAATAACACGCTTAAAAACATTTTGGTCTTTAAAAACGTATCCAGATGGATCTCTAAATGAAGATGGATGCCTTTTATTACTTGTCACCTGCTTTGTTGTTTTCTATGTCAGAATCTTTAACGTCAATATCATCAAATAAGTCATCGTCGTTTTTAACAAGACCCAAAAATGATTTGATTTTAAACATAAAACTTTTCGAAAACAAAACAACTCCTGCCACAGCTGCAACGACCGCTTGCACAATCATAGCACCAATACTTGGATCGAAATATAGAAAATGCATATTCAAACTTTTTGTAAATATAATGAACTCTACCTTTTCTTTAACACCAAGTAATATATGTTTATCAAGAATATGGCTGTATTGGTAATAATAATGGGATAAGACAACGGATTAAGCATAAAGCCATAAATCACAAAAAGTAAACAACCCACAGAATTTACCATTCGTAAGTTGTTTACTTTTTTCATTAAGAATGAAATTAAAACTGTAGCCATGGCAGCATAACCAACCCAATCTGTTACAGTAATCAACTCCATAATTTATATACTTTTATTACGCTTACGTTCAACTTCCGTCAATAGAATTTTACGTAATCGTAAATGTTTAGGTGTTACCTCAACATATTCGTCTTTCTGGATATATTCTAACGCTTCTTCTAATGAAAACTTGATAGCAGGAACAATTTTAGCCTTATCATCAGCACCTGATGAACGCACGTTACTTAATTTTTTAGTTTTAGTCACATTAACAACCATATCATCTCCACGAGAATTTTCTCCAATTACCTGACCTTCATAGATATCTTCGCCTGGATCAACGAAAAACTTTCCACGATCTTGTAATTTATCAATTGAATATGGAATAGCTTGTCCTTTTTCCATAGAAACTAACGATCCATTTTGACGTTCTGGAATACCGCCTTTTAAAGGCTGATATTCTTTAAAACGGTGCGCCATAATAGCCTCACCAGCAGTAGCTGTTAATAATTGATTACGCAAACCTATAATACCTCTTGAAGGTACTATAAACTGGCAAACCATACGCTCACCTTTAGCTTCCATACTTAACATTTCACCTTTACGCATAGTAACCATTTCAATAGCCTTACCAGAAACTGTTTCAGGCAAATCAATTGTCATTTCTTCAACAGGTTCACATTTTACACCATCAATTTCCTTAATGATTACTTGTGGTTGACCAATTTGTAATTCATATCCTTCACGACGCATCGTTTCAATTAAAACAGATAAATGCAGTACACCACGACCAAAAACCATAAATTTATCAGCACTATCAGTCTCTTCAACACGTAAGGCTAAATTCTTTTCAAGTTCTTTAGTCAAACGTTCTTTTATGTGTCTTGAGGTAACATATTTACCATCTTTTCCAAAGAAAGGCGAATCGTTAATAGTAAATAACATACTCATGGTTGGCTCATCAATGGCTATGGTTTTTAAACCTTCTGGATTTTCCCAATCAGCAACCGTATCACCAATTTCAAATCCTTCTAAACCTACAATGGCACAAATATCTCCAGCTTTAACCTCTTCAACTTTCTTACGACCTAAACCTTCAAATGTATGTAATTCTTTAATTTTAGATTTTACAATACTTCCATCGCGTTTTACCAAAGAAATATTTTGATTAACCTTTAATTCTCCACGTGTTAAACGACCAATTGCAATACGACCTGTAAACGAAGAAAAATCTAAAGACGTAATCAGCATTTGCGTTGTCCCTTCTTCAATTTTTGGCTCTGGAATATGCTCGATAACCATATCTAGTAACGGCTCAATATTATCAGTTTCATTCTTCCAGTCGTCACTCATCCAGTTGTTCTTTGCAGACCCATAAACCGTTGGAAAATCTAATTGCCACTCTTCAGCACCCAATTCAAACATTAAGTCAAATACTTTTTCATGTACTTCATCTGGCGTGCAATTTTCCTTATCAACTTTATTAATAACCACACATGGTTTTAATCCTAAATCAATAGCTTTTTGTAATACAAAACGCGTTTGTGGCATAGGACCTTCAAAGGCATCAACCAATAACAGCACACCATCAGCCATATTTAATACACGTTCTACTTCACCACCAAAATCGGCGTGACCAGGAGTATCTATAATATTTATTTTAGTGTCTTTATAAATAACAGATACGTTTTTAGAAGTAATTGTAATACCTCTTTCACGCTCTAAATCGTTGTTATCAAGAATAAGATCTCCAGTGTTCTCGTTATCACGAAATAACTGACAGTGATACATGATCTTATCAACCAAAGTTGTTTTACCGTGGTCAACGTGTGCAATAATTGCAATGTTTTTAATTGTAGCCATAATAATGCCCTATTTTAAGCGCGCAAAGGTACGTTATATTTTAACAACTATTATAAATTATAGTTAATTATATGTTACAATCAATATAACACATACGATTTATAATTATCTTTCGTTTAAGTATTATTAGTAAATAGCCATTACTAACCAACTTCATAACCACCAAAGGCGCTTTACTCATGTTAAATTACATGTTTAACCCTTAAAAATGTAAAAAATGAAATTGATTAGTAAATATTCTAAATTCATCCCATATCTTTATTATATAGCTGTAATTGCCTATTGGTTTACAGATGTAAATAGAAGCGATGGTCTTACTGCATATCCCATTTTATTATTTAGCATACCTTTTCTTTGGCAATTAATTAAACCAAATAAGCAACTCAATTTCTCACTAGGAATTGTATTTGTGTGCTTGTCATCCTATCTAATTCTCGCTTATTTATCTGATTTATTCAATATTATTGATTTTTCGGCATCAACTAGAACCTTCATTATTTATGGCGGTCTCTTTGTGTTTACCAATTTTTTAATGGCGCTTTGGATGATTAGAAATAGCATTAAAAAAGCGTTTTAATTTAACTATCTTTGTAGCTTAAATTTTTAAGCTCATGAATTTAAGAGACGTTCCGAAGTTAATGCATACAAATAGTAATAACTTCTTTTTATTAGCAGGACCTTGTGCAATTGAAGGTGAAGATATGGCTTTGCGCATTGCTGAAAAGATTATTGCTATTACCAACGAATTACACATTCCATTTGTATTTAAAGGCAGTTTTAAGAAAGCCAATCGTAGTCGTATAGATAGTTTTACTGGAATAGGTGATGAAAAAGCTTTAAAAATTTTACGTAAAGTTTCTGAAACCTTTGATGTACCAACAGTTACAGATATTCATGAAGTATCTGATGCTAAAATGGCTGCCGAATATGTAGATGTGCTTCAAATCCCAGCATTCTTGGTCCGTCAAACAGATTTAGTAGTTGCGGCTGCTGAAACAGGCAAAGTAGTTAACCTAAAGAAAGGACAATTTATGAGTCCAGAAGCTATGAAACATGCCGTACAGAAAGTCAAAGATTCTGGTAGCGATAAAGCTTGGATAACCGATAGAGGAACGATGTTTGGCTACCAAGATATGATAGTTGATTTTCGTGGTATTCCAACCATGCGACAATACGCACCAACAATATTAGATGTTACTCACTCATTACAACAACCTAACCAATCGGTTGGTGTAACAGGCGGAAGACCTGATATGATTGAAACTATTGCGCGAGCTGGTGTTGTAAATCATGTTGATGGTTTATTCATAGAAACCCATTTTGATCCTGCCAATGCTAAAAGTGATGGCGCCAACATGTTACATTTAGACAATCTAGAAGGTTTACTCTCTAATTTAGTGGCTATTAGAAAAACAATAAACAGCTTGAAATAAGTCTATTCTATGGATATTGAAATTCGCCAAGCAACAATTGAAGATGTTCCAGAGATAACTACACTATTTAGGGATACTGTTCGCGAAGTGAATTCAAAAGATTATTCAGATAAGCAGATTCAAACCTGGTCTGCTGGAGCCAATGATACTGAAAAATGGGAAGAAAGAGTTAACAGATTCTATTTTTTAGTTGCTGAAACTAATGACACCATTGTCGGTTTTGCCTATTTAAAAAACGGCAACTATTTTGATGGTCTGTTCGTTCATAAAGACTATCAACGTCAAGGTATTGCTTCAAAATTATTACGTATTATAGAATCAAAAGTTATGATGGATGGTTTCGATGAAATAAAATCTGATGTGAGTATTACAGCATTACCCTTTTTTGAAGACCATTACTACGATGTTATTAAAAAGCAAAAGAAAGTATTGAAAGGCATGTCTTTTGAGAATTACATTGTTTCAAAACAACTTTAAATAAACCAAGCCTTTTTACTCTGCTCCAATTGCTTTGCTGCTGCCTGCAGCAATTTAACAAAACGCAATTCATCTAAATCTTCAATGCTTTTTAATTGAATAGAGCGCACTTGTTTTCGGTTATTATAATCCTGTAACTCCGGAAAGTCATTTTCCAATAAAATACCTTGAACAAAAGCCACATCTACAAAATCAGTTCCTTTTAAAACATTCAAATATATCATAGGCTTTTTCCCCATGTTATAAAACGGAATTTTATAGCTATAGCGTTCTTGAATATTAGGCAAAGTCTTCAAAATTACCTGTCTTACGTACAGCATAATAGATTGCAATGGCTCTTGTTGTTCCAAAAAATAAACATCAACTGGTTTCATTTAGTTATGTGAAATTGATTATAATTTGTAAGAATTTACTAAATTACTAATCGAAAATGACCAACCAAAACTACTAGCCAATTTAATTTACTTGGAACTAACCAGTAAATGCTCAAATTCTTTCGTCGTACCAGGCAACATCTTCTTGCCGATAACAAAACAGGTAAATACATTAAATACGCCATTGGTGAAATAATTCTTGTAGTCATTGGAATTCTCATTGCATTACAAGTCAATAATTGGAACACTGAAAGACAATTAGAACAAACTGGACGTAAATTGTTGAAAAATATTCAAAAAGATCTTTTAACAGATATAGAAAGTGCTACAAATATTTTAGAAACCTACGTAATAAAGGATTCGTTGGCACGATTAGTTGTCAATAATAAATTCACAATATCTGATTATCAAAATAGTATATACGGACCAGAAGGCACCTATTTCATGTATTGGTATGACAACTTCGTAATCAATAAAGAAGCTTTTTTAAAGTTTAAAGACTTCGTGAAAAACTTGGATGATTCATTTATTAGCTTTCAGGACTCATTAGATGAACTCTACATTACTCAAGGTAATTATATAGACAAGTTCAATCAACGTATAAGCACAACAGTATATAAAAATTTAGACTACCTCGCCAAGAGTAAAACATGGTATCACGAATGGCAATATGGAAGCGACACTGGAAACCATGATGAAAGCCATTTGTTTTTTTTAGAAGACCCTATATATAAAAACCAAGTTGCTAATTACATTAACGATTATAAAAACCTTAATAGAGGTGCACAAACCTTCAGAGTACAGGCTGTATCACTCTACAAAAAGATAAGCGATGTGTTAAATGAAACTCCAGAAGACAACGAATTACTTAAGTTACAAATCAGTCAAGAGCATCAACTTGATCATTATTTAGGAAACTATAAATCCGATAGCGAATCTATAGATATGACAAGAATTATATTAACAAACAACTATTTACAAAGACAGGATTCAGACGGTCAAACTACTAGGATGTACAGACATTCGAACACCTCGTTTTTCATGTTTAAAACCAATGAAGTTGAAGTTGTAAAATTTAATTTATACAGCGACCCAAATGAGACAAGTATTAAGATTATGGCAAAACACAAGTATCTAAACTATAAAAAGGTGAATACTAATGATTAAATTCTTCCGAAAAATACGCTACAACCTCATGGAACAAAATAAAACAGGCAAGTACTTTAAATACGCCATTGGCGAAATTATTCTTGTAGTCATTGGGATTTTGATTGCATTGCAGATTAATAATTGGAATGAACAGCGAAATAAAAATTCACTTGAAAAACAATATATAATTAGACTAATAGAAGATCTAAAAGAAGAAGAAGCTTTGGTTAAAGCTGTTATTAATTATTCTAATCAGATTCTACATCATGCAAAAAATGCCATAAGCTTATTTGAAGATCCACAAAAAGAAATTACTAACCCATCACGTAGCTTAATAGACATGTATCAAGCCAGTCAATTACAAGACCCTAACTCTATAAAATCAACTTATTTAGAATTGATTGCATCTGGGCAAATAAATCTTATTAAGAAAGACAGCTTAAAAACCGCCTTAATAAGACATTATGAAGTGGAATGGTCAAAAAACAAATTATTTGAAATGAATAATGACTACAGAAAAAATTTGAGAAGTAAGATGCCAAACTTTATACAGGAAAAAATTCGTGAAAAATGCGATGACATCTATTATAAAGTACGAAACAGCATAGAGGCACGATTACCAGAAAATTGCGAGGTGGATATACCAAATGATGAAGCTGTTATAGCTATAGAATTACTTCGGAATGACACCTCATTAAAAAAAGACCTTCGGTTTTTAATTGGAAATGAAGGTGCTAAAAAATTCCTTTTAGAAACCCACTTAACTCAATTACAAAGACTCATTCAAGACCTAGAAACCACTGTTAATCATGATTAAATTCTTCAGAAAAATACGCTACAACCTCATGGAACAAAACAAAACTGGCAAATACTTTAAATATGCTATTGGTGAGATTATTCTTGTAGTCATTGGGATTTTGATTGCACTACAGATAAATAATTGGAATGAGACTAGAAAACATGCCATAGCAGAAAAAGAATTTTTTAAAAGCATAACAAATGATCTTAATCAAGATCTAAAATTTATAAACTATGTTCAAAGGTATTTAAAACCTAAAACAGATGCTTATAACTTATTAAATAGTAAGTACTCAACAGATTATGAAAACCATAAAACACAAATAGATTCTTTAATGTCTATTTATCTTTTTTCTGGACAACGTACATTCTACCCTGTCTCTGGAGCTTTCAAATCTGCAATAGCGGGTAATGAAATCAATACCTACAGTCAAAAAAGTAATATCCAAAGTATTATAAAACTCTATGGTTCTAATTATGATAGACTTATTGACAATGGTAAAATTGTAGATGAAAGATGGAGTCATTTAAGTAAAAAATATATTCATTACAGAAGAACAAATGCCTTTAACGATGTAAATAATATTACATATACCAAAATGTTAGACGACTTCCACTTTCATTATATTCAATTAAACTGGTACAATAAAATTTTAGATGAAACTAAAATAGAAGTGAATCAATTATTAAAAAAATTACAATGATTAAATTCTTCAGGAAAATACGCTACAACCTCATGGAACAAAATAAAACAGGCAAGTACTTTAAATACGCAATAGGCGAAATTGTCCTAGTAGTTATTGGTATTCTAATTGCCCTTCAAATTAATAATTGGAATGAAGGCAGAAAACTAGAAAAAAGTAAAAGCCAACTTATGTTAGCTTTAAAAAGCGAATTGGTCAAGAATAAAAAGGAATTGGATAATTATAGTTTAGAAATACATGAAAGCAACTCAAGATTCAATAAAGTGCTTCTTTATTCGGTAGGAGATTATACCATTCCTAATGATAGTCTAAAGTTTTATCTATCTGAAATGATTTATGGCAGAACATTATCCTTATTGAGTTCCGTTCAAGAAGAAGCTATTAATTCTGGTAAATTTGAAATGTTAAGTGATAGCTTAAAGCAAAACCTTTCTGTACTAAAAGATTATACCAATTCTAGAAAAGTGATTAGTGATAGAAGTACTGCCATGCTAAATGTTGATATTGATAACAGGATAGTTAATTTAATGGCTAGATTAAATATGCTTCCTGTAATTCCTGATGAATTTTTAAGTCATCCATTAATTCCAACACATCCTGATTTTTTATTAAGCAATATGGAGTTATCATCTCTAGTCAAAAATCCTGACACCTACCTAACATTAAATAAAATATATTTAATGTATGCAGCCGATGAAGTTTGGGTTAAGTATGGCCTTGTTAGACTAACAGACAAAACAATTGCATTAATCGACAAAGAATTGAATACAAATGATTAAATTCTTTAGAAATATCAGAAAAAAACTTCTTAACGAAGGTAAAACTAGTAGGTATTTTAAATATGCTATTGGTGAAATTATTCTAGTAGTAATTGGGATTCTAATTGCATTACAAATCAATAACTGGAATGAGAACAGAAAGGCTCAGAAACTAGCTAAAGAAAATTATATAAATTTACTAACCTCACTAGAACAGGACCTTATTAAGGTTAAGAAAATTAGTAATTACAACAAAAAAAGCCTAGTTGCATTACGTAAAATAATTCCAACCAAGATTAATGATAGCCTATTTGAACTAAATGATGACGATTTAAACACGTTTTTAATAGAACTTGGGTTTTCTGTAAGAAGTTTTATCCCACAAACAGGAGTGTATAATTTACTAACCTCAAATAACGGTTTTGATTTAATGAAATCTGACAAAATAAAGTCATCATTAATTCATCTTTATGATTACCAATATAAAGCCTATGAAGATCTAGATAAGCAAGTAGACAATAAATATCACAGCCAACTGGGCACGGTTTTAAGACAAAAAATAGTTCTGATTATTGAATATAACCCAAATCTTACAATTACGCACAGAGCAACCATGAACCGTTTTGAAGAGCATTTTGAAGAATTGGCTTTGGCCTCAAGAGATCTCTACCCGATGATAGCATTTAATACAAACAACCTAGTTAAAATAGAAGAATCTATAACTAAACTGATTCCTTTGATTAATGTAGAGATAAATAAATAATAAAAATCAAGATTCAAATTAATGATTAAATTCTTCAGAAATATCCGAAAATCACTTCTTGCCGAAGGTAAAACAAGTAAATACCTAAAATATGCCATTGGTGAAATTATCCTTGTGGTTATAGGTATTCTAATTGCCTTACAGATTAACACCTGGAATCAAGAACATAATAACAGAAAGTTGGAAAAAGAAATGATGGCCAGTATCCATTCCGAATTCAAAAACAACCTGACAAAAATTGAAACCAGCATTGTTCAATATTACAAAACCGAGCAAGCCATTCGGTTTTTAATGTCTAAAATAAAAGCGTCTTCAGAAGAGTTGAAAACTGAAAACATAGACAGTCTCCTTGCTGCAGCAGTAGATGTCTATGAATACCATCCTACACAAAATATCTTGACTGAAATATTATCGACAGGGAGTTTAAATTTAATCAAGAATGATTCCTTAAAATACCAATTACTCCATTGGTCTGGCGAATTCAACGAATTAAATGAAGCCTGGGAAACCCTAGACGACTTTAACCAACATATGGTTATTCCTTACTTAACTAAAAAAGCTTCAATGAAAAATATTGACAAATATTCCTTAATGGCTTGGGAGGAAAAATCAAAATTCGAGATTGACTATGAAAGTGTTTTCAATGATTTGGAATTTGAAAACCACTTGGACAATCTTGGATGGGCTGTTGTAAACTACAGAATCGTATTAAAACGTTTAGAAAAATTAATTAAACAAATCATTGAGCTAACCCATGATTAAATTCTTCCGTCATATCCGTCAATCACTAATTATGAAAAATAAAACCAGCCCGAATGACTCGGTCGGGCGAACAGGACGTTACTTCAAGTATGCCATTGGCGAAATCATTCTTGTAGTTATAGGTATTCTCATTGCCTTACAGATTAACAATTGGAATGCTCTCAAAAAACAAGAAAACAATAATATATTCTTAAGTAAACGGCTACTTGTAGAAACTGATAAAAACATCATTGAACTAGAAAAAGAAATCATTTCAATAGAAAAATCAATAAACTCATTGCTAATGATGTTACACCTTTCAGGTGAAGACTACCATGAAGTTGATCCCAAAAAAGTTGATAGTTTAATTTATAATATTTTAGGCACACCAACCTATTATTTTAACGATGCTGTTTTAAACGAAGCTTTATCTACTGGTCAAGTGTCTAGTTTTGAAAATGACAGTTTAAAAAATATCATTTACAGTATTCCAACGACTATGGAAACAGTCAAATTTCGCGAGCAAAACATTGAACAAGACACCAATACCAATTTAATTCCTTTTCTTTATAATTATATCTCTTTAAGGAATGTGGACTACCAATTCTCTAACCTTGATAACCTAGGAAAAAGCCAAGTAAAAGAAATTGATAATCGTCAAATACTCTCCATGTTATTTTGGGAAAATGAAATTGACAACCTCCATTTTATATATAACACATTGCTAGAAGAAAGCTACAGGAAACTTGATAGAGACTTGAAGAGTTTAAAGATATTATTGGAGCAACAAATAAACCGCAATCATGATTAAATTTTTCCATTATCGAAAAATAATTTTGCGTTTGCAAAATCAAAGGTCTTGTAGACCTTTGTTGGAAATAGCCGCTTGCGGAAAGCTCAAAATTAAAATGTGTGAAATATGATTCAGTTTTTCAGACACATACGTAAATCACTCCTCATGGAAAATAAAGCAGGCAAGTACCTAAAATATGCCATTGGTGAAATCATTCTAGTCGTTATTGGTATATTAATAGCCTTACAAATCAACAACTGGAATGAGACAAGACAAATCAGAAAAGTAGAAAAAGAAATTCTGAATGTATTACTTGAAGATTTAAATTCTGCAAAAGCGTTTTCAGCGCAATACATTAAAAGTGAGCAAAGCTACCTGAATGTTATTGAAACAATACTGCATAATGATTCAATAAAAACAATCATAAACAGTAATGATAAAACAACACAATATTTCAACAAAGCATTTTGGGACTTCGAAATAAAAATTCCTGTAATTAATACATATTCCGATTTAAAAAATGCAGGAAAAATTGCCATTGTTCAAAACGATTCTATTCGAGACAGGTTAAGCATTTTAGAGGCAAATATTTACAATTTAGATAAGTTAATCCAAGATAGGATGAATGTTCATCAAATTAGGATTGATGAAATATGTGTGGAAAATGTAAATTTTCTTCAACTTTTAAAATTTAAAATACCTGACTATAATATTTCATTAGGTTCTCAAAATGACTATATCGAAATCATGTCACAACCAAAAGTTCGTAACTTAATGGGGATTAAGGCCGTTCTGACAAATGAGGCATTGGGATACAGGGAAGATCTACACAATGAAATAGTATCTATTATTAAATTGATAAAGACTGAACTAAATGACAGTCAAAATTGAAAAAGTATAGTTAACACAAGTATAATCAACCCATGATAAAATTCTTTAGAAAAATACGCTACAACCTAATGAGTGAGAACAAAACCAGCCCGAATGACTCGGGCGGGCGGGCGGGCAAGTACTTTAAATATGCTATTGGCGAAATCATTCTTGTAGTTATAGGAATTCTAATTGCACTACAGATTAATAATTGGAATGAAAACAGAAAAGACCGTTTAGAAGAACAAGAACTTTTAGCTCAATTACAATCTGAATTTTTAAGTAACCTAGATCAGTTAGACCAAAAAATAGCATTACGAAATAATATGCTCAAAGCCTCAGCAAAACTACTTAACTACATAGATTATCCAGAATCACTAGAAACTGATAGTATTCTCAATCATGTAGGATATACTGTAATTGCTCCAACATTTGATCCTATTGTAAACGACATTATTAGCTCTGGAAGAATACAGTTACTAGAAAATAGCCAATTAAAAGAAAAATTATCACGCTGGACTAGTGAATTAGTTCAAGTTACTGAAGAAGAACAAGTTTGGTTAAATTATCGGTCAAACTACTATACACCCCTTTTGATAGAGTATGGTTTATATAGAAATCTCATTAATCGATACTGGAAATCCAATATTATTGGGGCTTTCCATTTAGACAAAGGCACTCAAACTGAATTCGATTTAGGACCATCAAAAAAAGAGATTAACATCACAGAGTTTATAAATGACTCAAGATTTGAAAATCACATCGCACAATGTGCTTCGTTTGCTAAACTCACCAATAGTCAAGCATTGAGTTTACGACAACGCATTGTTGAAATTTTAAATATTATTGAGCAAGAACTAAATAATAACTAATGATAAAATTTTTCCGTAAAATACGCTTAAACCTCATGGAACAAAATAAAACCAGGAAATACTTTAAGTATGCCATTGGCGAAATAATTCTTGTAGTTATAGGCATTCTTATTGCATTGCAGATAAACAATTGGAATGAAAATAGAAAGGCTGAATACGAAGAGCAAAAAATTCTGAAACAATTAAAAAATGAATATCAAAAAAATTTAAATCAATTAGATGAAAAAATATATATGCGTGATAAAATGACTTTGGCATCTGCAGGTATTCTTAACTATATTGATCATCCGGAAAAATATAATAGAGACAGTTTAATATACTACTCGTTCAGACTTACTCAAGAACCTACCTTTGATCCTATTCAAAATGATCTTGTGGTTTCTGGCAAATTAAGAAGTATTCAAAACGACAGTTTAATAATTTTACTTTCAAACTGGACATCGGATGTATATCAGGTTCAAGAATTAGAAACAAGTTGGCAAGAGATGCGTAGTAAATATGTTATGCCTGTTTTTATGACTCAAGACTTTGCAAGAAACACAGCTTCATACCTACTAAAAAATGGATATACTCCAGATCATGCTCTTGACCGCAGTATATCTTTAGTTTATAATATTGAAATGACCGACACCGACTTGCTTGAAAAGTTGCAAGAAAACACCATCGCTTTTCAAAGTGCAGCTAGCACATGCATACTTTATAATAAAATAATAAACGGCCAATCCATGGTGCTTCGAAAACAAATTCTAAAAATATTAGCCCTCTTAAATTCTGAAATTCACCATGATTAAATTCTTTCAAAAAATACGCCACTCTCTTATGGAACAGAATAAAACTGGCAAATACTTTAAATACGCCATTGGGGAAATTATTCTTGTGGTTATTGGTATTCTCATTGCATTGCAGATTAATAATTGGAATGAAAACAGAATAAAATCCAATAAAGAAACTGCTATTTTAGCCACTATTCATAAAGAATTTAAGAAAAATAAAAAACAGTTGGACTCGGTAGTTAATCAACATCTTATGGCAAGAAATAATTGTGCAAAAATTATCAATTTATTTCCAATAAAATCTAAACCAGAACCTGCTATTTTAGACTCTCTGCAACATCAATTGTTTTGGTCCTATGGTGGTACCACTTTTAATCCATCTCAAACAAGTATTAATGCACTAGCTAGCACATCGTCTTTTGATATTATTAAAAACAATACCTTGCGTGATCATTTAATTTCATGGAATGATTTAATTACAGATTATCAAGAAGAAGAATTAAGAGTTTCGGAACATATGGTTCAACAATATGATCCATATATGTCTAAACATTTTGACTGGAATTTTAATTTCAACGATGAACGCAATGATTTTAATGCACTTCAAACATTGGAGTTTGAATATTTAGTCAGAAATCAATATTATTTAATTGATCAAATATTGACTGCCACTGGTGAACTTCAAAAAGTACAAAACACTTTGGTTAAGATTATTAATCTATCAAAACCCAAAAACCATGATTAAGTTTTTTAGGAAAATACGTCAAAATCTTATTATGGAAAATAAAACCAGCCCGAATGACTCGGTCGGGCGGGCAGGCAAATATTTCAAATATGCCATTGGTGAGATTATACTTGTGGTCTTAGGTATTCTCATTGCGCTTCAAATTAATAATTGGAATGAAGAAAAAAAGAACCACCAGTTAAAAGTCTATTACATGAATTCCATTAAAAACGACTTAAAAAAAGATACTATAGATATCAATCGTATAACTAGAATTCAACGTACCGATAACCAGGCTTCAGATCAGTACTTAAAGCGTATTCTGGCACCAAATAGCACCATAGACACGATAATTAACATAGCAAAAAATGAGTATAATTTTAAGTTTGCTGTTAAACGGGAGTATGCCAACAACACTTTTAAAACATTAATTTCAACAGGTAACATTGAACTTTTAGATAAAGAACTTACTCAAAAATTAATGGATTTAAATAGCCTACAACTCGATCAGCTGGAACGCTTTTATAGCCATATGGGTTATTTTGAAAGAATAATGTCTGACTATCTTCAAGATTATCCCATTTATAGTGATATACCCGAAAATTCAATAGTTGAAAAAATTTTATGGGAAGATGTCAACGAAAAGGAACTCGTAGGCAGTTTTACTTCAATTCTCGGTTTACGTAAATTTATGTTCGAGAATTCTATTAGCGGACATTTAAAGGTTAAAGAACAGTCTGCTGAAGTACTCAACCTAATTGATACATTGTTGGAAAAAGAATGAAAATTGATTTAGCTACAAAAAAATCAATATATAATATAACGCTTACTATAAAAATAGAATCTACCATAAAAAGGGGCATTTAGAATTTTAACTATTGTGAAAAATTTAACTAGGATAATAACATAATTTTATTTTACTTTGTAATTCAAAGTACTTTTATATGGAATCAAAAGATTATCTAAAAGACATTAGTGAGATTAAAAACCTCATGAATAAATCGTCTCGCTTCATATCACTATCTGGACTTTCAGGAATATTAGCAGGTATTTATGCACTTGTAGGCGCTGCAACAGCTCATTGGCTAGTAACAACTTATAGTTATGGCACCTTAACTTTAGATGGTTGGGTATTTAGAACCTGTGTGTTAATTTTAGGTTTGGTGGCATTCTTTAGTATAGTCACTGGAATACTACTTACCACACGCAAAGCAAAAAAACACGGTGAGAAAATTTGGGACACTACTTCAAAGCGTTTAGTTTTTAACTTCTTAATTCCATTAGCAGTTGGCGGTATTTATATTCTTATTATTCTCAATCAACAAAAATATGGGCAAACAGCTGCATTAATGTTACTTTTCTATGGGTTAGCATTAATTAATGCTTCGAAATACAGTATTGGCGATATTCGATATTTAGGACTTATTCAAATAGTTTTGGGACTAATTTGTGCGCTTTTTCCAGGTTATGGCTTCTGGCTTTGGACACTTGGTTTTGGCGTTATGCACATTATTTATGGCACTTGGATGCATTTTAAATACGATAAACAATAAATTAATAACTAAAATTTAAAATTATGTTGACACAAAACAAGCGATTGATTACAATCATGCTCTGGGTTGGACTCCTATTATTAATTCCATTCATAGGGATGCAATTTTCTAATGACGTTAATTGGACAGTTTCCGATTTTTTAGTTGCTGGCGTTCTATTATTAGGAGCAGGTTTAACAATTGAAATAGTTATGAGAACTATCAAAAAGAAACAGACTAGATTATTATTAATTTTAATAATTGCAGCAATACTATTATTAACTTGGGCCGAATTGGCAGTTGGAGTATTTGGAACACCTTTCGCTGGCAGTTAAGTAATCACTAAAATGTCCTCCATAGCAGGACACCTTATGAGCATAATAACTAACATAAATAAAGTTTTTGATCATCGCATTCGATTAGGCATTATGTCTATTCTAATGGTTAATGAGTATGCCGATTTTAACACACTCAAAGAATTATTAGATGTTACAGATGGCAACCTAGCAAGCCACACCAAAGCTTTAGAGAAAGCGGAATACATTTTGGTTGAAAAACAATTTATAGGCAGAAAACCAAATACACGTTACGCAACTACTCAATTAGGTCGTTCAGAATTCAAAAAACACATAGAAGCCCTAGAAAAATTAATAAATAAACAATAACAGGCATCAAGCTCAAAACGAGCTATTTTTTTATCAATTTACTTTGTATTTCAAAGTACTTTAAAATCATCTATCATGGAACAACAAGAAAAACAAAACAAAAGTAAATTTGGAAACTGGTTAAAAACCTCGATTACAGCTAGAATGCTCATGGTTGGCTTTTTGGTAATCGTATTACTCATACCATCCTACATCAATAGTTTAATAGCTGAACGCTCAATACGGCAACAAGATGTTGTAAACGAAATTAACGACAAATGGGGAAACCATGTTTTGGTTTATGGTCCTATTCTAAAACTACCATACAAAACCTATACTGAAACCTCCACATACAATGAGAAAACAAAAACCTATTTAAAGGAAACCAAAACGCACATAAATTATGCTTACTTTTTTCCAGAATCACTCAATGCTAATATTGAAGTGAATTCTAAAACTTTAAATCGCGGAAATTTTGAATCTGCTGTATTTACAACTACCATGGATTTTAGTGGGCAATTTAAAAGTCCAGAATTGAGTTCAAAAGACATAAAAGATGAGGATATTATTTGGAGTAAAGCAACAGTGTTAATTAAAACATCCAACCTCAAAGGCATAAAAGATGCCATTAAACTTAAACTAATGAACAAAACATTAGATTTTGAAACCAATTTTAATAGTGATTCTAAAACGTATAATGGTTATTTGGAAGAGCTTGAATCTACTTTTTTAAACGAAGAAAGTTTAAAACAGCTTTTAAGTTCACCATTTAATATTGGCATGACCTTTAATGGTAGTAAAGACATTAAAATTATTCCAATTGGAAAAACTACAACTATGAAAATGACATCTAATTGGCCAGATCCAAGCTTCACAGGTAATTATTTACCTAATGACGAAACTAAAGAGATTACTAAAGATGGTTTTAAAGCTAATTGGAAAGTATTACACATTAACCGTGCATTTTCCCAACAATACTTCAACAAGATTCCTAACCTTGATAGTTTTGCATTTGGCACCAAGTTCATGGTAATGGTAGACGAATATCAAAAGAGTGAACGCTCAGCAAAGTACGGTTTTCTGGTTATTGGTCTAACCTTCTTAATTTTCTTTTTAATTCAAACCATGAGTAAAATTCATATTCATCCGTTTCAATATTTAATGATTGGATTGGCATTAACCATGTTTTACACTTTGTTAGTTTCCATATCTGAACATAGTGATTTTTTAAAGGCCTATTTAGTTGCTGACATTTCAGTAATTGCGTTAATAACACTTTACTCAAAATCAATTTTAAAAACACTCAAGTTTCCTCTTTTTATTGGAATATCCTTAACAGCATTGTACACGTTTATTTATGTAATTATACAGCTCGAAAACTATGCGCTTCTTGTTGGTAGTATTGGATTATTTTTAATTCTAGCCAGTGTTATGTATGTGTCTAGAAAAATAGATTGGAATAACGGATAAGTTTAGTTAGTGTGTTGCAACCTCGCTCCTCTTACATGTGTAATGTGCGAGGTTTTAAATAATATATTATGAATAGTTTAAACGAATTAGGTCAAATAACGGCAACTTTAAGCTTTGTAATTGGTACTAGTTTACTAGCATTCTTTTTGTATTATGGTGAGTCTAGTTTTATAATTGAATTTGGATTAGTATTTATAATTGTTGTATTTACAGTCAATATCGTTCTTTTATCTGTACTAATTGGATCTGCTATATTAAATCCTAAACATCGCTTAAAATTAATTAAAACTTGTGCCATCATGTTACTAAATATTCCAATAGTAATATTTTATATCTGTGTGTTGCTTTAATCCCATTCAGATATGAAAGTCACCTTTAATAAAAGATACTTTGCTTGTTTTGCTTTCCTACTTGCTGTAGAAATTCTAATAGCTTTATTCTTAAAAAATGGCTTTATACGTCATACATTTGGTGATTTTTTAGTAGTTATACTTATGTATTGCTTTATTAAAAGTTTCTTCAATCTCAAAACAACCCTTGTAGCTTTTGGTGTTCTTCTTTTCGCTTATGGTGTTGAATTTTTACAAATGACTTCTATGTTGGAGGCGCTAAACTTTCAAAACAACCAATTTGCAAAAATAGTTCTGGGAACCACCTTTCATATTTCTGATTTAGTAGCTTATACTATAGGTGTTATGTTTGTAATTTTAGTTGAAATATCAATAGATAAAAAAACCTGAAGTTTATTCTTCCCTATTCTTTTCTTGAATCCTTCTTACTATTTGAGTGGCCATATTGCGTGGTACAAAACGCGGTAGTGTCCCCAAAATTTTATTCAATCCACCAGGGATAGCAACAGACTTGCCTTTTTTCATAGCCTTGTAACCATAAGCAGCCACATCTTTGGCATTAGCCATATTGAAAGTGATTTTATTCTCTGAAGAAGCACTGGATACAACTTGCTGAAAAGACGTTTTAGTTGGCCCAGGACACAAGGCTGTAACTGTAACACCAGTTCCTTTTAATTCGTTAGCAATAGCTTCGGAAAAAGATAAAATATAACCTTTGGTAGCATAATACAAAGACATCAATGGTCCTGGCTGAAAAGCCGCTAATGATGATAAGTTTAATATCATTCCTGAACCACGTTTCACCATACCATCTAAAATCAACTTTGTAAGATGGGTTGTAGTCATAACATGCAGATTCAACATTTGTTCCTGACGCTCCCAATCAACTTCATGAAAGGCTCCAAAAGCACCAAATCCTGCATTATTTACTAAAGCATCTATTTGAGTTTCTCCCAATTCAGACACAATTTCTTCAGAGATATTGACTTGGCTCAAATCTTTAGCCATTATTTGTACTGGTACTTGATAAGTAGATTCTATTTCTTTTTTGGTTTCCAAAAGCTTATCCGAATCAATGTCAACTAACACCAATCCATAGTTATCTTTTGCAAACAACAAGACTAATTCATACCCCAAACCAGATGCGCCTCCTGTTATTAAAGCCGTTTTTCTAGTTTCCATCTACATAATCTTGAAGGTACGCAAAGCGTTCTGTAAGCTTACCATTCTCGGTAATTTTTGCACGCTTTAAAATACCACGTTCATCATTGTTAAAAAAAGCTGGAATAACATGCTCTAGAAACATATCACCAAAACCTTCACTGGCATCTTTTGGTAATTCGCAAGGTAAATTATCTACTGCCATTACAGTAATAGCTCCACTAGCATCAAAGGCTACTTCGCTTTCTGTCTGGGCATCATACCCATAAAAAGGATTGGCTATTGTTGATGCTCGTATGGTCGATGCTACTGGTCCGTCAATGTCACAGCTAATATCAGCCACTAAATTTATTCTAAAATCTGGATGCTTGGCATCTTCTCTTGTAAACAAATAGGGTGCATTATTACCATAAAAATGACCCGCTATAAAAAAGTCAGTTTCTTTGGCATAAGGCATAAAGTTACTCTTGTAAGCTGTTGGATCCTTATAAAAAGCCCACTTATCTCCTACTTTACCATCTTTACGCTTATTATATTCCATCACATCAACCCTACAATAAACTGGTTCTGTGAATTCAGAAGTTAGATATAGCGCATCACTAACCTCTTTAATTTTGAGGTGATCTAAAATTTCTTTCGCACCTTGAGCAACTTTACCCGTTCCAGACAACAATATTTTAATGTTTGGTAATGTAATTTTATCGAGCTCGGCTTTAACCTCATTTAAATCGGCTAAAGTTTCAACTTTTGGTAAGTTAAAAAGGTTATCGCGTAATCCTAGAGCTCTAAACCCATTATAAGCTCCAACCAATCCAGCATAACGCCCAAAACCAATTAAACGTGCCCCACTTTGCTTAATTATAGTTTCATGATCATACATCTCAATATTTTTATTAAGCATAGCTTTCAATAACTTCCTATTATAAGGCTGCTTTTTTATGGTATGAGAAAAGTAAAAGTATTTTTTATTGGGTATCAAATTTTCAATCGGGACTTCTTTTACGCCTAACATGACATCACAATCTGACACATCTTCAGTGACTGTAAAACCCATTGCTTTATAAGCACTATCAGGAAATATACGAATATTGCTAGATTCAACCACAAACTCGGCATGAGGAAACTGTGCTCTGGCTTCAGCCAATTTTTCAGGTGAAAAAACAACACGTCTATCAGGAGGATTTTTACGTTCTTTTATGATGGCAAACTTCATAACTTATAAGTTGGAATAATTATTGCACGAAAATAAGTGTATTGGCAAGGTTATACAAACTTTTTGATAACTTTGCAATCCATTATCATTTTGATAATTAAAAATTGGGGTCGACTGGTTTTGACAGCGAGATTAATGAAATGGTAAGCACGTCGTGTAATGACTTTGAAACACGTAAAAGGCTAGGTCAAACTTTTAAACGGCGAGAATAACTACGCTTTAGCTGCCTAATCCGAATTATAGTAGGATTGGCCTAGGTACACAAGGTGTACAAGCTAAATGTCTCCTGAAAGCCTTGATTAACGGCGTTCGATTAGAGGCATCGTAAATGTTAATATAGAACGTGAAGTGCTTCGATTTGCGTTTGAAACTTAAGAAGATAAGTTGTAAGTAGGTTGTCTGTAACCAGCTTATAATCGAAAAAACAAGAACAGAATAAACGTGTAGAAAGCCCTTTGATTACTTGTTTGGACGAGAGTTCGATTCTCTCCGACTCCACAAAAAACCCTTGAAAACCTAGTAAATTCAAGGGTTTCATTTTTTAGGGAATAATTTAGGTGACAATTAACACTATTATAAATGCTTACTGCAACACTTTAACCTCTTGCCCTTCGTGTTGCCATTTAGAAATACCACCTTCTAAATCATAAATTTTGACAAATCCAGCATCTAGCATTTTTTGTGCACAACTAGCACTTCTGCCTCCAGATTTACAATATAAAATTACAGGTTTATTTTTATCTAATTTAGCAATATCCTCATCAAAGGTTGGCGATAAAAAATCGATGTTCTGAAAATTTGCAATATAGCCTTCTTGATATTCTTCAGGTGTTCTCACATCAACCAATTGAATATCTTCCAATTCTAATAGCGATTGCATTTCTTCAACCGATACAACCTTAACCTCTCCTTTTTTCGCCTCTTTTTTGCAGCTACTAACACCTATAAATAGTAATAAAGCGCAAAGTATGATACTTTTTTTCATTTGTTGTGTTTAACTTTTAGTGGTTTCTCCTTGCCATTCTGTAAATCCTCCTACAAGGTTATAAGCACTCTTAAAACCTAATTGGTTCATAATGGCACATGCTTGAGCACTCCTGCCACCGGATTTACAATAAACATAATAATGCTTGTTTTTATCCAATTCTTGGACCTTGTCAATAAATGCTTGTCCTTGGTAGATGTCAAGATGAATGGCATTGGGTATAAAACCGTCCTCTAGTTCTTGTTCGGTTCGCACATCAATTATTACTGCATCAGAATCTTTATCTAACTTTTCGCGCCATTCAGTTTGGGTATAATCTGCCATGATCTTTAATTTGAATTAAAACAAAATTAAGATTTCTTTAATTAAAAGACGAAAAAAAATCCGAAGTGTTACGCTTCGGATTAGATAATTATTAAACTTTTATGGAGCAGCCTATCGCTCTTGTTTTTGTTTCTGGGACTTCTTTCCCATTTAATAAAGCGTCAACAGCGTTTTCAACATACTTTTGATTGACCGCACTGGCATCTTGGTAATTATCATCTATTGCTCCAATGTACTTCACCTCATTTCCTTTTTTTGTTTTTTGTAAAACATATACATGCGGTGTTTTTGTAGCACCATATTGCGGATAAATTTTTTGTCCTTTATCCATTAAATAAGGAAATGTAAAGCCCTTAGCTTTAGCTCTTGCCTTCATAGCTTCCATGTTGTCTCCAGGTTTTACATCTGTATTATTAGGCATAATGGCAATTACTGGATAACCTTTACTTGCATATTTTTTATTCAGAGCTTCTATTCTATCTTCATAGGCAACAGCATAAGGACAGGTATTACAGGTAAAGATTACTATAAACCCTTTGGCTTCTTTAAAATCAGCCAATGACACCATTTTCCCATCGATGTTTTCTAAACTAAAATCGGTAGCAATATCGCCAATATCATAACCACCACTATCAGTACCTGTTGTAAAGGCAAATAATGTTGCTACAACCAGGAAAGTAAAAATTGTTTTTAGTGTTTTCATAATTGTTATTTTAAAAATTGTTTAAGTTCGGTTTCTAATTCTTCATAACTGAAAGACTGTTCATAAAACTGTCTTTTATCATTATTGTATATTAAAGTTGCTGGTATAGCTCCTGACCAGTTTTCGTTAACCTTTGGTATCCATGAATTGCTATCAACATCATTCAAAACAATCACTTTAGATTGTAGTTTTTTTTCAGCAATAAAAGGTTTTAATTTAGATTCATAATGCTTTGGGAAGTCAAGACTAACGAGAATCACTTCTACATCTTCTGATTTATAATCAGCTCCTATTTTTTCAAAATATGGTAATTCCTTTACACATGGTGCACACCATGTAGCCCAAAAGTTGACTATATATGTTTTATCATCATTATAATTTAGATATTTCTCAACACCTGCAAAATCATAAATTTTCAAAGAGGTGTCTTGCTGTGTTGCATCAACACTTTCTGTAACCCTATCATCTTTATTTAACGTAACATCTTTTTTATCATTATTACAATTAAATAAGAAAACAGCTAAAAACACAAATATATACTTCATAAGCTTAAAATTATAGATAACTTTTGAGACCAAATAATGTTTAACAAATATTTAATTATTAGTGGTTTATACATATATTTTTTTACATTTGTATATACAACAGTTGTCATGAGAATTGAAGACATTCTTAAAACAAGTAAATCGTTATCAGACACTAAAAAAACTGTTGTTAGTTTAATTTATACAGCCAATCTGGTTAATCACAAATTAAATGAAAGCCTTAAAGCTCATGATATTTCTTTAGAACAATTTAATGTTTTAAGAATATTAAGAGGTAAAAAAGGGGTTGCTGCGTCGCTTTCTGATATTCAAGAGCGGATGATAACAAAAATGAGTAACACAACTAGGTTGATTGACAAATTAGTAGTCAAGAATTATGTTACCAAAAAACTAAATGCAGCAAACAAACGAAAATTAGATATAACAATAACCAAAAAAGGTCTTGAAGTTTTAGAAACTCTAGATATTTTGATTGATAACATTGAAAAAGATTTAACAAGCCAACTAACCAAAGTGGAATCCCGAGAATTAAACAAGTTACTGGAAAAGATTCGATTAATAGCTAACTAATTCTCTTTACATGTCTAGTAACTAGAAAACTACCATCTTGCATGGTAGTTTTTTTTTGATTTTATTTTGGATACTAACAAATTCATTCTATATTTGATTAAACAATGAAATTAATAATAAACAATATCTGGTGGTGGAATTTTCGAAAACAACTTTCGTGAATTAACCCTATATATTTAATTAAAAATATTTAAAAGGCTTGTCATTCACGACAAGCCTTTTTTATTTGAATTATGAAAACATTCAGTCTCTATACACATTACAAAAAAATATTGGCAGATACCTTAACACCTGTTAGTGTGTACCTTAAAATAAGGGATAAGTTTCCCAATAGTATCTTACTAGAGAGTAGTGATTATCATGCCAATGATAATAGCTTCTCATACATTTGTTGCAATCCAATTGCCTCAATAAAAGTTCAGAATGAAAAAATCTTACAGCAATTTCCTGATGGCAGCAGTTTGACCACACAAATAACTAAAAAAACTAAAGTTGCCGATAAAATACATAAATTCACAAAACGCTTTAAGACACAGTCGTCCAAGGAATTCAAGTTCATTAATAATGGTATTTTTGGTTTTACAGCCTATGATGCTGTAAGGTATTTTGAAGATATCTCAATTTCAAAAAAACCGAATAATTTAGAGATCCCTGACATTTACTATGCTGTTTACCAAAACATAATTGCTATAAATCACTTTAAAAATGAAGCTTATGTTTTTGCACATTGTTTTAATGCCGAAAATAATATTGATGATTTATTACAGCTCATAAAATCTAAAAATTACGCAGCCTTTAATTTTGAAACAAATGGTGAAACCAAATCAAATTTAACTGATGAGGAATATAAAAAGCATGTAACAAAAGCTAAAGAACATTGCGCCAGAGGTGATGTCTTTCAATTGGTGCTTTCAAAAAAGTTCTCACAACAATTTAAAGGTGATGAATTTAATGTTTATCGTGCATTAAGAAGTATCAATCCATCACCATATTTATTCTATTTTGATTATGGAAACTTTAAGATTTTTGGAAGCTCGCCAGAAGCACAACTTATTGTCAATAAAGGTAAGGCTGAAATACATCCAATTGCTGGAACTTTTAAACGCACAGGTAATGATGAACACGATGCCGAACTAGCTAAAAAATTAGCTATGGATGACAAAGAAAATGCTGAACATGTTATGCTTGTTGATTTAGCAAGAAATGATTTAAGCAGACATGGTAGTACGGTAAAAGTGGATACTTATAAAGAAATTCAATTCTTTTCACATGTCATTCATTTAGTCAGTAAGGTATCTGGAATAAAGAACAGTCAAACAACAACCATGCAAGTGGTAGCGGACACATTTCCTGCTGGAACGTTATCTGGTGCTCCAAAACACAGAGCCATGCAACTTATAGAGCAATATGAAAAAACAAGCCGTGAGGTTTATGGAGGTGCCATAGGTTTCATGGACTTTAGCGGCAATTATAACCACGCCATTATGATTCGAACATTTTTGAGTAAAAACCATCAGTTACATTGGCAGGCTGGTGCAGGCTTGGTATCAAAATCCAATCCTGAAAATGAATTACAAGAAGTATATAACAAGTTAGGTGCATTAACAAAAGCTATAGAACTTGCCGAAACCTTATAACATGAAAAAAGTATTAGTTATAGATAATTACGATAGTTTCACTTACAATCTGGTTCATTATTTAGAAGATTTAGATTGTGATGTAATCGTTTTAAGAAATGATAAATTTCAACTTGAAGCTGTAAAAGCGTTCAATAAAATTTTATTGTCACCTGGACCAGGAATTCCAAATGAAGCTGGATTATTAAAACCCTTGATAAAAGAGTTTGCTTCCACCAAAAGTATTTTAGGTGTGTGCTTGGGACAACAAGCAATAGGGGAAGTTTTTGGTGGTTCCATAATTAATCTGGATTCAGTTTTTCACGGTGTTTCTACTAAAATTGAAATTATTGATACTGAAGATTATTTGTTTAGTGGACTAGATAAGCATATTGAAGTTGGACGTTACCATTCATGGGTTGTGAGCAATGACCTTCCTGATTGTTTAGTTGCAACGTCACGAGATGACAATGGGCAAATTATGTCCTTAAAACACATAGACTATGATGTGAGAGGCGTACAATTTCATCCTGAATCCGTATTAACACCAAATGGAAAAGACATTTTAAAAAACTGGGTTGAACATTAATATGAAACATATTTTAAACAGATTAATAAATCAAGAAAGCATCTCTAGCGAAGAAGCCAAAGCCGTATTGGTAAATATTTCTAAAGGAGATTATAATCAAAGTCAAATTGCATCATTCTTAACAGTCTATATGATGCGAACAATAACCATAGAGGAATTACAAGGTTTTCGTGATGCCTTATTAGAGTTATGCATTCCTGTAAAATTAGATAATTATAGTACCATTGATTTATGTGGTACTGGTGGTGATGGTAAAGATACGTTCAACATATCAACTTTAGCTTCATTTGTTACAGCTGGAACAGGTATTCATGTTACAAAACACGGCAACTATGGTGTGTCTTCAGCATGTGGATCATCAAATGTTATGGAGTTTTTGGGCATTAAATTTTCTAACAATCCCGATTTCTTAGAGTGTTGTTTAGAGCAAGCAGGCATTTGTGTATTGCATGCTCCATTGTTTCATCCAGCTATGAAACATGTAGCTCCAATTAGAAAAGAATTAGGTGTCAAAACATTTTTTAATATGCTTGGTCCTATGGTTAATCCTGCTTTTCCAAAAAACCAATTAGTCGGTGTGTTTAGTTTAGAATTATTAAGGCTTTACAGTTATCTATACCAAAACACAAAAAAGAAATACACACTTGTACATGCATTGGATGGCTACGATGAAATATCGCTTACAGGTGCAGCCAAAGTTATTCAAAATGATAGAGAACAAATTATTGATGCTTCAACTTTTAATCTCAACCCATTAAAACAAGAACAAATTCACGGCGGAAATTCGATTGAATCATCGGCAAAAATTTTCACCCATATTTTGCTAGGTCAAGGCACTGATGCACAAAACAATGTAGTTTGCGCCAATGCCGCATTGGCCATATCAACAGTAAATAATACATCAATTGAAGACAGCTTTCAAATAGCTAAAGAATCCTTGATATCAGGCAAAGCCCTAAATAGTTTTAAAACTCTTGTAGAATTAAGCCAAAACTAATGAACATTTTAGACAAAATAATAAGAGACAAACATGTTGAAATTGGCTTAAAAAAAAGTCTAATTCCAGTTTCTCAATTAGAAAATTCTGTACTGTTCGAAAGACAAACAATGTCACTTGCAACTGCTTTAAGCAAAAGCAAAACAGGTATTATAGCAGAACACAAAAGACGCTCACCTTCAAAGTCCGTGATTAATCAAAATACAAATATCCAAGATGTAGCCAAAGGATATGAAGTTGCAGGCGTTTGTGGGATGTCGGTTTTAACTGATGGAAAGTATTTTGGTGGTAGTTTAGATGACTTACTTATAACAAGAGCAAGTTGTCATTTACCTATACTACGAAAGGAATTTATTGTAGATACCTATCAGATTATTGAAGCGAAAGCTTATGGAGCTGATGCCATTTTATTAATCGCTGCAATACTTTCTAAAGATGAAATCAAACAATTTTCAAAATTAGCTAAAACACTCCATTTGGATGTACTTTTAGAGGTTCACAACGAAGCAGAATTACATAAATCAATTATGCCTAGTCTGGATATGTTAGGCGTGAATAATCGCAATTTAAAAACTTTTGAAGTTAGTTTAGAAACAAGTAAAACATTAAGCAAGATAATACCAGATGAATTCGTAAAAGTCTCTGAAAGTGGTATAAGTTCTATTGAATCAATTCGAGAATTGCAATCTTACGGTTACAAAGGATTTTTAATTGGCGAGAATTTCATGAAAACTAATAATCCTGGTGAAACTGCCAAAGAGTTTATAGATAATTTAGAAATATAGAATTGTCATTCCGCACTTGATGCGGAATCAATTATAAATCAAACAATATGAATAAAATTCCTGCTTTCGCAGCAATGACAGAAAATAAGAAGCGTGGTGAGATTCCCGCTTTTGCGAGAATAAAATGAAGTTAAAAGTTTGCGGTATGAAATATCACGATAATATTTTTGAAGTTGCCAGATTGCAACCGGATTATCTCGGCTTTATATTTCATGAACCCTCACCTAGATGTTTTGAAAACTCAATACCTGAAATAGCACCAGAGATAAAAAAAGTTGGTGTTTTTGTTGATGAAAAAGTTGAATTTATCTCCAGACAGATTGACGCGCACAATTTGAATGTAATTCAACTTCATGGTCATGAATCACCTGAATTATGTCGAATTTTAAAATCGTCAGGTGTTGAAGTTATTAAGGTTTTTTCCATTAAAAATGAATTTGATTTTTCAGTTTTAGAATCTTATGAAGACGCATGCAATTATTTCTTGTTCGATACTAAAGGCAAACTTCCTGGTGGCAATGGTTATTCTTTTGATTGGCGCGTTTTAAGTAATTATCCATCAACAAAACCTTTCTTTTTAAGTGGTGGTATTGGATTAGAAAATGTAGATGATATCTTGTCATTCCTAGCCAAACAGGAATCCAAATATTGCTACGGTATAGATGTCAATAGTAAATTTGAAATTGAACCAGGTTTAAAAAATATTGAAGAATTAAAAGAATTTAAAAACAGATTGTCATTCTGAACGAAGTGAAGAATCTCGAAAGAGATGCTTCGACAAGTTCAGCATGACATAAAAATAACATTATGTCATACAACATCAACGAAAAAGGATACTACGGAGAATTTGGAGGAGCTTTCATTCCAGAAATGCTCTATCCAAATGTTGAGGAACTACGGCAAAATTATCTAAAAGTAATGGTTGAACCGAGCTTTCAGAAACAGTTCAACCAGTTACTTAAGGATTATGTCGGTCGTCCTTCTCCACTATATTTCGCCAATCGATTGAGTAAAAAGTATCAAACTAAAATCTATCTAAAACGCGAAGACTTAAATCATACTGGCGCGCATAAAATCAACAATACTATTGGTCAAATATTAATGGCCAAACGATTAGGCAAAACACGCATAATTGCAGAAACGGGTGCAGGACAGCATGGTGTAGCCACAGCTACTGTTTGTGCGTTAATGGGTTTAGAGTGTATTGTTTATATGGGTGAAATTGATATAGCTAGACAAGCACCCAATGTTGCCAGAATGAAAATGCTTGGAGCAAGGGTTGTACCAGCTACTTCTGGTAGTAAAACACTAAAAGACGCTACTAACGAAGCCATTAGAGATTGGATTAATAACCCTGAAAACACGCATTATATTATCGGGTCTGCAATTGGACCTCATCCATATCCAGATATGGTAACACGTTTTCAATCGGTTATTTCTGAAGAAATAACATGGCAATTAAAGGAAAAAGAAAATCGTGAGTATCCTGACTATGTCGTGGCTTGTATTGGAGGTGGTAGTAATGCTGCTGGTACCTACTACCATTTTTTAGACAATAAAGGGGTTGGAATAATTGCTATTGAAGCAGCTGGAAAAGGCATTGACTCTGGAAAAAGTGCTGCAACATCGGCTTTAGGAAAAGCAGGTATTATTCATGGTTGTAAAACACTCTTAATGCAAACTAATGATGGTCAAATAACAGAACCCTATTCCATTTCGGCTGGATTAGACTATCCAGGCGTTGGACCACTGCATGCACATTTATACAAAACTGGACGTGGCGAATTTTATTCGGCAACTGATGATGACGCTATGCAGGCTGGGCTAGAACTAACACAATTAGAAGGTATTATACCAGCCATTGAAACAGCCCATGCATTGGCTGTTTTTAAGCACAAAACATTTAAACCCGATGACATTGTAGTAATTAGTTTATCGGGACGCGGTGATAAAGATTTACAAAACTATATTGATTACTTTAACTTATAAATATGAATAGAATCAATCAAAAATTACAAGAAGACAAAAAGTTAATCTCTATTTATTTCACAGCGGGTTATCCCAATTTAAATGATACAACCACAATTATTAAAAACCTTGAGAAAAGCGGTGTGGATATGATTGAAATTGGCCTACCGTTTAGCGACCCTTTAGCCGATGGTCCCACCATACAAGCTAGCTCTACACAAGCCTTAAAAAATGGCATGACAACTGAAGTGTTATTCAATCAATTACAAGATATTCGGAAATCGGTTTCTATTCCATTAATCATCATGGGCTATTTTAATCCCATTTTACAATATGGTGTTGAAGCCTTTTGTAAAAGATGTCAAGAAATAGGGATTGATGGCTTAATACTACCTGATTTACCTGTGGACGTTTTTGTAGAACAGTATAAAGCAACTTTTGAAAAATACGGACTCATTAATGTATTTCTTATTACGCCACAAACATCTGACGAACGTATAAGATATATAGATTCCGTTTCTAATGGATTTATTTATATGGTAAGTTCGGCTAGTACCACTGGAGCTAAACTCGGATTCGGCGAAGAACAAACCAACTACTTCAAACGTATAGCAGACTTAAATCTCAATAATCCGCAAATTGTTGGTTTTGGCATATCAAATCACAAGACATTTAATCAAGCAACACAATATGCCAAAGGTGCCATTATTGGTAGTGCGTTCGTAAAATTTATAAAAAAAAGTCCTTTAGATAATATTGAAAATTTCATCCCAACAATATCTATAGGCTAGTTGTTTTGCTCAAAAACAGTTATCTTTATAACGACTAATCAATCATCAATAAATGAAGAATTTATATTTTCTACTAGCCATACTTATTCAAAGTTTGGCCTTTTCACAAGATAACCCTGATAACATAGTCGATAATCAAGACCCAGAAATATCTCAAGCAGACAAACTAGCCAAGCAATTACAAAACCCTGTTGCTAGTTTAATAAGCGTACCGTTTCAAGGGAATTTTGATTTTGGTATTGGTACGGAAAACGGTTCACGAATGACACTAAACATTCAACCGGTAATTCCATTAAGCATTAGTGAGCATTGGAACTTAATTGGCAGAGTAATTTTACCTGTAATTTCTCAACACAATGTTTATGGTAATAGTGGTAGTCAATTTGGCTTAAGTGATGCTGTTGTGAGTGGATTTTTCTCTCCAAAAGAACCTACATCAAATGGTATTATTTGGGGAGCAGGTCCTGTATTGCTAGTTCCAACAGCTACTGACGACTTACTAGGGACTGAAAAATTTGGAATGGGTCCTACTGTAGTCATACTTAAACAAGCAGGAAAATTTACAATTGGTGCTTTAGCAAACCATATTTGGTCTGTGGCAGGAAGTAATGACAGAGCCGATGTAAATAATACATTTTTACAACCTTTTATTGCAAAAAACATTAAAGGTGGCTATTCTATAACTCTAAACACTGAATTAACTCAAAATTGGGATGCTGATGCAACTTCAGGAAGTCTTCATCTTGTTGGTGCAAAAGTATTTAGTATCGGAAAGCAACTCACACAGTTCGCTATTGGTCCAAGAATACCCTACGGCAATGCCAATACTGCAGATTGGGGTTTTAGAGCCATGCTAGTACTATTATTCCCAAAAGGATAAATACCAAATGCATAAAAACAAGTTAATAATGGCATATCAAAAAATTACATTTCTTTTTTTAGTCGTTTTAGCACCTTTTATTTCATGGTCTCAAAACGACACAATCGTCTTAAAAAACAATGACAAGTTAGTTGGTGAAATTAAATCAATGGACAGAGGTGTTGTTACTATTGAAACTGATTATAGTGATTCTGACTTTACTATAACCTGGATAGACATCATTAGTATTAAAAGTAAACAAAACTACCTTATGACACTTTCTGACGGTACAAGAATAAATAGTTCTATGTATACAAAAGATGGTGATTCGGCTGTTGTCACATTACAAGGTCATAATAATGAATTGGTTAAAATAAGAGATATTGTATATATCAATCCCGTAAAAAATAAATTTTTATCCCGAATAAAAGCATCTGTTTCGCTTGGTTATAATTTTACGAAAAGCAATAATTTAAGTCAATTGTCAGTAAATAGTAATTTATCTTATACCGCTTATAAATGGGGCTTAAATGGAAGCTATAATTTGGTAAGAAGTAATCAAGACAGTGTTGATGCAACTAGCCGTGTAGATGCTTCTGTAGGTCTCAAATATTTCATGAAAAAAGATTGGTTTTATTCCCTTTCAGGTGACTTTTTATCTAACGATGAACAAAAACTTCAATTGCGTTCTACGGTAAAAAGTGGACTAGGTAAATATGTCATACATTCTAACCGTATGTATTTTGGTGGTGGTTTTGGTTTAGCTTTCAACAACGAAAAGTTCACAGACATTAATAACACCAATAGAAATTCCCTAGAGGCTTATGTAGGATTGGCCTTGGATATTTTTGATGTAAAAGATTTTAACCTCAATACAAATCTGACATTTTATCCCAGTTTAACTGAATCCGGCAGATACAGAGCCGACTATAATTTGAATCTAAAATATGATCTCCCATTAGATTTCTTTATAAAATTAGGATTAACCTATAACTATGATAGCAAACCTGTTGAGGGAGCATCGGTATCTGATTATGTGTTTCAATCTACTTTTGGCTGGGAGTTTAATTAATAATCACTATGGGTATTTTAAATAAATCGTCAAGAGCTCTAATTTTTGGAGGACTATTTTTTATAGTTCCGCTATTATTGATAATTTTTGCTTGGACACAAATACACAAAACTCTCAAGCCTATTAGTGCCAAAATAAGTGAGGCACTTGATCTAAATTCAGTTTTTGGTTCGGCATCGATTATTATCGTTACTATTATACTCCTTATAATTTTATGTTTTGTAGCTGGCTTACTTATAGAAAAAGGGATTGTAAAAAATTGGAGTTCTGGTGTAGAAAAAAAATTATTCATTTTTATGCCATCACTTCAAATGCTGAAATTCCGTTTAATTGGTGATAACAATAATGTTATAAATGAGTTCTGGCAAGCTATAATTTTTAAAGAAGATAGTTTTTATCGCATTGGGTTTATTACTGACAAAACAAAAACGCATACCACCATTTACATTCCTGATGCTCCAAAAATTGATGCTGGTGAAGTTCGCTATATGACTAATAGTGATTTTGAATACTACAACATTTCTATGAAAGCTGCCATGTCTGCTATATATGCTTTTGGTGAAGGTTTAGATGTTGAAGCTATAATAGCTACCAGTAATAAGAAAAAAAGCTAGGATTTTAACACTTAAAAACCTGATTTTAAGAGAGTTTTAATAAACATCCACAACATAATTGTTATCTTTTAGCGAACACAAAAATTAAAAACTATGGGAACTATAACAGATAAAAGAAAATTTAAACCTACAAAAGAACAAACAAATCCTACAAATCCAACAGGAAACACCAATATTGAAACCAACGATTTTGATATTGATGAGAAAACTATAAAAGAACAAAAAAGCAAAAAATAATTGTAGATACTTAAAAAAAATGAAGTCTATTCTTTCAAAAGGATAGACTTTTTTAATTGACATTAATATAAATAGGTTGCACTTTATAAATACATTATTTAATTAAAGCCTTTTGATAATCCATTCAATATTCAATATTCAATAATTAATCTTTTTGTTTATTCCTCCTCTAAAAATCATGAAATTCCAATTAAATAGCAATCGAATGAGTATGAATAATCAATCTTGAAAAATGATTTTTTTAAAGAACACAAATATTACCGCATCTTCAAAAAACGCATAAACTACTGTTTATTTTTAAGCATAGTTAAATACATTGCTTCAACTTTAGTTCGTGCCCAAGGTGTCCGTCTTAAAAATTTTAAACTAGATTTAACCGAAGGATTATCAGTAAAACAACGAATATTAATAACATGTCCCATATATTCCCAACCATAATGAGCTTCTAACTCATTAATGATTTGTTCGAGTTTAATACCATGAAGTGGATTATTTGGCTGACTCTCCATGTATCAAGCTTTTAATTTTTACAGCCTTTTCAAAATGATCTAATTGGTGTGTTTGTATCCACCATGTTGCAGCTTCCATTAATAATTCTGGATGGTCATTTTTATTAGCAAAAAAGGCATAAAACGACAAACCAACAGCATCGCCTTTTTGAGCTATTTTCTTATCACAAACAGCCAGTATTTTATCTCTTAAAATTGGTGTCAAAACTTAATTATTTGAGCGTCTTCTATTTTTATTTCTATTTCGGTTTCGTCCAGTATGAGACGCATTACCGCTTTTAGATTGTTGCTTATTTTCTCCTTTAGGTTTAGAGCGTTGTTGCCTACCTTGACCTTGCTTTCTGGGTTCGGTTGACGCGTTAGGATCTGGTTCAAATCCTTCAATAATAGCTGCTTGTATTTTTTCACCAATTAATTTTTCAATATCTCGTAAATAGGTTGTTTCATCAGCACTTACTAAAGATATAGCTTCACCACTGGCTCCTGCTCTACCTGTTCTGCCAATGCGGTGTACATAGTCTTCAGAAATATTGGGTAACTCAAAGTTAATAACATGTGGTAATAATGGAATATCCAAACCTCTAGCAGCAATATCTGTTGCCACCAAAGCACTAATTTTCCCTGATTTAAAACCACCTAATGCTTTGGTTCTAGCACCTTGACTCTTATTGCCATGAATAGCAGCAGCTGAAATTCCCGCACCAATCATTTTTTTACAAAGCTTGTTAGCACCATGCTTAGTTCGGGTAAAAACCAAAACCTGTTTCCAGTTCCCATCTGAAATTAACTTGATAATTAATCCCGTTTTTTTGCCTTTGGCTACACGATACACTTTCTGATTGATAACCTCAACAGCTGTGTTTTCAGGCGTGGCCTCAACCGTCACAGGTTGGTGCAAAATACCATTAGCCAACTTTCTAATCTCTTTTGAAAATGTAGCTGAAAACAACAAACTTTGTCGTTTTTTAGGCATTGAATCCATGATACGCTCAATATCGCGTAAAAAACCCATGTCTAGCATACGATCGGCTTCATCTAAAACCAGAATTTCAACACGTTTTAACGACACTATCCCTTGGTTTTGCAAATCTATTAAACGACCTGGAGTGGCAACTAAAATATCGACACCTCTGCGTATAGCAGCCGCTTGTGGCTTCTGATTAACACCACCAAAAATAACAACCGAACGTAAATTGGTAAATTCGCTATATGCTTTCACGTTTTCATAAACCTGTGCAGCCAATTCCCGAGTTGGTGTTAAAATAAGCGCACGAATGGGTCTGTATTTTTGATGCTTATTTTCTTCCAATAATTGCAACATAGGTAAGGTAAAACCAGCTGTTTTTCCAGTACCTGTCTGTGCAGAGGCTAAAACATCTTTTCCTTCCAAAATAACTGGAATGGCTTTTTGTTGAATGGGTGATGGTTCAGTATAACCTTGTTGAGAAACCGCTTTTAGTAAGGCATCGGTTAAGCCTAAAGATTGAAATGACATATAAATAATTGTACAAATGACATTCTTATTTATAGCGCCATTTTCTATTAGGTGTCAAAGATACAGCTATTATTTTTGGTGTTCGCTATTTACTTGATTATATCAAAAAAATAGACGAACTTCGTTTACAGTTGATATAGATAACCTGTATTGAGCTTGTCGAAATATTAAAACGCATTCATATCATAGCGTTGTGCACAATATCTCAACTGAACGCAAATGAAAGAAAATAAAGATAGAGTTATAATTGCGAGTGACGTAAACAAGCGTGACGGAATTGGAGTTGAAATCTATCGAAATGATGAATTAATTGCTGAAATATTTCGAGATGACACAGAAAAAACTCGAATGATACGAATTTTCAAAGAAAGTATTTCACTTGAACAAATGGAAGAATTTATTCAGACATTTAAAAGAGAAATTCCTTGGGAATTTATAAATTACGATAATCTTGAATAAAATTTATCTTTATGAAATTTGTAAAACCTGAAGTATTCTCTAATAACTTTACCTGCCCAAATTGTGGTGTATTATCAAAGCAAGATTGGTGGAGTTCAAAGTGGAATGGTGTAAGAGATTCTAGTCATAGAAGAGAGTACGAACCAATTAGAGTTGGTAAATGCCATAACTGTAATGAAAACACACTCTGGATTAAGGACAAAATGCATTATCCTGAAAATGGAAACGCACCATTTCCTAACCCAGAAATGCCAGAATCAGTTCGGAAACTCTATTTAGAAGCTACTTCGATACATTCAAAATCTTCACGCGGAGCAGCTGCTTTATTGAGACTTGCAATTCAAGTTCTTTGTAAGGAACTTGGAGAAGATGGAAAAAATATCAATAAAGATATCGGAGAACTTGTAAAAAAAGGGCTTCCAGAAATTGTTCAACAATCATTGGATATTGTTAGAGTTACTGGAAATGATGCAGTTCATCCAGGACAAATTGATACTGATAATCCCGAAACCGTTGGTCAACTTTTTGATTTAGTGAACATAATCGTCGAGTATATGATAGCTCTTCCTAAAAAAGTAAGTGGAATTTACAATGGATTGCCTAGTAATAAAATTGATGGAATCTCAAATAGAGATAGTTAACAATACTGTGCACAACAACGTGTATAATTCATTGCTGCGCTAGTTGGTTAAGAGGAAGAGTTGAACTCGTTTTTTGTATATTTAGTTCATCGGAAAATTAACAAGGCACAGCCTAGCTCATTTTTCTCCGACGGAATTTTCGCCAGTCACAAACTGGCTCATCCTTGCTCAAAATGAGCTTTGGCTGAATTCCGCAACAAACCATACACAAACACGTAAACGAAACCTTAAAAATGGTTGTATATTTCTTATACTTAAAATTAAAATTTCCTAATCAAAACGTTAGTTTCTTGCTAAAAAGCTTTAGCATAGTATTTAGTTTAATACTTTTAAGCTGTGAAACACAAACCAAATCGGTTACCGCAGAAACTCCAAAATACTTGTCTGATAAAACCATTATTGATTTATCACATGAGTATTCCAAAGAAACCGTGTATTGGGTTACAGCCAAAGAGTTTGAACTCGATACCGTTTTTGCAGGCGACACCGATAAAGGGTTTTATTATTCTGCTAATAATTTTGCCACTGCCGAGCATGGTGGAACCCATATAGATGCACCCATTCACTTTTCTAAAACAGGGCAAACCGTTGAAGAAATTCCGTTAGAAAACTTAATAGGTTCAGCTATAAAAATTGATGTGTCTGATAATGCCAAGGGTAATCCCGATTACTTGATTTCGGTTGAAGATTTAACAAGCTGGGAAACCCAAAATGGTCATCAAATTCCTAATAACAGTATTGTGTTGTTGCAAACAGGTTTTGCAAAATACTATCCAAATAAAGAACAATATTTAGGCACAACCGAACGTGGTGACCATGCCATTGCCTTGTTACATTTCCCTGGATTATCACCTGAAGCCGCACAATGGCTGGTTGACAATAGAAACATTAACGCCATTGGTATTGATACACCAAGCATAGATTACGGGCAATCGCAACTGTTTAAAAGTCATGTTATTTTACTATCTAAAAACATACCAGCTTTTGAAAATTTGACCAATCTGGATAAATTACCACAGGATGGTTTTGACATTATTGCCTTACCTATGAAAATAAAAGGCGGAACGGGTGCGCCATTACGCATTATAGCATTGCTAAACAACTAAAATTATAAATCAAACATTATGAAAACTCTTATTGGAAATCTTATAATTATACTCGCTTTTTCATGCTCTGTTTTTTCACAGAACAATTTGGATAAAGTTACCAACGCTATGGAACCTTTACATTTTATGTTGGGCACATGGGAAGGTGATGCTTGGACTATGACTCGAGAAGGCCGAGTTGAGTCGCGTATCAAAGAACATATTTATTGCAAAACAGATTGCAACATTATGGTTGCTGAAGGATTGGGAACAAAAACCGATGCTGAAACCAATGAAACCGTTGTTGTTCATGAAGCTTTTGGCGTGATGTATGTAGATCCAGAAACCAAAAAACTCATGTTAAGAGCCTATAAGGATAATAAAATATCCATTTCAGAAATAGACATCATTTCAGATAAAGTTATTCGTTGGAAAATGGAAATCCCAAATCAAGGTACCGTGAGGTTTACTAGTGATTACAGTAAAGACAATACATGGGTTGAAATAGGTGAATTTAGTCGCGATGGCGAAAACTGGATGCAGTTTTTAGGTATGGAACTTACCAAAATTGCCGATTAAAAAACCTGTGGCTAACACGTGCATAATTAATGGCTAGAACTCGCCAACTTATGACAATTGCTTGCGCCAGTTCGCTACGCTTGTCTCTCACGGATTTTCTTTTCCGTTTGTATTTGCTAAATTAGGTGCTTAAAACACGCAACAAACCATTTACAAAACCGTTGCGATAATTAACATAACAACAAATGCCAGAAAATATGAATAATAATTTTTATGCTATCGTGATGGTTCTTTTTTTGACTATCGGCTGTAAAAACGAAACAAAAAAGATTGAAGAAGTTTCAAAAACAGAATTCACTGAAGCGTTAAATGTATTAGGCAGCTATGTTTCTGACGGTTATTCGCAGAGAAATGAAGGCTATGATTGGATAGCCATATCAGTTACAGAAACAGAAAATAATCAATTGAATATTGCAGTCCGCTCAAGAGCAGACAAGAAAAAACCTACTTGTACATTTGATGCAGTTGCTTATAAAGTAGATGACAAACTTTACCAAACCCAAATTGATGGAAAATCCATTCTGTTTGAATTCACTAATACGCAAATCACTATAACTGCAGAAAAGGAAGATGATGAAAACGTACTGTATTTTTATTGCTCTGGTGGTGCAAGTATTGCCGGAACATACCAAAAAATAAATGAACCAATTGATCAAAATCAAATTGACAAAACAAAATTCAATAGCGTACTAAACTTACAAGACGTTGGATTTAATGTCTCTTCAATAGAAAAAGATGGCAAAAACACCCTAACAATTTTCACATTTGGATTAAAAGAACGTGAATACCAAGAGTCATTCAACATTGACGGTGAAGAAGTAATCAACGCAGAAGTTGAAGACCTTAATTCTGATGGCTCACCTGAACTTTTTGTTTTTACTCGGTCAGTTGGAAGTGGAAGTTACGGAAATGTGTACGCATTTTCCGTTAATAATAAGAAATCAATGAGTGAGGTGTATTTTCAACCTACAGCAGAAAACAGCGAGATAAATAAAGGATATATGGGACACGATGAATTTTCGCTCGTTGAAAATACTTTAGGTCAACGCTTTCCAATCTATAAAGAAGGTGATACAAATGCTGAACCAACTGGAGGAACAAGACAAGTTTCTTACAGACTGGTAGAAGGCGAAGCCATGAGAAAACTTGAAGTTGATAAAATCACTGAATATTAAAAACAGTAATAAAAAATAAGATGAATAGAGCATTAAAGCAATCCATGAAACCGCTAATGATACTTTTCATTATCCTTTTCAACCAAATTACATCTGCTCAAACTGTTTCTTTCGAAGATTCAAACCTTGAAATTGCAATTAGAGAAATAATTAGATTACCATCGGGAGAAATCACAAAAATACATGTTGACAGTATCAAAAGATTGGATATTCGAAATAGAGGAATCACTTCGTTAAAAGGTCTTGAGTTCTTTAAAAATCTACAAATAATATCTGCGGATTCTAATCCAATTAGTGACCTGTCGCCTTTAACTAACTTGAAAAGATTACGAGTCTTAAATCTTGGTAACGGAAAAATCAGCGATCTCTCACCTCTATCTGAATTAGATAGTATGTACGGTATTTGGGTGCCGGAGAATAAAGTTTCAGATCTCTCACCTATCAAAAAATTAATTAGCTTGGAGCATCTTATTATATCAAAGAATAAATTAACTGATATTGGCCCTATTTCAAACCTGACTAACCTTGTTCAGCTGAATTTAGATTACAATGAGATTGATAACCTATCACCTCTTTCAGGTTTGTTAAAGCTTGACAAGCTATCACTCCACGGGAATGATATATTGGATTTAAGCCCTCTTGCTACTCTTGTAGCACTGAAGCACCTAGACCTTCGAAACAATCGTATCGAAAATCTCAACGCTCTGGAGAACTTAACTTCTTTGGAAAATTTATTTCTTTGGAACAATCAAATTGAGCATGTATCTACACTTTCATCATTGATCAACCTTGAGTGGCTGGAACTTGGTGCCAATGAAATTGTCGATATCTCCCCATTATCAAACCTTAATAAGATAAAACGGTTATCCATCAATGACAATTACATAAACTTTAATGCTGGTTCTGATGCATTAAGCTTTGTTGAATCTCTTCAAACAAAAGGTACTATTGTTTACTACCTCCCACAACAGAATTATAACTATTTCAAAAAGCTTAATTAAAATCAATGTTCTAGAAATAAACCACACACAACAAAGTATAAATTATATTAAAACGTAATTTATACTTACCGTTGGCATTCATTGGCGCAACGCACTAAAAATTAAGAAAAATGATTTTTAAAATAATAATTCTCACTAATTAGACTGAATTATGAATAAGATAGGAAATAAAAAGTTATTTTTAGTTGATAAACCCGTATGAAGAATTAAGCAAATTGCCGAATTGCTCACTCAATCAGAATTGAATATAACTTAAAAATCGAATTTAAAAAAAATATGAATACGCAGACAAAAGCAATAATAAAATCAGGTTTGTTTTCGGGAATCGTCTACGCTGGACTAATGGCTGGATTTGACTATTCTGACGGACAAGATTTCAAAATATGGAAATTTATATTTCACGCCTCTTTTTTTGGAATATTAATGGCACTTATGACCAGATATAATTTAAAAAAACAAGCAGATAAAGAAAAAAATAAAACGGAATAAAAACAACGAAATGCCAACATAGCTATAAGCAATGGCTTCAAACCTTCCCTACGTAAAGTCCACGCAAATTTGCTATCTTCGGTTTGCAACAAAAAAGTCCGTTGGACATTTCACACAACAAGCCATACACAAACCGCTAACCAATGATAAAATTTTTTAGATTATCTCAACAAAATTTTGCAAAGCAAAATCAAAGGTCTAGTAGACCTTTGGTGGAGATAGCCGCTTGCGGAAAGCTCAAAATTAAAATGTGTTAAATATGATTAAGTTTTTTAGACATATACGCTACAACCTTATGGAAAAAAATAAAACTGGAAAGTATTTTAAATATGCCATTGGAGAAATAGTTCTAGTTGTAATTGGTATATTGATTGCTCTTCAGATTAACAATTGGAATGAATCCAATAAACTGAAAAAAGAAGAAACACTCTACTTAAAAAGATTAAAAATAGATTTAGAAAAAGATACTCATTACTATAATATTAGCAAAGAAAGAGCTAATCTATTAATAAATCAGAACAATTTATTTTTACAAAAAATCTATGAAGTTCAAAACTCTATTGATGAATGCAGAGAGTTGATGAATATTCCATTATGGGATTCTGAATACCTTACAATTCAAGACAATACCTACAGGGAACTCGTAAGTTCTGGAAAATTAAATTTTATTTCCAATCCAACTTTAAAAGAAGTGATGATTGATTATTATAGATTAATTGAATCCAAAGCCAATTATATTAAAGAGTTTAACGAATATTCTAGAGAGCTTTTGGCTAATTATGTCAGTACTTATCCAGGAACTATAAAAATTACAAGAAACCCAAAAGAGTGGACTGAAATTTTCAATGACAGAACGTTTCGAATGAAAGACTTTGAATATCTAAATGACCCATCCAATTCACAATTTCAAAGTTTAGAGGACCTCATAATGGTTTATATCGACAAACACAAAAATTTTATTAATCTTTTCGATGAATTAAAAAACAATTCAAAAGATTTATTATTTCAAATTGATCTAGAAATTAATAAAAATAAATAACCAAAGTACAACACCAACTATAAGTAATGGCTTCAAACCTTCCCTACGTAAAGTCCACGCAAATTTGCTATCTTCGGTTTGCAACAAAAAAGTCCGTTGGACATTTCACACAACAAGCCATACACAAACCGCTAACCAATGATAAAATTCTTTAGATTATCTCAACAAAATTTTGCAAAGCAAAATCAAAGGTCTAGTAGACCTTTGGTGGAGATAGCCGCTTGCGGAAAGCTCAAAATTAAAATGTGTTAAATATGATTAAGTTTTTTAGACATATACGTTACAACCTTATGGAACAAAACAAAACAGGAAAGTATCTTAAATACGCTATTGGAGAAATCGTTCTTGTGATAATTGGAATTCTTATAGCTTTAGCAATTAACGAAAATGTAAAAGCTAACAATAATTTAGAATTACGCAATGCATACATCACACAGCTAGACGATGAAGCTAATCGTAACATTGATCGATTAAATGAAATTAATGATTTTACAATCGAAATTCTTAAAGAAGTTGACACAGTACTTAAAATATTATACACCAAAGATTACGACAACCCAAAATTGCCAACAAAACTAGATAGGCTAATGCAATCCAACTACTTAAATCCGACAACGGTAACTTATGAAAACTTGAAATTCTCTGGTGACCTAAAACTGTTTAATGATTTAAACTTGCGTAACTCTATATCTGAACCCTACGAGACATTTAATAACATAAAAGTCGTAGAAGATTTAGATTATGTAGGGTTCAAAGATTTTTATGAGAATTTTTTGATTTCAAATGTAAGTTTTTGGGATATGAACTTGACCGCAAAAAGTTATGCGCAAGAAATCCATTTTCAAAATTATGTTTTGGCAAGAAGAGTATCTTTAAATCTAAATAAAGATGCATATGAGAATTCAATTGATTCCTTTAACAAATTGAAGACCATTTTTTCAGAATTAGAAAATGATAATTAGAAAATAAAAAACTGTGTACACAACCGGCTATAAGTAATGACTAGTCCTCGCCTACTTACGGCACAAGCACAAAGTGCAAACACGTTGCAAACAATTTGAATAACAATACTATGAGAAACTATATTTTATTTTTTATACTAATAGCATGTTTAAAATCAGGAATTAGCTATTCTCAAGATGTCAATGTTAAAATTGGAATTAAAGACAGCCTTCAATCAAAAATATTAAATGAGAATAGACAACTAGTAGTATCTCTGCCTATTGACTATGACGTATCAAACGATACGTATCCTGTTCTCTTTTTGTTAGACGGAACTGAAAATAATCTCATAGATGCCAGATTAGTAACATATAATCTGCGTTTGAAAATAATTATTGTAGCAATTTCAAATACTGACCGAGACAGAGATATGATGCCAATTAGCAGACCCTCATACCAAGTAGAAAATCCTAAAGCCGATAATTTTATATCATTCCTTGAAAGCGAACTAGTACCATATATTGATAAAAAATATCGTACAAACAGTCAAAAAACCATAAGAGGTAGATCTTTAAGTGGATTATTTGTAATGTATGCCTTTTTATCAAAACCAGAATTATTTGATAATTATATAGGAAATTGTGCTGGGTGGTTTGCAGATATGAATACCTATTTCAATAAACTAGCAGATAAATCTTTTCAAAACAACAATAATTTTAAAGGAAAAAAATTATTTGTAGCAAACTCGTTGGCTGACCCATTAGACCCAAACAAGGAAATACACCAATCAATAGTTGATTTATCCAAGAGAATAGAACATGAGTTATGTGACCGAATAAAATATGAGTATATGACTTACGAAAATGCTGGACACGTTCCCTATTCAGGTTTTTATGACGGAATGAAATTTATATTTGAGAAAGAATAAAAAACTGTTACCTAACACCATATAAAATTGACGGCTAATTCTCGCCTACTTACAGCACAAGCGCAAAGTACAAACTGGCAAAGAAAAATCCTCGCGACACGAGCGAAGCGAACTGGCGAAGCAATTTTCTATTCGGTTTTTATTTGCTAAATTATGTGCTGAAACACGCAACTAACCATGCACAAACCGTTGGCACCAATTTAAAAAAACGAAATGAATAAAATTTTAGCAATAGTAATTCTATTATTAACGACTCAAAATTTAATTTCCCAAACTGCGCTGGAACTGAATTCTAAAGGAATTGAACTTGCGAAAAAAGGAAAAATAGATAAAGCATTCTCAATTTTTGAAAAGGCAATTAAACTTTATCCGGATGCGCCAGGACCATATTCGAATAGAGGAAATGTGTACCGAATGAGAAAAGAATATGAATTAGCTATATCTGACTATTCTAAATCTATAGAATTAAATCCTGACAACTTAAGTGTCCTTTATGCAAGAGCAAACACTTATATGGACAATAACAACTTTGAAATGGCAATTTCTGACTATTCAAAAATCATTGAGAAAAAACCATCTTTCTCGGATATTTACTTTGACAGAGCTTATGCCAATATAAGATTGGAGAAATATGAGAATGCAAAAGCTGATTTAGAATCTCAATTGGAAATCACACCAAAAGATTTTAAATCATTGGCAAATCTGATTAACATAAAAAAGAAATTAGAATTATTTGATGAAGCGTTAGCTGATTATCAAAAGATAGTAACCGAATTCCCAAATCAACCAAATCTTCATATTCTTTATAATAATTGGGCAAGTCTTTACAGAGAAATTAAGAAACCTAAAGAAGCTCTTAAAAAAATTAATGAAGCTCTCAAGGTAAAAAAGAATTATGACATCGGATTATTCAACAGAGCAGGTATTTATTTGGAACTCGGTGATGAAAAAAATGCTTGCAAAGATTTTAGAAAAGCTCTTAAATTAGACCTTGAAATGAATGAGCATTTTGAAGCTGATGAAGATTTTGAAAAACTTAATAAATTGTGTGAATAAAAACTGGTGCCAACAATGACTAGAAGTAATTGCTTGTTCTCGCCTACTTCTGAAAATCCTATCGGATTTTCCTAATGGTTCGTTTCTTTTTTGCTAACTTTAGTCCTAGCCAACGCAACTAGCCATAACACGAACACGTTGTGCTTAATTTTGACCAAACCGAAATCTATGAACAGAATCTTAAAAAAAGGAGTTTGTTTTATATCAATTATTTTTCTCATTTCTTGTGGAACGAATAAAATTACAACTGAAAATAAAGATGTAAACACACAACCTAATTCAAAATATAAGAAAAGTCGGAAAGCTTATTCTGGAAAATTAAATAACTCTGAATACGGAGAAATAATAAAAAAAATAGAAATGGAATTAAAAACAACAATTCCTAATAATAAATCTATTCTTGTGAATTTTAATCAGAAAGCTCCTAATTGTTTATCAGTTCGATTAAGTGAAAAAGATAATATTCAAGTAGCAAAAAACAGGATTCGAATCTCATCCCAAATTAGTTCTAACAATAACACTATTGATTTCTTTGTGTACACTAAAGATTCATATAATAAAGAGATTTACGAAAAAATGCCTGAATTTATATTAGATTCTGGCTTTTTCTATGAAAATGTATTTACTGAACATCAAAATTGCGAAGCCATTCTAATTATAAAACCAAATGGAGATTTTCATAAATATTATGGAGAAGATTATTACACAGAAGTTGATTTTTTTTTAGAAAAGAATTAAAAACCAAGCACAACACTGGCTATAAGTAACCAGTCCGACAAGTCATTCTGGCGGGTTGCTAGTTCTAGCCTACTTCTGAAAATCCTCGCGACACGAGCGAAGCGAACTGGCGAAGCAATTTTCTATCTGGTGTTTATTTGCTAAATTACGTGCTAAACCACGCAACGACACGAGCAAAGCGAACTGAACAAAGTTAAATCAAAGATTCAACGAAGTTAAATCATACACAAAACCATTAGACGCAAGTTGAATGAACAAACTCATTAAAAAACCATATCTGATTTTTTGGCTTTCTATTCCGATAATTTGCTTACTCGGATTTTTTACTAAAGCTGATTCTTTTGGATTCAATGTTCACCACACCTATTTTGTAATTGCCACTAACCATTTAATCATGCTGATTTCATTACTTTTCGGAATAATTGGACTTGGATATTGGATTATGGAAAAAGCCAATAGAAAACTATCAAAATGGCTTAATTTAATACACATAACCTTGACCTTTGGCGGAATTTTAATTGTTTTGATTTTGACTCAATGTTATAGGACTGAAATTATGGAATATGATTTCAATAATAACCTGACTTTAAGCATCACCCTTATTTTAATTACTGTAATATTTGGTCAATTAATTTTTCCAATTAATATAATAAGAGGACTAACAAAAAAACTACCCAACCCCTAGCCTAAAGAACAAAATCTACCCTTGTCCCAACCCATAGCCTCGTGAGTCTCCCATCCCCCATCATCGGTTATCGGTCATCCGTCATCGGTCAACCACCATCCGCCATCAACAAATAACCAAATCAACGAATCAACTGTCCCTACCTTTAGCGTCGCGAACCCAACATCTAAAAAAACTCTCGGTACTGCATAACCCGGAAATCAAAGGTGTTAAACTCGGGGTTTTTTGCTTTTAACTGCTTATATAAAGGCAGTCGGCTAATGGAAATATTGGCTGCTCCAGAACCAGAAGTTAATGATACTGTTTTGATGGTTCTATTTTGAATCTGAAATTTATGGATTCTGGGTACTTCATTATCTACCAACTCCAGTTTCAGCTTATAATCCCGTAAATGCCTTCTAAAAAAATACTCCGGGCCATTTTTACTATTGCCACCAGTAAACAATAAGGTGTCAATATGAGGATATTGCTTTAAATAGCCAACCAAATCACGTAACACAATGTTTGTCATACCCAAATCAGAAGCATCTATCTTCTCCCTTTCGGCTGAAGCCACAATATCACAAACACCAATTTGGTGTTCAATTAAAAACGCTTGACGCTGATCTATGGCTTCCTGCGAGTTGTCATACCGCAATCCCAATTGATGTATTTCATCTATAAACAACCACAAACTATTGTAGTAACTCCCATAGCAAAAATCAACATCCTTTTCCAGTAAATCGCCCGTAGAAAAACGTGGCGGTGGCAAGGTGCCAACTATCAATTTCGTCGTGTTTTCTTGAATAAAAGGTTCGTATGGATGTTTGTGGAGAAACAACTATTTAACACCAATATTATACTGAAACCCAATTGAGGTCAAATAACCACCTTTAAAATCACCTGTTCCGTATAAATATGATATTCTAATCCCTGCCGACTTTCCAAAAAACTTAAATCGTAATCCCATGTTTGCCATAGGACCAGAAATAACATCTTCTATTGTGGTATAACTTGTTAGGAAGCCATTGTTAAATTTTAGCGTTCTTTGTGAGTTATCAATACTGTAACCTACTCCAATAAAACCACCGCTTTTGTTGGCATATTTAGTTCTATCACTAGCATGACCAAAATTAAACTCTAAAAGTATTGGGATATGATAGGCTAAACTACTTACTGCTCTATCCGAAATGACGTAGCCTAATCCTAAATGTGTTCCTATTGAAAGATTGGAGTTTTCACCCACTTTCAAAAAATTGTATCTGGGCGAATAGGTCACTGCAATATCTTTTGAAGTAGCGTCTCGTGTTCCTATATAACCAGCAATTCCCGCTGCATGGGAAAACTTGGTTTGGGATGTTGCAAAAGTTAGGATGAAAAATAACAGCGTTGATAATAGCAATCTCATAGTTAGTGATTTAGATAAATTTGATTTTTAGCCTTAATTTTCGTAATATAAAAAGTAAATAGGAAAAAATGGGAAAAGGCGATAAAAAAACAAAACGTGGAAAAATCAATCGAGGTACATTTGGTGTCAGACGTCCTAGAATTAAAAAGAAAGTAAAACCAGAAGATAAAATTAGTATCAACAAAAAAGCTAAACCTTAATGTTATTACCTAGTTTTTTTCCTAAAGCATAGGCACCTGCTATAGAACCTATAATGAGGCATATTGTTAGAAATACATAAACGGTGTATAGCAATAAGCTGTCTTTTGAGTTTATACAAAAGGAATCCCACAAACAAGTTTCTAATGGATCTTCATTAATTTTTATAAGTAAAAAACTGAATCCAAATAATACAACAAGAGAAACCAAAACGTATTGTAGGGTCTTGTTTTTTGGCTTTTTACCAGTAGGTTTAAAAGCTCGCCGTTCAAATTCTGAACGTTTATTATCTTGTAAAGACCAAATTGTTTTCTTTGGAGAGTTGCTCATGAAATCTGTAATTTTCTAAATCAAAACCTTTAATATCATCCAAGGTTTTCGCATCATTTTCAATGATATAGCGCGCCATTAATCCACGAGCTAGTTTGGCGAATATACCAATGGTTTTGTAGTCGCCATTTTTTAGTTCTTTAAAATCAATATGTACCACAGGTACTTTTAAGGCTTTAGTATCTACAGCCTTAAAATACTCATTACTGGCCAAGTTTAAGAATAACTCACCTTCTTCCAATTCATCATTCAAAGCTTTAGTAACTTTCTTTTTCCAGAATTCATAGAGGTTTTTGTTTTTTCCAACCGGTAGTTTTGTTCCCATCTCCAATCTATAAGGCATGATTAAGTCTAATGGTTTTAAAACGCCATATAAACCAGACAGAATCCTAACAGTATCTTGGAGTTTGTCCAATTTCTTGGTAGATATATTATAAACATCCAAACCACGATACACATCACCATTAAATGCATAAACCGCTGGTCTTGCTTTATCTTTTGAAAATGGCAATTCCCATTCCTGATTGCGCTCGTAATTTAACTGTCCCAAATTATCAGAAATACTCATGAGCTTGGATAAACTTTTAGCCGATTTCTTTTTAAGCAGTTTATTTAAACGCTCCGCTTCTGATAAAAAACAAGACTCTGTTGCTTTGGTAGTTGGTAATTTACTATCATAATCTAGAGATTTGGCAGGAGATAACACTAGTTTCATAAACAATTTGTATTTTCTTCAAAGTTACAATTGTAATTAATAAAATTCAAGATGCGTATTTTATATTTTCTATTGAGGCATTGACTAGCTTTATACTAAAAATGAAATTGGTTTTCTTTTAAAACTTCCCAATTGAAGTTTAAATACAAATCACTTCTGGCATCCAAGGGATTTTTGGCTGTTTGTAATGTTTTTAATTTTTTTTCATTAAGTGCATCATTCACAGTTAGGTCTCTAATCAAACTATTATGGTTCTTAAATTTGGAGTGTTTGTGTTCCCTATGAACAACATTTGAATATGTGTAAATATAAAATTTGGTCCCTAAAGCTTTTTGTAAAAAATAGAAGAAACTATCCTCATGACCATAATGACCGCAATATGCTTCATCTACACCCTGACTTTTGTAAAAAACGTCTTGAGTTAAAAAAAACACATTAAAATGCGGATCAACTTCCTTTAAACCATAATATCTTCTGAATTTAAAAATAGCATCTTTAGGAATCTCAAAGCTTATAAGGCTCTCAAATAAGTTTTCAGGAAACAATACATCTAAATCCGTTAAAACCATTTTGTCTGATTTAGCATATTTGACACCTAAATTGCGTGCGCCTCCTTGATTCCATTCAATATCATCTGTGATTCTTAATAAAGTATAGTTGAGTGGCACATCTTCAGGAATTATAAAACGGATTGGTGAGTGATCATCTACAAATACAAAATGAATATGCTTTAAAACATTGGGATTATAACGACTGTAAATTGCTATTAATTCTAAAAGTGGGTTAAACTTGCTATTGTCTAGATAAAACGGCACAACATAAGTCAACGCAATTTGGTTAATTGATGCTTTTGACATGTGCTTTTATTTAGTGACTGAATTTATTTCTAAAACATGGAGTTGAATAAGAGCCTCAAATCCTTCTGTAAATTCTTTAGGAACTTCGTCTTTAAAAAAGACATTACGATCAATTGACTTAACCATAAAGTCATAACTGGCTAAATCAGTTACATCAAGCAAATACTCATGCTCATGACTCGTAAAAATAAAACTGTGATGTTCTTTGCTTACTTTAAATTTAGGATTTAATACATAGTTAACCATGAAAAACAATCAGGAAGTGTTTAATTCTCTAAAAAAAGTGTCAAAAGGAAATTAAGATTGTCAATTAATAACCATCGTCATAATAGCCATCATCGTAGTACCCATCGTCATAATAACCATCATTATAGAATCCATTATCATCATCATCTGATTTACATGATACAATAGACGAACCTATTATTGTTACCGCAGAAGTAATTAACAATGTTTGTCCTGTTCGCTTTAAAAAGTCACGTCTTTTCATAAGATGAATAATTTATAACTAAAGTAATATTTTTTCAGATTAATCCAAAATATTCTCTTAAACATCTTGGTGTTTTGAATACTGACGCCATTTTTCAACACAAGCTTGCATATCTTCGGGGATTTCAGAATCAAACCGGAGCATTTTACCAGTTTTAGGATGCTTAAACCCAAGTGTTTTGGCATGAAGTGCCTGACGTGGTAGTATTTTAAAACAGTTTTCTACAAATTGCTTGTATTTGGTGAAAGTTGTTCCTTTTAGTATGCGTTCACCACCATAACGCTCGTCATTAAATAGCGTATGTCCCATATGTTTCATATGAACCCGAATTTGATGTGTACGACCTGTCTCCAATTTACAAGAGACCAATGTAACATAACCCAAACGTTCCAAAACTTTATAATGTGTAACAGCAGGCTTTCCTTTGTCAGCATCATCGCCTTCGTAAACTGTATTTTGCAATCGGTTTTTGGGGTGTCTTCCAATATTGCCTTCTATGGTGCCTTCGTCTTCTTCAATATTTCCCCAAACCAATGCCACGTACTCACGTTCACTAGTTTTATCGAAAAACTGCTTGGACAAATGCGTCATAGCTCCCTCATTTTTAGCAATCACCAACAAGCCACTAGTGTCTTTATCAATACGATGTACTAAACCTGGTCGGTTGCTAGAATTATTAGGTAAGTTATCAAAGTGATAGATCAAGGCATTAATCAACGTGCCTGAATAATTACCATGACCTGGATGCACAACCATGCCAGCTTCTTTATTTACCACCAACAAATCATCATCTTCATAAACAATATTAAGTGGCAAATTTTCTGGCGTGAGTAAATACTCGTAAGGTGGATGCTCAAACAGCACTCTGATTTTGTCTAAAGGCTTTACCTTGTAGTTCTGCTTTACAGGAACATCATTTACATAAATATTTCCGTTTTTTGCAGCCGCTTGAATTTTATTTCGTGTAGCGTTTTCAATAAAATTCATTAAGTATTTATCTATTCGAAGTGGTTGCTGACCTTTTTCGGCTGTAAACGCATAATGCTCATACAAGTCATCATCTTCTGGCTGATTTTCTGGTGTGTATTGATCCATGATTAGTTTGAACCAGGTCTTTTACCATTTCCTAATACCAAATCAATTTTTGATGTTTTTGGTAGCATATCACCAGCCTTAATTTCTTCTCCGTTATGAGTCATCTTTAATACCACATCAATAGCTATATTATCTACATACTTTAAGTTTCCAACTTCAAAACCTAATGCTTCTAATGTTGGTTTGGCTTGCCTTAAAGTGCGTTCTTCCAATTCTGGTACCATCACCTTCCTATATCCCGAAGGGTTTAGCGTTAAATATATTTTACGGTTTTCTTTTACCTGTTTACCTGCAACAGGATCTTGCTCAATAACTGAAAACTTTGGGTAATCTGGATTGAAATTTGAAGAATCCAATATTTCCATGGCCAAATTATTCTCGTTCAATTCAATTTTAGCCACTTCAATTGACTTCCCTTTTAAATCAGGAACTGTTTCAAACTCACCGTGATTTGTTGAAATATTCAACCATTTGAGCATGATAAAAGCCAAAACGACTATAGCTACTACTGCTAGTACCAATTGCTTTAAAAACACTTTACTTTTAAGAAATCCTATTAAACTCATGGGTGATTATTTCTGAAACAAATATATAAAAACAGAACTGTTTTTACTTTCGATTTTTTAGTGATATTTTAGCTTAACTAATAATAGATACGTTTTATTGTTCGTTTTAGATTAGATAGGCAGAATTAATAAATAAATTGTTTCCTTTTTCAAGGGAATGTTAAGCATGAAAAAAAAGATTGGCATAATAATGGGTGGCTACTCCAGTGAATACGAAATTTCACTCAAAAGTGGCAATGTGGTTTATGAAACTTTAAACCCAGATAAGTTTGATGCTTACCGACTTCACATTTTTAAAGATAAGTGGGTTTATGTTGATAATCATGAGCAAGAATTCCCAATTGACAAAAATGATTTTTCTATAACTATTTCCAACAACAAAATTACTTTTGATTGTGTGTTTAATGCCATTCATGGTTCACCAGGTGAAGATGGCTACATGCAATCCTATCTAGAATTATTAAATATACCACATACCAGCTGTGGCATGTATCAAGCGGCCTTAACGTTTAATAAACGGGATTGCTTAAGTGTTTTAAAACCGTATGGCATCAAAACGGCTGAAAGTTACTATTTAAATTTGGGTGATGCGATTGACGAAGAAGCCATAATCAAAAAGGTTGGTTTACCCTGTTTTGTTAAGGCGAATAAAGCAGGTAGCAGTTTTGGAATTACTAAAGTTTATAAAAAAGAAGAGCTTAAACAAGCTGTAGAAGTAGCTTACAAAGAGGACGATGAAATTATTATTGAGTCTTTTTTAGATGGCACCGAAGTTTCGGTTGGTGTTATTTCATTTAAAGGAGAAACCAAGGTTTTACCTATAACAGAAATTGTAAGCGAGAATGATTTTTTTGATTACAAAGCAAAATACTTCGGTGAATCTCAAGAAATAACACCAGCTCGTATTTCTGAAACTGATGCTGATAAAGTAAGAAGACTCGCAAAACAAGTTTATGAAATTCTAAAAATGAAAGGCTTTTCCAGAAGTGAATATATTTTTAAAAACGGAGAACCTCATTTGCTAGAAGTCAACACAGTTCCTGGTTTAACCAAAGCCAGTATTTTACCACAACAAGCTGGAGCTGCTGGCATTAGTCTAGCGGAACTGTTTGAAAACGCTATTGAGGAGGCTTTGATTAGTGAGTAGTTAAAATTACTTATCTTTGAATAACCAGTTGTCATTCCGCATGGACATCGAGGTGTCACATTGAGCCTGTCGAAATGCATTCGAAATATGATGCGGAATCCAATTTATTACTAATTTTAAATCAATAGATTCCTGCTTTCGCAGGAAGTATTATGAAACGAGCTATTTTTCCAGGATCATTTGACCCAATAACGCTAGGACATTACGATATCATCAAACGTGCAGTAAACTTATTTGACGAAGTCATTGTAGCTATTGGTGTTAATGCTGAAAAGAAATATATGTTTTCATTAGAAGAAAGAAAGCAATTTATTTCTGATGCATTTAAGGATGAACCAAAAGTGACTGTAGTATCTTATGAAGGATTGACTGTTGACTTTTGTTTAAAAAATAATGTGAAATTTATTTTACGTGGCTTACGGAACCCAGCCGATTTTGAATTTGAAAAGGCTATTGCTCACACCAATCGGGATTTGGCTCCTATTGAAACCGTTTTCTTATTGACTGCGGCTAAAACATCTTACATAGCTTCATCGATTGTTCGAGATGTTATTAGAAACCATGGTGATTATACCAAACTAGTTCCAAAAAGTGTTCGTGTGAAATAATTGTCATGAAATATTCGAAACTTTATTCTTTTCTATTTATCATTCTCGTTTTAGGATGCAAAAAGGAAGAGACTAAAAAATTAGATAAAGCACAAATTATTGGTGAAATCGAAATTATGTTTAACGATTATCACGATGCTATTAAGCAAAATGGTTTGCCTGCTGAATTTGATTATCTTGATGATTCAGAAGAATTTTATTGGGTGCCTCCTGGTTATCAATCGACAATAAAATATGATTCAATTAAAGCAATTCTTATTCAGAATAACAAAAGTATTCAATCTATTGCTTTTGAATTTGAAACTTTAGAAATCTTTCCTTTATCATCAAAAATTGCGAACTATTCAGGTATTGTAAAAGGCGAAATGGTTGACACAGCCAATGTTACTTCCCAATTTAAAATAATAGAATCAGGTACACTTATAAAACGCACTGATGGCTGGAAATTACTAAATGGCCAATCTAGAAATTTAGATTAAGAATACCTATTAAATATTTTGAATGCTAAAAATCAACCCGTCTGTTCGAGTGATTTTGCGGAACGAAAAATCGTATCGAGAACTCTTTAAAGTTAAAGTTCTTGTTTTCGATACATCACGCTTTGTGCGTGACACTCAAACTGACGAACTTTACAAAAATATTTAACAACTTAAAACTTATATTCCGATAATGAATTTGGAAATTCTTCAGGATTGGCTGCCAAGTGATAGCGTGGATCATCGATATCCTCAATAATCACTTCTCGAAATTTAGGACTGGCTTTGTATAATAAGATTTTACAGTCTTCGCTTAAGTGTTTTAGTTTGATAGATTTACCTTCGGCTTCATATTTTTCCACCAAATTAAAAATAGCTTCCAATGCTGAATGGTCACTTACACGTGATTCCACAAAATCTATTTCAACGGTATCTGGGTCGTTTTTAACATCAAACTTATCGTTAAAAGCCTTTATGGAGCCAAAGAATAATGGTCCCCAAATTTCATAAACTTTAGTGCCATCATCCTTAAAGCGTTTACGCGCACGAATACGCTTCGCATTTTCCCATGAAAATACCAAAGCACTGACAATAACACCTGCGATCACAGCAATGGCTAAATCGAATAAAACCGTTAAACCAGAAACTAAAATCAATACAAACAAATCAGTTTTAGGAATCTTATTCATAATTCTAAAACTTGACCAAGCAAAAGTCCCAATAACTACCATAAACATCACGCCTACTAAAGCTGCAATAGGTACTTGTTCAATAAGACCTGACGCAAACAAAATAAAGCCTAGTAAAGCTAAAGCAGCAACAATTCCAGACAATCGTGTACGACCACCGCCTTTGATGTTGATTATGGATTGCCCAATCATGGCACAACCTCCCATGCCTCCAAAAAGGCCTGTTACGATGTTTGCGCCACCTTGCGCCAGACACTCGCGATTGGTATTACCTCTTGTTTCAGTTAATTCATCAATGAGATTCAAGGTCATTAAAGATTCAATTAAACCTATAGCTGCCAATATCAACGCATAAGGACCAATAAATTTTAAGGTTTGCCAAGTAAAAGGTACTTTCTCAAATATGTCAAATTGAAATTGTGGCAAACCACCTTTTAAGCCTTCACCACCACCTTCACGAATAAAGCTACCAACAGTGGCTACATCTAAATTTCCAAAAATTACAATAGCAGAAACAACTAATATAGCTAATAAGGCTTCAGGTAGTTTTTTGGTTAATTTAGGTAAACCAAACATGATTCCCATAGTTAAAGTAACAAGACCAATCATAGTCCATAATTCAGTTCCAGATAACCACACTTCCTTTCCATTTTCAACTGTCATAAACATTCCTAATTGTGATAGGAAAATCACAATAGCTAATCCGTTAACAAAGCCCATCATTACGGGATGTGGAATAAGACGAACAAACTTTCCAAGCTTAAAAACACCTGCTAACATTTGAATTATCCCCATCAGAATTACCGTTGCAAATAGATAATATAATCCCAATTGCTCGCCTGCTGCTCCCATGGCATTACCTTCGGCTACCAAACTAACCATAACCACTGCCAAAGCACCTGTAGCACCACTAATCATACCTGGTCGACCACCAAATATTGACGTAATTAAGCCAATCATAAAGGCTGCATACAATCCAACTAATGGGTCTACGCCTGCCACAAAAGCAAAAGCAACTGCCTCTGGAACCAATGCTAAAGCAACGGTTAAACCAGATAAAATATCGTTTTTGGCATTGGCTGCACGCCTTCTAATAAACTCTGTCATGATGGTTGTTTTACAAGCCGCAAAAATACGGTTAATCTTAAGAAGCACAAGTTTATATTGGTTTAAATTGATTAAGTTTACTTTTTAAAATACCTATTCATGAATAGAATTTTTAGTTTACTTCTTGTTTTTTTAATTTCAATAAATCTTTTGGCTCAAAGTAAAAAAGACTTCAATACCGTTTTTGAAAAGAGTAACGGAACAGAAACGGCGACCTATCAACAAACAATTTCATATTATCAGAAGTTAGCCAACACGTATCCCGAAATTAACATACAAACTATGGGCCTTACAGATTCTGGTGAACCTTTGCATGTAGTGACTTTAAACCCAGACAAGGAATTTGATTTTGATGCTGTTAGGACTAATGAAAGAATTTTACTTATTAATAATGGTATTCATCCAGGAGAAAGCGATGGTGTTGATGCCACGATGATGTTGTATCGTGATCTTGTTCAAGGGAAAATTAACATGCCGAAACATACGGTTTTGGCAACCATTCCTATATACAATGTTGGTGGTAGTCTGAATAGAAATTCAGGAACACGTGCCAATCAAAATGGGCCAATAGAATATGGATTTAGAGGTAATGCCAGAAACTACGATTTAAATCGTGATTTTATAAAATGTGATACCGAAAATGCTAAAACCTTTGCACAAATATTTCATTTAGTTAAGCCTGATGTCTTTATAGATAACCATGTAAGCAATGGAGCCGATTACCAATATACATTAACCCACTTATTTACACAACACAACAAACTAGGCGGTTCACTAGGTAATTATTTACATACTGAATTAATGCCACAACTAGAAAATAAGCTAACAAAAAAAGATTGGGATATCACGCCTTACGTCAACGTATTTAATCAGATTCCTGAAAAAGGTTTTAGTCAGTTTATGGATTATCCTAGATATTCAACGGGTTATACTACATTGTGGAATACGTTAGGTATGATGGTTGAAACTCATATGTTAAAGCCCTATAAACAACGTGTAGAAGGTACTTATGAACTCATGATAAGTATGATAGAAATTATTGAAGAAAATCATGATGCAATAAAAGTCAACAGACAATTGAGCTTTATGAAGTTTCAAGCCAACAATTCATATACTCTTGATTGGGAAATAGATACATCTCGAACAAGTACATTACATTTTAAAGGTTATGAAGGTGAATTTATCGAGAGTGAAATAACAGGAGCCAAACGTTTAAAGTATAATCGAGAAAAACCTTTTACTAAAGATGTAGTTTATAAAAACTATTTTAAACCCAAAATTGAAGTAACCGTACCAAGAGCTTATATCATACCAAAAGGTTGGCACCATATTATTGATTTGTTGAAATTAAATCAAGTTGAAATGAAACGCTTTGAAAAGGACACCACCATTCTAGTTGAATCGTATAAAATATCTAATTACGAAACACGCAAAACTGCTTACGAAGGGCATTATCCACATTACAATACTGAAGTAACTTCAACGAATAATGAAATTGCTTTCAAAAAAGGCGATTGTTTTATTAAAACCAATCAATCTGCTTTAAGGTACTTATTAGAAACTTTAGAACCCCAAGCGCCTGATTCGTTTTTTAATTGGAATTTCTTTGATACCATTCTACAGCAAAAAGAAGGCTTTTCACCTTATGTTTTTGAAGATGAAGCTCTGGATATTATAAATAACAATCCAGAACTAAAAACGGAATTCGACAAAAAGAAAGAAACAGATTCTGAATTTGCAAGTAACTGGTATTCCCAGCTTAATTGGATTTTTGAACGTTCCAATCACTACGAAAAGTCACATTTACATTATCCCATTTATCGGATAAATTAATAAAAATAATATTGGTTTTATTCATTATAATTTCGATTACCTTTACATAATTAATTTGCAACAAATGAAACCTCAAGACATAGAAAATATTGAACTCGAGTACCTAACTTTAAATGATTATCAGGAACTTAAAGGCGCCATGCAAGAAGCCTATAAGTCCATGCCTAATTTGTATTGGAGAGAGCATCAAATAAAAACATTGATTGAAAAATTCCCTGAAGGTCAAGTCATCATTAAAGTAAATAATCAAATAGCTGGATGTGCATTATCTATTATTGTTGACTATGATAGTATTGATGATATTCATACCTATGATGATATAACTGGTAATTACACCTTTAACACGCACGATGCTAAAAAAGGTGATGCTTTGTATGGTATTGATGTCTTTATAAAACCTGAATTTAGAGGGTTACGACTTGGAAGGCGTTTATATGATTACCGAAAGGAGTTGTGTGAAAAATTAAACTTAAGAGGCATTGCTTTTGGTGGTAGAATTCCAAATTATCACAAGCATGCAGCTGAAATGACGCCAAAAGAATACATTGATAAAGTCAGACGAAAAGAAATTCACGATCCCGTACTAAATTTTCAAATTTCAAATGATTTTCATCCTGTTAGAATTTTGAAGGGCTATTTAGAAGACGACAAAGCTTCTGGCGAATATGCTGTACTATTGGAATGGGATAATATTTATTATGAAAAACCTACTAAAAAAGCGGCTACTAAAAAGAAAGTCGTGAGGTTAGGATTAATCCAATGGCAAATGCGATTGTATAAAGATATGGACGAACTTATGCAACAAGCCGAATATTTTATTGATGCTGTTGCTGCCTATCGTTCTGATTTTGCTTTGTTTCCAGAGTTTTTCAATGCGCCATTAATGGCAGAAAACAACCATTTATCAGAATCGGAAGCCATTAGAAAATTGGCTGAATTTACCCCTATAATCGTTCAGAAATTTTCTGAATTTGCAATAACTTATAACATCAATATTATTACAGGCAGTATGCCAGAGATTAAAGATGATTTACTCTATAATGCAGGTTATTTATGCAGACGTGATGGTTCTATAGACCGATATGAAAAACTTCACGTCACACCAGATGAAGCCAAAGTATGGGGTATGCAAGGAGGCTCAGAAATTAAAGCCTTTGACACCGATTGCGGCAAAATAGGCATATTGATTTGTTATGATTCAGAATTCCCTGAATTAAGCAGGTTGTTGGCAGATGAAGGTATGGATATTCTATTTGTACCTTTTTTAACGGACACTCAAAATGGCTATTCTAGAGTTAGACATTGTGCACAAGCAAGAGCCATAGAAAACGAGTGCTACGTTGCCATTGCTGGTAGTGTTGGTAACTTACCAAAAGTACATAATATGGATATTCAGTTTGCACAATCTATGGTATTTACACCTTGTGATTTTTCATTTCCAGCCAATGGCATAAAAGCAGAAGCCACAACAAATACCGAGATGATTTTAATTGCTGATGTTGACATTGATTTGCTGCGAGAACTCAACCAATTCGGCAGTGTTAGAAATTTGAAGGACAGGAGAAAAGATATTTTTGAACTACGCAAAAAATGACTTTCATAGACTGGTTAGGTTTTATTGGTGTTTTTTTAATATTGCTTGCCTACTTTTTAAACGTATCAGGCAAACTAAAAAGCACCGATTTGCCATTTATATTACTTAATTTAATTGGAGCTGGAATAGCTTGCCTTGCCTCTATTTTACTCCATTATATACCTTTTATTCTTTTGGAAGGAGCCTGGACATTAATATCCGTGATTACACTTTTTAAATATTTAAAAAACAACTAGTTATATAATTAATAATTATCTATTCCATTTGTAAAACGTGTCAAAAAATAACTTAATATTGCAAAAATTTTATATCGCATTTTTGCGCATTTAATGAATAAATATATTGTTGTTAATCAACCTGAAAAATGGCATTTTTCGATTGAGAACATTACCGTAATATCTTCGCAAGATTATCTTACAAATCCAAAGTACTCACTGTTAAAAAAAGCACGAATTTTTAATTTGTGTAAAGACTATTCCTATCAATCAAAAGGTTATTATGTATCGCTTTTGGCTGAAGCTCGTGGACATATGCCAATTCCAACTGTAAAAAACATTGTGGATCTAAAAGCCTTAAAACTTGTTCGTATTGTATCTGATGAATTTGATGATGTTATTCAACAAAGTCTAAAAAACATTAAATCACAGGAATTCACGTTAAGCATTTATTTTGGCCAGAATGTTGCTCAAAAATACAAGGAATTGAGCGCTCTATTTTACAAACATTTTCAGGTTCCGTTTTTAAGAGTAAAATTTAATCATACTACAAAATGGCATGTTCAAAACATTAGAGCCATTTCAGAATCCGAAATACCAGCAGAGCATTTTGAAAGTGTACATATTTTTGCGAATCAGTATTTTTCAAAAAAACGCTATGATACCCCTAAACTTGTTACTTCAGATTTCGATTTAGCCATTTTGGTAAACCCTAATGATCCTGCTCCTCCCAGTAATCAAAAAGCCCTAAAAAAATTTATTGATCTTGCTGAAAAGATGAATATTTATGCAGAAATCATTGAACCCAAAGACCTCTCGCGATTATCTTCTTTTGATGCTTTGTTTATACGTCAAAGTACTGAAGTGAATAACGAAGCTTATGCCTTTGCCCGAAAAGCACAGCAAGAAGGGATAGCTCTCGTTGATTATCCGGATGCTATTTTAAAATGTTGTAATAAAGTATATATGGCAGAAGCGTTGAAAAATGCCAATATAGATACTCCAAAAACAGTTATTGTTCACAAGGACAACAGAAATCAAACTTTAGATATGGTTGGATTACCCTGTGTACTCAAAGCTCCAGATTCCACGTTTTCTTTTGGAGTAAAAAAAGCTAAAACTGAAGAGGACTTTCAGACCTTGGTATCAGAAATGCTCAAGGAATCCGATTTAATTATTGCGCAAGAATTTTGCCCATCAGATTATGATTGGCGTATTGGTATTATTGACGACAATCCCTTCTATGCCTGTAAATATTATATGGCAAAAGGACATTGGCAAATTTACAATTGGAATGCCAAGAAAAAAGATGATCAAGATGGCAATGCGGAATGCTTACCAATTGAAAAAGTGCCAAAAAAAGTACTAAATATGGCCTTAAAGTCTGCCAGACTCATGGGTAAAGGTCTTTATGGTATCGATATTAAGGTGGTAAACAACAAACCTATGGTCATTGAGATAAATGATAATCCGAATATAGATTTTGGCGTAGAAGATTTACATTATGGTGATGCTGTTTATACTGAAATTCTCTTAGCATTTAAAACCCGATTAGATTAAGATGGGCAAGAAATATCATTTATTTGAAGTTTACGGTATTGAACTTGAGTATATGTTGGTTTATAATAACTTGAAACCAGCTCCAATTGTTGATAAACTACTTACTAAAAAAAATGGCACATTAACTTCAGATATAGAAAATGGCGCGATTGCTTGGAGTAACGAATTGGTGGCACATGTTGTAGAGTTAAAAACCAATGGACCTACACCAGATCTTAATAATTTATCTGATTTATTTCATCAAAATATTTTAGAAATAAATACGCTTTTAAAGCCCTTAAACTCACAATTATTACCAACTGCTGCGCATCCTTTGCTAAATCCGTTACAGGAGACAGAGCTGTGGAAGCATAGCTATAGTGAAGTTTACGAACTATACAACCGTATTTTTAATTGTAAGGGACATGGTTGGAGTAATGTTCAAAGTACGCACATCAACTTACCTTTTTATGATGACAAGGAATTTGAAAAATTACATGCTGCTATTAGAATTATTTTACCATTAATTCCGGGTTTATGTGCGAGTTCGCCTATTTTGGAAGGCAAAAAAACTGGCTTTAAAGACACGCGTTTAGAATACTATAAAACCAATCAGAAAGAAATTCCAGAATTAACGGGTTTGGTAATTCCAGAGCGCGTTTTTACGAAGGTAGATTATTATGCAACCATTTTTGAACCTATAAAAAGTGCTATTAGACCTCATGATACCAAAAAAATACTGGATCATCACTTTTTAAATTCTCGTGGCGCCATTGCACGTTTTGATAGAAACGCTGTTGAAATACGTCTAGTAGATATTCAGGAATGCCCAAAGGCCGATATTGCGATTTGTGTTTTAATCATAGAAGTCATCAAACTACTTGTAGATAAACAATTAGGTTCTTTACAGCAACAAAAAAAATGGCTCAAGCAAGAACTATTTGACATTTTAAACCCGATAATTAAGGATGCCGAAAGTTTTGTTATAGACAATATTGATTACTTGCGTTTATTCAAATTAGAAAACCCTGTCTCGGTACAAAGCCTTTGGAAACATTTGTATGCTCTGGCTAAACAAAACATTCACAAATCGCATCATGACACCTTGGAATTCATTTTAAATGAAGGGACATTGGCGACTCGCATTTTAAATGCAATGGAAAATAACCATACTGAACAGTATATAAAACACACCTATACAAAACTTGCTGAATGCCTTCAGGAAAATAAGCTTTTCAAACCGTGAAACTCATTTTAACTTGTGAACATGGTGGAAACTCGATTCCAATCGAATTTTTTGAATATTTTAAAAAACATCAATCGGTATTAAACTCACACAGAGGTCTGGATATTGGAAGTTTAGATTTATTTCACTCTTTAAAACCATTATCCGATTTTTCGCTCTATAGTGAGATAAGTAGATTACTCATTGAACTAAATAGGTCGCTACATCATAACGCGTTATTTTCTGAATTTTCAAAAAATCTTTCAAAAGCAGACAAAGAAAAGCTCATTAACAGTTATTATTTAGACTACAGAAACAACGTTGAGAATCAAATTAGAAACTATATTAACATTAATGAACATGTTCTACATATTTCAGTACACTCTTTTACGCCTATTTTAAATAATAACTTAAGAAATTGTGATATTGGCTTATTATATGATTCAAGACTTTCGTCAGAAAAACAATGGAGCAAGAAATTAAAACTAAGTATCTTAAAAAGCAATCCTAATTATAACATTAGATTTAATTATCCATATTTAGGAAAAGCAGATGGTTTCACCACGTATTTAAGAAAACAATTCCCTTGCAACTACTTGGGAATTGAGCTTGAGGTCAACCAGAAATTCGCTAAAGCAAACATGATGTCCTCGCAATTAAAAAGTGATCTGTTATCTGCCATACATTTAACAATAAACAAAGAACACCCCTAAAAAATGAGGTGCTCTTTTCTTAACTAAAAAATGGTTGGTTGATTAGAAAGTGTTATTCTACCGATATACCCGAGTTTTGGCTTAAACGCATAGTTTTATATTCTGTAGCTTCTGTACAACCAATAAATTCGAAGTTTTCGTCATACATGGCTTGAGCATTACTTACTTTACAATGTCCGTTAGCAGATTCATTTGAAGCGTTTTCACCTGTAGGCATGTACAAGGTAAATACTAACCCTGGAATTGGCTCAAATACTACTACTTCATATTCACTTATGAAATTATAATTGAAAGTTCCTAATGGACCCTCTACACAATCACTCGAATAAGTAGTTGAAAACGTTGCCAAGTCAATTACTGCCGCAGAGGGATTATTCGTATGGATTGAAAAGCGTGCTCTACCATTGGGCATAGCTTCGATACTTCCTGTACCACCAATAATATATAAGCTTTCTCCTGTATTGGCCGCATAGGACAAATTAAAACCATCGTCTAATAACATAATTCCATTCCCAGTGTTTCTTTCTAAATCTCCAGATGCAATAAACTCTCTAAATTCCGAGCTTGATTGCAAGATTTTAATATTTTCTGATAAGTTTCTAGTATTTTCTAACGTAATGTTTTGCTCAATGGGCTCAGATAATTCTTCAGTATTACAACTAAATGTAAATAAAGCCATGGCGATAATTAAAATTGAATTTTTCATGATTGGTTGATTTTAGATTAATAGTTATTTGTTGATTTAGCATTTTAGATTCTCAAATCTGAAACCAATATTAAACCATCTAAAATGATAAAACCAGAGTTTTTTATCGAGCGACACAAACTTTGTACGTATGGTTTATCAAACGGCAAAAACCGTTAGCTAAACCGCTTGATTACTTGTTTTTCAACGTATTAATAATTGCTGTATCTTTAAACTACATTCTACTTAAGAAATTAATAGCCATGAATAAAGAACGAAATACAACTTTTATCAATCTCGATAATGTTATTTCCATATCTAGAGGAAATACAAATCGCATGATAAAATATTTGAACCAATTCCAAGAACTTATTCCAGAACGCTTACAGCAACTTAAAAAAGCACTAGACAATAATGACCGTAAACAAATTCGTCAAGTGCTTCATAAAATGAGTCCTCAACTACAATTTTTTGGTATTCAAGATATTATTAAACCCATACAAAGACTTGAATTTGAGTATGATACCATGTCTTTTTTAGAATTAGAAGCCCTTGGTAATGATATAATTTATAAATTAGAAGGAGCAACCAAAGAGGTTTCACAAATTATTGAATCGCATTTTGAATAACTTTCAGCCAACTTCCAAAACCATTAAATGTGTCATAATTGATGATGACCCTTTTATTCAAGAGTTATTAAAGGATAAACTCAACCAATATTTTCCAGATATTAACATTGTAGGTTTAGGAAATGATGGCAAGGAAGGTTTAGAAAATATTATCTTATTAAAACCAGATCTTGTTTTTTTAGATGTTGAAATGACTGATATGACTGGATTTGAAATGCTATCCAGACTTGATACCATTAACTTTAAAACCATTTTTATTACCTCATATAAACATTATGCTATAAAAGCTATTCGCTTTAATGCATTAGATTACCTTTTAAAACCTTTCGATTTAGAAGAATTAAAAAATGCCATAAAACGCTTTAAATCTAATTACCACAAAGTAGGGAAAAGTGAACAAGTTGGTTTAGCACTAAACAATTTAAATACTAAAAACATTTCTGATCAAATTCTACCCTTAAAAACACAACAAGGCGATTTACATTTAGCTTTAAAAGACATCATTATTATTGAAGGCGACCGAAATTATAGTATTATACACCTGATTAGCAATAGAAAAGAACTTGTATCGAAAACCTTAAGTGATTTAGAAGATTTATTATCCAATAAAGGCTTTTTTAGATGTCATAAATCGTACATAATTAATAAAACACATATTGTTGACCAACCCAATAGTATTTCAATTAACATATCAAACGGAATGAATATTCCTATTTCTAGGCGTAAAAAAGAGTCCTTTGTTAATTGGTTCAAAACAGCTAAAGTGTTATAAGATGAAAAGCACTTTAATAACATCATTCCTAATTTTCTATTTTAGTTTAATTAATGCTCAAGAAAAAACATATCAACAGCAGCTTGATAGTATTGTTACTGAATTAAAAAATGCTCAAGAAAAAAACAACTTGGGTTCAGAAATTTCAAACAGACATAATCTTTTTTTACTCCATCTAAAAAATATTGATTACAATAAAGCCTTTCTGAATGGAAAAAAGCTCGAAGAAATTCTAGAAAAAAACGCTACCCATGATTCTGCAGTAAAAATAGCTCCATACTTCTATAAAAAAATGGGATGGCTATTAGCAGCACAAGTCCAATATGAACGCAGTATTGAATATCATCAAATGGCCATTGAAAAAGCTAAAGCTCAAAATTTGAATGCGGTAGTTTTTGACTCAAAAGGGTCTATTGCTTTTTATAGCCATATCCTTGGAAAAGAACAAGAAGCGCATGACCTCGTTAACTTGCTCATGAAAGAAGCTGAATCTAAACGCGATAGCAATTTAATCTCACAAGCGCATTATTTATATTATTTGCTTTTTAAAGAAGAGGATAACTACCAAAAGGCTCTTTATCATATTAAAAAAAGTGAACCTGGTCCATCAGATGGAGAAATCGCGTTTAGAAAAATAAATATTGGTACAGCCTATTTTAATTTAAAAGCATTTGATAGTGCCATATATTATACTAATATAGGTCTTAAAATAGCTGAAAGAAATAATGAATTTCAAATTCAATCAAATGCACATGTTCTACTCAAACAAATTTATGTAGAGGTAGGTGATCATGAGAAGGCCATGGAACATACTTTAAAGTTTGAAGCTATTTCTGAAAAATCTGGGTCTTATAAATCTGGTATGGAATTGGTTGGCATCACTAATAAAATTTTAGAGGAAAAAATCAATTTACAAGATCAATTAACTTCACAAAAAATAGCCAATCAAAGGCTTATCATTTACATAAATATTTTTGCTTTTTTAGTTTTGTTACCCATAGTTTTCACATTAATAAACCGAATCAAATTGGTCAGAAAACAAAAGCTGATAATTGAAAATGAAAAACAACGTGCAGAGCAGTCTGAAAAATACAAAGAGCAATTTTTAGCCAATATGAGTCACGAGATTAGAACACCTATGCATGCCATTTCAGGAATGACAAATAGTCTTTTAAGAAATAAGCATCTCAACGAACAAGTCACATATTTAGAGGCTATGAGAACAAGTTCAGACAATCTTCTGGTATTATTAGATGACGTTTTAGATTTATCAAAAATCGAATCTGGAAAACTAGAAATTCAACATGTTTTAATGAATCCAAAAGCCATTATAGAAAGTGTGATTAAAACTTTACAATACCGAGCCCAAGAAAAAGCACTTAAAATAAACTATGAAATAGCTCCTGATGTACCTGATCAAATTATAGGAGATTCATTACGACTAAATCAAATCTTGATTAATCTAGTAGGAAACTCGATTAAATTTACCGATGAAGGTTCAATTCAAATAAGCTGTTCACTTCAAACACCGCAAACCATCCTTTTCTGCGTTACAGATACTGGAATAGGAATATCTAAAAATAAACTAAAAACTATTTTCAATTCATTTGAACAAGGCGAAAAGTCAAAATCACAAATATTTAAAGGTACTGGTTTAGGATTGAGTATATCGAAAAAATTGGTCGAATTACAAGATGGCGAAATATGGGTAGAGAGTGAAGAAGGTAATGGTAGTCAGTTTTGTTTTACCCTACCACTACTAGATAAACCCACCGAAAATATAACCAAAGCTATTTTAACGGAACCCGAACTTTTAGAAATTGGGTCTAAATTACAGGGTATACAGATTTTATTGGCTGAAGATGATGAGTTTAATACTATGGTGATTGAAGATGATTTGAATTATTTCATTAAGAAATTTACCTTGACAAAAGCAAAAAATGGTAAAGAAGCATTGGAATACTCCAAATCAAATACATATGACATTATATTAATGGATTTGCACATGCCTGTTTTAAACGGTATTGAAGCTACTATTGAAATCCGTAAATTGGAACTAAATAAAAATTCAATTCAATCAACACCCATTTTAGCCATGACAGCCAATATTGTAAAGTCAGAACTTGATAAATGTATTAAGTCTGGTATGAATGCTGTTATACCAAAACCCTATAAACCCGAACAATTACTCGTAAAATTATCTGAATTTTTTCCATAAAAAAAGCCCCAATTAAGGGGCTTAAGAAAGTCATAATTTTTCTTTTTCATTATCTATTAATCAAAACTTTCTTTGAAATTGTTCTGTAATCAGATTCAAAATTAAGTATATACATACCATTCTTTAAGGCGCTTGTATTAATACTCTTTGAACCCGTGTCAAATGTCATTCCATTGCCCGATAAAACTTGTCTTCCAGTCATATCAAGTATTTTAAAACTCATTATTTCGTCATCAAACAATCGGATATTCACATTTAAATCATTGACCACGGGATTAGGAAACATTCTAATTTCAGAATGAGTATCAATAAAATCCTTTTCAAATGATTTATAACTATCATGATTATTTACATATGATGCTAAATTGGAATTATCATTTCCATTTTTATGGAAATAGTATTCTATAAAATCACAAATCCAATCGTAGGCTAAAACTAAATTTATAGCTCCGGCAACATCTAGTGAGGCGCAAATTTCATTATCTGTCACTAAATTCACAACGTCAAAACCTGTAGTTACGCCAATTTCAACCACACTTAAATCAAGCGTACTTGGATCATACACTAAACTGTGAATTCTATAAAAGCCTCTATTATTAACGGTAAATTCTGGGGAAGTTGAAACATTTAATATAGTTAAAGAAAAAGCCTCCGTTAAAACAAATAATTGTTGGAAGCCGTCTGGAATAATTGCCGCTTCATCTTGAGATGCCATCAAAGTAGCAGCACCATCATTCAAGCAATTCACAGGGTTCATAGAATACATGGTTCCAGAATAAGCAACACATACATTATCCTTAACATGCACTGGAGCACCAGGTACATCTAATGATGCACAAATACCATTGTCATTTATCAAGTTCAATACATCTACTCCTGTAGTTACTCCTGGCTCTACAACACCTAAATCTAATGTCTCTGGATTGTATACCAATGTGTGAATGGTGTAATCTCCTGACTCACTTACTTCAAAGCTTGGCTCACCACCTGCATTAACTATCACTAATCCTGATCCTTGTGTTAAGACATAAACTGTGTTGTATCCTGCTGGTACATTTGAGTTGCCATCTGGTGTAGCTGATAACGTAGCCATACCATTTACTAACTCTACTGAAGACATATCGGCTGTTAATGTACCTGCGTCTGCCATGCATTCCATTACGGAAATTGGAGCACCTGGCACATCTAATGATGCACAAATACCATTGTCATTAATCAAGTTCAATACATCTACTCCTGTAGTTACTCCTGGCTCTACAACACCTAAATCTAATGTCTCTGGAT
>NZ_JABANC010000003.1 GCF_012931685.1 Hanstruepera ponticola
GGACAGCTAATTACACAGATGCATGTGATAATCAAGCAGTGGAAGTCAGTGTAACTTATACATGGACAGAGGATACAGAAGTTCCGGTAATAACAGCCAGTACAGGAAACATAGATTACACCGAATGTAATCCAACGATCACACCACCAACTTTTAGTGCGAGTGATAACTGCTTGGATCAGGATGTACCAGTAATCGGACAAACAACAGGACCAACAAACAATGGTTGTGCTTACAGTCAGACCTGGACAGCTAATTACACAGATGCATGTGATAATCAAGCAGTGGAAGTCAGTGTAACTTATACATGGACAGTAGATACGGAAGACCCAGTTATTACAACCAATGGTATTAGTGGTGATTTGGGTTGTAATCCAGAAGTTGTTCCACCATCTTTCAAGGTAGATGACAATTGTCTAGATAGTGACATGCCAATTCAAGCAAGTACTAATGGTCCAACTAATAATGGTTGTTCTTACAGTCAGACTTGGACAGCGAACTATACGGATGCTTGCGGTAATGCAGCAGAAGAAGTTAGTGTTACTTACACATGGACAGTGGATACGGAAGTACCAGTTATTACAACCAATGGTGTTAGTGGTGATCTAGGATGTAATCCTGAAATAACACCACCAACATTCAAGGTTGACGATAATTGTTTAGATGATGAGATGGATTTAGTGCCAAGTACTACAGGACCAACCAATGATGGTTGTGCTTACAGTCAGACCTGGACAGCGAACTATACGGATGCTTGTGGTAATGCAGCAGAAGAAGTCAGTGTGACTTACACATGGACAGTGGATACGGAATTGCCAGTAATAGTATGTCCTGAAGATTTGGATGATATTTGTAATGACGAATTTCCTTCATTAACTGCAACTTGGTCTGATAATTGTTCAGATGGTGGAACATTAACGCTTGATGGTCCAACTAGAATTGAAACAGCGCCAGATGGTTGTTCTGAAATTGGCTATTATGATTTCCAAGTGTATGATGAATGTGGTAATTTAGGTACTGAAACTTGTTCTATAATTAGAGAGTTTGATTTAATTGATAATTGTGAAACGGCGTTTGCAAAAGCAAATTCAGGGGATCAATGCTTTATACCTGACTTTAGTCGTTGGGGTTGGACAAACTATTTCAACAAGTATGGTGATTATACCATGGACTTATGGGCTGGAGCCGCACATTGCGATACTTGGCGAGGAAATCTTGTTGGTACTGTAGATGTAAGCTATAGCGCATCTGAAGTAATTGTTACTTACAATATAGCAGCAGGATATGTTATGAATGAAGCTCATGTTTATGTCGGATGCGAGCCTTATCCTAGAGGACGAGGTCGTGCTGCAAATTATACTGTGGCTCCAGGACAATATCCATTCAACCCTTCATTCTCGGGATATGTTCAGACCTATTCTGTAGTAGTTGACAATGAAACTGCAAGTAATTCTGAAGGTATTTATATTATAGCTCATGCAGTGACTTGTGAAGTGATTTGTATGTGCAGCAAGAGTATGGAGGATGTATGCTCAGAAGATGATAATCAAACTGAATTTGTTGGAGCGTTTGAATGTGAAGCATCAACTACTATAGGTTCATCGATTTTCAGCAGTTTTAGAGCTTATCCAGTACCGTTTGATAAGGAAGTGAATATTGCTTATGAAATGGATTATGACACTGATGTAACCCTTGAAATATTTGATATTAAAGGTGCATTAATTCAAAAAATCAAAAATGTAAATTATGTCAAAGGTGTCGAAGCTATAAGTACAATCGATATGTCTAAAACAGATAATCAATTATACTTTGTACGCATAACGACTAATAAAGGTACAGTTATTAAGAAAATTGTATCAAAAAGCCCTAGACGTAGGTAAGTATTAATCATTAATTAAGTTAAAAGCCCAACTTTAATTAGTTGGGCTTTTATATTTATGGGAGCTCAAAAAATTTATTATGCATGCATATAAATTAGTTTATATTTGTGATTAATTAATTATCATATCAGATATGCTTACCAAATTACTTAATATAAAATATCCTATCATTCAAGCTCCTATGTTTTTAGTTTCCAACACAGAAATGGTAATTGAAGCTATGAAATCTGGAATTGCTGGCTGTATTCCAGCTTTAAATTATAGAACTTTACCAGAATTACGTGAGGCTATTAAGGAACTTAAACAAGCTAAAGTTGAAGGTGGATCTTTTGGCTTTAACTTAATTGTAAATAAATCTAATGTCAAGTACAAAGACCAATTACGAGTTTTATGCGAAGAAGGCTGTGATTTTATAATTACCTCACTGGGCAATCCTGAAGAAACTATTACTGAAGCCCATGCTGTAGGTATCAAAGTATTCTGTGATGTTACGGATTTACATTTTGCGAAAAAGGTGGAAGATCTTGGTGCTGATGCAGCCATTGCGGTTAATAATCAAGCTGGTGGTCACCGTGGAAATTTGTCACCCAAAGAATTAATTTCGCTTCTTACAAAGCATCTAACAATCCCAGTTATTTCAGCTGGAGGTGTAGGATGCAAATCAGATATTGATAAGATGATAAGTTATGGTGCTGCAGGTGTATCAGTAGGTAGCCCTTTTATTGCATCAATAGAAGCTGGTGTCACTGATGAATATAAACAAGCCTGTGTTGATTATGGTGCCAAAGACATCGTTATGACAGAGCGTATATCTGGAACACCATGCACAGTTATTAATACACCATACGTTCAAAAAATAGGAACTCGTTCAACCTGGTTGGAAAAAGTTTTAAATAAAAATAGAACTTTAAAAAAGTGGGTTAAAATGATTCGGTTTTATATTGGCATGAAAGCAACCGAAAAAGCGGCACTGCAAGCAACTTATAAAACGGTATGGGTAGCAGGACCAAGTATTGAATATACGCAAGCAATTTTACCGGTTAAGGATATTGTGAAAAAGTTAATTAATTAACTTTTAAGCGCTTCTATATTTTTTGAAAAGCCACAATAATAGTAGAAGTAATATAATTGCTATTAAAACATAAATAAAAATTTTAAATAAATCTTTAACAACATCAACTATATTTTTGTTGCTGCCATTACTTTCGGAATCTACCTGTGTTTTTGGAATGTATAACGTAAAACCAAAAGATTTATCAACTCTGTTTATGTTATTTTGATATTCTTTAAATTGAGTAGGTAATATGTGACTGTTTTGAATTTTTAAATAGTGTTTGACATCTACTTCATTTTTTTTCTTGTCATAGTTAACATACCAATCGTAGTAAAAAATATCGGAACTAACTATATCATCCATATTTTCCACATTCCAAGTTTTGGGAAGTTTTATCTTAAAATCATGTTGCCTAGCAACTGGATATGGTAAACTAACCTCGTAGTCTCGCTTTTCTTTAGTCGGAATGTATAAAATATTTAGTAAGCTAGTTGGTGTAAAAGTTGCTGCAATATAGTTTTCTTTATGTTGCATAGGTGCCCAAATACTATCAATTTTATACTCTTCAAATACTACGAATTCATTTTTCTCTAAATTATCTTTGATTATAGGCGTTTTTAAGGATTTGATGTTAAAATAATAATTAGCGTAGAAATTTTCATAATCCTTAATAATACCATTCATACTATTATTTTTAAAATAGTTACGCATATTATCGGCTTCAGCTTCACTATATGTTGTAACAATTTTTAAAGTGGCTCCTTTGTTAACTTCTTCAAGAATATATTCTTCATTTGTAGTTACTTTATTTGATGAGTTTGAAACGATTTCATCAAATACTGTTTCTTCTGGCTGAAGAACAAGACCATATTCATAATTTGGGAAATGTGTGTTTTTAAAAGTACCACCTTGATTTGTTAATGTTGGATCATAATAAAAAATATTTCCTGCTTTATCTATAACTTTTACGACACAATGATCAAAAAATATTGGAGAGGGTAGCAGATCTAAAATAACATGCTTTAAACTAGTATTCACGAGCATTGGGTATGCTTCTATATCTAACTCTTGCAACATGGTCACCATCAGCAAACTTTTATCTTTACAGTCACCATATCTTTGATTAAATACTTGGCTAGGATTATTGGGTTTATAGCTTCCTACACCAAGTTCGTAACCTAAATAACGAATATCATTTTGGACAAAATCTAAAACCGCTTTTATTTTTTTACCAGGCGTTTTATTAGCAGTTTTAATTTCATTTATTTTAGATTTTAAAGATGTATTTAAACTGGAATTTGATTCATAAACATTAACGCCCCAATTTACAACATCGGACCAATTATCGTACTCACTCACCAACAACGTATGATATGTTAATTTCCAAATAGGTATGCTGTCTTCATATTCAAATTTTGTTGGGTTTATAACCAACCATTGATAATAATTCAAACCATTCTTTTTTGATATTTCTGGAGATAAATTGGTGTTAATAGTTTTGTAATTTAATTTCTTATTTGATATTAAAGAGACATTAACTTTTCCAACAGGAACAACATCGTTCAAGTAATATGAATTACTGAATTTGTTATTATGTATGGGGTTAAACCCAATTATAGAGTAACTATAATCAATAATATCATTTGATCTTATGTCTGAAAGGTTTATCATAGCCGAAAGTGATCCATCGTATAGATGATTTTCTGCATTCAACTCCCTTCGCATTACTTGAAATTGATTTACATCAAGTTTGTTTACGGTTTTTCCATCTCGTTTAATGATAATTTCATGAAAAATGAGTTTTTGATACAGAGGATCATATGATACATTGATATTTGAAGCTGATTGAATACCTACATTATCTGTGATTTTCGTAACAAACCTAAAAAAGGATGCTTGTTTTGGAATATGAACTTGATAATCTGCAAGTAATAGAATACTGCCTTGTGAAATATCATCAAAATGAATTTTAGGGTCTTGCTCAAAATTTTGAGTGCTTACCCAAGAAGGTTTATTCTTTGTTATAACATTTGTCTGACAATTCGACTTTATAAAAAAAGCCAAAAAAAGAAATAGAAAGTAATTTTTTTTCAAGATTTCAAGATTTGATGTCGTGAAAATAGTGATTTTTAATTTTTATGGCCAAATTGAAAAAATTATTTTCAAATTTTCATAGTTAACGACAGTACAATAATTTGAATGAAAATTTAAAAGCAGGATTTTTTTATTTTCTCCCATTCGCTTTTTAAAATTCCGTAGCAGCAGGTATTGCGACGGAAACCATCTTTCATTAAAGTATCTTTTCTTAAAATTCCTTCGAGTGTAGCACCTATTTTTTCAACGGCTTTTCGAGATCGAGTATTACGCTCATCGATTCTAAATTCAACTTTTTCAAAGTTCATTGTTTCAAAGGCATATTGGAGCATTAAAAATTTTACTTGCTTATTTAAACCTGTTCCTTGAAAATCTTTACCAATCCATGTCCAACCAATATGTAGCGTTTTATTTTTCCAATTAATCAATCCAAACCTTGTGGAACCTGCATATGCTTCTTTGCGTTTGTCGAATATAATATATGGAATAGTGTTTTTCTGATAATAACCATCAACTGCAGTTTGCACATAGGTTTTAAGGCTTTCGGGTGTTGATATATCTGAAGGCGAGTAGTGAATAAGATCTTTTTCTTGCGCAATCTTAAGTAGTACTTTATAATTACTTAAATCTAAAAGTGTCAGTTTAACATATGTGTTTTCTAAAGTTTTTTCAGTCATAGTATTTTATGATGTTACATGGTGCTGATAATATTTTTAATAATTTCTGTATTTACAACATGTTTACCATTAAAAGGAATTACATCTAACGTAATACCAAATAATAGTGTGGCTTTTTCAATTTCTTGTTCTATACGTTCTTCATTAAGGTATTCATCTTCATTTCCATAGACTAATGTTGCTTTTCCTTTAAAATATTCAAAATCATCAGGATTTAATTCAGTAGGAATTCCACCCGAATGAATAATCAAACGGTCAGCTTGTAATTTTCTATATGCCATATAACGCATAGCGATACTTACACCTTGAGAATAACCCAAAATTATGAGATTTCCATTATGTGGTATATTTTCCTTTTCCAAAACCCCATCAATATAGTTCATAAGATTCATCGTTTCTTTATTTGTATTTTCTTTAGTCAGCCAACTCGCACCTACATGCCTAAATTTTGGGCCTATATAGTATTTACTTGGTGCTTGTGGAGCAATAAAGTAGTTTTCTTTGATATTCATTACTTCAAAATATTTCAAAAAGTAGCGGCTTAAGTAACCCATTCCATGAAAAACAAGCCAAATATTTTTTGTTTCAGGAGTTAACGTATTTAGTGTTGCGTAGGTGTTGGTTGTTGTGTAAGATATTTCTTTTTCTGTAAGATTCATTTTATGAATGGGTTTTGTACTTTTACAATTCGATTTAAAAATACAGGAATTTTATGCAAATATCTAAAGAAGAAAGGCTCAAACAATTAAATACCGTAGGTAAAAACACACTATTGGAAACTTTAGAAATTTCAATAATTGATTTTGGCGATGATTATTTAATAGCTAAAATGCCTGTTACTTCAAAAGTTCATCAACCTGATGGCGTATTGCATGGTGGTGCTACTGCAGCATTAGCTGAAAGTGTTGGTAGCTTTGCAATGCATATATTTTCAGATTTGGATAAAGTCTTTGTACGTGGTACAGAGATTACGGCTAATCATTTAAAAAGTGTTACGGATGGTCACGTATATGCCAAGGCAACATTTTTACACAAGGGCAGAACAACCCAGCTTTTGGACATTCGCGTGACTGACGATCATGATAATTTAATTTCAATTTGTAAATTATCTACTATTTCACTTCCAAGAAAAAAATAGCATGACTTCAGAGTTATTTTTTAACGTATTAGAGAGTCATTACAATGAAAACTTACCTTTTGTAGTTTATAGAAAAAGCAACAAAACCAATTTAATTAGCTTACTACAAAATAATACAGATATTAACTTTGTTTCAAGCTTTACGGAAAGTGGTTTTGTCATGGCACCTTTTGATAATGAGAACGATCCTATAATCATACCGTTAAAAAATGCAAAACAGATTGAAACAGATGATTATCGAGCAATTGAATTTAATGAACATCAAGAACAGTTTGATCCTAATCAAAAAGATAAGCAGTCCCATATCGATTTGGTTTCCAAAGGAATTGCTGCTATAAAGGACAAAAAATTTGATAAAGTAGTTCTGTCTCGAAAAGAAGATGTTGAAATAAAAGAAGATGATCCATTTAAACTATTTAAAAAGTTACTTGATAGTTATCCGCAAGCATTTGTTTATTGTTGGTTTCATCCTGAAACCGGTTTGTGGCTTGGAGCAACTCCAGAAACACTGCTGGAAATTGAAAACAAGAGGTTGACTACCATGTCATTGGCAGGAACAAAACCATACAAAGTTACTGGTAATGTGAGCTGGAATGCAAAGGAAATTCAAGAACAAAAAATTGTTACCGACTACCTAGTAGAACAGTTAGATAATCAAATAGATAGTTTACAAATTTCAGATACACAGACTATTCGTGCAGGTAATTTAGTACATCTGAAAACGATGGTATCAGGAATTTTAAAATCAAAAGGGAATAGTTTAAAAAACGTTATAAATAAATTGCATCCAACTCCAGCAGTGTGTGGTTTTCCTAAAGTTGCTGCCAAGCACTTTATTCTTGAAAATGAAAACTACAATAGAGCATTTTATACAGGCTATTTAGGTGAATTAAATTACGAAAAAAACCAATCTAGAAATCGGAACTTCCGAAATATTGAAAACAATGCTTATTCAAGTATAAAGAAAGTAACGAACTTGTATGTGAATTTACGTTGCATGAAATTAGAGGGTAATAAGGCTCAAGTTTATGTTGGAGGTGGCATAACATCAGACTCAAATCCTCAACAGGAATGGGAAGAAACTGTGGCGAAAACGACCACTATAAAAAAGGTACTACAATAATTTTATAGCATCCTGCTTATTCTTACTTTTGTTATAGATTAGATTGTATATGCGACACCCTAAAAACCCGCTTGCTCAAACTATTATTCAGCTTTGTAAAGCCAAACATATTAGTCATATTGTAATTTCACCAGGAAGTAGAAATGCTCCCTTAGCAATTGGTTTTTCAAACGACAATTTTTTTAATTGCTATAGTATTGTTGATGAGCGATGCGCAGGTTTTTTTGCTTTAGGAATAGCTCAAAAAACAAGAAAACCAGTTGCTTTGGCTTGCACTTCGGGTAGTGCTTTGTTAAACTATTATCCTGCAATTTCCGAAGCGTTTTATAGTCAAATTCCTTTGGTGGTACTTTCTGCTGATAGGCCAAAACATCTTGTTGGAATAGGCGATGGGCAAACCATTAATCAGAAAGACGTTTATAAAAACCATATTTTGTATTCGGCCAATTTAAAGTTGAATATTGATAATTCTTTTAGTGATCAGGATGACGATGAACCAGCAATAATTAAGAATATTGAGAATAAAATCGAACGGTTTTTAGGTATTAAACAAGAACTACAGCAGGAAAATGAAATAGAAATAAATAAGGCACTTAATAAAGCTATTCAAAAATCAGGGCCCATTCATATTAATATTCCTTTTGAGGAACCTCTATATGAGTTAACTGATACCTTATCAGTGAAGCCTAAAATCATCCAGTTAGATGTAAATCAGACAAAAATTGATGATTATATATTCAATGAATGTTTAGACGATTGGAACAATGCACCTAAAAAAATGATTTTGGTAGGTGTAAATTATCCTGATGATATAGAACAAAAATGGTTGGACGATTTGGCAAAGGATAATAGTTTGATTGTATTTACTGAAACCACATCAAATATTCATCACGACAATTTCTTTCCCAGTATTGACAAGCTTATTGCACCACTTGAAGAAGACGACTTTAAAGCTTTACAGCCAGATATTTTAGTCACTTTCGGTGGGCTCATAGTTTCTAAAAAAGTAAAAGCTTTTTTAAGAACATATCAGCCCAAACAGCATTGGCATATAGGAGAGGGCAAAGCGAATGATACGTTTTTCTGTTTAGATAGGCATTTGGAAATACACCCAAATACCTTTTTTGAAAATCTCTTGTCTGAAACCACACATTATGTAAAAAGTGATTACAAGCCAACTTGGGATAAAGTAAAAGCAAAACGATTAGAAAAGCATGATGAATATATAAAACAAATTCCGTTTAGTGATTTTAAGGTTTTTGATTCTATTCTCAAATATTTACCAGGTGCATCCGTATTACAACTTGGCAATAGTTCCACTGTTAGATATGCACAATTATTTAATTTGAATAATACAATTGATGTGTTTTGTAATCGTGGTACAAGTGGTATAGATGGCAGTACTTCAACGGCTTTAGGGTTTGCAGTTGCTTCTGAAAAGCAAACGACCTTAATTACTGGAGATTTGAGTTTCTTTTATGACAGTAATGCACTTTGGAATAACTATATTCCAATCAATTTTAGGATTATTGTTATAAATAATCAAGGTGGTGGAATTTTTAGAATACTACCAGGAAATAAGGATTCTGAAAATTTTGACACCTATTTCGAAACTAAACACAACTTAACGGCAAAGCATCTTTGCAAGATGTATAATTTTGAATATGATTCAGCAACAACCGAAAAGCAGCTGAAATTACAGTTAAAAACCTTCTTTGAAGCTTCAGAAACACCAAAATTACTTGAAGTTTTTACACCTAGAACGGTTAATGACGAGGTGCTTTTAGAGTATTTTAAGTTTATTAAATAGATTTATTTCCTATAGGAATATCCGTACCTTTGCCACATGATAAACATTGGAGAATACAATACACTAACTATTTTAAGAGAAACAGATCCAGGCTTATTTCTGGCTGATGAAGACGATAATGAAGTTTTGCTTCCAAATCGTTATGTGCCTGAAGATTTTAAAATTTGGGATAAAATTGAAGTATTTGTCTATCTAGATAATGACGAACGATTGGTTGCTGTAACTGATAAACCTTATATCAAGCGAGGAGATTTTGCACTATTACGCTGTAATGCTGTTACTCAAATGGGTGCTTTTTTGGATTGGGGAATGGTTAAGGAATTATTTTGTCCGTTCAAGGAACAAGCCTTTAAAATGAAAAAAGGTGGTTGGTATTTGGTGCATTGCTATTTAGATGAAAAAACGGAACGATTAGTTGCTTCGAGTAAAACCAATAGATTTTTAGATAATAAAGAATTAACTGTTGAACAGTTTGAAGAAGTTGATTTAATTGTTTCCCATCCATCTGAAATTGGGATGAATGTTATTGTAAACAAAAAGCATTTAGGGCTAATTTATAACGATAATATTTTTCAAGACATCAGTATTGGTGATAGGTTGAAAGGTGTCGTGAAGAAAATTCGTCCTGGTAACAAACTGGATATATCATTAGGTCAAGTTGGTTACCGAAACATTGAACCTAATGCTGAATTAATAATGAAGGAACTGGAGGATAACAGTGGCTATTTAAACCTCTCGGACAAATCAGATCCAGAAGAAATAAAGCGTGTACTTCAAATGAGTAAAAAAAGCTTTAAGAAAGCCGTTGGCTCGTTATATAAACAAAAATTGATTAAAATTGAACCAGACGGTATTCACTTATTATAATTTTAACTTGCTTTTTAATGCTTTAGGAACAGCATCCTTATGTACCATTACAGAAATAGTTTTTAAGCGCATATACGCTTCACTCATATATACATAGCCATCGTTAGCAACACGACTAGCATCTGTTCCCCAAGAATTTTTTACTTTGTAGTAAACGGTACCATTTTGGTCCTTAAGCATTCCAGTAATATGCATTAAATGGTCATCTGTAGTATTATAATTTTCAAACTCTTGCTGTCTGTATGCTTGAGTTATATTTTTCTCTGGTCTAACACTAATAATAGCTTCAGCAGCTTTACCGTCATTTTCTGGAATAACTGCAACACCATGTTTAGCTGAAAATGTTTTTTCGCTCACATCACAATCTAACTCAACAGTATAGCCATTATCTAAAGCATGGTTAATGACTGAAATCATTTCATCTAATTTTACATTATAAAAACTACCATTCGAAAAATTATCTGGAATATTTAAGATGAATTCAGAATAAAACGGTTCATGGGCAAACGACGTAATACTAACATAATCATTAGGATTTATTTTGGTCATTTCCAAAAATGTCATGGGCGTGTAAGGTATGCCTTCATAATTAAATGTTTCAATATTATTACCGAGGTATGTGTCTAAAATAGAATTAACAACGGCCTTCCATTTTGGTGACAGACTCTTTCCTGGATTATCAACATATATATCCAAAACACCATTCAAAACAGCGACCATCTCTGCATGATTATGCCTAGTTAGGCCGTCATTTAAACCAGAATAAACCGTTTGAGGGACTAACCCATATTTTTCAACGCTATTAATAACATCATGCGCTAATCCGCCTTCGCTGAATTGTGCTCTTCCTTGTCGCATTAAATAATTTTCAGCTTTTACAGGATAGGTGTTTCTTACCGTAAACATTTCAGAAATATCAATACTTTTTCCAGTAATGCGCATGATTTCACTTTCTAAAAATGACGATGCAGAAAAACTCCAGCAAGTTCCTGTATTACCTTGACTAATAACATCAGTTGTTTCTAAATCAATTATAGTTTCAAACTTGTATGACTGCGAAAAACTTACTAATGATACAAATAGAAAAACAGAAAGTGAGATAATATTTTTCATGTAGAGTAGCTGTTAATTTAAAATAATTTATTTTTGACTAAAATATAAAAAATGAGTGTAGCAAACTGGAAAACAGCTAAAGAATATGAGGATATAACCTATAAAAAATGTGATGGTGTTGCACGAATCGCTTTTAATAGACCGAATGTTCGAAATGCATTTAGACCTAAAACCACAAGTGAATTATATGATGCTTTTTATGATGCAAATGAAGATGTAAATATTGGTGTTGTTCTGTTATCAGCTGAAGGACCTTCAACCAAAGATGGAATATGGAGTTTTTGTTCAGGTGGTGATCAGAAGGCTAGAGGGCATCAAGGTTACGTAGGTGAAGATGGGTATCATAGACTGAATATTTTGGAAGTACAGCGTTTAATTCGTTTTATGCCAAAAGCTGTCATTGCTGTAGTTCCTGGTTGGGCTGTTGGTGGCGGACACAGTTTACATGTGGTTTGCGATTTAACCTTGGCAAGTAAAGAACACGCGATTTTTAAACAGACAGATGCCGATGTTACCAGTTTTGATGGTGGTTATGGTTCAGCATATTTAGCCAAAATGGTTGGGCAGAAAAAAGCGCGGGAAATTTTCTTTTTAGGTAGAAATTATTCGGCAAAAGAAGCTTTTGACATGGGAATGGTAAATGCTGTAATTCCTCATGAAGAATTAGAAAATACTGCCTATGAATGGGCACAAGAAATATTAGCCAAATCACCAACATCAATCAAGATGTTAAAATTTGCCATGAACCTAACTGATGATGGTATGGTTGGGCAACAAGTATTTGCAGGTGAAGCCACAAGATTAGCTTACATGACCGAAGAAGCCAAAGAAGGCCGTGATGCCTTTTTAGAAAAACGCAAACCGAATTTTCCCAAAAAGTGGATTCCTTAAAACACTTATATGAGTAGTCTAAAAAATTGGATTGAGGCAGCTCGATTAAGAACATTGCCTTTGTCTGTATCAGGAATTATTTTGGCAGGTTGTTTTGCTGAATATAACGGGTTTTTTAAATGGTCAATATTTGTTTTAGCCTTATTGACTACGATTGCTTTGCAGGTTCTTTCTAATTTGGCAAATGACTATGGCGATGGTGTTAAAGGAACAGATAATAACAATCGGATAGGTCCAGAACGTGCTATTCAATCAGGGAAAATTACTCCGCAAAGTATGCTTGGTGCTATTAAGGTTAATATTTTAATTACCATAGCATTGGTTTTCTTTTTAATTCTATCAGCATTTGGAGTTAGGCATTTTTGGTATGCGTTAGCCTTTTTTGTACTAGGAGCGCTTTCTATTTACGCCTCTATTAAATATACCATAGGTGACGACGCTTATGGTTATAAAGGGCTTGGCGATCTTTATGTCTTTGTATTTTTTGGATTGGTAAGTACTATTGGAGGTTATTTTCTTTTTGCCAAACAAATTGACCATGTTGTTATTCTACCAGCTATAGTTATAGGTTTGTTAAGTACAGCAGTTTTAAATTTGAACAATTTAAGAGACATTCATTCAGATTTGGAATCTAATAAAATCACGTTGGCGGTAAAGTTAGGATTTGAAAAAGCAAAAAAATATCATTATTTCCTAGTGATAAGTGCTATAGTGTTATCGTTTGTTTTTGCCATTTTATATTATACCAATTTATTCAATTTCATCTTTATTGTGGTTTATATACCGTTAATCAAACATGTTATAAAAGTCAAGTCTGTAGTTAATCCATCTAGCCTAGATTCAGAACTAAAAAAAGTGGCACTTTCAACCTTTGCTTTGGCTGTTTTATTAAGTGTCGGTTATTTACTTTAAGCACTTTATCGGAAAAGTAAGGCTGTATGTCAGTAAATATTTGTATTTCGTAGAAAATAAAGTAATTTAATGTTGTTGAAGAGAATAATCAACAAAGAAGCTATTAACCAGTTTCAATTATCGGGATAGAAAACTCAAGTAAATTTTTTAAATGTACTTGAGTTTTTTTATATTTTCAATAAAATTTATCACCATGAAAATTACTTTTTACGGTCACGCCAGTTTAGGAATTCAAGTCAATGACGTCACTATTTTAGTTGATCCATTTATTAGCGGCAATGATAAAGCGTCGCAAATAGATGTTAATTCACTTAAAGCTGATTATATATTAATTACACATGCACATCAAGATCATATATTGGATGTAGAAGCTATTGCAAATCGCACCAAAGCAATTATTATTTCAAATTATGAAATAGCAACGCACTATGAAAATAAAGGTTTTGAAGTCCACCCTATGAATCATGGTGGCTCATGGGATTTTGAATTCGGAATGGTTAAATACGTAAATGCAATCCATACGTCATCATTTCCTGATGGCAGTTATGGCGGGCAACCTGGTGGATTTGTAATTGAAGGGGAGCACAAAAACATTTATATAGCAGGAGATACGGCTTTGACAATGGATATGAAACTAATACCAATGCAAACCACTTTAGATTTAGCTATTTTACCAATAGGCGATAATTTTACAATGGGAATAGATGATGCGATTATTGCTAGTGATTTTGTGCAATGCGATAAGGTTTTGGGCTATCATTTTGATACGTTTGGCTATATAGAAATAGATCATGAAGAAGCCAAGCGTAAGTTTTTTGATAAAGATAAAGATTTGATGCTATTAGCTATTGGAGAGAGTTTAGAACTTTGATAAAGGAAAATGAAATTTACATGTACTATTGAAATCAACAAACCTAAAGATCACGTTGTAAAACTATTTGCTGATCCAAAATATTTGAGTAATTATCAAGATAACTTTATTAGTAAAGAGTTAATATCTGGGAATGAAGCGGAAAATGGTGCTATGTCCAGAATGCTTTATAAAATGGGTAAAGGTGAAATGGAATTAATAGAAACCATTATTGAAAACAAATTACCTGATTCTTTTTTTGCAGAATATCATCATAAGCATATGGATAATACAATGCTATGTACATTCGAAGCATTAAGCTATGATACAACACGCTATAGTTCAGAAATCAATTATACTGCATTCAGAGGATTTATACCAAAAACTATGGCATTGTTTTTTCCAAGTGTGTTTAAAAAGCAAGTCAATAAATGGCTAGTTAATTTTAAGAATTTTGCTGAATCACACTGAATTATTAGAATTTGCTGTTTCTTTCCATTCATCGCGTAAATCACTGCTAATTTTTCCAGTTCCATCATGCTTCCAACCAGGTGGTTTAACTAGATAGAGTAGCCTATTTTTAAGTGATTTCCTTCCGCTAAACATATCTTTAAACATATTATACCACTCAATGAATGCTATTTTTATAGGATTAAAAGTATTTATGTTTTTTACCAATCCGTAGGTGACTTTTTCATCTGATAGTTCTGGTTGAAAAGTGCCAAATAACTTGTCCCAAATAATCAAAATACCTGCGTGATTTCTGTCTAGATATATAGGATTGCTCCCATGGTGAACTCTATGATGTGAAGGCGTATTAAAAATAGCTTCAAACCATTGTGGCATTTTGTTAATAGCTTCAGTATGAATCCAAAATTGATATAATAAACTAATAGACATTTGTAACAATATCATAGCTGGATGAAACCCAACTAATGGCATCCATAACCAAAAAATAAAGGAGTAAAATCCACCAGACCAAGTTTGGCGTAGCGCAGTGCTTAAATTATAATGCTGTGATGAATGATGAACAACATGCGATGCCCAAAATAACCGACATTCATGAGAAATGCGGTGAAACCAATAATAAGATAAATCATCAGCAAAGAAGATTAATATAAAACTCCACCAAGCGATTGGGATAGTGAAAATCCTGAAATTTTCATAAATTAATACAAACGACCAAAGAACAATAGCTTTACTCAAAAACCCAAGAAATACATTTCCTAAACCCATAGCAATGGAAGCAAACGCGTCTTTGGTTTCATAACCTTTTGTTTCTTTAAATTTCTCGCGAGTGGTTACGAATAATTCCAATAACATAGACACAATAAAGATAGGAATAGCGAAATGAATGATATTTGGAAATTCAGGCATTTAATGGGATATTTGTGTTTTAAAAATAATGCTTTTTTTTAAAATCTAAAGTCTAGATTAAAATCATTCAAAAAGAAATTTTCGACTATGACCAAAACGGTTCGTTTTTTATTTATTTTCAGTTTTTTTACGATTGTTTCATTACAAAAGGCCCAAGCACAAAATCCCAATCAAATGGGAGCTTGGTATATGTACTTTTATGATGCGCAATTTAAGGAAAGTCAGTTTGGTGTCCAAGGAGATATTCAATATAGAAATTGGAATATCATTGGTGATTTAGAGCAGTTGCTTTTACGATCTGGCTTTACTTACAGACCTAAAAACACCACTGTTAAGTTAACTTTAGGATATGCACACATTACCACAGGCGATTTAGGTGAAAGTGACAAAAGTGTTACTGAAAGCCGTATTTATCAGGAGGCTTTATTACCTCAAAAAGTAGGTGGTCGAATATATTTAACTCACCGTTTTCGGTATGAACAGCGTTTTGTAGAAAATCAAGATTTTAGAACGCGATATAGATATAACTTATTTATGAATATTCCATTCAACAATAAAACATTTGAAAAGAATACATTTTATGCAGCATTGTACAATGAATTATTCATTAATGGACAGCAAGATATTGGTGATGGCAGAACTGTAGAGTTTTTTGATAGAAATAGAACGTATCTGGGATTAGGTTTTGTATTAAATCCAAAAATAAAGTTTCAACTAGGTTGGATGAATCAAAAAACTAATGCTTTAGGTAAAGGACAACTACAAGTAAGTATACATCATAAGTTTTAATTTTTTTAAACTGAATGGTTTTCAAGGAGCACTTAAGGAATTCAGTGTTTTAGATAGTTTACAATTTAAGTTTCAAATTTCAAACCATATTATATAGCAATATTGTTGACAATAAAAGTCCGGAAAATACTTTTTAAAAATTAAATGAAAGCAACCTGCCATAAGTACATACTCAATTTTAAACAGCCAAGTGGAACTTCGCGAGGGGTTTTAAAGACCAAGGAAACCTGGTTTATTATTTTAGAAGCGAATGGTAAAAAAGGAATTGGTGAATGTGGTATTTTGAGAGGATTAAGTGCTGATGATAGACCCGATTATGAAGATGTACTTAAATGGACTTGTAGCAATATTCATTTAGGTCTAGACATTTTAATGGGAGAATTAAAACAGTTTCCAAGTATACAGTTTGGTTTGGAGATGGCTTTAAAATCATTAAATAGCAAGAATCCTTTTGAGCTATTTCCCTCTGATTTTAGTTCAGGAAAATCTAGCATCCCAATTAATGGCTTAATTTGGATGGGTACTAAAGCTTTTATGAAGTCACAGATTGAGGAGAAAATACGGTCAGGATTTCGTTGTATAAAAATGAAAATAGGAGCTATCGACTTTGAAACTGAATATGAATTATTACAGTCAATCAGACAGGATTTTTCAGCTAATGATATTGAATTGCGTGTAGATGCCAATGGCGCATTTAATAAAAATGAAGCTCTAGAAAAATTAAAGCGATTATCTGATTTAGAATTGCACTCTATTGAACAGCCTATCAAATCTGGTCAGAAACAGGAAATGGCTCGTTTATGTGAATATTCACCATTACCAATTGCTTTAGATGAAGAACTAATTGGCATTTTTGATGTAACAAATAAAGCTAAATTAATACAAACTATAAAGCCTCAATACATTATCTTGAAGCCAAGTTTTGTTGGAGGTTGGCAAGGTAGTCAGGAATGGATAGATCTTTCTGAAAACCAAAACATTGGGTGGTGGATAACTAGCGCTTTAGAAAGCAATGTTGGATTAAATGCCATAGCACAGTGGACTTATACTTTGAGTAATTCATTACCTCAAGGTTTGGGTACTGGTGGATTATTTACAAATAATATAGTTAGTCCATTACATGTAGAAAACGGTACCTTGCAATATGATAAAAATAAAGAATGGTATTTTAATTTAGGATAATATGTATATATCACAAGCTTATAAAGTGTTACATGAATGGTGGCGTTACGCAGTTGGGTTACTAGTTATTATTTTTGCAGTAATAATTGGTCAAATTCCATTCACTATTGCTGTTTTAGCTAAAGCCGTTAGTAATGATGAAAGTATTATAGGTATGGATGAAATGGCTATGATGTCTATTTTGGAGCCTAATTTAAACCTATTCTTAATGTTGTTATCATTTGCTGTAGGCTTAATTGGTTTGTTTTTGGCAGTAAAATATTTACATAAGCAAAGTATAACTTCTGTAACAACTTCAAGACCAAAAATTGATTGGAGTCGTATTTGGTTTGCATTTATTGCCTGGGGCATTATTTCTTCGGGATTTATTTTTTTAGATTATTATATGTCTCCTGATGATTATGTATATAACTTTAAATTAGTTCCGTTTATAATACTGTGCATTATTGCAATCATACTAATACCATTTCAAACCAGTTTTGAGGAATACCTCTTTAGAGGGTACTTGATGCAGGGAATAGGAGTAATAACTAAATATAAATGGATACCTCTTATTTCAACTTCTCTAGTGTTTGGGTTGCTACACATAGCTAATCCTGAAATAGAAAAGCTAGGCTATGTGCTTATGGTTTATTATATAGGTACGGGTTTATTTTTAGGAATTATTACTCTTATGGATGAAGGTATGGAATTGGCACTTGGCTTTCATGCCGCCAATAACTTATTTACTGCATTGTTGGTTACTGCCGATTGGACAGCCTTGCAAACCCATTCTATTTTTAAGGATATTTCAGAGCCTGAAACAGCCGGTTTTTTTGATGTATTTATGCCAGTTTTTGTAGTCTTTCCCATAATGCTATTTATTTTCTCTAAAAAATACAATTGGACTAATTGGAAAGATAAATTATTTGGTAGAGTTCAAGAACCAGTTATTGAAGAAGATTATAAAACAATCGAGTAAGGTGGTACCAACTTATGACAAAATACATGTAAGGTTTAAGTTCAACGATATTTCTTTTGATAGAGATGCACTCAAGGAACTTGCCTATAGTTATATAAAGGAAGGAGAGCCTTTTGAAAAAGAAATAGGTGACTTCTTATCAGATTGGTTAGATAATAAGGACTACATTTTTAGTAAAACTTCAGGTTCAACAGGTAAGCCAAAAATCTTAAAAATTAAAAAGCAGTCAATGGTTAACTCTGGCATTGCTACTGGTGACTTTTTTGATTTAGAACCAAAAAATAGTGCCTTGTTATGTTTACCTGCACAGGCTATTTCTGGGAAAATGATGCTTGTAAGAGCCATGATACTTGGACTTGAGTTGGATGCTGTTAAACCCAAAAAATCAATTGATATAAATTTAGCCAAACAATATGATTTTATTGCTCTAACACCGATGCAATTGTATAATAGTTTGGATAGGGTTAAAAACATTAAAACTATTATAGTAGGTGGAGCTCCTGTAAATAGTTCTTTGTTAAAAGCAATACAAACCCTTAAAGCAGATGTTTATGAAACCTATGGTATGACTGAAACAGTAAGTCATATTGCCATTAAAAAATTAAACAATTTTGACTCCCAAATTAATAAACCATTATTTCATGTATTGCCTAATATTAGCATTTCAACAGATGATAGAAGTTGTCTGGTTATAAAAGTACCTTATTTATCTGATGAAGTGGTCATTACTAATGATGTTGTTAAAGTACATGAAGAAAATACTTTTGAGTGGTTAGGTAGGTATGATAACGTAATCAATTCTGGTGGTGTTAAACTCCATCCAGAAGTTATAGAATCTAAACTTCAAGATTTTATTTCTGAACGTTTTTTTGTAACTTCAGTACCGGACGCCATACTAGGAGAAAAATTAATACTTGTAATAGAAAGCATTGATAATCAAATTGATGAAACTGTCTTTAATGTTTTGAATAAACATGAGAAACCCAGAGAAATAGTTAATATTTCTAAATTCAGTGAATCTAATTCTGGAAAAGTATTGAGAAAGAGATCCCTACAATCAATGCTAAACAAGTTACCCTAAACAGTTATAATGTTTGCCTAATTGAAAAGTACCGTTCACTCATTATTATGTGAGTTATATGTTTTATAATCATACTTTTATTAAAACAAACACATTAAAACCAATTATCATGAAAACGATTTTACCACTATTATTTATTTTTTTGGTTTCAATTTCTACTTGGTCACAAGAAAAGGCAAATAGAGTCATTGGAACTGTGTATGATGAGGACAAGCAAGCTTTACCTAATGTTAATGTTTCTAAAATTAGGTCAAGCAAAAGCTATAAAACAGACAAGGAAGGAAACTTTTCAATAACTGTAAGGGAAAACGACACCTTGGTATTTACTCACGAAGGTTATATGCAAAATATAGCACCAGTTGGATCAAGTGATGAGATTGTTGTACTTATGGAAGCCAATTTATTACCTGACAAATCAAAGATTGAAGGAGCATTAGGTGTTAAAAAGAGTAAAGATGAAGTAACTACGGCATATGGTGTCATTGAGGCAGACGATTTAAATATTGCTAATAGTAACAATAATGTTCAGGGATTACAAGGTAAGGTTAGCGGGTTAAATGTCAATAATGATCAGGTGTATTTGCGTGGAATCAGATCAATTCAGGCAAATAATTCGGCTTTGGTTGTTATTGATGGCGTAGTTTCAACTTATGACTATTTGCAAACGATAGATTATAATTTAATTGAATCTGTAACTGTTCATAAGGGAGCTAATGGAGCAGCTTTATATGGAAGCCAAGCTGCAAATGGAGTGTTAATGGTTAAAACCAAAAAATCTTTGTCCAATAATGGAAACTCTAGTACTAGAGGACCAGGACAAAATTCAATTAAACCTGCAAATAAGTACACAAAACGATTAAAAGTAAATATAAAAAAATCCTCTCCAGAATATTTGTCGGAATTTAAAGAACTTAACACTTCTGAAGCCATTATTGAAAAATACCGTGCAAATAAAGACAAATATTCTGCTAACCCATCATATCATTTAGATGTCTATAATTTCCTATTAGAAAATAACAATGAAAGCAGTAAGGAAATACTCAATGATGTTTTAAATTCTAATGAGGTTACTGGTGAGCAATTACGTGCATTTGCATATAGGTTGGATGAACTAGGAAAAATTAGTGAAGCAAATGTAGTTAATAATAAAATTCTGAAAGAACTACCAAATGACGTTAAATCATATCGCGATTTAGCATTAGGATATGCTGAAACAGGTAAAGCCCAGATAGCTTTTAATACGTTGAGCACGTTTTTAGATACGGATTTAGGCGAAACAAATGGTTCTAGTTTTAAGACAATTACACTGCATGAAGTAAATAATATGATTCAAAAAAACCCATCACTTCATACAAATGATTTAGCTTCTTACAATATAATTAATACTGAATTCGATTTACGAATAGTTGTAGATTGGAATAGGGACGATACCAATTTAAATGTAAAAATTGTGGACCCTTTTTCTGAATTTGCTTCAGCAGATAATAATATAACTAGAATTGGAGGCGAATTTTCAGGCATACTAGGATTAAACGAGTATGTTATTAGACATGCAAAAAAAGGCGAATATTTTGTAGTAGTGAATAATTCAGAAGATAGCCCAGATGCAGTTACTTATGTTAAAGTTACAACCTACAAAAATTATGGAAGATCAAATGAAGAGAAGAAGATTACCACTATAAAACTTGAGCCACATAAAAAGGATCAAGTTATAGCTGAAGTGAAAATGTAATTTAAACTTTTTCGTGAAAAAAGGTTAGACATTAGTCTAACCTTTTTTTTTACATAAGTGCCTAATCAAAACGGTTAGTTGGCTCATTATGTGTTTTCTAGAATATAATTTAATGATAGGTTTACATTGAATTTAAAAATTGAAACACTATGAAATCACTAGCCACAATGGTCTTTTTATTTGTACTAGCAAATAATTTTGCCCAACAAAAAAACATTGAAACAAAATCGGTTTTATTAAATGATTTTATATCGTTTATTGCTGATAATTATTCAGTTTCAAATCTAGACGCTACTGAAACACCAAAAAAAATAAACAACCTGGTGTTTTTAATTGAGTCCAATAGGAATAACCCTTCACAGGAAGCCATTATTACCCTCAAACAATCCTTTAGATTTTTGTCAAAACGATTATCAGATAATGATCAAATTTCACTTATTGCATATTCTGGTCTCAATGGTTTGTTTTTAAGCCAATCTAGTTCAAAGCAATTAAAAAAAATATTAAATGCTCTTGATGATATAAAATCTCACGTTGAAAAAGATTGTCAAGATGGTATTTCACGTGGTTATGAATATAGCAATGAAATTTATGATCCATCAGCCAATAATATTGTGATAATGATAAGAAACCCCAATTCATCTAATTACACTGAAAATGACATTTCTACAACTCACAATTATCCAGAAAATAAAACAAAAAAAGGTGGAGGAGCTATTGTTTTAACGGCCATTACACTATTACCTGAATTAATTGCAGTTATAAAAGATTAACAAATTAAAAACTATAAATCATGAAAAATCTATTACAAATTATTTTGGCTTTGTTATTTACTATCCAAGCTAATTCACAAGAAAAAACTATTTCAGGAACGATAGCAGATGAAAACGGATTACCATTACCTGGTGTAAATATTGTTGTAAAAGGAACTTCTATTGGTACACAAACGGATTTTGATGGCAATTATGAAATCAAAGCTAATCTTGGAGATATTTTGACCTATTCATATTTGGGGTATGTAACAGCAGAAAAATTAGTTGGTACGGCAAGTAATATAAGTTTTGCAATGACTGTTGATTCAGAATATTTAGAAGAAGTTGTTATTACTGCATTTGGTTTAGCAAGAACAAGAAGGTTACCTTCTGAAGCTCAAATAAAAAAGCAGAAACAGCAAGCATATCATAATTCTATAACACGACAGTTAAATGGTAAAGCCATTGTTAATAAAGGATTATATAATGGTCAAACTATTAAAGGTATAAATGGTAAGCGACCAATTCTTTATATTGTTGACGGTGTACCGATACCTTATGAATATAATTCTGTTATACAAAATATGAATGCAAATCAAATTGATTTTGCAAAAGTAATGAAGCCAGTCAAGGCAAAAGAGGTTTTTGGCAAAGCTGCAAAAAATGGATGTGTTGTTATAACTACTAAATCTGGTAATTATAGATTAGAGAGTGATGAGTCTTATGCTCATATTACCGAAAATGACTTTAAAGGCATAAAAACAGCTCCTTTGTCAACATTCTCTATTGATGTAGATAAAGCCTCTTACAGTAATATAAGACGTATGATAAATAATGGTCAACAAATTCCTATTGATGCTGTTAAAATTGAAGAAATGATAAATTATTTTAATTATAATTATCCGCAACCTAATGACGAACATCCTTTTTCAATTAATACGGAGCAAGTTGAAACACCATGGAATAAAGAAACGCAATTAGTTAAAATTGGCTTACAAGGAAAAACGTATCTACATGAAGAATTACCTCCTTCAAATTTAGTCTTCTTAATAGACGTATCAGGCTCTATGTCATCTCAAAATAAGTTGCCATTATTAAAATCAGCTTTTAAGTTATTAGTAAATCAATTACGGAAACAAGATAAAGTATCTATAGTCGTTTATGCAGGAGCAGCAGGAGTTGTCTTAAAACCTACATCGGGCGACAAAAAAGAACAAATTATAGCAGCCCTTAATCAATTACAATCAGGAGGATCTACAGCTGGTGGTCAAGGTATTGAATTAGCATATACCCTGGCCGAAAAGCATTTTAATAGAAAAGGGAATAATCGCGTTATTTTGGCTACAGATGGTGATTTTAATGTTGGCGCGTCAAGTGATTTAGCTATGCAAGATTTAATTGAACAAAAACGACGATCTGGTGTGTTTTTATCTGTTTTAGGATTCGGGTATGGTAATTATAAGGATTCAAAATTAGAAACACTTGCTGATAAAGGAAATGGTAATCATGCTTACATTGATACCATGCAAGAAGCGCAAAAAGTTTTCGGTAAAGAATTTGGAGGAACACTTTATACCATAGCAAAGGATGTAAAAATTCAAGTAGAGTTTAACCCATCAAAGGTTAAGGCTTATCGTTTAATTGGTTATGAAAATCGAATGTTGGCAGATGAAGATTTTGTTGATGATACCAAAGATGCGGGTGAATTAGGTAGTGGTCATTCTGTTACAGCACTTTATGAGATTATTTTGGCAGATTCTAAAAGTGATTTTTTTAAACCTGTTCCAGATCTTAAATACTCTAAAATCGACCTAACAAATAATTATAGTAATGAATTATTCACTGTAAGATTTAGGTATAAAAAGCCTGATGGGAACAACAGTATTGAAATGATACATATTCATAAAGATAAGGTTCAAGATGCTTCAGTAGATATGGAATTTATATCAGCAGTTGCTTTATTTGGAATGCAAATTCGCAAATCACAATTCACCAATAACACATATATTGATAATGTGATTCAATTGGCTGAAAAAGGCAGAGGGAAAGATGAAAATGGTTATAGGGCAGAGTTTATAAGGCTTGTTGAATCTTATAATAATTTATAATTATAACAAGAGCGACATAATTGTCGCTCTTGTTATAAAGGATGATAAAAACTCATTTTACGATTATGAGTTTTTAATAATTCTTTTGCTTGTTGATGTTGTTTTTCAAATTTTTCTAGTGTAGTTCCTTTACATATTCCATATGAGTAATGGTATTGTAATAATTCAATATCTAAAGGTGTAAGTTGTTTGTTTTCAGAATAACAATCAGCAAAATAACTCTCGCAACCAAAATTGTTTATTCTAGAAAAGTGACCTAAAGTTCCTATAAAAAGTTCTTTAAGTTTCTGTTCAATTAATTTTTCGTTGAAATAGAGTTCGGTATCAATTTTAATGCTAGATCTATAAATCTGATTATTACCATTCCAAGAAATATAGTAATCAGATTTTTTATTATTCCTTAATCTAGGCTCATATTCATAATCACCAAAATAATAAATAATACAATTGGAGGATTCAATCTGTTTTACTTCTGAAATATTTAAAGAATCAACTTCATTTGCAATTTTAGTAGCAAAGGACATTAAGTTTTTTCGTGTTTTTTTCGATACACTTTCAGAAAAATAAATTTTAATATCATCTTTCCAATAACGCATTGTTTGTTTTTTATCTATTGAATCTATTCCTTTTGTTCTAAATGCAATTTTCTGATAGTATTTTAAAAATGTTGAGTCTTTGTATTCATAAGGAACACTAATACCATTTGGTCTAACGTAATTTTCAACTAAAACCAAAGTGTCATTGCCTCTTATCATAAAATTTAGTGAGTCATTTTTTGTTAGCGGTTTTTTATACTGATTTTTGTAACTATCAAGGGACATATAAACCCGTTTTAAAGTATCTTGTTTTTTATGTTGAGCAGTAACATTATTACAGATAAATACAATTGAGATAATAGTTAAAAATCTATTCATTATTGTCTTTTTTGAAGTTTTTGAAGTCTATTAAAAATAGTACCATTTATTTTTTGATCATAAATAATAGAATAATGCATTTTCAAAATATCTAAATCATTTTTGCTTAAGTCATTACTATTATTATAATTTTTACTTAAAATACTATCTTCTGGATAATGGGAAGATAAATAGAAATTGCCTAAACTCATGAAAAATAGTTGCTTAATCTGTCGTAAAAGCTTTTCTTGGTTTTGCATATCATCTAAATTGAGCTTCATTACACCACCAATGAATTTATCTGTCTCATCTGTAATTATTAGATAGGTGCCAGCAAAGTGAGTTGAATTTAAAAGTTCTTCTTTTGTTTCAAATTCATTATCATCTCCATAACTGTTAATTGTTTCGTTTGTGGATTTTATGTAGTAGTTAGCATCATTAATTTTTGATGTAAAGGAAATGTTTAAATTACGAATATCATTTATTTGAGAAAAAAAGATGATAAAATCGTTCTTTACTTCTTTTGGAATTTTTTTATCAAAATATACGATTATAGGTACACTCCATTGTTTTAATCTATATGTGGTTTTTGATTTTTCAGTTGTTAGTCTAAATACCTGTGCTTCATAATTATAAACTAATTTTCTACGGTCATAAGAAGATTTTACGAAATCTAAATTGGGTTCTGACTTTATAGGAATATAAAGTGTGTCATTCGTTAGGGCAATATAGTTGTCTGTATTCAATACATTTTTTTCTTTCTGAATGACTTCTATTCGAGGTTTAACAATTTCGAAATAACTGTCTTGTGCTTTGACAGAAAAAGTTAAAATAATAAAAAAATAAAATAAGATATTCTTCATTTGTTACACCTGCAAAACTCCCATGTTAAAAGGCTTCTCAATAGGAGCGTGGTTGGCGGCTTCTATACCCATACTTATCCATGTTCTGGTATCTAACGGATCTATAATGGCATCGGTCCATAGTCTGGCGGCAGCATAATATGGAGAAACTTGCTTATCATATCGATCTTTAATTTTATTGAATAACTCTTCTTCTTTTTCTTTCGTAATCGTTTCACCTTTCTTTTTTAACGAAGCTGTTTCAATTTGCAATAAAACTTTAGCAGCTGAATTTCCGCTCATTACCGCTAATTCTGCACTTGGCCATGCAAAAATCAATCTAGGGTCGTAGGCTTTACCACACATGGCATAATTTCCAGCGCCATAACTATTACCAATTACAACGGTAAATTTAGGTACAACTGAATTACTAACGGCATTTACCATTTTAGCACCATCTTTAATAATGCCTCCATGTTCGCTTTTACTTCCAACCATAAAACCGGTTACATCTTGTAAAAAAACTAAAGGAATTTTTTTCTGATTACAATTAGCTATAAATCGCGTGGCTTTATCGGCACTATCATTGTAAATAACACCTCCAAATTGCATTTCTGCTGGTTTGGTTTTAGCACCTTTGGTTTTTACTATATGACGTTGATTCGCCACAATGCCAACTGCCCAGCCATCAATTCTGGCATAGCACGTAATGATTGTTTTACCGTAGCCTGCTTTGTATTCATCATATTCACTATTATCAACTAATCTTTTTATGATTTCATACATATCGTATTGATCAGCTCTAGATTTAGGAATTATACCATAAATATCTTCTTGTTTTTCTTTTGGTTTTTTTGAGTCAACTCGATTAAATCCTGCTTTATCATAATCACCTATTTTGTCAATAAGATTTTTAATGGTATCTAGTGCATGTTTGTCATCTTTAGCCTTATAATCTGTTACACCAGAAATTTCACAATGCGTAGAAGCACCACCTAATGTTTCATTATCAATAGTTTCGCCTATGGCCGCTTTCACCAAATAACTTCCAGCTAAAAATATACTGCCAGTTTTATCTACAATTAACGCTTCATCGCTCATTATTGGTAAATAAGCACCACCTGCCACACAACTACCCATAACAGCGGCAATTTGCGTAATTCCCATACTACTCATAATGGCATTATTTCTAAAAATACGACCAAAATGTTCTTTATCAGGGAAGATTTCATCCTGCATTGGTAAATAAACGCCAGCAGAATCAACTAAATAAATAATTGGTAACTTGTTTTCTATGGCAATTTCTTGGGCGCGCAAATTCTTTTTACCAGTTATAGGAAACCATGCTCCAGCTTTTACAGTAGCATCATTGGCTACTACCATACATTGTTTGCCTTTTATATAACCAATTTTAACAACAACACCTCCAGATGGACAGCCTCCATGTTCTTCATACATGTCTTCACCTGCAAAAGCACCAATTTCAATAGATTCTTTTTTGGAATCTAACAAATAATCAATTCGCTCTCTAGCAGTCATTTTACCTTTACCATGATGCTTTTCAATACTTTTTTCGCCACCACCAAGTTTTACTTTAGCAAGTCGTTTTTTTAATTCAGACAGAAGTAATTTATTATGATCTTCGTTTTTATTGAAGTTGATATCCATAGATTTTAGTTTGCTACGAATTTACGAAAGAGTACTGTGTTTAAAAAGTGAATATTTTGTTAAATAATATAACAAGGAATTATTTTCCTAGAAAAATAAAATAATTTATCATATCTTTGATCCAAATTAGAATAACAACCATGAAGAACATTATAGCATTTGCTGGCAGTAACAGTAAAAATTCAATAAATAAACAGTTAGTAACCTATGCAGCTAGTTTAGTAGAAAACACTGAAGTAAAAATTTTAGATTTAAACAATTTTGACTTACCAATTTATAGTATTGACTTGGAGAATGAAACGGGTATTCCAGATAATACGCACAAGTTTTTAAACCTGATTAAAAATTCAGATGGAATTATACTATCTCTAGCTGAACACAATGGTGCTTATGCAGCCGTATTTAAAAATATGTTTGATTGGATGTCACGAATTGAAGGTAAAACTTTTTTCGGGAAGCCAATGTTGCTTATGGCAGCATCACCAGGAGGAAGAGGAGGCGCATCGGTTTTACAGATTGCTTTAGATAGATTCCCACGACATGATGCTGAAATAGTAGATCATTTTTCATTCCCATCGTTTGGCAGTAATTTCTCTGACGGGAAAATAACTAATGAAGAGCTGGATAATGATTTGAAGTTAAAAGTTGAAAAATTTCAAAACGCTTTATAGTATGAAAATTGAACATAGTATTGATGGGAACAAAGGTATTTTCTATATCAACTTAGAAGGCAAACATGTTGCGGAAATGACCTATTCAAAGGCAGGTCCTGACAAAATTATCATTGATCATACGGAAGTTGATGAATCATTAAAAGGTCAAGGAGTCGGTTACAAACTGGTTGAAGAGGCGGTCAAATATGCCCGAGAAAAGGACGTTAAAATTTTACCACTCTGTCCTTTTGCAGCTGCAGTGTTTAAAAAGCGTGAGGCTTATAACGACGTATTATTTTAATTGACAAGTTATGGGTGATTTTTCAAAAGATATTAATTCAAAGTTTCCAAATAATAAGGTTAAAGCCACGCTGAATATTGTTTATACAGCTAACTGGATAAGTAGTCTTCAGAATCAATTTTTTAAACCTTATAATATTTCACCACAGCAATACAATGTGTTGCGAATTTTAAAAGGTGCAAAGAAGGCCTTAAAAGTTCAAACTATAAAGGAACGGATGATAGAGCGTTCGCCTAATGCAACGCGTTTAATGGATAAGCTATCTGCTAAAAATTTAATTGAACGTGAACATTGCCCTGAAGATAGGCGAGTGGTGTATATTTCAATTACAGATAATGGATTAGAGTTAGTTAATGAAATTTCAAAAAATTTAAAAAACGATTTACTAGAAAACTTAACAGAAGAAGAGGCTAGACAGTTAAGTGACTTACTGGATAAAATAAGATAATTATACTGTTTCAAAAAAGAAAGGACAATTACAATGAAACTAAATACAATAAAACATATAGGTCGAAGTGATTTTGTTAATATGGGACCAATTAGATTACGTCAACCATTACCAACAAATGCAATAGAAATGGTTGATCCATTTATATTATTACATCACTATGGACCTTATGAAATAAGCGAAAAAAACAATCCGTTTGATTTAGGTCCACATCCACATCGTGGATTTGAGCCTGTTACGTTTTTGTTTCAAGGTGAGCAACTTCATCGGGATTCATTAGGTAACGAAAGCGTTGTTAAAGCTGGTGATGTACAATGGACTACTGCAGGTCGAGGCATCGTGCATTCTGAAGGACCAACGAAAAATTTTGTTAAAAAAGGCGGTTATATTGAAGGCATACAATTATGGCTTAATTTACCAGCAGATAAGAAAATGATACAAGCTAATTATCAACATGTTAAGCATGATGAATTTAATATGGTTATTTCAAAAGACAAAAAAGTTAAAACCAAAATTATTGCTGGTGAGCTACAAAATATGTATGGCAAAATAGCGACACAAACGCCTGTTAATGCGTTTACAATTGAAGCGAAAGCAGAAGGGGTTGAATCTTTGAAGTTTGATTCAACGCATTCGGGAATGCTATATCTATTAAAGGGAAAAGTTAGTATTAATGATTCTGATATTTTAGAATTAAATCAAAACCAACTTATTCAATTTGATCAAGATGGTGAAGGTTTTAATATAGAAGCATTAGAAGATAGTTTACTACTCTTTCTATCAGGCGAGCCCATAAATGAAGCTGTTGCTACTTATGGTCCTTATGTTATGAATACACAAACTGAATTGTTGGAGGCTATGCGTGATTACCAAATGGGCAAAATGGGATTTCTTCCAGCAAGTTAAAATTTAAATTATGAAAACAATAGTATATAAAAATGAAAGTAGAGGATTTGCTAATCATGGTTGGTTAAAATCGCATCATACCTTTAGCTTTGCAGGTTATCAAAACCCGGAGCGCATGAATTTTGGTATGCTTCGCGTATTTAATGATGATGTTGTTCAGCCTAAAATGGGATTTGGTACGCATCCACATCAAAACATGGAAATTATTTCAATCCCATTAAAAGGTGCGCTTTCGCACCAAGATAGTATGGGGAATAAACGTGATATTGAAGTTGGTGAGGTACAAGTTATGAGTGCTGGAACAGGTTTAACACATTCAGAATTTAATGATAGCAAAACCGATGAGGTTAATTTTATTCAGCTATGGATAATCCCTGAAGAAATGAATGTTGAGCCAAATTATGAGCAACGCAAGTTTGATAAGGAAGACCGCCATAATAAATTACAGACAATTGTGGTTCCTAAAGATAAATTAGAAGATAATGCATTGCCAATTAGTCAACAAGCCTATATCTATAGGTCCCATTTAGATTCAGACAAGCATATAGCACTTGATTTAAAATCTTCTGATAACGGATTGTTTGTATTTGTTATTGATGGAGAAATTGGTATTGCTGAAAATAAATTATCGAGTAGAGATGCTATGGGAATTTATGACACATCTCAAGTTTCAATTCAAGCACATCAAGATTCCGAGTTAATAATAATTGAAGTTCCAATGTCTTAACTCATATTTGATTAATAGCGAAAAAGCATCCTAAACAGGATGCTTTTTTTATATAAATATGCGATATTTGTAATTCGACTAACTATCAAAAAAATAAAACAAATTAGATTATGGCGATGAATAAAAACACTGTGCTAGCATGGGCTACATGGATAATGATTTTTGTAGGATTAGGTTTAATTGGATTAGGAGCATTTCGATATGATGACGTAGCTGGCTGGGGTTTTGCAGCAGTTGGTTTTGGTTTTTTCTGTATCGCTTGGGTGTTTAATGCATTAAAAGGTAGAGTATAATGAGTGACGATAAAAAAATAATATTTTCAATGTCTGGAGTAACCAAGACATTTCAAAGCGCTAACACTCCAGTACTTAAAAACATTTATTTAAGCTTCTTTTATGGAGCCAAAATTGGGATTTTAGGACTAAACGGTTCGGGTAAATCGACTTTACTTAAGATCATAGCAGGAGTAGATAAAAACTACCAAGGAGATGTTGTTTTCTCTCCTGGCTATACGGTTGGTTATTTAGAGCAAGAACCACAATTGGATGATGAAAAAACGGTTATGGAAGTTGTACGGGAAGGCGCCGCAGAAACAGTTGCTATACTTGATGAGTACAATAAAATAAATGATCAGTTTGGTTTAGAAGAAGTATATAGCAATCCAGACAAAATGGAAAAGCTCATGAATCGTCAAGCCGAGCTTCAAGATCAAATAGATGCAGCAAATGCTTGGGAATTAGACACCAAACTTGAAATTGCTATGGACGCTTTAAGAACTCCAGAAGGTGATAAGAAAATTGGTGTCTTATCTGGTGGAGAACGAAGGCGTGTCGCATTATGTCGTTTATTATTACAAGAACCAGATGTATTGTTATTGGATGAACCAACAAACCACCTAGATGCTGAATCGGTTCATTGGTTGGAACACCATTTAGCACAATACAAAGGGACCGTAATTGCAGTTACGCATGATAGATATTTTTTAGATAACGTTGCAGGATGGATTTTAGAGCTTGATAGAGGAGAAGGTATTCCATGGAAAGGAAATTATTCCTCGTGGTTAGACCAAAAATCTAAACGTATGGCACAAGAAAGCAAAACAGCCTCTAAACGTCAAAAAACCCTTGAACGTGAGTTAGAGTGGGTTAGGCAAGGTGCTAAAGGTCGTCAAACCAAACAAAAGGCGCGTTTAAAAAATTATGATAAGTTAATGAGTCAAGACCAAAAACAACTTGATGAAAAACTTGAAATATATATTCCAAATGGCCCTCGATTAGGCACCAATGTTATAGAAGCAAAAGGTGTGAGTAAAGCTTATGGTGATAAATTGTTATATGAAGATTTAAATTTTAACCTACCTCAAGCCGGCATTGTTGGTGTAATTGGTCCAAATGGTGCTGGTAAAACCACTATTTTCAGAATGATAATGGGAGAGGAGCAGCCAGATAAAGGCGAATTTATTGTTGGTGATACTGCAAAGATTGCATACGTAGATCAAAAGCATTCCAATATTGATTCAAACAAAACAATTTGGCAAAACTTCAGTGATGAACAGGAGCTCATTATGATGGGTGGAAGACAAGTGAATTCTCGTGCGTATTTAAGCCGATTTAATTTTTCTGGAAGTGAACAAAACAAAAAGGTAAACTTGCTTTCTGGTGGTGAACGAAACCGTTTACATTTAGCCATGACCTTAAAAGAAGAAGGTAATGTATTACTTTTAGATGAGCCAACTAATGATCTTGATGTCAATACATTAAGAGCTCTAGAAGAAGGGCTCGAGAATTTTGCAGGTTGTGCTGTGGTTATTAGTCACGACAGATGGTTTCTAGATAGAATATGTACACATATATTGGCATTTGAAGGAGATTCACAAGTGTATTTCTTTGAGGGCAGCTTTAGTGATTATGAGGAAAATAAAAAGAAACGACTTGGAGGTGATTTAATGCCAAAACGAATTAAATACAAAAAATTAGTACGATAAAGAAAAAGCCTGCAATAGCAGGCTTTTTTTATTTATTGTTTTTGTTGCTGTTGTCGTATAAATGTCCTTCGGTAAAATCTGTATAAGGCTTGTTCTCGTCATCTTCAAACGAAGTGCTTAATTCATTTAAGCGATCATTTTCTTTCTTTAATTTGTAAGATTTCCTTATACCAAGAATAAGTAGCACCAAAAAGAAAACAACCGTAATTGCTAACATCTTAACTATGCTTGATTGCTCTATCAAAAAATATGATTTATGGTATAGAATATTCAATTTATGGTACATAGTAGGTTATTTGACTGGGTTAATAGCTAATCAAATATAACTAAATTTTTTATTAATCAATTAAAAATGAAAATATTATGAGCCTTCATACCAATTTAACTGCACCACTTTAATTTGATTATTACCCTTATTTACTAGTGTTTTAAAGCGACTTACATTACTGAATCCGTTGGTGCCTTTATAATGGTATGGTAACACTTTTTTGGGTTTAAAATCAAGTACGGCACTTGCTGCACTTTCAACAGTCATAGTGTAGGGTAAATTCATGCAAACTAACGCAATATCAATGTTTTTAAGCTGGCGCATTTCAAAAATATCCTCTGTATCGCCTGAAATATATATTCTTTTATTATTCATACTTATTACATAACCCAAGCCACGCCCTTTAGGATGATATTGTTTGGCTTCTTCACGTAAGTTATACATGGGAATCCCTTCAACTTCCAAAGCCATTTTTGAAGTAGAAAAACTACGACTCAGACCGCTAAAAAGGGTTGTAAAGTTTTTTTGAAGTGATTGAGGCAGTTTCTCTTTAACAGCTTTTGGTCCTATAATAATTGTATTGCCAGTATTAACGGCATTTAAGGTTTCAACGCTTAAATGATCACCATGAATATCGGTAATAAGAATGAAATTTGGTGCTTTGTGTTGATTAAAAGCATCAATACCACCTACGGGATCAACATATATAGTTGTTCCATTGTAATCAATAACTAGAGTACCATGTTTAATAGGTGTTATTTTTATATCAGATTCAATCAAATAATTTTTGAAGGGTTCTTTTGGTTTTGACGCTGCTTTTATATTTTGCTTTTTTGGTTTTTCAGTGACCTCTTCAATTTTCATTATGGTATCAATTATTGGCTTTTCATCTATTTCTTCAACAAGAATAGTATCAGCTACAATTTCTTCAACAGGTTCTATAAATTCATGCTTTTTATCTGATTTACAGTTGAATAGCAATAAGGCAATAGCCGTTGTAATAAATATATTTTTCATGATTTATTGAGATTTAACATTGAAATTAAGAAGCATTTTGATATTACTTCTCTTATATGGTGAGTTTTCTTCTAATTGAAGTTCTTTGAATCCAAACTTTTTATAGATATAGATGGCATTTTCTAATTTGGTGTTTGAATAAAGCATCAGGGCTTCAAAATTATTTGTCTTTGCAAAATCTATACAATATGCTAGAATTTGTTGACCTATTTTCTCACCTCTTAACTCTGGCAATACAGCCATTTTAGTAAGTTCAAAGACATTCTGCTTCGCAGTTGGCATAAGTGCTACTGTACCAACGATACTATTATTTTTTTGAGCAAAAAATATATAGCCACCTTTGCTAATGATATACTTTTCTGGTTTGCTTAAAACTTCTCTATCAAAATCTTCGACGTAAAAATGTGTTTCCAACCATTCAACATTGAGATTGTAAAAATCTTGCGCATATTTTACATTAAATGGAATTATATCAACTGTCATGAGCACGAATGAAGTCGGTGATAAAGTAAGTAAGTAATTTTCCTATTAGATAAGGATTTTCCGTGATTGGTGAAGCTTCACAAATGTGCAAATAAGTTGCATTTTTATGTTGCGCAAAATAGTTTAAAAACCGTCTAGCTTTGTTCGTTTGAAATCCGCTTGGCGTCATAGCGCTACTAGGTACGTTTTGTATGGCATCACAATCAATTTCTATTCCATAGGGTTTTGAATTAACATGTAATAAGGCATGTTTTAGTGCTGACTTAAAGGATGTTGATTTTCTTACGGCAATAGACTCATAGGTATTATAGTCTAAATCCTCATTAGAATCTAAAGTCTTGAAAATAGTTTGAGAGGTGTAATTTTCGTGTAAACCAAAAACGAAATACTTACTTAAAAAACCTTCAGAATATGCATAACTAAAGCCGTTACCACTATGTCTGCCTTCTTCTTTTCTGAAATCGGTATGAGCATCAAAGTTCACAACGTTTATCGATTTTTTTAAGGCTAATGAAGCACCTTTAATATTGCCATAAGCATTGTTATGTCCGCCACCAATAATAATAGGTGTTTTGCCAGCTTTAACTATTTTAAAAACCAAATCTCCTACATGTTTATCGATTTTGGAAACTAATTTTCTAGCTTTAGTGATGTCCTTTTTGCTGGTTTGTGATAGGTCTGAAAGTTTTTCTGAATACGAGCTAAAATCTAAATGACCTAAAACCAGAACTTTGTTAGCCTTTGTGAAGTCATTACTTTGGATATTTAACAAAACTTTAATTGTTGAGTCCCATGCATTTGAAGCTCCTGTTTTTCCGAGGTTTGCAAACACGCCAACATCCTCCGGAATACCAAAAATAACATAGGCAACATCCAAATTTAAAAGTTGCTCGTATATATCAGTAATTGGTGACAATAGTTTAACATGTTCACCAAACTTGGATTCACCAGTCCGTTTATTTAAGAGCAATTTTAGCTGCGATTCAGTAAATAAAACTAGTTTATCCATTTAAAAAGTATTTAGTATTTGTGAATATAAAAATACTTTTAATTATTAAAACATTATAAATTAAAAAGCAAAAAATAGTATTAATTTAATTCTTAAAACAAGTAAATATGGAAAATAAAAAAAGTAGCATAGGATTGAAAGTCGCTTTAGGTATTGCCTTGGTTCTTTTTATTGGAACAGGTTTTTATACATCTCAGCTGTACAAAGAAAAGAATGAAACAGAAGCTCAACTTACCAAAGAAAAAGAATTGGTAATGAATGATTTAAGTAATATGGCGAAACAATATGATTTAGCCATTGGTGAAAATGAAGTAGCTAATGCGAAATTGGTTGAAGCTAAAGAACGTATTCAAGGTTTAATTGATTCATTAAAAGTGTCAGAAACTAATGTAAAAAGCCTATGGCGCTATAAGTCAAAATATGCAGCACTTCAAAAAGAAATGGATGTATTATTGGCTGAAAATGACAAATTAAAAGTTGAAAACGAATTACTTGCTACTTCTTTGGATAGTACCAAAGTTCGACTAGAAGAGCGTACCATGTTTACAGATTCTTTATTGGTTCAAAACACAGCTTTGGCTGAAGTAGTTGAAAATGCTGCTGTATTATCAACTGTTGGATTAAAAGGGTTTGGCGTTATTGAAAGAACTTCAGGAAAATTAATTCCAACGGAGCGTGCTGGTAGAACTGATAAAATTCGTGTGTGCTTTACAGTTGCAAAGAACAGTTTAGTACAAGCTGGAGATCATGAATTATATGTTCAAGTTATTGATCCAAAAAACAACACATTGGGAGTTAATGAGCAAGTAGAGTTTGGTGATAAAGTGCTTAATTACAGCTTGGTTAGTAAGTTTAATTATGAAAATGCTAACTTAAACATCTGTGAATTTGTATTGGCCAAAGGTGACAGTGATTTTGAGAAGGGACGTTACATTGTTAATGTTTACAATGAAAAAGATTTAGTATCTACATCTGAATTCACGTTAAGATAAGTACATTATTTTTGTATATCCATAGAACTATCATAATGAAAAACCCGAAAGTTATACTTTCGGGTTTTTATTGTTTAAAACTTTTAATAATAGTAAGCTGTTTAAATAATTATTTCACTATTGAACCTGTCCATTGATTATTACAGAATCAATATGGTTATCACCAAACGCATAAGGCAAATAGTTGTAGCTAGGTACAGGCTTCGTTATAATTACATTAGCTTTTTTTCCTTTAGTAATGCTTCCATACATATTGCTGATACCCATTGCATAGGCGCCATTTATTGTGGCGGCATTTATTGCTTCTTCTGGAGTCATTTTCATTTTTATACATGCCGTACTAATTACAAAATTCATATTACCACTCGGTGTTGAACCTGGATTGTAATCAGTCGCTAATGCAAGAGGTAAACCAGCATCAATTAATCTTCTAGCTGGTGTGTATGGAATACTTAAAAAATAAGAACAGGAGGGAAGCGCTACCGGTATGGTTCTACTGTTTTTAAGTGCCTCAATATCTTCATTATTAAGTTCCTCAAGATGATCTACAGACAACGCACCGAATTTTACTCCCAAGGCCACACCACCAAAAGCATTAAATTGATTGACATGAATTTTTGGAACAAGCCCGAATTGAGAGGCACATTCCAAAATACGTTCAGTGTCTTTTAAATCAAAATAGCCCTTTTCACAAAATACATCGATGTAATTAGCCAATTGTAATTTAGAAACTTCAGGTATTAATTCATTGATTACTAAATCAACAAAAGCTTCTTTATTATTCTTAAAATCTTTAGGTACTGCATGCGCTGCCAATAAAGTGGCTTTGACCTTAACTGGAAAATTTTTCTTTAGGCGTTTAATTACACGTAGCATTTTTAGTTCAGCTGCAACGGTTAATCCATAACCAGATTTAATTTCAATAGCTCCAGTACCCAGATTTATAACGTTTTGTAATCGTACTGCAGATTGTTCATACAAATCATCTTCACTCGTATTCTGTAGTTTTTCAGCTGAATTCAAAATACCACCACCGCGATTGGCAATATCTTCATAACTTAAGCCGTTTATTCTGTCAACAAATTCTTGTTCTCTGTTACCTGCATAAACAATATGGGTATGTGAATCGCACCAAGTTGGTAATACCAATTTGTTGGTTGCATCAATGATATTATCAGCTTTTAAACCTACAGAATCTGACATTTCACCGTAATCTACAATGGTATCATGGTCAATTAACAAAAAGGCATTTTTGATAGTTGGTAAAACTTTCATGTCTTGTCCGCTAACTAGAGTATGATTGGTTTCTCTTACTTGTATTAATTCTTTAATGTTGGTAATAAGTGTTGTCAAAACTGTAATTTTTTCAAAGTTGCTTATTTTTTTGGGAATAAAAAAACGCCTACAAGAGAACTTGAAGACGTTTCATTAAGTTTTAAATAAGAATTACTGTTTGATAAACTTTATTGATTCATTACTATTGTCAATTCTTATGGTATAAATACCATTAGCTAATTCAGAAACATTCAATTGCGCATTAGTTCCATTGATTGATTCTGAAATTATTTCTTTTCCAAGTACATCATAAATTTTTAAACTTATATTTTCTGATTTTGGAGTTTTGAAGTTTAGTACATCATTAGCTGGATTTGGGAATACACTAATTTTTGATAAAGTATTATCTTCTACTCCTAAAGTGATCAATTCATTTTCATACCACCCTAACGTATCATTTTGGTTTCCTAGGAAGGCAATATCTAAATCACCATCGCCATCATAATCATCGACAGTTATCGCAAAATTTTGGTAGTTGTGATCTTCAATTAATGTTGGTGTAGCACTTGGACTTGCATTATTAGCACCTTTAAACCATATAATGGCATCATCTGCAACTCCTGAATCCGTTAAAATAACATCATTAAAAGTATCTCCATCAATGTCAGCAATGGCAATAGCACCCGGTCTGTCAATTATACTAGAATTAGAAATAGTATTAGCAGTAGAGGCGCCATTCTTTATTTTATTAAACCATTCTACATCACCAGTACTATTATCTACTTTTACAACATCCATGGTGCCATCATTATTGACGTCAGCAAATTTTGTGGCTAAAAAATAGACATTACCAGAATCAACAGTTACGGCATCTTTAACCCAGGAAACTGTACTAGTACCGCTTTCTATATATTGATTATAGTATATTTCAATAGTACCAGTATTATAAAACCCAATAACAACATCCATATCGGTATCTCCATCAAAATCATCCAATTCAATTGTAAAAGGACCATCAGTATTTCCATTTTCAATAATTTGTTCCGTTCCAAAACCTCCAGTTCCATCACCAGCAAACCATACAGCTTTGTTATCATCATAAGCAACTGTTGCTAAATCTATATGACCATCATTATTAATGTCAGCTGCAAAAACTTGACCTGCACCAGTTACGGAGCTACTTACAACAACTTCAGAACCAAAACCTCCCGAACCATCACTTAAGTAATAAACCAATTTGCTTTGATCTGCCGAAGTGGCAACAATATCTAGACCAAATTGATTGTCAATGTTTGCTACTGTCAGTCCATCAACATAGCGAATTGTTGAAGAAACCACAGATGATGTGGGAATAGAAAAATTTCCAGAACCATCATTTTCGTACCATTTAATGTAATCTTGAGTTGGTGTACCAAAACCAGTAAACCAATAGGTAGCCATAACTAGGTCAATATCACCATCATTGTCTAAATCACCTGATGCTAATTCGTAAGGTTCTTCCCCTGTATTGGGATCAATATTTTGAATTGGTGTTACAAATGTTGTTTGCGAGATGCCTATATGGCTAAACGAAATAATTGTAAATAAAGCGAGTAATGTTTTTTTCATAATCTTAAAGTTTGATTATCAAATATATACTTTTTAAATGAAAAAACGTATTATATCGATATTTTTGTGCGTTTCGTCGTTATTTTAGACTACCAACCATATTTTCTGGTCTTACCCATTCATCATATTCTTCGGCTGTAACATAACCTAGATTAATAGCTTCTTCTTTTAAAGTAGTGCCATTTTTATGTGCTGTGTTGGCAATTTCTGCAGCTTTGTAATAACCAATTTTGGTGTTTAATGCGGTTACTAACATTAATGAATTATTTAAAAGTTGTTTAATGACGTCGTGATTTGGTTCAATACCAGATGCGCAATGCTCGTCAAAACTTACACAGGCATCGCCCAATAGTTGAGCAGACTGCAATAGGTTTGCTGCCATCATAGGTTTAAAAACATTTAACTCGTAGTGACCTTGAGTTCCTCCAACAGTTACGGCTACATCATTACCCATTACTTGTGCACAAACCATGGTTAATGCTTCACATTGAGTTGGATTTACTTTACCAGGCATTATAGAACTTCCAGGTTCATTTGCTGGAATAATGATTTCACCAATACCAGAACGTGGTCCAGAAGCCATCATACGAATATCATTGGCTATTTTGTTTAATGAAACGGCTAATTGCTTAAGAGCACCATGAGTTTCAACAAGGGCGTCATGAGCCGCTAGAGCTTCAAATTTATTTTTTGCAGTTATAAATGGTAAACCTGTAAATTCTGCAATAAATTCAGCTACTAATTCAGCATAACCTTCTGGTGTATTTAATCCTGTTCCAACAGCAGTTCCGCCTAGTGCTAATTCCGATAGGTGCGGTAAAGTATTTTCAAGTGCTTTCAAACCATGGTCTAATTGGGATACATAACCTGAAAACTCTTGACCTAGCGTTAATGGCGTCGCATCCATTAAATGCGTTCTTCCAATTTTTACAACCTCTTTAAATTCAATTGATTTATTATGTAACGTATTGCGCAATTGAATAATTCCTGGAATAGTAGTCTCAACTATCTTTTTATAAGCTGCAATGTGCATACCAGTAGGAAACGTATCATTAGATGATTGTGATTTATTCACATCATCATTAGGCTGTATGGTTTTTTCACCTTCTCCAATAACTTTTCCTGCTAATTGATGAGCTCTATTTGCAATAACTTCATTAACATTCATATTGCTTTGCGTACCAGAACCAGTTTGCCAAATTACTAGAGGAAACTGATCATCGTGCTTTCCTTCTAAAATTTCCTCGCATACTTGAGCAATTAAATCACGTTTATCTTCTGAAAGAACACCAAGGTCACAATTAGTATAGGCTGCAGCTTTTTTTAGATATGCAAAACCATATACTATCTCTAATGGCATTGATGCTGGTGCACCAATTTTAAAATTATTTCTTGAACGTTCAGTTTGTGCTCCCCAAAGTTTATTTGATGGGACTTTAACTTCGCCCATAGTATCTTTTTCTATTCTAAAAGTCATGATTTTTAATCGTTTAAGTTGTAATGCAAAATTACGATTTTATCGCTAAATTAGTTTGTTGCGCGATAGTTATTTGTAAGAAAACATTCAACAAATTTATAGTTGAAATAATTGTTAATAAATTAGAATTAGCTATTGTAAAACAAAACTGTTTATTATATCTTTGCCATAATTAATAGTAAATGCAACCAACTTATGTTTGATTTTGACCAATATTTAGGATTTTTAGCGTTTTTAACCATTTTAACCATTGGATTTTGGTTAATGATATTTTTAATCACATTTGTAATCCCTTATTGGATTGGTGGTGCATTAATTGAGCGTATGAAAGAAATGCGCGAAGAAAGAAAAGCAAAACATACTAACTAATTTTGTTAGTTTAAATATAAAAAAAAGGAAGCCATAAAGCTTCCTTTTTTTATGTCCTTAATTTTTAATTATCCTTCAAAATCAAAATCGCCTCCACCATTTTCGCCACGATTTCTATCCTGTCTTTGTTTTTGCTGATTAAATCTGTAAGTTAATGATAGCATTAAGCTACGTTCACGCCATTGAAATTCTGAATCACTCCTGAAGGTTGGTGTATTAGTTTCTGAAATTCGCTTTCTACTGTTTAATAGGTCACTTATGTTAAGAGCTATTGACGCATTATCATTTAAGAAATCTTTGCTAAAAGCCATGTTGGAAGAGAAAACACCCTCTCTTTTATTTTGAGCATCGGCAGATGGGCCTCTGTAATTCAAACTTGTTTGCCATTCTATACTCCAAGGAAGCGTTAATTTATTGTTTATTCTTGCAAACCAACTGGTATTGTCATTATCTAATGATAAACCATTTGGTGTTGTACCAGTTGTAGATTGTTGGAATATGTTAAAATTAGCATTTACGTTCCATTTACGAGATTGGTTGTATGTCAATGTAAATTCAAATCCAAAACGGTCTTCCTCTGCAAGATTAATTGGCGAACGTTCAATAATTGGAAGCTCCTGACCTCCTACAATAACAGTTTGACCGGTATCATAACTTACAAAACTAAAGGCATCAGTTGCTCGTTGGTAATAAGCGGAAGTATTTAAAGACACCTTGCCAAATTTCTTGTAATACCCAACGTCGAACAAACCTGAATAACTAGGCGCTAATTCTGGATTTCCTCTAAAAATGCTGGTTACACTAGAGCGTGATGGAAATGGGTTAATAAACCAAGATCTTGGTCTTCGAATTCTCCTACTGTAACCCAAAGTAATATTTTCATTTTCACTAATTTCATAGCTTAAATTTACAGTTGGAAATAATCCTAAATAGTTATTTTGATTGAAATCTCCGCTTGTAGGTTGATCTATAGTAATTCTTGTTTCCTCAAGACGCAATCCTAACAAGTAAGAAAATTTATCTCCTATTTTACTTCCAAATTGTGTGTATGCCGCATTGATGTATTCTCTATAATTTAAAAAATTCGATAAGTCTGTACTCAATTCAAATTCATTACTGTTCTGATCTAAAAACCAAACTTTATAATCTGTATCTTGATCATTAAAGTTACCACGATATCCAGCTTCAAACTGACTTTTTTCTCCTATAGGTAATACATAATCTGCTTGTAATAATATGCGTTGTTGATCTTCTAAAGTAGAAACTCTTTCTGTGTTAACACCTTCAAGTAGTACTTCAGAAAACTCATCTTCAGAATTATCCTCATATTGAAAATCCATAGTGAGCGTATGACCACCATCATCAAAATTCTTCTGGAAATTTAATGAGTATTGAATAACCTTATCTTCTTCCAATTCTGGATCAAATCGGTTGCTTTCAGATTCAAAATTGCCATTTTCATCATACTGTGTCAAAATGTTTGTAGTATTACTTTCATTATTACCATCACGATATGAAATAGCACCAGTTAACGAAGCTGAATCTGTAACATACCACTCTACACCAAAGTTTGTACTTAAACCTTTTCTAACGCGATCATAATCATTAGTTTCGTTAGCGTAAGTATCTGGATCATCAGCTATTTCATTACCATCTTCATCAAAATCGTTGTTAAAATATTGCGTGTAAGACGATGAATTTCCTGGTACTTCGCGATAATTATAACTAGTCGTATTAAAAATATTTACATCACCTGTCCTATAATTAACATTTCCTGAAATACCTGCTGCTTTAGGATAACCTGCACTTGCAGTTACAGCACCATTAAAACCTTGTAATTTACTTCTTCTTAAAATAATATTTAAAATACCTGCTGTACCTTCAGCATCGTATCTAGCAGAAGGTGAGGTAATCACTTCAACACGTTCTATGGATTCAGCGGGTAATTGGCGTAAAGCATCTGTAGAATTCAAACCTACTAATCCAGAGGGTTTTCCATTTATTAAAATACGAACGTTATCATTACCTCTTAACGACACATTTCCTTCAACATCTACAGCCACTGACGGGACATTATCCAATACGTCACTAACGGTTCCACCTCTTACAGTTAAATCTTTACCAACATTGTATATTTTTTTATCTAGTTTTATTTCAACGGTTGTTGTTTCGGCAATAATTTCTACTTCTTCTAGGGCTTCAGCACCTTCAGCTAAACCAATTTTACCTAAATTTCTATCAGCTGATAATTCTTGATTTGGAATGGTCAATTTTTCAAAACCAATAAATTCAACCGTAATATCATAAGTTCCAGAAGGGATTGGAATACTAAAGGCACCATCCATATCAGTAATACCACCAGTTTCAATTCGATTTTCAGCCTTATTTACAAAAGCTACTGTTGCATATTCTAATGGCTGATTGGTTGTTTTGTCAAAAACGTTACCCGTAATTGTTATTTCTTTTGAATTTTGAGAAAATGATAAAAATGTTGTTCCAACTAATAGTAGGGCTAATAAAAATTTGTGCATCTTAAATGTTATTTTTCATTTTAAGACAGCAAAAATAACCTATGGTTTAAGGGGCTTTGGTTAAAACTATGTTAAATAAAAAAGCTTCAATCTTAAGAGGTTGAAGCTTGGCAATTTAGATAATTTCTATAATTCTTTCAGGAGGTCTTCCAATAATGGCTTTGTTACCATTAATGACTATTGGTCGTTCAATGAGTTTTGGGTTTTCAACCATAGCCTTAATAATTTGTGTGTCTGATAACTTTTTACCTTTGAAATTGTCTTTCCAGATAGTTTCATTCGTTCTAACGAGTTCAATAGGTTGAATATCTAGTTTATCAATTAATTCTTCTAACTCATTTACGGTTGGAACATCCTCAAGGTATTTTCGTATTTCAAATGGTTTACCAGAATTTTCTAATATTTCTAATCCTTCGCGTGATTTCCTACAGCGGCTGTTGTGATAAATTGTAATCATGTTTTTTAATTATAAGCTTTCTGATTCGGATTCTTTTTGTCCCATCATCATAAGATATGCTTTTAAAAAGGGTTGGATGTTACCATCCATTACGGCATCAACATTTCCTGTTTCATGACCTGAACGAACATCTTTAACTAATTTATAGGGATGCATGACATAGTTTCTAATTTGGCTTCCCCATTCAATCTTCATTTTTTCTGCCTCAATATCATCACGTTGTGACATCTGTTTTTGAAGTTCAATCTCATACAACTGTGATTTTAACATTTGTAAGGCACGTGCTCTATTATCGTGTTGTGAACGTGTTTCTGAACATTGAATTTGAATACCTGATGGTTTGTGTAATAATTGTACTTTGGTTTCTACTTTATTAACATTCTGACCACCAGCACCACTAGAACGTGCTGTAGTAATTTCAATATCTGCTGGATTTATTTCAATCTCAATAGAGTCATCAACCAAAGGATATACATATACAGAAGCAAAACTGGTATGGCGCTTTGCATTACTATCAAAAGGTGAAATACGAACCAAGCGATGTACACCATTTTCACCTTTGAGCCAACCGAATGCAAACTCACCTTCAATTTCTAAAGTAACGGTTTTAATTCCAGCAACATCACCATCTTGGAGGTTAAGTTCTTTAACTTTAAAACCACTTTTTTCAGCATACATCAAATACATGCGCATGAGCATGCTTGCCCAATCGCAACTTTCAGTACCTCCAGCACCAGCAGTAATTTGTAGAACGGCACTTAAACTGTCACCTTCTTCTGAAAGCATGTTTTTGAATTCTAAATCTTCAATAAGAGTTACAGCTTTTTCATAACGATTGTCAACATCTTCAACAGTAGATTCACCTTCTTTAAAGAATTCGTAAATAACTTCTAAATCTTCAACTAAAATTTTAGCTTCATTGTAATCTTCAACCCATTTCTTTTTGCTTCGTAGTGATTGCATGACAGCTTCAGCAGCTTTAGAGTCATTCCAAAAATTAGGATCAAAGGTTTGCTCTTCTTCGTTTTGAATTTCTATCAATTTGGCATCTATGTCAAAGATAGTGCCGTAGCTTGACTAGGCGTGTATTAAGATCTTTAATGTGATCTGAAGTAATCATAGAATTAATTTTCAACAAAAATAAAATTATTATTAGTCTCATAAAATTTAACATCATTTAATTTTATAGTTTTATAAACTAAAATATTGTCATGATTATAGATTTACGAAGTGATACAGTCACGAAACCTTCTAAAGGCATGTTGGATGCTATGATGTCAGCCCAAGTTGGTGACGATGTGTTTGATGAAGATCCAACAGTTAAATTGTTGGAAGAACGATTAGCTGATATGTTTGGAAAATCGAAAGCTTTGTTTTTTCCTAGCGGTAGTATGGCTAATCAAGCAGCTTTGAAATTACACACAAACCCAGGTGAGCAAGTTATATGTGACAAGTTTGCTCATATTTATAATTATGAAGCTGGAGGTGCTTCGTTTAATAGTGGTATATCCTGCAAGTTAATTGATGGCAATCGAGGTATGTTTACTGCTAAACAAGTTGAAGCAGCTATTAATCCTGATGCCTTTTATTATGCAAAAACCACTTTGGTAGAAGTTGAAAACACAGCGAATAGAGGAGGAGGTTCACTTTGGGATTTCGAAGAACTAAAAAAAATTAGAACCGTTTGTAACGCTCACGAATTAGGTTATCATTTGGATGGTGCGCGACTTTGGAATGCGCTTGTGGAGAAAAATGAAACTCCCAAGCAGTATGGTGAATTGTTTGATAGTATTTCAGTGTGTTTGAGTAAAGGGTTAGGCTGCCCAATTGGTTCTGTATTGATAGGAAATACCGCTATCATGAAAGATGCGGTCCGAATTAGAAAAGTTTTCGGAGGAAATATGCGTCAAGTTGGTTATTTGGCAGCTGCTGGGTTATACGCATTAGATAATAATTTGAATCGTTTAACCGATGATCATAAACGCGCTAAAGAAATAGGAGATGTCTTGAGCAAACTTACCTTTATTAAATCGGTTGAGCCTATTGAGACTAACATCATAATTTTTGAACTACAAGCCGATGTTGATGAATCACTATTCATTTCAAAATTAGCACAAAAAGACATCAAATTAATTGGTATGGGAAGTGGTAAGCTACGGTTAGTTACGCATATGGATTATACTCAAGAGTTACATATGCGGTTCATGGGTATTCTAAATAGTTTAAATTTATAATCATCAGAATTTGAGGTACCTGTTTTTAAGTCTATTCGCTGTTTTTCTATTTCAGATACCCAATGAAAAAGACTTCATTAATTACCATCAAGAGTATAACAATATTGAGGATTTAATAGTGGAAGAAAAGTTTGAAGAAGCTGAAGTACTCCTAAATGCCTTGTTAATCTCTTACAGTCCGCCATTTGCAAAAGATTATGTTATTGCAGCAGAAATTTGTTTGCTTAACAATAATAATGAGCAAGCCACATACTGGATAAAGGAATCTATCAAAAAAGGGGTCAAAGTACAGTGTTTAAAGGATATTGACGTATTTAGAGACAAGCTCAATAATTCTGATTGGAGTAGATTAGAAAGCGATTTGATGTCTTTGCAAACAGCATATCTTTCAAGTATTAGAATTGGTCTTTCTAAAACAATCCATAGAAATTATCAAAAAGAACAGTTAAGCAAAAAAGCAAAGAATTACAAAGGGATTGTTTATTCCAATTTTAAAAAAATAAAAGAACTGTTGAATGAAAATACGTATCCTGGCGAAAATCTGATTGGGATTGATAATTCAGATGATGCATCAAAAATTGATGATTGTAGTTTTGACAATTCTAAAATAACAGTAACATTGCTACATTACACTCATCCCATTTATGAATTGACAGAGGAAAAATTGATTGAGTTTATTAAAAAAGGCTCTTTGCACCCAAGGGAATTTGCTCAAATCTACACCTTCGAAAAAAATAGGATTTCTAAATTGTATAAAACAAGTATTAAAACAGGTTTAATAAAGTCTGACTATAATTTTAAATTTCCTTTTGAAAAGAGAAAAAGTGATTCGCAACGAGTTAATAAAGATAGATCGAATTTTGGAATTTGCTCATTGGAAACGGATAGGAAGAAAACCGAAATAGAAGAAAAATACGGGATAAAGCTAAAGTTTGGTTACAAATAAAAAAGCATCAGATTTCCTGATGCTTTTCTTTATTAGTAATTATTAATTAAGCTGTTTTATCAACAAGCTCTGCACTTGGTGCATTAGTTTTAACGGATTGGATACCATTCTCCATCCCAGATTCACCAGCATACATTTGACTACTTCCTATAATTTGACCATTTCCAGCCTTGATATTAAAATGAAATTTACCATTTGAAGCAGTTTTACGTTCAAATTTGCTGTCGTCACCACAATTAGATTTAATCGATTCAATACCGTTTTTGGCACTAGATTTGTCTGTATAGCCTTGACTAGATAAGATTACTTGACCGTTTTTAGCTTTTAAATTGAAATAAAATTTTTGATTGTTTTCACTTTGAAATAATTCGAACATGGTTTATTAAATTTAAGGTTAATTATCAATCTACATTCTACTAAATATTTGAATAATTCTTTAACGGAATCAATTCAAATATTAACTAATTTATGAGGAAACCATTACTTAAACATATCCATTCCTGGAATATTTGGCATGCCGTCTTTGGCTACTGCTGCAATTTCAGTTTCATTTACTTCGGTTGCTCTTTCAATGGCTTTGTTAATTGTGAGGATTAAATAGTCTTCTAGTTGTTCTTTGTCTTGAAGAAGTTCTTCATTTATTGAAATATTCTTAATGGTTCTATTTGCGGTAATGGTAACTTGTAGTTTGTTATCGCTACTAGATTCATCAATTAAAACAGAATTTAGACGCTCTTTAGTTTCTTCAACTTTCTTCTGGGTTTCTTTCAATTTACCCATCATTCCCATTAAATCTCCAAACATAATTATATTGTTTTTATTCAGTACAAAGCTATTTAATTTTTATATTTTTGACACCTTGTAAATTTCTTTTTTTGAAAAAATCACTAAAACTACCTGTTGCCAAAAAAAAACCGCATAGACTTGAGAAACATGGTGATGTGCGTATTGATGATTATTTCTGGCTCAATGAAAGAGAAAATCCAGAAGTCTTATCTTATTTAGAAGCTGAAAATGCTTATACTGAATCTGTATTACAGCATACGAAACCACTTCAGGAAGCTCTTTTTGAGGAAATGAAAGCGCGAATCAAAGAAGATGATTCATCAGTACCTTATTTTTACAATGGTTACTGGTATATTACCAGATATGAAAAAGGAAAAGATTATCCCATTTACTCACGAAAAAAAGGAAGTTTAGATTCTCAAGAAGAAGTTATGTTCGATTGCAATAAAATGGCAAAAGGACATGCTTATTTTAAGTTGGGAGGTATATCCATAAGCCCTAATAATAAGTTGGCTGCTTTTTCAGTTGATAAAATAAGTAGGCGTCAATATACTATTCAAATAAAAAACTTGGAAACAGGTGAGATTTACGCCAATAAAATAAAAAATACAACCGGAGGGAGCACTTGGGCGAATGATAATGAAACCTTATTTTACTCTCGTAAGGATGCTGTGACACTTCGGGCTCATAAAATTTATAGACATAAGTTAGATACTAACCCTAATACTGATGTGGTAGTGTTTCATGAAACTGATGAGACTTTCAACACCTATGTTTATAAAACAAAGTCTCGAAAATATATAGTTATTGGTTCTTCAAGCACCTTAACGTCTGAATATAGATTTTTAAATGCAGATAAACCATATGCCGATTTTAAAGTATTTCAAGAACGCATAAGGGGTTTAGAATATGCTATTTCACATTATAATGATGCTTTTTATATTATTACCAATCGTGATAATTGTAGTAATTTTAAATTACAAAAAACAAGTGAGAACGCTACTGAAATAGAGCATTGGAAGGATGTGTTGCCTTATCGTGAACATGTACTTATTGAAGATATTGAAATTTTTAAGGATTATTTTGTACTCAATGAAAGAGAAAATGGTTTAAACAAATTAAGAATCATAAGTTGGGATGGTAATGAAGACTATTATTTACCATTTGATAGTGAAACCTATACGGCTTATGTAGGAAACAATCCTGAATTTGATAGTGATATATTGCGTTACACATTTAATTCACTTACCACGCCTAGTTCTGTAATCGATTATAATTTTAAAACTAAAGAACTAACTATTCAAAAAGAACAAGAGGTTTTAGGCACGTTTGATAAAAATGATTATACATCTGAACGTGTTTGGGTTACGGTTCGTGATGGTGTAAAAGTCCCGGTTTCACTAGTTTATAAAAAAGGTATTAAAAAGGATGGTTCAAGCCCATTGCTTCTATATGCATATGGTTCTTATGGCTCAACAATAGACCCTTATTTTTCAACCATTAGATTAAGTTTATTAAATAGAGGTTTTGTTTATGCCATTGCTCACATTAGAGGCGGTGAATACCTTGGAAGATCATGGTATGAGAGTGGGAAATTATTAAATAAAAAAAACACATTTTTTGATTTTATTGATTGCTCAAAGTTTTTAATCGACAAGAATTATACGTCAAACAATAAGTTATATGCTTACGGCGGATCAGCTGGAGGTTTACTTATGGGAACTGTTATTAATTTAGAACCTAAACTCTACAAAGGCGTTATAGCAGCCGTTCCTTTTGTTGATGTTGTAACTACCATGCTCGACGATTCTATTCCATTAACTACTGGTGAATATGATGAGTGGGGAAATCCCAATGACAAGACATATTATGATTATATGTTATCTTATTCTCCATATGACAATGTAAAATCCCAAGACTATCCTAACTTATTGGTGACTACTGGCATTCATGATTCCCAAGTTCAGTATTGGGAACCTGCAAAGTGGGTGGCAAAATTGAGAGATAAAAAAACTAACAACAACTTACTTCTACTACATGTTGATATGGATACGGGTCATGGTGGTGCTTCAGGACGTTTTGAAAGCCTAAAGGAAGTAGCTCTAGAGTATGCCTTTTTATTAGATTTAGAAGGAATTTCCCATTAGTAAAAAAAAAATTGTATTTTTGCGAGGTTTTGGGCTGTGTTTTACAATGAGTACTTTACAGCTTACTAAAAAGCATTTATGGGACAAAAAAAGCAAGTTTTTGACAACGTATTGGATTTAGTAGGGAATACGCCACTGATTAAGTTAAATACAATTACAAAACCGTTTAAAGGGAATTATCTCGCTAAAGTAGAAGCATTTAATCCTGGTCATTCTTCTAAAGATAGAATAGCATTATACATAATTGAGCAAGCTGAAAAACAAGGTATTATTAAACCAGGTGATACTATTATAGAAACCACATCTGGTAATACAGGATTCAGTATTGCAATGGTGAGTATTATCAAGGGCTATAATTGTATTTTGGCAGTAAGCTCAAAATCATCTTTAGACAAGATTGATATGCTAAAAACCATGGGAGCAAAGGTTTATGTTTGTCCGGCACATGTAAGTGCAGATGATCCTAGGTCTTATTATGAGGTTGCTAAACGCCTACATGAAGAAATAAAAGGTTCTGTTTACATCAATCAATATTTCAATCAATTGAATATTGATGCACATTATACTTCTACAGGTCCTGAAATATGGGAGCAAACTGATGGGAAAATTACGCACCTAGTTGCCTGTAGTGGTACTGGAGGAACCATTTCTGGTACTGCCAAATACCTTAAGGAGCAAAATCCTGATATAAAAGTTATTGGAGTTGATGCTTTTGGTTCAGTAATAAAAAAATATCATGAAACCAGAGAGTTTGACGAAAAAGAAATTTATCCATATCGTATTGAAGGTCTTGGTAAAAATTTGATTCCTACTGCTACAGAGTTTGATGTGATTGATGAGTTTGTAAAGGTGACTGATGAAGAAAGTGCTCATACTGCAAGACAAATCGCTAAAACTGAAGGCCTATTTGTTGGGTACACATCAGGAGCTGCTATGCAAGCTATAAAGCAACTTAATGAAGAGGGGAAATTTGGTAAAGATGACCTAGTTGTGGTTATATTTCCAGATCATGGCTCACGATATATGAGTAAAATTTACAGTGATAAATGGATGAATGAACAAGGTTTCTTTGATAGTATCAATGAAGAAGCATTAGAAAGTATAGAATTTATAAAATAAATCATTTAAAATATTTTTGATAGCTGACTTTTATTAAAAAGTTAGCTATCTTTTTTGTTAATAATAGTATGATAAATAATTATGTTGTCACTATATAAATATTTAATTTTGCAACATCTAACGAGATTAATAGCTTTATGAAAGACTTATTTGATAAAATATACAGAGACAAAGGGCCTTTAGGAAAGTGGGCTTCACAAGCTGAAGGTTATTTTGTTTTCCCAAAATTAGAAGGTGAAATATCCAATCGGATGAAATTTCAAGGAAAAGAAGTAATTACTTGGAGTATAAATGATTATTTAGGATTGGCAAATCACCCTGAAGTTAGAAAAGTAGATGCTGAAGCAGGTGCTAAATATGGTTCGGCTTACCCAATGGGAGCAAGAATGATGTCTGGTCATACTGATTTACATGAGCAATTGCAAAACGAATTGGCTGCTTTTGTTAAAAAAGAAGCTGCCTACCTATTGAATTTTGGTTATCAAGGTATGGTGTCAACTATTGATGCTTTAGTATCAAAAGATGATATTATAGTTTATGATGTTGATGCGCATGCTTGTATTATTGATGGTGTTCGCCTTCATATGGGTAAACGTTTTACATACAAACACAATGATGTAGAAAGTTTAGAGAAAAACCTAGAGCGTGCCACCAAAATGGCCGAACAAACTGGTGGTGGTATTTTAGTTATTTCCGAAGGTGTGTTTGGTATGCGTGGAGAACAAGGACGATTAAAAGAAATAGTTGCTCTTAAAGAAAAATATAACTTCCGTTTCTTTGTTGATGATGCTCATGGTTTTGGAGTTTTAGGAGAAACAGGTGCTGGAGCAGGCGAGGAGCAAGGTGTTCAAGACGGAATAGATGTTTATTTTGCAACGTTTGCCAAGTCTATGGCTAGTACGGGAGCCTTTATTGCTGCCGATCAAGAAATTATTGATTATTTAAAGTATAATTTACGTTCACAAATGTTTGCAAAATCACTGCAAATGCAATTGGTAGTTGGTGCATTAAAACGTTTAGACATGTTGCGCACCATGCCAGAGCTTAAAAAGAACCTATGGACCATTGTTGATGCCTTGCAATCAGGTTTAAAAGAACGTGGATTTGACATTGGTACAACCCAAAGTTGTGTAACGCCAGTTTATCTGGAAGGCAGTATTCCAGAAGCTATGGCTTTGGTCAAGGATTTACGTGAGAATTATGGTATTTTCTGCTCAATAGTGGTTTATCCTGTAATTCCTAAAGGTATGATATTGTTGAGAATGATACCAACGGCTACACATACATTAAAGGATGTAAGAGAAACGTTAGATGCTTTTGATGCTATTAGAGACAGACTCAAAAACGGTACTTATAAAAGGTTATCGGCTTCTGTAGCTGCAGCTATGGGGCAATCTTAACAACGTCTAAATTTCATATAAATAAAACCCATTCATAAACGAATGGGTTTTTTTATAGCATTTTCTTAAATGTCGCCCGACGCTTAATAACTTCAGCATTAAAGTCTTTCCAAATTTGTTGAGAGGCTAGGTTATCCGCCAACTCGGGCAATCTTATGCATGTTTGAATACCACTTTTGGATAATGATTTATGGAATTCTTCAAAAATTATAGCCGTTACGCCTTTATTGTGATATTGTGGATCCACACCAATTAAATAGAACAAGGCCGTTTTGCTGTGTTTTTTCGCTTTTAATAGTTTTAAAAATCCAAACGGAAAAAGCTTTCCTTTTACTTCTTGTAAAGCTTTTGAAAATGAAGGGAGTACTATGGCAAAAGCGATCATATTATCGTGTTCGTCAAAAACGAACTTAATGTATTCAGGATTGATAAAATTTATAAACTTCTTTTTTAAATATTCCTGCTGTTTACCAGAAATAGGTACAAAAGTAGATAGTTTAGAATACGATCTATTAAACAACGCAAACATGTCATCAAGATGCGGTATTATTTCTTTGGATTTAGTGTAACTTCCTGCTCTTAATTTATAGCGTTTTACAATTAATTCATTAACACGCTTAAAGCGCTCAACGGGTGCATTATCAAAATAAAATTTGCTTTCTAGGTATCGTTTTTCCTCTTTCAGCCCTAATTTCTTAAAATGTTCAATGTAATAAGGGTGATTATACCAAGTTGCCATAGTTCCAATGTGGTCAAAGCCTTCAGTTAAAGCTCCATTTTTATCTAGATTGGAGAAGCCCACAGGACCTTCAATATAATCTAAATTGTTTGCCTTGCCAATTTCGGCTACTCTATCTAACAATATTTTTGATACCTCGAGATCGTCAATGGTATCAAACCAGCCAAAACGCATTTTAGGTATTTGTTGTTCTTTTACTTCAATCCAATTGATTATAGCAGCCACACGTCCCACAATTCGATTCTCTTTAAAGGCTAAAAATAAATGAACATCGGCATTTTCAATAGCTGGGTTTTTACCAGCACTCAAAGTGGCCATTTCATCTGATATAATAGGAGGTACCCAATATTTGGAATCTTTGTATAAACTAAACGGAAAAGTGACAAAGGCTTTTAAGTCCTTTTTATTGTTAACTTCTTTTATTTCTATCATAAATCTTTTCCACTACAAATTAATACCATCATCAAAATCATTGCTCTTTCTTTTGTTCTTTTTTCGTTCTTTTCTATCCTTTTTAGGAGCTTCTTTATTTACACGACGCTCTAGTTCATCTTCAGCCGATGTACCATCATTTTCTTCTTTATCTTTATGGAAATCCAATCGGTATGAAGCACCAAGTGTCACTCCAAATACTGATGGTGTATCTTTGGTGTTAAATGTTAATGCTGTATCCAATTGGAAATTTCTGCTCCACAGGTAAGCACCACCAAAACGGATGAGATTATCGGCATAAAAATCACTACTAATGCCTTGTGTTTCACCAAAAACAACCCATTGATCTGTGATAGATTTAGTTAGTGTTAAAATATAAGTAAAATCTGATTGATTGGTACCAATTCTATCTTTTATAAAGTTCATTACAAACACCCAACCACCAGAGAAATTATTCTGCGTAGCAATCATAATTTTAGGGCTAAAGCCTTCAACACCGGCTGCCGTAAATGGATTGTCCTTTGTGTCAAAATTAGCACCAGCATAAACAGCTACCGCAGGTATTAAGTACTTCCATTTAAAACTATGATTAGCTTTCCAACTATATAAGTTTGGTTTTTCTTCTTCTGCATTTTTGTAAGGGTCATATACCAAATATTTAGCTCCAATAGTTAATGTCTTAAAATTACTAAAGGTTTCTTCACTAGAAATAGCACCTGTATATTCTCTTTTGGTTGATTGGAAAGTTCCTCTAACATTAAGTTCTAATTGTGGCCACAATAGTCCATAGCGAGCTTCAAAATCAGCACCGATACTTTTATCATCTCTATTTAAAGGCACATGCTTTTCATTTAACATATACGGACCAACCTCCAACTGAATAACGTTTGTTCCTACTGAAAAGGCACTACTGGAAACGCCAGGTCTGTTTGAATTAATAACTTCGGTATATTGAGAATAAGAGTAAAGGGTTGTTAGTGAAACAAATACAAATAAATAGGTTTTAATAGATTTCATATGTCACAGTTTGGAATCAAATATATATATTTTATATTTTTTTTAAGTATATATGCTCATAATTAACCATTAGGAATTGTATTTTTGCTAAAAATTTGAATTATGCTACAAACGGCATCATTTACAGGCCTGCTGAAGACTATATTGATTATTATGTTAGTATATTACGGAATAAAAATTCTATCTAGAATTTTTGCTCCAGCACTTATGCGCTATGTAGCCAAAAAAGCTGAAAAACAATTTGGACAACAATTTAATCAAAACAAAAGGCCAGAGTCACCTAAAAAGGAGGGCGAAACAGTGATTGATAAGATGCCGCAATCTAAAACTTCAAATAAAAATGTGGGTGAATATGTAGATTACGAAGAAATTGATTAATTTTCGCAATCATTGATTAATACACATTCATGAAATTTTCAATAAAAAAATGCCTGCCACATATTCTTGTTTTGTTAGGCTTTATATGTATTTCATTAGCTTATTTTAATCCAGTTCTCAAAGGCAAGGAGATATTCCAGAATGATATAAAGCATTACATAGGAATGTCTAAACAACAAAAAGATTTTAAAGCTAATACTGGCGAAGAAACCTATTGGACTAATAGTGCTTTCGGTGGCATGCCAACCTATCAGTTGGGTGCTAAATATCCGCATAATTATATTAAAAAGTTGGATCTGGCATTGCGATTTTTACCACGTCCTGCCGACTATTTATTTCTTTATTTTATAGGTTTTTATATTCTGCTCCTCGTATTGAAAGTAGATTATAAATTGGCAGCATTGGGCTCATTGGCATTTGGATTTTCAACTTATCTCATAATCATTTTAGGTGTTGGGCATAATAGTAAAGCCCACGCCATAGCTTATATGCCTTTGGTTTTAAGTGGTATTATTCTAACTTTTAGGAAAAAATACATTCTTGGTTTTCTGCTCACAACGGTTGCTTTAGCACTAGAATTAGTTGCCAATCATCCGCAGATGACCTACTATTTAATGTTGCTTGTCATTGTATTAGGAATCGCTTATTTAATAGATGCTTATAAGAAACAGCTTTTACCACATTTTTTTAAGTCGGTTGGAATTTTAATTGTTGCAGTATTCTTGTCAGTTGGTTTAAACGCTACAGGTTTTATGGCTACACAAGAGTATGCCAAAGAAAGTACACGTAGTCAAAGTGAATTAACCATAAACCCAGATGGTTCTCCAAAAGAAATCACATCAGGATTAGATAAAGATTATATTACGGAATACAGTTATGGGTTTTTAGAAACCTTCAATCTATATATTCCACGATTTTTAGGAGGAGGAAGCTATGAAGATGTGGGCAAGGATTCAGCCTCTTATGATTACTTTTTAAGCCTGGGAGCAACACCATTACAAGCTTTAGAACAAACCCAGCAAATACCAACATATTGGGGAGAGCAACCTATTGTAGAGGCGCCAGCTTACATTGGAGCTGTTGTTATATTTTTGTTTGTATTGGCTTTGTTTTTGGTAAAAGGTCGTTTAAAATGGTGGCTAGTGGGTGGTACTATATTGTCTCTATTGTTATCATACGGTAAAAATTTAGGATTCTTAACTGATATTTTTATTGATTATGTTCCGCTTTACAACAAGTTTAGGGCCGTAAGTTCTATTCAGGTTATTCTAGAATTGTGTATTCCAATACTCGCCATTTTTGGTTTGGTGCGTTTGTTTAATAGCTATGAAAATGAAGAAGCTAAAATAAAAGCATTAAAATATACTCTACTAATTACAGGAGGTTTTGCTTTAATTGTTTTATTGTTTAAATCAACATTATTCAATTTTGTTGGAGCCAATGATGGCTTATGGCGTCAAAACTACGGCCAGCCATTTATTGATGCAGTTAAAGCCGACCGGAAGATGATTTTTACTCAAGACAGTTTACGAACACTTATACTGGTTTTATTATCTGCTGGTTTAGTTTGGATGTTTATAAAAAATAAGATTTCTGAAACCTTGTTAACTATTTCATTCGCGGTGTTGATTTTGTTTGATTTGGTTGGTGTAGATAGACGCTATGTAAACAATGACGATTTTGTATCCTCTTTACAAATAAACAAACCATTTCAACCTAATGCTGCTGATAAAATAATTTTCAATGATGAATCTAATTTTAGAGTTTTTGATGTGACTTCTGGAGGTGCCAGATCATCGTATTTCCACAATGCGCTTGGTGGTTATCATGCTGCAAAACTGAAGCGATTTAATGAAGTTAATGAGTTTTACATTAGCCAAAACAATATTAATGTACTCAATATGCTTAATACCAAGTATATTATTGCGCAAGATGATGAAGGTCAGGTGTTTCCGTACACCAATGCTGATGCTAATGGCAATGCTTGGTTTGTTGAAAAATTAACGTTAAAAGATACAGCCAACGAAGAAATCATGGCTTTGGATAGTTTAGATACCAAAAGAGAAGCTATTTATACCAAGCTCACAAATGAACAAAACAATTTAAAACCTAACTATCAAGTAGATTCTTTGGCACGTATTAATGTACTTGAATACAAACCAAATTATATCAAGTATCAATCCAGTAATACAAAAGATGGTTTTGCTGTATTTTCTGAAGTTTACTATGGAAATGGTTGGCAAGCTTATATTGATGGAAAAAAAGCATCCCATATAAGAGTTAATTACGTTTTGAGAGGTATGTCTATACCTTCAGGAGAGCATGTTATTGAATTTAAGTTTGATCCAGAAGTTATCAAAACAGGTAGTACAATTGCATTGGCAAGTAGTATTATTTTTGGTATCTTGCTAATAGCTGGATTGTTTTATGAATACAGTAACAAATCAAAAAAAAGTGCCTAAAAGCGTACTAATAATTCTTTACTATTGGCCTCCAGCCGGTGGACCTGGTGTACAGCGGTGGTTGAAGTTTGTTAAGTATTTACCCGAATATGGTATAAAACCTATTGTTTATGTACCTTCAAATCCAAACTATCCCATTATTGATGAAAGTTTAATTAATGAGGTTTCTGATGATATTACTATAATTAAACAACCAATCCGTGAACCCTATAAGTTTGCAGGTATATTATCTAAAAAGAAATCCAAAACAATCAGTAAAGGGATTATTCCAAACAAAAAATCTCAAACAGTTTTAGATAAGTTATTATTATTTATTCGTGGTAACCTATTTATTCCTGATGCTAGAAAGAGTTGGGTAAGACCATCTGTTCAATATTTAAGCACTTACATAAAAGATTATAGTATTGGAACAATAATTACAACAGGCCCGCCACACAGCTTGCATTTGATAGGACTGCAACTAAAAAAAAGTGACAATGTTCAGTGGGTCGCAGATTTCAGAGATCCATGGACTACCATTGGATATCATAAGCAACTCAAACTTACCAAAACCGCTCAAAAGAAACACAAGCAATTAGAAAAAAATGTTTTACAAGCTGCTGACAAAGTGATTGTCACAAGTGAAGTCACAAAGAAAGAGTTTTCTAAAATAACTGATAAGCCCATTAGTGTGATAACAAATGGGTATGATTTATTACCCTCCATAAAAACCAACCTGGATTCCAAATTTTCAATAGCACATATTGGCTCTTTACTATCTGAAAGAAATCCGACTATTCTTTGGCAGGTTTTAAATGATTTAATTCAGAATCAACCGGGCTTTGCTCATGATTTTAAGTTAAAACTTGTAGGTTATGTAAGTGAAGAAGTGCTTAAAAAAATAGATTCTAATGGTTTAATTGATTATTTAGAAAACATTGGGTATGTATCACATAGACAGGCAGTTGAAAATCAAAGAAACGCTCAATTATTATTGCTGATTGAAATTGATTCACCGGAAACAGTTTCCATAATTCCAGGCAAGATTTTTGAATACATGGTTTCAGGAAGACCAATCGTTGCTATTGGCCCAAAAGGCTCTGATGTAGAACGCATTCTACAAGAAACTAACACTGGCTCCTATTTTTATTATGATAGTTATAATGATTTAAAACGTTTAATTTTAAAACATTATTTGAGTTATAAAAAAGGTGACTTACAAGCACAGGGTATTGGCTTGCAAAAGTTTAGTAGAAAAGAATTAACAAAAGCATTGGCAGAACTATTATAAATGGGAATTGTTATAAACCAATCGATAAAAAACACGATTATTACCTATTTAGGTTTTGGTATTGGTGCTATTAATGTTCTGTTTTTATTTACCCAGTTTTTGAGTGATGAGTATTTTGGACTGATAACATATATTCTTTCTACGGCCAATGTTATGATGCCTATTTTGGCTTTTGGTGTGCACAATACCATCATAAAGTTTTATTCATCTTATAAAACCAGGCTTACTCAAAATAGTTTTTTGGTCTTAATGTTATTTCTACCATTAGCCATAATAATACCATTGGGAATAATTGGTTTTTTAGCTTTTGATACAATTAGTCAATGGTTTATTGGTAATAATGACATAGTAGAAGACTATGTATGGCTTATTTTTATTACTGCTGTTTCATTTTCATATTTTGAAGTTTTCTATGCTTGGGCTCGCGTGCAACTACAAAGTGTTTTTGGCAATTTTATGAAAGAAGTGTTTCATAGGGTCTGTACGGCTATTTTATTGTTGTGTTTATATGCTAACATCATTAGCGTCAATCAGTTAATATATGGTATAACAGGTATTTATGTTTTAAGATTGATAATCATGAAGCTATATGCTTTTAGTTTACGCTTTCCATCATTCAAATTAACCAAACTAAATAATCTATCTGACGTAATAAAATATACATCACTAATCATTATTGCTGGGTCAGTAGCCAATATAATACTAGAGATAGATAAGTTTATGCTCAACAGATATGTCGCTATTGAAAACGTAGCCTATTATGGTGTAGCAATTTATATTGCCTCTGTTATAAGTGTTCCCAGCAGATCTATGCATCAAATTGTGAGCCCATTGACTGCTAAATTTCTAAATGATAATAATAAGTTTGAATTAAAGGTCTTATACCAGAAAAGCTCCTTAAACCTTTTTATTATTAGTGGGTTTATATTCTTGCTGATTGTTTTAAATATCAATGAACTGTACAAATTGATTAATGAAAATTATGTTGAAGGTTTATTGATAGTGCTTGTAATCAGTGTATCTAAATTAATTGATGGTTTGTTAGGAAACAATAATGCCATTTTATTTAATAGTGATTATTACCGAATGGTTTTACTGTTGGGTGTACTTTTGGCTATATTAACTATTACACTAAATATTATTTTTATTCCTATATATGGTATCAACGGAGCAGCTTTTGCAACATTTATAGCTGTGTTTTTATATAATTCAGCTAAAATTTGGTTTGTAAATTATAAGTTTAAAATGCTGCCATTTTCAGTAAATACGTCTAAAGTTCTTATGTTGATTATTGTAAGTTTAGGTGTGTTTTATTTCTGGGACTTTTCTTTTCATCCTATTATAAATATAGCTTTAAAGTCAATACTCATTGGCGTTTTTTATGGAGCCATAGTTTATGTATTAAATTTTTCTGACGAAATCACCGCTATACTCAATAAAATGCTTAAACGCTAAAATGAGAAAATCCCACGAATGTGCTTTGAGGCGCATACTATTCGCAGGACTTTCTAACTAACCAACCAAAAAGTTTTTATTTTTTTCTACCAGAATTAGATCTTGAATTATTTCTAGTAGTTGTCTTGTTTCCTTTACTATATGTACGAGATTTTGAGGCATTTGGTTTTCCAATATTCCTATTTTTTTTCTGAACGGTAGATTTACGTACTGTACTACCTGAATTTGTAGCATATCGAGATGGCGTACTTCTAGATTTTCTGACTTTCGATTGCTGTTGTTGTCTATTATTACTTGCAACAGATCTTTTAGTACTGGTTCTATCGTTGTTTCTATAAGCTTTTGAGTTTTGCTTTCTATTACCACCATTATTGGTAACTTGACTTCTCACTCTAGTGTTAGCTTTTACATCTCTTTGTGCTCTAGAAGACTCATTAATTTGGCGTCTGCTGGTTGAACGATTATTAGATTGTGAACGTACATATCTGTTACTAACATTTCCACGTGTTGAGTGCGATGTGTTTTGGGCTACACGATTTCTTCTACCATCATATCTAGTTGCTAAATCACGACTTCTTTGAACCGTATTACCACGTCTGCTGGCTACTGCTGTAGTACGTCTATAATTATTTCTATAAGGTGTTGTATAAGTATAACGTACAGGGGTGTAATACTGTCTGTAAGGTCTATTGTAAACTACACAGTGATTATAAGCTGGAATCCTGTAATAAGTATGCCATGGTCTAAAAACATAAACACGGTTAAAAGGATTTATAAATCCAGTACAATATGAAAATCTATTATAGCGATTGTAGTGCACGTATAGTCCACCAACACGTGAAACATAGCCAAATGCATTATAATTGATAAAAATATCACCAACTTGTCTCACACGTCCATAAAAATCATAAAATACAGGTATGTTTTCAATTTGAATTATAGCTCCAAACTCATCATATTGTACATAAGGATTGTAGTCATATCCTGAATTAAAACTGATGCTTACTCCAGGGGCATTAACAGCTACATTCACATTAGGTCCATATTGAGGCATATAAAAATCAAATTGTCCATCAGGGAAAACTGAAAATTCAATACCACCTTCTACAAATATGAAGTTTTGACCATAACCTCTGTAGGTAGTGTTTTCTAAAATAGCACTGGTGTTATTGGTTGTGGTTGCTGTAACGACTGTACTAGTAACTAGTAAAACCGAAAAAAGATATATTAATTTCTTCATAATGTTAGGGGTTTTAATTAAACTCAAACATTAGAAAACAAACAACGTGCCAAAAATTAATTTACAGAAATTGTCGACTTACCTTTCAGAAGTGTTTTTGTTTGTAAATAACTAAACATCAATGTTTTATTGTAGCCCTTGTAGAATTTGATTACTTAAATCTGTTTTACCTTGTTCTTTATAAACTAGGGCTAATAGATATTGATAATCTCCATTTCCTGGTTGAATGGCTATGGCTTTTTTAATAAACTGTTCTGCTAGCTTATAGTTTTTATTTTGATAATAATAAGTAGAAATATTATAAAGTGATCGTGTATCATCAGGATTTAATTCAACAGCATATTGGAGGTCAGCGATGGCGTTATCTGGTTTATTCAGCTCAAAGTATATCAAACCACGTAAATAATAAGCACGACTCATTTCAGGTGCTTTATCAATAAGTATGTTGAGCGTTTCTAGAGCCTTTTGAGGGTTCCCTATTTGGCTATAAGTAGTAGCCAAATTACTGTAAACAGGAAGCAAAAGACTATCTTTTTTTAAGGCTATTTGATAATGATAAATAGCTTCATTATACTGTTTTTTCTTATTGTAATAATCGCCCAATTGTAGTCTTCCAGTAGAAAAATCAGCATTAACACGAAGCATAGTCTCTAATTCTCCTTGAGCTTTGGTTAAATCCGATTGATTCAAGGTAGTCAGCATATTCAAATCCAAACCAGTTAGTAATTGTGCAGCAGCAACACGAACCATTTTGGTTGTATCTGAAAGACGTTTTGAAGCAACTTCAACTCGTAACTCTGGAGGTGCCAGATCAAACTTTTGTAAGGTGTTAAATCGCACTAATGGCGATGGATCTTCTAAACGACTTAAAAGTGTTTGATACTGATCTTCGGTAACAATATCTAAATTATCTATAGCGGTTGCTCTAGCAATAGCTGGATAATCCAGATTGTTAATAAAAGCATTTACCTGACTTATCTCTTCAGAAGACAATGAAGCTTTACTACTTACTAATAAATATTTTGAAAAATGATCTGCTCGCTCGTTACCATACCAGCTTTTTATCTTTTGGGAAGCCCAAGCAGGACTTTTATCACTATGGCAATTATTACAGGCATTAGGTGTGTTGAACGTGATACTTTGGTCAGGTCTTGGCACTCTAAAGCTATGATCACGTCTAAAATCATTTCCCATGTATGTTTTACCAGTCATATGACAATTAATACATTGAGATCCTTCGGTATCACTTTCATGAAAATGATGACTTGGCGTATTATATTTAGGCTCATGGCATTGTAAACAAAGGTTGTTACCTTTCATTTTTATTTCAAGTGTATGTGCATTATGGCAATCAGTACAGGTGACATCTTGATGATACATTTCTGATTGTAAAAAGGAGCCAAAAACATAATCCTCTTCCATAATCTGACCATCAACATGATAAAACTCGGTTGATAAGTTTTGCAGTATGTATTGGTTCTCAAAAGAAATATTTGGCTCTAAAGTTTCTGTCAATTTTGTACGCCTAGCGTGGCAAGGTGCACAGCTATTCATTTGATTTAGTTGGGTATCAAGAGAAATGAGATACGTGTCCTTACTCGCATTACCATTTGCCGATTTAGCCCAATTTACATGTTTTTGTGCAGGACCATGACAAGACTCACAGCTCACGTTTATTGATGAGTAGGTTGTATTATAACTATCGCCTTCAACATTATAATTTTTTTCCAGATTTGTGGAATGGCACTCGGCACACATAGTATTCCAGTTTTGTGAAACACCAGTCCAGTGCAACCAGTCATGTGGACTAATAGTATCTCCAGGATATTGATGATACCAACGTTTTTTATTGGTATCCCAGCTCACTCGCAGCACCTGCTTTTTTCCATCTTCAAAATCTACCAAATACTGTTGGAGTGGTTCCACACCAAACGTATAACCAATTATATAGGTATTTTCATCACCATTAATTTCTTTTGTTTTAACCACATAATCATCACCCTTTTGCGTGAAATAGTAAGTCACTGCATCAAGTGTTATTTCAATATTATTAAAATCACCTAAAACAGTTGAATCGTTCGCAACTTGCATGGCTAAATCGTGATGTGAACCTATCCAGTCATCATAGGCTTTTGGATGGCAGGCAGCACACTGCTTATCACCAATATAGCCATTTGATGCCATCAAGTTAGTAGCAGTTTTATTTTGTTTAGGGATATCTACAGTTTTATCAGTTTTACATGCAAGAATTACTAATAGCAGAAGAAATGGGATAATTTTATGCATGCGTATATTTTATGCGAAATTATGATATGATTAAAAACAAATGTAGCAATTTTTTAATCTTTCAAGAGACTTTTTATAGTTATCTAAAAGAGACTATTTTTTCACATTTCAAATATAGTAAACCCCTTTAATTATTTATTTTTGTGACATGGTTGATAATTTCACAAATGAATTCTTTGGAATTGGTATTCAAAATGGGAAAACACCCGAAAACCTAGGTGTTCTTTGGCGTTCTGCTCAAAATTTAGGAGCCAGTTTTATTTTTACAATAGGCAATCGCTATGCCAAACAAGCTTGTGATACGCATAATGCTGTAAAAGCGATGCCTTATTTTCATTATGATACTTTTGATGAATTTTTTAATAATCTTCCTAAAGGTGCAAGAATAGTAGGTGTGGAGCTAACAGATGAAGCCCAAGATTTAGAAACATTTTCACATCCTAGGCATTGTGTTTATTTACTAGGAGCTGAAGATCATGGCTTATCAAAACAAGCCATTGAAAAAAGTCATTACCTAGTGAAATTTAAATCTGAATTAAGTTTAAATGTATCTGTTGCTGGCAGCATTGTAATGTATGATAGAAATCTAAACAAACCACGGTCATGATTCTTAAAAACCAAGTGCTAGAACGAAAAGATAATAAGCCCATTGTTTGGGATGCCTATTTCCACAAGAATAGCCAGAAAAAACCTTTAGTCATTTTTTGCCATGGTTATAAAGGCTTTAAGGATTGGGGAGCTTGGCATTTGGTGGCACAAGAATTCTCAAAGACATATATGTTTTTTGTGAAATTTAATTTTTCTCACAATGGTGGAACAATTGACAACCCAATTGATTTTCCAGATTTAGAGGCTTTTGCTGAAAACAATTATTCCAAAGAATTAGATGATCTTGATGCTGTACTTAATTATTTTACATCCAATAATAACAACTATAGTGGTGAGATAGATCAGTCAAATATCATCATTATTGGGCATTCTAGAGGTGGAGGCATAGCCGTTATAAAGGCTAGTGAAGATAATAGAATTGGCAAGTTGATTACTTGGGCAGGCGTTTGTGATTTTGCTAAACGTACAGCTACTGTGGGAGATTTGGAACAGTGGAAAAAAGATGGCGTTAAATATGTTTTAAATGGTAGAACAAAACAGCAAATGCCACATAATTATCAATTCTATGAAGATTTTGAGGCCAATCAAGACCGATTAAACATTGAAAAAGCTATAAAAAAGATAACAATTCCAACATTAATTATTCATGGAACTAGCGATACTTCGGTATTGTACAAAGAAGCCGAAAATTTACATGAATGGCATACTCATAGTGTTCTTTTTCCTGTAAAAAATGCCGATCATGTTTTCAATTCGAAACATCCGTGGGAGGATGATAAATTGCCACAAGAACTCCAGGAAGTAGTTAGTGAAACCGTGTCTTTTATTAAGAATTGAACTATTGAAATAAAGCTATTTATTATCATATATTTTTTAAGTTTTAATTATATTTAGAAGTATCATTAATCATTAAATAAACCAAATATGGCGTTTTATAATAAAGCAAAATGGGTATTAGGCATCTTAATAGTATTTGTATTGATTGTCGCAACCAATTTAATTGATAGAAATAATTTTATACGTGTAAAAGATTCTGTCACAACTATTTATGAAGATAGACTTATAGCAAAAGATATTATTTTTGATATGTCTAAATTGATACATGAAAAAGAAGTAGCCATTGTAAGCACTGATAGTGTATTTTTTAATTCGAGTAATAAAGTAGTTAATAATAGTTTACAGGAATTACTATTAAAATTTGAGCAAACTAAATTAACAAAAGAAGAGAACCAGATTTTTAGTAATCTCAAGGAAGATGTTTTGGTTTTGAAAGGACTAGAAGACAACTATTTGCAAGATAACCGCACTAATAAGTCCAAATATCTCAATCAAATTAAGGTTGTAAAAGGCGATTTAAATGACCTATCTGATATTCAGATTGATGAGGGTAAAAGGCAAATGTTCATTAGCAAGAAAGCCATTGACACTGTTGAACTTTTTACTCAAATAGAAATATACTTGCTCATATTTCTCGCCATTGTTATTCAAATTATCATTATGTATAAGCCTAAAGAAAAAGCTTAATTAAGCTTCTTTATGAGCTATCTGTGATTTTTTACCCAGTTTACTTACTGATATAAAACGTATCTAGGCGGCTTTATACCATTTAATCGCATATACACTAGCATTTGTCCTCTATGATGTGCTATATGGTCAGCAAGTAACAAGAAGATTTGCCGTTTCGTTCTATTTAAACCTAAATAGTTTAATCTATCATTGAATTTAGTGGTATCAAAACTCTTAATAAATTTTATAGTTTCATCAAAAGTCTTATCAATAGCTGCTAGCATCTCTTCTTTCGATTTATTTGCCACTTTAAGTTCAGTGTCTGTTTCCCAATTTCTTGCCTTTCGGTCACCTAATAAGGTTTGACAATGCCAATCCATGGCCCAAGCAATATGCATTAAATTTTCTGCAAAGCTCATAGATTCTGGTGATGCTTTAAAGTTATACTGTTCTTCCGGCATGTTTTCAGCAACAAGAATTAAGTAATTGCGTGAATTTTCTAATCGCTCCAAATAGTCTTTTATAAAATCATTTTGTTGTGCAAATGATTGCATAGTAACTGAAGACAAGATTACGGTTAAGGTCAGAATGGATAAATGTTTCATTTTGTTATCGTTTCTTATTTATAGTGGATAATGTTGTTTATTATTGGTTTTAGTTTCATAACTAATTTAGCGAATCGACTAGAATTGCAACACTAAAAAAACAAAAACAATGAACTTTCAATGACGTTAGTCGGTTTTTATTTTTTATTTATAGTCAAATAATAATTCCAATTTATTAAATCCGTTTTCAGTCGGTAATTTTCAATTTTCATTTTTCTTGGTAACGGAATACTGTCAAAATTTATTGATTTGTCAGAATACTTTAGAAAAATTGAGTCCGATTCTATTTTTGCATTACCAAAATAGTGTTCAGGGCGAAAAAGTCCTTGACGGTTTATTCTAAATCTATTGTCGATTAATAATACGAATTCAATACCACCGATTTGAGACTCTTGATATGCTCTAATTTTTACCTTTTCCGAGTTGGAGTCAAAATCATTTTTTTCATTTCCACAACTAAATATTGTCATTAGAGCAAATACACAAAAGATTAAATTAGGATTCATTTTCTTAAATTGGCTACAGTGTTTAGGCTATAATTCTGCAGGAATTATTCGCTTTAGGAATCATGCATTAAAAAATAGTTTTTTGTATAGTAGGAAGTAACAATAAACTATTACCATTGGTAGCAACAGTAGTTTATTTAAATGAATTTCAAATTATATTTTCCGCAAATAGCAGTAACCTTTTTCATGTCAGGTGGTCCGACAGGCAATTCTGATAATTCTTCAAACATGCCTTCCAAACCAGCTGGAAAAATGCTCAACATAGCTTTGGCTTTTTCTTCTCCAACCACTCGCCATGCGTGTGGAATCCCTCTAGGGCAAAAGATCATATCGCCAGCAGATAAAGTTGTTGATTCTTCACCAATCATCATTTCTACTTTACCTGTCAATACGTGAAATACTTCATCTTCATTCTCATGTATATGAGGTGGAATTCCCATTCCAGGTTCGTTATGTTGCTCAATCAGGGTAAACTGGCCATTGGTATCTTTTGATGACAGTTTGATAATTTGATTATCACCCATCACATTTAACTTGTGACCAGCATCATTTTTTATAATTCTTGGTTTCATTTTAACAATAAGGTTTTTATAGTTTCCAATGGTGTTAGACTTTTATTATTTTATTTGTCCAACAGTATCTTTATATATTCTAAATATACTTGTAAGTAATTATAGCGGTCTAGTATTTCTTGAGAATAGTAAATTCTATAATCTAATAAATTTTCAAATTCTCTGTCGTTTAAAATATCATTATAATTATGGTTATGCAATTTTGAATATCCTATTTTCTTTCTATAATTACTATCGTTATTAGAAGCAATATTTCTTCCATTTGAGTTTTTATAAAAATAGGGGACAACAAAATTTAGGTTATCACCATTTGCTACTGTTTCACGTTGCTCTAAAGTTTCATTTATGGTAGTAAGTTTGTAAAGTGCAACTCTTAAGGAATCGTTTTTTAGAGATGCAATTTCGCCATTATCTTGGGCTTCTGATAGTGTATTCATATCAAGACCAAGATGATAATCAATTAGCAACATACTCATTTTTTTGTCTAGTAGTTCAAAGTCAAATTCTTCAAATGGTTTTCCAATCATGTGCATAAGACTAGTCATATTATCCATCTGGATTTTAATGTAATCTATTCTGTTCTTTGTCTGTTGAATATTTTGACTAATCTGGTTTTGCAAACGAATAGTTAAATTTTCTGATTTACGTTGTTGTTTATTTGCCTCATTCCAATTATTGATTTGTAATGCAATTAAAATACCAATAACTACAAGTATAATTTCACCAATAGCATAAATTAGATACTTGCTGAATTTATTTCTAGAGAGTAACTTATGTCTAATTTTTCTAAAGAATTTTATCATTGGTTAGCGGTTTCTAGTAATGAAGCATAACTGTTAATGTCTGATTTTTTGCACGGTTTTGCACATAATTTAGCAAGTACATACCTAACTGAAAATCAGCGAGGATTTTAGAAGGATTAATCGCGCCAAGTTAAATATACAGTTTTCTGGTTTAACATTAAGAGAGCAATGGATTATAGTTGTTGTTTTAGCCGTCTTTAGTTACATTTTTCATTCAGTTCTATTTCATAAGATTCAGTAACGTTTGGATTGTTCATCTTTTTTGCTTTATCAAGCAATTTCTTGGCTTCATTACAATCACCAATGTACATTTTTACAATTGAAAGTTTATAAATTGTATTTGAATCCTTTTTATCAAAATCAAGTGATTTTTCTAAATATTCATTCGCTTTCACAAGGAATTCATTAGAATTTTCTTTTCCATTTTCTAAACTTTCATAATAGTCACCGAGATATGTTGTGCCATAATCCGTTAATATTTTAGGGTGTTTTGGGTTAAGTTCCAATCCTTTGTCAAACTGTTCACGAGCTTTTTTCATAGCACCAAGGTTGAAGAAAATTGTTCCAAATCCATAATAGGCATCGGCATTTTTGGGATTTAACATAAATGCTTGATTAAATCGACGCATTGCAGTAACGAAATCTCCTTTATCATACAAATAAGTAAAACCTAAATCACTCATTTTTTTACTCGCAGAGATTGTGTCGCCTTCATAATATTCCAAAATGTCTTTTTTGAAATTTTCATCATCTGCTTTTTGAGATTCAGTTTTTTCAACATTTCCATATTCAGGTTGTAAACTTATATCGTTATCTGCCATTGCAGTCCATTTTTCATAATTACTATTTTGAGCAAATGAGAAAAACGTAATTAAAATTAGAACGACTAATAATTTTATCTTCATAATTTTTGGTTTAAATGGTACACTAAAGTTTTGTGTGTAATTTTGTTGCGTGTTTTAGTAACTAATTTAGAAAATACATAACAAATAGAAAATCCGCGAAACTCGAGCGTAGCGAACTGGCGCAAGTAATTTTCTGAGTAGGTGTATAAAAGTAATTACTTATAGCCACTGTTGTGCGCATTTTTTTTAATAATTATACATATCTAATTCATCAAAATCTTTTATTTCAGACAGTTTGATTAGATTTTCTATTTCAATTGTATTCCAAGTTTCTTTAAATGTCTCATCTCCTCCTTCTGCATTTTCATTGGTGTTTTCTTTTACTAATTTCTTTTTTGTTAAGAAATTAATACTTGTTACTGTATTTGCTACTGGTCCACGATTGCTGCTTGAATCGTATCCAATTAATTCAAAGTTTGAGTTTTGAAACCTGAATGTGTATTCCCAATATCCATACCTTCCGTATCCATAATGAACGCACAATTTTTCGTTTTTAATCTCAATCCATAAATCAGGTGGAAAATAAACTCCACCATCTTCATTTTCTGAAGAAAAGCAATTGTAATTTTTGTCTGCAAGTTGATAACCTTCCTCATTTTTGAATAAGACAACAATTCCACGTCTATTTCTGTCAGCTTTTTTATCAAAGCGATAGGTAACAATGTTAGTTGTATCAGTCTTTTTGATTATTAGTACACAGTCTTTAAGTCCATCTTTATTTAAGTCTCCATAATATTTTTCAAATTCTACATATCCTTCTGGAATAAAGTCAGATGGTTCTTTATCCTGTCCTTTGCAACTCAAAATAGTAAGAAGAAAAAAAGGTAATATTTTTAAAATTTTGTTCATTCAGAATTCAACTTCTATCTGTTGGTTTAAATTGCCCACAACGTATGTATAAACACCAGTATGTTTATTATTATATATATATACCAAAAAGGTGTCCTTTTGCACCCAAATCGGGAGTATATGATTACTAGTGGGTTTATGCCACTACCCAAATCTAATCATTTTAAAACATTTTTCATATAACGCGTCACTACATAATGTGCTTTATGATCCACCTATATTGTTTCCCTAGAGTTAAAGTATGGCTAGTGTATGGTTAGTGTATGGAAGTCATCGATTTTTCTTACAAAATGTAAGCACACGGCTTTTTTGAGAAAAGCCCTAGTTAAGCCGTAGTTAAGTCCTATAAAAGTCGTTTGTAAGTTCTGTCAGGACAAGACAAAAACATGCTTAAAGGATGTTAATTAACAGTATTTTACAACAATCCAATCATGCTTATTTGTAATTTTCATACAAACTAAATTACAAGGCTATGGGTTCAACAGCAATAAAAATAAGTATCGTGTTTAGTTTAAGTCTTTTGGTACTATCCTGTCAAGGGCAAACCATACAACAAACAAACACAACCAAACCAACGCACACCACAAACGCCATTGTTGGTGGTCCTTTTGAAAACCGAGACTTTATGTTTATTGGGATGCCCAAAAATATAAAAGCAACAGATACCAGTCCAGGTTGGAATCAAGAAGGGCAGAAGCTTCTCATTTCTGGGACTATCTACAAAAAGGATGGTAAAACACCAGCACCAGATATTATTCTTTATTATTACCATACTGATATTTATGGAAACTATGCAACTACAGACAATCTTGATAAGCAAGCATCTAGACATGGTTATATTCGTGGTTGGGTAAAAACCAATACTTACGGTAAATACGCCATTTATACGGTTAAACCAGCTAGTTATCCTAACAGCAACATTATGGCTCATATTCATCCAAGCATAAAAGAGCCAGATATTGATAATCCTTACTATATAGATGAATGGGTTTTTGACGACGATCCCTTTCTAACCCAATCACAACGGAACAACATGCGTAATCGTGGCGGAAATGGGGTTTTGAAAACAACAGCAAGAGACAATTTATTAGTCGCTAAACATGATATTATTCTAGGATTGAATATTCCCAATTATCCAGATAAATAAACATAAAAAAGCCAATTAATCACAAATGACTAATCGGCTTTTTAGTAGATAACTATAGGTTAAGTTACTTGAGCTTTTTCTGTTTTTTCACTTTTCCGTTTTGTTTATAATAATAAAAGTCTTCATCAGTATTCCAGTCATCATCCCAATTATTACCATGAGTATCAAAATGACTATTATGATTAGTCGTGCAACCAAATGCACCACAAACACCACACATGATGCTAAACGGATTTACAAAACCAAACGTGCTCATAATTTCTCCAAAGCGGTTGTATTGTACTGTTAGGCCTCCAACACGCGTTAGTAAACCAGAACGTCTGTTATATTGCATATAGACAGAGCCTGCACGTTTAATTTTACCAAAGCGGTCATAATTAATAAACACATTGCCAATGCGTCTTACTTTACCATCTCTATCATGCTGAATAATCACACCGCGATCTCTTGGTGTTGAAAAGTGAACACGACTTACAGTTCCTGGTGCACCAAATGTAGAATTAACCGAGCCTCTTCTTGTAATGGTGGTTGAACTTCTGTAGTAATAGTTATCACTATAAGGTGCATTATTTACCACATTGGTGTTAAAATCAAAACTACCATCTGGAAAAATCATAAATTCCACACCACGCTCTACAAACAAAATAGGTTGTGCATAACGATAGCGTGTAATTAAATCTTCACCTGAACTTACAGAATAGTTTTCTGTTGCGGTTACAGCTGTTAATCCCATTAACAACACTGTAAATAAAAGTACTTGTTTTTTCATAATACTAGGATTTAAGATTTTGCCTACTCATTAGCTTTTCGGCTTACGCTATACCTATTTGAAATACCAATTGTCATGCCAAAATTATAAAGAACTGATATACAACAACATAATGTTGTGCTGAATGTAGATTGTTTTTTATAATTTTATAAAAACTTCTATTTAGTTTATGCCAAGCGACCAATCAACTTGTAAAAATTGTGAAAGCGAATTTGAAAAAGGCTTTGAGTTTTGTCCACATTGTGGTCAAAAAGTAAATGACGAATTAACTATAGGCGTATTGTTTTACAATACTATTAGTAATTACTTTTCTTTTGATGCGCGCTTTTTTAAGAGTTTTATTCCGTTGATGATTAAACCAGGCTATTTGGCCAAAAAGTTTCTTGAAGGCAAAAGACTATTGTATTTACATCCAGCCCAGATGTATTTATTTATTTCTGTTATTTTTTTCTTTTTGTTTTCGTTTGTAGCCAGAGAGCAGGAGGAGAGTATTGATAAGGCTTTGAAAGGCAGTTTTGAAAAAGCAAAAAAGGTAGCAGATACGCTTTCGGAAAAAGGATTAGATTCTGCCCAAGTAGCTAAATTAATGGCGCCTTATGAAGCAAACAAAGATAAGTTAGGATTACCTGAAGAGGAAATAAAAGAGTTGGATTCTATTATAAAAAAAGGAGGTAATACGAAACCTAATATGAATTTTGGCTTTGATGAAAATAAAATCGATTCATTAATTGATGCTGGTGCTTCAGATAAGGTTATATATAAAGAAATGGGAATGGATGATGATGCTGGTTACTTCTCTAAACGATTCTATGCGCAAATGCTCAAATTTTATAAGACCAAGAGTGGTGGCTCCATACTTAAGGCCTTTTATGACACCATTCCAATTGCTATGTTCTTTTTACTACCAATTTTTGCCTTAATACTGAAACTCTTTTATTACCGAAAAGGACGCTATGCTTATCATTTGGTATTTAGTTTTTACTTTTTCTCCTTTTTATTTACAGTATTTAGTATCCTGTTGCTTTTAAATTTTGCTTTGGAAGCATTTCCTGGCTGGATTACAACACTTATAATTTTATCTGTGTTTATTTATTTATTTCTAGCCTTAAAACGATTTTATAACCAAGGATGGTTTTTAAGTTTTTTCAAGTGTAGTTTGGTGACCTTTACCTTTTTTGTCTTTTTGTTCCCGGCGTCATTGGCGGTACTTTTTGTAGCCTTTTTGTCGTATTAAAGTTTTGACTTTAAATATTGCCCTGTAATAGAGTTTTTGTTTTTAACGATGTCTTCTGGAGTGCCTTCGGCTATGAGATTACCACCTCGTTTACCACCTTCAGGACCTAAATCAATTATATAATCGGCACATTTTATCAATTCCAAGTTGTGCTCAATAACAATAATAGAATGCCCTTTACCAATAAGTGCTTGGAAAGATTTTAGTAGCTTTTGAATATCATGAAAATGCAAGCCTGTAGTTGGTTCATCAAAAATAAATAGGGTATTAGCACCTTTCGTCCCTTTTCCTAAAAAGCTAGCCAGTTTTATACGTTGTGCCTCACCACCCGAAAGGGTAGAGGAGCTTTGTCCTAATGTTACATAACCTAAACCAACATCTTGAAGTGGTTGTAATTTACCTTGAATCTTGGACTGCTGATTATTTGTAAAAAATTCAATGGCATCATCAATAGTTAGGTTTAAAATGTCATCAATGGTTTTACCCTCAAACGTAACTTCTAGGACTTCCTTTTTAAAGCGTTTACCATTACAAGTCTCACAAGTAAGATGTACATCGGCCATAAATTGCATTTCAATAGTCACTTCACCTTCACCTTTACAAGTTTCGCAACGACCACCATCTACATTAAACGAAAAGTGTTTGGCTTGATAATTACGAATCTTACTCAATTTTTGACTGGCATAAAGCGCACGAATATCATCATAGGCTTTAATATAAGTTACAGGGTTGGAGCGTGATGAACGACCAATAGGATTTTGGTCAACAAATTCAATGTGCTCAATATTACTGAAATTGCCTTTCAGTTCAGAAAATTGCCCTGCTTTATCACTAAAATCAGTTAGTTTCTTTTGAATGGCAGGATATACTATCTTTTTTATCAATGTGCTTTTTCCGCTTCCAGAAACACCAGTGACAACGGTTAGCATACCCAAAGGTAAGGTAACATCAATATTTTTTAGGTTATTCTCCTTGGCACCAACAATCTCAACCGCATATTTTGATGTACGACGCTTATCAGGAACTTCAATTTTAAGAGTTTCATTTAAGTATTGTGCTGTAAGTGAATCCGAATTTAAAATATCTGAATAAGTGCCAGTGGCTACAACTTTTCCGCCATAAGTTCCAGCTTCAGGGCCTATATCAATAATCTCATCTGCAGCTTGCATAATATCTTCATCATGCTCAACAACAATTACGGTATTTCCTAAATCACGAAGAGCTTTTAAAACACATATTAATCGTTCTGTATCCTTTGGATGTAAACCAATACTAGGTTCGTCAAGAATATACATTGACCCAACTAAACTACTACCAAGGGAAGTGGCTAAATTTATACGTTGACTCTCACCACCTGATAGGGTGTTTGACTTCCGGTTTAAGGTTAAATAGTTTAAGCCTACGTTGGTTAAATAGGAGAGACGATTTTTAATTTCTTTTAATAACCTATTTGCGATGTTTAAATCGTTGTCTGATAACTCTAATTGATTAAAAAACATACTTAATTCGTCAATGGGCATATCGACCAAATCAGTAATTGTTTTGCCGCCAACCATAACATAATTAGCTTCAGGTCTTAAACGCTTTCCGTGGCAAGTTTTGCATTTTGTTTTACCGCGATAACGTGATAACATTACCCGATTCTGAATTTTATAAGCTTTAGATTCTAATTCAGCGAAAAAGCTATTTAAGCCCTCAAAATACGCATTACCATCCCAAATTAACTGTTTGTGTTCATCACTCAACTCAAAATAAGGTTTGTGTATTGGAAAATCGAATTTATGGGAGTTATTGACCAATTGATCGCGATACCAGCTCATGCTCTCACCACGCCAAGGGAAAAGTGCGTTTTCATAAACTGATAATCCTGTATTAGGTATTACCAGATCTTCATCAATGCCAATAACATCACCATATCCTTCACATTTTGGACAAGCACCATAGGGATTGTTAAAACTAAAAAGATGTACGTTTGGTTCTAAAAACGTCATGCCATCTAACTCAAAAGCATTACTAAATGACTTTTGCTTATTGTTTGATAGTTGCTCAATAATGCATGTACCTTTACCTTCAAAAAATGCTGTTTGAATAGCATCTGCTAAACGGTTGTAAAAGTCTTCGTCATCTTTTTTAATAATCCTATCAACAACTAGAAATAAATCATTTTTATTGATTACATCTATATTCGCTTCATCTATTCTAATGATATCATCTTTAGCTTTTATCCTTGCATAGCCTTGCTGATTTAGTACTTTTAGTTTATCTGATAATTTTCGACCTTCTTCCAAAAGTACTGGAGCAAGAAGCAAAAGTTTGTCGCCTTCAGCAAGTGTTTTTATATAGTTTAAAACATCAGTTACGGTATCTTTTTTCACCTCATTACCTGATTTTGGTGAATAGGTCTTGCCAATTCGCGCATACAATAATTTTAGATAATCATATATTTCTGTTGACGTCCCAACTGTTGAGCGTGGGTTTGTTGAATTCACTTTCTGCTCAATAGCAATAGCTGGTGCAATACCCTTTATGAAATCTACTTTAGGTTTATTCAAACGACCTAAAAATTGGCGTGCGTAACTCGAAAGACTTTCAACATAACGCCTTTGACCTTCAGCATATAAGGTGTCAAAAGCCAAACTGGACTTACCAGAACCCGATAAACCCGTAATAACTACTAACTTATTTCTAGGAATGACAACATCAATATTTTTTAGGTTATGCAGTTTAGCACCTTTTATTATGATGTTTTCTTTTGGGTTTACTTCTGAAATATTAGTAATCATAGGGTTTTACGCAAGATAATTTGGCAAAGATACTACAAGTAATTCATCTTAAAAAATGGATTGTTTTATAATATTTTGTGTAAAAAATTAAATTTTTTTTGCTTTTTTGGAATGAATGTTGTTATATTTGAACTGTATTATTCTAAAAATCACGATAGTAGCCTATAAGCAAAACATTACTTTTTAAAATTTTTTAACCCCAACCCAGAAGCTATATTCTGGAAAAAAAGTAATGATTATGCAACACGAACTTATCACTGATGCTACTTTAGTTTCTAATTACATAAAAGGAGACGAGCGTGCTATTGAAATTTTAATCAATAGGCACAAACAACGTGTTTACAGCTTTATCTACTCAAAAGTTTTTGACAGAGATGTTGCTGAAGATATTTTTCAAGATACCTTTATTAAAGTTATTAAAACCCTCAAACTTGGCAAGTATAATGAGGAAGGTAAGTTTTTACCTTGGGTTATGCGTATTTCTCATAATTTGGTCATTGATTTCTTTAGAAAAAATAACCGCATGCCTAAATTTAGTAATACAGGAGACTTTAATATATTTTCAGTTTTAAGTGATTCATCTTTAGATGCTGAAAAGAGCATTATAAAAAATCAGGTAGAAAAAGATGTTCGTCGTGTTATTGAAGAGTTACCTGATGATCAAAAAGAGGTGCTAATTATGCGTATGTATAACGATATGAGCTTTAAGGAAATATCAGAGAAAACAGGCGTTAGTATCAATACAGCTCTAGGAAGAATGCGTTATGCATTAATAAACATGCGTAAAATAATTGACAAGCATAATATAGTTTTAACAAATTAATACAATAAATAAAAAATATGAACGTTAAGTAAAGTATTAAGAACCAAATAATCAATTAAATGGCAAAACTTTACTCTAAACAAAATCCTCAAAAACAACTTAATCTAAACCCAAAAGAAGAAACGGTTAATTTTCTTCTTAATTATTCGAAGGCTTTAAGTGTTATAAATTGTAATAAGATGAAGTTTGAAGCACTTCTCAACTAAACTTTGAAAAAGTCCTGATTAGTCTCAGGACTTTTTTTTTATTTCTTTTTTGAATAATAGTCTTTGAGTACTGTCTTTCTTCCAATAGTTTTGGTAATCACATCTTTTTCCAAATCCCAACCCCTTGCAGGTGAGTATTCACGACCATACCAGATAATTTGTAAATGTAAATCATTCCAAAGTTCTCTTGGGAATAAACGTTTAGAGTCTTTTTCTGTTTGAACAACATTTTTTCCATTAGTAAAACCCCAACGATACATAAGCCTGTGTATGTGCGTATCAACAGGAAAAGCAGGAATACCAAAAGCTTGGGATAAAACCACAGCTGCTGTTTTATGACCAACAGCTGGTAATTCTTCTAATTCCTCATAGGTTTGTGGAACTTCACCATTATGTTTATCAATTAAAATTTTAGAAAGACCATAAATCCCTTTGCTTTTCATTGGTGACAAACCAACAGGTTTAATAATTTCTCTGATTTCTTCAACTGATAGCTTAATCATATCATAAGGATTATCTGCCTTTGCAAACAATAAGGGTGTGATTTGATTGACGCGTACATCTGTACTCTGTGCTGACATAAGAACAGCAATTAACAAGGTATATGGGTCTTTATGCTCTAAAGGAATAGGAATGGTTGGATATAGCGTGTTTAACGTTTTTATAACGAAATCTACCTTTTCTTGCTTGGTCATATGTTGTACTTTTGAAAAAACCAAAGTTAAGAATTATGACACAATTGAAACCAGGAGATAAAGCTCCAGATTTTACAGCAAACGATGAACAAGGAAATGACATTTCTTTATCAGATTATAAAGGGAAAAAGTTGGTATTATTCTTTTACCCAAAAGCAAGCACACCAGGCTGTACAGCTGAAGCCTGTAACTTAAGCGATAATTATGAGCAGTTTAAGGAAAAAGGTTATGATATTTTAGGTGTAAGTGCTGATAGCCAAAAAAGACAGTCTAATTTTAAAAATAAATATAATTTTCCATATCCATTGTTGGCAGATGAAGACAAAACTGTAATTGAAGCCTATGGTATTTGGGGACCAAAGAAGTTTATGGGACGAGAATATGATGGTATTCATAGAACAACATTTGTTATTGACGAGAAAGGCATAATAGAAGATGTCATTACAAAAGTTAAGACAAAGGATCATACAAATCAGATCCTTGATTAAAATAAAAAAGAGACCTGAATATGGTCGCTTTTTATTGAATTTATGATGTTTTTAATTATAAATCGTCTGGATGCATAACCTCTTCGGTTTCAAAACCAAAAAGGCTTTTCTCTTTAATTAATTTGGCAACACCTTCAGGTAACATTGACTCCCAACCGTCTTCACCTTCGCTAATCATTTTTAAGACGGTTCTTGAGAAAACAGTTAGGTTAGATGCATCATAGTCAGCAATATCTACTACTTTGCCATTATACTTGAAGAATTTATATAATTCCTTCATTCTAGGATGTACCTTGAGGTTTTCGCTGGTAGTGAGTGTACCATCATCATTCTGCATAGGATAGAGGTAAACACGTAAATCTTTAAAGAAAAGTTTACCAAAAGCTTCGAGAATACCACCACTTAAGTGACGATAATATTTCTCATCAAAAATATCTACAAGGTTGTTGACTCCCATTGCGAGTCCCATACGACTTTTAGTATATTGAGAAAAGTATTCAACGAGCTTATAATATTCTTGGAAATTTGAAATTAGAACGGTTTGACCTAAAGAACATAACAGTCTTGCACGATCCATAAAATCCTGCTCATCAATTTCACCTTCTGCTCTTAAATTGGATAATGTAATTTCAAAGACTACTTGTGTTTTATCAGCATCTACCTTATTTTCCTTTATAAACATGTCATATGATTTTTGAAACATATCCATGTTTACTTTAGTTACTGGTCTAAAACTTCCACGTAGTGCTAAAATATTCTTTTTGTAAAGTACACGAGCTGGTAATACATTATTACCATCTGGAGCAAACATTACAGCATCAGTCATACCGTTTTTAACAAGCTGTAAGCTCATAAGTCGGTTATCAACACTTTCAAATACTGGTCCTGAAAAATTGATTGTATCAATTTCCAATTGATCTTTATCCAAATGATCGTATAGATAACGCAATAATTTTTTAGGTTCGTTATACTTATAAAACGCACCATATATAAGATTGGTTCCGAGAATACCTAACGTTTCTTGTTGCAAGCGCGCATCGTTTTCTTTGAAGCGCAAATGCAGGGTAATTTCATTATAATCATCATCAGCATCAATCTGATATCGGATTCCTACCCAACCATGACCTTTATATTTTTTTGCAAAATCAATAGTTGCAACCGTATTCGCATAAGAGAAAAACAATTTGTGTGGATGTTTATCCCGAATTAATCGTTGCTCGATAAGTTCAATTTCATGATCCAGCATTTTACGTAAACGTGCTTCAGTGACATAACGACCATCATCTTCAATTCCATAGATAGCATCACTAAAATCCTTATCATAAGCAGACATAGCTTTGGCAATAGTACCTGAAGCACCTCCAGCTCTAAAAAACTGTCTCACAGTTTCTTGACCTGCACCAATTTCAGCAAAAGTACCGTAAATATTTTCGTTGAGATTTATACGTAGTGCTTTCGTTTTTAATGAGGGAACTTCATCAAACTCTTTATCACCTTTTAAGCTAATTTCCATTGTAAATTGGGATTAATTCTTAGCTACAAAGGTATTAAATTACCATGTCAAACAAAAAAATAACCCTATTTTTGTTTTCAAACTTTAAGCGTTGAAAGTAACATTTTTAGGCACTGGCACATCACAAGGTATTCCTGTAATTGGAAGCACGCATCCTGTGTGTTTAAGTACTAATCCGAAAGACAAACGATTACGCGTTTCGGTATTAATTGAATGGCATGATTATACTTATGTTATTGATTGTGGTCCGGATTTTAGACAACAAATGCTACGAGCCAATTGCAACCGTATTGATGGCATTCTTTTCACACATGAGCACGCTGATCATACAGCGGGATTAGATGATATAAGACCTTACTTTTTTAGACAAGGCGACATTCCTATTTATGCACATAAGCGAGTTTTGGGTGAGTTAGAGCGCAGATTTGATTATATCTTTGAAACTGAAAACAAATATCCTGGAGCTCCAAGTGTTCAAAAAAATATAATTACCAATGAGCCTTTTGATGTTGGAGGTATATCTGTTATTCCAATTAGCGGTATGCATTATAATCTACAGGTTTTTGGTTTTAGATTTCATAATTTTGCGTATCTAACCGATATGAAAACCATCGCTGAAGAGGAAATGGAAAAATTGAAAAACTTGGATGTTTTGGTAATCAATGCTTTACGGGAAAGTGAGCATCCATCTCATTTGAATTTGGAGCAAGCGCTAGATATAATCAATATTTTAAAGCCCAAAAGAGCTTATCTCACGCACATTAGTCATTTATTGGGATTTCATGATGACGTACAACAAAAATTGCCTGAAAACGTTTTTTTAGCTTATGACACTTTAAACATTACCATATAATGAAGAATAGAATTTTTATGTACCTGTTTATTTTTGCTCTTTTACTTGTTGTTTTTCAATATGTAAATTCAAAAAATATATTAGAGGATTATGAAAGTAAGATGGCTAAAAAAGAAGCTAAATTTGAAAAGTATCAGGATACAATTAACAACCTACGAGATAGAGTTTTAACTCTGTCTGAATTTTCTATTGAAAATAGTGAGCCTGCTTTGTCTTATTTTGAAGAGCAAGGATATCGTGTTAATCAACTTATTCCGTTGGTAAAAGAGGAATTATATGAGTTAAATTCAGTAAAAGGAGAGGAGCATCCTTTAATTCCTTACCCATCATTAAGTGGTGGAAAAATGCAGATTGATGCTATTAGAATTTTAAACCATAAATGGGTTGTTACAAATTTTTCTGATGGCAAATATTGGGGTGAATTATTCTTGACCTATGAAATTAACGAAGATCAAAAAGTTATTTTTAATCGTGAAGCCTCCTTTATATATCCTGTTTATTAATTTACCCTAAAATATTTTTTAACAAAAGTGATATCTCCTGTGTTTGAAATGGATTGTAGTAAAATCTCAAACAAACCCTTGTTGTCTGAAGTATAAAAGGTTATAACGTCTTCACCAGAAAGTAACAAATTAGGTAACCATAAAAGCTGTTTTCTGTAATCTGGTATTCGATTTAAAGCATTATTATTTTCGTAATTGGGTTGATAATAGATTTTTCTCGGTATGATTACAGGATAATCTAATACCATTGCATTATTGCCTTCACTATCAATTTTAAAGTCACCATCATAGGTTTTGAATGAAATGATACCGTTATATAAATTTGAACCATAAATATATTGGCCTGTAATGGTGTTAATACTTTCTATATTACTAGTCTTATAATTTATTATTTCATCGTTGTTTTGAATCAAAAACCCATCAGCCAAAACAAGTGGGTCTAAATAATTTAAATCTCTATTGAAATCTATATTTACCAGATCTGGTACATTAAACTGAAATACTGAATCCTTTTTAGAAATTGAAGCAGTAGTTATAATTTCTGTAAATATCTCTTTAACTGTTTTGAAGCGTGTGTAATCGTCTAAATGATATACTGTTTGAATGGGATTAAAAAAATCTTTATTTGCCTTTATTGGTTGAATACTGTCAGCTTTTACTGAAAAATAAGCATTCTCAATTTGATTAAATACACTTTCATTCTCAAGCCATTCTTTTAGATCATCTCCCAGAGATAAATTATTAAAATTTAGTTGATTATAACTGTTGAATTCTTTACTGTTAATTCTAATTTCATAATTTTCTCTGTTTTTATGTTGAACAACAATGTTTAGAGGCCTATTACCATAATCGTCATTTACAATAAAATAGAATTGACCTCGATCATTAGTGTTAGCATTTTTAAAAATGGCGTTGTCACCTGAAAAAGTTAAAGAAACTGGAATGTTACCAACAGGTTCACTATTTTTTGAAACCAAATTGCCTGATATGATTTCGCCACGAAGTTCAGGTAAATGATTAGTTTCTATATTAGTTTGGGTAGTGTTTTTTTTATTTGATGTATTTGTAACTGAAACAGAATCTACTTTTCTTACTGATAGGCAATTAATGATACTATCATCATTTTCCAACTTAATTTGTAAGCGCACTTTTTCTCTATTACTATATGAGGTTTTATTTAGATTAAGCGATACAAATTTAGAATTATCATTGTCCAAAAAAGTAATTGAATCATTTTTTTCTATAGATACTGTAACATAATTATCAGTTGTTTCATTAGTAATAACTTGGTTTTCTGATGAAAAAGGATTAATAATAAATATGTTCTTTTCGCTATATGCATTTTTCAAATTGTTTAGTGACCAATTGGTATAGGATATTAACTTATAATGACCGCTTTTTACAGACGAAGGAATAAAGAAATCGCCATTAGCAAAGCTATTGGTTACACGATGCTTATGCTTAAAAATAACATGGTTATCAGTTCCTACAAGTTCAACATAAGCTATTTGGCTTATAGTGCTAAATTGCTTATCCTGCTGGTTAAGCAAAACAGTTTTATAGTATAAATATTCACCTGCTAAAAAGATATTTGAATTAGTAGTCAAAACGGACGTCTCGTTAGGAATTGATTTCTTTAAAAGATCATATTCCGCTGGACTAATTTGACCAAAGCAATTAAAATAAAATGCAAAAAAGTATAAGAATACAAGCGTATGTTTCATATTTAATCTTCCCAAAATTCAGGTCTTATATTTGACGAAATGGATGTACAGTCTCCACATTCTGGATTAGTAATTTCATAGATGGTTCCTTGTCCTGGATCAGAATATAATTTATAATTATCTACAGTTATAAATTGGTATAAAATATTTCGTTCATGCCAATCACCATCATTAGTAAAAATATCTGTATAGTCTAGCGTTAAAATATAACATTCATTTTCATAAGGCGGTTTGTCCAAGTCAAAACTGCCATAATCAAAATAAATTCGTTCAGATGATACTGTTGATGCTTCAAAGTATCCAACAACTTTTTCTGATTCATTTTCTGAAATTATATTTCCTAATACATAACCAGGTTGAACTTGAGAGAGAACGCTACCAACAATGCCCAAATCATCAACAGTTTTGTAAAACGTATAAGCTTCAAGGCTTTGTACATACTGTCTAACCAATATACTGTAGCGCTCTCTAATTGCAGCATCATCAATTGGAATAAACCTTATTGGAAACCTGACGAGAGTATTTTCGTCAAGTTCCGTTGTAGATGTTTGAATGATTCCTTCTGATTTTTTTGTTGTGTAGCAAACTCGTTCTTCTTGTTCTCTTAACGTAATTTCTCTATCATAATGAATACTTCCCTGCACATTTCTAAAGTTAGTAAGGTTTAAGTCTGCTGTAAAATAATTAGGAGCAATTACTTTATACGTTTCTTCATATTCATATCTAAAATATTCAGCAATACCGCTGGAATTATCACTATCAATAAAAACTTGAATACCATCTTCATTTTGATTATTAGATTCAAGTTCAGCATATAGATTTGTTATTTCGGAAACAGCTGTTAAGTTTACAACTTCAGAATGATATTGTTTGCCATCTTGCGTGGTAATAAATAATGTGTAAGACATATTTTCCATTGCTTGAAATGGTACATTTGATAGATAGATACCTTCATTGTTTTGAGTAAAAGAGTAGGAGTTATTCTGACTATCTTGAATCCAGACTGTAGCATTATTCTCAATTATAGGTTCATCTGAATCTATTCTGTAAGTTCTTGATAATTTAACTTCCTGATGTTTTAGCTCATTGGTAATAGTACTTTCAACAACGAGTACATCTAAAAATTCAATTGAATCTGGCTCTATAGCTTCTCTACATCCAAGAAACAAAACAAAAATAAGCAAATATGGAACACATTTTTTAATCATATCAATCTTCCCAAAAATCGGGTCTTATATTTGACGAAATGGATGTACAGTCTCCACATTCTGAATTTACCACATCGAAAATTGTTCCTGTGTTGTTAACACCTGATGCCAGTTTATAACTATTATGAGTTACCAAGCTATATAACCTAGCACGTTCATAAGGATCATTATAATCAAAAGTTCTTAAGTCACAATCGTAATAGTAGTCAGGCAACTGAATGTCAAAATCAGTATAGTTAAAATATATTCTATCAGAGGAAATTGTTGCGGCTTCAAAGTAACCGATAACTTTCTCTGAAACTTCACTATTAGATTGAATGTTTCCTAATACATAACCTGGTTGTATTTGAGATAAAATATTGTTTGAGCCACTAAATTCATTAATAGTTTTATAGAAAGTGTAAGCCTCTAAACTTTGTACATACTGTTCTACATAAATACTATATCGATCTCGTATTTTTGGAGAGGTAATAGGAATAAAATTTACTTCAAATCTAGAAATAATGTTATTTTCCAAATCATTAGTAGCTGTTTGTATTACTCCAAAAGATTTTTCTGTTGAATAACATACTCGTTCTTCTTGTTCTCTTTCAGTAATTACGATATCATATTCAATTAGTCCAAAATCAATAAATATTAAATTTATTAAGCTTATATCATATGGGAAATAGTTAGGAGCAATTATTTTATAAGTTTCTTCATAATTGTATTTAAAGTATTTGGCTTCACCTAAAGTATTATCACTATCTACAAAAACTGATATACCTTGTTCACCATTATTTTTTGTTGTTAATTCAGCATATAAATTTGAAATTTCAGATGTTGGTGTCAATGTTACTTCAGAAGATTGATACTCATTGCCATCTTGTGTTACAATAAAAAGCTGGTACATTACACCATCTTGCGCTTGGAATTCAGTATCCGAAATATAAATACCATCCTGATTTTGCGAAAAAGTATAAATGGTATTGTTGCTATCTTGAATTCTAACATTTGCATTGTTTTCCGTTTTAGGCTCATTATCTTCCAACCTGTAAGTCCGTGAGAGTTTTACTTCTTGGTGTTTTAGTTGATTGGTAATGGTACTTTCTACAACTAGGGCATCTAAAAACTCGATAGATTCTGGCTCAAATGGTTCTCTACAACTCATAATAAACATTAGCGTTGCAAAATAAACTGTAATATGTTTGATTTTTAACACCATTAGAATTTAAAATTATAGGTTATAGTAGGTATGGGAATAGCGAAAATTGAGGTTTGATACGCTTGTATTTTACCATCTTCATTAACGAAAAATACGGAATATGGATTGTTTCGTCCCAAAACATTAAAAACACTTATGTTCCAAAAACTATGTGCCAGCTTTTTTATTTTATGGTTTCCTTCTATGTTGAAACCTAAATCCAATCGATAATAATCAGGTATTCTATACTGGTTTCTATCACTATATACTACTTGTTCTTCATTTGCAATGACATACTTGCCTATTGGGTAAGTAATAGGTCTTCCAGTTTGATACGTAAAGTTTGCTGAAAAACTAAAACGATGCGTTAATTTATAATTTAAAACGGTAGTAAAATCATGTGGTTTATCATAGTTTGCAGGAAAAAAATCACCATTATTTACAGTTTCTTCATCTATTTGACTATCAAGTTTCACAAAGGATCTTGAGTAACTATATCCTAACCAACCATTTAACTTACCTGCCTTTTTCTTTAGTAAAAATTCAACACCATAAGCTTTACCTTCACCTTGTAATAATTCCTGTTCTAAATTTTCATTCAATATTAAATCTGCACCAACTTTATAATCAAGAATGTCGGTCATTCTTTTGTAATAACCTTCCAGACTGATTTCAATATTACCAGCATCAAAATTCTTATAAATACCCATTGAGAATTGATCAGCTTTTTGAGGCTTGGTATTAAAATCAGAAAGTTTCCAAGTATCTATTGGTGCTTCAGTTGTATTATTAGATAATAAGTGAATGTATTGTATGGTTTTATTATAAGCTACTTTTAATGATAGTTCTGGTGCTAAAAAGTATCTCAATGAGAGCCTTAACTCTGGACCGCCATATGTTTTAGCAAATGCATTATTGCCATAAGTTTCCTGATCAATTATAGTTGACGGATTTTTTGGCTTTCCTTCTTCATAAATATTAACTATTGTTGGTCCCATTGATGCATAAAATGAATAGCGCAATCCAAAATCTAATAGCAGTTTATCTGTAACTTCAAATAAGTCGGCTATATATATAGCTGATTCCAAACCTTTTTCTTTCTCCAGTGATTTATATTCTATGTCTGAATTTTCATCGGTTGGTTTTATGGTTCCTGGGTTTATATTATAAAGTTTACTACTAATACCATATTTGAATTTATGCTTTTTACTATAAAAATAATCAAAATTCAGTTTTATCTGTGTTTCGTTAATTTTATATCCGAAATCAAAATTTCTGTTTGCATCTGCCTCGTAGTCAATATTATATTTATACTGACTATTTACTAGAATAACTTCTGCTTTATTTTTTTCATTAAATATATGATCCCATTTTAAAGAAGCTAATCTGTTATTGTATTTATAAACCGAATCAGAGGTGATGCTAAACTTATCATTACTATAGTATATTGAAGTTTGAAAGGTGTTTTTATCATCAAGCTTATGCTTGTATTTTAATATACCATCGTAAAAAGAAGCTTCGCTATTTTTTAAGTTTTCATCATCAATACTCCTTAAAATCCAATCAGAATATGTTGCTCTAAAGCCTGCAATAACCGATGATTTTTCTTTAAAAACAGGAGTCTCAACAGATAAATTAGCCGTAACAGGGCCAATTGAGCCTTCACCTGAAAAATCAGTTGGATTACCATCTTTAGTTCTAATATCAAAAACTGATGACAATCTTCCGCCATATTCGGCAGGAATACTTGCTTTATAGATATCTAAACTTCCAGTTGTAAAAGGATTCAAGGCAGAGAAAAAGCCCAAAAAATGAGAAGGACTGTAAATTACAGCATTATCTAAAAGAATCAGATTTTGATCTGTACGACCACCTCTTACATTAAATCCTGAAGAACCTTCTCCTGCCGTTTTTACACCTGGCATGGTGGTTGCAATTTTTAGTATATCTCTTTCACCCAAAACTACTGGAATGTTTTTTATACCAGCAACATCAATGGTTGTGACACCAACAATAGCTGTTTTTACATTATCATCTTTCTTGGCTTCTATAAGCACTTCGTCCAATTGTTCAGCTCCTTCTAAAACCTCAAAATCTAAAGTCCCATTACCATATACAAGTACATTTTTGGTTGTGGGTTCATAACCTAATAAATTAGTCTCAATCACATTAATACCTGGAGGAACTTCCAGTACAAAATAACCATTGTTATTGGTTGTTGTATAGTTAGCTTTATTATTGGTGGATACTACTAAATTTTGAATGGGTTCATTGGTACTTTCATTTCTAACGATGCCTGAAATTGTATAGAATTCTTGATTGGAATTTGCATCTTGCTTACCTATGGTTATTACACCACCTTTAATGTTTTTCGACTCATACTCATTGTAAAACACCGCAGACTTATCTTCAGTATTTAGTTGGTTTTCATTGTCAAAAAAACTTTCTGGCAGTGACGTATATATGTAGCTATTATTGGTAAGTATTATTCTGTTTTGTGTGATGAAATAATTTAAGGATGATTGCTTAAAAACCGCATTTAAAACTTCCTGAATGGTAGCTTGATTAAAAGAAAGGCTTATTGTTTGATCTTCAATCCAATCTTTTTGAAAATAGAAATTATATTCAGTGACTTCCTCTAATTTCTCTATGACTTGCTCTAATGAAACATTATCAAATGTTATTGTGATTGGCTGTTGGTTTTGTGAATAAAGAAACTGAATACAAAAAACACTTAATATAATGAGGTATTTCTTAATCATAGATTCAGGAATATTGTTCTGCTAAATTTTATTTATTTCATCAATTAGTCTAATCATGAATGAATCAGAGTTTTTTTCTTGTAAAAACTTATTTTCTTTATAAAAAGAGTTTATCTCGCTATATTTTTCGGGATAAATGTTTTTAAAGTCTTTTTTGGATTTTATGGTTGTCAAGCTTCCATTTATTAAAACCAAATAAATACTTCTAGCCTTAAATTCATGAAAAACTGTTTGACCTTTTATTTTATCTTTTTTTTCTTTCAGATGTTTTTTTAAAAGTGATACATCATTTTGAGTATATAAAAGTTCTGCAAAACCTGAAAAATTATCTGAACTACTATACGCATTGATGTTTACAAAATAATGACCGTGTATATTAAACTCATGGACTTGTTGGTTGATAAAAACCATATTAAAGAATTTTTTATCACCTTTTAGATTGGCTACCAACACATCTTCATACAAGTCATATTTGATTTTTAAATTAAAAAAGGGTTGATTGTTATATACAACGCTTCCATCAACAAAATTATAATCTTTAAAAAAGTGATGGTTATCCTCACTAGAACGATAACGTTCAATATATCGTTTACCATTATATAATCCAGAATTTTCAACACCAATTATAGAATCAAAAGCTAAATAATATTCTGAAGGTACACTGTTTAATTGTGCTTGAGAGTATTGAAGAAAGAGTAGTTGTAGTAATAAACTATAATAAAACGGCTTAAACACGATTGAAATTCTTAATTTTTATACAAAGTAAATGTAGAAAAATAAAGTAAGAATTTTCATAATTTAACATATAAATCGATTAATGAAGCCTTGCTTTCAACCAATCATTAAATTCATAGAAATTTTGTAGAGCTACACCATGCCCAACAGGAAATTCAGAATACTTAAAGTCAATATTTAATGCCTCTAAAAATTTCGGAGCTTTTCTAGCCCATTCTACAGGTATAACCTGGTCTGCACTACCATGAGAGCAATAAAAATGAAGCTTTGAATAATCAATAGATTCAAAATTTTCAGGAATGATATTAGGGTTTATATAACCACTCAAGGCAATAACATTCTTAACTTTTTCAGGGTATGTCAAAGCCACAGCATAACTTAATATGGTTCCTTGGCTAAATCCTAACAATGTGACTGACTCTTTATTTACTGGATATTTATCACAAGCATAATCAATAAAACCAGCAATTTTTTCACGTGATTCTTTTGCTTGTTCGTCATCACTCCATTTATTCTGATTGGCATCAAAATTTATAGCATACCAAGCATTGCCAAAAGGTTGTAAGGTATAAGGAGCGCGTAATGAAATAATAAACAATTCTTCAGGCAATTCAGAAGCAAAAGAAAACAAATCGTTTTCATCACTTCCATACCCATGACACATGATTAATAATGGCGCATTTTCTTTGAGTGTCGAAGGTCTTGTGATGTAGTGTAAATCCAAAGTAAAAATTAATTAATGTTTTGAAACCATTCTTGAAATTTTTCGCCTAAAACTGGAACAGGCTTGGCTTCCGATTTTATAGCATGGTATAAACCAAACAACCAAAACACAAAGGTTATAACCCAAAAAATAGTACCTAGCCAAGAATTTATGTAAGCTTCTGTTAGATTAGAAAAAATAAGCAAGATTATTAACCCTAGCATTTGCCTGATATGAAAAGCTGTAAAAGGATTCTTTTTATCTAAATTCATGATAATGGCGATTATGAGTCCCACAAATGTAAAATAAGCTACTATTGCCATAGTTCTACCTTCTCGTATTGTTTGTTCAGTCATCATTATTTTAAAACAACTTTTTTGTTAGCTATAATGCCATAAACACTTCCTTTTAATTCAACGTTATTAAAAATTGCATTTTTGGATGTAGAATGAATTTGTGCTTTTGTAAAGGTATAGGTGGTTTTAGGATTAAAAAGTGTTAATTCTGCTTTTACGCCTAAAGCAATGGGTTTAGATGCTATTCCAAACCTGTTTTTTCCTTTGGTAAGTATATCTATGGCTTTTTTGGTAGATAATACCGTATTAAGTGCTCCAAATGCCGACTCAAGTCCAATTGTTCCATATTCAGCGTAATCAAACTCGACCTTCTTATGCTCAATATCAATTGGATTGTGATCTGAAGTCACCATATCAATAGTACCATCTTTTAACCCTTCAATAAGAGCATCAATATCTTCTTGAGTTCGTAATGGTGGAGTTACTTTATATCGTGTATCAAAACCTTCCAAAACACTATCACTAAAAAACAGATTATGAATGGCCACACTACAGGAAACATCTAGTTTTTTCTTTTTAGCTTCCCTTATTAAGCTAACTGATTTGGCAGTTGAAATAGTTGGGATATGAAGCTTGCCTCCTGTGTATTCCAATAAGAACAAATCACGAACAATTTGAAGTTCTTCAGCTAAATTAGGATTTCCTTTAAGTCCCAAAGAAGTACTAGTATAATTTTCATTCACAACTCCCAAACCTGTTATTTTTGATTCTTGTGGGAAAGAACAGATTAACCCTCCGAAATTATCAGCATATTGCAAAGCAATTTTCATCAAATTAGGGTCTTTAATGGGTTTTTGATAATCATAAAAAGCAACTGCACCTGCATTTTTCATATCAAACAATTCCGCCAAATTTTCACCTTTTGATCCATTGGTTAATGCTCCAATAGGATAAAGTGAAACAGCATTGTTTTGCCCTTTTGAAATAACAAATGAAATATCGGCATAACTATCAAGAACAGGATTAGTATTGGCATTCATTGCAACGGCTGTGAAGCCAGATAATGCTGCTGTTTTTAAACCATTTGAAATAGTTTCGCGTTCTTCAAATCCAGGCTCACCAAAACTCACACTACTATCAAACCATCCTTGTGAAACGTGTAAATTGTCTAAATGAATTTCTCGGTAATCATTAGTATTATTAATGCGCTTTGAAATTTTGGAAATAACACCTTTTTCAATTAAAATATCAACCGTTTGATTGTGGAAATCGCTTTTAGAATCAATTATTGTGGCAGATTTCAGAAGTACGTTCATTTAAAATATTTTAAGATGAGCATTTCAATAATTAAAAAAGCTAACGCAAAAATAATAAACCATTTCCATAGCTCATTAATTTTGGAGTCACTTTTTAGTGTTTTTATCATATCAGCAAGTGAACTACTTACTGTAGCTTGGGTTATATTAGTAATATCTAGGTAGCGCAATACACTTTCCTCTCGGTTATAATTATAACTGATTTTTGTGATTAGTTCAGCCTTATTGGTAATTTTATATACACCAGCCAAATTGGGCAAATCATTAGTAATAAGGGTTACTTTACTGTTAAAGTATTGTTGCTGTGGTATGATGTTTAAATTTTCGTTTTTAATACTTAAAATATCATCCTGTTGCATGGTGGTGGTCACGTCAAATTGATTTTCAACACCAATTGTGTAATATAACTGTGGCGTTTTCAAGCTTTGTCTTGCAATGTTATAAAAAGTAGGGACAATCAGTGGCGAGTTACTAAAACTAGAGTTTTTAGGATTCAAAGGTGCTGTAAACACATATAATTGATCACTTTCAATCAGGAACCCACGACCATCTTCAAATTTAAGTGGTTCCAGATTGCCAGCTGACACTACTGGGAAATAAGCATTTATTTTAGGGTATTGAAAATTTGAAACCTGCTTATCAAACACATTCTCATAAATTGGATGTGCATAGCTAATTTGTGTCACGCGCTTTTCGGTATTCAGTTTTTCATCAAATTTAATAGCATATTGAGATAATAAACTGTTATATGAATTCAAATCGCTGTTTCCTGAAGGAATAACAATAACAAAGCCGCCATTGGCAATAAATGAATTTAATGAATTTGAAAGAGAACTCGGTATCTGTTCCAATTCATTTAAAATAATCAAGTTTTGATTATCAATCACACTATAATTTAATTCTGATAGAGTAGTAGCAGAATATTCAAATTCATCAGAAGCATAAAGACGTTTAATGAAGGTATCTTCAGCATTGTTAATGTTGAGTACATTAGTTTTTGGTGGCTTATTTAAATTAAAAAAAAGCGTGTTGTCAAACTGTAAGCTATTATCATCAACTATTATTTTACCATGTGATATTTCCTGATTGGATAGTGTAAATGTAATCTGTGTTTCATTCTCAATATCCGTCGATGTTTTAGCTAATAGTTTATCGTCATCAAACAATGATATAGGTAAATTATCAACCGGATTTCCATTGTTTTTTAAGATGACTTGTAATTGCAGTGAATTAGCCGATGTTTTCTCAACATACGCACTGTCAATACTTATATTTGATGTGTTTACGGGTTCTAGTTTTACTAAATTGACTTGGTATAGCGAATCATTTTCTAAAGAAAAATCAGCTTCTTTCTGCTGAAAATCAGACACAAAAATTAAATTTTTATTTGTTGCGTTTTGGCTAAATAAATTTTTGCTTTTTAGTAGTGCAGCATCATAAGGCATTTGATTTGAAGCATATTCTAATTGCAATAAATCATTTTGAATTGTCTTTATGGTCGTATTCTTAAAAACAGCATCATTAGTTAAAATAGAAATTTTATCATCAGGATTAATTTCATCTATCATGTCCTGAACGGCACGCTTCAATAATTCGCCTTGTTCTCCTTTCGCTTGCAAACTAAAAGAGTTGTCTAAATAAATAACCGTTTCGGGTGTTGTACTAAAAGTAGTACTCTTTGAAGTGAAAGGTTGCGCAAACGCAATGATTACACAAGCCAACAATAGCATTCTGGTAAGTAAAGTTAGCCATTTTTTTAGTTGTGAACTTTTACGTGTTTGAATGACAACCTGCTTTAAAAAAGCAACATTAGTAAAGGCTTCTTTTTGAAAACGGCGTAATTGGAATAAATGGATAATGATAGGAATGATAAGCAAACATAATGCGTAAAGAATTTCGGGATGTTTAAACTGCATTCCTGATTAAGTTATTTATTACAAAAATAGTGTTTACACTGAAATAGAAAACCTTTTAACAACAAATTAAAAAATTAGCAGAAAAAGAAATAATCCTTAACAGGAAACATATTTAAGTTTTTGAAATATAACCTAATTTCTTTTTGTGCTTTTGGACTGGCAACTGTTATGATACTTTGCGCACCTGAAATAGTCTCTAAAAATGAAAAAGGCAACATGAGTTGGTCATAAATTGATTTTCCAATCTTTTTGGGATTATCACAAATCCAATGAAATGGAACTTGATTGTCAAGCAACAGTTTTGCTATGGTTTTACCTTTAAACCCAGCTCCCCAAATAACCAAAGGTCTGTTTGAATCGTAATCTAATTCCAAAAAATACTTCAATTTAATTTCCAGAAAATAATTTTGGGCATAATGTTCATGGGTTCGAGATGTTCTAGTACTATAATCACGCCAGAGATGTAATATCTCATCACATGGAATACAAGCCATACTGTGTTTGTAAAAACGGAACGTTAAATCATAATCTTCAGGATATAGATCAGGATTAAAGGCATCACATGTAATTAAATCCTCACGATGCATCATCCAGCATGGTGACGGGATAACACATTCTTTATATATTTCAGAATAGTTTGTACCTGTTTCAGTGAGTTTATTGAGCCATCTTTCATATTTAGAATAGCCATCGCTTATACCAGTGTTACTAAAGTATTTAACTTTTCCAACTGCAACATATCCCTTACCAAATTTTTCTAGATTTTCAACTAAAATCTCTAGTTTGTTTGGAATCATAATGTCATCACTATCCATTCTAGTAATAAAATTTCCTTCACTTTTTTTAAAAGCCAAACGCAACGCGTCTAGAATACCGTTACCTTGATTTGTAAATAATTTAATTCTAGAGTCTTTGTTGGCATAGTTTGAAACAAGGCTATGGCTGTTATCTGTGGAATGGTCATCAATAATTATTAATTCCCAGTTATCAATTGATTGGTTTATGACAGAGTCTAAACATTCAGGCAAGAATTCTGCTGTATTTTTAAATGGCGTTAATATGCTAATGAGGTTTTCATGCATTTAGCGAATATAGTAATTACTCATTTTAACAAAAAGTTAAGGTTTAAATCTGTAACACATTGTACTTTTGGGCGTCAACTATAAAAACTTAATAATTATCACAATGAAAAAAATATTAGCCATAATTGGTTTTAGTACATTACTTGTTGCCTGTGGATCGTCATCAAAAACAGCTTCAAAAAATGATTTAGCTACTAGTAATCCAATAGAAACCTCTATTGATTTAACAAAAGTTACTGATGACAAAGCACCAGTAGTAATCAATCCTGGCCGTTTCACGGCAGAAACAGTAACATACAGATTACCTAAAGTAGTACAAGGAACTTATTCTGTTAGTGATTTTGGAAAGTATGTAGATGATTTTAAAGCCATAGATTATGATGGTAATGAATTGTCAGTTAATAAAGTAGATACTAATACCTGGACAATAAGTGATGCGACCAAGCTATCTTATATAACATACTATGTAAACGACACATTTGACATAGAGTCAACAGGTGGTATAGGTGGTGAGCAACCATTTTCGCCAGCTGGAACCAATATTGAGCCAGATAATTATGTTTTAAATTTACACGGTTTTATAGGATACTTTGATTCTTTAAAAAACAGCCAATATAAATTAGACGTTACTGCTGATGCCACTTTCAAAAGAACTTCGGCTTTGGAAACTGTCAATTCTTCGACTAGCGTAGACGGTAAGTCAATGACTACTAGTTATTTTGCACCACGTTATTTTGACATTACTGATAACCCAATGATGTATGGAAATTTAGACGTTGAAGAATTTCAGGTTGGTGACATCAAGATTGTATTAAGTGTCTTTTCGCCAAATGGAACGCACACGGCAAAAAGTTTACGACCAAACATTGAAAAAATGATGCAAGCTCAAAAAAGCTATTTGGGCGATATAAACAGCACACCACGTTATGATATTTATGTTTATTTATCTGAAGGAGGAGCTGAATCTCCAAAAGGTTTTGGTGCATTAGAGCATCATACATCTACTGTTGTGGTTATGCCTGAAGCTATTCCTGCAAATTCATTAGATAAAAGTATGACTGATATTGTATCTCATGAATTTTTTCATATAGTTACTCCGTTAAGTGTTCATTCAGAAGATGTTCATTACTTTGATTATAACAATCCAACGTTTTCAAAACACTTGTGGATGTATGAAGGTGTTACCGAATATTTTGCAACTCTTTTCCAAGTAGATCAGGGATTAGTGACTGAAGAAGAATTCTACAAAACCATCATGGGTAAAATTGGTACTGCCAACGGGATGAATGATTCTATGAGCTTTACTGTAATGAGTGAGAATGTGTTGGAAGAACCATATGCTAGTCAGTATTACAATGTATATCAAAAAGGTGCATTAATTGGTATGTGTGTTGATATCTTAATTAGAGAAGGGAGTAACGGTAATCGTGGTATTTTATCTTTAATGAAAGAATTATCTATGAAATATGGGAAAAATAAACCATTTGAAGATGATAAATTAATTGATGAAATTGTTGCCATGACATATCCATCTTTAAGAGGATTTTTTGATACACATGTCATTGGAAATACACCTATAGATTATAACGAATTTTTTAATAAAGTAGGTCTTGAAATTTCTGAAGGAAAAGTGACAACCAACTACATCCAAGGTGGCGGTGGTTTAATTGTAGCACCAGATCAAGGTCGTGGTGTTATATATTTTAATAATGCTGTAACCGAAAACAGTTTCTGGAATGAACAAGGTGTTAAACCAAACGATGTTATTAAGTCTATTGATGGTACCGAAGTAACCATGCAAACGGCTAATCAGGTTTTTCAAAAAGTCTTTGGATGGCAACCAGGAACTGACGTTGAAGTTGTTTTAGATAGAGAGGGTGAAGAAATAACAATTAAAACAACATTAACACAGGCTTACACAACTGGAAAAGGCTTAATGCCTCAAGAAGATGCAACAGCAGAGCAGGTTGCATTGCGTAAGGCGTGGTTAAAAGGATAAATAGTTACGATATAAAAGATAAAAGCCTGACATTACAGTCAGGCTTTTTTTATGTTTAATATTTTGCAGATTTTCCTTTGGGTAACGACTGTTCAATAAACTCTCGCAAGTCCTCATTGGCTTTTATTAAATCCTCTTTACGTAAATACATCATATGGCCACTTCTGTAACCTTTAAATGATAACCTATCTTTCATTTTACCACTCGGATCTATTTGTGATAAGGTATATTTAGCAGCAAAATAAGTCGTAGCGCCATCGTAATAACCAGATTGCGCCATAACATGCAAATAAGGGTTTTCTGCCATAGCTTGACGTAAATCTTCACGAACGTTATTGTTTTCCCTATTCCAAGGATGCACATCACCAAACATGTTATACTTTACATCGGTTTTAAAATCTAGATGTTCACGTATATAATAATTAATGGCTGGCGTAAACGAATGCAACCAAGAGCTTAATTCAGCATTATAATCAGGGCTTGAACCCGATTCGGTTTTATCAATCCCAATGTAACGTGAATCCAGCCTACCAATAGTTTGCCCAGTTTTGTCACGTAACAATTCTTTCCAGAAAAACGATGTTGGAATATCTAAATTATGTTGCAAAATAACTTTTTTACTTAAACCTGAATAATCAGCCATTTTAGTCGCTACTTGCTCGCGTTCGCTTGAAGAAATACTACCACCTTTAGCAATAGCAGGCATTAAAGTATTAATTGCAAAATTTTCAGCTTCGGGTAAAATAGCGTTTAAATCTTTACTCTGTAAATTGGAATTTAACATATTGTGATGCCATGCAGCCGCTGTATAATAAGGTAAGTTTAAGGCTGAATAGATAGGTTGGCCAGTACTGTAAACATTATAATCGGCAGGGGAAACCATGATAACACCATTTAGATACATCCATTGATTCTCTTGCAAGGCTTTAGCCAATCCCATAACACGTGTACCGCCATAACTTTCACCAATAATGTATTTAGGTGATTCCCAACGATTATGTCGGCTTACAAATGTGTTCATCCAATCGGCTAAATACCTAATATCTTCATTGATTCCAAAAAACTGTTTTCTATCTGGATAGTCACCATCTTTGTTTTTTACTAGTCTAGAATATCCTGTATTTACAGGATTTACAAATACAATATCAGCCACATCAAGAATAGAGTAATTATTTTGCTTTATACCATAAGGCTGAACAGGATAACCTTCATCATCAATATTCAATATCTGTGGTCCTGTATAGGCAATATGCATCCATACTGATGCCGAACCAGGACCACCATTAAATGAGAAAATGATAGGCCTGTTAGCTCTATTTTTTATATTATCACGCGTATAATATGTATAATATAACGTAGCCATTGGGTTGCCATCCACATCCCATATGGGTTGCGTACCTGTTTCAGCGGTATATGAAAAACTAACACCTTTTACTGTGGTATTGTGCTTGGTGATGACAGTAGTGTCTAGTGGAATTTCAATGTTTTGCGAAAAAACAGAATAAGAAAAGAGACAGATTGTAAGAAATAGAAATTGTTTCATATTTAGGTAATTGATTAGATTTTAAAGTTACATATCTTTTTAGAACTTTTTGAATAACACTTTATCCTATTAAAGTAAAATCATATTTTTAATAAAAATCTGTTAGATTTGTTGGTATATAATACATATAACATTATTAGTGATGTTATACAAATGTTGGCAACAAGCTAAAAAAAACGAATGAAAAATAAAATACTGATTTTACTACTGACAATTTTACCAATAATTGGATTCAGTCAAAACCAAAATGAAAATGTTTTATACGTTGTAGATTCAATTCCAGTAATCGAAGAACCAAAAGAAGAATTTGGAACATTGACTGAAAAAGAAATTGACAGAGTCGATGTCCTAAAAAACAAAGAAGCAATTGAGAAAACTGGATATAAAGACTTGGATGCAATTATTTATGTTTTCACAAAAGAATATGCCAAAAGACCTGATAGTATAAAAGTAATTCCGACAACCAAATTAATGACCAAGAAAAATGGAACTTGGTATTTAAAAGATAATTCAAATCCTTTTTCAGGAAGGTTTATTGATTATTACCTAACTGGAAAAAAGCAAGGAGAAGGAACTTTATTTAACGGCAGATTAAAAGGTAAGCGACTTATGTATCATATGAACGGAAATGTATCAGACGAAATCGAGTACGAAAACGGACTTTCTAACGGAACGGAAAAACGATTTTATAAAGACGGCACTTTAATGCAAAAAGGTGAGTTTAAAAACGGACAAGAAATCGGAATTTGGGAAATGTATCATCCAAATGGACAATTAAAACAACAGACAAACTTTATAAACGGAAAAATGGATGGAGAATCCGTTTCCTACTATTCAACTGGAGAAATAAAAGGAAAAAACGTTTACAAGAATGGTGTTTATCAAAATGATAAAATAAACGACAAACTTTTCAAACTATACAACGAATCCCAAGAGTTGTATAAACAAGTAAACTATAAAGGAGCGATTAAGAAATTAGATAAAGCATTAGAATTAGAACCGAATTGGGCTGATGCATATTTTGCAAGAGCCACAATGAAATTAAATAACTTCCAATTTGATGAAGCAATTTTAGATTTTAACAAAACTCTTGAAATTGAACCATATTTCACTAATGCATATTCTAACCGAGCTTTTGCAATTTTAAGAAAATACGAACTTGGAAATGGTCGAACTTTATCGAAATCAAAAGATATTCAAATCATTGCTTCAAAAGAAACCGAATTATCACAATCGGAATTGACTAAAATTTGCGCTGATTTAAATAAAGCCGCTTCGCTTGGAGATGATAATTGGATGGTTTTAGAAGCATTAGAAAAACACTGTAATGAATAAAAAAAGCCAGCAGATAACAATGTATAACCGCAATTTGCTTCGCCAGTCGCTACGCTCTAGTCGGCGGAATCGATTAGCTTCGACTGTGCTCAACACAGGCTAGAATCACTCGGAATTGCTAAATTTAGTGCCAAATTGAAAATTAACACATATTAATCCGTAACTGACGGTTATACGAAACCGTTACTTGTATTTATGACAAAAAGAGATTTTTTTAGAATTATAATAAAACTATTCGGGCTTTACTCATTAATTTTAACTGTTTTCACATACATTCCAACCAATATAAGCTATGTGATTTTTCAATTCGAGCCTGTTGTTTTACTTTGGATTTTTGGAGCTGTGGCTTTAACAGTTTTGGTTTATATAATTTTAATTCGTAAAACTGACTTAATAATTGACTTTCTAAAACTAGACAAAGGATTTGACGAAGAAAGAATTGAATTTGAAAATTTTAACAGTCAAAAAATAATACAACTTGCCCTATTATTAATTGGTGGATTATTAATTATTAATTATTTACCTGAATTTTTACAATATACTTATTTAGCTTTTAAAAAAGAGGTCTCACCAAACGGATTGAATCAATTGGAAGAATTTAGTTTTGGAAAAATAACAGATTACTTCAATTGGGTGATTTCAGGAATAAATCTAATTGTCGGCTATATTTTGCTAACTAATTACTACCAAATTACCAAATGGTTGAATAGAAAACAAAAAACATAAGATAACACGCGTAATAATTATGAAATTAAACCTACTGAATTTTCTTGTATTGATTATTATTTCTTCGTTAGTAGTTTGCTGCGAGAATAATGATGATAGTGTTGAAGAAAACAATGCATGTATTGAATATGAAACTGGATATGTGACTTCGGTAAATGCTCCAGATACAGGTACAATTAACGAGACTATTAATATAGAAGTTAATTTCGGAGTTTATAATGGCTGTGGTACATTCGGAAAGTTTATAGAATCTGAAGAAGGATATGTTAGAACTATTGAGTTAGAAGCAAAATATTTAGGTTGTGTTTGCTCGCAAAATGCACCAATTCTGACTACGAACTATGAATTTACACCGACTGACGTTGGAGAGTATGAATTAAGATTTAAATCACGTCCATCTCCATCTCCATCTGAATTTATAACTGTTCACATAACGATTAACTAAAAGAACAGTTACCTGTATCAAGTAAATACGTAGATTTTAAAACCCTTCAAAAACCCCAAGCCCAAATAAAGCAAAATCATATTTTACAGGATCATTTGGATCTAGGTTGCGTAAATTAGCATCTAATTCGGCTAGTGCTTTAGCATCGTTTTGTTTCCTTGAAAGTAACCCTAGTTTTCTTGCCACATTCCCAGAATGAACATCTAATGGACAAGACAGTTGCCTAGGTGAGAGGGTGTTCCAAATGCCAAAATCCACACCAGCATTATCTTGCCGTATCATCCAACGTAAAAACATATTCAAGCGTTTGGCAGCAGAGTTTTTAAAAGGATCTGAAATATGTTTTTCTGTTCGTTTTAAATGCTCAATTTCTAAAAACACCCGTTTAAAATGATGTATTGAAGTCTGTAACGTATTGGATTCAGCATGCTTTGCAAAAACAGCTTCCAATCCGTTATAATTGGTATAAATATGTTTTAAGCCAGAAATGAAGGTTATAAAATCCGTTCCGTTAAACGTGCGATGAACAAAGCTTGTTAGTTTTTCTAAATCTGATTCTTGATGATTCATTATAAAATCATAAGGTGAATTATCCATTAACAACATCATTCTATGAGCATTGTTTATAATGCTCTTACGATTGCCCCAAGCTATGGTGGCTGTTAGAAATCCAGAAATTTCTATATCTTCTTTTTTGGAAAATTGATGTGGAATTTGGATAGGATCAGATTCAATAAACTTGGTATTGTTGTACTGTATAACTTTAGAGTCGAGAAATTCTTTTAATTCAGAGTTTGTCATCAAACGTAAATTATAAATACTTTTCTTTGATTATTGTTTTAATAATTACAGTTGTACTATTAAAATGAAAAACAGCTATACTTAAACCAAGTAATATAATACGCATGGCTAGCATCATGTAATCTAGTGTTTCTTCAGCTATAAATAACTTAATTAGAGATCCAATAAGTGCTATTGATGATCCAACTATGGTAATAATGGCAAAAGCATATATAGCTAGTTTAGCGTGTTTACTTTTATTCACTATAAGCAGCAACACAAAGAATTGACAAATAGCTCTAATAATAGCAGGAACTGAATCAGAAAATATAAATGCATATATATTCAAGAGAACCAGTAGCGTTAAAAATATAATTAGACATACTTTAAATAATTGATTCTTGAAAAATGTTTCTTTCATGCGATGTAAGATTTGACTACTCAATAGTAATCATTTCTGTACTATTTACCAAGCTTCTGCCGCCTTCTAACTGTATTTGAATATTAAATGATAATACCATATCACTTGGAATAGTTTCATTGAAAACCATATCTAATTTGTTGTAACCAAATCCTTGATTATCATTATTAAGAAACGTGACCAAATTATCAATACTCTCATTTTCTAAAGTATCTGGGTTAATAAAAACTAACTTATCATTTAATGAATTTCCAGCTTCTATATCAAAAAGGGTTTCACTAGCCATAACAATAATACTAGTAATTGAATCTTTAAAAAAGTAATCCTCATCACAACTTGTTGCATAAGCAGAATTCGAAAAATCTTTTAAATCAATGAGTTCTGAAATTTTGATATAATTGTATGAAAAATCAATATGCAATACTAAATCTTCAGAAGCAATAGTATCATCACTAAATTCATTCATATCAATCGCCAAAAATGAAACCTGTTCATAATAAACATTATAGGTTTCATTACAACACGAATAAACTAGTATTTGGAGTAGGGCAAAAAAGGAAAATGCTTTAACAACTTTCTTAATCATGATTGGTTTTTATAGTAAGATGCTAAAACCTCAAAAAGGTTGCGTAGAAAAAGTGACTATTTTTTAGAAACATGTTTCGTGTAAAACCCATCTTTTAAATCTTCAGTGTTTTGTTGCGGTATGACTTCAAAATACGTTTTAAAATAGTCTAATTGTTCCTTATTGATTGCTGGTAGTGGAATATTACCCGTTCCCCAAAAAAAGTCAACCTGTTCGGGTATGTTGAATTTGATATTTCCAACTGCTATCACTTTATAATCTTTTGGGTATTTACTTATGCCATACGGTTGAATTATATAATTGGTTGAAAACTGACTGGTAATTCTATGATGCTTATTTGCAGTAAACTGCTGATTGTTTACAGAGAATATAAGTGGTATTGCAGCTATAATTGTAGTCATGACTAAAACGGTTTTCAAAGTTTTTGTATTTACAATAAGCAACCTTAAAATCATTAAGCCAAAAATCATGACGAAAGGGAAAAAGAAACGATACTGTGGGGAGACTGCAAAAAGTAATATGATACTCATTAATCCAACACTATACAATACCATATAAGATCGCTTATTATAAAATTTGAAAATAATAAATGGCATAATAATCAGTAAACTAATCATGATTTTATTAAAAACACCATGTAAACCAGAGGCAAAAAGCCAGGTTTTAAACCTAATTAACCATGAAGATGCTTCGTATGCTTCAGGTGTCATTTGATACCCATAGGCCTTTCCGTATAATGAAAAGTACGATGCAATCTCTTTCGGTAACTGCCATGAGAAATCAGCAATTCTTAAAGTGTTTAGAGGAAATAATGGATTTCCTGTAATGATGGTGTTTTTTATTATCAGGATAAGGCCAACAACACCAGTAATTATTAAAAGTAGTTTTGCAATGCTTCGCGTATAAATGAAATAACGCTTAAAAAGTATTAAAGGTAAAATACTAAACAATAGTATTGTTGGTTTAATAATAACCATAAAGAGCGTTAGCAAGACTAATGTTATAAAAATGTTTTTGTCAAATGTCTCATAACAGCTTAAAAACTGATGGGTTACTACTAACGCTAGCACATAAATTGCCATGTCAGGAGATGGCGCACATATAAATTGAAAGAAGAATACATTTAATACAGGGAATAATGCAACAATTCCAAGTGACAAAACAGAACGGCTTTTCAAAGAGTAACTATTTAGATGCGTAATAGCATAATAATTACCCAATAAGAGCATAAAACCACTTAAATCATTGAATCTGTCGTAAATAAAACTAAAATTAAAAGCGCTCTGTAAGATATGCCAACCCGAAGTTTGCCCCAGAAATAAATGTAGATTGACCAAGCCTTTAACAAAGCCATATTCATTGAGCCATTTAATGGTTTGTATGTAGTAAGATTCATTGTCAATAATAAAAGGAGGTGAGGCACATTGCGCTAAAATGAGAAATGAAATAACAATGAATAGGATTTTATAAAATAGTTTTAAAGACTTAAACTCATTTGTAGATAATTTTAAATAACTAACTATAAATGATTTGTTTACAACAAATAACAAACAGGAAATAAAGAACAATAAAACATGAAACTGCCAATTTACAGCCCAAGCAATGGCCCAAATAGAAGTTAATAAGGTAACACCAAATAAACCAATGATAATTGTTACTACTGGATGTGATTTAGCAATCTTAAAAGCCTTAAGAGTACTGACTCCAATAACTGCTGAAATCAATAATATATAAATCCAGGAGACTAAAATTAATAGCATGTACTAAAAGTACTATTTAATTTACAATCTTACCATCAACCATGGTTAGTTTTCTATCAGCCATATTGGCCAACTCTTCATTATGAGTAACAATCACAAATGTTTGACCAAACTCATCACGAAGTTTAAAGAAGAGGTTGTGCAGGTTTTCAGCTGATTCACTATCCAAATTTCCTGAAGGTTCATCAGCAAAAATAATTTTAGGATTATTTATAAGCGCTCTGGCTACGGCAACACGTTGCTGCTCGCCACCAGAAAGTTCATTGGGCTTGTGGTTGTGTCTATCTTTCAATCCTAAAAAATCCAATAATTCCAAAGCGCGTTTTTCTGCTTCCTGTTTTTTAGTTTTTTTTATAAACGCAGGAATACAGACGTTTTCTAAAGCCGTAAATTCTGGTAATAACTGATGAAATTGAAAAATAAAACCAATTTGCTCATTTCTAAACTTGGCTAAATTTCTTTCATTAAGATTGCTAATTTCAGTATTATTTAACAAAAAACGAGTCTCATTGTCTTTATCAGGTTTATCAAGTGTTCCTAAAATTTGCAGTAACGTTGTTTTCCCTGCTCCAGACACTCCAACAATTGATACAATTTCACCTTCTTTAATATCTAAATCAACACCTTTTAAAACGTGTAAATCGGAGTAGTATTTATGAATATTTCTAGCTGTTATCATCTTTTACTAATGAACTAGCAATGTAATACAATATAATCTGTCTTACAATTAGGAATCTGATTTCTTACGGAAGATTTTTTTAACATTGTTATAGTCAATAAAATATTGAATTTTCAAAGAAAATGTATTTGATATTGGTTGTTCAAATAATCTATCTAAACTATCAATGTAACTAGCTTTAGAGGCACTATCATAATTAAACAGTTGATTTCTATAAAGAGCTGTTAAAAAACTACCTGGCGCAAATTGCCACGAATAACTTAAATCTAAATTCCAAGTGCTAAAATTAATGTTTGGATCTGATAATCCTGCCTCTTCAAATGACGTTTGGGTTTTTAGCAATCGACCATCTTCTTGCAGTAAGTAGATATTATCCTCATAATCTACCGTACTCCAGTAATTCCTGAATGTTAAACCTAATGTATGAAAAGGGTTGAAACTATAGTTTCCAGATAAGCTATTGACCATGGTGAATCGATCTCTTTGGCCAAATACTATTTCAGTATCAGTCATATCAGCGTAACCTCTGTCTTTTTTGTAATCATCTATACTGAAAGAATAAACAATGAACATTTTGTCATTAAATCTAAACCTTGGACTTACACTATACCAAATATTTGTAGTTTCTCTATCTTGTTCAAAAAAAGTGGCGCCTCCAACATTCGCATCAAATGCAAATTTTTTATTATAGTTTGAAGAATACCAGAAATTTCCGTTAAGCCTATCTTCATAAATAAAATAACGACCTTCAACTCTTGGCTCAAAATAGTCATATTGTTTGCCAGGTTGGAAACCTAAATTTCCACCAAAACCATCAATTATTTTTAATTGCCCTGAAAATGCTATACCTAAATTTGTACCTGTGTAAGTACTAGGGTTTGCTAATCTCGAATAATTTATCCAAGCATTTATGTTATATCTATTAAACTTTCCAGTAGGTTCAAAAGTCCGGTATGAGCCTTCCACGCCAAAATTGCTGAAGTTATTTCTAAACTGAAGACCTAAGTCGTTAATGTCATAATCGTCATCGGCATATTCATGACCTATCCAATATTGCCAATTTCCATAAACCTTGGCAAATTCCAGCTCATAACTATAACCCGTTTCAGTACCAGATTCTTTATTTATGTTACTCATTTTAGCTTCAACCACAAGATTATAGGTGTTCTTTTTGGTAGTTAAATCAGCCAAAACACCAGTAACATTTGCGTCTCTAAAACTACCTTCACGCATAACGTTGGTGTTTATTATGCTTACAGATGAGTTTTGATTAAACTGTTGATCGACTACTAAAATATTATAATTAGTAAATGGTTCAACAAGCTCTTTACGTCTTTCTCCTGTTTCCGTATTTTCAATTGTTGCATAGGTCTTTTCTGTAATTGAATTAAAAATACCTGCACCTAAACCATTTTTAGTTCGTCCTGAAACTTTAATGGCATTCAAAACTTTTACTGCGTTAGGAAAATCTGTTATCTCTTCATTAACATCCAATTCAACAGAGCCTGTTGGTCCATTACCAACACGTCTTGAAAAAAACAAACCACCTTTAGTGAACAAATCAACACCTTCAGTAAAGAATTGGCGTTGCTCTGAAAAAGTTTGTTCAAAAGGACCTAAATTCAATACCACTCTATCAAAACCAGCTTGGCTAAAATCTGGAATGAGCGTCGCATCTAAAGTAAAATTTTCGGTTATACCATATTTAACGTCCATACCCGCGTTGAATTGAGTATCAGTATCTCCGTCAAAAGAATTAACAATACCAGAAACAAATGGGTAAAATGTTAATCGGGTAGGAGGCTCAATATTTTCAATTCCTTTTAATTCACCATTGTAAATACCTACATTACCTTTGGTAACATCAATTGGATTCCAAGTGTATTGTGACCGATCTCTTCTAAAGTGTCTATGAATTTGCATACCCCAAGTCTGCACTTCTTGATTTGAGAAACGAAGTGTTCTGTAGGGAATTTTCATTTCCACAATCCAACCATCATCAACTATTTTTACTGCGCTATCCCATACGGCATTCCATCCGAAGTCTTCACCTATACTTGGCGACTCTAATGCGTCAGCTTGCGTTCCTGAACTAAAAACAAAAAATTCCGTGTTATTTTGACCATCATTGTTGGGGTTTAAGACAAAACCAAAAAAATCGGATTGCCCAAAATTATCACGGCTAGTAAACTGGCGCATTATTTTTGAAGGATCGTCATAGAGATAAGCACCAACATAAATAGCATCATTGTCATAAGAAATTTTAACTACGGTTCGTGTTTCAGGTGTTTCTGTGATTCCCATTTCTGGGCGAAATTGAATAAAATCTTTTGCTTCTTCAGCATCTTGCCAAACTGTATCATCTAGAATACCATCTATTTTGGGAGCAACTTCGGTTCGCTTGATATTCAAGCTTTTCTTTTGTTGTGAAAATAAAGCGCAACAGAAAAATGTAAAAAGTAATAGAAAAACTTGATTTCGCATAAAAGGTGATTAGTCTTGTAATTTTGATTGATGGTATATAGACAATATGAAAATCAAATTGTTACACTATACTTGGCAAATCTAATTCCGTTTGTCTTTTAAAAGTACTAACTAAACGTTAAAAACAGAATAATTGTGTTAAGATTTTGGTAAGGTTTTATTAAAAAAATACTTTGAAATTTTTATTACATTTATAAAAAACCAAATTATGCCTTATAGACAGTTTGAAGAATATAATATGCAAGTAACTGATGACGTTAAAGACCGTTATAAAAAAATCATTGAAGATTTAGGTGAGGACACAAATAGAGATGGTCTTCTCAAAACGCCTGAACGTGCTTCAAAAGCCATGCAGTTTCTCACACAGGGTTATCATCAAGATGCAGCTGAAATATTAAAAAGCGCCATGTTCAAGGAATCATACAATGAAATGGTCATTGTAAAAGATATTGAGCTGTATTCATTATGTGAGCACCATATTTTACCATTTTTTGGAAAAGCTCATATTGCTTACATACCAAATGGTCATATAGTAGGGTTAAGTAAAATACCTAGAATTGTAGATGTGTTTGCAAGACGACTGCAAGTACAAGAACGATTAACTGAACAAATTTTAGACTGTATAAACGATACCTTAAAACCTCAAGGTGTTGCAGTTGTCATTGAAGCATCTCATATGTGTATGATGATGCGTGGTGTTCAAAAACAAAATTCAGTTACCACCACATCTGGTTTTAGAGGTCAGTTTGAAAAAATTGAAACACGAAATGAGTTTTTAAAGCTTATTAGTGAGAAACTGTCATAATTTAATTATGGTATGCTTATTGCTATTTTTTATATAAAATCACAATTATGAAACTAGAAAATTTAAGTAAAAGCAAAAAACTAGCTTTGAGCATTTTATTTGATGCCATTGGCATTGTGACATTTGTCGATATTATTTGGGCACCATTATCAGCCTATTTAATGACGAAGATGTATAAAGGCAATAGTGGTAAGGCTGCAGGTGCTATTTCATTTATTGAAGAAATCATACCTGGTCTTGATATTATTCCAACGTTTACAATTATGTGGTTATACACTTATGTATTCAGTAAAGAAGAAAAGAAAAAAGAAGTAATCACTGTTGAAATAAACGATTAATAGAAAGCTGTCTGAAAGTTTTAATTTTTCAGACAGCTTCATCATTATTATAAATTATAGGTAAGTCCAATACTAAAGTTTCTACCCATATTAAAAATACCATCAGGTTTTAATCTTGACAGATGGCTAATGTAGTTTTTATCAGTCAAGTTCGTTCCCGTTATTGAAATAAATAAATCTTTTTTAAAGAGTTGTATGGTGCTTCCAATACCAGCACTCAACAAGTTATAGCTGCTTGTGGGTGTTTCAAAGTTACTCACATTGTTTTGACTGAAAGTGGATTGTAGCTTCACAAATGCATAACCACTTTTCATACTTTTGGTGTCAAATTCAACGCGAATGGTGTTATTAATACTATTTGCAGGTATTAAAGGTAAATAAGACCCAGAATTAAGCTTACCAGTTACCGATTCAAAACTACTTTCAAAATGCAACCAATCCAGTGGGTGAGGATGAAAATGGAAACCTATTTCGCCGCCATATAAATATGCGTCATTTTGCACATAATTAAAAACGGGTTCACCATCTATTAAAGTACCGTCCGGTTCCAAGTAAATATAATCATTCACCAAATTATAAAAACCATTAGCAAACAACTCAACATGTTCACTCTTGTATTCAAGCGCTAAATCGGTTTGTAAGTTTTGCTCATAAGTCAAGTTGCTATTTCCAATTTCATAACGATTGGTTCCATGATGAATACCATCCGAAGTAAGTTCGGCTAAATTTGGAGCTCTGAACCCAGAGGCTACATTTAATCTAAAAGTAATTTTTTCAAATAAATTGGTTTTAAAACCTAATGCACCATTAAAACTATTATAAGTAAGGCTTTCAGAATTTTCAATATTCAGCCATCGGTTGTCATATCTCGCACCCAATTGTAGGTCAAAATTTTCAAAATGAATGTGAGACATCGCAAAGACACCAAAATCATTAGTTGTTGCATTTGGTATCAATTCTTCTTCTCCATAGTTTGCATTGGTTTGGTGCATACCTTGTACACCAACTATAGTTTCAAACCTACCGGTTTTTGGTAAGTGATATTTAATATCATAATTTGCTGTTTTAAGTTTCATGTTAAGCGCAGGCTCTTCAGCTACATGTTCATCATGATCTTCGTCGTGTTCCTCATCTTCTTCATGATCCTCATCATCATCATGATGTTCTTCATGGTGATGTTCATCTTCAAACTCTTGTCTAGCATTATAAATGTATCCTAAATTAATCTCCAGTTTTGAATTGTTAAAAAACAGTTTTGACTTTGAACTAAATACATGATTGGTGATATCCTGATAGGGTAGTAGTGGATTTTTATCGGTAGTTTGCATACCTATTTCTTCTGGGATTCCTAATTTACTGTGATTAACGTTATACCTGAATTCTGTCTTGAATTTAGTTGATTGATAACCCATTCCAGCTTTAAAATCTTGCTCTTTAAAGCGTGTATTGGTAACTCTGTAATCGCTTGTTTCGTAATCAGAATGCGCTGCTAAAGACCCTCTAAAAAGAAATTTAAAGTTTTCACCAGATGATTTATATCCTAGACTGGTATTATAACCTTCAGTATTTGAAAAGTAATTTAAATTGATGTCACCAGATTGTTCGTTGGCATTAGCAAAACGCTCGGGATTGATATAGAGTACGCCACCAAGCGCATCACTACCATAAAGCAAAGAAGCAGGCCCTTTTATTACTTCAACACTTTCAACACCTGCATCACTTAATCCCAAACCATGCTCACTACCAAATTGCTGGTTTTCCAAACGTACACCTTGTGTATAAACCAAAACACGATTAGAACTCAAACCTCGTATTACGGGTTTGTTTATACTTAAACCTGTACTTACCGATTCTACACCAGCAATATTAGTTATACCATCGGCTAGAGTTACAGAACCAGAGGCTCGTAGCTCACTGACTGTTTTTCGTTCTACTTTCATCACATTATCACTTTGTAGTTTGTGAAATGGTGTTGAAATGATAACGGCTTCCATTTCAATAGCAGAAGGGATTAATGAAATAGATAAATTTTCTGTTAAAGGCAGTTTTAAATTAATTGACTTGGTTTCATAACCAATAAAAGAACATACCAATGTATGAGACCCTGGAGGAATGTTTTGTAATTCAAACTCTCCAGACGCATTAGTAGTTGTGCCTTTTTCCAAATGTGGTAAATAAATATTTACGTAAGATAAATTGTTTCCTGTTTCAGCATCGGTTACGATACCTTGTATGGTGCTCTGTCCATAACCAAAACTAGCTAAAGACAAAACACATAAAAATAAAATGTTTTTCATGTAATATGTTTAATAGTTAAATATGTAATTGAATTAGATATTAACTATTAACTGGAGGACCACGAAGGCTAAATTGTAACTGTTGATATTGACTAATAAACTGGTATTGAGATTCAATAATACCATGATTATTCGTAATGTTTATTAATTCAATATTCTTAAAAGTATGTAGTAATTGATTTGAAATTTTAAACTTGTAAAATTCACAATCTAAATCAAGTGAATGAAAGTGAACAGTAGATTTGTTGGTACAAACCTCATGTTTATGGTTTTCAAAAACGTGTGCTAATTTTACACCTGAAGGAATTAACAGGCAAACCACCAAAATAAGTGATAATAAAACTATAATATGATTTTTATCCTTTAACATTAATCGATAAACCTTTTAAAACCGAACCTACGCAGCATCTTTTTTTCAAATTCCCAGAAAAATTTAAACTGACCAAATACCCATCCAAAAAACACTAACAGTATTTGATAGAAAATAAGTCCAATAATAATGAATAATATCCAATAGAGAAACGGATTTAAGTTTTCTTTAGTAATTCCGAGAAACTTGATAATTGGTCTGCCGACATATAATGATGACGTACCCGTAAAGGCAAAAACAATAAATATACGTATCATTTCCCATCGCTGCCTTACTACCCACTTATTCTCCAGTTTTTTAAATAAAAAGAGCGTGATTTTTAATAAAATGAAATAACAAATTATAGTAAATACTATTAGGAATCCAAAGTGCCAATCTGTAGCAATAGCATTAGCTATTTTAAAAGCACTATAAACAAGGATTATTATTCCAAGTAAGGGAAATACAAGCTGCCAATTTTTGGTTATTTGCCACTGCTTTTTAAATGTCTCCATTAATCAATTTTGCATGCAAAGATAATCTAAAATCTAGGATTGTGAGCAGTTAAATTTTGTTTATACTTCTCTTCAAAAAACACAAAAAAGTGATAAAGCATGTAATTGACTTCAAAACCATAATCAATACCCTGCTGGTAGTTAATTTGCATTTCGTAAAGGTTTCTGTCAAATCCAGAAGAGACCACACGACGGTTCCATTCTGTAACATATTGTATGTTTCTAGCTTCTAAAAATGTTTCAGAATAATATGATCTAGGTCTTGCTCTTCGCAACATCCAGGAATCAAAACCGGCTTCAAAAATAATGACCTCATATTCTAGTGAGTCATTTGCAATACGAATGGTGTCTTGCTTCTCTGAAGTATCAACCACTTCAGAATTTGGTTTTGTTGAAACATTCTTGCTTTTGCAACTAGCAATCACCGAAATGATAAGTAATATATAAACGACATTCTTCATAAAACAACTTTTACTAAAGTTACAAAATTTATAACTCATTTTTTGTTTCAAAATACTTTTTAACAAAAAAGCCAAACTAAATAAGTTTGGCTATTACAATATATTTTCTCAATGAATGTTACTTTCCAAAAAGGCCTCCAAGCAATCCACCTAATCCACCTTTTTTCTTGGCACTTCCTAATACCATACCAGCAACATCATCAACAATACTACCATCACCATCAGCGTCTAATATTTTTTCCAAAAAACTTTGCTCTTCGTGAGCATCGTTACCTCCTAATAGACCACCAAGCAAGCCACTTAAATCATTTGAAGAGCTTACATTATTTTGCCTGGTTTGCTTTCCTAAAACTCCCATAAGAATTGGCGCAGCAACTTTTAAAATATCAGCAACAGCATCGGTATCCATACCAGATTTTTCACCAATAATTTTTTCAACACCTTGTTTTTTAGAGCCTAAAACATGTCCAAGAATTTTATCACCGTCAGTCATTACCGCATCATCAACACCACCACTAAACAATCCTCCTAAATTGTCTAAAATACTGCCATCATGTTTGCTATTTAAAGCACTCATTAACCCTTCGGCACCTTGAGGAGTAGATGCATTACGTTTCATGGCTGCCATTAGTACAGGCAACGCCATGGTTAGTACATCTGCTGTTTTATTTGTTGGTTGATTGGTTTGACGCGAAACACCACTAATTACTGTTTGTCCTAAATCACTATTTAATAAATCTAAAATTCCTGACATGTTAAGTTGTTTTTAAGTTATTATGCTACAATTTGATAGCCATTCAATTAGACACAAGTTAATGATAAAAGTCACTAACTTCTAATTTTTTTGGCTTCTGAACGATTACGCTTCTTGAACTTTTAATAAACTAATGATTTGTGATGCCAATTCTGTTCCAATTCTATCTTGTGCTTCATTGGTTGCAGCACCAATATGTGGCGTTAACGAAATTCTGCCATTCATTAAAACTTGAATAGCTGGTTTTGGTTCTTCTTCAAAGGTATCTAAACCTGCAAAAGAAACTTTTCCTGATTCTATAGCTTTTATCAAGGCTACTTCATCTATAACACCACCACGTGCAGCATTAATAATCCCAACACCATCTTTCATCATTTCAAAATGTTTTTCTCCAATAACATAATCTTCTTGAGCAGGTACGTGGAGTGTAATAAAATCAGAATGTTTAATAATGTCTTTCATTGGTTCTGTTTCAATTTCCACATTAATAAACTGACCATTATAGAATTCCACTTTAATATCAGCTTTACCAACAAATTTATCGCTGGCTATAACTTTCATGCCAATACCAAGAGCAATTTTTGCCACTTCACGACCAATACGTCCAAAACCAATAATTCCTAACGTCTTGCCACGTAATTCTACACCTTTGGCATAGTTTTTCTTTAACGATTTAAATTGTGTATCACCATCTAAAGGCATATTTCTGTTTGAATCATAGAGATAACGAACACCGCCAAATAAATGGGCAAACACCAATTCAGCAACCGATTGTGAGGAAGCGGCAGGTGTATTGATTACATGAATACCTTTACTACGAGCATATTCTACATCAATATTATCCATACCAACACCACCACGACCAATGATTTTTAAGGATTCACAATTATCAATAATATCTTTACGAACTTGCGTTGCACTTCGTACTAATAATACCGAAATTTTATTCTCATTAATAAAATTTACTAATTGTTCTTGGGCAACCGTTGTTGTCAATACTTCAAATCCGCCAGCTTGTAATGCTTCTATTCCACTGTTTGAAATGCCGTCGTTTGCTAATACTTTCATAATTATTTCTTGTCTTTCGACACTGCTCAAGATAAACTCCAGCAGGAATCTTTTTTAAATTAAACTTCTTTTAAAAGGACATTTCGAGAGCGTTTCGACAAGCTCAACGTGACACCTCAATGTCCAAACTATTATGCCTTTCTCTCCAATTCGCTCATAACATCTACCAAAACACCCACACTTTCTAAAGGCAAGGCGTTATACATGGATGCTCGATAGCCACCAACACTACGATGTCCATTTAAACCATTAATGCCTTCTTCTTTTAGCATGGTTTCAAAGGTTTCCTTTAAATCCTCATTGGCTAGAGTAAAGGTTGCATTCATAATTGACCGATCTTCTTTGGTAGCAAATCCTTTAAATAACGGATTTAAGTCAATTTCAGAATAGATTAATTGCGCTTTTTTATTGTTCTCTTTTTCAATGGCTTCAATACCACCTAAATTTTTCAACCATTCCAAAGTCAACATGGATACGTAAACAGCAAAAACAGGAGGCGTGTTAAACATACTGCTTTTACTAATATGTACCTTATAATCCATCATAGATGGTATTTTACGCGATACTTTTCCTAAAATGTCTTCTTTCACAACAACCAAAGTGGTGCCTGCAGGACCCATATTTTTTTGAGCACCAGCATAAATTAAATCAAATTGTGTGAAATCTAACTGACGTGAGAAAATATCACTACTCATGTCACAAACCATAGGAATTTCGCACTCTGGAAAACGTTTCATTTGCGTCCCAAAAATAGTGTTGTTTGATGTGCAATGGAAATAATCATAGTCCGTAGGAATGTCATAACCCTTTGGAATATAATTATAGTTAGCTTCTTTAGAAGACGCTACTTCATAGATATCATCATAAATACGTGCTTCTTTTATGGCTTTATCACTCCAAGTCCCTGTATTTAAATAGCCCGCACGCTTTTCCAATAGGTTTAAAGCCACCATTAAAAACTGGGTACTAGCACCACCTTGCAAAAAGAGGGCTTTGTAGCCTTTTCCTTCCAAACCTAATAATTCCAATACTAGTGCGCGTGCATTTTCCATAACATCAACAAAAGGTTTACTTCTGTGTGATATTTCTATAAGGGAAAGTCCGTTATCAAAATCTAAAATAGCTTCAGAAGCTTTTAGCATCACTTCTTTTGGTAATATGCATGGGCCTGCACTAAAATTATGTCTTTTCATATTTAAGTTTCCGGAAATTCGGAATAGTATTTAATTAAACTTTGGCTTATTCCAAGTAAGAAATAAAGCGCATTTCTTTGAATGCAAAGGTGCTAAATTCTAATAAATTAGGCGTTAATAAATTGATAATTTATCAACTATATTTTTAACAAAAATGCAATGGTATCTACATTATCAGCATAATCCCAAAGTTGTGGGTTTTGTGATGCGCCAAATGGCACTTGATTATCCAACTTATAATTAGAAACCACACACTGAATGCGATCAGAATCTAAAACTAACCTTTGTTCCAGTTGCTCCAAATTATCATAATATTCATAAAATACCGTGGCAATAGGTGAGGCATAGCTAGTATCTTCCTTAATCATTAAAAAGCCATTTTCAAGCATATCAAACTCACTCATTAAATACACGGCTTTATTATAATCATAATTGTTAGCGTATTTAGCTTGTTCTATAATTGGGTGCCATTTATACATACCCTTAAAAAAACCTTCAAAATTATAGTCCTTTGGTACAAATAGTTTTGATACATTTCGGCAACCCAAACCATAATATCTAAAGATATCTTCAGAGAGGTTTTCAAAATCTTTAGCAGTTTCCTTACCAGTTAATACCGCAACCGAATTCCTGTTTTTACGAATAATGGAAGGCTTATCTTTAAAGTAATATTCAAAATAACGTGCTGTATTATCGCTTCCTGTAGCTATAACCGCATCAAAATTAGACAGCTTGTCTTCAGTAAAACGTATGCTACCTTTAAATTCTGGTTCAACATATTCCAAATATTTGGCTAAATAGGGAAGGAGCTGCTTGTCGTTAGACGATTGCTTCACTAACACTTGATGTCCAGAAATTAATACTGATAAAAAATCGTGAAAACCAACCAAAGGAATATTTCCAGCCATAATAATAGCAACCGTTTTTGGTTCCAGAGTATTAAAGTTATACTTTGATAACCATTGGCTTAAATTATTTTTAGTCAACGTATTAGACCAATTATTAAAGGCGTAAACAATATTATCTGTATTAAACCAACCGTTATGCTCTTTGGCCAGTTTTATTTGATGTTTAAAGCCATCAAAAAAAAGATCGTTGTGTAAAACAGTATCTATTTTTGTGAATTCAAGCGTACTAAACTGACTCAAAAATTCACCTAATTTTACAAAGGCATTAATTCTTTTTTCTAAATCCATAGTTCATTTGGTTATGAATGGTTTTGGCTTTATTTTTGCAGACGCAAAAGTACGGAAACTTAAACGAAAAATTACTATGGCAATTATAATAACAGACGAATGTATTAACTGTGGCGCATGTGAACCAGAATGCCCAAACACAGCTATTTATGAAGGAGCTGATGACTGGCGTTATAAAGATGGTACGAGCCTTACAGGTAGTGTGGTATTGCCAGATGGTAAAGCTGTAGATGCTGATGAAGCCCAAGAGCCTATAAGCGATGAGATTTACTACATTGTACCAGATAAGTGTACCGAGTGTAAGGGTTTCCATGAGGAACCACAATGCGCTGCCGTATGCCCAGTAGATTGCTGCGTACTGGACGACGACCATGTAGAAAGCGAAGAAACCCTATTGGGCAAACAACGCTTTATGCATCCAGATTCTTAATTTTTAAAATTTCTTTAGGTTTTTTCAAGTAAACTTTACTTATTTGTTCTTTAATATTTTTATCGATTGATGAGAGTTTACGTAGTTTTTAATATTTTATGTCATTTCGTTCTTTCCATTATGACACCTTTCAGTGGGCTTTCTCAAGATTCCGGAGTTGCACAAATCCAATTAAGAAATAACTTGGATATTAATGTATGTAGTGATGATGGTTATGCAACTTTCAACATTCAAGAAATAGAGCAACTGGTTTTAATGGATTTAGGTATTGATGATGATGATTTTTTAGAAAAAATACTAATCTCAACTTCAAACGGAAATGTTCTTATTGTTAATTCTCCTTCAAACAATCCTAATATAGAAACTTTTTGTGAGTTAGATGCTGAATTAACAGATATAGCTATTAATTCAAATAAAGAAATATTTGTTTTAAGGGGAGGTGGATTTACAGAAATTGATGATAACTGTAATATGACCCACTATAATTATTCTTGGTTTGGGAGTAACGCATTATCTGTTGATGATTTAGATAATTTTTATCTTGGATCTGCAACAAATACTGATGTATTTAAATTTGAACTTTTACCAAGTGGTATAATTACAGGTGATAGATGGTATGATTTTGATAATGGAAGTTCAGGCGGTGATTTTGTTTTATTAAATGACAAGATGTATGTAGCATGGAGATTAAGTAATAATAATTTTAGGCTTTATGAAGTTACTGTGAATCAAGATAGAGATTACATTTCTCATGTAGATCTGGGCCAAATACCAAATAACACATTTGGTCTTGCTTCAGAACTAGGAAGACTATATGGTGTGACACCAGACCGCCTGTATGAAATTAATTTATCTGATTTTTCATTTTCAGACGTAATTCAAAATCCAAACATTGAAGATGAATGGTTTGGAGCAGCTGGCTTTCATGAGGCATCTCCTTACAATGCTTCTACACATATAAATTTCACTGATGCTGAAAATGATATCAACGAAATAATAGGCGATTGGACAAACACTATTATGGGTGGGCAAACTATCTACATTAGAATTGATAATTCAATAACAAATGAATTTATAATTGCACCAGTAAATATTAATGTTGAAACTTTTCCAGAAGTAGATCCACCAGAAGATTTGATAAAATGCAAAAATGACAGCTTTAATAGTTTTGATTTCAATGAGGTTTCATCACAGATGCAGATAAATCCAAATGACGACTTAATTTTTGTTTATTACAACATTGATCCTCAACTAAATTTTGGGGCAGTACCATTAGATTTAAATTATCAAAGTATTTCTGAAGCTGAAACAATTTATGTGCGTGTGGAATACGCTAATAGTATAGATTGCAGTTTGTTTTTTGATTTTCAAATAATTAATCATGAGACACCAGACCTATTACCGTTATCAGATTGGAATTTCCCAACAGTTTTAGAATCTTGTTATTTTGATCAAAATAATAATGGATATTTCAATTTGAATGAAATAGAAAATGATATCATTTTGAATAACAATGATTTAAACATTTCATATTATATAAGTTTTAATGATGCACAGAATAACACTAATCAAATACAAAATATTTTTTTTCTTGAAAATTCAAGTCAAGAAATTTTTATAAAAGCAACTAATACATTTGGGTGCTATACTATTTCCAATTTTTTTATTGAACAAGATTGTATATTAAATAATGAATCTCTTTTTAATATCAACTTTCCTAAATTTTTCACACCTAATAATGATGGAACGAATGATTTTTGGAATGTTTATGGTATTTCTGAAAAAGTTAGGAAAGAATCTATAATAAAAATTTTTGATAGATATGGAAAACAAATAATAGCCTTTAAACCTTACAATTCAAATGGTTGGGACGGAACTTACAACGGTAATCCTTGTCAATCTTCGGACTATTGGTTTGTGTTTTATTCTGATTCAGGATATCAAAAAGTTGGACATTTTACATTAAAAAGATAAAAACAATCAATTAAAAAAATAAACAGTTATTTGATAGCCATTTTTTTAAAGAGCGTTCATGCATCCTGAAAATTAATTCGTTTTATTAAGATTAGAATATTAAAACCTCAAGTATTTGCTTGGGGTTTTTTGTTTACAGTCTTAATAAAATCTTTTTCCCTAAATTAGACCATCAACAGATAACCAACCAACCCATGATAAAAATTTTCCGTAAAATACGCCAGCAATTGCTGTCAGAAGGTAAAACAGGCAAATATCTCAAATATGCCATTGGTGAAATCATTCTAGTAGTTATCGGTATTTTAATAGCCTTACAAATAAACAATTGGAATGAAAACCGGAAAAATAAGATTGCAGAAGCCGATTACTACTGTCGAATTTTAGATGACTTTGAACTCAATGAAAAATTAATTGATGAAACTGCAGAACTCACAACGCACAAAATTAAGCTATGTAAAGAGCTGCTATTAGATTTAAACAGCATACCCAATAAAAGAAGTGATATACTAAACAAATTTGTATTGGCCTTGAGGCAAGACGTTTTTGTGCCTAGCAATATTGCCTTTGAAGAGATTACATCCTCTGGCCAGCTAAAGCTATTAACAGATTTAGAACTTAAAAACAGATTGATTCAGCACAGTACATTTTTAAACAATATTTTAAACCTGCTTCAAGAAAACAGGAATGAAATTATTGAAAGAATGGGTGATTTTGATTTAGTATCTGAATTTGGGTTTCAAGATTTAGACTATCTGAATAATGTGCTTGACAAAGAACATTTAGACCTATTGCCAAAAAACAACTGGAACAACGAACCTAATAACCCGTTATTTTTAAAGTTTCAAGACAATCTGGTTTTTTTTGTAGGCATGCTTGTTAGGCAAAAACAACATTTAGCTAATTTAAAGATCGAAATGCAAGAACCTTTAAAATTGTTACAAGCCAAAAAGTGTCAATAACGTAAGACTAACCAACCCATGATAAAATTCTTTCGTAAAATCCGCCAACAGTTACTATCAGAAGGTAAAACAGGTAAATATCTAAAATATGCCATTGGCGAAATCATTTTAGTTATGATTGGTATTCTTTTAGCACTTCAGGTAAATGACTGGAATACCAAGCGATTATTAAAATCCAAAGAGCAGGTCTATTTAAAACAAATTAGAATTAGCTTAAACAATGATTTAGAAAGCATAAAAGAAGTAAAAGAATTTAATGCTGATAAAGCTTCTTACATAGACACAACCTATGTAGTGTTAGAACAGTCTTCAAACCCTGAAAAATATATACCTGTAATTACTGATTATATGTATGTAATAGCTGAATTTAATGTTTTTGAACCTAACAATATTGCTTTTGAAAATATGATAGCTTCAGAAAATATTGACCTTATTACTAATATGGAGTTAAGAAAAAACCTTTCACTATACTATAAAAGAGATTTTGAGAATAGTACCCAAGAGCGTATTAAAGAGCAAACGCGGCAATTTGTAGATTACATTATGCCTAAACTAACCAGCAGACAATTTGTAAAAGAATTGATGAAACACGATTCTCATTTACCTGATATTTCAGAGACTAATATACACAGTGATACACAAGTTTATGCTCATCTTTTTATTATGATTGCAAATATGGATGGTCAAAATGAACTTTTAGATACTACTACTGAAGAAATAAAACGTTTACTAGATTTAATTGATAATAATCTAAAATCATAGACATGATAAAATTCTTTAGAAAAATTAGGCAAAATATGATTAAAGAAAATCGAGCAAGTAAATATTTACTTTATGCCATTGGCGAAATCATCCTTGTTGTAATAGGAATTTTGATTGCTTTGAGTATTAATAATTGGAATGAAAAACAAAAAGATTTAAAGCAGGAACAATTAATTTTAAAACAATTAAAAAGTGAATATCAAAGCAATCTCGTGCAACTAGAAGAGAAAATTCTAATGCGTAATCAAGGATTAGAGGCTTGTAACAATTTACTCAATCAAATTGATCATCCAGAATCAATTAATGAAGGTGAACTTTACAAATCGCTTTCGTTAATAATGAGAGACCCAACATTTGACCCTATTAAAAACGATATTGTAGGTTCAGAAAAATTACGTCTTATACAAAATCAAGAGTTAACTAGTATTTTATCAAATTGGTCTTCCGAAGTCTATCAAGTTCAAGAGCTAGAATTAGAATATAAAAAATTTCGTACCGAAATAATAATTCCCTGTTATATTAGGCTTGGTGTTTCAAGAAATCTTAATAATGCACTCTGGAAGGATGGATATACGCCTACTGAAGCACTAGACAAAAAATACAATCACAAGTTTACCATAAAACCAACCAAAAAAGATTTAGACTTTTTAAAAGTCCTGAATGATGTTGAATTAGAAGGTATAATTGGACAGGTAATAACATTTAATCAAATAACCAATCTCCAATCGCAAACATTAAGAGATAGAATAATAAATATGCTTGCAGTAATTGAAAACGAGATTGATAAAGAATAGTAAAATACCAACAATGATAAAATTCTTTAGACATATTAGACAAAACTTACTTTCCGAAGGTAAAACCAGCCCGAATGACTCGGTCGGGCGGGCAGGCAGGTACCTAAAATATGCCATTGGCGAAATTGTTCTCGTGGTTATTGGTATTCTAATTGCACTACAGATTAATAACTGGAATAATGATAGAAATGACAGAAAGTTAGAAAAGCACTATTTGGCAGGACTTATAAATGATCTTAAATCAGACTCTATCGCTGTTAGTGATCTCAAAACAATGTCAAATGAACAAGTTCGGAGAAAAGAAAAGTTGTACGAGTATTTTGATGGATATCAGTTTTCCAAAGATTCTATTGCTTACTTCTTTGCAATGCAATGGGGAATGCCTGTTGGATTCGTGCCAAATACTGCCACAATTGACGAAATGAGGAGTGCTGGTGGAATTAGTCTGATTGGAAAACAAGATATTCGAAAGAAAATTATTGAACTGTATAATACTTACCAAGAGTTTATAAATGGTGACCAAGCATACTATGAACGTAACAGGTTCGAGTTGAGAAAATTGGCATTCAAAATTCCCAACGTATTTGATAAAGAGTCACTGAAAAATGCAATTGAACCAGACATAGTAGATGCATTAAAAAATGATGAGTTAAGGAATAGCGTTATGGCTAATTACGCCTTTGGAGTAAATAATGAACTAAAAGTTTTGCAAGAAGAAAATGCAGAATTACTAAAACTATTGACTACGTATTTATCTGAACTTTAAAAAAATAACGAAAGCACAACCAACCCAATGATAAAATTCTTTAGGCGAATACGCCAAAACTTACTTTCAGAAGGCAAAACAGGCAGGTACCTCAAATATGCCATTGGCGAAATTGTTCTAGTGGTTATTGGAATTCTAATTGCGCTACAGATTAATAACTGGAATGAAAATCGACAAGCCATTTCAAAATCACTAAATTATCTTGAAGAATTTCGGAAAGATTTAATAAGTGACACTATCAGCTTAAATAAAGCATTAACAAGACTAGACGAAGAAATGAGTGCAGAATTGTGGGCTTTAAGACGAACTAGTTATAAAATCGCCGATGCAGACTCTATCATGCTTGCTATTGGTAGAACATATTACGATAGGGAAATCAACAATCGAACCTTTAGTAATGTCCAAAATTCAGGAAATTCAAAGTTAATAGGGTATGATAGTCTTTTCACAGTACTCTCACAATATTACACAAAAACCAATGAGAGGCTCAAGGCTCACACAGAATGGGATGAGAAAGAAGTTACAGAAAAACAACAGTACAAGAGAGATTTGTTTAGCAAAATTGAAGTTGACATAAATTACATTAAAAGCAATTCCAGATCATTAGATATAGAGCATTTTCCGATGATTACGGATTCTGTTGAGCAAGCAAACTTGATTATAGATTTTGCAACAACCGTACAAGGAAGAAATCACTTTAAGGAAAATTATGTACGGCATTTGAGACTTCAAAATGTTTTTAATCAAACTAAAAAAGAAGCAGAGGAATTGATAAAACTAATAGATTTAAAAGTAATAAAATAATGAAAGCAGCACTACAAGCCCATGATAAAATTCTTTCATTATCGAAACATAATTTTGCATTTGCAAAATCAAAGGTCTAGTAGAGTCCTCATGAAAATGGGGATGGTGGAGATAGCCGCTTGCGGAAAGCTCAAAATTAAAATGTGTGAAATATGATTAAGTTTTTTAGACACATTCGTAAATCACTCCTTATAGAAAATATAACAGGCAGGCACCTAAAATATGCCATTGGTGAAATCATCCTTGTTGTAATAGGAATTTTGAAACATCCTATGAGAAATTAATAGAAGACTCTTTTTTTTATAATAGTATTTCAATGAAAAGTAGATTAATTAATCAGCAAAGAAAATACTATGAAAATCAGATTTATAAAATTGGAGAAATTATTGAGTTTATTAATCTTGAACTGAAAAAATAATGAACACACAATAAAGAACTGACAAAAAGAATTACAAACGCATAGTTTTTTTGTAAATTACGTTAAACACAAACACCATGCAAAACATCAGACAACTAGTCATAAGTCAGCTACCACCAGGCACACGCAATCCTGATGACATCAGTCCTATAGATATTTCCAAACCATTCAATATTATAGTATTTATTATACTGCCTATACTTATCATTATCCTGTATCTCATATGGAGAAAACAAAAAAACCGTAATAAAGATTAAAATATAGTATCACTTATGTTTAGTTCGTTGTGCTCGTATTTATTTAGTTAGTATTTATTAATTTAGGTGATCAAACCACGTCAATAAACCTACAATCCCGTTGGCATCAACTAAAAATAACCACAAATTCAACATAAAATGAAAAACTTATTATTTCTTTTACTAACAGTATTCCTCATTTCCTGCAACCAGAAAAACAATCAACCAGAGGCCAAACTTCCTGTTGTGAACAAAATTGACATAGAAGCCGAATTAGCGGCAATTGAAGAAACTCGGACAGGGTTTCAGTTGGCAATAAAAGAAAAACGCTACGCCGATTTAAAACAATATGGCACCAAAGACATTATCTCACTAACACCCATTTGCGGAACTTGGGAAGAATACAAGCGTTTACGCAATGAACCTGTTGGTTCCTTTAGTTATGATAGTTTGGTAATGAAACCCCAAGAAACTATAATAGTAAGTGACAGTGTCGCTTATGACTTTGGAGTAAGTTCTGTATATTATACCAACGAACAAGGAGAGCCCGTTGAAATTGAAGATACATTCCTGGCCATACTAAAAAAGGATAAAAACGATGGAAAATGGAAGTTGCATAGGGAAGTGGCCACAACTAATAAACTAGAATAATAGCATATGAAACCTTTCAAAATAATAGGGGTATTATTAATCTTGACTTCCTGTAACTTAAAAAAATCTGAAAATATACCAAGTGTGGACAATCAGGTTTACACCGGCCCAATAATAGACATGCATATTCATGTAGACAACGAAAATAGTTTACCTCCTGTTGTTCTCGGTTTATGTCCACCATTTTCAACCTTGATAGAAAGTTTTGATCCTCAAGAAAAGTTTGAAGATGTATGGAATGAAAAATTTGGTAATCCTGATTGTGAAAACGCATTAATGTCTCCAAAATCATATGATGGGTATCTAACAGAGCTCGAGAGTCAATTAAAAAAACATAATGTAGTAGCAATAGCAAGCGGCTCTCTAACTGATATTACAAATTGGAAATCCAGACTTCCTGAACATATTATTCCAAGCATTGAATTTAGGATAACCAGAGACAGTATTTCTCCAGATCAAATGAAAACCCTAATTATAGAGAATGATATAAAGGTTATTGGTGAAATTTCAAATCAATATGCAGGAATAGCTCCTAATGACCCTAGAATGTTTCCATACTACAAAGTAGCCGAAGAATTAGATATTCCAGTGGCAATTCATCTTGGTAGTGGTATTCCAGGCACGCCATACATGGGTTATCCAGATTATAAAGCCAAACTATCAAACCCACTTCTACTGGAAGAAGTTTTAAAAAAGTTCCCAAAAATGCGTGTTTCTATAATGCATTATGGAGAACCATTTATTGATGAGTTGATAACCATGCTATATCATTACCCACAATTATATGTTGATATCGGTGGCATTCAATGGGCCTATCCAAAAGAATACTTTTATGAATACCATTTAAAGAAAATGGTTTTAGCAGGTTTTGATAAAAGGATTATGTATGGGTCTGATATGATAATTTGGCCTAAATTAATAGAACATTCAATAGATATTATTAACGAAGCATCATTTCTATCCTATGAACAAAAAGCAGATATTTTTTATAATAATGCCGCAAGATTTTTGAGATTAAAAAAATAACTGTTTACAACATTGCTTATAGGTAATTGCTAGTTCTAGCCTATTTACCAAAGCCCTAACGGATTTTCTATTCGGTTTGTATTTGCTAAATTAGTTGCTTAAACGACACAAGCCATATCCAACAACCTTAGGTAACATTAAAAAAATGAAGAAACTAAAAAAAGAAAATAACAGAAGAGACTTTCTTAAAAAATGCAGTTTATCAACTGTCCCTTTCTTGATTCCTACGATTGGTTTGAATGCAATGTCATTTGAAAAAACTAATGATAAGGTACTCACTAAAAATCAATCATCTGTTAACTTCATTTACGATGGATTGGCTTTAGGCCCTACTGAATACCTGAATAAACTGCAAGAAATAAATAAATCAAAACCAATTGAACCCGACTTTTACGGAGGTGGTGGAACCACGAAATTAATTGAAGAAGAATTTGCAAAAATAACTGGTAAAGAAAAAGCCATTTATCTTCCAACTGGCACGATGGCTAATCAATTAGCAATTAAGTTGCTTAATGAAAATAATACTAAAGTTATAGTACCCGAAAACTCACATATCTATAGAGATGAAGCTGATGCCGCTCAAAGTGTTCATGGTAAAAGACTAATTCCTGTTGGAAAAGGAAAGTCATATTTTGATATAACTGATTTGAAAAGTACAATAGACTATACAAATAAAAATGAAGTTTTTAAAAGTGGGTTAGGAACAGTAGTGATTGAAAACCCTGTTAGACGAGCTGACGGAACTTTCGTGCCAATAGGCGTAATAAAGGACATTTCAAAATATTGCAAAGAAAATAATTACAAAATGCATTTAGACGGTGCGCGAATTCATATAGCGTCTGCATTCAGCAATATATCGGTTTCAGAATACGCTTCATATTTTGACACGGTTTATATTTCTCTGTATAAATATTTAAATGCATCTGGTGGAGCAATACTTTGTGGAGATGCAAAAATCATTGAACAAATATCGCATCAAATAAAAATACTTGGAGGAACTGTATTTCAAAGTTGGAATAATACATCAATGGCGTTGCATTATTTAGAAGGTATTAATGAGCGATGGAATGAAGTTGTTATAAAATCTGAAAAATTAATTACTGCATTGAACAAGTTAAATGGTATTAGTATTACTAGTCTTAAAAATGGCACTAATATTTATGATTTAATATTAAGTAATGAAATAAGTTTAAAAAAACTTGCCATATTTCTATACAATGAGCATAATATTTGGTTAGGAAGAGCCAACGATAAAGGAATTGTAAAATTTACTGTGAATGAAAGTTTATTAACTAGAGATTATACAGATATACTTGATGCTTGGAAGAAAGGAATTGAACAAGCACGAAATTAAAAACGTTGCCTAACACCGTATAAAATTTAATGCTAGTTCTAGCCTATTTACCAAAGCCCTAGCGGATTTTCTATTCGGTTTATATTTGCTAAATTAGGTGCTTAAACACACCATAGCTCAATACAAACACGTTGGCACTTATTTAAGAAAAATATGAATAATAAAAAGACGTATATATTTTTATTAATGACCATTATTTGGTCTTGGACTTTTTGGTTTTTAGGTCTAAATTATTTTACCAACGGAATCAATCAAGAATCAATCGGAAAATTTTTAATATTCTTTTTTACGGGTTTATATGGACCTACAATCAGCGCAATTGTAACAACACTACTTTTTGATGGACTCAAAGGTGTATTGAATTTACTTAAGAAAGTGTTTATTTGGAATATTCCCTTTAAAAACTATTTATACATAATACTATTACCTATAATTTTTGTCATTATTGCAATTGGATTATATAGCATATTTATTGGAGATATTGGGAGTTTTGACAAAGCAGCTTTTCTTTCAATTCCTACTGTATTATGGGCTGGTTTTTATGCTGGACCTTTAGGCGAAGAACTAGGGTGGAGAGGTTTCCTATTACCTGAATTACAAAAAAAACATTCTAACTTAAAAAGCGCAATCATAATTGGAGTTATATGGTTTATTTGGCATATGCCACTTTGGTGGGCACCATTTGGCACGTTAGTTAGTGTGGAGTCAATTTCTTTTTTAACTGTAACAGCTTATTTTCTAATGCTAATCTGTTTATCAATAATAATCACTTGGTTGTTAATTAATTCTAAAGGAAGCGTTCTAGTTGCAATCTTATTTCACTTATCAATTAATGCAGGAATAGCATTGCTGTTTTTCCCTGAATTGAGTGCAGATTTTAAAAAAGTACATTTATTGTCCAGTATTGGTATGCTTATATTTACAGGAATATTGATAGCTAAAAATAAATTAAAAACAAGTGCCAACAATAGCTACCCTTCAGGCATTAAAGATTAAGCTGGTTTTTGGGTAAAACCCAACCAAAACAAAAACCACGAATACCTAGAGTTAGTGGTTTTTTTTTATCTCAAGATTAGCAATTAATTTAATATATTAGTGCTATAGGTTGGATATAATCAATGATTATATCCCATTGTTGGCAGTAAGTAAAAAGAACATTATGACTAGAATATTTTACATTTTTATTTGTGGTGTCTTATTATTAAGCTGTAAGGAATCTGATAAAACTCGAAATGAACAGCGGATTGAAAATAAACAATTAACTGGAGAATCAATTCTTGAAAAAAGTATTCAATTTCACGATATAAACAATGAATGGAAAACAGCAAATTTCAAAGTAGTCATTGAAGAACCAAGAATAGGAAATCAATTCAGGAATTCTATTGTAGAACTAGATAATAAATCAAATTATTTTAAACTTCAACGAAATAGAGGCGATAGTATTTCTACTCATATTTCGCAAAACAACAATTATTCTTCATTATTGAATGGTCAAATCATAACAGATTCGTTATTGATTAAAAAGTATCGATTAGACCCAAAAAGGAATAAAGGATATCATCGATTTTATAAAACTCTTTTAGGACTGCCAATGTCGCTGGATGATGAAAATAAGACAATAAAACAAGTAGAAGAAATTACTTTTAATTCAATACAGAGTTATAAAATCACAATAGAATTAGAAGAATCTATTGCAGGTGGAACTGTATTAAATACTGTAAAAAGTTTTAAAAACAGAAAGGAGTCATTGTTTTCTAAAGATTGGATTTTGTATGTCGCAAAAAATGATTTTAGAATTATTGGTTTGGAGATGATTTATCTAGATGACCCAAATGCAGGAGGACGCATAATATTCGAGGGAGATTTTAATATCAATAATATTTCAATTCCAAGAATTAGACATTGGAGAGAATTAGATAATTCATATAACGGAAGTGATATTTTAATGGAATGAAAAATACCTACTGCCAACACCGTGTATAATTAATTGCTATGGCTAGTGCTTATCACGAAAATTCCTTCGGAATTTCCTCTGGCAAGTATTTGTTTACTAAATTAGTTGCTGCGCACGCAACTAACCATACACCAAACGTTAGCTGCAATGTGAAAACAGGAATTTCAAATAACATATGAAAGACAAAGACATTTGGGAGCAAGTTTTTTCTAATATTCCAATGGAATGGAAAGAAGTTTCTCCAACAGATTCAATGCTTTTTTGTTTAGATTATTTTCAAAAACATAATGTTGAATCTGTATTAGATTTGGGATGTGGTGTAGGTATCTGGTCTGTTTTTTTAGCAAAAAATGGAATTTCTGTAAAAGGAGTAGATTTTTCTAAAAATGCAATTGAGTATGCCAAAAATTGGGCAAAAGAAGAAAAAGTTAGAGCTTTGTTTGATTATTCAGATTTAGTCAATCATTCTTTTAAAAAAGAATCTTTTGATGGAGTAGTCGCATCAAAAATTTTGGATAATATTTCGAGATTTAAATTGTCTGAAGTTAGTCAACAAATTGAATCTAATTTAAATGATGGCGGAATTCTTTTTTGTGTCTTCAATCCGTATTTAAACGAAACAGATAGAGAAAAACTAATGAAAAGCGATAATCCCACCAAAGGGATTACTCATACTGTATACAAAGATGAGGAATTAGAAAAAATCTTTCCCGAATTGAATTTATTAGAATTTAGAATTTTTGAGCACGGATTTAGAGGTTTGATATGGCAAAAAGAAGAAAACACAGCAGCTAACAATGTGTAAAAATAATTGCTTGGTCACAGTGTACTCGGAAAATCCTTCGGATTTTCCTCTGGCTTGTGATAGTTTACTATCTTTAGGCAAACCAACGCAACGAAATCATACACAAAACCGTTGTGCTTCATTATCAGAAACCGCTAACCAATGATAAAATTCTTTAGAAAAATTAGACAAGATTTACTTTCGAAAGGTAAAACTGGAAAGTACTTTAAATATGCTATTGGTGAAATTGTGCTAGTTGTGATAGGGATATTGATTGCGTTATCTATAAATAATTGGAATCAAACCTTAAAAAACAGAAAAGCTGAAAAGTCTATATTAGAATCTCTTCACAATGAATTTTTACTTACCAAAGAAGAATTGAGAAGAAAGCAAAAAATCTATGAAGAGAAGAAAATAATCTGGGATGAGTTAAATGAACTAGTTGGACAAGAAAAAAGTGATATCGACAGAAAATATATGGACTCTTTGCTTACAAAGAGCGAAGCATATCCTAGTTTCAACCCTCCGGATGGAGTTGTTTTGGATATCATTAATTCAGGCAAGGTATCCCTTATCCAAAATACTGAGCTTAGAGAAGCAATAACTAGTTGGAATGGAATAGTATTGGACGTAAACAAGAACGAAGATTCTCAGGCAAATTTTATGCTCAATCAATATATGACATACATTAATGATAACGTTGAACTACTTTACACTAGAGCTAAATGGTACTCATTGGAAGAGACTAAATCATTTGGACCAGACCCAAGATTGCTTCTGAAAGATTTTCGCTACGCTAACTTGTTGAGAAGAAACCTTTATTGGTATGCGTGGATAACTGGTCAATATAAAATTGTAGAAAAGAAAATTGATAAAATACTGGAGATGACTAAAAACTCTACAGAATTAAATAATGAACCAATAGAATAAATAAAAGTAAAGGCAAATAGCGTATACAAAAAGCTGGCTGAAGATTTATTGCTAATGGCTAGTCAAGAATTAGAGAAAATATAAAAATGATTGATACTAAAATAAAAATAACGAAAGCACAACAATCGCTATAAACAATAGCTACCCTTCAGGCATTAAAGATTAAGCTGGTTTTTGGGTAAAACCCAACCAAAACAAAAACCACGAATACCTAGAGTTAGTGGTTTTTTATATCTCAAGCTTATCATTTAATTTAATATATTAGTGCTATTGGTTGGATATAATCAATGATTATATTCATTTGTTGTAGCCAATTTGAAAAACAGCATTTTATGAAAAATAATCGCGCATTTTTAGTAACATTTTTAATAATATTAATCATAATGACAGGATGTAAATCTCATAAGTCGGAATTGGATAAAATGGTCGAATTCGGACAAAAATATACTGATGCTTGGAACAGTAAAGTGCCAGAAAAAATGGCTTCATTTTATGCAGAGGACGGAACTTTAACTGTGAATAACGGAACACCAGCAGTTGGAAGAAAACAATTAGCAGAAACGGCTAACTCATATATGGAGGCATTTCCTGATATGGTTTTGACAATGGACAGTCTAACAATAGAAAATGACAGTTTCAGATACTATTGGACATTTAAAGGAACCAATACTGGACCGAATGGAACTGGAAATAAAGTTAACTTCAGCGGATTTGAGGAATGGACAATAAATGACCAAGGACTCGTTCAAAAATCAATCGGAACATACAATGCGGTTGATTATGAAAAACAACTAAATGGAAATTAAAAAAATCTGGCTACAACAATAGCTATAAGTAACCAGCCCGACAAGTCATTCTGGTGGGTTGCTTGTATTTGCAAAAATCCGTGCTATCCCACGCCACTAATCATACACACAAACGTTGTGCTTCATTCAAACCAACCAAAACCAATAAATGGCATTTAAACAAAATAAAATACTTTTTTTTCTTGTGGCACTTCTTATTTTAGGCTGCAAACACTCTGAAAAAAATAAGTCTGAACAAGAAATTATAAACTCTGATTCTTATGTTTTAGTCAAGGATTGGCCTAAATTACCGGATAATTTTATTTTAGGAAGTCCTACTGGATTGGGACTTGATAGTAAAGGGAATATAATTGCATTTCATCGTTCTGGTAGAGCTTGGTTAACTATGCCAATTTCGCACCTTCCGTTAATTCAAGAAAATACCATATCAATAATAGATTCCAAAACTGGTGAAATTCTGAATTCCTGGGGAAACAATTTATTCATAATGCCACACGGTCTTGAAGTAGATAATCAAGATAACATTTGGGTCACAGATTGCGGACTTCATCAAGTTTTTAAGTTTGATTCTAGAGGTAACTTACTCATGACATTAGGTGAAGCTAAAGTTTCAGGAAACGATGCTGAACATTTTAATCTTCCAACCGATATCGCTGTTACAAACGATGGTTCATTTTACGTAAGTGATGGGTATGGTAACAGCCGAGTTATAAAATATTCCAAAGACGGAACATATTTATTTGAATGGGGAAAATTCGGAAATAAAAAAGGAGAATTCAATATTCCACACGGAATTGATTTAGATAAAAATGGAAATGTTTATGTCGCTGACCGCGAAAACAATAGAATCCAAAAATTTGACGCTAAAGGAAATTTTATTGCTCTCTGGCAAAATCAAACAACTGACCAATTATATTCTGTAACCATTGACAATCATAAAAACCATCTTTTTGGAATAGATTATTGGACTGATAATGATTCTATTATAAAAGGTTCTGATATTTTTCGATTTGATTTAGATGCTAACCTACAAGTACAGTTTGGTAGAACTGGGTTTTACGATGGACCAGTAGCAAGATATCACGATATTCAAATTGATAACGAAGGAAATATTTATGTCGGAGATATTTTAGGAAATAGAATTCAGAAATTTAAACTAAAATAAAAACGCCGTACAACACTGGCTAGAAGTAATTGCTTGTTCTAGCCTCTTTCTAATTAATCATATAAACAAATCAACAAATCAACACACATCCGTCTTCGGTCTTCATCACCCAACTACCCACTAAAAACTACCTACTACAAACCAACATCTAAAAACTAAACTTTTTGTTTCCACTAACGCCAACTATAATTATATTTGCAGCCTGCAAAAACCACTGTCTTGGTTCTTGCGACTTGAATCTAATGATCTAAAAAAAAATGAAAGCAGGAATAGTAGGATTACCAAACGTAGGGAAATCAACCTTATTTAATTGTTTAAACAATGCCAAAGCACAAAGTGCCAACTTTCCGTTTTGTACCATTGAACCCAATATTGGTGTGGTAAACGTACCAGATCCTAGGCTTCAAAAACTAGAAGAACTGGTCAATCCAGAGCGTGTTGTTCCAGCTACTGTTGAAATTGTAGATATTGCTGGTTTGGTAAAAGGCGCTAGTAAAGGCGAGGGGCTAGGTAACCAGTTCTTGGCAAACATTCGTGAGACAGACGCTATTTTGCACGTGTTACGCTGTTTTGATAATGACAATATTGTACACGTAGATGGCAACGTAAATCCTATTCGCGACAAGGAAACCATTGATATGGAATTGCAGTTAAAAGATTTAGAGACTGTAGACAAGAAATTGGACAAAGTAAAGCGCGCAGCCAAAACAGGCAATAAAGATGCCCAAAAAGAAGAAGCCGTTCTATTAAAAATAAAAGCCGGTTTAGAAGCAGGGCAATCGGTACGTGCTTTAGAGTTTTCAGAAGACGATGATAGAGACTTTGTAAAACCAGCGCAGTTTATTACAGATAAACCGGTTATGTACGTGTGTAATGTAGATGAAGGTTCGGCAGTTTCAGGTAATGCCTATGTTGAAACCGTTCGCGAAGCTGTTAAGGACGAACACGCCGAAGTATTAGTCTTGGCTGTTGGTACTGAAGCCGATATTAATGAATTAGACGATTACGAAGAGCGCCAGATGTTTTTATCAGATATAGGACTAGATGAACCCGGTTCGGCAAAACTCATTCGTGGTGCTTATAAATTATTGAATCAACAAACCTATTTTACAGCAGGTGTGAAGGAAGTCCGCGCTTGGACGGTTGATATAGGAGCCACTGCGCCTCAAGCAGCAGGCGTGATCCATACCGATTTTGAAAAAGGCTTTATTCGTGCCGAAGTAATTGCCTATAATGATTACGTGCAATACGGTAGCGAAGCCAAAGTAAAAGAAGCGGGTAAAATGCGTGTTGAAGGCAAAAACTACATTGTTAAAGATGGTGACGTTATGCACTTCTTATTTAACGTATAGAAACAGGTATAGTCATAAAATTAAAGCTCTTGATTTCCAAGAGCTTTATGGTTTATATATGATATGTTAAGTTACTTAAAACCGGTATCGCAACGATAAGCCTGTGTACTCTTTACCTTGAAAGTCAATACCATTTACAGGAAGTACGGACATTTTATGTTTGCGTTTTTTATGTAAGTGTGGAATAAAATAGCCTGATAGTGCTCCAAGGCCATAACCAATTAAAACATCAGTTAAAAAATGCTGACCAGCTTGAATTCTTAAGAATCCAACCGCAGCTGGCAATAGTGCGGCACCAGCATAAAAATAAGGGATTTTAGATGAGCCAGGGTTAAAATCCTGATAGACTTTAGCTACAAAAAAAGTAGCCGTGGCCGTCATCAAGGTATGCCCAGAAAAAAATGATCGTTGACCACTGGCACCAACACGTCTATCATAGTCATAATCCTCTGCATATACGTAAGGTCTGCTTTTGTCAACCAGTCCGGCTGTAATGGTGTACATAGCGCCAGAAGTTGCCATGGTTTCTAGGAATATTCCTAATACCAAACCACTATTGTCATTCACTTCATCATCAAAAAACAAAGCTAGGGGAGCGGCAAATGATAAATAAAATGGGATATCACTTATTTTTCCAGCAGTTTCTGATGAGTTTCCTGCTGCCCAACGGTTTATACCACTAATATTATCTTCATCAGCGACTATAGATTGTAATTCAGCATCACTAATGCCATCTTTATTAATTATAAAATATAAACCTAAACCATTAGCTGCCATAGCTGTTCCTGTCCATATACCATCTCTCGTCCAATTCCATTCATAAGGCGGATTTTCACCTGTATCAATCTGTTGCGCAAAGGTTGTTTGGCATGAAAAAAATAGTACTAATACTAATATTGTAATTCGCATAAATAAAACTTTTGGTTAAAATTACAAGCATAGTCACAACGCTTTTAATTCGATTACTAAAAAAATTAGCGCAATTAGATTTTTAGTGCTTTCAAATACCTGCCTCATGAAATGAAAGCACCAATGTTCTCAACAAATCAGGCAATTTTTTTGTTAATTACTTTAATAAAATCGGGTTTCATTTTTTACTATGAAAATGTATATTAGCAAGGTCTCAAAAAATTCACTTTCACAATGGCTCAAGAAACCAAATATACTGAAGAAAACATACGCTCACTAGACTGGAAAGAGCACATCCGCATGCGACCTGGTATGTATATCGGGAAATTGGGTGATGGCTCTTCGGGTGATGATGGTATTTATATTCTTCTTAAAGAGGTTTTAGACAATTCCATTGATGAATACGTGATGGGTGCCGGAAAAACTATTGAAATTTCAGTTCATGGTAATAAAGTAACTGTTCGCGATTATGGTCGTGGTATTCCGCTAGGTAAAGTAGTAGATGTGGTTTCTAAAATGAATACCGGTGGAAAGTATGATAGTAAGGCGTTTAAAAAGTCTGTGGGACTAAATGGTGTTGGAACAAAAGCGGTTAATGCCTTATCTAGTTATTTTAGGGTAGAATCAACACGTGATAATAAATCTGCTTCGGCTGAATTTGAACAAGGAAATCTGACTAATGAGGAGCTGTTAGATGATACATCTAGACGAAAAGGTACTAAGGTATCCTTTGTACCAGATGACACCATATTTAAAAACTACAAATACCGTAATGAGTATGTCATTAAAATGCTCAAGAATTATGTGTATTTAAATCCTGGATTGACCATTGTTTTTAATGGTGAAAAATATTACAGTGAAAATGGTTTAAAGGATTTATTGAGTGAAAACATCAAGGATTCTGACTTATTATATCCAATAATTCATTTAAAAGGTGATGACATTGAAGTAGCCTTAACACACAGTAAAACCCAATATTCCGAAGAATATCATTCTTTTGTAAATGGACAAAACACTACCCAAGGTGGAACCCATCTAGCTGCTTTTCGGGAAGCGCTGGTAAAAACCATACGGGAATTTTATGGCAAAAACTATGATGCCTCTGATGTTAGAAAATCGGTAGTATCTGCTGTGTCTATAAAAGTTATGGAGCCTGTTTTTGAAAGTCAGACCAAAACTAAATTAGGTTCAACCGATATGGGTGGCGATTTACCAACGGTAAGAACCTATATCAATGATTTTGTTAAAACCTATTTAGATAACTATCTGCATAAAAATCCGGATACAGCTGAAAAAATCCAACGCAAAATCTTGCAGGCTGAACGTGAGCGCAAAGAATTATCAGGCATCAGAAAACTAGCTAAAGATCGTGCTAAAAAAGCCAGTTTACACAACAAGAAATTACGCGATTGTCGTGTGCATTTTGGTGATACCAAAAACGAACGCAATTTAGAAACTACTTTATTTATTACAGAGGGTGATTCGGCATCGGGTAGTATTACCAAGTCACGCGATGTAAATACGCAAGCCGTTTTTAGTTTAAAAGGAAAACCTTTAAACTGCTACGGTTTGAGTAAAAAAATTGTGTATGAAAATGAAGAGTTTAATTTATTGCAAGCAGCTTTAAATATAGAAGAATCACTTGAGGATTTGCGTTATAATAATGTTGTAATTGCAACAGATGCTGATGTTGATGGTATGCACATTCGCTTATTACTAATAACATTTTTCCTTCAGTTTTTCCCTGAACTCATAAAAGAAGGCCACTTGTATATTTTGCAAACACCCTTGTTTCGAGTTCGTAATAAAAAGAAAACCATTTATTGTTATTCCGAAGAAGAGCGTCAAAATGCTATTGAAGAATTAAAACCAAAACCAGAAATCACCCGATTTAAAGGTTTAGGTGAAATTTCACCAGATGAATTTAAACACTTCATTGGTGAAGATATTCGTTTAGATCCTGTTATGCTAGATGACGATATGTCAATTGAAGAACTTCTGCAATTCTATATGGGTAAAAACACACCAGACAGACAAGAGTTTATAATCAATAACCTTAAAGTTGAATTAGATTTAGTAGAAGACACACCATGAGAACCAATAACGAAAAAGTAAAAAGTGTCATCATTGGGGTATATTTCATTATGATTGTATTGGCTATCACATCTATTTTTGTGTTTAATGCTGTTACAGGTCTTGAAGTCAACCCACTTATTCTATTTTTGGTGGTTCTAGGTATTTTTGGAATATTATTCTTTTTGGTGCATCGTGTTGCAAAATATTTTGAATATGATAGTGATGGGGCAAAATTAATTTTATTAAATAAAGGTTTATTACTTTCCGATAGATTCAACTACCGAGAGCATAAACTTGAAACCAGTAAGCATGAACTTGTAGGTTTTAAGATGTATAATTTTTTTCTCTATAAAGAGTTGGTAGTATTCATCAAATGGGATGGACATGAGAGAGTCAAAAAATATAGATTTAATATTACTTTGGTCGCTAGAAAAAAGCGTAAATACATGAAACAGTCTTTGAGCAAAACGGTTAAATTAAATAAAAGAGCAAATAATTAATGAGCGAAGCGAACGACGATTTGATTAATGAACAGGAAGACAATAACGAAACCATTACCAGAGTAACTGGTATGTACAAAGATTGGTTTCTAGATTATGCATCATATGTTATATTAGAACGTGCCGTACCAGCAATTGAGGACGGCTTTAAGCCTGTACAGCGACGTATTATGCACTCCATGAAAGATTTGGATGATGGTCGTTACAACAAAGTTGCAAATATTGTAGGTCATACCATGCAATACCATCCTCATGGTGATGCTAGTATTGCTGATGCCATGGTGCAAATTGGTCAAAAAGATTTACTAATAGATACTCAAGGAAACTGGGGAAATATTTTAACTGGTGATAGTGCAGCGGCATCGCGTTATATTGAAGCACGACTTTCAAAATTTGCTTTAGATGTTGTTTACAATCCAAAAGTAACCGAATGGTCTGCAAGTTATGATGGCAGACGAAAAGAGCCTGTTAATTTACCCGTAAAATTTCCCTTATTATTAGCTCAAGGTGGTGAAGGAATTGCTGTAGGCTTATCTACAAAAATACTCCCACACAATTTTCTTGAATTGGTTGATGCTTCCATAAAACACTTACAAGGCAAACGTTTTAAAATTGTTCCTGATTTTCCAACTGCTGGAATAGCTGACTTTACAGATTATAAAGATGGTTTGCGTGGTGGTAAGGTTAGGATTAGAGCAAAAATTTCACAGCTAGACAAAAATACTTTAGTCATTACCGAAATTCCATTTGGAACTAATACATCTTCTCTAATTGATTCTATTCTAAAAGCCAATGATAAAGGCAAAATTAAAATAAAGAAGATAGAAGATAATACGGCAGCTGATGTTGAAATATTGGTGCATTTACCAAGTGGTATTTCTCCAGATAAAACCATTGACGCATTATATGCCTTTACCAATTGTGAAACATCAATCTCACCTTTAGGCTGTGTGATTGAAGATAATAAACCCTTGTTTATTGGTGTTTCAGAAATGTTACGTCGTTCAACCGATCATACAGTTCAGCTACTTAAAAATGAATTGGAAATTAAACTCGCCGAGTTTGAAGAACAATGGCATTTTGCTTCTTTAGAGCGTATTTTTATAGAAAATAGAATCTATCGCGATATTGAAGAGGAAGAAACATGGGAAGGCGTTATTCAAGCCATTGACAAGGGCTTACAACCTCATATAAAACACTTAAAACGTGCAGTTACTGAAGAGGATATTGTTCGATTGACAGAAATTCGAATTAAGCGTATTTCAAAGTTTGATATTGATAAGGCTCAACAAAAAATTGATGCTCTTGAAGAACAAATAGCTGAAGTAAAACATCATCTGGCTAATTTAATTGATTATGCTATTGCTTATTTTGAACGTCTTAAAAAAGAATATGGAAGCGGTAAAGAGCGCAAAACAGAAATCAGAACCTTTGATGACGTTGATGCTACAAAAGTCGTTATAAGAAATACAAAGCTCTATGTAAATAGGGCAGAAGGTTTCATTGGTACGTCACTACGAAAAGACGAGTATGTTTGCGATTGTAGTGATATTGATGATATCATAGTTTTTACCAAAGAAGGTAAAATGATGGTAACCAAAGTGGATTCTAAAACCTTTGTTGGCAAAGATATTATTCATGTTGCAGTCTTTAAGAAGAAAGACAAGCGAACAATTTATAATATGATATATCGCGATGGCAAAAGTGGTCCAACCTACGTAAAACGTTTTGCCGTGACTTCTGTAACTAGAGATCGTGAATATGATATGACCAATGGTAATAAAAACTCTATGGTTTGGTATTTTTCTGCAAATCCAAATGGCGAAGCCGAAGTGGTCACGGTTTATTTACGTCAAGTAGGAAGTATTAAGAAGTTAAAATGGGATTTGGACTTTGCCGATGTACTCATTAAAGGTCGTGCATCTAAAGGAAATATTGTAACAAAATATGCTGTCAAGAAAATTGAATTGAAAGAAAAAGGTGTTTCTACATTGAAGCCAAGAAAAATTTGGTTTGATGATACCGTTCAACGTTTAAATGTAGATGGAAGAGGCGAATTAGTTGGTGAATTTAGAGGCGAAGACAGGATATTGATAATCAGGCAATCAGGAACCATTAAAACAATCATTCCAGAAGTAACAACTCATTTTGATGATGATATGATAGTCATGGAAAAATGGATTCCTAAAAAGCCTATTTCTGCCGTTTATTTTGATGGTGAAAAGGAACGCTATTATGTCAAACGTTTTTTAGTTGAAAACGAAGGAAAAGAAGAAAGCTTTATTTCAGATCATCCAAATTCGCAATTGGAAATAGTTTCAACAGACTGGAAACCTATGGCAGAAGTTGAATTTACTAAAGAACGCGGTAAAGATAGAAAAGACAATCTTGAAGTTAATTTAGAAGAATTCATAGCTATTAAAGGTATAAACGCTTTAGGAAATCAATTGACAAAGGACAAAGTAAATCAAGTAAATTTATTGGATCCTTTGCCTTATGAAGCACCCGAAGAAGTTCATGCTGAAGATATTGAAGTTATAGATGAAACGGCTGTTACCAGTGAAAAAGAAGAAGATTCTAGCGCAGATTCAAATTCTAAAACTAAAGAAGATGACGCTTCAGATAAATTGGATGATCAAGGACAAATAACCTTATTCTAATTTTTATTGAGCCAAGCAAAATATAAGCGTGGTGCTACTAGTAGCCAAATTGGGATCAAAACCCAAACTCTGCCATTTAGAATGTTATAATCAGCCAATATATCTGTTAAAGTCAAGCCACGATAATACCCAAAACCGAATTCAAAACTCAAGGTTAAAAGCATCCATGTAACGCCAATTTTATAACTCATCGTTTTAGAAGAAATTGGATATTTCTTAAATACAAAATAGAAGTAAAGCCCAAATAAAAATATTAGTGTTAAAGTGGATAATTGATGTGCTGATTGCTCCCCTAAATAAGATATGTACCATAAATCGCGAGCAGATCCATTAACAATAGCTATGAATATCATGGGTATCCAAAGAAAAACATAACGTTTCATAAATATGTTTATTAATATAAATAAGCAGAGGTAGTCATAACTAGTAGCGTAAATAGCACTAGAATAATGAATAAAGGCAGAATAAATTTCAACCATTTATCATAACCAACTTTTGCAATAGCTAGAGATGGCAATATCAATCCTGTAGGACTAATAAGATACAACAATCCCATACCATATTGATAAGCATTAACTATGAGCTCTCTACCAACACCAACAGTATCAGCCAAAGGCGCCATAATAGGCATAGTTAAAACAGCCATGCCAGAGGAACTTGGAATGAAAAATGACAATCCAGAATAAGTAAGGGTAAGCACACTAGCAAATAAGCCTTTATTCATACCTGTTGTAATGTCACTAGCATAGTACAACATAGTATCACTTATTAATCCATCAGACATAATAACCGTGACGCCTCGCGCAATTCCTATAATTAATGCAACACCCAGTAAATCGCCAGCACCTTTAACAAAAACTTCAATAAAGTCACCTTCCTTTATTTTTGTAATAAAACCTATTAATATGGCTCCTACTAAAAATGTTGTAGTCATTTCTAAAAACCACCAATCTAATAAGGATACACCAATAATCATAATTACAAAACATGCCGAAAACGTTAACAATGCCAATCGTAAGCGCCAATTAAATTTAGTGACTGTTACGGTTCCCTGATGGAAAAGCGCTTCTATTTGATCCTTTTGACTGTAAATTATGGATTTTGTTGGATCTTTTTTTACACGACTAGCGTAACGCATGATAAATACAAGAGAAATCAATAAGGTCATTAAGAGCATCGCCAAGCGACCTTGCCAGCCTGTCGTCCAATTTATCCCTGCAGCATCTGATGCGATAATTGTACTAAAAGGATTTATTGTCGAGCACATGGTACCAATGGAAGACCCTAAAAAGATACAAGCAATAGCAACAAGCGCATCATATTTAGCTGCTAAAAATACAGGTATAAGAATAGGGAAGAAGGCAATAGTTTCTTCAGCAAAACCAAATGTCGTGCCTCCAAGAGCAACAAGTACTGTAACAATAATAATAAGATAGTATTCGCCTCCATACAAAGCCTTTGCCAACCAGCCTATTCCAGCATCAAAAGCACCTGTATGATTCATGATACCTATAAGACCTCCAATAATAAGGACTAAAAAAATAATATCGGCAGCATCAATGATACCTTTTATTGGTGATTTCAAAAAAGCTACTAAACCTTGCGGTTTAGCATCAAGTTCTTTGTAAGTATTTGGAATATTTATGGCTTTGTAAATGTCACCACTGGTAAATTTTTCTAAAGGAATAATTACATTCAACGATTCTAATGTTTCCTGCGTAGCAGCAAGTGTTTCGGTATTTTCTTGACTTGTCCTAATAAACATATCTGAAGCATTATCATAAACAAGTGTATCATATTTTCCAGCAGGAACAATAAAGGTTAAAATAGCTACTAAACCAGCTATAATGAGTAAAATGGTTTGAGCTGAAGGGAATTTGAGTTTTTTCAAGGTATTAGATTTTTATAATTTAAAGATAGTATTATTTTAGATGCCCTAAAGTGATACTCAAAAATAATGACTGTAAACATAAATGATAGCTGGAAATCTTATTTAAATGCAGAATTTGACAAGCCTTATTTTCATAATCTAGTAGAATTTGTTAAATCAGAGTATTTAAAGCATACTTGTTATCCGCGAGGTAAACAAATTTTCAATGCTTTTGAACATTGCAGTTTTCATGATTTAAAAGTGGTTATTATAGGCCAAGATCCTTACCATGGTCCTAATCAAGCAAACGGTTTATGTTTTAGTGTTAATGATGGTATAAAACACCCACCTTCTTTAATTAACATTTTTAAAGAAATCGAGCAGGATTTGAATATCCCTTATCCAACGAGTGGTAATCTGGAACGTTGGGCAGATCAAGGAGTTTTACTTCTCAATGCGACCTTAACAGTTAGAGCACATGAAGCAGGAAGCCATCAAAATAAAGGTTGGGAAACCTTTACGGATGCCGTTATAAAGACAATAAATAACAATAAAGAAAATGTGATATTTTTACTTTGGGGTGGTTTTGCAAAAAAGAAATCGAAATTGATAGACTCAAAGAAACACTATATTTTACAAAGTGGACACCCATCCCCATTAAGTGCAAATAGAGGATATTGGTTCGGGAATAAACACTTTAGTAAAACTAACTCCCTGTTGGAGCAAGTTGGGTTGAAGGCTGTGGATTGGTAGTGTTTTTAGTTACAATAAACGTAGGTTTTTTCTCAACAGATTTAACACGCTTTGTTGTTTTATTACAACTAAAAATTAGCAATAAAAAATTGATTGCAATTAAAACTGAAATCACGAGAGTTATTGTTAATAGCATAAGCAATTTGGGTTAGTTAGACACTCTGTTTAAAACAAATATAAACTTTTTGGGCTAAAAATTAAATATTTTTTAACATTTGTGAGTTATTTACTAAAATACAAAGGTTTGATTTTGAGCATTCTTCACACATATTCCTATCTCAAAAAACCAAGATTTAACATTTGTGACGTATTAATTAACTAGGTGTATAAACCAAGTTCTTGTAATCTGTAATTTTAGTTATAATGTTTAATGTAAATAGCTCTTTTTGAATTTTTGCTACAGTATTTCTATCTAAAACTGATTGTGACCACTCGGTCAATGATAGCCATTCTTGTACGTCTTCTAACTTTTGTTCGTATCTGTTAGCTATTGTTTTGTCAATACTCGGAATATTCTTAAACTCAGCTGTGGTGTTATTAATTATTCTCAAAATAGTATCCAGATCATTCTTGCTTTCAGCAATAAAATTATCACTTACAGCAATAACAAAGCATGGCCAAGGTGTTGGGCATTCATCAATACGTCTAAAAATCTCGTCATCAACATAGGGTTTTGTGGTAAATTTTTCCCACATAAAATAATCAGCGATACCGTTTGTTAGACCTTCAACAGCACCATTTAAATTTTTTATAACTTCAAAATGAAGGTCTTTATCCAAATTCCAATGATTGTTTTCGGCATTGATATATGCCATAAGATGAGAGCCAGAACCATAACGGCTAATGGCTGCTTTGGTTCCCTTTAAATCATTAATTTCGTTATAATTTGAATGATGAGCTACATGAATACCCCAAATGAGTGGCGATTGCACAAATGTTTGTACAATCTTACTTGGGTTGCCTTCAATAATATCTTTTATGATGCCTTCTGTTAAGATAACTGCCATATCAATGTCACCATTCCGAAGGGCTTTACACATAGCTCCTGTGCCACCATAATAATCATGCCATCTCAAGTTTATACCTTCAGACTTGTACTCACCATTCTTTAACGTTAAATACCAAGCTAAATTAAAATGCTCTGGAACACCACCAATTTTAACTGTTCTCATTAATTCACAATTTTATCTAGGGTATAAACAATTAAATCATCAACTACTTTTTTAGGATCATTACTAAACTCACCAGTAGCTCTATTGGCTATTATAGCATTTAATGAAACGGCATTATGACCTAATAATTTTGACAAACCAAAAATAACGGAAGTTTCCATCTCCAAATTGGTGACACGTAAACCATTATAACTAAATGAATCTATCTTATTATTAAGTTCACTGTCTTGCAATGGTAACCGTAAAACACGTCCTTGCGGACCATAGAAACCCCCTGCAGTCGCAGTTATACCAGAATGCATTTTAGGCCCTGTAAACTTCTTTTCTAGCCATTTACTATTTTCAATTACAATGGGTCTGGATTTGTTTTGATGCCAGTTGGTAAAGTCAATAAAAGAATTTTCAATTTCTGGATGAATAATTTGGTTAATTTGGTAAGCATGTAGCATCCCATTGAGATCTAATCCATAAGTACTACTTAAAAAAGAATCAACAGGAATATCTTTTTGCAAGGAGCCAGATGTACCCACCCTCACAATATTTAAACTTGTTAGATTTGCTTTTGGCTCACGAGAATTGAGATCAATATTCACCAAAGCATCTAATTCGTTTAAAACAATGTCTATATTATCTGGTCCAATACCTGTTGATAACACAGTTATTCGTTTGTTCTTATAAATTCCGGTTTGAGTTTTAAATTCACGCTTTTGTATAGAGAATTCAATAGAATCAAAATGTTGAGTGATTCGTTCTACACGATCTTGGTCACCTACAAAAATAATATCTTGAGCTATGTGCTCTGGTTTTAGATTTAAGTGATAAACACTACCATCTGGATTTAGTATAAGTTCAGATTCTTTAATGGGCATGGTATCGGGTTTTTTACTAATACATTTTCTTCACTACTGAAGAAATAATCTAATCTGTTAATTCCACCATAAGGAATGTTATTATTGATTTCTAAAGCGAAATTATGAGTTTTCAAAAGGGCTTCATGACCTTGTCTGTTTAAAACAATACCATTGTCGTCTTCTGTAAATAATCCTTTTAAATTATCAATTATTCTATTTAGTTGAGTATCACCATACCCATAATAACCTTGATAATTTAAAATATAACCAAGTAAATGATGCCTTGAATTAATTTCGTTATCACGAATTAAAATCAAAACATTTTTTTCTAATATTGACAAACCACTTTTTAAATCAGGAAACCTTCCAAAATGAGCCTTGATACAATTATTTAAATACTTAAAGGATGATTCTCTTGTAATGTATGGCTTTAAAAGATTGTGGTCCTTGCCGCAATAAATTCGCCATATGGTTATTGCTAGGTCAATATCAGATTCAGTTAGTTGTATTTTGTTTTCATAATGACTCAACAACTGCTCATGGTTCAATTCACTTAATCCCTTTAAATTTCTATCACCTTCAACATGACCACTACAAACAAGGTAGAGTGGGAGAGAAATATTTTTTTCTTTTAATAGGCTAATAATTGCAAGTAGGTTAATGTGGCAGAACAAATCATACTCAAACCAAAGAACAATTTGTGAATACTCTTCAACATTGTCTAAAATTGCCAGTTCATTTTTAAATTCTTCCTCATCAATTTCAATATCGTAATAGGTGCTTAAAAAGGCCTTTCTTTGATTTAAAAATGATTTAGAACTTACCAATGATGTTGTATTGCCTTCACAAAGCATTTCATGCCAAGTAAGTATATCATCATTAAAATCTAACTCTTTAAGATAATTTGTAAGACTGGAGCCATTGGTTATATGTAAAATACGTTCGCTCATTAACCGCCAACGCGTTTAACATTAAATCCCTTATCTTTTAAAATACCCATGATTTTATCACGATAATCACCTTGAATAATAATTTTATCATCCTTAAAGCTACCACCAACACTCAAAGTTGTTTTAAGTTCTTTAGCTAGTAATTTAAAATCTTCTGTAGCTCCTGTATAACCTTCTAAAATAGTTATAGGTTTACCTTTACGCTTTTCATATTTACAGATGATTGGATCATCTTGAAGCCATATTCCTGAATCTTCTTCTTGTGTTTCAGATGATTCTTCTGGAATATAATCAGGAAACAAGTTTTTTAATTGATCTTGTAAATCCATGATTATTTTTTAGTTAACCCTAATTCAATTAAACGTTCATTTAAGAACTCACCAGCAGTTATATCATCAAATTGTTTCGGGTTGTCTTCATCAATACAACTATCAAGCACATTTAGTTTCATATCACTTATGGGATGCATAAAAAATGGAATAGAATAACGTGAGGTTCCCCAAAGCTCTCTTGGAGGATTTATAACACGATGTATGGTTGATTTTAGCTTGTTATTAGTGTGCCTAGATAACATATCACCAACATTAATCATCAATTCATCAGGCTCTGCAATAGCATCCAACCACTCACCATTATGGTTTTGTACTTGTAGTCCTCTACCTTGAGCACCCATTAACAATGTGATTAAATTAATATCGCCATGAGCTGCTGCACGAACAGCATTTTTAGGTTCTTCTAAAATAGGAGGGTAGTGAATAGGTCTTAAAATACTATTTCCATTATAGATATATTGATCAAAATATGTTTCTTCTAGATTCAAATGCAAAGCCAAGGCCCGCAAAACATATTTAGCAGTTTTTTCAAGACTTCTGTATGCTTCTTTACCTACACGGTTGAAGTTAGGTAATTCATCAACAACAACGTTTTTAGGATATTCGGCTTCTAATTTCGGATCATTTTCAACAAACTGCCCAAAATGCCAAAACTCCTTTAAATCACCTTCCTTTTTACCTTTGGCGCTTTCTTTACCAAATGAAATGTAACCGCGTTGACCGCCTATGCCTTCAATTTCGTATTTCTGCTTGGTCTCCACAGGAAGATCAAAAAACTTTTTGACTTCATCATAAAGGTTATCTACTAATGAGTCATCTAAAAAATGTCCCTTCAAGGCAACAAAGCCAATCTCTTCGTAGGCCTTTCCTATTTCATCAACAAATTTTTGTTTTCGTTCAGGATCGCCTGAAGTAAAATCATTTAAATTAACGCTAGGTATTTTATTCATCGGTATAAATATTTCAAGTGAATGCTTACAAATGTACAAAAACATTACAAAATTTTAAGCAAGAATTCTTTTTGTATTCGCATTTGTAATTATCAAATTATACTATATTTGACAAACAAAATTTATGAGTTCAAAGGTGACTTCAACAGCCGAATTACAATTCAATATTTCAGGTTTAAAACATAATGAGCTAATTACTTTATACAAGAATATGCTCAAACCAAGACTAATTGAGGAGAAGATGCTTATCCTATTACGTCAAGGTAAAATATCAAAATGGTTTTCAGGAATTGGTCAAGAAGCTATTTCAGTAGGTGTAACCATGGCTATGCAGACCGAGGAGTACATCTTACCCATGCACAGAAATTTGGGTGTTTTTACTACGAGAGAAATCCCTTTATACCGATTATTTAGTCAATGGCAAGGGAAGGCCAATGGATTTACCAAAGGGCGTGATCGCTCATTTCATTTTGGTACACAAGAATTCAAGATCGTGGGTATGATTTCTCATTTAGGACCACAACTAGGTGTAGCTGATGGTATTGCTTTAGCAAGTAAACTAAAAAACCTAAATCAAGTAACAACAGTTTTTACAGGAGAAGGTGGCACTAGTGAAGGTGATTTCCACGAAGCATTAAATGTTGCATCAGTATGGCAATTACCTGTTATATTCTGTGTTGAAAACAATGGTTACGGATTATCCACGCCAACTCGAGAACAATATAATTGTGAGCATATTGCTGATCGTGGTATAGGCTATGGTATGGAGTCACATATTATAGACGGGAACAACATTATCGAAGTCTATCAAAAAGTAAATGAAATAGCCAAAAGCATAAGAAAAAACCCCAGACCAGTTTTACTAGAGTTTAAAACTTTTAGAATGCGTGGTCATGAAGAGGCTAGTGGTACTAAATATGTGCCACAAGATTTGATGGACGCTTGGGCAAAAAAAGATCCTGTTGAAAACTTTCAAGCATTTTTAAGAGATGAAGGTATTCTTTCAGAACAGGAAGAGGTTGCTATAAAAGAAACAATTGTTCATGAAATTAATGAACATTTACAAATGGCTTTTGATGAAGATATTATTTCACCAAACGAAAGTGTTGAATTAAATGATGTTTACAAACCATTTGAATATCAATATTTTAAAACAAAACCAAAAACCGAAGGAATTCGATTGATTGATGCCATTTCTCAAGGATTAAAACAATCCATGGAGCAACATGAAGATCTCGTAATTATGGGGCAGGATATTGCAGAATATGGTGGTGTTTTTAAGATTACTGATGGTTTTGTGGAGCAATTTGGAAATAATCGTGTACGCAATACACCAATATGCGAATCGGCAATAGTTGAAGCTGGAATGGGATTATCTATTGCTGGTATGAAAGCAGTAGTTGAAATGCAATTTGCAGATTTTGTTTCTTCAGGATTTAATCCTATTGTCAATTATTTGGCCAAATCACATTACAGATGGAATCAACACGCTGATGTTGTTGTTAGAATGCCATGTGGAGCAGGAGTAGCAGCAGGTCCCTTCCATTCACAAACTAATGAGGCTTGGTTTACTAAAACACCAGGTTTAAAAGTAGTTTATCCAGCATTTCCATTTGATGCGAAAGGCTTATTAGCTACAGCAATCAATGACCCCAATCCAGTGCTTTTCTTTGAGCATAAAGCTTTATATAGAAGTATTCGTCAAGAAGTTCCTGTTGATTATTACACCCTACCATTTGGTAAGGCATCACTTATAAGAGAAGGTAGCGAGGTAACTGTTATTTCTTACGGAGCTGCTGTACATTGGGCGTTGGAAACATTGAATGCTAACCCTGAAATTCAAGCAGACTTAATTGATTTAAGAACTTTGCAGCCACTTGATACGGAGGCTATTTATAATTCAGTAAGAAAAACAGGACGAGTAATTATTTTACAAGAGGACTCTTTGTTTGGAGGTATTGCTTCGGATATTTCAGCACAAATCATGGAAAACTGTTTTGAAGATTTAGATGCACCTGTTAAACGTGTAGCCAGTATGGAAACACCTATACCGTTTATCAATCAACTAGAAGATCAGTATTTAGCCAAAGGCAAATTTGAAACAGTACTCAAGGAGTTGATTGCCTATTAACTTTTATTTAGAAAGTAAGTTATTTTTTCTACCATAATTAAGTAGAAAGCGTATATTTAAATATGAAATACGGCTTACTAATATTGCTATTCACTTGTATATTGGCTTGTAAAAAATCTAAAAATAAGCCTGTCTATGATTGGAAAACTATTGAGGTCACTGCAACGGCCTATAATTCATTAGCTTATCAAACAAGTGATAATCCTCACATTACAGCATTTGGAGATAGTCTAAAACCTGGCATGAAGTATATAGCTGTTTCTCGTGATCTATTGGCACTAGGACTTAAACACAATACACCAGTTGCCGTAGAGGGAATGGAAGGTCTTTATCTGGTAAAGGATAAAATGCATTGGCGCTGGAAAAAACGCATAGATATTTACATGGGAGAAGATGTGAAAGCGGCACGAGAATGGGGCAGAAAAAAGCTTATTATAACCTATGGTGTTGAGATTGATTGATAACTAACCATAAAGCTTTATATTATTTAATTTTGTTACTTTTAAAAGAAATTTAAAAATCACTATACATGAAATTACTTCGCCTACTATTTGTTTCAGCTTTAATTATTGCTTGTCAATCTGAAAAAAAGGAAGATAAAAAGGAAGTTATTAATCCGCCAATTGCCAAAAAGATTCCAAAAGAGTTAACCTCTCATGGTGATACCCGAATAGATGATTATTTCTGGATGCGTTTAAGTGATGAACAAAAGAATGCTGATAATCCTGACGACCAAACCCAAGATGTTTTAAACTACCTAAATGCTGAAAATGACTATCTCAATGAGGTCATGCAACATACGGAAGTTTTTCAGGATAGATTATTTAATGAAATTGTGGGACGCATAAAAAAGGATGATCAATCAGTTCCTGTAACCGATAATGGATATTCTTATTACACGAGATATGAAGAAGGCAGTGAATACGCTCTGTATTGCAGAAAAAAAATAACAGAAAACGCAGAAGAAGAAATCATATTAAACGGTCCTAAATTAGCAAAAGGCTACTCATATTATGGTATAGGAAGTCAAGATGTAAGTCCCAACAATAAATTGATGGCTTATGGTATTGATACGATTTCTAGACGCCAATACACCATCTTTTTTAAAAATCTAGAAACGGGTGAGTTATTAAATGATAAGTTAAGTAATACTGGTGGTAGTGCCACTTGGGCAAATGATAATAAAACTGTTTTTTACACAACTAAAGACCCACAAACACTGCGTCAGAATAAAATTTATAAACATGTTTTGGGTACTGATCAAGCTAGTGATGTTTTAGTCTATGAAGAAAAAGATGACACATATCGCTGTGGTGTTTTTAAAACTAAATCGCGAGATTATTTAATGATAGGTAGTTTTCAAACACTTTCCACTGAATACCGCTTTTTAAAAGCAGACAACCCTGATGGCAATTGGCAAGTTATACAACCTCGAGAAAGTGATTTAATTTATTACGCAGACCACTTTGGAGATGATTTTTATATTAGAACCAATAGAGATGCTACCAATTTTAAATTAGTAAAAACTCCAATAAAAAAACCTTCCAAAGAAAATTGGACAGACATAATTGGTCATCGAGAAGATGTGCTTTTGGAAAACTTTGATCTTTTTAAAGACCATTTAGTAACGGCAGAACGCCTTAATGGCTTAAGAACTATAAGAGTTTTGCCATGGGAAGGTAAAGATTATTACATAGAATTTAAAGATCCAGCTTACACCGCATACCCAACCTCTAATTTAGATTTTGATACAAATATCTTGCGTTACACATACAGCTCTCTAACAACACCGAATAGTACCTTTGAGTACAACATGGATACAAAAGAGCAAGCACTTTTAAAACAAGAAAACGTTTTAGGAGGATTTTCTTCTGATGATTATACTTCAGAAAGATTTGAAGTAACTGCAACTGACGGTACAAAAATCCCTGTTTCTATGGTTTATAAAAAAGGGATAAGCATAGGTTCAGAAACACCGCTGTTATTGTATGCTTATGGTTCTTATGGTAATAGTACCGAACCTACTTTTAGATCAGATAGGTTAAGCTTGCTAGACCGAGGATTTATTTATGCTATAGCGCATGTAAGAGGTGGCCAGGAAATGGGTAGGCAATGGTATGAAAACGGTAAATTACTTAAAAAGAAAAACACCTTTACAGATTTTATTGATGTTGGCAAATACTTGGTAGACAAAGGCTATACCAGTTCAGAACATTTATATGCCATGGGTGGCAGTGCTGGAGGATTATTAATGGGAGCCATTGTAAATATGGAACCCTCCTTATGGAACGGTATTATTGCTGCAGTACCTTTTGTAGATATTGTTACTACAATGCTTGATGAGTCTATTCCACTTACCACTTTTGAATTTGATGAATGGGGTAATCCTAAAGATAAAACATACTATGACTATATGCTATCCTATTCACCATATGATAATGTGGAAGCAAAAGCTTACCCCAATATGCTCATCACAACGGGTTATTGGGATAGTCAAGTGCAATATTGGGAACCTGCCAAATGGCTTGCTAAATTACGCGACATGAAAACAGATAATAACATACTTATCATGGATTGTAATATGGAAACTGGTCATGGAGGTGCATCGGGTCGTTTTGAACGACATAAGAGAACCGCTTTGTACTATGCCTTTCTATTTAACCTAGAGGGTATAGAAGATTAATTTTTAGTCATTACTTCAGAAATTTGTACAGGGTATAAGGTATTTATAGACTTTAATTCTGCAGTTGTTACGTCTGATAAGGGTTTATTATATACCTTTTTTGCATAGTTGTCTTTTAAAAACCAGTAGGCTTTTGAAATCTCATCGTGTACTAAAACAAATAGCTCATAGCTAGTTTCTCTATGATGTTGTAAACTTAATACGGCTTCTTTTGGATTATTAGATAGTGATGAATCTGCTGAGCCACCACAATATGTACACGTGCCATCAGCATTATTATCTATATGCTTTATTAAAAGTGCTTTTAAGTCTTTTAATTCAACTTGTTCATCGGCAACTAAAATATTATCATCATTATTTAAGACAATTCTTAAAACATTTTGTTCAAGAATAGTTTTAGTACAATCAACACGGTCTGGGCATTTTTCAGGTAATGTTCTGTTAATACCCTTGTCAGTGGCAATAGTGGTTGTTACTAAAAAGAAAATAAGGAGTAAGAAGGCAATATCTGCCATAGATCCAGCATTCACTTTTTCTGAAGAGCGATAATTTTTCATGAGAACTTGGTGTTAAAATTAATAATTGAGCGTTGAACCAAATAACTCAAAAACAGTACCAAGGAAAATACTGTATATAAAAAAAGCCAGTAAACTGTTACTGGCTTTTAATTTTTAACTAATTCAAACTAATGTAAATATCGTTTAATACCTTTCCAAAGTGTATCGTGACAGTTAGAGAATGACACGGACTCACAACTACGTTTAAATGGTTTTTTTAAGAATTCGCTGTTATCTCTCGATATTTTATTAACTGCCTCCATAATTCATTTTTTGATTGATTGATTGTTGACTAAAAAGATTTCTATTATCTATAACGTCTTTTGCTGTTCCAAGTATTACTTTTCGTATTACTTAATGTTCCTGTTACTTGATTGTTGTCTAAAGTTCTCATGATTTAATATATTTTAATTGATTGATGTACTATATAGACGACCAATAAATAGAAATGTTACAGTACTATGTATTACAAAGTAGTTATTTAACATTTTTTAACATTTATAGTGCTAATTATAAGCGTGTTAAAGCAATGCATAAAAATGACAATTTGACGAGTGGGAGCGAAATTTTGACAGAAAGTGAGTGAAAAATAGGATTGGCATCTATTTTGCAAATACAATTGTAAACAATGTTTAACTAAAAATTTGATTAACATGAGTAATTTAGTAACAACGCCAAAAAATGGCACCGACTTATCAAAAAAAAGAAATGTTACCGGTTTGCCAAGTTTTTCATCTTGGATAGACAATTTTTTTGACACAGAATTAGGAACCGGATTATTATCAAACTTCAATACGGGTATGACATTACCAGCAGTGAATATTAAGGAGGATAATGAAAATTATTTTCTTGAAGTTGCTGTTCCTGGTATGAAAAAGGATGATTTTGATTTAGAAATTGATAATGATATATTATCTATTTCAGCCGAAACAAAATCAGAGAATGAAACAAAACAAGATACCTACACAAGACGTGAGTTTGGTTATGCTTCTTTCAAGAGAACGTTCACTTTGCCTGATACTGTAGAAACTGATAAAATTAAGGCAAAATATGAGGATGGTATTTTAAACATACATATTCCTAAACGTGAAGAGGCTAAAAGAAAGCCAGCTAAACGCATAGACATTTCTTAAGGTTATAGAAATTATAATCTTATCTTAAAACAAAGAGAAGCGGATTCCGTTTCTCTTTTTTTAATTTATATTTGATTTTAAATAGAATAGGTATGGTTTTTGTAAATCTATTGATGAAATCATTTCTAATTAATTATATGGAAAGAATCGTTTTGTTAATTTGTCTTCTGCTTTTGGCTGCACCAGTGCTACAGGCTCAAGTTGACGGTAGCAATAATACTACCATTATTCCAGCGGAAACCAATCAATCTGATGGCGACTCTTCCCTAGATATAAAGCCTTTGGATAATAAAGGTTTAAGCAATCCAAATAGTAACCGTATTAATGGTATGTCTGTACCAAATACCTCAAGCTCTAACAACAGTGAATTTTCCATGTTTCCAAAAGAAAAATTTGGAAATCCTGGAGAGATTTATAGTGAAAAGCTTAAGAAACAAGAAAAAAAGCATGATTTAGGAATTGAAGGACAGACTTTGGGAGCTGTTGAAGATCAATATTTAGGTGATTTTAAGACTAAAAGCAAAAAGGTAACGATTGCATATAAAGATGGTGGAGGTGTAGTAGATGGAGATCGGATAAGGGTTTTTGCAGATGAAGACATTATTCGTGCTGAAGTGCTATTAAGTTATACAATGACTGGGTTTGAATTGGAACTCAAAGAAGGTTTCAATAAATTGGATTTTCAAGCATTAAACGAAGGAGAAGCTTCACCTAACACAGCTGAAGTTCTGATTTTGGATGAAGGCGGCAATGTGATTGCCCATGAATATTGGGCTTTAGCAACAGGCGTGAAAGCTACTATCATAGTCGTCAAGGAATAATTTGTAATTCTTCAACAGCACCAACATCCATATTGTCTAAAAGAATATTTCCAATGCGTACACGTACCAAACGCAAGGTTGGATAACCAACTGCCGATGTCATTTTGCGTACTTGTCTAAACTTACCTTCCGTTATGGTTATGCGTATCCATGATGTAGGTCCATGTCTGGCATCTCGTATCTTTTTGGAACGTTCTGGCAAATTTGGGCTTATGTTTAATTCATTAACAATACATGGTTTTGTCTTATATTTTTCACCATCAAACCCAATTACAACACCTTCTCTTAAATATCTAATGGCATCTTTAGTAATTGTGCCATCCACTTGAACATAATACTCTTTTTCTATATTATTACTTGTAATGTAAGTGCTTGTTTTACCATCAGTAGTCAGTAATAAAAGCCCTTCCGATTTTTCATCCAGGCGACCAATGGCCATTGTACCCTCTGGAAAATCATAAAATTCACCTAACAATTTTTTATTGCGTTTCTGCTTTCCATTAATAATAAATTGGCTGATATAACCATAGGGTTTGTAGAGTTTAAAATGTCTATGATTTTGAAAATGAGCACCTTTCATAAAATAAGAAAATTCTTCAGCTTAACAAAATTAAGTTTTAAACTATGAACTGTTGAAAAAGTATCCATTTTAATTTAAAAATAGGCTGTAAAAACCTAGAAAAGAACTTATTTTTGCACATTGGAAAATTTTATGAGTCAGACTATTTCAACATTAGAATTAGAAGATAGAAAGGTAGGGAAGGACCTCTATAGTTATCAAAAAGGTGCAATTAACAAGATTTTCAAGAGTTTCGAAGAAGCTCCAGAAGATTATCATCTATTATATCAATTACCAACTGGTGGCGGAAAAACCGTTATTTTCTCCGAAATCGTTCGTCAGTATCTAAAACATCATCAAAAGAAAGTTTTGGTTATGACACATCGTATTGAGTTATGCCGACAAACATCGTCGATGCTAACCGAGTTTGGTGTTGAGAATAAAGTGGTAAATAGTAAAGCAAATCTTGATGACCAAGCGCAATACAGTTGCTTTGTTGCCATGGTTGAAACGCTTAATAACCGTTTGAATGAAGACAAACTGGATATTTCAGATATCGGCTTGGTTATTATTGACGAAGCGCATTACAATTCATTTACCAAATTGTTTAAGTTTTTTGAAAAGTCTTTCATACTTGGGGTAACAGCAACACCATTAAGTTCTAACATCAAATTACCTATGAAGGATAATTATGATGAATTGATTGTTGGTGAAAGTATTGAGTCTCTTATAAATAATGAGTTTTTGGCAAAAGCCGAAATCTATTCCTACAATGTTGGTCTAACATCATTAGTGGTTGGTGCTAATGGAGATTATACGGTAAAGTCGTCTGAAGACTTATATACCAATAACGACATGCTTTCAAAGCTTATTCAAGCTTATGAAGAACGTTCAAAAGGTAAAAAGACGCTAATCTTTAACAATGGTATCAATACGTCGTTACATGTATATGATACATTCAGGCGTGCTGGTTATCCGGTAGCGCATTTGGATAATACCAATTCTAAAAAAGAACGTAAAAAAATACTCAAATGGTTTAAAGAAACACCAGATGCCATTTTAACCTCGGTAAGTATTCTAACTACTGGTTTTGATGAGCCTACTGTTGATTCCATAATCTTAAACCGTGCAACCAAATCATTAACGTTATACTATCAAATGATTGGTAGGGGTTCGCGTATTTTAAAAAATAAAAATACCTTCACAGTTATTGATCTAGGTAATAACTTACATCGTTTTGGACCATGGGGAGCCGATCTGGATTGGCATCGTATTTTCAGAACGCCTAACTTCTATCTAGATGGCATATTGGGCGATGATGAAATTGAAGAAAACTTTCGTTACGAAATGCCTGAAGAATTACGTGAATCTTTCGCTAATTCTGAAGAGGTATATTTTGATATCAAAAAAACCTATATTGATGCTGTACGTGCAGGTGAATCTTCAAAAGTTGTACTAGAACGTTCCATAGCGCATCATGCTAAAATTTGCATTGAAAACAGCGAAGATGTTTATGATGCTTTAGATTTAGCTAAACAATTAGGTGATGATATTGATTATAGGATACAGCGCTATACCAAATGCATTAGCAAAAGTACATTCAATTTTGTTGAATGGTTAAAGGATGATTATCGTAAAAAACTACGATCCTATCTGCGCACAAATTTTGATGATGTGTTTTTAGAAATTCATGGTCGTCCGGCAGAATAGTTTTTCTAATTTTATAATTGTAAATTTAGGGTATGAATAAACAACTTATCCTAAACAAAAGACCAAAAGGCATGCCAGATAGCGATACCTGGTCATTACAAGAAGCACCCATTCCTGAAATTGAAAATGGCGAACTACTTATACAAAACCATTACATATCATTAGATCCTGCCATGCGTGGCTGGATGAATGATTCAAAATCCTACATAGAACCAGTTGCATTGGGTGATGTCATGCGAGCAGGTACCATAGGAAAGGTAATTAAGTCAAATAACAACAAATTTAACATCGGTCAAACTGTTACGGGTTGGGGAGGTGTGCAGCAATATACCATCTCGAATGGTGAAAACTTATATCAAGTAGATGATAGCCAAGTTCCTATGACCAAATTCCTAGGCGTTTTGGGTATGCCAGGCATGACGGCTTATTTCGGTATTCTGGAAGTTGGCAAAATCCAATCTGGTGATGTGGTAGTTGTTTCAGGTGGAGCAGGAGCAGTGGGTAGCGTAGTCGGCCAAATAGCTAAAATTAAAGGGTGTTATGTTGTTGGTATAGCTGGCGGAAAGGAAAAGTGTGATTATATTACAAACCAATTAGGTTTTGATGCTGCGATAGATTACAAATCGCAAAACGTTTTTGAAGCTGTAAAGGAAACCTGTCCGAAAGGGATTGATGTGTATTTTGATAATGTGGGAGGTGAAATACTGGAAGCTGCTTTATCCAGACTTCGAAAAAAAGCTCGCATAGTTATTTGTGGAGCTATTTCACAATACAATAAAATTGATGATATGAAAGGACCACGTAATTATATGTCCTTATTAGTTAATCGTGCTACCATGCAAGGTATGGTAGTTATGGATTATGCCGATAGATATCCAGAAGCTATGCAAGAAATGGCTGGTTGGATGCAACAGGGTAAACTTAAAAGTAAAGAAACCATTTTTGAAGGTATTGAAAACTTTCAGGAAACCTTTAAGCGCCTATTTACAGGAGATAAATTAGGTAAACTCATACTAAAGGTCATTGAATAACTATAATTAAACGAATATTTAAACATTAATAATACAATTAGATTCATGAAAACCATACTACTCCCAACTGATTTTTCTGAAAATGCATGGAAAGCTATGCAATATGCCCTAGAATTGTTTAAGAATGATACGTGTAAATTTTATATTTTACATGCGTTAGAACCTCAATCTTCAGCACCATCAGCTGGAATCACCTCAAAACGTGCTTATCAAGCTATTCATGATTCCAGATCTAAATCGTCTCAAGAGGATTTAGATAAAGTTTTAAAACAAGTACAAGATTATTCTAATAATTCAAAGCATACATTTGAAACAAAATTAGCCTATGGTTCTCTTACAGCTTCAGTTCAAGGCTATTCTGAAAACAACCATATTGATGTGGTTGTAATTGGAAATAAAGGCGCTAGTGCTATACAAAAGGCAACATTTGGTAGTAACGCAGCGCAATTAATTCTAAAATTATCGTGTCCTATTATAGCAGTTCCTGAAACTGCTAATGCCAATAATATTAATGAAATAGGATTTACTACAGACTATTCTATTGAAAATTATGGAGATGGTCTTTCTCTACTTAAGGAAATAGCGCTATCAAGTAACGCGAAATTGGCAGTGGTTAATGTGGTTAATAAAAATTCAGGACCTGTATCAGATTTAGAAGCTAAAAGAGCCATTCTAGAAAAGGCTTTAAAGCCAATAACTCCGGAGTATTATACACTAACTGATGTATCAATTGAAATGGGAATTCACGTGTTTAGCGAGAGTAGAAAAATTGATATGCTAACGCTCATAACAAAAAAACGAAGCTTTTTTGAAAAACTAACAACTAGAAGTCATAGTAAAGCTATCAGTCACAATTTAGATGTACCATTATTGGTTTTTGACCAAAGGTCATTTTAATTTTACAATTTAAAAACACCCATTATTCTAATAAAAAACGCTCTAACATGTAGTTGTTAGAGCGTTTTTTTGAGGGATTAATTAATAATATATAATGTTTTTCTTATTGGTTGTTGCTCTCCAACATCGCAAAAAACTTATTGATGTTTGGCAAGATTACAATACGTGTACGTCTGTTTTTTGAACGGTTTTCTTTAGTATCGTTATCAACCAATGGTTGGTAAAAACTTCTACCAGCTGCAATTAGCTTTTCTGGAGCTACGTCAAAATCTTCTTGTAATTTCTTAACTACTGATGTAGCACGCAATACACTCAAGTCCCAGTTGTCCTTTACAGCTGCACCAGGTACCATAGTTTTATTATCAGTATGGCCTTCTACCATTACTTCAAGACTTTCTTCTGAATTAATAACATCAGCTAACTTCTGTAATATACCATCTGCTTTATTACTCACTCGGTAACTACCTGAATTAAATAGCATTTTATCAGAAATTGAAATCATAACTACAGTTTCATTAATATTAATGGCTATGTCCTCATCTTCATTCATATCACTAGTGTCCATAGATTTACGCAAGTTATAACCAACCGCCAAATTCATAGAATCCTTTAAAGTTTTAGCTTCAGCTAAAGCAGCTGGATCCACATGCTTTAAGGTTTCATTCATTTGCTTACGCACATCATTAGAGATCACCAAGTCATCACCAACAGTTACGAGTTTAGCATCATTTTCTTCTGTAAGGGAATTAATTTTTGAATTGTAAGTGTCAATTCTAGCTTGAATTTCGGCAAATTTAGCTTCTAAATCTTCTTTCTCAACTTTTGTTTTGGTCAGTTCGCTTTTTATTTCACCATTTTCTTGTTGTAAAGCAACATACTTCTTTTTTGATACACACGACATTACAAACAGTCCGGTTAGTACAAGGATTGAAATTTTCTTCATAATTGTTTATTTAGTTTTTATGGTTTATTATATCTACGCTCAAAAACACATATTAGACGTTGAAATACATTTTTTATATTTTTTTTAACAATTGCATTATGGCAGCACAACTTTATATATATTTATAGAACCCAACCAACAGATGGTTTATGAGAAAAGTAGAAGCAACCATTTCCATTCAATCCAAGCCTGAAAGCATTATTTCAGCGTTTGTAAACCCTAGTTTGTTAGAAAAATGGTGGCAGGTGGAACGCGCTTTTATTGATACAGAAGTTGATGGTATTTATGCTTTAACCTGGCAAGTAACCAATAAAGGTTTTGGTTATATGTCAGTTGGAAACATCAAAACCTATAATCCCAATATGCAGCTAGTGATTGATAACTTCACATATTTCAATCCTGAAAAGCCCATATTAGGTAATATGACTCTAACGGTTATTGCCAAACAAAATGGCGACCAAACAATATTATACTTATGCCAGGAAGGGTATCAAAAAGGACCTGATTGGGACTGGTACTATGAGGCCGTTAAACAAGCTTGGCCAGAGGTGCTCCAAACTCTAAAAACCTATTTAGAAAAATAGTAGGGGAGTTACCTTAAAATGTTAAAACATCTTAAATTGCTTGACTTCAAGCCGTGAGTGCATTATATTATAATAAATCAAATCCATATATTTATTATGAAAACTACACTATATATATTTTTATTATTTTTTTCAATAAGCACTTTTGCTCAAGATCCTATGTTGCAAAAACCAGACATTAGTTTAGATGAAAAGGCAAAAGCCTTAACTGTTGAATACAATAAGCAATTGGGATTAACAAGTGATCAAATAGGCTTGTTTGATATTAAGGTAGAAGAGTTCTTAATCCGAAGAGAAAAAATTGAAAACACACTCCAAGGTAAGGAAAAGTTAAGAGCACTCTATGCCTTACAAGAACAAGAAACAATTGAAATGCAAAACATTCTTACACAACCACAGATGGATGTTTACAAAAAAGTACGACCAGAAATACAACCACTAGAGGTCGTAAAGAAAGAGAAAAAATAACCTAAGCGCTTAACTGTCTTTGTTTAACCGTTTCTTTTATATGTAGCAAACTATTGACTACAGCAACCAATTCAAATTTCAAAAAGTTTTTATTCTTTTTACTAAAATGATTGATGCAATGTGTGTACAAAGGTTTACTGCCTTTTTTAATGGTCACAAAATAGGTGTCCTTTTCAGCATCTAGAACAATAGAACTTTTATAATTGCTCTCCAGTAAGAACCAATAAGATAAACTGTTTATCTGATTAAAAAGTGATAAGTTGGCTTCCATAATTGTTAAGTTTAATTAGGCTTGGGACCTTGTTTCTATATTCAAGATACAATCTGGAGCGAAGGACCTTCAAAAATGTTTGACATAAAACCGTTTTTTTCGTTAAAAAACAACAATTTACCGTTCGTCGATAGTTTTTTGGGCTACCACCACACTACAAAAATCCGTTCCATGCTACCATCTGGATGGCGTATCCAAACCAAAGGTGAGCGCTGCGATTGCAGTAGTGCTTCCAAACGGGAAATAAAGAGGGTATAGGGCATCCAATTAACATCGTCGTGCGCCATGGTAAGCCAATCCATCTTTTCTGGCAAGTAACATTCACAATAACGCAAGGAGGGAAGCTGCTCCTTGTTATAATAATAGCCTGCTATACAGGCCTCATTTAAAATAGCGTCATGTCTATAGGTCTTATCAATGGGCACAAATAATTGCGCTTTAAACAACAACTGTTGAGATAGATTTTCTGCATGTAGTTCTAGTTTGTCCAGATACGGTTTGGTACAAGCATGATATAATAAAGGAAATTGCTTGGTTTGTAATTTGTTTAGTTTTTGAATGAAACTATCCTTACGGTTAGGACCAATCCAATGATCTAATACTGTAGTACCAACCGTAGAATCATACAAATAAAACTTGTAAACTATTTCCAAATGAATTGCATGATCAAGAGATTGTAACAACATATCAATCTCACCAATGGTTTGCTTATCGTTTTGAATTTGCAAACTTTCAGCCAGCAGCTCTATACCTGTTAATTGTTGTAATTCACGACTCACAAAATGCTCCACGCGCTTACCTAAACGTTGGGGTAAATACTGTAAATCCACAGCAGGTAAGGGGTTTGCCAATTCATAGTCAAAAGCTTTAAGACCAGAAACAGCAGCACCCAACCATAAGTTGGGTGTTTGTCTAAAACCATGATATTGTAATACTGTGTTATCTGTCAATGCTTTAGCTGTTATACATGCTGAATAAAGTACATAATACAACCCAGTTGTTAATACGTTTTCATCTGTTCCTTACGTTTTCGTATTTGGCTCTGTAATTCTTTTATAGTATCACTTACAGCATCTTTAAATGTTTCTTTAGACGATTCAGCAAATAAACGCGGACCTGGAGCACTCAAACGAATACCGCATTTTTTACCAGTTTCGTCACTGCTAGTATTTTCAATCTTAAAAAAGATATCAGCACGAATAATAAATTCGTTGCGATTAAATATTGGTTCCAATTTTTCTTTTGTAAATGTTTCTAGTGCATCGCTTTGCGATACATCATGGTATTCAAATATGGTTTTCATGTTTTTTGTTTTGTTACAATGTAAGAACAATCTGTGAATGGTAGTAATTCGATTACGAATAATATTAACACGTTTGCTTTTAGAAATAATTTGACTACAGGGAAGTATCGAACAGGAAGAAGATATGTAATTCCTAGATAAGGGACTAACAACTCTTTAATCAAAAAAATCTATTTTACATACTAACTAGTAGCGAACATCCAGTGGATGTTTGATATCTAGATACAAAAAGTGGAAGTGAACACTGCTATACAAAAAAATTCTATTTTACATAATATAAATTATAGTACAAATGTATATTAAGTGAAATGGTGAATACTTCAGTATTTGATATAATATCAGATATAACTTCACGTATGTGAATTATATCGTCAGATATTATGTCACAGCCATTTTGTTCTAATTTATTATAAAAGAATTACGCATAGCTTGGCTATTTGATCATAATCATAGATATAATGCCTTTAGGCTTATATCGTTCATGATTATGTCAAAGTAATTCTAATTCTTCTGATATTCTAAAAATCGCGTATTCAATAAAATATCAACAAAGAATGGTTGTACGCTATTCTCATGACAATACTAATACCAGAATTCATCCAAGTAACCCAAAAAAGACGTTTTTTATACCTTATTTTATTTTTTCCCCATTAAAATTATAATTTGTTCTTCCTAAAAATTTACCGTCTGCATTGTAGTTATAAACCGATTTAGCAATACCATTTCTGTCTACAGTCTTTTCTCCTATTCTATTGTAAAATGTAATACTTTCTCTCGTCATATTAGGCCTGTAGGTTATTTTTCCGTAAGCTCTTTGCTCATGAGGATATCCTAAAACATTCATGTAGTAGATACGAGCTGGCTTCCCATATTTATTAAAAGCTCTCCAATTTATTTTTGCTAAATCAAATCTTGGGTGCAAAAATAGATTCCCTTTTTCATCGAGAAACTGTTCTTCAAAGAACATTCCATCTTGATTGAATTGAAAAATTACTGCGGCATAACCATTCTCACCATTTACTACTTTACCATTTATAGCAAGGTTTTGTCTGTAAAGGGTTAAACCATTTTGATCGTAAGCGAAATTAACTATTGGAAAGCCATTACCATCAGGAATTGTATCATTGGTTACTGAAAATTGAATTTCTGTGGCTAATTCATTTTTTATATTTCGGGTAACTTTTGAATATGCTACGCCTTCAGTCACTAAATTACCTTTGCTGTAGTTTTCTTTCTTAATCCAATAACCATAAGTGTTTAATAAATATTTTCTTTCATCTATTCCTCCTGAAATACTAACATATTCGCCTTTTGTGTTCTTGTATTTTTCAATAAAATGATCATCAAAGTAGAATCGTTCCAGTTCATGTGTTCCATAATTTCCGTGATTACTTTTCTTGCCTTCAAAAAAGAATTTGACGCTTTGTAATCTATCGTGATTGTCAAACTCAACATAATATCCATACATGTTTTGTAATTCATCTTCACTAATTTTTATACTTGGTTTAACACTTCGTTCGGTATGATCTATATTCCAATTCATATAATAACCCGATTGTTGCGCATAAATGAGTTGTATAGATAAACATGTTATTAATAATATAATCTTCTTCATTTTATTGGTTCGTGTTATGGATAGCCCTTCATTATTTTTAACTAAATACTTTATTCAATTCTAAAAATATTATCAGTATAGTTTTCATCAGATCGTGTTCCATAGGCATCTATAGCTACATAAACAGGTTCTTGATTTACTGTTATGATAATCTGTGACGTATCTTTATTAAAGATGTAATTTGATGTATAAATAGGCTTTTCATTTAAACCATATTCTTTTGGGTGTTTTGAAAACAATCCTATTTTTATGGGTTCGTTAATGTCAATCTTTGTTTCACTGCCATCTTTATTGGTTTCAAACCTTTCAGAACTCACATCAATAACAACCTCAAATTGATTGCTTGATTGTTTTTTGGTTACTGATGCAGTCTCAATTTTTAAATCGTAAGTAATGACACGCTTAAACCAATCATCAATTAAATCATGATATTCTTGAGGTGCTACTTTATAAATTTCGTTTAAAAATGCCACTGAAGTAACTTCTAATTGAACTTGATCTCTATATTTTTCTGTTAAATTTTTTATCACTTTATTCACAACATCTTCTCCAATTAATTCCCTTAAGGCCAGCATAACAGTATAATTTTTCCCATAGGATAAAAATCCTTGTCCACTAACTTGATAAATTGGTGGTTCGACTTGGGTGTCATAAGTTCGCCAGGTAAAATATTTTTTATTGGCATTACGGCTTAATTCCCAAATAGCCGATTTTCCATACATGTTTTCCATGACAACAGCTTCAGAATATTTTGCAAAACCTTCAACAAACATCGAACCGCCTTCTACGGGTTTTGGTCCTAGTATATGACCAAACCACTGATGAGCCACTTCATGAATAGTACGCTTGGCTACTAAATCAAAATCTGTGGAGTCTCGTAAATCAACTAAATGCAACATATCTTCTGTCATACTAATAGTACCAGGATGTGCAAATCCTCCAAAACTCCAATGCGATGGTATTTGCGCAATACGGATATGTTTAAATGGATAAGGACCAAAATTTTCGGTACAATAGTTTAAGGTATTTATAGTGCTCTCCTCTATCCTATTATTGTTATAAGCGCTTTCTGGCATAAAATACTGTTCAATTTTAATACCCTTGTGTGTTGTGCTATGCACGTCATAATTTGCTGAAAAGTAGCCCATGGTTGGCATGATTAAAGCTTCGGAAGCATACTCATAATAGTTTCTATTAGTATCACGCCATTTTTTAATAAGTTCTCCAGATCCTAGAGCAATTTGGTTATGCTCTGTAGATACTACAGTTTTATAATACACACGCCCTATACTACTTTGTGTTGTTACAATATGATCTTCAGAAATGGTTTCTTCTTCGCGTTCTGGCAAACCTCTTTCTTTACGTTCTAAAGGATTAGAAATCTCCAATGCTGTTCTGTAACCTAAAGCGGGTTCAAAATCCCTGTGCTGAATATAAGTTCCATTTTTAACAATGTTTTTTGATGTTTCAAAACCTTTTAATTGTTTATCAACTATATAGGTGAACAGCAGATCGTCATTAGGTCTAATAGGTGTCTTAAAATCAAATAAATAGGTTCCTAGATCCTTATTATGTTCCACTAGTTCGCCTCCGGCTAAACTGATGCTCTGTAGTGGTTCTTTTTCTGTAATTAAGTATTGCTTTAATGTTTTTGAGCTTTTATTCTTTAGAACATATGTTGCCCTAACGACATAGCGACTGTCTGATGGATAAAGATCGACTTCGGTTTCCATTTTTATAGGAAATAAACCTCTTAAATCTTCATATTTCTTAAATAAGCGCTCGTAGTCCTCTCGCAAATCCAAATGCTCTTGAGTTGTGATATAGTCAGTTTCTACATTTGTATTGTAATATACGGTTGCTGCCGATGTTCCAAATAATAGTAATAAGGATGTTAAAACCATAGTAGATTTTTTACCCCAATTGGATACCATAAGTTTAAATCTAAATTTTAAACTTGTTGACACACCTCTTTTCCATAGTTTAAATGACAGGAAAGCCAGTAAACTTGCGAATAACAACCAGTAAACCGCTAAATAATTATAGCCTTTTACAATACCACTAAAACCATTCATTCCAGAGAAATTAATATTTGGCAATTTTCCTAATAAAAGCATAGGGTGTTGTAAGCCTATTGATGATGATAATGAGGTTCCCAGAAATACAATTATTAAACCTGTAATTCCCATGCCTAAATATTTATTAGGTATTAAGGATTGAATAACTAAAGCCAAAAGCGCATAAAACACAAAAGTTAATCCTGGGTTATAAAAAAGTGAAAGATATAGGTCTATTTCAAAGTGATCATAACCAAATACACCTTGCAATAGCATGGCTATTAAAGCTCCCATAACAATCAACACCATTGGTAAGCCCAGTATAGCTAGAAACTTTGACAAGAAAAATGGCAGGTTTCTTGTTGGACTACTATCTATAATACCATTAAAATGTAAACTGCGCTCTCTCCAAACTATCTCACCACTATAAAATATGATTAGTATATAACTTAAAAATAACAACGGGTCTACAAAAAGCTCAATGAGCTTATACATGGCTGGGTATAAGCTGTCATTGTAAGGACCACCTTCTACAATTCTTGAAAAAACTTCTATAATTACAATTGTAATCCATAATAAAACCACACCAATAAACGGCAAGCTTTTCATACTGTTTGTCATCTCAATCTTGAACAGCGATATAAATGCGCTTATTTGTGATTTGTAAGTCGTATTTACAGCTGCTTTATGATACGGAACTGTATTTATAAGCCCGTTATCTAGACTTATTTTTTTCTTTGTTTTTTTCTGAATGGTTCTAAATGAAAACAAACGATAAGTCACTAAAAGTGTGATTACGCCAACTAGCACCCATAATAGTCTATTCCACATAAAATTGCCAGCAAACGCAATGTATTTACTATTCTTCTCAAAAACGGTCCAGAACTGTGTCTGTTCGAAAAGCGCAGATAATCCAAACGGATCTAATAAGGCTGCCATAACATAACTATCAGCTGACATTTGCGTTGAACTAGCCATAATTGGCGAGTTTAAAAATAACGAACAGAGAAAATACAACGCATAAATTAAAATGGCACTGGCATAAGTAGCCACGTTACTTTTTGTTAAAATACTCACCGAAAAAATAATGGCAGTACATATAAAAATATTGGGTAAAACTATAATGAGTAACGTCCATAAGTAATCTGCAATATGAAAAGCATTTACCAATTCTGGATCTAAATTAGGAAACAACGTGGTTATAAAAAATCCTAATAAAAAAGAGGAAAAGGATAATACACTTGCCATAAATACACCTAAAAATTGACTCCAGAAATAATACTGTTTTTTTACAGGCGTACTAAATATTATGGGTTGCATATTATAGCGACTGTCTTTTAGCACACCGCTAATAACAAAAAACATGATGATAAAAACGGCACCTAATGTTAGAATACCAGTAATTTCAGTAATGGATTGTGGTGAATTGTAAATAGAAGTGCCTCTTCCATAACCTTGCCTACCAATTTGAATTCCAATTATTAAAAACAAAAGTGAAAGGAAAAGAAAAGCTCTTTGTTTAAACTGATACCTTATTTCAAATTGAATGAGTTTATTAAACATAATATTGCGTTTTTTTGATTGATTAATGTGTTGCTAGCGTGGTAAAATAAAAGTCTTCAAGATCTGCTCTTACAGGAGAAAAACCTTCTTCTGGTTTAGTATCTGACAAGACCTTTATTTGAGTTTCTCCCGAGACTAACGCCGATGAAATAACAGAGAATGCATTTTTATAAGCTTCTAGGTCTGTTTTAGATATAATTTTAGACCATATTTTGCCCTGAATACCCTGTACAAGTTCTGCAGGATTTCCGGTCACAAGTATGTTTCCGTTAGAAAGAATAGCCATATTCTTGCAGAGATTATGTACATCTTCAACAATATGAGTTGATAAGATGACAATAACGCTCTCACCTATTTCGCTTAATAAGTTTAAGAATCTATTACGTTCTTCTGGGTCTAATCCAGCAGTAGGTTCATCTACAATTATTAATTGCGGATTACCCAAAAGTGCTTGGGCTATGCCAAATCTTTGGCGCATACCACCTGAAAAAGTAGCAACCGCTTTTTTTCGATGTTGGTATAAATTAGTTTGTTGGAGTAAACTTTCAACTTGCTGTTTTCGCTCCTTGGTATCAATAATACCTTTTAAAATGGCTAGGTGATTTAGAAGTTTTTCTGCTGATAATTTAGGATACACACCAAATTCTTGAGGTAGATATCCCAAGTTTTCGCGAACATATTGTGGTTTTGATATAATATCAATATCATTGAATGTGATGGTTCCGTTCGAGGGCTCTTGCAAGGAGGCGATTGTTCGCATTAATGATGATTTCCCAGCACCATTAGAACCAAGTAATCCAAACATACCGTTTGATATGTCTAACGAAACATTTTTAATAGCTTCTACGCCATTAGGGTATGTTTTACTGATGTTATTAATTTTTAATGTGTTCATTTTTATAAGTTTCTTAATTGTGAGACAAATAAAATAGGAAACAAAACATCAAGAAATTAAAAAGGATACACAACTAGCTTTGGGCTATAAACAATTTTGTTTTTAGGTTAAGACTTGGTTTAACTCAAAAAAAACGGTGTTCATGCAAATTTTTATACTGTACATCAATATAATTGTGTTTAGACAGTAACATTTGTAATTTCGCCTAATGATTAAGTTTTTAAAAAAATATAAAGCCTTTTTTATTGGTTTAATAATTACCAGGGTTTTAGCATTACTTTTGGAATACAAGGGCGTTATTATTATTGATGATGATGAACATCTTACTAATATATTGGGATTTCTGTTTTACTGGTTTTTAATTTCAATTCTTATTCACAAAATCGCCTATCTCAAAGAACACATAAAAACTATTATTAAGGTCATAAGTCTTATGCTCTTCTTAATAGTCATACTCGTTATAGACTCTAATGCTGATATGCCAGATAATCCGGTTACCATCCTGTTACTCATGGTATTCTATTTGGCCATTGTTTACGTGATAATACCAACATTTTTTAAAAAGTACAAAGTAGCTATACTCGCTACCTATACTTTGGCATATTCGGTTTTTCTTTATTTTAGACTGTTTTCAGATAGCTTTGAATTGTACAGACAGCAAAGCAAGGAATTGTTTATTCTCTTTCTGTTGCCAATCCCCATTTTTGCCTCATTGTGGGCTTACCACCAATGGAAATGGTTTCAAAATTTAAAAAGTGAAAAGTCAAAAGCCGAATTAGCCATGCTGCAAGCACAAATGAATCCACATTTCTTTTTTAATACCTTAAATAACTTATATGCATTAACCATTAAGAATTCTGATAAAGCACCTGAAGTTATTTTGAAATTGTCCGATATGATGCGCTATACTATCTATGAAGGTAAAAAGGACTTTGTAACAATTCAAGAAGAGATTGAGTATTTAAATAATTATATAGAATTACATAAAATTCGTTATAACAAAGAGGTTGATATTCAATTTAACCATGATGTTGATAACGATTTAAAAATAAAACCCTTACTATTCATTATCTTACTAGAAAATGCCTTTAAACATGGTGTTGAATCCTGGCCTAAAAATAATGCATACATTCATATGAATCTGGCTTATACAAATGATTTTATACAATTTGATATAGAAAATAATTTCGATGGAACACATAATAACGATGTTGGTATCGGGCTGGAGAATCTAAAAAGGCGCTTACAATTATTGTTTGGAAAAAACTATACGCTTTTAATTCATAAAACGGACAACACCTATAAAGTAACCTTAAAAATACCACCACATGCTTAAGTTTATAATTGTTGATGACGAACCGCTAGCTCATGAAGTCATAACGGAATTATGTAACATGATTCCGCATATAGAAATGGTTCATAGCTGCTTTAGCGCTATGGAAGCTATGCAGTTTCTTAATGAAAACAAGGTGGATTTTATGTTTTTAGATATTAATATGCCCAAACTAAAAGGTCTCAACTTCCTAAAAACCTTAAGCCAGCCTCCAAAAACCATTATAACTACCGCTTATAAGGAATATGCTTTAGAAGGTTATGAATTAAACGTAGTCGATTACCTTTTAAAACCCTTTAGTTTTGACAGACTGGTAAAAGCCGTAAACAAGGTTTCAGAGTTACAGACATCTAAAACGGTAATACGAGAAGTTTCAAACAGCAATACCAATCCTTCTAGCCTATTTGTTAAAGGTGATAAAAAACACCATCAAATAGAATTAGACAACCTGCTATATATTGAAGCCTACGGGAATTATACCAAGCTATATCTAAAGGATGACATGATTGTAAGTCATGAAAAAATATCATTTTATGAAGCCCTTTTAAATCCTACGCATTTCCTACGCGTTCACAAATCCTTTATCGTTGCCATTGATAAAATAAAATTTATTGAAGGCAATCGTATAGTCATACAGGATCACAAGATACCCATTGGTCAAACCTACAAAAGTAATGTAAACAGGCTATTTAAGATTTAATTATATACTATCTAAAATATAAACTGAAATCGTAGATTCAACAAAGTTAATCTAGTTAAGCCTAACAAAATTGAGTAACTGTCATTCTGAACTTGTTTCAGGGTCTAAAATTCGATAAAATACCAACAAAAAAACCGTTTGCGTGATTGTCAAGCATTAGCGTTTCTTCACAAATCAAAATAATCAATACCTATTAATCGGTATCGTCAAAAAACTATCCGTATACCATTTAATCTTTAAAGGTTTTCCAGCATCTTGAATAGTCTCGTCACTCACAGCTTTTCCAGTTCCGTAGTTTATTTGCGAAAACGGATGCTTAATACCATTAATAACAACAACTATACGACTCCCTTTTTTTAGTTTCTTACTGGTCATTCTAAAATTACTAATCGGTATGGCGGTCTTTTCATTTGGAGTCAACAAGTTTCTGTGTTCCTTGTCTTGAGACATACTGGCTCGTGTTGTAAATGGTAATGTCAAACTAAAGAATTTCCCATCTGCGGTTTGTTCGTATAGTAACACATTACAATCAAAATCCTTTTTATTGATAGCCACATTTAAAACGCCTCGTATGGCTCCAGTAATTTCCACATCGTCATCAAAGGGTTCTGTAGCAAACGAGAAACCTTGACCAACCGTTAGGGTTTCCGATACAATACTACGATCGCCACTTAAATTCCAGGAAAACTGACTGCGATCAGACATATCAATGGTTTGTTCTATATAATTGGTGGCATCAGCACTTTTAGCTAAACTAAAGTGTTCGTTTACACCCAGATTTCCGGTATCATAGGTCGATTTAAACGCCACACCAGAACGCTGATTACTAAAATATACCTGTAACGAGTCCGTAGCCAGTTTATCCAGTGAAGCTACATGTTTCCAGGTATTTGCACCCATTACTTGATAATTAATTTTATCCTGTAACAATGTGGGTTTCTGGGCATCTTTAAATATGTAATCAAACCATTCAAAAATTAAATTCTTAATATCTATCTGCGCTACGGAATCAATATCATACCCTAGAATGTGCTTTTCGGGTAATTCTTGCGCCCCAAAATGAGAATAAGGCCCTATCAAAAGGTAATGCTCGGCATTAGGATTATATTGATAATGTGATTTTAAATAGTGCATGGTCCCAAACTGCCCACCATCATAATACCCTGTAGTACTTAAGATGGGTATATCAATTTTAGAAAAATCGGCTTGATTATAAAGTGTCATACTTTTCCAATAACTATCAAATGTTGGGTGCTCCAGTGTCTTATTGAATCCGGGATTGGGTTCAACATCTAAACTATCCAAACGCTTATAGGCCACACCATCTTTATACCAATTAAAGTATAAATCATTCCAGCGTTTCCCATTATAATATGAAACGGTATCCAACGTTTTATTATTCGTCACATAATGCCACCACGGATAATGAAAGTTAAAATAGACTCCATTTTCCATAGGTTCAGCAATACCTGGAGCTGCAGCAACCGACGGCACAATCGTTTTTAAGGCTGGATGCACAGCTTCCTTCATGGATGCCCACTGTACAAAACCAGCGTAACTACCACCATACATCCCCACTTCAGCATTGCTCCACGCCTGCTTGGCAATCCAATCTATAACATCGTACACATCCTGACCTTCATGAACATAAGGCCTTATCTCGCTCGGACTTAAGTGTTTCCCGCGGGTGTATGATACCACACCTACATAGCCTTTATCGGCTGCTTCATAAGCCCTGTTTATGTCTTCTGTACGCGTATATATGGTATGAAACAGTATGGCTGGCTGTGGTTTTGTTTCCGCTTTGCTCCTAACTATTATGGCAGATACTTTCGCACCATCTCTGGTGGTGATTAATACAGAATCCTGCACCAAATAGGCTTTGCCATCTCTACTTACGGTTCTAGGCTGTTGCTGTACGTCTGTTGTCGAGTTACAGGAAACCAACCCGACTAACAGTAGAACAAATGCGACCTTTAATAATTTAAATGCTGTCATGGTTATGGATTGGTTTTATTTTGAATATTCAATTAATTCTTCGGTATAAGAAAATCCGTCTTGCACTTGGGTCATTCTTATAAAGTTCTTGACTTCTGGAGCATACACCCACACTTCATCTGTTTGGGCACTATAACCCCTTGAATTGGAAACGGTTCCCTTGTATTCTATGGTGTAAGCCATAAATGTCCCTGCTCCTACGGTTTCTTCTTTATAGGATAGCACTTCTACGTCCTGACTTTGCTTTCCGGTAGTACCATCTTGACTGGTCCAGTCTTTTTCATAGGTCCATGTTTTACCAACCTCCAAAGGCCATTTATAGCGTGGTGTGGCACTCGTTTCAGGCTTTACAATGTCAGACACCAAAACGGTATCCTTACCTAAGGTCATGCCTAATGCGCCATTAATAGCAACAATACGTCTGGTGTCGGTTCCATCTGATCGGACTTCGCCTGCATCAGTAACGCCTTTATATTTCCACACCCACTTCTCGCCTAGCGAATAATCAGACAATACGGGTTGCTTCGTCACGGTTACAGCCTGATGACTCTTGCAAGATGCCAAAACCAATAGTGTTAAAGCCACTATGAATGTTACAATGTAATTCTGAATAAAAAAAGGTTTCATAATTCTAGTTTTTAATGATTAATGACACAAAGTAAAGGTCATTAAACGTGGCAAAAAACAAAAAGTACAGGAGCGTAACATAACGACATTAAACGTCAATAATTGAGGCATTTTAACCTTACAAACTATTCCAATTTCGAAACTTAACCGACTGACGGCTAGATACATCTATCGTTTCACCTGAAGTTAATTGAATCTGCAACCTATTATTAAAATGCGGATGAATCGCTTGTATATAATGGGTATTGATTATCTGACTTCTATTCGCTCTAAAAAATACCGTAGGATCCAGTTTTTCCTCTAATAGATTTAACGAACGCTTAATCATAGCCTTCTGCTCACCAAAATACAAGCGTGCATAATTCTCCAACGATTCTATATACCGAATCTCAGACAGTGGAATAAAATAACAAGCCTCTCCATCCTTAATAAATATCTTGCGGTGCATGGGCAACACATCGGGAGTGGCCTCACGTTTCTTGAGCAGTTCCTGTTTTACCTTGGCTATGGTTTTGGCAAAACGCTCGTCGCGCAAGGGTTTAACTAAATAATCCAAGGCATTCAACTCAAAGGCTTTAACCGCATACTGGTCATAAGCAGTTGTAAAAACCACTTCTGGTACCGTACCCAGTTCCTCCAATAAATCAAAGCCAGACTTTTCAGGCATATGGATGTCCAGGAAAATAATGTCGGGCACTTCGGTTTCTATCAGTTTAAGAGCTTCATCTACATGCGAAGCCTCCCCGACCACATGAAATTCTTGGTGTGGCTTTAAAGCACGCTTTACCTCTTCTCTGGCCAAACGCTCATCGTCTATAATTATAGTTTTAAATGTCTTCATGGGTATTTAAAGGTAAAATAAGCTGCGCCTCTACAGTATGGGCATCCCGTGCTCTTAAGGTGCAGGTTGCTGCTGTTTTATATTGTAAGTCCAAGCGTTCTTTTAAATTCTTAAGCCCTACGCCTTTCGTGTTTGATGCTGTCAATTTTCCAGGGTTTTGTACGCTAATGACTAGCGTATCGTCTTGTTTACTAATGTCCAATCGTACAATACCACCTTTAACCGACTTATCAATACCGTGTTTAATGGCATTCTCTACTAGTAATTGAATACTTAAGGTTGGTATTTTAATAAGCTCTAAACTGTGGTCTAGCGTAATGTCTAGAGATAAGCGTTCTTCAAAGCGTAGTTTCTCCAATTCTATATAATCGCTTACCAAGGCCAGCTCGTCCTTAATAGTTATTAAATCGGTATTGGTTTCATAGAGCGAGGAGCGTAATAAATCTGATAACAAATCTATGGCCCGTCTGGCTTTACTGGGGTTCTCCTCTATTAGTGACTTAATGGAGTTTAACGAATTGAATAAGAAATGCGGATTCAATTGCGCAGAAAGATTATCTAATTGTATCTGTTTGGTTAAAATAGATAGTTGGGCATTTTCTTGAGCCGTAGCCACCTCTTTTTGGTAATAATGGTATAGGTGATACGCCAGAATCCAGATGGACATTAAGCGTAAACCCGTAAGTAAAATAGGATCCCAATACACTAGGGCTTGCCCAAAATCTTCAACCTCGCCGGCAATAGCCGTCCAATAGACGTACCATTTTATATTGTTTAGCAACACATATAACACAGCCAAAACAAGGATGCTGGGTACTACCCTATACAGCAATTTCTTAAGCGGCAATGCGTTCCAGTGTCTATGTAAAGCAAAGCGCCTGTAACCATGCGTTAAACAAATACCAATGGCAATATCCAGCACATAGTTTATAAACGTGTAAAACACCCCATAGTTATCGCGTGTATACACCGTATAGGCCCAATAGATGGACACCAGGCTCCACCCCAGGAGCTGACAGGTCCAATACAGTGAAGGCTTGGTCTTACGGGTATGTGTGGTATTGCTACTAGCCATTATGAAACAAAGCAACAAAATACTTTTTAATAGTAAAAATAAAAGTACAGGAACGTCAGTTTTTAGGTATAGGCGTAAGTAGCAGAATATAACGGCATCTCACCCCATAAACATATAACCCAACGATTGTCATCCTGAACTTGTTTCAGGATCTATTATTCCATAAAAATACCCACAAAATTTATTGTTAAGCATTTCTCACGTATTTGAAATAAAATTGTAATTATCGTATATTTATTTGAATATCAATAAGTAATGGAATCATTATCCGATTTAACTTTAGAACAATACGGACTCATACTAATCGTAGTTTCCGTTATTGGGCTTTACATAATTTTACTATTGGTAAGCAATGATTACAAAAAGCAAAAATGGATAAGCCATTGGAAAGCTCGCCGAGATTACTACCGGAACGTCTACCTAAAATCCGATGCCTGGCGTCGTAAACGCTATGTGGTATTCAAGCGTGATAATTGGACCTGCCAATACTGTGGAGCTCGCGCCACCCAAGTACATCACAAACGCTATGCAAAATACCAGATTGGCAAAGAACCCATCAAATGGCTCGTGTCAGTATGCAAACCTTGTCATGATAAAATTCATGATTAAAATGAACGAACATCAACCCGTTCCTCCAAAACTCCAATCAAATCCCTATCATAATAAGTGTACACATCCTTTATCCCCAAAACCATAATCTTACCATAGCAACCACTACCAAAAACCGAAACAAGCGCCTTACGGTGCTTCTCCTCCATCACCAAAACCCTATCCGCCCAATCCAATTGCGCTTGGCTAACATACGTAGTCCCAAGCTGCTCACAAACACGCTTATTCGTCCCAGCCGAGTCAAAATGCATATCAGGATATTTGGCACTAAAATAATCATCGGCCGTTTTAGACCGATCCTTATTTCCGCTACAAACAAACAGGATATTGGGCATGAATATTAATTAATATTTAGAAAACTAAATAAAATAATTATTTGACTGATTCCCTAAAAAACTCATATATCATTACCATTGCTAATGTATCTAACTCACAATACATTAATAATGCTTTTCTTATTTCTAGTCTTTCTGCATCATTCATTTCTTGAAATTGTAATTTTGAATATGCAATTAATGCAGCTCCACCATTGTCAATTCCTTCTAAATCTGACATTAAACTATCTAATTCATCCTCACTCCAATCATCGAATAATTGTGGTAAACTTTTATACGGACTTATAACTTTATCATTTTTGTCAAATTCAATGAATACTTTATCATCATTAAAATTTAAACTTGTTAAAGAAATCTCTTTTATAGGTTTAGAATACTTATTTTTTAAATATTCACTACTGTTCAAAACTGCTGGTAGCACTGCCTTTATAGAGTTAGAGCCTTTTGTTTGAGGGTCATAATAGTATAACTTAACCATTTCACATAAATCTATCATATCCCTATCTCCTACCCAGGAAATAGCACTTTCATTTTTTGAATGGCTAATAGATTGTATAAAATCAACTAATTCTTCTTTGTCCTTTTCATTTGAAGATATTAATTGTAGATAGATAGCATTAAGAATAGTGTTTTCGTGATAAGAATATTTAAATATACTTCCATCATCAAAAGACAAAGATTTTTTTAAGTTTCTTAAAAAATCAAAATTCGGAAAACAACCTGCTTCAGAGTTGATATATTCAGATTCGTGAGAAATAGAACCGTCTTCCAAAACTTTATGATGTGAAAATTGAAAAGCAATTTGCTCATAAGGCTTTTTCCCTTTATTAAATGGTATTGCAACTGTTGAAGTTTCAAAATCAATAAAATGTAATGGAAATTTCCAATTTCTCATTTCTAATTTTAATCCATCGATATCAATATAAGGAGTATTATCATTTTCCTTTACTTTACTTATTTGTAACCACTGCCTTTCTGATAATGATAATCCATTAAGTTTTGGTACAATTGTTATATCATCTTCAGTTATATCTTTCATTAAATATAACCCTTCTTCGATCAATTTGGATGCAAGTTTAAAATTACCCACTTCATAAACTTTTGGCTCATTAGTAATCGCATAATTAGATATATTTACTTGTTCTTTCCAACATTCAATATATCCGCTTTTTAAACTGTCATTATAAACTGTTGTATAGAATTCACAGTTTTTGCATTTCACATTGACTGGAGAGTTTATTTTTATATCCTTTGAATAATACTCCGAAAATAGAGAAATAGCCTCTATAAAGGATAATGACTCATCATATTTATATACTCCAGACTTTATATTAGAAATAATTGTTTCCACAGGTACTTTAGCTAAAATAGATTCTCCAATATCATCTTTAGTAGTTCCTTCTTTAACAATTATTCCTGTACGGTTATTCGATTTAGATGTTACTTTAAATTTTTGATTTAAGCCATCAACAGTTGCTGTTTTACTTTTATCAATTAGTAATAAGAAAGGCTCGATTGTCCAATTAGAAAAGGCATTTTCCATTACATAATTTTGAAAAGCAATATCAAATAAATATGCTTTCCATTCACTTCGAAGTCCTCCCCTTTTCCCTAAAATCGAATATTTATCATTAGAATTTATGGATTTCGCTTTTACTTCAATTAATTCTACAGAGTTACCTTTTTTTACCAAAATATCAACTCTAATAAAACAATTATTATACAAAAAAGCAGGTTCATAAAGAATGATATTTTCTTGCTTCAACAATTCATTAGTTTTCTTCACTAATAAATGATAATCCCATGGATTACCATCAACAAGCGTTCCTCCATCATATTCTAACCTTGCCAATTCTTCTAACTGAAAACCACCTTGTGCTAATGCATCTAAGAAATCATCTTCCTTCTTTTGATTAGCATATTCGTTTTTATTTGTATAGTAAAGCTTGGTTGGACATTCCAGCCCTAATTTAAACCTTGATTTTGATAAGTATCTTTTCATTAATCTTAATAAAAAAGTTAGCCCCAGAAAAAGCTAACTTTGTGACTGTCTTTTTACGGACATATCAGGATGCTTGTGTGTGGCAATATAAAATTGCAAAAATTATCTGGTGCATCCCTTTATTGTTTACGAATATGGTTCCAACGAACTTTTTGAATTTAATTCTTCAACTAAATTGAAATTATTCCATTTAGTAAACCAGTATTTTTGTTTTTCAACAAATTTAATAAACTCATCTTTTTCACTGCTTGGTATACCAAATAGTGTTAATATTTCTTTTTTAAATTTATTGTCATCTTCTTTTAGATAAGGACAAGATACTAAATCAAAAAACAATAATACTAATTCAGAATACTTTGATCTTTCAGTTTTTTTGATATTCTTTATTTTACTTCTAATGGCATTTTTAACCATTACTTTAAGTCCTTTATAGATTACAATATCTTTGAAATAAAACAGTAACACAGTAATTACAAAATAATTAATGTCATTTTTGAATTTATAACGTTTTGGACTATAACTTAAATTCTCAGATGTCATTATTTCATCTAAATTTAAATATTTAACCAATTGTACCGTAGTTAATCTATAATCTTTTCCAAGCTCTTTTAATACTATTAGCAAATAAAGGGTTTCAATTTGCAAATTCTCATTTAGTTTACTCTTATCTAATACTAATATAATTTCATCTAGTACTTTTTTAAATATTTTCTCTTGATTGATTTTATCAAATTGATTTAGCAGATTGTATTTTATTTTACCCTTAGAGTCTTCATAATTAAATCTATATCTTTTCTTAAATGTTTTATTAACAATAGATAAAATATTTACAAGTTTTATCGTTGAATTTACTTTTGGAGACACACCATAAAGGAAAAACACAAAATCAAGAATTTCTTCAATATATTTCGTAAATTTTGCTTCTTGTTTAATTAGCTTTTTTTCTTCTTTTTTAGTCAGTAACCCATTGAATTTTCTTTTTTCTAGTTTTCTTTTATGCTCTTCATATTTCTTAATATTTCTCGTTAAGCTACTTTTATAAATTGCTAAAGTATAATTCATTATATCTTTATAAAGAACATTTGACTCAACAACTATTGTTTTAAATTCTGTAATTAATTTATTTGAATTGCATCTTATATCAACATCACTAACCTTTATCTTTTTGTCAGGAACAAAATTTGCGTCGTCTTTCTTATCTTCTGGAATTTTTTTATCTTCTTTATCTTTATCCTTTTTGATTTTAAATTTAATTTTATTCTTTAAAAGATTTACAATTTTATTCTTTGCTATTGTTATTTCTGTTATCAGCGGCTTTTCATATAATTTCGTCTTAGAATCATTCAAAGACATTTTGTACTCTTTTAAATTAATTTTATAATTATCTAAAACTTCATCTTTAGTTTTTCCATCATTATAGAAAACAAAAAAATCGTCGACATATCTATAAATTTCATAATCAACTTTATGTACTAAGCCTTTTTTTCTTAATTTTTGTTCAATCTTTTTATCAATTTGCTGCAAAATCAACTCTGCAAAAATTCTAGAGAATTCAGGGCCAATAATTATTCCATTTGTTTCACCATAGTTAGTATTCTGCATAAACTTATCAAACTTTCCAGCAAAAGTATTTGAATCACGATTCAAGTTGTTCTTTACAAAATCTTTACTTATAATTGCCCAAGAAAGTGAGTGAGTATAGATACTGTCAAAACATTTTGCAATATCAAATTTGAACATTTTGTTATACTTTTTTTCTGCTCTATGATAAATATAGTCTTCATAAAATTTATAGATATTGGAGTATAATTCATAGGTAAAAAAAGTTTTTAAATTTTTATATTCTTTTCCGCTTTCTTCAATAAAATCATCTTGATTTCCTTTTTTTGTTGCACCATCATTTAAATAAACAAATTTTGCTATGCTATTAGGTTTTCTGATTGAAAAAGGGCTTTGTTTGGAGTAATAAACAATTAGTTCTTTAAATTCTTCATAAAAAGAAACTAATTCAATTTGGCTCTTCGGATGTGGTATTGCTAAATCACGAAAATCTTTTTCTTTATGAGTAATTTTATAATGAAAAGCTATTTTTCTTAATTCTTTCTCATTCAGTTTTAGGGTATTATTAGTTGAAGAAGAAATGTCTTTTATATCAAATAAAATGGATAGTAATCTTTTTAAAACGTCATCGTCTTTACATTTTATCCAACTTATGGAATCGTCTTTTAGTTTAATTTTATGATTAACTAAAAATTCATAAAAATGACGATTTGAAAAAATAATTGGTGTTTCATAGGGAAGCACATCACTTAATACAGCCCTTTCTATCGAGTAACTAATTGGTTTTTTTGATATACTTTTTCTCATTTTATTTCCAAACTGATATTATTCTTTCAAAATTATTATCTAATTTTTTTATCTCTTTCAGTTTATCTGGTCGCAGATCAGGTATGTTTTTCTTTTTAGAATTTATATTAAAAAACCTTTTATTCTTAAATCCATCTTCAAAACTATATTCCTTTAGTTTTTTGTTTAAACTTTTGTAAGTACTACTTGGTAATTTGTGATCAATTATTTTGTGTAATTCATTATCTAAAAACTCTAAATCTTTACAATTTTTCTCTATTAAACTATTAGAATAATATATTCCCACTAAACCCTTTTTTGGTTTGTGTAGTCTTGTGTTTTTTGTCAAATAGTTAAATCTATGTAATAATAACTTTGATGCTTCAGAAGATGCAAAAACCTTTTGTTCGAGAAAAACATCGATAGTTTTTTCTATTCTTGATAGATATCTGTCCTTTTTGTTTTTAGATATAGATGTTCCTGTATATTCTGAGTTTTCAATACTGAAAACGTAACCTAAAAATTCAATTTTTATTAAGCTTTTATCACTATTTAAATCATAAGGGTATGTTTTTGATGGATTCATTAATAAACTACTTTCAGAAATAATCTCTTCAACCTTATTTTTATAATCATCAAGGCTCATTTTCCAACTTGGAGTAAAGAGAACAATTATATCATCGACATATCTACCATAATAAGTTACGTTACCTAACCTTTTTATTTTATTATCTACTTCTCGCATATAAAGTTCCGCCAAATATGCACTTATTCCTGCGCCTCTTGGTATACCTTTTCTTTCATTAACAGGCAGTTTTATTTGGTCAGTTAGTACATTATAACTATAAAATAGATTTTTAATTAAAGTCTTTGATTTTGGGCTTAACAATTGGTTATCATTAATCATGTTTAAAAGCCGCTCTTGTGGTACACTCTCGTAAAAACCTTTAATATCTGTTCTCAAAACTATTTTAGGGAAATTATCTTTAATTAAAGACTGAACTTGTTTTGAAATCAAATATCTGTTGCCTTGTTTGACTTTAAAAGTGCGATTTATGTTAAATTGCAATTGTTTCATAGCAAAATACGAGGATGCATCTTTACCTATCGGATAAACATACTTACCACTTGCTTCGTGTAAGAATTTAGAAAACACAAACTTAAAACCTTTACTATTTACATTTTCGACATATTCTTGCAAAGTAATTTCTAATTCATTCTTTTTCTTCTCTTCAATCTTTTTCTTTTCTTCATTAAGTTCTAAAAGACGTTCGTCATCCTTAGCTATATCTCCCTTACTTTTAAATGCTTTTATTATTTTTCTTTGCTTTTTTAATTCATTTGATAGATCAAGGAATTTATCGGAATAATATTTTGTTTCAAAATTTCCTTTACGGTTTTCAATTTCAAATATTTTATTGAAGTTTTCTAAAGAAAATGATTGGTCTAACATATCTGTTTAAAATCTTTATCTAGTTTTAGTTAATTAATTTCTTCAAATTACAACTTCAAACTCAAAAATAAAATACGTACAAGTACGTATTTTTATAAACCAAAAAAAACCCACTCTGGCTCTCTCCAAAACCAAAGCGGGTTTACTAATTAATCAGTCAGGAAAATTATCCCGTTACAGCAACTTTCATGGCATTACCTTGTGCCAATACATAAAGCTCACTGTTTATCTCTTGGTAAAACACAATACCAACAGTCGCAAACAGCGCACTACTGGCAGGTATCACACCAAGGGCACTCATATCAACCGTTAGCGTTGTATCAGCACCCACCATACCGCCTAGCGCTATGGCATCACTATAAAACACATCACCCCTGCCATTCACCAACTCATCAGTGGGCACATAGGTTTCCGTAGTTTTCTCAAACACATAATTATCCACATACCCCGCAGCCAGCACCAGTTTAAAATGCGTAGCACCTTCCGGAGCACGCAAATACGAGTCCGTATCAAAATCAGGTACCAACCACGTCACAATATCACGGGTGGCATTAATACTAGGCAACCCACTGGGTGCAAAAAATTGGGTGTTAAAAGGGTCATTCAGGTTAAACTCAAAGTTCAACAAAATATCCCGCATACTCACCACATCAAAGTCCCGTTCACCACGAACACCAGAACCATTTTTGTTAATCAATTTCATGGTGCGGTTAAGTCGGCCACTCAAATAGGTATCGCCCATCAGGCGCACCACATTAGCAAAGGCATCTCTAAAGGCTTTGGCAACCTTACTGGCACCGCCAAATTCAATCATGTTCTCGCGCGTACGCTTGTACGTCGGGTCGTTCATAATACGGTTTTTACTCACGCTACTCTTTGTTTTAACAACATTTTCGCCGTCTTTGTTATAAAAGGTCAACCCATCCAGGGTGCCTTCCAACTTAATAAAGCTTGTGTTACGAGCCATTTTAATAAGTATTATGATATACCAATACACATCGGTATATCTGGTTAATAAATACAGATTAGACTTGGGATCTAAATCTTTAAAACAAATTGCTATTAAGTAATTCTTGGGAGAGATAATAATAAAAACGATTTCCGGAATCGTAACCATGCCTACCCTTCTACCTCGCGATCGCAGAAATGAGAAGCATCGTCAAATCAAATATATAAAATCGAAATTAACAACCAAACCGTTTGAATTACAGTATTTTATAAAAAATCAGCCTTTCATTGAAAATTTTTCAAAATCAGATTCAAAAAAATTCCACTTTTTAGAAAATTCTTACAACCACCTGAATACCAATTATTAAAATCATAAAAATGCATACCTCTAAATTTTGGTCATTTTTCCTTAAGGTCTGCGTCAGGTTTCCTTAAGGTCTCCTTAAGGTCTCCTTAAGGTCAAACCGTGAAAATTCCTACAAAAAACGACCCAAAAAACACCATTAACAAAAAAGCATAAAAAAAGGTGCCCAAAACTAAAATTTAGACACCTATTTGAATTTTTAAAACCTCCTCGTCACTTCGAGTGTTCCGACCGAAGCGTCGGAATGTATCGAGAAGTCAATACAGTTATTTTTTTCCTGCAATCATATTGAGCTTGTCATCCTGCGCTTGACGCAGGATCCATCAGATACTACTTTACATAGATTCCGCATCAAGTGCGGAAATCGAAGATTCGACGAAGTCAATGACAAAAATGGATGCTGAAACAAGTTCAGCATGACAAAGGTTGAGAGTTATTCATCCAACAACAAGTTTAAAGTCACCGTAATATTATCGCGTGTAGCCTTACTAAATGGGCAAACTTCATGAGCACTTTCAACCAATTGCTCGCCAGTCTCCAGATCAACACCTGGAATATAGCAATCTAGTGTAGCTTCTAGACAAAACCCATCATCATCCTTACAAAAGCCAATAACAGCGGTCACGCTTAAAGCGGCGTCATCAATATCCAAACCTTGTTGTTTGGCAATAGCTTGTATAGCACCACCAAAACAGGCCGCATAGGCCGCACCAAATAATTGTTCCGGGTTAGCACCATCACCACCAGCACCTCCCATAGATTTAGGTACTGATAAGTTAAAGTCAATAGGACCGTTCTCTGATTTTACATAGCCTGCTCTGCCACCAACAGCTTCGGTGGTAGCTTCATATAATGTTTTCATGTTTTCTTTTTTTAGAATGAATCATAAAGATACTATCCCACACATCATCAGTAAAGTGATTTCTCATAAATTTCTCTTAAAATACAAATGAGGAGTTAAAGACCTAAAAAAGAGCCCTAAAGGCTTTGAATTGTCAATTATATTTCCTATATTAGTTGAATCTTAATTGGGGTGCTTAAGTATTATACAGCTGAAAACAAACCCATTGAACTTCGTCGGATAATGCCAACTGAAGGAATTAAGATACCAAAGGGAATTGAAGGTGTAAAAAATCTTTTAATTCCCTTTGTTTATTTAGTGCTATACCTTGATTCAGACACGCTATTTGAATATTACTTACTATAGATAACAGGCATCTGCCCTTTCCATTTACTCCAAAGGTTTTCGTTAGTAATAAGACTTGCCATAAAATGCCCCACATTAATACGGCTTACTTTACCTGCATTAAAAATAGCACTTCGTGTTGGTGAGGCGTGAATCTCATAGTCGGTTACGGTGTCTTCGTTAATCAAACCATCTGGTCTTACGGCAACCCATTCAATTGTTTGATGGTCCTGCCCTATTTGTGTTCTTAAATAATCTGCTGCTTTTTCATTATCTACATGCGGTGGTAAGAGTAAACGCAACAATCCTATAACACACTTTTGAGCAAAGGAAATGGGTTCGTTTAAATCCCGATTACGATTCCCTGTAGTATTCATTAGCACATACTTTACAGGTTGCTGTGGGTTATTAGACACTATTGCTTGGCATAATCTGCGTGTCGCATCTGTAACCAAGCGTCTTGGATGACCGTACACGCCTTTAAACGTCAGGTTATGCCCCAGACAGGATGCTACAGCCTGACAATCGTGAACAATATTGCGCATTTCGGTATCGGTTAATTCTAATACGCTTGCAGCAATTATTTGGAGATTGTCATTAGTTTTCCAAGCATCTGGCGCCTTTTCAGGAGACCTTACAATGACTTTTACATTATGGTTTTGAACAAGTAGTTGTTCAACTAATTTACTTCCGGTTGCCCCACTGGCACCTACTACTAAAACTGTCATGATTATTTTGATTGATTGTGATACTTAAAAGACGCCGTAGTACAACAAATGTTACAATGACTGATTCGTTGCTTTCCGTAAGATTTTAACAACACGGTTATGGGTTATTTCTAGTAAATTATATTGGTAACCTTCAAAATCGGTGGTATTCATAAATTGTATAACCACGGCATCGATATCTTTATGGTATTCTGCCATACTTTGATGACCTGGTACCAGACCACCATGGTTGTACTCATAAGGATAGATTTCCTGTTCGCCTGCATCAAATACAGAACCATCGTTTAAGGCTCGTAAAAATATTGCCACATCTTCTGCTGTTGCTATCATGCCGTATTCATTCGCCTTAAAATCTTCATCATACCCAACGTAATACCCACTCATAACATCATCTAGATTCACTTCATTAAGCGAAAAAAAGGTGTTATGCAATTCAAGCGGTTTTAGTATGCGCTCTTTTATAAACTGTTCGTGACTATGGCCTGTTACCTTTTTAATAAGCTCCCGAAGCAATAAATAATTGGTATTTGAATATTCATAACCTTCATCGGGTTCAAAACTAGCTGGGAGATCGAGAGCAAAATCGAGTGCTGTTTTACTATTGGTTTGTTCGTCTTCCCAATAAGCGGGATTATCTGTGAAATTTGGTATGCCAGACCGGTGTTGAACCATCATTTTTAAGGTAATGGTTTCTGCATTTTCAATTCTACCTACAAGCTCTGGAAAATAATCTGCTAGCGTTTCATCTAAAGACAATTGCTTATCGCCTACTAATTTTGTGATAGATACGGCAATATATAACTTGCTGATACTGGCAATTTTAAATAAGGCATCAGGTTTGGCTGGTATTTGTTGTTCGCGGTTATGATAGCCTGCCGTATAAAAGGCTGGTGCTTTACCAGCTTGATCTACATAAACAATAACGCCATCAAAACCATAGGTTAATGTTTGATCCACTTGCTCCTGAACGGTGTCTGGCAGTGGTACTATCCAGGCTTTGACTATAATCCATGGCACAAACCATAAGGATATAACCGTACCTACCAGTAATACGATTCTAAATAGTTGTTTGCCTTTACTTTTTTTTCGCGTAGACTTTTTCATATCTCTTATTATACTTCAATTGGTTGGTGTAACTTTATGGTACAAATATATTGGAGAAAGCCATACCTATATATTGAATTTAACCGAACTGTAGTATTTTATGGATGAATTGATTCTTGTTAGGATATGCTGCAATCCATTGATTGGCAAATCCCTATTGTTTACACCTCTCGCCGCAATACTTCTAAAGGCGAACTCTTTAACACCCCTTGAATATTGCTTAAACCAATAGCTAATACCAAAAGTGAAATACCCGGTAAGAATCCCAAAAACGGCACGGCTGATGGTACAAAGGGTTCTTTAAAAACCAGGATAGCTAATAGCAAACTACTGACTAGCGCTAAAAGTACACCTACCAAACTCCCTAAAAGCCCTAAAAACAAATACTCCAATGCCGATATGCGTAATATCTGCTTGTTTTTAGCCCCCAGTGTTCTTAATAACACACTTTCTTTAACACGTTGGTACTTGCTATTACGCACAGAACCAATTAGTACAATAATACCGGTAAGTATGCTGAAGAAAGCCATAAAATTGATAATCCATGTTACTTTTTGCAATATATCTTCAATGATGGTATATACTTGTCTTAAATCGATAATAGATACATTTGGAAACTTGGCTACCAATTCGCTTTGTAATTTAGCCGAGCGTGTCTCATCTGGCACATAAGTAGTTAAAACATTAAACTGTGGTGCCTGTTCCAACACGCCTTTTGGAAATACTATGGAGAAATTGAGTTGCATTTGTCCCCAATCAACCTTCCTGATACTGCCCACAACGGTTTCCATAAGGACACCCTGTACATTGAAAACAACCTTGTCACCAATGGCCAATTTGCCGTCTTGCGCTAGATTATCAGAAATGGATATTGGTATAGGGTCTTTAGTGGTGTGATTAGAGACCCAGTTCCCTTGTGTTAATTCCTCTGATGCGATGAGATTTTCACGATAGGTGGTTCTAAATTCATGATTTAAAAGCCATCCTCTTATACTGCGGGTACTATCTTGCTGGATAGCATTAACGGTGCGCCCTTTAATACTGTGCATGCGCATGGTTACCAGTGGGATATTATCTAATATCTCTAAATTATTGTCTGTAAACGTTGTAATGGTTTCAGTAAGTTGAGTGCTTTGCACATCTAAAGCAATAAGATTGGCATTTTCAGTACTGGCGCCAACACTTGTTTTTGCTAACAGAATGTCCTTGGTAAAGTATAAGGTGCTTATTAAAAACGTTCCTAATCCAATGGCAACGATTAAAACTAATGTCTGATTATTGGGGCGGAATAAGTTTAACAAGCTTTGCCTCACTGTAAAATCTGCCCATTTAGGAAATAAGGCTTTTACGATTTTCATACACAGCACCGCAACTGCCGCCAAAATAGCAAAGGTTACCAAAACTCCTATAACAAACGCAGCGGAATACTGCCAGTCTTTAAGCAACCAAAATGAAAAGGCATATAGCGATGCGATAATGATTAATAAGATAATTAGGCGTGCTTTTTTAGGTTTTTCCATAGGCGTACCACCTATTCGCAGCACTTCCAATGGCGACACATACCAGGTGCGCATCAGTGGCAATAAGGCAAATAAAACCGACATAAAAAGCCCCAGTAATACACCCATGATTAGGGGTTGCATGCTAATATGTATTTCGACATCGAAGGGTAAAAAATCTTTTAAGATATACGGAAAAAGCTCCTGCAAACCAACACCTATAAGTGTTCCGATAAGTCCGCCAATGATGCCAATTCCTGATATTTGTATCAGAAATATCAAGAAACTTTGTCGGCGTGTGGCGCCCATGCATTTCAACACGGCAACTGCTTTTAGTTTTTCCTTAATGTAAATGTTTACAGAGCTGGCAATACCCACGCAGCCCAATAGTAAGGCAATAAATGCCACCAGATTTAAGAACTTACCCACATTATCATACCGACGCCCTAAACGTCTGCTTGTGCTGGTGTGGGTGTCTAAATCGGCCTTTTCTAGGTCGAGCATGGGTTCAATACGATTCTCCAAGGCTTCTAAATCGGCAGTAGGCGCCTTATAAAAAAACTGGTATTCCTTACGGCTTCCAAATTGCAGGAGTTCCGTTTTAGCAATATACCGATAAGGTATAACTACCGGAGGCGCTACCGAAGACGACATGGCATTACTGCCTGGAATCGATTTTAAAGCCCCTGTAATGGGTAATGTAATCTCCCCTACTTTAATGGAATCACCTGCTTTAATATCATATTGCAACATGAGTGTGGCATCCACTAAAGCGCCTCCTAGTTCTTGATAACTAGCAGCAGCCGAACTGGGTATGGTGGTTAATTTACCATAAAAGGGGAAATCGCCATCCAAGCCTCGAACACGCACTAATTTGGTACCGCCGTTTTTTGGAAAGGCGATCATGGATACAAAGTTCACTTCGCGAGCATCAGGATTTAAAGAATCAATGATAGCTTGAGCACGTTCTGTAGGCTCATCGCGACTATCAATGATAAAGTCGGCTCCCATTAAAACCTTGGATTGTCGCTGGATATTATCTTTTAAATTCTCACTAAACAATTGAATCGAAACAACTGCCGCAATTCCCAAAATAATAGATGCCATAAATAATAGCAGCCTTACTTTGCTGGCTTTGGCATCGCGCCATGCCATTTTAAAAAGCCAGGATGTTTTGCTTTTAGATTGGAATTGTGCTTTACTCAAAATGTTGCAGTGGTTTGATTGGTGACAATTTGCCCACCTTTTAGTTTTAAAATTTGTTGGGTTCTGTTGGCAAGGTCTAAATCGTGGGAAATAATCACTAATGTCGTACCAGCTTCTTTATTAAGCTCGAACAATAATTGAATGACCTTTTCTCCTGTTTCATCGTCTAAATTACCTGTAGGTTCATCAGCAAATAAAATAGAAGGTGTGTTTGAAAAGGCACGTGCTAGAGCAACCCGTTGTTGTTCGCCACCCGATAATTGCGATGGGTAATGATGCATACGATCTGATAAACCCACTTTTTCTAATAAGGTTTTGGCTACTTCAGCTGCATTGTTTGAGCCTTGAAGTTCTAATGGTACACTCACATTTTCAAGAGCCGTTAGCGTTGGCAGTAATTGAAAGTTTTGAAATATAAAGCCAACTTCTTTGTTGCGTAATTGGGCACGTTCATCTTCATTCAACGCACTTAAATCGTGGCCACATAATTCAACAGTGCCAGCATCGGGCTTATCTAAACCAGCGCATAGGCCCAACAAAGTTGTTTTTCCACTACCCGATGGTCCGACAATGGAAAAGGTTTGCCCCTGCTCCACCTCAAATGATATATTTTTTAAAACGGTAAGTTTTTTAGAGCCACTTTCATATGTCTTTTCTAACCCATTAATCTTTAATATCTTTGACATGTAAATTTTAATTTATTCTACAACGTATGTACAGCCCTAAAAATATACAATCCTTTTTGAAAGCACCTAGCATTATGGAATGGAAATTCATAAAGTTTTGTTATTTTCTAATAGTCTTCACTTTAATATCATGTGGGAACTCAAACAATTCAAAAGAAACAGATACTCAAGACGCAACCACAGAAACCAATACGACTGATGTAGTTGAGAGTTCAAAAAAGACTATTCTTTGCTTTGGAGATAGTATAACAGCTGGATATGGACTGGATGATAGCAACGATGCTTATCCTGCTTTACTGCAAGCAAAAATAGACTCATTAGGTTTGGCGTATGATGTGGTTAATTCGGGATTAAGTGGTGAAACGACAGCTGGTGGTAGAAGCCGCATTAATTGGGTACTCAATCAAGATATTGCTGTATTTATTTTAGAGTTAGGCGGTAATGATGGTTTACGTGGTGTACCACTTTCAGAAACCAGAGCCAATTTACAAGCTATTATTGATGCCGTGCGGGCTAAAAACCCAGAAACCACTATTATTTTAGCTGGAATGGAGTTGCCTCCAAATATGGGACAAGATTATACGTCTGAATTTAGGTCTATTTATGCTGATTTAGCACAAAAGAACAGTTTAGAATTCATACCATTTATACTCAAGGATGTTGGCGGTATTGCTGAATTAAATCAGAGTGATGGTATTCACCCTACGGTTGCAGGGCATAAAATTGTAGCACAGACAGTATGGGAGGTTTTGGAACCAGTAATTAATTGAGTCGCCCTAGAATAGAACGACTCATTAATTAGTTTGTTTAAAATTGTCTCACAATTACCACAGCATTACTGGCAAAGCAAGTACCTAAAAAGCAATCACCATTAAAGGTGTTAGGATTAAAGGTCATCACATAAGGTTGATACCCTTCTTTAGTAGAAGTCCAGTAGAATTGTGTTTCATCAAAATTACCCATGCCACGCATGTGTACGTTATCAAAAATAGCTTCCATAGTACCTTTACTAGGTACATACCAATCGTCATATCCAGCATGTTCTAAATCCCAAACGATTTTAAAGGCGTAATCGTCGCTACCAAACTCAAGACCGTTAGGTACATTACTGTTGTCGGCTAGGTTACCATCAACAATTTGCTGTGTATTGTCAAGCCCAGCACCTATTTCGGCGCTATTGGTTAAATCAAAATGATCGCCCCATGAAGTTTGCCCTATAGTAGAATAGTCGGTGGCTACCATCAGTTTGCCATCTGTTTCGTTGACATGGAAAATATATCCACCTCCATATTCAATACCGTATAAGGCTTCTACGCCCAGCTCGCCCGTAATATCCAATACCGCTACCCCATTGTCTAGATTCTCTACAATGGTTAAGTCCGGATTATATATGGTAAGATCTTCAGGTTCTTGTTGGTTTACGATTAACGAATCATCATTGGAACAATTGCATAGTGCTACTGCTAAAAGTAGAAAAAGTATTTTTTTCATATTAGTGTTTTTGGTTTATAGCTATATAACAACTTGAAGCCAAAAACTCCTGAAAGAATTATTTATTTATTACAAATGATGGCTGCCGTTCATTTTTAATATTGTCGTATCAATAAAAAAACCATCTGTTTTCACAGATGGTTTACTTACATTATATATGAGTTGTTTATGCTTTACGCACTTGAACTGCCATAAGGCCTTTATCACCTTTTTCTACATTAAATCTGACTTGGTCAGCTTCCTGTATTTGGTCAATAAGGTTTGATGAATGTACAAATACCTCTTCTTCGGTGTCTGTAACGGTAATAAACCCAAATCCTTTGGCATGGTTAAAAAATTTTACGGTACCTTCTTTCATAATTGTTGTTTTATTAGTTTTTATTAACTTATTTATTAATGTTTTTATCATAATATTGATTGTAAATATTTATACTGAACACTCAATTGCTTCATTGAGCTTATTTACGTAATGCGCTATTGATTTTTTTATAGCAAAATGACATTCAGTATTTTAAGTGTGGGATAAGGTGTCCTTTATGTAATAAAGTCAAAAGACTGTGACTTTCAAAGTCTTGAAGAAATATCAAAAACAATCATAATAAACCTTGTAAATTATGAGTATTTGAGCTGTTCAACTAACTAGCATCGTGGCGAAAGTAGGTTAAATAATATAGTTAATGCCCAATTATGTGTTAAAGTGTTAAAAAAGGAACTTTTAACAGCTTGCTTAAGGCACCAATTGACATAGAAAAGGTGCATAAGCATTGACACCTTGCACCTTATCAGAAATTTTAAATACCTAAATAAATTAATTTTTCAACGACTTCATATCGATAACAAAACGATACTTAACATCACTTTTGAGCATACGCTCATAGGCTGTATTAATATCCTGCATTTTTATTACCTCGATATCAGAAACAATATTATGCTTTCCGCAGAAGTCCAGAAGCTCTTGTGTTTCGGCTATACCGCCAATTAAAGATCCTGCCACAGCTTTACGTCCCATAATCATAGGTACTGTTATCAATGCTGGATCTAAAGGACCTAAATAACCTAAAACAACTAACGTACCATTTGTGCTTAATGTATTAATATATGGATTGAAATCGTGTGCATATGGTACGGTATCTAGTATTAAATCAAAACGACCCGCAGCTGCTTCCATGGCGCTTTCATCTGTTGATATAACTACCTCATCAGCACCTAATTGCTTAGCATCATCTATTTTATTGGTTGAACGTGAAAATAAGGTGACATGACTACCTAGAGCATGCGCTAATTTAATAGCCATATGACCAAGACCGCCTAGACCCACTACAGCTACTTTGGTGTTTTTACCAGCCTTCCAGTGTCGTAATGGCGACCATGTCGTAATACCTGCACATAGAACAGGTGCTATTCCAGCTTTGTCTAAATTTTCAGGAACACGTAGTACGAAGTCTTCATCTACCACAATAGTTTCAGAATACCCACCATGGGTATTGGTATCTAAATGCTTGTCATAACCACCATAGGTACCTACCCAGCCATTAGTACAGTATTGTTCTAAATCCGCTTGGCAATTATTACAAGTTCTACATGAATCTACCAAACAACCAACGGCAACTAAATCGCCTTCTTTATATTTACTCACTTCTGAACCTATATTAGATACACGCCCAACGATTTCGTGCCCTGGTACAACTGGAAATTCCGTCATGCCCCAGTCGTTACGGGCAAAGTGTAGATCTGAATGGCAAACACCACAGAATAAAATATCTATTTCTACATCTTTAGGTAACACCGTACGTCTATCAATTTGCATTTGTTTTAAATCGGCATCTGATGACTCTGCACCGTAAGCTTTTATACTTTTTGTGTTCATATTTAATTGGTTTTAATTTAATTAATATCAATCTGTAAAAGATACGTATTTCTAATGAACTGTCCTAGTAAGAAACTTTACGAAAACCTTAAATATTAAAAACGTTCATACTTTTAGCAATCAAGCAAAGACAAGGTCTGTTTAACTATTACTTTAGGTAAAAACAAACATTATGAAAACCTTATTATATTACTTAATACCATTTTTATTCATATGCGTATCATGCAGCAGTGATGATGATACCGTATTTATTCCTGAATCAGATACAGCACCACAAGCCAGTGGTATAGGCTATATTCAAACAGATATGGGAACAAACAGCCTATATGATGCTTTAAAGACAGAAATTAATGCCAACACCAATCTTGATGTTATTGCTGAAATTGATCACAGCCTAAATGCCAGCACAGCTGGAATGACTTTAAACAATACTAGAACCATTTACTTTAGTAATCCAAGTATTACCGCTATGCTCATGGAGAACAACATGAAATTGGGATTGGACTTGCCCTTACGGATTTCAGTTTATGAAAATGGTAATAAAAGTACAGCCATCTTTAATAGTTCGGCCTACCTAGATAACAGATATGCCTTGAATGACCCAAGTAATTTACAATTACTGGAAGATACACAAAGCAGTGTAGTTTCCATTGCAGGAGAAACAAACGTTCGATACAATAATGCTATCGCTGATCCGGTAGATGGTATTACATTGGTGTTGAGTGAAAATGATTTTGATACCACATATGACAACATTGTTCAAAACATAAACGAATTGACAGGTGTTACTATTTTTGCTGAAATAGATTTAAAAGCCAATGCTTTTGAAACTGGTATTGAATTACCTCCAGCCAAACTTATCATTTTTGGTAATCCCAATCTAGGAACACCCTTAATGCAAGATAAACCATCTATATCAGTTGATTTACCTCAAAAAATGTTGGTATATCAAAATAGTTTGGGTGCTGTAAATGTAGCGTATAACAATCCTTATTATTTATCAGACAGGCATAATTTAGGAACTCTGAATAATAACAACCTTGCTACCATTGCAGACGCTCTTTCTAATATTGCTGATGCTGGTGTTCGCGTAGATTAATAGTAAAGAACACCCATTATCATTGTGGCACATTTACTATAGAGAATTTAATAACGCCTGCATTTACATCGGATTTTTGAAGTAATCCGTTCTTGTAATAGTAGGTGTTTGTATTGCCATTAGGTGCTGTTTTTAGATACGTATGGTCGCCAATTGCGCGGATATTATGGTATTCACCATGCTCTTCAGCATAAATTTTGGTTACACCCACAGGCTCTTCAAACAGCAATTGTACAATACTGTGTTTTATAAATTCAGCTGGTATTTTTTTGACAAACGCTCCCTCTGAATAATAACCATAAGCACTACCTTCTTTTACGGTTTTGGCTTTGGTTTTATCATTCCCTCGCACTATAATGTGTGCTTTAGCTTCTTGCAAGTGACCATTGGTATAAGTTACATGATAGTCATACACCACTTTTATAGCTACTAGCAAGTGATACTCTATTTCTGTATGGCTTGTGTAAATGACGGTGTTTCCTGTTACAGTTTTGGTAGCATCTAATGTTCCAAGCGATTTACCATCATGAATAACCTTGAAATGAAGCGTTTGAGCCTTTAATGGTATTATGGCTACAAATAGCATAAGCAAAATGAATCTTGACATAGGCTAAAGTTTTTTATAAATATAAGTAAATCTGATTATTGCTCAATCTCCAATTTATAGCCCACACCATGAACGTTAGTCAATTTAATTGAATTATCAGATTGTAATTTTTTACGTAATTTAGATATGTAAGTATCCAAACTTCTCCCAACTATTACACCATTATCTTCCCATACCGTTTTAGTAAGTTCATCGCGCTTTATTATTTCATTTGGCCGAGCTACAAAGATGGCAAGTATTTCGCATTCCTTTTTAGATAAGCTAATTTCAGTAGCTTGTTTTACTAATTTATTCTGTTCAGGATAAAAATTAAAACTACCAATTACCATGTGGTTTTCATCTTTTGGAGCAGTTGAATCATCTGATTTCTTTTTAAGAAAACCCAATGTAATAAGCAAAAAACCACCAGTTAGTAATATATACCACCAAATGGTACTATTTTGAGTAGTTTGTAAATCGTTTGTAAAACGAACCGTTATTGTGTAACAGTTTTTGGGTAAGTCACGACCACCACAAGGAATAATATCAGTATCTATGCTTTTTTTCATGTCGAAACTATAAGCTACTTCCTGATCAACACATTGCAATACTTCTGTAAGGTATTCATTAGGAAGTTTAGCGTTATTAAGACTTCGTTCTAAAATATCAACCAAACTATCGGGTTCAATAGTTAATGGCTTTTCAAAAGAAAGCTCATATTTTAAAGGTTCTAGCTTTTTAATAGGACGAATTAATGACGTAGAATCCTGATTGGCTAATAACAATTGATTGCCCGCATCACGAAGGGCCAATTTCACCTTTTCGGTAAATGTCACTGGCTGCGTTTTAGAACTTGATAGATTGTAAATTGATAAAACGGTGATAATCAAACCAATGATGATATAAATAACTTTTCTACTCATAATGACAGTAAATTACTGACAATTTTAGGACTTTTTACAACTGTTGACACTTCTTTTGCATTTTTTTGACACTTTAAACACTTGATACCACTAGTTTTATCCTGAATTAAAAAAACGAACATTATGACTAGATTTATTTTAACCTTTTGCTTGATTGCACTATTAAGTTGTAACAGCAATCAATCACAAACCCAAGAATTGGCTTTAGCTACTCATCAACCTGAAGCGACATTGACCTGCAAAAAAGGTCCACTTGAATATTCAGTATTCAATGAACCTGATATGAATAAAGAGCTGTTTGCTGTTAAATTCTATGCTATACCAAAAAGCCAATCAGTTCACCAATTAATTATTGATATGCGTTTAAAAAATGGCGGTCACTTTGTTTCCCCTAATGCGACCAGAGATTTTTCTGGAAAGTTTAGCGTCATTATGGATGATACCGATGCCTTTGACTTTGAAGGTGATCTTATTGAAAACCCCTTAACCGAAGAAGAAATCGATTTGCATCCTTTTGTAAATGGTTCTATTAATTGGGTTAGGAAAAACACGACCTATACACAACAAATAGAACTCAATACCACCGAAGCGTTTGAAGTGAAAGGCTATATCCAGTTTACCATTGAACCAGCCTGTACTTTAGAGAAAGTTCCTTTTATTATAAAAAATAATGGTGACAAGTTGACTTTTGAATTCTTTGGGTGCTAATCACTTAAGCTACCACGCAGCATATAATATATTGCATAAAACTATTTAGAAGGTTGTAGTCATGATCCTATTAATTGTGAGTTCATCTTGTATCCAAAAGAAAGCAAACACAACAACAGCAAGAAATGATAAAAAAACAAGGCCTATCAAAGTTATAGGTCTTTCCGTTTTTTAAACGCTACAAGATTATGTATATGAGTTAATTTTTAAGCTATAAACGATGTAATTTAGACCTATCAAACAATTACATATGAAATCACCTTCAGGAAAGTCGTTTTTAACAGGGTTTGGCATCCTTGCTATTTTACTTACTATTATTCCTTATTTTTCCACTGATTACTGGTGGATACGTATGTTTGACTTCCCACATTTGCAACTCTCTTTTTTAACTCTAATAGCCATACTTGTCTATTTCTTTAAATTTAATTTTAAATCTTGGAAAGATTATTTATTTATAGGCCTATTAATTTCTTGTTTTGTTTTTCAATTTGGTAAAATTTATCCTTATACGGCTTTTGCAGCATATGAAGTATTATCTGCCAGTAAGAGTCAACAAGACAGCATAACAATATACACTGCCAATGTGCTGCAGAAAAATGAGAAAAGGCAAACTGTAGTAGAGCAATTAATTAAGTATGAACCAGATATAGTTTTACTAACAGAAGTTAATAAACCTTGGGAAAATGAAATAAGTCAGGCTATAGGTAATAACTATCCATTTAAAATTAAGGTACCAAAAGACAATACATATGGTATGTTACTGTATTCAAAGAATGAATTAATTAATCCAAAAGTAAAATATTTAGTTAGCGACAGCATCCCATCCATACATACCAAGGTCAAAATGATTGCGGGCGATACTATCCAGATATACGCCATCCACCCAACGCCACCCATGCCGCAGGAAAACCCTTTGTCAACAGATAGAGACACTGAAATGATGATGGTAGCAAAAATGGCTTTAGATTCTCAATATCCTGTTTTGGTCATAGGCGATTTTAATGATGTTGCTTGGTCGGTAACTTCTAAACTCTTTCAAAATGTGAGTCGTTTGGGAGATATAAGAAAAGGAAGAGGGCTTTATAATACTTATGACGCTAATAATTTTTTATTACGCTGGCCTTTGGATCATATATTCATTTCAAACGAATTTAGGTTGCAATCTGTAAAGCGCTGTGAAGATATTCATTCTGATCATTTTCCGTTATATACAACACTGTCTTTTGAACCTCAAAATAAACTTGAGCAAGAACTACCACCTCCAACGGATGATGAACTTAAACGTGTTGAAGATCAAATAAAGGCTTTTAAGAAAAACAATAAATAAATTATTTTACGGGAATGTCAGCTTTTAAGACGATGTCATGATTGGCAACATGTATATCACCTTTCTTTGGAGTTGAAAGAATATTATCGACACCTTTTTTAGCCAATCTTTTACGACAAAGCTTTGTAAGAAACGGATCGTCATCAAACAAGAAGCCATTTAAAGTATAATCAACTTTCCCAGGTTCTTTTACTGCTGCATGAATATGGCGCGCTTCTTTACTGTGAGGATAAGATCCTGGGAAGAACGTATAAAAAGTGTATTTTCCATCAGCATCTGTTTTTACCCAACCTCTATGATAAACATAACGTTTGTCATTTGCTGTTTTCATATCATAGTAACCATCTTCATCTTGATGCCATATATATAATATAACATCTGCAGCAGGAGTAACACCATCACTTTTATAGACAGTTCCAGAAATCATTAACTTACTAACTTGAATATCAAAATCAGGTATAGTATCTGTATTACTTATGGTATTAGGATCATAATCATAGATAGGGTTTCTTGACATGTAATCAAACGGAACCTCTTCTAAAACATTTGAAGAATCTTGTGCATTTAAAGAATGAAAGATTAGGGAAATAAAAACAAAGACTAAAAAACGCATAATTTTTTTCATGATAAGCAGGTTTTAATTACCGTAAATCTATATCATACAACTTGTTAGGTAACAAAAAAGCTTATGAACACTTAAAATTTTCGATAAATAGAAAAAGAAAACCAAAATCTTCGATGAAAGGTCGATTTGATTATTGTTAAAAACGTTAATTATTATATAGCTCTAACAATATTTTAACACACTTTATCGTTTTTTTTATTATTTTCGTCGGTCGAAAAAAATTAAAATCAGTCATCAATCACATAGAAAAGATTAATAGCAAATGAAATCACTTTTTAGCCTACTGCTTGTTGGCTCTGTGCTAACAGGTTTTGCCCAAAGTACTCCAGAATTAAAAAACACTGATAAATTATTGGAACTTTTTGAGGGTATTGAGTATCATGACCTTTCAGAAGAATCTCGTTTAGAAGAAAAATATACTGCTTTTGACATTACTGCTGAAAACTGGGATACAGAACATGTAAAAATTGACTATGACCAAAAAGTTAGTTTCCCTTTACAAATAGCTTTTAATGACTCTAGTTATGTATCTCCTATTTCTAAAGATAAAGTAATTACGTCTCGTTATGGATGGCGTTGGGGTCGTGCACATAAAGGTATTGATATAGATTTGGTAGCTGGTGATAGTCTTTATGCTATGTTTGACGGTATTGTAAGATTTGCTAATTACAGTTCTGGTCATGGTCATACTGTAGTTGTAAGACACTATAATGGTATTGAAACACTTTACGCTCATTTATCAAGCTATGGCGTAAAGGCTAATGACTCTGTAAAAGCAGGAGATTTTCTTGGTAAAGGTGGACGTTCAGGCAATGCACGTGGTAGTCATTTACATTTAGAAATGACCTATAACGGTGTTCACATAAATCCAGAGTACTTATTGAAGTTTGATGAAAACAATGATGTAAACGCTTCAGAATTATGGGTTACAAAAAAATGGACACGCCCAGAACTTCATAGCAGTAGACGCCAAAGTAAATTGGAGTTATTAACTACAGAAGAAGAGTTAGAAGCCTATCTTGAAAGACCTACCGAAGTGTATGTTGTTAGAAAAGGTGACACGCTATCACGAATATCAGCAAAAAACAATATAAGTATTACCGCTTTGTGTAAAACCAATCACATTCGAAAGAATTCAACCTTACGTATTGGCCAAAAGTTAGTTATAGAAAAAACCTTATAATAAAGAGAAACGAAACCTAAATATTAGGTTCCGTTTCAAAATAATTAACTAAAAGCGCCTATTAAGCGTTTATTTTCACGGTTTTCTTTTTCTTACCGTTATCTAGTACGACTTTATAAATAATTTCAGCATTAACATCTTTGTTGTATTGGATATTGCAAAACACCTGACTTATACACCAGCCTGGATTTTCTTTTATTAGATTAGAACTTAATTCATATGGCAACTTAATAGATTGATAATGTTCTTGACTACTCAATAATAGTCCGTTTCTGTCATAAATAGCGTTTAATCTATTTTCACCTTCGGTAAACTTCACAGTATAAGTAGTATTGCTTTTTGAGCGATATACTTTACTAGTTTTAATATCATAATTTGCAATTACATTTTGAAGCTTTAATATTTTCTTTGAGATACTTATTTCAGAAATACTGTTTATGTATTCATGATTAAGTGCTAGTTCATTATTAATGTCATCATAAGAATACATGTTAGTATTCATGTCTAAAACAGCAACATCATTTTGTGCGCACATTAGGTTGGTGAAGCCTAAAAAAATAATACCAAGTACAAACGTTTTCATAATAATAGGTTTTAATTAGTTATACGATTAATGCTATTAATGATTCTTTGAATTTTGATGAAACCAAAGTATTATGAAAATCGTCTGTTTCCTAAATTTTGGAATAGACTGCTAATGAACAAGCAATAGACTTTTGATAGACAAACAACTAAATTTTTAAAATTTTAGAATTTATCACGCTGTTTATCAGGCTTTTATAAGTTTTGTATGAAATCATCCAAATCAACATCCTCTTGAAGATTTAGCTTTTTACGAAGACGGTATCGGCTTGTATTTAATGAGGCTAATGTGATATTTTGCAAAGTTGCAATGCTACGACTATCCATTTTTAACCTAATCAAAGAGCAAAGTCGTACTTCATTTTTACTCAAATTAGGAAATTGCGACGTTAACTCACTATAAAAAGAATCGCTTAACTTATCTAGACGTTCGTAAAAATCCTTGGTATCTACATCGACAGTAGTTTTATTAATGATGTCCTGTTCCAGTTGTGCTAACAATTTTTTTTGCTCCTTAGTATTGGCTTCTTTAATACCCTTTATTTTATCAGCCAGTTCTCTAGCCCATTCCTGATTATGCGTTAAATTGATAGCGAAATCTGACAAGTCTCTTTGTTTTGATTCAATCTCGGATTTTAATTGTTTGTTTTTTACTGCAGTAAGTTCAAGTTTTTGTTCTGCTAATAATTGTTTGTTTCTAGCGTTAATAACATATTGACGTCTTCTTAAAAATAACGACACCATCAGAATAAGAACAGAAGATGATGTTAAACTAACAATCCAGAGTTTTGAGCGTTGATTTTGAATTTTATTTTCCTTCTCAATTCTATCAATTTTAAAATTTAGAGCCACCCGATCAAGTGAAATCGTATTCAACTCATCTTGCCATTTACTATCTGCAATTTTAGATATGGTATTAAGACTATCCTTAATGCGATTTTTATTTGTTGCAACCTTGTAAGCAGCTTCATAATTATTTTGAGCGATTAATAAGGTCTCCTTTGCATTTAAAAACTCTATTTGTGACTTACTTGAGATGGTGTTTTTAAAATTTGGGTCATGCATTATTTTTTCTAGCTCTTGGAACGATTGTTCTGCAATATCTAGCAGATTGAGCTTTAATTCTGTTTCTACTAGCTGTGATCCTGCGCTTATTAATCGCGGTAAATCAAATTGATTTGACTTTTCATTTTTAGTTGTTCTATATAAATCAAAATTCTCTCTATACAGCGGTCTTGCTAGTTTTGGTCGGCCTTGTTCTATATAAATATCGGCAATATTATCGCGAATACTTCCCAATAATGTATGGTTTGGAAAATTTGCTTTTGTTAAGGAATAGGCTTTATTGAAATAAATTAATGCCGAATCTAATTCTTTTTTATTCCAATAAAAAAACAACCCATAATTGTTATATGCCGAAGGATTCAATATAATATTGACATCTTTTATAAACGCAATATTTTTTTTATGCATGGTTGCTGCACTTTCTAATTGACCAGTTTTAGCATAGTTGTCAGCTTGGATACTGTATGCATAAGTAACCATTTCAATTAATTCCTCTTTTTCTTCAGGTGTTAAATCTTGTTCATGAGTGTTATAATAGTCAAAAAAAGCACGATACCATTTGATGGATTCTTTTGGAAAACCAATTTCTCTGAACCAGTTACCTGAATGCAAATAACTATGCATTTTAAATGCATGTTGATCTTTTATTAGTGGTAATAAATCTAATCGTTGAAAATGTTGCGATAAGTAGGCTTGTAATTGCTGTTCAGAAAACGAATCCCTTCTATATGTTTTGAAAGCATCTTCAGGAAAAGATTCTTCCATACTTTTGGTAATGGCTTGATATTGTTTGAAGGCTTCATCACTTGTTAAATTGCTTTGGGAGAAACTAACCAAAGAAATCATAAAAATCAATAAGCCTAAATAAATAGAATTCGAACTCAAAGTAATTGGAAACATTAGTTAGCTTCTCAAATATACAACATTATAAGAATTTATTTACAATATTATTAAGCCTAGAATTACTTGTTATAATATTTCTTACGTAACCAAAAAGAAACGCGAACCAACAAAATTAAAGCTGGAACCTCTATTAAAGGTCCAATAACACCTGCAAAAGCCTGGCCTGAATTTAAACCGAATACGGCTATGGCAACTGCTATGGCTAATTCAAAATTATTACCTGCTGCAGTAAAAGAAATAGCTGCATTTTTATCATATGAAGCTCCCATAGCTTTACTCATAAAAAACCCGATTAAAAACATAATAGCAAAATAAATAAGCAATGGAATTGCAATAACAACTATGTCCATTGGTATTTCTACAATTAATTCTCCTTTCAAAGAAAACATAACGACTATTGTAAATAATAAAGCAACCAATGTCAATGGTGAGATTGTTGGTATAAATGTTTCCGTGTACCACTTCTCTCCTTTCAATTTTACTAATATTAAGCGGCTTAATATTCCCATTAAAAACGGAATACCTAAATAAATAGCCACGCTTTCAGCGATAGTTACAATAGAAATATCTACAATAGCACCTTCAAATCCAAAATAAGGTGGTAATACAGTTATAAATAACCAAGCATAAAAACTATAGGCAAATACCTGAAAGATACTGTTTAAGGCTACTAATCCGGCTCCATATTCACTACTGCCTTCAGCCAAATCATTCCAAACCAATACCATGGCAATACATCGAGCTAAACCTATTAATATCAATCCAACCATGTATTCTGGGTAGTCTTGCAAAAAGATCAATGCTAAAACAAACATTAAAACAGGACCAATCACCCAATTTAATATTAAAGAAATGGATAAGGTCTTAACATCTGAAAATACTTTAGGTAACAAGGCATAATTAACTTTCGCCAAAGGTGGGTACATCATTAGAATTAAACCCATTGCAATTGGGATGTTGGTTGTATCACTACTTAAAGCATTAATTTTGTTAGGAATAGAAGGGAAAAAATAACCAAATCCTACACCAATCCCCATTGCGACAAATATCCAAAGCGTTAAATATTGGTTTAGAAAACCGAGTTTCTTCTTTTGAGTCATTATATCTTTATTTTAGAAAAAACAGCGTAAAGTTCAGTGGCTATTTGTAAACTTCGTTCTTTATATTTTTCTTGCTGTTGTGGTGTGTTATCAAATAATTTAGGGTCATCAAATGTTAATGCTATACGCACATCTGCATTTGGGATAAACGGACAATCTGCATCAGCTTCAGAGCAAGTTAATACAGCTGCAAAATTTGATGAAGGATTAAAATCATCATGGTACGTTTTAGAAAAGCCTATAATGGGTTGTCTACTGGAATTGTATTTTATAGCATAAACTGGATTAGAGCCTTCAACTAAAGTTTGAAATACAAAACCTTGATTACGCAATGTTTCAGCAGTCATAGGAAACATAGCAGTGGCTTCTGTTCCACCAGAATAACATGTTACATTTGGTATTTTAAAATAGGAAGCCATGGTTTGCGCCCAAATTTGAGACAAATGACTTCGTCTTGAATTATGCGTACAAATGAAATTTAAATTTACATCATCACCTTTATCAACTTTTGATTGAATATAGGTAATGAGTTGATTATGTATTTCTTCTCTATTTGGACGAATAGTTGATAAATCTATTCTATCAATATTTTGATTAATCTTCGGATATAACATACTTATTTTATTAGATTTAACAACAATTACCATCAGGCGAACAACAAGGTTCATTTCCTATTTCAGCTAATTTGACTTTTGCTTTTTCAACTGGTATACCACAATTGTCTTTTGCTAAACAATCTGTTTGTTTGGTCGTTAACAAAAAGTTAGTGCCATCAAAATCTAATCCATACTTCCCAATAGTCTCACCTTGATATTCCACCTCTATATCTAAATCTGGTAATTCTAACACACGTTCAGATAGTTCAATGATGTGAATGAGTTTTTCAGGGTGTAATCGGTGATTATAGTCATTAGCTTCCCAAAGCTGAAAGCTTATAACATCTTCCTTTCTAACTGTTCCACCACAGTCAATAAAATGCTTATTAATTTTTCCAACTTCTGTCACATGAAAATGACTAGCCACTAATTCGCCATTAGGCAATTGAAATCCAATGGTTTTTAAATGCTTTAACTGATTTTTAATTTCCGATAGTTTCATAATATTTTACTTTTATTATTAACAGCAGTCTCCTGCTTTATTTATTTTTTGTCCAAAAAAGACCTGAAACAGTTCAACTATTTCAGACCATGTTTCTTGGTCTATACAATAACAAATACTGGTGCCTTCAATATTTCCTTTAATTATTTTTAAGTTCTTTAGTTCTTTTAAATGTTGTGAGATGGTTGGTTGAGCCAAGCCAATTTCATCAACTAAATCACCACATACACAGCTATTAGTCCTAAATAAATGCTGTAAAATAGCTACTCTAGCTGGATGACCAATAGCTTTAGCCAACAGCGCTATTTTATTTTGCTGCTCATTAAATATTTCAGATTTAGTAATTCCCATATTGCTTAATTTGTTTATTGCAATATTACGATTATTAAATGACATATCAATCGTATTGATATAAAAAACAATTAAATAAAAGTTAAAATTTCTTTTTTAATAGTATTACTATTATATTTGCGGTAAATATTATTTTTATGAAAAGTTTATTGTCAAACATTAAAATTGTTGTTCCAGATAAAATATTTATAAAAGATCCTGAAACATCAGATCTTGGCAAGCGTATAATAGAGCATAGTATTGAATTGATTGATGAGATTGGTTTTGATAATTTTACATTTAAAAAATTAGGTATTAAAATAAAATCTAATGAAAGTTCCATATATCGCTATTTTGAAAGTAAGCACAAGCTACTACTCTATTTGTCTTCTTGGTATTGGGCATGGATAGAGTATCAATTGGTGTTTGAAACGCATAATATTTCAGATACAGTTAACAGATTAGAAAAAGCAATTGAAGTGGTGACAAGACCCGTAGTAGAAGATTCTAATTATACGCATGTTAATGAGATTGTATTGCATAGAATTATTGTAAATGAAAATTCAAAATCATTTTTAACCAAGGAAGTCGATTTAGAAAACAAAGACGGTTATTTTATTGTATATAAACGTATCATTGGTAGGTTAAATGATATGATTCTAGCTGTTAATACAGATTACGCCTATTCATTAAGTCTGGCGAGCACAATTACAGAAGGATCTTTACATCAGCATTTTTTGAATGATCATTTTAAATCGTTAACCAATTGTAATGATCAAAAAACACCAACATCGTTCTTTAAAAGACTTGCTATTGACGCCATAACCAAAAAATTATGAATAAAGAAAATTTAACTCCTTGGAATCGTTTTATAGGCTTATTACAGCTTGAAAAAAGAGATATTTTCCAAATATTTTATTATGCCATTTTTTCAGGAATTGTAGCCTTATCTCTACCTTTAGGTATTCAAGCTATCATTAACCTTATTCAAGGTGCACAACTATCAACTTCTTGGATTGTTTTAGTTATACTAGTAACTGTTGGCGTGATGTTTTCAGGTGCTTTACAAGTGATGCAACTGCGTATAATTGAAACTATGCAACAACGTATTTTTACACGGGCTTCATTTGAATTTAGTTACCGTTTTCCAAAAATCAGAATGAGTGAACTACGTAATTATTATCCACCAGAGTTGGCTAACAGATTCTTTGATACACTTACAATTCAAAAAGGACTCTCAAAAATACTAATTGATGTACCTTCGGCTCTTTTACAAATAATTTTTTCACTAATTCTATTATCCTTTTATCATCCATTCTTTATTGTGTTTGGAATGTTTTTATTATTGTTGGTTTACATCGTATTCAAATTCACAGCTAAAAAAGGACTTGAAACTAGTTTGGAAGAATCTAAACACAAATATATGGTAGCTCACTGGATTCAAGAAGTTGCCAGAACCATCGTGAGTTTTAAGTTATCGGGCAACACCAGTTTGGCTGTTTCAAAAAACGATGCTTATGTATCAGACTATTTAAAAGCAAGAGAAAGTCATTTCAGAATATTGATTATTCAATTTATTCAAATGATAAGTTTTAAAGTTGTTGTAACAGCAGGTCTATTACTAATTGGTGGCGCACTAGTACTGAATCAAGAAATGAATATTGGTCAGTTTGTAGCAGCTGAAATTATTATTCTATTGGTCATTGGATCAGTTGAAAAACTTATTCTTGGCCTTGAATCGTTTTATGATATTTTAACGTCAATTGAAAAATTAGGGCAAGTGGTTGACAAAAAATTAGAGTCTCAAGAAGGAGAAAAACCTAACTATAGTGACCTTCTTGAAATTGAACTTAATGATGTTATATATAGTGTTGAAAACAGAGAGAAAGCTATTTTAAACAATATCAATTTACATATTTTTCCAAAAAGCAGAATTTTAGTTCGAGGTGAAAGTAGTTCAGGTAAATCGAGTTTGTTACGACTTATATCAGGAATAATAAAACCAACCAAAGGTCAGGTGATTGTTAATAAACATTCTTTAAAAAGTATCAATTTAAATCATTACAGATCACATCTTGGCATGTCACTTTCAGAGGAAACACCATTCATTGGAACCATTAGGGAAAATATTACATTTGGTAACCCTAACATTTCTGATGAAGCTATTTATTGGGCTCTAGAGAATGTTGGTCTGTCAGATTTCATAAAAGATCAAGATGATGGATTACAAACTATTTTACACCCAGAAGGTAGGCAAATGTCATATACTACTTCAAAGAAAATAATATTGGCAAGAGCCATTGTAAACAAGCCTAAAGTATTGATTCTTGAAGACCCTTTGGATCAATTCAGTGCTCAAGAAACAACTAAAATCATAGCATTTTTAACCAATAAAAATCAACCATGGTCATTAATAGTGGTTAGTAGAAATACAGAATGGGAAACTGTTTGTGATCAAATTATTGAGTTAGAAAACGGAAACATTAAAAGCAATACCAAATAGATATGTTAAACATTTCAAATAACGAATTGCATAAAAAAATACCATTGTCAAATTTCAATTCTGGTAAAATGGTATTTGAAAAGGAATATTACAAGGTGATTAATAAATTTTTGTTGGTCTTTGCTATCATTGTATTAATAATATTGTTTTTACCGTGGACACAAAATATAACTGGTCAAGGTCAAGTAACAACCTTAAAGCTTAATCAAAGACCACAAACCATTCAATCTCAAATCCCTGGTCGTATTGAGGAATGGTTTGTTCAAGAAGGTGACTTTGTAAATAAAGGAGATACTATTTTAAGAATTTCAGAAGTAAAAAGTGAGTATTTTGATGAGCGTTTAGTTGAAAGAACTAGTGAGCAGATTAACGCCAAATCATCATCGGTTACTGCTTATGATGGTAAAGTTGAAGCGCTTAACAATCAAATTGTGGCTTTACAGCAAGAACGACAACTCAAGCTTAAACAGGCTGAAAACAAACTACTGCAATCCAAGCTAAAAGTTAAGAGTGATAGTATAGATTTTGAGGCTTCAAAAACCAATATGGATATAGCAGAGCGTCAATATAATCGTACGGTAACATTGCAAGAAGAGGGGCTAAAAGCTGTTAAAGATGTAGAAGAAAAACGTTTGAAACTACAAGAAAATCAAGCGAAATTAGTGTCGCAAGAAAACAAATTATTGGCAAGTATAAATGAAGTTATTAATGCTGAAGTTGAAATTGGCCGAATTCGTGCAGAATATGCTGATAAGATATCGAAAGCTCAAAGTGATATGTTTACAGCCAAGTCTAACCAATTTGATGCTAAAGCACAAGTAACAAAACTTGAAAATGATCGTACTAATTATCAAAAACGAAATGATTTACTTTATGTAACAGCTCCTCAAAACGGCTATATAAACAAAGCCTTGCGTGGTGGTATTGGTGTGACGTTTAAAGAAGGCGAAGAAATTGTAGGAATTATGCCTTCACAATTTGAATTGGCAGTTGAAACTTATGTCAGACCAATTGATTTACCGTTATTACATATTGGTGAAAAAGTACGTGTACAATTCGATGGCTGGCCAGCTATCGTTTTCAGTGGTTGGCCAAATGTATCTTACGGAACTTATGGTGCTAAAGTTGTAGCAATTGAAAATTTTATTAGTGATAATGGTCGTTATCGCGTTTTATTAGCTCCAGATGAAACTGATTACGAATGGCCTAAAGCCATACGCGTTGGTTCAGGAGCGCGCACAATAGCATTACTTAATGATGTACCTATTTGGTATGAAGTATGGCGACAGTTAAATAGTTTTCCTCCAGACTATTACACGCCAGAAATTAGTGAAGCTAAAGATAAAAAGAAATAAAACCATGAAACAATTTGTATTAGGTGTTTTCCTAAGCTTTAGTTTAAATGTATCCGCTCAACAATTGATAGATACAACGATGACCTTGTCTGAATATTTGGGTTATGTAAAAGCATTTCATCCCATTGTTAAACAAGCCAATCTAATAGTGAATGAAAGTGAATTAAAGCTTTTAAAATCTCGTGGAGCATTTGATCCTAAAATAGAAGTGGATTATGATCGTAAGAAATTTGAAAATACTGAATATTACGACAAATTAAATGCCACCTTCAAAATACCAACTTGGTATGGATTAGAGTTTAAAGGGAATTTTGAAGAAAATGAAGGTGTGTATTTAAATCCTGAAGCAACCGTTCCAAATGATGGTTTGTATAGTGTTGGGGTTTCTATCGATATAGCCAGGGGATTAATCATGAATGAGCGTATGTCTATGCTTAAGCAAGCAAAATTGTTTGTACAACAAGCAGAAATGGACAGACAACTTTTGGTAAATGATATTTTATTCGAGGCATCTGTAGCTTACTTTAACTGGCTCAAAGCTTACAATGAAAAAAAGGTTTATGAGTCTTTTGTTGAAAATGCCAGTTTACGCTTTAATGGTGTGAAAAAGAGTTACGAGGTTGGTGAACGAGCTGCCATTGATACAACCGAAGCCAGAATTGCATTATATGATAGACGACTAAACCTTGAAAAAGCACGTATTAATTATGTGAAAGCTACTTTGGACCTATCAAATTATTTATGGTTGGAAAATAACGTGCCAATTGAGTTACAAGATAATATTGTACCAAATACAAACACCATATTAGAAATTGATTCCGTTTTAAGTACATCGGAATTTGATTTGGCTAGTTTTGATATTAATACCCATCCAAAAATGCTATCATTGGATTACAAATATGAAGGGCTAGATATTCAAAGAAGGTTAACAGCTAATAATTTATTGCCAACTATTAATTTGGAATATAATTTTTTATCCGACACTCCTGAAGCTATTAATTCATTTAACACATCCAACTACAAAAGTGGCGTTAACATAAGTTTGCCATTATTTTTAAGAAAAGAGCGCGCAGATTTAAAACTGGCCAAGCTAAAAATGCAAGACACCGAGTTTGAAATTGAAGCGACAAAAGTTACTTTAAAAAATAAAATTTCAGCAATAGATCAGGAATTAGATTCCTATGTAGTTCAAAACGATTACAATGCAAATATTGTAACTGATTATGAAAAACTATTATCAGCTGAAGAACGTAAATTCTTTTTGGGTGAAAGCTCTATATTTCTGGTTAACAGCCGAGAATCAAAATTAATTGATGCTAAACTAAAGGCTATTAATTTGGAGTACAAATTCTTTGAAACGAAAGCCAAATTATTCAATGTGTTATCTACCTTACCCTTTTAAAAAAGTGTAATTATTGCATGCCATATTTTAATAAAAACTAGTATTTTGCAGCATTCAGATTTGAACCTTTTTAATGAAAGTTTGTATTGCAGAAAAGCCTAGTGTCGCTAGAGAAATTGCCACAGTATTGGGAGCTAAAACCAAACGTGATGGTTATTTTGAAGGCAATGGCTATGCCGTAACTTACACGTTTGGTCATTTATGTACGCTTAAAGAACCTAATGATTATAAACCACATTGGAAACGCTGGGATTTAAATAACCTACCCATGTTACCCGAAAAATTTGAAACGAAAGTCACAGGTGACTCTGGTATTAAAAAGCAATTTAATATTGTAAAATCACTATTCGAAAAAGCTGATGTAGTAATAAACTGTGGTGATGCTGGTCAAGAAGGTGAACTTATTCAGCGTTGGGTGTTAAACAAAGCTAATTATAAAGGCAAAGTGCAACGACTTTGGATATCGTCGTTAACAACTGAAGCTATAAAAGAAGGTTTTGACAACCTTAAACCTTCTGAAGACTACAACAACTTGTACTATGCCGGATTTTCACGTGCTATTGGCGATTGGCTTTTGGGTATGAACGCAACACGCTTATACACGTTAAAACATGGTGGCTACAAGCAAGTTTTATCTATTGGCCGTGTACAAACACCTACGTTAGCTATGGTTGTAAATCGGTTTAAAGAAATTGAAAATTTTAAGCCACAACCCTATTGGGAATTACAAACCTTATATCGTGATACGTTGTTTTCCTATGAAGAAGGACGTTTTACAAACATGGAAGATGGTGAAGTTTTAGCTAACAAAGTCAAAGATGATGATTTTGAAATCTTATCAATAACCAAAAAGAAAGGTAAGGAATATGCTCCAAAATTATTCGATTTAACAGGATTACAAGTCTATTGTAATACGAAGTTTGGTTTTTCAGCTGATGAAACTTTAAAAATTGTTCAACGTTTATATGAGATGAAAGTCGTTACCTATCCTAGAGTTGACACGACTTTTCTTCCTAATGATGTTTACCCAAAAGTATCTGGAATATTACAAAAACTTACAGATTACAAAGAGCTCACACAGCCACTGCTAGGAAAAAAGATAAAAAAATCATCAAAAGTTTTTAATGATAAAAAAGTTACCGATCATCATGCTATTATTCCAACTGGTATGCAAACCAGTTTGCAATATAATCAGCAACAGGTTTATGATATCATAGTTAAACGATTTATCGCAGTGTTTTATGAAGACTGTTCTGTAGCAAATACAACAGTAATAGGAAAAGCGGCTGACGTTAATTTTAAAACAACTGGTAAAGAAATCCTAAAAAAAGGTTGGCGCATTGTTTTTGAATCTGAAAATTCGCCTAAAAAAGAAACCGTATTGCTACCTGCTTTTAGCAAAGGAGAAAAAGGACCTCATGAACCCTCTTTTTTGGGAAAACAAACCAAACCTCCCAATCAATTTACTGAAGCCTCACTCCTACGCGCTATGGAAACTGCAGGAAAACAAGTTGATGATGACGAGTTACGCGATTTAATGAAAGAGAATGGAATTGGTAGACCATCTACACGAGCCAACATTATTGAAACGCTCTTTAGAAGAAAATACATAAAGCGTAATAAAAAACAAATATTACCAACAGTAACAGGTATTCAGCTGATTGATACTATTCAAAATGATCTTTTAAAATCTGCTGAATTAACAGGTACTTGGGAAAAGCAATTAAAGGATATTGAAAAAGGAACCTTTAGTGCCAGTGATTTTATTAAAAACATGAAGCAAATGGTTGATGATTTGGTTTATGAAGTGCGTAGTGAAACCAAACGTGCAAATATTACCCATATTAATAACAAGACAAATAAAACAGTATCCAAATCAGCAAAAAAAACTTCCAAGAAATTAGTTAATCGTACTTGTCCAAAATGTAATCAAGGAAAGATTTTGAAAGGAAAATCAGCTTACGGTTGTTCATCATATAAAGATGGCTGCAAGTTTTTACTCCCTTTTAAATATAAAGACAAGCGCATATCAGAAAAACAATTTATTAGGTTATTAGATAAAGGCTCTACTGTTAATTTAAAGGGATTTAAAACTGATTCCGGAACGACAGAAGGTTTATTAAGGTTTGATGATAACTTCAATTTAAAATTAGAACCTAAACATAATAAACCGTCAATTCCTGATAAAATAGTATGTCCAAAATGTAAATCTGGGACTTTACTTAAAGGGAAAACAGCCTATGGCTGCTCTGAATATAAATCTGGTTGTGATTTTATTTTTTCTTTTGATGCTATCAAAAAAAAGGCAACTGGTAAAAAACTTACTAAAGAGTTGGTTTATAAAATTATAACTACAAACTAGATTAGTGTTACTTTAACAGCATTCAAACCCTTCATGCCTTTCTCAAGTTCAAAAGACACCTTATCGTTTTCGGCAATTTCATCTATCAAACCACTTACGTGACAAAAATATTTTTCTGAATTTTCAGAATCAATGATAAATCCAAAACCCTTTGAATTATCAAAAAATGAAACTTTGCCTTTTCTAACTGGATCTATTTCTTCAATATCGCTATCATCACGTTTTGGGATACTGACTTCTATACTTTCGGCATCAACTTTTACTTTCATTGAAGGATCTGGTGGTGTATCAGTTAAATTGCCATTATAGTCAACATAAGCAAATTGAATACCATCACTTTCTCCAGTTTCTTTTTCAAGCTTTCTAGCTTCCATTTTTTTACGTTTATCTTCACGCTTTTTTAAACGTTTTTTTTCTCTTTCATTTTTGTTAAAAGTCTGCTGTGATTTAGCCATTTATTGTATAAGTTGTTTTTATTTATTGAAGAAACTTAAGTGTTTCTATCATTTGTTCAAAATACGAGAATAATTAGTCCTATAAAAATTTAAACCGATAATTCTTTAAACTGGATACCTAATGCTTTTTGAATTTCATGAACACGTTGTAGCTCATTAGGTAAAATTAATGCAATTGAACGACCCGTTTTACCAGCTCTGGCGGTACGTCCACTTCTATGTGTGTAATATTCTAATTGTTCTGGCAATTGATGGTGGATTACAAAAGCTAGATTATTGACATCGATACCTCGAGCAGAAACATCTGTAGAAACCAATACTTTTAACGATTCGTTTTTAAAGGCTCGCATAACTTTGTCACGTTCTTTTTGTTGCATATCACCTTCTAAAACATCTACTGCAAAACCTTCATCACGCAATATTTGAGTCAAGTTCTTGGCACCTGCTTTGGTTCTACAAAAAATAATGCCACGTTGCTCATTAAAATGATCCAACACGCCAGTTAATACATTCTTCTTTTCTTTTAAGCTTGTTGTTATAAATTGATGTGTAATATTGGCATTCACCAAACTATTTTTATTGACTTCAATTTTAACAGCTTTTGGTGACATATAGGTTTTTACAATACGCTGAATTTCTTCAGGCATAGTTGCCGAAAACAACCATGTAAACCGTTTACCGGTTGTATATTTTAATATTTTATTTAAATCTTGTTTGAAGCCCATGCTTAACATCTCATCAGCTTCATCTAGCACCAAAGTTTTAATGTTTTTTATATCAATTTCGCCTCGTTCAATAAAATCTAGCAATCTGCCAGGTGTTGCTACGACAATGTGCGTTGTACGTTGGAGCCTTTTAATTTGTTTGTCGATTTTTTCGCCACCATAAACACCTTCAGCAAATATTTTTGAATCACAATATTTCGTGAATTTAAATAACTGCTTTTGTATCTGCTGAACTAACTCTCTTGTTGGTGCCAAAATCAACGCTTGTATTTCTGAATTATCAGGATTAATTTGATGCAATACTGGTAAACCATAAGCAGCTGTTTTTCCAGTACCAGTTTGAGCCAAACCAATAAAGTCGGTTTCATTTTCTAATAAAACTGGAATTGTTTCCTTTTGTATTTCAGTTGGTGTTTTAATATTAAGCTCTTTTAACGCTTTAATAAACTCTTTTCTAACACCTAAATCTGCGAATGAACTCATAATCTAAAAATTGAAATGCAAAGGTATAGTTATTATTAAGCATTGCTCTATGGTATTTCAATTATATTTGCTTTATACTAGTGAAATTAGCATGCATAAAAACAATAAACATCATGAGCCTTATAATTTCTTGGCTTTATCTAAAGCAAATCCTGTTTTAAAACCTTATGTTTTTAGTAACGACTATAATAATCAAACCATTGATTTTGCCGATTCTCAAGCTGTTTATGAACTCAACAAAGCTATTCTGATTTTAGATTATAATCTAACGGATTATCTATTACCTGCTGGATATTTGTGTCCGCCTATTCCTGGACGTGCCGATTATATTCATCATTTACATGATTTATTAAATGCTGAAAACGCAACTATAATGGGTTTAGACGTTGGTGTTGGAGCAAACTGTATTTATCCTATTCTTGCCTCTCAAATTTATGATTGGAAAATGATTGGTTGTGATATAAATTTTGAAGCAGTAAATATTGCACGTCATAACGTTAATATTAATCAAGAGTTGTTAAAGAAAATAGATATTCGTCATCAAGAAAATCCGGCTTTTCTCTTTACAAATATCATAAAACCCAATGAATACTATCATTTTACCATGTGCAACCCGCCGTTTCATAGTTCTGAATCTAAAGCTTTAAAAGGCACAAAACGTAAGTGGAAAAATTTAAAAGGTATTACGGCTTCAGAATTAAATTTTGGTGGACAAGCCCATGAGTTATGGTGTAATGGTGGTGAAGCCCTTTTTATCAAACGTATGATAAAAGAGAGTGTGCAATTTAGAACGCAAGTAGGATGGTTTACAACACTAGTTGCCAAAGGTTCTCATTTACCAAAACTTCAAAAGCAACTTGACAAATTAAAGACTGAACATCAGATTATAAATATGGCTCAAGGTCAAAAACAATCCCGAATTTTGGCTTGGCGATTTAAAAACTAATCTAAATGGTAGTAACCACATTTTAAATAAGCCCCTTCTGAAAAGCTTATTGGATGGTCAATATCGTGTTGTGTTTTTAAAACAAGTTTAAATGACCGTTTTGAAGCTTTTAATACTTGCTGATTAATATCGAAAAACAAATCGGCTGAAATACGTGATGAACATGATGCTAAAACCAATAATCCTTTTTTTGCGGTGAGCCTCTCACCTAGTCTAGCGAGTTGCGTATATTTCTTTTTGGCTAAAGAAATTTCAGATTGTTGCTTGGCGAAACTTGGTGGATCAATCACTACTACATCATACGTTTTACCTGATTGAATGAGGTTTTCCATTTCGATAAAGGCATCACCTGCGATGGTAATATGTTTTCCAGAATAGTCGTTTAATTTGCCATTGTCGATTGCCATTTCAAGTGCTTGTTTGCTTATGTCCAAACTCGTGACTTCTTTTGCTTGATTGGCTAATGCATGAACCGAAAAACCACCAGCATACGAAAAGACATCTAGAACAGATTTTCCCTTGCTTAATTCACCAACACGTCTGCGATTATCACGATGGTCTAAAAAATAACCTGTTTTATGGCCTTTAATTACATTAGCCGAAAAATTAACACCATGTTCTACAAATTGAATGACTTCGTTTTCCAGTTCACCATAAATAATTTGACCATCTGTTAAAGCTGTTTGTGATTGTTGTAAATGTCTGCTTAATCGTAATACTACAGTTTCTGATTTTGATGTGGTTATTAAACCTTCTACTATTGTTTTTAAATAGGGAAACCAAATTTCAGAATAGAGTTTTATAACCAAAACGTTTGCATAAACATCAGCTATGAGACCAGGAAAACCATCGTTTTCGCCAAAAATAAGGCGATAACTGTTGGTGTTAGTTTGTAATAAAGACTCTCTTTTTTTAAATGCCTTTTTAATGACCGTATTAAAGAAATCATTATCTATTTTTTGTGCACCACCATGATGCAACATTTTAATGCGTATGGGCGAGGCTTTATCAAATAAACCAATGCCAATTACAGAATCATCTCGCTTTCTAAAAATAATACAAATATCTCCGGATTCACCTTCCTTATTCTGCTTCAAAATGCTGTTTTCAAAAACCCAAGGATGACCTCGTAGCACGCTACGTTCACCATTGCTATTGAGTTTAATAGCGAGTCGTGATATATTATTCTTGTATTCCGGAATACTTACTAATTGATTCAAGAGTCTGTTTTTTATAAGATCAAAAATAGAAAACGCACAGTAAAGAATAGCCTACTGTGCGTTTTATATTATTTAAAATTGGTTATTCTGAAACTATAGGATTTCCAAAAATATCCAGTTCAATAACTGTTTTACCTAGTTTTTGAATTTCATCCCATTGGGTAGCTTTATCACCAACCACTACATATATCATATCATCTTCAACTAAATATTTATTGATTATGTTTTTATAATCGTCAACTGTCATAGCGATCAATTCCTCTTGGTCTTTTTCAATATAGTTCAAGGCATAACCATATTTACTGATATTTCGTAAAATGGCCAACTTGGCTCCTAAACTTTCATAGGCTCTGGTATTGGCTTTTAATAACTTGTTTTTGGTTAACTCGACTTCTTCTTCACCAAAACTTTCCGCGTAAGTTCCCAGCATCTCTTCAATAATTTCTAAAGATTTTAAAGTGGCATTAGCACGAACACTAGAACGAACCGTATAAGGCGCAATTTCTAAACTATTTCCAACTCCTGAATACGCACCATAGGTATAACCTTTTTGAATTCGTAAGGTTTGAAACAATCGACCACTTGAACCACCTCCTATAATTTCATTGGCAAAATCCAAATTATTAGCTTCCGGGTTTTTAGCCGATAATGCCAATTTACCAATATTTAATACCGATTGCTTAGAATCTGGAACATCTATAAAGAACAGCAAATCTTTTTTGTCATTTCCAGAAATGGCGTAATCGCTGATTTCTGGAGCAGTGCCTGTCCAATCATTTAAAGTTGCTAAAACAGTTTTTGTTTTGTCAGAAGTGATAGCTCCTGCAATATGAAAGGATGCATTTGATGGTACTAAATTATTATAGTATGCTTTTAAATCATCCATAGTAATGTTCTTTGCCGTATTTAATGTCCCACTTCCTGGAACCGCAAACGGATGATCATCTCCATATAATAACTTATTATAGGCTAAACTAGCAATAGCATTAGGATTGGCTTCACGATCTTTAAGTCCTGTTTCTAAAGCCTGTTTTAATCGTGAAAACTCCTTCTCATCCCAACGTGGTTCCAAAAGTATTTCTTTTACCAATGCGATAGTTTCTTCAAAGTTTTTAGTTAAACAAGAGCCTGTAATATGAAAATCTTCATTGGCGCTATACATTCCAATACTAGCTCCTAACAAACCAATTGCTTCCTCTAATTCAGCAGGTGTTTTAGTTGCAGTTCCTTCCATAATTAAATCACTCAAAAGACTAGCGACTCCAGCTTTACCTTCAGGGTCTAACAAATGACCTCCAGGAATGGTAATGTCGAATTGTACCAATGGTATTTCATTATTTTCTATACCATATAAATTCATACCATTGTCTAATTCAGCAGTCCAGATTTCTGGCATTTTGAATTTTGGTAAGTCACCAAAAGGTGGTTCGCTTCTATCGTACTTACTTGGCGTTTTTTCATATTCTGCTTCCTCACCTTGGCTGACTTCTTCATTGGCTACATTTTGCTTAACTTCTTCAATCCAAACAGTTGCTTGGTTTGAACCTTCAACAGCTAAATCTAATTGTCCTTTTGGAACAACACTAGTCATCACAAAGTTCTTATCTTTAATATATTGGTTATAAACACGCATCACATCTTCTGCAGTTACAGCATTGGTAAGTTTAGCGGTTTTTGTGATATAGCTTGGATCACCACCAAACTCATTATCTTGACCTAGTTGAAATGCTTTATTTAAAACTGTACTAATTCCTTGGTAGAGGTTGGTCTCCAATTCTGCTTTAATGCGTTTGAGGTCACGATCATTGACGCCCTCTTTTTCAAATTTTTCAAATCCATTATTAATAGCAGCCTTTACAGAATCTAAATCTATACCTGCATTTGCTCTAACACGGAAAATAAATTCACCAGCTAACTCGCTACTGTATTGATAGGTTCCAATATTTGGTGCTAATTTTTGTTCTTCTACAACCGTTTGATATAAAGGTGATTTTTTACTACCACTTAATAATTGACCCAATATTTGTAGAGCATATGAATCTTTATGATATTCCTCAACCGTAGGGAAAACCATTCGTAATTCAGGTAGCTTGGCAAAGTTATCTTCAAAGTATAGTGATTTCGTTTCTTCTAAAGTCACCGGCATTGGGTCTTGTTTTTCAACCTCTGGTCCACTAGGAATTTCACCAAACCATTTTTCGACTTGTTTTTTAGTTTCATCAAAATCTATATCACCAGCAACAACCAGAGTTGCATTGGCTGCACCATAATATTTATTATAAAACTCTTTGACATCATCAATAGTAGCAGCCTGTAAATCCGGCAAAGATCCGATAACCGTCCAATTATATGGATGCCCTTCTGGATATAAATTTGAACGAATAATTTCGTCGGTATAGCCATATGGTGCATTATCAACACGTTGGCGTTTTTCGTTTTTTACAACTTGCTTTTCGCGTTCTAATGCAGCTTCTGTAACTGTATTAATCATGTATCCGAAACGATCAGAATCAATCCACATGATTTTTTCAAAAGCATCTTTAGGCACGACTTCATAATATACCGTATAGTCGTTAGAAGTACCACCATTGCGGCTTCCACCCCATTCCGGAATCATTTTTCTATTAGCACCTACAGGAACATTTTCAGAATCGTTAAAACTCATATGTTCAAAGAAGTGAGCAAAACCTGTTTTTCCAGGTTTTTCACGATTGGAACCTACATGCATAATCGTAGCAACCGCAACAATAGGATCACTTTTGTCCTGATGCATAATAACCTCCAGACCATTATCTAATGTAAATTTCTCATAATCAATGGAAAAATCCTTTTCAACTTCAGCTACTTTTGACGTTTTTTCTTCATTTTTACACGAGAAAATAATCAAAAAGATAGCCAATAGACTTAATTTTAAAATTCGCATGGTTTAATAGGTTTGATTGAAAATTTAACTTAATCCATAAATGTCAGACTTTTATCGATAGAACACCTAAAAACATAGTATAATTAACATTTTTTTATACATTTAAAGAAATTTAAAATATGCAAAAAATTACCCAAATTATAGGTTTTATCTTAATGATTTTGAGTTTCCAAACGCATGCTCAACAGTCAGTTGCTAGAGAATGGAATGAACAATTGTTGGATGCTATTAGAAATGATTTTGCCAGGCCAACTGTTCATGCTCGAAATTTATTTCATACATCTATGGTTATGTATGATTCTTGGGCTGTATTTGATTCACAAGCTGAAACCATTTTTCTAGGCAAAAATTTTGGCGGATATATCTGTGATTTTAACGGTATTGATTCACCAAGCGATGTGGCATCTGCAAGACACGAAGTTATGAGTTATGCCATGTTTAGATTGTTGAATCATAGATTTCAGGACTCCCCAGGTTCTGCAGAATCGCTTGCAGCTTTTAGTGATCATTTTGCATCTTATGGCTATGATAACACATTCACTTCAACCGATTATAGCACTGGTTCATATGCCGCTTTAGGAAATTATTTAGCTAGTGAAATTATTGCTTTTGGACTTCAAGATGGTGCCCATGAAGAAAGTGGTTATAACAACTTATTTTATTCCCCTCAAAACCCACCTTTGGTTTTGGAACTCTATGAGGATATTACTGAAATTGATCCTAACAGATGGCAACCACTAGCCTTTGACGTATTTATTGACCAAAGCGGAAATGTCTATCCTTTAAACACACCAGATTTTGTTAGCCCAGAATGGGGAGAGGTCGTTCCCTTTAGCTTATCACCGGAAGATTTAGAAATTTTAAATAATGGTTTTGATAGTTATATATATCATAATCCGGGTACTCCTCCATTTATTCAAAATTCAAGTGAGGATGGTTTTGACGATCCTTACAAATGGTACTTTTCGCTTGTTGCTTCTTGGTCTTCACATTTAGACCCAGATGACACAACCATGATTGATATTTCTCCAAATGGTATTGGAAATGTAGATATTAATAATTTCCCACAGACTTTTGAGGAATATCGTGCTTTTTATGATTATTTGGAAGGTGGTGACCCAGGTGCAGGCCATAATCTAAATCCCTATACCAATGCACCATATGCGCCTCAAATGGTTAAAAGAGGAGATTATGCTCGTGTACTTGCAGAATTTTGGGCAGACGGACCTGACTCTGAAACACCTCCAGGACATTGGTTTACTATAATGAATTACGTAAGTGATCATCCTTTAATTGAAAAAAAATTCAACGGCCAAGGTCCTGTTTTAAGTGATTTAGAATGGGATGTAAAATGTTACTTGACTTTAGGTGGCGCTATGCATGATTGTGCTGTGACCACTTGGGGTGTTAAGGGATACTATGATTACATTAGACCCATATCAGCTATTCGCTACATGGCAGGAAAAGGTCAAAGCACTGATGAATCATTACCCAATTATGATCCTCATGGCTTACCATTGGTGCCAGGTAGAATAGAGCTTATAGAATCTGGTGACCCGCTTGCAGGTTCTGGTGATGAAAATGTAGGACAGATAAAGATTTTTGCTTGGAAAGGACCAGATTTTATTGCTGACCCAGATACTGATGTTGCTCATGTCGATTGGATTTTAGGAACACATTGGTGGCCATATCAAAGACCAACATTTGTAACGCCTCCTTTTGCAGGATATGTATCAGGGCATTCAACATTTTCTAGAGCTGGTGCTGAAGTTTTGACTTTATTGACAGGTGATGCTTATTTTCCAGGTGGTATGGGAACTTTTGAAGCACCACAGAATGAGTTTTTGGTTTTTGAAGAAGGTCCTTCTGAATCCTTAACTTTACAATGGGCAACATACAGAGATGCCTCTGATCAATGTAGTTTATCACGCATTTGGGGTGGTATTCACCCTCCTATTGATGATATTCGCGGTCGTATTATTGGTGAAGAAATTGGCATTGAAGCTTTTACTTTGGCCTCTCAATTTTTTTCTGGTACTTTAAGTGTAGAATCTTTAGAAGCACAAAATAATATTGCCGTTTATCCTATTCCTTTTGAAAGTGAATTACATATAAAGCATGAATTAAACGAAGAAACAACCTATCAAATTCATAGCCTAGATGGAAAGCTTGTCTTTAAAAGTAGTTCTAATAATAATGTTAGCCAATTGGATTTAGGACATTTACAAGATGGTATTTATATTTTAAGACTAATCGATTCTAAAGACGATACTGTAGCTATTAGAAAAATAGTAAAACGCTAAAATTATTGAATTATAATTTTTTTGGAAATGGTCTGATTAACTGAAGAAATATTAAATAAATACATCCCAGAACTGTAATTAGACAAATCAATACTATTTAATCCAGTAATTAATTCTTTGTTTAGTAATGTTTTACCATTAGTGTCGTAAACTACAAGTTTTGATTTTGACTCTATGGTTTTAATATTCAAATAATCAACAACAGGATTCGGGTATATTTCAAAGGTCATTATTTCTTCTTTAGTATCAGTAACAGATAAAGCATTGCAAGCACTTTCGTCTGTGACAAAATTTGATGAACTGTCAATATCCCAATCAGATAGAAAACTGGCACTACTATCATCAACATAAATACAGGTTAAAGCTGGATTATTTAAGGTATTAAAATCTGAAATATCACTATTGTTCCCATTTCTAAAGTCAATGCTTTCCAGTTCATTAGACGCTAGCCTTACATATTTTAATTCATTGTTATTCGTTAAGTCAATATCTCTTAAATTATTAAAACTAGCATAAAACAATAGTAATTCTGGAGCGTGAGAAAGATCTAGTTCCTGAATATTATTATTGTTACAAAGTAAACGACGCATTGATGTATTGGAGGTAATATCTAATTCATTAAGCATGTTTCCGCTTACATCCAAATATGTCAAATCTAAACAATTGTCAAATGTAAAGCTAGTTATGTTGTTTTGACCACAAGAAATAGTTTCGAGTAATGTGTTATTTGAAATATCAAGTGAATCCAAATCATTGTCACCACAAAACAAAGACTCCAAAAGGATGTTTTCTTCCAAATTAAGATCAGTTAGAATATTTGAATAGCACCATAATACAGCTAAATCTATATTATTGGTAACATCTAATTCACAAATATTATTAAGGTTACAAGATAATACCTCTAAATCTAAATTATTCGAAACATCAAGAACGTCTAATTGATTGTTACTTACATAAAGTTCCTTGAGATTCAGGTTTTGAGACACATTTAAATCTGTAAGGCTATTATTTTCAATATCTAAAACTTCTAACTCTAGATTATATTGCAAATCCAAATTTGCAATATTATTATAATAACTGTATAAGTATTTCAGGTTTACAAAGGCTTCAATTCCTGATAAATCAGTAATGTTTTTACTAAAAATATTTAATGTAATAACACTTTCTGCATCAGAATTGAGAATATTACCATTTAGGCCATTCGTGTCAATATTATAATCAATAAGCGCTTGCTCAAAACTCACATCTGGAATGGGTGTAGTTTGTGCCACAACATTAAAACACAGTAAAATAGCTGCACTAAAAGTAGTTAATAGGTTAGATTTTATAATAGGTTTTATTGAGGCCAAGACTATAATTTAATGTATATAGAGCATTAAAAGTATTATTAAATAGTTTTCATAAAGATAATATTCGTTATGCGTAACTTTTTATCGTTGAGCGACTTAATTCAACAAAAATTGAATTTATTATTTATAATAGTTATTTGTTAAAATGTTAAATAATAATATATTGAATTGTACTTTTGCAGCAATCAAATTAAAGAATAACAAATGCTTCCATTTTTTAGAGTTATTGCACTTTTAGAAGGCGTATCATACATTCTTCTATTATTTATAGCTACTCCAGTTAAATATTTTATGAATGAGCCTAAATATGTTAAATTACTAGGTATGCCACATGGTATCTTATTTATTATGTATATCATTTTGGCCGTAATTGTTGGCTCTAATCTAAAATGGAATAATAAAACCATGCGTACTGTTTTATTAGCTTCAATTATTCCATTTGGTACTTTTTATGTTGACAAAAAATTTTTGAAACAATAGACTATGAAAGACATTCAATGTTTGTTTTATGATTATTTAGTTTCAGTAGATGTAAGCCCAGATACAGCCAAATATTTGAATATGCTTGTGCTGCTTGTGGCTTTATTTGTTATAATTTTTATAACTGATTTTGTTACTAGAAAACTATTAATAAATGCTTTTAGTAAGTTTTCTGAACAATCCAAGACACATTTTGATGATTTATTGGTTAATCACAAAGCTCCTAGAAATATAGCTCATATTGTTCCTTTAATTTTAACCATCAAACTGTTCCCTTTTGTTTTTTATGACTTTCCGCATTTTGAAAGTTATATCGTAATGATCCTAAAAGTGTACGGTATTATTCTTACGGTTTGGATTATAAGAAGTATTTTAAAAACTTTTGAGTCCTATTTTAAAACCCTTCCACGCCTGAAGGATAAACCTATTGATAGTTACATTCAAGTAGTCATGTTGTTTGTATGGATTATCGCTATTGCTTCCTGTCTTGCAGTATTAATTAATTTATCTTTTATTAAGTTTTTTACCACGTTAGGCGCAGCTTCGGCCATACTATTATTGATATTTAAAGACACTATTTTGGGTTTTGTGGCAAGTATTCAAGTGGCTGTAAATGATAGTGTTAGAATTGGCGACTGGATTACAATGGAAAAGTATGGTGCAGATGGTGATGTTATTGAAATTAATTTATCAACCGTTCAGGTTCAGAATTTTGATATGACTATTACTCATATCCCAACATTTGCGCTCATAACTGACTCCTTTAAAAATTGGCGTGGTATGCAGTCATCTGGTGGTAGACGCATAAAACGTGCCATTATACTTAAAGCAAAAAGTGTTCATTACCTGACTAATGAAAAAATAGAGAACCTTAAAAAAATACATTTAATAAAAGATTATTTAGATCACAGACAAAAGGACATTAATAGTTTTAATGAATCTAATGAGATTGATAAATCGACTCTAATAAATGGTAGAAATCTGACCAACATTGGCGTTTTTAGAAAATATCTTCAAAGCTATGTAGAAAATCATTCAGCAATAAATAAAGATATGTTTATAATGGTCAGACAGCTTGCTCCAACTGCTCATGGTCTACCCTTGGAAATTTACGCTTTTAGTAGTGATAAACGTTGGGAAAACTACGAGTACATAATGTCAGATATTTTTGATCATGCTTTATCTGCTGTGCCTTATTTTGATTTAGAAGTTTTTGAACTATCAACTACAATTGATTCACCTGAAAACTAAAATTAGCTTTCTAATCTATCTTTCACAAATTCTACTTTAGTTTTTCCATGAGGTTTTGGCTTACCATCTTCACCTAAATTTACCATGATGATTCTATCAATGGTCAATATAGTTTCACGAGTCATTTTATTTCTGGCTTCACAACGCAATGTAATTGAAGATTTTCCAAAATTTACCACTTCCATACCCAACTCAACTATATCACCTTGCTTAGCTGAACTCATAAAGTTTATTTCGGATACAAATTTGGTAACAATATGCTTGTTTTCTAATTGAATTAAGGTGTACAATGCGGCTTCTTCATCTATCCAAGCTAGCAATCTACCACCAAACAGTGTGCCGTTAGGGTTTAGGTCTTCTGGTTTTACCCATTTTCTAGTGTGAAATCTCATAAACTATAATAAGGTTTGTTGTGAATTGTTATTAGGTATTTTCAATTTAGAACCTAATTCAGTATTTAATTTTTTAATAAAATAGGCTGAAAGTAATGGTGATTCTTTTTCAATATTTTGATGTATAAAGAAATCAATTTCTTTGATTCCCTGTTCTTGCCACTCTTTCAGTCTAGAAACCCAATCATCCAATCTAGTATAATCACTAGGATGGTTGGCTCCTACATAGCGCACAAAAGCTATTGCATTAGTTAAACGCATGTGCATTAAATCACGTCTTCCTGCGGTATCAACAATTACGTTTGAAATATTATTGGTTTCCAATAAGTCATACAATTGATTTGAAACCACTTCATCATTATACCAATCTGTATGTCTGAACTCTATGGCTAAAGCAACTTCTTTAGGCCAGTTTTCCACAAAATTTACAACCTTGTCAAAATCTTTTGGTGCAAAATTATTATGCATCTGAAGAAAGATAGTGCCTAATTTTTCTTTGAGGTTTGAAGCATTATATAGATAGTTTTCTACAACAGCATGTACATCATTCAAGCGTTTCCAATGACTAATTTCTTGATTGAGTTTTGGGAAAAATTTAAAACCATCAGGCGTTTTTTTATACCACGTAGCAAACTGTTCAGCCGGAAATATGCGATAAAACGTTGCATTTAGCTCAATAGCATTAAATTGATTTGAATAGTACGTTAGTTCATCTTTGGTTCCACGCGGATAAAATCCCTTCAAGTCGGCTCTATTCCATTTGGCACAGCCTACGTATATATCAGGAACATTATCATCCTTCACCTTATTGAGCACACTTGCCGTATCATTATGATCAGGTTTAAGGGTAAAATCTATATCTCCTGGATTATCGACGCTTCCAAACTTCATTTTTCAGGTTTTAATCAAAGATAGTTGTTACTTGTCATTCTATGAAATACTTCAAATAATTAAGCTTGATTTTTGAATTTGTAAAATTTATTGTTGATAACGCTGTTAATATTCTAATTCCACATGGCGTTATTAAGCTATTTGAATTTATATTTTTATTAAAACTTATACCATGAACCGATCTGCAAACCTATTAAAATGCCGTCCAGAAATTGCTTCGGCATTATTTTTTGATTCTATGAGTCCTGATGAGCGTTTTCAAAACGAAACCTTACGACCAATTATTAAGCTTCAAAATGATTTGTTTATTGAAGTTTTCAAAAATTATGTAACAAAGCATAAAAATGTTTTTTATGACTTGTCTGTCCAAAAACAAATTGACTATGTTGAGAATGCCATACATAAGGATATGAAATTTAGAAATTCATTAAAAGGAATGGTCATTGGACAGTTTACAGTTGAAGAATACCAATTTTACGTTACCAATTCTTCAGCATTAAACAAAAGGATGATGAATATTGTTAAGGAACGATTAATAAGTAATATTCAGGCTTTTCATTCATTGGTTGCATAAATGACACTCAAAGAACAATTATTGGCAGTTTGCTATAACCATGCAAATAAACGCATAGCAAGTTATAGAGATGAAATAGAAACCATTAAGGAGTCTATAGAAAACAATGATAAAAGTAGTGATGATGATGACGATTCAGGTAACGGCAAACTTTTTAATGATTTAGAAAAAAATGCCAACTACTTGAGCGAAGCAAACAAAATGCTGGACACATTAAAATTAATAAATCCCAGGGCATCTCATACACATGCGGTTTTGGGAAGTATTGTGAAAACAAATTCTAAAACATTCTTTATAGCAACAAGCATTGGTGCGATTGAAATTGAAGGCAATACCTATTTTGGCATTTCTTTGCTATCTCCTATAGGTCAATTATTGAAAAGCAAAGTTGTAGGCGATACCATTGAATTTAACGGTGATTCACAAACCATAATTGATATTAAATAATGGATTCTCCATTTAGATTGGTAGTAAGTACATCGCTCATGTAGTCAAAAAACGGTCTAACTGTTTGAAAAGAATTATTCACATCTTCCAAAAAGCTAGCAGATAATACTTCAGTATCCTTGTATTTTTTTGTGAAAATGAATTGTTTTTTCCTAATTAAATCAATATCTGGGTGGTTTTTGTCAAAATCTCTTGGTGCCGATTTAAGTTCATCTCCAACTAATTCGCCCCAAACGTTTGCAAAGGTCTTATTAGAAAGAATTGCTCGCATTTCTGAAGCATCCATTTCAAATTCTTTACGCATTCGTAGTAAATCATCTTTATTCGGCTCCCAAAATCCTGTAGCTATAAATGATTCATTATTTGGCTGAATATGTAAGTAATAACCACCTCGAAGTTCTGGTTTCCTTCTATTGAACGAGCCTCCAAAATGTGTTTTGTAAGGCTGTTTGTTTTTTGAAAAACGCACATCACGATAAATACGAAACATTTTAAATCCATCAACATCATCATGAATACTTAATGCATTGAACAACTCTTTATAAGAAGCCTTGACTTCTGCCTCTATTGCTTTGAATTCTTTTTTGTTGTCATTAAACCAATCACGATTATTGTTTTTTTCCAGTTCTTTAAGAAAATCTAAAGTTTGTTTTGATATTGTTTTCATATACCATTTTAATTTAGATAAAGTTATAAAAAAAAGCCTCAATAAAATTGAGACTTTTTTTTGTGATAAATTGCTAATTATTTAGGTGTTTTAATTGACATAAATTTGGTAGTCAACAATGAATTTGAATCATTGTCATAATATTCAACTACAAAACTTCCATCACCATCAAAATAACCAATTCCGGAATATTCCTTATTGTTAAAGATATAATATCTACCGTCAAGAGTTGATCTCATGGCATTGGCATATTCACCTTTAGCGTTCTTTTTAGTTACGGTAAATCCATTTGCATTTTTTACAAAATTGTATTCTTTACCATTTTGAATGTAGGAAACCAATTCAATTTCAGAATCATAAAACGGATCATTATCATTATCAATTTCAATGGTTTTTGTAACCATTTTATCACTGTTCATCACTCTGGCTTGGTTTACTTTACCAGCATCGGCTTTATCAAGCTTAACTTTCTTTTCCTCTCTGGTAGTTACTTTGATTTTGTTTTCAACAACTTCTTCACCGTTATTGACTTTTACAGTTTTTACTTCTGTTGTTTCAGACATGCTTCTAGGCTTATCTTGTGCGTAGAAATTAGCTGAAATTAAAAATATACTGATATAAATTAAATTTTTCATTGTTTTAAATTTTAAAGGTTAATAATTCTTTTAAATACTATTGGTTATCGTCGGTAGCATCATCAACTGCGTCCTCAACATCTTCTGCAGCTTCTTCTGCGGCTTCTTCAACAACTTCAGCAGTTTCTTCGGCTGCTTCCTCAACAGTTTCTGCTGATTCTTCGATGTCTTCACCAACATTATCCATAGTTTCTTCTACTTGCTCATCTGCTTTTTTTTCATCTCTACATCCTGTAAATACAGTTGATAATGTAAAAAGAAAAGCAAATGCTACTATTATTTTTTTCATGTTTATCTTTTATTATGGTTATCCAATTTGTTATTACAAACTTAATGTCATTTGAATGATATTGTTTGCTGTATTCGTTTGATTACTGACTCAATAGATTAATTGTCAGAGAATTGCTCTTGAAATTTTGCTGGATTGTCAAACGCTAACTTATTGTTAAACTCAAGAGTTCTAATTGGGAATGGAATATTAATACCTTCTTTATCATATGCTTTTTTAATTTCAATAATTGCTCGTGTTTTGGCACGTAGCTTTTCGAGCATACTCTCGGCATCAATCCAAAAACGGCATAAGTAGTTAATGGAGCTGTCACCAAATTCAGTGTAATAAAACTCAACATCATCTGGGCTTTCTACTTGATCAAAAGATTTAGCAATAACTTCTTTGGTTAGAGATTCTACTTTTTCCAAATCAGATTCATAACCTACGCCACATTCTAAAAACACACGCATTCTGGTTGTTAATGAATAGTTTTTTAATGGGTTTTCTAAAATCATTTTATTTGGAATGACAACTATATTATTATCCGCCTCTTTTAAGGTGAAATCCTTCATATTAATGTCCATAACTTCTCCAGAATAACCATTGGTTTCAACCCAATTTCCTATTTGAATCTTTTTTCTAAATGATAAGATGATTCCAGAGATTGTATTGGAAAGTGTACCTTGAAGCGCCAAACCTATTGCTAAACCTGCCACACCTGCACCAGCTAATAATGATGTAAGTGCTTTATTTAGATTCATAATTCCGAGGGCTAGAAATAATCCTGCAAGTACTACAATAACAGCCGTTATTCTAGAAATCATACTACTTACAGATTCTTCTTCAACTTTTTTATCTACCAATCGTTTTGTCAATTTGTTGACATATTTGGCAATAAAATAAGCCGTAACCAAGACAATGACAGCTAAAACAAAGTTTGGTAAATATTCAATGATGGTATTAAACCAACCTTCTAATTTAAGTACTAAATTGTTAAATGCTTCTGCTAATTGCTCTTTCATTATTTCGTTTTTAAGTGGTTAATTATTCTTTTACAATTTAGTTTAGGCTTCTACTGGTGTTTTATTTAAGGAGTCTTTAGTATCTTTTGTCCAAGCGTTTAACATCCAGCTTGTTTTTTCTAACTCTCTAATGTAAGCACCTATTAAATCTATAGTACCTTCATCTGAAACGGCTTCAGCTTTTTCAATAACTGCACTCATTTGCTTAAGTAAAATTTTATGATCATTTAAAGTCTCTTTAACCATATCAACATCGGTTTTTAAATCATCTTTTTCCGTAATAGCTGATGCTTTAAAATAATCTTTAAATGTGCTCATAGGGTGAAATCTTAAGGTAAGAATACGTTCTGCTATTTCGTCAATTTTGACTTTGGCATCATTATACATCTCTTCAAACTTATTGTGTAAGTCAAAGAAATTTTGTCCTAATATATTCCAGTGATTACTTCTTAACTTTTGATAATAGATATGATAATCTGCCAGCAGTGTATTTAACTCTACTACTACAGGTACTAATTTTTCGTCTTTCATATTTAAATAACTCATGTTTTTGTTTTTTGGTTTATAAATAATTACAGTTATAAACTAGGAGCTAAATGAAGAATGTCAAGTGGTTTAACAGGGTTTAACGAAATTAAGATTCTATTAACATAAAATTATGTTAAGAAATTGACTGTCTCTTAAAAAATTTAACAGAAATTAATTAGATTTTTCTTACAAAAAATCGACTTTATTGAGTATTAATCCTGATGCTGGAGCTATATAATTGATTGAAATGTCGTTATCTGGCTTTAGACTATTTTCAATATCAGATAGTGAAAATTCATTTTTACCCACTTGAATTAAAGCTCCCATCATAAGTCGAATTTGGTTGCGCATAAACCCTTTACCTTTTACGCGTAAAACAAAAGATTGCTTTGGAAAAAAATTGGCAGTAAAAAGATTGTTTTCAACAATCTCACAGACGATTATCTCTCTGTTATAGATACCGTTATCAGTGGCTTTATAGCAATATGATTTTAAATAGTGCTCACCTTCAAAAAGCTTTGCCGCTACTTTCATTTTTTCAATATCCAACTCGTCAAGAATAGTTGTCATAATAGGTGCGCAAAAAGGATGAAATTTATTACCAAATGCGAAAACATATAAGTATTCCTTGATTTTAGAGTCTTGAATAATATTAAAATCTTTAGTTACTGGAACAATACTCAAAGCACGAATATCTTGAGGTAGGTTAAAATTGAAAAGCTCTAAAAAATCATCTAGATTGTCTATTTTATGATATAAAAACAATTCGAAAGCAGCCTCATTGGCTGAGACCATAGCATCTGTTCTGCCAGAAGTAAGCGTTTTAAAACGTTTGCCCTCTAAAATATAATTAAAGGTACGATCTATCATTAAGTGAAGTGTTTTAAGATTAGGTTGTTTTTGCCAACCATGAAATCGATACCCTAAATACTGGCACTTTATAAGATAATAATAGCGTTTTTGCTCGAACAAGTATTGTGAATTTAAAAACTAGTCGAAATTACAGCATTTTAAGAATATGGCAAATTTTTTATACATTGTAATATATTAACTAACTAAATACTTCTAAAATGACTGAATCAAACAAACCCGCAATCTGGTTTTGGATTGTTAGTATCGTTGCTCTTTTATGGAATTTAATGGGTGTAAATGCCTATATCCAACAAGCCTATAGAACAGAGGCTGTTATGTCTCAATTGACAACTGAACAAATTGCACTTCTAGATGCCAGACCTGCTTGGGTCACTGCCTTATTTGCAATTGCTGTTTTTGCTGGAGCTATTGGATGTCTTCTTCTTTTACTCAAAAAGAAACTTGCTACTTCAGTGTTAACTGTATCATTTTTAGCCGCAACCATACAGCAAATTTGGTGGTTTACTTCAGATGGCCCATCTTTAATGGATCAGTTTTCTGGTACGATTATGCCAATAATGATTATTGTTGTTTGTGCTCTACTAGTGTGGTTTTCAAGAACATCAGCGGCCAAAGGTTGGATTTCATAAATCTTTCATATAAACAATTCAAAAGGCACTAGATTTAAAAACTAGTGCCTTTTTTTTAATACATTTTCCACATCGGACAGCTTAAAACCTTTTGCCTGAAGTAAAATTAAATAGTGAAATAGTAAATCGGCACTTTCATTTAAAAATAAGTCATCGTTTCTATCTTTAGCCTCAATTACTGTTTCTACAGCCTCCTCTCCTACTTTTTGTGCGATTTTATTAATTCCGGCAGCAAATAAGGATGCTACATATGAAGATTTTTCAGAAGCATTATTCTTTCTGTTTTCTATTATTGTTTCTAATTCTGAAAAAAAACCATAACTTGAATTGTTTTCTTCATTCCAACAGGTATCACTTCCCTTATGGCACGTTGGTCCTTCTGGTTTTACTTTTATTAATAAGGTATCGCTATCACAATCTGTTTTTATGCTGACTAGATTTAACAGATTACCACTTTCTTCACCTTTAGTCCACAAGCGTTGTTTACTTCTGCTAAAAAAAGTTACTAATTTTGAATCCATTGTTTTTTGTACTGCTTCTTCATTCATGTAGCCAAGCATGAGAACCTTGTTGGTTATATTATCTTGAACAATTGCCGGAACAAGTCCGTCATTATTTTTATTAAAATTTATATTCATAGTCTAACTGCTATTTTATTCTTTTTCAATTCTTTTTTTAAATCTATAATATCTATTTCGCCAAAATGAAAGACACTAGCCGCCAAGGCAGCATCTGCATTCCCATCTTTAAATGTTTCAACAAAATGTTGTTTTGTTCCTGCGCCTCCTGAAGCAATTATTGGGATATTAACTAATTGCGAAAATTTAGACAAGGCATCATTAGCAAATCCGGATTTAGTGCCATCATGATTCATAGATGTAAATAGGATTTCTCCAGCACCTCTTTGCTCTACTTCTTTTGCCCATTCAAATAGGTTTAATTTTGTTGGAACTGTGCCTCCAGCTAAATGAACAACCCACTCATTGTTTACTTTTTTAGCGTCAATGGCTACCACAATACATTGACTTCCAAACTTATTAGATAATTCATTTATTAAATTAGGATTTTTGACAGCCGACGAGTTCACAGAAACCTTATCTGCACCCGATTTCAATAGTATGGCAACATCTTCAACAGAAGATATTCCACCACCAACCGTAAAAGGTATATTGATTTGCTCAGCTACTCTCATAACCATATTTCGCATGGTTTTGCGACCTTCAATAGTAGCAGATATATCTAAAAACACCAATTCATCGGCACCCAGTTCTGCATACTGTTTGGCTAATTCAACAGGATCGCCAGCATCTCTTAAATCAATAAAGTTGATTCCTTTTACTGTCCTTCCGTTTTTGACATCTAAACACGGTATAATTCGTTTTGCTAGCATTGATTAAAAATAGCGTTGAAGTTCTTTTAAATTAATCTTGTTCTCATAAAGAGCTTTTCCTACAATTACAGCTTCACAGCCTATTTCGTTTAGTTTATCAATATCTTCAATACCAGAAATACCACCCGAAGCTATTAGTTTTAAGGTTTGACCTTTACTTTCGTTCATAAAGCTCTCTAGAATCTCATTATATAATTCAAAAGAAGGACCACTTAACATACCGTCTTTATTAATATCCGTACAAATAACGTATTGTATTCCTTTCTTTTGATATGATTTTATAAATGGAATAATTGATCGATCGCTAGTTTTTTGCCAACCATGAATAGCTATTTTTTTATCTAAACAATCTGCGCCCAGAATTATTTTCTCGCGACCATATTTAGAAATCCATTCTTCAAAAATATGAGGATCTGAAACTGCAATACTACCTCCAGTTATTTGTTTAGCACCTGAATTAAAGGCAATATGCAAATCTTCAGTACTTTTTAAACCACCTCCAAAATCTACCTTAAGGTTCGTTTTTGAGGCAATTTGTTCTAATATTTTATAATTAACAATATGTTTAGCCTTTGCACCATCTAAATCCACAACATGTAAATACTTGACACCTGAATCTTCAAATGCACGCGCAATTTCAAGTGGGTTTTCATTATAAATTTTTTTTGAATTATAATCACCTTGGGTCAATCGTACACATTTGCCTTCAATGATATCTATTGCTGGTATTATTCTCATTCTCTAATATTTATAAAATTTTGTAATAGTTGTTGACCTGCTAAGCTACTTTTCTCTGGGTGAAACTGAACACCGTAAAAATTATTTTTGTGAAGTGCAGTTGCATAACTTAATTCATAATTTGTTGTGGCAATCGTTTGTTGGCAGTTAATAGCATAATAACTATGAACAAGGTACATGTATTCTTCTTCTTTAATGTTGTTAAACAGATTTGTTTTTAAATTTTGAATTGTATTCCAACCCATTTGAGGTACTTTCACTGAATTTGTAAATCGTTTAACTTTCGTATTAAAAACACCAAGTCCATTGGTATTTCCTTCTTCTGTTTCCAAACACATTAATTGCATACCCAGACAAATACCTAATACGGGTTGTTTTAAAATTGGAATTAATTTATCAAGCCCACTTTTTTTAAGCTCTGTCATAGCTGAACTGGCTTCGCCAACTCCAGGAAATATAATTCTATCTGCAGTTTTTATTAGGTTATAATCATTTGAAGCTATGGCTTCAACACCAAGTCGCTGAAAGGCAAATTGAATGCTCTTGATATTACCTGCTCCGTAATCAATTATTACTACTTTCATTATAAAACACCTTTAGTTGAGGGTAAAATCATTTTTTCTATATCTCGTTTCACTGCCATTTTTATGGCTTTAGCAAAAGCCTTAAAAATGGCTTCTATTTTATGGTGTTCATTAATACCCTCTGCCTTAATGTTTAGATTACATTTAGCACCATCAGTAAACGACTTAAAAAAGTGCATAAACATTTCTGTGGGCATTTTACCAATCATTTCGCGTTTAAAATCGGCTTCCCAAACCAACCAGTTTCTTCCACCAAAATCTATGGCTACTTGAGCTAAACAATCATCCATTGGTAAGGCAAAACCATAACGTTCTATTCCTAGTTTCTTTCCTAATGTATCAGCAAATACTTCTCCCAATGCTATTGCCGTATCTTCAATGGTGTGATGTTCATCAACTTCCAGGTCACCAATAACCTTGATGTCTAAATCTATTTGACCATGTCTTGCAATTTGGTCAAGCATATGATCAAAAAATACTATACCAGTATCAATTGAACTTTGCCCTGTACCATCAAGATTTAATTTGATTTTTATCTTTGTTTCGTTTGTGTTTCTTTCAATAAAACCAGTTCTAGCATCTACTTTTAAGTAGGTATAAATAGACTCCCAATCGTTACTTTCTAAAGCAATAAATGGATTCAATTCTTCACGTTTTACAGTTATTTCGTCGGTTCCAAGATTTGTATGATCATTTATAAAAATACCTTTAGAACCTAAATTTTTAGCCAATTCCATATCTGTTAAGCGATCACCAATTACAAAGGAGTTTTGTAAATCGTATTCTTTTGATAAATATTTAGTTAGTAAACCTGTATTTGGTTTTCTTGTAGGTGCATTGTCTTTGGTAAAAGTTCGGTCAATAAATTGCTCATCAAATCTAATGCCTTCATTTTTAAATGTTTCAATTATAAAATTGTGAACAGGCCAAAAGGATTCTTCTGGAAAAATAGATGTTCCTAAACCATCTTGATTAGTAATCATGACAATTTCAAAGTCTAACTCATTGGCAATTTTACTTAAATATTGAAAAACCTTCGGGTAAAATTCAAGTTTTTCAAAAGCATCTATTTGCTCATCTGCTGGTTCTTTAATCAGTGTTCCGTCTCTATCTATAAATAATACTCTCTTTCCCATTACTGAATGTTTTTTAATGTTTTAATTAGTGTGTTATTTTCTATTGCTGTACCAACGGTAAAGCGTAAACAATTTTTACAATTAGGTTGGTGTGTTCTATTTCGGACCACAATACCATTTTCCAATAGCTGATTATATCTTTTATCGGCATCATCCACTTTTATCAATATAAAATTTGCATCGGAAGGATATACCTTGTCAACAAAATTAACTTCGGATAACTCCTGAATTAACTTATCTCTTTCATTTAAAATAGTAGCTGTTTCAGTTTTTACTATTCCTATATCTAGCAACCGATCTAAAGCTTTTTGCTGTGTTAAAGCATTAATATTATATGGTGGCTTTATTCTATTTAGTGTGGAGATAATTTTTTTTGACGCATAACAAACACCAAGTCTAATCCCAGCCATTCCATAGGCTTTTGATAAAGTTTGAGTCACAATTAAGTTTGGAAATTCATTAAGCCGACCTAACCAGCTTGCCTCATTTGAAAAATCAATATAAGCTTCATCTATCACAACTATTCCTTGAAATGATTTTAGCAATTCTTCAATAATGTCAGCCTTTAGACTATTTGCTGTTGGATTATTTGGTGAGCATAAGAATAAAATTTTTGAATTCGTATCAGCTTTGTCTAAAATGGCTTTAATGTCTGGTTGAAAATTATCATTTAGCATTACAGATTTAATTTCTACAGCATTCGTGTTGGCCAATACCTCATACATACCATAGGTTGGCGGTAACGTGATAATATTGTCAGCATTTGGTTCACAAAAAACTCTAATAATTAAATCTAAAATTTCGTCACTTCCATTTCCTAAAAGAATATTGTCGATTGAAATATTCTTAATTTCGGATAGTTTTGACTTTAACGTCATCTGTAACGGATCAGGATAACGATTAACGCCATTATCAAAAGGATTTTCGTTTGCATCAAGAAATATAAGATCACTAGAGAATTCCTTAAACTCATCTCGAGCAGACGCATATGGTTTTAGTGATTTGATATTGTCTCGTATTAAATTATTTATGTCCATTATTGTAAATCTTTTAATCGTAGTGATACGGCATTTTTGTGAGCTTGAAGACCTTCTGCTTCAGCCATAAGTTCGATGGCATTTCCTATATTCTGGATTCCTGACTTTGAAATTTTTTGGAAAGTGATGCTTTTAGTAAAACTATCTAGATTAACACCAGAATAAGCTTTACTAAACCCGTTTGTTGGTAAGGTATGGTTCGTGCCAGAAGCATAGTCCCCAGCACTTTCAGGTGTATAATTACCAACAAATACTGAACCAGCATTTTGTATGTTATTTACAAAATAGTCTTCATCTTTTGAGCAAACAATAAAATGTTCAGGTCCATATTCATTAATTAACTGAATAGCCTTTTCGTTTGTACCTATGTATATGGCTTTTGAATTCACAATTGCAGCTTCGGCTATTTCTTTTCTGGGCAGTTGAGATAATTGGCTTTCTAGTTCTATATTTACTTTTGCTAAAAGCGATTTCGATGTTGAAACCAAAATAACTTGACTATCAGAACCGTGCTCTGCTTGACTTAATAAATCTGAAGCCACAAAACTTGGTGTTGCAGAATCGTCGGCAAACACTAATAATTCACTTGGTCCTGCAGGCATATCGATTGCTATGCCATATTTTGTAGCTAATTGTTTTGCTACGGTTACAAATTGATTTCCTGGCCCAAATATTTTATACACTTGCGGAATATTTTGAGTACCGAATGTGAGTCCTGCTATTGCCTGAATACCACCAACTTTAATTATTTTTGTCACACCACATATACTAGCTGTATACAATATTTCATCAGCAACCTTCCCTTCTTTATTTGGTGGCGTACATAAAACAATATCCTTGCAACCAGCAATATTCGCTGGAATTGTTAACATCAATACAGTAGAAAACAAAGGTGCAGTTCCTCCAGGTATGTATAGTCCTATCTTATTAATTGGTCTTTTTTCTTGCCAACAAGTAACTCCAGGCATTGTATCTAATTTAACTTGAGAAGTTTTTTGGGCAGAATGGAATTTGGTGATATTGGATTTTGCCAATTGAATGGCATCTTTTAGTTTGTTTGAAACACGAATAGAAGCAGCTTCTATTTCCGAATTCGCAACAATAAATTCATCTAAAGTGACACCATCAAACATTGCTGTGTACTTTGAAATTGCTTGGTCACCATTACGCTTAACATCATCAAATATGAGTTCTACGGTATTTTCAATATCATCAACAGTTTGCGTAGGTCTTAATAACAATTTTGACCAATCTTCTATTTTTGGGTTTTCTATTATTCTCATATTACCATGTTTTCAATTGAACATACTAAAATACCTTCAGCACCATTTTCTTTGAGTTCGTCAATAACATCCCAGAACTCATTTTTATTAATCACAGAGTGCAATGAACTCCAACCCTCTTTTGCTAATGGCAAAATTGTTGGACTATTCATGCCAGGCAAAATTTTAACTATGTTCTCTAATTTATCATTAGGTGCATTGAGCAAAACATATTTGTTTTGTCTTCCTTTGAGGACCGATTGTAATCTAAACTGAAGTTTCCTTAATGTTGATTGATTCTCATCAGAAATCTTTGGAGATACAGCTAAAACTGCTTCCGATTTCAAAAGCACTTCGGCTTCTTTTAAACCATTTTTAAATAAAGTACTACCACTAGATACAATATCTACAATAGCATCTGCCAAGCCAATATTAGGGGCGATTTCAACCGAACCGTTTATAATGTGAAGTTGGGCATCAATACCTTCTTTTTCTAAAAATTGATTAACCGTATTGGGATACGATGTTGCAATACGCTTTCCGTTTAAATCATTTAGAGAAGTATATGGCTGCGCTTTTGGAATAGCCACTGAAACTTTGCATTTAGAGAAACCTAATTTTTCAATTATTGAAATTTCATTTCCTTTTTCAATTAAAACATTTTCACCAATTATAGCAGCATCTACAATGCCGTCTTTTAAATATTGTGGAATGTCTCCATTACGCAAATAGAATACTTCTAACGGAAAATTTCTAGCTGATGCTTTTAGTTGGTCTTTACCATTGTCAATAGAAATCCCTATTTCTTTAAGGATTTTCATGGAATCATCATGTAATCTACCTGATTTTTGAATTGCAATTTTTAATTTACTCATTTTTCTTTCTTTGATGTTTGAGTAAATCTTTCCGAGAAGTGCTTAAAAAACAAAACCGCTTGATTTACTCAAACGGTTTTAAAATATTTTGGTTTTATTCAATACATTTTCAGTTCGCTTGAGTGCAAATATGAAAATGATGATGATGTAATTGAATAAAAGTCATGTCGTTTTGTTAACTGAACAAAGTTTCAGAAAATTAATTTATAAATCCAAATGTTTTTTACTTTATTTTATATCCTACTGATTTCCAAGTATAAGAGGTAATCCGCTATCACCAGAACCTATAACAATTACCTTAGTATTTGGAGATTCTGATAATTTAATGGTGGCATCAATACCTTTATCTTGTAAAATTTTATCTGTTAATGATGCACTTAAAATTCTGTTTGATTCAGCCTTACCTTCTGCTTCAATAATTACCTTTTCAGCTTCTTTTGCAGCAGTAACCAATCTAAACTCGTATTCCAGAGATTCCTGTTCTTGTTTTAATTTACGCTCAATGGCATCTTTAATGGTTGGCGGCAACGTCACATCACGAACCAGTACTTCGTTTAATTGAATGTATTGATCTTCGACAATTTTTTTAGTTTCTTCAAATATCTCTTGCTGAATGGCATCACGTTTTGTAGAGTACAATTGTTCAGGTGTATAACGTCCAACGACACTACGAGCTGCTGAACGAATGGCAGGAAGTAATACACGCTCTTTGTACATTTCACTTTTTTCTTGGTGTAATTTTCCTAAATCAGTGTATTTTGGTTGAAACCAAACTGAAGCTTCCAACTTGATATCCAATCCGTTTGAAGACAAAACGTTCATTTTTTCAAGTACTTCTTGTTGTCTTACTTCATAAACAAATACCTTGTTCCATGGTGCAACAATATGAAATCCTTCGCTCATTGGCGGTTCATCTATAACAACACCATCTCCAAATGTTTTAAATAATACGCCTGCTTCACCAGAACCAATAGTTACTGCAGATTTTGCAATGACAACAATTAATACGATTATTGTAATAATTATTGGTAATCCAATTTTTGGTAATCTTTCCATTTTTTATTTTTTTAGTTAAATAAGTCCGTTATATTTTCTAATAAACCATTCTGAAGTTAAACATATGGCTATTAAGGCAAGTAAATACTTCCAATCTATCAAAGGTACAGTATTTTTAGTACTTTTCTCAATTATAGCAAACCTAGAATCATTAAGCAGATCATCAATCAAATCGTCGGTTTTATCTGGAAAATAGGTATTGCCGTTAGTATTTGATGCAACTGTTTGCAATTTTGACATATTAGCATTTAAAAACTGTTCTTCAATATTATAGGCAATAATTTTAAAAGATCCAGATTTTGAAATATTACTATTGGTCGCTGTTACAGTAAAACGATAATCAGAAGCAGGTAAACTGCTCAAATCAACTTGATAACTGTTGTTTTTCAAAATGAAAGGGTATGATTTTTTTTCTCCCGAAATATCATCTGTAACATTAATGATTAGGTTCTCTCTATTATCAAACTCATAAGTTGTATTAAAATACTGTGCGCTTATAACTACATTAGAGCTACCATTGTAAAAAGATTCAAATTCAACATTTAATCGTTCTCTGCGCTTTTTTGAAGCCAGATATTGCACGAGCTTTCCAATAAAATCATCGAATTGATCAAAAGACCCTTGATTCAAAAAACTTTGCGCACGCCACTGCCAAATGTTTTCGCCCAATAATAAAGCTTCTCGTTGTGAATTGTATTCCAAAGTTGCCAACAATACATCATCTGTAATGACGTTTCCTATTTTTTTTGTTAGAATGACTTTACTAGGAACAGAAAAATTTATGTTTCCAAATTTGCCTATTAAGGGAGGAAATGATTCAAAATCAAGATCAGGAATTATAAATTCAGAATAATTGGTGTTAATGACAGCTTGATAATTTTCTGTTTGATTACTTATATCATGCTTATAATTATTTTTGGTATTATTAATAAAATTCCAATCTGTTTTTGATCCAGAAACAATCAAACTGTTTAAAGGTGTTACATTTAGAGCATCAAAAGCAGGCTTAAACCTACTATTTGGTTGATACAATATAACCATTTGATAATCTGTTATTTTAGAAACAAATTCATTAATACTCAATATACTTACTGATCGCTGTTCATTACTTTCAATACTCTTTTTTAAGGCACCTAAATCTGGGTGGACAAAATCACTTACAATGGCTATATTAGATTTTTCATTAACAACTTCTATGGCAAAATTCTTTGCGTTATTGTTAGTGTTTTTTTCATTACTCAACGGTTCAATAATCGCTTTGTATGTAAAAAGGCCAATTTGATTAGCTGGCAATGAAAAATTTAAGATTTTTGAATTGTTAATTTGGTCAAAATCTACTGTTTGTGACCATACAACTGTGTTTCCATTTAATATTTTGAAAGATGTACTTACCTTTTCTTCACCATTATAACTTATGATAGCTTCTATTGGAAAGTTGTTCTTATAAAAAGCGTATTTATTGACGTTAAGTTGTTGCAACTTAATATCTACATGTTGAGTAGTATCGCCTAAAACTATTGGATAGACAGGTTGTTTGAACTTTAATGACGTATAACCATAGTCACTACCATAGGTTTGATTACCATCAGAAAGCAATATGGTAGGTGCAATATCACTTTTATAAATATCTTGCAGTTTATCAAAGGCATTAGCAACATTTGTCTGTCTGCCCTGAAAACTTAATGAATCAGTCATTTTTAAATCTTCATCAAAGCTGAAAAAGTTTAAGTCAAACTTATCATTAAGTTCTTGATTTTCTTTTAAATTATTTATAACTCGTTTTATATTCTCCTCTTGTTCAAGAAAAGAAAGAGAACTTGAATTATCTGTAGCAATTACCAACTTTGGCTTTTCTTTATAAAATGTTTCTTTCTCAATTTTTGGATTCACCAATAAAATTAAGACTGCAAAAATTGTAAGAAACCTTAAAAAGGCTAATAAATTAAATATTGATTTCTTTTTTAATCTATGCCAATATTGAAAAAGCGCTAGTGATAGCGCTATAATTCCAGATAATATTATAAATAAAAGAGTAATCGAACCCATTAATTTTTAAGCAATTAAGTTAACATGCCACCATCTACATTCAATGTTTGACCTGTTATATAATCTGACATATCACTTGCTAAAAACACACAAGCATTTGCAATATCTTCAGGTGTTCCTCCTCGTTTTAAAGGAATAGCTTCACGCCATCCTTTAACAGTGTCTTCATCTAATTTTGCTGTCATTTCAGTTTCAATAAATCCTGGAGCAATAACATTGCTTCGTATATTTCTTGAGCCCAATTCTAAAGCCACCGATTTTGAAAATCCAATAATCCCTGCTTTTGATGCTGCGTAATTAGTTTGTCCTGCATTACCTTTTACACCTACAACCGAACTCATATTAATTATAGAGCCTTTACGCTGTTTGAGCATAGTACGCTGTACAGCTTTTGTCATATTGAAAACAGACTTCAAATTAACTTCAATAACTTTATCAAAATCCTCTTCACTTATACGCATTAAGAGATTATCTTTTGTGATTCCTGCGTTATTTACAAGAATATCGATACTTCCAAACTCACCAACAACAGCTTCAGCTAAATCTTGAGATTCTTGAAAACTAGCAGCATTACTTTTATATCCTTTTGCTTTTACTCCTAAAGCCTTTAATTCGTCTTCAAGTTCTTTAGCTGCTTCAACTGATGAACTATACGTAAAAGCGACATGAGCACCTTGCTGGGCAAATACTTGAGCAATTCCACGACCAATTCCTCTACTCGCCCCTGTTATAATAGCGGTTTTTCCTTCTAATAATTTCATTTTTGTTGTTGAGATTAGTTGTTTGTCAAATATAATAAATACAAGTTGCATCAAATAAAAAAACCTTACAAGATTTTGTAAGGTTTTTAACAGTTCAGTATTTGTTTATTAAGCTAAAACTTCAGCTACTTTTTTACCAATTTCAGCAGGAGAATCAACTACATGAATACCACAAGCTCTCATAATTTTCTTTTTAGCTTGTGCTGTATCATCACTACCTCCTACAATAGCTCCAGCATGTCCCATAGTACGGCCTGCAGGTGCTGTTTCACCAGCAATAAAACCAACAACTGGTTTTTTACTACCACTTTCTTTATACCAATTAGCCGCATCTGCTTCTAGTTGTCCACCTATTTCACCAATCATTACAACTGCTTCAGTTTCAGGATCGTTAATTAAAAGCTCAACAGCTTCTTTTGTTGTTGTTCCAATTATTGGGTCACCACCAATTCCAATGGCAGTAGTGATTCCCAATCCCTGTTTTACCACTTGATCAGCTGCTTCGTAAGTTAATGTTCCAGATTTAGAAACGATACCTACTTTTCCTTTTTTGAAAACAAAACCTGGCATGATACCAACCTTTGCTTCTTCTGGAGTAATAACGCCAGGACAATTAGGGCCTATCAATCTACAGTCCTTACCTTTTATGTAATCTGAAGCTTTTATCATATCAGCAACAGGAATTCCTTCAGTAATCGTGATAATCACTTTTATACCAGCATCAGCAGCTTCCATAATAGCGTCAGCAGCAAAAGCTGGCGGTACAAAAATAATACTGGTATCTGCACCAACTTGTTTTACAGCCTCTTCAACTGTATTAAAAACTGGTTTTTCTAAATGAGTTTGGCCACCTTTACCAGGTGTTACACCACCAACTACATTTGTACCATATTCAATCATTTGACCAGCGTGAAATGTCCCTTCGCTACCAGTAAAACCTTGTACTATTATTTTTGAATTTCTATTAACTAAAACGCTCATTGAAGTTTAATTTTTTAATGTTTTAAAACGATTACAAAAGTAATCTTTTGAATAGGATTAGTAAAGTGTTTTTAAATTTTTATTTCTTTGAAAGAATTTGAATGTATAGTTGATTCATCTGCCAATTGGCTAATCTCATGGCATCTAAACAGTTGGTTATCTTTCACTTCCCAAATAGATATAAAATGCGCCAAAGCAACTTCTTCATCAGGATTCTCAATTGTGTTAGCAAATAAAGTGTGTCTGCTTGTAACAAATGGGCCATCTTCTAGTAAATGACTGAAAACAAACCGGAGGCTTTCATAAGCTTGTCTAGTTCCTTCAAAAAAAGAGACGATATCATCATATCTTAAAACCGTAAAACCACGACTACTATTCCAATGCAACTCACATTCCTTGTGAAAAAATTGTGGTATAATTGATTCATCATTTGCTAAATCAGAATTGTAAAATCTTTTTACGATATCTTTTGCAGACATGTGTTTATTTTTTTAGTTTTTTTAGAATTTCGGGGATTTGTTTGATGTAAGCCATTTCCTTGAATTTTTCTCTTGCATCCATTGCTGGTGAACCAAAATAGGTTTTGCCAGCCTCTGTAGTATGGCCTAAACCAGATTGAGCATATAAAACTGTTCCTTTAGCAATGGTTATACCGCTTTTCACACCCACTTGCCCCCAAAGCGTTACTTCATCTTCGACTACCACACAACCAGCAATTCCTGTTTGTGATGCAATCAAGCATTTTTTGCCTATTACGGTATCGTGACCTATTTGAATTTGATTGTCAAGTTTAGAGCCTTCTCCAATAGTTGTATCAGCAGTTACACCTCTATCAATAGTACACAAAGCACCAATATGAACGTCGTCTTTAATAACCACACGACCACTAGACAATAATTGATCAAAACCTTCAGGGCGGTTTTTGTAATAAAAAGCACTAGCGCCTAATACCGTACCAGCATGAATAACCACATTATTACCAATGACAGTGTCATCATAAATGCTCGTATTAGCATGTATAATGCAGTTCTTACCTATGGTGACATTATTACCAATAAAACAGTTTGGTTGAATGATAGTACCCTCACCAATAGTTGCTGTATCAGATATTGCAGCATTAGCAGAGTGAAAAGGTTTGAAGTGATTAGTTAATTTATTAAAATCACGAAAAGGATCATCACTGATTAATAAGGCTTTACCTTCAGGACACTCAACTTTTTTATTGATTAGAACTATGGTAGCTGCTGAATTTAAAGCTTTGTCATAATATTTAGGATGATCTACAAATACAATATCTCCTGACTCCACCACATGAATCTCATTCATACCTAACACAGAAAAATCATCAGAACCAACATAATCCACATTAATTAGACTCGCTATTTCCTTTAAAGTATGTTTTCTTGGGAATTTCACCTTATTCTTTAATACGTTCTTTGTACGTACCTTTTTCGGTTTCTACCTTAATCTTGTCACCTTCATTAATGAAAAGTGGCACGTTTACTTCAGCACCTGTTTCTACTGTTGCAGGTTTTGTTGCATTGGTAGCTGTGTTCCCTTTCACACCAGGCTCTGTATGAGTGACTTCAAGAATAACACTTGCTGGCATTTCTACTGAAAGAGGCATGTTGTCTTCTGAATTAATAAGAATAGTTACAACTTCACCCTCTTTCATTAAATCAGGTCTGTCTAAAGCTGCTTCTAGCAATCTTATTTGTGTATAATCTTCCTGATTCATGAAATGATAAAACTCACCATCATGATACAGAAATTGAAATTTATGTGTTTCAACACGAACATCATCTATTTTGTGACCAGCAGAAAAGGTGTTATCGATAACTTTTCCTGTAGTAACACTTTTAAGTTTCGTTCTTACAAATGCTGGACCTTTCCCAGGTTTTACGTGTAAAAACTCAATTATTTTAAAAATATCATGGTTGTATCTAATGCACAATCCGTTTCTAATATCTGAAGTACTAGCCATAAATTAATTTGATTTAAAATATCCTTTCATAATACCACGTTGTGAATCTTTAATAAACTGAAGAATTTCATCGCGCTCTGGAGTTGCTTCCATTTCCGCTTCTATAATTTCAGCTGCTTGGGTATTATTATAATTTTTTTGATATAAGATTCTAAATATATCCTGAATTTCTCTAATTTTTTCTGTCGAAAAACCACGACGTCTCAATCCTACTGAATTGATACCAACATATGATAATGGTTCTCGTGCAGCTTTTACAAATGGAGGAACATCTTTACGCACCAATGAACCACCTGTTACAAAAGCATGATTTCCAATTGAACAAAACTGGTGTACAGCTGTCATTCCTGCCAAAACCACATAGTCACCTACATTAATATGTCCTGCCAACGTACTGTTATTTGAGAAAATACAATTATTACCAACAATACAATCATGGGCAATATGACAATACGCCATAATCAAACAATTGTTTCCAATTACAGTTTTCATTTTATCTGTAGTCCCTCTATTGATTGTAACACATTCTCTAATGGTTACATTATCTCCAATTTCAACTGTCGTGTCTTCATCATTGTATTTCAAATCTTGAGGAACAGCAGAAATTACGGCACCAGGAAAAATATTACAATTTTTACCAATTCTGGCACCTTCCATAATAGTGACATTACTTCCAATCCATGTTCCTTCACCTATCACGACATTATTATGTATCGTAGTAAAAGGCTCAATCACAACATTTTTTGCGATTTTTGCTCCAGGATGTACGTATGCTAATGGTTGGTTCATTTTCGTAATTTTGTTTTTGATAAATAGGAGAAAATGTGTTCGCCTATTAGATTAACCGAATAACTCAATATATAAGGATTGGCTCGGTTCATATTATTTTACTTTTGAAATTTGTGCCATTAATTCGGCTTCAGCGCAAAGCTTTCCATTGGCATAAGCATAACCTTGCATGTGGCAAATACCACGACGAATTGGTGAAATTAAATCACATTTAAAGATTAGAGTGTCACCGGGAGTTACTTTTTGTTTGAATTTAACATTGTCTATTTTCATGAAGAATGTTAAATAGTTTTCTGGATCAGGAACAGTACTTAATACTAAAATGCCACCTGTTTGTGCCATAGCCTCAACAATTAAAACACCAGGCATAACTGGTGCTCCTGGGAAGTGACCAGCAAAAAAAGGTTCGTTCATAGTCACGTTTTTCATACCAATGACATGAGACTCGCTTAATTCGAAAATTTTATCAATCAATAAAAATGGTTGACGATGCGGAAGCATATTCATAATTTGATTGACATCCATTAATGGATCCTGATTTAAATCAATATTAGGAACATTGTTACGTCTTTCATTCTTGATGATTTTGGACATTTTTTTTGCAAATTGTGTGTTTACAAAATGTCCTGGTTTGTTGGCAATAATCTTACCTTTTAAATGTGTTCTTATTAACGCAAGATCACCTAGAACATCCAGCAATTTATGCCTTGCAGCCTCATTTGGATGATGCAAGGTTAAATTATCTAGAATTCCGTTAGGTTTTACGGCTATATTATCTTTTTTAAATGCAACACGCAACTTGTCCATGGTCTCTGGTGACAATTCCTTATCAACATAAACAATAGCATTATTTAAATCACCTCCTTTAATTAAGCCATGTTCTAAAAGCATTTCAATTTCGTGTAGAAAGCTAAACGTTCTTGAGTCCGAAATTTCATCTTTAAATTCTGAAATGTGCTTTATAGAAGCATTTTGGGTACCTAATACTTTAGTTCCGAAATCGACCATAGTAGTAATTTGATACTCACTGGAAGGCATAACCAAGATTTCACTTCCTGATTCCTCATCGGTATAAGAAATAACATCAGTAACCTCATAAACCTCTCTAGTTGCCTCTTGTTCAACTACTCCTGCTTTCTCTAAAGCTTCAACAAAAAACTTTGAAGATCCATCCATAATTGGTGGCTCGGAAGCATCAATTTCTAAAATAGCATTATCAATATCTAGACCTACTAAAGCTGCTAAAACATGCTCACAAGTTTGTATGGTTACACCATTTTTTTCTAAACACGTGCCACGTTGTGTATTAGTAACATAATTGGCATCTGCTTCTATTAATGGTGATCCTTCAAGATCTATTCTTTTAAAAGCAAAACCAGAATTTTCTGGCGCTGACTTAAATGTTAATGTTACATTCTTTCCTGTATGCAACCCAACACCTTTAAGGGACACCTCATTCTTGATGGTTTTTTGCTTAATATTCGTGTTAACTATTCCCATTTACTTTCTTTTCTATTTCGTTTATGGACTTCACAATTTTCGGAAGATTTTTAAAATAAACATAAGATTTGTTATAGTCTCCATAGCCCAATGCAGGCGAACCTTGTAACATTTCATTATCAGCTACATTTCTACCTATTCCTGATTGCGCTTGAATTTTTACGTTATTGCCAATTGTTATGTGACCAACAATACCAACTTGACCACCTATTTGACAATTTTCACCAATTTTAGTAGATCCAGCAATTCCTGTTTGAGCGGCAATAACTGTGTTTTTTCCTATCTCAACATTATGAGCAATTTGAATTTGATTATCCAATTTAACGCCTCTTCTTATTATTGTTGATCCTAATGTGGCTCTATCAATTGTTGTTGCGGCTCCAATATCAACAAAATCTTCGATGATAACATTACCTATTTGAGGTACCTTGCTATACTCACCTACTTCATTTGGTGTGAAACCAAAACCATCAGCGCCAATTATGGCTCCAGAATTTATCACACAATTACTACCCACAATACATTCAGAATAAATCTTGGCGCCTGAAAAAACGATAGTATTATCCTTTATTGTAACGTTGTCGCCTATATAACAATTTGGGAATATCTTTACGTTATCACCTATTTTCACATTATCACCAACAAAGGTAAAAGCTCCTAAATAAATATTTTCTCCAAGCTTTGCAGAATCTGAAACAACAGTCTGTTGATCAATTCCAGATTTATTTAGTTTTATCTGGTTATAATATTCTAATAATTTAGAAAAAGACTTATAGGCGTCATCCACTTTAATTAAAGTAGAATTGATATCATGTTCTGGCACAAAGCTTTTATTTACAATTGCAATAGATGCTTTGGTGGTATATATATATGGTGTATATTTTGGATTGGCTAAAAAGGTTAAAGAACCTTCTGTACCTTCCTCAATTTTAGATAGTTTAGAAACTTCAACTTGAGAATTACCTACAATGTCTCCTTCTAAAATACCGGCTATTTGTTCTGCTGTGAATTTCATTAAGCGCAAAAATAGAAAAAATGTGTCACATTTTATCTTTGGGATAGCATATAAAATATTTAGTGACTGGTTTTGTTAATGCTTTTAGGTTAAGTTGGTCTGAAGCTTTAACAATATCCTGAATTTTACCAGTCTTGTATAAAATGTTTATATTCTGTGAATTTAGTTCGTATGCCTGATTTGATATCTCACCTGTAAAAACAAAATAATTAGCTTCAATTTCTGATATATCATACTTTTCTACTAACGCTTTAACATGGCTATGCTTACGATCTTTTTTTATGGGTTTCTTCTTAATTTTTATCTTTAATAAATCCCTGTTTATAATCATTTCACAGAGATTACGCAACACAAAATCATCATGGAATTGCCATGATTTCATAGCAGAAATAATGTCATAATCATCCAATTGCGCAAATAACTGTAAGGCTTCATTATTAAATGCTTTTAGTGTCACATCATTCTCAAGAAAATAATCCAAGGCTTTGCTCGATTGCAGTTTAACGCCATTTGAAACAAGTTCTTTAGCGCGTTGCAACATTCTAATAAGTAATTGCTCCGCAACCAAACCTGTTTTGTGAAGATAGACTTGCCAATACATAAAACGTCTAGCAATCAAAAATTTCTCAACACTATAAATGCCTTTTTCCTCTACAACCAATGAGTCATCCACAACGTTTAGCATTGTGATCAATCGCTCTGTATTTATATTACCTTCTGATACGCCTGTATAAAAACTATCACGTTTTAGGTAATCTGCCCGATCCATATCCAATTGACTGGAAATTAATTGACAAAGGAACTTTCTTTTATAATTACCCTTAAAAATTTCTATGGCTAGCGTTAAAGTTCCGTTAAATTCAGCATTCAGGTTTTCCATAAAAAGCAATGAAATTTCCTCATGACTAATACCATTTACAATACTATGCTCCATGGCATGTGAAAAAGGACCGTGCCCAATATCATGAAGTAAAATTGCAATAAACAAAGCCTCTTCTTCGGCTTTTGAAATATCAACTCCCTTAAAACGAAGTGTTTGCACAGCTTTTTGCATTAAATGCATGCACCCTAAAGCATGGTGAAACCGCGTATGATGTGCCCCAGGATATACTAAATATGACATACCCATTTGCGAAATGCGACGAAGACGCTGGAAATATCTATGCTCAATTAAATTAAAAATTGTAGAATTAGGTATAGTAATAAAACCGTAAATTGGGTCGTTAAATATTTTAAGTTTGTTTTTTGAAATCAAGCTGCTTAATTACTTTAATTATATAAACAAATATACATGAACAATATAAATATTCTTTGGGTTGACGATGAAATTGATTTATTAAAACCCCATATCCTTTTTTTAGAACAAAAAAACTATCAAGTAACCACTTGTAAAAGTGGTACAGAAGCCATTGAGATTTTAGACGATAAAAACTTTGATATTGTTTTTTTAGATGAAAACATGCCTGGATTAACAGGTCTTGAAACTCTAAATGAGATTAAAGAAAAACGTGATACGCTTCCAGTTGTAATGATTACTAAAAGTGAGGAAGAATATATCATGGAGGAAGCTATTGGGAATAAAATAGCTGACTATTTGATAAAACCTGTGAATCCAAACCAGATTTTATTAAGCCTCAAAAAGAATTTAGACCATTCTAGATTGGTTTCTGAAAAAACGACGTCAAACTACCAACAGGAATTTAGAAAAATTGCTATGGACTTAACTATGGTTAATAGTTTTGAAGAGTGGGCCAATCTTTACCAAAGGCTTATTTACTGGGAAATGCAATTGGAAGATATTGAAGATACTGGCATGTTTGAAATTCTTGAATCGCAGAAAAACGAAGCCAATACGCAATTTGGTAAGTTTATAGATAAGCACTATCCAAGCTGGTTTGAACCACATGTTGATGCGCCTACCATGTCACATACACTATTTAAAAATAGAATAGTTCCAGAATTAAGTAAAGAACAACCCACTTTCCTGGTTGTAATTGATAATTTACGTTATGACCAATGGAAAGCTTTTGAGCCTATTGTAAACAATTATTATAAGAAAGATAAAGAAGCACCATTTTACAGCATACTACCAACGGCAACACAATATGCCAGAAACGCCATATTTTCTGGATTAATGCCTGCTGATATGGAAAAAATGCATCCTGATTTATGGAAAAATGACACTGATGAAGGCGGCAAGAACCTACATGAAGCTGAATTTTTAGATGCTCAAATGAAACGTTTAGGACTAAATCATTTAAAACATGAATACTACAAAATAACCAATTTAAAAAACGGTAAAAAATTAGTTGATAATTTTAAAGGACTAAAAGATAATGACCTGACTGTTGTGGTTTATAATTTTGTAGATATGCTTTCTCATTCCAAAACTGAAATGGACGTGGTTAAAGAATTAGCATCTAATGATAAGGCGTATCGCTCACTTACACAGAGTTGGTTTAAAAACTCACCACTACTTGAAATGATTCAACAAGCACAGCAATTAGGGTTTAAACTTATTTTGACTACAGATCATGGTACTATTAATGTGAAAAACCCGTCAAAAGTAATTGGTGATAAAGACACTAGTTTAAACTTACGATATAAAACTGGTCGTTCTTTAACTTATGAAGACAAAGAGGTTTTAGTGGCAAAAGACCCAAAAACCATACATCTGCCATCAATTACCATGAGTAGTTCATTTATTTTTGCTAAAAATGATTTGTTTTTTGCTTATCCAAATAACTATAATCATTACGTAAGTTATTACAGAAACACATACCAACATGGTGGCGTTTCGTTGGAAGAAATGATTATTCCATTTGCTGTTTTAAGCCCTAAATAACTCCGTGTAATGCAAAAAAATCCGACGAAATACACTTTTTATTAGTTTTTTTCAATTTTTATACTTAATATTGCATGCAAACAAGATGTGATTTGACTATAGCATATAGTTTAAATGAGTTAAATGCTGTTGCTAATCAAGTTCTTAAATCTGTAAAATCAAAAACCATTTTATTTTACGGAAACATGGGAACTGGTAAAACAACATTAATTAAAGCTTTAATTGAGGCTCTAGGAAGTGATGATGATGTAAGTAGCCCAACCTATTCTATTGTCAACGAATATAGTTTGAGTGATAATGTGATTTATCATTTTGATTTATATCGCTTAAAATCTATTGAAGAGGCTTATGATTTTGGAATTGAAGATTATTTGCAAACTGAAGGCTGGTTATTTATTGAATGGCCAGAATTGATAAAGAATCATTTAGATGTTGAATATGATATTATTGAGTTATCAATATCAGAACAAAACAAACGAATATTAACGCTTAAATAGTGATTTATTATAAGATTGAAAACAACAAATTGCCCTAAATTGTCGCGTTTTACGGTTTTACCGTAACGAAAAAATCAAAAAATGTTGATTTTAACATTTTTTTAACATTTCGACCTACTTTCATACATACTTCATATATACATTTGGGTTATTAATTAATTAATCCCTTAATATAATGAAAGCAAAAAAGTATGTATTAGCAATCGCAATTTTTGGCGGTATGTTGTTTACAGTTCAAGCAACTAACATCATTGATTTAGATGGACAACAAACAACAAAAATCGAAGGAAAAAGAATTAAAGTTCCTGCGAACGGATAAGAAAATAAATAAAGTTATCTTAAGTGGTAGTATAATTGCTACTATAATAGCTTTGATACCTTATTTATTTTATTTATACGAAGGTGTTCCAGACACACAAGTTTGGGACACTTTTTTGTTTACATATGATAGTAAAGTATATGAAAGTGCCTATGTTGTTGCATGGACACTTTCAGGCAAGCTAATTCCTTTATTACTATTATTCATTTGGTTCTTTACTTGTCGTCATTGGTGGTACCATGTGCTGTTAGTTCCGATAATTATGTATTCTTATCAAATTATATCTTTCATTACTTCCGACACGGGTATAGTAGATGAGTTTCAATTAATCTATTTAGTTCCTATAATGGCGGTTATGGTGCCTTCTATTTATTTAATAAGAGCTAAAATGTTTGATAAATTAAATACTGTAAATAAATCTATGGAAGAGCTTGAAGAAGAATTTAAAATTAAACCCACAACCCTTTGGGGAAGAATTAAGCAGTATTTTTAAAAACAACTTAATCTTTAAAAAATTAATTCGTAATTTGACTTTCCGTTACCAACAACTAGTCAAAGTATGTCTAAATCCTTATCACCTTTTACCAAGCAGCAATTACTGCCACAAGAGGAAACACTTGAAATTTTAAAACAAAAAGGAGATCTGTTCATTGGTATTCCCAAAGAAACAGCTTTTCAAGAAAAGCGTGTGTGTTTAACACCAGACGCTGTTTCTGCTTTAGTAACCAATGGACACAGAATACTTATGGAATCAGGTGCTGGCAAAGGCGCCAATTTTAGTGACAAGGATTATAGTGAGGCAGGTGCTGAAATCACAAAAGATGCTGCAAAAGTTTACAGTTGTCCTATTATTTTGAAAGTTGAACCGCCTACTCTAGAGCAAATAAAACTGATTAATCCGCAGACTATTTTAATTTCTGCTCTTCAATTAAAAACCCAAACAAAAAAATATTTTGAAGCACTTGCATCCAAACGCGTAACGGCTTTAGCATTTGAGTTTATTCGTGATGAAGATGGTGCCTATCCAGCAGTCAGATCCTTAAGTGAAATTGCAGGAACAGCCTCCGTTTTAATTGCTTCTGAATTATTAAGCAATGTTAATAATGGTAACGGTCTCATGTTTGGAAACATTAGTGGTGTTCCGCCTATTGAAGTTGTTATTTTAGGAGCAGGAACAGTTGGAGAATTTGCAGCTAGAGGCGCTATTGGTTTAGGAGCTAATGTAAAAGTGTTTGATAATTCTATTACCAAACTTCGATGCATCCAAACAAATTTGGGCAGAACCATTTTTACATCAACCTTACAACCCAAGAATTTATCTAAAGCTCTTAAACGCTGTGATGTTGCCATAGGTGCTGTTCGCGGAAAAAACAGAGCACCAGTTCTTGTTGCTGAAACTATGGTTGAAAACATGAAATCTGGTGCAGTTATTATTGACGTTAGTATTGATATGGGAGGTTGCTTTGAAACCAGTGAGGTAACAACACATAAAAACCCAACTTTTGTTAAGCATGGGGTTACGCATTATTGTGTACCTAATATTCCTGCACGTTACTCACGTTCTGCTTCTATATCAATCAGTAATATTTTCACACCCTATCTTTTAAAAATTGGTGAAGAAGGTGGTTTAGAAAATTCCTTACGTTTTGATAGAGGTTTGAAAAATGGGTTGTACTTTTACCACGGCATTCTAACCAACAAATCTGTTGGTGAATGGTTTGATTTAAAACACAGCGATATTAATTTGCTGATATTTTAAATAAAGTAAAACTTCAAATTTAAATACGTGAAATTACTACATCGTGTTGGTTATTACCTAGGAGGCTTCTCTATAGGACTTATTATTTTAGCATTTTTTTTAAATGGCAAAAAAGTATCTTGTGATTATGGCCCTGAAGCTCGTGTGCTAAAAAACATCAATTCCAAAGAACTAAAAATACCCGAAGATATTTATAATTCCCTTATGGCTAAAAAAATGGATTCGCTAAATATCATCAACATTCTTAAACATGCAAATATTCGTTTTTTGGATAGTGATACAAGAAAAGAACCATGTGGTATTTATTATTTAGAGAACACCTTGTCAGAATCCAAAATGGATCTAAAAATTGAAAACTGCGATAGTATTGTTACTATTAAAGAAATAGTCTGGAAATGATTTCTGTAAATACTTATAAATGAAAAAGACCTGAAATTCAGGTCTTTTTCACAACTAAAAGTGGGAAAATTAATTTAGTATTAAGCGTTTAGTGAAACTTTTGCCACTTTGAGTTACTGATACTATATAAATACCTCTTGGTAAATTACTAACATTTAAATTATTAATGATTGGCTGTGAGCTTGGCTGTATAGCTTTATTAATAAGCATTCTACCTGCCATATCAAATAATTGCAAACTAGCGACACCAGTAAAATCTGTCATTTTAACATTTACTTGACTTTGCGCAGGATTAGGATATACATTAATTCCTGTATTCAAATTGCTTTCTTCTTCAATTACGTCTTCATTAGTTTCACAGTTATTCACCATGACTTCAACAGTTGCAATTTCAGATGATATTCCATTTGAAACAGTTACAGTATAAATTGAAGTTTCTTCAGGTGAAACTGTAATACTTTCGGTCATATCACCTGTGTTCCATTCATAACTTAAACCACCTGAAGCCGTTAACGTAACCGTTTCACCCATACAAATTTCAGCATTGGATCCGGCAGAGGCATTTACTGGTTCAACAACATTTACCCAAACCTCATCAGTAGAAGAACATCCATTTGAATGTACTGTTACAGAATAACTCGATGTTTGGTTAGGACTAACTACAATACTTTGATTTGTACTGCCATTACTCCAAACATATCCAGAACCTCCTGATGCCGTTAGAGTTACGGATGCTCCATTTTCAATAGTCACATCACTACCAGCGTTGGCAGTTGGTATTGGGTTTACTGTTACTGTAACAGAATCACTATCTGAAACTGTACCCTCACTTACCGTTACCGAATAAGTGGTTGTACTATTTGGGCTAACTGTAATGCTTTGAGTGGTTTCTCCTGTACTCCATTCATAAGAACCTCCTCCTGATGCCGTTAAAACTGTACTTTCATTTTCACATATGGAAACATCTTGACCTGCATTGGCAACAACAGTTACACTCGGCTCTACTGTTACCGTAACAGAATCACTACTAGAACAGTTGTTAGAACTAACTGTTACAGTGTACGTAGTTGTTTCACTTGGGTTGACCGTAATGCTTTGAGACGTTGCACCTGTACTCCATTCATAAGAATCTCCTCCTGATGCTGTTAAGGTGGTACTCTCACCTTCATTTATAGTTATATCATTTCCAGCATTGGCAGTTGGTATTGAATTTACTGTTACTGTAACAGAATCACTGTCTGAAACTGTACCCTCACTTACCGTTACCGAATAAGTAGTCGTACTATTTGGGCTAACTGTAATGCTTTGAGTGGTTTCTCCTGTACTCCATTCATAAGAACCTCCTCCTGATGCCGTTAAAACTGTACTTTCATTTTCACATATGGAAACATCTTGACCTGCATTGGCAACAACAGTTACACTCGGCTCTACTGTTACCGTAACAGAATCACTACTAGAACAGTTGTTAGAACTAACTGTTACAGTGTACGTAGTTGTTTCACTTGGGTTGACCGTAATGCTTTGAGACGTTGCACCTGTACTCCATTCATAAGAATCTCCTCCTGATGCTGTTAAGGTGGTACTCTCACCTTCATTTATAGTTATATCATTTCCAGCATTGGCAGTTGGTAATGGATTGACCGTTACCGTAACAGAATCACTATCTGTTTGTTCACCTTCAGTAACTGTAACTGTATAAATTGTCGTTTCGCTTGGACTGACCGTTATGCTTTGTGAAGTTTCACCTGTACTCCACACATAATCTGATCCTCCTGATGCAGTTAATACCACGCTATCATTATCACAAATAGTAACGTCTTGGCCTGCATCAGCTTCTATGGGAGTCGGTATCACAGTTACCGTAACGGTATCTTCGGTACTACAACCATTTTGAATAACCGAGACAGTATAAGTAGTCGTTTCTGTCGGGCTTACAACAATGCTTTGAGTATTATCGTTTGTGCTCCAAGAATAATTGGTTCCTCCAGAAGCTGTTAAAGTTGTGCTTTCACCTTCATTTATTGTTACATCTTCACCTGCATTGGCAGTTGGTAGTGGATTAACAGTAACTGTCACCGTATCAGAAACACTATTTCCAGTGTCATCAGATAATGTTACCGTATAAGTTGTTGTTTCATTAGGACTAACTTCAATATTTTGTGAGCTTTCACCAGTATCCCAAGAAAAATTATTTCCTCCTGTACCGTAGGCAGTAAGGTTAGTGGATTCACCTTCGCAAATAGTAATGTCATTTCCTGCATTAACGGTCATTCCAACGTTTCCCTGTGGAAATTCTAAAACAAAAGCTGGTGCGCTAGTTTGGTTAGTCTGTGTTGGATCATTCCAGTTACTAGCAAATATCATTTTGGTACCATTTCTATTTGGCACTACTTGTGTTTCATGTAGATAACCTGTTGGTGCCGAATGGTGTTTAGCATAACGCTCAATAGTTCCTGAATTATCAAGTTTTATAGCAAAAATTTCTCTCGGAGCTACTGGATTTGAAGAACAGCATTGCTCACTTACATAAGCCCAACCTGGTCTATCAATGTTTCTACAGCTCACATGACCACCCCAAATGCCACGACCATTTATGTATGGAAATAAATTGGTTATTCCTCCACCATCCAATCTAGCCATGTACATACTGTAACCTGCATCCCATTGAGCTTGGTCACCATAACCAACAAATACTTCATTACCATAAGCATCATAACCTAAATCACCATGAGGTGTTGTATCGGCAATGTGTATTTCGTTTTGCATGTTTATATCATAAGTTTTTAATCCCTGATTTGGACCTGAACCATCTGTACGCCAGCATAAAACAGCATATTGTCCAGATTGTGAAACTGAAAACCAATCCAAGTCACCACCAGGAATAACCATAGAACCAGTAACCACGTCGTTTTGAATATCATATACAAAAACTGTTTTAGTACTTCCGCTAGTGCCAATAAGTCCTACATATCTATCGTCATTTGACTGGTTACCTTCACCATATCCAAAATCAATATTTGAGTATTCAGTAAAAGTCCTTAAGGTTGTTCTTTGATTGGTTGTAACATCAAATGATTGAAAACTATTACTACTAGAACCATACATAATATGAGGCTCTGTATGACTCCAACGTCCATAACCAGGAATATTTGCCCAATACAAAAACTCATAGGTTTCTGCATCTAAAATAGCAGCAGGATGTCCAGACAACTTTATTAATGTTTCGTCTGAATTCCATGTTTGGTCTTTTGAATAGTTATGACGTATTCTATTAGAACTGGTTCCAAAAACATTTCTGTCTCCAATTCTCCTCACAATACTACCAGATAAACCTTCAGTAAAAGGCTCTAAATAATCGGGCATCGCTGTAGCAGGTGCCTGATAATTTTGATAATCTACATTTGGCAATTGTTCTTGTGTCGGATAATTCTGACCGTTCGTCGATAAAATACCACAAGAAATACATGTGATAATTATGAAATTCCTGAAAGCCAGGAATTTCCCGTTGGGATAAAAATTCTTCATTTGGGGCTATTTGCTATTAACTCAGGCTAAACTATATATATCAGTTTTTGTTCTGTTAAATAAATGGTTTGTTTTCGATGAAATGCATATTTTTTGTAAAATAAATACTACAAAACATGCGTTTTGAAGTCATTTTATTACACTTTATCGATAAAAATTGAATTAATAGCTGTTCTCGGAAATACAAGAGTTGCCAAATATACGGTCACTATTTAGTTTTGGATGTCCTTTAGAAAGATTTTAACATAATAAGATATCAACACCTTATAAACAAAATAGTTATCACTTAAAATTTAATAGAAAAAGTACTACAAATACCTTTAATATATTAAATATGGTATTTAGTCTAATAACAGAAATAGAATCAGGTACAGAAACAAAAAATATCTACTTTTAATGCATAGAACTGATTGTAATAAGATTTTAATAAAATTTGTTTCTTTTGAAAAAAAGTAAAATCGCTTTTTTAATTCCGAGTCTTGAAGCTGGTGGTGCTGAACGCGTAGTAGCTACTTTAGCCAATAGCCTAGTGATTACTTATGATGTTACAATAATTGTACTTTATAAAAGCCCCATTTTCTTTAAACTAAATCCAGATATTAACATAATATACTGCGGTGATGAATACCAGGCAGTATATAGCCTAAAGCATTCTATTACATCGCATTTAAAATTTATAAGAACAATCATTAAAATTATTAAATCAAATAACATTAGACTTTTAATAGGCTTCATGACGACACCAAACATCTATGCTGTTATTGCAGCTAAATATTCTGGTATTCGAAGCATAATCAGTGAACGCGTTCATCCTAAATATACCGAAGCTTCTAAAGTTTGGTTTTCAGTAAGAAGACACCTCTATCCCTTTGCTGATAAACTTGTTATTCAAACGCAAGATATTGCTGATTATTTCTCTAGGTTTATCAAAGAAAAAAACATGCAAATTATTCTGAACCCATTAAATCCTGAATTAATAAGTAAGCGTGATATCACCAATAAAGAAAATATTATTCTTAACGTTGGCAGATTGAATTATCAAAAAAATCAAGACATGTTAATTAGGGCTTTCTCAAATATAAACCCAATAGATTGGAAATTGATTATAGTAGGTGATGGAAAGGAATTGGCAAACTATAAGCGTTTAATAAACGAATTAGAAACAGCAGACAAAGTCATATTAACTGGTAATGTCGAAGATGTATCAGATTACTATAATAAGTCTAAAATATTTGCTTTTACATCGCGATATGAAGGATTTCCAAATGCGTTGACAGAAGCCATGTATTTTGGGCTAGCTTCAATAGCTACCGATTGTCCTTCAGGTCCTTCCGATTTAATAACAAATGAAGAAAATGGTTTTTTAATCCCATCTGAAAATCAAAAAGCGTTAGAAGACAAGTTACGTTTGTTGATGTCGAATTCTCCAATAAGAGAAAAAATGGGTAAGGCAGCTATGAATGACACTGATAAATTTAAAATTGAAAACATCTCACTACAATGGGAACAATTAATTAATAACCTACTTAATTAAAATGAATTTAAAATCACTTTTACCTACATATTCAAAACAAAAACCCGGAACGTATGATTACACTTTTACGGTTTTTACTCCTGTATATAATCGAGCTGACACCATAAAAAGAGTTTTTGATTCGTTAGAAAAACAAACTTTTAGAGATTTTGAATTATTAATTATTAACGATGGCTCATCTGATAATTCAAATAATGTCATTGAAGAGTTAATAAGCACTTGTAATTTTCCTGTTCGATACATAAACAATTTAGAAAACAAACACAAGATGGCTTGTCTACTACAAGGTGTGAGTTTAGCTAAAGGTGAATTTTTCCTAACTTTTGATTCAGATGATGAATGTACCGAAAATGCTCTAGAAATCTTCAAAAAAACTTATGATGCTATTCCGGATGAACGTAAAGATTCCGTTTGCAGCCTTACCTGTCTTTGTAAGGATCAATTTGGTAATTTGGTTGGTGAAAAATTTGATACTGATTTATATTACAGTTCAACATTTGGGAATATGGTGATAGATAGATACAAATCTGAAAAATGGGGATTAACAAAGACCGACATCTTAAAAGGTGTGTCTATCAATGAATTTATGTTCGCCAAAGGTTATATACCAGAAGGCGTTATATGGAATTTATTCTCTAAAGAAAATTACAAAACCCTTTATTTTAATGATATACTTCGCATATATTATATAGATACTGAAAACAATATTTCTTCTGGACAAATTAAAAATAATGCGCTCGGACTAGCAATTTACTCACTGGCAAATGCCAATTGGTTTTATAAACAATACCTTCTCAAAAATCCAACGTTATTTTTGAAACAAGTATACTTACTCTTACTAGCATCTAAATATTTAAATTTTAAAAGAACTGAATACACAAATGCTATTGATAGTAAATTTTTGAAAATGATATTTAACATATGTTGGCCATTCAGAAGACTAATCACAGCTAAACCATTATCATAATTGATAAAACTTAAGGACATAAAAGCCATAATTCGCAAGACTTACAAAAGTTCTCTGGTTGTAAATATTACTACCGTAGCATTAATAACTGTTCTTGTTAAGGGTTTTGGGTTCTACAAAGAGGTTGTAATAGCTTCCAACATTGGTCTTTCAGAATTATTAGATACATTTTTTATTGCATTGTTACTACCTGGATTTATTAATCAAGTTTTTTTAATTGCATTCAAATCTGTCTTTATACCCAACTATGTAGCTGAATTAAAAGGTGGTAATAATGTTGGCACAATACAATCGACTAGTTTTTTTATAACCTTCATAACAGGAATTGTATTAACCGGTATTGCTTTTTTATTTACTGATGTTTTTTTAGATACTTTTTTTGCAGGACATTCAGAAACTTACTATCAACTCATTAAAACACAATTTTATTATCTGGCACCATGCATAGTAATATGGGGTTTTTGTGCATTATTAGGCGGATTACTCAATATTTACAACGAGTTTAAATTTGCTTCAATCCATCCTATATTAACAAGTATCTCCATGTTGGTTTGTCTTATATTCTTTAAAGACGAATTACAAGACAAGGTATTGGCTGTAGGAATGCTAATAGGTTGTTCATTAGAATTACTACTCTTGGTTACTGTATGCTCTTATAAAAAAATTATTAAACTAAAAAAGGTTGACTTTAAGAATAAAAATGTAAAAATGATGTTCAATCAATTACCAGCTAGAATATCATCTGGCTTTTTAACTGGACTTATACCTGTAACCGATCAGTATTTTGCTGCGACCTTGGCTATTGGTTCAATAGCAGCTTTAAATTACGGTATGAAGATTCCAGCTTTTTTTTCGTCAATAATTATCATGGCATTGGGAAGTGTTCTTCTACCCTACTTTTCAAACCTCAATTTTGATAATAGAGCGCTAGCTTTTAAGAGACTAACAACCATTTTGAAGATATTATTTATTTCCTTGGTCATTATTGTTATTCCGCTTATTATTTTTTCAACACAAATTATATCATTATTATTTGAAAGAAATGAATTTAAAGCAGACGATACCGCTCTGGTTGCCAATATCCAAATGATTTTTCTTATTAGTATTCCTTTCACTATTTGTGGTGATGCAATTGTAAGGTTTTTAACAAGTATTAATAAAAATGCTTTTTTAGCCTATGTATCATTTGGAACTATGATACTTAATCTAATACTGGATTATATTTTCATGAAACTATATGGTGTCATTGGAATTGCTTTGTGTACTACAGTCGTGCAAATAATAAAAGTTCTTATTTTTATTCAATATGCCAAAAAACAGCAAACTCTGAAAGTGACTTAATATGCAAATATTAAAATACATACTGCTCGTACTAATACTGCTAAATATACCAACGTTTAGTATAGCCAACATTAGTCCAGGTCTTGGTAGTATTACCAGTATGTTACTATTATTATGTGTAATCATTTTTTATTTTTTTGAAGAAAAACTAAAACCAATTATTCCTCTTGTGCTTTTGGGATTAAGCTATTACATGATTTCTAGTTTAAGTTATACTGAAGATACCACTGAATTTCTTAAGGATGTTATTCGCTATTTTATTTTCATTTTAGGTATTAGAAAACTAGCTGCCCTGACTTCTAAACAAGAAATATGTATCATTTTATTGTTTGGCGCCATAAGTATTATAATTAATGCTTTTTTGTTTAGTAATGCTTATGGAAGATATAGCGGGTTTTATATAAACCCGAATAAAGCTGGCTTTATATGTATTATTGGTTTTGCACTTACCTATAGTTTACAAAGAAAAAGTATAAAATTGGCAGCACAATTTTTGTTTGCAATCGCTGGGCTTATGACACTTTCAAGGTCATTCATACTACTCTTTTTAATGGTAAATGTTATTGCCATATTTATTGATAAAAAAAACATTATAACCCTAATTTCTGGATCTATTGCTCTTATTCTTATTTTGAGTTTGTCATCCATAAAATTAAATACAGATAGATTTAATGCCCTAAAGAGTATATTTTCTGATGATGTTGACACAACAACCATAACCAAAGAATCCAGAGATGAAACCTGGGCTAAATATGTTGATGGTATTCTAACTAACCCTCTTTTTGGTCAAGGGTATAAAAAACTACACGGTAAGCCAAAAGGTACTTATAATAATGATGACGTAGGCGTACATAATACATTTTTAATGATTATAGGCGAAGCGGGTATTTTACCTTTTATTCTTGTGATAGTTTTATATTTATCAATGCTCATTAGGAGTTTTAAAATCTTTCATAATGAACCCCTTTATATCATAGTATCCATTCTATTATTTTCGTACTTAATGGTAAGTCATAATTATTTTGATAATTTCTTGTTGCTATTTATGACTGTTTGGCTTTATGATAAATTAAAATCACACGAAACCTTAACCCTAAACACTCAATAGTATGTGCGGTATATATGGCATAACATACAATCGATATAACGCTGATCAAATTTCTGAAAAATTAAAACGTATTAATTTTAGAGGACCAGATTTAAGTGCTCAAAAACCATTTGAAAACCGCGTTGTTTTGGCTCATAATAGGTTGTCCATAATAGATTTAGACCCAAGATCAAATCAACCATTTTCGTATGAAAACAAAGTCCATATCGTGTTTAATGGTGAAATTTACAATTTTAAAGATATAAAGTCTGAACTTGTCAAAAAAGGTTACAATTTCCGAACTGAAAGTGATACCGAAGTTATCTGTGCAGCTTATTTAGAATATGGAACCGAACTACCAAATATGCTAAACGGCATGTTTGCCTTTGTTATTTATGATGAAATAAATAATAAACTATTTGGTGCTAGAGACAGATTGGGGCAAAAACCTTTTTATTACTTGTTAAATAATGATGGCTTTGAATTTGCCAGTCAGCTTTCGGCAATACAATTACATAACAAAAACTTAAGCATTTCAAGTAAATCAATTACTCAGTATTTTGCTTGGGGTGTTGTTCCAGATCCATATACCATCTTTAATGAAGTGAACAAACTTCCTGCTGGGCATAGATTTACTTACCATATTTCAAGCAAAAAATTTAGTATTTCAAAATATTGGGATATTGATAATGCAAACACCAAACCTTTTACTGGAAGCTTTAATGAAGCCAAATCAAAATTGAGTCACCTTATAAAAGATGCGGTCAAAATAAGGCTTTATGCCGATGTCCCTGTTGGTGTATTTTTGTCTGGTGGTGTTGATTCGTCCTTGGTTTCTGCAATGGCTCAAAATGTCACAAATAGCCAGGTAAAAACATTTTCTGTAAAATTTAATGAGAAAGGTTTTGATGAAAGTATCTATGCGCAAAAAGTAGCTAATCACCTAAAAACGGATCATCACATAATTTCCTGTAATTACAATGAAGGTCTTGATTTAATTGACAGCTTCAATCATTATTACGATGAACCTTTTGCCGATTCGTCTGCCATTCCGTCCATGCTACTATCAAAACATACTCGAAAAAAGGTAACCGTTGCATTATCTGGTGATGGTGGAGACGAAATGTTTATTGGTTATCAACGATATCATTGGATGAAACAAGTCAGCACTTTATACAAAACACCTAAACAATTTCGTGACTTTACAGCTTTTTTGTTGAACGCTGCTCCTAATTATAAATTAAAAACAATATCTAAAGGACTTCGATTTAATAACCTAAACAGTCTATACCTTGCTTCAGTGACAGGTATTGATGCTAGTTGGATACAATCTGATTTTGACTATCTTGATATAGAAGAAAAGGCTTATTTAGAAAATAGTAAAAAGAATATTTACGAACGCATGTCTGATTTTGACATTAAGGCGTATTTAAACTGGGATATAAACACAAAAGTTGATCGTGCAACAATGGCTTACTCGCTTGAAGCTAGGTCTCCATTAATGGATTATCGTGTTGTGAATTTTGCACAATCATTACCAACACAATTTAAATACAAAAACAGTAATCAGAAAATTATATTAAAAAACATACTATATGATTATGTGCCTAAATCATATTTTAACCGACCAAAGTCTGGTTTTACCATGCCCTTTTCTGATTGGTTTAGAAACGAATTGAAAGATATGGTTTTAAGTGAACTAAATGATGAAGGACTAAGACAAATCCCAAATATAGATATTGATGAAGTCAAACTTCGTATTAATCAACACATGGATGGTAGTTGGAATAGATACCCCTTAATCTGGAAATTATTGGTACTTAAACAGTGGATGAACAATAATGGTAAAGGCTACCCAATTGTTTGATGAAACAAAAAAAAATTAGAATAACGTTTATTTTACCGTCTCTTGCTGCAGGAGGTGCCGAGCGTATATTGTCTTTTATTGCACAAGAACTAAATAAAGATGATTTTGAACCAACACTTTTAATTACAGGTTATGAAAAAGAAACTGTTTACCAGTTAAAAGAACTAAACATTATTTACCTCAATAAATCTCGTGTTTTAAAATCTGTATTTAGTTTAGCGAAATACTTTAAGAAAAATAAACCTGATATTGTAGTCAGCTCCATAGTGCACTTAAATACATTAACGGCATTTATTTCTATTGCTTTTCCTAAAATAAAATTTGTTGCTAGAGAAGCTAATGTATTGACAACACTTAACAAACACAACCCATATACCAAATCCTTCTTTCCAAAGTTCATGGTTAAAATAGCATATAGACTAGTTGACTGTATAATCTGTCAATCAAAAGACATGCAAAAAGATATGATTGATAACTACCAAGTAGATAAGAGCAAGGCAGTTTTAATAAACAACCCAATCACTAAATTATATCCACTAAAACCTGAAAAAAATATTAAAAAGAACGTCTTTAAATTTATTACAGTTGCTAGGTTGAGTAAGGAAAAAGGGCACGATAGAATTTTAGAAGCATTGTCAAAATTAGACTTCGATTTCAAATATACCATTATAGGAAATGGCCCAGAAAAAGAGGCTGTTTTCAATAAAATAAAATCATATCAATTAGAAAATGCCATTGAATATATTAGCTTTACAAATGAAGTTCATACATATTTATCTGAAAATGATTTATTTCTACAAGGCTCATATGTTGAGGGGTTTCCAAACGTATTATTGGAAAGTTGTGTTGTAGGCACACCCATTTTAGCGTTTGATGCTCCTGGCGGTTTAGATGAAATTATTGAACAAAAAAAGAATGGACTTGTTGCAAAAAATATTGAAGAATATGTTATGTATTTAAAAGCATTACATTCTGATTTTATTTTCAACCCTAATACGGTGAGTCAAATAGTAAAAGATAGATTTGAAAGCCACTATATTGTATCCCAATATGAAAATTTATTTAAACGTTTAGTAGCATAATCAGTGGAAAGAAAAAGAAAAATAGCATTGTTTGTTTCTGCAATTGGTTTTGGTGGCGCAGAAAAAGTTGTTAGTTTATTACTTGATGAACTAACCAAATATTTTGATGTTACACTTATTCTTCTTTATGATGAAATAAAGCTGCCAATTGCCAAGAATGCTAAAGTAATTGTGTTATCAAAACCTGGTGAAACTTTTAAAAGTTCAAAAATAGCCAGAGCGATTGATAATATTAAGTTTATTTTCAAATATCAGAAAGTGTTAAAGAAGGAGAATATTGAAGTTTCAGTTTCTTTTCTAGTTCGCCAAAATATTTTCAATGGCATTGCCAAAATGCGCAATCCAAAACTAAAAACAATCATAAGCGAAAGGTGCTTCCCTTCCATCATGTATAGTCATGATCGAACTACCTCATTTTTAACTAAAATGCTTATTCCATTTTTTTATAATAAAAATGACAAATTATTCTCTAACTCAATTTACATCAATAATGATTTGGTTTCAAATTATAATATAACAATTGACACCTCGGTTATTTACAACCCAATTTTAACAGAGAACAGAAAACCAAGATTAAAATCGTATCATGACTTGGAAAAAATCTTTAAAGTGGTTACAGTCGGTAGATTAATTCCAGTAAAAAATCAAAAGAGTATTGTTGAAAGTATTAGCATGTTGCCTAGTAATTTCTACTTAGACTTATATGGCGATGGCGAGTTATTAGAAACGTTGCAAACACAGGCTAAAGAATTAAATGTTGGAGAAAGAGTTCAATTCCATGGAAATGTTAATCAGGTAAAAAAACATATAATTGAAAACCATTGTTTTGTGTTAAGTTCTTTAACTGAAGGTTTCCCAAATGTCGTTTTAGAAGCCATGTCAGTAGGCCTTCCAGTAATTAGCACAAACTGTATGTCTGGTCCTTTAGAACTTTTAAATGACAACGAAAAAGTAACTATTCTATCTGGTTCATTTGTTAAGGCAAAGTACGGATTACTTGTAAATGTTGATGATGCTGTTGGACTATCACAAGCCATAAAGTTTTTACAAAATAATATTGAGCAAAGAGAAATGTATAGTCGCTTAAGTTATGAAAGAGCCAAGACGTATGATGTATCCAATATTGGAATTCATGTAAAAAATTTAATTGACAGTCTTTAATATGTATGTGTGGAATTAACGGTATCATAGCAGCTTCGAATGACCCAAAAGGTAATTGGTCTGCCAAATTACAGCGCATGAATGCTTTAATTGAGCATCGTGGTCCTGATGATGATGGTTTTTACCATGATGATGAGGTCTATATGGCTATGAGAAGATTATCCATAATAGATTTAGAAACAGGCAAACAACCCATTTCCAATGCGTCAAACAATATTGTTATTGTTTTTAATGGAGAAATATATAATTATAAAAAACTAAAGACATCACTCGAAAATAACGGTGTTACGTTTAAAACGAACAGTGATACTGAAGTCATTTTGAGGCTCTATGAAACATTTGGCACATCAAGTTTTAAAATGCTTGATGGTATGTTTGCTTTTAGTATCTATGATAAAACCAAAAACAAAGTTTTTATTGCTCGGGATTTTTTTGGCGAAAAGCCACTCTATTTTACCAAAAATTCAGATTTCTTTTCATGGTCATCTGAATTAAAATCTTTAGCAAGCTTACTTCATAAAAAGCCAGACATATCCAAAGAAGGGCTAAACCTATTTTTCAAACTAACATATATTCCAGCACCGTATACCATTTACAATGACATCTATAAATTGGAAGCCAATCATTTTATCGAATTTGATCTAAAAAGTCAATCTTATCAAATTAATAGGATTAATGATATATCAACTGATAAAATAGACCTATCATTTACCGAGGCCAAGTTAAAACTTCATGATTTGCTTATGCAAACCATAGAAAGTAGATCTGTTAGTGATGTTCCTATTGGCACATTTTTATCAGGTGGTGTCGATTCTTCAATAGTTAGTTTAGGCTTGTCAAAAATTACAGATTCAAAGATTGATACTTTCTCCATTGGTTTTGATAAATCTAGTTTTGATGAAACTGATAAGTCTAGATTAGTTGCAAAATTGATTGGTAGTAATCATCATGAATTTATTCTAAAAGAAGATGATATTGTTGGTGATATTGATAAGGTGTTATTGAATTTTGATGAGCCTTTTGCTGATTCATCAGCACTTCCCACCTACCTTGTATCCAAAGAAACTAGCAAGTATGTTAAAGTTGCTCTAACTGGTGATGGTGGTGATGAAGTTTTTGGAGGTTACAATAAATATTACATGGGAAAGTTGAGTAGAAACTACACCCAATTTGTTCCAGAGTTAATTCATAGCAAGAGCAAACCCATTTTAACCAAACTACTCAATACTAAAGATGATAGTAGAGGAAAACGGTTCAAGTTAAAAAAACTATTGCATGCCATTGATTACTCTGGAAATAATTATTGGAATATTATTTCATTAGGTTTTAGCAATCCAGAAAAATTATTGAACACCTCCTATTCTTACAGCAATACATTTAGTCATTATTCACAATTTGTAGCCAAACCAAAAAATCTAAATGACTATAGAGAAATTGATCGCTTAATCAGTTTAGAAGGTGATATGCTTGTTAAAGTGGACAGAACGAGCATGTTAAACTCACTTGAATGTAGATCTCCCTTTTTAAACAAAGCACTTTGGGAATTTTCAAATGGCTTACCAGAAAATTATTTAATGAAGAATTGGGATAAAAAGCACATCTTAAAGGAAACGTTTAAAAGTGAATTTCCCGATGGCTTTTTAGATAAGTCCAAGAAAGGGTTTGTTGTTCCTGTTGGTGATTGGCTTCGCAATAGCTTAAAAACAGAATTAGTTAGCTATACTGAAGATGCTTTCCTTGAAGAGCAACAAATATTTCAAAAATCATATATACAACAAATAGTAAACAATCATTTGTCTGGAAAGGTTGACAACAGCTACAAAGTTTGGACATTTTACACGTTTCAAAAGTGGTATTCTAAAATATATTTAAACCTATAAGCTATGAAAAAGAAAATTTGCCTTGTAGGTGGTGAAGATGTCCACAAAAGAATTCAGCTTTCAAAATACCTCATTGATGCTGGTTTTAATGTTACTATTATTGGAACTAGCAAACAAGAATTTCCTAGCGACATCACATATCACTCATATAATTTAAAAAGAAATTTATCACCAATTGCCGACTATAAAACTGTTTTATGGTATAAAAACTTTTTTAAAAACAATGAATTTGATTTAATCCACACATTTGATACCAAACCAGCATTTTTGGTGCCATTGGCACTCATGGACAGTAAAATACCCATAACCCGAACTATTACAGGTTTAGGGACTATTTTTATGTCCAAATCAATTTTAAGTAAAGCCCTACGCGTTGTTTACAAAAAAATGCATTTGAGAGTCAAGGATAGAGTCAGTAATACTGTTTTTCAAAATTTAGATGATCGCGATGTTTATTTAAAAAATAATTTGATTTCTAAATCTGGTTATGAACTAATATACAGCAGTGGTATTGAGCTTAAAGAGTTTAATCAAATTTCTCAAAGAAACAGTAAACCATTTACCTTTATTTGTGTTGCGCGATTGGTGTATGAAAAAGGTATTATCAATTTACTTGAAGCTACAAAAAACTGTAGAGATTTAGGCTATGATTTTAAAGTGTTATTAGTAGGTCCACTTGAAGAAAACTCAAAAAGGTTAAACAGTAAAATTCTTGACGCATATAAAGATACCGTGACTGTTTTAGGAGAAAGACATGACGTCAAAGAGTTGCTATTAAATTCTAATGCATTCATCCTTCCAACTTTTAGAGAAGGTTTTTCAAGAGTGCTATTGGAAGCTGCTGCAATAGGATTGCCTATAATCTCAACAAATGTTACTGGTGTCAGGGAGTTCGCAAGGCACAATGAAGAAGCTATCTTGATTGAACCCAGAAATTCATCGGCATTAACTCAAGCCATGATAACACTTGCAAGTGACAAAAAACTAGCAGATAAATTAGTTGAAAATGCTTTAAAAAGGGTTGAATTGTTTGGTTTAGCAAATGTTTCCAAGCAATATATAACTATCTTTGATAAAGCTATTAACGATAATTAAAATGAAGATTCCGTTTTCACCGCCATTTATAAATTCAACAGTTATTGATGAAGTAACTGATGCCTTAAACTCAGGTTGGATTACTACAGGACCTAAAGTTAAAAAGTTAGAAGATTTAGTGTGTTCACATATTGGCGTATCTAATGCTCTATGTGTAAATTCAGCAACTTCAGGACTAATATTAACGCTTAAGTGGTATGGTATTGGTAAAGGAGATGAAGTCATTATTCCGGCTTACACCTATGCAGCTACGGCATTAGCTGTAATTCATGTTGGAGCTACTCCAATTATGGTGGATGTCAATGAAGATTTTAATATTTCAGTTAAAAAAATTGAACAGGTTATCTCGCCAAAAACCAAAGCCATAATACCTGTTGATTTTGCTGGTTGGCCATGTGACTATGAAGAGTTACATAAATTGATAAATAACAAAAAGAATATTTTTAAGCCGCAAAATGACAACCAAGAAAAACTGAACAGAATATTACTTGTCTCGGATTCGGCGCATGCCATAGGAGCAAAATATTTTGGAAATTATATTGGGCTTACAGCTGACCTGACAGTATTTTCATTTCATGCAGTAAAAAATGTGACAACTGCCGAAGGTGGAGTGATTTGCATAAATTTACCTAAACCTTTTGAAAATAAAGATGAATATAATTACTTACGCTGCTATGCATTAAACGGTCAAACCAAAGATGCTTTCACAAAATCAAAAGCTGGCGGATGGAAGTATGATATTATTTATCCAGGTTTAAAGATAAATATGCCAGATGTTTTAGCTGCCATTGGCGTTGCGCAATTACCTAGTTACTTTTCAAACATTTTAAAAGAGCGAGAAAATATTTATCAGTTTTATCATGACGCTTTTAAAAATAAAGCGTGGGCAATACTACCACCTTTTAAAAGTGACACGAAAGTTTCCTCTTGTCATTTATATGCTTTAAGGATAAAAAATATTTCTGAAGAAACACGTGATAAAATTATTGAAAGTATAACTGAAACAGGAGTTGCAGTAAACGTACATTTTCAGCCGTTACCGTTGCTTACAGTATTTAAAAACATGGGATATAAAATTTCTGATTATCCCATTTCTTACAATAATTACAAATCTGAAATATCACTCCCTATTTACCCACAACTATCAGAAAAGGAATTATCATACATCATCAAATCAGTTATATATTCGGTTGAGTCACATCTATGATAAAACGTTTATTTGATATCGTGTTTTCTTTAATAGGTTTAATTTTATTATTACCTTTACTATTAATAATAGCACTTATAATAATAGTAGAATCTAAAGGTTCTGTTTTTTACAAACAAGTTAGGGTTGGTAAAGACAATACGAATTTTAAGATTTTCAAATTCAGAACCATGTTTGTTGGCTCTGATAAAAAAGGTCTGCTAACAGTTGGTAACAAAGACCCTAGAGTTACCATAACTGGATATTTCTTGAGGAAATATAAGCTGGACGAACTCCCTCAATTAATTAATGTATTACTTGGTAATATGAGCTTTGTTGGTCCAAGACCTGAAGTTAGGCATTATGTAAATTTTTATTCTAAAGATGATTTAATCATATTAACTGTTAAACCTGGTATTACTGATTATGCATCTATATACTTTAGAAATGAAGTTGAAATTTTAAAAGCATCTGATAACCCAGAAAAACTTTACATAGAGCAAATATTACCAAAGAAAATTGCTTTGAATAAACAATATATTGAAAACAACAGCCTGTTTACAGATATAAAAATTATTTTAAAAACTATTTTAACCATCATTTCATAATGAGTCCAACCAATGGTTATTTTATTGTTTCACTTGACTTCGAATTATTTTGGGGACTTTTTGATGTCAAAAAAATAAGTGATTACGAGAAAAACCTACTCAATGTTCGCAAAGTTATTCCAAGACTGCTTGATCTGGCAGATAGTTATGATGTTAAATTGAGTTTTGCTGCTATAGGTTTCTTATTTGCAAAAAATAAAGAAGAGTTGTTAGATTCATTCCCTGATTTAAAACCAACTTATGAAAACTCTACCTTCAATCCTTACAAGCTTATTGATAATGTTGGAAAAAACGAAGAAGATGATCCATTTCATTATGCAAATTCATTAATCAAACTAATACAAGCTCGAGAATCCCATGAAATTGCCAGTCATACGTTTAGTCATTATTACGTTAATGAATCTGGCCAAACTTTAGAACAATTTGATGCTGATTTAAAAGCTGCTGTTTCTATTGCAAACAAGAATAATATTTCTCTTTCCAGTATTGTTTTTCCTAGAAATCAAATTAATACTGATTATTTAGAAATATGCAAAAAATATGGTATTACGTGTTACAGAGGTACCGAAAAACATTGGATGTTTAATACTCAGAATACTAAAACACTCAGTAGTCCTGCTCATAAAGCTTTTAGGCTTTTGGATGCCTATTTTAATCTATCTGGCTACAATACCTATAAAATATCTGAAGTTAAAAATGATTCAGGTATCATCAACATTCCATCAAGTAAGTTTTTCAGACCCTATAACAAAACATTAGGTTTTATGGAGCCCATGCGCATTACAAGAATAAAAAAAGGATTAGCCTATGCAGCCACCAAGAAAGAAGTATATCATATCTGGTGGCATCCGCACAATTTTGGTAGTAATATTGAAGAGAATTTCAATAATTTAGAAGAAATTTTCAAACATTATAAAACTCTTAATTCTGAATTTAATTTCAAATCTGAAACCATGAAAGGTCTAGCAACCAAAATTCGCCATTCTTAAGCCAGTTTATGTCTTAATTTCCAGTACCAAGTATTTAAGTTTTTCTCTCTTAAAAATTGTTTGAACTTAAAATAATTAGAGAGTATATAGGCTATTAAATTAGCTCCTTTAGATTTAGAGTCATAAATTATATGCACATCAAACAGGTATGATTGATCAATAAACCTTTTTTTGTAAGCCTGATTTCCTTTAGAAAAATCAAAAACCTTGTAATTGGATTTTATGCTCCATTCTAACAATTTCAATAACTCCAAAACGCCCAGACTATAGCTTTTATAATTGATATCAAATGCTTTTACAGCACCAATAATTGAGGATTCCGAAATAAACGCTAAAGAAATAGCACCTATTTTATCATCAATACAAATTGTATTTAAAATAGCTCTTTTTTCTTTTAGCATTTGATAAGTCAAATCATGATAAAACGACCATTTCATTAAAATATCATTTTCTAAACCTAAATCATCAAAACGGTTTTCTAGAAGTAATTTAAACTGCAGCATAATGTCCAAATACGTTTCATAGGAAACGCTCTCGTCATAAACGTTGTAGGAAACCGAATGATTCTTCTCCAATTTATTGAAGTAATTCCTAAACTTGCCTCTGCTTTTTGAATTGAATTTTTGCTTTAAAAAGAAGTCTATATCCTCATATGCCTCAATATCTAACGAATAACCTTTGTATTGCTTAATTTTTTTTAGCCTAATTCTTGGGTCATCTATCTTAATTTGATGATAACTTGGCACATCATATATCAATAAAACCTTATTTTTAAGAACATCCACATCATTTGCTAGTTGATATGTGATACCATTGGTCATGTTTTTTCCGAAGTTGATAAACAAGGGAAACCAATTATTTTTAAAAAACTTTAATTTAGTAATACAGTTAAAACTTGTAACGATTTTATTATCAATAAAATGCTTTTTCCATACATCCTGGTAAGTATCACTAATAAAGGGATTACTCATCAATAAAAATTTTTAAAATTTGGTCCTTTCCTTTGACGTAATATAAGGTTTCGTCACATTTAAATAATTTTAGTTCACTAACTTTTTTAGGGTTCATATATAAAAAATCATAAAGTGCTTTACGCAGTGACATCATTGCATCAGATTGCAAATTAACTAATTCCAATTTTTCAAATTCTGGAACTACTTCGTTTACTGTTTCTACGTTAAATGGCTTAAATTCAATGCTTTTTGATTTGTAGTTTGGAAATATTTTATGCTTGTAATAGTGATATTTCTCATTAAACTTTCTTTCTCGAAAGATACGCTTCAAGTTAAAATAATGTTGCATTAGTTTTGCAGTCAAAATACTTTTTATAGATTTTGTGTCATAGAGAATGTGAAAATTGGTGTCATAAGTACTATCACTCCACCTTTTTTTATAGTCAAAGTCCCCTTGTGTATAATCAAATAATTGCAACTTATTTTCAAAACTCCATTCCAACATTTTTAAAATAGTAGTATGACCTATATTAAATCTATAAAAATCAATATCAAAAACAGTTAGGGCTTCAATCAAAATCTTATTAAAATGATAACTAAACGTAATCCCAATAGGCTTTTCATCACAATAGATTACAAAGAGAGATGCTGTTTTTTCATTTATCATGTTGTAAGCCAACTCACAATAATAACGCCACAATTCGGGCTGTAATTCACCACAGGGCTCACCTTTTTCATTATAGCGTTTTTCTAGAAGGCTGTAAAATACTCTAAATATATTATCGAAATCAGTTTTCAGAATGTTACCATAATACATTTTATAATCAACCTGAAAACATGATTCCAATCTATTAATATTTCGTCTAAACTTGGAGCGTGAATTTGATTTGTAAATGGTTTTTAGATAGTCATCAAGCGACTCATATTTTTCAACATTTGTAGTATATCCCTCGTATTGAAATACCTTTTTTAATTTAAGCCTGGTTCCTTTTGGCTTCTCAATATGATGATAAGTGGGTAAATCTCTTATTAAAAATGTTTTCCCCTTAAAATCATCAAAATCACCGTCAGTCAGTTCATAAGTTATACCGTTAGTTAAATTTCTACCAACATTGATGTAATAAGGAAAAAACTGATGTTTAACAAAGCTGATTTTATTTATGAAACGGAAAGTGAATACAGGTAATGAACCGTTAAAATGCTTGTTCCATATTTTCACAAAAGTTTGAGAAGCAAATGGGTTTTTAGACATTATTGGTTTTAATTTAAAATAAAATTAGCATTTTAAATTCAGAATTTAGAAATGATTACACTTTTTTAGACGTAACAAAAAAAATACAATACGAAAGGCACTTTGACCATTTAAAAATGCTGAAGCAAAACTTAAAGCGATTAGATTCTAAAAATCGCTTTAAATCTAAATGAAACATAAAATTGATTACTTTTAGTTTTTATTTCAAATCTTAATTTTTGTGCGACAAAGTGTTGAAAACAAAGGATTAAGTATGATATGACTATCAATGAAAAATCAAAAATCGTAGAAATTAGTTATTTATCGTATTTATTTGATGAATCTTATTTAAACCTAGATATTTACTATGATTAAAAATGCTGAAAAATTGAATTCTAGAATATGGCTATCTGCACCACATATGAGTGGTTATGAAGATGAATTTATAAAAAAAGCATTTGAATCTAATTGGATTGCACCTTTGGGTCCTAATTTAGAAGGTTTTGAAAAAGATATTGAAACTTTTTTAGGTCACCAATCGCAAGTTGTAGCATTAAACTCTGGAACAGCAGCCATTCATTTAGCATTGGTTTTACTAAATATTGGCAAAGGAGACGAGGTTATTTGTCAAACAAAAACATTTGTAGCATCAGTTAATCCAGTCACATATGTTGGTGCCACACCAGTTTTTGTAGATAGCGAAAGTGAGACATGGAACATGAGTCCAGAATTACTTGAAAAAGCAATAAAAGATCGTTTAAAAAAAGGAAAGAAACCTAAAGCAATAATAATAATCAACCTATACGGCATGCCATATCACGTGGATCGCATACAAGAATTATCAGAGCAATATCAGATTCCTGTAATTGAAGATAGTGCTGAAGCTTTGGGTAGTAAATATAAAGGTAAGCCTTGTGGTACTTTTGGAGACCTCTCTATTCTATCGTTCAATGGCAATAAAATTATCACAACATCTGGAGGTGGTGCTCTAATATCAAAAAGTGAGCAAATAAAAGACAAGGCTATTTTTTTAGCCACACAAGCCAAAAATCCTGGAGTGGAATATTCGCATTCCGAAACTGGTTACAATTATAGGATGTCTAACATTCTTGCTGGAATTGGTAGAGGTCAAATGAAAGTGCTGGAGGACTATGTTGAGTTAAGAAGAAGAAATTTTGACTATTATTTTGACGCACTTAAGGATATCAATGAAATTATATTTTTAAAAGAACCAATCAATTATTATTCTAATCGCTGGTTAACTTGTGTCTTATTGGAAACAAATAAAATGAGAAATGATTTATTAAAATTATTATCTGACAATAATATTGAAGCAAGACCATCATGGAAACCAATGCATCAACAAGAATTATTTAAATCATTTCCAAAATACTTAAATGGTCAAGCAGATAAGCTTTATGAAAGAGGTCTTTGCTTACCTAGCGGTTCTAGTTTAACTAAAGACGATTTATTAAAAATAACAACACTAATTAAAAGCTATTTTGAATAAGATTTATTACCTATTAAGAAAGTTATCCAACCGATATGCATCCAAATGGCTTGTTTTGCTGTTTGATTCATGTGTGGTTGCATTCACCTTCTTTTTAGCTTATTTAATTCGCTATAATTTTAAAATTGACTTTGATTTCTCAATGTTTTTAAAACAAATACCGTTTGTAGTATTTGGTGCAATTATCAGCTTTTTATTGGTTAGTTCGCATAAAGGTGTTGTCAGATTCACTGGTTTTAAGGATGTAGTAAACATTATCATTGGAGTCAACATTCTTGCCACTATTCTTATAATTTCGACTTTTATGAGTCGAAAATATGAGTTTAACAATGTTTTTGACATTCCAGGATCCATAATATATATTCACCTCCTACTCAATATATTCTTTCTCATTGGAGCCAAATTTTTTATAAAATCAATTTACCGAAGTCTTATTACTGATTATGATAAATTAAGTAAAGTTCTTATTTACGGAGCTGGTGATTCAGGAATGATTACCTATAATGCTATCACTAATGATGCTAAAAACAGTACGGAAGTATTAGGGTTTATTGATGATAATATTAGTAAGGTTGGAAAAAAAATAAATCTGCTTAATGTTTATCATCCAAAAAAAGTTACAAAAGAATTTATTGAAAAGTATGATATTGATGAGGTTATCATATCTATCCAAAATATTAATTCAAACCGTTTGCTTCAAATAACAAGTGCACTTTTTGCATTAAATCTTAAAGTTAAAATTGTCCCTGCTGTTCAAACATGGATTGATGGTGATTTAAGTATTGGTCAGATAAAAGAAATAAAAATTGAAGACTTATTAGGCAGAGAGCCTATTAATATTGACAACCCTTTGCTCAATAACGAATATAGCAATAAAGTAATACTTATTACAGGTGCGGCTGGTTCAATTGGAAGTGAGTTGGTAAGAAAGTTATGTCATTTTGAATTCAAGAAACTCATACTTGTTGACAACGCCGAATCACCTCTTTATAATCTTCAGCAAGAACTAGAGCAGAAAAAAATAAAGAACGTTTTTCCTATTGTGGCAGATATCAGAAACATGGTAAGAATGGACAATTTGTTCAACCAATATAAACCAGAAATTATTTTTCATGCTGCCGCCTATAAACATGTACCATTAATGGAACAAAATCCTTTTGAAGCCGTTAGTGTAAATGTTAGAGGCACCAACAATGTGGTAAATCTATCTTTAAAACATGGTGTTGATAAATTCATACTTATTTCTACAGACAAAGCCGTTAACCCAACCAATGTTATGGGAGCCACTAAACGCATTGCCGAAATGATAATTTGCTGTCAGAAAAATCTAGTTAATAGTAAGACGAAATTTATCATAACACGTTTTGGTAACGTATTAGGCTCTAATGGGTCTGTCATTCCTTTGTTTAAAAAACAAATTGAATCTGGAGGTCCTGTTACTGTTACTCATGAAGACATCATTAGATACTTCATGACCATACCAGAAGCAAGTTTATTAGTACTTGAAGCAGCAGCCATGGGACTTGGTCATGAGATTTTTGTTTTTGATATGGGTAAACCCATCAAGATTTTTGATTTGGCTGTAAATATGATTACACTTTCAGGACTTAATTACCCAGATGATATTGACATAAAAATTGTTGGCTTACGACCAGGAGAAAAAATATTTGAAGAACTGCTAATTGATGGTGAAAACACAAAGCCAACTTACAACGAAAAGATAATGATTGCAAAATGTAAAATTCTTGATACTGAAAATGTTGAAAAATTAATAAAAGAACTGTGTTTACTTGGTTCTAATTCTCAAAATATCGAAATTGTATCAAAAATTAAAGAAATAGTAAAAGAATACATCCCTAATAACTCTACTTACGACGTATTAAACTAAAACCACTAAACATGATTGTCATAAATTTTTTAAAAAAACAATTAGTTAAGACTCTTGTTATTCTTCTTGCATTAACATCATTATCCTGTGTTACAAGTAAAGAAATTATATATTTTCAGGACGAAGCCATTTCAAGAGACAATCAGGTTAGTCTAAATTCGGCCATCATTTACAAACCTAACGATTTGCTTTTTATAAGCGTTGGTGGTGATAAAGATGCTGTCGCTCCCTTTAATTTACCCGCTATTTCTTATAGTACATCATCAGTAGCTGCAAATGGCGACCTAAAAATGCCAACCTATTTAGTTGATAATAATGGTAACATTGAATACCCAGTACTTGGTACAATAACGCTTGGAGGTTTAACCAGAGAACAAGCCACCATGTACTTGAAAAATAAAATTTCAGAGTATGTTAAAGACCCTATCATTAATATACGGTTAATCAATTTTACAGTAACTGTTTTAGGTGAAGTTAAAAACCCAGGTACATTTACGATTGAAGATGAACGCATTTCGCTAACAGAAGCCCTAGGGTTAGCTGGCGACTTGACCATTCACGGTAAACGAGAAAATGTATTTTTAATTCGTGAGTTAGACGGCAAAAAGCAATACACCAAAATTGATCTCACTTCCGTAAATTCATTAAACTCTCCATCTTACTACTTGCAACAAAATGACGTTCTTTATATAGAACCAAACAAAGCAAAAGTCCGTTCGGCATCATATAATGAGAATAACGGTATTATAATTTCAGCAATTGCTACACTTGCAACTATAGCTGCCATATTTATAGCAAATTAAGATTCTTTAAATGAAACAAAAGGAAGACTTTAGAGATTTAATTCAGCCCTATTTACACAAATGGAAATTTATTCTTTTATGTGTCATTATTGCAATTGGTTGTGCTTTCGTTTATTTGCGATATGCAGATTATGAATATGAAGCTAAAGCTACCATTAAAATCAAAGATGATAAATCAAAAAACAAACTTCCTGAAATATCCTCACTTCAAAACTATGGCCTATTTAGTCAAGACCAAAACAATGTTCTTGACGAAATTGAAATCATAAAATCAAGAAACCTTATTGAAAGTGTGGTAAAAGATTTAAAATTCAATATTCAATATTTTGTTGAAGGACGCATTCAAGATCACGAAGTATATAAAAACCCTCCTTTAAACATTAATTTTAGTGCGTCTGATTCGATTATACAGAAAATTGACACATCCTTTAACATTAGAATCAATTCTTCTAAAGACTTTTATATTCAAGGAATAGTTGAGGAAAACAAATTACTAAAAGAGCTAAAAGGCAATGATGAGGTTAAAGGCGATTTATATGACTTTGGTAAAAGTGTTCCAACTAGTTTTGGCGATATTATTATTACGCCAAATATCGGGCAATATGCCACTAAAATTGGTTCAAACATAAAGATAAAAATCTCTCCAATTAATGGTGTCACGAGTAACTATAAAACAAAATTACAGATAGAAAGTAATGAACTTTCTAGTATTATTAAAATATCAGCTAGAGATAATGTTAAGGAGAAAGCGAAACTCTTTTTAGACAAGCTTATTGAAAAATATAATGAAGATGTTATAAATGACAAGAACCTAGTTGTTGAAGCTACATCAGAATTCATAAATAATAGACTGGAAGTTGTATCAAAAGAATTGGGCCAAGTAGATTTAACTGCCGAAGACCTCCAACAAGCAAACAAGCTAACAGATTTACAAACCCAATCAACCCTTGTCTTGCAAAATGAGCGTGACAATGAAGCTAAACTAGTTGCAGCTGCCAATCAAATTCAATTGATTGATTACATGAGGGATCATCTAGATGCAAATGATTCAGCCAATGACTTATTACCGACGAATATTGGCATTAGCGATAATAGCATAGCACAAGTTACACAGAAACACAATGAATTGGTATTGGAAAGAAATAGAATACTAAAAAATTCTAGTGAAAAAAACCCAACAGTTGTTAACCTAACAAATCAAATAAATCAATTAAAAAACAATTTGACTCAAAGCTTAAATAGTGTTAAATCTTCTAATGAAATAACCTATAACAGTTTACTTTCAGAAAATGCACGTATAAATTCACGCATTTTTTCGGCTCCCATAAAAGAACGCCAATTCAGAGACATAAAACGTCAACAAGATATTAAGGAATCACTATACTTATATCTATTAGAAAAACGTGAAGAATCTGCTATAACGCATGGCGTTTCATCTCCTAATGCTAAAATAGTTGACAAGGCTTACGCATCATCAGTACCAGTTGCACCAAAAAAAACTATCATCCTTTTAGCTGCTTTAATATTAGGCTTTAGCTTCCCAATTGCACTTATATATTTATTAAATCTACTGGATACTAAAGTGCATAATGTCAATGACGTTAAAAAAGCAATAGATGTACCGTTTATAGGTGATATTCCTCGATCTAGCAAAAAGAAACAATTAATTTCAAAGGTGGACTACTCACCAAAAGCAGAGGCCTTTAGAATGGTGAGAACCAATATTGATTTCATGCTTAAAAGTATTGATAAAAAAGCGAAAACTATTTTTGTAACATCCACTACTAGTAAAGAAGGTAAATCACACACTTCCATAAATTTAGCACTTTCATTTTCCTATTCAGAAAAGAAAACCCTTTTGATTGAAACAGATATTCGTGTTCCAAAAGCAACCAATTATTTAAACGTAAAAAACGAAGTGGGATTAACGAATTATATAAGTGATCCTGACCTATCACTAAAGGATATCCTAGCTAATTTGGAAGGAAATGACTTTTTAGACATTATACCATCGGGTGTGATACCTCCTAATCCTGCAGAGTTACTAATGAGTAAACGCATGAACGATTTATTCAGTTTGGTTGAAAAGAAATATGATTATATTATAGTTGATACAGCTGCTGTTGGGCTTGTAACTGACACCATGCTTATAAGTAGCCATGCTGATTTGTTTATTTACGTTATGAGAGCTAACTACCTTGACACCAGACAGCTGAAATTGGCAGAAACTATGTATCAAGAAAAGCGTTTACCAAATATGGCCATTTTACTAAATGGTGTTAATCACAAAAAAGGTAATGGTTATGGATATGGTTACGGTAAAAACCCAAACAAAAAGAAATGGTGGAAAATCAATAAATAAGTTATTTCAACTTGCGTCTTGCCTTCTCCTTTTTAATAAGCATCAATTCCCTACCTGTTTGACCAGCAACCGAAGTGTTTTCTTCAGCTCTTCTTATCAAATAAGGCATGACATCTTTTACAGGTCCAAAAGGCACATATTTTGCAACGTTATAACCCAAATTTGCTAGATTGAAACTAATGTTATCACTCATTCCAAACAACTGACCAAACCATACACGATTATCGGCGTTTTCTATATTTTTTTTCTGCATTAAATCCATTACCAAATAACTACTTTCCTCATTATGCGTACCTGCAAATAGTGAAATGGTATCTAAATTGTCCAAAATATATTTTACGGCATCATTAAAATTAATATCTGTAGCTTGTTTGCTTTCACAAATGGGAGATAGATAACCCTTTTCAAGCGCTCTATCATTTTCTTTTTCCATATAAGCACCCCTTACTATCTTATAACCTAGTAAGAATCCCTCTTTTTTAGCAACCTCATGTTCGGCTTTTAAAAAATCCATGCGATCATGCCTATACATTTGAAGCGTATTATAAACAATTGTTGATTCTGTATTATACTTTCGCATCATTTCAGTAACCAACTGGTCAGCTGCATCTTGCATCCAACTTTCTTCCGCATCAATCAATATTTCAACATCTCTTTCCTTGCCTAACCTACAAACCTTATCAAATCTATCTACTACTCTATCCCACTCTGCCTGCTCATCGGCTGTAAATGGCTTTCCTTCGCCTTTTTTTTGATAAAGATGAAATCTTCCAAATCCTGTTGGCTTAAAAACAGCAATAGGCATGGAATCCTTTTCTTCAGAAAATCGAATAATTTTCAGTGTTTTTTCCATAGCAGCATCAAAATGCGCTTCTGACTCTTTACCTTCAACAGAATAATCCAAAACTGAACTTACACCAAGTTCATACATCCTTTCAATAATATCTAGACAATCATCTTCATTTACACCTCCACAAAAGTGATCAAAAACTGTTGAGCGTATTAATCCTTCTACTGGTAAATTGGCTTTGATTGCAAAATTGGTAACTGCTGTTCCAATTTTTACCAATGGTTCAATTGATATCATTTTAAATAAAAAATGAGCTCGTTCCAGTTCGGTGTCACTTTTTAATTGAAAGGCAACTTCCGTATTATCAAATATTTTTTGGCGCTCCATGCTAGTTGAAAAATATTCACAAATATAATTATCATTCAGCTACTTTTTTATAAAAAAAACTCCTTATTTTCACTTGGTAAAATTTGTAAAGTTTTCATGAAATCCATAACAACCACAGACTACGCAATACATTTTAATTCAGAATGTTACAATCAAGTTAATTTACATTTAAAAAACTGTAGTTACTCCAAAATTTTTATTTTGGTAGATGAAAACACACACAATCATTGTTTACCCCAGTTTTTATCAAAATTAGAAACGACAGTTACTATTGAAATCATTGAAATTGAATCTGGTGAAAAAAACAAGACTATTGACACCTGTTTGGGCGTTTGGAATGTGCTTTCAGAACTTGAGGCTGACAGAAAAAGTTTAATTATCAATTTAGGTGGTGGTGTGATTACTGATATTGGCGGCTTTATTGCCTCTACTTTCAAACGTGGTATCTCTTATATTAATGTTCCGACATCACTATTAGCAATGGTCGATGCATCGGTTGGCGGTAAAACTGGTGTTGATTTAGGGCATTTAAAAAATCAGATTGGTGTTATAAATGTTGGTGAAATGGTATTGATTGACACTTCTTTTCTTAATACGCTACCACATAATCAACTACGATCTGGTTTGGCTGAAATGCTAAAACACGGACTTATTCATAGCCAAGCTTACTGGGATAATTTTGACAAGTCATTTTCATTAAAAACTGACAGTCTTGATAAATTGATATATGAATCTGTACTTATTAAAAAAGAAATTGTAGAAAAAGACCCAAAAGAAGAGAATTTAAGGAAAACACTTAATTATGGACACACATTAGGTCATGCAATTGAAACGTATTTTTTGAGCCATCCAGAAAAAGAGGATTTACTTCATGGTGAAGCTGTTGCTATTGGTATGATACTAGCAACTTATCTTTCCTATGAATTGTTAGGCTTTGATAAAACAAAGTGTGATTTGATAAAAGATAAGATTATTTCTATCTACGGGAATATTGATTTTAAAGACACAGATATACTACCAATTATTGACCTTTTGAAGTTTGACAAAAAAAATGAACATGGTAACATTAACTTTGTCCTTCTTCATGACATCGGAAAAACTCAAGTAAACTGTAAAGTAAGTAATGATTTAATTTTCAGAGCCTTTGAATATTACAGTGCCTAATTATTAAAAAATAATTTGTAACTTTAAGAAAATGCTATTAAACAGATTGTTGGAATTTCTTAAGACCTAATTATTTTAACAATGAAAAGAGTTATCGTTGATTACAAAAAGCTTACTCCTGAAATTTTGAATCTCCTGACAGAGAAGTTTCCCGATGGTTATGATGATGACGACATCATTACTTTTGACAATCACAAAAATGAAACCATTGAAGCGGTTGAAGTAAAAACCGAAGACTGTATTTATCTAGTAAAAGTTAGCAGCAAACTACACTATACCATGACTAATTTTGAAATTGGTGATGATTTGGAGTTAAACGATTTAGGACATATCATCGTGGTCAATGAAGACATTAAAATAGAAGATGACGAAGAAGAATAAATCTAATTATCCAAGTAGCGCTCTTTTATCACTTTACAATGATGCGTTTCGTGACCAATAATTACAAAGCCCAAAGCTCTCACTGACATTTTAGAGTTGCTTGCAGTCCCTATATTCTGTAATGTTTGACTATCAAAGCTCTTGAATAAATTTATTGTAAATAAACGCAAGGCTCTATAACTGCTTAATAAATCGGCTTTAGTTTTCTTATTAGCTGAACTCATTTCGGCATAAAAATTCTCATCAAATCCTGGTAATTCTGTTTTGTCATTACGAGCAAATCGCAAGGCACGATAAGCAAATACAACTTCAGCATCCATTAGGTGCTGTATAATTTCTTTAATAGTCCATTTACCATCAGCATATCGATATTCAAGCTTGTTATCTGGAATGGACTCCAAAAAAGTAACAGTTTTATCTAAACTAGTTTGCAATCCACTAATAAGCTCATTGCCTATCGCTAAATCAATGTAGTTTTTGTAATATGTGTGATACTCGTTTGTATTTAAATCTAAAACCGTCATGTATTGAAATTACATATGCTTGAAAATAGAATGCATCAAACGTTTTTTGTCATTAATGCTCTCTTCCAATGAAATCATAGTTTCCGTTCTGTAAACGCCTTCAATGTCATCTATCATGAAAATCACTTCTTTTGCATGCTCAGTATTCCGAGCCCTTATTTTACAAAACACATTGAATTTGCCTGTTGTAATATGTGCTACAGTAACGTAAGGAATTTCATTAATACGCTCTAAAACAAATTTGGTTTGAGATGTTTTTTGAAGAAACACACCAACGTATGCAATAAAAGAATAACCAAGTTTTTTATAATCTAAAGTAAGTGAAGATCCTTTGATTATTCCTGCTTCTTCCATTTTCTTAACGCGTACATGAACAGTACCAGCAGAAATCACTAATTTTTTAGCAATATCTGTGAATGGAACACGCGTATTATCAATTAACATATCTAGAATTTGATGATCAACATCATCCAACTTGAATTTAGCCATTTTTACAATTTAATTAAATAAAAATCAAAAATAGTACATTATTGTTAGATATTCTCCATCAAAAATCAAGTATTTATTAATTTTAATGAATATTTTTCATTATTTATAAAAACGAAATCGTTTTCGTAATTCAAATAAATAGGCTGAAAATCGTTTGTTAACACCTTATGTTCTTTGGCATCTAGTTCCCGATGTCCATAAAATCCATTTAGCCTTTCAATTTTTTCAATTTTCGGTACAAACAACACATTTCCTTCAGACAAAATTTCCTTATACTGTATTCCGATATCTACTATTTCAAATTTTTCATCTTTGAATACCGAAGCATTTCTAATGATTATATCAAAAAACGATTTTTCGTTATTTGGAATGTTTAAATATGGCTCAAAACCCTCGCCTGATATAGTGTTATTGAAAATGTAATCAATAGCTAATAACAACGATTGATAGATAAAGAATCTTGTTGTTTCTCTTGAATAATCATCTTTAAAATGACCAGCTTCAAACAATACGGTTACAGATCCTAAACTCTGAAAAGTATCGCCCACACAGTTAATGTTAAAGGAATCGTCATAAATTCCAACCTGACCTGGAATCTGATTCTGCAAAATAGTATTCAAAAATGAAATAATCTCCATGGCTTTCTTTCTCGTATCTGTAATAGAACGTTCTTCATCTTCTGAAGGTGCCAAAAAAGAAACGGTTGCTGATTTATTGGTTGCACCTACCCCAAAAATAGTACGTTGCCCGTGCAAATTAAAACAATAATGCGGCATGAAATCATCATAAACTGATTTCAAGATACGAGACTCTGGCTGCGTTAAATCTTGAGCATCCCTGTTCAAATCAACTTCGTTAGCATTTACTCGCGTGTAAGCTCTTGCACCATCTGGGTTTAGTATAGGAATTATAGTAATGGTACACGAAGTTCCAACAGAATTGAATAAATCGTCATTAGCGCTCAACGTGTTCAGTAAATCAAAAAGCGCTTTAGTTGTTGTAGATTCGTTTCCATGCATTTGCGACCAAAGAAGAATTCGTTTACTCCCGGTTCCAAATTTTATAGCATGTATTTCTTCTCCTTTTACTGAATGACCAATAGTTGAAACTTCAAACTTATTAGACAATTCTTTTATTAAAGTTAAGACATGATCATTACAAATGTATCTATGAAATAAACGCGTTTCCTTGTGATTATCAAATAGTGATTTTAGGTTTTTAACTTGCATATTAAAATTTAATATTCACAAAGGTAAACATTTGATATTTTACAATTGTAAACATGCTGTTTCTTTAAAATTGATACAATGTTAAACAAATAACCAAACAGGCATCTTATTAAATTAAAGAAAATGCAATAACAAAAATATAACGAATATAAATAATTGTTATTCAATTTTTTATCAAACATTATATAAAGTTTATAATTATATATAAAACACATATTATTGCTAATTATAGCTACTAAAAATAATATTTCATTACATTTGTAACACCTCAAGCCACAAATTTAAGTTTACAATGATAAACAGTAGAGATTTTTCAAAAAGACTAGAAAAAGTAATTGATTTTTATGGTGAAACCGCATCGTCTTTTGCAGAAAAAATTGGCGTACAACGATCAAGCATTTCACATATTCTTTCTGGTAGAAATAAACCAAGTTTAGATTTTGTTATGAAAGTTTTATCCTCCTATCCTGAAGTAGAATTGTATTGGCTTTTAAACGGAAAAGGAAATTTTCCAAAAATGGTAGAACCTACTATTTCAAAAAATGAAAGTAGCGAACATCAAAATTCTTTTCAAAAACAAATCACAAGCGACCAAGATATTGAACGCATTGTCATTTTTTTTAAAGATGGTACTTTTAAAAATTTCACTAACTTTTGATTCTATATTTAATTATTAAATGATTTCTTATTAGTTATTCCAATTGATAGTTTTGTAATTTTGTGAAAATATTTTAAATGAAACCCCTTTATTACTTTTTATTATTATTGAGTTTAACTGGCTGTTATCAGATAGAACGCAATTGTCAAGATTATCAATTAGGAACTTTTAAAAGTGAAGTCAATATTAACGACTCACTTTATGTATCGTCATTTACCAGAACCAAAACACTCCAAATAGAAACGTATAACAATAAAGTCGATTCTTCTCAAGTACGTTGGATTAATGACTGTGAGGCTATTTTTAAAACAATCAACCCAAAAAATAGAGTTGAAAAAAAAGATATCCATTTAAAAATATTAACAACCACTGATTCAAGCTATACATTTGAATATTCATATGTGGGTGATAAAATAAAACAAAAAGGTGTCGCAATAAAATTGAACTAATATGCTGGACTTTCTGTTGACAAGTGATGCCATTATAGCATTATTAACTTTAACTTTTTTAGAAATCATATTGGGAATTGACAATATTGTTTTTATATCAATAGCTGCTAATAAATTACCTGAAAACCAACGCGCAAAAGCCACTAATATAGGACTGGTTTTGGCCATGGTACAACGTATAGTTCTGCTATTTTTTGTCTCTTTTCTAATTGGTTTAAAGGAACCTTTTTATAAGATTGAACTATCTTGGTTGGAAATTGCTATAAGTTGGCAAGCTATCATATTATTTGCTGGAGGGCTGTTTTTAATTTACAAGAGTACATCAGAAATACGTGAAAAAGTAGAAATGCCAGACCATGATGAAAGTAGAATAAAACAGTCTAAAATCACATCATTATCAAACGCGATTACCCAAATTTTGCTAATAGATTTTATTTTTTCAATTGATTCAATTCTTACTGCAGTAGGCATGACAAATGGGTTGCACGAAAACCACAATTACAATTTGGTACTTATGATTATTGCCGTCGTTATTTCAATAATCATTATGATAGCTTTTGCAAACCCCATTAGAAAATTTATCGAGACACACCCAAGTATTCAAATGTTAGGTTTAGCATTTTTAATACTTATTGGTTTTATGCTAATTACAGAAGCTGCTCACTTGTCAGAAACCAAGTTTTTCGACAAAACAGTTGGAGCCATTCCTAAAGGATACCTCTACTTTGCAATCGCTTTTTCTTTATTTGTTGAGTTTCTTAATTACAAACTTGTTAGAAAGAAAAATTGATTACCTAATCATATAATGCATCCATTTCATCCAAGAACTGTATCATTTTCTTGTTCACGATTTCTGATTGATCAATAGATAAAAAATGCCCTGCATTATTAATAACCTCTGCCCTTCCGTAAGGCAATATCTCTTTGGTCATTCGAACAGTTTTTTCATTGTTTATCATATCATCATCACCTATTAAAACATAAACTGGCATTTTAAGACTTTGTAATTCCCGCTTTGAAAAAGGCATCATGTCAATAGTAAATTTATTTATTGAGTCCTTATCAACTGCAATTCTATATTGATCCAAATATGTTTTATTGACATTCCCTGGATTAACAGACATGGTTTTTAGTGTTTCTTGCATTTGTTTTTCCTTTGATGAAAAAGCATAGATGATATTTTTCAATAAATCAGTGCTTGGTCTCACCCAAATAAATGTTTGAGCAGGACTCAACAAAATCATACTATTTATTTGACTTTGGTCTTGAAGGGCAATTTTTGTTGCCAACCAACCGCCTCTTGAAGCACCGATAAGATTAAATTTTTCAAGTTTCAACTTCGCGAAAACCTCATGGTACCATAATGCAATATCGTCGGTTGACTTCATTTCTTTTTCAATAAATGATTTACCAGGCTCCAAAATAAAATCAATGGCGTAAATACGATAATCTTGAGCCAAAGCTTCAATATTTGCATACCACATGGTAGAGCTAGCATTCATACCATGCAACAAGACAACTGGCATACCGTCTTCTGGGCCTGAAACCACAACATGAGCAGTGCCATAGTTTGTAGGCACATAAAGTTCCTCAAACGGTGTTTTCCATAATTTCAAGGATTCATTATATGCCTCAAAATATGCTTTTTGCTCAAAGTCAGGATTAGATATATAATCTGGCTCCTTTTTATACTTTGAATAATCATCGTTACAACCTATAAAAACCAATAACGCTGCAAATAACAATAAAACACTGTTTCTAGTCATTCTAAAAATTTTCATCAAATTTACACAAATAAAAAAGTTTCTTTTTAATCATTAACACATTCTTTTAACTTATGCTAAATTTGCGATAACTATTAAATACTTGGCGGTATTTAACTGAAAATTGCTATGATAAACATTCATAAGAAAACACTTCAGGATTTGGAATTTGCTGCTGTTTTAGAGCAAGTAAGCGAATTATGCATTACTGCATTAGGCCATGAAATGAGCTTAAACTTAACACCTTACAAGAATAAGGATCAAGTTGTTCTTGCACTAGGCCTAACCAATGAATACTTATCATCATTTTACAATGAGAACAGAATACCAAACCATGGTTTTGAGCCAATAACCAAGGAATTACAATTACTGAAAATTGAGAACACTTATCTAGAGACACATGCCTTAAAAAAAATAGTTTCCATATCGTTGACTACGAATGATATTTTACGCTTTCTCAAAAAATTTCACGAGTACTATCCTAAACTTAATGATTACGCTTCCAATATTGAAGTGACTAAAGTTATCATTGAAGAAATAGACAACGTTGTAGATCGATTTAGTGATGTCAAGGATAGTGCTTCTCCGCATCTTAATGATTTAAGACAGCAAATAAATAAGCTGAAAGCTAGAATAAATCAAAGTTTCACCTCTGCATTAAACACCTATCACAATCTAGAATATCTAGACGATATTCGCGAATCGGTCGTGGATAACAAAAGGGTTTTGGCAGTGAAAGCTATGTACAGGCGCAAGGTAAAAGGCGCCATTATGGGAGGAAGTAAAACCGGAAGTATTGTATATATAGAACCAGAAACAACGCTCCAACACACGCGCGAACTCAATAATTTAGAATACGAAGAAAATGAAGAAGTCATTCGTATTTTGAAACAACTTACTGACTTTATTCGCCCACACAGAGGTTTATTGGCTAGTTATCAAGATTACCTAACTGAGTTAGATGTCATTTCGGCAAAAGCAAAATATGCCAAATCCTTAAATGCCATTTTACCAGAAATTACAGAAAATAGGATACTTCATCTTCGTGATGCCTATCATCCCTTATTATTTTTAAGCAACAAAAAGAAAAAGGAAAAAACCTATCCGCAATCTATTGAGCTTAAAGAAAACAATAGAATCATTGTTATTTCTGGCCCAAATGCTGGTGGAAAAAGCATCACTTTAAAAACTGTGGGTTTATTACAGGTTATGTTGCAATCGGGATTATTAATTCCTGTTCATGAACGCAGTGAAGTATTTTTATTTGATCGGGTGATTTCTGACATTGGTGATAATCAATCTATTGAAAACCATTTGAGCACATATAGCTATCGCTTAAAACAAATGAACTACTTTTTAAAAAAGTGCAACAAAAATACCTTGTTTTTAATTGATGAGTTTGGAACTGGTAGTGATCCTGAATTAGGAGGTGCTTTGGCTGAAACATTTTTAGAAGAATTTTATAACCGTGAAGCTTTTGGAATTATCACCACGCATTATGCTAATTTAAAAATGTTGGCAAATGAGCTACCAGATATGCAAAATGCCAATATGATGTTTGACGAAAAAACGCTGGAACCCATTTTTAAACTTGCTTTGGGTCAAGCAGGAAGTTCTTTTACTTTTGAAGTGGCACAAAAAAACGGTATTCCTTATAGCTTAATTAATCGTGCTAAAAAGAAAATTGAACGTGGCAAGGTACGTTTTGACCAAACAATTGCTAAACTTCAAAAGGAACGCTCAAAACTCGAAAAAACCGAGCAATCCCTTAAACTCAATGAACGTAAAAAACTGGATGAAGCTGAAAAACTAGAGGAGATCAATTTAAAAATTCAAAAAAAACTCGAAAGCTATCAAGAACTTTACGACAGTAATCAACGCCTCATCTATTTAGGACAAAAGGTTAATGATTTGGCAGAAAATTATTTCAACAACAAACAAAAACGGGAGTTGATGAATGAACTTTTCAAATTGGTACAAATAGAAAATTCTAAGCGTAAAAAAGTTTCTGCCAAACAACAAAAAGTAGAGAAAGTCAAAGCTCAAAAGATTAAACAAGAAGCAGAAAAGAAAGTTAACGTTATTAGAAAGAAAAAAAAGGAAGCCAAGAAAAAAGAAGCTCTAAAACCTCCTAAACCAAAACCTACTTTAAAAGTTGGTGATCGCGTTCGACTAGAAGATGGTCGAGCAGTTGGAAGTATTGATAAAATTGAAAAAAATAAAGCTATTGTAAACTATGGCTTATTTACTACTAATGTCAGTATTGAGCAACTGGAATTAGTAGAATCCAAGAAATAATAACATTCAAATTGCGTTCAATTAATTATTATACTACCATAGATTATTTTAATCTCTTTTATTTATTCAATAGTATGAGATAGCTTATTTTTGTAGTATGCTAGAGTTAATTCCAAGGGAAAAGAAATTGATATTATTTGATGGCGTTTGCAATTTATGCAATTCAAGCATTCAGTTTGTAATAAACCATGACAAGAAAGACATCTTTTTATTTGCTCCATTACAAAGTAAAATAGGCCAAGAAATAATTTCTCATTTTAAAATAGATACGACCAAAACAGATTCTATTATATTATATACTGAAAAAACAGGAATAGATTACAAATCTACCGCAGCTCTTAAAATAGCGTATTATTTAGGGTTTCCCATAAATTTAGCAAGCATCTTTTTAATTGTTCCGCCAATTATAAGAAATTGGTTTTATGACCTTATTGCACGTAACAGATATAAATGGTTTGGAAAAAAAAGTGAATGCATGATTCCAACGCCTGAATTAAAATCAAAATTTTTAAATTAGCTTCAATTATATTCGTAATTTTACCTCACCAATCAAAATAATTATGAAAAATCTACTCTCCTTTATTGTATTGTTGGTTTTTATTACCAACACAGCTTTTTCTCAAGAATTAGAAAATGAAGAAAAAGAAAAAAGAGTTGTTAAAAATGAAATTTCTTTTGAGGCATTACAATTGGTAAACGGTGTTTATCAAATTTCTTACGAACGTTACATTTGGAACAATTTTTCAGCTGCTTTGGCCGTTGGTTATAAGGGTAAAGAAGGTCTTGTTAATTTCTCTGGCCTAGATTATACTGGTCCTAATGGCGGAAGACTTGAAACAAATGATTTATTTTATACTGGCTATCAAATTATTCCTGAAATTCGTTATTATTTAAAAAACACATCAAAGGGCAACTTAAACGGGTTTTATTTAGGTCTTTATTTTAAATTTTCTCAATATACATCTGATTTAACAGGCAAGTATACCGCAACTGATAATACGCCATACCAGGTTGAATTTGAGGCAAAGTTAAATATCGCATCAACAGGACTTATGATTGGCTACAAGCTACCTATCACAAAGCGTTTTAATATTGATTTCATTATTGCTGGCCCTGGGGCTGGTGACTATAACTTTAGAATAATTAACAAAAAAGACTTACCTGATGAGTTTTATAATAATTTAAATGAGGCACTTGAAGAGTATAGTGTGTTAGACTTTATTAATTCCGACTTTAGATTTTCTAAAGTTGATTCTAGATCAAAATTTTCTGCGTTTTCATTTCGTTATGGAATCGCATTAGGCTATACATTTTAACAAATATTAATCATAAAAAATACAAATGAAAAAAGTACTAAATTCAATTTCAATTTTATTGGTAATAATCACCTTCTCCAGCTGCTCTGGAGTAAAAGTATTAACCTCCTGGAAGTCAGATTCAGTTGATGAAATAAAAGACAACAACTTCTTAGTAATTGCAAGAACTGATAATAAACAAGCTAGAATTGCATTTGAACAAGAAATTTCAAATCAATTAAGAGAAAGTGGTATGAAAGCTACTGAAAGTTTTAGGGAGTTACCAAACATGAGTCATGATCAAGAATTAACAGAAGAACAAAAGAAAAATTTTCAACAGTTTTTAGACAATGAAGGATACGACGGAATCGTTTTAACAGTAATAAAAGACTATCAAGAAAGTACACGAACTACTGAAGATGGTGGTTATTACGCTGGTGCTACCTATTTTCCTTCATATTACCCATCTTATTATGGTGGTTTCTACGGTTATTATTATAACCCTTTATCTTATTCCACTTACGGTTCATATGTCCCAAGATCATCAACTACCTATACTGTAAAGACATATATTTTGGAAACAGTAGCTTATGATTTAAATCAAGATGACGGTAAACAATTAGCAGTAGTTGTTACCACTCAAATTGAGGATCCTCAAGATGTACATAAAAATGCAGTAGAATACACAAAAAAAATAACTGAAGCATTAAAAAAATAGTCTGACACACCCATAATAAAATAGAAAAAGGTCTTGAAATATTTCAAGACCTTTTTCATAACTTAACTAACCAAAAAAATTAAACAAACAAAAAATAGTGCTGATATTTAGGTATTTAGCACTCTTATTTTGATATTTAAATCTACAAATACTTATCAAAAACCTCATAAATTCTCGATGAAATGATGAAATTAATTGTTTAGTCATTTTTTTTTGCAAAAAACATCCATGAAATACTAATTATTTCATTTTTAACTAGTTACATCATCTCAATTAAAAAGTATCAGATTAATTAACTTTCTCATATCCACGCTTGACTTATTCAAACTAGCCATTCACTCAATTATTCTTTCATTTTAGGTATTGTCAAGGTAATTTTATTCTAATGATGAAAGCCTTGAAGTGAAATAGTTAATTTGACCCTGATTTCAGTTAATCAGGAATGAATCAAGTTCTTGTAGTTGTGCAATGTCTACCCACACTATGAGTTTAGTGTGTAAACTAAAAACCCAATTCACTTCGAGGTTTTTATTTTAAACTCTTTAAAATAAAGTCTAAATTCTTGTTGATATGCTCTTTATTGATATAAGAATCAGTATAATACTTCGAGGTGGATGCCAAGCCTATTTTTTGTAATTTGTTAATGGTATGTAAATATTCTAAAGACACTTTGCCAGTTAGTAATGGATTTAAGTCTTTTCCCTTTTTAGCATAATTATAAACTTTCTTCAAACCTGACAGATATAAATGATCTTTTGTAAAGCCACCACCTCTATGCACACGCAAAGTGATTGCAAAGGCTTTGTCGCGATCTAACTTATATTGACTATACAGCAAATCAAAAGTGTCTGAAAAACTATAGCCTTTTATCAAACTATCTACTGCTATAACACGATATGACAACTCTTTCAATCGTGTTAGTGTCAAACAACCAGACATATATTCAGAATATACCGCTAAACCTTCTTGTGTTTCAACATTATTAGGGAATCCATTTGAGAAAATATGTAATGGCTGATTAATCGCATTGAAAGTTGTAACCAAATGCACACCAATCTCATGATTGGCTAGAACCTGTAACTGGTTTTTACTAAACTTATGATTTTTCCTTAACACTAAAGTTTTAGCATGATTCTGAACCATTGCTGCAGCTGAAATATTTGTTGAAAATTTAATATGGTATTCAAAATCATAACGTTTTGAAAACTCTTCAAAATAGGCTTTAGCATCTTGAGCATTAAAAAGTGGTAGCATATCTTGATCAAAATCACCATCATCAAAGCGCAAAATAAATTTGGCGTTGTCAAGATCTCTCTCTGTTGGTGTTCCAAAACTCTTTAAACTATTGTAATAAAACTTCCTGCTTTGATTAATAGTTTCAATGCATTCAATAAGCCCTGAGTATTCATAAATAATGTCTTCATATAGATTACGAATATCATTGTCTTCAATACGTTCTAATCGCTGTGAAAAGAATAATCTATGAAGTTTATAGCCATTAAATTTTAACTTCGGATAATTAAAATTTGGTTCATAATTAAACTTTGAAGCATAAAACTGTTTCTTTTCATTCTCAATATTAAGCGGGTTGATATAATTGAGTAATTCTATTTTTTTTACCAACCGATTAAGGTTAGAGTCTATATCAAATAAGTCTTGGTATTTATTTATTTGCTTTTCAGAAACCATTTATTTTGAAAATGTTTTATAGAATTCATGTGCATGTTGTGGTAATTCGCTTTTCAGAGCATCTTCTACTGCAGTGACAACCTCTGGATAAATAATCTGCTTATACTCATCACAATACACTTTAGCAATTTCAGTTGCCAAAACTAACGTATTTTTAAAAGTATTAGTTATATATCTTAAGAAATATCCATTACCATAAAATGTATCGTTAATTTTCGCTGTTGACTCAATACCATTAGGCAAAATTATTTGCTCAAGGCTCTGCCTCCAAGATTCAATAATGCTTCCAAATCGATTGTTATCTACATTGCTAGTTCCTAAATTCCAAGTGGGTACTTCCCTATCCCAACGTTGCCAATTATAACTGTGCATGTCATAAACTATACATACACTGTGCTTTTCTTCAATTTTAGAAATTAAAGCATGAACTACTTTATAAAAATTATTATGCTTGTTTAAACTCCTTTGTTTCTTATCTAAATCTAAAGGCTTTTTCCACAATTGCTTTCCCCATGCTGTATCAAATACCGCATCTTCTGGGAAACGATTTAAGTCATATTCAAATCGAGAATCACAACCAGCTATCACTATTGGGTGCGATTGTATCATGTTTTTTGTTTCAGGGTCTTCTTCATACCATCTTTCGTATTCGGTATGTAAACAATTATCCCATAATTCTTTTCGAAACTGATGACCGTCATGAACTGCACCACAAACGTAATGCACATAACTATCAATTTTTATGGTAAAACTATAATCATCTGAAACTGCATGAAAAGTCTCTTCAGCTTCTATTTTTTTAATTATTTGGTCAACTGACAATTTTATCATGCTGCTTCGTTTATAATGCGTTTTAACCAGTTAAACACCACATGTTCCACTTGATCAAATTCGCCATCTGCAAAAAATAACACTTTAATATCTACAAACAGTTGATTTAAATCTGATCTTGAATATTCATGGGTTTCCATACCTTGAATAATTTTTTGGATACATTGATAATCATTATCCGCTTTAAACTCATCATAAACCATTTGGAACGTATTCATATCAACTTTAGATAAAATAACGTTGCGCTCTTTATTTGTTTCAGACAAATTTGAATTTGCCGCATAAAACAAAATGTAAGCTACTAATTCTTTTTTTGACCAATTTTGAACAGCATCCATATCATTATTATTAATTAAACTTCCATATTCAGTCCATGAACCATCATAAACAGACATATTTTTATAACCAGTTAATTCTGCCCCTAGAGCCAACACACAAGCCGTAATACCTGAACCACATGAAAAGACCATGGGTTTATCATCTTCTAAAACTTCTTGAAAAATATCACGAATCTCATTTTCAGATTTCAAACGGCCATTGACTAATAAATTTTGAAACGGTATGTTTTTTGAGTTTGGAATGGTTCCACTACGCAAACCTTCTCGAGGCTCTGGCTCCTGACCCATAAATCTTGCTTGAGAGCGTGCATCAATAACTTGGTGTGTTCTGTTTTTTACTATTTTCTGAACATCATCAAAAAAACACATACAATCTTGATTTTTTTTAGCTGTGAAATTTCCAATTGCTCCTTGATATACTTCTTTTTTACTTAATGGATAAAATGCTTCAATCCATGCAGGTAAACCTCCATCTAAAACTGCCACATTTTCAAAACCAAAAGATTTAAACAACCACCAAGCTCTTGGGCTTGAATAAATACCCTTATCATCATAAATTACAAGGAAGCTATTATTGTTAATACCTAAATTCCTGGCTTCGCTTTCAAATTGATCTTGCGTTGGATACGTTGTTGGAAATGATGCAGCTGTATTGCTAAACTTATTCTTTAAATCAAAAAAACGTGCTTTTGGAATGCATAAATCATTAGTGCTATTTGTATTTTCGGTAACTTTTGGAATAGATGCGTCGAGTATCACTAAATTGGTAGCATCTTTATTTTTATGTAACCATTCAACCGAAACAATAGGCTTATGGAATTTTGTAATTACCATACTTTAATGGGTTAGGCATCTTCAACTGTTTTTCGCAAACGAGAACGTCTGTTAAATGCTTCAAGATTATCGAGCACTTTACTTTCTAGAAAATCAATAACCTTCTCTTCTACCTTAAATTTATTTTTATATACTTTATTGATATATGTAATTCCACCTGGTGACATAACATTTACCTCAACCAATTTCCCACCAATGACGTCAATACCAACAAAATACAATCCATCTTTGACCAATTTAGGACCAATTTGTTTACACAAAGCCTTTTCTGCCTTGGTTAGTGAGTGTTTTTGAACGCTACCTCCAGCTGAAACATTAGAACGATGATCATCGCTTCCAGGCACACGCTTCATAGCACCAACTGGCTCGCCATTTAACATTAAGATACGAACATCGCCTTGATCGGCTCCTTCAATGTAGTCTTGAAGAATAACATAGTTTGATGTACCATCTCCACTATTGATATAAAAATCCAATAGCGAATTAATATTACTCATTGCCGATTTTTCAATTAATATAACACCCGATCCTCCAAATCCATTTAAAGGTTTTAGTATCATTTTATCGGCTTTAGATTCTTTAATTTGCCTAATAAGATAATTCTTGTTTTTAGAAACATGTGTGTTTGGAATAATGTTGCTATGCGCATCACCAAAAGCAGCCGTGTATAATTTATTATTGGCCTCACGCATTCCCTGCAATGAATTAATTATAAAAACATCATCTTTGACAGAATCCAAAAAATTCAGCATTAAAGGATCTAATGGTGGATTTGCTCTAAAAAATATAGCATCAAAACCAGCCAAAGGAAGCATTTCTTCTCGTAAATTGGCTTTATTATAAAATGCTTTTAACGTACTAGGAACTTTATCCATTCTACCTACAACAGTACAAAACGCATTGGTAACACTATCTCGAATAGTTAGGTTTGCAGGAGAGCATAAAGCGACACCATGTTTTCTCTTGACACACTCTCTTATTAAAGCTAGACTTGTATCATTTTCAGGATCAATTTGTTCCCAAGGATACATTAAAAAGCAAATATTCATCTTTCTTATTTTTGGCTAATTATTCTTAAAAATTAAGTTAATAATATTATTTAACTTTATCATAATTGTCATCCCAGTTTTTTGGTTTTGGCTCATGCAATTTATCCAGTGATTTGGCTACTAACATAGAGACTGTCGCATCTCCAGTTACATTCACAACAGTTCTACACATATCCAACGGCCTATCAACAGCAAAAATTAGAGCCAAGCCAATAGGTAATAATTCAGCAGGAAATCCAATGGATTCTAAAACAATTACCAACATAACCATTCCCGCACTTGGCACAGCTGCACTACCTATAGACGCTAACAAGGCTGTTGCAATAATAACCAACTGATTAGTAAAAGTTAAACCTTCGGGCCAAATTACTTGCATAATAAAAACAGCAGCAATACCTTGATACAAGCTGGTGCCATCCATGTTTACAGTCGCTCCAACTGGTAATACAAAACCAGAAACCTCCTTATCTACTCCAATATGTTCTTCAACACGTTCCATAGTTACTGGTAACGTCGCGGCACTAGAACTCGTTGAAAAAGCTAATAATTGTGCAGGTGATATTTTATTTAAAAACCAAAGAGGTGATTTTCCAGTAAATGATTTTATTAAAATCAGATAGAAAACAATCATTAGTGCTAAACCTGCAACGACGCACAATGCATAATTCAATAATTTAAGTAAAATTTCAGTATCATCAAAAGCAATAATCACATTTGCCATCAATGCAAAAACCGCATAAGGAGCAAATAGCATTATTAAATCTACCATTTTCATAACTACCTCATTTAAGGAATTGAAAAACTTAACCAATGGTTTTGCATCTTTTTCTGGTATCAATAACAAACAAATACCAACAAACAGAGCAAAAAAGATAACCTGAAGCATTTGCGCTTCACCTAAAGCTGTAAAAATGTTACTTGGAAATATATCAACTAATGCTTGTAACGGACCTGCATCATGTTGTGCTGATGCCTTTGTTAGTTTATCGGTTACGCCAGCATCATTTTCATACTTTAGTTTTATTTTCTCAATGGTATCTTGAGACATACCTGTTCCAGGCTTTAAGGTATTCACAATTGACAATCCTATGACTATTGCAACAAGAGTAGTTCCTACATAAATCAAGATAGTTCTCAATCCCATAGATTTAATTTTGGAAATATCCTTTAAGTCCGAAATACCTTTGATTAGTGAGGCTAGTATTAATGGTACTGCGATAAGCTTTAATAAATTAATGAATATGGTTCCGAAAGGTGCAATCCAATCAGTTACGAATCCTTTACCGCCATCAACCGAATTCATGATAAATCCAAAGATGACACCTAAAACCATACCTATGATTATTTTCCAGTGTAGTGCTATTTTTTTCATATAACGTCTGCCAATCTCCTAAAGAGAAATTTTATAATTAAAATTTTACAAAAATATTCAGTTGTCAATATAAGTTTTTTTGACCTCGTACAATTAATCAGAAACATAATTTTTTGGATGTTTAATATTATTATGAAATTTCAGATTAAATGGAATTATATAATTAAAATTTAGAAACAACTATTCCTCATCATAAATATCGTCATGATCATCAATTGCTTCCGTATTGGGATCCCTTCTAAATACCTCAATTAAATTAAAAACAATAATACAGAAAACCACCCATACAGCACCTGCAATAAATCCGGCGACAATATCTGATGGGTAATGCACTCCTAAATAGATTCTGCTAACACCAATACTTAATATCAAAAAAGCAAAAATAATCATACCTGTATATTTCAGGAACCTGTTCATTTTCATTTTATAAAAAAGATAGATTACAAACCCATAAAAGGACATAGCAGCCATAGCATGACCACTTGGGTAACTTAAGCTTTCGGCAGTTACCAACTGCTCAATAGTTGGACGTGCTCTGTTAAAAACACGCTTAAGGACTAGGTTTGACAGCGCAGAAATAATCATAACAATTCCTATTTGCAAAATGTATTTCCATTTTTTTAAAACAACTTTAGAAATGATAGCTCCTATAACCGTAACAGCTATATAACCCTCCACATCACCAAGGTCAGTAACAAATTTAAAATAACTGGTAAATGCTGGTGAGCGATAAGATAAAACAAAATCAGTCACGGAATTATCAAAGCCCACTAACTCGTCATCAATTAATGTTTCAGTGAATTCTATAAAAAAGTTTATACCAAAAACAATGAACATCAGTGCCAATAAAACGATAATAAAATAAGGCAATGTCACGTTGTAAACCCGTAATTTATCTCTTAAGGAATCTCTTAATTTTTTGACAAATGTTATTAGAAGTTCGAACATAAAACAAAACTATTTTGAAATCCATGCTAAATTTAATGGCACTTCATAAATTATTTGTGCTCAATCACTGAAAATAAATATGGGAAATGAAATTTTAAGCTCTAACTCTGAATAATAACATACTGGTATCTCAATAAATTTTATTAATCAGATAAAAGTCCGCTAAAACTAATGCTGCCATTGCTTCAACAATAGGCACAGCTCTTGGAACCACACAAGGATCATGACGACCTTTTCCTTGCATTTCAACAATACTACCTGAATTATCCAGTGTGTTTTGCTTTTGAATAATAGTGGCAACAGGCTTAAAAGCCACGCGAAAGTAAATATCCATACCATTACTAATACCACCCTGAATGCCACCTGACAAGTTTGTAGTTGTTGTTCCGTCGTCGTTGAACAAATCATTATGTTCACTACCTTTCATTCTGGCACCACAAAATCCACTACCATATTCAAAACCTTTTACTGCGTTTATTGACAACATGGCCTTTCCTAATTCAGCGTGTAATTTATCAAAAACAGGTTCACCAAGTCCAATCGGAACATTTTGAAGTACACAGGTTACTGTTCCACCTATGGTATCACCTTCCTTTCTGATAGCTTTTATTTTTTCAATCATAGCATGAGCTGTCTCTTTATGAGGGCATCGCACTGCATTACTTTCTATATCAGCAAAGTTTAACGATTGATAAGGTTTTTCTAAAAAAATATCACCTACAGAAGAGGTGTAAGCATTAATTTTTATTTCTGGAATTATTTGTTTTGCTAATGCTCCAGCAACCACACGACACGCTGTCTCACGAGCCGAACTTCGACCTCCTCCTCTATAATCACGAATTCCATATTTCTTTTCGTAAGTAAAATCGGCATGGCTTGGTCTATAAACATCTTTTATATGTGAGTAATCTTTTGACTTTTGATTGGTGTTTTTTATTATGAATCCAATGGATGTTCCTGTAGTAGTTCCTTCAAAGATACCAGATAAAAACTCAACTGTATCAGGTTCTTTTCGCTGTGTTACTATTTCAGACTGGCCAGGTTTACGTCTATTTAATTCCTGTTGAATAGCTTCTAAATCAACTTTTACACCTGAAGGGCAACCATCAATAATCCCTCCAATTGCTTTACCATGTGATTCTCCAAAAGTGGTTAATTTAAAAATGTTACCAAAGCTATTTCCCGCCATATTCAATATTTTACTGCTAAAGTAATTGTAATATTAGAGAAACAAAAATAGAATGCTGTCATCGGTTCTGATTTATAAATAAATCTAGTAACAATTACTTAACAAATTACTCACAAACAATTAATTACAGCGTAATATTAGGGTAATATTTAATGTAGTTATTTGCATTAAATATCCAATAAAACTTGAAGCAAAAAAGGAAAATTGAAATCTCGGTTATTTCAGATGTACATTTAGGAACTTATGGGTGTCAAGCAAAACAGCTTCTCACTTATCTAAACAGTATTAACCCAAAAAAGCTCATTCTAAATGGTGACATCATAGATATTTGGCAGTTTAGTAAACGGTATTTTCCAAAATCTCACCTAAAGGTCATTAAAAAAATTATAGATATGGCATCAGAAGGTGTTGAAGTTATTTACATTACTGGAAACCATGATGATATGTTACGTAAGTTTAGCGGAACGGCTATAGGCAATATAAAAATTGATGATAAACTAGTTCTAAATTTAGATGGAAAGAAAGCATGGTTTTTTCATGGTGACGTGTTTGACGCATCTATACAAAACGCTAGGTGGTTAGCTAAATTAGGTGGCTATGGTTATGATATGCTCATTCTTATTAATCGTTTTATAAATTGGTGTTTAGAATGCATGGGACGTGAAAAATATTCGCTATCACTTCGCATAAAAAATAGTGTTAAGAAAGCTGTGAAATACATAAGTGATTTTGAAGAAGTTGCATCTGATTTAGCCATTGAAAATGGTTATGATTATGTGATTTGTGGTCACATTCATCAACCTAAAATGCTTCTTAAAAAAAATAAAATGGGTGAAACCACCTATTTGAATTCTGGTGATTGGGTTGAAAACTTTACTGCATTAGAATATCAATTTAAACGTTGGAAAATTTACAATTACAATAACGACAAACTTTCAGCTTTTTACGCCGACGAAGATATTAAGGAAATGGAAATGAAAGATTTAATTGCTGCTATTACCATTATTGATCAAAAACAGTAAATCACTACTTTGTTGTTTTAATTATTGTTAGTTGTATTAAATTGTTATTTTTGAGACTGACAAAACTTAAAACAACAACAATGAAAACAATGAAGCAATTATTTCTAATGCTAACAGTTGCCCTTTTTGTGGCATCCTGCTCATCAGATGATGATGGTGGTACTAATCCACCAACAAATCCACCAACCGATAATACTGGAAACTACTTTCCTTTGACAGTTGATGATTATTGGAATTATGACGTTGAATACACTGACAATAATGATTCTAATAATAATTCTAGTTCTTCAGATTTTCTTTATGTAGCTTCTGAAACAAATGGTAGCTTTGATTTGGGTGTCAATACCAATGATATTGCTAATGGTGCAATGAATGGTATTTTGGTGAATGGTACACTAGAACGTACGGAATCAACACTGGTTTTAGATGGTTCTATCTCAATTCCGTTTCCTGGTTTTGAAACCTCAAGCATTGATTTCACCGATATGGTTTTATACGATTTAAATGCAGCAAACAATAGTCAGTTGGCAAGCACCTCTGGAAGTATTGACCAAAATATTGATTTGGGAACAGATGTAATTCCAGTAACTATAAATTATACTGTATCTACAACACAGATTAACAATAACAGTTCTGTTTCTGTTGGAGGAACCAATTATACAGGTGTATCAAAGGCGAGATTTAAGCTTAACTTAAATGTTATTGCAACAATTCTTAATCCAATTACCAACCAACCTCAAAATTTAAATATTCTAGGAAATCAAGATGTAACGGTTGGTACAAATTATTTTGTTGAAAATATAGGTTTAGTAAAATCAGAAACGGCAATAAATTATCAAGTTGATCAAACTACAATAGAATTACTAACATTGTTTGGAATTGATATTCCATTTCCAACTTCTGGTTCGGCTACTAACGTTCAAGAAATGACAGATTACATGGTTGCTGAAGAATAATCATTTAATCAAAGCATCATATAATATTTCGATGGGATGTAACGCTTGGCGTTGTGTCCCATCTTTTATTTGATGCCTGCAACTCGTACCATTAGCCGAAATAACTACTTCGGAGTCAGCTTTTCTAATTGCTGGAAACAAAGTCTGATTACCAATTGTCATGCTAACATCGTAATGTTCTTTTTCGTACCCAAAACTACCTGCCATACCACAACATCCGCTTGGTATAATAGTGACTTTATAATTCTTTGGTAAATTTAAAACATCAAAACTTGACTTTTGATTACCCAGGGCTTTTTGATGACAATGACCATGAAATTTAATGGTTTTTGATTCAGAAGTAAATTGTTCAGGATTAATATTCCCCGTTGCAATTTCACTTTGAAGGAACTCTTCTATTAAATAAGTATGACTGGCTATTGATTTTGCAGCACCTGTGTCATTTGCCAATTTTAAATATTCGTCTTTAAATGTCAAAATTGCTGAAGGTTCAATACCAATTAATGGTGTTTCTTTTGATATTAAATCTTTATAAAGCGCTACGTTTTCATTAGCAACTTGTTGTGCCTGTTTTAAAAATCCTTTTGATAAAAATGCCCTACCAGACTCTTTGTTTGGCAATATGTTAACCTTGTAATTTAAACCTCCCAACAGCATAATTGCATCCTTACCTATTTTAGTGTCCAAATAATTAGTAAACTCATCAATAAAAAAATATATCTCTTTAGTATATTTAGACTTAACTATCTGTTTATTATTGTTTTTAATCCATTTAAATAAACTAACACTTGAAATATTAGGTAAGCTTCTTTTTGGTGCTATGCCTAATCCTTTTTTAATGAGAGATGAAAAAAATACGTTCGAAAACATCAAGTTGCTGATGCCAGAAAATCGACTTCCAATATTGTTAAATTTATTATTGTAGGCAAATACTTTTGTGCGCAAATTTGAACCATTTATACTTTGGTACTGATATTCAAACTCTGCCTTTAAAGCGGCTACGTTAACACTACTAGGGCATTCACTAGAACACGCCTTACAACTTAAACAAAGGTCAAATACATCTTTGAGTTCTTCGTGATTAAACTTATTAACCTTATCAGATTGGGTTAAAAACTCCCTTAAAGCATTAGCTCTAGCGCGAGTAGTGTCTTTTTCATTTCGAGTGGCACGATAACTCGGACACATAGTGCCACCAAATTCTGGAAGTTTTCTGCAATCACCAGATCCGTTACATTTTTCAGCTTCACGTAAAATACCCAATGAATCTGAAAAGTCTAACAACGTGTTTATTTCAGGTTCTACCCTATCCGGTTGATAACGTAAGGATTTATCCATTGAAAATGCATCAACAATTTTCCCAGGATTAAAAATATTATTTGGATCGAAAACTTGCTTTATTTGCTTAACTATTTTGTAATTGTTTTCTCCAATCATCATCGGAATAAACTCCGCACGTACAATACCATCGCCATGTTCACCACTCATTGAGCCTCCATACTTTTTGACTAAATGTGCCACATCAGTGGTTATTTTGCGAAATAGTACAACATCTTCTTTCTTTTTTAAATTTAAAATAGGCCGCAAATGTAACTCTCCAGCTCCAGCATGAGCATAATACACTGCTTTTTGTTTATAACCATTCATAATAGCTGTAAAATCCCTGATATAATTACTTAAATCTGAAATTAGCACAGCTGTATCTTCAATACATGGTGCCGTTTTTTTGTCACCAACTATATTGCCTAATAAGCCCAAACCAGCCTTCCTTAATTCTATAGCCTTATTGATGTCTTCGCCTACTAATAGTGGATTGGCATAACTCAAACCACCAGAGTTTAATGTATCTAACAAACTATAGGCTTTTCTGGTTACAACTTCTATGCTATTATCACGCACTTCACACATTAAAATCGCTTCAGGATCACCAGTTACAAATTGTCTATTAACCTCTTGTGTTTTATTATGTTTGGTTAGATCTAAAATGGTCTTATCCATCATTTCACATGTGTATAAGTCATGCTTCATAACACTCTCAACTGCATTTAAACAGTTTTCAATACTATTGAAATGAGCCGCAATCATGACAGTGTTTGCTGGTGGTAATACATCTAATTTTAAGGTTATTTCTGTTGTAAATGCCAGAGTACCTTCGCTACCTGACAACAACTTACATAAGTTTAGCGGTATGTCTGAATTAGAAAATGGTTCAGTTTTTATTACTTCATCAATAGCATAACCCGTATTGCGTCTATGGATTTCTTTTTTTGGAAACTGATTTCTAATCTCATCCTGAACACTTCTGTTTTTTAATTCTTGATTCAAAACACGATATATCCTTCCTTCCAGATTATCTGAATTTATTTTTTTCTCAAACTCTAATTTAGAAATGTCAGAAAAAATTACTTCACTCCCATCGGACAATAATGTTTTCAAGGCCAATACCTTATCACGTGTCACACCATATTTGATGGATGTGGTTCCTGACGAGTTGTTTCCTACCATACCACCTATCATACAACGGTTTGAAGTAGATGTATTAGGACCAAAAAACAAGCCGTAAGGCTCTAAAAAATTATTAAGTTCATCTCGAATTACACCTGGCTGAACAGTAATGGTCATATCCTTTACATTAAAATCTACAATCGCATTAAAGTGTTTAGAAACATCTACCACAATACCTTTACCCACACATTGCCCTGCTAAAGAAGTTCCTGCAGCCCGAGGTATTAAAGATGTTTTATGATTATTAGCAAAATCAATAAGCACTTTCAAATCATTATCACTCTTTGGAATAGCTACTGCCAAAGGCAACATTCTATAAACTGATGCATCTGTCGCATAGAGAGTTTTCATCAAATCATCATAATGAAGTTCACCTTCCAACAATTGATTAAGTTTCTTTAAGTATGTTATTTCCATATTTGGTTGATAGATACCTAGGTATAGATAAAGCTAAAAATAATATTATTAAAGTTATTAACCTTCAAGTATATTCAATTAATTTGCCTTAATAAAAATCTAACAATAACCCAAATTACGTATATAACATGAAATCAAAAAACTATAGAACTATGAAGAAAATAATCTTATCTGTAATTACCTTGTTCGGCTTTATTACTATGGCAAATGCTCAAGAAATAAGTAAAAATGCTATTGGTCTTCGCTTGGGAGATAGCGACGGATTTGGAGCTGAAATATCGTATCAACGTGCAATTGGACAAAACAACAATCGGTTGGAGTTTGACTTTGGCTGGCGAGATGGCAAAAACTATGATGGCATTAAACTTATAGGGCTTTATCAGTGGGTTTGGAACATAGACGGTGGCTTTAATTGGTATGCTGGTCCAGGTGTTGGTTTTGCAGCGTTTAGACATAAATATGAAAGATATGTTCCTGGACAGAACGATTATTATTATGAAGAAAACAGAGATGCTTTTCCTATAGTGACTGGGACAATTGGTATTGAATATAGCTTTGATTTTCCGCTATTATTATCTCTAGACTTTAGACCTGAATTAGGTTTTGGAGATGATTTATATGACAATAATGATTTAGATTTTGACGTGGGATTAGGTGTAAGATATCAATTCTAAAAAAAACCTTATTAGAATAAGTAAACCACCAATTTCATGGTGGTTTTTTTCTATATTTAAGTATTTCTTCAATCTCAAGCACTGTTATATGTTTATAGAATTAAAAACTGAACGACTTTTATTAAGAGCTTTAGAGAATCATGACGTAAATCAAATTTTGTTTTTAAGATCAGATCTAGTAGTTAACCAATTTGTTGAACGCCAAAAAACAAAAACAAAAGATGAAGCTCTAGAATTTATAAAGCGTATTCAATTATCAGTATCAAATGAAGAAGTTTGTTATTGGAGTATTTGCTTAAAAACCAATTCCAAGCTTATAGGAACAATCTGTTTATGGAATTTCTCAAGAGAATTAAACAAGGCTGAAGTTGGTTACGACTTACATCCTGATTTTCACAGGAAAGGCATAATGAGCGAAGCTTTGCATGCTGTATTGGAGTTTGGTTTTCAATCGTTAAACCTAAATCATATTGATGCCTATACACAATATGATAATTTAAGTTCAGTATATCTTCTAAAGAAATTTGGCTTTAAGCACGACCCTAAAAGAAAGGATTCGGGAAATAAGAAAAATCACATCTATATCTTAAATAACACCAATTAGCTCAAGGCTGCTTTTCACTTAAATATTTCCAATAGCGTTTTGGTACATGTCTAGTATGTAGCTTCATGTTTTTACGAGATTCGATATTGGTGCTTTTGAAATAGTTTTTCCACAATTTTTGAAAATCCATTTCTTCAGTAGCAAAAACAGCTTCATCTTTTGATAAAACTGTTAAATCTGCTGAAAGATTCATCGTTATTATTTCAGTTTTACATAAATCGTAATACAAACCGTATTTCCTTTTCAAATCATAAATCACCCAACTTTGATCAGCATAACGCTTGGTAAAATGTTTAGAAATTAGTGGCAAGACATTAAAATCTGGTTCTATATTAGCAAAATAAATGTTATCCTTGGTAAGTTTAAACCTAACAAAAGCCTCCATTCGATGTTTCTCCCTCCCAACACTTTTCGCTAATTTTGAAACTTTTAAAACTGAAGGATTGGTGTAATTTTTATCAATATATATCTTGGTATTAAACATGTAACGTATATAGTCTAACAGCAAATTTTCAACACCTAACTCTTCGCTTAAAAAAGTATAATACAATTGAATATACCCGCTTCTTGAAGCTTTAGATTTAATCCCTTTCCAAACGCGCTCTGCTTTTATAACATCAGTTTCTACATGTTGTGTTTCAGCAAATAGTTGATTTTGGCTTCTAAATTCACTTTGAATTTTAACCTTGTCTAACTTATACTTATAGACATGGAAAATAGTCGATAGAAATCCATCGAATGTACCATCATATATTAAGTTACTATTTGTTAACATCTAACCGAATAAGCTTAATTGATTACTCAAAGTTTTTTGATATTTGCTAGATGAATTTTGAAGTATCAAAGATTTTATGGTTGCTGGCGATAAATCGCGCTTTTCGAATAACTTGGAGTTACAAGTCAAAAAATATTGTGCTCTATTAAGTGAAATGCCTATTCTCTTCAAATGATCCCAATTTAATTGCCTAAATCGTCTAGCATGAAGTATTTTATATACAGACTTCATCCCAACCCCAGGTATTCTTGACAACATACGCTTGTCAGCTGTATTAACATCAATTGGAAACTCATGTAAATTACGAAGTGCCCAACCTAATTTGGGATCTATGTCTAAATCTAAATTTTGATTGTTTTCATTTAATATTTCACTGACATCAAAACCGTAAAAGCGCATCAACCAATCCGTTTGATATAAACGATTTTCGCGAAGCATTGGTACTTGACTACCTATTTGAGGCAACCTGCTATCATAACTTATGGGTACATATCCAGAATAATAGACACGTTTTAAATTGAATTTCTTGTAAAAAAATTTAGATGTATGCATAATTTGATAATCATTTTCACCTGTTGCTCCAATTATCATTTGAGTACTTTGACCGCCAGGCGCATATTTGGGGGTGCTCTTTATAATTTTCTTTTCATTCTTATATTGAATAATTTCATTTTTAACCTTTTCCATTGGTTTTATGAAATCTTCTCTTTTTTTGTCTGGAGCCAGTAATTTTAGTCCTTTTTTGGTAGGTATTTCAATATTTACACTTAACCTATCTGCATATAAACCTGCTTCTCTCATAAGTTCATCTGAAGCTCCAGGAATAGATTTCAAATGAATATAACCATTGAAATTTTCTTCTAATCGAAGTTTTTTAGCCACAGCAACTAATCGTTCCATGGTATAATCCGGATTCTTAAAAATTCCAGAACTCAAAAACAAGCCTTCAATATAATTACGACGGTAAAAGTTTATGGTCAATTCTACTACTTCCTGAACCTTGAAAGCCGCCCGCTTTATATCATTACTCTTTCGGGTCACACAATAAGCACAATCAAAAATACAATGATTAGTGAGTAAAATTTTCAATAGAGAAACACAGCGTCCGTCTTCAGTATAAGAATGACAAATTCCCATTCCCGAAGAATCCCCTAACCCCTTACTTTTATTTGACCGTGTGCTACCGCTAGAAGAACATGATACATCATATTTTGCAGCATCAGCTAAAATGTTTAGTTTTTCTTTTATACGTTCAAAAGACATTAAGAAATACGATTTGGGTAATTTATTTCACAAAAATACTAAATTTAGAAGCAAAATATTGCTACATTTTATAGCAAGTATAGAATTTACATATTGATAATAAATTATTACTTCAATTTATAACTGCATACATTTTGAGAGTGTTTTCTCGTAAACAGCCTCGTATTGAGGAACAATATTATGGATATTAAATTTATCAGCTTGGTCTTTAGCCTGCGTCTTGAAAGTTTTTAACACCTCTTCGTCTTTTAAAATTGAAAGCGCATTTTTACTCATATCATCTATATCACCAACCTCACTTAAATAACCTGATAGACCGTGAATATTTACTTCTGGAATTCCACCAGAGTTACTTGAAATTACCGGAACACCTGATGCCATAGCCTCCAAGGCGGCTAAACCAAAACTTTCAGTTTCTGATGGCAACATAAATAAATCTGAAAAACATAGTATTCTATCTATTTCATTACTGTTTCCAAAGAAAACAACTTTATCCTCGATCCCTAAACTTTTGCACAACTCTTCCGCTGGCTCCTTTTCTGGTCCTTCACCGACCATCATAAGTTTAGCAGGGATTTCTTTCTGAATATTGTAAAAAACTTGAATAACATCTTGGATGCGTTTTACAGGTCTAAAATTACTAATGTGGGTTATAATTTTTTCATTCTCGTTCGCCATCATAGAACGTTGACAATCTGCAAAACCATGCGTGTGCTTATCAATGTCTATAAAATTAGTAACAACATCAATATCATTAGTAATATTGAAAAGCCTTAAGGTATCTTTTTTCAAGCTTTCAGAAACTGATGTAACAGCATCAGATTTATTAATACTGAACTCAACAGCTGCTTTGTAAAACGGATGACTACCAACCAAGGTAATATCAGTACCATGTAAGGTTGTTACAATTGGCAAATAAACACCTTCTTCATGTAACATTTTTTTCGCCATATATGCAGCATATGCATGAGGAATGGCATAATGCACGTGTACAATTTCAATTTGATGTAATTTAACCATATCAACCAGTTTACTAGAAAGTGCTAGTTCATAAGGCTGATAATGAAACAAGGGGTATTCTGGTACATTTACTTCATGAAAATGGACGTTGTTACCTAATAATTCAAGTCGAACTGGTTGTTTGTATGTAATAAAATGTACTTCATGACCACGTTTTGACAATTCAATTCCAAGCTCCGTAGCAACAACACCGCTTCCTCCAAATGTAGGATAACAAACAATACCTATTTTCATAATTAATCTTCTATAGATTCATAAATTAAACGCTGAATCTCTGTTCTTATATTTTCTTTTAATAATCTGTTTGATCCTGCAATAGGATACGTCCTATTAGCCAAAAACACATAAACAATTTCTTCTTCTGGGTCTGCCCAAGCGTAGGTGCCTGTAAATCCTGAATGTCCAAAACTAGTCATTGATATACAACCACATGTTGGACCATCTTCACCTAGTTGTGGTTTATCAAACCCTATCCCTCTTCTGTTATCACTTTCACAGAAATAACAGGTATTAAATTTATCCAATGTTTCAGACTTAAAATAGCGTTTTCCTCCATAATAGCCCTTTTGTAAATACATCTGCATAATTTTGGCAACATCATTGGCATTACTAAAAATTCCTGCATGACCACCAACACCTCCTTGCATGGCAGCTCCCATATCATGCACATATCCTTTTATTTCTTGATAACGATAATAATCGTCTAATTCTGTTGGCACAATGGATTTATTGCTAAACTTATTGTATGGATTATAAGTTGTGTAATTTGCGCCTAAAGATTCATAAAAATGTTCCTGAACCAATTCATCCATTGGTTTGTCGTAATGCTTTTCAATAAATTTCTTTAGAATGTAGTAAGGTAAATCGCTATAACGATATCTTAACCTATTTAATAAATCAGAATCCTTTATAATCTTTTGAATTGAGTCCTGATAATCCCGTCGCATAAATAAGTCATTTGCTACTTTTACACTAAATTCAGAGCTTTTTTCATTTCTGTAATACCTGGCATCTGGTTTTTTAGTCACTGAATCTAAAGTCGCGTAATAAAAAGGAATCCATGGTTTTAATCTGGCATAATGCGAAAGCATTTTTTTGATTGTTACATCCTTTTTGTTAGAATTAGTATACTCTGGCAAGAGTTGAGAGAGTTTAGAATCTAGTGATACCACGCCTTGTTCTTCAAGCTCCATTATCAAGGGAAGCGTTGCTAGAATTTTTGTCAATGAAGCTACATCATAAATGTCATTAAATTTTACAGTTTCAGCATCAGCTTCATATGTATGTTTTCCAAAATTTTTATTGTAAATAACTTTTCCCTTTCTAGCTACCAATAATTGGATTCCTGGTGTCATTTCATTATCAACGGCATATTGAGCTACCGAATCTAATTTACCCAATTTTTTAGAATTCACACCAACACGTTCAGGAATCGTATAACCTAACAAAGACATTGAATTATAATCAACTCCATCGCCTTCATTATAAAACTTTCCTATTGAAACTGGTAATTTACCTTTGGCTTCAATGGCACCAAAAATCATTTGAGCCGATATTTTTTGAGACGTATCACTATTCTGATAACTCACAACTAAAGCTTCAATGTTTTCAAAAGTAGCTATGTCTAAAAGCGCATATGGTTTTACAAAAACATCCAAAATAACAGTATTGGTTCTAGCAATTTCATAGAGCCAAACCAATTCTTTATCACTAAATTGATAATCTTTCCATGGATGATCATTTGAACGATGAAATCCAACAACCACAGTGTTGTAAGCTTTTAGTTTTGTAATGAGTTCATCTAGATTGTCAGCTTTCACCTCGTGAACCTTGGTGTATTTTTGTAATTCTTTAAAAAAAACAGAACCAGAGTCGTCTCCTAATTGCACATAAGCAACACGTTTGTTTTTAAGGTCTCTTATAGGCAGCAAATTACTTTTGTTTTTAACTACCGTTATGGCCTTTTCAAAGGCTAATTCATTAAGGATTTGATCCTTTGGCCTATTGAGTTCGTTAACTAAATTTTCAATTACAATAGGCTTAAAATTATTTAAGCCCACTTTATATTTCGCCTGAAGGATTTTTTTAACCGAATGTGCCAAACGTTCTTCAGCAATGACACCACTATCATAGGCCTCACGCATTTTAATCATGGCTTTAGGAACATCTTCTGAAATCAACATCACATCATTTCCTGCAAGAAAAGCTGCCAAATCAATATCTCCTGGCTCACTAAAATCAGCTACACCTTTCATTTCTAACGCATCCGTATAAATTAGCCCTTTAAAACCTAATGAGTCTTTTAAAATATCAGTCACAATATGCTTTGATAAGGAAGATGGAAATCCCGTTTGTGTTTCTAAAGCTGGCACGTTCAAATGGGCAACCATTACACTAGATAAACCGTTTTCAATCAACTTTCTATACGGATACAATTCAACTGAATCAATGCGTTTTTCATTAAAGCTTATAGTAGGTAATGTTTTATGAGAGTCAGTTTCAGTATCACCATGACCAGGAAAGTGTTTGGCATTTGCTAAAACACCTGCATTTTGCATACCTTTCATAAATGCTAATGCCTTTTCAGTGACGTTATCACGATCTTCACCAAATGAACGATTTCCAATTATAGGGTTTTTCGGGTTGGTATTGATATCAACAACTGGCGCAAAATTAAAATGAACTCCAATACGCTTACAGTGCTCACCAACTTGATATCCTACTTGCTCAACTATTTTATTATCCTTAATAGCTCCTAGTGTCATATTCCAAGGAAAAGCAAAAGTAGAATCTAAACGCATATTCAAACCCCATTCGGCATCCATACCAATCAAAAGTGGTGTTATGGAAAGTCCTTGCAATCTGTTATTTAATTTGGCCTGTGCAACTGGTCCTCCGGTAGAATAGATAATACCACCAATATGCTGATCCATTATAAGTTGACTAATAATGTTTTCGTGCTTTAGTCCTTGATTAGAAAAAGCACGAACCATAAATAGCTGACCAATTTTTTGGTCAATATCCAGACTATTATAAACACTATCAACCCATTTTTTTTGATGTTCTGGGTTATCAGCTAATAAAGGGTTTTTATTTTGGGAAAATGATGTGTTAAAAACAAAAAAACATAGCGTTAAAAACGTTACTATTCGCATACAATCAAGGGCTTTTTACAAGATTATCAATAACGATACCAAATTACAGTATTTTGAAGATACAATACTAAATTTTAAGATAGATTTATAAAGAAGGTAATTAACAATTTATGTGATAATCTAGATTTAAATTATAAAAAGAAATTTCTGGAACTTAAAATACTTAAGCACAAATATCTTATGCGTACTTCTAGTTAACTTACTTTACAAAACGTGCATGCCAACTTTCACTTGCTGGCACTTCCCAATGCTCCTCAAACTCCGCTTTGTTAGCTACTAAATTATTGAATACGATAGTGTTCTTTGAAACAGCTCTATCCTTTGCCATTTTCCTGAAATCTGATAATGGCTTGTAAGCAATATAATCACCTTGCTTATAGGATACATTCATTTTATCCATAAGGTCAACATTATATTCCTTTTCAAGCTGCTGAATAAAATGGACTGAAGTATCAATGGAACAGCCTGTAGCTTTATTTAAGTTTTGATTTAGACCAATGACTATAAATCGCTTATATTTAATTAAATAGCCTGATTGTAAATCACTACCATGTGCTGTCCAATTCTCTATAAATATATCTAGCTTATTTTGTATTTCTATAATCTCCTCATCTGTAAAAGAACGATTGGCTTGGTATATCCAAATACGAGATTCTTCAGGTAAATTATTAAATTCTACTAGCATTATTTTTATGTTTTATCATCATAAATCTTCGGCATTCGCAATTAACTCTGCTATATCCATTACCTGAATACTGGCCTCTTTTTCTTTAGCTTTCACTCCATCCGTCATCATGGTATTACAAAACGGACAAGCAGTAATGATAACTTCCGGGTTAGTTTCTAAAGCATCTTCAGTTCTTAAAACGTTTATGTCTTTATCGCCTTTTTCAGGTTCTTTAAACATTTGAGCACCTCCTGCTCCACAACATAAGGATGTACGCTGGCTACGTTTCATTTCTTTAAAATTTACGCCTAAAGTTTCTATCAATGCTCTTGGCGCTTCAAAAACGTCATTTGCACGGCCCAAATAACAAGGGTCATGAAACGTGACGTTTTTTCCTTTAAATTCTGATTCTTTAACTTTTATTTTTCCTTCGGAAATTAACTTTTGTAAGAATTGCGTGTGATGCAAAACTTCGTAATTACCTCCCAACCCTGGATATTCATTTTTTAATGTATTGAAGTCATGCGGATCAGTAGTAATGATTTTTTTTACTTGATACATATTCATGACTTCAATATTAGTCATAGCTTGCATCTGAAATAAAAACTCATTTCCCGCTCGTTTAGCAGCATCACCAGAATCTGATTCTTCTGTTCCTAAAACGGCAAAATCAACATTGGCTTTATTAAGCAATTTCACAAATGCTTTAGTGATTTTTTTTGCCCTATCATCAAAGGCTCCAGCAGATCCTACCCAAAATAAATATTCAGGCTGTTTTCCTTCTGCCATTGCTTCTTGCATTGTTGGTACTTTAAGTTGCTCGCTCATAATAATTTATTCATGATGACCATCATCAAATACTTGTATGGTCACTTTTTTATCTACTAAATCTGTAAATTTCCCTTTGTATCTAGTTGCTTTTACCAAATGATTATCAATCCAATGATAATTACCACCTCTAGGCTTACCCATTAATAAGCTATGAAATTTAAACCCATGCTTGTTTAACCAATTTTCGGTTACTTCCCGATGATCTTCAGTACGCGAAGTAAAAAAACAGATTAAATGACCTTCGTCATACCACTTGTTACAAGTTACTAAAGCATCAGGATAAGGATCACAGGTAGCCATTCTTTCAGGCTCTTCATTAGGCACATCTTCAGTAATGGTTCCATCAATATCAATTAAATAGTTTTTTACACCTTTTGGTAAAATTGGGCTTACCTTCTCACCTGCTTCAACTTTTTCGTGCAATAATTTGTCTGCGTCTTCTCGTTTCATAAACCTATTTTATTCTTTTTCTAGTGTTTCATTTTCTTTCTCATCAGAAATAGCTGCAAAATCAACTTTTGATATTCTTATGATAATAGCTAATTTCTTTTTCCCGTTTACTAATACATTCTCAGGCAAATACCTTTCGTCATGTGCTCGTAACAAAGCAGCATAACCAATTTTACTTGTTTGTGCCGAAGTACAATAATCGCAAAATACTTTTAACAGTTTAATATCTTTTGCTTCTCTATTCTTGTATTCAATTTCGGTATATACCTTTATTTGTAATGAGTCTTTAGCATAACCTTGTGAGAAACTTAATAAATTTCCCAGACAAAATATTGTTATGATTATGCTTAACCTCAAAACTTTTATTTAATATACTTTTTGTGCAATCCCATTGAAAAATAAGCACCTCCTAAACCTATTGCTATTCCACAAGGAACACCATAGTCAGTAATAAAACATAAAACAAAACCTAAAATGATAAATACTATTCCCCAAATAATCAATTTATTAGGTTTGTCATAAAAATTACTCCCACTATTCATTCTTCCAGTTTAAACGATCCATTTGGTTATAAGGCCAAGGCGCTCCATTGTTTTCAATATTAGTCATCATATTATTTAACTCTACTGGCGCAGCACTTTGCTCCATAACCAGATAGCGACGCATATCCATTATAATAGACAATGGATCAATACTCACTGGACAAGCTTCAACACAGGCATTACATGAGGTACATGCCCAAAGCTCTTCCCTAGTAATATAATCATCTAGAAGTTGTTTACCATCATCTTTAAATTCACCATTATTGGCATCGATATTTTTACCAACTTCTTCCAGTCTATCACGCGTATCCATCATGATTTTTCGTGGAGACAATTTTTTACCTGTTAAGTTAGCCGGACATTCACTGGTACAACGACCACATTCCGTACAGGTGTAAGCATTAAGCAATTGCACCCAATTTAAATCTTGCACGTCACTAGCCCCAAACTTGGCAGGTACCGCATTGTCAGCTCCTTCAGGAGGTGCTGCAAATGGATCGACGTTTGGATCCATCATCATTTTTACTTCTTTGGTAACAGCTTCTAGGTTATCAAACTGTCCTTTTGGCTTTACACGACCATAATAGGTATTTGGAAATGCCAAGAGGATATGCAAATGCTTTGAAAAGTATAAATAATTGAGAAATACTAAAATCCCTAAAATATGCAACCACCAAGCTACACGTTCAATAATATGGATAGTTGACTCAGGCAAATTACTAAACCATGGTGCTATATATTGACTAATAACATTTCCAGAATTCATATTCTGAAAAGTTATATCTGTGGCATTCATAACCAAAAACAGCGTCATTAATACCATTTCAAAATACAAGATATAATTTGCATCATTTTTTGGCCAAGCTGTCATTTCAGAATTCCAAAACCTTCTGATTTTAATAATATTCCTACGAATCCAGAATACTATGACCGACACTAATACTAAAACTGCCAAAATCTCAAATGAACCAATTAATATACCATACAAACTTCCAATTGAGGAGAAAATACGGTGGGTTCCAAAGAGACCATCTATCATGATTTCAAGCACTTCAATGTTGATTACAATGAAGCCAACATAGACAATTAAATGCAGGAAACCTGCAATAGGTCTTTTTACCATTTTGCTTTGACCCAAAGCAATCCTTGTCATATTACGCCAACGTTCAGGTTTGTTATCGCTAACATCAACATCCTGACCCAATTTAATGTTACGCATTAATTTTCTGACATTCTTGGCAAAATAACCAATACCAACGATCAAGGCTAAAGCAAAAAGTATGTTTGGAATAAAATTCATTTCTGGCTAGTTTTATTTTCGTTCGTCTTCAGGCTTTTGGTATTCATCCTTGTTTTTTCCACCAAAAACTGATACTTGTACATATCGTTTTGGATTCAATTTAAAATCCTGAAGCAATTCCTTTAACTGATATGTAGCAACTTCGAGGTTATTATATAACTTTTCATCTTTAAGCAATAATCCTAAAGTGCCTTCTCCATTTTCCAAATCACTTATGAGACCATTTACACTTAACAAAGTCTGGTCTAAATCATTAATAGTCTTTGAAATTTCAGCTTTTTTAAGATCTTCAGAGAGACTAGCTAAATCTTGACTAATAGAATCAAAATTGCTAATAACCGACGTTAATCCTTCTTCGTTTTTTGAAATTAAGGAATTGAATGAATAGGACAGGTTTTTAAAAGATTTAATAGTCGCATTCAATTCTGCAATAGCACTTTTGAGGCCTTTATCAGAATCATCTTCAACCAAGGCATTTAAACCTATCAGTAACGAATCGGCTGATTTAAGTGTAGTATCTAAACCTGAACTTAAATTGGAGAAATTCCCTGCCAAACCATCTAACAAGCCTTTTTCTACTTCAGACTTAATGACATCACCATCTTCAGCAAAATCACCATCTTCGGCCGGAATAATTGCCATTGCGTTTCCACCCATGAGTCCCATTTCATATAGCCTAATTATACTATTTTTGGAAAACTTTAGCCCTTTATCAACAGTAAAAGAAACACGTGTTTTACCTGTTTCAAAGTCATATTTGATATTTTTTATTTTCCCAACATTGTTTCCTTTTATGGTCACGGGAGAAGATTCTGTTAATGCATTGTACTCAAATATAGTATAATAAGTGTTTGATGCATCTAGTAGGTTTCGACCCTTGAGATAGTTTATTCCAAAAATTAAAAAGGCAATTCCTAAAATAACTAATATGGCAGTTTTAACTTCTTTTGTTATTTTCAAAGTAAAGTTGTTTGGTTATTAAACAAAATTAAAGATAAATTTATAAAGAATGACTCTAATTAGCTGATGAATTTAAGACATCGGCCAATGAAACTTGTTTTCCGTTTTTATAAGCAACAATAAAACAGGAATTATATCCTTTATCCTTGGCTTCTTTTTGAAGGCGTTTCACTTCATTATAATCCGAAGTACTACCATAATAATATTTATAAAGAGCTTCATGATCTTCTCTTGAAATAGCATCAAGTCCCTTAAAATTATAACCTTTGGGTTCTATTTTTCTTGAGCTGGCTGCTATTTGAACTTTAAAAACAATGCCTTCATAAATCAGCTTTGTTTCATCAATTGAAACTGTTGAATTATCTATTTCGGAAGGAGAAATATTACCGCCAACATTTAGGTCTAAACTGTGTTTATAATCTAAAATAGCATCTTTTATAGCTGAAGCCATTTGACTTTGACCTTTTTTGGAATTTAAATAGGCGCCTTCAGCTTTATTTGTTAAAAAGCCTGTTTCAATAAGTACACTTGGCATATAGGTATTATGCAACACCCAAAATCCAGCTTGCTTTACACTTCTATTTTTTCTTTTTAATTTATTTGTAAAATTATTTTGAACTAAAGTAGCTAACAAAATACTTTGGTCTAAATATTCTTCTTGCATTAAAGTCATTCCAATTAATGATTCAGGTGAGCTTGGATCAAAACCAGCATACGTTTCTTTATAATTATCTTCTAAAAAAATAACTTCATTCTCTTTTTTAGCTATTTCAAAATTTGCTTGAGACTTATGCAACCCTAAAACAAAGGTTCCTGCTCCATAAGCATTATTTGTAAAAGCATCACAATGTACTGACACAAACAAGTCTGCATCTGCCTTGTTAGCTATTGCGGCACGTTCACGAAGTTCTATAAACACATCCGTTTTTCTCGTATATATAACCTTTATGTCTGAATTTTTCTCGAGTTCCTTCCCTACCTCTAAAACAATATTTAAAGCTATACTTTTTTCCTTGTAACCATTACCGAGATTTCCAGGGTCTTTACCACCATGTCCTGCATCTAAAACCACCACAAACTTCTCTGATGAGCTTTGAGCATAAAGGACTTGCAAATTAAAAACTATTAATAAAATAGCTAGTAGAAAAAAACGTGTATTAATTATTGTGTTCATAGTATCTATAACAACTTTTAGGCAGGTTTATTTTAATCTTCGAATTTTCACGTATATTAAATTAATCACAAAAAATATATGTAATTTTGGCAATTCAAAAACCGAGCCATACTTTTACAAAAATACATTTAAAAGCATTGCGTACAAACATCTTCCACATACTTTTTGCCTTAAGTTTTACAGTGTTTATCAACACTTCTGGCTTTGCTCAAGATATCCCAAAAGAAGGTGGAAAAGTTGAACCAAGTGAGAAGAATGACACGCTAAATTTATCTATTGGAAATACCTTAAAACCCATAGAGACTGAAAAAGAACAAGATTCTACTTTACAGGATTCCGTAAAACCAAAACCAGAACTACTTACTGGACCAGTTAAATACAAAGCTACTGATTACGCTTCCTTTAATAATAAAGAGCAAAAGCTGTATTTATATAACGAAGCCGAAGTTTACTATGAAGACATGGAACTCAAGGCTGGTTTAATTGTCATTGACTATAACACCAATGAAGTTTTTGCAGCAGGAATTACAGATTCACTTGGGAATTACAATCAAGCTCCTGTTTTTAAACAAGCCAATAATGTAGTTGAACCTGACTCCATAAAATTTAATACGAAAACCGAAAAGGCACTTATTTATAACTCAAAAACAGAGCAAGGCGGCATGAATATTCTTGCTCCCGTAACTAAAAAAGTTAATGATTCTGTTATCTTTTTATATAAAGGTCGGTTTACTACGGCAAAAGACATTGAAAACCCTGAATATTACTTTCAAGCCAATAAAATAAAGGTTGTTCCTGGCAAAAAAATTGTAGTAGGCCCAACCAATATGGTTATTGCTGATGTTCCAACAATAATTGGTTTACCTTTTGGATTTTTCCCTTTAACTGATAAACAAACTTCTGGAGTTATAATTCCAACTTTTGGTGAAGAAAACAATAGAGGCTATTTTTTACAAAATGGTGGTTACTATTTTGCAATTAGTGATTTTGTTGATTTAGCAGTTTTAGGGGATTATTATACCAATGGAAGTTATGGATTGCGTTTTGAAAGTGCCTATGCCAATAGATATCGCTACAATGGTAACGTAAGTTTTAGATATGAAAATTTAATAAATAGTGAACGTGGTTTTCCAGACTACAGTAAGTCATCTATTTACAATATTAGATGGTCTCATTCTCAAGACGCCAAAGCGAACCCAAGTTCACGGTTCTCTGCATCGGTAAATTTAGGTAGTAGCAGGTATTATCAAACTTCTATCAATCAGGTTAATGCACCGAGTTTTTTGAATAACACTTTGGCTTCTTCCATATCCTATTCTAAAACTTTTGAAGGTGAACCCCAAGTAAATATGAGTGTTGCCGCAACACACTCCCAAAACACCAATACGGAAGTTATTAATATGACCTTACCAACCGTTCAAGCTAGTGTAAGTCGTATATTTCCTTTTGCACCTAAAACTGGTGTAAAAAAAGGTATTATTCAAAATGTCAACTTTCAATATAATATTAGAGCTGAAAACCGCATACAAACTACCGATTCCTTATTCTTTAAAAAGGAAATGTGGGATAGTGCTGTAAATGGTATTAAACACAGTATTCCATTAACTACAAATTTTAAAGTGTTTAAATATTTCAGTTTGAGCGCTAGCACCTCGTATGATGAAACTTGGGTTTTTGAAACCGTAAGAAAATATTATGACTTTGAGGAAAATGAAATTGTAACGGAACCTGTAAAAGGATTTGATGCCTTTAGAACATACAATTTTAGTACAAGTTTAGGTACAACTCTCTATGGTATGTTCGATTTCAGAAAAGAAGGTAAAGATCCAAAAATTCAGGCTATTCGACATGTCATGCGACCATCTATAAGTTATAACATAAATCCGTCATTCAGTAATTATTACGAAACTTTTGAAGTAATCGATGCAAATGGAACAACGACTGATGAGATTGAATATACCCGTTTTGAAGGTGGTATTTATGGCGCACCAAATAATCGCTATTCCAGTTCTATTGGTATGTCATTATCTAATAATATTGAAGCCAAAGTGAGAGACAAGGATTCAACCGCTACTGAAGCTAAAAAAATAAAGTTACTTGATAATTTAAATTTTTCTACTGCTTATAATTTAGCTGGTGATTCTCTAAATTGGAGCCCTTTGAGAATGACAGGTAGCACGCAAATATTGAAAAACAAAATGATTATAAATTTTGGCGCAACTATGGATCCTTATGCACTTGATAATAACAATACCAAAATTGATAAATTCAACATAGACAATGGAGGTAGCTTATTTAGATTGACAAGTGCCAATGTCAACACAAGTTATTCTATATCCAGTAGTGATTTTGATGGTACTGAAAATGAAAGAAGCACTCAAGAAAATTTGAGAAGTGGTGGTCGTGCTGATGATTTATTTGGTCGTGCTCAAGATTTTTCAGACCAACGCTATGGTGAAGATGATGATGAGGAAGAAAAAACGCCTAGTGCCTTATATAAGACTAAAATTCCATGGAATTTAAAGCTAGCCTATGCCGTTAACTATACTAATGTAAGGCGTGAAAATGAGATATCTTCACATTCATTAATGTTCTCTGGAGATGTTGAGTTCTCTCCTCGATGGACTGTTGGTGCTTCTTCGGGCTATGACTTTAAAAACAAAGGTTTTACTTACACCCAACTCCGCTTTGAAAGGGATTTATTGAGTTGGCGTATGAGTTTTAGCTGGGTACCCTTCAGCACAAGAAGTTCTTGGTATTTCTTTATTGGTATAAAGTCAAACATACTTAAAGACATTAAGTATGACAAACGTAGACAGCCTGATCAGCAATTATAATTGAATACACTCAAACCATGAAAAAAATAATTAACACTACAAATGCACCTGCACCAATTGGTCCATATAATCAAGCGGTTTTGGTTGGGAATACACTGTACACTTCAGGACAAATAGCTATCAATCCCACAACTGGCGATTTAGTTATTGAGAATATAACAGCTGAAACTGAACAGGTTATGCAAAACATGAAAGCTGTATTGACAGCTGCAGAGATGACTTTTGAAAACGTGGTTAAAACGTCTATATTCATAAGTGACATGAATAATTTTTCAAAAATTAATGCTGTTTACGCAAATTATTTTAATGCTGAAACTGCTCCAGCTAGAGAAACTGTAGAAGTTGCAAACTTACCAAAATTTGTAAATGTTGAAATTAGTATGATTGCAATTAAATAATTGCTATTTAAAATAAAACGGAGTAACCCAAACCGATTGAGTCAGTATCTGACCCTACAGATTTAACAGATTCTGAATGTAAATAAAATAATTTTACACTCTGTTTTTTTGTTACAGGAATACCAAAAGCCAATGAGGTTAAAAAATCACCTCGCTCATCATTATTTGGTTGACTATTAACTATAGACTGTCCGCCTAATCCATAACCTGCACTAACTGAAGCCCACATTCTATTTTTAAACCTACGAATGAGATGCGTTTGAGCTGCAAAAGTCGGGTCTTGCTTTCTCACTTGGTTGTTAAAAAAATCCTTGTTGTTTGTATATAAAAAAACAGAAGCTGTAAATTCATAAGACCACAAACCCCAATTGTGTACAAATCCAATCTGTGGCCTGATAACAAATCTATTTTGTCCTAAATTCAACAATCTATCACCTGCATATTGCCCAAGAGGAAAAGTGACTGCAATGGAAGCACCAAGCATTGTAGATGATGGATTTTCAGCATAATAAGTCATCATTTCTTGAGCATTAAGTGCCTTGGGACCAATTATATTCATTGAAAACCTAACACGCGGATCAGAAAAACCAGTTCTTCTAATACTAGTAGGTGTACCTCTTAATAATCCATCCCATTTAGCATTTACATAAGGTAGTAGTACATCTAATCTACCCAATTTATTTCCAATTTTTAATGGCTGCACGTAAGATAGTGCAACAGCGTCCAATTGAAGTGTCACATCTTCAGCTTGCAAGACAGGATCAAAAATTATGTCTCCAAATGTATGAACATACCCACCACCAATTACATGAGTTCCAATGGGCAACGGTGTCCAGCGCCTAGGCTCTATGTCTTGTGCAAACAATAAGGTTAGATTAAAAAAACAAATAAAAAAAACAGACGTTATCTTTATATTTTTTGACTTATAAATTTCCATTTAATCAGTTAATTTTTTTTTGCAAAATAATCATTTTGACCATAACTATTCTAGTTAAATTAATTAAGAAAGAAAACATATGTAATTTGTAATACTTCGTATTTAATATTACTAAAGGAACTTGTATATTTGATAACCAATCCCAAAATAAAAGTTCCGTGCGTATAGAACAAGATATTAAACTTGGATTTAAAGATGTAATGATCAGGCCAAAAAGGTCAACTCTTAAGAGTCGGTCACAAGTAAACCTTGAGCGTGATTTCACTTTTTTAAATAGTAAAATAAATTGGAAAGGTATACCCATAATGGCTGCAAATATGGATACTGTTGGGACTTTTGAAACAGCACTGGCGTTGGCCAATAAAAAATTATTCACTGCTATTCATAAGCACTATTCGATATCTGAATGGACCTCTTTTTTTTCAGAAGCACCTAACGGAATTGAAGACTATGTTGCTGTAAGTACAGGTACCAGTAAAAATGAAGCTGAAAAATTAGCAGTTATCTTTAAAGAGATTCCGCAGTTAAAGTTTATATGCATTGATGTGGCAAATGGTTATTCGGAACATTTTGTTGATTTTGTTAAACGCACGAGAAATGAATATCCTGACAAGGTTATAATTGCAGGAAATGTGGTAACTGGCGAAATGGTAGAAGAACTATTATTGGCAGGAGCCGATATCATTAAAGTAGGTATAGGTCCTGGATCTGTTTGTACTACTCGCGTAAAAACTGGTGTTGGCTATCCTCAACTTTCTGCTATTATCGAATGTGCAGATGCTGCACATGGTTTAGGTGGTCAAATAATTAGTGATGGTGGTTGTGCTACACCTGGTGATATTGCTAAAGCTTTTGGTGCTGGAGCCGATTTTGTTATGCTTGGTGGTATGCTAGCTGGTCATGATGAGAGCGGTGGTGAAATCATAGAACGAGGTGGAAAAACCTTTAAAAAATTCTATGGTATGAGCTCAACAACTGCTATGGAAAAATACGCTGGTGGTGTTGCCGAGTATCGTGCTAGTGAAGGTAAAACGGTAACTGTACCTTATAGAGGACCAATTGAAAACACACTACAAGATATTTTAGGTGGTTTAAGAAGTGCTTGTACGTATGTTGGCGCTCAAAGATTAAAGGAATTAACTAAACGCACCACTTTTATTCGAGTTGCTGAACAAGAAAATCAAGTTTACACTAATTAGTCTTGTTATTAAGTTTGGGCACTTTTTTCTAATCGCGCTCTCTTTACTGCCATCTTTTTTAACATCCAGTCAGGGTAGTTCGTATCATCTTCAGCTTCATAAATACGAAGATTTTGATTTGGATCAGGTTTAAGCAAATCATCTTGTTTACATCCTAAAATAGCTGCTGCTGTTTGTACACCTGAATATCCGGCTCCAGCAACACCATGAGAAACTATACTAGCACCACACATATATAAATTCTCAATTTCACTTTTAGATTTGTAAGCAAAAGGACCTATATGTCTTAAACTTTTTTCAGTTCCATAAACATTTCCTCGTGTTGTGTTCAAATAAAACTCATTAGTTAAGGGTGTTCCTAAATCTTTATGAACAATATTTTTTGATATTCCTGGAACAACCTTTTCTAAACTATTTAAAAACTTTTGAATTAGTTTGTCCTTAAATTCCAAATATGCTTGAGAACGTTCTTCTGTTTCGTTTTCAAAAGCTGCAAAAGCATCATAATTAATATAGGTTATAACCTCTAGAGTGTGATAACGTCCATCAAAACTAATGGGATCTTTTAATGAGGTACAACTAATAAACAGACCAGAGAATTCTTCTCCTTCAAGAATATCCGTTTTCTGCATATCTTCAAAAAGCTCATCCATATCCTTATTGGGCATCATCCAAATATTTCCAGAATCTAAGCCAGCTTTTTTCACATCCATATCAACTGTAAGAAAAAGCATGAGAGAAGTACATGAGTATTTGGTTCTTTCAAGCTTCTTCTTTAAACTATTACTTAAATATTCTGATCCTATCATTTTTAAGTAAGTGGTTTCAGGATCGGCATTAGAAATAATCCGATCAGCAAATATGGATTCACCATTTTCCAATACAACACCTATTGCTTTGTTTCTTTTTTTAGTCTTACTAACTATTATTTTAGATACGCCACTTTGTGTTCGTACCTGACTTCCAAAATTCTTAATACAATTGGTCATGGCTTTTACCAATGCTCCTCCTCCACCTACAGGATAAAATCCACCTTCTGAATAATGATCCATTATAGCAGCATGCATTAAGAAGCTAGCTTTTGCTGGTGGTAATCCGTGATCACCATATTGAATATTTAGGATGCGTTGCAATAAGGGATCTTTAACATGCCAGTTTATGACTCGCTTTAAAGTGAATGGTGCATATTTCCCCATATGCTTGGTTCTAAAAGGAATAGTAATTTGCTGCCAAACCGTTCGGATTTTAGGGATTAACTGCAGTTGTCTACTTACATTCTTTATTAATTTCAAATACTTGATTATTCCTTTTTTTTCATGTGGAAACCTGGCTATTAACCTATTTTGGAACTCATCAAAATTGGCAGGATAATGAAAGCGTTCATCACCAATCCAACAATGCTCAAAAGCATCTGGATTCATTCTGTAAAATGCCAATTCATTAGCAATACCTAAACCTTCGTAAAGTTCTCTAGTTGATTGTCCTTCACCCAATAAACCAACATAATGGACTCCAGGCGTAAAACGGTAACCATTGAGATAAAAACTATGACACCAACCACCAGGAACATCATGTTGCTCTAAAACTAAAACGCGTTGTCCTGCTCTTGACAAACATATTGCAGCAGATAAACCACCAACTCCAGAACCAATAATAATTGTGTCGTAACTATTTTCTTTTATGGAATTTGATGTATCGGTTTTTAACATTTATATGTTATTAAATGGCTGTAATAAGTAGTTCTGCTGTTGCAGGATTTGTTGCTAAAGGTACGTCATGCACATCACATAATCGCATAAGCATTAAAACATCTGGTTCATGCGGGTGTTTTTCCAGTGGGTCTCGAAAAAATAGGACCATGTTACATTTTCCTTCTGCAACCCTAGCAGCAATTTGAGCATCACCACCCATGGGACCAGACAACAAGCGTAATACTTCAAATCCAGCTTTTTTTACTTTTTTTCCAGTGGTACCAGTTGAAACCAATGAAATATTTTTGTCATGCAAAATATCACGATGCTGATTAAGAAACTGAACCATTTCAGCTTTTTTTCCATCGTGGGCAATAATAGCTATTTCCATATTTACATACTTGTGTGATAACTCACCAAACCTTCAATTGGTCTTCTAACAATATTTCCTACTTTATACCCTAGTTCATCAGCGACTTCACGTATTTCATTTTCAGAGAAAAATGCTATTGATCCCGCGAAATGAACAGGCACAGATTTTAGTTCATCCTTGAATTGAAATATCATATTTTCAGAAAAAAGTTTCAGTCCTTTTTTAATGAGTGTTTTTATGTAATCTGACTCTTTGTTCAAAAACATAAATTCGGCAAATGATGCTAAATAAGCATTGGGATTTGGTTGTTTATATAGATTATATTTTATAAAATCAGCATCCAAATTATATTTTTCAGCAAATGATACTTTTATATTCTCTGGCATATGATTAAAATAATAATCACGAATAAGTTGCTTACCGTAATAATTACCTGAAGCATCATCCATTAAAGTATAACCCAAGGAACTAACGCGTTGATGCAGCTCTTTTCCGTCATAATAGCTGCAATTGGATCCCGTACCCAAGATACAGACAACAGCAGCTTCATTAGGTTCTGAAATAGTTGCCCTAACTGCGGCAAATGTATCTTCCTTCACTTCAACTGTAGCTTTTGAAAAAATGGATTCTAAAACCATTTTTAATTGTAATCGTGGTTTTTCAGTACCACAACCTGCCCCATAAAAATAAACATGTGTTACCACATCCTTGTGTTTCTTTAACTCGGTTTGTTTATTGATTATTTTAAAAAGCTTTTTCTCTTTTAAAATAGCAGGATTTAATCCTTTCGTCCTTATTTTCTCAAGTAATTGGTTGCCGTTTTCATCAACCGATACCCAATCACATTTTGTAGAACCACTGTCAACTATTAAAATCATAGGCTAAAAATAAAAAAAAGCTGTTAGAAAGTTTAACAGCTTTAATTTTTGTTTGTTTTAATTATAGTGAATTAACATGTAAAGCCAAATCCACAAGCTTGTTGGAATAAGCAAATTCATTGTCATACCATGCAACCAGCTTAAAGAATCTAGAATTTAGCTCAATGGCTGCATCTGCATCAAAAATTGAAGTTCGAACATCACTTACAAAATCCTGTGACACTACCAAATCTTCTGTGTAACCTAAAACACCTTTCATAGAAGTTTCTGAAGCCTTCTTAAAAGCAGCCTTGATTTCTTCTAGCGATGTTTCTTTTTTTGTTCTTACGGTTAAATCCACAACAGATACATCAGCGGTTGGAACACGAAATGCCATTCCTGTTAATTTACCATTTAGTTTCGGAATAACTTTCCCTACTGCCTTTGCAGCTCCTGTTGAAGCAGGAATGATATTCACAAGTGCGCTTCTTCCGCCTCTATAATCCTTTTTTGCAGGACCATCTACAGTAAGTTGTGAAGCTGTTGTAGCATGAACAGTTGTCATTAATGCTTCTTCAATTCCAAAATTATCATCTAATACTTTAGCCAATGGCGCTAGACAATTGGTTGTGCAAGAAGCATTTGAAACTACAGTGTCTGATGGTTTAACATCATTGTGATTAACACCCATAACAAACATAGGAGCATCCTTACTGGGTGCTGAAATCACAACTTTTTTAGCACCAGCTTCTATGTGATAATGAGCAGATTCTAGAGTTGTAAAAATCCCTGTACAGTCTGCCACAACATCTGCTTTAACTGCATCCCATTTTAAATTTCTTGGATCTCTTTCAGCAGTTACGCGTATTTTTTTACCATCAACTACTAAATGTCCATCTACTACCTCTATTGTGCCATTAAAGCGACCATGAACAGAATCATATTTTAATAAGTAAGCTAGATGATCAACATCCAACAAATCATTAATTGCTACCACATCTACATCTGGTCTATTTACAGTAGCTCTAAAAACTATTCTTCCAATTCTACCGAAACCATTGATTCCTAATCTTAAATTTGACATATTATTTTTCTTGTATTTTTATTAATAATTTGTTTAAGTCGTCATGATATCTGACACACGTAATAATTCTTTGTTAATTTCTGTTTTACCCTTGACAGCTTTTTCTAGAGGCGTTAGCTCAATTTTATTATCTAGAATACCTACCATGTAATTTGATTTCCCTTCTAGTAAAGACTCCACAGCTTTCACTCCCATTCTGCTAGCCAAAACACGATCAAAACAAGAGGGTGAACCTCCTCGTTGCATGTGACCTAATACTGAAACACGAACCTCATATTCCTCCATGTTTTCTTCAACATAATCCTTGAGTTCAAAAACATTCTTGCCAATTTTATCTCCTTCAGCTACAACAACTATACTAGATGATTTACCTGATTGCTTGCTTCTTCTTAATGACTCAAGTAACCTATCTAATCCTAAATCTTCTTCAGGAATCAGTATTTCTTCAGCACCTGCTCCAACACCAGCATTCAAGGCAATATGTCCAACATCTCTTCCCATTACCTCAACAAAAAACAGGCGTTTATGCGAACTAGCAGTATCCCGAATTTTATCAATACAATCTACTACTGTATTCAATGCTGTATCATAGCCTAAAGTGAAATTAGTACCATAAATATCGTTATCAATGGTTCCTGGAATACCAATTACTGGAAAGTTAAATTCTTCGTTAAAAAACATACCTCCAGTAAACGTACCATCACCACCAATTAACACCATAGCATCAATACCTACGCTTTTTAACTGTAAATATGCTTTTTGCCTTCCTTCCTTGGTTCTAAATTCATTGGAACGAGCTGATTTTAAAATGGTGCCTCCAGTATGAATAATATTATTCACACTACGTGCTGATAGTATTTTAAAGTCACCTTCAATTAATCCTTCATAACCTCTATAAATACCTACACATTCTATTTGGTGATATGCACATGTTCTAACAACAGATCTTATGGCAGCATTCATTCCAGGAGCATCTCCTCCCGAAGTTAAAACACCTATTTTTTTTATCTTTTTAGTCATAAAATGATACTTGATTTAGTAAATCTAATAAAGAAATAGCATATAAAACAAGCTATTAGAGATAATTTAAGTGAAGAATAAAAACTCAAACGTTTTCGTTAATAAAAACATTGAATAATGTGAAATATTTTGTGAATAAAAGGACTAATCTTCTTCTTTTTCCTTTTTAAATCCTACAAAACCTGGAAGATCTTTATCATTTTCTTCTGCTGCTGCTTCAGCTTTTTTGGCCTTTTCGGCTTCGACTTTCTTTTTCCCTTTTAAAATAATGTCAATGAGTTCACCAAACCTATCAAAATCAACACTCCAAGCAATACCTACTCCTTGAGTGTAACCGATTTCCTCACCAAAATTTCTTATACTGTTTTCACGATTAAAAACTTTGGCTCGCAACGTTCCTTCTTCATTTAAAAGAAAATCTATTTGCACATCACCAGCCACTACTGTTTCACTAACCCCTCCTACTGGTACACCAACCTTTCCATTTAGTAAAATTCTGTCACTAATATTGGTTTGTAGAATCACGCCTAACCTATCATCAGTCTGATAATCTGGTGTGTTCTCACCTGCCTCATAGTTAAAACCAATGTTTACCTTATTATCACCTGCACTAAAAAATCCATTAATAATACCATTAAGTCTTTCGGCAATGGTTCCTGTAACATTTAAACTGTTTAGGCGTCCAGAAAAAGCACCAGTAGCTAACAGATAAAGTGCTTGATTGTCTCTATCTTCTTTTGAATCTAAACGATACTGTAATTCAGATTTAACGGTAGAATTTACGGTTGGAAACTCAAAGCTAAAATCGATTTCTGGTTTTATAAGTTGTCCCGTTAAACTAGTTTTTAAGTGTACAGGGATAGTCCGATTGATCGGGTTATCCAATAAAGGTGATGGATTTGTTTGAGTTTTATAAATAGCATTGATTGCCAATTTAGCATTAAAAGGATCGCCTTCCCAAGCTATGGTTCCACCAGGTTCTACTTCAAACTTTTTCTGAACAATACCACCGTATTTGAAATTGTAAATACCTTCAAACACTGAAAAATCACCCCATATATTAAATTTTCCATTAGTATTAATATCTATCAACAATCCACCTACACCTCGCCCTTTAATTGTACTTCCGGACACTTTATCAATAACGATTTCAATTTCAGCATCTTGAGTAATATCTAATTCAAAATCTAGCTCGAGACCAGAAATATCTTTTGTTTTTAATTCCTTTCCTTCTTTTTTGGCGCGTTTTTCTTCTGGAGTCAAGAAATGTATGTACGAATTATCACCAAATGACTCTGTGTCACTCAATGGAATTATAAAAATAGTTCCTGGTTTAGTTTCAGCAATAACTTTTATAATTAAATCATTTGTAGGTCCAAAAATACTAGCAGTACCACCAATATAGCCTGTTCCATAATAAGGCGCATCTTCAGTTTCTTCTTCAGTATCCAACACTAAAAGTCTGGATGTATTTACATCGATATCCAAACTCCATTCAGAAAAATTAACATGGTTTATGGAGCCATTCAGCACGCCCTTGGAATTATATTTTGTATCGGTTAAATTGATAGTGTTGAACACAAAACTTTGATTATCTAACGTAACAGATGACTTATCAGCAAAATCATAATCAACATTAAGATATGGTACCGTTAAACCTGCTTTATTTAACTCCAATTGCCCATCAATTTCTGGTAGCTTCAAACTACCATGTACTTTGGCTACACCAGTTACTTCTCCTCTTATATTTGTCAAAATATCTGATAAAAACGGGTTTAAAGGTGATAAATTGAACTTATTAAAGTTTAAATCTACATTTATTGATGATGTGTTTGCTGCTACGTCTATATTACCTATTGCAGAAAATGATTCCGTAGTATCATCTTTTATTTTAGCATTTACTTCGTAGTTGGTTAGAGATTCATCGCCTATAATTTTTGCATCAAACGAACCTAAAACTAAATCATTTACTTCTAAATCATCGATAGTTATTGTTGAATTTGGTAAATAACGTCCTTTTTGCTGTAGGATATCTAGTTTTCCATTGACATTACCTTTAAGCCTCAAACTATCGACTGATGGTGTTATTTTGGCTAAATCCACATCTTTAAAATTCAACTTGATGTCTTTATATGTAGAATCCCTTAAAACACCCCATAACTTAATTTCTTCATTGCGATGACTCATTCTAAAAGAATCTATGTTAATAGATGATAAATCTTTTTCTAAAATGATTTTGTTGTTGTTATTACGTCGTTCATTAATTACCCATTCATTCCCTTTAAAAGTAACATCTGATCTTTTAAAACCAATTACTGATTTGTTTTCTTCATTTATGGTATGATAAAAACTCAAATTATAGGAATCAACATTGTTTTTACCGCCATGGAATTCTGATCGCATGTAAAGCGTATCATTTAATGTTACGTTAATCAAATTAAATTTTGACAAATTATAATAAGTGGTATTAATACTATCAATTTCAACATAAGTATTGTAAAGTGGGTTTTTACTGTCAACTTGTAGCGAAATTTGATCTGCGAAATAATCAAAAAGTTTAATTTTAGGAGATTTGAACGTAAGTTTAAATTCTTTTTCATCACTCTCAACACGTCCTTTAATATAAGTATTAGAGCCTAGTTCTATATCAGGTACAAAGACCTCGACTATTTTGTTGTAAATTTTAAAATTAAAATCGATGTATTGATCTGCATCAACCTTATGAGGCCTGTAATTAGTATAAACACTTCCTACGGCATTCTCAAACAAATACCCAATATCCTTAAATGAAAATACACCGCTTAACTGACCGTTAATAATATCTGGTGAGTTGACGTTAATATAACGCTCTTTATCAACAAAAGATGATGTTATCTGAAAATCATCGAAAAAATACTCATCATGTTCATTTTTGTAATAAGTATTATCAAATTCTATACTACCTACAGCATCATCTAATGTAGTACCTACCATTTTCATTTCAACAAAGCCTTTGAAAATAGAGGTATTATCACGCTTGACTAAATTCATTGCGTTTAAATTAGCATAAGAGACATCAGCAATAAAATCAAATTCGTTTATTTTTTTTGAAAAATCAGCCAAACCATTAAATGTCACTCTAAAGTTTTCATCATGAGATATTAATTTTCCGTTATAAATATTATTCCCTAAATCACCTAGAAGCTCAATATCATTGTATTCATAATTATTATAAACCACAGAATAAACATCTCCTAAAAGTTCTGTTTTTAAACTTTCAACCGTAAATCCTTTTCCATCAACATCTAAATTTAATGATGTTAAACCCCATTTAGGGTTTTCAATAAATTTCCCAATATTAAAATCATCAAAAATAATATTACCATTGTATGATGCGTTGTCAATATCATTGATGGTTTTTAACTCTAAATTAGAATGAATAAAACCTAATTCCGTATTGATTCCTATATCTGCTTTTATGTTAGTACTTGTTATCTCTGATTGACCAACAATGGTAAAGTTTCCTAGTTTATCAAAAGCAGTTGGTATAGATTCTCCCAAAATATTGGGAAGTAGCGCTTTTAAATCTCTGTAATTTGAAGTTAAATTTGTAAACTTTCCATTCATATAAAAATTATCCTCATCAGCATTGAATAGGTTTAAAAAATGGATATCTCCATAAATTTTACTTCTGGAACTTGTATTTAATTCCAGATTATTTATACGCATATCATTTAAGGTTCCCGTAATGCTGGCACTTAACGACGCACGCTGATTAACACCAAATTCATCATAAAAAGTATTTAATTCATCAAGAGCTATATTGGCTTCCTTAAAATTAGCATCAATTTGTACCTTTTCAGTAAAATACTTTAAATCTTCACGCTTGTACAAAAACTTCACACTTCCTTTTAAATCAGAATTTGCTGTTCTTAAATCCAAATCGTCAAGAAAAATTTGCTCTTTGGTATATGAAAAATTTGTTACTAGATTTTTCATTTTCAAACCTCTACTATCGTTAAATGCCAAAGTATTTATCCGGGTACTTACATTAGGACCATTAACCAATAAATTTGTAGCATTGGTAAAAATATCAGTAAACTCTAATATTTTTGGGGTTTCCTTATTATAATCAATAAGCCTAAATGTGCCATTAGTGATTGTTACATCACTTGATGAAAGCAAGAAGTCACTAGGGTCTGTAGTTGGTGTATCTTCATCAAACCTAGCAACGAAAACATCTAAATTAGTATCAGTTTCTCCTTTATAGGTTACAATGTTAAAAATTAATCCGTCCAGGTCAATATCACCAAAAACTAGATTTCCATTATAAAGATTTTTAAAATTTAAGATTGATGTATTAATTTCAGTAGCACTGATTAATGTATCTAACTTGTAATCACGAATTAGAACACCTTTTAACTCTACATCACCATTAATTTGCAAACCAACCTTTTCAATATTGATATTGGTTTTAAAATCGTTATTAATTCGTTTAGTTGCGTATTTCCCTATACTAGTTTGAACCGCTGGGATAGATAGTATCAATACCAAAATAATAAACAGCAACAAGAGGGTTGCTATTAATCTACCAAGTATTTTAAAAAATTTTTTGATACGTTCTGAAAGTTATAACTTTGAAGTCAAAATTAACAATAATTATGCCTAATATTCAGTAATGGCTTTAGAAAATATTTATATTCTCGGGATTGAATCTTCATGCGATGATACTGCGGCTTCTGTTATACACAATGGTAACGTTTTAAGCAATGTTGTAGCTAACCAAAAAATACATGAAGCCTATGGTGGTGTTGTCCCTGAATTAGCTTCAAGAGCACATCAGCAAAACATTGTTCCTGTTGTAGATCAAGCTATAAAAATTGCAAACATTAATAAAAAAGATTTACATGCCGTAGCCTTTACACGTGGACCAGGACTCATGGGATCTCTGCTTGTAGGTACGTCTTTTGCCAAGTCTCTTGCTTATGGTTTAGACATCCCTTTGATAGAAGTAAATCACATGCAAGCACATATATTGGCGCATTTTATAAATGAAGCAGATTATAATAAACCACCATTTCCGTTTTTGGCCATGACTATTTCTGGAGGTCACACGCAAATAGTAAAGGTTTCAGACTATTTTAAAATGGATGTTATTGGTGAGACTATTGATGATGCTGTTGGCGAAGCTTATGACAAAAGCGGTAAGATCTTAGGTTTAGGGTATCCAGCTGGACCAGAAATTGATAAACGAGCAAAACTTGGTAACCCAAAAGCTTATAAGTTTACAAAACCAAAGGTTGATGGATTGGATTTTAGCTTTTCAGGCTTAAAAACAGCGATACTTTATTTTATTCAAAATGAAACCAAGCGTAATCCCAATTTTATAGAAGAAAACTTAAATGATATTTGCGCTTCTATACAATACACTATTATTGGTATTTTAATAGATAAATTGAAGTTAGCCTCAAAACAAACAGGAATTAAGCATATTGCAATAGGTGGTGGTGTATCGGCAAATTCAGGCATCAGGCAAGCTTTAAAGGATGGCGAACAAAAATTTGGCTGGACAACTTACATACCTAAATTTGAATATACTACTGATAATGCTGCCATGATTGCCATTGTTGGTTATTTAAAATATTTAAATAATGACTTTGTAAAAAACGAAGTAACCGCTTCAGCTAGACTGAAAATATAGTTATTCTTATTAAAAATCTATTGTTAAAACTTCTGTTAATAATGTTTTAGGATTTTTGATTACAAAAGAATAATTTTTGTTTTTTTGTTTACAGATAAACCTATACCATGTACAGACTTTTATTTTTCACGATATTATTTACCTATTCAACTTATAGTCAAGAGAGTTTAACCAGAGACCTCGATTCTATTCTAAATATTGATCAAGCCGAAATGTATTTGGCAAACAATCCTTCAAAAGGCAGTAAACTCATCAGTTTTAATGAGGAAAAGCATAAAACAACTTTAGCCAAAGACCTTTTTGATCGTGGACGCTCTACTATTGAAAGTGATTTTAAGATTACACATTACAAAGTTGTGGAAAGCAACACGGTATTACATTATAGAGTAAGTTATATTTTTTTAGATGGAAAAAAATTATCTAAATCAGAAATTCAAAGCATTTCAAGTCTGATTATGAGCAAGCATGCCAATGGCGTTCCCTTTAATAAATTAGCAAAACAATATTCTATGGACATCAATGCGAGACGCGGCGGAGATACCGGCTGGGTTAAGCAAGATTCATTTGACCCAAAGTTTGAAGATACAGCAATTAACAGCCCTTTAAACATAGGTGATTTAGTAACATTGAATATTGGTGACAAACAAATGTATTATGTTATTTTAAAAACACATGATATCAAATACATCAAAGAAATACAGGCTCTAAAAATTGTTGAGCAAAAAAGCTAATGCAATTATTCTATAATCCAAATATTCTTGAAGATACTGAATTAGTAGTTTTTGACAAGGAAGAAAGTAAACACATAATAAAAGTGTTGCGAAAGTCAGTTGGAGATGTTCTTGAAATCACCAACGGAAATGGTTGGTTATTTAAAGCCTCTATTACACTAGCAAACATTAAAAATTGTCAAGCATCAATAATTGAAAAAGAAAAAAAAAGTAAGCGTGATTTTCATATTCATTTAGCTGTTGCACCTACAAAATTAAACGATCGCTATGAGTGGTTTTTGGAAAAAAGTACCGAATTGGGTATCAACGAAATCACACCTATAGTTTGTGACCACAGTGAGCGCAAGGTTATTAAACATGAACGTTATAGCAAGATTATCCAATCGGCTATGAAACAATCCTTGCAGTGCTATCTGCCTATACTAAACCAGCTAACCCCTATTAATGAGTTCATAAACACCAGTCACAATGGACAAAAGTTTATTGCTCATTGTGATAACGGTAAAAAGCTATCGCTTAAGAATGAATTGAGAGCAAAACAGGATGTTACCATACTCATTGGTCCAGAAGGTGATTTTAGTGTTAAAGAAATTGAAATGGCATTAAATAGTAATTTTATTCCCGTAACTTTGGGAGAAACCCGTTTACGAACTGAAACAGCTGCCGTGGTTGCTTGTCACAGTGTGGTTTTTAAAAATGAATAAACTATGAAACACCTTGCATTTATTTCCTTATGTATGCTTTCTTCCGTTTTGTTTTCTCAAAACATTGCGGTATTAAAATACCAAGGAGGTGGTGATTGGTATGGAAATCCAACTGCATTACCCAATCTCATAAAATTTTGCAATAACAATATTAAAACCAAGATAAACTTAAAACCAGAAACTGTTGAAGCTGGAAGTCCTGATATTTTCCAATATCCATTTATTCACATGACTGGTCATGGCAACGTGTTTTTTAATGAAGATGATGCCACTAACTTACGAAACTATTTGGTTTCTGGTGGTTTTTTACATATTGATGATAATTATGGCATGAAACCTTATATAACTGAAGAATTAAAAAAAGTGTTTCCAAATACGGAATTGGTTGAAATTCCTGCAAACCATAAAATTTTCAATACGGCTTATTCTTTTCCAGACGGACTACCAAAAATTCATGAGCATGATGGTAAACGCCCTCAAGCCATGGGTATATTTTTTGAAACACGATTAGTACTTCTTTTTACGTTTGAAAGTGATTTGGGTGATGGCTGGGAGGATCAAGTAGTCCATAATGACACTGAAGATGTTAGAGAAAAAGCATTAAAAATGGGAGCCAATATTATTAAATATGCTTTTGAAAATTAATTAACTTATAACGCTATATCAAAAGTTTGCAACGCAACCATTACAACTCCTCTTTCAAAAAAGAAACCTTTCCTGTTGTACTTATTTGTGACAATATTATCAATGCGCCCAACATTGGAAGTCTATTTAGAACTGCTGACGCTTTTGGTGTTGAAAAATTAATTTTCTGCGGAGAAAGTATTGAATTCAGTAGGAAAGTAACAAAAACGTCAAGAGCTACCGAAAAAGCTGTCAATTTCTTACTTAACCAAGATATTTATCAAATAGTTGATAACTATAAAAATAAAGGTTATCAGATTTTAGCTATTGAGATTACAACAAATAGTAAGCCTATCCATCATTTTAAATTCCCAAATAATAAACCATTAGCCGTTATAGTTGGTAGTGAGAATTTTGGTTTATCTGAAGATGTTTTATCGCTATGTAATGATTCCCTACACATTGAAATGTATGGCCAAAACAGTAGCATGAATGTTGTACAAGCCACATCAATTGCTTTATATGAAATAACCAAACAAATTAAAGGCCAATAAACTATTTATCATTTAAACTCCAATATGTATATTTACTAAATGAATAATTCTAATGAAATAGCTAATGGCATTCTAAAAGCACTTTCAGTAGTTATAGGTATTGCCGTCTTAATATTTTTCTTGTATAAAGTACAATCGGTTATTGTTTACATTTTAATCTCTGTAGTTGTGTCGCTTACTGGCAGACCGATTGTTCGGTTTTTAAGACACCGATTAAAATTCAAAAACACCATTGCTGTAGCTGTTACAATGGTTTTACTTATTGGACTTATGATAGGGCTGATTGGGCTATTTATACCTCTTTTGGCTGAACAAGGTCATAACTTGTCATTGCTTGATATCGAAAAGCTTGAACTCAATGTAAAAGACCTCTATAATCAAACCACGTCATATTTTGGAATAAATCCGCTTGAAGTTGAAGAGTCTCTGAAAGAAAGTCATTTATTATCAAGAATAGACTATTCCATTATTCCAAATTTTTTAAATGCTTTAATGAGTGGCTTGGGTAGTTTTAGCATAGGACTATTCTCTGTTTTGTTTATTTCGTTTTTCTTTTTAAAGGACAGTAAGTTATTTGAAAACAGCTTAATGGCTTTGATTCCAGATAATAAGGAAGAACGCTTAAAGAGATCAATTGAAAAAATTAAAGATTTGTTATCTAGATATTTTATAGGTTTAGTTTTACAAATTTCAGTGCTTTTCCTCATTTACACAATTGGATTACTAATTATAGGTGTTCAAAATGCGGTAGTTATTGCCTTTTTATGTGCCTTGATTAATTTAATCCCATACCTAGGTCCAATGATTGGTGGTGCAATTATGATTTTTCTAACCATGACAAGTAATTTAGGAGCTGGCTTTAATGAAGTTATTTTACCAGTAACACTAAAGGTTATTCTCGTAATAACTATTGGTCAATTAATAGATAATTTTTTAAGTCAACCTCTTATTTTTTCTAAAAGTGTCAAGTCTCATCCGTTGGAAATTTTTTTAATAATCATTATTGGTGGATTACTCTTTGGCATTGTTGGTATGATAATAGCTGTACCTACTTATACAGCAACAAAAGTGATTTTAAAAGAGTTTTTATCAGAAAACAAAATAGTACAAAGACTTACAAAAGATTTATAACCTGTCTTGAATACTCTCATTTTAAATAACGAAAATCAGGACTTTATTAATAAAAACCTAGATAAAGATGTGTCAGAATTACTATTACAAACTAATTCAGACATAAAAATTGACATCAAGCTACTTGCTGAACAGATTGAAGCAAAAAAACGTTGTAAAAAGAAACTTCCAACTTGGTATCAAACACCAAAAATATATTACCCTAATAAACTCAATATTGAACAAACTTCTTCTGAAACAACTGCTGCTTATAAAGCCCAATTAATTAATGGTAATAATTTAATAGATCTTACAGGCGGTTTTGGTGTCGATAGCTTTTATTTTTCAAAACAATTTGAATCGGTAATTCATTGTGAAATAAATAAAGATTTATCAAATATTGTTGCGTATAATTTTAAACAGCTAGAGATTAATAATGTCCAATGCATTCCATATGATGGTGTTGCTTATTTAAAACAATCATCTAACCGATATTCCTGGATATATTTAGACCCTTCAAGACGACATGATCAAAAAGGGAAAGTATTCTTTTTAAAAGATTGCCTTCCTAATGTTCCAGATATCCTTGATGATTTGTTTAGTTATTCTGACCATATTTTAATAAAAACATCACCTTTATTAGATATTTCTTCAGGTATAAATGAACTTAAACATGTTAATAGCATTCACGTTTTGGCGGTAAATAATGATGTGAAAGAATTACTATGGGTCTTAAAAAAAGAAAAGAAACAACCAGTTAAAATTACAACAGTAAATATCATTGATACTAGTCCAAATAAGTTTGAGTTTTTCTTAAAGGATGAGGTGAATACAATATCTAATTATAGTTTGCCATTAAAATATCTTTACGAGCCTAATGCAGCCGTACTAAAAGCTGGTGCCTTTAATAGTATTGGTGAAAAATTAGATTTAAAAAAAATCCATCAACATACTCATTTATACACAAGTGATAAATTAATTGTATTTCCGGGTAGAGTTTTTTATATCGTTGAAATTATTCCATATAATAAAAAATCTCTAAAAAAACTTGATATTTCAAAAGCCAATATAACAACAAGAAATTTCAAAGAATCCGTTCAAACTATTAGAAAAAAATTGAAGATAAAAGATGGTGGTGACCAATACCTATTTTTCACTACTAACATCAACCTTGAACAAATAGTAATTATTTGTAAAAAAATAAAAGTTAATTAAATGATATTAAAAGCCGTATTGTTTGACATGGATGGTGTTATTGTAGACACCGAGCCCTTACACCATAAAGCCTATTTTGGCATGTTTGATGTTATGAATATTGATGTTACTGAATCGCATTATCAAACATTTACTGGGCAATCTACTATAAACGTTTGCAGACATTTATGCGAACACTTTAGTTTACAACAACAACCTGAAGAATTGGTTCAGACTAAACGCAATATTTTTAAAGACTTATTTGTTAATGACTCTAGTCTTAAATTGCTAGATGGTGTACTAGACTTAATACAAGATTATTACAGTAATGATTTGACATTGGTATTAGCATCATCTGCCTCAATGCAAACCATTGAGAGTGTATTTAACAGATTTGATCTTAATAAATATTTTAAAGGAAAATTAAGCGGTGCTGATTTAAAAGCATCTAAGCCTCACCCTGAAATTTTCATAAAAGCATCTGAAATTGCTGGTTATGATAAGCAAAATTGCATAGTTATTGAAGATTCAACAAACGGCATAAAAGCAGCCAAATCAGCAGGGATTTACTGTGTAGGTTTTAAAAGTCCACATTCCAAGAATCAAGATTATTCTAAAGCCAATTTGGTAATTTCAAGTTTTGATGAAATTGCATATCCAAGAGCAAAGAAACTATTAACGGTTTAGATTGAATGACTTAGGTAAAAAGTATCAAGTACTAGGTTCAAAAAATCAATAAACATTACAAAAAATTCAAAAAATAGTTGCGTTCTTTGTAATGAAAAGTTACATTTGCATCCGCATTTAAAGAACGTTCTTTATAATTTTTGGAGAGGTGCCAGAGTGGTAATGGAGCAGATTGCTAATCTGTCGACGCGTAAGTGTCGCCGGGGTTCGAATCCCCGTCTCTCCGCATTTTTAGATAATCACAATTTCGGGGTGTAGCGTAGCCCGGTTATCGCGCCGCGTTTGGGACGCGGAGGTCGCAGGTTCGAATCCTGCCACCCCGACTAAATACAATTTTTTTTTATAATTTTGTATTTACATTTTAGGGCTCTTAGCTCAGCTGGATAGAGCACCTCCCTTCTAAGGAGGCGGTCGAAGGTTCGAATCCTTCAGGGCTCACAAAAAGCTTCACTAAAATAAGTGAGGCTTTTTTGTTTCTCTTAAATTTATTCTGGATATTCTATTCGCAGATGATATATGTTTGCGAGTTTATGCTTTAGAACCTTTTTAATAGATTGAATTTCTTTAAACGTTATATTGGCGTTCAAGAATTGGTCATCATTCATTTGCTTATTTATTATACTTTCAACAAACACATCAATTTTAGAAGATGTTGGTTCTTTTAAACTCTTTGAAGCAGCCTCAACACTATCACACATCATTAAAATGGCTGTTTCTTTACTAAAAGGTTTAGGTCCAGGATATTGAAATTCAGTCATGTCTAAATTAGCATCTATTTCCTTTTCCTTCTTGTAAAAATAATACACAACACTGGTGCCATGATGCGTACGAATGAAGTCAATGATTCTATCGGGCAGATTGTTTTTTCTGGCAATTTCAATGCCATTTATTACATGATCAATTATTATTGCTGCACTTTCCTTTGACGAAAGTTCGTCATGAGGATTTATTCCAGTTGATTGGTTTTCAGTAAAATAAGTAGGATTCTTCATCTTGCCAATATCATGATATAATGCTCCTACCCTAACCAACATAGCGTTGGCACTAATTTCATTTGCAGCAGCTTCAGCCAAATTGGCAACGTTTAAAGAATGATGAAATGTTCCTGGAGCTTTATTTGAAAGTTCTTTTAACAATTTTGTATTAGTGTCTGACAATTCCAATAATGAAACATCAGAAACCAATCCAAACAGCTTTTCATAAGCATAAATTAAAGGTTGAACAAATAATGTGGCTAATCCACATAATACAAAGAGTCCAAATGTTTCCCATTTCAATGTATCAATACTACCTTCATGAATAACGAAAAATGCAAAATACGCTATGATATAAATTAGCGTGATTTGACCAACTGAAATAAATAGATTAGCCCTTTTATAAAGCTCTGAAACAGTTAAAATTGTTACAATTCCGGCAATAATTTGCAAGAACATGTATTCATAACTGTTAGATACAATAAAGCCTAATAGCAATACCGTTATGACATGTGCAAACAACCCGAGCCTAGCATCAAAGAATGCTTTTAGAACCAAAGGAAGGATGCATATAGGTACTACATAAACATATTGTGAATTATAATTAACAACCAAAGTGGTTATAAAAATCATTAATAGAACATTAAAAAATATAAAAGTCACTTTTGTATTGTTCTCAAATACAACGGGTCTATATTTTTTAATAAATAACAACAACATTAGGAGTGCTAATGATACTAATAACGTGTAGGCTCCTATTACCCAGTAATAATTTGAGTCTGTCCACACTTGTGATTCATATTCTGATTCAAGCGATTTAAGTATTTCATATTTATCACCCTCAACAACCTCTCCTTTAGAAATAATCAGAGTTTCACGTTCTATACTTCCTCTTGTATAAGAAATCTTTTCTAACTCACTTTGTATTGCTTTTTCAGTAAAGGTTTTATTTAATATTAAGTTTGGCTCTATGATATCATAAAACAATGACAACATGTCCTTATTTAATTCTCCAAATTCATTTTCAGATAAACTTTTTTGGATAATAGAAGTTAACTCACCCTGTTTAGTTAGAAAATCATATTGTGTTTTCTCTTTTTCAATTCTATCATCAAGAATAATCACATTCCGGTTACCCTTATAATTATGGTCAGTACTTAACACACCATATTGATATATAGTATTTAAAATTTGTTCTCCCAAATCATACATCTCATCAATATTTTCAGCATAAATCGAATCGGGAAATGTAATTTTAAATTCAGATTGATATTGATTTTTTACGGCTGGCAAAACAGAATTATCTAAATCAAAATACAATGGTGCATTATCAATGATTTCCTGTTTCTCATTGGCTATTTCGGCATCAGATTTTTTTATTGCAAAATCAAAAGGAGCCTGCAAGCTTTCAGATTGCCAAGGCTTTCCTTTTTCAAAATTATATTTAAACTTTCCGCTTTTAGGAAACAAGTAAACTATTAAAAAAGTCGTACATACAAACAAGAGTAATTTATATCCCAAAGAATGGTTTCTGTACAATAAATTAATGAAGTCTTTCATGTAACAAGTTTGTAGAGTCAAATGTAATAAAAATAATATCGATTATAAGCTTGCATAAAACGCTAATCATTCCGCATTCTGTGAAAAAATGATTAATTTTGCAGCTATAAAAATTAAACGAATAAAAAAATGAGTAAAGAAGTTGTAATTGTCTCTGCTGCTAGAACACCAATAGGAAGTTTTTTAGGTTCTTTATCTACGGTACCTGCACCAAAATTGGGATCCATTGCCATAAAAGGAGCACTTAATAAAATTAATTTAAAACCAGAAATGGTTGATGAAGTTTTAATGGGTAATGTTGTTCAGGCAGGAACTGGTCAAGCACCAGCAAGACAAGCAGCTATTTATGCAGGGATTCCAAACACCGTTCCTTGTACAACAGTAAATAAAGTTTGTGCGTCAGGTATGAAAGCCGTTATGCAAGGGGCTCAAGCCATTGCTTTAGGTGATGCAAACATTGTTGTTGCTGGTGGTATGGAAAATATGAGTTTAATACCTCATTACCTTCACGCGAGAACTGGAACAAAATTTGGTCCTACTACTCTGGTTGATGGTATGCAAAAGGATGGTCTTGTTGATGCCTACGACCAAAACGCAATGGGAGTATGTGCTGATGCTTGTGCTGTGGAATATAATTTTTCTAGAGAAGATCAGGACAACTTTGCAATACAATCATATAAGCGTTCAGCTGAAGCTTGGGAAGCTGGAAAGTTTGATAATGAGATTGTACCAGTTGAGGTGCCTCAAAGACGTGGAGATGCTGTTGTTGTCTCAAAAGATGAGGAATATACCAATGTCAAAATGGAAAAAATCCCAGCCTTAAGACCTGCTTTTACAAAAGATGGCACTGTGACGGCTGCCAATGCTTCAACAATCAACGATGGTGCTGGTGCTGTAATTTTAATGAGTAAGGATAAAGCCAATGAACTTGGATTAAAAATACTAGCGACAATTAAAAGTTATGCTGATGCGGCCCAAGAACCTGAATGGTTTACTACAGCTCCTGCCAAGGCATTACCAAAAGCTTTGAATAAAGCTGGTATTACATTGGAAGATGTCGATTATTTTGAGTTTAACGAAGCTTTTTCAGTAGTTGGATTAGCAAACATGAAACTTTTAGGACTAAACGACTCCAATGTTAATGTTAATGGTGGAGCCGTTTCATTAGGACACCCGCTTGGTTGTTCTGGAGTAAGAATTTTAATTACCTTGCTTAATGTATTAGAGCAAAATAATGCAAAAATTGGTGCTGCAGCCATTTGCAATGGTGGTGGAGGTGCTTCTGCAATTGTTATTGAAAGAAATTAACTTTATAAGTATACATGCAATACGGCATTTGCAATTTGAGCATTGTTCCTTTGAGATTAGAGCCATCAGACGTTAGTGAATTGGTTTCACAAGTACTTTATGGTGATTACTTTAAAATTCTAGAACAAAGAAAATCATGGAGCAAAATCCGATTGGGTTTTGACAAATATGAGGGGTGGATTGACAATAAGCAGTATTTAGAAATATTAAAAGAGCAATATCAAGCTTTACATGCTGAAACACCTAAATTATCAACTGATTTGGTGGAGTTTGTTAAAGATGCTTCAAATCAATTATACCCTATACCCATTGGATCCTGTCTAAATGGATTAAGTCTGTTGAACCATTTTCACGATGGTAATTTTGTTCAAGATAAATTTCCTAAAGATCATATAATTAAAATGGCTTTCTTGTATTTAAACTCACCATATCTCTGGGGAGGAAAAACACCTTTTGGAATAGATTGTTCAGGATTCACACAAATGGTTTATAAACTAAATGGCCATAAGTTGTTTCGTGATGCATCTCAACAAGCTACTCAAGGTGAAGCATTGAGTTTTATTGAGGAAAGTGATCCTGGCGATTTAGCTTTTTTTGATAATAATGAAGGCCAAATTATTCATGTCGGTATCATAATGAAAGATAACTTTATCATTCATGCACATGGTAAAGTGCGCATTGATAGACTAGACCATTCTGGAATATACAATGTAGAAAAGCGAACTCACACCCATAAATTAAGGGTTATCAAAAAAATTATATCATAAAAAAAGAGCTACATATTTTGTAGCTCTTTTATAATTTATTGATATATACTTATTTTTTATCCGCCAAGCTCATCAACAAGAGCTTTCATTTTCTTTTGATTTGTTGTATCACCAATAGCACTATAAATATTCATTAAAGTTCGAGCTACCTGAACATTATCTGGCTCAACCTCTAAAACTTTACTTAAGTACGGAATGGCTTCTTGATAGACCCCTTTGCGCTTTTCTTTCAATTCATCATATCGCTTATTGTCCGCAGCCGAATTTCCAAGTCCATTCATTTCCTCAATGATGGTCTGCTCTTCTTCTAATATTAAAGCTGAAAGATTTGTCAAAGCATTAACGTAAGTTGGTTCCATCTCAATTACTTGTCTGTAATACCCTTTTGCTGCTTCTTTATCTTTAGCTTCAGCAGAAAGTACACCTAAATTATAAATCAAATCAACATTATTAGGATCTAATTTTACAGCCTCTTGAATTAACGCTTTATATTCTTCTGTGTTACCCAATTTATATTGTAAGTTGGCTTCAGTTAATATCAATTCTGAATTTTCAGGTTCATTTTGTCTGGCCTTTTTTATTGCAGCTATAGCTTCATCTTTTCTATCTAATTGTACATAAAGTAGTGCGATATTTTTTGTAATCTCACCAGATTTAGATTCTGACATACGCTCACCAGGTTTAATATAATCTCCTGACTTCATATATAAGTCTCTTGTTTGCTTATCCATTACCTCTTCCTCACCTGTCTCTTTATTTACAGCATAATAAATCTTTTCTTGACCTGTGTATCCCAAATCATTTAGTGACTCATAATGTTTTAGTGCTTTCTCATAATCTTGGGCACTTACTGCACTCACTGCAGAGTAATAAAGATAGGTCGTATCTGTTGGAACAACATTATATAACTGCTCAAACCTATTAGATGCTTCGTCAAAACTACTACTCGTATACGCAGAATTAGCTTTGGTTAACAATTCATTTTCCATTGTTTGACGTAACGTAGCCGTTTCAGAATTATAGTCACTACCAACTTTGTTCAGATTGTCAATTGCCTCATTCACATCGTCATTGTTGGCTGTTCCTTTTGCATAAAGGGCTTCTGCCATTAATAAATGATATTGTGATTTTTGTTTATCATCCATTGCTGATATCATGGATTTGGCTTGGCTTAAAGCTGCTTTTGCTTCAGCATAGTTATTACTCTTAATTGCTTTCTCCGCTGCTCGTAGTTCTTTTTTTTGAGCAAAAGACAATGTACTAACCAATATTGCTAAAACAATTAATACTGATTTATTCATGTTTAAAATTTTTAATTATCGTTATTAGTTTCATTTTCTGCATCATTATCAATAGCTGTGCCATTTTCGTTTTCATTGACTATTTCTGAAGATTCGTCAATTATTTCTTCATCTTCATCTTTCATGACTTTTGCTACAGCGGCAATGGAATCACCTCCTTTTAAATTAATCAATTTCACACCTTGAGTTGCACGACCCATAACACGTAAATCATTAACAGCCATACGAATTGCAATTCCTGATTTATTAATAATCATTAAATCATCATCATCTGTAACCGACTTAATAGCAACTAAATGTCCCGTCTTATCAGTAATTGAAATAGTTTTCACTCCTTTACCACCACGATTGGTAATACGATATACTGCCTCTCCATCTTCAGGATCATCTATATAAGTACGCTTGCCATAACCTTTTTCAGAAACCACTAAAACAGACTCTTCTTGTGGATTTTCAATAGCTATCATGCCGATTACTTCATCTTTATCATTGGCTAAAGTAATACCTCTAACACCAGAAGCGTTACGACCCATAGGTCTTGTTTTTGCTTCTTCAAAACGAATAGCTTTTCCTGATTTTAAAGCCAACATAACTTGACTATTACCAGTTGTTAGTTTAGCCTCCAACAACTCATCACCATCTTTAATTGTTATAGCATTAATACCATTTGTTCTAGGACGAGAGTATTGCTCAAGTGATGTTTTTTTAACCTGACCATTTTTGGTCGCCATAATTACATAATGACTATTTATGTAATCTTCATCTTTTAAATCTTGAGTACAAATAAATGCCATTACTTTATCGTCCTGCTCAATGTTAATAAGGTTTTGAATGGCTCTTCCTTTAGAGGTTTTACTTCCTTCTGGAATTTCATAAACACGCATCCAGAAACATTTTCCTTTTTGGGTAAAGAATAGCATATATTGATGGTTGGTACCAACAAATAAATGCTCTAAAAAGTCTTCATTTCTTGTTGTTGATGCTTTTTGTCCAACTCCTCCTCTATTTTGAGTTTTATATTCTGTCAATGACGTACGCTTAATATATCCTGCATGAGAAATAGTAATAACTACTTGCTCATCCGGAATCATATCTTCAATGCTTAAATCACCTCCTGCATATTCTATTTGAGAACGACGCTCATCACCGTACTTATTTTTAACTTCTAAAAGTTCATCTTTAATGATTTCCATACGACGTTCCTTTTTATCAAGGATGTCTTTTAAATCTTCAATGGTCTTCATTAAGTCTTCGTATTCTGAACGCAGTTTATCTTGCTCCAGACCTGTTAACTGTCGTAATCGCATTTCTACGATTGCTTTTGCTTGAATTTCAGAAAGCTCAAATCGTTCAATTAACTTTTCACGAGCTTCATCTGCATTTGATGACGCACGAATAAGTGCAATAACTTCATCAATATTATCTGAAGCTATGATTAGTCCTTCTAAAATATGAGCGCGCTCTTCAGCTTTACGCAATTCATATGTTGTACGTCTTACAACAACGTCATGCCTGTGTTCAACAAAATGATAAATTAAATCTTTTAGATTCAACATCTGTGGTCTTCCATTTACAAGTGCAATATTGTTTACACTAAATGAAGACTGTAGTGCTGTATATTTGAAAAGCTTATTTAATACAATATTAGGAATAGCATCACGCTTTAACACATAAACAATACGCATGCCGTTTCTATCTGACTCGTCACGAATAGTTGAAATACCTTCTAACTTTTTATCATTGACTAAATCAGCAGTCTTTTTAATCATATCAGCTTTATTAACCTGATATGGTATTTCTGTAACAACTATAGATTCACGACCTTGAACTTCCTCGATGTTAGCTTTACCTCGCATCACAATACGTCCACGACCGGTTTTAAAAGCTTCTATTACACCATCATAGCCATAAATTGTTCCACCTGTTGGAAAATCTGGAGCTTTTACATGTGTGATTAACTCATCAATTTCAATATCATTATTCTCTATGTAAGCTACAATACCATCTACAACTTCAGATAAATTATGAGGTGGCATATTTGTTGCCATACCTACTGCTATTCCAGATGCACCATTTACCAATAAACCTGGAATACGCGTTGGTAATACGGTAGGTTCTTGTAAAGTATCGTCAAAATTTAATTTGTGATCTACAGTTTCCTTATCAATATCAGCAAGCATGTCTTCTGATATTTTACGCATACGTGCCTCGGTATAACGCATTGCTGCAGGACTGTCACCATCAATCGAACCAAAGTTTCCTTGACCATCAACTAACATATAACGTAAACTCCATTCTTGCGCCATACGAACCATGGTATCATAAACAGACGTATCACCATGAGGATGATACTTACCCAATACCTCTCCAACTATTCTAGCTGACTTCTTGTGGGCTGTATTAGATCTAACACCCAATTCATGCATACCATAAAGTACTCGTCTGTGAACTGGTTTTAAACCATCTCTTACATCTGGTAATGCACGTGACACAATGACCGACATTGAATAATCAATGTAGGCTGATTTCATTTCATCTTCAATGTTAATTGGGATCAATTTTTCTCCTTCTGCCATATATAAATTAATTAGATTTTGTGTAGGTTTTCAAAACGTGCTAATATAACCATTTCATCAGTGATAGCAAGACCTAGCTTTTTGTTTTTTCGGTTTTTTTATTAACAATTTAACACCTTATTATAGTTAATAAGTATGCTGTTAATTATTTTGATTTTATAAACTTTTTTTTGTCTATTAGCATAGCATAGATTTTAGGTACAGTTTTTGACCTTAAAAATATGTTTAGTACATTTAATGCAGAAAGGATTTATATATGGACGATAATTTTTCACCAAGAGTAAAAGATGTTATAGCATACAGTAAAGAAGAAGCTTTACGTTTAGGTCATGACTTTATAGGTACCGAGCATTTAATGCTAGGTCTATTGAGAGATGGCAATGGTAAAGCTATAAATATTCTCAATGCTTTGGATATTGACTTAAATCATTTACGCCGAAAAGTTGAGATTTTAAGCCCAGCCAACCCTAATGTGGCTGTAGCCTCAAATGAAAAAAAGAATCTGCATTTAACGCGTCAAGCCGAACGTGCACTTAAGACAACATTTTTAGAAGCAAAATTATTCCAAAGCAATTCTATTAATACAGCACACTTGTTGTTATGTATTTTGAGAAATGAAAATGATCCTACTACTAAGCTTTTAAATAAATTAAAAGTGGATTATGATAATGTAAAAGAGCAATTTAAGTTTATGATAACAAACGATGAAAATTATATAGAGCCAAAAGCAGAATCTTTTCAAGATGACGATTCGGCTGATGACGATACGTCCAAAGAAAATTTATTCAACTCGCCTACCGGCAAGTCGAACAAAAAATCTAAAACACCTGTTTTAGATAATTTTGGACGCGATTTAACGGCTCAAGCAGAAGAAGGCAAGTTAGACCCTGTTGTTGGTAGAGAAAAGGAAATAGAACGTGTCTCACAGATTTTAAGCCGTAGAAAGAAAAACAACCCATTACTTATTGGCGAACCAGGCGTTGGTAAATCAGCCATAGCGGAAGGATTAGCAAACAGAATTGTAAAGCGAAAAGTATCAAGAATTTTATTCAACAAACGCGTTGTTACTCTAGATTTAGCCAGTTTAGTTGCTGGAACAAAATATCGTGGACAATTTGAAGAACGCATGAAAGCTGTTATGAATGAATTAGAGAAGAATGACGACATTATTCTTTTTATCGATGAGATTCATACTATTGTTGGTGCAGGAGGCGCAACAGGAAGCTTAGATGCTTCTAATATGTTTAAACCGGCTCTAGCACGAGGAGAAATTCAATGTGTTGGTGCCACTACACTAGATGAATACAGACAGTATATTGAAAAAGATGGTGCTTTAGAGCGTCGTTTCCAAAAAGTAATTATTGAGCCTACTACCGTTGAAGAAACAATTGAAATACTCAATAACATAAAAGAAAAATATGAAAGTCATCACAATGTTGATTATACACCTGAAGCCATTGAAGCTTGTGTGAAATTAACAAATAGGTATATGACAGACCGTTTTTTACCAGACAAAGCTATTGATGCTCTGGATGAAGCTGGATCACGTGTTCATATTACCAATATTAATGTGCCAGATCAAATAATTGAATTGGAAAAACAATTAGAGGCTGTAAAAGAAACGAAGTCTTCTGTTGTTAAAAAACAGAAATATGAAGAGGCTGCTAAATTACGTGATGATGAAAAACGTCTAGAAAAAGAACTGGCAATTGCTCAAGAAAAATGGGAAGAAGAAACCAAATTACATCGTGAAATAGTTTCTGAAGATAATGTTGCTGATGTCGTATCCATGATGACTGGAATTCCTGTTAATAGAATCGCCCAAACAGAAAGTAATAAACTAGCCCAATTACCTGAATTGATAAAAGGTAAAGTTATTGGTCAGGATGATGCCGTTGCCAAAGTTGTAAAAGCCATCCAGAGAAACAGAGCAGGACTTAAGGACCCAAACAAGCCCATTGGTTCATTTATCTTTTTAGGTCAAACTGGTGTTGGTAAAACACAGTTAGCAAAGGTGTTATCAAAAGAATTATTTGACAGTGAAGATTCACTTGTTAGAATTGACATGAGCGAATACATGGAAAAGTTTGCTATTTCAAGATTAGTTGGAGCGCCTCCTGGATATGTAGGATATGAAGAAGGTGGTCAGCTTACTGAAAAAGTGAGACGCAAACCTTATGCTGTTGTCCTTTTAGATGAGATTGAAAAAGCCCATCCAGATGTATTTAATATGTTGTTACAGGTTCTTGATGATGGTTATTTAACAGATAGTCTCGGTCGAAAAATTGATTTTAGAAATACAATAATTATTATGACTTCTAATATTGGCTCCAGAAAATTAAAAGATTTTGGAACTGGAGTTGGCTTTGGAACTGCTTCCCAAAAAGCACAGGAAGATGCTAATGCAAGAAGTGTAATTGAAAACGCCTTAAAGAAAGCATTTGCGCCAGAATTTCTAAATAGAATTGATGATGTAGTAGTCTTTAATGCCCTTGAAAGAGAGGATATTAATAAAATTATCGATATCGAGTTAGAAAAATTAATTTCTAGAATAAAGGACATAGGTTATACATTAAAATTAAGTAAAGCAGCTAAAGATTATATTGCCGATAAAGGTTTTGATAAACAATATGGAGCGAGACCACTAAAACGTGCTATTCAAAAATATATTGAAGACGCTTTAGCTGAAGAAATTATTAATTCTAAAATATCTGAAGGTGACAAGATAACTATGGATTTAGATTCAAAAAGTAATGAATTAAAAATCAAAATTGAAACACCAAAAAAGAAAACAGAATCTTAATAACCCTTTCTTATAACAAGTAAAAACTCCGTCGTGTGACGGAGTTTTTTATGCTTAAGTTTTAAATCCTTATCTTTAAATATGTCACATGAGTTAAAATATCCGTTTGGAAATGTAACAATACATGATAATTACGTAATTGCCGTAATGAATGAAGGTATTACTGTTACACCAGAACTTAATGATGTTTTAGAAGATATTTCAGAGCAATTTTTTACAAACAAGAACTTTGTTTATATCACACATAGAATAAATTCGTATGCTGTTGATCCTAATATTTATTTCAGAACCTCTAAAATCCAAAATCTTGTGGGCTTTGCTGTAGTTACTGGAAAAAAAATTGTTATTGATAATACAGAATTAGAAAGTGTTTTTCTCACCAAACCCTTTAAAGCATTCTCAAAACTTGATGATGCTATTATTTGGGCTAATGCATTGTGCAAATAATATTAGTACATTCCATTTCTTAAAACTTGAGATTGTATAAGATATAAAATAAAAAAGGAGCAATTAAATTGCTCCTTTTTTTATTCATGATTATTTGCTCTAATCTCTTCTTTGAGGACTGGAAGAAACAATCTTCTTGGTAACTGTACCTTTGCTGGTTGTTAGTCTTACAAAATAGAATTGATTATTGGCATCAGACAAGTCAATTCTTGTAGTACCTTCAGTTCCTTTTACATAATTTGTATTAGAAACTTTTCTTACAACCACGCCTCTTACATCAAATACTTCAACTGTTACATCTGTTTCGAAGTCATATTCGTAATTAATGAATACTTCTCTTTCAAATGGTACAGGATAAGCAGTAAATGTAATTTCATCAGAAGGAACTTCATCATTTGTTAGATCAGCTCCACAATTAATAGCATCATAATTAGATGGTATAAATTGACCTCCTTCATTTTCAGACACTGAACATTTGCATGTTACCTCACATACCACTGCATGAGCAATGACATATATAGGACCACTTGCATCTATTGGTCCAACTGTGTAATTAGATACTCCATCACTCAACCCACTAGGATTGAAGTTATACTGACCTGGCGCTACTGTAGGAGCTCCATTATTTCCTGTTGGATACATATCGCAACCAACATAAACATGAGCCTCTCTCATTGTGTAGCCAGAATCAATATTAAACATCAATGTTACTTGACCATTTTCATAAGTTACAATAACATCACCTGCATAAGATCCTCTACTAATATCACAATGAGCTGCACCTGCATACATTTGTAATGTATACTCTCCTTCGCCTTCAAAATAGTTTGTCCAACCCCAACGACTAAAGTCTGGAATAAAACAAATACTATTATTTTCAGATCGACCAAATGCTGTTTCACATTCCCCTATAACATCAAACTCACGAATTAATGTCAATGTTTCAGTTGCTGTATTACCACATTCATCAGTAACAGTAAACACATAGTCTGCAGTCTCTTGACATTCAGAAACTATTATGTTAGTTGGACCAGCTGATAATTCTCCACCATCTGAACAGTTATCTGTCCAATTAACAGTAACATTTTCCGGGAATACACCATTACATATTGGTTCCATTTCTGGGATTTCAATATCTGGGTTTTCCGTGTCAACTGTCCAAGTATAAGTTACAGTTACAGGTGCTGCCTTATTACCACAAGGATCTGTATATGTCGCTACCCATGTCTGGCTGTATGCACATCCGTCATTTGTTGGTCCTGATGTTTCTGGATCTAAATAAACTACTCCAGCACAGTTATCATCTGCCTTAAACATTGGTGGTACAATCTCTGGATTACATCCTAAATCGCCACTGGTACCATTGGTAGTAATTACTGGTGCTTCTGTATCTACTGTCCATGTGTATGTCACACTTACAGCCTGTGCTTGGTTACCACAGTTATCTGTAACATTTGCTGTCCAAGTCTGGCTGTATGCACATCCGTCATTTGTTGGCCCTGCTGTTGTTACTATTGGCTCACCTACACCACAGTTGTCTGTTGCTTCGAACATCGGTGCCATTACTTCTGGGTTACAGCCTAAATCACCACTCTCATCATCTGTTGTGATTACTGGTG
>NZ_JABANC010000004.1 GCF_012931685.1 Hanstruepera ponticola
CGCCTACAGCATCTAACCCAGCTGGTATTACAGTTGAGTGTATTGGTGATGTGCCTGCTGCTGATATTTCAGTAGTAACAGATGCTGCCGATAACTGTTCAGTACCTGTTGTTGCTTTTGTTAGCGATAGCTCGGATGGTCAATCTTGTCCTGAAACGATTACGAGAACTTATAGTGTTACAGATGATTGTAACAACTCGATTAACGTAACGCAAACTATTATTGTTGGTGATACAATCGCGCCTGCTGAACCTGATGTACCTGCAGATGCTACATATAGTTGTATAGTTGATGTACCAGATATGATGCCTTTATCAACAACTGATAACTGTGATGGTGAATTAACATCGCAAGGTGTTGAAACTATGGATAATTCCGATTTATGTAATGTCGTAATTACACGTACATGGGAATTTGTTGACTCATGTAACAACATGACAAGTGTATCACAAACTATTAATGTGATTGATACGACGCCTCCATCGGTGACAAATGATTTATCTGATATTACAGTAAGTTGTGATGCTATTCCAGAACCTCCTGTTCTTGAATTTGATGAATGCTCTACAAATGTTGTTATAGTTGGTGATAACCCTCAAGTAACAAGTAATTTTGATCCAAACAATCCTGGTGATTATCAAATAACTTGGACCTGGAATGTTATTGACAATTGTAACTTAAAAGCAGTATTCGTACAAAATGTTTTTGTAACTCTACAAGATTTTGTGACAACGGTTACAGATGATAGATGTACAGATGACGGAGCAATAGATTTATTTGGCTATTACTCTGGTAATGACACCTCTGGCACATGGGAAGTGATTTCTGGTGACACAGTATTAGACGGAAGCATATTTGATCCGTTAGAAGTTGAGCTTGGAGATTATATATTCAGCTATTCTGTTGAAGACAATGGTTGTTTAAGTACAACAGAAGTAACAATAAATGTAAATGACGAGTGTATTCCTTTAGCATGTGATGACATTACTGTATCAACAGCTGTAACACCAAACGGTGACCAGTGGAATGAATACTTTGAAGTATTTGGTGCTGAAGATTGTGGATTTGCTATAGATATTAAGATATTTAACCGTTGGGGAGCTGTCATCTTTGAAGCCAACAGCTATCAAAATGACTGGAACGGTACGGCTCATAACTCATCGTTTGGAAATTCAGATAAAGTCCCAACAGGAACATACTACTATATTATTAATCTAAAGAATAGTGGATTGAAACCTTTCACAGGTTACTTCTACGTAGGAACCAAATAAAACTTAGACCTATGAAACTTATAAAACATTATATAATTGCATTGGCATTATTAAGTTGTACGGTTGGAATTGCACAACAGTTACCGCAATTCACTCAATACATGTATAATACCATCTCGATTAACCCAGCCTACGCTGGTAGTAGAGAAACTTTAAGTGTAGTTGGTCTACATAGAAGTCAATGGGTTGGCTTTGATGGTGGTCCAATAACCCAAACCCTTTCTGTTCATTCACCTTTAAGAAATGATAAGATTGGTATAGGAGCTTCATTTATCAATGACAAATTGGGTGATGAGCGATTCAGCTATTTTTATGGTGATTTCTCATATACTATTAAAACAGGTGAGAAAACTGAATTAGCATTTGGTGCTAAAGCTGGTCTTACGAGTTATAGTCTTGACAGAGCTAATACAGATCCAACGGGACAAGATCCTTTGGTTTTTGGAGTTGAAGATCGCATGAACTTTAACATTGGTGCTGGTTTGTACTGGCACAGCCAACGTTGGTATTTAGGACTTTCAGCACCAAGACTTTTAACTAATGATTATAGTAATGAATCACCTGATGGACAAGAATACCAAGCTTTAGAACGTGTAGGTTATTATTTTACAGGTGGATATGTGTTTGACCTAGGTGAAAATACAAAATTAAAACCCGCTTATTTATTAAAAGCAACCAATGGTGCTCCGCTATCATTTGACATCACTGCTAACTTTTTGTTTTACGAAAAGTTCTGGTTAGGTGCTGGTTACAGAATTGATCAAAATACTTCAGCTTTAGCTGGTATTGCTGACTTCCAAGTATCAAAACAGTTACGTATTGGATACTCATATGAATATCCTTTGTCTGACTTAAATGATTACACTGGAGGAACCCATGAAGTTTTAATAATGTTTGAATTATTTAAAACAAAACGAATTAAATCACCTAGATATTTCTAAAAATAAAATCGTATGAAAACTAAAGTAATATTCACAATAATTGCATTAAGTAGTACTTTTCTATTTTCGCAAAAAAAAGTAGCTGACAGATTTTTTGACAACTACGCTTACCTAAAAGCGGCCGAGTTGTACGAAGAAGCAGTCATGAAAGGTGATAGTTCAGAACACGTTTTGACTAGATTAGGAGACTGTTACTATAACAATTCGTTAACGCAACAAGCTTCAAAGTGGTACAACCTGGCTCTACGAAAGTATGAAAAGGTTAACCCAGAATACATTTATAAATATATTCAATCCCAACGTAGTTTAGGAAACTATGAAGAAGCTGACAAGTGGTTGGTAACATTTAAAGAAATACAGGATGATGATAGTCGTGCTGAAGAATTAGATGGCAGTAACATTCACTTATACAAAGAATTAGAATCTAAAAAAGGTATTGTTGTTGAAACTAAAAACCTAGACGCTAATTCCAGTTATTCAGATTTTGGTGGTTTTGTACATGAAAACAAACTATACTTTGCTTCAGCTAGAAATACTGAAAATGACATTTATAAATGGAATGGAGAGCCGTATTTAGATATCTATTCAGGTGAAATAAGTAATGATGAAGAAAACAAATACGAACTTGGCGATGTTACAGGCGTAGAGTTTGACGAAGTAAAGCGTGATGATATTCACGAAGCTAGTGTTTGTATTACGAATGATGGTAACACCATGTACTTTACAAGAGATAATGTTGATAAAAGAAATAAGCCTCGATATGACAAAAAAGGAACTTCTCACTTAAAAATTTACAAAGCCACAAAAACCGACGAAGGTTGGGGAGAAAGTGTAGAATTACCATTCAATGACGAGGTGTTTTCTACAGGTCATCCAACATTGAGTCCAGATAATAAAACGCTTTATTTTGTTTCTGACCGTGAAGGTGGTTATGGACAAACAGATATCTACAAAGTATCCATTGATGGTGACAGCTATGGCACTCCAGAAAATTTAGGAGAGTCAGTAAATACAGAAGGACGTGAAATGTTCCCATTTGTTGCTAAAGATAGTACCTTATACTTCTCTTCTGACGGATTCTTAAATTTAGGATTATTAGATATTTTTAAATCTAATATTATTAAAGACGACTCTGCGGAAACAGAAAACCTTGGTGCACCATATAACAGTGGTTACGATGATTTTGCTTTCTATATCAATAGTGATACTAAAGAAGGTTATTTTACATCAAATAGACCAGGCGGTAAAGGTGGTGACGACATTTACAGTTTAAAAGAAATGCCTTGTAAACAAATGATTAAAGGTGTTGTAAGAGATAGTTTAACCCTAATGCCATTGGTTGGTGCTAAAGTTCAACTTATTGACGAAGCTGGTAAAATTGTTTCTGAAACTGAAACCAATGAAGAAGGCGAATACGAAATTGAAGCCGATTGTGATCAGATATACACCGTTCTTGGTAGTATGGCAGATTACAAAGATGACAAGAAAGATGTAACGACTTCTGATGTTAATGGTGAAGAAAATGAAGTTGATTTAAACTTAATACCATTAATTATTGGTGGTGAAATAGTAATCAACCCAATATTCTTTGACTTTGATAAGTGGAATATACGTCCAGATGCAGCCTACGAACTTGAAAATATCGTATCTGTAATGCGTGCACATCCAAATATGGTTATTAAAATTGAATCGCATACTGATAGTCGTGGTAGTGACCGCTACAACATGAAGTTGTCTGACAGACGTGCCAAATCAACTCAAAAGTATTTATACTCTAGAGGAATTGAAGAGGAACGCATTGAAAGTGCCATTGGTTATGGTGAAACGCAATTGGTTAACGAATGTTCTAATGGTGTATCATGTTCTAAAGAACAGCACCAAGCTAATAGACGATCTAAATTTATCATCTTAAGTGATAATCAATAACATACCCTTATGAAACGCTAGTTAAGCTGCTACAAGCAGTTTAGCTGGTGCCTTCAATTACAATACTAGTTACATAAGATTTAAGTAAATTGATTTAATATGCTTACAATATTAAAACCTTCCTAACAATGATCTTATTAACTAAAAAGCCACTCCTAGCGAGTGGCTTTTGAATTTTAAAAATATTAGATTTGTAGGTACATGGAATAAATATAACATTACGAGTAATGTTATTTATGTGTTTTACAACATTAGAAAATGACAAAAAAGTTACTGATAATAATAATTTCGGGAATTCTATTTCATTCTTGTCAAGAGAAAGAACAATCCAATTCGCTTGTTCAAACAGTTAAAGAAAAGAATTGGGATATTGAAAAGTTAAACAATAGAGCTGTTCAACACCTAGATACTACTAAATGGGATATAAAGCTATTTAATCAAGACATTGAAACATATAATAAGTATTCTAAAATTTTTCAGAGTTATCCATTAAACAAATCGCCTTTTCCAGTAGCTGAATATAATTATGCTGTATCCAGTAATCCGTTTGTAATGGATATGGACTCTACAGTTTTTAAAGGTGTAAGAATTGGAGAATTTGAAAACCCAGAAAGTGAAATAATAATCGATAAACTAACCTTAATTATTTTAACAAATGACAAGGATGCAGAAGAAACCACATTGGTTGATTCACGTAATTATCCGTATTTAACAGCACAAGGAATATTTAAAGTAAAAAACAATGAATTTGATTGGGTGTTTTCCGCAAGTCCAGATGGATATTCTACATTGCTTATAAATATGAAACTTTTTGATTTAAGATTTGGAGAAACAATCATAATTTATCCCCAAACAGACAAATCATTCCTATATGATCAAATAAAAGATTCACCAAATAACTATGAAACTTTTAAAGACTTCAAGAAATCTATAATGACTAATCCAAAAGTGAAGAAACATCTGATTTCTAAAAAAAATATTAAATAAAAACATTGAACAACAATGGCAATAAGTAATTCTTCTTCTAGCCTACTTTGGTCTTTATTTGCAAAGTTAAGTGCTAACCCACCTAACGAAAATATGGCCAAGCCGTTGGCTATGTTTTTTAAAAAAAGTTAAAAAAAACCTCGAATTATCGAGGTTCTTTTATTAATATCAATGTATTGCTGATTATTTTGGCATTACCACTGTATTTATTACATGAATGACACCATTGCTACCCATAACATCTGTGGCAGTAATTTCACTAAAATTTCCATTTGAGTCTTTTAGCCAAATTTTGCCGTCTTTTTCCAAAACAGTAAGCATCTGCCCATTTAAAGCTTTTAGTTCAACCATGCCATTACCTTTCTTCAACGCAGCAACTACATCAGTCGCAGTAATTTTACCAGGTATTACATGATAAGTTAAGATATTAGCTAATGCTTTTTGATTTTTTTGTTCTAAAAGAGAATTTAATGTTTTTGAATCAATTTTGGCGAACGCATCGTTTGTTGGTGCAAAAACTGTAAAGGGTCCATCTCCTTGTAAGGCACTAACTAAATTCGCAGCCTTTAAAGCTGTCACTAATGTTGTAAAATCTTCATTACCAACAGCAACTTCGACTATCGATTCTTGGGCACTAGCATTGGCAGTAACACCTAATGTCAGAGCAATTGTTAAAATAAGAACTAATTTTTTCATAATATTTTTTTTTAAAATTCATGTAAAGATATAACTAATATAATTGTTTGTCTAACTTTTTAACTTTTAATTTAGACAAAAAAATAAATGACTTAATTAAAACTTCAGTCATAAACGTTTATTATTTAATTCTACTAGTCTCCTACTTACGAAATTTATAGCGTCAGCTTGCAATACGCTTATTTAGCGAACTTACTATCTGTGATTTATTTATTAACTTTAGAAGATCAACACACGACGAAATCATACACAAATACTTCTTGATTCATTTAGAGAAATTCAAATTATGATAAGAAAACTTAAAATTATCTGTTTACTTTTACTACTGCCAATTTATTTAGTTGCACAAGAACCAAGTACTAATTCATCTAATCAAAATGATCTTTTAACTGGAAAATGGAAAGTTGATTTGCGACCTACACCGAATTCTGATGAATATTATCAACCCTTTTTAGTAAAATCTATAAATAATAATACGTTTACAGGAACATTCTATGGTAGTGACATAAAAAATGCCCTGATAAATGAAAATTGGTCAAAACTTTATTTCGCATTTTCTACATCAGATCAAAGTAATGACTATTATCACTCCGGTTATCTCGAAAATGGTAAGCTCTATGGAATAACATATTGTCCAAATCGAGAATTTACCGCTCCTTGGACAGCGACCAGAGATTAAAACGAGCGTTCAATAACACGTTCAGTTCGTTGTGTAAAAATTTCTTCTCGGATATCCTGCGTATTTACTAATTGTATTTTACGACTGAAAAGTCCGCTAGACATTTTCTAAAAAGTGCCATACAATATATCGTTGAGAAAACATAAAAAAAGACTACCAGAACGGTAGTCTTTTTCAGTTAAGTAAATTGATTTAGGTTGCTATTAATCTATCTATATACTAACAATTATGAGTCGGTTATTTCTTTACAAAAATATTGGTATAATACCATCTACCTTCACTATTCTGCTCGGCAGATATTTCAAAATCTGTGTAATTTCCTTCAATGTTTTCTCGGTGACCATCACTATTTAACCAGGCATTTACAACAGACTGTGCAGATGTATAGCCATAGGCCACATTCTCCGATACTCTATTGGCTCCTACACTATTTACCAAATAGTTTTTACGTTGGAAAAAATTATCGTGTGAGACGTTATTTTGAGCAATCATATAATCCGTATGACTATAAGCTTGGGCCTTTATAACGTTCATATTATCTAGCGGGTTTAATCCAAGACTTAATCTGTGATCATTAATAAGTTCCATAATCTCCACTTCAATAGCTTTGGTTTCAGGAACAATTAATTCAGCATGTGCGTTGTTTGCATTTTCATCTAATGATTCTGATGAACACGAGGTTGCGAGCATGATAAGCAATACCATAACAGGCAATAAAGTAGGTCTTTTCATTGTTAGGTTATTTAGATTTGGGATAGTAAAATTAACTTCCTAACCGAAAGAGAGTGTTAAAGAAATGTTAAAATCGATAAAAGACATGCTTTTTATCGATTGTTTATGTTTTTAATCGATGAAATGCACGTTTTGAAGTGAAAATAGTGTTTTTAATCGGTTTTTTTATGGCGATAATCGATTTTTTGACCAATTGAATTCTGCATCTAGTTTATAGCGAATTCGATCGTGCAATCTATTAGGTCTCCCTTGCCAAAATTCTATTTCAACAGGTTTAACAAGGTAACCACCCCAAAAGTCAGGACGTTGAATAGTTTTACCTTCATACTGCTTTTCAAGTGCTTTCAATTCACTTTCAAGGGTTTCTCTGTCTGAAATAACAGCACTTTGTTCAGATACTATAGCACCTAACTGGCTACCTCTAGGACGTGACTCAAAATAGCCATCACTTAAATTTTCAGCAATTTTTTCAGCTTTACCCTTAATAATAATCTGACGTTCGGCCCCATGCCAAAAAAAGGATAGGCTTACATTTGGATTATTAGCTATTGCCCTACCCTTTTCACTATTGTAATTTGTAAAAAATATAAAGCCTTCATAAGTATAACGCTTAAGCAAAACAATTCTATTTTTGGGATAACCATCTAGACCAATAGTAGATATGGTCATAGCGTTAGTTTCGTCTTCTGGAAAATGGGTATCAACCTCATGAAACCAAGTTCTAAACAACTCTAATGGATTATCAGGTGATTGCTCCAGTGATAGTTCTCCTTTTTCGTAAGATTTTCTGTAATTGCTTAAGTCTGCATCCATTAGGAATACTGGTTATTTAAATTAATAATTAATTAAGGTCTATATTTTTTAACTACTGAAATTTCTTATAAATTTAAGCAATATTTGATGAAATGAATTTTGAAAAGAGTAATTATTTTAAGCTTTTAAATCACAAGAAATTAGCGCTTTCTTTTGGTGATTTTTATTTAATGAATAGATTTATTATTTCAGAATTACATGAAGGTATTCACTTTGATTGGGATAAAATTCAAGTTTTAGCTGCCGAGCTCATTAGACATTATGGCTACGGACTGAAAATTGGGTATATATCAAATAGAATAAACCCTTACTCGCTTGATCCGCATTTATGGACACAATTTAATCAAGAGTTTGGATTTATTATAGCCAGTGCTGCAGTTGTTTATGATGATATAAGCTATATGAATGCTACTTTAGAAAAGCAGTTTACAAGCAATAGTTTAAAACGTTGCTCTAGCCTAGAGGAAGCTATTTATTGGATGCAAAATATTGAAGAGTTTAAAATTTAAACACTTTTCCAGCTTTTGCTAGTTCAACATTTTCAAAAACGGTTTTTGCTTCTTCTTTAAAACTTGAGATATCGTCATACCGTGTGGAATAGTGTCCCAGTATTAAAGTACCAACTTCTGCCTTTTTTGCAATAGTGGCTGCTTCAATGGCACTGCTGTGCTTTGTTGGGTTTGATAAATGTGCGTGTTTTTCTAAAAATGTAGATTCATGATACAAAACATGAGCCTTTTCAATTACAGGTAGAATGGTTTCTGTATAAGCCGTGTCACTGCAATAAGCATAACTTTTAGGAGTATTTGGCTCTTTGGTAACAGTCGCATTTTTAATTAACACACCATTTTCATTGGTTACATCAAAACCTTGCTTGAGTTTTCTATAGTAGGCAACATCAATATTAGCATTTAAGACGGCATTGATATCCAACTTGCGTTCTCCCAATTTTTCCTGAAACAAAAAACCATTTGTATAAATCCTATGTTTTAACGGGATAGTGCGGACTAAAACTTTGTCATCTTCAAAAATGATTTCTGATTCTGTAGATGTCAACTCATGAAAAATAAGTTGGTAATTAGTCCAAGAATTGCCAAGCTTTAACTGTAGGGTTATGGCTTCTTTTAATCCTTTAGGTCCATAGATATGTAAATCGGTTTCTCTGGTCAATAATCTAAACGTAGATATCAGCCCAATCAATCCGAAAAAGTGGTCTCCATGCAGATGGGAAATAAAAATGTGCTTAATCCTGGAGAATTTGACTTTATTTCTGCGAAGTTCCACTTGAGTCCCTTCACCACAATCAATTAAAAAGATATGGTTTTTAATTTCTAAAACCTGTGAAGTTGGGTTTGTATCAATACGAGGTGTTGCACTATGACAGCCTAAAATGGTTAACTTCATTTTAAAATCCTAAATCGCGCTCCATTTCCTCCATTTCTATGATATCATAAGCTTCCTGCATGGTAGGTACAACAACCAATTCATCTGGCATTTCGTCTAAATTGACTTTATCCGTAACAATGACAAATGAGTTTTTGGCTTTCCTGTGAATGTTTGAAATTTTTAAAAACTCAACTATTTCATTTAGCGCAATTGGTTTTAAACTAGTTAAAGAAACGATGACATTATCATTTTTAAAACGATTGTATAAAACATCTAGCTTTTTTACTAATTCTACAATTGAAGCTTTCTCTTGAGTAATAATTGTAATATTGTCTTTCTTGTCAAAAATCATAATACTATTGTTTAATTTTTGATGCTAATAAATAAATAACAGCCATTCTAATTGCCACACCGTTTTGTACTTGGTCTAAAATAATGGCTTGATCTGAATCTGCAACATCGCTGGTGATTTCAACACCACGATTAATAGGTCCTGGATGCATTATGGTAATTTCCTTATCCAAAGAATTCAGTAATTCCATATTTACACCATATTGTTGGGTATATTCTCTAGCCGATGGAAAATAGCTCACAGCCATACGTTCATTTTGAACACGAAGCATGTTGGCTACATCACACCAGTTTAAAGCTTTTCTTAAATTGGTTTCAACCGTTACACCAAGTTTATCAATATATTTTGGTATTAAAGTTTTGGGACCACAAACCATGACCTGTGCGCCTTGCGTTTTTAATGCGAATATATTTGATAATGCCACACGACTATGCAATATATCTCCAACTATAACAACTTTTTTACCCTTTACATCCCCTAATCTCTCACGAATGGAATACGAGTCCAATAAAGCCTGTGTAGGATGTTCATGCGCGCCATCTCCTGCATTTATAATACTTGCATTCACATGATTAGACAAAAATACACTGGCACCAGGATTTGGGTGTCTCATGACTACCATATCCACTTTCATGGATAGGATATTGTTAACAGTATCAATTAAAGTCTCTCCTTTTTTTACGGATGATTGTGATGCCGAAAAATTAATAACATCGGCCGAAAGTCGCTTTTCAGCTAATTCAAATGATAACTTGGTTCTAGTTGAGTTTTCGAAAAATAAATTGGCAATGGTGATATCACGAAGTGAAGGTACTTTTTTAATTGGTCTATTAATAACCTCTTTAAAATGGTCAGCAGTTTCAAAAATAAGCTGAATATCCTCATTGTTAAGATATTTAATTCCCAATAAGTGATTAACACTTAACTCGTTCATACTATTATTTATTAATTAAGTAAACAGCATCTTCTCCTTGTTCTTCTTGCCAATGCACAATTACTTTTTCTTCGTTAATAGCATCTACCTGTCTCCCTTTATAATTTGGCTGGATAGGTAAATGTCTGCTAAAACGTCTGTCAATTAAAGTTAATAATTCAATTTCGTTTGGTCTTCCAAATGATTGAATAGCCGTCAAAGCCGCTCTAATACTTCTTCCGGTGTACAGAACATCATCAATAAAGACAATTTTTTTACCTTCTACAAGAAAATCAATTTTGGTGGTATTAGCTTCCAAAGGCTTGTCACTTCTTCTAAAATCATCTCTAAAAAAAGTGATATCTAAATGGCCCAATTGCACATTTTTTACCTTATAATCCGTTTTTAGCATTTGCGTCAAACGATTGGCTAAATATTTACCTCTTGGCTGAATACCAATTAAAACCGTATTAGTAAAGTCATTGTGATTCTCAATAAGTTGACAAGCCAATCGATGAAGAATGATGTTTACCTCTTTTGCGTTAAGTAAAACTTTTTGACTCATAAACTACCCAAACGTGTTTGGAGTACAAAGATAATGCAAAAAAATAAAAAAGCCTTCCAAAAATTGGAAGGCTTTTACTTTATAATAGAATGGGATATTATTTCCCTTCCATTTTATCTTTAAGAGCTTGCAATGTGTCATTAGCGTCACCAAGTGTTGGTTTTGCTTCAGCAGCAGCATTATTGGCAGCAGCTTTTACATTGGCAGCTTCTTCTTCTCTAAAGATAGCCGTATGCGATGCAACTACACGTTTAAACTCTTTGTTAAATTCAATGATTTTGAATTCTGCTTCTTCACCTTTCTTAAGTTTCTTTCCGTCTTCTTTTTCCATATGACGAGAAGGAACAAAAGCCACGATATCTTCATTAAAATCAATAGTAGCACCTTTGTCAACTATTTCAGTTAATTCAGCTTTGTGTACAGTACCTACAGCGAATTCTTTTTCATATTTATCCCAAGGATTGTCAGTTGTTTGTTTGTGACCTAAACTTAATTTACGCCCTTCAACGTCTAATTCTAGAACCACAACGTCTAACTTATCACCTACGTTACAGAACTCACTTGGATGCTTAATTTTCTTCGTCCAAGATAAATCTGAAATATAAATTAATCCATCAATACCTTCTTCTAACTCTACAAATACACCAAAGTTAGTGAAGTTACGTACAGTTCCAGTATGTTTAGAACCTACAGGATATTTTTTAGTAATATCTGTCCATGGATCTGGTGTTAATTGCTTAATACCAAGTGACATTTTACGATCTTCTCTATCTAACGTTAAGATTTGAGCTTCAACTTCATCTCCAACAGAAACGAAATCTTGTGCTGATCGTAAGTGCGTAGACCATGACATTTCAGAAACGTGAATTAATCCCTCAACGCCGTCAACAACTTCAATAAATGCACCGTAATCTGCAATAACAACTACTTTACCTTTTACTTTGTCACCAACTTTAACGTCTTCACCTAATGCATCCCATGGATGTTTAGATAATTGCTTAAGACCTAATTGGATTCTTGATTTATCTTCATCAAAATCAAGGATAACTACGTTTAATTTTTGATCTAACTCAACAATCTCATTTGGATGGTTGATACGTGACCAAGAAAGATCGGTAATATGGATAAGACCATCAACACCACCAAGGTCAATAAACACACCATAAGAAGTAATGTTTTTAACAATACCTTCTAATACTTGTCCTTTTTCTAACTGACCAATAATTTCTTTCTTTTGCTCTTCAATATCCGCTTCAATAAGCGCTTTATGAGAAACAACAACGTTTTTGAATTCGTGGTTGATTTTAACCACTTTGAATTCCATTGTTTTATTTACGTACTGATCGTAATCGCGAATTGGCTTAACATCAATTTGTGAACCAGGTAAGAATGCTTCAATTCCAAAAACATCTACAATCATACCTCCTTTAGTTCTACACTTAACAAAACCGTTAACGATTTCTCCAGTATCATGCGCAGCATTAACACGATCCCATGCTTTGATAACACGAGCCTTTCTGTGTGATAATACTAGCTGACCTGTAGCGTCTTCACGAACATCAATTAATACTTCTACTTTGTCTCCAACTTTTAAGTTAGGATTGTAACGGAATTCGTTTAATGAAATAACACCTTCAGACTTAGCGTTGATGTCAATTATGGCATCACGATCTGTAATGTGAATAACTTCACCTTCAACAACTTCATCATCTAAAGTGTCAACGAAATTTTCTGCTACTAATTTTTCAAATTCTTTTAATTGAGAATCTTCAACTTCATCAATACCTTCTTGGTAATTGTGCCAGTTAAAATCTTTTAAGAATTTTTCAGGGTTTTTTTGAGCTTCAGATACCTCTGGAGCTTCAACTGTTTGAGTTTCAGTTTCAGTTGTTTCAACTGCTTGTGCTTCAGTTGCTTCAACTTCCGCTTGTTTTGCTTTTTCAGCCATGTGCTGATAATAATTTGTATTCTGTTATGTTTTGGAAAATTTAAGCAATTAACACACAGAAGTGTTATGTTTTATTTAGTTATCCCTTTTCAATTTCCAACGCATTGCTAAAAAGGAGTGCAAAAATACTACTTTTTACTTAATAAAACAATAGCTTAATTACTGAAAATTAATTATTTATTCTAAATCCTCTAAAGTCTTAAGTGTAAGCTGCAACACTTTTTGAAATTGTTCATCTAAAGTCATGTCTGAATTATCAATTTCAATAGCATCATTTGCCTTGATTAAAGGGGAATCAGTACGATGCGAATCAATGTAATCGCGTTCTTGAATATTTTTTAAAACAGCCTGGTAGTCCACATTATCACCTCTATCTATCAATTCGTTGTAACGTCTTTGCGCTCGTTTTTCTGCTGAAGCAGTCATAAATATTTTCAATTCTGCATTCGGAAACACTACCGTTCCTATATCGCGACCATCCATAACAACTCCTTTCTCCTCTCCCATTTTTTGTTGTTGTTTTACCAACATACTTCTCACCTCTGACACTGCAGCTACTTGACTTACAAAATTTGAGACTTCTAATGTTCTTATCTTCTTCTCAACGTTGATACTATTTAAATAAACATCAGCAATTTGCGTATCCTGATTTAAGGCAAAAGAAATTTCAATAGTATTTAAATTCAAAATCAACCCTTTAACATCAAAGTTGTTCTCATTAATATATCCTTCTTCCATTGCAAACAACGTTACTGCGCGATACATAGCTCCAGAGTCCACATATATGTAACCCAAAAACCTCGCAAGTTCTTTTGCTACAGTACTTTTACCTGTTGATGAAAAACCGTCAATTGCAATGGTAATTTTTCGCATTTATCTCAAATCTATTTGCATTCCAAAAAAATTAGCGTTGGATGCACTCGTATAACGTGCATGGGTAAAGCTAAATCTAAATTTATTAAGTTTTAATCCGATACCTGCAGAAATTCCTGAAAAATTTCTTTGGTCAACTATTCGTAACTCCTCACCTCTTCTAAAATTATAACCCAGTCTAATATTAAAAGCTCCAGCAGGAAAAATTTCTGCACCCAGAATTGTATGACGTAATACATTTCCAAAAAAACCAACCTCCTCCTGCGTTTGATTACCTTCTAAATCAGTTTCTGCTCTTGCCGGATTACCAACACCTATAGGCCATTGTTGAAGATTCTCAAAAGTCAAGTGCCATCTCAAAGGTACATTTTCTAGTGTTTGAGACATACCAAAAGCTATTTCAAGTGGTAACGGTTCATTTTGACCAGCATAGGTTGTGATTTGCATTCCCAAATTTCTAACAACTAGTGTTGCTTGAAATTCAATATCTTCATCAACATACATTAATGCAGCATCAATAGCGCCACCAAATGATGAATACTGCTCCAGCTTTGAAGTTATCAATTTTACAGTACCTCCAAGATAAAAATCAGAATAACCAATTTGTCTGGAATGTCCAAATGATAAGGATGCTTCGCTTCCGCTGAAAGTCCCGGTTGAATTCCCTAATTCATCATAACCGTCAAAACTTCCGTAATTGATGTAAGAAATTCCACCAAAAAAAGTTAACACACGTCTATCCCAAGTGTACCCGTATGCAGCCGTTCCGTAGCTAATTCCTCCTAAATAACTAGAATAATTGACAGCCAATTGATTATCCATTTCTACATTTATGGCAGACGGATTGGTCAATGCTTGAGACACATCATAATCAATGTTGGTAAACACTTTTCCTCCCAATGCAGCTTGCCTTGGAGATGCAATTAAGTTTAAAAACTGGTAGGTTGATTCACCACCAAGTTGCGCACTCGTGTATGTGCTTATTAGTAAGCAAAATAAGGTGGTAATTCTTTTCAACATAAACGCTGCAAAGTAACTAAATCTATATTAAAACGAATGCAAGAATAATTTATTTTTGGAGTAAGAAAAAACCTCGAAAAATATCCGAGGTTTTATATTCATTTATCTTATAATTTTTTGGCGTTTTTAACCTTTTGATTTGTCAATGCCAATTTAATTACGTCGCTCATGTCAGTAACATAATGAAAGGTTAAGCCTTTTAAATATTCAGGTTTAATTTCTTCTATATCACGCCTATTATCCTCACATAGCAAGATTTCTTTTATTCTAGCGCGTTTAGCGGCTAGTATTTTTTCTTTAATACCACCAACAGGTAATACTTTACCTCTTAATGTTATTTCACCCGTCATAGCTATACTTTTCTTCACTTTTCGTTGCGTAAATAGGGATACTAAAGACGTTAACATGGTAATACCTGCACTAGGACCATCTTTTGGTGTCGCTCCTTCTGGAACGTGAATGTGTACATTATATTTATCAAAAATATCTGAATCAATACCTAGTTCATCAGCATTGGATTTTATGAACTCCATAGCAATGGTTGCCGATTCCTTCATGACTTTACCCAAGTTTCCAGTAATATTTAAATTACCCTTTCCTTTGGATAATATAGACTCAATAAATAAAATATCACCTCCTACTCTTGTCCAGGCTAATCCTGTGACAACACCAGCCACATTATTGTTTTCATATTTGTCACGCTCTAATTTTGGACCACCAAGCACTTCAACAATATCAGCATTAGTTACTTTTATGTTGTAATCTTCTTCCATGGCAATATTTTTGGCTGCATGTCTTACCATCTTGGCAAGCTGCTTTTCCAAACCACGAACTCCTGATTCACGTGTATAACCTTCCACAATTTTTTCCAATTGTGGTTTTGCAATTTTAAGGTGTTTTTCAGTCAAACCATGTTCCTTTAACTGCTTTGGTAGTAAATGACGTTTAGCAATCTCAACCTTTTCTTCAATAGTATAACCCGTGACATTAATAATCTCCATTCTATCTCTTAACGCAGGCTGGATGGTAGATAAACTATTGGAAGTTGCTATAAACATAACTTTAGATAAGTCATAGCCCATTTCCAAGAAATTATCATAAAATTCACTATTCTGTTCTGGATCTAAAACCTCTAACATTGCTGAAGATGGATCTCCTTGATGCGAATTTGACAATTTATCAATTTCATCCAAAACAAATACTGGGTTTGAGGTTCCAGCTTTTTTCAAATTTTGCAATATACGTCCTGGCATGGCACCAATATAGGTTTTACGATGTCCTCGTATTTCAGCTTCATCACGTAAACCACCCAAAGACATGCGCACATACTCTCTACCTAAAGCTTCAGCAATTGACTTCCCTAAAGATGTTTTACCAACTCCTGGAGGTCCATACAAGCAAAGAATTGGCGACTTCATATCATTACGCAGTTTAATAACTGCTAAATGTTCAATAATTCTGCGTTTCACATCATCCAATCCGTAATGATCACGATCGAGAATTCGTTTTGCACGTTTTAAATCAAATCTATCCTTACTGTACTTATGCCATGGTAGATCTAAAAATAAGTCTAAATAATTTCTTTGAATCGAGTATTCTGCAACTTGTGGATTCATACGTTGCATTTTGGCCAATTCTTTTTCAAAATGTTTACCAACTTTCTCTGGCCATTTTTTCTTTTTGGCTCGTTGCTTCATTTCCTCCAACTCTTCGTCATGACTCACGCCACCCAATTCTTCTTGGATAGTTTTCATTTGTTGATGTAAGAAATACTCACGTTGTTGCTGGTTCATATCACTTTGAACCTTTAACTGTATATCGTTTTTTAGCTCCAATTTCTGGAACTCAATATTCATATACCTTAACGTTTCCATCGCACGTTCTTTCAAATCATTTATCTCTAATAACTGTTGTTTTTCAGTTACTGAAAGATTCATGTTTGAAGACACAAAATTGATTAAAAACGAATCACTTTGTATATTCTTTATAGCAAATGATGCTTCACTAGGAATATTTGGACTATCCTTGATTATCTGCAGCGATAATTCCTTGATAGAATCGATAATGGCATTAAACTCTTTGTTTTTTTCTGCAGGTCTGGCTTCGGGTACTTCACTTATTGTAGCCTTTAAATAAGGTTCTTCTGAAACAACATCGTTGATTTGAAAACGCTTTTTACCTTGTATAATAACTGTAGTGTTACCATCTGGCATTTTTAGCACTTTTAAAATACGCGCTACAGTACCTGTTTTGTAAATATCTTTTCCTGTTGGATCCTCAACAGATTCGTCTTTTTGTGAAACAACACCAACAACCTTACTGCCGTTGTTTGCATCCTTTATGAGTTTGATAGATTTATCACGACCAGCAGTTATAGGGATTACAACTCCAGGAAATAATACCGTATTTCTCAAAGATAATATTGGTAAAGAATTTGGTAAGTCTTCTTTTCTGATTTCTTCTTCATCTTCAGGAGTCATTAAAGGAATTAACTCCGAATTTTCATCAAAATCTTGTAATGACAAACTGTCAAGGCTTAAAAAATTAGATTTCTTCATAGTTCTATTTAGGTCATTCTGTCATTAATGTACGTAATAACAAAATTTCTATTGTATTTTTATTAATTATCAATATAGCTATAAGTTTGATTTTCAATAATTTAAACTAAAAACAATTCAAATAGCCACTCTATTAGTTCAATTAATGTGCCATGACTTAAAACTTTTTTATCGAAAAGTGTAACAATTAAATAAATATATAATCTTTATAATAACAATTTGAATTTTTGACACTAACCACCAAAAATATCGAAGAACTCGTTGAGTTGTGTAAAGCTGGAAACCAATCCGCGCAATTGGAAGTTTACAACCGATACTATAAAGCTATGTATAACACAGCTTTAAGGATTGTAAAAGACAGTTTTGAGGCTGAAGATATCATGCAAGATTCATTCTTGTCTGCCTTTACAAAACTTGACAGCTTACACGATACAGTGACTTTTGGTTCATGGTTAAAACGAATTGTTGTTAATAACAGTATTTATCATTTTAACAAAAATAGTAAATACCAAAACGTTCCTTATGAAAATGTTATGTATAAAGTTGAAGATGATAATCAGGGAATAGACTCTGAAACATCAACCTCCAACGAAAAAGCGAAATTAGTATTAAGTACTATGAGTCAATTAAAAGACAATTACCGTATTGCATTAACATTACATTTAATAGAGGGTTTTGATTATGAGGAGATTAGTTCATTTATGAAGATATCCTATGCTAATTGTAGAACAACAATTTCTAGAGCAAAAGAAAGCTTGAGACAAAAATTACAACCTATGGTTAACAATTAATTGTAGCATTATGAGTGATAATTTAGAAAACATATTTAAAAAGCTGAATGACAATTTTGATATTGAAGAACCAGCTGCTGACCATAAACAAAGGTTTGCATCAAAATTGAACAATCAAAACTATGTAATTCGTACAAAAGCTAAACCTAGTTTTAATTGGAAGCCTCTAGTTGGGATTGCCGCATCAATAGTTCTCATCATAGTGTTAGTCCTTGGCAACAGTCATGAAGTTAATGCCAAAGGCCTGGCAAGTGTTTCACCCGAAATGGCAAAAACACAAGATTTCTTTACATCAACTATTTCTGTTGAGTTGAAAAAATTAGAGGATGCAAAAAACCCAGAAACCAAATTATTGATTCAGGATGCACTAACCCAATTAAAACGATTAGAAATTGAATATGAATCCCTTATCAATGATTTATCGCAAAGTGGTAATGATCAACGTGTGATTTATGCCATGATATCAAATTTTCAAAACCGAATAGAAGTATTACAAAATACTATAAAGCAAATTGAAATTGTAGAACAATTAAAAAACAGCAACAATGAAAACAACAATACTATCTAAAACCCTTTTTCTCCTTTTACTGATACCTACCGTTATCTTGGCATCAACAAATCCAAATAGTGTTGCCAAACACAAAAAGGAAAAAACTATTAAAAAGTCATTTAATGTCAATGCCAATGCTGAATTAAAAATAGATAATAGTTACGGCAATCTAGATATAGTTACTTGGAATGAAAATCGTATTGAGGTTGAAGTTACTATTACAGTTGAAGGCAGCAATGAAGATAAGGTTTTAAAGAAATTGGACGAAATTACTGTTGATTTCGAATCTAGCTCTAATATGGTTTCTGCAAAAACTATATTTAATAAAAATAAATCAAAATCTTGGTGGAATTGGAATAGCGGAAACAACTCAAGTATGAGTGTTAACTATGTTATAAAAATGCCCATGACAAATTCCGTTGATTTAGATAATGATTATGGAAGTATCCATTTGGATAAATTAGAAGGTCGTGCTAAAATTAGCTGTGATTATGGAAAAATTACTACCAAGGAGCTAATGGGCACAAACAATGTTTTAAACTTTGATTACACACAGAATTGCTATTTTGAATTTATAAATGGTGGAACTATTGATGCTGATTACAGTGGTTTTACCGTAGCCAAAGCAAAAAACATAACCCTTTCAGCTGATTATACCAAATCTGTTTTTGAGATAGCTGAAGACATTACTTATGACTGCGATTATGGTTCACTTAAAGCTGATAAAGCGAATAGCGTAACTGGAAATGGTGATTACCTAACTGTTGTATTAGGTGACATTTATAAGAACGTCACTATTGATGCTGACTATGGATCCATTAAAATAAAACGCATGACTGCAAATGCAGGAAACATCACTATTAATTCTGATTACGTTGGCATTAACATTGGCTATGACAGCGGTTATAATTTCAATTTTGATATCAATCTAGATTATGCTTCATTGCGAGATGCTGATGGCTTTGAGTTTAACAAAAGACGTGAAGAATCAAGCGGAAAATATTATTCAGGTTATCACGGCTCGCAAAACTCCGGCAACCTAGTAAAAATTAATTCAGACTACGGAAGTGTGACTTTCAACAAAAACTAATAACAATCAAAAAACTTAAACCATGAAAAACAAAATTTTATTAACGGTATTCCTATTGAGTGCCATTTCGTTTAGCTGTGCTCAATCTTGGAAGAAAGTATCTGGAAACGGCAACGTAACAACTATAAATCGAACAACTAGTGATTATGATGCTATTAGTTGTGCTGGCTCTTTTGACTATATATTGGTATCTGGAACCGAAGGTCAATTAAAAATTGAAGGTGAAGAAAATTTATTAAAGCACGTTATTACTGAAGTTAAAAACGGAAAACTTGTGGTAAAAACTGAAAGAGGTATTAACCTTAAAACGAGCATGGGTAAAACCATAACTGTTACAATTCCGTTTAGGGATATAAATGCCGTATCCCTATCTGGTTCCGGTGATTTATGGACAGAAGACACGATTTCAACTACCAGTTTAGATGTTTCACTTGCCGGATCAGGTGATATGAAATTAGATATCAAAGCGACCTCTGTTGAAAGCAGTATAGCTGGTTCTGGCGATATTGATTTAAAAGGTAAGACAACTAATTTGGAGGTCAGTATTGCCGGATCAGGAGACTACAGTGGATTTGGTCTCGAAGCTGATAACACTGAAGTATCTATTTCTGGCTCTGGAAATGCCGAAGTAGTAAGCAATTTATTTATCAAAGCGCGTATTTCGGGTTCAGGTGATGTGGAATACAAAGGTAATCCTGATAAAGAAGATACTAAAGTATCGGGTTCAGGAAGTGTAAGTAGTCGATAGTAATATCGAATATTAAAACAATAAAGCGACTATGCTTGTTTCAATTAAACAAAACATAGTCGCTTTTTAATATATAGCTATTAGGCAAATGATTAATCCGTGTCTCGATATAGTCTAGCAGCAACATAACTCGTTCCATTTTGAGATTGCTCAAGGTTTAAAGAACTGCTCTCTATATTGCTAAACCTAAACCAAGCTTCTGATGCTGATTGACCAGTCCCTTCCAAATTTTCAATTTTCATAATTCTATCACTCTCATTTTCCCAAAACCAATCGCCAGTTGAAACCAATTCATTTCCTAATAATTCAATTTTTTGTTCGTACATACCATTGGAATGAAAATAAACATCTGCGGTAAAATCTTCAGAGTCATACCACCACTTATCGTAAATCGAAGAAATATTACTATTACTTCCCCCATTTCCATTACCTCCTCCATTTTGTGTACCATCACTAAACTCACCTTCTAAAGGTTCATTATCACAAGATGTTATTGAAAACATGACAAACGCCATGATGAAAATGGAAACAAATTTTATATTCTTCATATCTAGATTAATTAATTAAAGTAAACATACTAATTTTTTAAAAATTCATTTTTCCTATCCTTTGGAACTCTGAATAACAATAAAATGCCAACCAAAAAGAAAAGGAACAAAAACAAAATAGCATTACGCATACTTCCTGTTATCTGATCAATAGTACCATAAATTATCATCCCAATAACAATACCTACTTTTTCTGCAACATCGTAAAAACTGAAAAAGGATGTAGTATCATCTGTTTCAGGCAAAAACTTTGAATATGTAGATCGTGCCAAAGATTGAATGCCTCCCATGACTAATCCTACCAAACTGGCAGCTATATAAAACTGCATGGGTGTTTTCATAAAATAGGCGTAAAAACATAGAGTCATCCAGATAAAGTTAACGGCTATAAGTGTTTTTATATTTCCAAATTTTGCAGATGCTCGTGAGGTTAATATAGCGCCAACAATAGCTACTAATTGAATAACTAAAATACTAACGATTAATCCCATGGTTTTTTCACCATCGGTTCCCCAAGAAATCTCTTCTTCACCAAAGTAAACAGCTACCAGCATTATGGTTTGAACCGCCATACTGAATACAAAAAAAGCATATAGATAGCGTTTTAATCTTAAGTTTTGCTTTAGCTGCTTCCAAACTTGACGCAATTCTCTAAAACCATCAAATATAATTGCTCTCGTAACTTTGTGACCTGATGAGGAGCCTTTTGGCAAAATATAAAATGTGTACTGACTAAATAATATCCACCATAAGCCAACTGTGATAAATGCAATTTTCATAGCTTCAAACTTGGCTGTATTCAATTCTTCTTCAGTAGTACCAATATCAAAACCAAACCATTCAGGCTTCATAACCATAGCCAAATTGATTATTAGCAAAAGAACACTTCCCAAATATCCCAGACTAAAACCCTTGGCACTAATAGCGTCTTGTTGTTCCTTGAATGCGATATCTGGCAAATACGAATTATAAAACACCAAACTACCCCAATATCCAATTAAACCCATAAAGTAAAATAGAAGGCTCAAATAAATACGACCAGGTTCTATACTAAACCAATACAAGCCAATGCAACCCAAACCACCAACATAACAAAAGAATTTCATAAAATTCTTTTTATTACCTACATAATCAGCTATGCCTGATAGAATGGGTGATGTGAAAGCAACTACCAAAAATGTAAAAGCAGTTACGAAAGTTATCAAAGCGGTGCTTTTGAACTCGAATCCAAATGCCATAACTGTTTTACTATCACCAGAAAATAAAGCTGAATAAAAAATAGGGAATATTGAAGATGCTATAGTTAATGTATAAACCGAGTTTGCCCAATCATAAAACGCCCAAGCATTTAGTAATTTTTTACTTCCTTTTTGTAATTCTGCCATAAAAAAAAGCTGCTCTTTTTTGAGCAGCTTCTAAAGTAAACAAATATTTTTAAAATCTAGTATTTTCCAAGTGGCCTAAAAGAGTTGACGCCAAATTTTCGGGCTTCGGCTTTAGCTTGAGGTGCTAATGCTGATAAGTTTTGAATTCTACTTTCATTGGCAGGGTGCGTACTTAACATTTCTGGTGGAGCTTGTCCATTACTCATCGCTTCCATACGTTTCCATAATTCAGCAGCTTCATCTGGATTATAACCAGCTATAGCCATTAAATACACACCTATTTTGTCTGCTTCAGTTTCATGTGCGCGACTAAAAGGCAACACACCTCCTACTGTGGTACCTATTCCATAAGCTTGATTGTATAGTGCAATGTTTTCAGAATCTTGCAAAGCCACATTCAAACCAATAGCTCCAGCTTGCTGTAACAATCCAGCGCTCATTCGCTGTTGCCCATGATTAGCCAATGCATGTGCGACTTCATGACCCATAATTGCAGCAACACCAGTTTCGCTTTCAGCAACAGGCAAAATACCTGTATAAAAAGCAATTTTTCCTCCTGGCATGCACCAAGCATTTACAGTTTCTGATTCAATTAAGTTATATTCCCATTTATAGTCTTTCAAATAACCTTCGTAACCATTAGCATTTAAATAGCGTTCTGCAGCTATAGCTATACGCTGTCCCACTCTTTTTATCATTTCAGATTGAGCCGTTCCTTTTATTACTTTATTTTCTGCCAAAACTTGATTGTATTGCTGAAAAGACGTAGGGAACAACTGATCATTGGAAACAAAAGCCATAGTTTGTTTTCCTGTAAAAGGGTTTGTTGCACAAGATAAAAACAGTGCAGTTACAACTAGTGTGATAATAATATTTTTAGATTTCATTGAGTTAATGGTTTTTATGTAATTCAAATTTACAATTATTTGTAATTTAGATTAACACATTTAATTTATATTTTATTTCATTTAAGATTTAAATAGTCCTTTGTGTTTAAGACACATAAAACATAATTAGTCACATACAGGAATTCAAAAAACAATATGTAATTAATATACGGTTGAAACTATTAATTAGGACTTTGTAATCATTTACTAATCGTTTCGACTTAATACAAAAATTGAATGTTATGAAGAAAATATTCCTGATAGCAATAACGACGGTATTTTTTAGTTGTAATTCATCAGCTCAAAAAAAAGAAGCCAAAGAAGAATTTCCTATTTCAAAAACAGAAGCCGAATGGCGTAGCGAATTAACCCCTGAAGAATATTACGTGTTGCGTGAATCAGGTACAGAACGATCCTTTTCAAGTCCATTGAACAAAAATTATGAAAAAGGCACATATGTTTGTGCTGCATGCCAAACACCTTTATTTAAAAGTGAACACAAGTTTGATTCTGGTACAGGCTGGCCAAGTTTTGATAGAGAAATTCAAGGTAATGTTGCCTACACCAAAGAAGGTTCTTCAGAGTTTTATGGTATTGAAGAACATTGCGCTACCTGCGGAGGACATTTAGGTCATGTGTTTAATGATGGTCCTAGAGATACAACCGGAAAAAGGCACTGCATTAATGGAGTTGCATTGGATTTTGTTCCCAGTGAAAAATAACAGTTGCTAATTATGTGATAAAATGTATTTATAAAATTGCATTATTTCATAAACTATCTCTACGTATATTTATAATATGGAAGAAGCCTATATTGCCAGTACTGTCAAACAGTTTAAATATTACAAGTCTTTAGGTGAAAAAACCATTTCACAACTCTCTTTTAGTGAACTTCAGTGGTCACCTCATGTTGAGTCCAACAGCATTGCCATTATGGTCAAGCATCTTGTAGGAAATATGTTAAGTAGATGGACTCATTTTTTGACTGAAGATGGTGAAAAATCTTGGAGAAACCGCGATGATGAATTTGTAGATTCCTATAATTCAAAAGATGAACTTCTAGAAGCATGGCATAATGGTTGGGATTGTCTTTTTGAAGCAATCATGCCTTTAAATGAAATAGATTTAGAAAAAATAATATTTATACGAAATCAAGGTCACACTGTTACCGAAGCTATTAACAGGCAATTGGCACACTACTCCTACCATGTAGGACAAATAGTGTTTTTAGGAAAACTCATTAAAGGTTCCCAATGGCAATCATTGTCGATTCCCAAAGGAAAATCGACAAACTATAACCAAGAAAAATTTAGTAAACCAAAAGGCAAACGTCATTTTACAGACGACTTGTAATAAATTTAAGGCTATCATTTATTATTCAATTACGATTTCGTAAATTCGTAGCTTCAAAAAACGATTAAAAATAGACGAATGAGTAAATACGATATTATTGTTCTTGGAAGTGGTCCTGGAGGCTACGTGACTGCCATACGCGCATCACAATTAGGTTTTAAAACAGCTGTTGTAGAGAAAGAGAGTTTAGGCGGTGTATGTCTGAATTGGGGTTGTATTCCTACTAAAGCCCTTTTAAAATCGGCTCAAGTATTTGAGTATTTAAAACATGCTGAAGATTATGGCTTATCTGTAAAAGATGCTGACAAGGATTTTGATGCTGTTGTAAAGCGTAGTCGTGGCGTTGCAGATGGCATGAGCAATGGTGTTAAGTTTTTAATGAAAAAGAACAAAATTGATGTCATTGAAGGTTTTGGAAAACTAAAAACTGGAAAGAAAATTGATGTTGATGGTAAGGAATATAGTGCCGACCATATTATTATAGCTACTGGAGCGCGTTCTCGTGAATTACCTAGCTTACCTCAAGATGGCAAAAAAGTAATTGGCTATAGAGAAGCCATGACGCTACCAAAACAACCTAAAAAAATGATTGTTGTGGGTTCTGGTGCTATTGGTGTTGAGTTTGCTTACTTCTATAACTCTATGGGTACCGAAGTAACTATTGTAGAATTCTTACCTAATGTTGTTCCTGTTGAAGATGAAGATGTGTCTAAACAATTAGAACGTTCTTTCAAGAAAAGCGGCATCAAAATCATGACGTCATCTGAAGTAACCAAAGTAGATACTTCTGGTAGTGGTGTAAAAGCGACTGTTAAGACTAAAAAAGGTGAAGAAACACTTGAAGCAGATATTATTTTATCGGCAGTTGGTATTAAATCAAATATCGAAAATATTGGTTTAGAAGATGTTGGTATTGCTGTAGATCGTGATAAAATTCTTGTAAACGACTACTATCAAACAAATATACCTGGTTACTATGCTATTGGCGATGTAACGCCAGGACAAGCATTAGCACATGTGGCTTCTGCTGAAGGTATCTTATGTGTTGAAAAAATTGCTGGACAACATGTTGAAGCATTAGATTATGGAAATATTCCTGGTTGCACCTATTGCTCACCGGAAATTGCTTCAGTTGGTTTAACTGAAAAACAAGCTAAAGAACAAGGTTTAGATATAAAAGTTGGTAAATTCCCGTTCTCTGCATCTGGAAAAGCTAGTGCTGGAGGAAATAAAGATGGATTTGTAAAAGTTATATTCGATGCCAAGTATGGTGAATGGTTAGGTTGCCACATGATTGGTGCTGGTGTTACTGATATGATTGCCGAAGCTGTTTTAGGAAGAAAACTTGAAACAACTGGTCATGAGGTGCTTAAAGCAGTTCACCCTCACCCTACTATGAGTGAAGCGGTTATGGAAGCTGTAGCAGATGCCTATGGTGAAGTTATTCACTTATAAAGGAAAGATACATATAAATAATATAAAAGTGGTTCAAGATAGTTGAGCCACTTTTTTTATAATCTAAAACCTAACCCTATAAATAAACCATTAGGTGTGACCTCTTCAAAACCTAATGTATATTTCATATGCACATCTAAAGCTTTTGTGAATTGATAAGCAACACTTAAATCGGCTCGGACTTTAAACTTATTTGAGAAGAAATCGAAAAAATAATTCAGACTAGGTCCTATTAAAATATAAAACTTATTAGCTGCTTGATAATTTAAATAAATAGGTGCATTGATAAACCTAAAATCATTGAGACCAATATATAATACTTCGGGCTGAATTGACAAGTTATTCTCAATAGGTACATCCACAAACACACCTCCATAATATCCAGCTTTCACTTCAATATTATCGCCAAAATTTGCTTCTTGTACTTTTATAAACGTAAGGTTTAAACCACCTTTTATTCCAAAATCTGTCGTTGATTGTGAATAACTGAAATGACAAAAACACACACTTATTACTAGCAAATAAACAAATGATTTCATAATCGAAGCAAATTACTTTTTTATTAAAGTAATGTTTTATTTTAAAAAATGATGATTTAAAATAAAAAAAGAGCCTGGTTTGGGCTCTTTTTATTTAATAACATCCATAAGATATCGCCATAACATAACATCTTCATTCAGATAGTTATTTTCCTTTTTTCTTTGATTTATTTGGTAGTTTCTTATCCTTTTCTTCGATAATAGATTTATAAAATTTAAAAGATGATTTATGGTCTTTAAAAACTTTAAAGGTTAAAACAAGTAACATTATCAAAACGGTTATCAATAAAAAAATAATAACGATTTTAATAATTGTATTTACAGCCATAAATGCTTTAAAGATTGGTTATAATTTTTAGACACCCATCAATCTCCAAAGTCACATTTTAATCGATAATTTCAATTTTTTTATTGCTTATATACTTAATTGGGTAAACCACTTTTGCATCATTAAAAACAACTACCATACTTATGTTATCAATAGCATCAATAACACCTTCTTTATCATCCAGTACTATTTTTTGTCCCACCGAAAAATTACGTTTCGAATAAAAGCCTAACAATAATCTATATACAATATCGCGTGATCCAAATCCAAATGCAATTGTAAAAGAAGCCAGAATGGCTCCAAGAATTAAAAATAGGTTATTCGTTATAATGTCCGTATTAAAACCTGCCTGATTTAAGGCCATTATTGACACCATTACAACCAAAATTAGAAAAAGAATATTACTAATTACTTTAGAGCCATTAATATCAATAGCTTTCAATAAGGTACGTAGCGTCTTTTTTAAATAATTGGCTCCATATATTCCCAGCACAAAAATTAATAATGCACTAAAGAATTTTGGTAAATAATGAATAAGCTTACCTACTTCATTAGATATTAAATTAAAGTTTAATATTTCGGCTCCTACTATGATAAAAATTAATATTAAAAACCATTTAACAAAAACGAGTATGATTTTTTCTGGATCTATTTTGAAATCAGCATTCAAAAATGATACGTTATTTAACTTTTCTGTCAAAAAACTAATCCTCGTAAACTTCAGCGATTTTTTTACTATTAACAGTATGAGTTTTAATAAGAGCCATGCTAGAACTACAAACAGTACTCCAAAAATTATTTTTGGTAAAAACTCATAGGTATTTCTCAATAATTCATCTAAAAGATTAAAATTTAAATCGGTCTTCATGGTATACTAATTTAGTTGGAAATTACTTTTTGTTTTTTCTAGAAAGGTTAAAAATATCATTAATCGCTTCTGGATATTTAATAGTCAGTAAATCCGTAACATCAAGAGCCAATTTAACCACATTGATGTCATCCATTACCTTTTCCTTAATAATGTCTGGCAGTTTTTCGCTGTTTATTACTTTTTTAAACGGATTTTCCATAATCAAATGTTTTCATAAACTTTAACCAGTCTATTTTTAGCTCTACTCAATCGCATTTTTACAGCGCTCTTACCCAAGTCTAAAACTTCTTGAATATCTTCAATACTCATTTCGTCTTGGTATTTCATAAATAAAATGGATTTATCATTTGGATCAATTAACTCAAGAGCTTTGGTTAACTTTTCCGAATCCATATTACTTATTATTTCATCATTAATTTTATTTTGTACCGCATTGAGGTAATCTTGTTCCGTTTCGCTATCAGTATATATAAATTTACTTTTGCGCTTGTTCAAATCACGTTGTACATAATTTACACAGTGATTGTATGTAAAGGAATAAAGCCAGGTAGAAAATTTAGATTTATGTCCAAAAGTTTTAATCTTTATAAAAAGTTTGACAAAGATATCATGTGTTAAATCTTGAGCCTCTTCCTTATTCTGCACAAAACTTATGCACTTATTATAGACCAAATGAGCGTACCTGTCATATATAATTGAAAATAACTCTGAACTTTTAGTTTTTACTATAAGTTCTACAAGTTTTTCGTCGGAAATTGAGTTGTCTATTTTTAAATCTTCCAAATATGAAAATTATAATCATTCATTTAGACACAAAACATAAAATAAAGTCACAGGTATGTATTAAAAGTTATGTCCTTATACTAAATTAATGATTTGACATGAAATTGAATTGTGTAGAAATGAATTAACCAAGAAAACTTTGAATGGCCAATTCGTAGCTTTGTAAACCAAAGCCAACAATTACACCTTTGGTATGTGGTGCCACATAAGATTGATGTCGAAATTCTTCTCTATCAAAAGTATTGGATATATGAACCTCAACAACAGGTGTTTGAATAGCAGCTACGGCATCGCCAATTCCTACTGAAGTATGTGTATAAGCCGCAGCATTTAAGATAATGCCATCATATTCAAAGCCAACTTTATGTAATTTATCAATTAGTTCACCTTCAATATTAGACTGAAAATGACTAATAGATACGTTTTTATATTTGTTTTTAACTTCGTCTAAAAACTCTGTGAAAGATAAATTACCATAAATTTCAGGTTCGCGCTTACCCAATAGGTTTAAATTTGGACCATTAATAATCATGAGTTTCTTCATAAAGTAAAGGTATAAAAAAAACCGAAGCATAAACTTCGGCTTGATGAATTATATACATTCTATTATTAGTTAAGATTAACCATAAAGCCTAGGTTAAAGGCTGAATAGTAAAAATAATCATCACTTATTCCAATATAATTGATATTCAGCTGCATCTTATCATTTAAATTGAAGCCTACCATAGGTCTCCAATAAAAACCACCAGTATAATAATCTCTGTTAAAGCCATCTTTGGCACTTGAAACTGATAAGGCATAACCTACATCAGCACCAAAAACAAGGCGATTATTTATGTTAAAACGTGCTGCTGCGGCTAATGGTACGTATTGGTAGTCTGGTGTTTCAAAATTTATTGGTCCAAAAAAGAAGTCTTCACCAAAGGCTTGACCATAACCCGTTGCGAAACCCAAATTGAAGGCAGAATTGACTTCAAATAAATAATTAGCATCAATATTAAAGGCAAAAGAATAATCATATCCTTCATAATTCTCGTATGGAAAGCCTATACTCACACCTAAATTCAATCCAGATTGAGCATACGTACTTAAACTTAATAATAATGCGGCTACTATTGTAATAACATGTTTTTTCATGATTTTCAATTTTAATTAAAAAAAAGAGTAAACTCAAAAATTTGATTACTCTTTTTATGATTAAACTTTTATTTATTAAAATCCGAATTCAACACCAAAATTAAATGATGTAAAACTACTATAAGATCTGTAATAGTAAGTTCCGTTGTTTCTATAATCTGTACCACCTGATATACTTTGAAAAGAGGCAATTAATGCTACAGTTCCTAAATCAAATCCAAACTTTGGACGTGCATAGAAACCAGATTTAGCATCACCAGCAGCATTGATTCCGACACCTAAATCGACACCACCAAAAAATCGATGGTTAGCAAAATAGTACCTCGCAGAAGCTGCAATAGGAATGAATGATGCATCTTCATATTTGGTGCCAAAAAAGTCGTCACCAACAAAATGGGTATAGCCAAGTAAACCACCCACTTCTAAATTATCAATAAGCTCAAACAAGTAAGCAACATCAAAACCAAAATTAAACGTAGAAATATCACTTGCACCACTTATTGGTAACCCAATGTTTGCACCAACGTAAAAGCCACCGCCTTTTATTTTTTCTTCAATATCTTGTGCTTTAGCATTCAAACTAAATATTACAAGAGCTACAAATAGTAATAATTTTTTCATAATTGTTTTAGTTTTAATTGATTAATATTACTAAATATAAGATTTAAAAGTTAAAACAAAAAAAACCGAAGTGATTAACTTCGGTTTTTTTTGTTTTATTATAAGAATATTAGAACATAAATCCAACAGAAACTTGAATGACTCCATTAGACACTTTAAAGTCATCAGAATTGTCTGCATCATTAACGTTAGATAATCCTAAATTATAACGTGCTCCAAAATTTAAGCCATTATCCATTTTATATCCTAAACCAAAATTTAATCCAAAATCGATGCTTTTAAGATCTTCAATATCTGTTGTTTCAGAATCTCCATTAAACTCATATTTTGCTTTCGAACTAACTAAAAAACCAACTTGTGGACCAGCCTCTATATTAAAGCCTTTAGTTGGATAAAATTTAGCCATTAAAGGAACATTAATATAATCGAGATTATATTTTAGTTTAGCGCCTCCTTCTTCAAATTTAGTTCCTTGACTTGAATACAATATTTCTGGTTGAAAACCCATTTTTTCATTAAACATTATTTCTGCAACACCACCAACATGGAATCCCACTTTCATATCGTTATCCTCAATATCGCCATTTAAATTTGCGAAATTCACACCACCTTTTACACCAAAAGATACATCCATTTGTGCATTGGTACTGTTAAAAACAAATGCTGTCAAAGCAGCACATAAAATTAATTTTTTCATAATCGTTAAGTTTTTATAATTGATTTGATGCAAACTAAATACTTTTTTTTGAATTATTAACAACCGATTTTAAGTTTATTAACATTTTTATAAACAATTAAGTTCAAACTATTGATTTATAATATTTTAAAAATTATAGTTATTAACAATTTAAAAGATGTCATACTATTCATCAGCATTTTCATACATTTATATGCTATTTATAATTACTGCTGAATGAATTGGAATAATGCCATCAAAGATTATCAAATGTACTTAAAAATTGAGCGTGGACTTTCTTCTAATACTATAAGTAGTTACTCACTTGATATTGAAAAGCTCATTGAATTTCTTGATGCCAAAAAGATTACTGAAAGTCCTTTAAAAATAGACGCTGAAGTTATCCAACAGTTTATTTATGAAGCTGCAAAGCATTTGAATGCCCGATCAAGAGCACGCATTATTTCTGGGCTACGCAGTTTTTTTAATTATTTGGTTTTTGAAGATTATAGACAAGATAATCCACTAGATCTTATAGAATCACCTAAAATTGGCAGAAAACTACCTGACACCCTAAGTGAAGAAGATATAAACAACATCATTGCAGCAATTGATTTAAGTAAGCCTGAGGGTGAACGCAATAGAGCGATTTTAGAGACCTTATACAGTTGTGGTTTACGTGTAAGCGAGTTGACCAATCTTAAAATTTCAGATTTATTTTTTGATGAAGGCTTTATAAAAGTCACTGGAAAAGGTGATAAACAGCGCTTTGTACCAATTGTAAAATCTACCCAAAAATACATTACTATTTATATCAATGATATACGACGGTTAATGCCTATTAAAAAGGACTATGAAGACACGCTTTTTTTAAACCGAAGAGGCAGACAACTCACTCGCGCTATGATATTTACTATTATAAAACAATTAGTTGAAAAAATAGGCTTAAAAAAGACTGTATCGCCACATACTTTCAGACATTCCTTTGCAACACATCTTTTAGAAAATGGTGCTGATTTAAGAGCCATCCAATTAATGCTTGGTCATGAAAGCATTACTACTACTGAAATTTATATGCATATAGATAGAAGCCAACTGACCAAAACCGTGGAGACTTATCATCCTAGAAAATAAAAAAAGCCCACATTTAGTGGGCTTCTCAATAGAGTGCTGCATTCGTAAAAATGACAAATATTATTTTGCAATATTTACTGCTCTGGTTTCTCTAATTACTGTGACTTTAACCTGTCCTGGATATGTCATATCGGTTTGAATTTTTTGGGAAATACTGAAAGAAAGATCGGCTGCTTTTTGATCATCAACTTTTTCACTTTCAACTATAACACGCAACTCCCTACCTGCTTGAATGGCATAAGCTTTTTTAACACCTCCAAAACCAAAGGCTATATCTTCTAAATCTTTTAAACGTTGGATATAGCTATCAAGCACTTGACGTCTTGCACCTGGTCTCGCGCCAGAAATGGCATCACAAACTTGTACAATTGGTGCCAATAGTGATTTCATTTCTATCTCATCATGGTGAGCACCAATAGCATTACACACATCATCTTTTTCACCATATTTTTCAGCCCATTGCATTCCTAATATAGCGTGTGGTGTTTCCATATCTGCTTCAGCATCTGGTACTTTTCCAATGTCATGTAAGAGTCCAGCTCGTTTGGCCAATTTTGGATTTAAGCCCAATTCGGCTGCCATAACACCACAAAGTTTTGCTACCTCACGTGAGTGTTGCAGTAAGTTCTGTCCATATGAAGAACGATACTTCATACGTCCAACAACTTTTACCAATTCAGGATGTAGATTATGAATACCCAAATCAATAACGGTACGCTTACCTACCTCAATTATCTCCTGCTCTATTTGTTTAGTTGTTTTCTTAACAACCTCTTCAATTCTAGCAGGATGAATACGACCATCTGTAACTAATTTGTGTAATGATAATCTAGCTATTTCACGTCTTACGGAATCAAAACAAGACAATATAATTGCCTCTGGAGTATCATCAACAATTATTTCTACACCTGTTGCCGCCTCAATCGCTCTAATGTTTCGTCCCTCTCTACCAATAATACGACCTTTAACATCATCTGACTCAATGTTGAAAACAGACACGCAGTTATCTACAGCTTCTTCTGTTCCAATTCGCTGTATGGTATTTATAATTACTTTTTTAGCCTCTTGTTGTGCTGTAAGCTTCGCTTCTTCCAAAGTACTTTGAACATAAGCCATGGCATCATTCTTGGCTTCCCCTTTAAGAGATTCAACCAATTGGGCTTTAGCATCTTCAGCGGAAAGACTAGAAATAACTTCTAGTTGTTCTACTTGACTTCTGTGAAGCTTCTCTAGCTCATCTTTTTTCTTCTCTATTAAATCAAGCCTATGATTGTAATCTTTTATTTTAGCCTCTAGATTATCGTTGAGCTTTTTGTTTTTAGACAACTCACCTGAAACTTGTGATTCTTTGTCTCTTGTACGTTTTTCAGCTTCAGCCATTTTTTTGTCTCTTGACAAAATAACCTTCTCGTGCTCAGACTTTAATTCAATAAACTTTTCTTTTGCTTGAAGAATTTTATCCTTCTTTATTGATTCTCCTTCACTATTGGCTTCCTTAATTATTGAAGCTGCTGTTTTCTTGGCACTTTTCACCAATTTTGATGCATTGTTTCTTTCTAAAACTTTTGCAACAATAAATCCTATGATTATTCCTAATAATATTCCTCCTACAATTAATATAATTGTGTTATCCATATTCACTTTATTAATTTATAAAAAAAGCCTGCACCAGTATAAAGTTTTGTATAAACTCCTTAAAACAAGTTTAGGGATACCAAGCTGATCAAGTATCTGCTCAAAGACAGCTCGCTTTTACAACTTAAACTCACCCTTTTTAAAGAATTAGTGTTGAGTTTATCAAAAAAAATAACTAATGCAGGCAGTAACCTTAGTCTATTTAAAGAACGTTAAGAGTTTAAATGATCTTTTAACAGGCTGTTTAAAGCATTTAGCTTTTGTTCAACATGTTCATTCACATTTTCTTTATCTATTGATTTCTGTTCAACTTGTGACGCAAATTGTAAAGCGCACATAGCTAAAACATCTTGTTTATCTTGAACAGAATAACTTCGCTCAAATTGTTTAATCATAGATTCAATATTTTTAGCCGCTTTTCGTAAACCTTCTTCCTGACTAGGTGTAATAGTCAACGGATATACTCTATTGGCTATAGAAAGCCTTATTTTAAGCTTGTCTGACATGTAATCTATGTGCATTATTCAGAAAGTTGGGCAATACAATGATCAATTTCCCTAATTAATGCGTTTATTTTAAGCTTTGTTTCTCTTTTATTATTATCACTGCCAAGCATGGTATTTGCAAATTTAAGCGCTTCATACTTTTCTTGCCAAGAAACTAAATCTTGTTTCTGTTCTTGAAGCGATTTTTGAGTTAATTGTAATTCTTGCTCTAATTTTAGATTAGCTTGTTTTAAAACTTCCTGTTTGTGTAAAACTTTGCTGATTTTATTCTCTAAAGCATCTACAATTTCTTCAATATTACTCATTTACAATATCAATACTTATCTCACAAAGTTAACATACCTAAAGATAAATAACAATAGTTTTTCAATAAAAATTAATATCTAGACGTTATTATTCATAATCAATGCGCTAGCACAGAAACTGCATTTGCTTTTGGAAATTTAATTCAAATTAATACTTTAGCATCAACAACATTTTTATGCAAAAAAACCTATTTCTACTATTTTTAATTTCATCTTTTTGTTTTTCGCAAAACCCTTATCCGCAAGATTATTTTAGGGCACCATTAGATATCACTTTAATTCCTTCTGGCACATTTGGCGAACTACGCTCAAATCATTTTCATTCCGGTTTAGATATAAAAACTCAACAACGAGAGGGTTTGAATGTTTATGCTGTTGCTGATGGTTATGTAAGTCGCATAAAGGTATCACACTATGGCTATGGTAAGGCTTTATATATTACCCATCCAAATGGCTACGTGTCGGTTTACGGCCATTTGCAGAAATTTTCACCAACTATTGAGGCTTATATTAAAAAACTTCAATACGAGCAGGAAACATTTGAGATTGAAGTATTTCCAACCGCTGCTGAATTACCACTTTCAAAAAATGATATCGTAGCCTTTAGCGGTAATACAGGTGGTTCTGGTGGTCCACATTTGCACTTTGAAATAAGGGATAATGAGGAAAGACCTATTAATCCTTTGTTATTTGGACTAGACATACAAGATGGTGTTAACCCAACTATTAAAAATGTTTATGCATATCCAATATCCAAAGATGCTCATGTGAATAAATCTAGGGAGAAACAAAAATTACGATTGGTCGCTCTACAAAATGGTGATTACACTGTTGAAAATATTGAAGCGTATGGTAAAATTGGTTTTGGAATAGAAGCTATTGACAGGCAAGATTTAGCAACTAATCAAAACGGTGTCAGCAATATTCAAGGTATTTATAATGGTAATTTAAAATTTGAAATGGATTTTAAACGTTTTTCATTTGATGAAACTCGGCATTTAAATCGTTTTATTGATTACGAGCATTTTAAGAATAAAAAAGAGCGAATTCAAAAACTTTTTGTTGAGCCTGAAAATCCGTTGAGCATGTATACAAATTTGGATAATAATGGTTTTATTAATGTGGAAGACAGCACAAGTTCGGTTTACAAAATAAAGGTTGGTGACTTCCATAATAACAACTCGTGGCTTACCATTAATATTGAAGGGAAACAAGCTTCAGAAATGAAAGCAAAACCAGATTCAGTAACACCTTATTTTATTTATGCCAAAAAAAACAACGAATTAATTAACAAACACATCTCTGTCAATTTCCCTGAAAATACGTTTTATGATGATTTTTTCATAGATTTTAAAGTAAGTAATGATACGCTTTCGCTCCATGATGATATCATTCCAGTAAGAGATAATTTCTCAATATCCTACGACATAACAGGCTATAAAAACCCTGAAGCCGAGAAACTCTACATTGCCAGATTGGTCGGTTATAGAAATCAATATGCATTATATTCTCAAACCTATAAAAAGGAAAATGTTTTAACAACTTATACCAAAACGTTGGGTACTTATGCTTTGGTTATGGATACTATAGGTCCAAAAATTAAGCCTTTAAATTTTTCTAAAGGAAAGTGGTTAAGCAAGTATCGTTTTTTAAAAGTAAAGATTGAAGATGATGAATCTGGCATATCAAATTATAGGGCTACTATTAATGGGAAGTGGATTCTTATGGAATATGACTATAAGAAAAATGAGTTGACTTATGATTTTAACGATGCCATATCTCAAGAAACCGAAAATAATTTAAAGATAATTGTAACCGATAATGTTGGAAATAGTTCTACTTTTGAAACACTATTCTACAGAAAATAAAAATACCTTGATTACAAAGTTAAATTTTTGCTTGTTCTTATTGTTTTGGTTACCATTACTAGTTGTAGCGCAAACGGGAACACTAAAAGGTGTTGTTTTGGATCAATCCAATGTACCTATTGCCGATGTTAATATTTCCACAAATGATAGTGGAACCACAACCAATGAAAATGGTTTTTTTACATTAAAAATTCCAGCAAATCAAGAAGTTACTGTTGTTTTTACCCATTTATCTCATGAACGTATTGTAGCTACTTTCAATTTAAAGAACGGTGAAGAAGTTGAGTTTCATCCCGTGATGGATGAATCTGTTGAACAAATAGCTACAGTAGTTATAACCAGTAAAAAACGAAAAGATGTTGAAGGCATTACAACCCTTGAACCCGAAACTATTAGAAAAATACCTGGAGCGAATGCAGGTGTTGAGAACCTCCTAAAAACGCTCCCAGGTGTTAGTAGTAATAACGAATTAAGCACACAATATTCAGTACGTGGCGGCAATTACGATGAAAATTTGGTCTATGTTAATGGCATAGAAGTGTATCGCCCATTTCTTATTCGATCTGGTCAGCAAGAAGGTTTAAGTTTTGTAAATACAGATATGGTTCAAAATGTTGATTTTTCAGCAGGTGGTTTTCAAGCAAAATATGGTGATAAATTATCGTCTGTTTTAGACATTACCTATCGCAAACCTTATCGTTTTGGTGTAAATGCTGATTTAAGCTTATTAGGTGGTAGTTTATCTATTGAAACAGCAAGCAAGGACACGCGTTTTACAGGCATTGTTGGCGTTAGATATCGTGATAATAGTTTATTGGTTGACGCTCAAGAGACTGAAGTTAACTACGACCCTAAATTTGCTGATATACAAACCTACTTAACGTATAAATTTACAGATAAATTCCAATTGAGTTTTTTGGGAAATGCCTCCATAAACAAATATAATTACCAACCCAAGACCCGACAGACTAATTTTGGAACACTACAAAACCCGTTAGCACTTTTAGTTTTTTATGAGGGTCAAGAGCGTGATTCTTACCAAACCTATTTTGGAGCTTTAAAAGGCACTTATTTTGCTAATGATGATCTAACACTAAACCTAGTGGCTTCAGCATATCATACCATTGAAGAAGAACATTTTGATATTTTAGCACAATACCGACTTGGGGAAGTAAATACTAATATTGGTGACGAAGATTTAGGTGAGGTGGAGTTCAGCGAAGGAATTGGCGGTCAATTAAATCATGGTAGAAATGATTTGGATGCTTTAATCACAACCATAGAACATCAAGGAAATTACACCCTAGAAGATCATGATTTTGCATGGTCAATAAAATATACAAATGAAGACATAAGAGATCGTCTTGTTGAGTGGGAAGTTATTGATTCCGCTGGATTCTCAATTAATCCACCAAGTAGTGATGCCTTTAATGAGCAACCCTACACACCTTATGAAGGCCCTCTTGTACCCTTTCAAAATGTTAGAGCAAAAAACCAAACACAAATAGACAGGGTTCAAGCATATATTCAATGGAGCAAACGTGCTGATATTGGCGAACATGAAGCATGGTTTAATGTTGGTGGTCGTGTTCATAATTGGACCGTAAGTGGTGTCGGAATAGAAAGTGTTAATCAAACTGTGATAAGTCCCAGAGCACAATTTGCCATCAAACCTAACTGGAAGCATGATATGCTCTTTAGAATTGGTGCTGGCTTATACTACCAACCGCCTTTTTATAGAGAATTGCGTGATTCATCTGGAACCGTTAGACCTGACGTAAAAGCGCAAAAATCCACTCACATTATATTAGGTAATGATTACAGTTTTAAAATGTGGGAACGGCCTTTTAAATTGACTACAGAAGTTTACTACAAGAAGTTAGATGATGTAAACCCTTACACCATTGAAAATGTACGTATTCGCTATCGTGCAAGAAATAATGCTACAGCTTATGCATATGGTTTAGATATGCGCTTAAATGGTGAATTTGTTCCTGGAACTGAATCTTGGTTTAGTTTTGGATACCTTAAAACAGAAGAAAACATTGATAATCGAGGTTATATTTCAAGACCAACTGACCAGCGATTAAAATTTGCAGCCTTATTTCAGGATTATGTGCCCAATTTACCCAAACTTAAAATGTATTTAAATTTGGTTTACAACACAGGATTACCAGGTGGTTCTCCTAGTTATGCTGATCCTTATCAATATCAAAATAGGCTTCCTGATTATCGTAGAGCTGATGTTGGTTTCCAATATGTCATTGTTGATGATAAAGATGATTATCAAAGTGGCTGGCGAAAACCTTTCAAATACTTGTCACTAGGGGTTGAGATTTACAACATTTTCGACAACCAAAATTCAATTACCAATACTTGGGTAAGAGATGTTTACAGCAAGCGTCAATATGCTATACCAAACTATTTAACACCTCGTGTATTTAATATAAGAACTACCATGAAGTTCTAGCTTAAATACTACAAGAATCAGTATTTAAGTCATCAATAGTTGGATCGTATCCATTTCCTTTAGTAGAAAAACTACCACCTAATCCTCCTGAATCGATTAATGGTAACAAGCCACAGAAATTTGTCAGAGATTCATTGTATGACACAAATATCCCGCCATCTACCTCTTCAAGACTTTCTAAAGCATTTAAATTTGTTACTAGGCTATTTCTTATAACTAAATCTCCTGTTACAAACTGCAAATTACTTAAGCCATTTATACTAGATAGTGACGTGTTTCCTGCAATAAACAAAATTTCTCCTTCAACCGAAACCAACCCAGCCAAGCCATCGATATTTGTTAATGCCACATTATTGGTGATAATTATTGATTCCCTCGACAATCTTACACCTTCCAAACCATTTACATTTAATAACACGGGATTATCTTCAATTAGCAGTGACTTAAATGACAGCAAACCACTTAAGGCTCCGGTAGTTGTAAGCGATTCATTATTTTTAATAGTTAGCGCACCTCCATTAATAAAAGTTAGTCCATTTAAACCACTCAAGCTATTAAGTAATGGGTTATTTTGAATTGTTAATCCATATTGAATTGACTCTATACTTATGAGTGCATCTAAATTGGTAATATCGGATTCATTTTGATTACTAAAACCAATGAATACACTACCATCAATTTCATCATAATTCTCTGAACCAAAATCTTCCACTGCTGCTTGAGAAGAAAGTACCACATTACCTTCAAAAACTTTAGCTGGTGTTTGAGGAGCTACCGAATTATTATCATCATCATTACTACAATTAAAAAATAATGTAACTATTAATAATAGTTTTCCGAAAAAAAAGAATTTGGTTTTACAGGTCATGGTTTAAAAGAATTTATTTAGGTAAAGCTAAACAAATTCTTTTAATACTTTAATCAAATAATCAATTTCTGCTTTGGTGTTATATTTACTAAATGAAAACCTTACTGAAGGCCTAGTCAAAGCATCTGTCTCTAAAATTTCCGCTAAAACATGAGACCCTTTAGCGCTTCCACTTTGACAAGCACTTCCTTTAGAGCAAGCTATGCCTTTTAAATCCAATTGAAACATCAGCATCAACGCTTTTTCAGCTGATATTGGTAAGCATACATTCACTAACGTATAAGTGCTTTTTTCCAAATCACCAGACAGACCATTATAAGACACTTCAGGGATGCTTTTATTCAATTGCTCAATAAAATAGGCTTTCAAACCAAAAACATAATTACGCTCATCTTTCAAGTTATCATAAGCCAATTTAAAGGCTGTTTCAAGTCCAACAATATTATGAACAGCTTCAGTTCCTGCACGTACACCACGTTCTTGCTCGCCACCAAATATCAAAGGTTTTAAGCCCGTATTTTTTCTAATAAACGAAAACCCAATACCTTTTGGCCCATGAAATTTATGAGCACTAGCAGCGAGGAAATCAATGTGAATATCTTGTAAATCCCATTCAAAATGCCCAATTGATTGTACAGCATCGCAGTGAAATAATGCTTTATAAGATTGACACAAATCGCCAACACGTTTCACGTCTAAAATATTGCCTATTTCGTTATTGACGTGCATAAGACTCACCAAAGTTTTGCTCTCTGACCCAAGTAATCGCTCTAAATCGTCATAGTCTATTTCACCGTGCTTATTTAGTTGAACAAAACTTAATTTTACATTATGCGCCTTGTTTAACTGCTGTACAGTATGCAAAACTGCATGGTGTTCAATTTTGGAAGTGATTATATGTTTGACACCTAAATCACGAACAGCACATTGAATAGCCAAATTATCAGCTTCGGTACCACCTGAAGTAAAAATAATTTCACTTGCTGAAGCATTTAAATAACGCGCAATAGTTTTTCTTGACTGTTCAATTAAAACTTTAGATGACCTGCCAAAACTATGTGTTGATGAAGCGTTTCCGTATTCATTTTTCATAACTTCAATCATACTATCAATCACCTCATCACGTACTTGTGTCGTGGCTGCACTATCAAAATAAATTGGTTTCATATTCAAACTATAACTTCTAAAACAAGTAGCTTTATTTCTATTAAAAAGACAACTGTTAATTTGGTGCAAAAATACTTGAAATAAAATTATTTATCAGGGCTCACGTTGTATATTTAGCAAATCTTTTACTTTTGTTATGAATATGAATACACCAAGTATTATGCGTAAACTGATTGCCCTTTTTCTGTTAATTTGTGTGTCATCTTGTGATGATGGTGATATCATAACCGTTGAGTTTGATTTTGATGATACGTTTTCAGCATGTGGTGAACTCGTTTTTTACAAAATCAAGACTGACCCACCGGAATCTTTGTCATTACTTATAGGTGATCCGAGCATAACATTTGAAGACTTATTGGAAGTTGAGCAAATTGAAGGAGATACGATGCGGGTGCAACTAGTCACTACCGAATGGATTATAGATATTGATGATTCTGATAACCGCTTTAATTATCGTTCATACAATACAAATCCTACTGGTTTTTTCTGTACTGATGTTCCTCCAGCTGATGTCATTGTTCAAGAAAATTTAGTTAGTGCAGGCGGTCAAGCCCTAATAGAAGTTTCACTTATTGAAGATGACAACGATGGTATTCCTGCAGGATTGGAAGACCGCAACGGAAATGGCGATTTGACCGATGACGATACCGATGGTGATGGTATTCCAGACTATATAGATGTTGATGACGATGGTGATAATGTCTTAACCCGAGTTGAAATTGACACTGATGATGCCGATGGTGATGACAACCCATTAACCAACCCATTAGATACTGATGGTGATGGAATCCCAAATTATTTAGATACTGATGATGACGGTGATTTAGTTGATACTATAGATGAAGAAGAAGAAAATAATAATGGGGAAACTGACAATAATCCACATAATGATTATTCAGATCCCGACAACCCAACTACTCCCAACTATCTTAATTCTGATTGGTCAGTTTTAGTAGCTGCAACAGCATATCGAGAGCACACTATTGGGCAAGTGTTCACAGTAGAAATGACTGTAACAGGTCTATCCTTCTCTACGATAAATCAGGATTTTTTTGATTTCGGTACGCTAGAAGATTCTAGGTTAAACGCAACAAGATTGGTTACACCTGAATTTTAAAATTTAGGGATTAGCATTTTGATAAATATATACTTCTGTGGCGCCTAAACCATATTTTTGATAGTTGGCATCATAATATTTCACATTGTTATACCTGCCAAATAAGTACTCCAGTTCTGTTTTAAGTACACCAGCTCCTACTCCATGGATAAAAACCACTTTTTGAATACGCTTTTTTATAGCAAAATCTAATTGCCTTTGAGCCGTTTCCAGTTGTAAAGAAAGCATATCGTAATTACTCATACCTTTTTGATTCGTTAATTGATGGATATGTAAATCAACTTCCATTGGTGGCTGAAGGCGTTCTTTGCTTTTTGTTTTCTTTTGAGGATTTCGTTTGGGACGATCTTTTTCATGAACAATTTCAACAATGGAAGATTTAGAAAAAATATCACCTGATAATTCTGAAGTGTTTACAAGAACCAATTCACGCTTGTTAAAATCCAGTTCAAAACCATCGTCTGTTTCAATAATAACAGCAGCTCCTTCAATCCTTACAATAGTTCCTGTTATGTCTTCATCTAAAACTGATACCTTATCTCCAATTTTATACATCATGATTATCTTCCTCGTTGTCTTGTTGTTTTTCGCTCTTACTTGGTATTTGACTTGCAATTCTGTAGATACCAAACATTAGGATTACCATTCCTAGAATTAAGACTACAGTGTTTTGTTCTTCAGTCGCTTGTGCATAGATAGCAACAATACCTCCAATAAGAATTAACAAATAATTGAGCAGATTCTTCATTAAAAAATGGTTGAATTCATTTTATGATTTTTATGCAAAATGCAATTTCTTTATTTATGAGCAAAGAAAAAACCTATAAAATTATGTGTTCAACCGTCTGAATTTACTTTTAATCGAATAATCAAAAATTTGGTTTTATAAAATTAGCAAATAAGTTGATTAAATCCTTATTTTTAGTGCTACCTAAATGCTGTATTATGTTGAAAATTAACGAAATAATTCAGTCTCAAATCTTAATTATATTTTTTTTAGTGTGCTTACCAAATTTTGCCCAAGTTGGTATTGGTACGCTAAACCCTACTGCTTTATTAACCGTTACTGAAGATGCTATTTTTAATGAATCCGGTGGTTCATTTGATTTTAGGGTTGAATCTGCTGACTCTGAAAATATGTTTCTGGTCAAAGGAAGTGATAATCGTATAGGAATAAATAATGACAATCCTACGTACCCCATTCATTATAAAGCGTTTTTATTAGGAGGTTGGCATAGCTATTACGAGAACAACAACACTACTTTGGGAGCTGTTGCTTTGTTTCAAAATACAAATGCCAATAATGGTCAACGTGTTGTGCTAGGAGCGACCAATTATCAAGGTAGCTCTTTTGAAGCACCAGGGATTTTAGGTATGAGCTTAAATGGAACTACAACCGGAAGAGGTGGTATTGGCGTTTTAGGTTCTGCCAATAATGAACGTGGAAATGCTTTTGAAGGTCAATTATACTTTTCAGGAAGTTATTGGGGATGGGCTGGTTACTTTAATGCTGATTTGTATTGTGCTGGAACATTCTATGGGTCAGACAGAAGACTTAAAAGAGACATATTACCTATCACTAACGCTTTAGATGCAATTAATGAATTGGAGCCAGTTTCATACTTTTACGATACTGAAACCTACCCAGAAATTGGTTTAGATGAAAACAGAAAATCTTTTGGTTTTATAGCTCAAGATCTTGAACTTATTTTCCCAGAAATGGTAAAGGAAAAATTATTAGTAACAAATTCTAATAGAAAAAAAGATTTAAATACGGTATCTGAGAGAGAAACGGATTTGTTTAAAGTTGTAAATTACACTTTGTTAGTGCCTATTTTAACGCAAGCTATTAAAGAGCAACAAACCATCATCCAATCTCAAGAAAATAGAATTCAAACTTTAGAGGACAAGGTGAATCTTTTAGAAAGTCGTTTAAATCAACTAATTGATAGTCAGAATTAATTGACTAACTTTATGATGTAAAAACAATAATGACATGAATAAAATTTTATTATTTTTTACGCTTCTCTGTTTTGAAATTTCATTTGCACAACTTTCAGTACGTAACAATGCCTACGTTTATGTAAATGATTTAGTCCTTTACGTTGAAGATGATGTCAATATTGAAGAAAGCACGGCTCATGTTTATCTGCGAAATGAATCACAATTAATACAAGGATCAGGGACCACAGGAAATTCAGGTGTTGGAAAATTAAGTATTTATCAAAACGGTAAAGCGAGTGCTGCAGCATACAATTATTGGTGCTCTCCAGTGGGTAATGTATTAGGTGATGATAATAACAACAGACCATTTAGAGCTAATAATAATATATATGATGTTGTTTCATCACCAATTACCAGTAATTTAGCTACTTACATGCAAGCACCAAACTACAACGGAACAACAGCCCCTTTGGTTATTGCCGATTATTGGTTATGGTCATATAACCCAGGAACGCAATACAGTGAATGGGATCATGTTTTATCTACAGGTGACGTTGCTCCTGGTTATGGGTTTACCATGAAAGGCACTCTAGGATCTAGCAACAACCAATTGTACGATTTTAGAGGAAAACCTAATAATGGTACGATTTTTACAAGTGTTCTTAATGGTCAAGAAACTTTAGTGGGTAACCCCTATCCTTCTGCTCTTGATGCTAGAGATTATATCCATGACTCTAATAATGCATCACTATTAGATTCTGGTACACTTTATTTTTGGGAACAAGATTTAACCATAACATCCCATGTAATAATCAATTACAGAGGCGGCTATGCAACATACACCATAAATTCAGCAGGTACGGTTGAAACATTCATCCCTGCAACATTTGATTCTTATAATTATGATGGCACGCTAAATACAGGAGGCTCATCCAGTACAAGTGGCAAAGCTGTATTCAGATATATACCAGTTGGTCAAGGATTTATGGTAAAAGGTTCTGGGAGCGGAAATCTAAGAACCACAAATTCAATGCGAAAGTTTGAAAAAGAAGCACCAAATGTTAGTGAATTTTTCAGACAACAGCAAAACAACAGCCGTACTGATTATATTCAATACAACGACGAAGGTTTACAAGTTGTACCTGATGACTATAAACGTTTTAGAATAAATGTTGATTTCAACGACACTTATACTAGACAACTTTTACAAAATTTTCATCACACAGCATCCGCTGAAAAAGATTATGGTCTTGAAAGTAAAAGTCCTGAATTAATTGAATCTGATGCGCATTGGATACAAGATGGTGAAGCTTATTCAGCTCAAGCGTTTAATTTTAATGTTGATTTGACTATTCCACTTCATGTGATAATTGAAAATCAGCAATTGGTTCGTTTTAGAATTTTTGATGTACAGAATTTTGATGATTCGCAACCAATCTTTATTCATGACATTGAAAACGATTTGTATGTTGATTTACGATCTCAAAATTATGAGTTGAACTTGGAACCTGGGAATTATACTAACCGTTTCGAAATCACTTTCACTTCAAACGCCTTAAGCACTGAAGATGTGACTATACTAGATGATTTTTCGGTATTTCAAAACAACAATTTATCTGAACTTCATATTCTTAATCCTAATCAGTTAGAAATCAAGAATGTTAACCTTTTTGATGCCAATGGCAAGCAAATTTTTAATAAAATTGATTTACCTATTGATTCCAGCTACATGTATTCTACCAAAGGCTTGAGTGATGGTGTATATATTGTGAAAATAACATTTGAGTCTGGTCAAGATTTAAGCAAAAAAATAATCATTGCAAATAAGCAATAAACTTTCTATTTTCTTTTTTACTTTTGAGTAATTAATTTCAAAAACAGCCTTTCATGTCTTCATTGGAAGATTACATGTTACCGTGTTTAAACAAAAAACTGTTGGGTTTTGATTGTATGGGATGTGGACTCCAAAGATCCTTACTGCTTATTTACCAAGGTGAATTTGTTTCAGCTTTTTATATGTATCCTGCAGTTTATACCCTAATCCCTTTGTTTTTACTCATAGGCCTTAATGTATTCTTGAAAGTTAAACGCTTAAACAAAATAATTAATTTATTAGCCATACTTTCAATCTCTATAATTATTATTAATTTCATCCTTAAATTTTTAAACTAACTCAAATGGAAAAACAGAAACTACCCAATGCAACAGTCGGACTTATATTAGGAATATTATCATTTATTGGCTGTTGTTGCACAAGCGGTTTTGGTGGTGTATTACTCTCAGGAATTGCGCTATTTTTAATTAATAAAGACAAAAAGAAATATATTGAAAACCCTGAACTTTACGATAATTACGGCCAACTGAATACAGCGAGAATTATTTCTATTATTGGACTGGTTTTAAGTTTAATAATTGTTGGTGTTTATATTTACTTACAAGCAACAGGTCAGTATGACGATATGCAAAATGAATATATGAAAATGCTGGAAGAGATGCAGGAGAATCAATAATCAAAGAATCCTATATAAAAAAAGCGACTGGTCACTGAAGTTCTTTTAGTGCAGTCGCTTTTTCTTTATAATTAAATTACAGATTAATCTTCAAATTGTTTAAGCGTTTCAGTAATAATTCGCACGCAATCTAACAGCTGGTCTTCTGTCATTACTAATGGTGGTGCAAATCGAATGATATTACCATGTGTTGGTTTTGCCAACAACCCATTATCACGCAGTGCCAAACAAATATTCCATGCCGTATCACTTTCTTCGTCATCGTTTATTACAATGGCATTCAATAAGCCTTTACCTCTTACCAAATTTACAATTGAACTTGATTCAATATACTTATTAATTTCACTTCTAAACAGTTCACCAAGTCTAAACGCGTTTTCAGCTAATTTTTCATCTCTTACAACTTCTAAAGCAGCAATAGCCACAGCTGCAGCTATAGGATTACCTCCAAAGGTACTGCCGTGATTTCCTGGTCTAATAACCTTCATAATAGGGTCATCAGCCAAAACAGCACTCACAGGGTAAGCACCACCACTCAAGGCTTTTCCTAAAATTAGAATATCTGGTTTTACTTCTGGTTCATTAGAACAATTTTTATTGGCACAACTACAATTTCCGCAAGTAGCTAATAAGCGACCTGTTCGCGCTATACCTGTTTGTACTTCATCAGCAATAAACAAAACATTAAACTGCTCACATAATGCTTTTGCTTTACTTAAATAATCTTCACTAGGCACATAAACCCCAGCTTCACCTTGAATAGGTTCAACCATAAATCCAGCTACATTGGGGTTGTTTTTTAACGCCTCTTCCAAAGCAACTAAATTATCGTACTCAATTTTTATAAAACCTTTGGTATAAGGACCAAAGTTTTTTCTTGCTACAGGATCATTTGAAAAAGAAATAATAGTTGTTGTACGCCCATGAAAATTGTTTTCGCAAACAATTATTTCTGCTTCATTTTCTTCTATACCTTTTACTTCATATGCCCATTTTCTACAAAGTTTCAAAGCTGTTTCTACAGCTTCGGCACCTGTATTCATAGGTAACAATTTATCAAATCCAAAAAATTCACAGGCAAATTTTTCATATTTGCCAAGCATATCATTGTAAAATGCTCGTGATGTTAATGTCAATGTTTGAGCCTGACCGGTCATAGCACCTACAATTTTAGGATGACAATGCCCTTGATTAACTGCCGAGTAAGCCGAAAGAAAATCATAATATTGTTTTCCTTCAACATCCCAAACGTGTACACCTTCTCCTCTACTTAATACTACTGGTAATGGATGGTAATTGTGTGCGCCATACTTGTTTTCTAAATCTATCGCCTGTTGCGAATTTAATTGGTCTAAAACAGCCATTTTAATTTGTTTTAAATTAATAAATAACCATTCCTTATCTACCTTTATCCTTTCGAAAAGATTCGAAAATTCAGCGTGGGAAAGAAATCATCCCTAGGGATTGCAAAATACTAAATATCTGCTGCTTCTTAAAATGTTAGTCTGACAATTTTCCAGATAAAGACGAAATCTGTAGCTCTAAACGTTTTAATTCACGCATAATAGCATTTTTGTCCATTTGCATCCAAGCAAAAACCTTAAGCATGCTTACACCAAGCATAAATAAAACTGCACCCAGTCCCCAAGCTAACATGTCTCTGGTGTCTTCCATCTTAAAAAATTGAACTAAACAATAAATAAACAAAACAAAAAAGACCACAGTGACTATATTCATCATGACCAATAGCCATTTGTTTTTTCCTTTAAATAGGCCAAAAATCATACCCAAAACATTTTGTTCTTCGAGTTCATCATAGAATTTAGCCTCTTCTTGAGTTAAGGTATCCTTAATTAATTTGTCAATGTCTTCCATATTATTTTTCATAATTTGTAATTTTAATTACTGATTTTAATTTTTCACGTGCATAAAACAAACGTGATTTTGCTGTGCCAATCGATATATTGAGTAATTCTGATATTTGTTTCAACGAGTACGATTCTAAATAAAATAAGCTTAAGACTTGCCTTTGATTTTTTGGTAATACCATCATGGCCTTTAATAATTCATCTTTTATTACTGAATCATCAATTTTAGATTGACTAGGGTTCTCTTGCTCATATTTATAGTTTATTAAATCTAATTGTTCTCTATTACGCTGGTTTAAGACGTCAATAGATTTATGATAAACAATCCTAATGGCCCATGCTCCAAAACGTCTCGGGTTTTTAAGTGTTGCCATTTTAGTCATGATGGTCTGCCAGGTATCTTGAGCAATATCTTTAGACGCATCCACATCTTTTACCAACCAAAATGCTTTTTCACAAAATGTAACATGCCATCGTTTTACCAATAACACGAGGGCTTCTTTATCTCCGGATTGATAAGCCTCAACCAATGTTGCGTCTAAAGATTTGTCCCTTTTCAATTATACATATTTAAGTTTCAATGCTTTTCTTTTAAATAAGCACCGTAAAAACTTCACCCAAAGCGTATACTTTGGTTTTATTTTAACTTCAGAGAATTGACTTTCCATCTTGTCAAATGCCTCTTCAATTAAGGCATCATGTAACCATCTTATGGCAACAATCCAAAACCATGTCGATTTAATTGTAGTGGTATGCATTTGAATGTCATGCGTAATGAGCGTTTCGTTTTCGGAAGTAGCTTCTAGTTTAAACTGATGTATACCTTCGAACCCCTTTGGTTTTGTAAAGTTAAATATAATGTTACCTGCTTTGTCATAATCTGCGATTGTGTATTTAATGATACCGTGACCACCTGGACTACCCTTTTTCAATCCTTCTTTAAAATATATAGAAGGCCAGTTTTCATTGGGCCAAATGGCATCATTACCTGTACCAAGTGTATGCAATAAAGGTGATACTTTAATTAGGGATTGCGGTAATTTCCGTTTATGAATATTTGTGACTCTCATATTAAATAGACGTAAAAAAGTTGAAAAGGTTCATTCCATTTAAATAAAATTGAAAATCAAAATAAAGATAATTGAAATTAGGTGGTTATAATCTTTAGCTATTATTATTTTTGCATCATGTCAAGAAGAAACAAAAAACAGGTATTCACAAACCTTGAAGTGATCGATGCAGGTGCTAAAGGCAAGACTATTGCCAAGGCACCAGATGGAAAAGTTATTTTTTTACCCAACGCTGTTCCTGGCGATGTTGTAGACGTTCAAACGTTTAAGAAACGTAAGGCCTATTATGAAGGCAAAGCCACCGTTTTTCATAAGCTTTCAGACAAACGTACAGAACCCGTTTGTGAACATTTTGGTACGTGTGGTGGTTGTAAATGGCAAGATATGGACTACAAATACCAATTGTTTTATAAAGAAAAAGAAGTCATTAATAACCTTACGCGACTTGGGCATATTGAATTACCTGAAACCACACCTATTCTAGGTTCAGAAAAACAGTATTTCTACCGTAATAAAATGGAGTTTTCTTTTAGTGACAGTCGATGGCTTACATTAGAAGAAATTCAGTCGGATAAGGACTTAGGAGATAAAAATGCTCTAGGGTTTCATATACCGGGTATGTGGGACAAAATTTTGGATGTCAAAAAATGTCACCTACAAGCGGATCCGTCTAATGCCATCCGTAATGCTGTAAAGCAATTTGCAATTGATAATGATTTAGATTTCTTCAATACCAGAAACCAAAGCGGTTTGTTACGGACTATGATGATTCGTACGGCTACAACTGGCGAGATTATGGTTTTAATTCAGTTTTTTAAAGAAGACCAACACAAGCGCGAATTATTGCTCGATTTTATTGCTGATACCTTCCCAGAAATAACCTCATTGCAATACGTTATAAACGGCAAGGCCAATGATACCATTTACGACCAAAAGGTTATTTGTTATAAGGGCGAAGATCATATTTTTGAAGATATGGAAGGCTTACGTTTTAAAATTAATGCCAAATCCTTTTACCAAACCAACTCGGAGCAAGCCTACGAGTTGTATAAAATTACTCGTGAATTTGCAGGATTAACCGGAAACGAATTGGTTTACGATTTATATACCGGAACCGGAACCATTGCTCAATTTGTATCTAAACAAGCTAAAAAAGTAATTGGTGTTGAAGCGGTTCCTGATGCCATAACTGCGGCTAAAGAAAATGCCGAACGCAATAATATTACCAATTGCGAGTTTTTTGTGGGTGATATGAAAACCGTCTTTAACCAAGATTTTATTAATGACCATGGTAATCCAGATGTGATTATTACCGATCCACCTCGAGATGGTATGCATAAAGATGTTGTTAATCAAATATTAAACATAGCGCCAGAAAAAATAGTTTATGTAAGTTGCAACAGTGCTACGCAAGCACGTGATTTAGCGTTAATGGATCATATATATAAAGTAACCAAGGTACAGCCTGTAGACATGTTCCCGCAAACGCATCATGTTGAAAATGTTGTACTTTTGGAAAGAAGATAATGTTTATGAAAAAAAGACTTATAGCTTTCATTTTAATATCATGTATCGCCTTTAGCTGCGAACGCGATGACATTTGTGATAGCGATAATACAACGCCAAGATTGGTTTTGGCTTTCTATAATATTGAAAACCCTGAAGATTTAAATCCTAAAAATGTCGTTAAATTTAGAGTTCAAGGTGTTGATAATGACGAAACCTTACCAGATTTGGACGGTACAAAACAAAGACAAGAAATATTATTACCACTAAAGACCACTGAAAACATTACAGAATACAAACTCCATAAAAATTACAGCGTTAATGATAATGGTACTCCAAATGACCCTAGTGATGACACCTTGCGTGGCAATGAAGACATTATTACTATAGAATATGTAAGAGAAGAAGTTTATGTGTCACGAGCATGTGGATTTAAAACCGTATTTAAAAATATAAGGATAACTGTTGCTGATGATGGTGACCGTTGGATTCAAAATTATAGATCAGTAGATGATAATCAAATAGTAGAAAACGAAGATGCACCACATTTCAGATTATTCCATTAAGACACTACTATTATGCTTTTTTTTGAGTGTTGTTTCCTATGCTCAAAATGATAGTATTCCTGAAGTAAAACAAACCGTTGATACCCTTAAAATCAAACAAAAATACGGTATTCGTATTGGTGGTGATTTAAGTAAATTAGTCCGTTCATTTATTGATGATGATTACAAAGGTTTTGAGGTAAATGGTGATTACAGACTTACTAAAAAATGGTATTTGGCTGGTGAAATAGGTGTTGAAGAAAAAACAACTGATGCCGAGTTTATAAATGCCACAACCCAAGGCACCTATTTTAAAGTAGGTGCTGATTATAACGCCTATGAAAACTGGTACGGCATGGAAAACATGATTTACGGTGGTTTGCGAGTTGGTGCCAGTACCTTTAACCAAACTTTAAACAGCTATGGTGTGTATTCTGATACCCAATACTGGACACCGCAATTTGCCACAAGTGAATCTATAGAATTCAGTGGTTTGAGTGCTATTTGGGCCGAAGTAATTACAGGTATCAAAGTAGAGGTTTTAAATAACCTGTATTTAGGTGCCAACTTACAGTTCAAGTATATCGTTACACAAGACCAACCTGATAATTTTGAAAACCTGTACATTCCTGGTTATAATAAAACCTACGACAGTGGTAACTTTGGGTTTGGTTATGGCTACAATATTTCCTATTTAATTCCTTTGTTTAAAAAGGATAAATAATATCTTAATTTTAATGACCTAGGTCTGTCATACCTTTGATATAGCGTTGTACACGGTGACGACGGCATTGTTAACGGTGACGACGCCATTGTACTCGATGACGATGCCATTGTAAACGGTGACGAAGCCATTGTAAACGGTGACGAAGCCATTGTACACGGTGACGACGCCATTGTACGCGGTGACGATGCCATTGTAAACGGTGACGAAGCCATTGTATACGGTGACGATGCCATTGTACACGGTGACGACGTCAAAGTACACGGATACTACAGCAAAGTATACGGATACTACATCAAAGTACACGGATACTAAATCAAGGTACACGGTGACAACACACAATATAACGGTGACGACGCATAATATGACGGTGACTACACATAATAACTCTGCGACAACACATAATATGACGGTGACAACACATAATAAGCCTGCGACCACGTCATTGCGACCATGAGGCACGAAGTGGGAAGCAATCTCATTGGGATAGGTTGAATAAACAGATTACTTCGTCACAGGCTCCTCGTAATGACAAAGGGTTTAGTTTGGTGTTTTGTAGGAGTTTTCGATAGCTGACCCGAAGGAAACCCGAAGGAGATCCGAAGGACACCTGAAGGAGACCGCAAGGAGCACCTAGGGAACCCGAAGTAGCTCTATGGGAAACCTATTTAAACAACCTGTCATCCTGAACTTGATTCAGGATCTACTTCATTACTTACGCTTTGAGATTCCTGCCTGCGCAGGAATGCAACGGGTTGACCTGAAGGAGACCTTAATTAGACCTTAATAAAACCTGACGTAGACCTTACGGGGCTTTTAAGCAAAATTACGTATATGTACGTATTGACTTTTTGGGCTTAAAAAACTAACTTCGCTTATCAATAGATATAAATCATTAAAACGAATTATATCACTACGTTACCACACATTTGAGAAAAATCGTATTCATATTGACAATAATGAGTTTGTTTTACAATTGTAAAACTGACAAGAGAAATATGGAACAAAAAAATGCTGAATTTTATTATCCACGAATTACAAGTTTTGAGAATGACTCAATCCTGACCAAAATTGAATTGGAATCTATCAAAAATTATGGTGAACTGATAAAAATTGCGGATAGAATTGCGTGCAACGGAAAATTGCCTGTTTTGAAATTTAACTCTAACAAAACTGACTTCAATTTTTTAGTTTTTAAAATGTGCTCGGAATCGAATATTATAGCGGATTATTCTCAACGAAATGTAATCTTTATCGAAAACAATACTGTAATTATAAATGACCTAATTGAAAAGCCTTTAGATAGTTTAAAAGAAATTTTAAAGAATCACATATTAAATCCAGAAAAGCAATCAGATTACTCTCAAAATATTGACAAAGCAATTATTTTTTATTATCAAGATAGTCTGTTTGGAAAAGAAGAAATTAAAAAACAATTTATAAAATTAGCAACTGAATTTAATGAGCTGAATAAGAGAAATGGGGATAGTCTTTCATTGAAAATTAAATTAAATGATTATCCATACATGCGAATTGATATGCCGATACCACCACCACCGATTGAAAAATAAAAAACGTGTGGTAACACCGTATATAAGCTATGGCTTGGTCGGTGCTCACTTGGAAAATCCTGCGGATTTCCCAAAATCGGTTTTTATTGGAGAGTTTCGTGCTAAATCACGCCACAGCTCATATACAAACACGATAAGCGTACTACCAAAAATTACTCATTAAACTTCGCCTTTTTACTGCCTTCATACATGACGTATTTAACCAAGCGGGATTCCAGTTTGGCATTAAACAAATGTATTTTTCGGGAGGGTCGTAAACCCACATGTTTTAGGGCATCCAGATTGGAGGTAATAAACCAGGCATCGGTGCCTGGGTAGCCTTGTTTGAGGGTGTCACCAATAGCGGCATAGAACTTTTCCATATCAATATCCAGACGCTCGCCATAGGGTGGGTTAAACAGCATGTGCAGCTTCCCCTCGCCTGCTTTCTGGGTTTTAAAGAAGTCTTCGTGCTGGATGGTGATAAACTCGTCTAAATGGGCGTTTTTAATATTGGCTTTGGCTTTGGACACCGCAGATGGTGATTTGTCATAGCCTATCATTTTATGATGGAAATCGCGTGTTTTCTTTAAGAGGGATTCTTCAATGGTTTCAAATAATTCGACATCCCAATCTTGCCAGCGTTCAAAAGCAAATTCTTTACGCATGAGGTTTGGTGGAATGTTACAGGCTATCATGGCGGCTTCGGCTAAAATGGTGCCACTACCACACATGGGATCCATAAAATCGCACTGACCATCCCAACCCGACAGCATGACCAAACCTGCTGCCAATACTTCGTTTATTGGTGCTATGTTGGTGGCTGTTTTATACCCACGTTTGTGTAAGGACTCACCAGAACTATCTAATGAAATGGTGCATTGTTGCCTATCAATATGCACATTGATTTTTAAATCGGGGAAGCGTAAATCTATATTAGGTCGTTCTTTGGTGGTATCCCGAAACTTATCGACAATAGCGTCTTTGGTTTTAAGGGCTATGTATTTGGAGTGGGTAAATAGTTTGGAATGTACCGTAGCATCAATAGCCAAAGACCCTGTTGGTTTCAGGTATTGTGACCAGTCCATTTTATAGACCTTGTCATATAAATCCTGTTCGTTGTTAACCCGAAAGGATTCAATAGGTTTTAGAATTTTAATGGCTGTACGCAGGCCTAAATTGGCTTTGTACATAAAGCCTTTGTCTCCTACAAAGCTCACATTTCTGACCCCTTTTTGAATGTCTTGAGCACCTAACTGCAAGAGTTCTTTTTCTAACAATTCTTCAAAACCAAATAAGGTTTTTGCCACCATTTTAAAATTATTCTCCATCACGACTATTAAATAGATTGCAAAAATACAGTATTTTTGTTGCAACTTTAGAGTATCTAAAATTAAAAGATTCTCATTTTTGTGGGACATACTATGACAAAAGACACAACAGCTTGGTTTGCCTCTTGGTTTGACACACCTTTTTATCACATTCTTTATAAAGATAGGGATTATGAAGAGGCGCAATTGTTTATGGACAATCTTACGGAATACCTGAACATTCCTGAACAGGGCTCTATCATGGATTTGGCTTGTGGTAAAGGGCGTCACTCGGTGTATCTCAATTCATTAGGTTATGATGTTACTGGTGTTGACTTGTCTGAAAACAGTATAGCTCACGCCAAACAATATGAGAATGAGAGCTTACACTTTCAGGTTCATGACATGTGCAAACCGTTTGGTAAACGCTTTGATGCGGTTTTTAATTTGTTTACCAGTTTTGGGTATTTTGAAAACGAAGTAGATAATTTGAAGACTATTCAGGCTATTCAAGCCAATTTGAAACCTTTTGGATTTGGCGTGATTGATTTTATGAATACGGATTTTGTTATTGACAACCTGGTACCAAACGAAACTAAAACGGTTGATGGCATTGATTTTAATCTGAAGCGAACTGTTGAAAACAGCTATATTATTAAGGATATTTCATTTATACATGATGGTGAAGCATTTCATTTTCAAGAACGTGTGAGAGCCTTTACACTAGATGACTTTGAAGCTTTATTTGAGCAAGCAAACGTTTATTTGCTGGATGTTTTTGGCGATTATAAATTGCGTAAGTTTGACAGGAAAACTTCTGAACGCCTAATCATGATTTTTAAATAAGCATGCTCAATTACTTACTACCCATTATTTCGGTGCTTTTAGGCTTTTTTGTGGTGCTTGTTTTAAAGCCTTCAGATGTTAGGCATTTAAAATTGTTATTAGCCTTTAGTGGTGCCTTTTTATTATCCATTACAGTATTTAGTTTTTTACCGGAAGTTTACGAACACAAGGATTCCAACGTGGGTATTTTTATCATGATGGGTATTTTGTTCCAAATTATTCTGGAGTTTTTCTCAAAAGGTGCCGAACATGGGCATATGCATCTGGATAAGTCTAAAACTATTTTCCCTTGGGTATTATTCATTAGTTTGAGTATTCATGCCATTTTAGAAGGCATTCCTATTGAAGCGCATGACAATTTGGTGTATGGTATTATAGTACATAAGCTTCCTGTTGCTATTATATTGGCAACGTTTTTTATGCAATCGCAACTATCAAAGCTTAAAATAGCCTTGTTTTTAATCTTATTTGCATTGATGACGCCTCTGGGTGTTTATATGTCAGATTCCATTGGTTTTATAAAAGATTACTACAATGAGATTTCGGCCATTGTGATTGGTATCTTTTTGCATATCTCTACAACCATACTATTTGAAAGCAGTGAAGGACATAAATTTAATTTAACCAAAATTCTAACCATTATATCAGCGATCATTATTGCCTATTTTATCTAAATCATGTTTAGTAAAGAAGAAAGTCGGAAATTACGTGAAACGTTTTGGATAAGCTTTGGAAAATCATTCCCGAGAAAGTGGCTGTTATACAATACCAAAATAAAGGGCTTTAGTTTTAAGTTTCATTTTGATACCAAAGAGGCTTTGGTGGCTTTGGATGTAGAAAGTGATTTGGAAAACCGTATTAATTATTGGGAAAAACTACTGGCACTTAAAAGTATTCTTAAAGCTGATTACCTACCCACTGCCCTATTTAAGGAAACCTATTATTTGGAAAACGGCAAAGAAATATCACGTATTTATGTGCCACTGGAGGACAACGTGAGTATTCACAATAAAAATAGTTGGCAACAGGTGATGGTATTTTTTAATGAAACCATGAATCTGTTTGAGGCCTTTTTTGAGGAATATCAAGATGTTATAAAATCATAATTTATGCCTACGGAAATTAATGCATCGGTTTTTGAAGCGTTTCCCGAATTGGAAAGCGAGAGACTCCTTTTTCGTGATTTTCAAGCGCGTGATGCTGAAGATTTGTTCTTTCTGAAAACAGATGATCGGGTTATGGCGCATATGGATTCCAAAAGGCATCAAAGCCTTGAGGACAGTTTAGAGCTGATTCGTAACAATCAGACCTCATTTATTGAGCAGACTGGCCTTAACTGGGCTATTATTGACAAGTCTACAAATAGATTTATTGGTTATTTTGGTTATTGGCGATTGGACAAAGTCAATTGCCGCGGTGAGATTGGGTATAGTCTGCATCCTGATTATTGGGGAAACGGTTATATGAAGGAAACCTTTTCAACCCTGATTCCATTTGGATTTAAAACCTTACATCTGCATAGTATTGAAGCCAATATCAATCCTAATAATGTTAATTCGGAGAAGTTATTGGTGCATTTTGGTTTTAAAAAGGAAGCTTATTTTAGAGAGAATTATCTATTTGAGGGACAATTTCTAGATAGTATTATTTATTGCCTGTTGGAAGAGGATATTAAATAACTAAAAAACCACCCTTTCAGGTGGCTTTTCAATAACAAGTATTTGCTATTAATTAGAATTGCAAGTCAGCTATGATATCAAATTCATCATAGATTACTTTGTCCTGTAAATTGTCAAAAAAGCTACTAGATCCGTATCTAACATCATACTTGCTACGATCAATTTTTAAGTTTGCTGTAGCTTTACTTCCATAAACCGAAAGTATAAATGTTACTGGATGCGTTGTTTCTTTAATTGTTAAATCGCCTGTAATTTGGTAAGCGTTTTTCCCACTTGCTTGAACATCTGTAAAAATCAAACTTGCTGTCGGGTATTTTTCTACACCAAAAAAATCATCGGATTTTAAGTGTCCATCCAATTTACCTTTATACTCCCCAGATAAATCAGTTGATCCGATAGTTGTCATATCCATGACGAAATTTCCTCCTGTAAGAGTTTCACCATCAAATACCAAATTACCTGATTTAATGGCTATGGTACCCTCATGAGAGCCAGTAACTTTATAACCTTTCCAGGTTACTTCACTTTCTGATTTCTTAATATCTTTTTTTTGAGCATTCATAGTTGCTGTAAAAGTTGCAAATGCAACAATAATTAAAGTTGATTTTTTCATTTTATTTTTATTGTATATGATTTTACCTTACAAAGGTGCAACAAGAGTAGCCTAAAAAAAATGAACTGGTTTATTAAAAAATATTAAACTAGTTTAACTAAGTTATAAAACAGTCTATTGGGAAGCCAATTGGCTTTTAATTTTACTCAAAAACTCTTTGGTTATGCCTAAATAAGATGCCAATAAGTATTGCGGAATACGTTGCTCAATGTTTGGGTAGGTATTTTTGAAATATAAATAACGTTCTTTGGCAGTCATACTGAAATTTCTAATAATACGCTTTTGGGAAGCCGCCAAACCGCGCTCCAGTAATTTTCTAAAAAAGCGTTCCAACGCTGGTATTTTTTGAAAGACTTCATCAATAGTATCCACATGAAACTGTGCCAGAACTGTATTTTCTAAACATTGTATATTGAATTGGGCTGGCTTTTGTTCAATAAAACTACCAATATCCGAAACCCACCAATCTTCAACGCCCAACATTATGATGTGCTCCTGACCTGTATCATCAACATAGAACATTTTAGTACAACCCTGTAGAATGAAGCTACTATGCTTGCAAACGTCTCCTTGCTGCAAAATATATTGTCCTTTTAAATATTTCCTTTCAGCAACATAATTGGATAAGGTATTGATCTCCTCTGAAGTCAAATCAATATATTGTCTGATATAGTTTAGTAATGATTGAATAGTAGTGAGCTTATTTTATATTATTTCAAAAATAGTAAAATAACATGATTAAAAATCAAAGTTTTTCTGACGCTATTTAAGTAAATTCACTAATTCTAATTTTGATGTTTTAAATAAGATTCCAAATAGTTACTAGTTCTTATATACTCGTTTTGAAACTTTTGTAAATGGGTTAAATTCGCTACCCAAAAAGGAAGCCTATTTTAGAGAGAATTATCTTTTTGAGGGACAATTTCTAGATAGTATTATTTATTGCCTGTTGGAAGAGGATAATACAGAATTTCTTTAAACAAAGTATATTGCAAGTAAGTCTTAAAGGCATTCCACTCATTTTATTTTTGAACTGGAAGTCATAAAACGACATTCTGTTATTTAGATTCCTGCCGTCATTTCGACAAGCTCAATATGACAAGCAGGAATGACAGTTTTATCGCAAACCACGACGCAAACGTCGAGGAATTCTTTTCGATTAAATGATATATAGAAACACCATAAAGAAATGGCTAATAGCACCACCTAAAACAAATAGGTGCCAAATGACGTGGTTATAGGGAATGCGCTCAATGGCGTAAAAAACAATTCCTAAAGTATAAAACAAGCCACCAGCAAATAACAACAAGACACCATTGGGACCAATAGATTCTGATAAGTAAGTGAAATCAAAAACCACCAGCCAGCCCATAGCTAAATAGAGCAATACCGATAAGAACTCAAATTTCCCTGTAAAGAAAATTTTTAAGATAAGCCCAAAAGCTGCGATACCCCAAACAACCCAAAACATTGGCCATCCATGGCTGTTTTCAAGAGCAATGAGTGTAACTGGCGTATAGGTTCCCGCAATTAATAAGTAGATACTTATGTGGTCTAAAATTCTAAAATAGTGCTTGTGCTTTTCACGTTTAATGGCGTGATATAATGTAGAGGCTGTAAAGAGCAGCACAATGGAAATACCATAAACTATCACACTAAATAAGCTCCAATCGGTTATATTAGTGTTATAAACCACTAACAATACTAATGCAAGAATACCCAGAAGCGCACCTATGCCATGGCTCCAAGCATTCAGGTTCTCTTCAAGTTGCGTTTGCTTTCGCATTAGGGTTTGTTCTTTTCATTCATCCACTTTTCAGTCAGTTCTAAAAAGTCAAAATTTAAAGCCGATTGTTGTTCTTCCAATCGCCCGCTCTGAAAATTTCGTTGTAATATATCTTCAATTAAGTAGTCTTCTTTGTTATTTAAAGGATCAAACTCTTCCTTTAAGGAAATATCAAACAAGCGCGCTGTATTGTTAAACCAAAACGCACGCCAGCCACTTCGCAAATCTTTTATTAAATCGAATGTGGTTTTTCCTGTTTGCCTGTGAATAAGCTTTACAAGAATTTGTCCTTCGGTACGGGTTAACTTTTTCAGTTCTTCCGAAAACTCTTCCTCAATATATTTCTGAATGATTTTGGTGTATTTCTTTTTGTCACTCTTGCGCTCCATGGATTCAATGCGCTCATTAAGTGCCTCCAAACGTTCGGCGGCTAGTTTGGCATATGGGTAAACCTTAATGGTTTTTCGTCTTAAAATCAAATATCTTCTTCGGTCTTCGTTGCTATCAAACTTCAGCTTGTGTAATAAGGTAATTTCATTGAGGTTTATGGCTGTACGCGGAATGGAATCGCCTTCAATAATTATATACATTACATCCGTGGAATCCTGTTCAACTGTATCCACTTGAGCAAACAGTAAACCTGGTATTAAGTATAAGAAGTAAAAGAAATATTTCATTAAAAACTAGCTATCTAAAATCGTTCCAAGATGAACATCAAAATTAATAATTTACAACCTCTAAAACCTTAAAATCGTATTAATATTATTATTTTAGTGCAAAATATTTAAACATGGCAAAAAAGAGTGTATTGAATAAAAAGTCTATGGACTTTTTAGAGAAATATTTAAATAATGCATCACCTACTGGATATGAGTGGGATGGGCAAAAACTATGGATGGACTATTTAAAACCTTATGTTGATGAATTTATAACCGATACCTACGGAACGGCCGTTGGCGTTATTAATCCGAAAGCAAAATATAAGGTAGTTATTGAAGGCCATGCCGATGAAATTTCATGGTACGTCAACTATATTGCTGATAATGGTTTGATATATGTAATACGAAATGGCGGTAGTGACCATCAAATTGCGCCGAGTAAAATTGTAAACATCCACACCAAAAAAGGCATCGTGAAAGGTGTTTTTGGATGGCCAGCTATTCACACCAGAAACAAAGCAAAAGAAGAGGCACCAAAACCAGATAATATTACGATAGATATTGGTGCAAAAGATAAGGCTGAAGTTGAAAAAATGGGTGTGCACGTTGGTTGTGTGATTACCTACCCTGATGAATTTCATATTTTGAACAAAGATAAGTTTGTCTGTCGTGCTTTAGATAATCGTATGGGTGGCTTTATGATTGCTGAAGTGGCTCGTTTATTACATGAAAATAAAAAGAAACTACCGTTCGGTCTTTATGTCACCAATTCTGTTCAAGAAGAAATTGGATTACGTGGTGCCGAAATGATTACACAAACCATCAAACCCAATGTGGCTATTGTAACTGATGTGACGCATGATACTACAACACCCATGATTGAGCGTAAAAAAGAAGGGCATTTAGAAATTGGTTTAGGACCTGTTGTCGCCTATGCGCCTGCTGTTCAGCAAAAACTACGTGATCTGATAACTGATACGGCTGAAGACAAGAAGATACCTTTCCAAAGATCGGCTCTATCACGTGCCACAGGAACAGATACCGATGCCTTTGCTTATAGTAATGGTGGTGTTGCTTCGGCTTTAATATCGTTGCCATTACGCTATATGCATACAACGGTTGAGATGGTTCATAAAGATGATGTGGAAAACGTTATCCGCTTGATTTATGAAACCTTGTTGAAGATTAAAGATGGTGAAACGTTTTCGTATTTCAAATAACATAAAGCCTCTACAAGAGGCTTTTTAATTTATGGATGAATTAATTGACATTGTTGACGCACTTGGAAAGCCAACAGGACAATCTGCTTTAAAATCAGCTATTCACAAGCAGGGTTACTATCATAATACTGCACACGTATGGTTTTACACCAAACATGGTGGTATATTATTGGCTCAACGTGCCGCTACGAAAGCTATTTGCCCCTTGCTTTGGGATGTTTCTGTCGCTGGACATGTAGATGCTGGTGAAACTATTGAAGAAGCAGCAATAAGAGAAACCAAAGAAGAAATAGGATTAACTATTAATGAGTCTGATTTGAAGAGAATAGGTGTTTTCCCATGTTTTCAAACATATGATAATGGTATCATAGATAATGAATTTCACTATACATTCATCGCTTTATTAAACGATCCTATCGCATCACTAACGCCTCAACCTGGTGAAGTTGAAGCGCTAAAACTTGTTTCAATTACTACATTTAAGTCATTATTTGAGGATAGTGAGAATACTAATCATTTTGTAGCAAGTAATCGGTCCTATTATCTATCGGTTTTAGATTCCATTCAAAAACAATTATTATAACATTACTTTTTTAATTAATTTCCATTTATGGATTTAGCTTTACTTTCAATAGCGCCAGTCATCATCATTATTTTATATGTTTACTTGAAGGACAAATATGATAAAGAGCCTAAACTCTTACTATTTTTTTGCTTTTTATTTGGTGCCTTTGTGAGTATTTTTATCACAACCTTATTATACATCCTCTTCGATTATATTATCATTCCAGAAGAAAATAATATTGTTGAACAATTTATAAAGGCCTTCTTCATTGTTGGCTTTACCGAAGAATTCAGCAAGTACATTATTGTACGTTACTATGCGCAAACACGTGAAGCTTTTAATGAACCCTATGATGGTATTATTTATGCCGTAATGGTTTCTATGGGATTTGCTGCCACTGAAAACATTTTTTATGTTATGGCTGGTGGTTATGAAGTCGCTTTATTAAGAGCAGTAACTGCAGTTCCAGCCCACGCTACATTTGCCATACTAATGGGTTATTATATGGGAAAGGCCAAATTTTCCAAAAATAGGATGCAATTGAATTTAATAGGCTTACTTCTTGCCATTATTTTCCATGGTGCTTATGATTTCTTCTTGTTTATAGATTTTATACCAGGTGTTTGGATTGGCGCCTTTGTTTCGCTAGCCTTTGGCATAGTGCTATCAAGAAATGCCATAAAAAGCCATCAAAACAACTCCCATTTCAAAGCTTAATAATTATTATCTTTACATCTCAAAAAAATAATTTCATGACAAACTATAAAGCATCTGTAAACAATACAGATCATTTTGAAATTTCCGAAGAAACCATTCATAAGTTAGATGCCGTAGCTACTTCAAAAAACACCTATCATGTTTTAGAAAATAACAGCTCATACAAAGCAGAAATATTGAATGCAAACTTCAACAATAAAACCTATGAAGTTAAAGTCAATAATACAGTTTACAATGTTGAAATAAGTGATTTTTTAGATCAGCTTATTAAAGACATGGGCTTTGAAATTGGTGCTACAAAACATGTAAATGACATTAAAGCGCCTATGCCTGGATTGATTTTAGACATCAACATACATGTAGGACAAGAAGTAAAAGAAGACGACACGCTCTTAATCCTTGAAGCTATGAAAATGGAAAACGTACTAACATCACCTCGTGATGGTGTTATAAAAACCATATCTGTAGCAAAAGGCGATGCTGTTGATAAAAACCAACTGTTAATTGAATTTGAGTAATTGTTAAGACAAAAGACTGAAAGAGTCAAGAACCAAGACATTTTTACAATTGAATCTTTATTCTTTTATTCAGAGCCTTAAAAAAAATGACAAAGTAAATCTCTAATAGGGTGACACAAAAAATTTATAAAACACAAAACCAAGAAATCTTTGTTCTTACAGCAAAGCAGTCTTTGTTCTTTATTCTAAAGAAAATATGAAAAAAATACTAGTAGCAAACCGAGGCGAAATTGCCATTCGTGTGATGCGAACTGCCAAAAAAATGGGTATTAAAACGGTTGCCGTTTACTCTACTATAGACCGAAATGCACCCCATGTAAAATATGCCGATGAAGCTGTTTTAATTGGAGAAGCACCTTCTAATCAATCGTACCTATTAGGTGATAAAATTATACAAGTTGCTAAAGACCTGAACGTAGATGCCATTCATCCTGGTTATGGATTTCTATCTGAAAACGCTGACTTTGCCGAATTATGCGAAGCCAACAACATTACGTTTATAGGACCAAAAAGCAAAGCCATAAAAATTATGGGAAGTAAGCTTGCAGCAAAAGATGCTGTAAAAGCTTATGATATTCCAATGGTTCCCGGAACCGATGAAGCCATTACAGATATTGCCGAAGCCAAAGACATTGCCAAAGGCATTGGGTTTCCTATCTTAATAAAAGCCTCTGCTGGTGGTGGTGGAAAAGGCATGCGTATTGTTGAAAAAGAAGCCGATTTTGAATCGCAAATGAATCGTGCTATTAGTGAAGCCGTTAATGCTTTTGGTGATGGTTCCGTATTTATTGAGAAATACGTAGCATCGCCACGTCATATTGAAATTCAAGTGATGGCAGATACGCATGGCAACGTGATTCATTTATTTGAGCGCGAATGTAGTATTCAACGTCGTCATCAAAAAGTAGTTGAAGAAGCGCCTTCGTCTGTATTAACGCCAGAGTTACGTGCTAAAATGGGTGAAGCTGCAGTCAAAGTGGCAAAAGCCTGCGATTATATTGGTGCAGGAACGGTTGAGTTTTTATTAGATGAAAACCACAACTTCTATTTCTTGGAAATGAATACGCGTTTGCAAGTAGAACATCCTGTTACCGAATTAATCACAAAAACCGATTTGGTTGAGTTGCAGATTCGTGTGGCTCGTGGTGAAGTATTGGCCATTAAACAAGACGATTTAAGCATTCACGGTCACGCTTTGGAGTTACGTGTTTATGCCGAAGATCCGCTAAACGATTTCTTACCAAGTGTTGGTCATTTAGATGTGTATCAATTGCCTATTGGTGAAAACATTCGTGTGGATAACGGTTTTGAAGAAGGTATGGATATCCCAATTTATTACGATCCCATGCTTTCAAAATTAATCACCTACGGAAACACACGTGATGAAGCCATTCAATTGATGATAAAAGCGATAGAAAATTATCAAATTGAAGGTATTCAAACCACGCTCCCATTTGGTACGTTTGTTTGTGAGCATGACGCCTTCCGTTCAGGAAATTTTGACACACATTTTGTTAAAAAACATTACTCTCCTGAAGCCATTAAAGCCAAACAAGAAGCCGAAGCTAACATTGCTGCACTTATTGCTGTAAAACAGTATCTGGAAGACCAAAACGTATTACGAACTTGTCATTCCGCACTTGATGCGGAATCCACAAAATAAACACAGTGGATCCTGCGTCGGAGCGCAGGATGACAAAAAAACAACAATACTGTCATTCCGCACAGAGCCTGTACCAAACTTGATTTGATAATGCGGAATACATATAAAATAACTAATAGTGAAACATTTTCAAAAAACACGCCAACTTTTGTCATTCCGTGCTACGACACGGAATCCATAAATAATTCATTTAAATATTTCAAAATGAAAGGAAATTATTACCAATTTTATGTTTACATATTAACAAATAAAAAGAACGGAACACTTTACATTGGTATGACAAATGATTTAGAACGAAGAGTATTTGAGCACAAAGCAAAACTTATTGAAGGTTTTACTAAAAATTATGGATTAGACAAATTAGTGTACTTTGAACAATTTCAATATGTAAATGATGCAATAAAAAGAGAAAAGCAATTAAAAAATTGGAATAGACAATGGAAGATTGACCTAATTGAAGCTGAAAATAAAAACTGGAATGATTTAGCAGAAGATTGGATATATTAAGTGGATCCTGAATCAAGTTCAGGATGACAAAGAAAATGATACAGGTACAACGAAATAAAATTAGAACAATTACTTGTCATTCCGCACTTGATGCGGAATCCTAGAAAAATCAACGTAGTGGATCCTGCGTCGTAGCGCAGGATGACAAAATAAAAACATACATGCTATGCAAGACAAAATAAAAGACTTAAACGAAAAACTAGCCCAAGCCTATTTAGGTGGAGGCGAAAAACGTATAGAAAAACAACATGCAAATAAAAAACTTACCGCTCGCGAACGTATACAATATGTGCTAGATGAAGGCTCGTTTGAAGAAATTGGTGCTTTAGTCACGCACCGCACGAAGGACTTTGGCATGGACAAACAACAGTTTTATGGCGATGGTGTTGTAACGGGTTATGGTACTATTGATGGCCGTTTAGTATATATCTTCGCACAAGATTTTACGGTTTTTGGTGGTTCGCTTTCAGAAACTCACGCCGAAAAGATTTGCAAGATTATGGACCTTGCTGTAAAAGTTGGAGCACCATTAATTGGGTTGAATGATTCTGGTGGCGCACGTATTCAAGAAGGTGTGCGCTCTCTTGGTGGTTATGCTGATATTTTTTACAGAAACGTACAAGCTTCAGGTGTTATTCCGCAGTTATCTGCCATTATGGGACCTTGTGCTGGTGGTGCTGTATATTCTCCTGCCATGACCGATTTTACCCTTATGGTTGAAAATACCAGTTATATGTTTGTAACTGGACCAAATGTTGTAAAAACGGTGACTAATGAAGAAGTTACTAGCGAGGAACTTGGTGGTGCTTCTACCCATGCTACCAAATCTGGTGTTGCGCATAAAACGGCATCAAATGATGTAGAATGTTTAGAAGACATTAAAAAACTATTGAGCTATTTACCACAAAATAACCAAGAAAAGCCAAAAGCTTTACCGTTTGAATTAGGTGATGAATTACGAGAGGAATTATCTGACATTGTTCCTGATAATGCCAACAAGCCTTACGATATGCACGAGGTTATTTCTGGTATTATCGACGAAGATTCATTTTACGAGATTCATAAAGACCATGCCGAAAATATTATTGTCGGTTTTGCTAGACTAGGCGGAAAATCCATTGGTATTGTTGCCAATCAACCCATGTTTTTAGCTGGTGTATTAGATGTAAACAGTTCTAAAAAAGCAGCGCGTTTTGTGCGCTTTTGTGACGCTTTCAATATTCCGTTGTTAACTTTAGAAGATGTTCCTGGATTCTTACCTGGAACCGACCAAGAATGGAATGGTATAATTGTTCATGGTGCTAAATTATTGTATGCCTTTAGTGAAGCCACTGTACCAAGAATAACGGTTATCACCCGAAAAGCGTATGGTGGTGCTTATGATGTGATGAACTCAAAACACATTGGTTCTGATATGAACTTTGCCTGGCCAAGTGCTGAAATTGCCGTGATGGGTGCCAAAGGTGCTGCGGAAATCATCTTTAGAAAAGAAATTAAAGAAGCTGATGACCCAGAAGCAAAGTGGAAAGAAAAGGAAGCCGAATATGCTGAAAAGTTTGCTAATCCTTACAGCGCAACAGAACGTGGTTTTATTGATGAAGTCATTTTACCCAAAGATACACGTCGTAAGCTGATAAAAGCCTTTGCAATGTTGGAAGATAAAGAGGTAAACAGACCCAAACGCAAGCATGGTAATATTCCACTGTAATTTAGTATCTTTAAAAATCTAATTAATCTATAAACAACATGAAAAAACTAATCCTTTTAAGCTTGGGCTTATTGTTAAGCTTTACAGCTTTTTCACAAACCCCAGAAGAAATGAAAGCCTGGCAAGAAAACATGACGCCAGGAGAAAACCACAAATGGTTAGCCTCGATGAATGGTGATTGGGATGCCACTGTAACTATGTGGATGGATCCGTCACAACCACCAAACATATCAACAGCTACTACTAAAAATGATATGATAATGGGCGGTTTATATCAACGTTCACAACATTCAGGAAACATGATGGGCATGCCATTTATGGGTGAGAGTATCACTGGTTATGATAATGCCAAAAAAGAATTCATTGCCACATGGATAGATAATTTTGGAAGCAGCATTATGCTTTTGAAAGGGCAGCTAGATAAAGATACATTGACTTTGCGTGGCTCTATGTTGGATCCTGCTAGTGGTAAGGATATGCAAGTTAAGGAAGTACTTACCAAACTTTCTGAAGACTCTCATAAATTTGAAATGTTTATGGTAGTTGACGGCAAGGATATTAAAAACATGGAAATTAATTATACCAGAAAAAAATAATACTCTAATTTTCAACTATTAAACGCCTTAATCACGAATTAGGGCGTTTTTATTTTTAAGAATCCTTTAATATTTTACTTGGTGAGATTACAATTGAAGGGAGTACCTTTGTGCCATGCTAAAAACATCATCTCCCAACGGTTCCGTTAATATTGAGTTTATTGCCTTAATGGCTTCATTGATGGCCATAGTTGCCTTATCCATAGATGCCTTATTACCTGCTTTACCAGATATAGGAAACACGTTAGGCGTTGTAGATGTCTCCAAAAATCAGCTATTGGTCACCATGATTTTTTTGGGATTAGGGTTTGGTCAGCTTATTTTTGGTCCTTTGTCTGATAGTTTTGGGCGTAAACCCATAATTTACACTGGTTTTATGCTGTTTGTTGTTGCTAGTGTTATCTGTGTGACAACCAAAAGTTTTGAAATAATGATTTTAGGACGCATCCTTCAAGGTGTCGGGCTGTCTGCTCCTCGTACTATAAGTATTGCTATGGTTCGGGATACCTACAGTGGCGATTACATGGCAAAGGTGATGTCCTTTGTCGTGATGATTTTTATTCTGGTACCTGTTGTTGCTCCAACCTTCGGACAGTTTTTAATTACTTTCTATGACTGGCAATCTATTTTTTATTTTAATTTGATATTTGGTGTTTTAGTGATGCTTTGGTTTTGGAAGCGACAACCTGAAACGCTTCCAGTACAATCACGAAACAACATATCAAACAAACAACTTATAGCTGGAACCATTACCTTTTTTAAACAAAAAGACGCAGTAGCCTACACGTTTATATCTGGATTAATTACAGGTTCGTTTATGGTGTATTTAAGTACCTCCCAACAAATATTTGAACATCAATATGATCTAGCAGATTTGTTTCCCTATATTTTTGCTAGTCTAGCAATTGCTATTGGCTTTTCAACATTTATAAACAGCACATTGGTATTACGATTTGGTATGAAACGTATTGCCATTATTGCAGCTATCGCCTATTGCGTAATTTCTATTTTATATGTCATTCTATTTTCATCAGGTATAAACCCTGATTTATCGGTATTGGTCATGTTTTTTGGGCTTCAATTTACTGCTATAGGCTTTCTATTTGGTAATCTACGTTCTTTAGCTATGGAACCACTAGGCCATATTGCAGGTATAGGTGCTGCCTTAAACGGTTTTATTTCAACCATCATGGCTGTTCCTATTGCAAATTTTATAGGTAGCTTCGTAACAGATAGTGTACTACCGTTGTTTATTGGTTTTTCAGTATGTGGGTGTTTATCTGTTCTATTATTCTTTACAGTAAAAAACAGTTCTATAAAATCGCCTGCGACAAAATAGCGATTACAGAGCCAATAATGTATTCGACACCAATGGCTATTACTATAAACCCAATAATACGTGATAACGCGTTGATGCCAGAAGCTCCTAAAAACTTAACAATAGCATGTGCCGATTTTAGAATCAGATAAATGGTTGCCGTTACTAAAACCATAGCGCCTAAAATGGTGCCTATTTGATAAGCTGTTTGATACTCTTGATTATAAGTAATTAATAATGAAATAGTTCCGGGTCCAGCTAACATAGGTATAGCCAAAGGTGTTAGAGAAATAGCATCACGTGTTTGAATATCTTTTTGTACTTTTTCACGTTTCATTCCTTTGTGCTCTTTAAACTTACCTGTTAAAAGCGCAAAACCTGATGAGGCTATAATTAAACCTCCGGCAATTTTAAGAGCATTCAAGCTTATTCCAAAAAAGGATAAAATGTACTTACCAGCGAAAAAGGATAAGAGTAATATAACAAACACATCAATTGCTGTCCAAAACGCGGTGACGGCTCGTTCTTTCTTTGTGTTTTCTTGAGTTAATCCTACAAATACCGGAACAGTTCCCAAAGGGTTCATGATGGAAAATAAAGCACCAAAACTAATTAAAAATAAGTCCATAGTTTTTGATGCAAATTCCGTTCTTTTTGCTAAAACAAAGGTTACCAAATACTTAAACTATGGTGAGCAAATGGTCAATTATTTACTACTGAATGTTACCGATTTGTATTCGGATTCATCTGGTGGTCCTGCCGTAATTTGAAAATTGAGATCGCCCGTTAAGGTCATAATTACCGATGCAAAGGTAAAGCCACTTCCATCCTGATTATTAGTATTACAAACCGGGTTATCTGGGTTGTCTTTGGAACGTAAGGCTTCCATAATAATGTTGTCATCAATTAGCGGATTTCCTACCATGCGTTTTTCTAGAGCTGTCAATCGCAAATAGCTATTGGAACTCTGTAGTAGTTTGCTTTTATTTTCTTCAGTTGGCTTATAGTCAGTGTACCACTCTTTTACATCGGTATTTACTATAGGATGATTGGTATGATAAACCGTACCATTGGTATTTTTGGGGTTGAAACGAACGACTTGATTTGCCGATGCTTCAAAGTCATACACATCGCCTTGAATTCCTATAATATAGTTTTGTCCGGAAGCATGATTAACCGTTTGTATAAAATTGATTAAATCATCTTTATCCGTTGAATTGATAATGCGCCTAACCACAAAAGCCACTGGTAAACCAGAAGACGACGCATTCAGTTGCATGATAGTATTAACGACTACACCTACCCCAGTTTCATTCATACCATTAAGAGCAATTAAACCTGGATGCGTTAATATTAATTGTTCTGGTCTGCTTGCGGTTCGTTCCAACCGTATTAAGGTTTGATAACCATCAGTATAGTTTTCAATATCCATATTTTGGGCAATATAGCTAGTACTACCATTAATAGATGGAACTCCAACATCACTACAATGGTGATTGTATAACTCGTCAATATATACCCAAAATTCATCTAGAAGATTTAGAACTAAAATATCTCTAAAGGCTTGACCAGAACCTTCTGCAATACCTCTCACCTCTTCGTATAAATCGGGAGTCCATTTTTTTATGGCAGCTTCATAATTGGCTTGCTTATAAAAGTCGTCCAATGTTAATTCAGCATCCTTTTTAAAATATTTTGTGGTATTGGCTTTCCATTTGGTAACAATCTCACCAATTTCAGTCTTAAGCATTTTACCATGTTGTAAGCCTAATTCGTAGCCTGTTCCTGTGAGGGTCATTTCTTTTAAAACGCGACTAGTAGGTTGTTCTTGAGCCACCATATTCAATGTACATATGGCAATTAGTGAGATTACGATTCTTTTAAACATGGTTTTTCGTTTTATGTTAGATTACTAGTTTATTAAACGACGATGGTAATTTATTTGCCCTAAATGATACGCTAAATGCATACTTAAATGTATTAAAAAAAACTCGGTTGTCATATAATCCTCAAAAGGGCGACGCTTGTATTCTTTTTGTAAATCTTCTTCAGAAAGGTTTTGGAGCGTACTTTCAATCATGGTTTTAGTATTTTCTATTTGATTGACAAGCGTATCTCGCGGAATGTTTTTACTTGAAAACTCCAAATCTCGCTGTCGTACATAACCAGTAGCGCCTAATTCGGCACCAATAAAATGATTCAGATTGCCTACTAGATGTAAGGCTAAATTTCCTGCGGAATTTGAAATGCCACTTCTAATAGTCCAGAGCTGACTGTCATCTTCATACATTGCTATTTCCTCTTGTAACTTGGTAAGATCTCTTTGAAAAAGCTTAATGAGTGTATGGCTTAACATATTACTTTCTGTTTCTACGGGTTTTACGTTGTTTTTTGCGAACATATACCAATTTAAAACGGCCATTACCACTCTCGCGTTTGTCTATCTCAAAATCCTTTATAGATTCAATAAGTGGTGTGAGTTTTTGAAAGCCATAATTACGCGAATCAAAATTGGGTTGCTTTTTTTGAAGCAAGCTACCTACATCACCCAGAAAGGCCCAGCCATCATCATCAGCTAAATCTTGAATGGTATGTGAAATAAGCTGAATAACTTTTGGTGTTACTTTATCATAATTAGGTTTAGAAGCCGTAGTTGCATCTTTGGTTCCAGAATCACTATCAGTAGCTTGTTGTTTTAATATTTCAATATAAATAAACTTATCACAGGCTACAATAAATGGTTCGGGTGTTTTTTTCTCACCTATGCCATACACTTGCATACCAGCTTCACGCAATCGGGTTGCCAGACGTGTGAAATCAGAATCGGACGAAACAAGACAAAAGCCGTTAACTTTCTCACTATAGAGAATATCCATAGCATCAATAATCATAGCAGAGTCAGTGGCATTTTTACCTTGGGTATAGCCATATTGCTGAATAGGTGTTATGGCATTTTCTAATAGCATGTTTTTCCATTTGGAAAGATGTGGTTTGGTCCAGTCGCCATAAATACGTTTGATTGTTGGGTTGCCATATTTGGCAATTTCTTCCATCATTTCTTTTACGTAGGCCGATGGGATGTTGTCGCCGTCAATAAGTACGGCCAATTTAATATCCATAAGGGTATTTTAATTTTGTTGGTTTTGGTAAAGTTAGTGAACTGTAATTAAACCACTAATACTTTGCACGGAATGTTTTGTATGAACAGCATTTACTCTTTAAAGAGTATTATTGCTTTTTAACAACTTTTTATGGATAATAACTTTGTGGTGTTCTATATTGGCAGTACCATAACATAAGTAGGTTAAGTTTATGGTAGATTTGGGGCAAAAGGTAAGCACACGTGCTTACCTTTTTTTATTGGTATTTTTTCGATAACATCTGAACTAAGAAAGATTGACCTATAGTTAACCCAAAAAAGATTTCAAGTAGCTTTTGGCGTCCTTTACTGTAAAAATGTGGATAGTTCAACATGACAGATTCCCTAGCTTGAATTGTTTTGACTTATACCTTACTCAATGTCTCTCAGGTTTTTTATTCAGCTTTTATTTACTAAATTAGTTGCTACAAAACTCAAAAACTTTAGCATCAATTAATTACAATAAAAAATGAAAGTAACAGCTAAAAAAAATGAACAAGTTGCTAATATGATTTTTGGATCTATTTATCCACTTTACTTGAATAGATTGGAAAAAAATGGCAGAACGAAAGCAGAACTCAACGAAGTCATCGAATGGTTAACTGGTTTTGATGACAGCAAAATACAAGCTCTAATTGATGAGAAAGCTACTTATAGAACATTTTTTGAAGAAGCAAACATGCATCCTAATGCCCACATGATTAAAGGCGTTGTTTGTGGTTATCGCATTGAGGAAATAGAAGATGAATTTGAATTGTACAAACAATGTAGGCAAATGGAAAAGCTGATTGATGAATTGGCAAAGGGCCGGAAAATGGAAAAAATTAAACGCACGGCTTAACCAACAAGATTCACATCATGGCTTATGACGACTATCTAGCTGATAGAATTAGAAACCAACTTAAAGAAAAGCATCAACATTTTTCTGAACTTAAAATGATGGGTGGACTATGCTTTAAGGTAGATAACAAAATGCTTTGTGGTATTCATTTAGACAAAAAGTATGGTGACAATTTACTTATGGCTAGAATTGGTGAAGATGCCTACACCAAAGAATTGGAAAAAAAGCATTGCCTACCTATGGACTTTACAGGAAGGCCTATGCGTGGTTATGTTTTTGTGACGCCTGAAGGCTTTGATACCGAAACAGATTTATCGTATTATTTAGATTTGTGTTTGGCTTTTAATCCGCTAGCTAAAGCTAGTAAGTCTAAAAAGAAGTAATTAGGCTTTTAAATACAACTGAACGTTGTGCTCAATCCGTTTTTGAATATTGGACACATCTGCCTTAATAAAAGTTTCTCCCGTAATATTTTCGTATAATTCAATATAACGTTCACTAACGGAATTAATATATTCATCAGACATTTCAGGAACCTGTTGTCCTTCCAACCCTTGAAAACCATTGGATATTAACCATTGGCGTACAAACTCTTTAGACAATTGTTTTTGAGTCTCTCCACTATCTTGACGGTCCTGATAGCCATCAGCATAAAAATAACGCGATGAGTCTGGTGTGTGAATTTCATCAATTAATACAATTTTACCGTCTTTGGTTTTTCCGAATTCGTATTTGGTATCAACTAAAATTAAACCGCGTGAAGCCGCTATTTCTGTTCCTCGTTGAAAGAGTTTTCGCGTATAATCTTCAAGCACCAGATAATCTGCTTCAGATACAATTCCTCTTTTTAAAATGTCTTCTCTTGAAATATCCTCATCATGGTCACCCATTTCTGCCTTGGTAGCAGGTGTAATGATAGGCTCTGGAAACTTATCGTTCTCCTTCATACCTTCAGGCATTTCAACACCACACAAAGTACGCTTTCCAGCTTTATATTCACGAGCAGCATGACCAGACATATACCCACGAATGACCATTTCCACCTTAAAAGGTTCGCATAAATGACCTACAGCTACATTCGGGTCTGGTGTTGCTGTTAGCCAATTTGGCACCAAATCTTCGGTAGCCTTCATCATTTTTGTTGCAATTTGATTTAGTATTTGTCCTTTGAATGGAATACCTTTAGGCATCACCACATCAAAAGCACTTAACCTATCGGTAGCAATCATGATTAGTTCCTCATCATTTATGTTGTAAACTTCTCTGACTTTTCCTTTGTAAACACTTTTTTGACCTGGAAAATTGAAATTGGTATCTGTTATGGTATTATTCATTACTCTCTATTCTCAATGCTTTTGTAGGCTTCAATAACTTTCTTAACTAATTTATGACGAATAACATCTTTATCATCCAAAAATATCATTCCTACGCCTTCTACATTCTTTAATATCAATAAAGCTTCTTTTAGTCCAGAAATGGTACGTCTTGGTAAATCAATCTGCCCAGGATCACCCGTTAATAAAAATTTGGCATTTTTACCCATACGTGTTAAAAACATCTTCATTTGCGCATGAGTAGTATTTTGACCTTCATCTAAAATCACGAATGCGTTGTCTAAAGTACGGCCACGCATAAATGCCAATGGTGCAATTTGAATAGTTCCATTTTCTATGTAATGAGCCAACTTTTCAGGGGCAATCATATCGCGTAAAGCATCATACAATGGTTGCATGTAAGGGTCTAACTTCTCTTTTAAATCACCTGGTAAAAATCCTAAATTTTCACCTGCTTCAACGGCCGGACGTGTTAAGATAATACGCTTAACTTCCTTGTTTTTCAAAGCCTGAACAGCCAATGCCACACCTGTGTAGGTTTTTCCCGTTCCAGCAGGTCCTATAGCAAAAACCATGTCGTTTTTACGCATGCTCTCAACCAATTTGCGTTGGTTGGCAGTTTGCGCTTTTATCAATCTTCCGCTAACACCATGGACTATAACCTCACCACTAGCCTCACTAGTTGTATAATCATCTTTACTTTGACTGGTTAAAACACGTTCAATTGTATTTTCATCTAGTTTGTTGTATTTCATAAAATGCTCCATGAGCATATTAAATCTGCGATCAAATTCCTCTAGTAGGTCTTCGTCTCCATAGGCCTTTATTTTATTGCCTCTGGCTACAATTTTTAGTTTTGGAAAGTATTTTTTAAGGAGTGTAATGTGGGCGTTTTGAGCACCAAAAAAATCTTTTGGTGATACCTCTTCAAGTTCGATTATGATTTCGTTCAAAAGCTAGTTGATTTAATTAAAAATATCTATTAAGTTTTATTAGATTTGTGTTTAAACAAAACTACACATTTTTAATATGTGTTAGGTTAAAAAAATATCAACAATTCCTATATGGCAATAATCACTTTGACGACTGACTTTGGAGAGAAAGATCACTTTGCTGGTGCGACAAAAGGAGCTATTTATAATGAATTACCTGATGTAAAAATTGTTGATATCTCTCATTCAGTTTCTCCTTTCAGTATTCCAGAGGCTGCTTACATCATTCAAAATGCTTATGTCAGTTTTCCTAAAGGAACGATTCATATTATTGGTATTGATTCTGAAATTAATGTTGAAAACAAACACATAGCTGTTTTACTGGATGGCCACTATTTTATTTGCGCCAACAATGGTATTATGAGTATGATTTGTGCCGAAATAGCTCCTGAAAAAATCGTTCAAATAAACATTCATGATAAAATTCAAACCAGTTTTCCGGTACTGGATGTTTTTGTGAAAGTGGCTTGCCACATTGCTCGTGGTGGAACATTGGAAGTCATTGGAAAAGTTATTGACCATATTAAGCCTATAAAAAACATCATTCCTTTTGTTAATGACGATCAGACCCAGATAATAGGAAGTATTATTTACATTGATAATTACGGAAACGTTATTACAAATATTAAAAAGCCATTTTTTGAGACTATTCAAAAGGGACGCTCATTTATTATTTCGGCAAGGAATAATAAGTTTAAAAGGATTCATGAAAAATATAGTGATATAGTAGATTTTACTATTCCTCACGAAAAAAGAAATGATGAAGGTCGAGGACTTGTGGTTTTTAATGCCTCCAATTATCTTGAAATTGCAGTTTACAAAAGTAACATGGCTACCGTAGGAAGTGCCTCAACGTTAATGGGATTGAATTTGATGGATACGGTAACTGTTAACTTTGAAAAAATTTGACACACATGTTTGTACGCATTGTTAAAATGAGTTTTGAGCCAAAACATATTGATGAGTTTTTGAAAAACTTTGAAATGAACAAAACTAAAATACGTCAGTTTGAAGGTTGCCAATTTCTGGAATTATATAGAGACAAAAACAATACAAACGTGTTTTTTACGTATAGTTATTGGAATTCTGAAGCCGATTTGGAAAGTTACAGACATTCCGAATTATTTAAAAATGTTTGGTCTAAAACGAAACCACTGTTTAATGCCAAACCCGAAGCATGGAGTGTTGATAAATTAGTTTCACTTACATGATAACATAATAATAGTCTATGTCATTTCTAACTTGTTTAGAAATCTCATAGCATTTTAAATTAGAATTATATATGCTTGCCATTTTAAGAAAAGAAATCAATAGTTTTTTTGCCTCACCAATAGGCTATTTGGTTATTGCCATATTTCTAACTTTAAATGGGCTTTTTCTTTGGCTTTTTTCTGGAGAATTTAATATTCTTGATAACGGTTTTGCTGATATGTCTAGCTTTTTTCTATTAGCTCCATGGATTCTTATTTTTCTTATTCCTGCTGTTACCATGCGAAGTTTTGCTGATGAAAAGAAACAAGGCACTTTAGAATTGCTTTTAACCAAACCTATCAGCGATCTAAAAATAGTTTTTGGTAAATATTTTGGAACCATTTTGCTAATCATTGTCGCCATATTACCGACGCTTCTTTATGTTTATACTGTTTATGAATTAGGAAACCCTATTGGAAATATTGATTTTGGTAGCACATTGGGCTCTTACTTCGGATTGCTTTTTTTAATCGCCGCATATACTGCTATTGGTGTGTTTTCATCCAGTATTACAGACAATCAGATTGTCGCCTTTATTACAGCTGTTTTTCTGTGCTTCTTATTCTACATTGGTTTTGAAGGTATAGCTGATATTCTATCGAGTAGTTTTCTAGAACAACTAGGTATGAGTACCCATTATAAAAGTATGAGTCGTGGTGTCATTGATACTCGAGATATTTTATATTTTGTGAGTATCACCCTGTTTTTTATATTGTTGACAAACCTCAATATTTCTACCAAAAAATTTGATAAAAAAAGACTTACAAGCATCGTTATCTTGTTTTTGGGGTTATTGGTTCTAAACATTTTCACACAATCTATTTACAAACGATTTGATTTAACTTCAGATAAACGCTATACCTTAAGTGATGCTGCTAAGCAAACTATTACAACGGTTGAATCACCTATTGTTATTGATGTATTTTTAGACGGAACCAATTTACCTTCGGAGTTTAGAAGACTCCAAATGGAAACTAAACAACTATTAGATGAGTTTGTTTCTGAAAACAACCAAATCATTTACAATTTCATTAATCCATTAGAAGACGATAATTCCAGAGAGCGTAATATTCAGCAGTTAACCAACCGAGGCTTAACACCTATGCAAGTGACCGTTCAGGAGGCTGGAAAAAGTAGTCAAGAGGTTGTTTTTCCTTGGGCATTGGCAAGTTATAATAATACAACCGTTAAAATACCTCTAGTAAAAAATAAAATTGGTGCAACAATTCAAGAAATAGCTATCAGCTCCATTCAACATCTGGAGTATGCTTTTGCAGATGGGTTTAGCAAGCTCGTAAACCCTAAACGACGTAAAATTGCTATTTTAAAAGGCAATAATCAACTTCAGGACCCTTATCTATTTGATTTTGTAAAAACCCTAAAAGACTATTATTTTATTGCGCCATTTACCCTTGATAGCGTTGCTGAAAGCCCTCAAAAAACCTTAAATGAGCTCAAAGCTTATGATTTAATTATTTCGGCAAAACCTACTGAAGCATTTAGTGAAAAAGAAAAGTATGCATTAGATCAATACACCATGAATGGTGGAAAAAGTCTATGGCTTATTGATGCCGTTGCCATGGAACAGGACAGTCTTTATAATGCTTCTGGGAAAGCCATAGCCACTTCTCGAGATTTGAATTTAACCGATTTCTTTTTCAAGTATGGCATTCGTATTAACCCTGTTTTAATAAACGATTTATATTCAGCCCAAATAACTTTAGCCACTGGTGAGGGCAGTCAATCACAGTTTCAGCAATTCCCATGGTTTTATTCACCTTTGGTAAATCCCACACTGAAACATCCAATAATTAACAATCTCAACTTAATTAAGTTTGATTTTGCTAATCAAATAGACACCTTAAAAAATCCAACATCTGTTGATAAAACCATCTTATTACAAAGTTCAATCCTTTCTAAAATAGATGGTACTCCTCGAGAAATTAGTCTAGAAATGACTACTCAAGAACCAAACCCTGAACTCTATTCAAAAGGAAACCAGAATTTAGCTGTTTTATTGGAGGGCGAATTTACTTCGGTTTATAACAACCGAGTGAAACCTTTTGAGATTTCAAATGACAAACCAAGCAGTATGCTTACAAAAATGATAGTCATTGCAGATGGTGATATTATAAAGAATGAAATTGGCAGAAATGGCCCACAAGAACTAGGGTTTGATAGATGGAATGGGCAAACTTATGGTAACAAAGAACTTTTGTTGAATGCCGTAAATTATTTATTGGATGATGACGGACTTATAAACATTCGTTCCAAAGAAGTCACAGTAGCTTTTTTGGACGATCAAAAAATAGCAGCTGAAAAAAGTAAATGGCAAACCCTAAACATAGCATTACCATTAGTGTTTTTGGCTATATTCGGATGGTTATTCAATTATTTCAGGAAGAAAAAATATGCGCACTAAATGTTGATAAGTTTGTTTCTTATATTAACAGCTTTAGGATATATTTGTAGTTATTAAACTATTGAACGTTAAACGTATATTATTTAGATGAAATTTATAGTATCAAGTACCTATTTATTAAAACAATTGCAAGTTCTTGGTGGTGTTATAAATAACTCAAACACCCTACCAATTTTAGATAATTTTCTTTTTGAATTAAATAATACTGAACTCATCATATCGGCAAGTGATTTAGAAACCACTATGTCAGCTAAACTAGAAGTAGAAAGTGATAATTCAGGTAGCATTGCTGTTCCTGCTCGATTATTATTAGATACTTTAAAAACTTTTCCAGAACAACCCCTAACTTTTGTGGTTGAAGACAATAATACTATTGAAATAAGTTCTAACCATGGTAAGTATGCTTTGGCATATGCTGATGGTAATGAGTTTCCTAAAGCTGTTAGTTTAGAAAACGCTAGCTCTACAACTTTAAATGGTGATATTTTAGCAACAGCAATAAACAAAACTATTTTTGCTGCAGGAAATGATGATTTACGTCCTGTAATGAGTGGCGTATTCTTCCAGTTTTCGACTGAAGGATTAACCTTTGTGGCTACTGATGCTCACAAATTAGTTAAATATTCGCGTGAAGATGTTAGTGCCAGTGAAGTAACAGAATTCATTATGCCTAAAAAACCTTTGAATCTTTTAAAAGGGATTTTATCAGCAAGTGATGAAAATGTAACTATTGAATACAATGATTCTAATGCTAAATTTTCTTTTGAAAACGTTGAATTAATTTGCCGTTTAATTGATGGGAAATACCCTAATTATGAAGCAGTTATTCCAAAAGAAAACCCTAATAAGCTAACAATAGATCGCACACAATTTTTGAATTCTGTAAGACGTGTGAGTATATTCTCTAATAAGACCACGCATCAGATTCGTTTAAAAATTGCAGGAGCTGAATTAAACATTTCTGCTGAAGATATTGATTACAGTAATAAAGCTGAAGAACGATTAACTTGTGATTATCAAGGTGATGATATGCAAATTGGTTTTAATTCGCGTTTTTTAACTGAAATGTTGAACAACTTAACATCAGATGATGTACAGCTTGAAATGAGCTTGCCAAACCGTGCAGGTATTTTAACACCAGTTGATGGCCTAGACGAAGGTGAGCAAGTAACTATGCTCGTTATGCCAGTAATGCTGAATAATTAATTATAATATCACTTAAAGAGATATTATATCAAAATGAGAAAACGCCCACGATTGAGGGCGTTTTAATTTACTGAAATAACAAAAATCAACTTTCCTTTTTCGGTTCATGATTTACCGTTACTGGTATGCTTGTTTGCGAACCATAAAGTTTTATTTCCGTAATATCGGCAGGCATATTTAAGCCATTTTCAATTATTACGTTTTTGACGTTTCTTATGACATCACTTCGCACATCCAAAGCTCGTTTTCGGTATTCTTTAGTAAGTGTCCAAAATAACACCTTTAAATTAACAGTACTTACTCCTAGCGAATCGACTGCAACGAAACATTCGTGCTCTTCATCTTCAATGACACCTTCGGAGTTTCTTACCGTTTCAACAATGACGGTTTTGGCTAATTCAATATCGTCTTCATAATCAATTCCCACTATAAAATCCAATCTAAAGAAGCCATCTTCGGTATAATTATAAACGGCTTTTTTAATAATATCACTATTTGGAATGTAAACATCGCGACCGTCAAAAGTTTTTAATTTCGTATACCGAAATTCTAGAGCTTTCACCTTTCCGAAAATATCATCTACCTTAACCGTATCATTAACATCAAAAGGCCTATTAAATGAAAGAATAATACCTGAAATAAAATTCTCACCAATATCCCTAAAGGCAAAACCAATAACCACAGCAGATGCTCCAGCAGCTGTTAATACACCTGCTGCTACACCACCAAGACCAGCAATTTTTAAGGCAAACATTATAACCAAAAGCACCACACAAAACTTCACTGCTTTGGTTAAAAAATTAATCATTAATGGATCACTGGCTCTTATGGAAATAGCTTTTTTAAACAATCTTGATATAAACTGCGATAACAGAAAACCGATTACCACAATTACAATGGCAAGGATAATATTAGGAACACTCTGTATAAACTCGTTCCAATAAGTTACGAGTGATTCTTTAAGCGTGATAATACTTTCATCGCTCTGTTGGACATTATTAAGTGATACTATCAAAAATTTGTTTTTTTAGTGTTTTATTAGAAGATAAAGCTTGTTCAATATATGGTATGCTTGGTGCTATTTTCATTTGTTTGACATTTTCTAAATTGGCAATTTTATAATTCAAAAGTCTATTTAAGGATGCCAAAACGCCTTGACCTTTAACAACAGATTCTATATTCTCACGTGATGATTCAATTATGTTTTTTAAAATTTCTTCAGCAACACTATCTTTGGTGTTTCCTAAATTATAATTGTTATCACTTACCGATTTCTTAAATAAATTAATATCTCGACTATTTACCGAATTTATTGCAGAAACCAATTTTTCTTCTTTATGTGTAAGAAAATCACCTTTTAATTTGGCTAGAGCATCCTCAATTTGTTTACACAATGCTAATAAATTTAAGAGTTCTTTTCTATATAAATCGTTTTTATCCATTATACTTAATAAAATTGGTATGTTTTTGATAATTAAGCGCTTGCTTGTCGAATTCTATTCAAATATATTGAGCTATTATAACTGTTATAGCTAGACTGAATTTTAATAACATGCTTTTGCAGTAGCTTTCTTAATTCTGGATAAAATTCCAATTCATCAATTAATATTTGATAATCTCTAATCGTTCTTTTGTCACTCTCTTTTACAGCTGCCATCAGAGCCTCCTTATTTTGTATCTCATGAAGAATAGGGAACTGTAACCATTGCATTTCAAACATTACGGAATCTGAATCTGAAATTTCTATAGGTATATCAGATTCTAAAAAGAAATTTGTTAATTCTATTCTAAATTTAAAGCGTTCCAATGCTTTTGCAACAAAATATTCACGTAAAAGAGAATATTGAATGTTTTCTGATAATCGAAGTAAACCCATTTCTGTCTGATAACTTTGTATTTGTAACTGCCGAAGTTTAGTTTTAGAAGTTTTTAAAAATGAAGTCATAGCATTACAATCTTTTAATTATAAATTTTAATACTCTAAATTAAATTTTGAAGATTTAGGATGAGTGCTTAGATAAAATTTTTATTAACTCAAATAAAAAACGCTCACCATGCGGTGAGCGTTTTAATTATCTCGATTTAATCTAACTAACTAATAAAATTAAGAGATAATGGGTATCGTGGCGTTTCACCATTACTTGCTTTAATGGCATTTATAATTGGAAATGCTAGGGAAATTAAGCCAATTATTATTAAACCAAATATTCCAAGACCTAAAAGTAAAATAGCTGGAATACATATAATGGCATATACTATTAAGCTTAATTGAAAATTAATAATTCGCTTTCCTTGCTCATCCATGGCATATACATTGTTTTTTTGAGTGGCCCAAATGATTAACGGTACAATAAGACCTCCAAAGCCAGTTATAAAAGTCAATAATTGACTTAAGTGTGTCAAAACTAAAAGTTGATTGTCTTGCCTCATGATAATAAATTTAAAAGATTGATGTACTTATATGACGCTAGAATCTACAATTCGTTACAGAAAAAATGGAATTTAATTTCCGATACAATATTTAACTTTTATTTAAATTAAAGGGTTCCTCGTGTTTGGGCAACAAATAGGATACAAAAAATTCATAAAAAGAGTAAAACAAGAGCAATCATTAATAAATTCACTTACGAATATTGTATAAAAAACCGCTCGATTTGAGCGGTTTTCAAATAAAAGCACTAAGCAATTAATTGGCTATCCCAGAGCCTAAATAAGTACTGTCTGATACTTCGCTACTATCAGCAGTATAAACGCCATAAATACTCTATAGTATCTCCTGCGTAGGTTGTTGGTATTACAACAATTTGAGTAATACACTTCTGTCTTGATTATTATTTTGTTGACGCCAATTAAGAATAACTGGATTAGAATTAACCCTCCCCCTAGCAGCTGGACTAAAAGGGGTGACAACATAAATCTCTTTTGTGATTTCTTTTTCATTATTAAATAAGCCATTATTTGCAGGTATAACTATTTTAGCTTTAAAGATTATTTTAGCTTTGAAGATATTTGATAATGCCGCAATATTATTGACATTAACTTCAACCCAATTATCATTCTCGATACTAAATTCAATCATACAATTCCTATCCTGTAAGGCTCTAAAAAACAGGTCAAATGAATTGGCTGTTTTATTTGCACTTATCCTTCCTATAATACCATTTTCAACATTATTCTGATGTACTTTTATACCTTCTAAACTAAATGTACTTGCAGTATTAAACAAAAGCCTATTAACATTATTATTTACAAAGATTTTCTTCAATAAATCGTCGTTTATAACAATATTTTCTAAACAGGAATCGCTTGGTGAATATTCTATTCTTTTAGTTGAATCAATAATGTCTGAATAATTTATTTTATTTTCCTGTAGATAGTTTTTTAAAAAATCTTTTGCAGCTAATCTATCGAGTTCTTCAAATACATGATTAAACAAGTTTTCATCCAGAATATATTGCCAAAGACTAAACTCTCTTGAATTGCCATGATAAAATGGAATTTCTGGTTCAAATAATAATCTTCCATTTGGATAATATAATGTGTTTAGGCCTACATTATTTAATAGTGTATTGTCATTTAAATAGCTAATTGGGGAAATGTTCCTATGATATAATTATCAAAATTTTCTAAAGGAAGGTCTTTTTTATAAGGATGTATTTCAACTGGTGTTTGATTAGGCAAAACAAAACTGTTTTCAATTAGAGCATTAATGAAATTAAAAAATTATCATCTTGAGTATTATTTAAATATCCATTCTCATCTATAATAGAGTTAGTTTTTCTTAAAATCATAAAATATTTTCAGGTGATCAATTTAAATATATAACAAAGTTTTTCAATAAAAAACTTGACTTGTATTCACCCTATAAATAATGTATAGAATAACTATTTGATTTAGTATATAACTTTCTTTAGCAGGTAATCGCGTAGCGTATGGCGATAGACATAATAGCGAGCCGACAGCGAGTTGAGCAAGGGTGGTGTGGGAAAATAGCCTGATAAGGCTACCACGCCTACGTTGTAAACGCAAGGGTGGCGCAGGTTTTTGATGCCGTTGGCTATAGCTTGGGTGTAGCGTGGGAAAGCAAGTGTAACAATTGAATGAAGCTATTGAAGGATGGCTACCGTTTTTAAAATTTAGCAATTGTGAGTTTTTCAATTAATTAAATTCAAGTTTAAGGGTTGAAAGTATATAAAGAAAATTGAGGATTTTAGTTTTTACTAACGAGCAATTGCCAATTTAAAAATGGGTTGTGTGATGGTTGAAATAGCTGATTGAATGCATTACTCTTGCTGTGCGTTTGCAATATAGAATAATCCGCTTTTGGGTTTAAAGGTTATTTAATCAGTTATTAAAGCGGTTCTAAAAGTATTTGAAAACTTCAATTTACTTGAAGCGGTTATTTTATATGCAAAATGGATGCCTTCAAAAACAGTGACACCCCTAATTAGCCCGAAGCGAACAGCAGGCGAGCCAAATTACTAAGCAGCGGTTGTACCCTAATTATTTTTATATGCGCCACAAGAGCAAACATTATTGGGTTTTAGGGTGCAAGAGTAGCTGCGGGTGAGGAAGTTGTGTAGTGTGTGAAGTAAAGCAAATACATAGTACTAACAAGGATGTGCCACCGCAGTAGTGCTATGTATGGTATATGCAAGCCTTTTTATTATTGATTTACTTCTTGTAATGAGACCCCTCGTCTCTCGACTGCGATCGAGATGACACGCTCGGGTGACAAAGATACTTCAAAGTAACTTGCAGATATGCTTTATGGAACAAAATGGAACAACTGACGAACACCTTATTACCTGCTATTTATATTAATTAATACCAGTAATTCTTTTTTGATTTTAACGTGTCTCGATCTATATCTTCTAATAGTTTTACTTCTCTTTCAATGAATGGGTCGTACCAATCTGCTTTTTCCTTTGCCCATTCTATCCATTGAAGCTTTTCTTCATCTAACGTATTATTTTTCTCATTAAATTCTTGAAACTCTCTGATATAATTCCTTAAATATTGTGCCTTGTGCCATCTAGTAGCCTTGCCAAAGAGTTTTTCGAAGCCTTTAAATTCGTTTTCTTTTAACTTTTTATATTCTTCTTCCTTTTGGCGTTGCTTTTCCCACAGTTTATGCTGAATTTCTCTTTCTATTCTTCTTTCTTTGTTCTCTTTAGCTTTTAATTCAAGGGTGGCAAGTATAGTTGATAACTTCGTTTCAATTTGAGAGTTTTTTCCATCTCTCCATATTTTTTCAGGATATGTATCTTCTAATCGAAAAGACAACTCCCCTGTTGGTCTATAACCTGAACGTTTCCAACCGTTATCATTGATTTCTTCTCTTTTTACAAATTCTCTTATTCTAATTTTTAAGTTTTCTCCATTGATAACTACAATTGTTCCATCAGTCACTTTAATACTATGGCCTCTTTTTTTGATTAGCTTAATAAAAGCATCCATAAAACGTAATGCTCTCGATAGATTAGACTTTGAAACTTGTAGATTAATAATTCCTGATGATGTAGATAATAAACCTTCAGAAGTACCCCAAGTTGATGGTTGTTTTTCTTTCAAATCTTCCCTTGCCTTAACAATCAACTCATCAGGTTTTGACAACCTATCTTGAACTACTAAAGGCAATTCACTATTTTCAATTTCTTGTTTGATTTTTGCTCTTTCAGAATTTGGATGATTAATGAATTCTTGACCTTCTTTACGAATGTATAATTCAATTTCATGAGATTCATCTGCTTTAGGTAGTTTCTCCTTTTTTACTTTTTTATTGAATTTTATTTTTGACCAATAACCAGAATTGGGTAATGGGATATTATGCTTAATACAGATTTTACGCAAGCCATTATCTGAATAAGCATATTCTTTGGCTAAAGTTGTTAATGGTTTAGACCAAACCAAATTATATAATTCTTCTCGTGATAGTATTTTAATCTTTTCGGACATAGTTATAACTTTAATGTCATTCCATCATATTCAATTGGACTATTACCAAACCTTTCAATAAGTGTTTCCCATAATACTATGAGAAACAACTTTTTCATTATAACACTTACAATACTCATTTTTAAAAATTTTTAAATCAATTACAAATAAGTTTTAATACGTTCTGCTACAGTTTTAATTATTTCATCTGCCTCTGGTTGATGGTCTTTTTTTATTTGATGCTCTACACTATTTTTCCAAGCCCGTTCTGCATTGGCCAATTTAGAATCGTCTATTAAATCTTCCGGTGTTTTGTACTCCAGATTTTTATGTTCCATTTTCTTTAGAAATATAGGCTTGATGTTTTCCCAATCTGCTTTGGTAAACTCTTGTGTTAGATGGTAGAGATCATAAAAATCTCTTGGCGCTGTATATGAACGCTGAACCAATGCTCTTAATTTTTGCTGACTATTTCGTTAATACTATAGCAACTACATTGTTTTTCGCCTGTTAATTCATCAGAATACGGATGCATTATGTTTCTCATTTCGGTATCCAACAGCATTAGCTCATCGGTACTGACTTCCAGTTTTATTTTGGTGTTCCAACGGTTGTGTGGTGGTGGTGGTTGGTTCCTGGAATGGTTGGCTCCCCAATATTTTATTTTTACTTGAAAGCCTTTAGGTTGGTCTTTAAAAAGTACTGGCCTTACAGGTTCTATAAAGAATTGAATACCTGTTTGTTTTGTTACTTCTTTAGCCACCGCTTCCAGTGTTTTTTGTTCCAACACAAAATTCTTATTTACTGCTGTAAAATCTAAATCTTCGGAAAAGCGGTAGTTTTCAATGTAACACTTGCGCAAACACGTCCCTCCTTTAAATATCAAGGTGTCTTTATGGTATTTTACAAATACCGATAAAAAATGTCCCAATGCATAGTCTTTATCTACTGTATCTGGAGGCACTTTCCATTCCTGGGCTTTGTCTGTTATTTCTTTTTGAAGAATCATTTGATGAACTCATTTAAACTTTTCTAATTGGCTAAAAATTGGCTCTTTCACGCCTACTTTTCGCTTTTTTTTCTTTCCGTAACGCTGCTATGCAACTCAAAAAAAACCTTCAACTAAACGCAAAATATCTCATTTTCGTTTCAATAAAAAAGGTTAATTGAGTTCAATAGTCATTTTGAGCCATTTGCAACAGGTCATTATAATCAACGTTCATCCGCAATTTCCAATCGCTTACAAACTCTCCTTGTTGTAAACCACCTGCATCTATTAAACTGTATTTTTTGTTTACCTGTGTTTTGGCATAATTGATAAAGCTATTGAGCCTATTACCGTGAAATACCTCTGCCAAAAAACCCAATCGTTTTATGACTGCTATATTATTGTAGGCTTTGGTATATTCAATTAGCTTGTTGTTGGTAAGATTTGCTGTAGCAAATGCCTTTATCAAGTCTGCAAAATCGCCTGCATAGCGGGTTTGGTCAAAACAATCTATCAATGTCATTTCTATATCGGTTATTGCAAAACTATTATCACCATAACCTTCCTGTATTGTACCCTTATTTTTATATTCTTTAACCGTTACGAATTTTATAGATGTGCCCAGTATTTCTGTACTTCTTTTCCGTTGGGTGGTTTTTACAAACACTGTATTAGGGAAACGTTCTGTAAGCCCATGGTAATGCAATGCCGACCAATAGGCAATGGCACTATTTTTAGCAATAAAGGTTGCCAGTACGTTTATATTGGTATAATTACTCAAGGCATAGACGCCTCTTTCTATGCGAACCAGTAATTCCTTATCTACTAAATTTTCGAGAATTTCGTTTAGGTTTTCAAACTTTTGGTTGAGCTGTTCTTCAATAGCTTGCATGTTGAAATACAATAGCTCATGAGCTTCCAGCAACTTCATGAACTGAAGTTGATTAGCATCTAAATTTTTGGATATGTATACACTGTCTGCCATTTCTTTTTGTGTAGCGATAAGACCCAAAAATTAGGTCTTTTTGTTACATGAATGGTAAAATTACTAAAAACCAACATCATTATCAAAAAAAGCAGCTATCAAATTACCTTTTACGTTGTAATAAACCCTAAAAAATGGGGTCTGTTGTTTTATGTAAAAATTCTTTAATATCATTTATTCCATATATGGTCAAAGCCGTAGACGTAGCATTATTTTGAGATTGCTTCACTATGTTCGCAATGACGTTGCGATCAGTTGCGAGATTTAGCTTCGCTGAACTTACGTTTTTCTCGTAATGTCCTTACATGCTCCCCGAAGTTTGTCATAGGAATAAATTAGACTTGTCGATATTTGTCTAATTTAAGAAAAGCCAAGTAAAGGAAAAGAAAAAGATATTAACAATTTTACATTCTTAATGAATTATGATTTTTTGAATGTAATGCAGAGTAAATTAGCAAGTTAATTCTTTTTAGTATTAGTGTCATTAAATTAATAACCCTGTAGTTTTCTATTCATTTTCTTTGCTCGTCCAAAGAAAACGAACCAAAAGAAAAGACGCCTTGTCGAGAGGTATTTTTGCTTCGCAAAACCATAACCCAATACCTAAATTTTTCCCAAGGCTTCAAAAATTTTTAACGGTGCCTTACCATTATACTGCCGACAAGGTAAGACATCGAAAACGATATGAACTTACTAAAGCAATTTTAACAAATACTCAATTTCCTTAATTTCCTTATTTATGCTTTTGTAGGATTTGAATACCTATTATGAGCTTCTCTATGTATTAATCCTGCTTCTACAAATTTGGTGATGTAGCCTTCTGCCGTTTTATGTGGAATGTTTTGTTTGGTTGCTAAATCTAAATACTCCTGCCTATTGAATTGCTTGGGTAGGCTTTCTAAAAAGCGTACTTTACAATTCAAACATTTTACAGCTTTTGTTCAATGGGTAAATCATTAAATACCTTACTACTATGTTTTACTAAAATAGAAATAATAGTTAGCGCATTTTGAAAATCATTATTCTCACATTCTTTTATTGGTTGACATCATCATCTTCTATAATGCGAAATGCTGTGAATAGCATGATTAGCCTAAATGCTATCAAACCTAATCGCCTTATGGCTGCAATATACTCTTCGGGCTATAAGTTGATGTATTAGTCTATACGGATTCAAAAAACGTATTGAATTGCTGCTGCTGCGATACTGAAAGCCTTACTTTAATTTTAGGATTATTTTTCACGAAGTTCAACGTCAAGTAATCAAAACAAAAGTCCTTGAATTACGTCTTGTGATTCTTCTCCTAAAAATGAAAAAGTAGCGATGACATGAAATTGTTTACGTTCCTCGTTGAAACAGCGTAAAGCAATTGTATCACAAATAAAGCTAATGTTTGGATTTTTAGAGAATAAACTTTTTGCGACTTCAATATTTTCGGGTTGAATCCTTCTACCGATTGACATATGTGGTTCGTAACTTTTAATATTTGTAGGATATGAAAATTTTTGATGAACCGTAGTCATAATTTCTTTTAAATAGTGTCTTGAAGCCACGTTAGGTTTCAAAAAGAAAGCACCATTTGAAAAAACATCAAAACTGGTAAACTGAACTTCTTGAGATTTTAAATAAGTAGTAATCTTTGTTAACTTACTGTTTATATGTTCTAATTCTATTTCTTCTAGTTCAAATTCATTTATAGTAATATGAGCTAAAGAATTTTTACTGTTATACCAACCAATTTTTGAAGCCAACAATTCTTTCATTTGCTTTACTTCTTCAATAACTGAATTACTTGGTTGAATAACTATTGAGTATCTTTTCATTTATTTCCCGATACAAAAGTTAGCAAAAATATTACCTAATAGGTCGTCATTGGTAACCTCACCGGTTATAAGCCCAAAATAATATAAAGCCTCACGAACATCAATAGCCATTAAATCACCAGATAATCCAGAATCTAAACCGTGTTTTACCTTTTGTATTTCTTCAAAAGCTTTTAGGAGCGCATCATAATGACGTGTATTAGTTACAATGGTTTCATTATTCCTTAAAGCACCTGTATTAATTAAGTTCAATAATGAATTTGTTAATTGCTCAACACCAAATCCTGTTTTAGCTGATAGTAGCTTTACCTCTGGAATGGTTTCTTGTAAAGATGCCAATTGGTTGTCATCTAGCTTATCTATCTTATTGGCAATAATCAATAAAGGTTTTTGCGGATACTTATTTTTTATTTTCCAAATTTCAACCGATACTTGATCCAGTTTCTCAATACTATTAGATACATCAAACAGATAAATTACGACTTGAGATTGTTCTATTTTCTCAAAGGTCTTCTTTATTCCGATAGTCTCAACCACATCTTGGGTCTCACGAATACCTGCTGTATCAATAAATCGAAAACCAATACCGCCAATAGAAATCTCATCCTCTATGGTATCACGTGTGGTTCCCGCAATTTCTGAAACTATAGCGCGCTCCTCATTCAACAAAGCATTCAAAAGTGTCGATTTGCCTACGTTAGGCTCTCCAACAATAGCCACTGGAATCCCATTTTTAATCACATTACCAACGGCGAAACTATCTATCAAGCGTTTCAACACAAATATGATTCTATCAATAAGATCACTGAATTGCGTTCTATCTGCAAATTCAACATCTTCTTCTGCAAAATCTAATTCCAATTCAATCAAGGATGCAAAGTTTAAAAGTTCCTCACGTAGTTTGGCAATTTCAGAAGAAAAACCACCACGCATTTGCTGCATGGCTATTTGATGAGAGGCTTCGTTATCACTAGCAATCAAATCGGCAACAGCTTCTGCCTGGCTTAAATCTAATTTACCATTGAGAAAAGCACGCAAAGTAAACTCACCAGCATTGGCCATTCTACAGCCTTTACGCAAAAACAACTGAATTATTTCTTGTTGGATATATGGCGAACCATGACAGCTAATCTCTATCACATCTTCACCTGTATATGAGTGTGGGTTTTTAAAAATAGATACCAACACCTCATCCATGGTTTTCTTACCATCTACAATGTGCCCTAAATGAATAGTATGTGTTTTTTGAGAAGATAACTTCTTACCATCCGTAACTGATTGAAAGTTTTCGGATACTAATTTTACAGCATCAATACCAGATAAGCGAATAACAGCTATAGCTCCAGCTCCTGATGGCGTTGCCAATGCAATAATAGTATCATTCTGAATCATGCCACAAAAGTAGTAAATAGATTGCATAAAAATCTCCTGTTTATTAGGTTAATCTTAACATCACATGTTGGCTTTATCTATTATATTTGCACATCTAAAAAAAGATATTATGATTAAAAAGCTTTTGATTTTAGTTTTAGTAATTGGTTTTGTATCCTGTGAAAAAGAAAGCAAACCTGAAGGATTTGTAATAGATGGTAACATTGATTCATACTTCAGTGGTCGTGAGATTAAATTATCGCGAATAGCTCGTTCAGGATCATATACAGTTGATTCCACCATTATAACAAATGGAAAACTACAGCTAAAAGGAAAGGTAGATTCACCCGATTTGTATTATATTTTTATTGATAATCATCCTGGCTCACTACCATTAATTATAGAAAACGAAAGGATTGAAATTGATTTTCACAAAGATACCATAGATGCTTCGATTGTTACTGGAGGTAAGGAAAATGAAGTATTCAATGTATTTCAAAGTTTTGCGAGACCATTAAAAAAGCAAAATGCCCAATTAGCTGAAACTTTTAAAGAAGCGAGAAGCAAAGGTGATATGGAAACCATGCAAGCCGTTAGAAAAACTTTTGATAGCTTGGTTAAAATCAACAATGACAAAAGTATTGAAAATATCAGCAAATACAATGACGCGGTAACAAGTGCCATTATTCTTGAGGATTTTTTAATGGCAAAAGTAGTAACTGTTAGTAAAGCTAATGAACTATATAACACGTTTACAGAGGATGTTAAAGAAAGTCGTGCTGCAAAAGAAATTAAGCGGGTAATTGATGCAACCCTAGCGACAGAAATTGGAAGTGTTGCTCCTAACTTTTCTGCTCCCAATCCAGACGGTGAAATTATTTCGCTACAAGATATTAAAGGAAAAGTAACCATTATTGATTTTTGGGCAGCTTGGTGTGGACCTTGTAGAAGAGAAAATCCAAATGTGGTTAAAGTTTATAACAAATATCATGACAAAGGTCTGGAAATTATTGGCGTATCTCTTGATGGAACTAAAAGACAAAATAATCCTAAAGACGCTTGGGTTAATGCCATTGCTTCAGATAGCTTGAATTGGCATCATGTTTCTAACTTAAATTATTTTAATGACCCTGTTGCAAAATTGTATAATATCAACTCAATACCTGCTACATTCATTCTTGATGAAAATGGTAAAATCATAGCCAAAAATTTACGAGGTAGCGCATTGGAACAAAAAATTTCAGAACTTCTGGATTAATTGAACAAGACTAATTAAAAAAAGCCTTTCTAGTTAGAAAGGCTTTTTTATTTATAGCTTGCCGGTTTTTTTCAATACAAATAGTAAGATAATTGGCAAAGCTAGTAAACCAATCATTAAAAGATTTTCTTTAAATAACCATGAGGCTAAAATTAAGGTGATAACATATCCACCAATTGCACCACCAAAGTGTGCATCATGACCTATATTACCAATTTGTCTTTTCATACCATAAATGGAATACAGTAGATAACCTATACCAAAGATATATGCGGGAATTGGAATAGGTATAAAAAACATATACAAACTCATATCCGGCCGTAAAAGAATAGCGGAATAAATAATACCTGTAACAGCACCGCTTGCTCCTACTGCACTGTAATGGTATTCGTTTTTATGAAACACTAAAGACAATAAATTACCTAATAATAGACTCCCTAAATAAACAATTAAAAACTTAATGTTTCCTAAATAAGCAATAACAACATCTGCAAAAAAATATAAGGTAAACATATTAAAAAATAGATGTGCATTATCCACATGCAAGAATCCTGAACTAAACAATCTTATTTGCTCACCGCGTCTAACTCCTCCAACATTAAATTTATACTTATCAAAAAAACCATAATCATTAAATCCCTTAAAAGAGATTATCACATTTGCTGCAATAATGATAATGGTAACTAAACTTAAATTGCCCATAAATAGTAAACGTATAAATAGAATATAATATATATTTGTTCCTGCAAATCTATAATTAATTCATGCAATTTCTTATTTACATCTTAATTTATCCTTTTTTATGGCTTATATCCATATTACCTTTTAGATTGCTTTATGCTTTTTCTGATGTATTGTTTGTGATACTTTACCATATTGTAGGTTATAGAAAATCGGTGGTAAAGGAGAATTTAAGGTTAGTGTTCCCAAATAAATCTAATGATGAGCTTAATGCTATAAGAAAAAAGTTTTATCATCACTTGTGTGACATGATTCTAGAGTCAATTAAGTCCATGACTATTTCTGAAAAAGAAATGAAAAAAAGGTTCACATTTACCAATGTTCAATTACTTAAAGATATAGAGAGTCAAGACAAAAGTATCGCCTTAATGTGTGCCCATTATGGTAGCTGGGAATGGATATTTATTTTACAAACTTACATAGGAACAAAAGGCTATGCTATTTATAAAAGATTAGAAAATAAGTATTTTGATAAATTAGTCAAAAGAATAAGAGCTAAATACAATAGTCATTTAATTACTACCAAGGAAAGTATTCCAATTTTAATGAAGGCAAAAGTTAATGGAGATTTAACCATCTGTGGTTTTGTATCAGACCAATCACCAAAAGCACATAAAGCCTTTCACTGGCAAGAATTTATGGGAATAAAAGTTCCGGTACACACAGGAGCAGAAATGCTATCAAAAAAATTAGATATGGCTGTGGTATTCTTTGGTGTAAAACGTCTAAAAAGAGGCTATTATGAAACCTCTTTCAAAACTATTGCATTAAATCCTAAAGAATATCCTAACTATCAAATAACTGATATGTTTTTGAAGCTCGTAGAAGAACAAATTAACGAAGCGCCTGAATTTTATTTATGGACACATAAAAGATGGAAACATCGACATATTGTACCAAAAGAATTTCAATAATTTATAATTGAAACCAATCTTTAATAATTACATCAGCTTCAGATTTACCGCTTAATGATTTATGATTAAACTCATTTGAGTTTTTATCATAGTCATAATCTAAAGCCCACTCTGTATGCTTTTGAGCGAGTTCAATAATGCTATCGCAAACATACTTTATTTCATCATCTGTTGTAGTTGGGTGAATAGACATACGTATCCAACCTGGTTTACGTGTTAATTCACCAAGAGAAATTTCTTGAGTCAATTCGTGAGACGTTTCATAATCTACATGCAGTAAGTAATGACCATAAGTACCTGCACAACTACAACCACCTCTCGTTTGGATACCAAATCTATCATTTAATAGTTTCACACCCAGATTATAATGTAAATCATCAATATAAAAGGAGATTACACCCAACCTATTTTGATGTTGACCTGCAAGGATATTGATATTATCAATTAATCCTAAAGCCTTAAACACATAATCGATTATTTGATGTTCTCGTTTAAGCATTTTGTCAACACCCATTTGTTCTTTCAACCTAATAGCTAAAGCAGTTCGCATGGTTTGTAAAAAACCTGGTGTTCCACCATCTTCACGATCCTCAATATTATCGATATACTTATGTTCTCCCCAAGGATTAGTCCAACTCACTGTTCCTCCTCCAGGACAATCAGGAATCATGTTCTTATACAATTTTTTATTAAATATAAGAACACCTGATGAACCAGGTCCTCCTAAAAATTTATGTGGTGAAAAGAAAATAGCATCTAATGCTCGGTCGTCGTTTTCAGGGTGCATATCAATATCAACATAAGGTGCTGAACACGCATAATCTACAAAACAAACGCCACCGTGATTATGCATAAGTTCGGCTACATCGTGAACAGGATTTTGAATGCCTGTCACGTTGGAACCATGAATAATTGAAGCAATTTTTATGGTACAATCTTTATGTTCTACTAAAAGTTTTTCTAAATTCTCTAAACTGAATAAACCATCTTCTCCTGGAGGAATAACCACAACTTTGGCTATTGTTTCCAACCATGTTGTTTGATTAGAGTGATGCTCCATATGCGTAATAAACACAATAGGACACATTTCTTCTGGTACTTGAGTATGTTTACTCAAATTCTCGGGGATTTTTAAGCCTAAAATTCGTTGAAATTTATTAACAACACCTGTCATTCCATTACCTGAAACAATCAGAACATCATCATCATTGCAGTTTACATGCTTTTTAATAATGTTTTTAGCTTCATGGTAAGCTTTTGTCATCGCTGTTCCAGAAACTGTGGTTTCAGTATGTGTATTAGCGACATAAGGACCAAATTCATTGCACATTTTCTCTTCAATGGGTCTATATAAGCGACCAGAAGCTGTCCAATCAGTATAAAGTATTTTTTTCTTACCAAAAGGCGATTCAAATTCTTGATCAATTCCAATAATGTTATTTCTAAACGTTTTGAAATAGGATTCTAAATCTGTTGACTTTTTACTATCTGACATTGCAGTAATCATGGCTATTAAATTATAAGGCAAAAGTACTAAATATTAGCGACAGCTTCTATTTCTGAAATAATTTTATCTGCTAAAGTATCTGCCTCATTTTGTGAAGGTGCTTCGGTATAAATTCTGATTATTGGTTCTGTATTACTTTTGCGTAAATGCACCCAGCTATCGGCAAAATCTATTTTCACACCATCAATAGTAGTTAAATTTTCATGTGCATATTCTGTCTCCATTGTCTTAAGAATACCATCAACATCCAAAGATGGAGTCAATTGAATTTTCTTCTTACTCATATAATAATTAGGATAGGAAGCACGTAACGTACTAACAGACATTTTTTTATCTGCCAAAAGACTTAAAAACAAAGCCACACCAACTAAAGCATCACGACCATAATGTAATTCAGGATAGATTATACCTCCATTACCTTCACCTCCTATTATCGCATTGTTTCGTTTCATGAGTTCAACAACATTAACTTCACCAACTGCACTGGCTTCATAGGTACCTCCATGTTTTTCAGTAACATCACGTAAGGCTCTAGTGGAACTCATATTACTGACTGTATTTCCTGGAGTTTCTGAGAGTACATAGTCAGCACAGGCAACCAACGTATATTCTTCACCAAACATTTCGCCTTTTTCATCCATAAACGCTAACCGGTCAACATCTGGATCGACAACAATTCCAAAATCAGCGTGCTCTTTTACAACAGCTTCAGATAAATCAGTTAAATGTTCCTTTAAAGGTTCTGGGTTATGAGGAAACTGACCATTAGGTTCACAATACAATTTTACAGGATGAACACCTAATCTTTCTAATAGCAATGGAATTGCAATGCCACCTGTTGAATTTACACCATCAACAACCACTTTAAACTTTGCATCTTCTATGGCTTTTTTATTTACAAGCGGTAAATTTAAAACCTCATCAATATGCATATCGATATAGGCTTGATTTTTAGTAATCTTACCCAAGCTATCAACATCAGCAAAGGACATATTATCAGATTCTGCTATTTCTAATATTTTCGCACCTTCGGCACCATTTAAAAACTCACCTTTACTGTTCAATAATTTTAAAGCATTCCATTGTTTTGGGTTATGGCTTGCCGTTAGTATTATACCACCATCGGCATGTTCCATGGGAACTGCAACCTCTACAGTTGGAGTTGTGGACAACCCTAAATCAACCACATGAATACCTAATCCAACCAAGGTGTTCATAACCAAGTTCTGAATCATTTCACCAGAAATTCGAGCATCACGTCCCACAACAACTTTATGAGTATCTTTGTTTCGTTGCTGTTTTAACCAAACACCATAAGCCGATGCAAATTTTACGGCATCAATTGGTGTTAAGTTCTCTCCTACCGCTCCACCAATAGTGCCTCGTATTCCTGATATAGATTTTATAAGTGTCATGTTTTTTAAAAATTTGAACAAATATAAGTTTTCTGTATGTTTTCTATATTACGAATTTGTAAATTCACAGAATGAATTTTCTAGCGCATATATATCTTTCAGGAAACAATGAAAGTATTACAATTGGTAATTTTATTGCTGATGGAATTCGTGGAAAAAAGTACAAGAACTACCCTAAAGATTTACAAATTGGAATCCTGTTACATCGTGAAATAGACACCTTTACTGATGCGCATCCTATTGTAAGACAAAGCACCAAGCGCCTTCACAAAAACTATAGTCATTATTCTGGTGTGATTGTAGATATTCTTTACGACCATTTTTTAGCAAAAAACTGGCATAAATATTCCGAAACACCTTTAGACATATATGTTGAAAAATTTTACAAATCGTTAGAAGACAATTTTCAAATTTTACCTGAACGCACAAAAAAAATGATGCCATTTATGATTGCAGATAACTGGTTATTAAACTACGCCAAAATTGAAGGCATCCAACGCGTTCTAGACGGCATGAACAGGCGAACTCAAAACAGATCAAAAATGAATAAGGCTACCACTGAACTTAATACTTACTATTCTGAATTTGAGAATGAATTCACGTTGTTTTTTGATGAACTCATTTTGTTTTCTAATAATAAACGGATAGAATTAACTATCAAGCTAAATAACCAACCATGAGAAAATTACTTATAATATTTTTTTTTATTAGCATAGCTTTTAGTTGCAATAAGCGAAACACGTCAACTCAAGAGAGTCAAACTCATGAATATGGCCTTATTACTGAAAAAGCCATGGTGGTTTCAGCCAGAAAAGAAGCCTCAAAAATTGGTAGTTATATCCTTGAAAAAGGCGGCAATGTGTTCGATGCCATGATGGCAACTGAAATGGCGTTAGCTGTTTGTTACCCATCTGCTGGGAATCTAGGTGGTGGTGGTTTTATGGTATACCGCATGAGCAATGGTGATGTTGGCGCTTTAGATTATCGCGAAAAAGCACCATTGGCAGCTTCAAAAAATATGTATTTAGATTCTTTAGAAAATGTCATCCCATTAAAAAGTATTCTTGGTGAGCTAGCTGTTGGTGTTCCTGGAACTGTGGCTGGAGTTTTTGAAGCGCAACAAAAATTTGGAAAATTATCAGTAAGCGAAATTTTGGAGCCTGTTATAGAACTTGCTAATAAGGGCTATAAAGTGACTGAAAAACAAGCGGAAAGATTTAACTTACACGATAGCATATTTAGGGCTGTTAATGGCAAAGAAATTCTATATTCAAAAAATAAAAAAGCTGGTGACACTATAAAAAATATTCAACTAGCAAAAACATTGCAACGGATTGCCTTAAATGGTAAAGATGAGTTTTACAAAGGTGAAACAGCCAAAATATTGGTTGAGTACTTATCTGAAAGAGGTGGCATTATAACTTTGGAAGATTTAGCTAATTATGAAGCCATATGGCGCGAACCTATTACCTTTAAATATAAAGATATCAACATAATTTCCATGTCTCCACCTTCAAGTGGCGGAATTTGTTTAGCACAAATCATGAAAATGATTGAACCCTATGAATTAAAAGAATTTGGTCATAATTCTCTTAAAACCATTCAACTACTTTCAGAAGCTGAAAGACGTGCTTATGCCGATAGAAATTATTTTTTAGGTGATCCTGATTTTGTTCAGATTCCAACAGATACCTTGTTGAGTGACACGTATCTTTATAATCGTATGCGTGATTTTTCGTTTGAAAAAGCTACACCTTCTAGCGAAGTGTTTCATGGAAATATTGAATTTGTTGAAAGTGATGAAACAACACACTACTCTATTGTAGATCAATTTGGAAACGCGATATCAGTAACAACCACATTAAACAATACGTTTGGCTCCCAATTGTTTTGTTCAGAACTTGGCTTTTTTCTAAATAACGAAATGGACGATTTTAGCAGCAAAGCTGGTGCACCCAATATGTATGGTTTAACTGGTGCAGAAGCCAATAGTATTGAGCCAGAAAAGCGTATGTTAAGTTCTATGACACCGACAATTGTTGAAAAGAACGGAAAACTCTTAATGACTCTAGGAACTCCTGGTGGATCAACTATTATAACATCCGTTCTACAAACTATTTTAAATGTAGAAGAGTTTGAAATGACTATGCAAGAAGCTGTTAGTGCACCAAGATTTCACCATCAATGGTTGCCAGATTATATTCGTATGGAACCTAATAAATTTAGCAAAGCATTAATTCGCCAATTAGAAGCAAAGGGATACACTATTAACGAAGAACGCTCACCAGTTATAGGTATTGTTGATGGTATATTAGTGACTGATGACGGTAAACTAGAAGGTGGTGCCGACTGGCGTGGAGATGATACAGCTATAGGGTTTTAAAATGGATTTTATAACTGAATTAAAACATACATTTCAATCTCAAGCTAATCATGATTATGCAGCACAAATGTCTGCATACATGCTAAATAAATTTCCATTTTATGGTATAAAGGCACCTTTACGACGTTCGCTATCCAAACCTATTATAGAAAAACATAAACTTGAAATTCGCGATACAGTTAGAACACTTGCTTTCGATTTATATGATATTCCGCAACGTGAAATGCATATGGTAGCCATTGAGTTATTTGAAAAGCAACTACGAAAATCCTATAAAAAAGAGGACATCATACTCATTGAAAAACTAATCACCACCAATTCATGGTGGGATTCAGTCGATTTTATTGCCAAACAAATATTGGGAAAATATTTGTTGCTTTACAAAGAAGAAATGCCTACAGTCATTTCAAAATTTTCAAATTCAAAAAATTTATGGTTACAAAGAAGCAGTATCATCTTTCAACTGGGCTATAAAGAAAAGACTGACGAGGCATTATTGTTTAAACAATGTTTAATTCACAAAGAATCTGATGAATTTTTCATAAAAAAAGCAATTGGTTGGGCGTTAAGAGAATACGGGAAAGTGAATCCAACTGCAGTATTAGATTTTGTAAATTCCAACACTTTAAAACCCTTAAGTAAACGCGAAGCTATTAGACGATTAATATGATAGATATTGTAATTCTTACTGACAAACGCTATTTAAAAGATTCTAAAAACGATGCATACAAACACAATGTGTTTTATGAAGATTTCTTGGTGCAAGACGCATTAAATAAGCAAGGCTTAAAAACCTTACGATTAGCTTGGGATGACGATAATTTTAATTGGTCAGAAACCAAAGCAGTTTTATTTAGAACAACTTGGGATTACTTTGATAGATTTAATGAGTTTTCAAAATGGCTAACTCAAGTATCCGAAGTAACTACCTTATTCAATTCTGAAAATATTATTCGTTGGAATCTGGATAAACACTATTTATTAGATTTAGAAAAAGCTGGTGTTCGCATTGCCAAAACCCATTTCATTGAAACAGGAACAAGTATAACTTTGGTTCAACTACATGAACAGCTCAATTGGGAAGAAACGGTTTTAAAACCCTGTATTTCTGGTGCTGCAAGACATACCTATAAACTCAATAAAAATAACTTATCAGAACACGAGTCTATATTCAAGGCATTAATCACTCAAGAATCAATGATGCTACAACCCTTTCAGCACAATATTGTATCAGAAGGTGAGTTATCATTAATGGTCTTTAACGGACAGTTTACACACGCTGTTTTAAAAAAAGCAAAAGACGGTGATTTTAGGGTTCAGGATGATTTTGGTGGAACCGTTCATGGCTACGTGCCTTCGAAAGAAGAAATTGCATTTGCCCAAAATGCCGTAAAAGCATGTCCAGAATTGCCCATTTACGCTAGAGTTGATATCTTTACAGATAACCAAGGGCAAATAGCACTTTCAGAATTAGAACTTATTGAACCTGAATTGTGGTTTAGAAATCACCCCAAAGCTGCTGATGTTTTAGCTAGAAGTTTAAAGGCAAAAATCTAATAAAATGACGTTTAAGAGAGTTCTTAAAATAACTGCTGGATTAGTGATATTTTTCACCTTGCCTAGTCTATTATTTTTTGGATTTGTCTATTTTAAATACAATGAAGATTTACCTCAAGGTAAACAAGGCGAACAAGCTGAAGCGCTTGCGCAATCTATGCTCAAAGCACTTGACTATGAAGCTTATAAAAACACGAATTATATAGAATGGACCTTTAAAAATCGTCATCATTATAAATGGCAGAAAGACCAAAATACGTGTGTGGTATACTGGAAAGAATATAAAGTAGATTTAAACTTAAATAGTCCTTCAGAATCTAAAGCTTATGTACATAATTTTAAGGTTGAAGGCGAACAAGCTAAAGAATTAATAAGTGAAGCGACTGATTACTTTAATAACGATTCCTTTTGGCTTGTGGCTCCTTACAAGGTTTTGGACCCAGGAACTCAAAGAAGCCTTGTAAAAACAGAATCTGGTGAAGAAGGTTTAATGGTAACATACACATCTGGAGGCACAACACCAGGTGATTCCTATGTTTGGATTTTAGACAAAAACCATAAACCTACAAAGTTTAAAATGTGGGTTGATATTTTACCAATTGGCGGACTAGAAGCGTCATGGACAGATTGGACAACCACTGAAAGTGGTGCGCAGTTGCCAACATTTCATGAACTACTTTTTTTAGGTATTGAAATGGGTAATGTTAAAGGAACCAATTAATCTGAAACTCACTTACTGCTCTGCCCTTTAAATTGTTGGTCTTTTAATTTAAACATCACATTAAACGTGGTCAAACTACCATAACTTCTAGTAATATATTGTTGTAAATCTATTTTTTCCTGTTCATCTAAATTTTTACTAGAATTTATTTTTTGCTCCATGACTCGCAATCTATCGCGAACCATAGTTATTTTATGAAAAAAACTATCAATTGGCACTTCTTTACTTTGTAATGACGTATCGCCTGGCTCTAAAATCAATTTACCGCCTTTCCACTTATCTGCAATATGAACAACTTCAGACACGTCACTATACTTCTTTAAAATCTCGACCAGACTACTCTCTACATCAAAAAAACTAACCGTGTCCACATCATCTTCAGCAGCCTCAATAACTTCAAATTCTGAATCAATATCAATAGTTTCCAATCCGTTATCTATAAAAGTAACCCAATAATGTTTCGAAGTTACATTGGTAACAACTCCCTTACCATATTCGGGATGATTAATTCGTGAGCTTATTCCGAGTAATTTCATGTTTTTTAATTTTATTTCTTCTACAATAATAATAAAAATCATGAATAGTAGGTCACTAAAAATTAACATCTAAAATTGTACCTTTGCAACTTTGCAATACTATGGGTCATTTTGAAGAACATATTGAAGTTAGAGGTGCGCGTGTCCATAATTTAAAGAACATTGACGTAACCATACCACGAGAGAAACTAGTGGTTATTACTGGTTTGTCTGGTAGTGGTAAATCGTCATTGGCATTTGACACAATTTATGCTGAAGGACAACGCCGTTATATAGAAACCTTTTCGGCATATGCCAGACAGTTTTTAGGTGGATTAGAGCGTCCAGATGTTGATAAAATTGATGGACTTTCTCCTGTAATTGCAATTGAGCAAAAGACTACGAGCAAATCACCACGTTCTACGGTTGGTACTATCACTGAAATTTATGACTTTTTAAGGCTTTTATTTGCTAGAGCCAGTGATGCCTACAGTTACAATACTGGTGAGAAAATGGTGAGTTATAATGATGAGCAAATTAGAGATCTTATTAAAGAATCGTTTGATGGAAAGCGCATCAACATCCTAGCTCCTGTAATACGTTCAAGAAAAGGACATTACCGTGAATTGTTTGAGCAAATAGCCAAACAAGGTTTTGTTAAGGTGAGAACCGATGGTGAAATCCGTGACCTAGTAAAAGGCATGAAATTAGATCGTTATAAAACACATGATATTGAAATAGTCATTGACCGATTAAAAATTGATGATGTAGCAGATAATGATAAGCGTCTAATGGAAACCATAAATACGGCCATGTATCATGGTGACGATGTACTTATGGTTATTGATCAAGACACCCAAGAAGCAAGATATTTCAGTAGAAATTTAATGTGTCCCTCAACGGGTATTTCTTATCCCAATCCTGAACCCAATAATTTTTCGTTTAACTCACCTAAAGGTGCTTGTCCAAAATGTAATGGCATTGGTTCGCTCTATCAAATAAACGAAAATAAAATTGTTCCTGATACCAAGCTATCCATCAACGCAGGTGCATTGGCTCCTCATGGACCCAAAAAAAATAGTTGGATTTTCAAGCAGTTTGAAACTATTGCACAACGCTATAATTTCTCACTTAACGACCCATATAAAGCTATTCCCGAAGAAGCCAAACAGGTTATTCTTTATGGTGGTAACGAAAAATTCTCTGTTGAAAGTAAAACATTAGGTGTTACACGCGATTACAAAATAGATTTTGAGGGTGTTGCTAATTTTATAGAAAACCAATATAAGTCTGCCGAATCAACCTCACTAAAACGTTGGGCAAAAGATTATATGGATAAAGTAAAGTGTTCCGAATGTGAAGGTTCTCGTCTTCGAAAAGAATCACTATACTTTAAAGTCAATGGTTCAAATATTTCAGAATTAGCTGAAAAAGACATTGTTGATTTGGCTGGTTGGTTTGATGATTTATCAAACCATCTTTCAGATACACAATTAAAAATTTCTGAAGAGATCAATAAAGAAATACGTAGTAGGTTACAATTTTTACTAGATGTTGGATTAAATTATCTATCCCTAAACCGAAGTTCAAAATCTTTGTCTGGCGGTGAAGCCCAGCGTATTCGTTTAGCTACTCAAATTGGCTCACAGTTAGTTGGAGTACTTTATATTTTGGATGAACCTAGCATTGGCTTACACCAACGTGATAATGAAAAGCTTATAAAATCGCTCATATCTCTGCGTGATGTTGGCAATTCAGTAATAGTTGTTGAACATGACAAGGATATGATTGAGCATGCAGATTATGTAATTGATATTGGACCAAAAGCAGGAAAACATGGTGGTGAAATAATTAGTATTGGTACGCCAGAAGAACTAAAGACCCACAACACGCTCACTGCTGACTACCTCAATGGTACTAAAGAAATTGAAGTTCCCAAAAAACGGCGTAAAGGCAATGGTAAAACCTTATCACTGAAAGGCTGTACAGGTAACAATTTAAAGAATGTTTCAATTGATATTCCTCTTGGCAAAATGATTGGTGTTACTGGTGTTTCAGGAAGTGGAAAATCAACATTAATCAATGAAACACTTTACCCTATCATGAATGCCCATTATTTCAATGGTGTAAAAAAACCAATGCCTTATAAAAGCATAAAAGGGTTAGAACATATTGATAAGGTAATTGATATCAACCAATCACCAATTGGAAGAACACCTCGCAGTAATCCAGCAACTTATACTGGTGTATTTAGTGAAATACGTAGTTTATATTCAAAAATTCCTGAAGCCATGATTCGTGGTTACAAACCAGGTCGATTTAGCTTTAACGTTAAAAGCGGACGTTGTGAAACCTGTCAAGGTGGTGGTTTACGAGTTATTGAAATGAATTTTTTACCAGATGTTTACGTAGAATGTGAAACTTGTCAAGGTAAGCGGTTCAATAGGGAAACACTTGAGATTCGTTATAAAGGAAAATCCATCAGCGATGTTTTAGAAATGACTATTAATGAAGGAGTTGAATTCTTTGAACATATTCCAAAAATTCACAAAAAACTAAAAACCATCAAAGATGTTGGTTTAGGGTATATAACACTAGGTCAACAAAGTACAACGCTTTCAGGTGGTGAAGCTCAAAGAATTAAATTGGCAACAGAGTTGAGTAAGCGTGACACAGGTAATACTTTCTATATTTTAGATGAACCAACAACTGGATTGCATTTTGAAGATATAAGAGTATTGATGATAGTATTAAATAAATTAGTAGATAAAGGCAATACCGTTTTAATTATTGAGCACAATTTGGATGTTATTAAAACAGTCGATTACATTATTGATATTGGCTATGAAGGTGGTAAAAATGGTGGCGAAATTGTAGCCAAGGGAACTCCTGAAGAACTCGTAAAAAACACTAAAAGCTATACAGCAAAGTTCCTTAAAAAGGAATTAAACTGAAAAGAGTGATTTTTAATTAGTATATTTAAGACTATAATCTTAAACAATTCTAATTATGAGAAGTTTACTTTGGTTAGTTGCCGTAATATGCATAGTCATATGGCTTTTAGGTTTTCTAGGTATAGTACCTGGAATTGCTACTGGAAATTTAATTCATATTTTGTTGGTGATTGCTGTAATTGCAATCCTTTATAATATTATTTCTGGTAGAAACCCTTTGAAATGATTTAAATTTAAGAATGAAAAATAAATAAGGTAAACTGCTTGTTTACCTTATTTTTTGCACAATAATTAAGAATTAAGATAGTAAAAAGGAATTATTTCTTCATAAATTTGCAAACTTCGGACTAAAATCCTGAAATTGAACTTTCTAATTTTTAAACAGAAAATTAATGAAAAAAGAACAACACCATAAACGTTGGAATGAAATAAAAACAAATGACTCATGGGCTATTTTTAAAATCATGGGCGAATTTGTTAATGGTTATGAAAAATTAAGCAGGATTGGTCCTTGCGTTTCTATTTTTGGATCAGCAAGAACCAAACCGGATCACAAATATTATAAGTTAGCTGAAGAAGTCGCAAGCAAAATAGTTGAACACGGTTATGGAGTTATTACAGGTGGTGGACCTGGTATTATGGAAGCAGGAAACAAAGGTGCTCATATAGCTGGAGGCACATCTGTTGGATTAAATATTGAATTACCTTTTGAGCAACATGATAATCCGTATATAGATTCAGATAAAAGTTTAGATTTTGACTATTTCTTTGTTAGAAAAGTTATGTTCGTAAAGTATTCACAAGGTTTTGTAGTGATGCCAGGTGGTTTTGGAACTTTAGATGAGTTGTTTGAAGCAATCACACTTATCCAAACAAATAAAATTGAAAAATTTCCAATCATCCTTGTAGGTACCGATTTCTGGACTGGATTAATGGATTGGGTGAAGGAAACACTTTTGGACAGATTTACAAATATTAGTGCAAAAGATTTAGATTTAATACATCTCGTTGATACTGCTGATGAAGTCATTACAATATTAGATAGCTTCTATAAAGAATCTGGCTTAAGTCCTAATTTCTAATACAGTAAAAATCCCTGAATTAATAGCATGAAAAGAAAAATTCAATATATATGGTTTATTGCCATACTAAACATAACAGGCTTGTTTGCACAAGAAACCTTCAATGTTATGTTTTATAATTTATTGAATTTTCCATTGGAGGATGCTGTTCCAAATAGATTGCAATATTTAGAAACTATTTTGGATGACTATCAACCTGATGTTTTTATGGTTTGTGAACTAAATAATGAGTCAGGAGCCAACAGTATTCTGAATCTTATTCAAAATACTATCAATCCAAATTTTGAAAAAGCAAATTTCACTCTAAATTCATCAGATGACACGATTGGTAACCAAAATGATCTTCAGAATTTGTTGTATTATGATAGTTCAAAATTTATTTTAGAAAGTCAGAATATTGTTACTACAATTTTTAGGGATTTCAACCATTACAGATTAAAATTGAACACTATTAATCAAGACACAGAACCCATATTCATTGACTTTATTGTTTGTCACTTAAAAGCATCTAGTGGTGAAGATAATCAGGAACTTCGGTTAGAAATGGTTGAAGACCTCATCATTTATTTAGAAAACTTCCCTGCAGACAGCAATGTAATTTTAGCTGGAGATTTTAATGTTTACACAAGTTCAGAACCAGCTTTTCAAAGGCTTATTGATAATACTAATAATATTGTCTTTATTGATCCCGCCAATCAAATCGGGAGTTGGCACAATAACACAAACTATATTGATGTTTTTACGCAATCAACGAGAACCCAAACTGGTATGGGTGGCACTACTGGAGGATTTGATGATCGTTTTGATTTTATTATGTGTTCAGAAAACATGATCAATGACACAGATGTTTACTATGCATCAGATTCCTATCAAGCATATGGAAATAACGGTAATATTGATTGTTATAACAACGCTATCAACGATACGGAATGCGATGGAGCTACTTTTTCTTTTGAAATTAGAGATGCCTTGCACAATTTTAGCGACCATCTTCCCGTTACACTACAGATTGAGACCACAGAAACGTTATTGAGCACTCCTGAACATAATAACGGTTCACTTTTTGAAATTGTAGGCACAAACATTGTCAAAAGTAATATAAGGGTCAAATTTAATAATCAATCAAACCACACTAAAAGACTTATAATTTATGATGTATTAGGTCATACAGTTAAAACCGTTGCTATAAATTCTTCGTATGAATATACGATACCAATAGCAGGCCTATCAAGTGGCATCTATTACATTATGCCATTCAATACTCATGTTGAACCTTTAAAGTTTGTCAAAATAAATTGAGAATACGTTATTTTTTAAATGTCTTATTAACAGTTGTTTGTTTTTATTCCTATAGTCAAAATACTATTGATATAAAGGCAAAACTCAATACTGAAAACAATCAGATAAAAATATCTCAAACAATAACCTATAAAAACACCACTCAAGACACCTTACAGTCTATATATTTGAATGATTGGAGTAATAGTTATTCTACCAAAAGTACGCCATTGGCCAAACGATTTTCTGAAGAATTCAAAACTGAATTTCATTTTGCTAAAAATGAAGATAGAGGCTATTCAGTAATTACTTCAGTAAAACAAAATGAAACTGATTTAAATTTTGAAAGAGTCAAAGAGCAGATTGATGTTTTAAAAGTTAAATTAAGCGAGACATTACAACCAGGTGATTCATATACCATTCAATTAAATTATATTGTTCAAGTACCTAATGATAAGTTTACAAGGTATGGTGTGACTTCTAATGGTGACTACAACTTAAGATATTGGTATATAACGCCGGCAGTTTATAATGGTGAGTGGCAATACACTAGTAATAAGGATTTAGATGATATGTTTGTTCCTAAATCTGATATTCGTATTGAATTAACCTGTCCTTTAAAATATCATGTAGTTTCTGAATTAAATCAATTTGATTATAACCAAATTGATGGTAATCAAGTCTTTGTTTTTACCGGTGAAAATAGAGTAAATTCAAAATTATTCATAAATAAAGTATTCAATTTCAGACAGATTGAAACAGACTTTTTCACAGTTGTTTCCAATATTGATGATGAAGAATTAAATCCGTTAAGTAAGGCATTGATAACAGATAACATTGCCTCCTTTCTATCCAAAACATTAGGTTCTTATCCACACAAAAAATTACTTGTAACTGATATTGATTATAAAAAAAGCCCTATTTACGGGTTGAATTTACTGCCTGATTTCATAAGACCTTTTCCTGATTATTTTCAATATGAATTAAAAATATTAAAGACCGCTTTACATAATTATTTAGAAAATATCCTACTCATAAATCCACGAGAAGATCAATGGATCCTTGATGGCATTCAAACGTATTACCTCATGAAATATGTTGATGAGTTTTACCCAGAAATGAAACTTGCTGGTACGCTTTCACGTATTTGGGGACTAAAATCTTTTCATGCAGCGCAATTAGATTTTAATGCTCAATATAGTTTTCTTTATATGCATATGGCCAGAGGAAATCTTGATCAGCCATTAACCATGTCTAAAGACTCCCTTCTAAAATTCAATGAAAATATTGCAAACAAATACAAAGCTGGTGTTGGATTGAAATATTTAGAAAATTATATTAATTCTAACACTGTTGAAAACTCTATACAAGAATACTTAACATCTAGAACCTTAAAACCCACTAACACCAAGGATTTTGAAGTGTTTTTAAAATCTAAAACAGATAAAAACATTGATTGGTTTTTTACAGATTATCTACAAACAGATAAAGTTATTGACTACACCATTTCAGAAGTTGTAAAAGCCAATGATTCAATCAAAGTAACCATTAAAAATCGAAATGAGGCTGTTGTGCCAATATCGTTATTCTCTATGATTGATGATGAGGTTAAATCTAAAATTTGGATTGATCCTATAAAAGATTCAATCGTTGTTGTTATTCCTGATAATGGTTACACTAAACTAGTTTTAAATCAGGATCAGATTGTCCCTGAGTTCAACTTAAGAAACAACACCAAAGATTTAACAAATGCTCTATTTAATAGACCTTTACAAATACGTTTGATTAAGGATATTGAGGACCCAAAATACAATCAATTGTTCCTCATGCCAATTGTAGAATTCAATAACATTTATGACGGTATTGTACTGGGTGTAAAAGCATATAATAAAACTGTATTAAAAAAGGCCTTTAATTATAAAATATCACCTCAATATGGTTTAAAATCAAAATCATTAACAGGAGGAGTTTCTTTAGATTACAATCAATATATTGACAACTCTCAAAGCCTATTTTTAATTAGATATGGCATAGGTGCTGGCTACCAAAGCTATGCTGATGATTTATTTGTAACAAAATTCACACCTGGTGTTCAATTTCAATTCAGAGATAATGATAACTTAAGGTCTAACATGCGTAACTACTTATCCTTACGCTATATTGATATTAATAGAGACGAAGATCCAAATGCTGTTTTAACATCTGAAACTCTAGAGCCAAATTATAGTGTCTTCAATGCGCGATTTAATCACGTAGATAAAGATTTAATAGATTTCTCTGCTTGGTTCGCAGACTTACAAATAGCCAAGAAATTTGGAAAAGTAGCTTTGAACTATGAATATAGAAAACTGACTGCAAAAAACAGAAGATATCATTTAAGATTGTTTGCCGGAGCTTTTCTGTATAACAAAACATATCAAGATTCTGATTATTTTAGTTTTGCTCTAGACAGACCAACAGATTATTTGTTTGATTATAATTATTATGGTCGTTCGGAGAGTGCTGGATTATTTAGCCAACAGTTGATTGTAGCTGAAGGTGGTTTTAAATCACAATTAAATCCTGGCTTTGCCAATCAGTGGATAACCACCCTAAACGGTAGTACCACTATTTGGAAGTATATCATGGCATATGGTGATGTTGGATTTGTTAAAAATCATGGAGCAAATGCCGAATTTGTCTATGATTCTGGTCTTCGGTTTATTTTGGTTGAAGATTACTTTGAAATCTTCTTTCCCGTTTATTCAAATTTAGGCTGGGAAATTGCGCAGCCAAATTATGATCAAAAAATTCGTTTTATAGTTACTTTAGATTTTAAAACCCTATTAGGTCTATTCTCAAGACGTTGGTATTAAAAAATATTTTCTATCAATACATTATTCTTAATGAAATTGCCGAATTTTTAATTTTATTGAATAAATCTGAATTTTATCAGCTTTTTATTGAGTTATTTTCAATTTTATAACAGTTTTCAGCATTGCAAATCTTCTCATTATTAGCTATCTTTGCAAAAATACCATGAACTCTATGCAAACAAATCCTGAAACAAAAAAAGACCTGTCTTTTGAAGATTTTAAAACAGAAGTTTTAAATGATTATAAAATTGCTGTTACCTCCAGAGAATGTAGTCTCTTGGGCAGACGGGAAGTTCTTACGGGAAAAGCCAAGTTTGGAATTTTTGGAGATGGAAAAGAAGTGCCTCAATTAGCCTTGGCAAAAGCTTTTGAAAATGGTGATTTTCGTTCGGGTTATTATCGTGACCAAACGTTTATGATGGCCATTGGCGAATTGTCAATTGAACAGTTTTTTGCAGGATTATATGCCAATACAGATTTAAGCGAAGAACCCATGTCAGCAGGTCGTCAAATGGGTGGACACTTTGCTACGCATAGTTTAGATGAAAACGGTAACTGGAAAGATTTAACAGCTCAAAAAAACTCAAGTGCCGATATTTCACCAACAGCTGGTCAAATGCCTCGTCTATTAGGTTTAGCTCAAGCTTCAAAAATATACAGACATGTAAAGGGCATTGATACTACTAACTTTTCTGTAAATGGAAACGAGGTTGCATGGGGAACTATTGGTAATGCCAGTACTAGTGAAGGTTTGTTTTTTGAAACCATAAATGCGGCTGGTGTATTACAAGTTCCGATGGTTATGAGTGTTTGGGATGATGAATATGGTATATCTGTTCATGCCAGACATCAAACTACAAAAGAGAATATATCTGAAATATTAAAAGGATTTCAACGTGATGATAACCAAAAGGGTTATGAAATATTACGCGTTAAGGGCTGGGATTATGCTGCCTTAATTGAGACCTATCAAAAAGCATCTCAAATTGCTCGTGAGGAACATGTTCCAGTATTAATTCATGTACGTGAGTTAACGCAACCACAAGGGCATTCTACGTCTGGTTCCCATGAACGTTATAAAGATGAAAACAGATTGGCTTGGGAAGCAGAATACGATTGCAATGCTAAATTACGTGAGTGGATGATTGCTAATAGCATTGCCACAGATGACGAATTAAATGCCATTGAAAAAGACATAAAAAAACAAGTTAGTAATGGGAAAAAAGCAGCTTGGACAGCTTTTACAAAACCATTAAAAAATGAACAAAACGAGTTAGTTTCTATCTTAAAAGAAGTTGCAAATTCCAGTTCAAATAAAGTTTTTATTGAAAAGCTATCAAATGATTTAGCAGGAATTAAAGAACCTATTAGAAAAGAAATTCTTTCAACTGCAAGAAAGGCTTTACGTTATGTAATTAGTGAAACCTCAAATGCCAAAAGTAATTTGGTAAATTGGATAAACACTTACACAGCGACAATTCAACCTAAATACAGTTCACATTTATATTCTGAATCTAATAATTCAGCTTTAAATATTTCTGAAGTTAAACCAACTTACGACAACAACGCCGAAGAGGTTGATGCCAGATTGGTAATTCGTGATAATTTCGATGCCATATTTAGCAAATATCCTGAAACATTAGTTTTTGGGGAAGATGCTGGTCATATTGGTGATGTCAATCAAGGACTTGAAGGTATGCAGGAGAAGTATGGTGAGTTACGTGTTTCTGACGTAGGCATTCGTGAAGCAACCATTCTTGGTCAAGGTATTGGTATGGCTATGCGTGGATTAAGACCAATAGCTGAAATTCAATATTTAGATTACATATTATATGCGTTGCAAATTATGAGTGACGATTTGGCAACCTTACAATATAGAACCAAAGGTCGTCAAAAAGCTCCATTAATTATAAGAACTCGTGGTCATAGATTAGAAGGTATTTGGCATTCTGGTTCACAAATGGGAGGCATTATAAATTTGGTTAGAGGAATACACGTGTTAGTCCCAAGAAATATGACAAAAGCAGCTGGATTTTACAACACCCTTCTAGAAAGTGATGAACCAGGTCTTATTGTTGAATGTTTAAACGGCTATCGATTAAAAGAAAAAATGCCAACCAATTTAGGTGAATTTAAAACACCTCTAGGTATTGTTGAAACCATTAGAGAAGGTCAGGATATTACTTTGGTTTCTTACGGCTCAACGCTGCGCATTATTGAACAAGCAGCTAAAGAATTGCAAGAGGTTGGTATTGATGCTGAAATCATTGATGTACAATCTTTATTGCCTTTTGATTTAAATCATGATATTGTAAAAAGTGTTTCAAAAACTAATCGTTTAATGGTTATTGACGAAGATGTTCCTGGAGGTGCTTCAGCATTTATTTTGAATGAAATTTTAAATACTCAAAACGCATACGAACATTTAGACAGCAAACCACAAACACTTGCAGCACAACAGCACAGACCAGCTTATGGAACTGATGGGGATTATTTCTCAAAACCATCAGTTGAAGACATTTTTGAAGCTGTTTATCAAGTCATGCATGAAGCTAACCCAAGTGATTTTCCAAAATTGAGATAAACTAGTCAATTTGTTAGATACCACAAACCTTTCAGCAATATGTTGAAAGGTTTTTTTATATTTATAATCTAACCGACAAGTCATGCTTTCCAAAACAGATAAAGAACAACTCCGTGGTATTATTTTTAGACATCTAGATGGTATTGCAACAGCAACAACAGCTTACTCTTTATACAAAAAAGGTGTTTTAGATTTTCTTCTTAATAATAAGTTGGTTTCTTTAGAAAAACTTACACAAAATTTTAAGGCTAATGAAGGCTATTTAAACGTAGCACTGCGAATATTATGTTCTCAAGGTTGGTTAATCCAACATTTAGACAACAAAACCAATACAATATCTTACGAAACAAATGATTCAAGTAAAAGCGCTTTTGAACTAGCATCGCTTTATGAAGACGTTGTAAAACTAATTAATTACTCTGTAAAATTTCCAGAAGAACGTATTGGAGCTGATGCTTTTATTGTTTTAGAGCGAATATTCAAAAAATATGAAAGTCAATTTGGATTAAAAAACACTCAAAATGATTCTGTTGAACACCAAATACTAAAACATATTGAAGGCTGTATAGTAGGTCCTATTATCGTTTTATTAGGTGTTAATGGTTTGTTTCACAAGTATTTCATGGAGGCTTCATTTACGGCTGAAGAATATCATAAAGACCCTGAAAGCTTTAAAAAAATATTAGATTTCTTTGCACATTTAGGTTGGTTTGTCAAAAAGAAGAACACCTATCAATTTTCAGATGAAGGTTTGTTTTTTGCCAAACGTGCTTCAGCTTATGGTGTTACTGTTTCTTATTTACCAACGTTTGTAAAATTAGACGAACTTATTTTTGGCAATCCACTAATATTAAAAACAAATGATCCTGCTGAAACCGAAAAGCACGTACATCGTGAAATGAATGTTTGGGGAAGTGGTGGTGCACACTCAACCTATTTCAAGGTTATTGATCAGGTTATTATTGAATTGTTTAATAAACCTATCGACGAACAGCCTAAAGGTATTTTAGATATGGGTTGTGGAAATGGTGCCTTTATTCAGCATATTTTTGATGTTATTGAACATCAGACACTACGTGGAAAATATCTTGACGAACACCCACTTTTATTGGTTGGCGCTGATTTTAATAAGGCGGCATTAAAAGTTACAAGAGCCAACTTAATAAAAGCTGATATTTGGGCAAAAGTCATTTGGGGTGACATTGGCAGACCTGATTTATTAGCCAAAGACCTCAAAGAAGATTACAATATTGAACTTCAGGATTTATTGAATGTTAGAACATTTTTAGATCATAATCGTATTTGGGAAAAACCAACTCATATTACTGATCGCACCAGTACATCGTCCGGAGCTTATGTATATCAAGGAGCACGCTTAAATAATAATTTGGTTGAAGATTCACTATTAGAACATCTTAAGAAATGGAAACCTTATGTAGAAAAATTTGGTTTATTAGTAATAGAACTGCATACCATAAACCCCAAGTTAACCGCTCAAAATTTAGGAATTACAGCAGCAACAGCCTATGATGCCACACATGGGTATAGTGATCAATACATTTTGGAAGTAGATGTTTTCCACAAAATAGCAATGGAAGCAGAGCTTATACCTGATGGTAAATACTTCACAAAATTTCCAGATAGTAATTTGGCTACAGTAAGCATAAATCTTTTAAAAGGTTAAAAACACAGAAAAAATACAAAATATTAAATGAAAGCAGAATCTGTAGTTACTATAAGAAAAGAACTTAATCATCGTTCTCACGAAGAGCTTATGCAACTTTGTTTAAGGTTAGTTCGTTTTAAGAAAGAAAACAAAGAATTGTTAACCTATCTGTTATTTGAATCTCATGATGAAACACAATTTGTAGAAGGAATTAAAGTAGAACTTGATCAATTATTTGAAAACATAAATACTGATAGTTATTTCTACATGAAAAAAAGTGTTCGAAAGATACTACGGCTCATTAAAAAATTCGCTAGGTATTCATTAAAAAAAGAAACAGAAGTTGAACTCCTACTCTATTTTTGTGGGCAGCTTAAAGCGCTTAAACCTTCAATATTTAGAAATAAGACTTTGACAAATATTTACGAAAGACAAATATTTAGTATTCAAAAATTAATTAGTTCTCTTCATGAAGATTTACAATATGACTATAATCAGCAATTAGAATTAATTAACTCTTAATTTATGCGAGAAGAAACACTTAAAATTTATGATAGTCTCGTTGCATTATGTCCAAGATTTGAACGAAAAGGCAAAACCATGCCTTACACATCTGCTAATGGTTATATGTTTTCATTATTGAATAAAGCTGGTGAACTTGGAGTAAGGCTGCCTAAAGCGCATTGTGACACTTTTAAGGAAGAACACAATACTACAAAATTCATGTCGTATGGAGCAGTAATGAAAGATTATGTTCTAATCACTGAAAAAATGTTGAATGATTCTGATTTTATGGTTAAACTATTAAATAAAAGTTTTGATTATGTTATAAGCTTACCTCCAAAATAGAACTAATTCATAATTCTAACAAGTAATTCTTTCAACAAATCTTTTTGTGGTACAGCATTAGAACCCACTCCTTTACTTTTTACATCAAACTCCCTTAACGTGGAAATGATAGCACTTACATTTTTCATTGGGTAATTTCTGGCAGCTGTAATGTACTCTTCTGTAAAATAAGGTGATATTTTTAGAGCAGAAGCAACACTTCTAGGCGATTTATCCTTTAAACCATGTAAATGCAATAGCTTTGAAAAATAGGTGTGTAAGAAACCAACAGTTAGAACCATGGGATTATCCTTTGGGTTCTCACCAAAATATTTGATGATTCTATTGGCTTTTAAAATATCACGTGAGCCAATTGCTTTATGTAATTCAAAATTATTATAGTCCTTACTAATACCTATATTTTCTTCAATAAGTTCTGGTGTAATTTGTGTGCCTTCAGGTAAAACAATTTTTAGCTTATTTAATTCATTGCTAATCTTACTTAAATCTGTACCTAAAAATTCAGCTAACATCAAGGCTGCCTTTTGGGTAATAGTATAGTTTTGACCAGCCAAAACACGACTAATCCAATTTGGAATTTGATTGTCGTAATATTTCTTACTCTCAAAAACAACACCTGTTTTTTTGAGCGTTTTGTATAATGTCTTACGTTTATCTAGGGTTTTATATTTATAATTAAACACCAAAATAGTAGAAGGTTGCGGCTGATTGGCATAATCAACAAGTTTCTCAATATTTCTTGCTAAATCTTGTGCCTCTTTAACCACAACAACTTGATGTTCTGCCATCATGGGATAACGCTTAGCGTTTGAAATGACATCTTCAATAGAAACATCCCTTCCATATAATACCATTTGATTAAAGCCACGCTCTTCTTCAGTTAATACAGTTTCTTGAATGTAATCCGAAATTCTATCAATGTAATAAGGTTCTTCACCCATCAAAAAATAAATAGGCACAAACTTTCTACTTTTTATATCACTAACTAACGCTTTAACTTCATCCATTGAAAAAAAATCACCAAATTTGTGTTGTGCAAGAATTACAATTCCCTACATATTCATTTCGTTTCAAAAATAGCGAAAATAAAGTATCTATATTTGATTCTATTCGTAAAAAGTTTGTGGTTTTACAACCTGAAGAATGGGTAAGACAACATTGCGTTCAGTTCCTTATCAAGGAAAAAAAATATCCTGCTTCACTAATCAATGTTGAAAAAGAATTGCAAATAAATGATTTAAAAAAACGCTATGATATTGTAGTTTATAATACTGACGGATCCATTCATTTAATTGTGGAATGTAAAGCACCTAAAACTTCTATCGATCAAGACACATTTGATCAAATTGCACGTTATAACCTATCATTAAACGCTTCGTATTTAATGGTTACCAATGGTTTAAATCATTATTATTGCCAAATGGATTTAGAAAAAGAGTGCTATCTATTTTTAAAAGATATTCCATCATATCAAAGATGAAAATAGCCGTTGTCATATTAAACTGGAATGGGAAAAAGCTATTAGAGCAGTTTTTACCTTCGGTCATATCCAACTCTGAAGGAGCCGATGTTTATGTGGCTGACAATGCTTCTAATGATGATTCTGTTAGCTTTCTAAAAAATAATTTTCCATCAGTAACAATTATTCAAAACTCTGAAAATGGTGGTTATGCCAAGGGGTATAACGAAGCCCTAAAAAGTATTGAAGCTGATATCTTCTGCTTATTAAATAGCGATATTGAAGTAACCAAAAACTGGTTAGCACCTATCCAAGATACGTTTAAAAATCTCGAAGAAACTGCTATAATTCAACCTAAAATTTTAGACTACAAAAACAAAACCTATTTTGAATACGCTGGTGCAGCAGGAGGTTTCATTGATAAATTTGGCTATCCTTATTGTAGAGGTAGGATATTTAACACCGTTGAAAAAGATAAAGGGCAGTACAACGATGAACAAACTATTTTTTGGGCTTCTGGCGCTTGCTTGTTTATTAGAAAACCTGTGTTTGACAAATTAGGAGGTTTTGACGAATCGTTTTTTGCACACATGGAAGAAATAGACTTGTGTTGGCGTGCCTTTAATATGGGTTACAAAACGCAGTATGTTGGACTTTCAAAAGTTTATCATGTAGGTGGTGCAACACTACAAAACACCAATCCGAAAAAAACCTATTTAAACTTCCGAAACAGTCTTTTTAATCTTGTAAAAAATGCACCTGGTAATCTGTTCATCTTGATAGTTACCAGACTACTGTTAGATGGATTGGCAGGAATAAAGTTTTTATTTGAATTCAAGTTCAACCATTTATTCGCCATACTGAAAGCACATATAAGTTTCTACCTCAATTTCTATAAATATCTAAAAAAGCGAAAAAGCTCTCCAAAATGTCCTCAATACTACAAAACCACTTCTATTGTATGGGATTATTATATAAAAAACAATAAGTATTTTTGATTGTTTATAAAAATGTTAAAGTTTTTGTTAATAGAGTTAAGATGGATTATTCTTTTGTATAATTTTGATATGTTAATTAATAACAACTAAAACACATTAAAAAAATGAAAAAAATAATTTTATTTGGTATATCTGCTATGTTTCTTTTAGGTTCGTGCGTCTCCAAAAAAGAATATGCTGCATTAGAAGAAAAACAAAAAGAAACGCAGGATTTATTAAATACGGCTACAGTAAAATTGAATTCATGTTTAGCAGACAAGGCTTCTGCTGAAGCGCGAGCAAAATCTCTAGAAGATCGTATTGCTGATTTAAAAAATTCTAACGAAAACTTAATTCAGAGTAATAAAGATCTTACTATGCTAACCTCTAAAGGTGCCTCTAATGTTGAAAAGACTTTAGAAAGCATGAAAGAAAAAGATTTAAAAATTTCAAGACTGCAAGATGCTATGAACAAAAAAGATAGCGTTATGCTAGCTTTGGTTACTAGTCTGAAAAAAGAAGTAGGTATAAATGATCCTGATATTGAAGTAAATGTTGAAAAAGGTGTTGTTTTTATCTCTATTGCTGACAAATTATTATTCAAGAGCGGTAGCTATGTTGTAAACGATCGTGCAAAAGAAGTTTTAGGTAAAGTTGCTAAAGTTGTAAAAAGCAAACCTAACTTTGAATGTATGGTAGAGGCGCATACAGACCCTGTACCTTATAATAAGCCACCATTAATTGACAACTGGGATTTAAGTGTAAAACGTGCTACTTCAGTAGTGCGCGTACTTGAAGATTTAGGAGTTAATTCTGGAAAACTTATTGCTGCAGGTCGCTCACAATATGTTCCAATTGATACCAATGATACTGCCGAAGGCAGAGCTGCCAATAGACGTACTAGAATTGTTATTTTACCAAAAATTGACGAATTCTATGATATGATAGAAAAAGAAATGAAAAGTCTTGAAGCTAACGGCGGATAATATTTAAGAAAGTATTTATGGAAAGCTCAATCGAAAGATTGAGCTTTTTTATTAGAATATCTCCAAACTGCCTTTACCTTCTCTAATAATAGTAGGCACATCTTCAGATAAGTCAATAACAGTTGAGGCTACATTATCACCATAACCAGCATCAATAACCAAATCAACAATATTATCCCATTTCTCTAAAATAAGTTCGGGATCAGTTGTATATTCAATAACATCATCATCATCACGTATAGAAGTAGAAACTATAGGATTGCCCAATTCTTTTACTACTTCTAAAGCAATTTGATTGCCAGGAACACGGATACCAACTGTTTTTCTCTTCTTAAAAACAGAAGGCAATGTTTTTGCTCCAGGTAAAATAAATGTGTAAGGTCCAGGAAGCGCGCGTTTTAAAATTTTGAACGTAGCTGTATCAATTTGCTTAACATAATCACTCAAATTGCTCAAATCATGACAAACAAATGAAAAATTAGCCTTTTCAAGTTTTACACCTTTAATGCGAGCAATTTTTTCCAAGGCTTTAGTATTAGTAATATCACAACCCAATCCATAAACGGTATCGGTTGGATAAATTATCAAGCCACCTCGCTTTAATACATCCACCACTTTTTTTATCTCCCTTGGATTAGGATTCTCTTCGTAAATTCTAATAAATTCTGCCATAGTGATTTGGTGAAATGATGTTATACAAATTAAATATTTTTATTTGAATTATTAATCACCATCAAAACATTTCGAAAATTAAGCTTAAATTTATAATCTATCGGATAAATTCTGTAACATTTACTTGTTTTTTCAGTCTTAATAATATGCCAAGAATACTATTATTTATACTAATTACATGCTATTCAAACTTTTTGAACGCAAATGATTTAAAGAGTAAAAGATCTATTATTTTTCCAAATTCTGAAAAAGTTAATGAATACACAACGCGAATTCCTTTTAAACTTGTAGATCATCTTATTGTTGTAGAAGCTCAAATTCATGGTCAAAATGGAAATTTTATTATTGATACGGGATCAGAAGCCATGATTCTGAACAAAGTACACTTTAAAAACCTTTATAAACATCAGGAAAAAGACAATCAAACTTTTGGTGTATTGGAAGCCATTGATAATCCATATGAAAAACAGATAAAGGATTTTGTACTTCAAAACTTTAAATTAGAAGCTTTAAAGTCTGATGTTATTAACCTTTCCCACATAGAAAAAAGCAAAAAGATAAAACTATTAGGAATTATTGGCTATTCCGTTTTAAAAGATTATGAAGTGTTTGTTGATTTATATTTGAATCAAATTACATTATCAAAAGTTGATAAAGCTGGAAATAAACTTGATAAAAAAGTTTACCTCGAAGAAATAGTTGATAGTTTAAATTTCTCATTAAATAATCATACTATTTTACTCTTTGGCGACATCAATAATAAGAAAGTGACGTTTGGACTTGACACCGCAGCAGAATTCAATCAAATAAGTAAAAACCTTAATAAAGAAATCCTTCAATTCTTTATTCCAAAGAAACGCTTAACTTTAATTGATGCGAGCAACAATAAAAAAGAAGTAATTGCCGGAAAACTACATCGAGTGAGATTAAGTGAAACCATCTATTTTGGTCCCATGGACACTGTTTTAACCAACTTGCGGAGTATTAACCAAGCTTTTGGTACAGATTTGGATGGTATTTTAGGCTATGAGTTTTTTAAACAAAAAAGAACCATCATAAATTATCAGAAAGAGAAATTGTATTTTATAAATTATCCCATAGAAAAACATTGAAATTATTTATAAAACATAGTATTAGTATTTTATGCTTTATCACTTGCGCCTTAAGTTTTTCACAAGAAGAAAATGTTTTAGGTTACAAGATAGAAGGTGATGATATTGTATTTGTATTTGACATTAGCGATTACAACAGAATCACTTCTGATGAAATAGGCAGCATCAATGATTTTGACGATTTAAATATAAAAGAAGTTATAGTGTCTGGGCAATTTAACAATTGGACTCGCGACAAATGGAAAATGAAAAAAATTGGTATCAATACCTTTGAATTAAGAAAAAAAATATCTGATTTCACCAATGAATTTTCTTGGGAATTTAAGTTCCTTATTAATGGAAAATACTGGGCTGAACCCAATGATAATATTGCTAATATTGCTCCTGCAAAAACCCCAAGCGGAAGTCCTCTAAATGTTTATAATTTAAAGTTTTATACAGCTTATCAAAATGAGGATGGTAATGCTTGTTTTAAATTATATGGACATAAAAATGCAAAAAAAGTAATTCTTGCTGGGTCATTCAATAAATGGGATGAAAATCTTTTCGCTATGAACAAAGTGGAGAATGGTTGGGAAATAACACTAGAAATTAAACCTGGATCTTATCAATATCGTTATATAGTTGACGGAAATTGGATTGAAGACCCTTATAATCCAGATAAAGTTGAAAACGAATACGGTGAATATAATTCGGTAATTAATATTACCAAAGAAGTAACCTTTGAATTACGGAATTTTTTGGATGCTGAAGAAGTCATCTTGTCAGGAAGTTTTAATAATTGGTCTGAAGATGCTCCGAAAATGAAAAAAACAGATTTTGGCTGGACTTTAAACTTGACTCTAACTGGAGGAAAGCATCATTACAAATTTATTGTGGATAATGAATGGATGGTAGATCCTGATAATCCTGTAAAAGAATATGACGGAAAAGGAAACATTAATTCTGTTTTTATGGTCAAATAGTTTCTTAACTAATAACCTCCAATTTAGCAAAGCGGAGTAACAACTTCTTGACGCCTCCATTATTAAATTTTATTTCAGCTTTAACATCACTTCCAGTTCCTTCAATTTTTAGGACTTCGCCTTTTCCAAATCGCAAATGTTCAACAATATTACCAACTGCCAACTTACTATCAAATAAATTGGTATTACCTGATGTTTTTGAAACTGGTTTTAGGTTTTTTGGGGTTGAAATTGTTTTCTTTTCAATTTTATTTACTGTTGTTCTTCCTTTTTTTATTGTTGGTTGAACTGGTTTTTTGAATCTAATTTTATTAGGTTCAACATCACCAAAAATATCGGCATCCAACATAGGATTGAAGCGTCGCTCTTCAATTGGTGTTACAACATCGAGATATTGATCATCTATTTCTTCTATGAATCTACTAGGTTCAGAATCGATTAACTTTCCCCAACGATAACGTGACAAAGCATAAGTTAAGTAAGCTTGTTTTTCGGCACGTGTTAAAGCCACATAAAACAATCGTCGCTCCTCCTCCAACTCGCTACGTGTGTTCATGCTCATAGCACTTGGGAATAAGTCTTCCTCCATACCAACAATATACACATATGGAAACTCTAATCCTTTGGCTAAATGGATAGTCATTAAAGCCACATGGTTACTATCACCTTTGTCAGCATCTAAATCAGTGGCAAGCGCTACATCTTCTAAAAATTCTGCTAATGAAGCCGTAGCATCAACGATTTCCTTTTGTCCTTCAACAAAATCTTTGATACCATTTAAAAGCTCTTCGATATTTTCCATTCTAGCAATGCCTTCAGGTGTACCATCTTTATTGAATTCCCGAATTAAACCACTAGCCTTCACAACATGTTCAGCTAATTCAAAGGCATTAGCTTTTTCATTCAATACCTGAAAACTTTTGATTAAAGTCACAAAGTTTTTGAGTTTTGTTTTTGTTCCAGAGTTTACTCCAATATCTAGCTTATCGATATTTTCAAGAACTTCAAAAATGGTGCGCTCATATCCATTGGCTGCTACGATAAGCTTATCTAAAGTAGTTTGACCAATTCCTCGAGCTGGATAATTTATAACACGTTTTAAGGCTTCTTCATCGGCTGGATTAATAACCAATCGTAAATACGACAATACATCCTTAATCTCTTTACGTTGATAAAATGACAACCCTCCATAAATACGATAAGGGATGTCACGCTTTCGCAAGGCATCCTCTATGGCACGTGATTGGGCATTTGTACGATACAGCACAGCAAAATCACTATTCTGAAGTTGATTTTGCATTTTATTTTCAAAAATAGAACTGGCTACATAACGTCCCTCGTCACCATCCGTTAAAGAGCGATTGACAATAATTTTAGACCCTTCGTCATTAGCTGTCCATACAACCTTGTCTAATTTGGTTTGGTTTTTATCAATAATAGAATTAGCAGCATTAACTATATTTTTTGTGGAACGATAGTTCTGCTCTAATCGAAACACTTTTACATCATCATAATCGCGTTGAAAATTGAGTATGTTATTAATATTAGCGCCACGAAAAGCATAAATACTTTGTGCGTCATCACCAACTACACAAATATTTTGAAATCTATCAGAAAGTGCTCGAACAATTAAATATTGAGAATGATTGGTATCTTGATACTCATCTACTAAAATATACCGAAACTTATCTTGATATCTAGCCAATACGTCAGGGAATCTTGTAAGCAATTCATTGGTTTTTAACAATAAATCATCAAAATCCATAGCACCAGCTTTAAAGCAGCGATCAACATAGTTTTTATATATTTCACCTAAACGTGGGCGCCTAGCCATCGTATCGGCTTCAACTAATTCCGGATTTTGAAAATAGGCTTTAACGGTTATTAGGCTGTTTTTATAAGAAGAAATTCGGGAGCGAACCTGTTTGTATTTATACACATCTTTATCCAATCCCATTTCTTTAATAATTGAAGCAATCAACCTATCAGAATCTTGTGTGTCATAAATAGTAAAATTGCTAGGAAAGCCTAATTTATCCGCTTCGAAACGTAAGATTTTAGCAAATACCGAGTGAAATGTACCCATCCAAAGATTTTTGGCTTCACTCTCACCGACAATGGTAGCAATACGTGCTTTCATTTCACGAGCTGCCTTATTGGTAAATGTTAGAGCCAGTATATTAAAGGGATCAATACCTTGACTCATTAAATAGGCTATACGATATGTTAAAACTCGCGTTTTGCCAGAACCTGCTCCAGCAATAACAATCATGGGCCCTTCTTTTTGTATCGTAGGTGCTAATTGCGCATCATTTAACTGACTTAAATACTTTTCCAAAACTCTCTTTTTTCAAAGTGTGAAAATAAGTATTGTAAAACGTTTATGGCTCGTGAATTATGAATAATTATAAACAATTTATGTCAAAAAATTTATTCAATTGTTAAGGCCTTTATCAGGCCTGCTCTAGTACTAATCCATATATAGTTGAAAACAGATTTAGTTTTATCGCGCTCAATATTAGATTTTGTGACTTCTTTAAAGCTACTATTCCCATTCTTACTATTTTTTGAAACAAACAGATTAAATACTTTTGAAAGAATTTTGTTTTTATCCTTTCCGTTCTTTTTTAATGCAACCACATCAAAATGTTTATATTTTACTTTAAAATCAATTTTTGATTCTTGTGAATTGCCACTAATTGTTAAATATGTTTTATCAAGCTCACCTTCAAGACGCTTATTAAAATTTGGTACTGTAAAATCATTTAAATTGTCAGCTTGTAAATTACTCGCTTCAGCCTGAAATAAAAATAAATCAGATTGATTATTAACATCAAATTGCCACGTAGCTTGTAAAGGTGCATGATTCATGAAATTGGCATCTATTTCAATAATAGTTTGAACAGGTGATTTATAGGTATTACTAAAGTTTTGAACTGTTGCATTGAAATCTGAAAATGTAATAATTCCAGCCACATTATCCACTCTTACTTTTTCTTCGTATTGGATATTAGCATTATTGATGCTAATGGTGTCTAACTTCAAATAAAAATTTAAATCCCTTAACATTTTGCTGTATAATGGTTTTATTCTTAAGTCATCATTAACCAATTTATCCCTATACACATTAATTGTAGAATTATAAACAGTTGTTTTTGTTGAAGCTACAAGAGAAATTGAATCTATCAATCTTTCTAAATTAAAATCTTTTAACCATACCGAATCAGCTTCTATATCATAATGGTCACGTTCATTGATAATAATACTTGACAGTTTTTCCTTTGAATACTTTGTTTTTAATCTAAAATCTCTAATTACACTAGTTTCATTTTTAAATTCGGAGTTTTTAGTAGTCAAATTTTCAAAATCATTTAACCTGTAAAACAATTCTTCAAATTGAAAACTATAATCTTCATATTCGAAGGGTACTTTTTTTATAAAAGTTTCTTTATCAAAATGTATATTTCTTAAAGTAAACTGTGAATTCTTTAAATCTAAAAGCAATGAATCAGTTTGTGTATCATAGGCCTGGAATGTTCCGTTTGAAATAACAAAATTTCTTACGTTAATGATTTTTTTTACTTCTATTGTTTTAGGTAAATTATATTCCTTTTTTGGTACAATCTCATTATGATAGTAAGTACCTATGGGCTCTACAATCTTGACATTGTTTACATCAATACAGTCGTTAAAAAGGTAATCCCAATAGTTTATTTTGTAAACTCCTAATTTTTTGAACGAAACGCTAAAACTTGTTTCGCTCGTAACCTTTCCAACCCTTAATATTTCGACATTATGCATCTCAACATAGTTTCTAAATAGACTTAAGTCCAAGTCAGAATAGTTAAGACTCACATAATCTGGCAATCTTTCTCGCAGTGCGGTTTCTATCTTGTTTTTTAGAGAATTTTGAGCAATAAAAATGCCAATTATTAAGATAATCAGTGTGCTAATGAAAAATAGAAAAATCAGCTTTATCGCTCTATGCATACAATAAATATATCCATAATTTTTAAATATATTTACTTTAAATTTTATTAGAATGACTGAATTTACTGAAATATTAAGCCATATCACATGGTGGATGTGGGTCTTAATTGTACTTTTAATTGTTGCAATTCGTGATATATTTTTTCAAAAACGACATACTATAAGCCATAACTTTCCTATTATTGGTCACATTAGATATTTATTTGAAAGTATAGGTCCTGAAATTCGTCAGTATTTTGTTGCCAACAATAGAGAAGAACTTCCTTTTAATAGAATTGAAAGAAGCTGGATTTATGCATCTGCAAAAAAGGAAAATAATTATGAAGGTTTTGGTACAGACAGAGATATCTATGCGCATCAGCACATTTTTATAAATAATGCGATGATGCCTTTCAAAATTGATAAAAATCATCCCAATTATCTTGACAAAACATTTTTGCCTTGTGCAAAAGTTATGGGATTACACAATAAACGCAAAAAACCCTATAGACCAGCATCTATTATCAATGTATCAGCAATGAGTTTTGGTTCTCTTTCTGCAAAAGCTGTTGAATCATTAAATAAAGGTGTAAAAATGGCTCATGCTTATCACAACACAGGCGAAGGCGGTTTATCTCCTTACCACTGTAACGGTGGCGATGTGATTTTTCATTTTGGGACAGGTTATTTTGGCGTGCGTGATGAAAATGGTGATTTTTCAATAGAAAAACTGGTGGACATGGTAGAAAAAACACCTTATATCAGAGCTATTGAAATAAAACTGTCACAAGGTGCCAAGCCTGGTAAAGGTGGTGTGCTTCCAGCTGCGAAAATAACTAAAGAAATTGCTAATATTAGACATGTACCACTTGGAAAAGATGTTCTTTCCCCACCCAATCATTCGGCATTTTCTAATGTTCCTGAAATGTTGGAGTTTATAGAAATTATCGCTGAAAAAACAGGACTTCCCGTTGGTATAAAAGCAGCAATTGGAAAACTAGATCAGTGGATAGAGCTTGCGGATTTAATGCTAAAAACTGGCAAGGGTCCTGATTTTATAACAATTGATGGTGGCGAAGGTGGTACTGGAGCAGCACCTCCAAGTTTTGCCGATCATGTTTCACTGCCATGGGTTTATGGCTTTAGTGATGTTTATAAGCTTTTTAAAGATAGAAACTTAACAGATCGTATAGTATTCATTGGCAGTGGTAAACTAGGTTTTCCTGCCAAAGCCGCTATGGCATTTGCTATGGGAGTAGATTGTATTAATGTTGCAAGAGAAGCCATGATGAGTATTGGTTGTATTCAAGCTCAAGTATGTCATACTAATAGATGCCCAAGTGGTGTTGCAACTCAAAGCAAATGGTTACAAAGTGGTATCAACATACCATTGAAATCAGAACGGCTGGCGCAATACTTCAAAACCTTTAGAAAAGAACTTATTGAAATAACTCATGCAGCAGGCTATGAACATCCTTGCCAATTTCAAATGAAAGATATTGACGTTAATGTAGATGACCACAATCTGTCTGAAGATTTAAATAAAACCTATATGTACGAAAAAACTGCAGTGCCTTTCAATGGTATTCAAGCATTAAAATCCTGCGGTTTTTTAGGCGGAAATCACAAATAAAAATGCTCCACTTAATTAAATTAAAGTGAAGCATTTTACATAAACAACTCTGAAAAAATATTAATTATTCTTTTATTATTTTCTTAACGATACTTCCTTGATCTGAAATGAGCTTTAAAAAGTAAACGCCTTGTGATAAATTAGACATATCAATAGTATTATTTGTATATGTTAGTTGACCGTTCAATAAGGATTGACCTTTCACATTGATTAAATTAAAATTTAATTCTGTGGTGCTTGAAACCGTTACACTATTCTTTACAGGATTTGGAAAAACAATCATAGTAGTTAAGTCATTATCATCAACTGAAAGGCTTGAACACTCTTCACTATATTCTGTTTGCTCATCTATGTCAGTCCAATTAGCTCTACTATACTGTGGGTTGTCAACCTTTACACACGATAATTGCGGATTACTATATGCACTAAAATTTCTAATAAATGTATTATTACCATTAGCCGCATTTAAATATTCCAAATCATTGTTTTCGCACAACAACCTTCTCAAATAGAAGTTATTAGAAATGTCCAATTCAGAAATGTTATTATTAATGCAATTTAAATAATTCAATGACCCATTTGCTGATACGTCTAATTGAGACAAAGCGTTATTACCACACGATAAATGAGTTAATGCAGCATTGGTGCTTAAATTTAATTCTCCTAGAGGGTTATCATAACTATAAAGATGTCTGATATTTACATTATTTGTTAAATCTATTTCATCAATTTGATTATTAAAAAAAGATAAACTTTCCAGATTTATATTTTGTGAAACGTCTAATCTTCTTAATTGGTTTTGACTACATGATAGCTGAAGTAATTCGGTATTTGAGCTAATGTTTAAATTATCCATGCGATTAGCGTCACAATTCAAATTTTGCAACTCAATGTTTTGTTGCAAGTTCAAGTTTGATATTTGATTATCATTACAAAACAGCTTTTTTAAGTTTCCATTAAAATTTAAGTTGATGTTATTTATTAAATTGTAAGAGCAGTCTAAAAACTCCAAAAGACTATTATTATTAACCTGAAGACTCTCAAGAAAATTGTTTCGGCATTGTAATTCCTTAATCCAAGGATTATTACTAGTATCAATTTGTGCCAAACTGTTATTGTTACAGTTTAACTTCACCAAATGCGAATTACTGCTTAAATCTAATTCTTCAATTAAATTATCTGAACAATCTATTTCCTCTAAAGCATATAATTCAGAAATGTTTAGTTCTGAAATAAAATTGGAGTGACATATCAAACTCACAAGATTATGACTACTTGGTAAAGTAATGTTACTAATTTGATTATAGTGACACCTTAAATCTGTTAAATTTACATTTGACGATAAATCTAAATGAGATAAATTATTAGCACTACAATTTAGAACTGTTAAAGAGGTGAATCCTTCAATACCTGTAAGATCTTGAATTCCCTTGCCATAAACATTTAAATAAGTTACAGTATTGATGTTAGCCGTTGGAACCTGATTATCAAGCGGATAATCATCATAACCCAACTGGACTAAAGTTTCTTCAAAATGCGTGTCAGGAATAGCTGTATATTGAGCATATGACGATATTGCATATAATACAAAGGTTACACATAAATAACTGCGCTTAAACCTTGATACAGCACTACATAGTATAGCATAACTAAAGTAGGTCTTATTTTTCATTAGATTTGGGGTTACTAATTTTAAAATATTTGACTATTGGGTGCTAATATACAAAAAACACTCTATGAAATGCATATTTTTTCGATAAAATGCATTTTAATTTTATATAATGCTGTTTTTCAAATACTTAAAAATCATTGAAAATCATTGAAATAAAGGCGATTTTACAAACTTATCGCTTGATTTTGTTTAAAATAAAAAACAGACTATGTTTGCTTATGAAAATATAAATTATGGAAACTGAACAGATTATTGGATTATTTTTATATGCTATTCCAGCTCTTATAACTGGTTTAATCGCTTATTACTTTTTTAAGGAACACACAAAAAATGAAGACGGTAGAAGACGTTTTTTATTACAAAAAGATTTGCAAGTAAACGCCATGCCACTACGGTTGCAAGCCTATGAACGTATGGCTCTTTTTTTAGAGCGAATTACACCATCAAAATTACTAATACGAGTAAGTCCAATTAATTCTGATAAAGACACTTACGAGTCTTTACTTATACAAACAATTGATCAGGAGTTTGAGCATAATTTATCCCAGCAAATATATTTAAGTGACGAATGTTGGAACATTATAACAGCAGCTAAAAATGCTACAATTCAACTCATTAGAAAAGCGAGTCTTTTAGAAAAAACAGATTCCGCCAATAAACTACGTGAAGTTGTTTTAACTGAAATGATGGAAAAAAGAGCACCTAGCGATGCTGCATTATCTTACATAAAACAAGAGGTTAGCGAGATGTGGTAATCAAATCATGCTTTGCTTTGGCATAATCATAACCCTGTTGCCACCATTTCACCATTAACCGTTTACTAAAAATCAAAGAATTTTCCGTCAATGAGGTTGGGGTGTAATAAATATTCAACTTAACACCCTTGTTTTTTGCAGCCAACTTACCAATAATTATATCGTTACGCTCCACTTGATCCAGAAGATGCCCAAATAAATTCAATAATAACGAAAAGGGATTTTTACCCAACACCTTGTTGTGCTCCATATTTTCAGCCTCCAAAACCACAGCATCAATTTCTGTAGCACCACGTAAAATTGCTTCTCTAATAGGCACTACACATCCCAAACCACCATCGGCGTATTCATATCCATCCACTTTAGCAATTGACATGAAGGGTATATAATTACAGGAAATCCAAATCCAATTACAAAATTCTTCATAACTACAATCCTTAATAGACTTATACTCTACTCTATTTTTGGAAAGATTAGAAACCGTTACCACTAAATCGTGCTTGGTTTTTTTTATAGTATTATACTCTTCTAAAGTAAAATTTCGTCTAATATTACGTCTTAAAGCCTTGCTCTCGCCAAACGTACGCTTTAATCTAATAAATTGCCATAGCGAATTAATAAAATCAATTGAAACATACTCTCTATTACCTTTTTGGCGCTGTACAAAAGGGCTCACACTAAAAATATCATGCTGTTGAACATTCGTAAAAAGATTATACAATTTCGGAATATTGTTAACCGCCAAATGTGGAACAAGCAAACTTCCCGTTGAAGTCCCTAAAAACATATCATAAACCCTGCCTTGATCTTCCATCAAATATTGAGCAACGCCACCCGCATACGCTCCTTTACTTCCACCTCCAGAAATCACCAATGCTCGCATACTAGTTTTTAGATTTTATTAAATTTATTTTACCTTGATACCTCACATCATTTGACAAGGCATCTAGCAAATCTTTAGAAAACGATTTAAATCGCCAATTAAAGTGTTTTGAAGCCTCATAAAGATTCTCAAGAGCGACATCATTAAAAATATCCAGTGCTTGCAAATAAGAAAAGGCGTTTTGCCTAACCTCAAACCCAAAATCACTTGAAGTGTAACTCACCAGTTCATCAAAAAAATGCTGTTTTCTATCATTTTGGTAGTCAGGAGTCACAAAGGCCAAAACCAACCATATTTGACGAACATTTTTGTCATTGAAACCCTGAACCTCTTTCATTTTATCTAAATACGAAGCCCTGCCTTCAGGAAAGTTGAGCCATAGATTGTACAAAGCTGCTTCTTGAGTCACATATGATGCATCATCTAAAAGCGACTCATATTCAACCTTAAGACTACTGGGTATTTTCTGCAAAGATTTCGCAATAGCCTGCCTTACTTTCATCCCATTTTTAAAAACATCAGATGTGATTCTTTCCGGGACTTGCGATACGATTTTTGATTTAGCTTCAGCAGAAAGCGGTGCCGATAAGTAATAATCACATTTTGAATTTTTGGCCTCACAATCAGCCATCAAGTACTCTTGAATAAATACAGATTTTTCGAGACTTGCCATTGCCTTGTTGTAAGGAAATGTTTCTGCCTTTAGCCATTCTGAAACAAACTCATTTAATGACTTACCATGCAATTGCTCCACTTCTTTAAAAAAATCTGATGTTTCAACATTTTGAAATTGATATTTATTTAAATAATTTTTTACAGCCTGCTTAAAAATAGCTTCTCCAACCAATTCCTTTAAGGCATGTAAAACCCAGGCACCTCGCTTATAAAATGTCGTACTGCTCGATTTAGGATTAAGCAATGAGGTTCCTAGACCACGATTATCTTGATCAAATAACTCCTGCGCATATTCAAACAATCGCCAATAATAGTAATTATTATCAAACACCTGTCGTTCAGCTAATAACGCATAATAGGTTGCAAAACCCTCTTGTAACCAATGATGCGTTCCCGAAGTCTCCGTTACCAGATTACCAAACCATTGATGTGCTAATTCATGCGCATTAACATTTACGTAATTTCTATCGTTAAAACCTATAGAATCAACCACAAAAGCATCTGAAAAAATGGTGAGACTCGTATTTTCCATACCAGCATACAAAAAATCATGTACAGGAACTTGCTTGTAATTTTGCCAAGGATAAGGCACTCCTATTTCCTCTTCTAAAAAATCAAACATCTGCTTTGTATAACGATAGGTGGGCTCTACTTTTAGGGAATCTTGCGGGTAAAAATACATTTGCAATGGAACGCCAGAGTTCGAAGTCTCTACTGTTTTATCGTACTTACCAATTGCCAATGCCACTAGGTAGCTAGACATAGGTTTTTCCATGTCATAATGCCATTTAGTCGAAATCACTCCCACTTCTTTTTCAATAAGATTACCATTAGCAATAACTTCAAAATCATTGTCAAAAGTTATCGCTAAATCAAATTCTATTTTATCATTCATATCATCAATACTCGGCAACCAATGACTCGTGTATTTACCTTGACCTTGTGTCCAAATTTGATTTGGCGCATTATTCTCCCAGCCTACAAAATAAAGAGATTGTTTAGGTTCAACCACCCAATTTATGAGGAGTCTATAGCGCTTACCAGCCTTGAACGCTTCTCTAACAATAATTTGTTTGCCATTATATTCAGGAATCTTCACTTTAGAATTATTTAACGAAATAACACAGCGTTTGAAATCTACAGCATCGACAAAGACTGAATCGACATCCTTCAAAATATCAAACTCATAAATTATTTCACCACTTATAAGATTTTCCTTAATATCAATTTCAAAAATATTTGTTTTAGCAGATATAAAATCCACATAATCTATCTGTTGCGAAAAAGTCACGTAAGTAAAGCAAAGAAAAAGTAAGCTAAAAAGTGTTCTCATAGTATTTATTTACGCAAAGATTAGTCCAAAATACAAAAATTTGCATTTCTCGAATTGCCTGAAATAAGTTAATTTCGCTATTGTGAGTACTAATCTTCAAACACCAATAGATTATCTAAAAGGCGTAGGCCCAAATCGCGCAGAATTACTACGCAAAGAGCTCGGCATTCACACCTATCAAGATTTAATTAATCTATTTCCTAATCGGTATTTAGATCGAACGAAGTATTATAAAATCAATGAATTACAGCGTAATACTGCCGAAGTTCAAATTATTGGGAAAATTATCAAGTTTGAAGAAATCGCACAAAAACGCGGCAAACGACTTGTAGCTACGTTTCAGGATGATACAGGCATTATGGAATTGGTGTGGTTTCGTGGACACAAATGGATTAGAGAAAACCTCAAACTCAATACCGAATACGTGGTTTTCGGGAAGACCAATTGGTTTAATGGTAAGTTTTCCATGCCTCACCCAGATATGGAATTACTCAAAGATCATCAAACTAGTATTCAGTCGGCCATGCAAGCCATTTACCCTTCCACTGAAAAGCTAACTAATAAAGGCATTAGCAATCGTGTTGTTCTTAAAATCATGCAACAACTGTTTACAGAAACTAAAGGACGATTTAGCGAAACCTTATCGCCAGAGTTATTAGAAAATCAGAGATTAATATCAAAAAGTGAAGCACTTTTTAATATTCATTTTCCTCAAAATCAAGAGTTACTTTCAAAGGCTCAATATCGTCTAAAATTTGAAGAATTATTCTACATTCAATTACAGCTCATTCTTAAAAATCTCATTCATAAATCTAAAATTAAAGGCTTTCCTTTTTCTCAAGTTGGTGATTATTTCAACTCATTTTTTTCACAACATTTACCATTCGAATTAACCCATGCACAAAAACGTGTTTTAAAAGAAATAAGACAGGATTTAGGCAGTAACGCGCAAATGAATCGACTATTGCAAGGCGATGTTGGCTCCGGGAAGACCATTGTAGCCTTCATGTCAATGCTCATGGCACTTGACAATGGTTTTCAAGCTTGCTTAATGGCTCCGACTGAAATTTTGTCAGTACAACACTATAACGGATTATATGATTGGTGTAACAAACTGAATATCAGTATAAAAATACTAACAGGGTCAAGTAACACTTTAGAAAGAAGAGAAATTCATGAAAATTTAGAAAATGGCAATTTACAGATACTTATTGGCACACACGCCCTACTCGAGGATGTCGTAAAATTCAAAAATTTAGGTCTGGCAATTATTGATGAGCAGCATCGTTTTGGAGTAGCACAGCGAAGTAAATTATGGCATAAAAACACCTCGCCACCACACATTTTAGTCATGACGGCTACACCTATTCCAAGAACTTTAGCTATGTCTGTTTATGGCGATTTAGATATTTCAATAATTGATGAATTACCTCCTGGGCGACAGCCAGTAAAAACTGTACATCGCTATGATAAAAACAGACTAAAGGTATTCCGGTTTATTAGAGATGAAATAGAAAAAGGACGACAAATTTATATCGTTTACCCATTGATACAAGAAAGCGAAAAAATGGATTATAAGGATTTAATGGATGGTTATGCCAGTATTGAACGTGATTTCCCTAAACCAAAATACCAAATATCCATTGTACATGGCAAAATGAAAGCTGCGGATAAGGACTATGAAATGCAACGTTTCGTAAAGGGCGAAACCCAAATCATGGTAGCAACTACTGTAATTGAAGTTGGTGTTAACGTCCCAAATGCATCGGTTATGATAATTGAAAGTGCTGAACGCTTTGGTCTTTCGCAATTACACCAATTGCGAGGTCGGGTTGGTCGTGGAGCTGAACAAAGCTATTGTATACTTATGACCAGCCATAAATTGAGTAACGACAGTAAAGTAAGAATAGAAACTATGGTGCGGACTCATGATGGATTTGAAATTGCAGAGGTGGATTTACGTTTACGTGGGCCCGGTGACATTATGGGGACCCAACAAAGCGGTGTGCTTAATTTAAAAATAGCAGATTTATTAAAAGATACTGACATCTTGAAATCGGCGCGCTATTATGCACAACAAATTCTTAAAAATGACCCCGCACTATCCTCACCACAAAACAAAGTTCTACTGCATACGTATAAACAAATGAGTAAATACCGTAACATTTGGAACTATATCAGTTAAAAAAGCTCAACCATATGGCTAAGCTTTTAATACAAAACTATTAGTGATTAGATTGATGACACTATAATGCACCTAATTCTTTTAGGTGTTTTTCTGAATTAGCCTTAACATTAGCCGGCGGGTTCATTGAGAGTGACTTTTTAAAGTTTTTAATGGCTTTTTGGTTTTCACCCATATTCTTGTAACATTCTCCGAGACTATCATATCCATTGGGATCATCAGGATGTCTAACAATATTTTCTTTAAAAAAGGCAACAGCGCGCTCATAATCTTTAGCATTCATCATCTGATAGCCTAAAGCATTTAACTGTTGTTTGTTTGCCATACCCGATGCTTCATCCATAAGTGCAGCATATTCATCGGTTCGACCAAGTTTGTTTAAAATCTGACCTTTGATAGCCAAATTATTAAACGTTTTTTGGCTATAAAAATTGCCAGAAATTGCACCATCAATCCAGCCCAGTGCTTCATTTAGGTCTCCTCCATTATTAAGCGCATAAGCTGCAGCCTGCTCCCAATTTTGACGATTGAAACCGAATTGACCATTCGATTTTGCTCGAAATTCATCCAATACAACATCAGTGACATCGACGGCAATTTTGAAGGGAAATTCTTTGTCTCCCCAAACTAATGACGCTATGGCATCGTTCGTATTTACAGTATTAAACTCAAATGTAAGTAGTTCATGATGTTGAGCTTTTTTAGTTGAAATATTCGCACGAAGTGCATCACGCTTCTGATCATAATAAAAACTACCCCAAGCCTGATTATCCTTAGAGAGAATAAGTGTAGCTTCGTTATTTGGTTTAACTTCAAAAAAAAGCGCATAAGTACCTGCCTTAATGGGCTTGCCTTCTACATAGGCATCATGACTAAATGTAATGGTTGTGTTTTCATTTGCACCTGCCCGCCATGGCGCTGCAGTAGCCGTTCCAAAACCTAAATTATTCATACCATAAGGCACTAATGATCCCCAAATTTCTCGACCATTAACGCTAGGTCTAGAATAGGTAATACTGATATCAGTAATTCCAACACGCTGGGTAACTGTAGCAAGCTGACTACCGCGTGGCGTGTTTAATTGTGCTTGAGCCGAAGTACTATATACTAATAAAAGTAAAACGACATAAAAGTTGATTTTTTTCATAATACATTGAATTAATTAGTTGTTATGAAGTTAGACACAAATCAAAGGCCTAGTTGTTAGTATTCTGTTAATTAACACTAATCAACTGTTAATTAACGCTTTATTAAGAAGTTATTTTTTTGCTGAATCCAAAATAATAATGTACTTTTGTCTAACTTTATAAAAATAAAGTTGAACAAAACTATTATGGGAAAGAAAAAAAATATATCAAAAAAGGACATCATTTCATTCTATATGGAATATGTTCTAGAAAACCACAAAAAACCGGAATCAGTATATGCATTTGCAAAAGCTTATAATTTCGAAGAAACGCTCTTTTATAAGCATTACGGGACTTTAAACGCTATTGAACCTGAAATTTTCACTGAAATTTTCAATAGCACCATCCAGGTCTTAAATGCGAGTAAAGACTATTTAGAATATGATGCCAGACATAAATTGTTAAGTTTTTATTACACCTTTTTTGAGAATTTAACTGCTAACAGAAGTTATGTATTAATGGCGCTTTCAGAACATAAGAATAGTCTCAAAAGCATGAAACTATTATCACCATTAAAAAAGGCATTTACGATTTACATTCAACAATTAAAAATTGAACTTATACAGACTAACCAAGAGCAAATAGATAAAATTCAAGAGGCTGGATTAAAAGAAAGTGCTTGGATTCAAATGCTATTAACACTTAAGTTTTGGATGGACGATTCATCGCCTAGCTTTGAAAAGACGGATGTATTTATTGAAAAATCTGTAAATACAACATTTGATTTACTTGATGTCACACCTCTTAAGAGTCTGATTGACTTTGGAAAATTTATTTTCAAAGAAAAAATTAAAATGCCCTAAACATAAGCTATGAAAACTATAGATAAAATTCCGACATCCAAACTACAACGAGCCTCTAAACTAGTTTCTACCGGAGCCAAGGTTGGCGTAAATTACCTAAAATACTATGGAGATAAAATAACCAAGTCAGAAATTGAAGCCAAAGAAAGATTAAATGAAAATAACGCTTCGGATATATATGATGGTTTAAAACAACTAAAAGGAAGTGCCTTGAAAGTCGCTCAAATGTTGAGTATGGAAAAAAGTATCATGCCACGTGCTTACGTGGAAAAATTCTCTTTAGCACAATTTTCGGTACCACCACTCTCTCCGCCTCTAGTTGTAAAAACATTCAAAAAATATTTTGAAAAACACCCAAATGCGTTATTTGATACCTTTAATGCTACATCAGTTAATGCCGCCAGTATTGGTCAAGTACATATGGCTGAAAAAGATGGTAAAACATTAGCAGTAAAAATTCAATATCCTGGTGTTGCAGAAAGTATTTCTTCTGATCTAGCTATGGTAAAGCCAATCGCTATGAGTATGTTTAACATTAAAGGAGATGGTTCTGATAAATATTTTAAAGAAGTTGAAAGCAAATTAATTGAAGAAACCAATTACATACTTGAATTACAGCAAAGCGAAGAAATAGCTGAAGCCTGCAAACATATACCCAATTTAAAATTTCCAAAGTATTATAAACAGTGGTCATCTGAACGTATCATAACTATGGACTACATGAAAGGTGAGCATTTATCTGAGTTCACCTCTTATAATCAGAACCAAGATTTGTCAAATAAAATTGGTCAAGCACTTTGGGATTTTTATATGTATCAAATTCATAAATTAAAAAAAGTTCATGCCGATCCACATCCTGGTAATTTTTTAATCTCAAAGGAAGGCGATTTGATCGTTCTCGATTTTGGGTGTATGAAAACCATTCCAGATGAATTTTATAAACCTTATTTTGAACTGGCTGACAAAGAAAACATTTCGAATAAAGCGCGCTTCACCGAAAAAATGTATGAACTAGAAATATTAAGACCCGACGATAGTCCCGAGGAAATTGCTTTTTTCACCGAAATGTTTCATGACATGTTAAGCTTGTTTACACAACCATTACATGAGGCCATTTTTGATTTTTCAAACGCAGATTTTTTTGGAAAAATTGCGGATTTAGGAGAGAAATACTCGAAAAACACACAACTGCGTAAAATGAATGGTAACAGAGGTTCGAAACATTTTATCTATATGAATAGGTCATTTTTCGGTCTATACAATCTCATGTTTGATTTAAAAGCTCAAAATATTAAAATAAAAAACATTGGATTTTAGAATACTATGACGGCAAGAGAATTGGATAGAGTGATTGAAATGGCCTGGGAAGATCGAACGCCTTTTGAAGCCATAAAATTTCAATTTAATTTAGTTGAATCTGATGTCATCAAAATCATGCGTAAAGAACTGAAGCCAAGTTCTTTTAAATTATGGCGAAAACGCGTGAACAGTGGTATAAGTCAAAAGCATTTAAAAAAACGAAATGATTCCGTAACTCGTTTTAAGTGTTCTCGCCAACGGTCTATTTCTAATAACAAGATTTCAAAAAGATAGATTTCCCGACAGACATAACAGCTATCCAATCACGTATTGAAGGTATTGACCCCATTCAATATGCAGCCACAAGAAACTATAAAGATGGCCGACTTACGTATTTAAGTCCTTATATCTCGAGAGGGGTAATTTCAACAGCATATGTGTTTAACTATCTGAAATCGCTAAATATTTCTTGGTCTTCTTCAGAGAAACTCATTCAAGAATTGGCTTGGCGAGATTACTGGCAACTCGCTTGGAATACTAAAGGTGATACTATTTTTAGAGATTTAAAACACGTACAAAACCCTGTATCCAATTATCAGATTTCAAGGGCTGTTGTTAGTGCCAATACAGGTATAATAGAAATAGACCACGCCATAGAACACTTGTTTGAAACAGGCTATATGCATAATCATATGCGTATGTATGTCGCTTCTTTATGTTGTAATATGGCGCAATCCCATTGGCTTAAACCTTCTCAATGGCTGTATTACCATTTATTAGATGGTGATTTAGCAAGTAACAGCTTAAGCTGGCAATGGGTCGCTGGCACGAACGCCAATAAGAAATACTACGCTAATCAAGATAACATCAACAAATACTTTTATAGCAATCAACAAAACACGTTTTTAGATGTTAGTTATGAAAACATTGTAAATCTTGATGTTCCCAAAGTTTTAACAGAAACCACAAGGTTAGAGCTTTATACTAGTCTCCCTCAAATTGAACATCCAAGCTTAAAGTCAAACCAAAAAACACTGATTTACAATTATTATAATTTAGATCCTTTTTGGCGAAAAGATGAGGACGCTCAACGTATCCTGCTTCTTGAACCTCGACTGTTTGATGCATTTCCTGTAAGTAATCCATGCATAGAATTTGTAATTAATTTATCAAAAAACATATCTGGTATTAAAATCATGGTCGGTAGCTTTGAAGAACTACTAGAACGTGTAGATGACCACAATATTTTTTATAAAGAACATCCAACAAACGCCCATTACAAAGGAAACAAAGACCCAAGAGACTGGATGACCAAAGAGACTACATCATATCAATCCTTTTTTGCCTTTTGGAAACATGCAAAAAAAGAACTTAAATCTAAATGGCAGGAATAACATTGTAATTACCTTATGAGAATAAACGATACTGATATTACTAATTTAGAACGCAAGTTCAGGCTAAACCTTATAAATTCTATTACTGGCATTAAGCCAGCCAATTTAATAGGAACACGGGCACTAGATGGCACGGATAACGTTGCCATTTTTTCTTCGGTGGTGCATTTGGGATCACATCCTGCACAACTAGGATTTATAATGCGTCCGCAAAACCCAATTAGTCCCAAAGACACCTATGCCAACATTTTGGAAACTAAATACTACACCATTAACAGCATATCTGAAACCTTTACTAAAAAAGCGCATTACACATCAGCAAAACTTGAGAAACACCATTCTGAATTTGATGCTATGCACATTGACAAATCATTTATAGATAATTTTCATGCGCCTTTTGTGACGCAAAGCCCGATAAAAATTGGCATGAAACATTTAGAAAGTATTCCATTGCCTAATGGCTGTATCTTTGTTATTGGTTCTGTTGTTTTATTAGATGTTCCAGATGAAACTATTAATGAATTAGGTCAAATTGATTTAGCTAGCACGCAATCTGCTGGTATTTCGGGTCTTAATAGTTATTATAGACTTCATAATTTAGCAACCTATCCTTATGTTCGCACGAATGAATTGCCTGATTTCGAATGAAAAAAAGCGAGCTACCATCTAAAATATGTCTGACTTGCCAACGGCCTTTTAACTGGCGTAAAAAATGGCAAAAGGACTGGGAACAGGTTAAATATTGTAGTCAAAAATGTAGAAAACATAAACCATGAAAGCAGTCAATATTCTTTTTCCTAATCAACTTTTTTCAGAGTCTCCTTTATTAGATAATGATTACCCGATATATCTTGTTGAAGAATATTTGTTTTTTTCACAATATGCTTTCCATAAACAAAAAATTGCCTTTCATAGGGCAAGCATGCTTTATTACAAAGATTTTTTAGAGAATAAAAATAAAGAAGTTGTTTATATTGAAGCTACAGACGACAATTCAGATATCCGAAATTTAATAGCTACTCTCATTGAACAAGGCACTACTGAAATACATATTATTGACCCTGTTGATAATTGGCTTGAAAAACACATACATTCTATACTAAATGATTGTGAATTAGTTAGTTATAACAACCCTTTATTCATAAATACTAAATCTGATTTAAAACACTTTTTTAAACCCGAAAAAAAGTCCTTTTCCCAAACCACCTTTTACAAACAACAGCGTAAAAAACGGAATATTTTAATAGATGAAGACGACAATCCAGAAGGTGGTAAATGGACATATGATACAGAAAACAGAAAAAAATATCCAAAAGACAAAACACCTCCAAACATTCATTATCCGGAATCTTCTAGCTATTGGGAAAAGGCAGTAACGTATACGCAAACACATTTTAAAAAAAATCCGGGCAACATTTCCAAACAACGCTTATACCCTATTACACATGAAGAATCGTTGAATTGGCTGCAACAGTTTTTAGAATATCGTTTTTATGACTTTGGTATTTATGAAGATGCCATATTAAAAGCGGAGATTTTTTTAAACCACAGTGTTTTAACACCCATGCTTAATGTGGGTTTGATTTCACCGCACACCATTATAGACAAAACCTTACAATTTAGTCTAGAAGAAAACATCCCTATAAACTCTACCGAAGGATTTATCAGGCAAATTATAGGTTGGCGAGAATTTATGAGAGGTATGTATGAACTTAAAGGTTCTTTTGCAAGAACTAAAAATTTTTGGGGTTTTAAACGCCGTATTCCAAATTCCTTTTACGAGGGCTCTACAGGTATTGAACCAGTTGACGACACTATAAAAAAAGTCTTAAAAACAGGTTACTGCCACCATATTGAACGTTTGATGATTTTAGGAAATTTTATGCTTTTGTGCGAGTTTCATCCCGATGCGGTTTACCAATGGTTTATGGAATTGTTCATTGATGCCTATGATTGGGTTATGGTGCCTAATGTGTATAGTATGAGCCAATTTGCCGATGGTGGCACCTTTGCTACGAAACCATATTTGTCCAGTTCAAACTACATAAAAAAAATGAGCAATTATAGTGGTGGCAGTAAATGGGAAACCATTTGGGATGGGCTTTTTTGGCGATTTGTACATGAACATCAAAAGGTATTTGAATCAAACCCAAGAACCAGTATGATGTACCACAATCTCAAAAGACTCTCTGATGATAAAAAAGAAGCCCATTTTAAAGCAGCCAATGACTTTCTAGATAGTTTATAACTATTGAAAATTACGCATATGTACGTATTGATTTTTTGACTTCTAAATTCTAACTTCGCTTACTTGTGCTGAACTTGGTTTCAGTATCATGAGAAATAAAACATTAAAACGATTTATATCAAGTCGATAAGCGTAACACCAATTACTCGGCTAATAAACCATTTACAAACCCCTCAAATTCTGTTGTATATTGAGTGTATTTTTCTCCCGTAGCTGGACCGTTAAAACCTGTATGTATTTTTCGTACTTCGCCTTTTTTATCAATAAAAATAGTTGTTGGGTAGCTTAATATATGGTTGAGCATAGGCAGTTTTTCTTGCGCTTTAGATTTACTTGACGTACCATATTGAGCCAATAGAATGGTATAGTCTATATCTAAACGATCTTTTAATCGGTTGATATTTCTAAAGGCCTTTTCTTCGGTTTTTACATATTCAAAGGCTAGTGCTACTATTTCTAATCCTTTATCCTTGTGCTGTTTGTAATAATCTGTGAAATACTTGCTTTCATCAAGGCAATTTGGACACCAGGTTCCCATAATTTGGACTAAAACCACTTTATCCTTAAAACGGTCATCCTCCAAGGATACTGTATTACCAGCTGCATCGGGAAAACTAAAACTAACTTTATCAAACCCTTCTTTTAAATAGGTTAACCCTTCGGCATCAGGTAATTCATAATTTGCATTGCGCTTGGCTACAAATGGTTCCTGCCAGTGATTTCCTGAATAAAAAATGCCTGTCATGGTCGAATCGGTTACAGTGGCAGTAAATAAAAAGGCGTGAGCGCCATCAAACGTAGAGAGTTTAAGCTCATTACCAGCAACTACACCTTCTAAAAAACGATAATCACCAGTAGTTGTCTCAAATGTTCCTGTAACGGTGTTTCCTTTTTGCTTAAAACTACCTTTGGCTATATAACGGTCTGCTTCAGAATTTGGGCTAAAGACAGTTTCCCAGTTTCCAGTAACATCAAATTGCGCCTTTACCTCATCTGGAAAACGCGTTTCACTTAACATGGCACTAAAAGGTACAAAACGGTTTAAATCGGCTTTAACAAAAGTTCCATTTAGCGATTGATCATCAAGAATTTTTGCAACCATATACCCTTGAAAAACCGGTGTTTTTATATAGACCGAGTCGTTTTCATAAGAAATTTCATCTACCACTATTTCTTCATCAGCATTATAAATTTTTGCGGTATTGGGCGTTAGTACTTCCATGATGAATGGAAGTTGAATGTCTTCTGCAACATCAAGAGAAACACGATATGTCCCTTGAGTTAAAATGTTAGCCTCATTGTTTGACACTAATTTACTATCATTTTTACAAGAAACTACACCTATTGCTAATAGGTAAATGAATAGATACCTCATGCTATTTTTTGATTTTAATCGAAGAAACAAAAAATATTTGCAACAAAAAAAGGTGCTAAACATATTAACACCTTTTGACTTGTTGATTTTTGTAACTATTAATTATCAGAACCTAAAGATTCGTGCTTTTCTTTAATTAATTTACGCTGATTTTCCAATGCTTGTCTAGCATCCTTTAGTTCTTTTTCGGCAGTAGAGATTTTAGCTTCTTTACTAGCTAATTCATCAGCTGTCATTGTTGATTTATTTGCTTCCAATCGCTCTCTGGCCATTTTAATTCTCACACTGCTTTCATTAATTGTTGCTTCAGCTGCACGTGTTTCATTGTAAGCTTCATAAAGTTTTTTCTTGGATAAAGCTGCACGCTCCTGACCAAATTCTTTTCCTTCTAGCTCGCCTTTATTTTTTCCATAAGCTTTGCCATTGTTAGCTCTAGATTGCTCATAAGCTATACGCTTTTTCTCAATCATGGCGCGTTCTTCGGCAGTAGTAGCTTCGGCTTTAGCTTTTTTGAACATTTCTTGCATTTTAGCATCTTGTGCCGCATCTGCATTTATATTATTTTCAATCTTTTTGTTTGACGCTTCTTTTCTAACGTCTTTTGTCTTTTCTTGAGCTTGTACAGTATTACCAACAAACGCTACCAGTAACACTGCGAATAATATGCTTTTAAAATTCTTCATAATTCATTTTTTAGTTCTTAAATAGTATCGAGTTCTTTTAAGGCACTCTCTAGTTCCTTAACTTCTTTATCCAATTCTTCTGAAGCTTCCTGCAAATCACTTTCTAGGTTTTTACCATCAGTCTCATTTACAGACTCTTCTTGTTGTATTTCAGTTTCAACGGTTTCTTCAACCTCTTTAGTATCCCTACAAGACCAAAAGCCTAGAGCTACTAATATTATTAAAAATTTAGAAAATTGCTTCATGTTAATTTATTGTTGCAATAAAATTACAATTTTTATGGCAATGTTTGAATGCTAGTAGCAATATTTTATCTTTGCACACTTAAATAGCATCTATACATGAAGATTTCTCTTAATTGGATTAAGCAATTTATTAAAACTGATTGGAATACCGAACAAATTAGTGAACTTTTAACGGATTTAGGTCTTGAGGTAGAAGGTGTTACACCATTTCAATCAATAAAAGGTGCTTTAGAAGGTATCGTGGTTGGCGAAGTTTTAACCTGTGAACAGCATACTAATGCCGATCGTTTAAAGGTCACTACCGTAAATATTGGCACTGATGAAACACTTCAAATTGTATGTGGCGCACCAAATGTAGCTGCTGGTCAGAAAGTTTTGGTTGCAACTATAGGAACCACTCTCTATACTGCTGAAGGTGAGGCATGGAAAATAAAAAAAGGAAAAATTCGAGGCGAAGAAAGCCATGGAATGATTTGTGCCGAGGATGAATTAGGACTTGGAACCTCTCACGATGGTATTTTAGTACTAGACTCAAAAACCAAGGTCGGAACTTTAGGTTCAGAACTTTATGACGTAGAGAATGATACTGTATATGAAATTGGCTTAACACCCAACAGAGCTGATGCTATGAGTCACTATGGTGTTGCTCGCGATTTAAAAGCTGGATTATTACAAAAAGATATTAATTTAGAATTAATAACGCCATCAGTAAGTGCTTTTCATGTTGACAATAGAGCCCTTAAAATTGATGTTGAAGTTAAAAATAAAAATTTAGCACCACGTTATTGTGGTGTAACCATTTCGGGTTTAAAAGTTGGCGAGTCGCCTGCCTGGATTCAAAATAGATTAAAAGCCATTGGCCTAGTTCCTATTAATAATGTAGTTGATATTACTAATTATGTTTTACATGAATTAGGACAACCACTTCACGCTTTTGATGCAGCTAAAATAACAGGTAATAAAATTGAGGTCAAAACTTTAAAAGCAGGGACTAAATTTACAACGCTTGACGGTGTTGAACGTGAGTTGCATGAGGATGACCTGATGATATGTAATGCTGAAAACCCCATGTGCATTGCAGGTGTTTTTGGCGGATTGGATTCTGGTGTTACGGAAGAAACTACCAGCATTTTTCTTGAAAGCGCTTATTTTGATCCTGTTAGCATTCGAAAAACAGCTAAAAGACATGCTTTAAACACTGATGCCTCGTTCCGATTTGAACGTGGAATTGACCCTAATATTACCGAATACGCCTTAAAACGTGCTGCGTTATTAATTGAAGAATTAACTGGTGGTGAGATTACTAGTGATATTGTAGATATATATCCCAATAAAATTGAAGACTTTCAAGTACGCTTAAGTTTTGAAAATGCTAAAAAATTGATTGGAGAAGAAATCCCACGTGAAGTTATAAAACGCATTTTGATGTCATTAGACATAAAAATCAATAACGTGACTGAAACGGGTTTGGGACTCACCGTTCCCTCATTTAGAAATGATGTACAACGCGAGGCAGATGTTATTGAGGAAATTTTACGTGTTTATGGTTATAATAACATTAATACAACCGAAAAATTAAATGCATCTATTTCAAATACATCGCGATTTGAAGATTACAAATTACAGAATATTGTTGGCAACCAATTGGCTTCACAGGGTTTTTATGAAACCATGACAAACTCCTTGACTACTCCAGAATATGTGAGTTTAGATGCTGATTTAAATCCAGAGCACAATGTAGAAATGCTCAATCCGTTGAGTAATGATTTAAGTGTTTTAAGACAATCTATGTTGTTTTCTGGATTAGAAAGTGTACGTCATAATATTAACAGAAAACGAGACAATTTAAAATTGTTTGAGTTTGGTAAAACCTACCACACCTACCAAGATAAACGTGAAGAGCCAAAACATTTAGCGCTTTTTGTTACTGGCAACAGGCAAACCGAGCGCTGGAACACTCCTGTACAGCCGAGTGATTTTTATTATTTAAAAGGAACTGTTGAATCTCTCATTTCTAGATTGGGAATCTTAAATATAAAAGCCGCACCCATAACCTCCAATGTGTTTAGTGAAGGCTTGAAACTATCCCAAAAAAAGATGGTACTTGTAGAGTTTGGATTGGTAAAAAAATCTATTCTAAAACATTTTGGTATTTCTCAAAATGTGCTTTTTGCAAATATTAACTGGGATAATATGGTAACTCTGGCAAAAACCAACAACGTTACTTTTAAAAGCATTCCTAAATACCCTGAAGTACGACGAGATTTTGCATTATTGTTGGATGACTCTGTATCATTTGCCGAAATTGATGCCATTGCTAATCAAACAGAAAAGAACTTACTAAAAGACGTAAATCTGTTTGATGTATATGAAGGAAAAAACTTGCCTGCCGGCAAAAAGAGTTACGCAGTGAGTTTTACGTTACAAGACGAGAACAAAACACTTACCGATAAGCAAATTGATAAAATCATGAATAAACTTCAAGCTAATTTTGAGAAACAACTTGGTGCGGAATTAAGATAAAAAACTAACTTATTATAAATGAAAAAAGCCTCGAATAATCGAGGCTTTTGTTTTTCAATAAGTTTAAAATATATATTATAATACTTTAACGTTTACTGCGTTCATTCCTTTTCTACCTTCTGTAAGATCGAATTCTACTGCATCACCTTCACGAACTTCGTCGATCAATCCAGAAATGTGAACAAAATGTTCTTTGTTTGTGTCATCTTCTACGATAAATCCAAATCCTTTAGAATCGTTGAAGAATTTTACTGTTCCTTTACTCATTGTAATAATTTAAAAATTTTAATAAAGCACAAATATAGTCGAATAAAATTATATACACGTTTTTTTACGGTTATTTTTTAATTATCGCACTCTCAACCGATTATAAAAATATATAAAGTTCAGATAAATTGTCTATAATTTTCGTATCTTTAGTAGAAAGCAAACTACTATAACATGGATTCAAATTATAGAAAAATATATACCGGAAGTTTTATCGTTGCACAACTCATTGTGGACAAATTGGATGCCCTTGGCATTACTGCTATTGTTAAGGATGAAACTGAATCTGCCAGACTAGCTGGTTTTGGATCTTCGGTTCCAGGTTATCAGGATATTTATGTCAATGCTGATGAGTTAGCAAATGCTCTACCTGTTGTTGAGAGTGTAAAATCTGAATTGGAAGCATAAAAAAACCTTGAAGCCTGCTCCAAGGTCTTATATTTATTTTTTTTACTGCCAATTATACGGTAACGGCATACATTTTATTTCGTAGCTCTTTTATTTTTGCATCTTGCATGTATTCATCAAAAGTGGTATATCTATCAATAACACCATTTGGTGTCAATTCCACAACTCTGTTTGCAACCGTTTGAGCAAACTCGTGGTCATGAGTAGTAAATAAGACAGTTCCTTTGAAATTTTTCAAGGAATTGTTAAAAGCCGTAATACTTTCTAAATCCAAGTGGTTCGTAGGTTCATCCAACATCAATACATTGGCACGCATCATCATCATACGGCTTAACATACAACGTACCTTTTCACCTCCTGATAACACATTAGACTTTTTCAAAGCCTCTTCTCCACTAAATATCATTTTACCTAAAAATCCTCTAATATAAACTTCTTCTCGTTCTTCTTCTGTTTTAGCCCATTGACGCAACCAATCTACTAGAGTTAAATTATTTTCAAAAAACGCACTATTGTCTAATGGTAAGTATGATTGATTTGTAGTAATTCCCCAAGCAAATTTACCAGAGTCTGCTTTTTGATTATTATTTAAAACTTCATAAAAAGCTGTTGTAGCTCTTGAATCTTTTGAAAACACTACAACTTTATCACCTTTTGCCAAATTTAAATCCACATCTCTAAATAAAGTTTCACCATCTAAAGAAGCTGCTAAACCTTCAACATTTAAAATTTGATCACCAGCTTCACGTTCACGCTCAAAAATAATAGCAGGATAACGACGACTGGTACGTCTAATTTCTGAAATATTCAATTTATCAATCATCTTCTTTCTACTGGTAGCCTGTTTACTTTTTGCCACGTTAGCCGAGAAACGACGGATAAACTCTTCAAGTTCTTTTTTCTTTTCTTCAGCCTTTTTATTCTGTTGCGCATGTTGTCTAGCGGCTAATTGCGATGATTCATACCAAAACGTATAGTTTCCAGAAAAGTGGTTGATTTTTCCAAAATCAATATCAGAAATGTGCGTACAAACAGCATCTAAAAAGTGGCGATCATGCGATACCACAATTACACAGTTGTCATAATTTGCTAAAAAGTTTTCCAACCATGAAATAGTTTCGTAATCCAAATCATTGGTAGGCTCATCCATAATAAGCACATCAGGATTTCCAAAAAGCGCTTGTGCTAAAAGCACTCTAACTTTTTGCTTTCCATCTAAATCTTTCATTAATGAATAGTGTGAATCTTCTGAAATACCTAAATTAGATAATAAGGAAGCTGCATCGCTATCTGCGTTCCATCCATTCATTTCTTCAAATTCAACTTGAAGTTCACCAATCTTTTCGGCGTTCTCGTCCGTGTAATCGGCATAAAGTGCATCAATTTCTGTTTTTATCTTAAACAGCGGCTTGTTTCCCATAATAACCGTTTCAAGCACTGTGTGCTCATCATACAAATTATGATTTTGTTCAAGAACTGACATGCGTTTCCCAGGTTCTAGATGCACCTGACCAGAGGTTGGCTCTTGTTTTCCTGCTAAAATCTTCAAAAATGTAGATTTTCCTGCACCATTGGCACCTATGATTCCGTAACAATTACCTTGATTAAAACTGGTACTAACCTCATCAAAAAGTATGCGCTTACCAAATTGGACTGATAAATTAGAAACTGATAACATATCTTATTCTTTAAATTTTTTGCAAAAGTAGAAAATTACTGCCATAAAGTGAAGTAAAACCTTTGTAATTAATATTTAACAACGTATTAACAAGACTTATTAATCACAACATCTATTTTTGTTACAAGAATATATGCTATATATAACTATGATGGGATTTATAAAACGGTTAAGCCTAGTACTTTTTATGGCTTTAAGTTTTGTATCATGTAAAGATGACACAAAGGAGAAAGATGACAATTATGCATATTTGGGCGGTGAAATTATCAACCCAAAGAAGAACTTTGTTATCCTATCCAAATCTGAACAAATTCTTGATACTGTTACTCTAGACGCTAACAATCGTTTTTTATACAAAATTAAGCAATTGGAAGATGGCCTCTATACCTTTAAGCTACCTGCTGCAGAAGGGTTAGAATTTCAAATGGTATTATTGGAACCCAAAGACAGTATTATGTTTCGCTTAAACACCCTTGAGTTTGACGAATCATTGGTTTATACAGGTGTTGGTGCTAAAAAGAATAATTATTTAATCAATCTCTTTTTGGATGGTGAAGTTGAAGATAAAATCATATTAGGATATAGTCAACTACCAGCTGATGAATTTGAACGCCTGCTAGATTCAATAAGAGATCACAAACTCAAAAAGCTTAAAGCATTTAAAGGCAATAATTCTACATCACCATTTTTTAATGAATTGATAGAAGGCACTATAAATTATGATTATTATTTAAGTAAGGAGGTTTATCCATTTGTCAATTATTCCCAAAGTGAAAAAAGAAATTTTGAATCACTCCCTAAAGGATTTTATGATTACAGAAAGCAAATAGATTACAACTATTGTAATTTAATGGACTATTTCCCATACTATTCGTTTTTAAAACATCATTTTGAAAATATCGCTTTAACTGAACACTTTAAAAATTCAAATGATAGCGTTTACAATGTCAAGTCTTTTGATTACAACATGATTCGATTAAGACTCATAGATAGTTTAGTGGTTAATGATTCTATTAGAAACTCGTTATTGGCCCAAACAGCTATTGAATATATCACGAACAGTAAGGATGTTGATAATTATGATGCTTTATTAGAGTCCTTTGTCAATAAAAACTCAAATACAGAACATCAGCGCTATGTATCAAACATTGTAAAATCTTTAAAAGATTTAAAATCTGGCAATATGCTGCCAAAAGTTGGTGTTATTGATGCCAATGGAAATCAATTTAGTTTGAATTCTAAAATTAAAAATCCATCTGTGATATATTTTTGGTCTTCAACTTATAGATCGCATATTGATAGTCATAAAAAAGCTGATGAGCTTAAACTCAAATACCCAGAAATAGACTTTATAGCCATAAATGTAAATAATGACGATATCAAATTGTGGCGCAATGTCATCAAACAATATCGCTACAATACTGATAATGAGTATTTATTAGCAAACCCAAAAGAGGCTAAATATAAATTAGCGATATCTCCGATAAATAAGGTTATGATAATTGATGAGAAAGGCAAAATAGTTAATGCCCATACGAGTATGTTCAACATACGGTTTGAGGAAGAATTATTAGGATTACTCAATAACTAAATGCATTTATAAAATCAAAAAGCCTCAATAAAGATTGAGGCTTTTTTTTATGCGTTTTATAATTTATTTAATTCCCTTTTTTAAAGTCTTCCAAAAATTTCGCTAATCCAATATCTGTTAATGGATGCTTTAATAAGCCTTCAATTGCACTTAATGGGCCAGTCATAACATCAGCACCTAATTTAGCACAGTCAATAACATGCATCGTGTGACGAACAGAAGCTGCTAAAATTTCAGTATCAAATGCATAATTATCATATATATGACGGATTTCAGCAATCAGGTTTAAACCGTCAGTTGATATATCATCCAAACGACCTATAAATGGTGACACATACGTTGCTCCAGCTTTGGCTGCCAATAAAGCTTGACCAGCAGAAAACACCAAAGTTACGTTTGTCTTAATACCTTTATCTGAAAAGTATTTACAAGCCTTTACACCATCTTTAATCATTGGCAATTTAACCACTATTTGCTCATGCAATTCAGACAATGCTTCACCTTCACGAATCATCCTATCAAAATCAGTCGCAATTACTTCGGCGCTTACATCACCATCTACAATATTGCAGATATCAACATAGTGTTTCATAATATTATCATGGCCTGTAATACCCTCTTTAGCCATTAAAGATGGATTGGTAGTTACACCATCAAGGACACCTAAATCTTGGGCTTCACGAATCTGGTCTAAATTAGCCGTATCAATAAAAAATTTCATAAAAATTATTTGTTATAAGTTGTGTTGTTTATAGTGCAAAAGTACAATTAAATAGAAGTTTTTATCATGTCTTTTTATTAAAAATAGTTAACAAATTACAGACTATAACTTATAATGATTCATCAGCATTTTTTCATAAACGGTATCTGGGAGAATACGTTTAAGCACAATAGAGAATTTTTGCATAAACTCGCCTACTTTATAATGTACTTTGGGTTTAGATGTGTTGATAATAGCTAGAATAGCTTTAGCCATTTCCAAAGGATCTTTACCTGCATCCACATGTTCATTCATCAATTTCAGAGATTTTCCGTAGGTTTCTTTATACGGTGAACCAGCCAAAACAGGTGCATGATAACGACCAGATGCAATATTGGTTGCAAAATCGCCAGGAGCTATATTAGTCATTTGAATATTGAAGGGTTTTAATTCCATTCTAAAAGCTTCCGTTACCAGCTCCAATGCACCTTTACTAGCACTATAAATACCACGATACGGCAAGCCCATATAACCTGCAATTGACGTTACATTTATAATTAAACCCGATTGTTGCTCACGCATATACGGCAAAACGGCTTTTATAACATTAATAGGTCCAAAAAAATTGGTCTCAAAGTTATTTTTTATTTCAGCTTCAGGAATTTCTTCAATTGGCCCAGTAATACCAACACCAGCATTGTTAATTAATACATCTATCTTTCCTGATTTTTCAACCACTTGATTAATAGCTGTTACAATAGTTTCTGGCTTGGTAACATCCAATCCTACAATGGGAAATTTACTAGTCACGTACTTCTCTGGTGAACGACTGGTTCCATATACAACAAAACCCTTATCACTTAAAAATTCACCGACCGATTTACCTATTCCAGAAGAACCTCCTGTAATTAATACAACTTTAGACATAAAATAGAATTTCGAGTTTCAAAAGTACAATAAAAAAGGAAAGTTAAGGGTACAAAAAAAGGCAAGCTACCTACATCACACCGCTACGACCACTTACCTTTGCTGCGTTCCCGCCCTGGAGGATTCAGCAGGAGCTGGTTGTGTAGGACTTGCCGAGTGCAAAGATACAATCTTTTAAATTTAACGCAATGATTTTTTAAACTGAATTTTAATAAATATCTTGCTCAAAATAATTAGAAAAACACCATGATTTATAAGTCACTTACAATCATATTTTTAAGCCTTGCTCTAGCTTCCTGTAGCACCGATGTGAGCGAGTTAAAAAAAGATATTACTATTACAACCAATTCTGCAAACAATGCTATTGCGCTTGGTGATAAATTAGAATTATCCTTAAAAAATCCAAAAAATCATGAGATCCAAGGTGTAACTTACACCCTTGATGGCAATCCTATTTCTGCTGCGACTAATATTACGGATGTAAATTTAGGAACCCATGAAATAATAGCTAGTTTTAAATTAGAAGGTGAATCAACCAGTATTACTGAATCTATAACCGTTTTAAATAACCAATCACCTAAAATATATACCTTTAATATTCTCAATGAATATCCTCACGATATCCGCTCTTATACCCAAGGATTGGAGTTCTATAATGGTGAGCTTTATGAAGGAACTGGACAATACCGTGAATCTAAACTTCGTAAGGTAGATTATAAAACTGGAGAAGTCCTGAAGAGTATTGATTTAGCCAATGAATATTTTGGTGAAGGCATTACCATTCTAAATAATAAAATTTATCAATTAACCTGGAAAAAAGGTACTGGTTTTGTTTATGATATTGACACTTTTGAGAAAACAGGTAGCTTTAAATACGGAAACAGTTTAGAAGGTTGGGGTATTTGTAATGATGGTTCTAAACTTTACAAAAGTGATGGTACCGAAAAAATTTGGACACTCAATCCTGAAACACTCGTTGAAGAAGGCTATATTCAAGCTTACCATAACAAAGGTAAAGTCGTAGAACTTAATGAACTGGAATGGGTTAATGGTAAAATATATGCTAACCGCTGGAATAAGAATGGTGTTGCCATCATCAACCCAAAAAATGGAGCCGTTGATGGCGTTATTGATTTTACATCGTTGAGGAACAAAGTTACGCAACACCCCAGACTGGATGTCCTCAATGGTATTGCCTATAACACAGACACCAAAACCTTGTTTGTAACCGGAAAGTATTGGGATAAATTATTTGAAGTGGAAATTGTTGAAAAATAAATCATGCCATGCAAACTTTTGAAATCATTAAAAAAGTAACAGCTGATGATTTAGACAGTCTCAACCATGTTAATAATGTACGCTATGTTCAGTGGGTGCAGGATATTGCTGAAAAGCACTGGGTGCATCGGGCTTCAGAAACTGTTTTAAATAACCATTTTTGGGTCGTGTTATCGCACCACATTCAATACAAGCAACCAGCCGTTTTAAATGATACCGTGACTATCAAAACTTACGTTATGAATTCAGAAGGCGTGACATCTACACGAATGGTTGAATTTTATAAAAATGACATACTTTTGGCAAAATCAGAGACCAAATGGTGTTTCATGAACAAAACCAACTTAAAACCCACCAGAATATCTGAAACAATCAAAAATTTATTTGAATAATTTTAAAGCCTTCATACGAAATCATCAATTCAAAAGTTATATTTTTGAACAAACCGAAAACTTCTCATGAAACATTTCATTTACGCATTTGTTACTTTTGCTTTATTGGCAACATTAAGTTCCTGCAGAAAAGACTTGGAATTTTCGCCTAGTACTGGCAACTTGGAGTTTTCAAAAGACACCGTATATCTCGATACGGTGTTTACTAATATTGGTTCTAGCACCTATACCCTAAAAGTATATAATCGTAGTAGTGATGATATTAGTATTCCCACAATTCGTTTAGCACGAGGTGAAGATTCTGAATACCGATTAAATGTTGATGGCATGCCTGGAAAATCTTTTCAAAATGTTGAGATTTTAGCAAAGGACAGTATGTTTGTTTTTATTGAAACAACCATTGATATTGATAATTTACCTAATACCAATGGTGAATTTCTTTATACTGATAAAATTGAATTTGATTCAGGAGCCAACAGTCAAGATGTTGATTTAGTGACACTTGTAAAAGATGCTGTTTTTATCTATCCTGATCGTGATAATACAACGGGTATTATTGAGACACTTACCTTAAATATTGGTGGCGAACAAGTAGAAACTGACATTCAAGGTCGTTATCTCATGCCTGATGAATTTACATTTACCAATGAACGTCCATATGTTATTTATGGTTATGCTGCTGTTCCCAACGGCGAAATTTTAACTGTTGAAGCAGGTGCACGCGTACATTTTCACGCTAATTCAGGAATTTTAGTATCAGAAGGTGCTTCCCTACAAGTCAACGGTGATTATAGTGACGACCAAGAACTTTTAGAAAACGAAGTTATTTTTGAAGGTGACAGGCTAGAACCTGCCTTTAGTGATGTGCCAGGACAATGGGGTACAATTTGGCTATTTGAAGGCAGTGTCAATAATATCATCAATTACGCAACTATCAAAAATGCTGGCGTTGGTATTTTAAGCGATGGCGAACCTGATGAAACCAATGCGAAACTAACTATTACCAATTCACAAATTTACAACTCCAGTAACTTTGGAATTCTAGGAAGAAACACATCAATCACAGGTGAAAATGTAGTTATCAATAATTCAGGACAGTCTTCATTTGCTGGAACTTTAGGAGGTAAATATAATTTTACTCATTGTACTATTGCCAATTACTGGCGTAATAGTTTCAGGCAATTCCCTGCCCTATTACTGAATAATTTTACAGAAACACCAGAAGCAACCATTATTGCAGACCTAACCGAAGCCAATTTTAATAACTGTATTATTTACGGAAATGACAATCCTGAATTGATTTTAGATGAACTAAACGACAATTCAAATCCGGTTCTTTTTGAGTTTAAGTTTACTAATTGTCTAATTCGTTTTTCTGATCCTAACAACAATTTTACAGATGACAACTACGATTTTGACAATACAGCCTTATACGAAGCCAATATATTCAATGAAGATCCCGATTTCATGGATACTGAAAACAATAAACTCATAATTGGTGAGAATTCCGGTGCTGTTGAAATAGGGAACCCCATATTTGTCAATGGTACAACCCAATTTGATATCTTGAGAGAACCACGACCTACCTCACCAAATCCAGATTCTGGTGCCTATCAACACATCATGTTTTAGATTAACGTCTCGTTAACAACTACTTACTGTTTAAATAGTTACTTTTATTACGCATCAAATGATGCTTAATTTTAATCAAACTAACGAACAGTATGGAAAAATTTATTACACTCGCTTTACTAATAACAGGAATGGCAATTGGCCATTCTCAAACCAATAAAGAATTGGTTGAAAAAGCTTGCTACAATTACATTGAAGGGTTTTACGAAGGTGATACAGCAAAACTAAAAGCAAGTCTACAACCTGAACTCAACAAATTTGGGTTCTGGAAAAATAAAGATACAGGTGAATACAAACAAGTTGATCACATGTCTTTTGACCAGGCACTAGCCTTTGCTGACAATGTAAAGGCAAAAAAGAAATTTCCAAAACCTGACGCACCTAAACAAGTTGAGGTATTGAATATAGGTAACACCATTGCAGCAGCCAAAGTTACTGCGTGGTGGGGAATTGATTATATTCTTCTCTCCAAACGTGGTGATAAATGGATGATAGAACAAGTGCTCTGGGAAGGCCCTTATGAGGAAAAGTCTTAAATTAAAAAAACCTGCTCTTAAGCAGGTTTTTTTAATTATAGTTATGTTGTTATTAAGCAAACAACGGCAAATTCTGCATCATGGCATTCACCTTTCCTGCAATCGTTTCTAATGTCGCATCATCTTCATAATTCATAATTACCTCATCAATAAGCGCTACGATAGCCTCCATATCATCTTCTTTCAAGCCACGAGTTGTAATGGCTGGTGTTCCCACACGAATTCCAGAAGTTACAAATGGACTCTTATCATCAAAAGGAACCATGTTTTTATTTACTGTAATATCAGCCTTAACCAAAGCTTCTTCGGCATCTTTACCACTAATATTTTTGTTTCTTAAATCAATCAACATCATGTGATTATCGCTTCCGTTGGAAATAATATGATAATCGCGTTTTACAAAGGCTTCTGCCATAGCAGCAGCATTTTTCTTTACCTGAAGCATGTAATGCATAAAATCATCTGTTAATGCTTCACCAAAAGCAATGGCTTTAGCCGCAATTATATGCTCTAGTGGTCCACCTTGATTTCCTGGAAAAACAGCTGAATTCAAGAGGGTTGACATTTTCTTTAGATTGCCGTTTTTCAATGTCAAACCAAACGGATTATCAAAATCCTGACCCATCATAATCATTCCTCCACGTGGGCCTCTTAAGGTTTTATGTGTTGTTGTGGTAACAATATGGCAATGTGGTAACGGATCGCTTAAAATCCCTTTAGCTATTAATCCTGCTGGATGTGAAATATCAGCCAACAAAATCGCACCAATTGAGTCTGCTATCTCACGGAAACGTTTAAAGTCCATATCACGCGAATAAGCCGAAGCACCAGCAATAATTAATTTTGGTTTATGCTTTTCAACCATTTCTGCAACGTGATCATAATCTATAATACCTGTTTCTTTTTTTACGCCATAAAAAACCGGATTATATAATTTTCCAGAAAAATTAACAGGCGACCCATGGGTTAAATGTCCTCCATGCGACAAATCAAAACCCAAAATAGTATCACCCGGTTTTAGGCAAGCAGCAAACACAGCTGTATTGGCCTGACTTCCCGAATGTGGCTGTACGTTTACATATTCGGCATTAAACAAGGTTTTAGCTCTATCAATGGCTAATTGTTCAACTTCATCAACCACCTCACAGCCGCCATAATAGCGTTTTCCTGGATAGCCTTCGGCATATTTATTAGTTAATACAGAACCTGCTGCTTCCATCACTTGGTCACTGACAAAATTCTCCGATGCAATAAGTTCTATACCGTGAAGCTGACGTTCTTTTTCAGCCGCTATCAATTCAAAAATTTGTTCGTCGCGTTGCATAAATTTTGGTTATAGTTAAATCGAAGTCAAAAATAATAAAACCATTAGTTTAATTCTTCAAAAAACATATATTTACTCCAAGAAGTTTTGCACAGTTGTAAATAACTTCATCGAGCCTATATTTTATGATTAAAATTAGTTTAAAAATAAAAAGTTATGTAGGTTTGACTAGATTTATCAACCATTAAATTAATACAATACTATGCCACTTTCAGCCAACAATCCAGATAGAAAGTCTTGGTTACATGTCGATAAAAATTCTGATTTTCCTATTCAAAATATTCCGTTTGGCGTGTTTTTAACGCGTGACGATATTATTACCATTGGAACACGAATTGGTGATACAGCCATTGATTTGGGCGCCTTACATCAATTAGGCTATTTTGAGGGTATTCCGTTAACCGATGATATCTTTCTACAAGATTCTTTAAATGATTTTATTGCTGATGGTAGAAAAACATGGCGTTCAGTAAGAAACCGTATAGCACAGATTTTTGATGCTGAAAACCATACACTTAAAAACAATAAGCAGCATAAGGAAATTGTTCTGTTTCGTTTAGATGAAATTGAAATGCAACTCCCTGTGCAAATTGGTGATTATACCGATTTTTACTCGAGTATTGAGCACGCAACTAATGTTGGCACCATGTTCCGTGATCCGGAAAACGCTTTAATGCCAAACTGGTTACATATTCCTGTAGGTTACCATGGTAGAAGCAGTTCGATTATTCCTTCTGGAATACCTGTACATAGACCACAAGGTCAAACCTTACCTGCAGATAGTGACATGCCTGTTTTTGGACCAAGTAAGTTGGTGGATTTTGAATTGGAAATGGCCTTTATTACAACAGATGCAAACGACTTGGGTGAACCGATTCCAATTGAAGAAGCCGAAGAGTATATTTTTGGACTGGTACTATTTAACGACTGGTCCGCTCGTGATATCCAAAAATGGGAGTATGTACCACTAGGACCATTCTTGGCAAAAAACTTTGCCTCATCCATTTCACCATGGATTGTGACCTTGGATGCCTTGGAGCCTTACCGCGTGGAAAGTCCTAAACCCTTAAAACCACAACTACCGTACTTACAATATAAAGGCAAAAAGAGTTATGATATTAATTTGGAAGTAGCCATTAAGCCTAAAAAAGCAAAAGAAACGGTTGTGAGTAACTCCAACTTTAAATATATGTATTGGAATATGTGCCAACAATTGGCACACCATACTGTAAACGGTTGCCCAGTAAATTCTGGAGACATGATGGGAAGTGGTACGATATCTGGACCAACACCAGACTCTTTTGGGTCTATGTTGGAACTGACTTGGCGTGGCGAAAAACCATTAAAAATGAATGATGGTTCAGAACGAAAATTTATAAACGATTACGATACGGTTATTATGCGTGGCCACTGTGAAAAAGATGGAACACGTATTGGTTTTGGTGAAGTATCTACACAGTTATTACCAGTGTATAACCCAAAAAAGAGTAAGTAATTTTAACTTTAATACATAAAAAACTCCCAAATTAAAACTTGGGAGTTTTTGGTTATTACGCTTATCGGTCGTGGCTATGAGCAGTTGCGTGGGTTAGCTCGAACTTTTGCAATTACACGAAAAGCTAAAAATTCCGCAGGAATTTTCAGAATAAGCCTACAATAGCAATTGTTTACAGCCAATGTTGTGATAATGCTTTTATAATTCAATTACTTTTTTTAATTCATTTTCATAGCCCCAAACTTGTCCATGTTTCGGGTTTCCAGCGTTAGTCATTTTATCAACGTAGAAAACTTGATTGTTGTTTTTGGTCAAGACTTTTTTCGTTTCTTCTTTTAGTTTTTCATATTCGTAGTAAAGTCCGCTTGGGTGATTTCCCCAAGCAATTATCACATTCTTATTTTTACCGCAATACTCATTCAAAGTCCGAATGTTTTCTTGGTCAAATATTGTTTCCTTAAATTCTTTTAGTCGACTTGAGTCAGTCAAATAATGAGGCATTAAGTTTAAAATAATAATGTTCCCAACATTGTTCAATTCCGAATACTTTTCTTGGTTTCGGTAAATATAACTTGAAACGTTAAAAACTGTTTTATCCGAAATTATTTTGTCAGCTTTACTTGGATTTTTGAGTATGACTATAATTCGGTCTGATTTGTTTTTATCTATTTCTAAATTCAGCCAATATCTTTTACCGTTATTGCTTCTCAAATCCACGTTTGTCACGAAAGCAGGATATTTATATGTCGGCTTGGTCATTTTAAGATATGTGTTAGTTTTAGTTCAACATTTTAAGAACCCCAACCTGTAAATCCATTTCTCTCTTGATAATGAAATTCACGGTCTTCATTCTTCTCATTTTCTGAAATTTCTCCATTTTCATCAGAGTCATATCCATTATATTCTACTACACTGAAAGAAGAACCTACTCCATCTTCATAACTTTGATGAATTAAATAAAAATCTTGTATGTATTTATCATTTTCCATACTTCCGAGATATAAAGGTTTTTGAAGATTGCTGGAATAATTTAAATCAGCATATTCCGTATTAGTTGCTTCATCTACTTCAAGTACACCATTTTCATTGGCGTCTATACCAAAATGGATGACTCTTTGGTCTTTTCCAGAGACATTAATGTAAATTTGCTGAACTACAATGATTTTGTAAGAATCAACATAAAAAACCTTATTGAATTCGTGCTTTTCAGTTAAGGTCATCATAGTATCTTCTCCAAAGTAATTCGGCACTTTTTTAGCTTGAGCATTGATTACTAATACAAAAAATAGAATCAAAAAAGTTGTTACTGTTTTTAAAATTTTCATATTTAGTTTAATGTTCGGCATTATGCACAACGCGATGATATAATTCGTTTTAATGATTTATATCTTGTGATACTGAAACCAAGTTCAGCACAAGTAAGCGAAGTTAGATTTTTCATATTAGAAAGTCAATACGTACGTGTACGTAATTTTATTCCTCTAAAATGTTTCTGGCAAAGTGTATTTACGCCCTTTATTCTGCTCCTGTAAATAAGTCATTAAGGGTTCAAAATAATCGAGCATGGGTTTAGCGCTCATACCGCTACCAATCTTACTTTGCAACAGCTCACGCCAATCGCAGTTAGCTCCTACTTCCAACACACCTTTTAAAAAGTTACCTACCTCTTTACTGCCATAATAGTTAGTAGCATGTGGATCTTGGTTTAAGATGTTTTTAGCAATGTGGTCGTGAAACTGAAATAATAAAATATAGGAAACTGCATAATCGTAGTACTGTGCAGCATCGTTATTAATATGCGTTTTAGAGGCAGCATCACAATATGCCTCACCTCTATCGGTTGGTGGTACCATGCCTTGGTATTTTTTAGCGAGTTCCCACCACTTGGCATTAAATTGGTCTTGGGAGAGGTTTTCGGCATAAAGCGCGTTTTCAAACTCCGTCATTACACCCGCAGAAAATGGTAAAAACACCACATAGTTTAAAGCCTCTTTTAATAGGTTTTGAGTTTCATCAATTTTCGTATTGGCATCTACCAGTCCTTTTTCGGCTAAAAACGGTTTTTGCATGGCAGCTAAACCTAACAAACTACCAATAGCTTCATGATACCCTCTATTGGCACCATTACGCAACAATGGTGGCACATCGGGATTGGTATAGGCTTGAAAATAATAAATATGTCCTAGTTCATGGTGAATGGTTTCGTAGTACTCGGCTGTTGGTTCAACACTCATCAGGCAACGCAAATCGTTTTCCAGATTCATGTGCCATGCTGAAGCATGATTATTCTTTTTATAAGTAGCATCTTCAGGCAATGGATACATGCTCGATTTTTCATAAAAACTTTGTGGCAAGGCATCAAAACCTATACTCTTGTAAAAATTCTCACCTTCTTTTACAATCCATTCTGGGTCTTTATCTTCTAAAGCACCATCAATATCTAATCCTTCCACATTAACTAAAGCACTCCAATCTTGTCCCCAACGATTTGGCAACCAATGTGCTGGTATGTATTCAGGAACTTCTTGTTTATATTTTTTAGCCAATTCGTATCGTGCCCAAGTATGTAATTCACGATATAAGGGCCAGACTTCTTTCACCATTTGATTCATTTCTTGAAGCATCTCCTTACGATTCATACCATAATCAGATAACTGATAGGAAAAATAATCATCATAACCCAAAGCTTGAACGGTTTCGTTGCGTAAGTTTCGTAAATTTCCTAAACCTTCCTTTAGATACTTACCGACTGCTTTTGAACTTTCCCAATTAGCCAGGCGTTCCTTTAAATTTGAAGACTCGCGCATTACAGCATCAATTTCTCCTGTGGTTACCGATTTCCCATCTACCTGAAAATCGAATCCAAACAAAGTTTCATTTTGGGCATTTTCGGCTGCAATACGTTTGGACACCAATTCTGAAACCGTTTCTGGATTATTAGCTGCAGCATACAAAATGGTATTCAATTGACGAACTTGTACAATATCCAGACTGTCTTTATTCTCTAAAAATTTTCGGGTTTTTTCAATATTTTCAGTACTTCCTGTAAATTTAGCAAAGGCTTCGTTTGCCTGCTGTACTTTGTAAGCATTAGTTGTGTCACCTGCAACAATTCTAGTATTCGCATCCCATTCCGCTAAAGATGAATTGTAATATAACCTAGTGAAGTTCTGGGTGTAATTATCCAAGAAAGCATTAACGTCTGCTTGGATACTATCTTTAGTGACCTCTTGTTTTACTTCTTTTTTACAGCTCGCAACAATTATTAATAGAGCAAACAACAGGAATGTATTTTTCATTTCAAGAGTTTTTTTGATTAGACTGCTGAAATTACGAAAAATAGCTGGATTTTGGTATTTATGCCTTTTAGAAAATAAAAATAAAGCACATACGTCAGTTCGAGTAATTTATCGCAGAAAAATTATATCGAAAAGTATTTTGTAAGTCTAAATTCTTATTCTCGATACAAATTTCAATCATAAAAAATGTTGAAATTCACTCGAATGAACGAATAGGATCTAAACAAATTTTTGTAAATCCACAGTATTTATGGCACCATGACTAGAATGTGCTACGGTCACACCATTTTTAATCACCAATAGCTGTGGTGACTCGTGCATAACTTGAAATGTATAACCTACTTCGTTGGATACATCCCGATAAGACAACAAATCCAAATAATACAAGTCCAAGTCCTTTTCATTTAAATCATAGCTTTCCACAAACTGATTCATTACCATACGGCTAATACCGCAGCGTGTAGAGTGCTTAAAGATAACCTGTGTTTTGGTTTTAGATTTTTCGGTTATATGTTGCAGTTGCTGGATATCGTTTAACGGAATCCATGGTAGTTGTTTTTCTTCTTTAGATTCAGCTGAACCACCAAATAATTTGTTTAAAATGCCCATAAAATTTCATTTTCTATCATTCCGTACTTGATACGGAATCTACCTTTAGAATCATTTAAGTCGTTAAGTTTTTAAAATCTTACAACTGACTAAACGTCACTGTTCATCTGCTTTTATCGGACATTTTGTCTGTTGTTTTGAATTGGTAAGATAATTGAAATAGACCTATCAAACAACACAACATTTAAAGAAATTAAATAATATGAATTTTAATAATTATACTATAAAATCACAGGAAGCCATACAGCTAGCACAGCAGCTTGCGCAGAGCTTCGAGAATCAACAAATAGAAAATGAGCACATTTTTAAAGCCATTTTCAATGTTGATGAAAACGTTTTACCATTCATTCTAAAAAAACTGAATGTAAATGTAAACGTATTAGAACAAGCTTTAGATAAACAACTGGAGAGTTTTCCTAAAGTATCTGGTGGTGACATCATGTTGTCACGTGATGCAGGAAAAACATTAAATGAGGCATCCATCATTGCTAAAAAAATGAATGATGAGTATGTTTCGGTTGAGCATTTAATTTTAGCGGTTTTTAAATCGAAAAGCAAAATAGCGCAAATGCTCAAAGACCAAGGTGTTACCGAAAAAGCTCTAACAGCAGCCATTGAAGAGTTGCGTAAAGGCGACCGTGTAACATCACAAAGTCAAGAAGAAACTTACAACTCGTTAAGCAAATATGCTAAAAACCTCAACCAATTAGCTAGAGATGGTAAGCTTGATCCTGTTATTGGTCGTGATGAGGAGATAAGACGTATACTTCAAATTTTATCACGAAGAACTAAAAACAATCCGATTTTAGTTGGTGAGCCAGGTACCGGAAAAACAGCCATTGCCGAAGGTTTAGCACATAGAATTATTGATGGTGATGTTCCAGAAAATCTAAAAGAAAAACAAATTTTTGCTTTAGATATGGGAGCTCTAATTGCAGGTGCTAAATATAAAGGCGAGTTTGAAGAACGCTTAAAAGCCGTTATCAAAGAAGTAACGACTAGTGAAGGTGATATTGTACTCTTTATTGATGAAATTCACACACTAGTTGGCGCAGGTGGTGGACAAGGCGCTATGGATGCGGCCAATATTTTAAAACCAGCTTTAGCTCGAGGCGAGTTAAGAGCCATTGGTGCCACTACCCTAGACGAATACCAAAAGTATTTTGAAAAGGACAAAGCTCTAGAACGTCGTTTCCAAAAAGTAACGGTGAATGAGCCAGATAACGAAAGTGCTATTTCAATATTACGAGGTATAAAGGAAAAATACGAAACACATCACAAGGTTCGTATTAAAGATGAGGCAATTATTGGTGCTGTAGAATTATCAGAGCGTTACATTACAAACCGTTTTTTACCTGACAAGGCTATTGACTTAATGGATGAAGCTGCTTCTAAATTACGTATGGAAATCAATTCTAAACCAGAAGAATTAGATGTGTTAGATCGTAAAATCATGCAGCTAGAAATTGAGATTGAAGCCATTAAGCGTGAGAAAGATGAAGCCAAGTTGAAATCTTTACGTTCAGAATTAGCTAATTTAAAAGAGGAACGCAACGAGATAAACGCCAAGTGGAAAAGTGAAAAAGAAGTGGTTGACAATATCCAAACAACTAAATCGGATATTGAAAATTTCAAGCTAGAAGCAGAACGTGCTGAACGTGAAGGTGACTATGGTAAAGTAGCTGAAATCCGTTATGGCAAAATAAAAGAAGCACAAGAAACCTTGGAAAAGCTTCAAAAAGAATTGCAAGAAAATCAAAGTGGCAACTCTTTAATTAAAGAGGAAGTGACTTATGATGACATTGCCGAAGTTGTGGCTAAATGGACAGGTATTCCAGTAACCAAAATGTTACAGAGCGAGCGCGAAAAACTGTTGAAACTGGAAGACGAATTGCACAAACGTGTGGTTGGCCAAGAGGAAGCTATTGAAGCTGTAAGTGATGCTGTAAGACGTAGTCGTTCTGGATTGCAAAACCCTCAAAAACCTATTGGAACATTCTTGTTTCTAGGAACAACAGGTGTTGGTAAAACTGAATTAGCGAAAGCTCTAGCAGAGTATTTATTTGATGATGAAAATGCTATGACCCGAATTGATATGAGTGAGTATCAAGAGCGTCATGCTGTGAGCAGGTTAGTTGGCGCACCTCCAGGATATGTAGGTTATGACGAAGGCGGTCAATTAACAGAAGCTGTTAGACGCAAACCGTATTCGGTAGTCTTATTAGATGAAATTGAAAAGGCACATCCAGATACCTTCAACATTTTATTGCAAGTATTAGATGAAGGGCGATTAACAGATAACAAAGGTCGTATTGCCGATTTTAAAAACACGATTATAATCATGACCTCTAATATGGGTAGTCATATTATTCAAGAACGTTTTGAAGCTACAAAAGATATCGATGCTGCTATGGAAGTTGCAAAGGTGGATGTACTGGCTTTGTTAAAGCAATCAGTAAGGCCTGAATTTTTAAATCGTATTGACGATACCATTATGTTTACACCGTTGACCAAAGAAAACATTACCGATATTGTTGGTTTACAATTAAAAGGCATTACCAAAATGATTGCACAACAAGGGATCACTTTTGATGCAACACCGGAAGCTGTTGCCTATTTAGCTGAAAAAGGTTACAATCCAGAATATGGTGCAAGACCTGTAAAACGTGTCATACAAAAAGAAGTACTTAATCAATTGAGTAAGGAAATTTTATCAGGTCGCGTAACGACAGATAGCATTATACTTTTAGATGCTTTTGACGATAAATTAGTCTTTAGAAATCAAGGTGATTTAGTAGTAGAAGAATTTTAATGTGAGTAAGCGTAATAAATTTCAAACTGTTACGTTTTCATAATAGTTGGTTAGTTAGTTTGAAAGAGCAATACAAATCTTGAAGAAGATGCGGATTGCTCTTTTTTATTAAAATGTTAAACAAACTATAATTTCAATCTATAATTTTATTGAATTCGTACATAATTATAGAAAAAGGTAATAAATTAAAAATGAGCAAATTGAAAAAAATATGCTTACCGTTCATCTAAAACTTACCTAAACATGCAATAAAATGTGCAGTTTATCGTATTTTTACAGCACTTAACCTAAATTTACTATGAAAATTAATAATTATATAGACCATACACTTTTAAAACCTTCTGCAACGCAAAAGGATATCAGAAATTTATGCGCAGAAGCTAAAAAGCATCGATTTTATGCAGTTTGTGTCAATAGCTCTTACGTAGCTTATGCAAAGCAGCTAGTTTCAAAATCTAATGTTAAAGTATGTACAGTAGTTGGTTTTCCTTTAGGTGCCTCCACCACTGAAACAAAAGTATTTGAAGCTAAACAAGCTATCGCTCAAGGTGCTGATGAAATTGATATGGTCATGAATATTGGCATGATGAAAAGTGAAAATTTTGTTAGCGTTTACAAAGATATTCGTGATGTAAAATTGGCTATTGGAAAAACTCCATTGAAAGTAATTATTGAAATTAGTGAATTATCTAAAAATGAAATTGTTAAAGCAGCTCAAATTTGTTTGGATGCTAAAGCTGATTTTATAAAAACCTCTACTGGTTTCTCAAAAGGCGGAGCTACCTTAACCGCTGTGAAAATGATTAAAAAAACAATAAGAAATCAAGCAAAAATTAAAGCATCTGGAGGTATTAGAGATTTAGAAACTGCAAAAAAATACATAGATTTGGGTGCTGATAGAATTGGAACGTCTTCTGGTGTCAATATTCTATTGGAAAGCAAAGCACAAATTCAAGAACCCGTAATATGAGTGTACATATTGAAGCCAAAAAAGGAGACATTGCAGAAACTATTTTATTACCAGGCGATCCCTTACGAGCTAAATGGATAGCCGAAACGTTTTTAGATAATCCGGTTTGCTTCAATAGAGTTCGGAATATGTTTGGCTATACTGGAACCTACCAAGGCAAGCGTGTTTCGGTAATGGGAACAGGAATGGGAGTTCCAAGCATTTCTATTTATGCACATGAATTAATAAATGAATTTGACGTTAAAAATCTAATTCGCGTTGGCAGCGCTGGATCATACCAAAAACATGTAAAAGTACGTGACATTGTATTAGCCATGGCTGCATCATCAAATTCTGGCGTTAATGAATTACGCTTTGGTGGTGCCGATTACGCACCAACTGCCGATTTTGGGTTATTCCAAAAAGCAGTAGAAGCAGCAAAAGCTAAAAATATACCGTTAAAAGCCGGTAATGTGTTTACCTCTGATGAGTTTTATGCCGACAATTTTGAATCGTACAAAAAATGGTCAAAATTTGGCGTACTGTGTGTCGAAATGGAATCTGCAGGACTTTATACCATTGCTGCAAAACACAACGTTAATGCCCTATCCATATTAACCATTTCTGACTCTTTAGTTACTGGTGAACGTACTACAAGTAAAGAACGCGAATCGACATTTAAAGAAATGATAGAGATAGCTCTAGAACTCGCCTAGTTTTTTAACAAATATTTAAAAGCCTTATAATCAAAGTGTTTCTATATTTGGTTAAACATCAATCAATCCAATTATGAAACAACTGACCACTCTATTTCTTTTAATCGGTTTAATTTTTTCCTCCTGTAAAGAAACTAATAAAGAAATCACTACAAAACCAACCGAAGAACCTATAAAGAAAGAAGTTTATTTTTACTCATCAGATAGCGTAAAAGTTTATGCAGATTTCTATCAACAAGATTTAGATGCGCCAAACATTATACTCTTTCATCAAGGTGGTGCCAATGTTCGTTCTGAATACAAACCTATAATTCCTAAACTATTGGAGTCTGGCTATAATATTTTGGCTGTAGATCAGCGCGTTGGTGGACAATTACTCGGCAACTACAACAGAACAGTTGCTGATATTGATATAAATCGGTTTAACTATTGTGATGCCTATCCAGATTTAGAAGCTAGCCTGAAATACATGAAAAACACCTCAAACACTGGAAAAATTATAGTATGGGGAAGTAGTTATAGCGCTACACTTGCTATTAAACTAGCTTATAATAATCCAGATATTGTTGATGCTGTTTTAGCTTTTTCACCGGCTTCAGGAGAACCCATGAATGGCTGTCAACCCAACCCATATTTTGAATCAATAAAAACACCCATGCTCCTGTTAAGACCGAGTAGTGAAGCTGCCATTGAAAGTGTAAAAACGCAAATGGCTTTAGCTGAAGAATTTGGACATCAAACATATGTTGCTCAAAACGGCAGACATGGCTCATCAATGCTTGTGGAAGAACGCGTTCAAGCTCCAGTCACTGCTAATTGGAAAGTAGTCATGGATTTTTTAAACAAACACAAAAACTAATATATGTCGTATTTAAAACGTGGGCTGTTACTATTATTCTGCTCTTTTTCTTTTCTTAATTGCCAAGATAAAAGCATGCAAGACTCAAGTACTAAAAGCAGTATTTCGACCTATTATTTCATTCGTCACGCAGAAAAAGACAGAAGTGATAAAACCAATCGTGATCCTCATTTAACTGAAATAGGTAAAGCTAGAGCTAACCATTGGAGCAATATTTTAAAGCATGTGAAATTTGATGCTATTTATTCAACTGATTATAATAGAACTAGAGAAACAGCTCATCCAACAGCACGTGCCAATAATTTAGACCTTACAATTTATGACGCTAGTGCTATAAACGACGAAAAATTTAAGACAGATAATAATGGAAAAACAGTTTTGATTGTTGGTCACAGTAATACCACACCAGAATTTGTAAATACTATTATTGGAGAAAATAAGTATGACGATATTGATGACAGTAATAATGGAAATCTATACATAGTTACCATTACCGATTGCGTCATTTCACATCAGGTACTAGAAATTAATCCACGTTAATGTTTTTAAGTTCAATTTTAGAAAGAAGTTCTAATTCACCTTTCTCAAACAATTCGTCTAACTGACTAACAGATAATTTCGACTGTTTGGGTTTGTAATTATTATAATCCACAAAGCGTAAGCCATTAATATATCGTTCATTATAAGCTTCGCGAAATCGAAATCCGGTACCATCAGTCTCATTATATGAATAAGCTAAATAATCTACTTTAAAAGATTCTTGGTTTATCCAGTAAACAAATACATCTTCAAAATCTTCACCACCACCATCTTGATTAAAAGTAATCTTTACTTTGTAATACGCTTTATTCTTAATGTTTTTTTCTTCCAATAGTGCTTTATTCACAGCAGCATCATTTAATCCATAAGGCAGCACCGAAAAATAATGAACCGAATTAACTGAAGCACTATAACGAGATAGCATACTGTCTGGAACCTTTACGGGCTTATTGTTTTCATGCCTCTCAAAACCTTTGTTGGTTAAAAAATCAGTGATTTTTCCTGTTGAATCTTTGAATGTTCTCACTAACTTAAACGTACCTTGATTTCTTTCGGCATAATAATGTTTGTCTCTAAAATCAAATTCAATAATTGAACTATCAAATTTTGCACCTCCAGAAACTTCAATAGATTTATCAATGACGTCTTGAGCAGATAGATATTTGGCAGACTTTTGGTCACACCCTAATAAGGTGACTATACAGCATAATACTAAAAGATACTTCATAAAGGCATATTTTACCATTTTAAGTCGTAAAGCTATTGAATACTTACTTTAATCCTTCAGAAAATAATCATAAATTATATACCTTTGAAGTTCATGCAGAAAAAAATTAACATACAGAATAAAAAAGCGCGATTTCAATACGAAATACTTGATAAATACACAGCTGGTATTGTATTGACTGGTACTGAAATAAAATCCATTAGAAATAGTAAAGCTTCAATTGCCGAAAGCTTTTGTGAGTTTAACGACAGGGGTGAATTGTTTGTCATAAACATGACTATTGAAGAATATCTATTTGGCAACTACTACAATCACAAACCAAAAGCTGAACGCAAACTGCTTTTAAATAAACGGGAATTAAAAAAGCTCGAAAAAGAATCTCAAAATACTGGATTAACTATCATTCCTTTGCGTTTATTTATTAATGACAATGGGTTTGCAAAGCTAGAAATTGCCTTGGCTAAAGGTAAAAAGTTGTATGATAAACGTGAATCTATAAAAGATCGAGAAAACAAAGTACGTTTAGATCGCATAAAGAAAAGTTTTTAAAACATATAATTATGAAAAAAATAACAGTTATTACCTTCATGATACTGGTTTGCTTCATGGGTTTTTCTCAAGACAAAGTCAGCCCTTATGCTGATAAAGTTATCAGTTTAGATACAACTATAAAAACCTTATACCAGGTAATTTCAGGTGATAAAGGCGAAGAACGTAATTGGGACCTTTTTAAATACTTGTTTCATCCAGACGCCAAGTTAATACCAACAGGTAAGAACCAAGAAGGCAAATATGGTGCTAGGTTTATGACTCCTAGTGATTATATTAAATCATCTGGGAAATGGCTGGTAGAAAATGGTTTTCATGAAATTGAAATTCATAGAACAGTTGAAACGTTTGGAAATATTTCACAGGTTTTTAGCACCTATGAGTCTTACTACAAGAAAACTGATGAAAAACCTTTTATGAGAGGTATTAATAGTATTCAACTGCTAAATGATGGTACAAGATGGTGGGTCATAAATATTTATTGGAAACAGGAAAGCGTTGAAAGCCCTATCCCAGACGCTTACTTACCTAAAAATTAATTTTTATCTTCTAGCAAGGGTACAAAACGGAATTCGCCAAACTCGTGTTTTTCAAACTCTTTGTTGCCTTTTCTTATAAAAAGGGTCATGGTTTGTACATCGTCGCCTACTGGAATAACCAAGCGACCACCAATAGCCAGTTGTCCGAGTAAAGCTTTTGGGACAAACGGTGCTCCTGCTGTTACAATAATTCCATTAAAAGGAGCCTCTTCTTTAAGACCAATATAACCATCACCAAAAATCATCTTTTTCGGTCTAAAACCTAATTTAGGTAAAAACTTACTAGTCTTTTTAAATAACTCATTTTGTCTTTCTATTGTGTACACTTGAGCTCCAAGTTTACAAAGTACAGCTGTTTGATAACCACTACCAGTACCAATCTCAAGAATTTTATCACCTGGCTTTACTTCAAGTAATTCTGTTTGAAAAGCTACAGTGTAGGGTTGTGAAATAGTTTGATCTGCGGCAATAGGAAATGCCTTGTCCTGATAAGCATGATCCAAAAAACCAGAATCCATAAATAAGTGTCTTGGAATATCACCAATGGCTCGTAATACTTGTTGATCTTTAATCCCTTTGCCTTCAACAATAGTTACTAACTGCTGACGCATCCCTTTATGTTTAAAAGTATCTTTCAATGACAATTATTTTGAGGCATAAAATTAGTCAAACATTTTCAGCATAAAAATTAAAAAATATTCAAATTATTAAAGATTTTAAGATTATAGATTTTATGGGCTTATTCATGTAAATAAATAGTTAAAAACCTTATTTTTGTTCAAAATGATAAGAAAATGATAAAAGCTGGCGTTCTTGGTGCTGGTCATCTAGGCAAAATACATTTAAGACTTTTACAGCAATCAGCTAAATATGACTTGATTGGGTTTTATGATGCTGATGAAACTAATGCAAAAAAGGTTGAAGCTGAATTTGGCTATAAGTACTTTAATTCAATTGACGAACTTATTGAAGCCGTTGATATGGTTGATATCGTCACACCTACTCTTTCGCATTATGATTGTGCCATTAAAGCCATTGCAAAAGGCAAACATATTTTTATTGAAAAACCAATAACCAATACTGTTGAAGAAGCTGAAGAAATTCGAGAACTATTGGCGCAGCACAACATTAGAGGACAAGTAGGTCACGTAGAGCGTTTTAATCCTGCCTTTATAGCCGTAAAGGACAAAATAGAAAACCCCATGTTTATTGAAACACATAGACTGGCAGAATTTAACCCTAGAGGAACTGATGTTCCTGTTGTTTTAGATTTAATGATTCATGATATTGATATTATTTTGAGTGTTGTAAAATCTAATGTCAAAAATGTTTCAGCAAGTGGCGTGTCTGTTATTAGTGATACACCAGACATTGCCAATGCACGAATAGAATTTGAAAATGGCAGTGTTGCCAATTTAACAGCTAGCCGAATTTCATTAAAAAACATGCGTAAGTCACGTTTCTTTCAAAAAGATGCTTATATCTCGGTAGATTTTCTGGAGAAAAAATGTGAAGTAGTAAAAATGAAAGATGCTCCAGAAAACCCTGGTGATTTTGATATGATATTGCAAAATGCCGAAGGCATAAAAAAGCAAATTTATTTTGACAATCCTGAAATTGCATCCAATAATGCCATTTTAGATGAATTGGAAACATTTGCTGATGCCATTACTAATAATACAAAGCCAATAGTTACCTTACATGATGGCACCGAAGCACTTCGTGTTGCCACAATGATTATAAACCAATTTTAAACAATTAAATAATTCAAGATGTCCATTTTATTGTGGACATAAAAAATATTTTTTTATGAAAAATGTCGCTGTTATAGGAGCAGGAACCATGGGAAATGGTATAGCACATACATTCGCTCAAAGCGGATTTAAAGTACAACTTATAGATATTAGTGAAGCCTCTTTAAAAAAAGGCATGGATACCATTTCTAAAAATTTAGATCGTATGGTTGCCAAAGAAAAAATAACCGAAGCTGATAAGGCAGAAACTCTTGATAACATCACAACCTTTACCAGTATTCCCGAAGGTGTAGAATATGCCAGTTTGGTCGTAGAAGCTGCTACAGAAAATATTGATTTAAAACTTAAAATTTTCAAACAATTGGACGAGGCTTGTCCAGAAGACACTATTTTGGCAAGTAACACCTCATCTATCTCCATTACGCAAATTGCAGCGGTAACTTCTAGACCAGAAATGGTTATTGGTATGCATTTTATGAATCCCGTTCCAATTATGAAATTGGTTGAAATTATTCGTGGTTATAATACGAGTGATGAAGTTACCAATACCATTATGGATTTGTCTAAAAAACTAGGAAAAACACCAACAGAAGTTAACGATTATCCTGGTTTTGTAGCAAATAGGATTTTAATGCCCATGCTAAACGAGGCAATAGAAACACTTTACAATGGTGTTGCCGGTGTTGAGGAAATTGATACGGTTATGAAATTAGGAATGGCTCATCCAATGGGTCCATTACAACTGGCAGATTTTATTGGATTAGACATTTGTTTATCTATTTTAAACGTCATGTATGATGGCTTTAAAAACCCGAAATATGCACCTTGTCCTCTACTCGTTAATATGGTAATGGCAGGAAAATTAGGTGTGAAATCTGGTGAAGGCTTTTATGATTATTCTAATAGCAGAAAAGCAGAACATGTAGCAAAACAATTCGCATAATAAATGTTAGTTTGGCTAAAATAATCCCATTTAAAGCAGTACGTCCAACGCGTGATAAGGTAAGCCTTGTCGCATCGCGTTCGTATCAAACCTATACACAAGCAGAACGTGAAGCCAGACTGGATTACAATCCATTTTCTTTTTTACATATTGTAAATCCAGGTTATAAGTATGATAGAGAAATCACCGGAACGGAACGCTATCAACTTGTTAAAAATCGCTATCTCGAATTTAAAGAAGATAACATATTTGTTCAGGATAATAAGCCCAGTTTCTATGTCTATAAAATTGTAGATAGGGAACATCAAGTTTTTAATGGTATAATAGCAGCTGCTAGTGCCAAAGATTATGAATCCAATGTCATTAGAAAACACGAAGAAACCCTAGCCTACAAAGAAATTATTTTTAAAGATTATTTAAAAACTGTTGGGTTCAATGCCGAGCCTGTTCTACTCACCTATCCAGACAATGATGTGATTTCAAAAATAATTTCTGAAGCACAAAAAGAACGTGCTGAATTTGAATTCACTACCACATTCAGAGATACACATTATTTATGGCAAATTGATGATATTGGCGTAATTAAGACTATATCAGATGAATTTAAGGCTATGAAAACAGTCTATATTGCTGACGGTCATCATCGGTCTGCCTCATCGTATTTGTTATATAAAGATGAGAAATCCCAGAACAACAATCATAAAGGAGATGAATCTTATAACTTTTTCATGACTTATTTAATTCCTGAATCAGATTTGCGAATTCATGAGTTCAATAGAATTGTTAAGGATTTAAATGGCTTATCAAAAGAAGAATTCCTTATTAAACTTGATAGAATATATCGCATAGAGAATCGCGGAAAAATGCCCTATAAACCATCCAAAAAACATCATTTTAGCATGTATCTAGATGGTGATTTTTATTCTCTCTATCTTCGTAAATCACTCTATAAATTTGAGACATCATTAGACGCTTTGGACGCTCAAATTTTGTACAAAACAATTTTGCAACCAATACTTGGAATCAATGATTTAAGAAACGATCTACGAATTATGTATAGTAATGGTAAAAAAGATGTTGTCAACGTAAAGAGTCAAGTTGACAGCGGTGATTTTGCTGTAGGATTTGGCATGGTTCCTGTGAATGTTGAGGAGATGAAGCAAATTGCCGACGATGGTTTAAAAATGCCTCCAAAATCAACTTTTATTGAGCCTAAACTGCGTAGTGGTGTAACAATTTATGAGTTCTAAAAATATGGTTTCTGAAAATCTTAAGAAAATAAAATTGTCATTACCCAAAGGAGTAACTCTGGTTGCCGTTTCGAAAACCAAACCAGTGAGCACCATTATGGAAGCTTATGACGCTGGACAGCGTGTGTTTGGTGAAAATAAAATTCAAGAAATGGTTGAGAAACATGAACAGCTACCTAAAGACATTGAATGGCATATGATTGGTCATGTTCAAAGCAATAAAATAAAGTATATGGCACCTTTTGTGAGTTTAATTCATGGTGTTGAGAAATTTAAAGTGCTCAAAGAAGTAAACAAACAAGCTTCTAAACATAACAGAAGTATTAATTGCTTGTTACAAATAAAAATTGCTGAAGAAGATTCTAAATTTGGAATGTCCGTTAATGAAGCTAAAGCTATTTTAAAGTCTGATGAACTAAAAAAACTCAAGCATGTAAATGTTACTGGCGTTATGGGTATGGCTACTTTTACTGATGACAAAAAACAAATTGAAAACGAATTTAAAACACTAAAATCCGGTTTTGACGAACTAAAAGAATTGGAATCTACAAATCATGACTTACGAGTCCTATCAATGGGTATGAGTGGTGATTACGAATTGGCCATTTCTTGTGGTAGCAATATGGTCAGAATTGGAAGCAGTATATTTGGTGAACGTAATTATTAAAAACTTATTGATAGAATTATTTTTTGTACGCAATATTAGACATAGAAACAACTGGCGGAAAGTATAATGAAGAGGGCATAACTGAAATTGCAATCTACAAATTTGATGGTCATAAAGTTATTGACCAATTCATTAGTTTAGTTAACCCTGAACGCGACATCCAGCCGTTTGTAGTTAATCTCACAGGTATAAATAGTAACATGCTACGAACGGCTCCTAAATTTTACGAGGTTGCCAAACGTATTGTTGAAATTACTGAAGACTGTATCCTTGTAGCGCATAACGCCCAATTTGATTACCGTATTTTACGCACCGAATTTAAACGATTGGGTTTTGGCTTTAAGCGTAAAACACTTTGCACAGTGGAATTAGCAAAAAAATTAATTCCTGGGCAAGACTCCTATAGTTTGGGTAAATTGGCAAGGTCTCTTGGGATACCTGTCAGCGATAGACATAGAGCTAGTGGTGATGCCATGGCAACGGTAAAACTCTTCAAAATGTTGCTTTCTAAAGATTTGGAGAAATTTATTGTACAAGATGCAATAAGATTGGAACCAAAGTATCAAATGGAGCCTAATCTTAAACAGATCATTAATGAACTCCCTAATGACACAGGAGTTTACTATATTCATAATGAAAATGGTGATGTTATATACATTGGTAAAAGTAAGAATATAAAAAATCGCATCAGTCAGCACTTCACAAACACAAGTACTAAATCAAAAAAGTTACAACGTCAAGTAGCTGCAGTAACCTATGAAAAAACAGGTAGCGAATTGGTTGCTCTCCTCAAAGAAAGTGAAGAAATCAAACGCAACAAACCTCTTTTTAATAGAGCTTTAAGACGAAACTTATTTACACATGCCTTATATAGCTTTACTGATGAACATGGCTATATTAATCTAACTATTGACAAGGCAGATGGCAGAAAAAAACCTATAACAACGTTCAGCAATAGACAAAGCGCTAAAAGCTTTTTATTTCAATCTGTTGAAAATTATAACTTATGTCAAAAATTAGTAGGCTTATACCCAACCAAAAAAAGCTGTTTTAATTATAACATAAAACAATGTGAAGGTGCTTGTATTCAAATAGAGACTGTAACTGATTATAACCAACGTGTTCTGGAGTTGATTAATAAAAATAGTTATGATACTCAAAATATGGTAGTTATTGACAGAGGTCGTGATATTGAGGAACGTTCAGCCATTTTAATTGAAAATGGTGTTTTTAAAGGTTTAGGCTATTTCAATTTAAATTATCAAATAAATAATATAGATATATTAAAATCTGTAATTACGCCCATGGAAAACAATCGCGATTCGCAACACATTATACAAAGTTATTTAAGACGTAATAAAAAACTGAAAATTATTCAATTAAATTAATTACTAGTTTAGTTTTTAGTATTTTTGGTTACCATGGCTGTAAAACCCACTAAATCTTGGAAAGACGAACTTCATGAAATTATTTATGAAGCTGATACGCCTGCTGGAAAGTTATTTGATGTTGTCCTTCTTATTGCTATTTTGGCAAGTATTGTATTGGTTATGCTTGAAAGTGTAAAAAGTATTGATGCCAAATACCATAACTTCCTGAATATATCAGAGTGGATAATAACCATTTTATTCTCTATTGAATACATATTGCGAATAATTTCTGTAAGAAGGCCTATAAAATACATTACAAGCTTTTATGGTGTTATAGACCTTCTTTCTACCATACCAAAGTACCTATCTCTCATTTTTGCGGGAACACATGCCCTAGTTGCATTGAGGGCCTTAAGATTATTACGTATTTTCAGAATCTTAAAATTGGCGCGCTATTTAGGTGCCTCCAATCAACTAGCTTCGGCAATTAAGGCCAGTCGTGCTAAAATTTCTGTTTTTTTATTCGCTGTAATGATTGCTGCTGTCATATTTGGAACCATAATGTATTTGGTTGAAGGAGAAGAGAGCGGATTCACAAATATTCCAAAAAGTGTTTATTGGTGTATAGTAACATTAACAACAGTTGGGTTTGGTGATATTGCTCCTGTGACACCTTTAGGGCAATTTATCGCCACCATAATTATGATTCTTGGTTATGGTATTATCGCTGTACCTACTGGTATTGTATCAGCTGAATACACGAAAAAAGCGAATGATAACGACAAGTCAAAACAAGGGGTTATTCCTCCGCATCCAAATGAAGTTCAATTAAATTCACAGTGCTGTGCAAATTGTTTAAATGAAAAGCATGTAGATGGTGCAGAATATTGCTTTAAATGTGGCTGCAAATTACATCATGACTAACTATTTAATTTCTATTGTTGGACCAACAGCCATAGGTAAAACTAATTTAAGTATTGCTCTAGCGCAACATTTCCACACCGAAATAATTTCTGCAGATTCCAGACAGTTTTTTAAAGAAATGCAAATTGGTACTGCTGCACCAAATCAAGAAGAACTTCAGGCAGCACCTCATCATTTCATACATCATAAATCGATATTTGAAGATTACAATGTTGGCGCTTTTGAAAAAGATGCTTTGAATACCCTAGAAAATCTTTTTAAAAAAAATAGGTTGGCGATTATGGTTGGCGGCTCTGGACTCTATGTCGATGCTGTAACAAAAGGGTTAGATGATTTCCCTGAAATAGACCCAAGTGTAAGAAATAATCTCAATATTATTTTAGATAAGGATGGTCTTGAGCCCCTAAAAAAACAGCTCAAAGAGCTCGATATAAACACCTATAAGACAATTGCTTTAGAAAACCCTCATCGGGTTATGCGAGCTCTTGAAGTTTGCATAGGTTCTGGTAAGCCTTATTCTTCTTTTATAAACAAAAAAAAAGACTCAAGAAATTTTAAAACCTTATCAATCGGTTTAACAGCTGAACGAGAAGTTATTTACCAGAGAATTAATGAACGTGTAGATTTAATGGTTGATATGGGTTTGCTTGAAGAAGCTAAACGCCTATATCCTAATAAAGAGTTAAACAGCCTAAACACAGTTGGATATAAGGAATTATTTAAGTATTTTGAAGGTGAATGGACTTTGGATTTTGCTATTTCTGAAATTAAAAAAAACTCCAGACGATTTGCAAAACGCCAACTAACTTGGTTTAAGAAAACCGATGATATTTCTTGGTTTGATTACAAAACTCATGTTGCTGAAATAATTAATGCTATAACCGAAAAAATTGAACGCGATGAAGCATCTTAAACTCTTCTTACTTACTACCTTTTTTGTAAGTCATGTTATTATTTCCCAGAACAACAAGAACCTAGAACAAATTAATAAAGATGTTTGGGAACAATTTACAAAAGCCTTTGAAACGTCAGACTATAGATTGTTTGGCTCACTACACAGTGAAGATTTAATTCGAGTTGGTGGTGATGGCAAGCGCATATTAAGTAAAGAAAATTATATTAAAGGCTATGAGAACCGCTGGACAAATAATAATCAGGAAAGAACTATTTCGTTCCGTTTTTTAGAACGCATAATCAATGATGATTCAGGTTCAGAAAGGGGTATTTACAAACTAACTGTAAACAAAGGAACTCAAAATGAACAACACTACTATGGAAAATTCCATGTAATATTGCGTAAGGAAAGTGGTATTTGGAAAATATTGGTTGATTATGATTCTTCAGAAAACAACACCATAAATGAAAGTTCTTTTATCAATGCCTTTCATCAAGATAATTTAGACAGCTACTGAAAAACCCAACTTATTTAGCTGGGTTTTATGTATTATATCTATTTAGTTTATTGGTTTAGTCTTCAGTATTAACAACCAATCTAAAGCCTTCTCCATGAATGTTCAAGATTTCAACTTTAGGATCTAATTTTAAATACTTACGTAATTTGGCAATATAAACATCCATACTTCTAGATGTAAAATAATTATCGTCTCTCCAAATTTTGGTAAGAGCCAATTCACGAGGCATTAAATCATTTTCGTGTAAAGCCAACAAACGTAGCAACTCATTTTCTTTAGGTGATAGCTTTATTTGTTCACCTCCATCATAGGTTAAAAAACGAAGCTTTGAATTTAAATCAAAATCTCCAATTTTAAATTGAAACTGCTTGCTATCAGCAACTGTTTCAGTTGCTTTTCGTTGCATGATAGCTTTTATTTTCATCAACAAAACTTCACTATCAAATGGTTTATTTAAATAATCATCAGCACCAACCTTATAACCTTTTAAAACATCCTCTTTCATGGCTTTGGCTGTCAAGAAAACAATAGGTACATCAGTATTTTTCTCCCTAATTTCTTTGGCTAGAGTAAAACCATCTTTATAAGGCATCATGACATCAAGAATGCATAAATCAAAATCATCTTTCTTAAATTTCTCAAAGCCTTCCATACCGTTTTTAGCATGAGTGACTTCATAGTCATTCATGATTAAGTAATCTTTTAAAATGGTTCCAAAATTTGGGTCGTCTTCTACTAATAAAATTTTCTTTTGTGCTTCAGTCATAATTTTATGATATTAATGGAAGTTTAATAATAAATGTGCTTCCTTTTTCTTTTTCACTTTCTACAGATATATGTCCTTGGTGATCCTCTACAATTCTCTTTACATAGGCTAGACCAAGTCCATGTCCTTTTACATTATGTATATTTCCTGTGTGTTCTCTATAAAATTTTTCAAACACACGTTTTTGTGCTGCTTTGCTCATACCGCTACCCTTGTCCTTTATTTTTAGAATAATGTTTGTTCCCACATTTTCTGTGTAAACATCTATTTTTGGTGCATCTGGCGAATACTTAATAGCATTATCCAGGATATTGACAATTACATTTGTAAAGTGCGTTTCATTTGCTAAAACTGATGATTTATCAGCATCTAAATGTGTTTTGATAAATCCTTTTCTGTCTTCAACAATCAGCTCCACATGGGTAATGGCATCTTCAATCAAATCATGAAGTTTAACACGATCTTTACTAATGTTTAGTTCGTTTTTCTCAAGTTTAGATATACGCAATACATTTTCTACCTGCGCATGCATGCGCTTGTTCTCATCTTTTATCATCTGTAAATATCGCATCACACGCTCTTTATCTTCAATCACTTTAGGGTTTTTAATGGCATCTAAAGCTAAATTGATTGTTGCTATTGGAGTTTTGAACTCATGTGTCATGTTATTAATAAAATCCGTTTTGATTTCAGAAATTTTACGTTGTCTAAACAACTGTAACAAGGCACTTGAATAAGCAATAATAATAATGGAGGTAAATATGATTGACAATAACGTCATTCGTATTATTGATGATTGAACAAACTTATTTCTTTTTGGAAAGTTTACAAGTAAGCTATAATTATTTTTATCAACCTCATTTGTAAAAATTCTAATACTGAAAGTGGAAGCTTTTTGAAGTTCAAAATTTTCACTTTGAACTTTAGTAGCTAAATCATTACTATAAATAGCAAATTCATAATCCAGATCAATATTGTCCTCTTGTAACTTTCTGGTTAACAATTCTGAAATTTCTTCTTCATTAACACGCTTATGAATTGGAATTCTACTAGCTCCTATCTTTAAGGATTGGTCTAGTACAATTTTTTCAGCTTCAGTTAATCTACTTTGCGTGATAATGCTAGAAATATGATTGGCATTAATTTCATTATCTAATGAAGGTTGATTACTATATATTTTAGTTTCAGTACTATTAAGAATACGTTTGATGTTCAAACTATCTAAACCTATGTCAAAGAGCGATGAAGACAACTTATAGTTTTCTTCGAGTATACCACTTCTGGTAATGAGCGTTTCATTGGTTTCATTGTTCTGTTGAAAAATGAAAAGTTCTGAAACAGAAATTGAATCGGCTTGTTTTTCTTGATCAATTAAATTATGATACTTTTTATAATAGCCTTCCAATTCATTGTCTTCAATTTGTCGAACAGTGTAACTTAATGCCTTTTTTACATTGAAGTTAAATTGCTCCTCCTCATTTTCAATGGAGTTATTAATGTAATAAGCTTGAACAAAAATTATTCCGACAAGCGACAAACTCATTAATAACACCAATATGATGAATAACCTTTTGCTCATCATTCAAAATTAACATTTTAACATTTAGGGAACTTAGCATTTAACCTTACATTAACAAAAATGTTAAAATTCAGGTTTGCTCTATGTTTTTAAGTAGTTCGCGATGAACCTGATGCACCTGTTCCTTCATATTATTTAAGGAGGTGTTTTCAATAATAAAATCAACTTTATCACGTTTTACAGCATCTGATAATTGATTTTCTATAATAGCCTTAACTTTTTCTTTGGAAGTATTGTCTCTTTTAATAATACGCTGAATGCGAATATCCTCTGGAGCAGTAACTAAAATTGTGAAATCACAATAGGCATCACCACCACTTTCAAATAAAATAGCCGATTCTTTTAAAACATAAGAACCTGATTGTTTTTTTACCCATTTATTAAAATGCTGACCTACTTTAGGGTGCACAATGGCATTCATTTTATCAAGAAGTGATTTGTTATTAAAAATTTTGTTAGCAATAAAGGGTCTGTTTAAGGTATTATTTAAATAAGCCTCTTCACCGAATAACACAATGAGCTTTCGCTTAATAACCTTTGATCGATTCATAAGTGCTTTAGCTTCAAAATCTGAAATATACACAGCTATACCAAGCTCATTAAAAACTTTAGCAACAGTAGTTTTGCCGCTTCCTATACCTCCTGTAAGTCCTACAATTTTCATTCGGTGATGATATACTCAATTAATTCTTGACCCATTTTTACATTTCTTACATTTTCGGGTTTTTTCACAATCTTTGGAATGAGATAATGTTGCTTTTCAGAAACTTCAGAAAAATCACACTCAACCATAAAATCTTCAACCTTCACTGTATTGAAATTTTGAAGACTTGTATAAAAAGAAACGTTTACCTTTTTAGGAAAGTATTTGATTTTAATATTTGCTGGAACATTTTTAATTTGAATAGGAACTTTTAAACTGCCTTCAGTAAATTTTCCAACTTCTGCTGAAACCAAAATACTGTTGCTTGAAAATTTAATTTCGTCAGCCACTTCGGGCATTCTCAATGGTAGATTAATCGCTATGTTGTTCTTAATATCTTTTAAAAAAAGCGTATCGGTTTCAATACTTGCTATTTCTTCTATGAGACTTTCTGGACCGATGATTTTAATAGAGTCAGGTTTTAGCTCATAGTGTTCAATCAAGTCATATCCTTGACTAAATTTAACTTGCTCATTTAACACTACTGGTATTTTTTTTATGACATTTACATCGTACCTAAACTTCAGTGTATCTGGATTGATATTAAGGACCTCTATGTCTTTATCAAACTGTGAGATTATATCAGAATAACCCAGTGAACTATTCCAAACATAAAAACTATCCATTTTTGTAATGTTTTTGGTAAAATCAATATTAATTAAAGGCTTCTTTAAGTAATACTGTAATAAACTAAAACCTTGCCCCTTTACACTTACTTTTAGCTGATTGTTTTTTGCATTAAAAACCACATGTTCTTCAGGAATGTTCACCTTATTAATTCCAAATTTAACAGTACTTATATAGGGTTTTGATAATTTGGTTAGTATCAAAATAATGAATGAAACTAATAGGAACAAAAGAAAAATATTAACTCTTTTATTCCTTATTGATTTTAGTATTTTGGATTTTATTTTTTTAAACATGTTGATTAAAAAATAATTCTGGGAAACAGTCTTCTGGCGCTTTTCCTAAAACACGAATGGCATAGATTGATTTAATAAAACCTAAACCATAGCCATAAAATTGAATAGAAGCTGCTATAATTGAATAACCTGCTAGACTTAAATTTTTACTTTTTATTAAAGCTGATATAAAGATTAAGGTAAAATAAATACCGTAGAAAAACAAAGGTAAGAACCAATTCAAGAATATGAACGACAGTGTAGCCACTAAAAATCCTGAAACAAATAAAAAAGGGAACCAATACGTAATCTTTTTGGTTTCTGGATGCCAGAGATTTAAAATTGGTCTTACTTTACCAAATTTATATACTTGATTAAAAAACTTAGACCAAGAGATTCGTCTTTTATGATATACAAAAGCATTTGAGATTAGTTTGGTTTTAAATCCTGTTTTCCATAATCTAATTGATAAATCTGGATCTTCACCAGGATGAATTCTACCAAATCCATTCGTGGCCAGAAATGCTTTTTTAGAAAGCCCCATATTAAAACTTCGTGGCTGAAATTTATCAACACTATGCTTATTACCTCTTATTCCACCAGTTGTCAAAACAGATGTCATTGAAAAGTTTATAGCTTGCTGTATTAAAGAAAATGAACTATGGGCATTATCAGGACCACCATAACAATCTACATACTCTTTTTGGAGGCTCTCATCAACAAGCTTCAAGTAGCTAGGTGGTAAAATACAATCGGAATCTAATATGATATAATAATTTCCTGTAGCCTTACGCATCCCAAAATTTCGAGAGTCACCAGGACCAGAATTTGACTTGTAATAATAAATGATATTTAATTTATCGCTGAAGGACTCAACTACTTTTTCTGAAGTTATACTTGATCCATCTTCCACAATCACAATTTCAAACGCTTGATCAAAATCTAAATTCACAAAACTCTCCAACAACTCCTTAATCTCATCAGGACGGTTGTAAACGGGAATGACGAATGAATACTGTAATTTCATATAGACAAATGTAGATAAACCTATAAAAAAAGCCACTCAAATGAGTGGCTTTTTAAATACTATTATAAAAATATTAGTCTCTAATAACGCGAATAGTTTCAGTTTTATTATCAATAGTCACTTTTACAAAGTAAGCTCCAGTTTTAAGATTAGACATATCAACTGTACTTTCAACAGTGTTTGGTATGTTGTTTAAAACTTCTTGACCTAACATATTATAAACAGTTACGTTCTGAATATTCTTTTGTGCTTGAATTGTTAAGTTATTGCTAACTGGGTTTGGGTAATAAGTAAATAACTTATCATTAAACAGAAAATCTTCTGTTGATAAGGTAACACCACAAATAACAGATCTTATCCTATCAACTTGTTCTGTATTACAATCTGTATCATTATGTAAATAGAATCTAACATTCCCAGATAAATCTGCGGTCCATGTTGCTGACCCTTCACCAGAAGCATAAGCCGTTGTTCCATCTTCACTACCTATAGTTACAAAATCTGTTCCTACAGAACTTTCAAAAATATAAGTCTCTCCATCTACAACAGTTACCAGTGAATACTCTCCAGTCCAGCCATTAGCAACAACTTCATTTGAAGTAGTGCCATCACATGTACCTGATGCAGCAATATCATATGTTGCACCTGGCCACTGACCATTAGGAGCATTTAAACAAGATGTTCCATCTGGACTAGCACTTGTAAAAGACCATAGTGAGCAACCTGTTGCCTCAACCCCTAAAGTACTTGGAATAATACTCCAATAAATGGTTGTATCATAAGCTCCAATTGGTGCTTCAAAAAACGTATCAGTAGTACTACTGAAAAAGGCTTGATCACTACCATCAGACATAGTTCCTACATAAATATCATAATTGTCAGGTGCAGGTCCTGAAGCAGGAGCAGTCCATGATAAAGTGATATTAGCGAAAGCATCTACATCTATAGCACCATCTAATGGTGTAATTGGTCCAGTAGCACAACTTGGTGGACAAGATGCCAATGTTGTTAAATTATTCATTCCATTACAACTTGAATTTGCAGCATCTTCAACAGTAATAGTCACATCAGTACCTGCTGGAAAAGGCCCTACAGAATAAGGCGAACCTGAAAGATCAACGCCATTAACAGCCGCTGCTCCTCCATCATTTAAAATATTTACTGTAGTAGCTGTTCCTAAATCTGTAATATCTACATTTATAAAAAATTCTTCAGTTGGACAATTGTTTGTTCCTTGCGCTAAAGTAAAAGTTGCAGCAGCACATCCAGATGATACAATAGTTGGTGAATCAAAACAGAAACCCCATTCCCAACTATTTCCAGTAGGCTCCAATCCGTCATCATCATAATATATTCTATATTTAAATCCTGACAGTTGGGTAGCAGTAAAGCCACTGATATTTAAAGGTGGTGTTTCGAAAGCTGTTTTAGTTGGTGTACAAAAATTATTTGTATTAGGTCCACCTGCTCCTTCAGTGCCGTCCATTGCTCCAACCCATTCCATCCAAGAACTAGCATCGTTATCCCAATATTGTATGGTCAACAAATCTTCTTGAGCTGTTCCAAGTGTATTAACCACTCTGAAAAAATAGTTAGCTGTTACAGTTATCACAGTTTCTCCAGCACTATGGGCAGCAGTAAGGTCAATAACGGGAGATTCAGCAGCTATATCATCATCGTTTGGATTTCCTGCATCATCATCATCAAAAGCAAAATTTGAAGTTGTTGTAGGGTCTGCTTCAAAAGCAGTTGGATCGGTACTGTATGATCCTGTCACTGTCCAATTGGCATTAGGCCAACTAGCATTTTGATTTAAGGTTTGCGAAAATCCGTAAGAAAACGAGATTAACGCTAATAATAAAGTAATTTTTTTCATATTTATTTAGTTTAAGTTTACATAATCACTAAAAGTATTGAATAATTTAAACCCTAAAAACATAGGTAGTCCCTAATCGACGAAATGCATTTTTTTTCGATAAAGAGTAATTTTTAACTGATGAAATACAAGCTTATTTTTTAATAATTCGTTTGAGATGCTGTGTATTTAAACTATTTATCTTTAATAGATAGATACCCTGGCTTAAAGAAGAAACATTTTTTTGGTAAGAATGGGTGTTTAATTTCTCATGAAGAATTCTGTTACCCAACAAATCATAAAGCATAATTTCTGTTATAGTTTCTGATGAACTAATATGTAATTCAGTACCAACTGGGTTTTTTACAAATAGTGATAAATTATTAAAATCATCAACATGCAAAGGGTTTGACCCTTCCAAAATATTTAACTGCTGGTTCGCATTGACATTTTCAAAATAATCAACTGCTCCGCTTAACCAGGTAACTTTTACATAATCAACAATAGTATTGGTACCTAATCCAAAAAATTCAGAATTAGAATTTTGAGAAATATATCCTTCACCGCATAGTGTATAACGGTATTGTTTTTCTCCGTTTATAGATATTTCAATTTTAGAACCAATACCATCTTTATTACTAATAACACCTTCTAACTTGACTTTTAACCAATTATTATTTTGAACAGTTTGGTTTTTCCATAAAAACACATTTTCATTATTTGCATTGCTCACTATGATTTCTGGATAGCCATCATTGTCAACATCGCCAACAGCGTTTGCATGACTGATACCATTATCGCCTACAAACCCTGCATTAGGTGTACTAAAAGTTCCGTCATTGTTATTGGTGTAAAACACAGCTGATGGCAATTGAGGAACAGAGCCATCCATGGAACTACTCACGTACATATCTAAATCCATATCATTATCCGCATCCAAGAAAACTGCTCCCCAAGCAAAACTATTGAAGGCTGTACCTGAACTAACCGTTACATTGGTAAAAGTATTATCGCCATTATTTCTAAATAAGGCATTACCTTGAGTAGGAGTGTTTGTTACATAAATATCAAACCAACCATCATTATTATAATCTCCAACCGTTGTGGTCATGGCATCAATAGCAATATTGACACCAGCACTTGGAGCTACATTTGTAAATGTGTTATCACCATTATTGTGATATAAAAAGTTTTCATTAAAAATCTTATCGTTAGCAATGTAAATATCCTGCCAACCATCATTATTATAATCAAAAAAAGCTGAACAGAATGAAAGATGACTTGTGCTGTGTATTCCTGAAGATAGACTGATATCAGTAAATGTACCGTCTTGATTATTTAAAAACAACAAATTAGGTTGCACCAAATTATCATCTCTATTACTGATAAACAAATCCAAATAACCATCGTTATTAACATCTCCAAATGACGCTCCCCAACTTTCAATATTATTTGTAGGCAAACCTGCAGCTGCTGTTACATCTGTAAAAATAAGTGAGCCGTTGTTATTGTATAAATGGTTTCCGTCTGTATTACTTACAATGAATAAATCTTTGTCACCATCATTATCATAATCAACCCAAACTAATTGTCTTCCTTGAACATTATTACTAGCTAATGTGATATTTTGTCTAGTAAAAGTGCCATCTTGATCGTTTAAATAGAATTCGGTTTGGCTACCTCCTTGAGTAGCTATAGTTATATCATCCCAACCATCATTATTATAATCGCAAAAAGAAATGCCACTTCCATATTCAAGGTCACCTGCTGACATATTAACTCCTAGTGCAGAAGCTTGATTTACAAAACTCACTTGGGCTGGAGCTTTGAAAACTAAAAGGATAAAAACGAAATATAATTTTTTCACACTTAAAGTTTTAACCTATTAAACGTTTAAATTTACTATTTAAATTTAACATTTCGCAAAAAAAAGAGAGGCTTGATTAAGCCTCTCTAGTATATAAGTCTATTTTTGTTTCTATTTTGTAAAAGTGTCCATCACAGCATCACTTACACCCATGTTACTGAACCCACCATCATGGAATAAATTTTGAAGTGTCACTTTCCGTGTCAAATCACTAAAGAGTGTTACAGTATAGTTTGCACAGTCTAAAGCTGTGGCATTTCCGAGAGGAGACATTTTTTCTGCATATGATATAAAGCCATCAAAACCTTTTACACCACTACCTGCAGTTGTTGGTGTTGGAGATTGAGAAATAGTATTTACACGTACCTTCTTGTCTCTACCAAAGAAATAACCAAAACTACGCGCTATACTTTCTAAAAGAGCTTTGTTATCTGCCATATCATTATAATCTGGGAATACGCGCTGTGCTGCCATATAAGTCAACGCAACTATACTTCCCCATTCATTCATAGCATCTTTTTTATAAAGTGTCTGCATTACCTTATGGAAAGAAGTTGCAGAAACATCAGTTCCTTTTTGTGTCCAATCGTAATTTTGATCTGTATAATGGTTTCCTTTTCTCACGTTAATTGACATACCAATAGAGTGAAGTACAAAGTCAATCTTACCTCCTAGTATTTCCATGGATTTTTCAACCAAGTTCTCTAAATCTTCTACAGAAGTGGCATCAGCAGGTATTACTTGACTTCCTGTTTTTTCAGCCAAAGCATTTATTTGTCCCATTCTCATGGCCACTGGTGCATTTGTAAGTACAAACGTACCACCTTCCTCATGAACACGTTCTGCTGTTTTCCAAGCGATTGAATTTTCATCTAACGCTCCAAAAATGATTCCCTTTTTTCCTTTTAATAAATTATTAGACATATTTATATAAGTTGATTCGTTGTTTTTAGTTTACCAAAGATAGTATTAATTCAATAATTGTTTGGCATGGGCTATTGCTGAATTTGAAATTTTCTCACCTCCCAACATTTGCGCAATCTCAACAATGCGTTCATCGTGATTTAATTCCATCAAATTTGTTTGTGTTATTTGGTTAACATCTTCCTTATAAACCTTGAAGTGCGTATGACCTTTTGCCGCAATTTGTGGTAAATGTGTTATAGTTAATACTTGCATAGTCTTACTCATTTCAAGCATCATATCTCCCATTTTATTAGATATTTCTCCTGAAACGCCAGAATCAATTTCATCAAACACAATAGATGGCAATTGTACATATTTAGACAATATTAGCTTTATGGAAAGCATTATTCGAGATAATTCACCTCCAGAAGCAGCCTTTTTTAGGTCATGAAACTGACCTCCTTTATTTGCCTTAAACTGAAATTTCAATATATCCTTTCCATTATTAAAAAAGTCATCAACTAAATCTACCTCAAAGTTAAATTCTGAATTGGGCATGCCTAATTGTTGTAAAATATCCTCTAACTCTTTTTTTAGTTTTGGTATGGCTTTTTCTCTATTATCATGAATTTCTATTGAAATACTATTTACAACTTGTAAGATTTCCTTAACCTGGTTCTCTTTTTTTAATATCTCCTCATCAAGATTTTCAGTTTCCTTTACCTTTTGGGAAAGGTTATCTCTTATTTTAATTAATTCTGATACGTCATTTACAAAATGCTTTTTTATCAAGGAAGTGATTAACTCGATTTTACTTGAAGTTTGTTCTAATCTTTCAGGGTCCAAATCTAAATCATCTTTCAAAACTCCAACTTCATCAAACAAATCATTAAGTTCAATAACAGAACTATCTATTCGGTTATAAAGATCATCGTATTTTGAAGCATATTTGCTTAACCTATGTAAACTGTTTTTTATGGTAGCCAAGTTACTTAAAACACCTACTTGTTCATCATCTAATAAATGGTATGTACTTTCTAGTGTTTCTTTGATTTCTTCAACATTATTAAGCGTTTCGTAGGTTTCTTCAAGCACTTCCAATTCTCCATCAACTAAATTTGCTTCAATCAATTCATTCAATAAAAACGTATTATAGTCGTGCTCTTTTATTGCTTCGGCTTGAAATTTTAATAATTCATCATATTGCTTTGAGGCTATTTTATACTGCTTTAAAGCTTCTTTATATAATCTTAACCTTTCTTTATTGTCACCCAAAGCATCAATAACTCGGAATTGAAAATCATTATCAACCAATTGTAAGGTTTCATGTTGTGAATGAATATCAATCAATTGATTCCCTAAAATTTGTAAACTGCTTAAATTTACTAGAGAATCATTGACAAAAGCACGCGATTTTCCCGAAGGTAATATTTCACGACGGATAATGGTATAGTCTTCAAAATCAAAATCTAATTGATTAAACAACTGTTTTAAATCATAATTAGAAACATTGAAAACAGCCTCGATAATACATTTATCATCATCATTCTTTAAAGAACTTAAATCAGCTCGCTTACCAAGGATTAAAGACAAGCCACCTAATAAGATAGATTTTCCTGCTCCTGTTTCTCCAGTAATAATGGTCAGACCTTGATTAAAATCTACATGTAGATCATCAATAAGCGCGTAATTTTTTATAGAAAGAGATGTTAACAAGCGAAAATTAAATTAAACTTAAAAGCTATGGTTTTTTACCAAATAAAAAAAGAAATACAATTAAAATTTAATACTACGCCATTTACTTGAATACATTGGCGCAACACGATTTAAGGTAGCTATAAGCTCTGTTATTTCAACACTAGGTCCATCAGAAAATATCTGTTCAATTTCATCACCTTTAGCATCAAAAAATGTTCTCAATAAAAAGGAATTAGGTCTTCTTCTATTCATAGACTCAAATTCACCAATGGCTTCAGCTATAGCTGTTTTACCTTTTTTAGGATCTTCATTCATAATATCCAATCCTTTACGATGGTAATCATACATAACAGACCTATATTCTTTGAAAGTAGGTGATAATAGGTTGTCAATTAAAGCAAAACGTGTTTGCAAACCATCTTCCAATTTCCAGCCTTTAGCATTTTCCTGTTGTGAGTAATTGACTATGGTTTGTGCTTGTTTTAAATATTCATCACCACCATTAGGTGCAAAAGTATCAGCATCTAAACCCAAAACCATGTAAACATGAAAAGCGAGAACAGAAACTAAATTGGATTCAAACTGATTCTTATTGAACAATAAATTTTGAAATTCTAAATACCTGAAAGTAAAGTCTTTGTCATTTACATTATAAACTGGCGAAGAATAGGTAGAACCATAAACTGGTCTTGATGACTGAACTTGAATGGTAGCTTTAAAAATATCACTATTGTATTCTGTTATGTTTATAAAAATACCACATTCAATACGTTCTTGTGCTGCATACTCCTTATCTGTCCATTTAGTGGTATTTACAAACTCCCTTAATTGGGTTTGAAGTGTTTTAAAAATTTGTAAATTTTCGTTTCCTGTAAATTGTGCATTAACAATAACGTTACAATTCAATTCTTGGCTTTGAACTGCGAATCCTATAAATAATGTAAGAACAAATAAAATTCTATTCATCAAGTTGTTTTATAATTTCTTTTAATAGGTCTTGAGCCACTTGCTCTTTCGATTTTAAATCATAAGTTTTAACCTCATCATTTTTGTTGATTAAAGTTACTTTATTGGTATCTGACTTAAATCCTGCTCCTTTATCATTCAACGAATTTAAGACAATTAAGTCTAAATTCTTATTTTTCAGCTTGGCTTTTGCATTTTCAAGCTCATTATTAGTCTCAAGTGCAAAACCTACTAAAAACTGATTGGTTTTAATTTCTCCTAGAGACGCTAGTATGTCCTTTGTTTTTTCTAACTCTAGAGATAACGTTGAATCTTTCTTTTTTATTTTATCCTTGGCAACTACAATTGGTTTATAATCTGCAACTGCGGCTGCAAGAATTGCGATGTCAACGTTTTTAAAATTGTCATGAACCGCAATATACATGTCTTCAGCTGAAGTAACATTTACAACGCTAACCAAACTGTGATTTATGCTTTGTGAGGTTGGGCCACTAATAAGGCAAACCTCTGCGCCTAGATTCGCTGCTGCCTTCGCTATTTCAAACCCCATTTTACCACTAGAATGGTTACCTATAAACCTTACAGGATCAATAGCCTCATAAGTTGGTCCTGCAGTAATTAAAACCTTCTTCCCTTTTAGAGGCAAATTATTTATAATATCTTTTTCTATAAAAAGTACCATATCTTCTGGTTCAGCCATACGACCTTTACCAACCAAACCACTTGCTAATTCACCACTCGTAGCAGGAATTACAATGTTTCCGTATCGTTTTAAAATATCTAATGAGCGTAATGTAGATGGATGCTTGTACATATCCAAATCCATAGCTGGCGCAAAGTAAACAGGGCATTTAGCAGATAAATAAGTAGCTAACAACAAATTATCGCAGACACCATTGGCCATTTTAGACATGGTATTGGCAGTGGCAGGTGCTATCAGCATTAAATCTGCCCAAATACCCAACTCCACATGATTGTTCCATGTAGCGTTTTCATCTTCTTCATCAACAAAAGTTGAATAGACAGGGTTTCTAGAAAGTGTAGATAAGGTTAAAGGTGTAATAAAATCTTTAGAAGCAGGCGTCATGACTACTTGGACTTGAGCACCCGCTTTTATTAATAGCCGAACTAAACTTGCCGTTTTGTAAGCAGCAATACCAGCACTAATGCCTAGAAGTATATTTTTGCCGCTTAATATTGACATACGTTTTTATTCCTGAGTATCTTCTTCAGTATTTCTGTGGTAAATTTTACCATCTAACCACTCTTGTACTGCTAATGCATGTGGTTTAGGTAATTTTTCGTAAAACTTTGAAACTTCAATTTGCTCCTTGTTTTCAAAAATTTCCTCAAGACTATCGTTGTAAGTAGCAAACTCTTCAAGCTTCTCAATCAACTCTTTTTTTATCTCTGAATTTATTTGTTCTGCTCTTCTAGAAATAATTGAAATAGCCTCATAAATGTTCTCTGTTGGCTCATCAACTTTGTTTCTGTTGTAAGTTGTAGTATTTACTGGAGCATTAATTTTTTTCAAATCCATTTTCATGATATTAACTTTTAGTACTGTAGTTTTCTAATTCTCTTTCAATCTCTTCATTCATTTTTTCGGCTTCAACCATAAACTCTGAATTTGCATAGGCTGATTTGAAAGAGTTAAAATATGTTTTGGCATCCTCTAAACGCTGTTGTTTTTTATAGGAAACGCTATTAATAGCTAGCTTATAAGCCGAGTCAAATTTTATAAACAAAGCCTCTTCCCTAAAAACTGACCCAGGGAAATTAAAAATAAACTGATCAATAGCTTCTATAGGCGCATTATAATCAGCAGTATATCCAGCTATGGTGTTATACTGTTTGGCAATGTCAAATGCTTTCTTTTCTAATTTAAAATCCAATTCTTTAACCAACTTATTAGCTTCAGCTAAATATTCTGAATCAGGATAAAGGTTTATGAATGATTGCAACTTTTCAATGGCTCCTTTTGTTTCTAACTGTTCTTTTGAATAGACAGGAGACAACATATAAGCGCTTTTAGCACCTAAAAAAGAGGCTTCTTCAACTTTTTCACTATTAGGATAGGATGACACAAAACGTTCAAACTGATAACTAGCCAAATACCAATCCTCTAAATTATAGGAAGCCATAGCGTGTAAATAGGTCAACTTTTCAGCTTGCGGTTTACCTCTGTAACTTGGTATAATTTGCTCAAACAATTTGTTTGCTTTTGCATATTTACCAGCTTCAAACTGTTTTTCACCTTCTTTATACTTCACGCCAATATCAGTACCTTTCAAAGCTTTTTGATATGGACTACAAGAACCTAAAAGCGTGCAGGTTAAGATAATGTAAAAGAATTTCTTCATAGTTTTTAAACAGGATGCAAAATTAAGATATTAATGTGGAACTAAAAAATATTTTATTATGCTAAATTAACAGTTGAAATAAGGTATTTATTAGGTTTAAGTTTAATTTAACTTTTAATTGTACTGTGCTATGAATGATTGTATTTTTGATTTTAAACCATCAGTAGCTTCTACTAACGGTAAACGAACTTTATCTTTGCACAGGTTCATTGTTTGAAGCACTGCCTTTATTCCAGAAGGATTGTTTTCAGAAAAAATAAGACTGGTAATTTCCATTAGATTAAAATGTAACTTATAGGCTTGATCAGCTTTTCTTTCTAGCCCTAAATGAATCATTTTAGTGAAATCTTTAGGAAACGCTTGACCAATTACTGAAATAACTCCTGAACCTCCAGCTAATGTTACTGGCAGTGCTAAATCATCATCACCAGAAATAATCATAAAATCACTGGGTTTATCTTTTAATAACCAAAGATACTGGGACATGTTGTTACCTGCTTCCTTAACAGCAATGATATTATCAAAATCTTGAGCTAGTCGCAAAGTAGTTTGCGGCAACATATTAGATGCTGTTCTACCTGGCACATTGTACATTATTATAGGCACTGGAGAAACATTTGAAACCGCTTTGTAATGCTGATAAACCCCTTCTTGTGTAGGTTTACTGTAATATGGCGAAACAGACAATATTGCATCAATACCTGAAAAATCAGTGCTTTTAATTTCTTCTAGAACCTGATTTGTATTATTTCCACCAATGCCTAAAACCAAAGGTACACGATTGTTATTTGCCTGCTTAATGGTTTGTATTATTTGCTTCTTTTCCTCACTACTTATGGTAACGCTCTCACCAGTAGTTCCCGAAATAACAATATAATCCATACCGTTATCTATATTGTAATTAACAATCTTGATTAACGATTGATAATCTATGGTTAAATCCTCATTAAATGGTGTTACAATGGCAATACCAACACCTTCAAACTTTTTATTCATTTCTTAATTTGTTAAATACTTTTAGATACTTTTTTAATTCACTCTTAAATACTGAAAACTGTTTTACTTCAGTACTAATTATTAAATCATTCAACCGTTTATCATTTTGAAATATACTAGCCTTATATTTTGCTTTTGAAAGTGCTGTTAATAATTTCAATTCCAATATATCACTCGTGTAAAAACTAATCAATAAATCAAAATCTGCGTTTAAAAACGTTTCCAATTCCGGATTATTAATTTTTCCAAGCCAACCAATATCTTTTGGGTTAAAACATACATTCCAAGAAAAAAGATTTTCTTTTTTATTTTCAGTAAACGCAATAATTTTTAATTTATTAGGTCTTACATTCAAATAATCAGAAAGCGATTTAAACATTTCAAAATCTCCAACTTCATCGGCATTAAATAAAACACCAATACTTTTCACAAAACCATCCTCAACAACAACTTTAGGTGAATCCAATAAAGCATTTAGCTTTTTTTTAATAGATTTTTCTTTAAAACCCTTTAAAATCATTATATCTTTATGCTTTGTACAAAGGTAGTAAAAGTACCTAGATATGCTTATTAATTTTTAGTTTAAAACATGACATTAAAACCTTTATATTTTTTACTCTTTGCTTTAGTAATTCTGGGTTGCAAACCAGATAATTGGCAGTTAAACCGCATAGAAGGCAAACAAATTTCGGTCTCTGACAGCCTTAAAAGCGATAGTAAAATTGATTCGTTTATTCAACCTTATCGCATTCATGTAAATAAAGAGCTTGATAGTGTTATTTCTTATGCTAAAGACACTTATTCTAAAAGTGATGGTGAATTAAATACAGCTATAGGCAACTTATTTGCTGATGTTATCTACGAACAAACAAATCCTATATTTAAATCCAGGACAGGTCATGACATCGATATGGTTTTGGTAAATCATGGTGGTATAAGAGCCATAATATCTAAAGGAAACATAACCATACGAACAGCTTACGAAATAATGCCTTTTGAAAATAGTATTGTTGTGGTAGCTATGAAAGGATCTAGTGTTAATCAATTAATAGATTATTTATTAATGGCAAAACGTCCACATCCAATATCAAAGTTGAATATCACAGTAGATTCAGACTTTAATTTGATTAATGCTTCTATAAGCAAAAAACCTATTGATCCTGAAAGGGTCTATTATGTTGCTACAAATGACTATTTATACAATGGCGGAGATAGCATGACTTTTTTTCAAAACAACGAAGATGTACATATCATGAATTATAAAATTAGAAATGCTTTTCTCGATTATTTTATAAAAACCGACACTATTGACCCTAAAATTGATAATCGCTTCATTAAACTAAAGAATTAAACATGAAACGAAGAGCATTTTTAAAACAAACATCAGCAAGCGCAGCATTAGTTGGATTAGGCAGTGTTGGATTATCATCCTGCATGCCACAGAATCCTACAAAACAAATTACCATTTTACATACCAATGATGTTCATAGCCATATTGACCCATTTGGACCTGAAGATGGTAGAAACCCAAACAAAGGAGGCGTGGCTAGACGTGCAACTTTAATTGATAATATCCGAAAAGAGAACCCACATACACTTTTACTTGATGCAGGTGATATTTTTCAAGGAACTCCGTACTTTAATTATTACGGTGGTGAATTGGAATTTAAGCTTATGAGCAAATTAAAGTACGACGCAGCCACCATTGGTAATCATGATTTTGATAATGGTATTGATGGTTTATTTGCACAATTACCACATGCTAAATTTCAATTTCTTTCAGCTAACTATGATTTTTCTAACACCATCCTTGATGGCAGCGTGAAGCCTTATAAAGTTTTTGTGAAAAATGGCATCAGAATTGGCGTTTTTGGTATTGGCATTCAATTAGATGGTTTGGTTTTAAAGAACTTATATAAAGAAACCAAATATTTAGACCCAATTGAAATATCTCAAGACATGTCGAGAATTTTGAGGGAAGAAGAAAATTGCGATTTAATAATTTGTTTGTCACATCTTGGATACAATTATAGTAATACTAATATAATTGGCGATTTAAAGCTTGCAGAAAATTCAAATAATATCGATCTTATTATTGGCGGTCATTCACATACATTTTTACCAAAACCCACCGTTGTAAAAAATAAAGCAGGAAACAACATGCTTGTTAACCAAGTTGGATGTTATGGCATTAATTTGGGTAGAATCGATTTTTATTTTGATAATAATAAGAATAAAGAAGCAAAAGGAACTTCAATTATTGTATAATAATGGTAATATCTGACTTCATTAAATTTTATAACTAATCTGTAATGCGTTGGTAAGAAAAACGTCTAAAAAAGGGAAACATACTGTAAATGAAATCAAAAATCCCTTTTATTTTAAGACTTACAGTCGCAATAATTCTCATCCAAACATTACGGTTTAAGTTTACAGCACATCCAGATAGCGTTTATATCTTTGAACAAGGTGGTCTAGAGCCATATGGTCGAATTGGTATTGGCATTCTTGAACTAATAGCCGGAATACTTTTACTAATACCTAAAACTGTTTGGTTAGGAGCTATACTAACTCTTGGTATAATTGGAGGTGCGATCTCAATGCATCTAACAAAAATAGGCATCGAGGTAAACAATGATAAAGGCACGCTTTTTATAACGGCTATTACCACATTCATACTATCAATAATAATTTTATATCTGTACAGAAGAGATATACCTTTCCTGAAATCAAGAATTTAATCACGCAAAAAACTGAACCTTTTTGTTTCTGATTTTTGACTGAAAATAGAAGAAGCTAAATGCTAATATGAAAAGAAATGTTTGTGCTACATTCAGAAAAGCATTTTCTGATTCCGTAATGTAAAAATAAGCTACTTGAATGACTTCTGAAAACACAAGACAAACAGAACCAAAAAATAAAAATAGTGATTTTTTGTTGTCGTTATAAAAGTAACTAATAAGGCAAAATGTCAACAATAACAGCATTACGATGTTATAAATAAGTTCTATAAAAAATAAAAAGGAATCTTCAACATACGGATTAACAATAGTCAAAAGAACATAAATTATATAAACATTTAAAGCACTTAAAACTACCAAATGAATTTTGTAATTTTTTAAGACAGCTTTTAAATTAAAAGTTTTGACTACTTCAATAAGTAAAAAGATATAGGCTGCTATATATAATAAATTCCCAGAAGTATAATAAAAGTCATCAAATTTCAAAATTTCATCATCCGTCATGGTGTTAAAATCAAAAAGTAATTCTGAAAACACTATCAGTTCTGAAACAGAAAATAGAATTAAAAACCATGTAAAATAAAATGATTTTCGATTGACTGATACAAAATACAATAGGGTGAAAGTCGGGACAATTAAAGCTTTAAATTTTTCAGAAATTAAACTAAGCCCTAGAAATTCATAAGCGGTAAATGCTATACAAAGCATTATGATCAACCCAATTAATATATTAGACTTCTTTATTCCCATTATTAACATTTACTGAAAGCAAATATATACAAAAATTACAATTAATCGATAAAATTATACACTTTAACGATAAAAAGCTTTATTTATACTCTTTCTAAATAATCATATCCAGAAAATCTTGTTCAGATATTATAGAAATACCAAGCTTTTCAGCCTTATCCCTTTTACTGGGACCCATGTTGTCGCCCGCAACTACAAAAGAGGTTTTTGAAGATATAGAGGATGAAACTTTCCCGCCATTATCTTCAATGAGTTTTTTAAGTTCATTCCTTGAAACCGATTGAAAAACACCAGAAACCACAAAGGTCTTACTAGCCAATTTATTGGTTAAAATCCCTAAAACTTGTTCAAGATTGAATCTTAAATCTATAATTATTTGTTCTTGTTCTTTTAAAAGTTTAAAAGGTTTTGTTTCCTTCTGTAGTTTCTTTCTTTTTATTGGCATGATTGAGTCACTTATCAGAGATAAATTCACATCATCTATTTCTAATAATAACTTTGAAAAAATCTTACCACAAACAAAAGCGTCTTCCAATGCATTATGATAATTATTTTGTTCTATTGAGTAGTAGTCTGCCAACGTACTTAATTTATAATCATCCAATTCTAATACTTTTCTGGATAATCTCAATGAGCAAAAACATTTGCTAATTGGATTTTTTAAGTTATACCGCTCAAGTGAATAATTAAGAACAGATATGTCAAAACTTGAGTTGTGTGCAATTACAATTTTATCTTTAAAAAAATGCTCAACATCTACCCAGATCTTATCAAACTCACGCTCATTTAATACATCACATTTTCTTATACCGTGGACACCAACTGCATAAGGATTAAATTTTTCAATTTTAGGATTAATAAGAGAATAATACTCATTAACTACTTCTCCATCATTAAACTCAACAATACCAATAGAGCAAGGAGCTTTACCGCTTGCTGTTTCAAAATCAAATGCTACGAAATTATTAATCATTTTAATAAGTCATAAAATTCTTCCTCACTTATCATCTTAATATCATTCTTTTCTGCTTTCTCTTTCTTACTTGGTCCCATATTCTCTCCAACAATCAAATAAGAGGTGTTTTTAGACAAGGAACTCACGTTCTTGCCACCATTTTCTTCAATAATTTTTTTAAGTACATTTCTTTCAATAGAAAACTTACCAGAAACAACAAAATTAAGTCCTTTAAGCTTTTCAGATAACAATTCTTTCTTTTCAACTTCAAAATTAAGTCCAGCCTCCTTAAGTCTGGCTATTATTTTACTATTAGCTTCATTACTAAAAAAAGATAAAATGTTACTAGCAACACTTTCACCAATATCTCTTATTGAAGTCAATTCATCAAAGCTTGCTTCAACCAAACTATCTAAAGTTAAAAAGTGATTTACTAAATTTTTTGCACTTACTTCACCTACATCTCTTATCCCTAAAGCATATAATACATTTTCAAAAGGTCTTTTTTTGGAAGTCTGAATTGCTTCAATAATTTTTTCTGCATTTTTTGATTGAATCCCAACTCGGTTTCTATCGGATACTTTCACTATAAAGTCTTCAAATTTCTCATGCCTTTTGAACCTATTTAAACTCAAAGCTTCATCTATAAAATCAATATCTAGACTATTAATCTCAAACAAGTCTAAAGTATCTTTAGGATATTTTAAATCTAGGAGTAAATTAAAGGACACATAGTCGCTAAATGAATAATAATTTGACAGCTCAACAGTATGAATGGTCTTGTTAAGCATATCAATTAACCTTTCAAACTTTCTTTCTTCTACACCTTCAGGAAGTTTTTTTAAATTAAATATTTCCATAATATCAGAAACACTTTCAGCTATTAAATCTGAATGGGTTCTGGATAAATTACCCCAACCCTGACTTAAACCAAAAATTGCTTTTCCCAGAGGCACTTGTAATTGATTGTTTTTCTTTAGACCTGCATCTGGATTATCAAGCCACATTCTTAATCCTTCAATTTCCTTTTGTTTTAAGAAATATAAATCGGAGTAATTATTTACCTTATCATGATGAAATAACAATTCAACTGTTCCTTTTCCCAAGCCATCAATATCCATAGCTTTTCGACTAATAAAGTGTTGAATACGACCAATTATCTGCGGTTTACAACCATTATAATTAGGGCAATAATGTTGCGCTTCGCCTGCTTGTCTTATTAATTCGGTTTCACATTCAGGACAATGCGTGATATATTGTGTTGGTGTTGAATTAGAAGGTCTTTTAGATAAATCAACAGCAATTATTTTAGGAATAATCTCGCCACCCTTTTCAACAAAAACGGTATCGCCTTCTCTAATATCTAACTTTTCAATTTGATCGGCATTATGTAATGAAGCCCGCTTTACAGTGGTTCCTGCCAATTCAACAGGCTCTAAATTAGCAACAGGTGTAATAGCTCCGGTTCGTCCTACCTGATAAGTTATTTCTAAAAGTATAGTTGATACTTGTTCGGCTTTAAATTTATAAGCCATAGCCCAACGTGGTGCTTTTGCCGTATAACCTAATTCATCTTGGTGCTGCAAACTATTAACTTTTACAACTACGCCATCAGTTTCATAAGGCAAATCATGTCTTTTAACATCCCAATATTCTACAAACTCTAAAACCTCATCTATAGAGTTGGCGAGTTTAGCAGCATTAGGTACTTTAAATCCCCAAGCTCTAGCTTTTTCCAGACTTTCAAATTGGGTTTTTATACCTAAATTACTACCTGTAATATTATATAATAAACACTCTAGAGGTCGTTTGGCAACTTCAGCACTGTCCTGAAGTTTTAAACTGCCTGAAGCGGTATTTCTTGGATTTCTATAGGGCTCCTCACCTATTTCCTCACGCTCCTCATTCATTTTGTTAAATCCTTCAAAAGGCAACACAATTTCACCGCGAATATCAAATTTTGGTGGATAATCACCCTTTAATTGCAACGGTACGGATTTAATAGTTTTAACATTTGCAGTCACATCATCACCTTGAACACCGTCGCCTCTAGTAACAGCACGTAATAAACTACCATTTTCATATGTCAGACTAATTGAAGCACCATCATATTTTAGTTCACAAGTGAACTGAATAGGACCATCAATCATTTTTTTTAAACGTGTTTCCCAATCCAATAAATCCTCTTTAGAATATGAATTATCCAGAGAATACATGCGATGCTCATGTTTGACCGTTTCAAAATTTTTAGTAATGGCACCTCCAACACGCTGTGTTGGTGAATTGGCATCAGCAAATTCAGGATGTTTAGCCTCTAATTCCTGCAATTTCTTGAGTTTCATATCAAACTCATAATCACTAATAGTAGGATTATCTAACACATAATAATTATAATTATGTTGACGTAATTCTTCTTGTAAACTCTTTATTTGATCCTTAATTGTCATTCTAAATTTTTGACGCTTTTATAATTCTATCGTTTCCAAAAATATCTTTAATCAATATTATTTTTTTTAATTTAAAATCTGCCAGAAGATGCTTCATTTCTTCACCAAGATATTGATTAATTTCAAAAAACAACTGACCTCCATCTCTCAAATTATTAACAGCAAGCGTTGTAATTGCTTTATAAAATATCAAGGAATCATCATTTGGTACAAATAGTGCTACATGTGGTTCAAATTTCAGTACATTATCCTTTATTTCCTGTTTCTCCAATTCTCTTACATAAGGTGGATTTGAAACTATAATATCAAAGTTTTGAGATGAATTTATTAATTCAGGATGTGAGGGATTTAAAATATCATCCTGAATAAAAGTGATATTTACAGCGTTTAACTCTGCGTTATATTTTGCGATTTTTAGTGCCTCCTCTGATACATCTACCGCAAAAACTTGAGAGTTTTTATTGTTTTTTGCCAGTGACACGGCAATACAACCTGTCCCAGTTCCTATATCTAAAATTTTAATTGACTTATTGGATTCATCCAAAATGATAGTTTTAAGAATCTGCTCTACAAGTTCCTCTGTCTCTGGTCTTGGTATTAAGGTATGTTTATTAACTTTAAAAGGTAATCCAAAAAACTCGGTTTCACCAATTATATACTGAACGGGCTCATTGTTTTTAAGCCTGGATAGCGCTTCGAAGAGGGGTTGTTCTTCAGATTTTGATAATGTTAAATCTGGTTCTAACACAAGTGCAATTCTATTTAAATTTAAATAATGTTTTATCAGTATATTGAAAAAACTATTCACTTCATCTACACCATAAATAGTATCAAGTTCGCTATGAAAAATAAGCTGTATATCCTTTAGTTTCATAAAGTCAACCTATTTCAAATCCTTTAACATCCAAACATTGCAAGAGTAATGACCTGTGTCACCCATTGGTTTATCTAACATTTCAAAACCTACCTTTTTATATAGTTTTCTAGCATCTTTCATGTAAGGCATGGTTTCCAAATAACATGTATCATAACCGAACAGCTTTGCTCGCTCTAAACAAATAGTCATCATTTTGGTTCCCAAGCCTAAACCTCTTGCTTCGGGCAAAAAATACATTTTCTGTAGTTCACATGTATTTCCTTCAAAATTATCAAGTGGCGAAATACCTGCACCTCCAATAATCTTTTCGCCATCGTCAATTACAAAATAAGCAGCTTTGCATCTATTATATGTTTCAGCCATTTTATCCAATGCTTTATCAGCATAGGCAGTACCAACTTTAGGAACACCAAACTCAATTAAAACATTGCGAATAACTGCAGCTATTTGTTCATCATCTGCTTTCGCTATTTCTCTAATAACAATATTATTATTGCTCACTTTATTGTTCTATTTTTATGGCTTCAAAATTCGGGATGAAGATACATGAAAAATACATAAAACGCTGTATTGAAATTGCCAAAAATGGATTAGGATCCACAGCTCCAAACCCTATGGTTGGCTGTGTAATTGTCCATAATAATATTATAATTGGTGAAGGGTTTACGAGTCCGTTTGGTGGTAATCATGCTGAAGTTAATGCCATTCAATCTGTTACGGATGAAACACTTTTAAAAGAAGCCACCTTATATGTTACATTGGAGCCTTGTAGCCACTATGGAAAAACGCCTCCCTGTAGTGATTTAATAATTGACAAGCGAATACCCAATATTGTCATTGGAACTATTGATACGCACAGTAAAGTTGCTGGTAACGGCATAAAAAAACTGCAAGCTGCTGGCTGTGATGTTACAGTTGGTGTTCTTGAAAATACATGCAAAAAGCATCATAAAAGATTTTTCACCTTTCACAACAAGAAAAGACCCTATATCATTTTAAAATGGGCAGAGACATCTGATGGCTTTATCGCTCCAAAAACAAAACCAGACAAAAAACCAGTATGGATTACAAATCCTTATTCAAGGCAGTTAGTTCATAAATGGCGTGCGGAAGAACAAGCTATTTTAATTGGCACAAATACTGTTATAGAGGACAATCCCAGCTTAACAGTAAGATTGTGGACTGGTAAGAATCCTATTCGAATTGTTCTAGATAGAACTCATAAATTATCAAAAGACTACGCTGTTTTTAATAAAGAGGCTGAAACTATAAGAATCACTGAAAAAGATATTAATTTCAATGAGAGTTTAGCGTCCAATATTTGTAATTATTTGCATTCAAAAGATATCCAGTCTGTAATAATTGAAGGCGGCAGCAAAACATTACAAACCTTTATTGATGAGAATGTTTGGGATGAAGCTCGTGTTTTTACAGGAACCAACACTTTCAAAACCGGTGTAAAAGCGCCCGTTTTTAAGGGAAAATTAATGTCTGAAATTCAAATTTTAGATGACACCTTAAAAACCTATCATAATAAGCTTACTGATTTCCACAAAATATGACGAAGATAAAAACACTAATATTTGACTTTGGTAATGTCTTTATTAATTTGGATAAAGAAGGTGCCATGCAAAATGCCTTAAGTTTATTTGAATTAGATGAATTTCCAGATGAACTAATCGCTATTAACACTCTTTATGAACAAGGCCTCATTTCAAGTGATGAGTTTTTAGAATTCTATCAGGATAACTTCCCGAAATTATCCAGAAAGACCATTTTAGATGCTTGGAACATTATTTTAAAAGACTTCCCAAAACACAGGCTCGAATTTATTCAAAAACTCGCTAAAGAGAATCAATACAAGCTTATTCTTTTAAGCAATACCAACGAATTACATATTAATTGGATAAAAGAACATGTAAGTTTTTACAATAACTTCAAAGCTAGTTTCAATCAATTTTATCTGTCGCATGAAATCGGATTAAGAAAGCCCACTAAAGATATTTTTCAATTTGTTTTAGATGAAAATGATTTAGTAGATCAAGAATGCTTATTTATAGATGACACGAAAGAAAATACAGATACTGCCATTAAAATGGGTTTTCACACATGGAATATTGATGAAACATCACAAGATGTAAGCAATTTGTTTTCTATAAAATCTGATCTGTTTTGATATATCTACTCTTCAGCATATTATCATCCACAGCAATATTTATATTATTCAAGCTATTTGACAGGTATCATATGAATACCTTGCAAGCTATAGTAATGAACTATATTACTGCTTTCTTTTTAGGATTGAGTTTGAGTTCAAAACCTTTCAACTTGTCTGAAATTGTAGAATCATCTTGGTTTTATGGAGCTATTGGATTAGGAATGTTGTTCATAATCATATTCAACATTATGGCTATTGTTTCACAACGTAATGGCTTATCTGTTGCATCTGTAGCCACAAAAATGAGTGTTGTAATTCCTGTAATTTTCGGAATTTACGTTTATGATGAAAGTACGGGCTTACAAAAACTATTTGGTATCATTTTAGCCTTATTTGCAGTAGTTCTAGTTTCTATCAAGCCTAAATCTAATATACGATTAAAACACAATCTACTATTCCCTTTTTTAGTATTTTTAGGTTCAGGGGTTATTGATACATCCATAAAATATTTAGAAACATTTTATATTGAAGATAACGGCATTCCTTTATTCTCAGCTACTATTTTTGGTTGTGCCGCAATTATTGGAATAATTATTTTGACTATAAAAAAAATAAAAAGACAATTAAAATTTAATAGATTAAGTCTGTTAGGTGGATTTGTTTTAGGAATTGTTAATTACGCTTCCATTTACTACTTACTCAAAGCTCTAGATCATGAGTCATTAGAAAGTTCAACTATTTTTACCGTTAATAATGTAGCTATTGTTATGCTTTCAGGATTAGTAGGCTTAATCTTGTTCAAAGAAAAATTATCATCAAAAAATTGGTTAGGAGTAGGTGTTGCCATCCTTTCAATACTATTAGTTACTTTAGCATAATTTGAAAATAAAAGATACATACAAAACAATAAAGGCTGCCTCTCCTGAAGTACTCTTCAAAGACAAAAACAGTAAGTTTTTTGGTTATGCCTTTCCTATTGATTCTGAAGATGCAGTTAAAATGCATTTAGAACATTTAAAAAAAGAACACCACACGGCAAGACATTGGTGCTATGCTTATCAACTAGGTAAAACTGAAAAAACCATACAGTTTAGAGCAAATGATGATGGTGAGCCCAACAACAGTGCTGGAATGCCCATATATGGACAAATACAATCTTATGAGGTCACTAATATTCTAATTGTTGTAGTTAGGTATTTTGGAGGTGTGAAATTAGGTGTTAGCGGATTGATTAATGCGTACAAAACCGCTGCACAAATGGCTCTTGACGCTTCACGGATAATAACCAAGACAATCAATGTAAAATATGTCATTTCATTTGATTACAAGAACATGAATAAGGTGATGCGCATTATAAAAGAGCGAAACCTAAAAATAATTAATCAAAAACTAGAATTATCCTGCGAAATCACTATCGTAATTAGATTGAACGAAGCAAAATCTGTGTTCGAATCCTTTAAAAATCTCTACGAAGTTGAGATAAAAGAATTAGACCTCTAATTTTTCTAAAATGTAATCTGGACATTTAATAGGTCTTTTTGTTTTCATATCTATAAATGCCAAAACGGTATTGGCGGTCAACAAAAGCTCATTAGACTCATTATAAATTTCGTATTCAAATTCAATCTTTACCGAAGGCAGTTTTGGCAGTATAGTTTTCACTTTAATTACCTCGTCATAAAGTGCTGACTTTTTGAATTTTAAACTCATGGAAATTACGGGTAACATAACACCGTCATCTTCCATTTGCTTATATGAAATTCCTTTCTTTCGCAACCACTCTGTACGGCCCATTTCAAGGTACAGGGCATAATTGCCATGATGTACAACACCCATTTGATCGGTTTCACCGTAACGCACTCTTATTGGGATTTCATCGAAAAACATAGGTCTTATTAAATATTTTTTTGTAGTTTAGGCATGGCTTTAAACATGAGAAAAAAATTCTAGAAATTCAATAGCTATTCATTTTTTTTTTTAGAATTTTGTTCACATATTTGTCATGCTAAAAATCAACGAGGGAAATCCACTTCTCTTATACTAACTAACTAGTAAATTTTAACTTTTATAATGAGTAAAACTGCGCAATCGGTATGGGAAAATTGTCTTGAATTCATAAAGGATAATATACAACCGCAAGCATACAAAACATGGTTTGAGCCTATAGTAGCAGTTAAATATGCTGACAATGCCTTAAGCATTCAAGTTCCAAGTAAATTTTTCTATGAATGGCTAGAAGAACATTACGTTAAGATTTTAAAAGTCGCACTTACCAAACAATTGGGTGAAAATGCCAAATTGGTTTATATAATCAAAATGGAAAATACCTATGGCAATAAACAACCATTTACTGAAAAAATACCAAGTACCAACAGATCAGCTGTAAAAGCTCAAGATGTTGATATACCTTTAAATAATAAAAGTCCTGAACTAAAAAATCCCTTTATAATACCAGGAATTCGAAATGTAAAAATCGAATCACAATTAAATCCGAGTTATAATTTTGAAAATTTTTTAGAAGGTGACTCAAACCGATTGGCTCGAAGCGCAGGTTTAGCTGTAGCGGCAAAACCTGGAGGCACATCGTTTAATCCGTTATTGATTTTCGGTGGTGTTGGATTAGGAAAAACCCATTTGGCTCATGCTATTGGGGTCGATGTAAAAGATAAATATCCAGAAAAAACTGTTCTGTATATTTCAGCTGAAAAATTCACGCAACAATATATAGACTCCGTAAAAAAGAATAACAGAAATGATTTTATTCATTTTTATCAAATAATTGATGTTCTCATAATTGATGATGTTCAATTCCTTTCGGGAAAATCAGGAACTCAAGACGTTTTCTTTCATATTTTCAATCATTTGCACCAAAACGGCAAGCAGGTCATTTTAACTAGTGATAAAGCACCTGTTGACATGCAAGACATTGAACAACGTTTGTTGTCACGATTTAAATGGGGGCTTTCAGCTGAATTGCAAAGTCCTGATTTTGAAACCCGTGTTTCTATTCTTAAAAACAAGCTCTATCGCGATGGCGTTGAAATGCCAGATGAAATTATAGAGTATGTTGCCAAACATATAAAATCTAACATTCGTGAATTAGAAGGTGCCATTATATCATTGATAGCACAATCGTCATTCAATAAAAAAGAAATCACTACTGAACTTGCAAAACAGGTCGTAGAAAAATTTGTCAAGAACACTAAACGTGAAGTATCCATAGACTATATTCAAAAAATTGTGTCAGACTATTTCCAAATGGATATAGATACCTTGCAATCCAAAACACGTAAACGTCATATTGTTCAGGCTAGGCAGTTGGCCATGTTTTTTGCCAAAAAATTTACTAAAGCATCCTTGGCGAGCATTGGTTCACAAATAGGAAAGCGCGACCATGCAACGGTACTTCATGCGTGCAAAACGGTTGATAATTTATCATCTACAGACAAACAATTTAGAAAATACGTTGAAGATTTAACAAAAAAACTTTCGGTTTAAATCAGTTTAATTATGACTAAAATCCTTATGGTATGTTTAGGTAATATTTGCCGATCACCATTAGCTGAAGGTATTTTAAAATCTAAACTTCCAAATTCAAAATTCAAAATTGATTCGGCAGGAACTGGAAATTACCATATAGGAGATTTACCAGATCAGCGCTCCATTAAAGTTGCCAAAAAATATGGGTTGGATATTACAGATCAAAGAGGCAGGCAGTTTTCAGTTAACGATTTTGATGATTATGACCTCATTTATGTTATGGATGAGTCAAACTTTGAGAACGTTATAAAACTTGCTAGAAATACTCATGATATAGCAAAAGTGAACTATATTCTAAACGAAATTTATCCAAACCAAAACCATAGTGTCCCTGACCCTTACACGGGTGGTATTCAAGGCTTCGAAAACACTTATAAAATGTTAGATGAAGCTTGTGAACAAATAGCTAATAAGTTGCTTAATAATTCTTAACAATCATTATTCACTTCATATTATTTTCTTTTTTCGTAATTTGGTTGACCAAACGCTAAACATATGAAAACGAAAAAAATCCTCCCCCTTATTCTAATTTGCCTGATGAGCATTACGTCTTTTTCTCAAGAAATTGACCTTGAATTGTTTGCTTCTGGTTTTAATAGTCCTGTAAGCATTAAAAATGCTGGGGACAATAGATTATTTGTTGTAGAACAAGATGGTATAATAAAAATAGTAAATTCTGATGGTTCCGTAAATGCAACTCCTTTTTTGGATATTGACGGTCGTGTCATTGACACTGGAAATGAGCGTGGCCTTTTAGGCTTGGCTTTTCACCCACAATATATGTCAAATGGTTTTTTCTTCGTTAACTATATTAATAATAGTGGTGATACGGTAGTTTCTAGATTTATTACCAATCCTCCAAATGGCGATGTTGCCGACCCAAATACCGAAGAAATTTTATTAACGATTAGCCAACCATTTTCAAACCATAACGGTGGTGATTTAGCATTTGGAAGTGATGGCTATTTATACATCGCTACTGGTGATGGCGGTTCAGGTGGCGACCCAGATAATTATGCGCAAAACTTAAACTCTTTACTTGGGAAAATGCTACGTATAAATATCAATAACGCTGAAGGCGGCAATAATTATGCTATTCCAGCAGACAATCCATTTGTTGGAAATGCAGGGGCTTTAGATGAAATTTGGGCTTACGGACTAAGAAACCCTTGGCGTTTTTCATTTGACAGTGAAACAAATGATTTATGGATAGGTGATGTTGGACAAGGTGCTATTGAAGAAATAAACTTTGTAAGCTCAACATCTGCAGGAGGTGAAAACTATGGCTGGCGTTGCTATGAGGGTAATTCTACCTATAACACTACTGGTTGTCCTGACATGAACACCCTAACCTTTCCTGTAGCTCAATATAATCATTCAGGGAATGGACCATTTAAATGTTCTATTACTGGCGGCTATAGATATCGTGGGACAGCTTTTCCTAACTTTGTAGGACTCTATTTTTTTGCTGATTACTGTAGTAATGAAATTGGCTTTTTAACACCTAACGGAAACGATTGGGATTTAACTTTTTCCAATCAATTTACAGGTAATGGCTGGACAACTTTTGGAGAAGCTATTAATGGGGAACTTTATATAGCTGGTCGAAATTCAGGAAATGTCTATCATATAATAGATGCAAGTTTGAGTGTGAATGACTATACCAAATCAACCATTAAAATGTACCCAAACCCAGTTGATGATATTTTAATTTTTGAAACATCAACAGCAAGCAACCCTATCAAGTCCATTATTATTTATGACCTACAGGGTAAAATTGTTAAGGCTTTTGAAACCAATTTATCAAACCGGATTGAAATACGTACCAAAGATTTGGCAAATGGTTTATATCTTACAGAGATATCTTCTGGTAATTCAGAAAAAGAAATAAAAAAACTGATCATTAACCAATGACAAACACATTTGGTAAACTTTATTTAATCCCTACAACCTTGGGAGACAATAATCCTTTGGAAGTCCTACCTGTCACAGTTAAGAATACCATTGAAAAGACAAATGTTTTTATTGTTGAAAATGAAAAGTCAGCCAGGCGTTTCATAAAGAAAATTACACCAAATAAAAAACAATCAGAGCTAAAGCTTTATACACTTAACAAGCACACCGAAGCATCTGAACTACCAACTTTTTTAAGTGCTTGTTCTCAAGGCATTGACGTTGGGTTATTATCTGAAGCTGGCTGTCCAGCTATCGCTGATCCTGGTGCAGATATCGTTAATATAGCTCATAACGAAAACATAACTGTAGTACCGCTTGTTGGACCTTCTTCTATTATAATGGCATTAATGGCCTCTGGAATGAATGGACAAAGCTTCGCTTTTAATGGTTATTTACCTATTGACAAACAAGAACGTAAAAAAGAACTAGTTCGTTTAGAGCGCTTATCGCAGCAACAAAATCAATCGCAATTATTTATTGAAACACCATATAGAAACAATGCAATGCTAGAAGACATTTGCAGTTGTCTAAACGAATATACTCTTGTATGTGTAGCTTGTGATATTACATTACCAACGGAATATATAAAAACGAAAACAGTAAAAGAGTGGAAAAAAAATAGTGCAGACTTTCATAAAAGACCTGCACTATTCATAATCTATAAATATTAACTATTTTTAAGCTTTTAATTCCACTTTAGCTTTTCTGTTAGGTTTTATCAGAGTTGTGTCATACCCTGAAAACTTTTTAATATAATACTGAATAGTTGTACCATAAGCGTCTGCAAATATATCTGCACCATAGCTTCTTAAATACTTTTTCACATTACCTGGACCTGCTAAATGTGCAGCGGCTAAAATTCCTGATTCAGTAATGTTGATACCATTTATGGTTTTACCTACATATTTTTCAATATCCTTTCTTAAAATCCATTTATTACGTTGTGCATTTGCTACAAACGCTTTTTCTTGAATTTCAGGGTTTTGTAAAAAATGTGTTAGGTTATAGATACCAATCATTTTTAAAGTTTCCTTTCCAAATTGATATTTACCTAAATAACCAAAAGTATTAACTGTAAAATAATCTCCACCAGACTCTTTAAAGCCTAAAGCCTCTTTAAAACCAATAAATGATTTTCCTAATGTAGGCGAAAACGGCTTATAAGCTCTTTCTAATGGAAACATTTGAGAAGATTCTGTTGTTTCAGAATCTGTTTCATCATGATAAGCTAAATCTTTAGCTGAATAATCATTTTCTGTAATCGCTTTGTTCGATTTAAACGAACTGAATAATAAGACACATATTGTAAGCGATAGGGCAATTAAACTTCCAATATTTTTTCTCATAATTTTTAAATTTCTTCAACGCATTTCTTGAGGGAAAATTGCTTTGAAATTTCAGCCTGCAAAGGTAGGACGTTTTTTTAAATATTGAAAATTAATCGTTTAAGTGCCTTAAAAGTAGATTCCGTGTAGTAAAATGCCGTTTTCTTCGTTGAACTCCAATGCCGGAAATGGCACTTTTATCGTGTTAAAAATGTCAAAAATCGTCTTTAAAACATGAGAATTTGTATCAATTCTGCTTAAGTCAATATCCAAACTAAAGTAGTATTGCCGCACTCTATTTTGGTCTGCAAAAAGTCCATTTATACTTTCATCTTCACCTGTCAACATACCATCAGCTCCATAGCCAAAAGCTACATTTAACCATTTTGGTATGCCATTGCCTTTAAAAAATGAATGCAAGTTAAAACTCAACCAATACGTTTGACCGTTATAGTCTTTTAAAAATTCTTGAGAAAGCCCCTCTCCCAATTTATCAGGTCGCTGTGAAGCATATTGTGTTCGATGAAATGAGTATTTAAGGGTCATACGCTGCTCTTTCCAAAGTAATTCTTGGCCAATATACAATCCAGTTCCAGCCGCATTAGCCGCCATGTCACCCCAAGAAAAGCCCCATTCTTCAGAAAAACCATCAAATATCTCAATAGCCGTTAAATAGGCAAAACCTAAAGTCCCTCCGTATATTAATTGTTGTTTTTTGCTGACACCGCTCCAGTTTAAAACATTTGCTCCCAACCGTCCCAATTGATAAGATGTATAAACATGACCCAACTTATCCATTTGAAGCCACTCACTATTATCATTTAGTGTATGGAATTTTGAGCGCGGATAATCTTTATACCATAACTGGTCTAAAGCAATTAGAGAAGCTACACCTAAAGTCGCCTCTGTAATTACCACAGTATTTCTTCGAGATTTGTTTAAGGTGTCACTAGGTTTAAGGAATAGATTAATCTTGGATTGAGAAAAAGTAAAAGTCACAAATAGAAAAAATACAATATATACAACCTGTTTTATCACTATATCCTAATTATAAATCCCTTGTGAAGACAAATAACGTTGATACTCTCTAGCATTTGCATTATGTTGACTCAAAGTCTTTGCAAACTTATGATATCCAACACGCTTGGCATCAGCAGCAAAATATAGATAATTATGTTTTTCATAATTTAAAACGGCTTCTATTGCCGAAATATCTGGCATAGCTATTAATCCTGGTGGCAAACCAGCATACTTATAGGTGTTATATGGTGATTCTATTTCTTTATGCTTGTTTAAAACACGTTTAATAACCGTATTTTGATATTCAGGTAATTGATAAGCGGCAAACTTCAAGGTAGGATCTGCTTGAAGAGGCATACCTAATTTTAAACGGTTAACATAAACACCAGCTACTCTTGGTTGTTCTTCTTTCTTTTTAGATTCTTCATAAACAATTGACGCTAAAGTCATCACATCGTTTTGAGACATATTCAAGTTTTTGGCTTTAGTTATTCTTGCATCAGTCCAGAATCGCTGATATTCCATTAGCATACGTTCTCTAAACTGTTCTGCCGATGTATTCCATTCAAATTGATAGCTATTGGGCAAATACATCCCCAAAGCTGTATAGTTAGAAAATCCATTTTGAGTTAAAAAGGCTTCATCCTTCATAGCTTTTATCAAAGATGTACTATCTGTCTCTATTTGTGAACTTACTCTACCAGCCAATTTTTCTAAAGATTCTTGGTTGTTAAAAACTACTGTTATCGGAATGTTGTTTATTCTTATGGAATTAATGATATCATTATTACTCATTCCTTTTTTTATGGCATATCGTCCTGCTCTTACGTTACTAGTATATTGTTTACGTTCTGCAAGTGCATCAAACTTATCAATATCCTTTAGCAACGGAACTAATTGTTCACGAACCTCATCATAAGTAGCGTTAGTAGGAATATATATGTAGGCTTTCTCATTATTAAAAGCTGTATTAGGTTCAAACATGGCACTATATACATAATACGCAAAATAGGCCGCCACTGCCAAACCTATTAGAGCTATTGCCCAAAGTATTTTCTTTATATACATTTAACTCTTTATTAATTGTAGTAAATATTCATTTTCAAAAGTGTTGCCGTTAAAATTCCAATCTCTTTTTAGACCAACAGGAACAAAACCTTGATTTTTAAACAATTGTACACTCATATTATTGTTTTCAGAAATGTTACAATAAAGTTGATGCAATTGAAGCTGATTAAAACAATAATTAATTAATAATTTTAACGCCTCTTTCCCAAAGCCCTTTTGCCTATCAGATTCAGATTTTATAAGAATACCTATTCCAGCTCGCTTATTTTTAAAATCAAAATCAAATAAATCTATTAAGCCAAGAGCTTGGTCTTCAAAATCAGAAATTACTAATCGCAATTGTTTTACTTCATAAATGTCTTTATATGCATTGTCTAAATATTCTTTTATTAAATACCTAGAATAAGGTGTCTGTGTATTACTCAATTCCCAAAGAGTTTCATCATTTTCAATGGCATAAATAAATTCCAAATCTTCTGGCTCTAAAGCTCTTAAATAGATATGCTCGCCTCTTAAAGTTACCATGTCATTTCACCTTTAAAGATCATATTAGCTGGCCCTATTAACCAAATATCATTGTATCCTTCATTATTTTCTTTAAATGTAACCGACAACTCACCTCCTGGTGTTTGTAGAGTTACAAAATTACTTGCTGTTTTACCTATAGCGTGCATAGCAAGTGCAACAGCTGTGACACCTGTTCCACATGAAAGAGTCTCGTCTTCAACACCACGCTCATAGGTTCTAACTGAAAAATTGTCATTTGAATTTTTAGAAACAAAATTCACATTACTACCTTTCTTGTAATAAGGCTTTCCGTAGCGTATTTCAGAACCTATTTTCTTGACATTTAATTGATCTAAATCATCAACCAACTCAACGTGATGTGGCGATCCAGTATTCAAAAAAACATGCTTTTCATATTTTTCTGTAGTAGATACATCCTGCATTTGCAAGCGTACTAATCCATCCTCAATAATAGCCTCATGCCTGCCATCTATTGCCATAAAAGAAGCTTTACTTTCCACAATACCTAACAAATTAGCAAAGGCTACAATGCACCTTCCTCCATTACCGCACATGGAACTTTCATTACCATCAGAATTAAAATACACCATCTTAAAGTCTAATGTCTCATGATTATCCAACAAAATCAAACCATCAGCACCTATGCCAAAACGTCTGTCACATAGCATCTTAATACGTTTGGTATTATTTTTGTCGAATAGTAATTGGCGGTTATCAATGATAATAAAGTCATTTCCCGTTCCTTGATATTTATAAAATGTAAGTATCATAAGCTTGGCAAATATATGAATATTATGGTGTTTATTGCTATGTTAAACAGTCGTTAAAAGTGGCGTTAAAAAAAGTTAAAACTTAAAAACTGAATCAATAAAAATTTAATTTTAATCGTTATTCATTTAATAAAAACAATTTAGAACATGAAAAAAATTTTAACATTAGTCCTTGTTTCTGTATTAGGTGGATTTATAACATTATCTGCTTATAAACTATTACTTGAAGATAAGTATACAGAAGAGATTAGTAGCATTCAAAATCAACCAAACTTCATTCCTACTAATTATTACAAAACAAATTTAGCATCGGCAGATGAACAGCCAAGTTTTGTTGAAGCTGCTGAAAAAACGGTTCATGCCGTAGTGCATGTTAAAAATACAGCTGTGGTTTCAAGTCCTAACACTTTAGAAGACTTCTTTTTTGGTAGACGCTCACAAAGAGCACAAGTAGGTACTGGAAGTGGTGTCATAATTGATAAAAACGGATATATCATTACCAACAATCATGTGATTGATGGCGCCAGAGAAATATCTATAACTACCAACGACAATAAAATTTATGAAGCGCAATTAATTGGTACAGACCCCAAAACCGATATCGCACTTTTAAAAATTGAAGCTGATGAAGATTTACCATTCGTAACGTTTGGTGATTCTGATCAGGCCAGAATTGGCGAGTGGGTTTTGGCAGTTGGTAATCCATTTAACCTAACCTCAACTGTTACAGCTGGTATTATAAGTGCGAAATCCAGAGATCTTTCGGGTCAAAATTACCAATCATTTATTCAGACAGATGCAGCCGTAAATCCAGGTAATTCTGGTGGCGCATTGGTTAATAATAATGGTGAATTGGTCGGGATTAATACTGCTATATCATCACAAACGGGTTCATACATTGGTTATTCATTTGCTGTGCCTAGTAATATTGCCAGAAAAGTGGTTGAAGATATCATGGAATATGGTAATGTTCAAAATGGGATTTTGGGCGTAAATGGTATTGGTCTGAATGGCATTACTTCAGAAAAATTAGATATAAATACTACGGAAGGTTTTTATGTAAGTTCGGTTGATGAAAAATCTGGTGCCAAAGAAGCAGGAATAGAAAAAGGTGATATTATCACACAAATTGATAATGTAAAAATATCAAAATTTGCTGATCTCACTGGTTACTTAAACACTAAAAGACCAGATGATGTAGTGAGCGTTTCTATTTTAAGAGGTAATAGTAAAAAAACTCTTCCTGTGACCTTATCTAATATTGAGATAATGACCACAGAATTTTTGGATATTCAAGTTAGGAATATTTCAGATGAATTTAAAGATGAATACAGTATTGAAAGCGGTGTCCTAGTTACCAAAAATGATAATTATTGGTTATACAAAAACATTGGTTTAAACAAAGGATTCATTATTACCGAAATTAATGACACGAAAATCAATAGTATTGATGACATCACAAGGCTAAAAAGTAAATATGGCAGCAAACTTGCCGACAATATTGAAAAAATGAGCGTTATTAACCGTAATGGTCAAAAACACAGTTATATTTTTAGATAATGCATTTTAAAAATCCTTAAATCCCTTTAACAAATATTAACGTTAAAGGGATTTTTTATTTTATAAAAAACCAAACGAAAACGTTTGAAATATCTTATTTTTGCAAAAAATTTAAAACAACACACTAAAATTTTAAACAATGAGTTTTAACGAAACTTATGAAAGCGAATTAGCATTTCAGGCAGACCGCAGAAGAGCCACAGTTGAATTTATCAAGATTGTAAGTGATTTATGGTATGATAAATCTATTGAGTTGGTACTTTTCAGAAACCAATTAATTGACCGAAATGTTAGTGAAATTCTAAACTTGCATGAATACGCATGTGAGTTTGTGCAAAAGCCAATTTCTATTTTTGATTCAGTTGAAATTGCTCAAGCCATTAAAACATTAGACTTACCACCTGCCAAATTAGATATTGGTAAATTAACTTATGAATATCACTTGGAGGAAAAGAAATTCAGTAATGCTTTAGCCTTTGTTGCTGACAAGTTAAGTGATGCAAAAACTGAAAAAGCCATTCAGCCGAAAGATGTTGTATTGTATGGTTTTGGAAGAATTGGTCGTTTAGTTGCTAGAGAATTAATGACTAAAACAGGAAAGGGTAGCCAATTACGTTTAAGAGCTATCGTAACGCGTGGTGACATTAATGAAACCGTTTTAGAAAAACGCGCTTCATTATTACGCAATGATTCTGTTCATGGAGATTTTTCAGGAACCGTAGTTGCTGATGTAAAAAACAATGCTTTAATTATTAATGGAACAACTGTTAATATTATTTCAGCAAATGCTCCTGAAGATATTGATTACACTTCTTATGGTATTAATGATGCCTTGGTTATTGACAACACAGGTGCCTTTAGAGATAAAGAAGCTTTATCACGACATCTAACTTCAAAAGGTGCTAATAAAGTATTATTAACAGCTCCTGGAAAAGGCGTTCCAAATATTGTGCATGGTGTAAACCAAAAAGACCACAATCCTGATAGTGTTGATATTTTTTCAGCTGCATCTTGTACAACCAATGCTATCACACCAGTTTTAAAAGCTGTTGAAGATTCGTTTGGTGTAAAAAGTGGTCATTTAGAAACCATTCATGCTTATACCAACGACCAGAATTTAGTTGACAATTTTCATAAAAAATACCGTCGTGGTCGTGCCGCTGCATTGAACATGGTAATAACTGAAACTGGTGCTGGAAGTGCTGTTGCCAAAGCCTTACCTGAATTGGAAGGTAAATTAACATCAAACGCTATTCGTGTTCCTGTACCTAATGGCTCTCTAGCTATTTTAAATTTGGAATTGGAAAAAGAAACATCTGTTGATGGTATCAACACCATTCTAAAAAAATATGCGCTTGAAGGTGATTTGGTTGAGCAAATTAAATACGAATTGAGTGACGAGTTGGTTTCTAGTGATATTGTTGGTAGTTCTGCTCCTGCAATTTATGATAGCAAAGCAACCATTGTACGTCAAGATGGCAAGAATGCTATATTATATATTTGGTATGATAACGAATATGGTTACAGCCATCAAGTTATCAGACTAGCAAAATACATAGCCAAAGTAAGACGTTTTACATATTATTAGTAGTTATATAATCCAAATAATATTTTTAGTCGTATATAAAAAAGAGCCTCACAATGTGAGGCTTTTTAATATTACTGTTTTTAACTAAACATATTTTCTTATTTTCGTAAACAACAACACTTAACAAAAACCAAATGAAGAAGTCAAACATTTTAATTTTTGCCTTTACTTTAGTATTTCTATGTAGTTTCAACACATTACACGCCCAAACGGAACCTTCTGATGAGGAAGAAGATGTACTCTCTTTAAACAATAGCACCATTGACAATCAATTTGAGTATGTTTTAAGAAAATCTGGGAATTTCAAAGGCACAAATGGTCAAATGTATGAAGCTGTTAATAGAAACATGTTCTTAACGCTCAAAGCACACACCATTGACTCTCTAAAAACAGTACGCAAAGATTTATCTGATACTGAAACAATAGTAAATACACAAGCCAAAGAAATTAATGAATTAAAAACCAATTTAGCAAGTACACAAGCCACTCTAGACGCTACCAATAAAGAAAAAAATAATATGTCTTTATTGGGATTACAAATGAGTAAATCAAGTTACAATGTACTTATGTGGTCCGTAATTGCAGGCTTGCTTGCATTATTATTATTCTTTATATATAAATTTAAAAACAGTAACGCTGTTACAAAAGAAGCCAAAAAGAATCTGGCTGAAATTGAAGAAGAATTTGACGAACACAGGCGCACAGCTCTCGAACGCGAGCAAAAAGTTAGACGCCAATTGCAAGACGAAATTAACAAGCAAAAAATGGGTAATTAAACCTCTTTTTAGAATACAAAAAAATCTGCAAATGCTAGTCTGCAGATTTTTTTTGTTCAACATCAAAATCGTAATTTATCTTTCGTTTTAAATAATCTTTTAAGGGTTCTAAACCTATTGTTTTTCTTCGCTTATCCACAAATTCTGGATCTTTAATAGGAAATGGTTCAAGCGTCTTGTCTTGTCTATATCGAAACTGCATACCATATAATTGCAATTTCCCGTCATTTACAAGTATTCTGTCTTGAATTTTAGCAAATTCTGTACAACTACCCTCTCCTTTTAAACAAGAATTCTTAATTCTGTCAATATATTTTTTTCGAATGGAATCATTTTCATGATGATTAATACATAATAAAGGAGCATCTGCTGCTAATGAGCCAACTATAGAATATTTTGGCCAACCATAAGTATTAATCAAATGTTGTATTTCTTTAAAATTGTTTGATACTAATTGTTGTTTTAGTTCTCCCAAAGGATAATACCAGTGTGGTACATATTTTTCTGACACATAAAAGCGTCTCGCTTGTTTTATATAGTAATCCAACGCTTGGTCTTTTATTATAACTTGCAAAAGCTTTTTAGCATATTCTGGTTGTGCTAGCTTTCCATTATACTCCTGAAATTTTTCAAATTGTTTGTTTTCGATATCTTCCCAACGATCATCATCAATCAAGGCATATAAATCTGAATCGGTTAATGGTCTTAACGAATGATTGCTTTTAAGCGCTATGTTCAAATAGTAAAAAGCACTATCTTTTTGATAAGTTAAAGCAAAAGCACATGCCAAGCTATAAGTGTTTATTGAATCTTTGGGAGCTTTTACAAATGATTCTTTATAGGCTGCAATAGCAGCTTCCAAATCGCCTTCTTGTTTTAAACGATCACCATTAGAGACAGTAACTTGTGATAAACAAGTATGGCTTATTACAACAAAGGCAGCAATATCAATAACATGTTTCAATAAAATCATGATGGCGTGTTTATGGAGTTAAATATTCCTTTAAGCATTTTGCAAACCATAAAAAGAACAACTCCCAAAACTGGTGTAATTAGTGTAAAGGAAATACCTTGAAATATAAGGTTTGGAGCTCCACCACCAGATTTTCCGATAAAATAGAAACTATGCATTAAACCCAATAACAATGATAAAACTGCCGATGTAATGATCCAAAAAGCGGCACTATCAATCCGATTATTATGATATTCAAGCTGCGTGGCTTCCCTTTTGTTTTTCGATTGTACTTTCTTTGTAAAATGGTATAAAGCCATTCCAATAAAAATGACAAACACTACAATAAATTTTAAATCACCGCTTGTTATAAATTCTGTAAAAGGCATTCTCATAATAGTATAAGTTTTAAGTTATGGTGCAAATCTAAATCTATAAGCCTTCTGTTTTCTTCTTTTGCGATGGATGACGCTTTAAACAAGCGTTTTTAAAGTTTTATAGTATTTATTGCATACCATGTTAAACTCCTTGTTAATTTGGTTATTGATCTCTGTTTTATAGGCAAGGAAAAAATCTGACGGCTAGTATTGATAAATTTTTATTTTGGTCCGTATTGATTTTCACAAAAACTTCATCGAAGTTCGTTACTTGTGCTGAATTGACTTCAGTAACTCCTGATATAAATCATTAAAACGATATCATATCAATAAGTTTTAAGCACACTAGACTCGACTGAATAAAGGATACGTTATACTTAAAATCTAATAACAACTAAGTCCATATCTATCAAGTATTCAAAGGACTGCCACAGATGTCATAAAGATGTCATAAGCTTGGCGCAAGTGTCATCACCCATTGTGTTTAATTTTGTTCACTGAACATTAAATACAAATCAATGAATAATTTTTTTACAACACTCACTTTTCTTTTCATTACATATTTTAACTTTAGTCAAAGTTATGAATCAAAAATTGATTCTATAGTTTCCCTACAATATAATGCTAATGATCCTGGCATTGCAATTTTGGTAGCTAAAGACGGTAAAGCCATTTATAAAAAAGCTTTAGGAAAATCAAATTTAGAATTAAATACACCTATAGAGATTAACAGTGTATTTCAGATTGGTTCCATCACAAAACAATTTACTGCAGTTTCAATTTTAATGCTTGCAGAGCAAGGTAAGCTCAATATCGAAGATAAAATAGGAAAATATATTCCTGAATATGCAGAGCTTGGAAAAAATATTACCATTCATCATTTATTAAATCATACTTCGGGAATAAAAAACAAAACACTCTTAAGTGAAAAGAATTACACGTCAAGAGTAGATAGGTCTCCAAAAGAACTTATTACCTATTTTAAAGATGAACCATTGGAATTTATGCCTGGTGAAAAATTTAAATACAGTAATGCAGGTTATATTTTATTGGGACAAATTATTGAAACAATTTCCAAGCAATCTTATGGACAATTTATTCAAGAAAAAATCTTTGATAAAGTAGGAATGAGTTCGTCCTACTATGGAAATATGAAACATATTATTCCATACCAAACTAAAGGTTATATAGTTGAACAAAATGATTATATAAACGCAGATTATATGAGCTTGTCATTAGCGTATTCAGCAGGTGCAATATTATCTACAACGGAAGATCTTTTAAAATGGCAAAATGCATTACATTCAAACACTCTTTTAAATGAGTCTAGTATAAAGCAAGCAATGACGCCAACCCTATTAAATAGCGAAAAAAAAATACCATACGGATATGGATTTCGGTTTTCAAGATTGGGAAATTCTCCTGTAATTGCTCACACAGGAAGCACAAAGGGGTTTACCAGTATTGCTCTGTTTTTACCTAAAGAAAACGTATATATAACTGCATTAACGAATTGCAATTGTAAAAATGTAAACAACGTTGCAAAACAAGTTGCAGAATTATTTGTTACTAGCCCTGACGCAAATAAAGTTTCAGCAGCAATTAAAATCACTAAACAAGAAAGGAAGTCTATTGCAGTTCCCGCTGAGATATTGAATAACTATACGGGTACTTATGAGGTTAAACCAAACGTAAACCTCACAGTCGGTTTAGATAACACAAATCAATTATACTTATTAGCTCCAGGTCAAACAAAAAAGGTTAAACTTTTTGCTGAAACTCAAAATCATTTTTTTGTAAAAATCGTAGATGCAGAAATCACGTTTAATAAAAATGAGACGAATACTATTATTAGCTTAACAATGAATCAATCTGGTCGTAAAATTATCGCTAAAAAGAACTAGTATGAAAAATAAAGAAAAAACTAGTTTGCAGCAAGGCATATATTATGCTAAAACCCCTATAATAATTGCACTAATCCTAACACCTGTTAGATATTGTTTGGAATTATTGGGATTGCCTGAATATTCTATTTTTATTATTGGGTTACTTTGGCTTACGTTAGGATTTGCAATATATTTAGGTATTAAAATAGCTAAACTTAAAAAAGCATTCAAGATTCTTTTTTTTAGTTTACTTATTTACTCACCTGTTTCAAGAATTCCAGTTGCCATACTTTGGTGGGTAGATACAAAATGGGAAATTGGTACTCATTATGGACTATATTTTGATAATTTTGGGCAAGCGCTATTAAATCATGTTATATACGGGTCGTTAGTTCAATTGATTCCTGGATTTTTATTAGGAACATTAACCATCACAATAATGAGGTACAGAAAAACTCTAACTAAAAAGAAATCTTTAGAAAATGGATAACAACTATTTGGCTTTAAGAGTAAAAGAATTAAGAAACCAGAAAGGAATGTCTCAAGAATTTCTAGCAGAAGAATCTGGTTTAAGTTTACGAACTATTCAACGGATTGAAAAGGGTGAATCAAACCCTACAGGTGAATCATTGAAGCGATTAGCAAATGCTTTAAAAGTAAATCCTGATGAATTAATTGATTGGTCTATAAAAGAAGACAAAAAGTATTTAACGTTTATGAATCTTTCAGCTCTAACATTTCTGTTCTTTCCATTGCTTGGGATTTTAATTCCATTCATATTATGGACATCACGAAAAGGAAAAATCAAAAACATCAATAAATTAGGAAAAGATCTAATCAATTTTGAGATAACTTGGACATTACTTCTGTTTTTTATTCCTTTTTTATGGTTTCTCTTTTCAAAAATTGGAATATTAGAAAGTTTTACTCTAAGCAAGATTTTCATTATTATTGGAGTTATGTACTTTATCAATTTGATCTTAATATTACTAAATTCAATAAGAATCAGTAATGAAAAGGATATAATCTACAATCCGAAAATTAAATTTTTAAAATAAAAGCCAGCGTACAACAACTTGTATAATGCTTAGCTGGCTAAGTATTAATTGGTAAAATAATCTTACATTTATACTGATTCTTGAGCAGAAGGGTCCTGCGGACTTTCCCGAAACGAAATCATATACTAGATCGTTAACGAAAATTCAAAATTAACAATCCTGATTTCACCAAACATTTCAAGTATATTTGCATTTTAAAGCAAGACTATGCGTATTGATATCATTACCGTTTTACCAGAATTACTTAAAAGTCCGTTTGAGGCGTCTATTTTAAAGCGTGCCATTGAGGCCAATTTAGTAGAGGTACATTTTCATAATCTTCGGGATTATACTACAGACAACTATAAATCTGTAGATGATTACCAATTTGGTGGTGGTGCAGGTATGGTCATGATGATTGAACCCATAGATAAATGTATTTCAGGTTTAAAAGCCGAGCGTAAGTATGATGAAATAATCTATATGACACCAGATGGCGAAACCTTAAATCAGGGCATTGCCAATCAAATCTCGCTTAAAGAAAACATAATCATTCTTTGCGGACATTATAAAGGTGTGGACCAACGCGTGCGTGATCATTTTATAACTCGTGAAATTTCTATTGGTGATTATGTACTTTCTGGTGGCGAATTAGGTGCAGCTGTTTTATGCGATGCGGTTATCAGATTAATTCCAGGTGTTTTAGGTAATGAGACTTCTGCCCTAACCGATTCGTTTCAAGACAATCTATTGGCTCCACCTATTTACACAAGACCTCGCAGCTATAAAGGCTGGGATGTTCCGGAATTGTTATTTAGTGGTAACTTTCCTGAAATAGAAAAGTGGCGCGAGGATCAAGCCTACAAACGCACAAAAGAAAGACGTCCTGATTTATTGGATGATTAAACTCTTTATGACGTCGGTTCGAGTGTTTCGACCCTTAAGGTCGAAAAGTATCGAGAACAAGTAAAAAAATATATTATTAATTGTGCATTATTAATTATTACTTATATTTGCACCCAATTTCGGGTTAACCTCTGGCGAGAATCGTGAATGTTGTTTCGAATTAATTTGATTTAAATTTAAAGATATGGAATCTTTAGTAAAATTTGTACAAGACGAGTTTGTAACAAGAAAAGATTTTCCAGAGTTTAGTGCTGGAGATACAATTACGGTTTATTACGAAATTAAAGAAGGTAATAAAACACGTACACAGTTTTTTAGAGGTGTTGTTATTCAAAGAAGAGGAACAGGAACTTCAGAAACTTTTACTATCAGAAAAATGTCTGGAACTATTGGTGTAGAACGTATTTTCCCAGTAAACATGCCAGCATTACAAAAAGTTGAAGTGAACAAGCGTGGTAGCGTTCGTAGAGCACGTATTTACTACTTCAGAGGCTTGACTGGTAAAAAAGCAAGAATTAAAGAAAGTATGAAACGTTAATAATCAGTTAATAACGTTGGGAAGCCCTGTTTTTACAGGGCTTTTTTTATGAACAAAAGTTAATAACTCTTGTTTATAATTGGTTGATATCTAACACCTTAAATAATTTGGAAATTTAAAATGTCGCCATATATTAGCAAAACGATTAAGGGACAACTTCGGTTGGTGTTAGTTTGAAAATAACTACTTTATTCTTAAATCGTATAAAGTAACGTTCTTTATATAATTGTTTTTTGAGGTTTTGAAACAGTATGTGTAAGCATATGTGGTTGAGAAATCATGAAGCTAAAAAAGTACAGCATATTCTGTAGGTTGTAACTTGGAAGTGGAAAGCTACGGATAGTAATTGAATCGAAAGTGATGGTTACACACATGTAGCAATGATTTGAAAATGGTGAGTCATGAAAATGGATTACAACGGACAAATCATCAAGAAAAGCAATTAAAACGAAACATTTTTAGCAACACGTCAATACATTTTGAAAGTTGCACTATTAAAAATGTTTTTTTGAAACGGTTTCGCTTGAATTGAAAAGTATGAATGTATTTTCATATGAGGTAGCAGCAATGTTACATAGATCATGCAAAACATTTCAAAAGAAAGCCATGTCAACATCAGGTTTATCCTGAAGTGATATGGCTTTTGTTTTTTATATATTCGTGTTTCGTATATTAAAACCGTATCAATAAAAACATGAACTTACCCGTTATCTCTGATCAAAAATTTGAAAAACAAGACTACCGCTCAAAGGGTCTTCCTAAAGCAGAATATGATAATTGTACGTTTACAAACTGCGATTTTACTGATTCATACCTATCTGCCACATCTTTTATAGAATGTCAGTTTACTGACTGTAATTTAAGTGGCGTAAAAATTAAAGACAGTACTTTTAATGAGGTTTTATTTACACATAGTAAATTGTTGGGTATAAATTTCACGGAATGTAGTGACTTTCTATTTTCAATTGAAGCGCATCATTCTATTTTTAGTTTTTCATCTTTCTACAATAAAAATCTAAACCAAACGCATTTTAACCATTGTATTTTTGAAAAAGTAGATTTTACTAATGCCAATTTATCAAAAGTACGCTTTGAGAAATCAGATTTAAAGCATGCTATATTTGAAAATACCTATTTGGAACATGTAGATTTCAGGACAGCAAATAATTTTAATATTAATCCAAATAACAATAAACTTAAAAAAGCACGATTTTCAAAAGATGGTGCACTTACCTTATTATCAAACCATCAAATCATTATAGAATAAATTGGGTTAAACAGCGTGATGCATCTATAAATCAGCAATATTTGTTATATTTGCAGTTCTTAAAAACAAAGCATTCACGTCTATAAAAATCTAAATAATTATGACAAAATCTTCTACAATAATTTACACTAAAACAGATGAAGCTCCAGCATTGGCTACCTACTCCTTTCTACCAATAGTAAAAGCATTTGCAAAATCATCTGGAATTACTGTTGAAACTAAAGACATCTCATTGGCTGCTAGAATATTAGCCGTTTTCCCAGATTTCTTAAGTGCAGAACAACAAGTAGAAGATGCTCTTGGCATTTTAGGTGAGATGGTTAAAAAACCTGAAGCCAATATCATAAAATTACCAAATATTAGTGCTTCAATTCCACAATTGAAAGCTGCTATAAAAGAGTTGCAGAAAAAAGGTTACAAGCTTCCCGATTACCCTGACAACCCTGAAAATGACATTGAAAAAGACATCAGAAATCGTTATGACAAAATAAAAGGAAGTGCTGTAAATCCAGTACTTCGTGAAGGTAATTCGGATCGTCGCGCACCTAAAGCGGTGAAGAACTTTGCCAAAAAGAATCCACACTCTATGGGAGCATGGAGCAAAGACTCCAAAACACATGTAGCTACAATGAGCGAAGGTGATTTTGCTCATAATGAAAAATCGACAACTATTTCAGATGCTACGTCAATTAAAATAGTTCATACTGATATATCAGGAAATGAAACAGTTTTAAAACCTGCATTTCCATTATTGTCTGGTGAAATTATTGATGCAACTGTAATGAGTAAAAAAGCGTTATTAAGCTTTTTAGAACGTGAGATTGCTGATGCTAATGAACAAGGCGTACTTTTTTCACTTCACATGAAAGCGACTATGATGAAAGTAAGTGACCCCATTATTTTTGGTCATGCTGTTCGGGTGTTTTTTAAAGATTTATTTGAAAAGTATCAAAGCGATTTTGATGCTATTGGTGTAGATGTTAATAATGGTTTCGGTAATTTGGTAAGTAAAATTTCAGAATTACCAGAAGCAAAACGCAAGGCTATTGAAGCTGATATAGAAGCTACGTTTAACAATCGACCAGATTTAGCCATGGTCAATAGCGATAAGGGCATTACAAATTTACATGTTCCTAGTGATGTCATTATTGATGCTTCCATGCCAGCTATGATTCGTACATCTGGCCAAATGTGGAATAAAGAAGGTAAGCAACAAGATACCAAAGCTGTAATTCCAGATAGCAGTTATGCTGGTGTGTATAGTGCTACTATTGATTTTTGCAAAAAACATGGAGCCTTTGATCCTACTACTATGGGAACCGTTCCTAATGTTGGCTTAATGGCACAAAAAGCTGAAGAATATGGATCGCATGATAAAACATTTGAAATTTCAAGCGACGGAAAAGTTTCGGTTATTGATACCTCTGGGAATACTTTAATGGAACATAACGTTGAAGCTGGTGATATTTGGAGAATGTGCCAAGTAAAAGATGCTCCAATTCAAGACTGGGTTAAGCTAGCCATTACAAGAGCCAGAAACTCTCAAACACCAGCCGTTTTTTGGTTAGATAAAAATAGAGCTCATGATGCTGAATTAATTAAAAAAGTCAATATCTATCTAAAAAACCATGATACCAATGGATTGGATATTCGTATTCTCTCACCTGTTGATGCAACTCAATTTACATTGGAACGTGTAAAGGATGGAAAGGATACCATTTCAGTTACGGGTAACGTATTACGTGATTATTTAACAGATTTATTCCCAATTTTAGAATTAGGAACCAGTGCAAAAATGCTATCCATTGTTCCATTAATGAATGGTGGTGGATTATTTGAAACAGGTGCAGGAGGTTCTGCTCCTAAACATGTTCAGCAGTTGGTTGAAGAAAATCATTTACGTTGGGATTCATTAGGTGAGTTTTTAGCATTGGCTGTTTCATTGGAGCATTTAAGTGAAGCTTCTAATAATCCTAAAGCATCTATTCTTGGTGAAGCATTAGATGATGCAACAGAAAAATTATTACAGAACAACCAATCACCTAAACGTAAGGTTGGGGAATTGGATAACAGAGGTAGCCACTTTTATTTAGCATTGTATTGGGCAGAAGCCTTGGCCAATCAGAATAAAGATGCTGAACTCAAAAATACGTTTGCCAGTTTATCAAAATTATTTAAGGATAAAGAAACCTTAATTATAGAAGAATTAAATAAAGTTCAAGGTAATTCGGTTAACATTGGTGGTTATTACGAACCAAATGATGCCATGGCTAATTCAGTCATGCGACCAAGTGATACACTAAACAAAATATTAGATTCAATAAACTAAACATAAAGTTAATATGAAAAGCTCCTTTTAAAGGAGCTTTTTTTATACTTTTATTAAAAATTGCTATTAATGACGGTTAAAACTTATTACCTACTGCTACTGCTATGTTTGATCAATATTTTTACATACGCTCAAGATAAAGTAACCTTAAGTGGTATAGTTTCAGATGCAGATAGCAACGAAACGTTAATTGGCGTTAACATCATCTTTCCTGAATTAAAAACTGGTGCAACAACCAACGAATACGGATTTTATTCCATCACCATACCCAAAGGCTCCTATAATATAGTAATAAGTTATTTAGGCTATCAAAACATTACAGAAACCATTGACTTAACTGATAATATCAAAAAAGATTTTAGTCTTATCGCATCAGTCGAAAGCCTTGATGAAGTTGTAATAAAAGAGAATGTTGAAAAACTCAACATTAGAAAACCACAAATGAGTATCAATGCCCTTACATCTAATACCATTAAACAAATTCCTGTAGTTTTTGGTGAAGCCGATGTAATAAAAGCCATCACATTGTTACCTGGTGTAACCACTGCAGGAGAAGGTGCTTCAGGGTTCAATGTTCGTGGTGGTGCAGCCGATCAAAATTTAATATTACTAGATGAAGCGACTATTTATAATTCTTCACATCTATTTGGTTTCTTTTCAGTTTTTAATCCTGATGCTATTAAAGATTTAAAGCTTTATAAAGGAGGAATTCCTGCTCGCTATGGTGGTCGTGTTTCCTCTGTTTTAGATATCTATCAAAAAGAAGGAAACAGTAACAAATTCCACATGAATGGTGGCATAGGTTTAATATCCAGTAGGTTACTTGCTGAAGGCCCAATAAACAAAGGAAAAGGTTCCTTTCTACTAGGTGGTAGAGCAACGTATGCACACTTATTTTTACCGTTATTTGATATTGAGAACAAAGCCTATTTTTATGACTTGAATACAAAAATAAGTTACAAACTAAATCAAAACAACAATGTCTATTTATCTGGCTATTTTGGTCGTGACGTATTTAGTTTGAATGAAAGTTTTAAAAATACCTATGGAAATACCGTTTTAAACTTCAGGTGGAATCATCTATTTTCTGATAAACTTTTCTCAAATCTGTCCTTAATTTATTCCGATTACTACTATGGTCTTCGTCTTGATTTTGTTGGATTTAATTGGGATTCAGGTATTCGAAATTTTAATATAAAGTATGATTTCAAGCATTATTTAAGTGATAAAATAAAACTACAATATGGTTTAAACAGTATTTATCACAAATTCAATCCTGGTGAAATAAAACCCTCAAATGATGAGTCTGGTATCAATGCAGATAAGCTAATTGACAAATATGCCTTTGAAAATGCCTTGTATTTAGACATAGAACATAAATTGACTAATAAATTGAGTGCTTCTTATGGTTTACGTTATAATTCATTTTTAAGGTTAGGCCAAGACGAATTGAATATTTATGCAAATGACCAAGCCGTGAATTTTAACCAAGAACTTCAAATTTATGAAAAAGCAGAACCACTTGGTACCGAAAAATACAATAGAAGTGATGTGATTAAATCTTTCGGCAATTTTGAACCAAGATTAGCATTGTCTTATTTATTAAACAACAGTGCTTCAGTTAAGGCAAGTTATAATCGCTTGAGTCAATATTTACATTTAATTTCTAATACCAGCTCACCAACACCTTTAGACGTTTGGGCTCCAAGTGGCAAGTATATAAAACCCCAAATACTGGATCAAATTGCAATAGGATATTTTAAGAATTTAAGAGATAACACCTACTCTTTAGAAGTCGAATCTTTTTATAAAAAAGTTAAAAATCGAATTGATTATATTGATGGCGCAGATTTAATTGCCAATGACGCCATAGAACAGGTTATTTTAAATGGTGAAGCTAGAGCCTATGGTTTGGAAATACTTTTTAGAAAAAACGAAGGTCGTTTTAAAGGTTGGATTGCCTATACACTTTCAAAATCTGAACAACGTACGCCTGGTAGAAATAACTTTGAACCAGGAATAAATAATGGCGAATGGTATAGCACACCGTATGATAAAACACATGATGTATCATTTACTGGTAGCTGTGATTTCAACAGAAAATGGCGCTTTAATGCTAATTTCTTATTTCAAACGGGACAACCAGTTACCTATCCTAACGCTCAATATGAGTATAACGGCATTACCATTCCAAACTATGGTTTAAGAAATGAATATAGATTACCAGCCTATCACAGATTAGATATTTCTGCAACTTATACACCAAAACCCGACTCTAAAAAAAGATGGCAAGGCGAATGGGTTTTTGGTATTTACAATATATATAACAGGCGCAATGCCGCATCAATAAATTTTCAAGAAAACAGAGATACTGGTGTCAATGAAGCCGTAAGACTTTCAATTTTTGGCATTGTACCATCCGTTTCATATAACTTTAAATTTTAACATGATGAAAATTAAATATATACTCCTTTTATTTATTGCCTTTATAGTATTTTCATGTGAGGATGTTATTGACGTTGATGTACCTACTTCAGAACCACGATTAGTTATTGACGCATCAATAAATTGGTTTAAAGGAACCGCTGGAAATGAACAATCAATTAAATTGACGCTAACAGCTCCATTTTTTAATGACGGTGTACCTCCAGCCAACAATGCTCTAGTTTCTATTACAGACCAAAACAACAATATTTTTGATTTTATTGAAGAAGGTGATTCAGGTATTTACATGAATTCTGATTTTATTCCAGTCATTAATTCAGAATATACCTTAACTATTATTTACAACAATGAAACCTATACCGCCACAGATACACTTCTATCAGTTGCTGAAATCGATCGTGTTGAACAAAATTTAGAAGGCGGTTTTACTGGTGAAGAAACTGAACTAAAAGCTTTTTTTACAGATCCTGCAGATGAAGAAAATTATTATTTTTTTGAATATATACCAAGTATTCCAGTAACGCCTACGTTAGACACATTCAAAGATGAATTTGTAAACGGCAATGAAATTTTTGGGTTCTATGTAGAAGAAGATTTAGAACCTGGTGATGAAGTGATAATTAGAAATTACGGTGTTTCAGAACAATTTTATGAGTTTATCTTTGTACTCCTTCAACAAACAAGTCAAGGAGGTGGCCCCTTTGAAACACAACCAGCCACTGTGCGAGGAAACTGTATTAATGTAACTAATTCTAATAATTATCCTTTGGGCTATTTTAGATTATCAGAAGTATCTGAAATAATATATACCGTTCAAAATTAAATAATCAAAAAACCTTATTTTTGATTTATGAATTTCATTAAAACTACGGAGCAAGATTCCAATTATAATCATTTGGAAAAAATGTCAATTTCTGAATTATTGATAAATATTAATAGTGAGGATAAAACCGTTCCAAACGCTGTTGAAAAAGCAATTCCACAAATAGAAAAATTGGTTACTGTAATTGTAAACAAATTACAGCAAGGTGGCCGCTTATTCTACATTGGTGCAGGTACAAGTGGTCGATTAGGAATTGTTGACGCATCTGAATGTCCACCAACCTTTGGAGTTCCTCATGATCTTGTTATTGGATTAATGGCTGGAGGCGATGATGCCATAAGAAAGGCCGTTGAATTTGCTGAAGATTCAAAAGTACAAGCTTGGTCAGATCTTAAAGAATATGATGTCAATGCAAATGATGTTGTTATTGGGATAGCAGCATCAGGTACTACCCCTTATGTTATTGGCGGACTTGAAACTTGTAATAACAATAATATCATTACTGGTGGTATAACGTGTAATCATGATAGCCCATTATCAAAGACTGCTAAATTTCCAATTGAAGTTATTGTAGGTCCAGAGTTTGTAACGGGTAGTTCACGAATGAAAGCTGGAACAGCTCAAAAACTAGTATTGAACATGATCTCAACAGCAGCTATGGTTCAATTGGGAAAAGTAAAGGGCAATAAAATGGTTGATATGCAATTAAGCAATAACAAATTAGTTGATAGAGGAACAAAAATGATCATGAATGAATTAGATATTTCTTATCAAGATGCTAAAATTTTGTTGGAAAAATATGGAAATGTTCGTTCTGCCATTGAAAATCATAAAAATGGAAACTAAACACACAAATAAAGAAATTTTAGTACAAGGTCTGAAAAAAATGGCCATTTCTCTAGTTTGCATGTTTATTGGTCCCTTATTGTTACATATTGCTTTTAGTAATCAAGAAAAACCATTGTATATCCCAATTTTAATAGTGGGTATATTAGTTTGTTCAGCAGCTATCTTTTTAGCTTTTAAAGGCTTAAAAACTATAATAAATAGTATGTTTAATTAAGATTAATAGATTTTGGTGTTGTAGGATTGTATCCAAAATTAATGTCATTAATGGTAATTTTTAATCCATCCAATATATAATTAATTATGGCATAATGGTGAATTGCATGACTATTGGCTTGAGCTAATAAAGCTGAATAAGTATAGTTTATCTTTTCTTTTCCTACTCCTAAATCATCTAACACGGTTACTTCTTTTTTTAAGTCCAAATCACCAAGGCTCAACAATCTCTCTTCTAAAATACTTAAATATTTTAGTGCACTTTCACAATTTGTTTCAACTTCTAAATCTCTACATCGAGCAGTCAAATCAAATATTTGATCAGATTTCAATATACAGTCATAAAAGTCTAGTACATGCCTTATATGAGATCCTACGCTTGAATAATAAGGAGGTATTGAATCATCAGATAAAATTTGGTCAGATAAGTTGGATAATAAAAAAAATACTTTTTGAAGTGTATTTAAGTTAGCTTGTATTATTGTATTCATGTAAGGCTTATAAAAGAGTAGAATTCAATTGGTCTGTAATATAATTAAATTTCTTCAATTGGTCTTTAAAACAAACTAACCTTACATGTATTACAAAAAAAGCAAAAAAAAAAGACTCAACCAAAAAAATGATTGAGTCTTAAAAAAGGCGGCGACCTACTCTCCCACGAGATGCAGTACCATTGGCGCTAACGGGCTTAACTACTCTGTTCGGAATGGTAAGAGGTGAGCCCCGTCGCTATAACCACCTTAAGTTATAGCTGATGTAATAGCTTTATCTATTACTTTCAGCGTCACATATAAAATGTGACAAATATTGTTGACATATTGAAAAGTTTACATGAAAATAGTTTGCACTTATAAAAAGAACGGCTGTACAATAAGCCTATGGGTTATTA
>NZ_JABANC010000005.1 GCF_012931685.1 Hanstruepera ponticola
ATGTCTATGAACTTTTTCTCTCGGTTCTTAAGGCGTTTATCTCTTAAGCGGGTGCAAATATAAATACTCTTTTTTTTACCCACAAACGTTTTTGAAAAAAAATTAAAATTATTTTTTAACCCCTCACAAAAAACCAATAATAATCCCTGAACCTTTTCGTTTACTTCACTAATGTGACGCTAACGAGGGCGCAAATATACAACCCTTTCTATCTTCTAAACAAACTTTTTTTTACCTTTTTTATAAAGTATTTTTTAAGCCCTTGTTTTCAATAAGTTGCAACTTAAAATAATTATATAATTACTCCATAGTATATATTGTATGTCAATTAATAACCTATTATCTTTGCGTCTTCAAAATATGACATATATATAATGATAGAAATTACATTACCAGATGGTAGTATAAAATCGGTTGAAAAGAATACCACTCCTATGGATGTGGCTAAATCTATAAGTGAAGGGTTGGCTAGAAATGTTATTTCGGCTAAATTCAACGACACAATAGTTGAAACTAAAACACCCTTAACCGAAAACGGCAGTCTTATATTGTATACATGGAATGACGACCAAGGTAAAAAAGCCTTCTGGCATTCATCTGCTCATATACTAGCTCAAGCTATTGAAGAATTATACCCTTTAGCCAAACTATGGGTAGGGCCAGCCATTGAAAATGGGTTTTATTATGATATAGATTTAGGTAACGATACCATTTCGGAAAAAGACTTTAAAACTATTGAAAATAAGATGCTGGAAATAGCTCGTGGAAAACATGAGTTTAATATGCGTTCAGTAACAAAAGATGAAGCCTTATCCTATTACAAAGGTAATAATGAATATAAAGTTGAATTAGTTAATGGCTTGGAAGATGGAACCATTACGTTTTGCGACCATTCTACTTTTACCGATTTATGTCGTGGTGGACATATTCCTAATACTGGAATTGTCAAAGCTGTAAAAATATTAAGTGTAGCTGGTGCCTATTGGAAAGGTGATGAAAACAACAAACAGTTAACTCGTGTTTATGGGATTTCTTTTCCAAAACAAAAAGAACTAACTGAATATTTAGAACTGCTTGAAGAGGCCAAAAAGCGTGACCATAGAAAACTTGGTAAAGAACTTGATCTGTTTACTTTTTCACAAAAGGTTGGACAAGGGCTACCATTATGGCTCCCTAAAGGAGCAGCATTGAGAGAACGATTAGAGAATTTCTTGAAAAGTGCTCAAAAGAAAGCTGGTTATGAAATGGTTGTAACACCACATATTGGTCAAAAAGAGCTTTATGTAACATCTGGACATTACGCTAAATATGGTGAAGATAGCTTTCAACCCATTCATACTCCAAAAGAAGATGAAGAATTTTTATTAAAACCTATGAATTGTCCTCACCATTGTGAGATTTACAAAAACAACCAATGGTCTTATAAAGATTTACCGAAGCGTTTTGCTGAATTTGGAACTGTATATCGCTATGAACAGAGTGGTGAGTTGCATGGATTAACTAGAGTGCGTGGCTTCACACAAGATGACGCGCATTTATTTTGTACGCCAGATCAACTAGACAAAGAATTTAAAGATGTTATTGATTTGGTACTTTATGTATTTGGATCACTAGGATTTGAAAATTTCACAGCTCAAGTTTCTCTGCGAGATCCTGAAAATCCAGAAAAATATATAGGTAGTGACGAAAATTGGGAAAAGGCAGAATCTGCTATTCTGAATGCAGCAAAAGATAAAGGTCTTAATTATGTTGTTGAAACTGGTGAAGCTGCCTTTTATGGTCCAAAATTAGATTTCATGGTAAAAGATGCACTTGGCAGACAATGGCAGTTGGGAACCATTCAAGTTGATTACAACCTTCCTGAACGTTTCGATTTAACTTACAAAGGCAGTGATAATGAATTACACAGACCCGTAATGATTCACCGAGCTCCGTTTGGAAGTATGGAACGTTTTGTAGCTATCTTGCTAGAACATACGGCAGGAAATTTCCCATTATGGCTAGTTCCAGATCAAGTTATTGTACTGTCAATTAGTGAGAAATATGAAAAATACGCTAAAAAAGTTTTAAATTTGTTAGAAAATCACGAAATTCGCGCCCTAATTGACAATAGGAACGAGACGATGGGTAAAAAAATTCGGGAAGCCGAAATGAAAAAAATCCCATATATGATAATTGTTGGTGAGAATGAAGAACAGGAGGATAAGATTTCTGTTCGTCAACATGGAGGTGAAGATCTTGGCATGATAAGTGTACTAGATTTTGCACAAATTGTTGAGAATGAAATAAATAAAAATTTAAAACAATTTTAAAAATAAGTTAAACTAAAATTATAAAGCCATAGCAATACGTAGAAGAAGACAAGCTCCAAGGCGAGTAAATCAGGAAGATCAACACAGAATCAACTCTAAAATTAGAGCAGAAAAAGTACGCTTAGTAGGTGATAATGTTGAAGTAGGAATCTATCCAACGAAACAAGCACTAACAATAGCTGATGAACAGGGTTTAGACCTTGTAGAAATTTCACCAAAAGCAGATCCACCTGTATGTAAAGTAATGGATTATAAAAAGTTTCTTTATGAGCAAAAGAAACGTGAAAAGGCTTTGAAAGCAAAGGCTTCTAAAGTAGTAGTGAAAGAAATTCGTTTTGGTCCACAAACCGATGATCACGATTACGAGTTTAAAAAGAAGCATGCTGAAAAGTTCTTAAAAGAAGGTGCTAAATTAAAAGCTTTTGTGTTCTTTAAAGGACGTTCAATTGTCTTTAAAGAACAAGGTCAAATTTTACTATTACGTCTAGCACAAGATTTAGAGGAAATTGGTAAAGTAGAGCAAATGCCGAAATTAGAAGGTAAACGTATGACCATGTTTATAGCCCCTAAAAAAACGAAATAAAAATCCTGAATAATTCAGGTTTAAAATAATAAGCGAAGTAAATTAAACTAGGAAGAAAAGATGCCTAAAATGAAAACGAAATCTAGTGCCAAAAAGAGATTTAAAATCACTGGTACTGGAAAAATTAAAAGAAAGCACGCTTTTAAAAGTCATATCTTAACAAAGAAGTCTAAAAAGCGTAAGTTAGCATTAACTCATAGTACTTTGGTACATGATCATGATGTTGACAGCATTAAAGAACAATTACGTTTAAAGTAATAACGTTCGGTTAAATTATTTATAAACCCTGGAGTTAGGCTCAATTAAAGTATCGGAAACGGTCGCCTACTACAAAAACAATTAAAATTATGCCAAGATCAGTAAATTCTGTAGCAAAAAGAGCCAGAAGAAAAAAGGTTCTTAAACAAGCAAAAGGTTACTTTGGACGTCGTAAAAACGTTTGGACAGTAGCAAAAAATGCGGTTGATAAAGCGATGCAATACTCGTATAGAGACCGTAGAAACAAAAAGAGAACATTCCGTGCCTTATGGATTACACGTATTAATGCAGGTGCCAGACAACACGGTATGTCTTATTCGCAGTTTATGGGTAAATTAAAAGCTAACAATATCGAATTAAACCGTAAGGTTTTAGCCGATTTAGCTATGAATAACCCAGAAGCATTTGCGGCAATAGTAAACAAAGTAAAGTAAGGCGTTTCGCCTATTGTAAAACATATTTCGCTTATAAAAACCGACTCATATGAGTCGGTTTTTTTTTAATCAAAATTCTAGATTTTTTTAATAATAATTGCCTCGAGAAACAAAAAGATAAAAACCATAACTTTACACTCATGGATTATGTTATTATTTGTTTGGTCGCTTTTGTTGCGTCAATTTTAACCTTCTTTTCCGGATTTGGGCTAGGAACTATTTTATTACCTGCCTTTTCATTATTCTTCCCTGTTGAAATCGCTATAGCTCTAACAGGTGTAGTACATTTTTTCAATAATATTTATAAGCTATTTCTGGTCGGTAAAAATGCAAACAAAAATGTGCTTATTTATTTTGGAATTCCAGCAGTTATCGCTTCATTTCTTGGTGCTTATTTGCTAATAAATATAACTGATTTAACACCTTTGTATGAATATACAATCGGTAACAAGCTGTTTATTATTACACCAGTAAAGCTTATCATAGCTATACTACTGATTGCTTTTGCTATTATTGAGCTTCTACCTTTCTTAAAAAAACTAAACTTTAAGAAAAAGCATCTACCAATTGGTGGTTTTTTAAGCGGTTTTTTTGGTGGTCTTTCAGGTCATCAAGGTGCGTTAAGAAGTGCCTTCTTAATTAATGCAGGTCTGACTAAAGAAGTTTTTATCGGTTCTGCAGTTGTCATTTCGGCTTTTGTGGATTTTACTAGAATATCCATGTATTCAACACGTTTTTTAGAATCTGGGCTAAATGATAATATTCCACTTATACTTTGTGCAACTATTTCAGCCATTGTTGGGGCCTATTTTGGGAATAAAATGTTGAAAAAAGTCACTCTAGAATTTATCCAAAAGTTAGTAGCAGTATTACTTATTGCAATATCAATTGCGCTAGGCGTAGGATTACTTTAGGTTTTTTGCTTTTTCTTTTTAGCAGCTGGAAACAAAACATTATTCAATATTAACCGATAACCAGGAGATGTTGGATATAAATCTAATTCTGTTTTAGGGTCTCCTACTCTATGCGTATAATCTTCAGGGTCATGGCCTCCATAAAATGTAAAGAACCCTTTCCCTTTAATACCATGGATATATTTGGCTTCGCCATTGGTTTTATTTTCACCCATAACCAATACATTAGATTTTATTTCATCTCTTGTAAATGCTGTTGTTTGGCCCATAAAACCTTTAACTAGAGCTGTATGATTCTGACAAAGCATAGTTGGAATTGGATCCCATTTAGCCGAAAAATCCATAAGTGTAAAATAATCAGTCATTTTTGGAATTCTTCGTTTTTGAGTCATATCAATTGATGAAAATTCATAAACCATCGGACTTCGCTCTAAAGTAAAATCTTTGAAAGCGAAAGTTCTATTATATTCAATTTTCGATTGATAACTTGGGTCACTAGGGTCTCCATCAAACATAGGCTCACAAATATCAACTCCTTCGGCCGACAAAGCAATATCAAAACTATCAGTAGCACTACACATGGCGAACATAAAGCCGCCACCTATAACATAATCTCTTATTTTTTTTGCCACTGCTAATTTCTCTTCGGAAACCTTATCAAATCCTAATTTCGTTGCCAAAGCTTCAGCTTCTTTCTTTTCTTCAATATACCAGGCTGCGGTTCGATAATTGGCATAAAATTTACCATATTGTCCTGTGAAATCTTCGTGATGTAGATGAAGCCAATCAAATAATAATAACCCATCTTCCAGAACCTCTTCGTCGTAAATAGTTTCGTAAGGGATTTCAGCGTATGTTAAAACCATAGTTACCGCATCATCCCAAGGTAGTTTACCTTTAGGTGTATAGACAGCTATTTTAGGTGCTTTTTCCAAGACCACTGCTTCCATATTTTTACTTGGACTACTGATCTCTTCTAAAATGGATTCTGCTTTGGAGTTAGAAAGCACTTCAAAGGAAACCCCTCTAATTTGACATTCCTTCTGAATGCGTTCAGAATCTGGTAATAAAAAAGAACCTCCTCTATAATTTAATAACCATTTTACTTTGAGTTGTTGCTCAAGTGTCCAATAGGTAATTCCATAAGCTTTTAAATGATTTTTTTGAGTCTCGGCATCCATAGGAATGAGAATATAGGATGCAAACGTCTTAATAGACAGGAGCATAAATACTACAAGTAATATCTTTTTCATAATCGAAATATACTCAAAAAATATACCTTTTCAATCGTTTTAAAACAAATTTAACCTTGCATTGTTAGTGCTTACCAGATAATAAGTTGGCAATAACTTTGGTATTAGGGAATTGTTCTAACATAATTTTTAAAAAAACTGTAATAGGTATGGACATAATCAGTCCTGGAACACCCCAAATATAACCCCATAGCATAAGCATTACCAGAACTGTTATAACATTTAATGAAAATGACTTACCCATAAATATAGGCTCAAGTATCGTACCGAATAGCACCTGAACACTGGTTATAGCCACTACAAAAAAGAATAATGTGCTTGTTGGATCTAACTCGATGAATGCAAAAATTGATAGCATTACTACTGTTATTATGGAGCCAACCATTTGAACGAAATTTATTAGAAAAGCAAAAAGTCCCCAAAATATAGGGAAACTCACTCCAAATATATAACAGGCTAAACCTGTACATATTCCTGTAGCAGCACTTACCAGAAACTTAACTTTTATAAATGTAATAAGGTCTTTTTCAATTTTCACAAAAGTCTTTACAGAGGTATGCTTCTGCTTAAGCACAATAGTGTTTAGTACTTTTTGAATATTAATAGATTCTGCCAACCATAAGACTACAAAAAAAGCAGTCATTAAAATCATGGTTATTGTTTTACGAATAAATTCGATAGTTACACTGATGTTTTCTGTATGAATAAACTCTTTTAGGACACTTTTCTTGTCTTCAATTTGAAACCCAAAAGTTTCTTGCGCAGTTAATAACAATAAATCAAACTTTTCTTCAGCCTTTACAAAAAAATCAGTTTCAGAATTTAATATTTCACGGCTAGATATTTGAACCAGCTCAACTCCTATTTTCATTCCACCGGCAATAATTAAAGCAACTATTATAATACTTACTGCTTTAGGCACCTTTTTTTTACCAAGCCATCTCATTAGCGGTAAAAACAGCAGAGCGATAAACATTGAAAAAATAAGTGGTATGAATATGAACGATAATATCTTTAATAAATAGAACACCAGTGGTATTACTATTATTAATAACAATATATTAGTGGTTCTTCTCTGTTCCATGATTTACGATTAGGGCTAGTTACAATAAAAACTAAAAAGGCACATCATTATCCTCTTCTGGCGCACCAAAAGCGTCATTTGGACTTGGAAAATTATCGGGCTTGAATGTGTTATCATTTGCGGCATCATTCATTTTTGAATGAAACTCATGGTCAAATGGCGTGTCAAAATCATCCAAATTATCAAATTTACCTAAATGCCCAATAAACTTCAGTCTGATATTTTCAAGTCCACCGTTTCTGTGTTTTGCTACAATAAATTCTGCTTGACCTTCAGTTGGCGAACGTTCTTCATCATCCCATTCGTCAATTTTATAATATTCAGGTCGGTAGATAAAACTAACGATATCAGCATCTTGCTCAATAGCACCAGATTCACGTAAATCAGAGAGCAATGGACGTTTGCTACCACCTCGCGTTTCAACTGCACGAGACAGCTGCGAAAGTGCAATGACTGGCACGTCTAATTCTTTTGCCAATGCTTTCAAGTTTCTTGAAATCATAGAAATTTCCTGCTCACGATTACCACCATGACTACTACCACCAGTCATCAACTGCAAGTAATCAATCATAATCAATTTAATACCATGTTGGGATGATAAACGCCTGGCTTTTGCACGTAAATCAAAAATAGATAAAGAAGGCGTATCATCTATAAATAAAGGTGCCTTTTCTAATCCTTTTACTTTAACGTTTAATTGTTCCCATTCATGCTTTTCCAATTTTCCAGTACGCAATTTTTCAGATGATAAACCTGTTTCACTAGAAATCAATCTAGTAATTAATTGTACTGAAGCCATCTCTAATGAAAAGAATGCCACTGGAATGTTTTGATCAACAGCAATATTCCTCGCCATAGATAGGGTGAGTGCTGTTTTACCCATACCTGGACGAGCTGCAACAATTATTAAATCTGAAGGTTGCCAACCAGATGTGAGCTTATCAAGTTTGCCAAATCCTGTAGGAATACCACTTAAGCCTTCTTTATTGGAGATTTCTTCAATCTTCTTTTTTGCTTGAATAACTAGATCTTGAGCCGTTTCACTTGATTTTTTTATGTTTCCTTGTGTAACTTCATAAAGTTTAGATTCTGCTTTATCTAATAAATCAAAGACGTCTTTGGTTTCGTCATAGGAATCTTCAATAATTTCATTCGAAATTTTAATCAAACTACGCTGAATAAACTTCTGTAGAATTATACGTGCATGGAACTCAATATGTGCTGAAGATGAGACCTTTTGTGTCAATGAAATGAGGTAAAAATCACCTCCAGAAACTTCCAATCTTGAATTTTTCTTTAATTGGCTCGAAACGGTTAATAAGTCAATAGGCTCACTATTCTCAAATAGTTGAAATATTGCCTCAAAAATATGTTGATGGGCTTCTTTATAAAAAGCATCAGGGCTCAAAATATCAATAACCTCATCGACTCCTTTTTTATCGATCATCATTGCTCCAAGCACAACCTCCTCTAAATCAATTGCTTGAGGAGGTATTTTCCCTTTTTCAAGATTAATTAGAGTGCTTTTATCTACTTGATATCCTTTAATTTGGTTTGGTTGTTTCATGTTGACGAAAGTAGTTAAAACAACGCTATATTAGAAGCGTCAAAGAAGTTACATTGTTAACCGTAAATTAACAATCTAACTGTTAATAAGTTGATTTTATTGTTAATAAGCATAAAAAAATCTGAAATACAAAATTTCAGATTTATAGGTTGTATGATTATAGGGAAGTTACCCTTTAAAAACACCCATTTCCAAATATTTTTCCATTCTATTTGACACCAAATCTTTTGGTGATAAGTTTTTTAATTCATCATGAGTTTTCAAAATAGTATCTCTAACCGCTAAATATGTTTTTTCACGATCATTGTGAGCACCACCAAGTGGTTCTTTAATAATTTCATCAACCAGTTTCAATCGCTTCATATCTTTTGCCGTTAACTTCAGAGCATCTGCTGCTTGTTCTTTATATTCCCAACTTCTCCAAAGAATGGATGAACAGGATTCAGGTGAAATAACAGAATACCAAGTATTTTCAAGCATAAGAACTCTATCTCCTACACCTATACCCAAAGCACCTCCAGAAGCACCTTCACCAATTATAACCGTAATGATTGGTACTTTTAGGCGTGTCATTTCCAAGATATTTCTGGCAATGGCTTCACCTTGCCCACGTTCTTCGGCTTCAAGTCCTGGATAAGCACCAGGTGTATCAATTAAAGTAATAACAGGTATTCCAAACTTTTCGGCAGATTTCATTAATCTTAAAGCCTTTCTATAGCCTTCAGGATTTGCCATTCCAAAATTGCGATATTGTCTGGTTTTGGTATTATATCCTTTTTGTTGACCAACAATCATAAAACTTTGATCTCCGATTTTTCCCAAACCACCAATCATGGCTTTATCATCCTTAACGTTTCTATCACCATGTAATTCCAAAAAGGAATCACCACAAAGCGCTTTGATATAATCTAAAGTATAAGGCCTGTTAGGGTGACGAGACATTTGTACACGCTGCCAAGGCGTTAAGTTTTTATATATCTCTTTTTTGGTAGCTAATAATTTTTTTTCAATCTGTTTACAGGTCTCTGTAACATCAACATCACTTTCTTCACCAATAACCTGACATTTTTCTAGTTGCTCTTCTAATTCTTTAATAGGAAGTTCAAATTCTAAATATTCCATAGAAATTTGTAATTAAATTTTAGTTAGTGTACAAATATAAAAACTTTAATTGTCTTAAAATGTTATGAGAGTTTTCTTTTTGCTTTTTTCGTATTCTTTAAGATTCCATTAATTAAAACCACACTAATAATAACAATAGCTCCGATATAAAAATCCAAACTCATTTTTTCCTTTTCAGGAAAAATAATTATAGCTAATACAATCCCATAAATAGGTTCTAAATTATAAGTTAATACAACTGTATAAGGACTAATATATCGCATAACATATACTGAAGCAATAAAGGCATAAGCTGTGCAGATAGATGCTAAAATAAATAAGTAAATAAAATCTGAAAGATGTAAAGTAAAGAATATTTGAGAAAAACCGTTTTTAGCAATAAACAAATAAACACTTATGAAAAGTACACCACTTATAAATTCATAAAAGGTAATTACAGTTGCTGTATGTTTCTCTAAAAATTTCCCATTTAACACAGCAAACATTGATGAAAAAAAAGCTGAAATAATGCCTAGAACAATTCCTAATAAATGTTTAAGCTCACTCTGCGTTATAATATAAACTCCTACAATTACGATTACTCCAAAAACAATTTCGTACCAAATAATTTTTCGTTTGTAAATCATAGGCTCTATCAAAGATGCAAAAAATGCACCCGTTGAAAACATGGCTAGTGCGATTGAAATGTTAGAAGCCTTAATTGACCCAAAAAAAGTAATCCAATGCAATGCGATTAAAATACCTGCAAAACTTAATTTTAAAATGGATTTAAAAGGAATCTTGACGTTTGCTTTAGAAAAATAAGCATACAATCCTATAAAGACAAGAGCAAATAGCATACGATACCATACCAATGGTATAGCTTCAATTGTGATAAGTTGACCGAGAATAGCTGTAAATCCTGCAATAAACACCAGAACATGAAGGTGTAAGTAATTTTTTAGCTTATCGTTTGGCATTATACAGTAAATAAGCAGCTAAAATACCAAATAATACATTTGGAAACCACACAGCCACTAAAGGTGGAAAATCTGATTGCGATGCCAAAACTCCAAAGATTTTATCAAAAAACACAAAGACCATTGCAATACATATCCCAAAAGCTAGGTTTACTCCCATTCCACCACGACGTTTTATAGAAGAAACTGCCACCGCAATAATAGTTAAAATAAATACCGAGACAGGCAAACTCCATTTTCTATATTGCACCAATTTATAGCGACTAATATATGATGAGCCTCGTTTTTCTTCCTTTTCAATAAATTTGTTTAACTCGCCATATGGCAGCGTTTCTGCAATGTATTCTACCGGAGTTAAATCTTCTAAATCAAAACTAAAAAGCGTATCCTTTCTTCTAGCATTTTCAATAATATCTCCATTTTCTCCAATAGTGCGCTTTACATAAGACATTAAACGATAGGTAGTATCCTTTTCCATATACCTTATGGAATTGGCACTAATTTTATAGACCAATTCGTTATCAACAATATGCTCTAAAGTGAAATTTTGTCCAAGATTTTGCTTGGCATCAAAGCTACTAACATATATGTAATCGTTATCATTTATTTGCCTAAATACATTTTGATTATCAACGGCACTTTTGTTATTCTTTAAATATTTGTAATTAAAATCATTAAACCCTTTACTAGCCATAGGTGCCAAATAGAGTCCTAACGCCAATGCCAATATTGATACGATAAGCGCACCAAACATATAAGGTCTTAAAAAACGTGAGAAAGACACTCCAGAACTTAAGAAAGCAATAACCTCGGTATTATTGGCCAATTTGGATGTAAACCAAATAACCGAAAGGAATAAAAACAGTGGAAACAGTAAATGCGCAAAGTAAATAGTAAAGTCTAAAAAATATAACATAACCTCACTAAACGGCACTTTGTTTTCTAGAATTTTTCCAATTTTTTCAGCTAAATGAACTGTTATACCAATGGGAATGAATAACAGCAACATTACAAAAAATGTAAACAAATAGCGCTTTAGTATGTACCAATCTAAAATCTTCATTTTGACTACAAACGATTATCCATTTGCTTTACCATTTTATCTTTCCAAACTTTAAAATCACCAGCTAATATATGTTTTCTTGCTTCACGAACCAACCACATGTAAAACCCTAGATTATGAATGGTAGCTATCTGTTTGCCCAATAGCTCATTGACTGTAAATAAATGTCTGACATAAGCTTTAGAATATTCGTTATCTACAAAGGTTATACCCATTTCATCTAAAGGTGAAAAATCATCTTTCCATTTAAGATTTTTAATGTTTATAGTACCATGTGCTGTAAAAAGCATACCATTTCTCGCATTACGAGTAGGCATTACACAATCAAACATATCCACTCCAAGTGCAATATTTTCCAGAATATTTATTGGTGTACCAACACCCATTAAATACCTTGGTTTTTCTTCAGGAAGAATATTGGTTACCACTTCAGTCATTTCGTACATTTCTTCGGCAGGTTCTCCAACCGATAATCCTCCAATGGCATTGCCTACAGCTCCCGCGTTTGCTATATATTCTGCTGATTGTTTTCTTAAATCCTTATAAGTACTACCTTGAACAATGGGAAAAAAAGCTTGATTATAATCATACTTCAAAGGCGTTTTTTCTAAATGATTAATACACCTGTCCAACCACCTGTGAGTCATATGCATTGAGCGTTTAGCATAGTTATAGTCACAAGGATATGGTGTACACTCATCAAAAGCCATGATAATATCAGCTCCAATAACCCGCTGAATTTCCATAACATTCTCTGGTGTAAATGTATGGTAACTACCGTCAATATGCGATTTGAATTTGACCCCTTCTTCTTTAATTTTTCTGTTGGCTGAAAGCGAATACACTTGATAGCCTCCAGAATCGGTCAAAATATTTCGATCCCAATTCATAAATTTATGCAAACCACCAGCTTGCTCCAAAATATCAGTTTGTGGTCTTAAGTAAAGATGATAGGTATTACCTAAAATTATATCTGGATTTATGTCATTTTTCAGCTCTCGCTGATGAACACCTTTTACAGAAGCTACTGTTCCTACAGGCATAAAAATTGGTGTTTCAATTTTGCCGTGATCTGTTGTTATAACTCCTGCTCGGGCTTTTGACTGTAGATCTCTTCCTTTTAATTCAAATTTCATATTCAATAAATGATGAAGGGACAAAGATAATTAACTGAATAATTTAAGCGTTACAATTGTAATTAAATTAACTTATTAACAATAGCGATACCTTGTTAACAATACAAATCATTTTCTTTTATAAGCTATGATAAAAACATATTTTTGCACCCATAAAAATGTAATTACCTATCATGGCAAATATTCAACAATTAGAAGATTTAACAACCCAAGTGCGCAGAGACATTTTAAGAATGGTTCATAAAGTAAATTCTGGTCATCCAGGAGGTTCTTTAGGTTGTGCAGAATTTTTTGTAGCACTCTATAATGACATCATGGAACGTCATGATGATTTTGAAATGGACGGTATTGGTGAAGATTTATTCTTCCTTTCCAACGGTCATATTTCGCCTGTATATTATAGTGTTTTAGCTAGATCTGGATATTTTCCTGTTGAAGAATTAAATACGTTCAGAATCATAGATTCAAGACTGCAAGGTCATCCAACTACCCACGAAGGGTTACCTGGTATTCGTATTGCTTCAGGGTCTTTAGGTCAAGGTATGTCAGTTGCTCTTGGTGCAGCACAAGCCAAAAAACTAAATAATGATTCACATTTAATTTACAGCTTACATGGTGATGGTGAATTGCAGGAAGGACAAAACTGGGAAGCTATCATGTATGCTGCAGGTAACAATGTTGACAATATAATTGCAACCATAGATTTAAACGGACAGCAAATTGATGGACCAACAGACGTTGTATTACCATTGGGTAATGTTAAAGAAAAATTTGAAGCATTTGGATGGACTGTTATTGAAATTAATCAAGGTAATAATCTTGAAGAAATTTTAAAAGGCATGAAGGTTGCAAAATCTAAAACAGGACAAGGAAAACCTGTTTGTGTACTGCTTAAAACCGTTATGGGAAATGGCGTAGATTTTATGATGCACACCCATGCATGGCATGGTAAAGCCCCAAATGATGAGCAATTAGAAATTGGATTGGCACAGAATGCAGAAACTTTAGGGGATTATTAAATGATAAGAGTATTTTTATTAGTATTAGTCTTTGTAACTTCAAATTTAACGTTCTCTCAAGATAATTTGAAGAGAAGTTATTATTTTGATGTAGTAACAATTTCTAATACAAAAAACTACTCCAATGGATTTATGGGTAAAACCATTTTATTCCAAAATCAAAAGGACTCAACCTATAGTCTTTACATGAGGATTAACAACTCTATGAGAGAGGTAAGATTAAGTGATCGTAAAGAGAAAAACTCAATAAGCTTCGACATGAATTTTGAATATAAGTCGGTTGAAGACCTAAATAAGTTAAATAATTCAAAACTATACACTGTTGTAAATTATGGCAAAAGTAAGAATTACAAAAACTATGTTGAAGAATTTGAATTTGAGACAGATTCAATAAACCACAAAACAATTATTCATTTAACTAGTTTTAAAAATTCAAAAAGAAAGAAAATCATTTCAGAACATTACTATTTCTTTGGGTTAAACGATAATTATGATATAAATAGTCCTAATTCGATTAAAAATTATGTTTCAGAAACCTATAATTTAAAAATTGCTGACCATAAACATTTGGAAAAAATAATACATCTTGAGGATGGTAAAATTTCTTATGAATCAAATAATATTATTATTGATTTAATTGATTTTAATTTTGAATTTAAAATTGACGAAGTCTACCCTAAAAGAAAAACTAATACACCACACTACAATCATATACAACAATGAAAACATACACAAATACAGGAAGTAAAGATACACGTTCAGGCTTTGGAGCTGGCTTAACCGAATTAGGACAAACCAATGAAAATGTCGTTGCACTTTGTGCTGATTTAATAGGTTCCCTTAAAATGGACGATTTTAAAGCCAATCACCCAGATCGTTTTTTTCAAGTTGGAATTGCTGAAGCTAATATGATTGGTCTAGCTGCAGGTTTGACAATTGGTGGTAAAATACCATTTACTGGAACTTTTGCAAACTTTTCCACAGGTCGTGTATATGATCAAATACGTCAGAGTGTTGCTTATTCAGGTAAAAATGTGAAAATCTGCGCTTCGCATGCAGGATTAACTCTTGGTGAAGATGGAGCTACTCATCAAATATTAGAAGACATTGGTCTAATGAAAATGCTACCTGGTATGGTCGTTATTAATCCTTGTGACTACAATCAAACCAAGGCAGCAACTATAGCAATAGCAGAACATAATGGGCCTGTTTATTTGCGTTTTGGCAGACCTAAAGTCGCCAATTTTACTCCAGAGAATCAAACCTTTGAAATTGGTAAAGCTCTACATTTAACAGAAGGGAGTGATGTGACTATAGTAGCCACTGGACATTTAGTTTGGGAGGCTTTAGAAGCTACCAAAGAACTTAATGAAAAAGGTGTTTCTGCCGAAGTCATAAATATTCACACTATAAAACCACTTGATGATAAAGCTATTTTAGAATCTGTTTCAAAAACTGGCTGTATTGTTACAGCTGAAGAACACAATCATCTAGGTGGTTTAGGCGAAAGCGTTGCACGAGTTCTAGCTACCAACAGACCAACACCTCAAGAGTTTGTTGCCACTAATGATACGTTTGGAGAATCTGGCACACCAGCCCAGTTAATGGAAAAGTACGGCCTAAATAGTGATGCCATTGTTAAGGCAGTAGAAAAAGTTATGAAACGAAAATAAAAACTTGTTTATCTCGTTTTATTTGTTGTAATCAAAAAACAACAATTATGAGATATTTAGTTTTAAGCCTTTTGGCTTGTCTTTTATTTACTAATCAGCTACACGCCCAAACAGCAAACGGTTTTGGATTTAAAGGAGGTATAAACTACAATGCTAATGGCGATTACTTTGAATCAATTAACTCCAATGCAAAAAATCCAGAAAGAAATGTCGGTTTTCACTTTGGTGTATTTGGAAAAATTGGTAAACAGATTTATTTTAAACCTGAACTAGTTTATACAAGTACAAAAAGCGATTATGATAACGATAGCTTCAAAATGCAAAAGATTGATGCGCCGCTTTTAGCTGGCATTACATTCTTTAGGCATTTCAATATATTCGCTGGTCCTTCGCTACAATATATATTGGATACAGAATTTGATGGTGTTTCAATTAGTGAAGTTGAAAACGATTTTACGGTTGGCTTAAATTTTGGTGTAGGTTTTAGCTTAAAGAAATTAGGAATTGATTTACGTTATGAACGTGGTTTCAAAGAAAATGAGGCTACTTTTCTTAACAACAATGGATTGGGAATAAGTAGAATAGATACGCGACCCGATCAGTTAATACTAAGCTTGTCTCTAATTCTATAAAAAAAAAGCCGCTGTTCATTGAGGTTCTCAAAATACAGCGGCTTTTTTAAATGAAATTTAAATATTTATTCAGGTGTTGTATTCTTATCTAAATAATCTGGCGTACCATCTCCATTAGAATCTGTAATTATAACAGTGTTCAATGTAAAAGTCCCATCATTATTATCATCTATACTATCAAAAATCTCATTGGCTAAGGCATTATTATCAAAATATGATTGTGCCTCTTCTTCAGACATAAATGGTGTCATTGTATCATCTTCATCATATGACATTAACTCAACTTCATCTTTGGTAAAATAACCATCGCCATCATCATCGTTATCTATGAAATTTGGCCCAAAGTCCCCATCTGTATCATCATCATAAACATCACCATTTTCATTCAAATCCTCTAAAAAAGAAGGAATATTGTCATTATCATGATCTTTAATCACACGCTCATATAAACTAAATTTAAAAATTAAAGGTGTGTAACTATCGACTCCGACAAGTGGTTGGGAAAAATATCCTAATCCAGAAGGAATAAAAACAGCACCAATACCATGATTATGATATGAAACTGTACCATTACCATTGTCAGTAAAACCTGTACTTGTTTTAAATTCAATAATACCTTGCTGAAATCCTTTTACCACGCCAACTTCAGATCCTGCAGTTATCAAATTAAAACCACTTGGTGATACAGCACTGTCAAAAACATACCCTGTTGTCAGACTCCCTTCATAAGTTACAAATGCTTGATCACAAAAATGCACAAGATTACCTTGTCCTTCCCTTACATTTAGGAAATAAAGTTTGTAGTCAATATTTCTATCAGTGACAATTTTAAAATCAACCATGTCAATTAATGGTGTTTTGCTAGGGTCTTCACTTAAAGGTGTAAACTCAATTTGAAAAGAATCGTTAGCTGGACTGTATGGATCTGTAAAGTCAAAATCCTCATAGTTATAAAAATGAGAATTTAAAAATGCTTCAATCTCCGCCAAATCCTCCTCATAAACCACACCTCGATCTCTGTCAGGTATGGCAGTTGGTGTATCATCATCATTATTACATCCAATAAAGAATACAAAACCTAATAATAATGGTAAAGTAAATTTTCTTAATTTCATTATTGCCTATTTTTGTGCAGCAAGATACAATTTTTAAATAATTTTGTGCAATAACATTAACGTAGTTTTTAGACGAATTTTATGCGAATAGATAAGTATTTATGGTGTGTTAGATATTATAAAACAAGGTCACTTGCAACAACCGCATGTAAAAAAGGGCATGTAAGGGTAAATGATGAAATTGTGAAACCTAGCCGAGATGTTTATCCTACAGATAAAATTCAATTACGAAAAGATCAAATTAATTTTACACTAACCATCAATGACATACCTCCCAATCGTGTTGGTGCAAAACTAGTAGACATTTATAGAACTGATACCACACCAAAAGAAGCATTTGCAGCGAATGAATTATTGAAATATTCAAAAGATTATTATAGAAAAAAAGGCTCTGGAAGACCTACAAAAAAAGACAGGCGCGATATTGATGACTTTACTGAAGAAATTGATAGCTAAACACTATATTTTGAGATTTCTATTTTATCTTTGAAAAAATACTAAAAATGAAACCTAGTATCAAGAACACCATATTAGATCATGACGACATTGTGAATAAGATAAGGCGAATTGCCTATCAAATTTATGAGAGCAATGTAGATGAAACAGAAGTGATTTTGGCAGGAATAGATTCGAATGGTTATATTTTGGCGAAGAAATTAAAAACAATATTAACAAAAATATCTCCCATTAATATTATTCTTTGCCGTGTGGAAATTGATAAAAAAAATCCTAGAAACGTAATTAAAACATCTATAAACGCTGAAGATTACAAAAATAAATCAGTGGTACTAATTGATGATGTCCTTAATTCAGGAACAACTTTGGTATATGGTGTAAAACATTTTCTTGATGTACCTTTAAAACGGTTTAAAACAGCTGTATTAGTTAACAGAAACCATAAAAAATATCCTGTAAAAGCTGATTTCAAGGGGATTTCGCTTTCTACTTCATTACATGAGCATATTGACGTCATATTAAAAGCTAAACCCTACGAGGCTTTTTTAAAATAACTTTAAAATAATTTTTTCAATTATTTCACTTGGTTCACCGTTAGCATCAATGGTTAAATCTGCTTTGTTATAAAAATCTTTTCGCTCAAATAGGTGTTTACCAATAAACTCGAGCAACTCATCATTTGAATTTATAAATTTCAACAACGGTCGGTTATGCTTCTCATCAAATAATCGTTTTGATAGTTCTTGTATTGATACTTGTAGATAAATACTTTTAGAACTTTGGCTATTTGAAATCAACTCCATGTTATTTGCATAGCAAGGTGTTCCTCCACCTAGAGCAATTACTGCATTGAGATTCGATTTAATAAGTTCCTTTAAACATGCATTTTCTAACTTCCTAAAATATATTTCTCCTTTTGAATTAAAAATCTGCTCAATAGTTCTCCCCTCTTTCTTTTCAATATAATCGTCTAAATCTACAAATGGCATATCAAGTACCTTACTCAATTTTTGTCCAACATAAGACTTCCCACTACCCATATAACCAAGCAAAAAAATATTCATAAACCTGTTTGAAATTGATTATTAACACCCTAACAAAGTAAGCAACAAAAAAACAAAAATTTATCTAAAAAAAGTATTGTTTTATTAATTAAACATTTTATATTTGCACCCTCATTAGAGAAAACAAATGACCGGGTAGCTCAGTTGGTAGAGCATCTCCCTTTTAAGGAGAGGGTCCTGGGTTCGAGCCCCAGCCCGGTCACAAAAAAAAGTTAAGCGAATGCTTAACTTTTTTTATTTTTGACTTAATTATTAAGCGCACGTGGCGGAATTGGTAGACGCGCTAGCTTGAGGGGCTAGTGACCGCTTTTGGTCGTGGAAGTTCGAGTCTTCTCGTGCGCACAATTACAATGGGTATTCTGATTTCAGAAGCTCATTCAGTAAGTTTCTTACGGTGTCACTATTCCAATTGGCAGCACCATTCTTTTCGATTCTTATTTTTCCATATTTATCAATAACGTACGTTTGTGGAATGCTATTAGAACTCAAAACTTTTGGAGCTACTGTAAGTGTATTATAGTAATTCAAATTGTATTCATTATCAGACAAAAACTGCTTCACTTTATTGGCGTTTTCATTTGAAACTAAAAGGAATACAACCTCTTCATTATAATCTTGATAGAGCGCATCAATACTTGGCATTTCAGCTATACAAGGCGGGCACCAAGTAGCCCAAAAATTTAAAAACACGACCTTGCCTTTTACATCTTTAAAATTTAAAATATTACCATCTTGATCTACCAACTCCCATTGATAATCTGAAAGCTGTTTTTGCGCTGATTCTTCCGTTTTAGAAGGACTTATCATAGCAAATCCTTTTTGTATAAAAACTTGAATTGGCTGTCTGGTTTGCGGAATAATTAATAATAGAATTACTACTAGAAATATAACATTACTTAATTTTATTTTGGAAGTCTTCATAAAACAAATTGTGATTTTATTACGAAACTATACTTCTTAACTTAACAGCACAACATTAGTATTTATTATCTGCAAACTAAACTATCTTCAACGAGTAAGCCTAAAATCAAAAATAACGAAACAGGTATTTCGATAAACAGTATATTCTGATTTTATGTTTTCAATGAAAGGAACTTTATTATCCTGCACTCCTAAAAAAACACCAGCGAAAATAACTATACAGCTTTTTTTAAAATTCTAATTTCTTTTCTAGAAAATTGAAGATAATTTTCTTCTTTTAGTTCTTTAAACAAAGTATTTAAAGTAGGTCTAGATGTACCTATTAGGGACGCCATGTCCTTTTGAGTATAAGGATGCTTGATAATATGATCTCCTGTTTTATCACAATTATAACCATACTCGGTACATAATTCATCTAAAAACTCCATCAAACGTGTTTTCGTGTCCTTAAACAGTAGTAATTGTAAACGTCTTTCAAGTTTTTTGAATTTAACACCTATGAACTTATATATTTTGAAACTAAACGTTTGATTTTTCCGCATAAGGTCATGCATGGTTTCTACGCCTATCTGACAAATGGAAGTTGTATTGTCAATAGATTGAGCAAATTCATCTCGTTTAGATTCACCGAGTATTGCCTTCTCACCAAATAACTCTCCTCGGGTCAAAATTGCCATTACAACTTCACCTCCATTTTCATTATAATAACCAATTTTTACCTTCCCTTTCTCTATTAGATATATTTTATTGGCAGCGTCTTGTTCAAAGTAAATGTAATCCTTCTTCTTGTAAGCATCAAAATCATGATTACTTTTATAATCTTTAAATTTATGCGGACAAAATACTTTAAAAAGATTCACATCTTCAAAAAACCATAGTGAGTTCATTGCAATATAAATAGTTTTAACAATGGTCGGTAAACCAAAGTAAAACTTACAATGTCATTTTAAAAGAAACTTAAAAACGGAATCTAACTTACATCACTGTAGCCATAACCATAGCCATAATTATAGCCATAGCCTCGCGACTTACTAGTCCCAACACTATTTACAACATAAGCCATATTTTTTAATTTACCCGAATCATTCAACTCTTTAGAAAATTCTAACAAATTCTTTTCAGTGTAATTTGCTTTAACAATATAAACATGTGTATCAGATAAATGCGAAATTAACATAGTATCAGTCACCAAAATTGTTGGAGCCGTATCAACTATAATATAATCATATATATCTTTGGCCTCATTGATAAGATCATCAAAACGACCGTTAGTTAGTAAATGTGCAGGATTTGGAGGAATAGCACCAGACAAAAGAACATCATGTGTTTTATGATTCTTAAACCCTTTTAACAATAATGTCTTCCAATCTAAACTATAATCAAACAAATAATTTGATAAACCTTTAGCATTTTTATCTTTTGTTGAATAGGTATGAATTTGTGGATTTCTTAAATCTGCACCAATTAAAAGCACTTTTTTATTTAAACTTGATAGTGCCAAGGATAAATTAATACTGACATACGTTTTACCTTCACCTTTTATGGTAGATGTACAAAAAATAACATGCCCTTTATTATTTTCTTTTTTAGGCAATACATAACGCACATTTGAGCTTAAAATTCTGAAAGATTCAGCTAAAATAGATCGGTCATTTGGGTTCTCAAAAATTAGGTGTTCTTTATCTTTAACTTCAGGTATTTGTCCAATTATAGGTACATTCTTCACAGTTTTTTCAATATCTTTCTTATCATGAACTTTGGTATCTAACATGAAAATCAAATAAAGCACACCAAATGGCAATAATAATCCAGCCAACAATGCTGCAGCATAAATCACATTTGATTTAGGAGATATTGGGCTTGAACTTGACAGAGCATTTTCAACAACTTTTACAGAGGGCTCTGTTACTGCTAAATTAATTCCAGCTTCTTCTTGTTTTTGTAATAACAATAAGTAAAGACTTTCTTTTATTTTTTGTTGCCTATCTATCTCTCTCAATAATTTTTCCTTTTCAGGAATACTACCAACCTCACCTCTAAACTTCAAATTTCGTGCATCCAATTGTTTCCTTGAAACTTCTAGTTGATTTTTGTAAGTTCTTAAAGATTGGTTAATGTTGGATTTCAACCCCATGATTGTAGATTGTAATTGTTTAACCATTGGATTATTAATCCCTCCACTTGCACTATATTTCTCGTATTCAAATACTGCGGTATTATACTCACCAATCAACTCATTGATACTATTATTTTCTATTCCAATATTTGAAGGAAGCAAACCTCTATCATCGTCATCTCTAGTTAAGGCCTGTTCAACCAAACGCGATAGAGCTATTTGATTTTCAATTTTAAATAATTCTTCTTCGGATTGTGTTCTTTTTTGTAAACCTAATTCAGCATCGCTTGGGAGAAAAACTAAATTATTATCCTGTTTAAATTCTTTCTTCTCTATTTCAATGGTATCAAGTTCTTTGGCTAAATCAACAAATCTTTCCTCAATAAAATTGAGTGTATTTCTAAATACCTGTTGCCGGTCTTTTATTCCGTCTTGATTAAAAACACTCACCAAAGAATCAAGTACTTTTTCAGACCATTCCGTACTTTCAGATTTCATTGTTAATTTCAGTAAGTCACTTTGCTCACCAACTGGATCTATTTTTACTTTAGATTTTAATCTGAGTGTTGTGGGCTTAATTGGGGATAATCTCACAACATATTTTTTATCCTCAATTTGAGCTAAATCTTTTTTATTAAATAGGGTTATATCAAAGGGAAGTCCATGTTCTTTTCCAAAAGAATTATGATTCTCAAACACAAACTCCTTCCCATGTTTTAAATCAATAACTTCAAAATTATTTTTATTAACCAAAATTTCATATTGATAACTACCAAATATACTATCTGGCTTTATATGTTGCTCAAAATGAAAAGGCAATTGGGCAATTCTGGAAATTTGAATTTGTCCTTCTTCTTGAAAAGTAGTATTCAATTTTAACTTTCTAACTACCTGCTCAATTATTGGATAAGATGTGAGAATTTCTATTTCATTTTCAAGATTGATATTAGATCGTTTAAAAACAAAAGCTGAGGTTGGCAATTCCAATCCGTCTGACTCATCAAGAATTTTAATTTTAGTACTAGTCTCATATATTCTTGGAGAATATCTTAAATACACATAAGCAATGGTCATTGACAATGCCAGAGCAAAAACAAACCAAGGCCAATGCCTTAAATATTTCTTTATCTCATGCTTGATATCAACATGACTGTCATCTTGCTGAAAATAAGAGTTTATAGGATTGTTTTCCATTTATTATCTAGTTACAAGAATAATGACACTTAAAATAACCGATGTTAACCCTAATAAAGTTCCAATATCACCCACATATCCTGCCGAAGTAACTTTTGGAGGGTTTTGATTAACAACAATAACATCATTGGGTTTAACAAAGTAAAAAGGGCTTTCTAACCAACTTGATGATGTTAAATCTAAATGTGTCACTTTACGTACTCCATCAACCTCTCTCATGACCAAAACATCATCTCTTTTCCCTCTTATGGTCAAGTCGCCTGCAAAACCTATGGCTTGAAGCAAAGTAATACTTTCTTCCGTAAACGAATAAGTTCCTGGATTATTGACTTCACCAAGCACCGTAACCTTTGCGTTTAAAATACGAATGGTTACAGATGGTTGTACCAAGTGTCCTTCATCTGTTAGTTTTTTTCTAATATGCTCTTCTAATTGCGCTGTAGTCATTCCCTCAACAGAAATGGTACCAAGATTTGGGAAATCAATTGTCTTATCTTTTGAAACTAAATAACCTTCTAGCTTCATGATTTCAAGAGAATTTTGACGCATGTCTCCTTGAAAATTTCTATTGTAGGGTTTAGCTGTTTCAGGTACTAAAGCACCAACGGATATTTTTAAAATATCATTAGGTTGAATTGTAATATCTTGATATGATACAGGACTATTATTATAGTCATCAACATCTTGAAGATAAAATATTTCTTTTTTAGAAACACAGGAGCTTAAAAAAAAAGTAACTAGAATTACAGATAAAAAAATTCTCATAAAGAAAGCGTTCCATTATAAAGACAAATATAGTAGCAATTGTTACAACTACAAAAGCAATTGTGCTTTAAATGGTCTTCTTATTAAGTGAAGGTTTAGCTTTTAAAATTTCAATTTTTAATAGTTTTTTTTTGGCTAAAAACGGAATTGTATACAATAACGAACCATAAATTAAAAGCGCAATAATCTGTGTATTTAAATTCAATTTAATTAAATTAATTGCTATGGCAAAAACACATAAATTAATTGAAACTATTATAAAAGTTGTGGCTTTGTGGCTGAATCCTGCTTTTAAAAAAAGATGATGGATGTGATTTCTATCAGGCATAAATGGATTTGTCTTCAATTTAAAAACTCTGATTATAACTACCCTTAATGTATCAATAAGCGGATAAAATAAAATAGCCAAAGCTATGGCAGGAGATGTTTTATGAATTACTGATGATTCATTAAGTTGAGCATTGTTGATAAAACTGACTACAAAAAAGGCAATTAAAAATCCAATAATCATTGATCCAGTGTCTCCCATAAAAAGCTTATTCTTTTTGGAGAAATTCAATCTTAAGAATGCTATTAATGAACCCATAACGGCAATAGCTAATGTAGCTAAACTGTAATTTTCACTATTAATAAAAATAAATAATAAAATACCACTAGCACCAAGCGCCACAGTACCAGCCAATCCATCAACACCATCTATCAAATTGTATGCGTTAATTATTAAAATATAAACAAACAATGTAAAGCTGATAGACACCCAGTATGGTAAAGTCTGAATATCAAGAATGTTTGAGAAGCTTATAATTCTGTTGTCAGTAAAAACGATAACAAGTAAAGCAGCGAGAAGTTGACCTATGAATTTTTTTCGTGGTGAAAGAACTGTTAAATCATCTTTTAAACCTAGAAAAAAAAGAATTGTCAGTGATCCCATAACCAGTAATAAAGTACTAGAATGTAATATCGCACCCGTAATAGTGATTACTAAAGCCATGCTAATATAAATACCAATGCCACCAAGTGTTGGGACACTTTTTGTGTGTGCGCTTCTGCTTCCAGGAACATCAACCAACCCTTTTTTTTGTGCTACATATAATATGGTTGGGAAAGTAGTGTAAGCTATATAAAATGCTAAAACCCCTGCAAAAAGCAGCCATGGAAACAAGTAATCTCCAGGGTTGAATGAGTCAAGTAATTCTTTTAACATATTTACATCAGAATAATTATAATGCAAATATCGTTAATATCTTCGATTATGTTGTGCTGTTTTCGATAACTTATTGTCTTTTTTACAATTTCTTAAACTACATCAATTCAAATTCAATAAGTGTTTTATTATCCTTTCTGCTGTGTGTCCATCCCATAACGGAATGCCTTTTGATTGCTTCCAGTTTCCAGAAAATAGTTTATTTAAATATGGAGCAATATTACTTGGATTTGTTCCTACCAACTCATTAGTGCCTAAAGTTATGGTTTCTGGTCTTTCTGTGTTATCTCTCAAGGTCATACAGGGTACATTCATAATTGATGCTTCTTCTGTTATTCCTCCTGAATCAGTAATGACTGCTTTAGCATTTTTAACCAAGAAATTAAATTCTAGATAGCTTAACGGACTGACTGTATGTAATCGATTATGACTAATATCTAATCCTTCAAGAATCTTCGCTGTTCTGGGATGAACAGGAAACACAATTGGCATGTTGCCAGAATGTTTCATAATCTCACTAATCATTTCTTTTAGTTGGTTTTCTTCATCAACATTTGCAGGGCGATGCAAAGTCATTACAATGTATTCTTTTGTTTTCAATGACAATTCATTCCATACTAAAGGCTTCTTAAAATTTGGCATTTGTTTCAAAAGAGTATCAATCATGGTATTACCAACAAAAAATATTTGTTCATCCTTTACACCACTTTTCTTTAGGTAATCATTCGCAGTCTCTGAAGTTGTAAAAAAATAATTTGATATACTATCTGTTACCAATCGATTGATTTCTTCAGGCATTGTCCAGTCATTTGAACGAATACCTCCTTCTACATGAGCAACTTCTGTGTGCAACTTTTGAGCTACTAAAGCGCATGCCATGGTTGAAGTTACATCGCCAACTACCAAAACCAAATCTGTTGGATTTGCAAGTAACTCCTTTTCAAATGCTATCAAAATGTTAGCTGTCTGTACTGCCTGACTTCCACCACTACATTCTAAATTAACATGAGGTTCAGGAATTTGAAGTTGTTCAAAAAAATCACCTGACATATTTTTGTCATAATGCTGACCCGTATGTACTAATCTGTAATCAATTGCATTACCTCTGTTTTTAGCGTTTTCTATTTCATGGATAATAGGTGCTATCTTCATAAAATTAGGCCTAGCACCAGCAATGATTGTAATATTGTACATATGTTTTAGATAGGTTTAGTACTTATTTAGATGCAAATTAACAAAGAATTTAACCAAATGTATTTGTCTTTTTATTCTTGATGGTTGATTAATCAATCTATAGGTCCATTCCAAATTGTTTTTAACCCACCAATCTGGTGCTCGTTTAACGTGTCCGGTATAAACATCAAAACTTCCTCCAAGACCTTGATAAACTGCTGGATGTTTTTTTTGGATGCGCTCCATTAACAATTCCTGTTTAGGCGAACCCATGGCTACAAAAACAATGTCGGGTTTGAGCTTTACTATGTCCGCTATTAACTCATCTTCTTCTGCTTCAGTTTTTAGATAACCATTTCTATAATTACAGATGTTGATTCCAGGAAAATCTCGCTTTATTTTTGCAATAGTATCTTCAATAACATCTTGTTTACCACCAACAAGATAAAAGGATTTATCCTTATAAAATTCTTGAATTAAATCTAGCCATAGTTCGCAACCTGGAATTTTCACAACCTCTTTATGGCCTTTTTTATGTAATGCCCAAACGGCTCCAATACCATCCGGATAACCAAGATTTCTATTAATTAGTTCACGAGTTTCATCTGTGGCATGCAAAATTTTTTCAGCATTAACTGCAATCATAATTTTTTTATGAGCCATTGCATATTGCATCAATTCCTTTCGAGAATTGGGAGCAAAAGTTTTTACACCATTCAGAGTTTCGGTAATCATTTGATATCAGAAATCATTTCTAAATTATAATGAGCCATCGCATTAAACATAAAAGCATTACTCCATCGCATATACGATATTTTGGAGCTCATTCCTTTTTTTAATTGGTAGTAAAAATAGCCTTTTTTGTGCTGCATATTTTCAATAGTCCAATTTAAAACCTTTTCTAAAAGATTATAATTATCCTGAAAAACACCTAATTTAGAACAAGTTACTATTATTTGTGCTGGACAGTGAATATCAATGGGGTATGTTTTATTATGATAATACTTTGGCATTCCGTTTTCTTCAAAAAAATTAGCGGTATAATAGTCCATCCCTTTATCAATAAATTTCTGAAAGGATGCATCACCCGTATTTTGCTGATATGTTTTTATAGCATCCAAGTTGAAACCTGTATGAAAACTATCTATCCATGACTGAATAGGCAATAACCCATAAATCCAAGAACCATCTTTGTTTTGTAAATCACAAGCAGTTGAAACTGCCTCTCTAGCCAGTGTTAAATGCTTTTCGTTTTTAGTGTATTTATAAGAATAACTCAAAATTTTAGCACCTAAAAGAGAGGCATTGATTACTGTATTATTACCGTCTTGAACACTATATGAGAATAGAAATCCATTGCCTTTTGGTGTTCTAGATAAATCGTTAATCACGAATTCAGCTGCTGTCAAAGTTTCTTTCAGTACAGCTTCATTTTTAGTTATTTCAAAACTCTTTAAAAGTGCCTCAACACAAAAGGCAGTAGCAACAACAGTAGGCGTGTTTTTTTTAAATAGGAATAATCTTCTGGCTTGCCAATCAAAATTATAGCCCCAACATGCGCCTGAATAGCCTTCAGATTTCATATCTAAAAGCAACAGTGTTAAACTGTTAATCTGATTTAGAATAGTGTCTGGGCTACCAAATGTTTTATCACCATTTAATGAAGCTTCATACAACTTACAATACCCAAGTAAAAATAGTGCCACACCTTTGGCGTTGTGCTCTTTAGGTACTAATAGCAATTTTCTGAAATTAATTGGACTTCTTTTAAAACCTTGAATCCAAGCTAAACGTGCCAAATCCCAATGCTTCAATGGTAATACCTGAAACACTTTAGAGTTAAGACCATCATAAGGATCCCAGCCTTTAAAGTTTTCTGCTTCACAATAGGCTTTCAATTTTAAAAAACTTTCTTGAAATTTAGATGTCAACCTGCTCTCCTCCACGTTTTATAGATTCAATAATTCCGAAACAAGTTTTAGTTACAGCAACTACTTCGCTAAAAGGAATTGGCGCTTTTCCATCCTTAATTAAACCATTGATAAAGGACTCTACCATCTCCTTTTGACCTTTATTTTGATTAAATAATTTTTTCTTTTTAGGCTTACCTTTTCCATACAATTTCAATTCTTTAAAATCATTAAGAACACCTGAAAAGCCAGCTGAAAACACTTCAATATATTCTTTAGATAATGATTTTGAACCATTTGAATAATAAGCAATTACTCCTGTAGAACCATTTTCAAATTGAAGCAATACATTAAGCGTATCATTTAACTGGTTGGCATCTGGTATGGCCGTTGCCGAAACCTTGATTGGTAAACTTCCGTTAATATAAGTTAGGTAGTCTACAAAGTGACAAACCTCACCATGAATACGACCACCACCTATTTCCGTATCCTGTATCCAATTATCTTTAGGTATAGCTCCTGCATTAATTCGGTAAATCATGGATACGGGATTATTACCCAAAGATTTCTTAAGCTTTTCTGTAAGCGGTGAAAAGCGACGGTTAAAACCAATCATAACGGATTTATCAGAAGCTTCTTTCAATTCAATAATCTTTTCCAATTCCTCTTCTTTTAGGCACAAAGGTTTTTCAACGAATACATGCTTATTAGCTTGTAAGGATTTTATAACATAAGGCCCATGTGAATCATGGCGTGTAGCAATAAAAACTGTATTGGTTTTATCGTTTAAAACATCTGCTTCCTCACTGGCGCAAAACTGAAATTTAAATTTTTCAGCAACGCGTTTTGAAGTCGTACCCGAATTGGTTAAAACTCCAACCCTTCCAACAATGGAATCGTCTGGAATATTTGGTAATAAATTCCCTTGAGCATAACTTCCGGCACCAATAAAGGAAATATTGACTTTTCCTAAAGCTTGAGAATCCGAAGTCTTTATAGTATGCTTTGATGGTTCTTTAGTAATATCATACTTTAAGGCAATACCAGTAAAAGGTTCAGATTTATCAACTACCAAGTCAAAAGCTTGTTTGGCGTTATCAAAATCAAATTCGTGCGTGGTTAAATAATCAATATTAATTTTATTCGCTACCAGAAGTGATTGAAATGCTTCCATATTGCGTTTTTCAGTCCACCTGACATACGCAACAGGATAATCGATACCTTTTTCTTCATAATTTAAATCGTAACGTCCTGGCCCATAAGAACAGGCCATTTTCAGTTCCAATTCTTTACGATACCAGAATGGATCGCGATCAAATCCAGTTGGCACAGCACCTAAAACAACTACTTTGCCTTTTTTACGCGCTATAGCACCAGCAAAATTTATGGGATCCATACTTGAGGTAGCAGCAGCAATAATTACGGCATCTGCTCCTATACCATTAGTAGCGTTTAAAATTTGTTCTTCAATACCATGAGCGTTTCGGATTAATCCGACATCAACAGCACCAAATGCAATAGCTTGTTTAACGGCAGATTCAGCGACATCAACGCCAATTACTGTGACACCTGAAGCCTTCAAAATTAATGCTGCTAATTGACCTAATAATCCTAAACCAATAACGACACAAGATTCCCCAAGACGCAAATCTGCTTGGCGCACACCTTGCATAGAAATGGCTCCTAAAGTATTATATGCAGCATTTTTTAAATCAGCTGAAGGTTGCAACTTCACACACAAATTTACAGGCACTGAAACAATTTCAGCATGGTTGGCATAACCTGCACCAGCACACGCTACTCTATCACCTATTTCAAATCCGGTAACACCTTCGCCCACCTCAATAACTTCACCAGCACAGCTGTATCCTAAAGGTGAGTAGGCATCCAATTTCTTCATAACGGCTCGATAAGTTTGAATAGGTCCTTGCTTTACGAAAGTATCAATAACTTGTTTAACTTGTTGCGGTCGTTCTTTAGCTTTGCCTAACAAGCTTTTTCTGGCAGCTTGCACTGTAGATCCTTCTGTTCCTGCACTTATTATTGAATAGTGGTTTTTAACAATGACCATTCCTTTTCCTAATTGTGGATAAGGTACTTCTTGAATAACCATATCACCAGAACCAAGCTTTTGTGTGAGTTGTTGCATTTAAATTTTCTTAATAAATAAATCGTTTCTTAATAATAATAGCCCAATAAATCCCCATACCAAAATATTATAATAGTAATAAACACCTGGAACCAGCCCTATACAATCAATCATATACATTCCGAAGAACATGAGGGCGAACACCCGAACGTTTTTATGAATTTTAAAAACTTTTTTTAGCATTGAGAATACAAAAGTAACCAATAATATCAAGCCTATTATACCGTTTGCAAGTAAAACCCTTAAAAATTCATTATGAACTGGTCTCACTAAACCGTCTCCCATCCATTGAAAAAAAACAGTCTGCCTCGTGGTCCAAAATTCCCAGGCACCTTCCCAAATATAACCTCTTCCTGCCAAGGTATAACGTGCATCTTTTACCTCACCTGAATCATACCCTATTTCCTTGCTGAACAATTGCTCTAAATTATCATAAAAGGTATCGCCAAATACTAGAAAAATTACTGACATACCTATAACCAAAGAGAAACCTTGGCTTAATTTTGATTTGGAAAACAATAACAATAAAACAATCCATAGACCAATTATTCCAACAGCTGCTTTACTAAAAACCAAGTAAATTGAGAAAAAGGCTCCCATACTAATTAAAACCATAAAGATTTTCAGAAATAGAGAATTCTTTTTGAAAATTGTAGTATGAATCAGTACAGCCATTAAAGTCATCAATCCGTAAAAACGTACAGGAAATGCGTCATGGTAAAACCCTACATAACGTATCAATCCTACGGTTTCTCTTTGCTGAAATATTACGCCAGTTTGAAACTGATAAATACTCACCAATATTGGAAATATCCCACATATCATTATCGCCAACAATAGCTTTTTAAGTCTGGCTTGATCGGTAACCACCATGGGGATCAAAAAAAAACCTAAATAAGCATTAACACTTAAAAAAACATGCTCTATTGCTCCAAACGGTTTTTCAATAAAACCCCATACCAATCCAAAAGCCATGGCTAAAAAATAAATATTTGCTAACCGTAACCAACTTGTAGGAAATTGTTTTCTCTTTTTTAAAACATCAAAAAATAAAACTGGAACCAACACTCCTTGAAGAGATAAAATTGATAGTGGCCCCACTTTAAATTCCCAAAATGCGTCAATTATTGATTTTGTTGCAGCAATTATGATTAGAGCTGCAAAAACACCCTTCTGAAGTCTCACAATTACAATTGTGATTAAAATAAGAAGCGCTATTAATATCATTCTACGGATTTGTGCTTTTTAGGCAATGACTTATATGGCTTTGGTATTTCTTTTAGAATTTTAATTGGGTTGCCAGCCGCAACAACACCTTCAGGAATATCCTTATTAACTACGGATCCAGCTCCAATTATAGCATGATTTCCAATAGTGACATTTCGCATAACAACGGTATTTACACCTATAAACACATGATCTCCAATAGTAACGTATCCTGTTCCTGTATCTTCATCATTAAGTACATGTGCAGCACCATCGTGAGATAAAATATAACAACCATGAGTAATTAAACAATTGTCACCAATAATTACTTTGCCTCGCCTAACATCAATTTTAGCACCTAAACTAATCATAGTGTTTTTGCCAATTTGAGCACCTGAAGCCCTTAAAAATGACATGTGGAAAAACCGAAGTAAGTTACCCAATAGATGTATCATTTTTCTAATAAATGTCTTCATTACGCTAATACCTTTAAAATAATTGCTTTAAAATCTTCTGAAATAGTATCGATTGAAAATCGTGATACTACATGCGATCTATTGGTCAAACCAATCTTTATCCGTGTCACTTCATCTTGAAGCATTGTTTTTAAAGCATTTTTTAAACCGTCCAATTCACCTGGCACAAACGAATAACCGTGCACTGTATTTTCAAAAACTTCACGATGTGCACCCACAGGCGTAAATACGGCTGGTTTACCAATTGCCATTGCCTCCAATAATGACCTAGAGAAGCCTTCAGAATAGGATGCCGTTAAAAAAATATCAGATGACTGTAAATGCTCCATTTTATTATTTCCGCTTATAATTCCTAAATTGATGTAATTATCCTTAAATTCTGAATTTAATATCGTATTTTCAACTTCAAAAGGATCCTCATAAGCTATTTTTTCTCCCGTAAACTGATTATAAAATACACCGCGTTCGCCTTTTCTAATATTTCCCGCAAAGTAAAATTTAGCAAACGGAAAATCACTACAAATGTCAGGAATTATCTTCAATATATCAGTATAACCTTTGGCCTTTGTCATGTGGCCCATCACTAGAATTTTTCCTTTTTCAATTGGTATTTCAGAATTTGGCGAAAACTCTTCAATGTCCATGGCCTGATAAAGTACAGCCATTTTATTTAGAGGAATATATGGTGCGAACTGGTCTTTTAAATATGCTGCTTGAACAATACCACAGTCTACTTTTTTTAGACTAAATCCGACAACTCTTTTTACAATACTATTAAATTCTTTGAAGTTTAATTTAAAATGACTTCCTCTTAAATGAATAATAACTTTAGCACCAAATAGCTTACTTAACAAAATAGTCCAAACATCCCTTCCTAACCAACCTATTTGAGTTGGTGTAATGGGGTAATAAACACAATTAGGATTTTTTGAAATGAGTAATTTCAATAGTTTTGAAAAGAATATAAAGAAATTAGAAAGCATGGATAAATCTAACTTTCCTTTTTTGGTATTATCTTTTCTAAAGTTGGTTTTTAAGAACTGTATATCGAATTCAGAATTTAATGATTCTGATTCCAAGAATTGTTGCATACTTAATTCAGGACCTGAATATGGTGGTGGTGTTGGGCCTATAAATAGTATTTTTGGCTTTTTAGTCATACTGAAGACTTAACTTAAATTGATTAACCCAGTTTTTTACAGCTAAATATTCACCTTTTACTTTAGCGTTTTCACAAAACCCTTCTAACATGTTTCTATTTAGTAGTAGTTTTTTTAAGATCGAAATGTTAGTATTTATGTCATCGTCTAAAACGTAACCGTTAATACCTGAATCAATATAATCCAATTCTGGGGCATGGCTTGGCCCATTGAGCGTAATATAAGGTCGTCCATACGCAAAAGCATGATTAATTGACAGCCCTGAATGTCCTGGAATAAACACTAAAGTTGTTTTTTTCATAATTGGTGCTATATCTACCTCATTGACTAATGTACCATGCCATGTAATATCCAAATCCGTTTCAGCTGCTTTTTTTATGAGAGAATTTTCTGGGCCATCACCAATAATATCCAAAGTAAGGTTTGGGATATGACTCTTTAACTCCTTGTAGTAAGACATTAAATCTTGAATGCGTTTTGTAGCAATCAACCTTCCTATAAAAAGAATATTAGGTTTATTTTCTGGTGGAAGTTGAAAAATATAATTTTCATCAATTTCATTGGTGTCAATCGTATTATTAGCCCAAAAAGCTTTTGAAGGTTCAATCAAATTATTCTGTAGAGCCCATTTACAACTCTGTTCTGTATAGAAAACAACCCTATCCAATTTTCTATAATAAAATTTAGTCAGAAGTCTATCTAGGTATGAAATCTTACCATTTCCAGACTTTAATATTGGATGGTTGTAAGAAAATAACTTTGTTTTTGAAGATTTTGATTTTAATAAATTAGCATAGAGAAATAATAACAAATTTTTCTTTTCAGCAGGAATCAATATCCAATCATATTTATTAAAATATACTTTCAAAGATTCTCTCACCAATTTAGATGTGCCAAATTTTTTTTTTAGTACATTTAATTTTTTGTGTTGAAATACCCAATCCTCATCAATTTGGGCGTCTCCCATTGCCTCCCTTCCGGCTCCTGAAAGTATAGTTAAATCTATATCAACTTCTTTTGCTAAATGATTTAAAAAACGTGCCTTATAATGATTAAGGTTTGGTGATAGCCATAATATTTTTAATGTGGTATTTGTACTGCGGCTATTCATCACTTTAACATATTTGTTTTCCAGATATGAAATGGTATTAAACGCTCGGCATCTATAGATTTATCAGGAACAGCATTAACTAAATATTGGTATGAGTCACTTTCCTTAATCTGTTGAACTTGTTCGTTTATAAAGCTTTTTCCTACTTCAGAGTTTTTTAAATAACTAAATGAATTCTGAAGTCCAATTTTTGATAAATTCCAATAACCATCATCTATTTTCAATTTTGCTGCTTTCCTTAAAACCATTTTCGTTGTTCTACCATTAAGCTTTTGACTTACTGGAATCTCCAATGCCAATTTAACCAATTTATCCGACCAAAATTGCGGATTAGACACAATATTGTGCTTCAATTGTAACTCATAGGGTGTGTGAAAGAAAAACGTAGGTGTATAATACACACTAAAAAAAGAGAAGAACAGCCACTTATCCTTTTCGCTTGAAAAAGCCTTTAACTCTTCAGGTATAGCAATATCATTCAGGAGTTTTTCAAATTCATAATCATAAATTAACTCATTTGGTAATTTGCGCTCTCCATAAAAAGGAAAATTGTTGTTGAATTTTAGGAAATAGAATCTCAATTTACTTCCTATGGGATGCCGAACCAATTTCAACATTTTAGCGAGTAACTTATGGACATTTACGTTTTTGGCTGTTGCATATAAATTCAAAATTTTCTTGAGTTGCAAGTATTTATTCATACCAAGAAACAAACGGTCTGCTCCATCGCCATCAAACATAATATCTACGCCATCTTGATGTGCTTCTTTATATATGAAATTTAAGATAGAATTATTAAAACCAATAGGAAAACTAGAATGCTGACTAACTTCAAGATAATTGGATATAATATCTTCTGGGCTTAAAATGATTTTTTTAGTCGTAAAATTTAAGCGGTTTGATAGATAATCAACACGATCAAATTCATTATAGTCATTTTTAAAACCCAACGTATAAGCTCTAAAAGTCTTTCCACATTCATGAATTTTTTGAGCTAAATATCCAGAGTCTACACCACCACTTAAAGCAATTCCAATATTTTTATTACTTGCTAAAACGTTTTTTGTAGAATCAAACAAATAATTGTCAAGCGTTTGAATATTTGTATCAATAGTTGCCGTATTAGAGGTTAAATTTTTATAAAACTCAAAATAACTTCGCACGGTTAATTGATCATTTTTTAGAATAAGCTGCTTCCCTCCAGCTAATGATTTTAAACCATTTATTAATGTATGATCAAAGGATGTAAATCCGAAATTGTAATGAAACAGTAATCCTTCATTGTTAATTTCAAAGCTTTTCATCCCAGTTGCTTTTAACAACAACTCCAAAGAACTAGAAAAATAAAAGGTTCCATTTTTACTCAAATAGAACAAAGGAATTTTGGAATAATGATCCGTGTAGATCTCTATAACCTTTTCATGAAAATCTACGCAAACAAATTTATGATCGGCATCTTTTGGCTTAAATTTATCTAATTCAAAATCTTCCTTTAATTTAAGTCCACCAGTCCATAAAAACCTATTTTTTGAAACAAAATACTTAACCTGATTTTCAGTTTCACCATGAGTGACAAATAATTTAAAAAACGAACTATTTATAGTTTCTTTTAGATTTACTTCAGCTGTAGGATACTTTTCAACACCTAAACCAACAATTCCTAAAAAACCTGGGATTATCTGTTCTTTACTATTCATTATACTGCTTCAAATAATTCAAAATACACCTTACTATAGTTTTCTGCCATATGATTTAATGTATATTTTTGTGTGTAAAGGTTTTTTAACTCCATTTCAATAATCTCCTTTTTTTCAGGATGCTCCTTCCAATATAATACTGCTTCAGCCATTTCGCTAACATTATTTACAAGTAGTCGTGAAAATTGATTTTCAAATATTTCAGTAGGTCCACCCGAATCATGATATGATAATACCAAGGTTTGACTCATCATGGCTTCCAAAACAACTAAACCGAAAGGCTCCATATCAGTAGTCATAAGATATATATCTGAAGAGGCTATAAGATCATAAGCATCTTTACGATAACCTAAAAAGAAAACAGTTTTGTTTAATAGATTTCCTGCTTGTTTTTTAAGATTTTCCATTTCATTACCATCACCAATTATTTGCAATTTAATTGATGTGTCTTTGTATAATTCATGCATTAATTCAATAGCCAAATGAACTCTTTTTTTTGGTATTAGGCGTGCAGCGATGGTTAAAATGAATTTTTCGTTTTTTATAATGTTTGGCTCATGATATTTCAATCCGTTATAAATAACAATCTGACTTTTGTTTTTTATGTCTAAATCTTTTTGAATCCATTTTGAAATAAAAATAACTTTATCCACAAACTTTTCTAAAAAGTTTTTACCAACAATTCGTTTTTGAATTAAATGTTTGAAATTGGATTTAATATTTGCTTTTTGCAACGTACCATGTTCAGTGTAGACTATTTTTTTATTAGAAAACATAGCCGCCAATTGAATAAATGTAAATGGTCCATGAAAATGAATGATATCATAATCCTTAAATAGTGATAGAACTTTTTTAAATTTTAGTATAGGATTTTGATTATTAAATTTAATAATATTTACGTTTTGAGGCAATGACTCTGAAAGCAAATCTATAGTTTTGGTTGCCAATATATGGTTCTCAACAGTACCCATTGCATTTAACGATGAGGTTAATTCCAATGTTAGTTTTTGAATACCACCATAGGATTGTAAATTAACTATATGAATGATTTTTGGCTTCAACACTTTAGCTTGAAAAGTTTTTAATTATTTTATTGATTTCAACAAGTTTTTCATCAGGAAAATATTCAGTGTCTTTTTTATTTTGATTGTATACTTTTATTTCTTTCAAATCATTTGAAAAATCATATTCTTTCAGGTTTCCTACATCAATAATTTTATTGAGCGTTTGCAAAGGGTTTTCGACAAATTCTTCATAATGTATTTCACTATATTTTGGTTTTAATTTTCTGACTTCCATTTCTGCAACTTGATCAATTTTACACAATTGAAATACGGTTATTAACGCTGGGTCCGTTTTAATGGATTCAGCAAATTCCAATTCTTTGTCAGAATAAGCCCCATACCACCACAGCTTATTATAACCTCGTTTTTTCCAAAAGTTAACTTTTAGAAATGAATTTAAAGTTGGTATTTTATTTCGTTTTAAACTTATAATAATAGCATCTGGAAACAGCTGTAATAGAAATGAAATTCGAGGTGCTCCATTAATTTTCATTACCAAGCGCTCTTTATTTTGATAAATAACCATTTTGCTAAAATAATTTCTTATAAAATCTATTCGCTCTTGGCTTATTTTAGTATCTAATAAAAAATCTCTCGAAAAATCAATGTCTTCACCGGTTAAGTAATTCCACATGCCAAAATTTTCTCCTGGTATAAAATGGTATTTGTTTAAAAACCCTGTTTTATTAAGTTGTTTTTTTTGGCCAAACTTTCGCCAAAGTTTATTGTCAAATATATTTCTAGCTAAATTAATTACTGGGTATTTATAAAATTTTTGCTGATAGTTTGACGGATAGGCTAAACTAGGATGCCTACACACAAGTTCATAAATAATGGTTGTTCCTGTTCTTCCTGATCCAATAAATATGATAGGTTGCTGTATGTTTTTATAATTCTTCAATTCGTACGCTTGTTTTGTTTTGCTTTAAAACACTTAAAAAGTGATCTGTCATTATTTCTATAGTATGATGGTTCGTAGCGAAAGTTTTGGTATTATTTGCAAGAATTTCATACTCATTAAAGTCTGATAAAATTTTCTCTATACTTTTAGCAGCCTCGCTAACATCGTTACACACATAACCAAGATTATTAGATGCAATGACATCACTTGGGTCAGCTCCAAAAACTAATGTTGGCAAACCACGCAACCAAGCCTGAATATAAGTGTTTGAAAACCCTTCAGATTTAGATGTGTTAACCAATAGTGAAGCTTTGTCAAAATAGCTTAAGGATTCTTCAAATGATAATTGACCCGTAACCTGCAAACCATCCGGTTTATTTTTCAAAATAGAACTAACATATGCCTTATCACTATGGCTTCCTATCATAATAAACTTATAATCTCTTTCAATTAAAGCATTTGCTAATTCAACGAACAGTTGTGGTCGTTTATTTAGTCCAAAATTACCACACCATATAATTGTTTTTTTTGAAAAATTAGTTTGGGGTTCAAAATGGAATTTAGGAGTTGGATGTCCAGAAATCATTCTTTCGGATTTCATATCAAACTCATTCTCTAAAATTTTGGACTGTTTGATATTTTGAGTAAATGCTATATCTACTTGCTTCATTCCCTTATTTCGAAACCAATCCATGATTTGTGCATTTTTCAAAAACACATGGTACTTTATATATCCAACTTTATCAACTGTGTTATTCTTTTTAAACTTTAATACGTGATAGTTTTTATATGGCGATAAGTTATCTGTACATATCCAAATAAATTTACAGGAATTGCTTTTGCAATATTTCCCAATTACATAACTTACGTTTGAGGATAATCTTTGGACTATGATTTCTGGCTGCAGCTTTTTAAGGATATAATCATATTTATTTTGGTCCATCCAATGGAATCTACCTGAAGGTTTTAACCAATGGATTAGCACATTATTCTTTACCTCATGAGTATTTACCTTATTAGCAGTAGTAGTTTGACAAACGTAGGAAACTTTAAAGCCTCTTTCAGCTAAAGCTTGAGATAGATAATTCGCTTGCACCTCTGCACCACCTCCTCTTTCCGATATATGCCAAGGCATTACAATACAGATTCTCTTTTTCATGAATTACTATTCATTTTATATGTCCATAAACCAATCATATGAGCGTACTTCTTACCAAAAAATTTGTCCAAAATCCATTTTGATCTAATAAAGGTAAATCTAAATAGAGGAAATTTATGAAGTTGTTTAAACAAAAAGTGATATCTTTTTAATCCAATGTAGGTTGCATAATATGAAACTTTACAAGTCTTTAGCCCGTGCTTTGTTAACAGGTTTTCGATTTCATCTTTATCAAAATAATACTGATAAAATTCTCCTTTTTCATTTTCTTTATTTTTAAGCTTGATATAATTTTTCTTTAAAACCGGAGAAAAATATGGAACACTTAAGAATATCAGTCTATTTGTCACACGTTTTGCCTCATTGAGAATTGTTTCCACATCTTCAGGATTACTAAAATGCTCAATAACGCCTAGGGACAGATAGACCGAAAATTCATTGTCCTTAAAAGGTAAATTTCGAATGTCTCCTTTCTGCACTTTTAAACTAGGTCTAAAATCCTTGATTTCTTCTATAATTTCATTTGAAAAATCAATACCTACTACTTCAATACCTCTATGCTCCAGAGCAGCAACAATTTGCCCTTTTCCGCAGCCAGCCTCCAAAACTTTATCATCCTTTACTATGGAGCTTAATAGAAATTTAGAGCCTCCCATATATCCTGTTTCGGATTTTTCAATGGCGGATTTAACTGATGATTTACCCCAATGTTCAGACCAAAAGTTAGCATTGTCTGCATTTGAAATATCAAATTCTGCCATTTTACCATTGTTTATTCTTTTATATACTTTCATTACAATTCCTAAAAAGTTTGATATAAGTTTCTATAGTATTACGATTGGAAAAAGTTTGATTTGCAAATACAATTGCATTATTGCTCATTTCTTTCAAATAATCCTTATCCTTCATTAGGCTCTGAATTTTTTTGGCTAGTAAGTTTAAATTACCATCAGCACAAAAACCAATTTTATAATCTTGCATCCAATTATTGGGGTCATGATGTAGAGACAAAACTATGGCTCCACTTAACCAACTTTGTATATAAGCATTTGGTAACCCATCGGCATCTGGTCTACTTGTGTTTATATAAATTTTAGCGTTTTGATAATATTTAAATGAATTTTCAAACTCAATCTTCCCTGGCATTGAAATATCAAATTTAGAGGCTAGATCTTTAATACTCTTTTCGTAACTATTATTAACTGATCCACCAGCCAGAATCGCTTTCCAATTTTTTAAATCAACCTTCTGGATTAATTTAATAAACAATTCTGGCTGTTTCCCTGGTGAAAGATTTGCCATCCACAAAATTTCATTCTTTTTTGATGTCTCATTCTGAATTGGTAAAAAATAACTTGGCAAAATAATTCCATCCTTTTTTAAATACCTTTTAGTAGTTTCTTGCTGATAGACAGATTGATTAACAATATAATCAGGCATCAACATACCTTTATTGATATACATGTCTTCGTAAAATTTAAAAGGCAAAAGTGCAACTTTGTAAAATAGTGATTTGTTTTTGCCTTTCAATCTTTTTATATTTTTCCAAAATTCAGCACTATCTTCTCCATTAGTTCCCCAAACGTAAGGTACATTATGAGCATTAGAGTATTTTCCAGCAACATATTGCAAAACATTTCTACCACGTGTATAAATTGCATCTGGCTTTAGTGCATTAAGTTTTTCTTGATAGACTAGCATTAATTTTTTCCATTCCAACAAACCCTGTTCTTTTTGAATCCAATAGAAATGAATCCCGTTTGATAATTCGTACTTTGGTTTACTTCTCTCTTTTGTAGCACATATATAATGTACATCCAATCCATATTCACTGAATGCAACAGCTAAATTATGAAGCTGTACAAACGTACCATTTACTGGACTGGTCTTATCAAACAAATATGAGTTTGCTAAAATAGCTAGTTTCATATTACTTTAATTATTCTTTAATATTTCTAAAAAATCTTTAGCAAATGTCTGTGAAAACAACTTTGCTCCCTTTACGTTTAGATGTGTCGCATTGCTAAACAAACTAATATCATCATTTCCGTACCATTTAGAATAATCTAAAAAATGCATATTGCTATGGTTTAAAGCCAAATCATTTAAACGTTCTATAATTTTATTTTTTCCATTTATTAAGGAATCGGTAACCTTGTGTTCTGGTGTATATACTAATATTAACTGCTTTTCTTTTTCGGCTGCCAATTTTGCCTCATACTCAATAAAGTTCATGCCTTTGTTAATATCATCATCAGATATAACTTTAGACTCTACGGTAATAGTACCATTCCATATATTTTTAAATCCAGTGAATCCTTTATATTTATAATACTCATCATAACTTGGATTCACAAAATTCAATTTTAATCCTTTAAGAAAATAGTTGTAGTAACCATGAAATTTATACATTGGTAAGTATTGATCTTTCCACAAATCTGGTTGAATCTTGGATAGGTTAGACTGCACGTACTGATTATTTAAAAATGGATAAAACTTATATTTCCTAAAAACACCATCTGTTCTTTTTGAAAATTCTAATGATCCAACAACATGAACAATATATTCTGTATCACTCACATTGTTTAAAGCTTGTTCCCACAACACTCTTTGCATGTTAAAATCCGCACCTGACAATCCGACTACTCTTGTGCTTATTCCTGTTATTTTTTGAATTTCACTAACATCAAAGTGATTCCATGCACGAGATGATCCTACAATTAAAACTTCATCATCTATTTCATTGTTGAATAGTAAATGTAAATCCTTATAATCATCATCCCGTAACTTATTTAATCCATTTAGCGCCATTTGGTCTAGTGCGTAAAAAATTACTATGACCAACATGAGAAAAACCAATGATTTTAACAAAAATGTTCTCATAGCAGGTTAAAATTGGAAATAAATGAATGAATTAGCCTCATTTGGCATAAATAATATTATTAATAACAGTATTGACAAGTAAACTAATTGCCTAAATAATACTGGGTATCCCTCTAAAATTGCTAAAGGGTGTGCCCTTTTCCGACCAATCCATTCAACTAAAATCAAAATAACAGATAAACATAGTATAACGATTGGATAACGCAAAATCCCTTCATTACCATTTACTATTTGATATAAATAATTCATACTGTCTCCCAATGTTTCAGCCCTAAAAAATACCCAAGCAAACGTTGTCAATACAAACGTAGAAATTATCCCTAAAAACTCTCTTAATGATGGCAAACTAGAATTAACAGCTACAATATCCAAATATGTTCTATTCTTATTCATCAATATAAGCGGTAAAAAAAACAAAGCGTTAAGAAATCCCCAAATTATAAAGGTCCAATTTGCTCCATGCCAAAAACCACTAACCAAAAAAATCACAAATACATTTCTGATTTTCATTACAGTACCTCCTTTACTACCACCAAGTGGAATATAGACATAGTCTCTAAACCATGTTGATAATGATATGTGCCAACGTCTCCAAAATTCGGCTATATCCCGAGAAAAATATGGGTATGCAAAATTTTGCATAAGGTTAAAACCAAATAATTTTGCAGTTCCGATAGCAATATCTGAATATCCAGAAAAATCACCATAAATTTGAAAGGCAAATAGTAACATGCCAAAAATTAGCGTTATAAAACTAAAGTCTTCAGGAGCATCAAACACTTGATTTACAAAAAGTGCACAATTATCGGCAATAACCATTTTTTTAAAAAATCCCCATAATATTTGTCTCATTCCATCAACTGCATAATCATATCGAAATTTCCTTTTAACTTGAAATTGCGGTAATAGATTTTTAGCACGTTCAATTGGGCCAGCAACTAATTGAGGAAAGAAGCTTACATAAGCAAAAAATTGAACAATATTATTAGTAGGATTGATTTTTCTTCTGTAAACATCAATAGTATAGCCCATGGTTTGAAACGTATAAAAACTTATACCTACTGGTAGGATAATCTGCAAAGAGGATAAATGCATGGTAATCCCAATAGATTCAAACGCTAATTTAAAATTCTCAATAAAAAAATTACTGTACTTAAAATATCCTAAAAGACCAATATTGACAATTAGACTGAATGCCAAAAGAAGCTTTCTTTTATTTATTGTTTTTGTTTTATCAATTTGCAATCCAACATTATAATCAACTAGTGAGCTAAATGCTATTAATGTCAAAAAACGCCAGTCCCACCAACCATAAAAAATGTAACTTATAATTAACAAAAATAAATTCTGCCAATTCAATTTTCTATTGAAAGCAAACCAATAAAGCAAGAATACTATTGGTAAAAATATTAAGTATTCAAATGAATTAAATAACATACTTAAACTACTGATTTATAAACAGCTCTTGTTTGAACTGCTATATTTGCCCATGTAAGTTGGGATACAGATTTTTTAATATCAGTTTTAATTGTTTTTAAATATTCTCTTTCCTCGTATAGATGCATGATTAGGTCAGCCAATTCACCTGGAGTTTCTTTCGTCATAATCCAACCTGTTTTATTCTTTTCGATAACATCAGAAACACCATGTTTCTGCCCAATAATTATTGGCAAGCCACAAGCTAGTGCATCTGTGGCTGCACCACTAAAAGCTTCAACATAAGATGTAGTAATATATAGGTCCGATGACCTGTACCAATTTATAAGATCAGCATATGGAGGATTCAATTTATCCGCATTAGATTTAGGAATTCTACCAGGTAAAACAATCTTATCTGTAACATCATATTTAGAAGCTAATTCAGCTAGATTGGTCTCAGGACCAACACATACACATTTGATTTTTTTTACGGTCTTTAATTTTTGTAATGCTTGAAATAGTAAATCCATCCTTTTTACAGAACTATTTCTACCTACTGATATCAATACAAAATCCTCTTCTGACAAATTATGACTTGGTCTCTGGTTGATAAAATTTATCTCATTAATTTTATCAATTAAGATTCCATTATGTATGACTTCAATTTTATTAGGGTCTGCTCCTAAATCAACCATATTTTCCTTATTTAATTGACTTACAGCAATTAATTTGTCTGAATTCTTAATAGTATATTTTAATTTTTTCATTAAATCTGGGTAAAGCTGTGCACCATAATCAATCTCTCTAACCACCTGAACATCAGCACCTCTTGAATGCGCGATAACTGGCAAACCTTTGGTTTTTCCTAATTTAACCGCAGTAAAACCTCCACCATGCAGCATGGGCCCATGAAGCACATTTACTTTTTCTTCGTTAATCATTTTTAAGCGGTTTTGTTTTAAGAGCCAAGGCGTAAAACGCCAAAAACTCTTTGACCGATAACAACTATAGGGATATTCAAAATCTTTTGGTACTTCTGGTAATGTTGCACAAGCTACTGAAGCAGTTACATCATTCAAGTTATTTAGGCTTAAAACTAAATTATGGACTGCGTACTCCATACCGCCAAGTCTCGGATAATGATTATTCATAATAAATCCAACTCTCATGAGGTATAATGCTTTTTAATTTCAGACATACCGATTAAAGAAACATCCATTTCTTTTGTTAACCATTCTAAATAGGAATCCAATCTATTAATAATTTTATTCATGTTTTCTAGCTTCATACTATATGGACTCATGCCTAATTCAAATTCATTACTATGAAACATCATACATAAAAAAACATTCTTTCCATTAGAAAGCTTTAAAAAATCTTGCGTTAATACTTTCATTTCCTCAACATTAGAGTAAGTAGGTCTTAACCATTTTGGTTTAGAAAACCTTGTAGTATAATTGAATAAAATGTGCTGGTAAGATGTATTTAATTTTATTTTTCTTTTTATTGATAAAGGAACTTTTGATAGCGTTCTATTCATTAACGAAACTGGCACCTGTAGTATGCGCATATCTCCTTCTTTTCTAAAATCTTTATAAGATGGATAGTAAGGCTGGTAGGGTGATCCAAAAAAATTAACAGAATTACCATTTTTGTTATTCCATTGTAAATCTGGTGTTACTGAACTATCCACAGTATATCCTAAATCCTCTAAAAATCTCAACGAATACTTACTTATCCCAAAACGACCTGCTCTAAATGACAGCGGTTGATAACCAAATGTGTCACTAAATAATGTAGTTAAATTTTTAAGTTTTTCCTTTTCAATATCGGGCTTAAAATCACTTTGGTAGTGCTTGGTGTTATCAGCATTAAAATTTGCTTCTGGTTCAATAAATTCTGAATGTAAATGTGTTCCTAACTCAACTTTATTTCCAAAACTTTTAAAAATCTCAACAGATTTTGAATCTTGAATAACTTCAGGGCTTAACAAATAGGTTGCTTTAACATTATATTTCTCAAATATAGGTTGCAAGTTTTTCACAACCCCATTATAAATATTAATAAAGGATAATGGCTGTTTAACTTTCCATTTAGCACCTTTATCACATTCAGTATCTATGGTAATTGACAAGTATATTTTTTTACTTTTGCTCAAAATCTATTCGTTTTTGTCTATACGCATATAGTGCATATTTTTTAAGTCACTATCTAAAAACAGTTTATTTTCTCCCACATACTTCAATAACGTCTTTATATTATGCTGTGAAAGATTAAAGCCATTCTCATTAAAAACACTTTTGGTTTCATCAAAATTATTTCTGATTACATTGATGTGCTTTACTCCTTTGTTACGCCAGGCTAAATCAACAATATATTGTAGTAACTTATTCATGTGATGGCTATGACCTTTGGTAAATAAAAAGTCTATTATGTAAATTTTGCTAGTACTCAATTGTAAAACTGTCGCAGCTCTCAAAACCTGATCTTCATCATAAGTTCCCAATATAGTATATTCACCTTCTGGCTTATCTAAACGCCATTTTAAGTGTGAAAGTGATTTATCAAAATAAATATCAAATTTTCCCTTATTTGAATTTATGAAAGCATGATAATCTACTAAATCAATTTCTTTAACCGATGTCTTACTTCCATTTATTTTCAACCCTTTGATTTTATAGATGATACTATTAACAATGTTGATTGGTTTAAGAAGATTATGGCCAAATCGTATTCGTTTTTGAGCTTTGAAGGTGGAGAAAAAATCCTGATAGCCTAATTTCATTAATGCTCTCCTTGATTTCTCATTTCCAGTACTGTAAACAAAACTGACGTCAATAATTTTGGAATGTGATACGCATTTATTAAGCATCCGTTCAAAAAGGCCATAACGTCTGTAATCTTTATGTGTTGCTCCATCACATAGCAATGCAAATCTCCATTCTTTTCCAGAAATAACTATTTTATTCACAATCATTTGTATGGTCGCAACGCATAACTTATTATCATAAATACAAAATGTGTATTCCTCTACTTCGTATTCTTTATCAAGATTATGTTTCCATCTGTAATATTCAGTTGATTTACTAAAATTACTCTGTAAAAGTTCCAAAAACATTGAAACTTCTTTTTTAGAGCTTTTATCTAATAATTGAATAATATAATTACTTTCTTTTTCCAATCCGCTCTTTTTTAAATAATCGTATTCTATTTAATAAATCCATGAATAATAGTTTCTCGAAAAAATACAATAGCACAACAAACAATAATAAACCAATTACTAATTGTATTGAAAGTGCAATTGGAGAAATAATTTCTATAAAATTGATGCTATAAACACATACAAAAATAATGATTGACATGATTATTGCCGATTTGACAGCTAACAAGGCACCGTTTTTGTAATCAATAATACGATTAAAGTAATAAGCTGTATAAATCCAACCGAATAAGGCACCTAGCAAATAACCAGTTATCAATCCGTAAATACCATAATCCTGCATTAAAAAATACATTATTGGCAACGAACACACCACCTCAACAATTGTTGATATGAAGATAACTCGTGACTTTCCTTTTGCTATAATGGCACTTCTTAAGATATGTGAGAGACCTCTTAACAACCCTACTACTGCTAAAATCATTAAGTAACTACCTGCCTCCTGCCACTTTGTGCCATAAAAAGTTGGTATTAAATTATTACTAATAGCCATTAACATGACCATAAAAGGAATAAAAAGAATGGAGGTTAAGTTAAGTGCTTTAATATAATTACTTCTAAACTTTTCAACTTGGTATTGAAGCTTTGAAAACCCAGGGGTAAGAACACTTGTCAATACCGACTGGATTTTAGTAGCAGGTACTATAGCTAAATTATAGGCTATATTAAATAATCCCATAATTTCTTTACCTAAATAACGACCGGTTAAAAGACCAATCATATTTTCAGCAAAAAAATACACGATATGAGCACCAAGCATATTAATCCCGAAGTTAAAAAATGGTTTTATACCTTTAAATTCCGGTTTAGAAGGCAACCATTTTCCAAAATAAAATGATAATGCTCCAAAAATGATTCTTTGAATGATCAATCGCCAAACCAACGACCAAACACCAAAACCATAAAATGCCATAATTATCGCAATGATATTGGATATAACCATTGAAGATATTTCAGCTATTGAGAACCCTTTAAAATCCATTCGCTTTTTCAAAAGAATATTAGGAAATTGAAACGTTTGTAACAGTATAACAAATCCTAAAACTTGAATAATAGGCTTTAATCCGGGTTCTTCAAAAAATGACGCAGCTAAACCAGATCCGAAAACAACAATAGCCGTTAAGAAAGTATTTAAAGCAAGTTGAACATAAAATATAGCAGAAATTTGGCCTTTAGTAATTTCTTGACTTTGAATAATAGCTGCACCAAAACCAATACTTGTTAATGCCTTCACAAAACGATTAACAATAAGTGCCATAGCAACCAAACCAAAATCACCTCTTGTTAATAAACGAGCCAACACAATGGTAAACACAATCTGAAGAACTTGTTGTGCTATATCTGCACTACCTCTCCAAGCCAATCCACTAAAAACTTGTTTTTTTAATGTTTTTTGCAATGTGGTTACTAGTGATTTATAGTTAGTGAGAAACTCAAATTCGAAATATTAAGCAAATATATTTCAATTATTGATTCAACAATGCCCATTCATCGATAATATTATGCTCTTTCACAACTATTATTAACGATATTTAAATCTTGCTTTAATTAGTTGCGTACTTTTATTACCTTTGAATATTAAATTGCCTATGATAAGGGTTTACCTCATCATTAACAGGATATTAATAAAAGCTATTATGAAAAAAATCTACTATTTATTATCTACATTGTTATTAACTTGTGTTTGTTACAGCCAATCAGTAATTGTAACAATTGATAGAGAAAACGGTCCTGGACCTACTGCTACTGGAAATGTAGGCACCATTTCTTCAATGGGTTTAACAAGAGGTTCTGGTATAGAACAAGCAGGTACACCTGATTTTGCTTCGAGACTATGGGATGGAAACAACAGGGTTCAAGCCCAAAATAATAATGAATACATTCAATGGTCAGTTACTGCAAGTGCTAACAACAGTATAAATATCAATCAAATTGAATTTAAATTAAGACGTACAATTGATGGTCCAGCAAATTTTAGATTGTACTACAGTACGAACAATTTTGCTACTAATGGAACTGCGGTCAATGGTAACACTAGCCTTCCGGCGGAAACAGATACCACTTACAGTTACAGTGGTTTAAATATAGTCTCTGGAACTGGACAAACCATCACTTTTAGACTCTATGCGTGGAATGCATCTGATACTAGTGGTTTTTTAAGATTTAGGTCAACTATTTTTTGGGCAGATTACGGTATCGATCGCCCTGGTATTCGCCTTTTTGGGAATGTTATTGTTACTACTCCCAACAGCATAGAATCCAATATTGTTACTTCAGCAGTTTTCAACCCAACTGACAATATTAATTACCAATTGTATAATACTACATCTGGCCTTACAACGTCCAACTCGATTAAGATCGGAGAATTTGTGATTCAAGATGGTGGTGATGACCTAAATGACCCTGATGCTTTACCAACAATTTTAGAGGATTTGGAATTTAATATTGATGGTTTTGAAAATCTAGCCACTTTAGCTGTTTTTGATGGCCTAACAAATGTTGGTGAAACAACTATCAATAGTGATACGGCATCGTTTACAGGTCTTAATGGAGGTAGCGGTATTAGTACTCCAGATAATAGCTCAAAAACCTTCAGTGTGCACGCTACTTTTAATAGTACAGTATCAGATAACGACCAAATACAACTTGCTATAACTGCTGCCTTGGCAGATGCAACTAACGGATCCTCATTTTTTCAATTTGATGCAGGAGGTGCTGTCACACCAATTGATGGAGACGATAACAGAATTGAAGTGACGGCTTCAGAAATAATATATGTTCAACAGCCTTCAGATGTTAATCAATTTGAAGTAATGGCTCCATACCCAGCAATCAATGCCATTGATTCAAATGGTAATTTGGATGTTGATTTTAATGATATAATCAGTGTCACAGCTACGGGACCTTTAGATCCTCCTTTAATTTCTTACAGTATAATTAATGGTATTGGTGTTTTTGATACCATAGCATTTTCTGAACAAGCTACAGGAGTTACATTATTAGCAACCCCTACAGTATTGCCAACTATAATTAGCGATACATTTAATATTCTAGGTCCTATAGTTACAATAGCTATTCAAGATTTTGACATGTCATCTCCTGAATGGACATATACTAGTGATGTAGCATTTTTTGATAATGGTTGGGGGATAGATGGCTATTTTGGACCTATTGATATAGACAGTGCTGCACCTCTAGATTACCAATTATTTTCCAATAATATTTTAGGTGAAAATGACTTGGATGATGAGGGTGACAATGGTACAGCTGATTTTGCGACAATTACATTTGATGATATAGACATAAGCATGTTTGACAATGTACAAGTTCGTTTTGATTGGCAAGTTATTGGTTATGCAAATTCAACTGATGATGCCAAATATGAAATTTTCTATGATGGTGTTGGGCAAGGAGAAGTATATTTATTAGATGGTTTTGTAGATTTTGAGAACGATTCTGGTTCTGTGTTAGTTAATGTTCCTGACAGCGTAGATACAGTAAGCTTAGTGCTCAAGATAAGAGATGATGGAACAAATGCCTATTCTGGCTTCGACAACTTTAAAGTAGTTAGTGTTTTTGATGGTCTTATTTATGCCAATAATTCCTGGACACCATATGCTCCATCTGACGTTACAGGCCTTGAAAATGCCTATGTAAGAGATGGTAACTACATTGTAGGAACAGATATTGAACTAGACAATTTGTTTATTGAAGCTGGTGCTAATGTGAGTGTTTCTGAAGGACAATCCATTCTAGTCAATAACAATATTTACAATGGAGGCCTTTTACAATTAAACTCAATTTCAACAAGCTTTTCCAGTTTAATTGTTGATGGTGAATCTTATGGAGCTGTAAGATATAGTAGATATACAAATCAAAATGCTGCTTCTGGAGGAAATGATTTGGTTTCTGCACCTGTTACAGGGCAAACGTTTAGTGATTTTGCTGTAGAAAATATCAACTTATATGAAAATCCGACCAACCCAACAGAAAAATTATTCGGACCTTTTGATAAAGTTACAGGTTTATACTTAACTTATGATACAGCTATCCCTGCTGAAGCAGCCGTAGTTCTTGAACCAGGAATTGGTTACAGAGCTGCAACTAGCGATGGTAGTAATTTAGATTTTACTGGAACAATAACAACAGGATCTCTAGATGTTCCAATTGTTATAGCAGGACCTAATAACCCTGAATGGAACTTAATTGGAAACCCATACCCATCTTACTTATCATTATCTGATTTTTTAGCTATTAACAATTCATTATTTGATACTGAAAGTTCTGGAATATATGGATACGATGGTAATGCTTCTGATGGCTGGACTATTTGGAATCAAGCATACTCTGATGCCAATCCAGGGGCAGTACTTACTCCTGGTCAAGGATTTTTTGTTGCATCAGCTGTGGCAAGTGGAACGGTGTCCTTTACACCAGATATGAGAGTAAATGGAAATTCAGATGATTTCATACCTGGGAGAGTTTCTAATCCAGAACCAATTGAACATTTAAAAATCCAACTTTCAGGTAATAACCAATCCTACAATACCGATTTTTACTTTACAGACAACGCTACATTAGGTTTGGATTCGGGTTATGATGCTAGTATCTTTGGTGGTGTTGCACCAAGTTTTTCAATTTACTCACATTTATTAGAGGAGAATGTTGAACGTGACTATGCTATTCAGTCATTAGGATATTCAGATTTTTCAGATGTAACAATTCCGTTGGGAATTAACGCTAATCAAAATCAAGAAATTACTATATCAATTGTAGAATCTACATTACCAGAAAGCGTTGATGTTTATTTAGATGATACAGTTGCCAATACGGCCACTTTATTGAATAATGAGGACTACACTATCACACCCTCAGTGGATTTAAATGGAACAGGTCGTTTCTTTTTAAGGTTTTCTGATGCTTCTTTATCAACCGATGAGTTTATTGATAGTAACAATATTCAAATTTTTGCAACTATCAATCCTAAAAGCCTGTTTGTAAAAGGAACTTTAGATAGTCCTACAAATATTAAAATTTATGATATGCAAGGACGAATTGTATTGAATACTAATTTGAATACTGCTAGCAACTATAATCAAGTTGACCTGTCTAATTTACTTTCAGGAGTTTACAGTGTCTCATTATCAAACAAAACCCTATCAAAAACAGAAAAAATAATCATTAAATAATTAAACAATCAGCACATTAAATAGTTTTACCTCTTTAATGTGCTGATATTTTAACTAAAAACTATTAAGCTCATATAATTTATTTATTTTTGAAATGATTTATATATTTGTACCATGAACGAAAAAATGTCCAAAAACCAAATAACACGTAAAGAAGCGTTAAAAAAGATGGGGAAATACGCAGCTATTACTGCGGTGGGTACATTTTTAATTTTAAGTCCCAAAAAAGCACATGCTACATCACCTCCTGATCCAGGTGGAGGGTTTGGTAGAGAAAGTAATCCTGAAGATTTATTTGAAGAATAATTTTGGACAGTTATATAGCTCCTGAACTAGTTAAAACAATAAATGGAGTCAATATTTTATGGTTTGAAAATTCAAACAAATATATTTTGATGGATGATACTAACCTATCTCTATTAAATTACTTTTTAGATAGTTCAAATAAGCAAGAATTCACAAAGCGCCTTTCCAATCCGCTGATTATTTCTGAAGAAACCTCACATCGTGTTTATGAGGATTTAAAACAGCTTTTATTACAATGCAACAGCCTTCCCAACGAAGCATTAAAGTCTGAAATTCCACTTGACACATTTCAATTTACTAAAACAGTTACTTATCACATAAAAAACAAACTATTAGAAGTTTGTTTTAGCAATGACTTAATTAAACAATTAATCCATCCACAGTTCAAACACCTTGAACACGAAACCACTAAAACAGCTGACTTTACATTTCATGTAGCATCCAAAGATAATTTGCTGTATTTATTTACTAATAGAAATCATAGTGAATCATTTAAAAAGTCTGACACCCACTTACTTCAAGGTAAATTTGCCATGGAATTACTTTGTTTACTTACCAACAGCCTTGAGGATGACTGGCTAGGCACATTCCATGCATCCACAATTTCTAATGAAAAAGAAGCAGTAATGCTGCTTGGTAAATCTGGCAAAGGAAAAAGTACGCTGTCGGCTATATTGATGCACAATGGCTTTAATCTTATTGCTGATGACTTCACACCAGTCTTAGCCAAAACCCAATCTATTTATACGTATCCCTCTGCCATATCCCTTAAAGAAGGTTCGTTTAAGGTTATAGAAAATTATATAGATGACTTTAACGATATTGAAACAATTGATAGCCATACAGCTAAAGGAAAAATTAAATACATCACGCCGTTAAATAAAGTAGGCTTAAATAATATACCTTGCTACAAAATGGTACTAGTTAATTACCAAAAAGATGTACCTACTACTATTGAAAAAGCACCTATTGAATCAGTCTTAGAAACATTGATTCCAGATTCTTGGCTTTCACCTAAAACCGAAAATGCTAAACTTTTTTTAAATTGGCTAGAAAAAATCACTTTTTACAAACTCACTTATTCCAATAATAACGAAGTTATTGATATATTTAAAAATGAGTTACTTACTAATTAGTATCCGTTTATAGAACACGTTTATTATTATGGCATCATTACACGAAACGTATAAATACATTGCTGATATTATTAGTTTTAAAAGTGATTTAGCTCAACTACAAGATAATATAACTTCCAAAAGGATAGACTGGAGCGATATTGTTAAAGTTGCGAGTGATCATTTGGTTTTAACAACAGTTTATTGTCGCTTAAAAGACAAGTCTCTATTACAATATCTTCCAGAAGACCTTAAAGATTATTTAACTGAATTAACAGCCATAAATAGAAACAGAAATGATGTCCTCGTAGAAGACATTACAGAAATCTCTAAATTATTTTCTACAAATCATATTAACCATGTTTTTTTAAAAGGTGCTGCAATAATCATATCTGGTTATTACGAAGACTCTGGTGAACGCATGATAGGAGATATTGATATTTTAGTTGAAAGGTCTCAAGTTAACCTAGCTAAAAAGCTACTTATCACAATGGACTATCTTCCTGGCGACATACTATTGAGCGAAAAATATCAAGACAAACGACATATTCCAAGACTTGTAAACGAAACAAAACTAGCTCCTATTGAAATTCATACTGAACTACTAATGAAAAAACACCTTAACAAATTAAGTTCAAAGGATGTTTTAATTAAAAAACAGTATGTTAATGGAGTTTTTGTGCCTCATGCTAGCCATCTTTTGAATCATTGCATATTAAGTTTTCAAATTAATGATAATGGTAATTACTTCAACTCTATACATTTAAAAAACATCTATGATAGTTTAGTAATAACAAAAAAGCATCAAAGTCTAGCAATTCAATTGCATGACAATGCCTATCAAAAATTTTTCCTTTTTAGTTCAATATATTTTCAAGATATTCAAAAGCCCAATCAAACTCTTAAAAACAAAATACTTTCAAGATGCTTTGTTCTCAACACAAAGAATAATACCATAGGCTTACTTAAGACTCAGTTCTTAAAAAACATCTTAAATATGAAAGTATTAATAAATAGATTTTTATTGTTTTTAAAGAACAAAAATTACAGAGCAGATTTAATACAATCGTTAAAGCAATGAAGTTTTTGTTTATTTCTTATTGTAGCATGTTATCTAATGAGAGCTTTGCTAGAAATTCATTTTTATTATCCGAAATTTAATTTGATAATGTTTTAATTAATCTTATTTTTACTCTTAAATACATAATTTATGAATAAATATGTTTTTATAGGATTCTTTTTTATATCCTCATTAATGTCTTCTCAATCTATCAATTTGGACACAGATGTTCCATGGACAATTGGGGTTGGTGTGAACATTGTTGATAACGATGGTTTTAGATTTGATGATCCATTTGATGCAGATAATTGGAATTTTAAAAATCCTTTATCAATAAATGTTGAAAGAAAATGGCGTGATTTTTTTTCAACTAATCTTGCAATTACACTGAATAAGCTTACAAAAGATAATAAGCAAAACAACGGTTATTTAACAGAATCTAGCAATTTGTTTGCTATTGATTTAACAGGACGTTTCATATTTGATCAATATATATGGGAACAAAACCCTAGGATAGACCCTTTTGAAGGTTATGTTCTTGCTGGATTTGGCTATACATCAGTATTAAGCAAAGACAGTATGATGTTTGATGTTGGTTTAGGTTTTAACTTTTGGTTGTATGAAGATATAGGTATTAGATTACAAACTATGGGTAAATTTGGATTCAATGACTATCAATATCTAAAGAATTACATTCAACACACTGCAGAATTTATTATTAGGTTCTAACTAAATAAAGGTTTAAATAAAAAAGCTCTTGACATATTTCAAGAGCTTTTTTTTTGTGAATTAGTTAATACTTTTTATGACGCTGCATTTTCTTTTTTAATTAAGTTCAATGCAGAACCTTCATTATACCAATCTATTTGAGCTTGATTGTAAGTATGATTTGCTTTAATAACATCTTTAGTCCCATCAGCATGTACAAATTCAATGGTTAATGGTTTATCAGGTGAAAAAGTATCTAAATCCAAGAAATTAATGGTATCATCCTCTTGAATTAAGTCATAATCACTTTCATTAGCAAAAGTTAAGCCTAACATTCCTTGCTTCTTCAAATTGGTTTCATGAATCCTTGCAAATGACTTAACTATAACTGCAGCGACACCCAAATGTCTTGGCTCCATAGCTGCATGCTCACGAGAAGAACCCTCTCCATAATTATGATCTCCTACAACTACCGAATATATACCTTTTGCTTTGTATTGACGAGCCACATCTGGCACGCCTTCATAATCTCCTGTGAATTGATTTTTTATAAAATTCGTTTTCTTATTAAAGGCATTAACAGCTCCAATTAGCATGTTATTTGATATATTGTCTAAATGCCCTCTGAAACGCAACCATGGTCCTGCCATTGAAATATGATCCGTTGTACATTTGCCAAACGCCTTGATTAATAATTTAGCTCCTTTTATTTCATTCCCAATAGGCTCAAAAGGTGTTAAGAGTTGTAAACGTTCAGAAGTTGGGCTTACGCTTACTTCAACATGGCTACCATCAGCAACTGGTTCAACATAACCAGCATCTTCAACATCAAAACCAAGAGGTGGTAACTCAATACCTTTAGGCTCATCAAGCTTAACTTCCTGTCCTTCCTCATTGATTAATGTGTCATTCATGGGATCAAAGTCCAAACGCCCTGAAATTGCTATTGCAGCAACCATTTCTGGTGAACCTACAAACGCATGCGTATTTGGGTTTCCATCAGCACGTTTTGAGAAATTTCTGTTAAAAGAATGAACAATAGTATTCTTTTCCTCTCCTTTTAAATCACTTCTATCCCACTGTCCAATACAAGGTCCACAGGCATTTGTAAATATAGTAGCATCTAAATCTTCAAATATCTTTAATATACCATCACGTTCAGCAGTAAACCTAATTTGCTCTGAACCTGGATTGATTCCAAAATCAGACTTCGCCTTTATTTTTTTATCAACTGCTTGTTTAGCAATAGACGCTGCACGCGTTAAATCTTCATAAGATGAATTGGTACAAGAACCTATTAAACCCCAATCAACTTTTATAGGCCAATCATGTTTTCTGGCTTTAGCTCCCAACTCTCCAACAGGCGTGGCTAAATCAGGCGTAAATGGTCCGTTTAAATGTGGGCGTAATGTATCTAAATCGATTTCAATCACTTGGTCAAAGTACTCTTCCGGATTTGCATAAACGGCATCATCACCAGTTAAATATTCTCTTATTTTATTGGCTTCATCAGCAATTTCACTCCTATCTGTCGCTCGTAAATAACGCTCCATAGAATCATCATAACCAAAAGTAGAAGTAGTAGCACCAATCTCGGCACCCATGTTACAAATTGTTCCTTTTCCCGTACAGGAAAGATTTTTAGCTCCTGGTCCAAAATATTCAACAATAGCTCCAGTACCACCCTTTACAGTAAGGATACCGGCTACTTTTAAAATCACATCCTTAGCAGAGGTCCAACCATTCAGCTTACCAGTTAATTTAACACCAATAAGTTTTGGGAATTTTAATTCCCAAGCCATACCAGCCATAACATCAACTGCATCAGCTCCTCCAACTCCTATGGCAACCATTCCTAAACCACCAGCATTTACTGTATGAGAATCAGTACCAATCATCATACCTCCAGGAAATGCATAATTCTCTAAAACTACTTGATGAATAATTCCGGCTCCTGGTTTCCAAAAACCAATACCATATTTATTAGAAACAGATGCTAAAAAATCAAATACTTCATTACTGGTTTCATTAGCGCGTTTTAAATCGGCAGCAGCACCTTGTTTTGCTTGAATTAAATGGTCACAATGGACCGTAGTTGGAACGGCTACTTTAGATTTTCCAGCTTGCATAAATTGCAATAATGCCATTTGTGCAGTAGCATCTTGACAAGCAATGCGATCTGGAGCAAAGTCTACGTAATCTTTACCTCTTACAAAGGCTTTTGTAGGATTTCCATCCCATAAATGTGAGTATAAAATCTTTTCAGAGAGTGTTAAAGGTTTACCTACAATGTCACGCGCTTTATCAACACGCTCTGCCATATTAGCGTAAACTTTTTTAATCATATCTACATCGAATGCCATAAATATTTATTTTAGGTTTGATTAATTTTTTTGAGTTTGGCAAAATTACAAATTTTAATAGACATTTAAAAATAATGTAATGAACTCCTTGTTTTAATGAGAATTATTCAATTTTAGGAAATAAAAAAACGCAAAATTTATTAAAAACACATTTTTAGTGCTAAAAAAATAATAAATTAACAATAATTAGAAAATGAAAGAGACTAAAACAAGTCTTTAATAATTTGCTCTTCAGAAATACCTTCAGCTTCAGCTTTGTAGTTTTTTATAATTCTATGTTTAAAAATAGAATTGGCAACTGCTTGAACATTTTCAATATCTGGTGAAAACTTTCCATTAATCGCTGCATGAGTTTTTGCAGCAAGTATTAAATTTTGTGAGGCTCTTGGTCCTGCTCCCCAATCAATATAATTTTTAACCAACTCTGTTGCTTGCGGACTGTTAGGACGTGTTTTACCTGTCATTCTAACAGCATATTCAATAACATTATCAGCTACAGGAATGCGTCTTATTAAATGTTGAATATCTATAATTTCTTGAGCAGTAAATAGAGCATTTACTTTATTCTCAATATCTGTAGTAGTAGATTTGACGACTTGTACTTCTTCTTCAAAAGTTGGATAATCCAAATTAACAGCAAACATAAAACGGTCCAACTGGGCTTCTGGTAATGGATAAGTTCCTTCTTGTTCTATTGGGTTTTGAGTTGCTAAAACAAAATATGGTAAACTTAACTTATAATGATGACCAGCTACAGTTACTGCTCTTTCTTGCATAGCTTCCAATAAGGCAGCTTGAGTTTTAGGTGGCGTTCTATTAATTTCATCAGCCAAAATAATATTTGAAAAAATAGGTCCTTTTATAAATTTAAAGTTCCTGTTCTCATCCAATATTTCACTTCCTAGTATATCACTTGGCATTAAATCTGGCGTAAATTGAATACGCTTAAAATCCAACCCTAAAGCTTGCGATATAGTGTTAACCATTAGGGTTTTGGCTAATCCAGGAACACCAATCAACAACGCATGTCCTCCAGAAAATATAGCAATTAAAATTTGATTTACCACCTCATCTTGACCAATAATTACTTTAGCAATTTCAGTTTTTAATGATTGGTACTTTTTTACAAATCCCTCAATAGCAGCTACATCCGACATATTTAATTTTTTAACCAGTTTCCAGTAAATTCACAATCTCTATACTCGCCATTAATCTTAATGTAAGTATCCATTATTTTTTCTTCTTGCCATTTATCAATTGCCCGAAAACGTTTTTCATTTAACGCTAAATCCTTAATTTTCAAATAATCTCTTGAATAATCTGCAACATGTTCATCAACACGATCACTTACTTTTAAAATTTGAAATTTTACATTACCAGTTTGACCACGATCCGTTTGTACCAAACTAACCTCACCTTCCTTTAAGTCTTGAATTTGACCATATAATTCTGGATCCATTTTCGTAAGCTCAAAATTATAGTCTTGAGTCACTGGATTAATCAAAAAACCACCTTCACTCCTAGTTTCCTTTTCGTCACTGGATTCTCTAGCTGCATCCTCGAAACTGATGTCACCATCTACAATTCGTTGTCTTATTTTTACTAATTTTTCACGAGCTTCTTTTACAGCATCATCAGAAACCTTGGGGATTAACAGAATATGACGAACATCATATTCTTGTCCTCTTACTTTTTCTAAATAAATGATATGATACCCAAAATCTGTTTCGAATGGGTCAGAGATTTCTCCTTCTTGTAATGAAAAGGCTACTTCTCGAAATTCCTTTACCATTCTTGGCTGTTTTCTATTAAGCGTGTACAACCCACCTTGAGGTATAGACGCCTTATCATCAGAATACAAGACAACTTTAGACCTAAAACTAGCACCATTATCAAGAACATCTGCCTTGAACTGTTTTAATTGATTTATAACACGTTGTTTTTCTTCTTCTGAAACTTGAGGTTCTATAACGATTCGTGAAACCTTGAGTTCAGTACCAAATGTTGGACGCTCGTCTTTTGGTATTTTATTAAAAAACTGTCTAACCTCTTCAGGTGTGACTTCAATTTCATCAATAATTTTGCTCTGCATTTCACTGGCTAGCTTATTACTTTTATTGATTTCATACATCTCATCCCTAAAGCTTTTCTCATCAGGTTTGTTATAAAACTCTAATAACTCCTCCATAGATTTACCTGATTGAGCTAAAAATTGCTGAATTTGATAATCTACATTTGAACGAATTTCAGCGTCTGAAACCTCAATACTATCCTGAATGGCATGATGAGCATAAAGCTTATCTTCCAACAACTTACCAAATAATTGACATCTGGTTACGCCTTCTAATGATGCTCCTTGTGCCTTAAGCTGTATAATGGTTCTATCAATATCAGAATCCAAAACTACATAGTCACCAACTACTGCAGCCACACCATCTAATTTTTGAGCACCTTCAGTAAGCACACTATCAACCTTTTTTTCAGGCTCCTTGACGTCATCTTCAATTATCTCTTGAGCTACCAAAACACTTGGAAGTATTATAGCTGCAAGAAACAAAAAGGTTTTAGTTATAAATTTCAAATTGTTTATTTTTAATGGCATCCTTTGTTATGTCTTTTTCTAATTCTTTTATGAGTTCTAATTTTCGCTTGTTTATGACTATTTGGTCAATGGTAGGTTTTACATATTCAAGCGGTGCCAAACTATTTCTTTCTAGCACATCCTTAATTTGCATCAAATATAATCCTAATGAATCTTTGAGTTGTATAAAATTAGATTTTTTTAACAATTCATTTTTATTTTCGGTAGTTACGGCTGGTATTTTTTTTATTGCTTGAGTTACCTTAATCCAAATGGAGTCATTCAATGAATAGGATTTAAATTGAATGGCAATAGAATCCAACTCCTTTTTGTCAGCTTCATCAAATCGTGTGAATTTGGTTTTTAAGTCTGGTAACTCAAACCTGTTCTCGTCAATATTAATGTACCTAAACTTTATAAGGTCTTCATTTAATTTAAATATGTCCTTATTTTCATTGTAATATGCTTCTGCTTCCTGCCAAGTTACCACCGTATCTAAATTCCTCGTCACTAATGCTTCAAGATAAGCCGTTGAATACAATTCATTCTTGTATTGTTGGGCTAAATCATCAAATCGTTTTAGTTTGTTGTCATTCAAATTTCGTTTAGCGCCATCTACAAGTAATTGCTCCGCCGCCCATTGATTAATAAAATTTGTTGCTCTGATAATACTGTCCTCTTCCGATATATTCTCTGCAAAAAGATGCTGCATATCCTCATGATAAAGATAAACATCATTAACACGAGCAATGGGCTTTCGTTCATCTTCTTGTTTATAGAAATAATTACAAGAAGAAAAACAAATTACAGTCAATACAAACAGTAACAGATATCTTTTCAACTATTGATTTTTTATTTGATTTTTCACGTTCTCAAGAACCAATTCATTAATAACCACTGGATATTTCGCTTTGAGTTCCTTAATCCAATTGGCTTCTTTATAAACTTGATAATCACTCATTATTTGCCCCTTTGCTTCCTCATATGCTTTTGGTTCTTTGGGCAATACAGCATTTACTTTGGCCACAATATAAGCATCATTATGATTGTAAATTTTTGAAACACCAGTATGAAACTCAAAATCTTTTGGTAATGCCTGATGCTCTATATCCATAATTCCTGAAGTAAAAATAACATTCACGGTATCATCAGTATTCAAAGCTTTTTTAATGGCATCATCTGTTTCGCCATTTTTCAACATTTTTTTTACCTTCTTAATCGTGCTTTTGTTTGCCGATGATGCAACGGTAGCATCAACACGCTCATTCCAATGATAACTATCTTTGTTTTCGTTGTAGTATTTCTGTAATCCTATTGAATCGGATTTTGAAGCATTCCATATTTCCGTTTCCATTAAGTCAAACAACAACAGGCCATCTCTATACTCTGCCAAAATATGTGCAAAATCCTCATTCTCATTTTCAAGATTGTCTTCTTGATATTGTAATAAATTCATATTCAAGAAATCCTTGTATTGTTCTTCAACTAAAATATTTAATGGTTTTTTAGGGGCGGATTTTCTTTGGCTTTTTATTAAATATTGCCCAAAATCGTCATAAGTAAGTATTAAATTATCAATCTTAACCAACTCTTTATCTTTATTAAAGTCCTCTGGTAGCAACCATTTTCCAACAAAATAATCATTAGTCATGATAGTGGTAAAATAAGTTAATGCTGGCTGCTTGTAAGTGACTTTATAACGCTCCATTAAATTATTCAAAAGTGAGGTATTAATCAACTGTGATCTTGAATCCTTCTTGACTTTCGCTTCCAGTTCAGGCTTCATTTCTTCAAAAGACCCCACACTTTTCATGTCGTGTAACTTAATAATATGCCAACCAAATTCCGTTTTAAAAGGCTGTGATACATCACCAATATTCTCGAGACTGAAGGCTTGTTCTTCAAATTCAGTTGAACTCAATTGCCCGCCACTAAAAGGCGCTAACTTACCACCATTCTTTGCTGAACTCTTATCATCAGAAAATTGTTTTGCCAATGATTCAAATGACTCACCTTGCTCCAACTTGTTGTATATATCATTAATTCGCGTTTGTGCAGCATTATCATCACCATCATTAATACTAACCATAATGTGCGCTACGGTACGTTCACCTCTAGCTTTTCTGACATCATTAACAATGACAATATGATACCCAAATCGGGTTTTAAACGGCATGGATATATCCCCTACTGCTGTGTTGTAAGCAGCTGTTTCAAAAGGGTAAACCATTTTAAATCCGGTAAAGTACCCTAGGTTTTCAGCATAAATGGTTTGACCGTTGTGAATATCCTTTTTCACCTCATCAAACCCTTCCATCGCAACACGATCCCTAAATTTCAACAATTGATTGTACGCTGCCAAAGTATCTTCGGGACTAGCATTCTCATTCAAACGTATTAAAATATGATCGGCATTAACCTCGTTAGAAACTCTGTCATATGCTTCAGCAACTAGCTCTTCGGTTACTTCAGAATCTGTTAAGTAATTTTTGGCCAATTGCTTTTTGTAATTATTCAACTCTCTAACATAAGATGGCTTGCTGTCCAATCCTTGCTCTTTAGCTTCTTTTAATTTAAGTTTATAATTGACAAACAATTTTAAATACTCATCAACATTCTTTTGAGATTCATCCTTAACTAGATCCAAATTCTTATTGAATATTCTAATAAATTCAGAAGCATAAACGGGTTCTTCAGCTACTGTAAACAGAATGTCCTTCTCAACAGTTTGAGCTTGTAAACTTCCCAAACAAAATACCAAAATTAAAGCGTAAATATATCTAGCCATAAGTCGTTATTGATTTTTATCAATTCATGCAAAAATAGTAATAATAGCCTTTAAAACAAGTTGTAATGACAAACGCTTTTTAAAGTTTTTTAGTATCGCTATAAAATGGCTTTATAGAATTTAAAAATACCGTATCTTTATTACTCAAATTGTGATACCATATGAAATATACCACAGAGATAATAGTGAATGTACCTCTCAAGGAATTCATCAAAAAATTAGACAACCCTGAAAACATGAAACACTGGCAACGAGGCTTAATTGATTATGACCATATTTCAGGGACACCAGGAGAAATAGGTTCAAAAATGAGATTAATCTACAAAATGGGAAAACGTGAAATGGAATTAATTGAAACCATCACATTTCAGGACTTGCCACATGCGTTTCATGTGACTTATGATACAAAGGGCATGCACAATTTGCAGGAAAATTTTTTCGAAGAGATTGATGAGAATAGAACCAAATGGACGTCTAAAAGCGAGTTTTTACCAACCAACTTCATGTTGAGAATGATGACACTCATTATGCCAAGCGCCTTTAAGAAACAGTCCAAAAAGTATCTTGAAGATTTTAAGAATTTTGCAGAAAAAGGTGTTTCTGTCGCTCAAAAAAACAAATAAAAAAGCCTTCAATCCCCATCTTTTTTTTAACCAAAAACAATTGTTGGTTAACTTTCTTTTAGTATTTTTAATATATGACAGAAATTGATATTGAAAAGGAAAATGCAGCTATAGCTAAAGCCTACAAAGAACTTTTAAGTGTAAGCTATAGAACACTTACGGCAAAAGACAAAAAGCAAATACGTAAGGCATTTGATGTTGCTGTTGACGCCCACAAAGACCAACGCAGAAAGTCTGGTGAAGCTTACATATTCCACCCTATTGCAGTTGCAAAAATCGTGGCTCAAGAAATTGGATTGGACGCCACATCTATCACCGCGGCATTGTTGCATGATGTTGTTGAAGACAATGATGATTACACATTAAAAGATATTGAACGCATGTTTGGCGAGACTGTAGCCAAAATTGTTGATGGGTTAACAAAAATTTCTTCGCTTAAAAAAGACATGGACGTATCCATGCAAGCAGAGAATTTCAGAAAAATGCTCCTCACGTTAAATGATGATGTTCGCGTAATTATAATCAAAATTGCGGACAGACTTCATAACATGCAAACAATGGATTCCATGCGGTCTGACAAGCAAGTGAAAATTGCTTCTGAAACGCTTTACATTTACGCGCCATTGGCACACAGAATTGGCTTGTATAATATTAAAACTGAACTAGAGGATTTAGGCTTAAAATACACTGAACCTGAAGTGTACTATGATATTTTAAACAAAATAAAGGAAACCAAAGAAGATCAGGATAATTACATAAAAGAATTCAGTAAAGTCATTTCTACCTCTTTAGACAAAGAGCATTTAGATTATGAAATTAAAGGACGCCCAAAATCCATTTTTTCCATTCGAAGAAAAATGATGAACCAAGGTGTCAGCTTTGATGAAGTCTATGATAAGTTTGCTGTTAGAATTATATACAAAAGTGATCCCGAAAATGAAAAATTCTTGGCTTGGAAAATTTACTCCATTGTAACGGACCATTTCAGACCCAATCCTATCCGATTACGTGATTGGATTTCATCGCCTAAATCAACAGGCTATGAAGCCTTACATATTACAGTTGTCGGTCCAAAAGGCCGATGGGTTGAAGTCCAAATTAGAAGTGAGCGCATGAATGAAATTGCCGAGAAAGGATATGCTGCTCATTACAAATATAAAGAAGGTAGTGATTCTGAAGATAGTATCGATATTTGGATTGCCAAATTACAAGATTCACTTGAAAATCCGGATATTGATGCCGTAGATTTTGTAGAGCAATTTAAGCTCAACCTCTATTCAAAAGAAATATTTGTATTTACCCCAAAAGGCGACTTAAAATCCTTACCCAAAGGAGCTACACCATTAGATTTTGCCTTTAGTATCCATACCGAAGTAGGCATGAAAACACGTGGTGCCAAAGTAAATGGCAAACTAGTGCCTTTAAGTCACGAACTTAAAAGTGGTGACCGTGTTGATATTTTAACTGCTGAAAACGCAAAACCTAATCCAAACTGGTTGGACTATGCAACTACGGCAAGAGCTCGTAGCAAAATAAAATCCGCTTTAAAAGAAGACAAAAAAGAAGTTGCCGAAGAAGGCAAGGAAATATTACGCCGTAAACTAAAACAACTAAAAATTTCATTAGATGAAAGATCAGTCAATGAAATGGTCAACCATTTTAAACTAAAAACCAGTTTAGACTTGTTTTATCGAGTAGGTGTTGGTTCTATTGATAATACCATGCTTAAGGAATTTGCTTCGTCCAGAAGCAATGCCCTAATGAGCTACATTAAAAATAAAATATCTCGAAAGCCTTCAATACCAAAAGAAGAACTGGATAAAGAAGAAATCACGTCAAAATATGACTTATTGGTATTTGGCAAGGAAGAGGAAAAACTGGATTATAAATTTGCCAACTGCTGCAACCCTATTCCTGGCGATCCTGTTTTTGGTTTTTTAACCATCAATGACGGACTTAAAGTGCATAAAAAAAATTGTCCCAATGCCGTGAGCTTACAATCTAACTATGCTTACAGAATTATGCAGGCAAAATGGATTGATTCTTCGCAGCAGGAATTTGCAGCTCAAATAAAATTATCTGGAATAGACAATCTAGGCTTGGTAAATAATATCACAAAAGTCATTTCATCCAATATGCACGTAAATATGAAAAGCATCAGTTTTGAAAGTGATGATGGTATTTTTTCCGGTAAAATTAACGTGGTCGTTAAGAACAATAATATGCTTAAAAAACTCATGGACAACCTAAAAAAAATTAATGGTATAGATAAAGTGACTAGAGTTTAAAAATAAGTGTAAATTTGCAGCGAAATTATGAGTGTAAAAACCGATACAAAAAATCAGGAGATAGTAAAAAACGTGTTCACTACCTTTTTAACTGAAAAAGGTCACAGAAAAACACCTGAACGTTACGCTATTCTTCAAGAAATTTATAACAGCGACGAGCATTTTGATATTGAATCTTTATATCTCAATATGAAGAACAAAAAATATCGCGTAAGTCGTGCCACCCTCTATAACACAATAGAATTACTTTTGGAATGTGGCTTGGTACGCAAACATCAGTTTGGCCAAAATCAGGCACATTACGAAAAATCATATTTTGATAAACAACATGACCACGTGATTTTAACAGATACTGGTGAAGTTATAGAATTTTGCGATCCCAGAATTCAGTCTATCAAAAAAACCATTGAAGAGGTTTTTGATATCGAAATTAAAAATCACTCACTCTACTTTTACGGCAACCGAAAATCAACTAAATAATAAATTACAACATGGCAGTAGATTTACTACTAGGATTACAATGGGGAGATGAAGGCAAAGGAAAAATTGTCGATGTACTAACCTCCAAATACAATATTATTGCACGTTTTCAAGGCGGTCCAAATGCTGGACACACACTTGTTTTTAATGGCATGAAACACGTGTTACATACAATACCTTCAGGGATTTTTCATGAAGATGCTGTTAATTTAGTTGGTAATGGTGTGGTTATAGATCCCGTTATTTTCAAAAAAGAACTGGACAAACTGGCCGAACAAAACGTAGATTATAAAAAATCACTATACATATCTAGAAAAGCACATATTATATTACCAACCCATCGGTTATTAGATGCGGCTAGTGAAACGGCCAAAGGTAAAGCTAAAATTGGCTCTACCTTAAAAGGTATTGGCCCAACGTATATGGACAAAACAGGTAGAAATGGTATTCGTGTTGGTGATCTAGAACTCGCAGACTGGAAAGACAAATACCGTGCTTTAGCCAATAAGCATGAAGCCATGATTAACTTTTACAATGTGGAAATCCAGTATAATCTTAAAGAATTGGAAAACGAATTCTTTGAAGCTGTAAAGGTTTTAAAATCCCTAAAATTAATCGATTCTGAAGAATATATCTTTCAAGCTCAAAAAGAGGGTAAAACCATTTTGGCTGAAGGCGCTCAAGGATCACTTTTAGATATTGACTTTGGAACCTATCCATTTGTAACATCCAGTAATACAACAGCAGCTGGAGCCTGTACTGGTTTAGGAGTTGCTCCAAACAAAATTGGTGATGTGTTTGGTATTTTTAAAGCTTACACTACACGTGTAGGTTCAGGACCTTTCCCTACTGAGTTATTTGACAAAGATGGTGAAACTATGGCTAAAGTTGGTCATGAATTTGGAGCTACAACTGGAAGACCACGTCGCTGTGGCTGGTTGGATTTGGTAGCTTTAAAATACGCTTGTCAAGTAAACGGTGTTACCCAGTTAATGATGATGAAAGCCGATGTGTTATCAGGTTTTAAATCACTTAAAGTTTGTACAGCATATAAATACAAAGGCCAAACCATTACGCACTTGCCATATAATATTGAACCAGAAAATGTAGAACCCATCTACACCGATTTCAAAGGTTGGGCTGCCGATTTAACTGAAATGTCTGAAGCATCACAAATGCCAGATGAGTTAAACGCCTATATAGCATTTTTGGAAAAAGAATTGGATACACCTATTACGATTGTTTCAGTAGGACCTGATAGAAAACAGACTATTTTTAGGTAATCTTTCTTGTCATTAAAATAGTATGGATATCACATGTGGTTTATAAAATTCTAAATGGAACTCTAGAAGTTTCAATTTAGTAATTAAATAAGTGTTTTTTTAAGCAATAACTATTTCCGCTTAAAATAAACATTTAGTGTCCGCCCACTGTAAATACTAAACCCTGAAATGTTCTGATTGCTGTCACGAACAAATTTGACGTTATAAGACCAATCCGTTTTAAATAAATCTCGCGTAAGCGGTTCCAAAGGAATCTCTCCAAGCCAACGATGCTTAATGGTTAGTTTTCCGTCTGTTACGGTTAGATGATATAGTGTTTCCAACTCTTCGCTCCAATAATCGCCTTCATATCCTTTTAAATCTATTTCTGTTGGCTGCCACCTATCAACCTTCGTGAAGATTTCCCTAGAATTATCAGTAAATGTTAAGGTAGCGTTCCCATTAGCTTCTTTGTTTAAAACAAGCTGACTATCCCAACCGTTTACATAAAATGTATTTTCAGATAGTGGAATAAGTTTAGAATCTCCATTAATAGTTAGTGAATCTTGAACCATACCAATTTCCAAAGTTCTATTAAAATTAGACGACACGTAAAGTCCTCTCAATGGTTCTAACAATTCCTTTGCTAAATCAATGGATTTAACTTCTTCTTTATCCTCATGTGTCATAAACTTACCTAAAAGTAAATCGGCAATTTTTGAGGTTGCCAACCAACCTTTTCCGCCATAATTAGAAATAGTAATAATGCCCAAATCCTGTTCTGGATAATAACTTAATTGCGTTGCAAAAGCTTCATGACCACCTGTATGTCTGTATAGTTTTAATCCGTTATAACTGCTATTACCTATGCCAAGTGCATATTCTGAATCAGAGCCATCATTTAAAATAAACGGTTCAAGAAATAGTTTATTTACAGCTTTACCACCAATGGTTGCAGTTCGATAATTATTAACCCATTTAACCAAATCATCAATACTGGAATACACCTCTGCTGCACCAAAAATAGCACGATTACTTTCTTGGTTTATATAACCTTGTTCCGGATCAAAAACATAGGATTCAGCCGCGTTGGTAATTACTTCACCTACATAACTCTCTATTTGAGTATCGTGCATCCCTAATGGCTTCAGCATATTATTTTCAACCCAGGCATCTGCTTTCTCACCAGTCACTTTTTCAAAAACTTCTGCCAATATAACCCAGGCAGTGCTGTTGTACGTCCAGTTGGAACCTGGAACAAATTCTAGTTCTGGTTGCTTTCTAACAACGTTTAGGCATTCGGCTCTACTCAATCTATCTACACCTACAATTCTTCCAGCAAGGTTTGACATGGTGTAGGCCTCTCGATACCCACTGGTATGCGTAAGCAAATGCCTCAATGTTACTGCATGCTCAAATTCCGGCCAATCTTCCAGGTACTTTCCAACAGGATCGTCAATATTTAAATCGCCCTTTACATGTAACATTGCAAAAGCATAGCCAAGAAACTGTTTACTGACAGAGCCAACATTATAAACCATTTTAGGATTGTTAGCCATACCATAAGACAGATTGGCTAATCCGTAGCCCTTACTAAAAATGAGTTTACTATTTTGAACAATACCAATAACCAATCCTGGTGTGGTGTCATTTACTTGAGTTGGAACAAGCGCGTCAATTTTGGCTTCAATTGTTTTAGAATCTAGTACCTGACTAGTACTCTGTATTGAAAAGAGGATACTGAAACTGATTAAAACGTAAACAAAGAGTTTTTTCATGGTTGGTTAGTTTAGTTCATAACATGAGCATGACAATGACAATGAAGCCCTATTATAAAATGAGTCTGTAATTTACTAAATATAATCTGAAGATGTTGCGCTAATCAGTTGATTACAAATATTCTAATTCCGATCGTTGAGACGCAGCCATTTTAGTCTGGTCTTCGGATATGTATTGGTAATGGGGTTCAAAATCAAAGTATCGCCTTTAAAGCTGTAATTTCTTTTAGCAACTGTTCCCCACATATGCTGAAAGTTCACCGATTCAATATGATGTTCTATGATTTTAAGGCTATCATTTACTCGGTATTTACCAAAATACACAAAGTTATCTGCCAGATGTCTTAAATCTTCTTTGGTAAGGCTATCCAAACCGCCTGTTCCTTTAAATTCATAATCTTCATAATGTTCAGTGACATGGTGAACTCCCATACCTCCTAGCCCATCATAAATTATAAACCCCTGTCTGTTTTTATAATGACCTTGCCGTGGCTCCCACTTTGTTGTAGAATCTTTCTGAACCTCAACAATATCCAAAGTCCATCTACCTGTAAACTTATCAAAATCCGATAGTTCTTGATTGTTTTTACATGAAACAAAAAGAGCTGTTAAAATGATGAGTAATAGAATGTGTTTCTGCATGTGCATACTGATTACTAGCAATCCTAATATATGACTATTTTTCTAACGCTTCGCTATATACGTTTTGTTTGTTATATCAAATAGTAAAAACCATAAACTCATTTGCACGCTCATTTTTTAAAATCTCAATATTTTTATAATTACAAGTAAGGTTTTACTATATACTGACCTTATCTGTTCCCAACTTGAACGTTTTGGTAAATTCTAAAAACACTTTTTTGTGACGCTCCAAATCCATATCAGGAGAGATGGCTACACGAGCAATATAATCTTTATCACCTTCTTTAGTGGTTCCTTGTGTAGAGGTTGCTGGTATAGTCCAATAACATCCTTTGAGTTGCCCATAACTCACACAATATTTACTTTCCTCCGGTATTTCACTAATCATTAAATTGATTAACTTCAGGTTCAGGTTACGCTTATATGATTCCCGTTCTTCATCAGTATCACCCTTTGTTGGTAGATCTAATGAAAATACAGACGGTGTAAATCCTTGTTCAGCCAAAGCTTCTGAAACAAAATTAATTTTAGCATCTGGCAAGGTGTTTTTTATAAAATTCACAAATTCTCTAGTATTGTGATAGGCGGCTTCAATTCTTTTATTCATAGAAGGCATTTGGTTTGCCAATATTTCATACTGGAGATCTGTAGCCTCATTATCGCAGAGTTGTAAATGTTTAGCTATTTTACCTAATAAGGTGTCCGCTTTTTTATTAGCTACACAATAGCCAGCAGTACATTTTCCACCACTTGGGAATTTTGATCCACTCACATAAGAAATAGCCTTAACTGTAGATAGACTGTCTGCATCACCTAAAAAGGGCGTGTTTGGGCAAAACGTTTGATCCAAAATAAAAACGGGTGCTATAGCCGTCTCTTCATTGGTCGTTTTGCGTTCTTTACTTAATACCGCTTGTAGCTTAACAAGATCAGGAACCTCAACACGTGGATTAGTAGGTATTTCTGCAATAATATATGGCACTGCATTTTCAATGGCTAACCTATCTAAAATCTCGTCCAGACTGTCAGCCATATCATGGCCACTATCAACAAGTAAATCCACAATTTCAACGTTTTCCTTACAAGCAGCAACACGTCTTGCCTGATCATTGGTACCACCATAACAATTAGGTGGAACAATAATTTTTATGTCTTGATTGGGGTACTCATACAAGGCATGGTCAATAAGTCCCATAACTATGGCATATTGCATAGATAATCCACTCGATGCCACCAACGCATTTGTGCGTGTTCCTGTTATTTCCTTAATAGTATTTATTACTTGCAACTTGTTTGCCTTTACATCACCTTTTTGTGTACTTTCAGGAGTATGCATCACTAGCAATTTTAAAGCTTTCATGCAGTCTGCTGGAGTCATCGCAATAGTCTCTCGCCTGCGTACATGTTGAACTTTTGAAATATAATGGGCGTTTTTTGCATGATTTACCAATAAAACACTTCCCAGTTCATTATGCATATTAACAAAAAAGTCAACAGATGCATTCATATCAAAATCACATAAGGTATCAGACTCCGAAATAAAAACGGTACTGCCATCAAAGGCATCAATTTCAGACACCTGCTCAACCTGCTTTAGTTCAAAATTAAAGCCATACACGTTTTCTAGTAAATCACTATCAAGAAAATCTGGTAAATCACCAGTGTAATTAATTTGTGTCCGCTTGTTAGTCAATAAATTTTTCCGCAATACCGCTATAACAGGCATACTTTTAGATGAAAAACAAATTACCTGATCAGCAGTAACCTCATGCATTTTGGCAATAGTCCATTCCAATACGCATGATAACGGGTGTCCTAATCTAATATAGTCATAAGCCGTAGGCAATTGTTCCAGCGACTTTGTATGAGTATTAGTATTCTCAAACAGTAATTCAAACTGTCTCAAAAATTCAACTTTAGCCAGCTCTTCATCATAAATATCTAGCCTGTGTGTGGTAAGTTTTAGCCAATCAGCCGGTACGTTTTTCAATACCGCTTTAATAAAAGTTTGCATCTTTACGTGCTCCATAGCGTCTATCATTTTATAGGTTGGCAAGATACATTAATTGTATTTATTTTATAAACTTTCCCATGTTTCCCTCTGAAAGTAAACCATGGCAACTTTCCTAATTAATAGTCCTGAAAAGTCAGCTTACCTAAAAACTTAAAGAGTAATTAATTAGACTTAAAAATAACAAGGCAAAACGGTTTTATATATGATTAGTGGTGTGTTTAAGCATCTAATTTAGCAAATACAAATCGAATGGACACTAGCGCAGCGAACTGGCATCAGCAATTTTTGTAAGCAGGCGAGAACTAGCAATAAATTATATCCGGTGTTGGGTAACGTTATTTTTTTATTCCAATGTCTATATAATACCAATTATGTTCCTTTTTGAAATTTTGAATTTCTAGTTCGTGTCCAGAAAATATTGCTCTTAATGTTTTTTCAGCTCCACCAGAACGCACACTATTTTCCGCTGAAAGTTTTTCTCCAGTTTTGTCAGTCAACCAAATTGTTTCGTTGTCTCTTTGATAAAACTCCTCAATTTGACTTTTATCTATTGTTTTTATTAAAAAGTCATTCTTTCCAATTTTGTTTTCAGAATAGAAGCGAAGCTCCCAACTCGTTTTAGGGTTATATTTTTTGTTCAGGTTATCAATCCATTCCTTTTTGTGATTCTGTTGGATTTCTTGAACAGCTTTTTTGTCAGCGTACATATTGACAAATAAGTCAATTGAATTTTTAGTCAGTCCGACAACTTCGTTTTCAACGAATAAATCTTCTGTTTTACTTAAATGATGACTAATTGCTGAATTAAATGTAATTCCAATAAGTCCATTTCCACCAGCAGAACCTTTTGCATATAAATTCAGTTGTTTCGTGTTTGGTTTGTTCCAAATTTTTACTTCATCTCCAATATTAACTTCAAATTCAGATTCTTTCCTTTCAAATCGAATGGTCTTTTTGAAAGGCAATTTTTTGTTGTTTCCGAAGATGTTTGTTAGTATTTCCATAATGTTACCCAACGTTTGTATAACTTTACTAGTAATGTTATATTTATTATACATACACCAAAAAAGTGTGCTTTTGCATCCAATTTGGGTGTAATTGTTTACTAGTAATTTTATAAACACACTCAAAACTAAACATTTTCGCTCAATTGTCACATACGTACTTGTACGTAGTTTTTTAGGTGAGTTTTCCTTAAGGTCTGCGTCAGGGGTTAGTAAGGTCTCCTTAAGGTCTCCTTCAGGTCAAACCGTGAAAATTCCTACAAAAAAGCCAAGCAAAGACAATTGCTATCAAGCCTAATTCGGGTTCCACTAGGTGCTCCTTGCGGTTTCCTTCGGGTCTCCTTCGGATATACTTCAGGTTGGTTATAGAAAAATCTTACAAAATATTCAAACGATTGGCCATTGCAAAAAGTGAATAACTAACAACAAAACAATCTGTATTGTAAACCTATCGCTTGAAAGCAAATAACCCTGAACGTTGTCATGCCACACTTCATGTGGAATCCATTACGCAATAATTAGAAATTTTTGGCTGCTCAAATCGAAGATGCAACGGAGTTAATCAAGTTCATCAAGACAAGCTAGTTGATATTGCTAGATGTGAGAAACATTCAAAATGGAATCTGTTTCAACCTAGCAACCAATCATTTCTATTAAAAAATTCCTAATGCCACACGCCACACCAATATTATCATTATTTTTGAACCAAAATCTAGCGTTTGAAATTAAACCAAAACATAGTTACTACCCTACTGGTAATCCTACTCTGGCAATTTGGCTTGCAAGCCCAAGACCAAAAGCGCATTGAAATTGTGTATGGTGGCTTTTTGGAGTTTAAAGAAGGGGAAGCTCCAGGGCTTAAGGTTATGACCCGTGACGACTCGGGTCAGGTACACGTCATACATGAAGGTGTTGATATGTGGTGCGACCAGGCCAACCTATACAGCAACGAAAACTTTGTTGAAGCCTATGGCAATGTCCGTATGAAACAAGGCGACACCATTAACATGAACGCCAAATACGTGGAGTATAGTGGCAAAACCAAACTGGCATTTGCCAGTGGTGATGTGGTGCTTACTGAACCCAACTCCAGGCTAACCACAGACACCTTGTATTTTGACCGCGTAAAACAACAGTCCTTTTACAAAAGTGGTGGTCGTGTGGTGCGTGATTCATCAGGAACCATCACCAGTAACATTGGGCGCTATTATATGAATAGCAAAAAGTACCAGTTTGTTCAAGATGTGGTGCTTGTAAACCCAGATTATACAATCAATACCAATCAATTAGATTTTTATTCCGAAACTGGACATGCTTATTTGTTTGGTCCGTCAACCATTGTCACTTCCGAAAGTAAAACCTACTGCGAACGTGGCTTTTATGACACAGAAAACAAAACAGGTTATGGTATGAAAAACACCAAGATAAATTATGATTATCGGGTGTTTGAAGGTGATAGCATGTATTTTGATAACAACCGCAACTTTGCTTCGGCAACCAATAACATTAAAGTTACCGATACCACTAACAAAAGCGTCATAAAAGGGCATTACGCCGAAATATATAAAGCCAAAGACTCGGTGTTTATTACCAAACGTGCTCTAGCTATAACGGTTCAGGAGAACGATTCTATTTATATGCATGCCGATACCTTAATGGTTACAGGCAAACCCGAAAAACGCATTACTCGAGCTTTTAGGAATGCTAAATTTTATAAGTCCGATATGAGTGGTAAAGCCGACTCGGTACACGTAAACCATGCCACTGGACTCACACAACTCATCAACCTTTCCCGCTTATCATCTCAAGATGCCTTTGCCAAACGTCGGGATCCAGTAATCTGGAATTTAGAAAATCAAATGACTGGCGATACCATTCAGATAAAATCAAATCCGGAAACCGAGAAACTAGACTCCCTTTTTGTATTTGAAAATGCCTTTATAGTTAGTAAAGACACCTTAAGTGAGAATGGTTACAACCAAATAAAGGGTAAGACACTTGTGGGCTTATTTGATGACCAAAACAATCTCAAGCAAGTAGATATCAACAAAAATGCCGAATCTATTTTTTATGCGCGTAACGAAAACAACGAACTGTTTGGGATAGACAAAGCACGTTCTGGAAGTATTTCGGTGTTTTTTGAGGAAGGCACCATTTCACAATTTATACGCTATAAGCAGCCCGATGCCGTGACCACACCAGAATCACAGTTTCCAGAAAATGGACGATTATTACGTGGTTTTGTTTGGCGTGATGACGAACGCCCAAAAAGTGTAGAGGACTTATTTAGCGATGACCCACCACTAGAGCTACCCGTTATAAAAGGACTAGACGCCTACGTACCGCAAGAGGAGTTTTTTGATGATGCCATGATGGAACGCGTTGAAAAAGCCGATGAGGATAAGAAAGGTAAATTACAGCCCAAGAAAAACGCCAAGCCCTTAAACAACAAAAAGCCTACAAAGGCTTCCAGAAATATTCCTGAAGATGTATTGGAAAGACGTGCTAAAAATAAGGAAGAAACCAATAAACCTATGCTAGGAAAAGAGGATAACTAATTGTGAAAAACGATTTTTTCAAATACCAAGCACAAACCTCTCCGCATCCATTAGCTATGGAAATATCCCATGCCGAAGGTTCTTATATTTATGACATAAACAACAAAGCCTATTTAGATTTTGTAGCTGGTGTTTCAGCCTGCACACTTGGCCATAGGCATCCCAAAGTTGTTTCAGCAATCAAAGAACAATTAGATAAGTACTTGCATGTCATGGTTTATGGTGAATACATCCAAAAACCTGCAGTAGATCTTACCAAATTATTGGCAAATCATTTACCTGATAATTTAGAAAAAACCTATTTAACCAATTCCGGAACGGAAGCAGTTGAAGGCGCTATAAAATTAGCTAAACGTGCTACTGGAAGAAGTGAAATTATTGCTGCTAAACAGGCCTACCATGGCAATACTATGGGAGCCATGAGTGTTATGGGTTATGAAGAACGCAAGCAAGCTTACAGACCACTTATCCCAGATGTAAAATTTATTGGATTTAATAATCACGATGATATTCAAAACATTACAACCAAAACAGCCTGTGTGATTTTAGAAACCATTCAAGGTGGCGCTGGTTTTATTGAACCTAAAGACAATTATTTACAGCAAGTTCGCAAGCAGTGTGATGCTGTAGGTGCGTTGTTAATACTTGATGAAATTCAACCAGGTATGGGTAGAACAGGAACCTTATTTGCCTATGAGCATTACAATTGTATTCCGGATATATTAGTTACTGGCAAAGGATTAGGTGGTGGCATGCCTATTGGTGCCTTTACGGCTTCTCACGAATTAATGTCATTATTGGAAGACAATCCAAAACTGGGACACATCACCACATTTGGTGGTCACCCTGTTATTGCTGCAGCGGCTTTGGCAACACTAACAGAAGTTGTAGAAAGTAACTTAATGAAGCAAACTTTGGAAAAGGAACTAATCATTAGAAAACATCTAAAACATCCGCTTATAAATGACATTCGTGGAAAAGGATTGATGCTCGCAGCTATAACATCATCTGCTAAAATTACCAACCAAGTCATATTAAAAGCACAGGAAAAAGGTCTCATACTATTTTGGTTATTGTTTGAGCCTGCTGCTATTCGTATCACACCGCCTTTAACAATTTCAAATAAGGAGTTAATTGCTGGCTGTAAGATTATAACTACTATTTTAGATGACATCCAAAAATCAAATTCAAGCCTCTGACAATCAGCAATCAAACCTATTTTACAGCTTGACTGTTGATTACTTTGTTAAAAACATTTAACTATTCTGCCTTAAACATGAACATAGAACCTTACATTTATTCAAGGAAAACCATATAAATTTGCTTATGGAGTTACGTCCCAACGACAACAACAATTTACCACTCACCCGATTCGAATCCATGCTAAAAACAAACCACGTTTTGTTTTTTGATTCAGAAGAATTTGAAAATATCATTCACCACTACCTCAACCAAGGAAAGATAGCTTTAGCAAAAAAAGCTATTAAATTAGGACTTTCACAGCATCCTACTTCCACCAACTTAAAATTGTTTAAGGTAGAGATTTATGTGTTTGAGAATAATCTGGATAAAGCGGATGCCTTAATCAATGAGTTGTATGTTATAGAACCTCAAAATGAGGAAATTTATATTCAAAAGGCTAATATCCTCTCAAAAAGGGATAACCATGAAATGGCTATTAAAGTCCTAAAACAGTCTTTAAATCTCACAGAAGATGTGGTTGATATTTATTCTTTAATTGGAATGGAATATCTGTTTTTAGACAAGTTTGAAGAGGCAAAAAACTATTTTATGAAATGTTTGGAAGCTGATTTACAAGACTATTCAGCACTACACAACATGATTTATTGCTTTGAGTTTTTAGGACAACATGACGAAGCTATTTCTTATTTAAACACCTTTTTAGATAACAATCCTTATTGTGAAGTGGCTTGGCATCAGTTAGGCAAACAATACTTTGAATTGAAAGACTATAATAAGGCTCTAGCCGCTTTTGATTTTGCCATCATTTCTGACGACACGTTTATTGGTGCTTATCTTGAAAAAGGCAAAGTACTTGAAAAATTAAAGCGCTACCAAGATGCCATAGAAACTTACAGTATTACATTGCAATTAGATGATCCCACATCATTTGCTTTGCTACGAATGGGTACGTGTTATGAAAAGCTAAAGAATGTTGATTTAGCCGTTCAATATTATAAAAAGACCGTACAGGAAGATCCGCTTTTAGATAAAGGTTGGATTGCTATCACAAAATTCTATATCAAAAAAAGAAATTACAAAAAGTCACTGTACTACATAAATAAAGCCATAAATATTGATTCTGAAAATGTGCTTTACTGGAAGTTATATGCACAAATAAATGAGCGTCTTTCCTTTTTAGAAGAAGCTGAACGCGGCTATAAAAAAGCATTAGAATTAGGGAATTACGAATTGAATACGTGGCTAACAAGAGGCGATATTTTATTAAAAATAGGAGAACATGAAGCTGCCGTTTACAACTTTTTACAGGCAGCAGAGTTTTATCCGGAAAATGCCGAGATAGAATTTAGATTAGCAGGCTTATACTATACCATGCACGAAACAGAAAAAGGTTCTTACCACTTAAAAAACGGACTTCGTTTTAATCCAGAATATGCTTTAATCATTGAGGAATTGTTTCCAAATGTGTATAGTAAAAACCAAGTTAAAACCATTTTAAAAGCAAAATTATAAGCTATACGTCTAACTTAAATTAATTACCTTTGATTTTTATACAAAAGTCAAAATGCAGAGACGTTTTTCAGATTATTTATTGATTTCATTGAAAGGGTTAGCAATGGGTGCTGCTGATGCCGTTCCTGGTGTTTCTGGTGGTACGATTGCCTTTATTTCAGGGATTTACGAAGAACTCATCAATACCATAAGTGGTATTAATCTAGATTTGTTTAAAAAACTTCGGTCTGAAGGATTTTCATCTTTTTGGCAGGTATTAAACGGTAACTTTTTAATGGCTTTGCTTATTGGAATTATTGTAAGTTTTGTATCATTTATGAGGCTGGCTAAATACCTAATTGAGTATCACCCTGTTTTAATCTGGTCATTCTTTTTTGGGTTGATTATTGCCAGCATTTATTTTGTTGGCAAACAAATAACCAAGTGGAATTTAGCAACGGTTACCACACTGATTATAGGAAGCATCATTGCCTATTATATTACACTTTTGCCATCATCGGCTAATAATGAATCGTCCTTATTCTTATTTATTGCAGGAGCTATTGCCATTTGTGCGATGATTCTACCAGGTATTTCAGGATCGTTTATTTTAGTAATTTTAGGTGCGTATAAGACTTTAAGCGATGCGCTTCATGATTTTGATTTTAAACGTATCTTCATATTTGCATCTGGTGCTCTGGTTGGTTTGTTAAGCTTTAGCCATATTTTAAAATGGTTATTTAAACACTATCACAATATCACATTGGCTTTATTAACAGGTTTTATTTTTGGATCCTTGAATAAAATTTGGCCTTGGAAAATGACAGAGACCGTCATGGAAAAAGCCAGTGGAAAAATCCTGCCCTTTTCTGAAGTTTCAGATTTGAACAATTTAACGCTGTACCAACAACAAGTAGTAGATTTTGAATCTTATAAAGTAGTTGCTGAAAAAAGTGTGTCTGCATTAACTTATTCTGAATTAAACAATAATATAGACTCACAATGGCCATTGGCTGTTGTTCTCATGATTGTTGGGTTTTCAACTATTTTTATATTAGAACGCCTTGGTAAAAAACCAAAATAAATGGAAAGCACCAGAACATTCTCCGATAAAGTTTTCCTAGTTTTAAAAGGATTGGGAATGGGAGCCGCCAACAAAGTTCCTGGCGTTTCTGGTGGTGTTGTAGCCTTTGTAGCTGGTTTCTACGAAGAATTTATTTACTCACTTCAAAAAGTCAATAAAAAAGCATTCAAACTATTAATTAATGGGCGTTATAAGAGTTTTTATCAATACATAAACGGTCGTTTTTTGGGCTTACTATTTCTAGGAATGGTTGTCAGTTATTTTAGTGTATCAAAAATTTTAGATTACCTCATTGAAAACTACGAATTGTATGTATGGAGCGTCTTTTTTGGTATGATAATAGGCTCTATTTATTATATCAGCAAAGATTTTGATGACTGGAACTATAAAACTTACACCGCGCTTGCCATAGGAATAACTCTTGGAATTAGCATCAGTTTTTTGGATCCAGCTACTGAAAATGACAACCTATGGTTTGTTTTCTTTTGTGGTATGATAAGTGTTTCAGGTATGACTCTGCCAGGCTTTTCAGGTTCTTTTATTCTTATCCTGTTGGGTAATTATGTTTTACTACTCGTTGATTCCGTGAATGCTTTGTATGACACTTTTATGGATGTTTTTAGCGGTGATTTTGCATTTTTAGACAATTATGAGCGTATGAGAATGTTAAAAGTCCTAGCTATTTTCACCATAGGTTCAGTAGTAGGGTTGGTAACTTTTTCTCATGCCTTAAGCTATATTTTAAAACACTATAAAAGTATTACTATTTCGTCTATTATAGGTTTTATTGTTGGTTCATTAGGTGTCGTTTGGCCCTGGAAAAAAACCATTTATAAAATTAATTCTGATGGTGCTTACCTGTTTGATAGTTCAGGAAGTAAAATCATTGAAAACTACAAACGTTATATTCCTGAATTACATACTGAAACCTATTATGCTTGTGCCTACATCATTTTAGGAATTATTATTGTTCTAGCGCTTGAAGTTTACGGACAAAAAACTAGACAGAAGCATGCATAAATATGGTTTAATTGGTAAAAACATTTCATATTCTTTTTCAAAACACTTTTTTGAAGAAAAATTCAATAACGAAGGTATTACTAATGCCAGTTATGAGAACTTTGATATTAATAACATTGAGAAATTTCCAGATATCATTAATAACAATTCAGAAATAAAAGGACTTAATGTAACCATTCCCTATAAAGAAAGCATTATTCCCTATTTAGATTCCTTAAGTAAAAATGCTAAAAAGATTGGCGCAGTTAACACTATAAAAATAAGTAAAAAAGGCAAACTAAAAGGCTATAATACAGACTGGTATGGCTTTAAAAAATCCATTTCAAAACATTTAAAACCCAAGCATAAACGTGCATTAATATTAGGGACTGGAGGTGCTAGTAAAGCTATTGCATTCACTTTAAAAAAACTGAATATAGATTATCAGTTTGTTTCAAGAAAACCTTCAAAAAGAGGTCAGTTAACCTATAAAGCATTAACCGAAAATATAATTAGTACTCACCAAATTATTATTAACTGTACTCCTCTAGGAACCTTTCCCGATGTTGAAGCCTATCCACCAATTCCATATGCAGCACTCACTAAAGATCATATTCTATTTGATCTGATTTACAATCCAACACAAACCCGATTTTTAGAATTGGGAGTTACTCATAATGCCAAAACCCTTAATGGTTCAAAAATGCTAAAGCATCAAGCTCTCAAAGCTTGGGATATTTGGAACAGGTAAGCTTTATTATTAAATATCAATCAACCTTTTGTAAATATTGCAGTTGTTGTTATCTTTAACACTTTAGTATAGATAAGAACCATAACATTTAGTAAAATGTCAGAGCACGATAACCTGCAAGATGCAGACGGAAAGAAAGCCACAGAATCAACACCAGAAAAGGCAGAAAAAATAACTTTAGAAAATCAATCTGAAACCAATTCTAAAGAATCAATAGAAACCCCAGAAACAGCGGTAGAGCATGATGCTGTAGATGAAAATGATGAGGAGAAGGTTTTAAATGAGATCGAGGAATCTAATGCTGAAGATGCCGAAGATGAAGGCAACAAAGACCGACACCGAATAGAGCATAAAGAATATGATAAAATGTCTCTTGAGGCATTGACAGAAGAGCTAGAAAAACTTGTGAAGAGTGAAAAGGTTCAAGCTATTAAATCGCATGTTGAAAATATACGTTCTGAATTTAAGTCTAAATTTCATTCATTACTAGAAGAGAAAAAAGAAGAATTTTTGAATGATGGTGGTAATGAGATTGACTTCTATTACTCCAGCCCTATCCAGAAACAATTTAAGGAGATTTACAAAGAATACCGTAGTAATCTCAATGCACACTATAAAAATATTGAGAGAAATCTTAAAGACAATTTAGCCAATAGATTGGAAATAATTGAAGAGATTAAAGGGCTTTTCAATGTTGAAGAAAACATCAACACAACCTATAAACACTTTAAAGAGCTTCAAGACCGATGGAAAAATGCAGGTCCTATTCCAAGAGATAAGTACAACAATGCTTGGAATAGTTATCATCATCATGTTGAAATGTTCTATGATTTCTTGCATCTAAATAGAGATCTACGCGATTTAGATTTTAAGCATAATCTGGAACAAAAAGTTAAAATTATTGAGCGTGCCGAAGAATTAGCTGAAGATGATGACCACAACAGAGCTTTCAGGGAACTTCAAGCATTGCACAAAATGTGGAAAGAAGAATTGGGACCCGTTGGAAAAGAACATCGTGAAGAAATTTGGGAACGTTTCAAGGCCGCTACCAAAAAGATAAATGATAAACGTCAAGCTTATTTTGCCGAATTGGATAAGGTTTATGAAAAAAACCTTGAAATCAAACATGAAATCATAGCAAAAATAGAAGCCATAGCTGATAAAGGTGCAAACTCCCACAATGCTTGGCAAAATAACATCAAAGAAGTTGAAACTTTAAGAAATGAATTTTTTGGAGCTGGCAAAGTTCCTATTAAGGTGAATGAAGCTACTTGGGCAAAGTTTAAAGATGCCGTAAGAACATTTAATAGAAACAAAAACGCCTTTTACAAAGATTTAAAAAAGTCGCAATACGAAAACCTTCAGAAGAAGCTAGACTTGATAAAAATTGCAGAAGACAACAAGGACAGTGATGATTTTGACACCACGACTCCCTTGATGAAGAAAATTCAAAGTGATTGGAAAAAGATTGGTCACGTTCCGCGAAAAAACAGTGATAAAATTTGGAAACAATTTAAAACAGCCTGTAATCACTATTTTGATAAGTTACATGCCGCCAAAGATGCTGCTAATGCAGAAGGTAATGAGGCTTATGCTGAAAAAATAAAATTGTTGGATAAATTAAAAGGTTTATCATTATCTGGTGACAAAAAAACAGATTTAGAAGCCGTTAAAACTTTTATCTCTAAATGGAAAGAAGCAGGTAATGTACCACCACATAAACGTTATATTGAAGGTAAACTCAATAAAGCACTAGATGCCACATTTAAAAAACTCAAATTGAATTCCAAAGAGGCTGAACTCATAAAATTTGATACTAAATTAGATGTGCTCAATAACGCAAGTGATTCAAGGCATTTAGATAATGAGCGATCATTTATACGTAAGAAAATAAAAGACGTAAAAGCTGAATTAAATCAGCTTGAAAATAATCTACAGTTTTTTAGTAATGTTAATGATGATAACCCACTTGTTCAAGATGTGCATAAAAATATTGAAAAACACAAACAAGACCTTGAACTCTGGAAAACTAAATTAGATAAGATTAAAGAGCTTTATTAAGCAACCATAATCAAACAAAAAACGAAATCCCGCTTGATAGTTTTAACACTACAAGCGGGATTTCAGTTCTAACTAAACTAACTAAATGGTTGCTTTCCCAACTATACGCAACCAACTTTACCAAAATGACACTTGAGAAGAATCTCTATGATTATGCTATTAATCTACTTATGAAACGTGTCATTTATCATATATACGAACAGAATTAATTTTTGGATGTTTTTAAGTAAAAATTATATTTTTTTCGCTTCTTCCCTTTTGAAATATTTGAAAATCACAAGATTTTCTAATTACTTATTTCGGTAATCGCTTCGCTTCTTCCCCTTTGAAATATTTGAAAATCACAAGATTTTCTAATTACTTATTTTGGTAATCGCTTCGCTTCTTCCCTTTTGAAATATTTGAAAATCACAAGATTTTCTAATTACTTATTTCGGTAATCGCTTCGCTTCTTCCCAAAATATATCCATTTCAGATAGAGTCATATCTTTTAAATTTTTATTTAACTCTTTAGCTTTTGATTCTAAATATTGAAAGCGTTTTGAAAACTTTTTATTAGTACGCTCCAATGCATTTTCAGGATTAATATTTAAAAATCTAGCATAGTTCACCATTGAGAACATAACATCTCCAAACTCATTTTCAATATTATTTCTATGGCCTTTTTTAACTTCCTCCTGCAATTCATTCAATTCCTCCTCTACTTTTTCCCATACTTGATTGGGTTCTTCCCAATCAAAACCAACACCCGCAACTTTATCTTGTATCCTGTTTGCTTTAACTAGAGCTGGTAAACTGTTTGGCACGCCTTCTAGCACACTTTTTTTGCCTTCTTTGAGTTTTAAATTCTCCCAGTTTCGTTTAACGTCTTCTTCGTTTTCAACTTTAACATCACCATAAATGTGTGGGTGCCTACTGACTAGTTTATCACAAATACTGTGGCACACATCAGCAATATCAAAATCATTAGTTTCACTACCAATTTTTGAATAAAAAACAATATGCAATAAGACGTCACCTAGCTCCTTTTTAACTTCTTGTAGATCATTATCTAAAATAGCATCTCCTAGCTCATAAGTCTCTTCAATAGTTAAATGCCTTAAGCTTTCCATGGTTTGCTTTTTATCCCAAGGGCATTGCTCCCTGAGTTCATCCATGATGGTTAATAATCTGTCAAAGGCTTTAAGCTGATTGGCTCTTGAATTCATGCTTTTAAATTTTTCTAAAATTACAATTAAAATAGTATTGCCAATTGATAATAAACAAAAAAATCCAGCTTATGCTGGATTCTAATATTATCTATAATAAATGCTTTTACTCTTCTTCTTCTGAAGTAACAACCGCTTCTTCAAAATCTAGCATATCATTTTTTTGAAGTAAGTTATACCACTGTATTATTTTTTTAATATCACTGGCATAAACGCGATCTTCATCATAGTCAGGTAACACTTCGAAAAAGTACTCTTCCAATTTATCTTTACTTTCTTTATGACTAACCGCAGTCTCACCACCATTTTCCTTTTCTTTTATAAGAGTAAAAACTTCACGCAACGGTTTTTCTTCAGTAAGCGTATAAATAGCTATTTCGCTCAAAATACTCACATTATGATGTATACCAACAGACATACGCTTTCTATCAATCATCGATTCTGCAATAAACCCACTACGTGTTTGGGCAATCATCTTATACAATCCTGGTTTACCTGCTATTGACAATACTTTATCTAAACTCATATTATTTTTTTAAAGAGGGCAAATATCTTTTGTTTGCAATTGTTATACAAATATTATCGTTTCTTTTTTTGGTTTGGAAAACGCATTTTATAATCAACGCTTATTTTACCTTTTGAAATATTGGAAAGCTTTCCTTTTATTAAGCGTTTCTTCAAACTAGATAACTTATCAGTAAACAAAATACCTTCAATATGATCGTATTCATGTTGGATAACTCTTGCGACTAATCCTTCAAAGGTTTCTGTATGTTTTTCAAAGTTTTCATCGTAATATTCAATAGTAATTTTAGGCTTTCTAAAAACATCTTCCCTAACGTCAGGTATACTTAAACACCCTTCATTGAAAGCCCACTCATCTCCAGTTTCTTCAATAATTTGAGCATTAATAAAGGTACGCTTGAAATCTTTCAAGTATGCTTGTTCTTGCTCATCTAAACCAGTATCTTCAGCAAAAGCTGATGTATCAACCAAAAACAAGCGAATATCTAATCCTATTTGTGGTGCAGCGAGTCCAACTCCATAAGCATTATACATAGTTTCATACATGTTATCCAAAAGCCCTTGAAGATTAGGGTAATCTTTTGTGATGTCTTTTCCTTTTTTCTTTAAAACAGGATCGCCATAGGCGACTATAGGTAATACCATTCTCAAAAATTTCTTTTATTGGTCGCAAAAATACAATACTTATAACGTAAATACATAAAAAAACTCCTTTAAATAAAGGAGTTTCAAAATATTATGGGTATGGTTATACTTGGTATATTAACAAGCAATACGTTTTTCTTTAATTATAAACAGACCAGCTTCACCTTTAAGCTTAAGACTGATTTTAGTATTAAGTATATCTTTCTTTTTAGCAGCCACTTCTTTATAAGTTGAAGCTTTGTCAGTTTTAATAACTTCTACCTTCAATTCTGGCTTTTTAGTTTCAACATTTGATTGAGCTTGAACTCCAGAGAAACTTAAAGCGATGAATAAAAATATAAATAAAAACTGTTTCATTGTCTTATTGTTTATTAATTGAGACATGACAAATATATATATCAACAAAAGCTGAAACAGAAATTATTTGATGAAAACAGGCGAAAAATCGATGATAAGACAAAACCGTGCATTTCATCGATAAACGTACTGTTTTTAAACCTTTACAGCGTGCATTTCATCGATAATGCATTTTTTAGGAGTCAAAACCTATTTAGAATACAGGTAATTTTGAAGTATGAGAGTAGCACTTATTTCATCAATCAAAGCCTTATTTTGACGTTTCTTTTTAGACAATCCACTATCTAACATAGTTTGAAATGCCATTTTTGACGTAAAACGCTCATCTACACGTTCTATAGGTATGTCTGGTATAACATTTTGAAGTTTTTTTAGGAAAGGAATAATTAAGGCTTCGCTTTCTGATGCTTCATTGTTCATTTGTTTAGGCTCACCTACCAAGAATAAATCTACCTGCTCCTTTTGAACATAATCTTTTAAGAAGTTTATTAAATCTTTGGTATCAACTGTCGTAAGACCAGAAGCTATTATTTGTAACTCATCGGTAATAGCGATACCTGTTCTCTTTTTCCCATAATCTATAGCTAGAAGTCTTCCCATATTATGCAAAATTACGATTTTAAACTAGCATAAAAAACTCCTGTTTCAAATACATTTTAGTTCATTCTTTTTATTAAAATCAAATACTAAAGGTATATTTGTAATTCATTTCTAATTAGTTCTCGATTTCATGAAACAACTTCAACAGATTATAGAAAACGCTTGGGAAGATCGTTCCTTATTAAGCAATAGAGTTACCATTGATAGCATAAGAAGTGTTATTGATTTAATTGATGCTGGAACCTTAAGAGTAGCAGAACCTACCGAATCTGGATGGCAGGTGAATGAATGGGTGAAAAAGGCCGTTGTATTATATTTTCCTATACAAAAAATGGAAACCTTTGAAGTAGGCATTTTTGAATACCATGATAAAATACCTTTAAAAACCGGTTATCAAGAAAAAGGCATCAGAGTTGTTCCTCATGCCGTTGCGCGTCATGGTGCTTACATTTCAAAAGGGGTTATTATGATGCCAAGCTATGTGAATATTGGTGCATACGTTGATGAAGGCACTATGGTTGACACATGGGCAACTGTTGGCAGTTGTGCTCAAATTGGTAAAAATGTACATCTATCTGGTGGTGTTGGTATTGGAGGTGTTCTGGAGCCGTTGCAAGCAGCTCCTGTTATTATTGAAGATAATGCCTTTATTGGCTCAAGGTGTATTGTAGTTGAAGGTGTAAAAGTTGAGAAAGAAGCCGTTTTAGGTGCCAATGTAGTCCTTACGGCATCCACGAAAATAATTGACGTAACTGGTGATGAACCAATTGAAACCAAAGGTGTTGTACCAGCTAGGTCTGTGGTTATTCCTGGAAGCTATACCAAATCTTTTCCGGCAGGTGATTATAATGTACCTTGTGCTTTAATCATTGGTAAGCGAAAGGAAAGTACCAATAAAAAAACATCCTTAAATGATGCGCTTCGGGAATATGATGTAGCTGTTTAAATGAAAATTCTTGTTATACAACAAAAAATGATAGGTGATGTGCTTACAAGCAGCATTTTGTTTGAAGCCTTGCGTGAAAAGTATCCAAATGCTAAACTGGATTACTTAATAAACACACATACTTATCCCGTTGTAGAAAACAATCCTTTTGTTGATAATTTTGTGTTCTTAACAAGAACAGAAGAAAACAGCAAGATAGCACTTTATAAGTTTGCTAAACATATAAAAAATCTTAATTATGATGTGGTTATTGATGTTTATTCTAAAATATCAAGTAATCTTATAACCCATTTATCTGGAGCTAAAACAAAAATATCCTATCACAAATGGTATTCAGCATACATATATCACTTTAATATTAAACGGCTTACAACAACAAATTTAGATTGTGGATTAGCCATAGTTAACCGTATGCAGCTTTTAGAGCCTTTAAAGATATCTTTTAAAGAGATTAAACCTAAAATATACCTGACTAACCACGAGCTTGAAAACAGTAAATCATTTTTATTAAATAATGGTATTGACTTTAATAAGCCTTTGTTTATGATTAGTGTTTTAGGCAGTGGTCACAACAAAACATATCCATTTGATTATATGGCGCAGGTTATTGACCAAATAGCGGAAACAACAAACGGTCAAATTCTGTTCAATTATATCCCAAATCAAGAAACTGACGCCAAAGCCATTTATGAAAAATGTAAACTAACTACCCGAAAACTAATTTACTTTGATGTATTTGGTAAAAGCCTACGAGAGTTTCTAGCACTAACTGCCCATTGTGATGCCGTAATTGGTAATGAAGGTGGCGCCACAAACATGGCTAAGGCATTACAAGTTAAAACTTTTACTATTTTTTCACCTTGGATTGACAAAGACACTTGGAATTTATTTGAAGAAAAAGGCTTCCATGAGTCGGTTCATTTAAAAGATTTTGAACCGAAAACTTACATAAACAAATCTGAAAAAGCTCTGAAACCACAAGCAGAAAAGTTATATACGAAATTTAAACCCGCTTTTTTTAAAGAACAACTTAATGTGTTTTTAAAGCAAACTAATTAGTAATATGTCAAAAATTTCTGCTTTAATAATTACTTACAACGAAGCAATACATATTGATGCACTAGTTAATAATTTGGATTTTGCAGATGAACTAATTGTAGTTGATAGTTTTAGCAATGATGGTACTTTTGAGAAATTACAAGATTGTGAGCATGTAACTGTCTATCAACATAGATTTAAAAATTTCCCAAATCAAAAGAATTTTGCTTTGAGTAAAGCTAGCCATGAATGGGTTTTGTTTTTAGATGCTGATGAACGACTAACTGAAAGTTTACGAGCAGAAATAATTCATAAAATGGCCAATACTAGTCAAAACATTGTGGCTTATTATGGATTTTTTCAATATTACTTTGGTGATAAACCCATCCGGTTTAGCGGATTCCAAAGTGCCAAATCATTTCGGTTGTTTAAGAAATCGGTTTGTAAATATGATGAGAATAGACCTGTTCATGAACGATTAATAGTTGATGGTAATACTAGCGTACTTAATAACAAAATTTTGCACTATAGTTTTAGAGATTACGAACACTACAAAGATAAGATGACACAGTATGCTAAACTGAAAGCAGCGCAACTTCATGAAAATGGTAAAAAAGTTAATCTTTTGGTGAAGTATGTAAAGATAGCATACCGCTTTTTTAACCATTACATCATGCGACTAGGTGTTTTGGATGGCAAGATTGGTTATCAAATATCAAAATTAAACGCTTATGAAGTCAAAAAGCGTTATGATGAACTGGCGCGTTTAAATAAACTCACCCTATCTAAAAAGTAATTTCTTTTTTAAAGCTTTCTTTCGTTTTATTTTGTCTTGGAAAGCATTAATATAATGCCATAGTTTGGAATAAAATTCCTCATAAGAAACACCATAAAGTTTTGCATACTCATCACTCATTACTTTTACCAAACTATCTTGGATGGTTAAACGTGATAAGTTTTTTATTCTCGCTTGCAAATCCATCGGTTCAAAACGCATTCTGTTCAAATCAACTAAATAGAATTCATAAACACCATTATCTATCTGAATTAATGTATTGCCAGGCGAATGATCCAAGAAATTTATCCCTTTTTCATGTAACTCAAACGTGAATCTAGTAAAAGCACGCAATATGGCTTCATGATTGGGATAATTTAGATCTGTAGTTAATTCTCTATAAGTTAAGTCATATGTTAAGTGCTCACTGATATAATAACTTTTTTTAAAGAGAACAGGCGTCTTGAATTCGTAATAAGCAATGGGTTGAGGCGTTCCAACATTTAAATTATTAAGCTTGTTTGCGTATTCAAAGGATCTTTGCGCCTTACTTTTCCTAAAAAACTTATACGCCAATTGGTTGATAGCATTAGGAATTTTAAACGATTTGATATTAATAGTCTGACCGTTTAAATCAAATAATTTTAATGAATTGCGATCCTGATTTCCAAAGTTTTCACCAGAATTATCGAAGTTTTTTATGAATGATGTCAATTGCTGCTCATCCTCTTTAAAAGCTTTGTTTATTGCGTAATTCATGATGCAATATTACAATATAATTTCGTTTTAATTGTCAATATAATTAGCCGTTATTAGCTATTTTATCTAATTTGCAAAAAAGTTTTTAATGCACAACATTTGTTTGGAATCACATAATATTGACAACCTTTACTTTGGGTTTGGTCAGTTTAATTATAATTTAATTAAGGCTTTGGCGTCACAAAGTGACATTTTGGAAGCCATGGAATTAGATTTAACACTCATTACCAAACAACCAGATGAACAAAAAGCTATATTCGGAAATAATTTCAATTATATAAAATACCATTCCTTACTGCGTAAGCAACCATTCAGAATCAGAAAAAAATTTGATCTATGGCATTCACTTAATCAAAATACCAAAGTTGAGCCGTTTTATAAAATTCCTTATCTATTGACAGTTCATGATGTAAATTTTATGGAAGAACTTGAAGGTAAGAAATTAAAAAAAAGGCAAAAGCTTTTCAACAAAAAACTAAAAAGATGCCATGCTATCACCTACATTTCTAATTATGCTAAAGAAATGACGCATAAATACTTTTCTATTCCAGAGGTTGATGAATATGTAATTTATAATGGAAGCCCTGAAAAAATAACTGTTCCCGAAAATTACAAACCTCAATTTGACCCAGAAGGCCTCTTTTTATTTACCATTGGTGAAGTGCTAGAAAAAAAGAACTTTCATACACTTGTTGAAATGATGGTTCATTTACCAGAATTAAAACTTATAATCTCTGGTAAAAACACAACAGATTATGCTAATTTTATTAGGAATGAAATTGCAAGACTAAAACTTGATGGACGCGTATTTTTGACTGGTAAAATAAGTGAATTTGATAAAGCTTATTATCTTGAAAACTGTTATGCATTTTGCTTTCCTTCGCTACGTGAAGGATTTGGAATCCCACCAATTGAAGCAATGAATTATGGCAAGCCGGTTTTTCTCTCCAATAAAAGTTCATTACCTGAAGTAGGCGGTGAACAAGCTTTTTACTGGGATAATTTTGACTCTAGTTATATGGCAAAAACATTTAGAAATGGCATGGACCTATATAGTTCTCAATCAGAAAATTTCAAAGAAAGTTTAATGGCTCATGCTCATTCATACTCTTGGGAAAAAACAGCCAATGCCTACTTGGATGTTTATAAGACCTTACTTAAATAAATGCTTAAAATATTGTCCGAAATTCTTCTTGGCAATGTACATTTTTGAAGGCATTACAGACTCAAGGTTAATGTTTTTTCTAATTTCATCTATTGTTTCACCTTCACAAAACTCAAGAGACTTCCACTTTTCTGGTTCAATATAAAAAAAGTCTTCTCTGCTTTTATAATTTGATTTATTAGTAGTACGCCATTTCTCAAGAAAGGCGTTTTTATCTTGTACTTCAATATTATGTCCCCAATTATCCAATTTTAGTTCTAATTCCTCTTCATCTCTTGCAATACTTTCATGAAGTAAAATGTTTTGAGTATAGACTATTCGCTTTCTAGTGTTACGAGCCACTTTATAATTCGGATAATTGGTTGCCATGATACCTCTTGTAGGCTCCTTTACGTATAAAACACCTTTATCTGTATATTTATATAAGTTAATCAAATAAGCTGCTATTTGAATATTATTTTTTTCAGGGTTATTCAAATAACTGTCATAACGTCTTAAGTCTTTTACATACTTACCAAAATCTACAAAGTATTCATCACTATCAACTTGAACTAACCAATTCCCAATACCCATTTTTAGAGAAAGCATATGACGCTCCCTATTATCATTTTCTATAGCTATTAAACTAGAATCATAGAAATCATCCTTGTATAATTCAATTTTATTATCAACATCAAATTCCTTAAGCCATTGAAAAAAATTTGGATCAACATCAAAAACTTCACCAGACCATGTTCTATTTTTATGATCCATAGCAACAAAAATGGCATCTGCATCTTGGTATACAGGTGGTATAGATTTTTTTAGTTTTTCATAATCATAAGAAAGTAGAAAACCGACGTGAATTTTTTTCATGTAATATTTTTTACAAATATAGTTTAAGACATAGAAATAACTACTTTTGTCTTATAAATTATAGCGAAAATGCCAGTTCTTACCGTAATAATGCCTGTATATAATGGTGAAAAGTTTATAAAAGAATCCATTGACAGCGTATTAAATCAATCTTTTAGCGACTTTAAACTTTTGGTATTAAACGACAATTCCACCGATAACACCGCAGCTATTTTAGAAAGCTATGAAAGACAGGATGAACGTGTTTCTGTAATTACCAAAACTAAAAATGAAGGTCCTGCAAACTTAAGAAATGAGGGCATAGAAAAATCTAAAACAGAGTTTATTGCCTTATTAGATGCAGATGATATTGCGCAACCATCTCGTTTTGAAAAACAAGTTGATTTTTTAAATAAAAATCCAGATATAGGTGTTTGCGGTACTTGGTTTACTTTTTTTTGTGAAAAGAAAAATAAAACGGTTAAACACGCAGTGACTCATGATGAGCTAAAAGTTCAGTTCTTACATAGTTGTGGTATTGGAAATCCAACAGTAATGTTTAGAAAATCAGCACTTGGTGATTTAAGGTTTGAGCACCAATACGTACCTGCCGAAGACTATGGTCTTTGGAGCCAATTACTAGCGAGAACCAAATTTCATAATCTACCAGAATCGTTATTATTATATCGTTGGCACGATAGTAATATTAGTCAAACAAAAGTAGAGAACTTAAGGAAATCAGAGCGTTTAATAAAAATTAAACAGTTAGAACATTTAGATATTTCATCAAACAATCCAGATATTGATTATTATTTAAATGCTGTTAGCTTAAAAAGAAAACAGTCAGCCGATTCTTTGATTAAAACTATTAAAGCCTCACATAAACTACTTGAATTAAATAACACTAAACAATACTATAACCCCGAAATTTTCAAACAGCACATTACCAGAACAATTGTAAGAAGCATTAGAAATACCAAACATAAAGATATGTCTTTTTATAGGTTTGTAAAAAACGAATCGCGCTACTTTAATTTCATGTCTAGACTGGATAAAGTCACACTGCTGATAAAAAGCCTATTTTAAAAATCTTAATTTAATAAGACGCCTATAATATTTGAATTTATTTTTCATGTCAGCATTCTTAAAATAATCAGCCATAAAATCAAGGTGTTCTTTGCTTAAGTCTTCTCCTGCATATTTTAATTTCAATATTTCAAATGCAGCGGCATTACCCAAGGATCTCAATACTTTTTTGATATTCTGTGTTTTTGATTCGGGTACTAAATCTGTTACTTCTTTTAGATTTTTATATGAAGAATAATTCTTAAACAGATTAGACTTTAGTGAATAAACACCACCTTCATGTACGCGATAAACAGCACTTATAAAATTTAAAAACACTCCATAACTGTCTTTTAACAAAAGGATATATAATGAATTATCTTTAAATCTTTTTAAGGAAAAAAGTGTATCAAAATCCAATGCACTCTTTCTAAATAAAGCCGTTAATGTATATGTGCAGTAAGGTCTGAATATATTATGGTAATCCAGCTTTATTTTTTTTTGTTCAAAATTAAAGTCTGTATCTCCAAAGCTATTTCCATTAAAAATCTTATAGTCAGTCCAAGTGATATTACAATCACCCTTTAATTCCATAAAATCTACTTGCTTTTGCAGTTTATTAGAGTCAATCCAATAATCATCGCCTTCACAAAAAGCTATATATTTCCCATTTGAAGAAATTAAGTTGTAGAAATAATTAAATTTCCCAGTAGGAGCTCCATTAACTTTTATATTATTTTCCCTGTGATGAAAAAATAATCTAATTTTTTCAGGATACTTGTCCGCGTATTCAATACAGATTTTTCTTGTATTATCATTCGAAGCATCTTCACCCAGTAATATCTCATAATCAAAATCAACAACCTGATTTATTAAACTGTCTAAACATTCTCCAATATATGGTTCATGATTGTAGGTTTGTACACAAATTGAAACAAGTGGTTTTTTAGCTACTTGGTTTTTGTAAACTTCAACTTTCTTTTTTTGATATTTACTTAAAAACGCTTCACTACTAGTTACCATCATCAGTTTTTCTGTAGAATTTAGCCGGACTACCATACCAAATTTCATCTGCTGGAACATCATGTCTTACTTGGGAACAGGCTCCAATCTCAACATTTTCACCAATAGTTACAGCTGGCATGATAACCACGTTAGCTCCAAATTTACTGTTACGCTTTAAAACACCTGTTTTTTTCTTATCATTTTCGTTTAAATTAGGCGTGTCAGTTACCACAAAGCCATATTTCATTATTACATCATCTTCAACAATTGTATTTGCAGATAAGGTACACCTACTACCCATAGAAACACGGTTTCCTAATTGGCAATTATCTCTTATTTCACAATAAGAAGTAAAACTACAATTATCTCCAACTACAGCATTTTTCCCAACTTTGGTATAGGTTCCAATTTTGGTATTTGATCCAATTTTTGAATTTTCAAGTATCATGGCATAATTTTCAATAACGGTATTATCACCAATTTGGACGCCATCTTCAATCACACAGAACGCTCCGATTTTAACATTTTGCCCTATTTTGGCTTTTTTAGAAATAACTGATGTACTCATTTTTATTCTTATTTTTTATGTGGACTTGGTACGCCCTTTGGTTTATTTAAGTAATTTTTTGACTGAATAATTTTTGCTGGAATTCCAGCTAATGTGGTGAACTCATCAGTAAAATTTTTGTTCACCATGGCGCCAGCACCAACAATGGTATTATTTGGGACAAAAATATTAGAGGAAATAATTGAAGCACTTCCTAAAAAACTTCTATCTCCAACTACAGCATTTCCAGCCAAACTAACATTATTTGCCATATGAACATTCTCGCCAACTTGAGCTCCATGTCCTATTTTAGTTCCGTGTGCAATTACAGTTCCATTTCCTATTAAAGTTGTTTCAGATAATGATCCCCGGACAATAGTAACATCAGTTGCAATATGGCAATTTGATTCAATTAGTACATTTCCTATTTGTGGTTGTTTTACCCTTTTTCCTTTTTCATCCCAAATCCAAGCTAATCCTGCAGCACCAATGCAACTATGACTATCTATAAAAACACTCTCTTGTATTTGTGTGTTTTCATAAATAACAACATGACTTTTTAGAGTAACGTTATTTCCTATCTCACATTTTTCTAAAACACAATAGGGACCTATACTAACATTCTCTCCTATTGTTGTTTCCGGATGAATAATAGCCGTAGGATGAATAATAGCTGATTCCAATTTAACAAGCGTAGAGCATATTCTATAATGCACTAACTGTGGATTCTCAACTATAATGAGTGTATTCTTTGAATCTGTCTTTTTGTTAGTAATGATAATGCTATCCTCAATTGCTGGAACATTATCGGAATCATTAACAAAGTACAAACCGTTTTTTATGAGTTTTTTTAAGCTAGCTGCTTTATAATCCAATTGGTAATTAGGATTATGCAACTCATAATTGATTTCATTACTGTTTAAAAATTCCAAAATAGATTCTAAATTCATGAAATGGTCTTTAAAATAATGCTCGAAATTCTATTAACTTCTGAAACAGTCAAATCGAAAAACAAAGGTAAACATAATATTCTTTTAGAAATAGATTCAGCTATTGGCATTTGCTCGCCTTTTAAATAGCCTACAGTATTTAAAGATGGATAAAAATAGCGTCTAGGAAATATTCTATCTTTATTTAAAACTTCAATTACCTTTAAAACCAATTCTTCAGATTCAAAAACTACAGGAAAATATGCACAGTTATAATCAGTGTTTTCAGTAATTTCTTGAAATTTTAATAAACTATTGCTTTTGAGGTTTGAAAGATAGGATTCATACAAAAGTTTCCTTTTACTGAAAATAGAATCCATGTAAGGAAAAACAGCTAAACCCATAGCTGCTTGTAGTTCACTCATTTTGGCATTAATCCCAATCCCATGAAAATCTTCGGGTCCATTGTGTCCAAAATTATGATGATAGTATAACTTGTCATATAAATCTTTATCAGTTGTCATCATAGCACCGCCTTCACCAGTATGGAAAATTTTGGTAGCATGAAAACTACAAGTACTCACATCACCAAAATTAAAAATACTCTTTCCTTTGTAATTAACTCCAAAACAATGGGCTGCATCATAAATAACTTTCAAATTATGCTTTTTGGCTATTACTTCAATTTTATCAACTTCACATGGATTTCCAAAAACATGGGTTGCGAGAATAGCACTTGTCTTATTCGTGATTTTTTCTTCAATTTTTGATACATCAATATTGAATGATTCTGAATCAATATCAACAAAAACTGGTTTGCAATTCTCCCACGCAATCGTTGAAGCTGTTGCTATATAACTAAATGGAGTTGTAATAATTTTTCCTGAAAGTCCTAAAGCTTTTATGGCTATTTGTAATGGAAGTGTTCCATTAGTAGTAGCTATAATATTTGAAATCTTATAAGTCGTTTTTATCTTATCTTCAAGTTCTAAAACCAATGCTCCCCTATTAGTTATCCAGTGTTTGTCCCAAGCGGATTTTAATATATTATGATATTCCTTTTGCTTTGGCAAAAAAGCTTTAGTTACATGAATCATTTATAAAATTTAGATTAGATTTTAGTTGACATAAATACAAATATAACTGTTTGTTATTGCTTACCAATTATTATTTTTGCCAATATGACGCAAGAGCTAAAGCATTCATTAAACGTATTAAAAAAGCATGGGTTGCTTTTATATCCTACTGACACCATTTGGGGAATAGGTTGTGATGCTACAAATGCAGAGGCTGTAGCAAAAGTTTATAAACTAAAGCAGCGAGAAGAAAGCAAAGCACTTATTTGTTTGGTTTCTGATATAGAGACACTTAAAACTTACGTGCAAGATATTCCAGAAACGGTGTTGGAGTTGCTTTTTCAAGCCAAAAGACCAACAACCATTATTTACAATAACCCTATTTTATTAGCTAATAACTTAATCGCTAATGACAATACCATTGCCATTAGGTTGGTTAGTGACGGATTTGCCCATGAACTTATAAAGGAGTTCAAAAAACCCATAGTCTCGACATCTGCGAACATCAGTGGCATGCCTGCTCCAAAATCCTTCAAAGAAATACATCCAGACATTTTAAAAGGTGTGGACTATGTTGTAAATTTGCACGATGAAAAAGTAGATGCCAGACCATCAACTATTATTAAGTTGAATTTGGATGGCAAAATAGAGGTTATCAGAGAATAATATCTCATTCCCAATTACTGAAAAATCTTAATACGAGTTAGTTTTGAGCTAAATGAATTACAAAAAAGCGTTAGAACATCCCATTTTTAAAATCATTTCAGAAACTACTGAAACACTTCAGATTGACAGCTATGTTATTGGAGGCTATGTACGAGATTATATTCTAAAACGAAATCAGCATAAAGACATTGATATCGTTGCAGTTGGTAGCGGCATTGAATTAGCCAAAGCCGTTGCAAAAAATTTGCCTAATTCACCTAAAGTTCAAGTTTTTAAAACCTATGGTACAGCCATGCTGCGTTATGAAGATATTGAAGTTGAGTTTGTTGGTGCTCGTAAAGAATCTTACAGGGAAGATAGCAGAAATCCTATTGTTGAAAATGGTACACTTGAAGATGATCAAAACAGGAGAGATTTCACAATTAATGCACTAGCCTTAAGTCTCAACAAAGCTGATTTTGGGCATTTATTGGATCCTTTTGATGGCGTTCAAGATTTAAATGATAAATTAATCCGTACACCTCTAAATCCTGATATAACCTATAGTGATGATCCACTGCGCATGATGCGTGCCATTCGCTTTGCTACACAATTAAATTTCACAATTGAAACTGATTCTCTTGATGCCATTACAAGAAATAGTGAACGCATAAAAATCATTACCAACGAACGCATCGTTGTTGAACTTAATAAAATTCTGGAATCAAAAAAACCATCGAAAGGATTTTTATTACTAGAAAAAACGGGTTTATTAAAACATATTCTTCCTGAATTAACCGCTTTAAAAGGAATTGATGAAATTGAAGGTCAGCGTCATAAAGATAATTTTTATCATACACTTGAGGTAGTTGATAATATTTCAGAGAATACTGACAATCTTTGGCTTCGTTGGGCAGCTTTACTGCATGATATTGGTAAAGCACCCACTAAAAAATTTGACAAAAAAATAGGTTGGACCTTTCATGCCCATGAATTTGAAGGCTCAAAAATGGTATATCGTTTATTCAAACGACTTAAAATGCCTCTGAATGACAAAATGAAGTTTGTACAAAAGATGGTTTATATGAGTTCAAGACCTATTGTTTTAGCAAATGATATTGTTACAGATTCTGCTGTTAGACGCCTAATATTTGATGCTGGCGATTATGTAGATGATTTGATGACGCTATGTGAAGCTGATATTACAACTAAAAATCCAAAGAAGTTTGAGAAATATCATAACAATTTTAAAATTGTTCGTGAAAAAATTGTTGAAGTTGAAGAGCGTGATCGGGTAAGAAATTTTCAACCTCCAATTTCGGGTGAAGAAATCATGAAAACCTTCAATTTAAAACCTTCTCGAGAGATAGGTATTATCAAAGAATTTATAAAAGAAGCCATTCTAGAGGGAGAAATTCCTAACGAGTATCAAGCAGCTTACAACCTCATGCTAAAGGAAGGTGAAAGACTTGGTTTAAAAGTGACTAATTAAATGGTAATAGTTAGCCGAACAAATTCTGAAAATGCAGATTTTAAACTTCTTGTGAAAGAACTGGATGCTTACTTAAAAATTACTGATGGTGATGAACATGATTTTTACAATCAGTTTAACAATATTAATGTATTAAAACATGTGGTCATTGCTTACCAAGATTTGAAACCAATTGGATGTGGTGCTTTCAAGGTTTTTGACAGTCATTCTATTGAAATTAAACGCATGTACACCAGACCTGAATTCAGAAAATCTGGTGTTGCTGCAAAAATTTTATTTGAACTAGAAAAGTGGGGCAAAGAATTGGATTATGATACTGCTATTTTAGAAACAGGTAAACGACAAATTGAAGCAGTGACTTTTTATAAAAAGAATGGCTATTATATTGTTCCTAACTATGGTCAATATATAGGAATGGATAATAGTCTTTGCTTTAAAAAAGAATTTAAATATTATGAAAAAGGATAACAAAAAGGTTATTTATTGGCTGCTAACAGGATGCGTACTCATCTTTATCATGGTTGTTGTTGGTGGCATTACCAGGCTAACACATTCAGGATTGTCCATATCAAACTACAAACTCATTTCGGGTACCATTCCACCTATGAATGAGGTCGAATGGCAAGAGGCATTTGATTTGTATAAGCAATATCCTGAATACCAAAAACTCAACAATCATTTTACATTAGATGATTTTAAAGATATTTATTTCTGGGAATGGCTACATCGTGTTATCGGTAGATTTATAGGAATCGTTTTCTTTATACCTTTTCTGTACTTTTTATTTACGAAGCAACTTTCAAAACCAACAATTAAAAAATCGATTGTTTTAATGGCTTTGGGTAGTTTCCAAGGTTTTTTGGGATGGTACATGGTAAAGAGTGGATTGGTTGACAATCCTGATGTTAGTCACTATAGATTAGCAGCACATTTAACTACTGCCTTTTTAACATTTGCTTATACTTTTTGGGTTGCTCTAGATTTAATGTTTCCTAATAAAAAAGAAGTCAATATCAAGTTTAGAAATCTCATAAGATTAGGAATGCTTGTCTTACTCATCCAAATTATTTACGGTGCATTTGTTGCGGGTCTGGACGCTGGTTTTATACACAACGTTTGGCCATTTATGAATGAAGGCAAACTGATTCATGAAACCGTTTATATTGAACAAAATCCAGTTATCAAAAACTTCTTTGAAGGCAAAAGTGGTGTTCAATTTATTCACCGTACATTAGCCTATGTAGTAGTTACCTTTATTTTGATTATCTGGTTTAAGGCAAAAAAAATGTCGCTTACGTCGTATCAACTTAAAGGTGTTAACGCATTATTCATATTAGTTGGCCTACAATTTCTATTAGGCGTTTTGACCTTAATTTATGCAGTTCCTGTTTGGTTAGGTGTTACTCATCAAATAGGTGCTTTTTTCCTTTTAACTGCTATGACCTTTACCCTTCATCGCTTTAGTAAATAACTAAAATTAGTTACATTTGCACCAGAAATTAATCTATGATATACCGATTTAGAATAATATTGGATAATGATACTGAAGATGATGTTTTTCGTGATTTAGAAATACGCGAAACAGACACTTTAGAGGATTTACACAACAGCATCACACAGTCATTTGGATTTGATGGCAATGAGATGGCATCGTTTTATGTTTCAGACGATGAATGGAATCAAGGCGAAGAAATTTCGCTATTTGACATGAGCGACGGATTAACACCTGTAAAACTCATGAGTAAAACCATTTTAAAGGATACCGTTCATGAAGCCCAAACAAAGCTTATTTATGTATATGACTTTTTAAGCATGTGGACTTTTTATGTAGAACTGGCTGAAATTGTTGAAGAATCAGAAGGTACAGACTACCCGAATTTAATGTTTGTTCATGGACAAATACCTGACAAAGCTCCTGAAAAATCATTTGAAGCTGAAAGTTTTGATGATTATAATGAGTTTGAAGATGATCTGGATGTTGATGATTACGACAATTTAGATTTTGACGAAAACTGGAATTAATCCTTCAGTATTATAAAATAAAGCATTCCTAACCGAATGCTTTTTTATTTAAAACTTGTAACATTTTTATGAGTTACTCGTCATACTTACAATACCAACCAATACTGAACGTTCAGTATATAAAAAAATATAATGGATACCATTCTAACTATCAACAATCTTACTAAAAAGTTTGGATACCTAACCGCAGTCAAAGACCTTACATTCACCATAAACAAGGGAAACGTGTATGGTATTTTAGGACCAAACGGAAGTGGGAAATCTACAACATTAGGAATCGTTTTAAATGTAGTGAACAAAACCAGTGGTAACTTTCATTGGTTTGATGGCAATACAACCACACACGATGCATTAAAAAAAGTAGGCGCCATTATTGAACGCCCTAATTTTTACCCATACATGTCTGCATATCAAAATCTTAAGTTAGTTTGCAAGATTAAAGGTGTTGATTATTCTAAAATTGATGAGAAATTAGAATTAGTTGGTCTTATTGAGAGAAAGGATAGTAAATTTCAAACCTATTCATTGGGTATGAAACAGCGACTAGCTATAGCTTCCGCCCTATTAAATGACCCTGAAATCTTGATTTTAGACGAACCAACTAACGGTTTAGACCCTCAAGGAATTCATCAAATACGGTCATTAATTAAACAAATTGCCAGTCAAGGAACCACTATTTTATTGGCTTCACACTTATTAGATGAAGTTGAGAAAGTATGTTCACATGTCGTGGTATTACGCAAAGGCGAAAAACTTTATTCAGGTCGCGTGGATGAAATGATTTCAAGTCATGGTTATTTAGAACTAAAAGCCGAAAATACAGATGAATTGGTTCAGTTTTTAGAAGCTAAAAAAATGTTTGGGAAAATTAAAATTGAAGATGATTTAATTACAGCATTTCTAGACGAACCTATGGATGCCAAATCTGTTAATAAACTGATGTTTGAAAATGGTATTACCTTAACACATCTCGTAAAACGAAAAGAAAGTTTAGAAGAGCAATTTCTACAATTAACAGACAACAACTAACCAATCAATCAAAAAATCATAACATGTTACGACTTCTAAATTTAGAATTACAAAAACTACTCTTAAATAGAACCAGTAAAGTTTTAATATTCATATCATTCATTTTACCATTTACTGTATTAATATTATCATCAATTAAGATTAATTTCTTTGGTTTCTTTACACTTGAATTAGGTGAACTTGGAATTTTCAATTTTCCAATAATCTGGCATATCACTACGTTTTTTGCATCCTATTTTAAATTTTTCTTTGCAATTGTAGTAGTTAGTATGATTGGCAATGAGTATAGCAACAAAACCATAAAACAAAACTTGATAGATGGTTTGAGCAAAAAAGAATTTATTTTGTCAAAATTTTACACGATTGTATTCTTTTCGTTGCTTGCAACTTTACTTATAGCTGTCGCATCATTTCTTATTGGTCTTTACTACTCGAGCTACACCGAAATGAGTATCATTTTTAGAGAAACCGATTTTCTGCTCGCTTATTTTGTCAAATTGGTTGGTTTTTTTAGTCTTTGTTTATTTTTTGGAATGTTATTAAGACGATCAGCATTTGCTTTGGCTTTTTTGTTTGTTCTGTATATTTTAGAATGGATAACATTTGGCGTGATTGCTTGGCAAGTTAATGCTGAAATGGCCGAAAAAATACAGAACTTTTTCCCACTCAAAGCCATGTATAAACTTATAGATCAGCCCTTTCAAAGAATCATGATAACAAAATTTCCTGACAAGTCTGATTTAATCTATGATTATGCCGTGCACTGGCATGAGATTGCAATCGTTTTGGGTTGGACAGCTTTATTTATCTTTTTATCGTTTAGATTATTAAAAAAGCGAGATTTGTGATATATTTGATAGCTATTGCTATTAAATATGAAAAAATTCCTTTTCTACATACTTTTTCTATGTTTTGCTGTATCATACAGTCAGCAACAAGCTTCTAATTGGTATTTTGGCGAAAATGCTGGTATTCAGTTTGATTCCAATGGTGGTGTTTCAGCTATAGATGGTGGAAGACTGTTTACCAAAGAAGGCTGTTCTTCCATTTCTGATGATGATGGTAACCTCTTATTTTACACAGATGGTTCAACGGTTTATAATCGTGACCATAATGTCATGATGAATGGAACTGGCTTATTAGGTAACGTGTCTAGTACGCAATCTGCCATTGTAGTACCAAAACCAAATAGCTCAACCATCTATTATATTTTTACAGTAGGTTCAAATAATTCAGCCACTGGTTTAAAATACTCTATTGTCGATATGACACGAGATAGTGGCCGTGGTGAGGTGACTACAAAAAATGTCAATTTATTAAACCAATGTTCTGAAAAAGTGGCTGCCGTTTTAAAGGATTGTGACAGTGGCAACATTTGGGTTATAGCATTTTCAAATCTTTCTGGCAACTCTACTTCGTTATTAGATACCTTTCACGCTTTTGAAGTTTCGGGAAGCGGTGTGAATAACACTTCGGTCATATCAGAATTTAGAGGACTTAATATTACAGATGCGCGTGGGTATTTAAAAATTTCACCCGATGGAACCAAAGTGGCGTGTGCTCATGTAGATTTTGGTTTGGATTTATTTGATTTTGATATCAATACAGGCATGTTGAGTAATAGATTAAGGGTAACATTGCCTGGACCTAATAATCAACCTTATGGCGCCGAATTTTCACCAAATAGTCAAGTACTTTATGTAACGGGATCTAATGACTTTTTTGGTCCAGGCGACAATAATCCCAGTGCTCATCAATCCGTTTTAGTTCAATACAATTTAAATAGTGCTAATATTAACAATTCAGCCATTGTCATTGACAATCAAAACTTGTACAGAAGTGCCTTACAATTGGGACCCAACGGAAAAATATACCGTTCCATGGCATCAACCTATGATATTGGACTTCCATTTTTAAGCGTCATTAATAACCCCAATGAAGTAGGTACAGATTGCACCTATATTAACAATGCCGTTTCTTTAGGTAATAATAACTCAACACAGGGATTACCGCCATTTATTGCATCCTTTTTTACTGAAAAAATTGACATTATTCGTAACGGTCAAGAATCCACCTATTTACCCTTATGCACCGGAGACACTTATACATTAACAGCCGATATTATTCCAGGTGCCACCTACGCATGGTACAAAGATGGACGTATTATTTCAGCGGAATCAGGTCATGAATTACAAGTAACCGAAGCAGGAACATATGAGTTGATTATTGATTTAAACACTGGCGATTGTGAGCGTTTAGAAGGCGAGGCCGAAGTAGAATATTTTGAATATCCTATCGCAAATCCTGTTACTGATTTTGTTGTTTGTGATGACGATAATGATGGCTCATGGAATTTTAATCTAACTACAAAAGATTCTGAAATTTTAGACACACAGGATGCAACTATTTTTAGTGTACACTATTTTTTATCACAAACTGATGCTGATAATAACCAAAATGAAATAATAGGTTTATTTACTAATACTGACGTCTCTACAACCATTTACGCGCGCATACACAATGATGGTAATCCTAATTGTTTCGCAACCGAGAGTTTTGATATAGAAGTTTATAACTCACCTGTTGCTAATATTGTAGCTACTGATTTATTAGAATTATGCGATAATGATGATGATGGTAATGATGCAAACGGACAAGTAACTATAGATTTACAAGACTTTTATTCAGAGATATTAGACACGCAAAATTCAGTAGATTACAACATTAGCTATCACAGCTCACAAACTAATGCGAATAGTGGCGATAATGATTTACCACTTATGTACTACAACAACACACCATTTCAGGAAGAAATTTTTGTGAGAATTGAAAATGTTTTGAATCCTACTTGTTTTGATACTACATCATTTGTAATAAACATTAATCCTATTCCATCTGCTTTTGATGCTGAATTAATTCAGTGTGATGAAGACGGTAACGTTGATGGTTTTACAACATTTAACCTTAATGAAGCTTTTGATGATTTAACAGGAGGCTCTTCAGCCGTTTATCTTGAGTTCTACAGGTCCATAAATGATGCAGAAAACAATAACGGCATATTAAACGCTTCAAGTTATAACAATGGATCAAACCCAGAAATCATTTATGCCAAAGTCATAGATAATGATTCAGATTGTTACAGCATTTCAGAATTAAGGCTAGAGGTTAGTACAACTCAAATCAGTGATTATATAGCGCCTGAAGTTTGTGATGAATTAGACTCTGAAGACGGCATCAATACCTTTGATCTCGATGCAATTACAGCTGCAATTCAAGCTGATAACGGCTTGGTGTTTCCTGTTACCTATTATGAAACCTATAACGATGCGTTATTAGAGCAAAATGAATTATCGTCTCCTTACAACAATACCATACCTTATAATCAAACTATTTTCTCAAGAGTTGAAAATGATAATGCATGTTATGGTATTGGCGAGGTTATACTAACAGTCAATCCACTTCCAGAATTGGAGGAAGACGAAACACTTTTATATTGTTTGAATGAGTTTCCCACTCCAATAATGATTGATGCAGGTATTTTAAATGATAATCCTTCAAACTATAGTTATAGCTGGTCTTCTGGACAAGACACTTATGAAATTGCAGTTAATCAAACTGGTGTATATACTGTAACAGCAACGAATGTTTTTGGATGTTCAAAATCAAGAAATATCACCATTGAACCTTCAAATGTGGCAACCATTGAATCTTTTGAGGTTGTTGATGGCTCAAGCAATAATTCAATAACCGTAATTGTTTCAGGTGAAGGTGAGTATGATTATGCTCTATTTGATGAAAATGGCTTATTCCTTTATTGGCAACCTGAAAATGTATTTACAAATATTCCTCCAGGAATTTATACTGTTAAAGTTAGGGATTTAAAAAACGATTGTGGAATAGTTGAGGAATTAGTTTCAGTCATTGGATTCCCAAAATTCTTTACACCCAATGGTGATGGCAGTAACGATACTTGGAATGTAAAAGGTGTTTCTGGTCAATTCCAGCCTGGAACTAAAATTCTAATTTTTGACCGTTATGGCAAATTACTGAAGGAATTGAGCCCATCTGGACAAGGTTGGGATGGCACTTTTAATGGTACACAACTCCCAGTAAGTGATTATTGGTTTTCGGTCAAACTTCAAGATGGCCGAGTATTTAAAAGTCACTTTACTCTAAAACGATAATCTTTTGAGTTATTTGAAGCCAACACAACATATGCTATTACTGGCATTTTTATTTGCGGTAACTCACTTACATGCTCAACAACCAACAGATTGTGTTAATGCTATAACTGTTTGTGGTGACTCTGAAATAAATCTTGACGTAAATGGTATAGGTATTCAAGAACTTAACGGTCTAAACAATTGTGCTAGTCGTGAGAATAATAGTCTTTGGTTAAAAGTCACCTTGGTGACTGATGGAACGCTTGGATTCACGCTTACACCTGAAAGCACAAGTATTATTGAGGATTATGATTTTTTTGTTTTTGGCCCCAATCAAGATTGTGGTAGTTTAGGTCAAGCAATAAGATGTTCTACTACAAATCCTCAAGCTGCCAATCAAGGAAATAATTTGACAGGAATGAACGGCTCTCAAACTGATACATCTGAAGGCCCTGGAGCAAATGGAAATAGTTTTGTTAGGTGGCTCGATGTTATGGCAGGAGAAACTTATTATATTGTAATTGACAGACCTATTGGAAATAGCCCTTTCAGCCTAGAATGGATTGGTACTGCCGAATTTGCAAGCCCACCAACAAACGAGGCAAATTCTGATTTAGAATTAAATATAAGTGAGTGTGATGCCGTAGCACCATTTGATGATTTCACAACTAACTTTGATTTAACTGTTAACACCAATGTTATTGTTGGAACTCAAACCAATGTAACAGTTACTTATTTTGAAAGTGAAACTGACGCCAATATTGACAGTAATCCAATAACTGGTGCCTATACCAATACCTCCAATCCTCAAGAAGTTTATGCTAAAATAACCGATGACACCACAGGTTGTTTTGAAATTGTTCCATTCAACCTCATAGTGGGAACTGGTGCCAATTACCCAACACCATCAGATTATATCTTATGTGATAATGCAAATGACGGTAATGCCAATAATGGTCAGACTACTTTCAATCTACTTATTAAAAATGCTGAAATACTGGGAGACCAAAATGAAGATGACCTCAACATAAGCTATCATGAATCATTTGATGACGCCGAGTTTGACAGGAATCCATTACCAAATTTATACTACAATAATATTGCCTTTTTACAAGAGATATTTGTAAGAATTGAAAATGCTGAGAATGTTAATTGTTTTAGTATAAGAAGTTTCAATTTGATTGTTTTAGATACACCTAATGCTTTCAACGCAGATCAGGTTCAATGTAGTGATACTAATGAAGGTTTATTTAACTTGACTAATTCAAACAATGAGTTGACCGGAGGTGAGCCAGACAGAAGCACAAGATTCTTCAGTAGCTTTAATGATGCTTCCAATAATACCAATGAAATTGGCAATCCAACTAATTTTTTAAATACTTCTAACCCGCAAACAATATATGTTCAAGTAATTGACACCAATTCAGAATGCTATAGTATAGCTGAACTTCTGTTACGAATAAGTAATACTAGTGTTAACAACTCACTTATTAGAGTTTGTGATGATGACGGCAATGAAGATGGTATTCATGTTTTCGACTTGACAAATGCTGAAGGAGATATCTTAACAGGTATTCCCGGAACAGCAACTATTGCGTATTATGAAAATCTAGATGATGCCTCACTTGAAAACAATCCATTAAGCACAAATTACACCAACATAACGCCCTACAACCAAATAATCTATGCGCGTGTTGAAACCAATAATGACTGTTATGGTATTGCTGAAATTGAATTAATTGTCAATGAGTTACCTGATATTGAAACTGAATATTTAGAATATTACTGTTTAAATTCTTTTCCTGAAACCATAACTATAAATGTAGGTAATTTGAATACGGGTAATTATAATTATTTATGGTCTTCTGGAGAGACCACAAGTACTATTACTGTAAATGAACCTGGTATATATTCTGTAGAAATTACAAGTATAAACACTGGATGCAGCAAAATAAGAACAGTAACAGTTGAAGCTTCCAATATAGCAACTATCAATACTATTAATGTTAGTGATGCATCCAACGACAACACGGTAACGGTAATTGTAAGTGGTGAAGGCGACTATGAGTACGCACTATTTAATGAATATGGCAGTTATACACCTTTCCAATCCAGTAATATTTTTACTAACGTATTAGGAGGAATCTATACGGTTCATGTTCGTGACATTAAAAATGGTTGTGGCATAACCATAGCTGATGTATTTGTTATTGGCTTTCCTAAATTTTTCACCCCTAATGGTGATGGCAATAATGATACCTGGAACATTAAAGGCGTTACATCCCTTTTTCAAGCTAACTCCAAAATTTTGATATTTGACCGATATGGAAAACTCATCAAAGAATTGTCACCTCTAGGTGAAGGTTGGGATGGAACACTGAATGGAGAAGCATTACCAATAAGTGATTATTGGTTTGAAATAACATTGGAAGATGGACGTTCTTTTAAAGATCACTTTACACTAAAAAGATAACGTATTGAAAATAGCAGTTAAACATATAATCATATTAATAATTTTAATGTCCTCCAATTGGATGACTGCCCAAAATGAAGCAGCAAATTGGGTTTTTGGACAACGTGCAAGTCTAAACTTTAATTTTGGCTACCCTGTTCCTGAACAAGGAAGTCAAATAGATACCCAAGAGGGTTGCTCATCCATTTCTGATAGATTAGGTAATTTACTGTTTTATAGTGACGGAAGTACTGTTTGGAACCGTAATCATGAAATAATGCCCAACGGAGAAGGATTACTAGGTGACAAATCAAGTACGCAATCTGCCATGATAATCCCAAAACCAGATGATGAAAATATTTACTACATTTTCACTGTTGATGATCGTGCGCGATCCAATGGTTTGAGGTATTCTGAAATAAATATGACATTTGATGGCGGCATGGGTGGTGTAACTACCAATAAGAATATTTTATTGGAAACTCCAACTACCGAGAAAATTACAGCTATAGAAAGCGCTGATGGAAGAAGTATATGGGTAATAAGCCATAAGTGGAACAGTAACGAGTTTATTTCTTATTTAGTTTCTGATGCAGGAGTGAATACAACACCGGTTATTAGTGCTGTTGGCTCAATGCATCAACGTACTGGAAACAATAACAACAATTCAATAGGCTATTTAAAAGCATCGCCAAATCGTGAAAAAATAGCGAGTGTGATGTCCTATCAAAATAATGAAACTCAAGTTTTTGATTTTGATGCCGCCACAGGTATTTTGTCCAATCCTATTACCTTATCAAATTATACTTCAGATGATATTGGTCCTTATGGTTGTGAATTTTCACCTGATAGTAATTTACTATATGTCACTGAAATAGACAGAGAAAACGTCAATTCAAAAATTCATCAGTATGACTTAACTCAACCTACTGAAGCTGCAATATTAAATTCTGCTTTAGTAATAGCTGAACAACCTGATGAAGAATTAGGTGCCTTACAACAAGCCTTGGATGGAAGAATATATGTTGCTGTGCAAGGTGGCGAAACATTAGCAGTAATCTCAAATCCAAATGAAATTGGAAGCGCTTCTAATTATGATTTTAATGGTGTTTACCTCGATGGTAATAGTAGTCATTACGGATTACCGCCATTTATTCAATCATACTTTTTTGCAACAAATGTTTTTAGATATACTTGCTTTGGTGATAATACCGAATTTACAATTAATACCTCAACGGTAATTGATAGTATCACTTGGAATTTTGGTGATCCAGCATCAGGTACCAATAATACGTCAACAGACCTAAATCCAACACATGTGTTTACCAGTATCGGTGAATATGTTGTTACCATAACAATAGAGACTGAAGGAGAAACGCAAGTTGTTTATCGTACTGTAACCATATCAGAACAACCTGAACCTCTAGATTTAGATCCACTGGTTGGTTGCGAAGATAGTAGTGGCATAGCAACATTTGATTTAATAAGTGCTATTCCAGATGATATTACTACAAACCCAAATGTTGCAGTTTCTTTCTATGAATCTTTAGATGATGCTGAAAACAGGGTGAATGCTATAATAGATGTCAACAATTTTGAAAATTCTAGTGGCTCTCAAATAGTCTACGTTCGCCTACAAAACATATTAAGTGCTGATTGTTACAGCATTAGTGAATTAGAATTAATTACTGCTTTAAGACCAATAGTTGAAGAATTTGACACTGCTTTTTTCTGTGAAAATAATCCTGGGGATTCTGTTACCATTGATGTAGGTCCATTAGAAGGTAATTTAACCGATTATATTTTTTTATGGTTAGAATCTCAAGAGACAACTCCAGAAATTATGGTTCAAAGCCAAGGTGACTATACGGTTAGAATTACACCTATTTCTACTATATCTGCTCAAAATCCAGATGGTTGTTATGCCGAACGTGTAGTAACGGTCAGTTCTTCGAGTATTGCTACAATAAATGATGTGGTTGTTAACTTTGGAAATACTATTACTGTTTTTGTTAGTGGTATTGGCGATTATGAATTCGCCGTTGATGATGTTAATGGTCCTTATCAAGATAGCTCACAATTCACCAATTTAGAACCAGGAGTTCACACAGTTTATGTACGAGATAAAAATGATTGTGGTATTGCCGAAAACCAATTCTCAATTATTGGTTTCCCAAAAGTGTTTACACCAAATGGCGATGGTACCAATGATGTATGGCAAGTAAAAGGATTAACAGCACAATTTCAACCCAATGCCAAAATTTATATTTTCAACCGCTATGGCAAATTGATGAAGGAACTATTACCAACCAGTGTGGGATGGGATGGTACTTTCAATGGTAACCCATTACCAACAGGAGGATATTGGTTTTCTGTTCAGCTTCAAGATGGAAGAATCTATAAAGATCACTTTACTTTAAAGCGATAATTACTAAAATATCGTAAATTTAAACTGTAACAAAATCTGTATGTCACGGTTTAAAATCTTACTACTATTAATCAGTCTTTTTACTGGACATTTATACTGTCAAGAAATTTCATTATTTCAACAATTTAATGGTCGGTATGATTATACTGCCATTGGTAATACATTAAATGAATCTGAAAACAATATTGAGCGCGATTTTTGTGAATTACTACCGCAATCTGAAGCCGAACTAACTCTGGATTCTAACACAAATGTAATAGCTGCTTTTTTATACTGGGCTGGATCAGGCAGTGGTGACGAACAAGTTACCCTAAACGAAGAATACATTGAAGCTGATGGCATTTATACGGTTGACTATAACGATCCAAATTATGGGCTACTCACCTACTTTGCTTGCTATTCAGACATAACCCACTACATTCAGTCAACAGGAAATGGCACATATACCTTTTCAGATTTAGACATCTCTGTACCGCTTTCCAGTAATCCTGGATATTGCGGCAACCGAACCAATTTTGGTGGCTGGAGCATTTATGTGATATATGAAGATGACAACCTGCCTTTAAATCAAATTAATCTGTTTCAAGGATTAGACATTATAAACAGAAATGTACAAGAAAAGATTATTACATTGGAAAACATCAATGTATTGGATAATAATGGAGCCAAAATCGGATTTTTAGCTTGGGAAGGTGACTCTGCTCTTAATTTTGGTGAATCCCTTTCTATAAATAATAACATAATCTCCAATCCACCGCTAAACCTTGCTGACAATGCTTTTAATGGCACCAATACATTCACGAATAGTGATGAATTTTATAATTGTGATCTTGATGTTTACGACATAGAAAATAATATTGATATTGGTGATACTTCAGTTGAAATAAGATTAACAACTGGTGAAGAAATTGGAGGTATCATCTTTGCAGATCTTATCATTCTAAATAATGTCATAACGGTTTTAAATAGTCAACTTCCAGATGCCACGATACAAATTGACAATATTGAAACGGTTTGTGCTTCAAGAGAAGTAACAATTGATTTTACAGTTTACAATATTAATTCAACTGAAATACTACCTGCCAATACACCAATTGCCTTTTACGCAGATACACAATTGATTGCTTCAAGCCAAACCATTAACGATATTCCCATAGGAGGAAATGAAAGCAATAGCATAATAGTAGCCATACCTGACGGAATTCCTGAAAACTTTATTTTAAACATTATGGTAGATGACGATGGCTCTGGAAATGGTATTGTAATAGAACTGAACGAATTAAACAACACCACCAACACACCTATTGAACTCATACCATTACCCGAAATTCAAGCACTAGAACCTCTTTTAGGTTGTGATGTCGGTTTTAATACGGCTATTTTTGACCTAACCATTAGAGAAGAAAATCTATCAATAGAATCGCCAGATGATATAAACTATTTCACATCATTGGAAGATTTACAAAACAGTACAAGTGCAATACTGATTCCAGATAACTATCAGAATACAACACTACCAGAATTTATTTACATCCGAGTAGAAACTGAAATTTGTTTTGAAATTTACAGGTTTGAATTACTTGTTGAAAATTGTCCGCCATATATACCCCAAGTTTTTACACCCAATAATGATGGTTATAACGACTGGTTCAACATACAAGGGTTGTATGATATTTTTGAGAGACATCAATTACTTATTTACAACCGTTGGGGAACACTCATATTTGAGGGAAACAACGATTTACGATGGGATGGTAGAGCCAACAGAGGACTGACAAATCAAGGCGATTTATTACCAGTAGGTACTTATTATTATGTACTACATTTAAACGATACTAATTACAAACCATTAACTGGATTTGTGTATATGACGTATTAGCCCAATTAAAATTATGTATTTCATCGATAATTTTTGCATTTTATCGTTTTTTTGGTTAGGTTTACCTCCGAAAACCCAACAAATCGAAACGTGAAAAATTACATTAATCCCTACTCCCTCAACAAACTACTGTTTTGTTCTCTTTTATTAAGTCTATTTCTCGGGTTTAATCAGGACGTTTTAGGGCAACAAATAGCTATTGATAATAGCGTTTCAGTACAAGAACTTATCCAAAATAGATTGATTCAAGGTTGTGTCGAGGTTTCAAATATCACATCAAATAGTAATGGTTCTATAAATGGATTAGGAAGCTTCGGGTATTTTGAACGTGCCAATTCTAACTTTCCTTTTGAAAATGGCATACTACTATCAACGGGTAATGCTAATTCAGCTGGTAATACAACTAATGCTAACACGTTAAACGATGGCGAAACTAATTGGGGCACTGATGCCGATTTAGAAAATGCGTTGGGTATTTCAAACACCTTAAATGCTACGTCCATTGAATTCGATTTTGTATCTGTTACCAATCAGGTACAATTCAATTATATTTTAGCTTCAGAAGAATATTTTGCCAATTATCCTTGTGAGTATTCAGATGGTTTCGCATTTCTAATTAAAGAAGCAGGAACTGCAAATCCCTATGAAAATGTAGCTTTAATTCCGGGAACTTCCACTCCTGTAAACACTAACACAATTCATGAGGAAATAGTAGGTTTTTGTGAGGCCTCAAATGAAACTTACTTCGAAGGTTATAATTTAGGAGATACCAATTTTAACGGAAGAACAACGGTACTTACTGCCACGGCTTCCATTCAACCGAATGTGCAATATCATATCAAATTAGTTATTGCCGATCAAACGGATGAAAACTTTGATTCGGCCGTTTTTATTGAAGGCAATAGTTTTAATGCTACGGTAGATTTAGGTCCAGATATCACAACTTGCGCTAATGATATTGTGCTTTCTGCCGATACACAAAATAATTTAGCAACATATTCCTGGTTTCTTAACGGTAATCTGATTGCTGGCGAAACAAGTCCCGATTTGGTAGTAACAGCAAGTGGCTCATACACCGTTCAAATTTCCATTCCAATTAATAATACAACCTGTGAAATTGAAGATACCGTTGAAATTACTTTAAACTCTGAACAATCTGCCGAAAATATCAGTGATTATGAAGTGTGTGACGACCCAAGTAATGATGGCATCGAAACTTTTGACCTAACCATCAAAGATTCCGAAGTGCTTGATGCTGTACCGAACTCCAACTACAATATTAGCTATCATTACTCGCAAAATGAAGCCGAAAGTAACACCAACGCGATTACAACTAGCGTTCAGAATACCAGTAATCCGCAAACTATTTTTGTAAGAATTGAAGATATTGATAATGGCTGTTTGGCTTATGCATCATTTAATCTTTTTGTTAATCCCATACCAACGATTACCGAACCGACACAATTGGACGTGTGTGACGATGCTACCTCTGATGGTTTCACATCTATAGATTTAACTATTAAAAACGATGAAATAACTAATGGCAATCCTGATTTATTGGTATCCTACCACTACTCACAGGAAGATGCCAATGCAGGCATAAATGCCGTACCAAGTCCTTATGTCAACACGAATCAAACCGAACAATTATTCATCAGAGTTATTGATGCGAATACAGGCTGTATGACAACAACATCTTTGGTTGTCAATGTTCTGGACACGCCATTCATTAACAACGAAACACAAGTCATTGATGCCTGTGAACAAGATGGTGATGGTTTTGAAACCTTTGATTTAACATCTGTTATTGATGATGTACTTCAAGGAACCACAGGTGTTTCAACTACATTTCACACGAGTTATGAAGATGCACAGTCTGGCGACAATCCGATAAGTGATATTGAAAATTATGAAAACACCGTACCCAATGTTCAAACAATCTTTATTAGAGTTGTTGATGACAATACAGGTTGCATCTCGATATCTAATATAGAATTACACGCCAATATATTAGAGTCTGGTACGAATATTAGAAATTTTTATCGTTGCGATGATGCTTCAAACGATGGTGTTGAAACATTTAACCTTGAAAATATTGCTGTCAATATTACCAACGATTTAGAAAATATAAACATTAATTTCTATGAAACCGAGACTGATAGAGACAACAATGTGAATCCCATTGACCAATCCATCCCTTATGAAGTTATGGACAGTCCTCATCAACTCTTTGTAACGGTCTTTAGTGATGATTGTACGTATTTTTCGGATATCAGTTTAATTATCCACCCAGCTGTTATCATCCCAACTTTAGACCTAGTTGCTTACTGTGACAATGATGACGATGGTTTGACTTCAATAGAATTAGCAACCTTTGATGCTTATGTAAGTTCTAGTATTAATAACCCTAATGTTTCTTACTTCTTAACACAGGAAGATGCTGAAAACAACGAAAATCAATTATCGCCTTTCTATAACAATATCAGTAATCCACAAACAATCTACGTACGCGTGGTAAGTAATGATACCAATTGTAGTGATGTGGCACCATTAGAAATTGAAGTATTATTGGCTCCAACTATTTCAGATGCTTCAAACATTGTCATTTGTGATAATGACCAAGATGGCTTTTCAATAGTTAATTTAGATACTAAAATTTCAGAAATAGTTACTGACACCAATGGTTTAAACATCAGTTTCCATACGTCCCAAACGGATGCAGAAAGCGATAGTAATGCAATAACAAATACAAGCACATACAATACTAATTCACAAACCATCTATACGCGAATAGAAAACCAAAATACGGGTTGCTATGCATTAGAAACATTTGAAATATACGTCAACACCATTCCTGTTTTTCCTGAAATATCCAATTTTAGAAATTGTGAAAGTGATGGCAATCAAATTGCTGATTTTTATTTTATCCAAAAAGATGCAGAAATATTGAACGGACAAACGGGTAAACAAGTCCTATATTTTGAAACGGAAACCGATGCTATAAATCGAACGAATGAAATAGATAAAAATAACGCTTATCAAAACAACTCAAATCCACAAACTATATTTGCACGTGTTGAAAATCTAACAGACGAAACATGTTTTGGCGTAGACAGTTTTACTATTGAAGTTGGTTCATTACCAGTTTATAATCCACCGTTGGATGTCTATTTATGTGATAATATATCGAATGATGGCCAGGAAGAATTTGATCTTCAACAAGTGGTTTTAGATATGTCTCAAGGCAGCACAGATATTTTGAGTATTACTTTCTATGATAGCTTGGAAGATGCTGAAAATCAACAAAATGAATTACCTTTAAACCACACCAATCAAACGAATCCGCAACAAATTTATGCACGTATTGAGAACGGCACCTATTGTCATGGTATAGCCGAATTTGGTCTAAATGTTATTCAAGTGCCACTAGTTAATATGGCTTCAGCCATGGAGCAATGCGATACGGATTATGATGGCTCCGTAACCTTCGATTTAACGGTTTCTGAAATTGAAGTTTTAGATATCAGACAGGATGATATTGTAGTTACCTATCATGAAACTATTGAAGATGTAGAATCCGGTAGCAACCCAATTTCGAATCCAAGTAATTACAATAATATTACTAATCCGCAAACCGTTTATATCAAAATAACCAATACGGTTTCCAATTGTTATGTGACCATTCCGTTGGATTTGATAGTTAATCTACCACCTACAATCAACGATATTGGTAACTACCCTATTTGTGAAAACGATACCAACAGTTTTGATTTAAACGAAACATTGGATGCTCTTATTGGAAATCAAGAACATATAGCTGTTTCATTTTATAGTAACCAAACTGATGCCAATAATACTCAAAATGCATTATCTGAAAATTACACCTATACTAGTAATAATGACACCATTTTTATTAGAGCTGTCAACACGCAAACGGGTTGTATTGCCATAGACAGTTTCAATTTAAGAGTCAATCCGACACCAAATGCGGTTAGACCTCCAAATTTAGAAGCTTGTGATGATGATTACGATGGCATGCTGGTTTTTGATTTATCAGTTCAAACTTCTATAGTTTTGGGCAGTCAAAATCCAAATCTGTTCACGGTTTCCTATTTTGAGCTGGAAGAAGAAGCCATAGATAATGTGAACGCCATTGCCAATTTAAACTATTTCGCTTTTAACGAACAAACTATATATGTTCGTGTTGAAAATAATCAAACAGGTTGTTTTAACATCACTAGTTTTGAAACTATTATTTTCAGAAAACCCGATGTTAATATTCCAGACCAAACAGTGTGTTTGGATAACCTGCCTTTAGTGGTTTCAGCAGAAACCGGTTTTGATACTGACACCTATGAATGGTCAACAAATGCGACGACTTCAGAAATTGAAATAACCGAAATAGGTACCTATTCTGTTACCATAACCTCTGGTAACGGCTGTATAACTACAAATACATTTAATGTCATTGAATCAGAACAAGCTACCATTGATTTTACCGAAACAGTTGATTTTGCCAACCCAAATAATATTACCGTAACTATCAGTGGCATTGGCAACTACATGTATATTTTAGATAATGGCGTGCCACAGGAATCCAATGTGTTTTATAATGTAACGCTTGGCCCTCACACCATTGAAGTTTACGATTTAAATGGCTGTGCATCTGCCATAAAGGAAATTGTGATTATTGATGCACCTTTATTCTTCACACCAAACCAAGACGGTCAAAATGACTATTGGCATATTACTGGTGTGAATCAGTTAGCAGGAACCATAGTACATATTTATGATAGATATGGCAAACTTCTCAAGACCTTACCTCACACTTCCATTGGTTGGGATGGTACATATAACGGCAGCCCAATGCCATCGAACGATTATTGGTTTGTAGCCAAAGTTGTTAAAGGTGATATTAAATTTGAAGTTAAAGGGCATTTTGCTTTAAAAAGATAGTTAGTTAATCCCTATCTTTGCATTCCAATTGCATGGAATGAAGAACTACTGGTTTTTATTGGCTTTAATCACGTCTTTAGTATCGTGGTCCCAAAATGTACAGGTAGACGCACAAACCTATTCGCCACAACAACTTATCGAAGATATTTTGGTAGATAGCAATTGTATTACAAACGTGAATGTTACCAACGTTGTAGGCGGTGATTTCGGTGGTTCCGATTTAAGTTATGGTTATTTTGACGCTTCAGGCAGCAGTTTTCCATTTCAAAGTGGAGTGGTACTGTCAACTGGGAGATTAAATAATGTAGAAGGTCCTAATACCTCCTTAAGTGATGATGACGCACCTAATTGGGTTGGAGACAATGATTTGGAAAGCGTGCTTCAAGACAGTAATACTTTAAACGCCACAATAATAGAATTCGATTTTGAAGCCGTTGCCAATCAAATTAGTTTTAGATATATTTTTGCTTCCGAAGAATATCAGGAAGGTAACAACAATACCTGTCAATATTCTGACCTCTTTGGTTTTTTAATTCGTCCATCAGGTACAACCCAATACGAAAATATTGCGATAGTTCCAGGAACAGACACACCTATTAAAGTCACCACAGTCCACTCTGGTATTCCAGGAAGTGGTGGTTGCGACCCTATTAACGAAGCTTATTTTGGTAGCTGGAATGATAGCAGTGCTCCTATTAATTTTAATGGACAAACAACCGTTTTAACTGCAGTAGCTGATGTAATTCCAAACGTAACGTATCATGTAAAATTAGTTATTGCAGATCATGTAAATTATCGCTATGATTCTGCTGTGTTTTTAGAGGCTGGTAGTTTTCAATTAACATCTGATTTAGGTCCAGACCGGCTCATTGCCAATTATAACGCCTTATGCCCTGATGAAACTTTAGAACTTGATGCGACACAAGCCAATGCTGATAACTATACGTGGTTCCAAAATGGTGTAGAGTTAGCGGCTGAAACCAATGCCACCTTTGAAGTTGACCAACCTGGCAGTTATGAGGTAGAAGTGACAATAAATGGCACCTGCATTGCTTATGGTGCTATTGAAATTGAATATGCGTCAGACCCTATAGTTTTCGACACAACATTAGTAGCTTGTGATATAGATTTTGATGGTTTTACAACTTATAATTTGTGGGATGCCAGTTTAGAAATCACGGATGGTGACCAAAATTTAACTGTTGTCGATTTTTTTGAAACCCAAACCGGTGCGGAAGGTTCGGATGCTGACCTTATTGCGAATCCATCCAGTTACGATAACACCAGCATTGGCCAAACTGTTTATGCCAGAGTCGCTAATCGTAATGGTTGTATTTCTGTTGCTGAAGTCATACTCGATATTGCCAATAATCCTGTTTCATTAGATACATTTCCTGCATGTGATGACAACAATGATGGCATTACTATATTTAGTATTGCGGATTTGGAAAACCATATTTTAAGCAATCCTGATGTGCCCAATACGGCTAACATCACATTTTATGCTTCGGAAGCCGATTTAATCAATCAAAGCAATCCCATAATCAATGGTTATGAGAATCTTAATAATCCGTATTCCGATGAGTTATTTGTTCAAATAAGTAATAACAATAATTGTTTTGCATATACCACATTACAAGTAGTGGTTTTTGATAGTCCTGAAATAGCACTAGATGAGTCCGCTATCTATTGCCTAAATGAATATCCACAAACAATCACTTTAGAGGCAGGCACATCTAACCAAAACAACCTGACCTACCAGTGGCTTTTAAACGGAACTGACTTACAAATAACTTCTGAAAACATTCAAATTAATGAAGTTGGAACTTATACGGTTATTGCAACCAATTCAAACAATTGTTCAATAAGTAGGGACATTTTAGTCAACCCTTCTAATATTGCCACAATCGAGAATATTGAAGTAAATGATGGTGTTGAAAACAATACCATTACTGTTTCAGTTTCAGGCGAAGGTGATTATGAATATGCTTTAGACAATGGTGTTTATCAAGATGAGCCATTTTTTGATAATGTTTTGGCTGATACGCATGTATTGTTAATTCGTGACAAAAATGGTTGCGGTGTAATCACAGAAGAAGTTGCTGTTTTTGGTTTCCCAAAATTCTTTACTCCAAATGGTGATGGAATTAATGACACATGGACTCCTCGAGGCATCAGTGCAAAGACAGCTACAGTTAGAATCAAAATATTCAATCGCTATGGCAAACTCATTAAAGAAATAAATGCTTCAAATAAGAGTTGGGATGGCACCTTTAATGGTCAACCATTAATCACAGATGATTATTGGTATCAAGCGGTTTTACCAAACGGTAAAACTTTCAATGGTCACTTTACACTCAAAAGATAATTATCATCTAAAGCGAGTTTTTAAACTCATAAAGAATAAGTAAATTAGTCCTTCAGAATAACCTGAAGCCTTGATATGAAATTTAAAATAGAATCGGAATTTAAACCTACAGGCGACCAACCTCAAGCCATTTCTCAATTAGTTGATGGTATTACTCAAGCAGAAAAATATCAAACCCTACTTGGTGTAACAGGTTCAGGGAAAACCTTTACCGTTGCCAATGTCATCCAGGAAGTTCAAAAACCAACATTGGTCTTGGCTCACAACAAAACGTTGGCAGCCCAATTATATTCGGAGTTTAAACAGTTCTTTCCAAACAATGCGGTTGAATATTTCGTTTCTTATTATGATTATTATCAACCCGAAGCTTATATACCAGTTTCTGGTGTTTACATAGAAAAAGATCTTTCTATCAACGAGGAAATAGAAAAAATGCGTTTAAGTACGACTTCCTCACTCCTATCTGGTCGGCGAGATGTTTTGGTTGTGGCATCCGTTTCTTGCTTGTATGGTATTGGTAATCCGGTTGAATTTCAGAAAAATGTGATTACCCTCAAACGGGACCAAATTATTTCTCGTACAAAATTATTACATCAATTAGTTCAAAGTTTATATTCTAGAACTGAAGCGGAGTTTAATCATGGTAACTTCAGAATAAAAGGTGATACGGTTGATATTTTCCCTAGTTATGATGATCACGCCTTTCGCATTCATTTTTTTGGAGATGAAATTGAAGATATTGAAGCATTTAATATTCAAACCAATGAGGTCATTGAAAAATATGACCGACTCAATATTTATCCAGCCAATATGTTTGTGACCTCACCAGAAGTCTTACAAAATGCCATAAAAGATATTCAGGATGATTTAATGAAACAATATGACTATTTTAAAGATATTGGCAAGCATCTTGAAGCCAAACGATTGAAAGAACGAACCGAATTTGATTTGGAGATGATTCGTGAACTAGGTTATTGCTCTGGCATTGAAAACTATTCACGCTATTTGGATGGCAGACAACCGGGTACGAGACCGTTCTGTTTATTGGATTATTTCCCTGATGATTATTTAATGGTGGTTGATGAAAGTCATGTAACCATTTCACAGGTACATGCTATGTATGGAGGCGACAGAAGTCGAAAAGAAAATTTAGTAGAATACGGGTTTAGGCTTCCTGCCGCTATGGATAACAGACCACTTAAGTTTGAAGAGTTTGAAGCACTTCAAAATCAAGTGATTTATGTCAGTGCAACACCAGCTGATTATGAATTGCAAAAAACGGATGGTGTTTATGTGGAACAAGTTATTCGCCCGACAGGGTTGCTAGATCCTATTATTGAAGTGAGACCTAGTCTAAATCAGATAGACGATTTAATTGAAGAAATTCAACAACGCGTGGAAAAAGACGAGCGTACTTTGGTAACCACATTAACCAAACGCATGGCGGAAGAATTAACCAAATACTTAGCACGTATTCAAATTCGCGTACGATATATTCACAGTGATGTCGATACGTTAGAACGGGTAGAAATTATGCAAGATTTGCGTAAAGGATTATTTGATGTCTTAGTAGGTGTTAATTTATTGCGTGAAGGATTAGATTTACCCGAAGTATCATTGGTGGCTATTTTGGATGCGGATAAAGAAGGATTTTTACGTTCCACCAGATCATTAACACAAACTGTTGGAAGAGCAGCTAGAAACTTAAACGGTAAAGCTATTATGTATGCGGATAAAATAACTAAAAGCATGCAAAAAACTATAGACGAGACTAATTATAGAAGAGAAAAGCAAATACAATACAACACAGATAACAATATAAAGCCGAAAGCCCTAAACAAAAGTTTAGATAATGCCCTATCAAAAAATTCGGTTAGTACGTATAGTTATGAATTGGAAGCCGCCAAAGCAGCAGAACCAGAAAGTGACTATTTAACCAAAAGCCAATTGGAAAAGAAAATTCGTGAAAAACGTAAAATGATGGAAACAGCAGCAAAAGCACTAGACTTTTTAGAAGCCGCTAAATTTAGAGACCAAATAAAAGCCTATCAAACAAAATTAGAAAAGTTAAAAATCTAATTGTATTGAACCCTGAAAATGTCTATTAATACGTCTGGTGGCACTATTTTGTTTGGAAAACTCTCCATTAAATAGAGTACCTTATTAATAGACTCATGACTTAATCCCATACGCAAACCGAAATTATGCAGTTTGGTTTTATTTTTCGGGCTATTTTCGTCATCAATGTTCATTAATAAAACTAATCTATGAAACTGAACAATACGTTCGCTATGCGATTCTAAATGAATATAATTTATAGGATGTTCAATCAAATAATCAAAATCCTCTCTAGAGATGTCCAATTGCTTCGCTATCGCCAAAAGAAAATTATACTCAATAGGTTTTAGGTGACTTTCATTCTTTGCAAATGAAATCATTTCAGATAGGAGGCTCAATTTTTCAACCCTGTTTATCATTAGAGGAATGGATTATTAATTAGTGATATAAAGATACGTAGATAGATGATTTAATAATCCGTTATAAATTGTAACTTGTCGAAAAATCACGTGCTTTTAATCGATATTTTCCTACATTTACTCAAAACAAAGTATTCAACTTGCTGAAATTAAGCACTTTAATTTATTTTGGCGTTTCGTCGATGAATTCCGTTTTGTAGATTTTAGTAGGTGTTTTATTATAATTACAGTAACAAGAAAAATTAAATGACTAATAACGATATTTTTAAAAAACTTCGAGTGGCTTTACAATTGCGTGATGATGAAATTGTAAAGATTTTAGAATTGGTAGATTTTAGAATTTCAAAAAGCGAGTTAGGTGCTTTCTTTAGAAAAGAAGATCATCCAAAATATGTAGAATGTGGTGATCAGATTTTGCGTAATTTCTTGAATGGATTAGTGATTCATTTAAGAGGGCCTAAACCTAAAAAGAAACCATAAATTGAGTCTTCAACCAAAACGCACTAAAAAACGCCAAAAAATTAGTTTCTTTCTTTTATATCTTATCATAACCTAGTATTTTTGTGTAAAACAGACAAATTTGTCCTAAATTAATATTTGTGATATCTACACCTCATTCAAAAACCCAATTCACAGAACAAGACATTCAAAAACTCAATAAAAAATACAAGCCACTATCAGCTTGTCAACGTATTATAACCTTATATCAAGATTTTGATTTGGATGAAATCATGCTCACGAGTTCCTTTGCTGCAACTTCTGCATTTTTGTTAAAACTGGTTTCTGATGTCAATAAAAACCAAGAAGTATTTTTTATTGATACAGGTTATCATTTTGATGAAACTTTAGATTATAAAGAAAAGCTAAAAGCAGTATATGGTCTTAATGTAAAATCAATTGGAGCCCTAAAAGAAGAACATTTATTTACATTGAAAGATGAGACATGGAAAAAGAATCCAGACTTTTGTTGCTCAATAAATAAGGTAAGACCTTTAGACATTTTAAAGAAACAATATAATATTTGGGTTTCTGGTTTAATGAAATGGCAAAGCGACCATAGATCTACTTTAGATATTTTTGAACTTCGTGGTGACATTTTGAAGTTCTATCCTTTATTGGATATCACAAAAGAGAGTCGTGACGCATATATAAAAAAACACAACTTACCATTTCATCCATTAGTAGCCAAAGGCTATCATTCTATAGGTTGTAAACATTGTACAGTTCCTGGTGAAGATCGCAGTGGTAGATGGAACAACAATCCAAAAACCGAATGCGGATTACATCTTTAAATAAAAAAGCTCTCAAAAATGAGAGCTTTTTTATTTATTATGGTTTCAAATTTTAAGATAAAACCTGTTGTACTTTATCAGCTGCTTCTTGAAATTCAGTAGCGCTCATCACATCCAATCCAGAATTATCAATTAATTCCTTTGCAATGTCTGCATTCGTACCTTGTAAACGTACTATGATAGGCACATTTATGGTTCCCATGTTTTTATAAGCATCAATAACACCTTGAGCCACACGGTCACAACGAACAATACCACCAAATATATTAATTAGAATAGCCTTAACTGCTGGATCTTTTAAAATGATTTTAAATGCAGCCTCTACTCTAGCCGCATCAGCAGTACCTCCAACATCTAAAAAGTTAGCTGGCTCACCACCTGCTTGCTTAATTAAATCCATGGTAGCCATTGCAAGTCCAGCACCATTAACCATACAGCCAACGTTTCCATCTAAATCTACATAGTTCAATCCAAGCTCACCAGCTTCAACTTCAATAGCACTTTCCTCTCTTATATCACGTAAATCAAGATAATTTTTGTGTCTGTAAAGCGCATTATCATCGATCGTTACTTTAGCATCAACAGCCATTATTTTGTTATCACTAGTCTTTAAAACCGGATTGATTTCAAATAAAGATGAATCAGATTCTACATAAGCCGTATATAAAGCAGTAACAAATTTTGTCATCTCCTTAAATGCCATTCCTGACAAACCTAAATTAAAAGCAACACGTCTAGCTTGAAAAGGCATTATTCCTACTGATGGATCAATTTCTTCAGTAAATATTAAATGTGGTGTTTCTTCTGCAACTGTTTCAATATCCATACCGCCTTCGGTAGAATACATAATCATATTACGACCTGTACCACGATTTAATAGAACGGACATGTAAAATTCACTTGTTTCACTTTCTCCTGGATAGTAAACATCTTCGGCTATTAACACCTGATGCACACGCTTACCTTCGGCTGAAGTTTGTGGTGTCACCAAATTCATTCCAATAATTTGACCAGCAATTTCTTCAACTTCCTTAAGGTTTTTGGCTAATTTAACACCACCACCTTTTCCACGACCACCTGCGTGCACTTGAGCCTTTATAACATGCCAACTAGTACCTGTTTCATCAGTCAATTGTTTAGCAGCAGCAACTGCTTCTTGAGGGTTTTGTGCAACAATACCTCTTTGAATGCGCACGCCAAAACTATTTAATATTTCTTTTCCTTGATATTCGTGTAAGTTCATCTTTTAATCCATATTTAAAGTGCCACAAAAGTAATCATCCTATTACTTTTTACCAATAAATTTTAAAGGAAGTATTCTCGCTCTTTTTAATTGACTGAATTTTGATATAAATCCCTAGAGATTCTAGCTACAATCCAAAAATACTTTTTAGTTTTGCGAATCTTAAATTAAAAAAATGAATTCAAAAACCTTATTACAAATTGCAGCGGACTACGGAAGTCCCGTTTATGTGTATAACTCTGAAAAAATTGTTTCACAGTACAAACGCTTAACCAATGCTTTTAATAAGGTTAAAAAGGTAAAAATAAATTATGCTGTAAAAGCGTTATCAAACATTTCAGTATTGAAACTTATGAATTCATTAGGTTCAGGTTTGGATACGGTATCTATTCAGGAAGTAAAACTGGGATTAGAAGCTGGCTTTTCACCTGAAAACATAATTTATACGCCTAATGGTGTGTCCTTGGAAGAAATTGAACTTGCTGCCAGTTTAGGTGTACAGATTAATATTGACAATCTCTCTATTTTGGAGCAATTTGGAACCAAATTTCCAAAAACACCAGTTTGCATTCGAATTAATCCTCATGTCATGGCTGGCGGAAACACGAATATTTCAGTTGGTCATATTGACAGTAAGTTTGGTATTTCCATCCATCAAATACCGCATATTTTACGTATTGTAGAAAATACCAATATGAACATTAACGGCATTCACATGCATACAGGTAGTGATATTCTAGATATCGATGTGTTTTTGTACGCCATTGAAATTTTGTTTGAAACCGCCAAAAACTTTTCAGATTTAGAGTTTATAGATTTTGGTTCAGGTTTTAAAGTGCCTTACAAAGATGGCGATATTGAAACCAATATTGAAGAACTTGGAAACAAGTTAAGTAAACGTTTCAACGCATTTTGCAAAGAATATGGTAAAGAATTGACCTTGGCTTTTGAACCAGGAAAATTTCTTGTAAGTGAAGCGGGTTATTTCTTAACTAAAGTTAATGTAGTCAAGCAAACCACCTCAACTGTATTTGCACAAATTGATTCAGGATTTAATCACTTAATTCGTCCTATGCTCTATGGCTCCCAACATGAAATCATTAACATATCCAATCCAAATGGTCGTGAACGCTTTTATTCAGTTGTAGGCTATATTTGTGAAACAGATACGTTTGCCAATAACCGACGTATTAATGAAATTACAGAAGGTGATATTTTAGCATTTAAAAATGCTGGCGCGTATTGCTACTCCATGGCTTCAAATTACAACTCACGCTATAGACCTGCAGAAGTTTTATGGCACAACGGAAAAGCACATTTAATCAGAAAACGCGAAACCTTTGATGATATCATTAAAAATCAAATAGAAATAGCTCTATAAATCATTTTTTTCGTTTATCGAATTCTACAAAGTAGATTTGCTCATGTTATGAAATTACTGTAATTTTTGAGTCTAGAAATTTCGGTATTTATGAGCAAAAAATTCTATGTCGATCCAGATATAAAAGTTGCAGAGACTTTGCCTGCCGATTTTTATAGAAGTCAAATTGTATTTGAAGATATTAAAGAGAAGGTTTTTGTAAAAACTTGGCAATTCATAGGTGATGATAATTTAGTGCCATTTGCACAAACCGTTCATCCGTTTATTCTTTTGGACAACTATATTACAGAGCCATTGGTACTATCTAGAGATGCAGAGGACAGTATTAAATGTTTCAGTAACGTATGCACGCATCGCGGGAATATTGTAGTCAATAATCCTGGTAAATTGAAACAATTACGCTGTATGTATCATGGACGACGATTTGGCTTGGATGGCACATTTAAATCCATGCCTGAATTCGAAGAAGCTGAAAATTTCCCAAGACCTTGTGATAGTTTGAGAGAATTTTTGGTGCGTACACTAGGCCCATTTGTTTTTGTTGGCTTAAACCCGTCTTTTGATTTAGATGATGTATTAAGTGTGATGATAGAGCGCATTGGTTTTTTACCGTTACATCAGTTTAAATTAGACACTGGTTCCAGTAAAGATTATTTAGTTAATTGCCATTGGGCGCTGTACTGTGATAACTATTTAGAAGGATTCCATATCCCTTTTGTACATGATGACCTGAATGAGGTTCTGGATTATGGTAATTACACAACTGAAATCTATAAACATTGTAATCTACAAATTGGTTATGCTAATGAAGGTGAAGAAGTCTTTGATTTGCCTCAATATCATAAAGATTATGGTAAAAATATTGCAGCCTATTACTATTGGATTTTCCCGAATATGATGTTTAATTTTTATCCTTGGGGTTTGTCTATTAATGTGGTGAAACCTATGAGTTTAAATAAAACAAAAGTTTCGTTTATCACTTACGTCCATGATGAAACCAAACTTAATAAAGGTGCTGGGGCTCTTTTAGACAAGGTTGAACGCGAGGATGAATTTGTGGTTGAAGGTGTTCATAAAGGTGTACAATCTCGTTATTACAACACGGGTCGGTTTTCACCAACACGAGAAAAAGGTGTACACCATTTTCATGGCCTACTTGCTAAATACCTGAAATAATATGGAAAAACTACAATGGCATTCATTTGAAAAAAAGATTTACATCAAATCAACATCTAAAGAACTTTACCAATTATGGGCTACAGAAAAAGGTATCACATCTTGGTTTTTGAGTCAAGCAAAATTTAAAGATAAGTCAGGTGCCTTAAGAAATAAACAAGATTTTGTTCAAATTGGTGACACTTATACATGGCATTGGCATAATTGGGATGGTAAAGCCGAAGGAACTATTACTCAAGCAAATGGTAAAGACTTTCTGGAATTTACATTTGAAGGCTCAAAAGTATCTATTAACCTCGAACAAAAAAATGATCTAGTGATTGTTGTTTTAAGACAATTTGAAATCCCCGAAGATGATGAAAGTAAACTACGCATTCATTTTGGGTGTAGTAATGGATGGACTTTTTGGCTTACTAATTTAAAAGCTTTTGTAGAATATGGCATTTTACTCAATGAAACCGAGATTAATTTAAAAGAAAACGAACTTTCTGGTTATGTATTTGTAAACATGTAACTTATCCTTTTTTTTAATATCTTTAGAATCTCCCTCAAGTCTTTTTAATAGCATTAAAAAAGACATTATAAATGAAACCAACCAAAATTGTTGCTCCTAGCGTTGCAATAAATTTTACTCCAAATCAATATTTTAATCCTACCTATTCTTTTCTACCCTTTTTCTTCTGGGTAACAACCGCTATACATATTTACCATTATATCCTTATTTCACTTGATGAAATAAAAAAAATAGAAATTCAGAAATTATATCATTTAATCAACCCGTTAAAAAACACTAATCATGAAAACAATTAAACTTTTAGCAATAGTATTGACTTTGTCATTATTATCTTGTAGTAATCCCAATCAACAAATAGAAAAAGACATGGAAATGTACACCACTGTTTGGGATGACATTATTAACAAAGGTGAACTTGACAAAATAAACAACACTTATTTTGATGAAAACATAACACTTATCAGTAGTCCTGAAAATGTAGTTGGCATAGCTAATTTTAAAGATTATTATTCCAATTTCGTTACTGGTTTTTCTGAACCAAATTTTACCATAAAAGATATTTTTGGTCAAGGAGACAAGCTGGTAAAACACTGGCACTTCACTGGTAAGCATACTGGTGATTTTTTTGGCATTCCACCTACAGGAAAAGCAGTCGATGTTGAGGGTACCACTCTCGTAAAAATGAAAGACGGAAAGATTGCTCAAGAGCAAGATTTTATGGACAATATGATTTTTATGCAACAATTAGGTTTTGTTTCTGACCCAAATAATTTAGCCGTTGTAAACGCTGCCTATGAGGCATTTGGAAAAGGCGATATTGAAGGTGTAGTAGCTACATTTCGTCCAGATATTGTTTGGAATGAAGCTGAAGGTAATGCATATGCCGACGGCAACCCATACAAAGGAGCAGATGCTATTGTTGAAGGTGTTTTTGGTCGCGTTGTTAATGAATGGGATGGATTTACGCTTAAAAACATTGAGTTACATGAAATGTCCGAAAATCAAGTTTTGGCCACATTACGCTATAACGCCAAACATAAAAAGACCGGTAAAAGTATAGATGCTCAAGTAGCGCATCATTGGACTTTAGAAAATGGTAAGATTATAGGTTTTCAGCAATATGTTGATACGAAACAATTAGCTGAAGCTTCAAAATAAAACAGATATAATGAAATTAAACATTTATATAGTTCTGCTATTTTCAATTTTGGCTTTTAATTGTCAAGAAAAAACAGAAAAAGAGGTTGTTGCACCCGAAGAAAATATTAATGGTAGTTATCTTGACTATTCAGGAAATGAAGACCAATTTACAGGTGGCATAAATATGATTCCTATTAAAACCAAAATAGGAACTTTTAATGTGTACACAAAACGCGTGGGTAACAATCCGAAAATGCGCGTATTACTTTTACATGGTGGACCTGGCGGTACACATGAAGAATTTGACTGTTTTGACGGTTATCTTCCTAACGAAGGCATCGAATATATTTATTATGATCAGTTAGATTCTTATTATAGTGATAAGCCTAATGATTCAACACTTTGGACTACAGAACATTTTGTAGAAGAAGTTGAGCAAGTTAGAAAAGCTCTAAATTTAGATAAGGATAATTTTTATTTACTAGGGCAATCTTGGGGAGGAATTCTAGCAATGGAATATGCACTAAAATATCAAGATAATTTAAAAGGTTTAATAATCTCAAACATGATGTCTAGTGCTCCAGCATATAGTACATATGCTCAAGAAGTTCTAGGTCCGCAAATGCCAGCTGAAGTTTTAAATGAAATTTTAGAGTTTGAAGCCAACAAAGACTATTCTAATCCTAGGTATGGCGAGCTCTTAATGAATCACTATTATACCGAACATACATTACGAATGCCTATAGAAGAATGGCCAAAATCAGTAAATTTATTATTCCAGCATTTAAATCATGACCTATACTTATATATGCAAGGACCAAGTGAATTTGGGATGGCAGGAAATGCCACACTTAAGAATTGGGATGTATCAAACCGATTAAAAACGGTCAATACTCCAACACTTGTTATAGGTGCGACGTATGACACCATGGATCCAAAACACATGGAATGGATGGCAAATGAGTTTCCTAATGGGCGATTTTTGTTATGTCCGAATGGTAGCCATTTCGCACAATACGATGACCAAAAAACTTATTTTAAAGGACTTATTAATTTCATTAAGGATGTGAATAACGGTTCATTTTAATCATGACTTTTACTAACTAAACCAACCAAAATATGAATCTTAAACAATCATTAATCTGCGCGATAGCATTGTGTGTTTTAGGCACAGTTGCTTGGGAACTATATTGGCGCTCGCAAGGCTATTATCCGGATTTAGATAACGATGAGGCTTTATTTGCCGCACAACGTAAACGAGCTGACAAAGCATCAAACTCTGATGTCATTCTAATTGGTTCATCACGAATTCATTTCGATATTCAACTCGATGTTTGGAAAAAAGAAACCGGAATAAAACCAATTCAATTAGCTTATCCTGGCGCAACACCACTTCCAGTTTTTCACGATTTAGTTCATAAGACCGATTTTTCAGGAACAATTGTAGTTGGTGTGACACCAGGTTTATTCTTTTCTTCGACCACCACTGAAAAGCGAGCTTATAGAAGTGCTAACGACAAAGTTGAATATTTTCATGATCAAACTTATGCACAACAATTAAATCATATGTTATCAATCCCATTACAGCAAAACCTTGCGTTTATGAGTGATGCAGATGGTGTAGATGCTATGAAACTGCAATTCTTATTAGAAGGTATCCAATTTGGAAACCGAATTGAAGGAAGTGACTTCCCTCCTTTTCCAAACTTCGCCGATATCTCATTAGACAGAAACTTACGCATGACTGAAAAAACAGTCACGGACACCGCTTTTGCTAGACTGATAAAAAATGTCTGGAGTTTTAAAAGTACGCCTGAAACACCTCCAAGAGAATTGGATAAAGAAGGTGTTATGAAAATCTTTGTAGCTGATGCAAAAGCATTTCAAGACCGTGGTGGAAATCTGGTTCTTTTAAGATGTCCATCGACTGAGTATTATCGTAAAAAAGAAGAAAACTTTTATTGTCGCGATGAATTTTGGGATGAACTCGTAAAACAATCTGGTGCGAAAGGTTATCATTTTGAAGATTATGTACAATTAAAAGATTTAGATTGTCCAGAGTGGTCGCACCTTTCTGGTGAAGACGCTGATTTTTTTACAGCAGAAGTCGCCAAAATTATGATGAACGATAATAGTATTCCATTTAACCTTAAAACTAACTAGACATGTTATTTAACTCATTAAGTTTTGTAGTTTTTCTAGTTATAGTTTTACTACTCTATTATTCTAAATTTTTGAATTGGACCAACAAAAAACGTATGCTATTGTTAGCCAGTTATGTGTTTTATGGTTTATGGAATCCACCTTTAGTTATTCTATTATGGATATCAACAATGGTGGACTGGACTGCAGGGAAACGTTTAGCTGTAGAAGAGAATCAAAGAAAACGAAAAATGTGGCTTCTAACAAGTATGTTTGTCAACCTGGGTTTTCTAGGATTTTTCAAATATGGAAACTTTTTATTGGAGAATTTCACGGCCGTTATAAACACCATGGGATTTGAATATGAAGCTTTACCAATGGACATTATTCTACCTATGGGTATTTCGTTTTATACGTTTCAAACTATGTCGTACACCATTGATATGTATAAACGTAAAATTGAACCAGCCAGAACATTTTTGGATTTTGCATTATATGTTACGTTCTTTCCGCAATTAGTTGCTGGTCCAATTGTTAGAGCAAAAGATTTAATCACACAATTTTACGAAGAGAAACGAGCAACAGCCAATCAATTTTTTTGGGGTGTTTTTTTGCTAACCATCGGATTGTTTCAAAAAGTAGTAATGGCAGACGCCTTGTTATCCAGCACGTCTGATAACGTATTTGGTTCAGACAAGTTATTACACGGTGTTGACGCTTGGGTGGGAACCCTCGCCTTTTCAGGACAAATTTTCTTTGATTTTGCAGGATATTCAACATGTGCCATAGGTATAGCATTAATGCTTGGTATTATTCTACCAGACAACTTTAGATATCCTTATGCCTCACTTGGTTTTTCTGACTTATGGAGTCGCTGGCACATTTCATTATCAAGCTGGTTAAAAGACTATTTATATATTCCTTTAGGTGGTAATCGTCATGGTATAACACGAATGTATGTAGCCCTAATGCTTACCATGCTTCTTGGTGGACTTTGGCATGGTGCCGCTTGGACCTTTATGGTTTGGGGTGGACTACATGGTACTTATTTGATATTGGAAAAGCTGCAAAAACAATACCTACCATTTAAAATCACTAAATGGAATGGCATATTCTTGGCATTTATCACCTTTTCGTGTGTAAATATTACCTGGGTGTTTTTTAGAGCAAGAGAATTTGATACGGCTTGGAACATGATAAAATCGATGTTCTATATGCAAACTGAAGGTGAAAAGATATTAGGTTCTTTTGAAGTTTTAAAAGTTTCTGTAGTAGTTGGAATACTTTTTATTTGTCACTGGTTAATGCGAAATACAAGCATGAAAGCTGTATCCTTAAAAACAAATCCGTTCGTGTTAGGAATATTCTGGGCAATTATGCTATTTCTCATAATCATATCACAAGGTAGCGGTGAACAATTTATTTATTTCCAATTTTAAACTATTAATAGACTTATGAAAGCAAATGTTATGCTCTTTATCTTTTACCTATTAAGCATGTATGGTTTTTCACAAACCTATATTACTAATGTAACTATTGTTGATGTTGAAAAGAAAAAGCTAATCGAAAATCAAACCGTTGTAATTACAGACGATAAAATTTCAAATATTCAATCTAATAAAAAAGTAAAAATTCCTGAAAACGCTACTGTTATTGACGCTACTGGGAAGTTTATAGTACCAGGTCTCGTTGATGCTCATGTTCACTTTTTTCAGAATGGCGGATTGTATGCACGACCTGATGTCATTGATTTAAGAGGTGAACAACCTCATAAGGATGAAATAGAACTTTCAAAAAACAATATAGAAATCCATTCAAAATTATATGTACGTAATGGCATAACAACCGTTATTGACGTAGGAGCGACTTACAATTTATTAAACAAAAGACGCGATTACAAGGATAATCCATTGGCTCCTAATATTTACATGACAGGTCCTTTATTAACCACATACGAACCTGCAGTATATAATAATCTCGATAAAGACGAACCGTTTAGTTTGGTAAAAACAGTAGATGATGGTATAAAAATGGTTCAAAATCAATTACAATACAAACCAGACTTTATTAAAATCTGGTATATCGTGGGAGCCGATGGTTTAGATACCGAAACCAGCGCACGAAAAAACCTACCAATAATAAAAGCAATAATTGAAGAATCGCACAAAAACAATTTAAAAGTTGCTGTTCATGCTACTCAAAGAATCACTGCTCAATTAGCGGTGGAAAATGGAGCTGATTTTTTGGTTCATAGTGTTGATGATGAATTAATAACAACTGATTTCGCTAACCTCCTTAAAAAGAACAACACAATTTTATGTCCAACACTTATTGTGCATGACAGATATAACAAAACATTTACTCAAGATTTTGATTATAGCAATCATGAATTAACAGCATCTAACCCCTACCAACTAGGTACTTTAATGGATTTGGCACATCTGGAAAACAAACAACTTACAGATGGTTATAAAAACGCGATGAAATCGGAGCAGAATAAGTCACGAGCAGAACAAATGAACGCTACAATGATAACCAATTTAAAGACATTAGTTGATGCAGGTGTTACCATTGCTACAGGAACCGATGCTGGAAATATTGGAACATTGCATGCCTCATCATATCTAGCCGAATTGCAAGCTATGCAAACCGGTGGCATGACTAATTGGCAAATATTAGAAGCATCAACAATTAATGGTGCAAAAATTTTAGGTAAAGAATCCGAATATGGAACTGTAAGTATTGGTAAAAAGGCAAATCTTATTATACTGGATTCTAATCCAATAACAGATATTAATAATCTAACCACAATACATCAAGTAATCAATAAAGGAAAAGTATTAGAACTAAATGACATCATAAAAGATACACCTGAAGCTTTGGCGCAAAGACAATTAAACGCTTACAACGCCAGAAACATTAAAGCCTTTTTAGAACCTTATGCAGATGATGTTGAAGTGTATACATTTCCTAATCAATTAATGTTTAAAGGTAAAGATCTCATGCGCGGTAGTTACGCTCAAATGTTTAAAAACACTCCAAATTTGCATTGCGAGTTAGAAAACAGAATTATTCAAGGTAATGTAGTTATAGATGAAGAGCGCGTTCAATTTGGAGAAAGGATAATTGAAGCCACAGCTATATATCATATTGAAAAGGGTAAAATACAGAAAGTTTATTTTATAAATTAAACTGAATATGATGAACAAAATAAAATCAACTAGAATAGAATCCATAGACATCTTAAGAGGTCTTGTTATGATAATTATGGCGTTGGATCATGTAAGAGATTACACAAATGTGGGTTATGTATTTGGAGATCCAACCAATATGGATACTACAACACCTTCTCTATTTTTTACAAGATGGATTACGCATTTTTGCGCACCTGTTTTTGTGTTTCTAGCTGGAACATCAGCTTTTCTATACGGATCAAAAAAATCCTCTAAAAGCACATTATCAAAGTTCTTATTCACTCGAGGCCTGTGGCTCATTTTTATCGAATTAACAATAGTAAACTTTGCTTGGACATTTGATTTTAATTTAGATCTCCATATTTTTCAAGTTATCTGGGCTATTGGCATTTGTATGGTGCTACTAGCCGCATTAATTTATTTACCTAAAAAAGTACTTTTAGTACTCGGTCTAATAATAGTATTTGGGCATAATGCGCTTGATGGAATAACCATGCAAGGCAACGACCCTTTAGCTATTTTATGGTACTTAATACATCAACAAAATTTCGTTATACTAAATGGTGGTGAAAGTGTGCTATTTATTGCCTACCCTATTCTACCATGGTTAGGAATCATGATTCTAGGATATTGCTTTGGACATTTTTACACTCGTGATTTTAATGTCCAGTTAAGAAAAAAATGGTTGCTTATTTTAGGTTTTGCGTCCATAGCTCTTTTTGTGGTATTGCGATATATTAATGTTTATGGTGATTTAGTGCCATGGAGTGTTCAAAAGGATTCTACTTTTACCTTTTTATCATTTATTAATACTGCAAAGTATCCACCTTCATTGCTTTACACATTAATGACTTTAGGTCCAGCTATGTTATTTTTATATAGTATTGAATCTGTAAAAAATGCTATTACTAATGTATTAGTTGTCATTGGTCGTGTGCCTTTCTTCTATTATATTTTACACTTATATCTTATTCATCTAATTGGCTTAATTGGGCTGAATATTTTAGGTGAAAATTGGAGAGAATTAATTTTAACCCCAACACGCTTCACCAGTGGCTATTTAGCTGATAAAGGTTTTGACCTATGGGTAACATACGTGGTTTGGCTTATTGTTGTAGTCGTTCTATATCCATTCTGTAAAATGTTTATGAGATATAAAGCCAATAATCGAGATAAATGGTGGTTGAGTTATTTGTAATAAAATAACTTAATGATTATAAAACTTTTACTAAATGACATATTTTTCAAAAAATCTATTTTTTAGTTTCATAACAGTGATGATGATCACTTATAGTAGTTGTAAAAAAACTCAAGACTTGCCAGATCCTCTGGAGGCTGGATGGAACAACAAATCTGTTTGCGAAGTTATTGAAGACAGCCCGAAATTACGTGTATTAAAATGTACCTTTCCGCCAGGTGTTGGCCACGAAAGACATTATCATGATGCTCATTTTGGCTACACTGTTTCAGGAAGCACCTTTAGAATAAAAGACACTACAGGTGTTAGAGAAGTATATGTGCCATCAGGCAGCAGTTTTTCAAACGATAGAATAGATTGGCATGAAGTTTTAAATATAGGAGATAGCACAGCTGTTTTTTTAATAATTGAACCTAAATAGGATGATTAAATTCTTTCGAAAAATCCGCCAAAATATGATAAAAGAAAATCGTGCTAGTAAATACCTACTTTACGCCATAGGTGAAATTATTTTAGTTGTAATTGGTATTTTAATTGCACTTCAAATTAATACTTGGAATCAAAAACGACTGGAAAGAGAACAGGAGGTCAAAATACTTAGCTCATTAAAAAAAGAATATATTGATAACTTGAGTCAATTAAATGACAAAGTTTTCATTAGAAAAAAAATTATCTATTCAGCCAATCAATTAATAGAAATAATCGATAACGAAAATCTTGAAACTCAATCTATTGATAGCATTGAAACTCACATTGGTACAACAACAATATTTCCTACCTTTAATGCTATAAGTGGCGTTACTAATGATATACTGAATTCTGGCAAACTTCATCTTATTGAAGATAATGAATTACGAATTTCACTATCTAATTGGTCTGGTGATGTTGATCAGGTTACTGAAATGGAGACCGCACTGTTAAATTATTATTTTAATTCTTATCAGCCCTTTTTAGTTGAAAATATTCAATTAAGAAATAGTTTTAATGCCATGCTATCGCTTGCAAACTTGACAGAAAAATTCAACTTAAATAAATCTGTAGAAAATGTAAAAAGTATAGACGGTTCAAAAAAGATTTTTGAATATGAATCTATTTTTAATAACGAGAATTTTGAGGATTACCTTGTTACTATTTTGACATATTCTCGAGTGGCAAACATTCAATGTGAAGGCTTAAAACTTAAAATCACTAATAATTTAAAACGCATCGACAATGCCTTATTAAATAATAATAATGATTAAATTCTTTCGAAAAATCCGTCAAAATATGATACAAGAAAATCGGGCAAGTAAATACATGCTATATGCTGTAGGTGAAATAATTCTGGTTGTAATTGGAATTTTAATTGCATTACAGATAAACAATACAAACGAAGCTAAAAAAGAACGAGCAAAAGAACTCAATTATTTAAAAAACATTAAAACCGATTTAAATCTTACTATTACAGAATTAGATTTATTTATTTCTACACGTAATTCACAAATTGAAGCTGCAAAAAGAATAATTGAACATTTTGATGGTAAACCAATTGAAGATTATAATGCCTTTAATAAAGACATTGTTGACATTTATACTTGGCAACGTTTTTTCCTAATTGATAATACGTTTCAAGAGTTAACTAATTCAGGAAATCTTGCCATAATTTCTAATGATTCCATTAAGAATGCTCTACTCACCATGCAAACTATCTATAAAAAAATAAAATATAATGAGGACCACTTTAGATATGATGCCGAAGTAACGTTGTATGAACCTTCTTATGACATGCTGGATATATATCCCATATCTAAAAACTACTTTTACCAAGTCACCAATGGCAACATGGGTGAACTTGTAGAATTAAAAAAAGAAGATTTCGCTTTGATGCTTACTGATTTAAAACAGAAAAATGGGTTTGCATTTGCTATTCTTGAGTTTACAACCATGAATATGGGATTTAATGACATGAAAGTGAAATCACAAGAATTAATTCGTCAAATTGATGCCGAAATCAAGAAAGATTAATGCAATCATGATGTCATAATTATTAGTTAAACCGACTGAAATATTCTTTAAAATAGAGCAAAGAAAGTACCTTTGTAGCAAATAATTGTTATGGACGGTTTTAGTATAGTCATGGTTTTTGCCATTATCCTTTTCGCTAGATTAGGGGTGAGACTAGTGACTAAATATCTGCAAATGAAACGTGAAGAGCAAGAAGAAAATCAATCGTAGTTATTGTAATTCCTGATAAAAAGTTAGTCCGTTTTTATATAAATCATAAAATGCAAACTCTTTTGTTTGCCAAGCTGTTTCACGTATAGCTGTATTTTCGTGAAAAACATCTTTTGATGTGTATTCTTCAAACAATAATTCAATATTTTGAGTAACTATTCTTAACATGGGTCTATCAATACTATTCTCCCATTCTTTTGCATCATGCCATTGCAGGTGAATCTCAATATCGTCCCGACGCACACCAGCATATGTGGGATTTTTAGAATCATTTGCAAATGCAATCTTAAAACCTAATTTGTTGACATAAAACGATAAGGCTTCTACTACATTTTGCACTGGCAAAACGGGATGTATTTGGTGCAAATGTGCTTTTCCCATTACTCTCTTAATTTACCGCTAAAAACACTCACTTTCGAATTAAACGGATTCCCAGATGAACGCCTTAATAAAACCAGTTGACCACAATGCCAAACAGCATCCTCAATTGGACCATTTATTTGATTCCAAAATGGTATTTCACGATCTCCAAATACTATTTTAAACTGGCTAATATCATCACTGGTTCTTAAAATATCCGCAGCTGTTTTAAAGTTGAATAAAGTTGCTTTTCGCATAGCCTCAAAACTCAATTCTTCCTCATCCTCTTTTTTATTGTTATCCTTTTTTAAGGTTGAATTAACTATCATTTTTGAAAGTCCGTAAATGTGCTCAATAGTTTCCATAGAAGAGCGCGCATCATCATTAGGCTTAAAATCTAAATCTTCTTGACGCAAACCTTCAGTTGCCCAATAATAACGAAAACCCAATCCATCTATTGCTCGTGCTGCTACGGTTCCAGCAGTAAAAGTTTCTGGGTATTCAGGGATTTCGTAATAAGGCAGTTTATCTTCATCTGATTGTGAATAACCAGAAGTAAAAGCTAAAACTAAAATAGTAGTAAAAACAGTCTTCATCATTGTTTGATTATTTTTTTAATTTCTTTCCTATAATTATTTCCATCAAAAACAAAGAAGTAAACACCTGGTTTCAAATCTGATACACTAATTACCAATTCATTTTGATCTACAGTTTCCGAAAACATGAGCTGACCTTTAATATTGTAAACATTAACATTCAAGCTTTGACTATTATGTTTTTCTATAACTAGTTCATTAACTACTGGATTAGGGTAGGTTTTAATTTCAGATAGCTTAAACTCATTAACATGAAGTCTGGCACTACCGTAAATGGCTTGATCACCATTAGCGCTAGTGACAACTAATACATTGGTATCAGATTCCATTGTAATCTCATAAGAAAACAGATTTTCTTGATTACTAAAGTAAAAATTGAAATACATAGATTCATAGACACTATTTTCAGTCAATCCACAAGTACTTAAAGTTTGATATAACTCTATAAAGGAGAAACTACTTGATGAATCATCAAAACTCAAATTACCAGTTAAACTATTACACATTTCAGAGTTAAAGTCATAAGGTTCAATTAAAAAATCTAATGTAATATCTGTAATTTCTGCATTCACTGGAGGAATGTTGTCTTCGCCATTAATAATGACATTTTGCAAATACCATGTGTTATCATCAAGTTCTGGTGACTGGGTAAAGCCTTTAAATGAAATCAGGAATAATAATGCGAGTAGAAATTTATTCATAATATCAATCTTTTAACTCTTCATTATTTGAAATTGGTGAAATGCCATACTTATCAATTAAATACACCAAACTGGTCATGGTTGCTGCTCCTAATTCTAACTCCCTTTTATTGACATGCTCAAACGTATCATTGGCTGCATGATGGTGATCAAAATAGCGTTGTGAATCTGGACGTAAACCTGCACAAACATTAGTATCGGTTTTTAATGGTCCAACATCGGCACCACTTCCTCCTTTTTCAAAATAGTGAATCAAATACGGTTTGAATAAGCTTCTCCAACTTTCAATTTTATTAAAAACCGCATCGCTACAATCAAAACTAAAGCCACGAGGTGTAAAACCACCAGCATCACTCTCTAAAGAAAAGATATGATTTTCACCCTTTTGTTTAGCAACTTCGGCATATTTGGTGGCACCACGCAAACCATTTTCTTCATTCATAAATAACACCACACGAATACTGCGCTTTGGCTTGATACCGCTTTCCGTCAGCAAGCGTAATACATCCATAGATTGCACACAGCCAGCACCATCATCATGTGAACCATCACCCAAATCCCATGAGTCTAAATGGCCACCAACAATAATATATTCATTAGGAAATTCACTGCCAGTAATTTCACCAATAACGTTGTATGACTGGACTTCTTTCATTTGCTGACAAGTTTGATTGAAAAAGAATTTCAAATTTTTATCCAATGCCAACATGCCACTTAACTTTTCTGCATCATTGGTACTTATTGCTGCTGAAGGAATACGTTGAGAGTTTGGTAAATCGCCATAACTCATACTACCAGTGTGTGGCAAATCATCTAAACGTAAATTCATTGAGCGCACAATAACGCCAACTGCTCCAAGTTTACCTGCTTCCATTGCACCTGCATAACGTTGATTTACACAACCACCATAGGCTTCAAACGTTTGTATTAAGTCTGGTTGCATGGGTCTATTAAAAAACACAATTTTACCAGCTACTTTTTCTTTACCCAAAGCTTTAAGTTCATCAAAATCATTCACCTCAACAACTGGAGCTTTAACACCACCATAAGGCGTAGCAATAGAACCTCCTAACGCACAAATATTAACGGTAGTTGTGGTTCCAGAACTGGCTTCAATAAAGGCATATTCTTTTGTGCCGCGAACCCATTTTGGTACCATTACGGGTTGCAACCAAACTTTATCTAAACCTAATTTTTCGAGTTCCTCTTTGGTATATTGAACCGCTTTTTCGGCGTTTAGTGAACCGGATAATCTTCCCCCAATTTGATTTGATAAGTAATCTAACCACTCATAGCTTTTACCATTAGTCAATGAAGTTGTATAAATTGTTCGTAAGGTTTCGGCGTCTGTTTGGGCTTGAATGTTAAGTGCAAACAATAAAAGTAGGAGCCAAATAGGTTGTTTCATGTTGTTCATTTTTAATTTAAAAATTAAAGATAGGTTTTATAATAGATTGCAGTTCTAAAAGAAACCTTAATTTATTCATTTTTTAGTTGGTTTCTATAGGATTCCAAATTGGCTTTTATCTCATCATCTAATTCAGGTTCTTTAATATCTTTATAAGTCTTTAATGTGTCTAACAGAATTCTTGCTACTATATAGCGCGCTGTAGGTTTATCATCGGCAGGAATGGCATACCATGGCGCATGAGGTTTTGATGTTCTATTTAAAGCATCTTGATAACAGAATTGGTAATCATCCCAACGTTTACGTTCTTTCAAATCACCTGGTGAGAATTTCCAGTTTTTTTCAGGTTTGTCCAAACGTCTTAATAGCCTGTGTTTTTGTTCTTCTTTAGATAAATGTAGAAAGAACTTAAAAATTATGGTACCGTTTTCGGCTATATGTCTTTCAAAATCATTGATTTGTTGAAAACGCCTATTCCAAAATTCATCATTCACATCGCTAAGGTCTTTGACATCAGGTAAATTTTCCCCTAGAATATATTCAGGATGAACACGTGTGACCAATACATTTTCATAATGGGTTCTATTAAAAACACCAAACTTACCTCGTGCTGGTAAGGCTATATAATGTCGCCATAAATAATCATGTTTTAATTCAAGTTCTGTTGGAACCTTAAAACTATGAACCACAATTCCTCTAGCATTGAGCTCTTTAAAAACTTCACGTATCAAACTGTCTTTCCCTGCGGTATCCATACCTTGAATGCAAATTAGCACAGCATATTTCCCGTGAGCATACATGGCATTTTGGATTTTTGCCAAATCTTCACATACATCTTCTAATTCATTTTCAATTTTCTTTTTAGACGCCTCCAAATCTAAAGTTGTTGCTATATTTTGAAGTTGAATAGGTTGTTTGACTTTGAATTGGTTACTATTAATATCTTTCATGTGAGATTGTATATTATTTTATGAGATTGTTAAATATACAAATTCTAATTTTTTGATAGTCGTTGCTCGTTATTCATCATTTCAATCACTATTCGATATAAAAAAAGCACCTTTCCAGGTGCTTTTTTTTAAATTATTTCGTTGTCTATTTTGAAGCAAACATCTTAACATCGCTTTCACTGACTTCTTTCTCTCCCAAAATGATTAAGCGCTCTACAACATTTCGCAATTCTCGAATATTTCCTGTCCAATCATACTCTTGTAACAACTTTATTGCTTTGTTTGAGAATGATTTTTTAACTGTTCCTTGCTCTTGTGCAATTTTATTTGAGAAGTATTCAACTAATAACGGTATATCCTCTCGTCTATCATTTAAAGCAGGAACTTTTATTAAAATAACCGCTAATCTATGGTATAAATCTTCACGGAAATTACCTTCTTCAATCTCCTTTTTTAAATTTTTATTAGTAGCTGCTATAACGCGAACATCAACTTTAATATCCTTATCATTTCCAACTCGTTGGATTTTATTCTCTTGTAGTGCTCTTAATACTTTCGCTTGAGCAGAAAGACTCATGTCTCCTATTTCATCTAAAAAAATGGTTCCACTATTAGCAGCTTCAAATTTTCCAGCACGATCTTTAACAGCACTAGTGAAGGCACCTTTAACATGGCCAAACAATTCACTTTCAATTAATTCAGCTGGAATGGCAGCACAATTTACTTCAATTAAAGGGCCTTTTGAACGCTCACTTTTTTGGTGTAACCAATGAGCTACCAATTCCTTTCCAGTACCATTGGGACCAGTGATAAGCACGCGAGCATCGGTTTGTGCAACCTTATCAATCATACTTTTTATTTGCTCAATGGCATCACTCTTACCAATCATTTCATAGTTTTTGCTTACTTTTTTCTTAAGCATTTTGTTTTCAACTACTAACTCTTTTCTGTCGAGTGCAATGCGAACTGTATTGAGCAAACGGTTTAAATCTGGCGGTTTTGAAATGTAATCAAAAGCTCCCAATCGCATCGTATTGACAGCCGTATCTAAATCTCCATGACCAGAAATCATGACTATTGGAATTTCAGGCTTAATTTTTTTTACAGCTTCAAGTACTTCAACGCCATCCATTTTTGGCATTTTTATGTCGCATAGTATCAAATCGTAATCTTCTTTTTTAATAGCTTCAATGCCCAAAAGACCATCTTCAGCCTCTTCAACTTGATAACTATCACTTTCTTCAGATAGAATTTTCACCAATACGCGACGGATAGCCGCCTCATCTTCAATCACTAAAATTTTAGACATAACTTTCTATTTCTTATTTTCAATAATGTGAATATCTCTTTGTGGGAACGGAATGGTAACTTTGTGCTCTCTAAACAAGCGATCAATTTCAAAACGTATATCACTTCTTGGAAATTGCGCTTTAAAACTATCGTTAATGGTAAAAATCACTTTAAAATTTAATGAGCTATCACCAAAATCTGTAAATAAAACCGTTGGTTCTGGATAATCTATAACATCTTTATGACTATTTGCAGCTTGCAATAATAGTTTTTTCACCAATTGAACATCACTTCCATAAGCAACACCAACTGAAACACTTTCTCTTGTTGAAACACCGTTTTGAGTCCAGTTGTATAAACTATTTGTCAAATACAGATGATTAGGTATCACAAGAACTTTATTATCTATAGTTACAGCTCTGGTTGTACGTAATTTTATTTCTTCAACACGACCCACTTTATCTTCAATTTCGATTATATCACCTACATGAACAGATTGGTCAATTAAAATAAAAACTCCAGAAATAATATCCTGAAAAAGCGTTTGAAGCGCAAGACCAATACCAATTAATAAAGCTGCAGAAGCTGCAAAAACAGCCGTAACATTTACACCTACAGAGTGAAATACAATAAGCATCACAATTAAGTAAACAACCCATCTGGCAAATGAAAATACTGTATTGAATTTAGCTTTATCATCTTTTGGTAAGCTCCTAGTAAATAGTCGTTTGACTACATTTAGGATGATAGATGTTACTATATAAATTAAAACTACTAGGAAGATTAAACCAATGGTAATCTTTATAGTTTTATCTTCATTTACGTACAAAACAGTCCCAAGAAAATCAACAAAAGTCTCCCAGGCACTACTTTCCTTAACTATTTCCCCTATTTCATTCAATTGGCTTTGCATGATAAGCTTAATATTTAATCCATTTCAAAATTTCTTTATAACTAGGTTTTTTGCCATACATTAAAATACCAACGCGGTAAATTTTAGCAGCAAACCATACTGTAAACATAAAAGTTCCAATCAACAATACCAAGGATAATAGCTGCTGCCAAATGGGTACACCAAACGGTATTCGCATGAGCATAACTACTGGTGAGGTAAATGGTATGAAAGAAAAAACAGTTGAGACTGTACCGTGTGGATCTTCAATAACTGTAAAAATACCAATGTAAACAGCTAATATAAGAGGCATTAGAATTGGTAGTAAAAACTGCTGTGTATCCGTTTCATTATCAACGGCTGCTCCTATAGCTGCATATAATGAACTATACAACAAATAACCACCTATAAAAAATAAAATAAACGCAAAAATTAGGTTGGTAATTGGTAAATTATAAAAAGCAACCATAACGTTCTGCATTTCTAAAGCAACCTCATTATTATTCATCGCCTGATTCATAATTTCCTCTTGAGGCATTTGCGATTGCATAAGATCTATCCCAAATATTGCCGATACTACCGTTAGTAACAAGCCTCCCAAAATAATCCAAATAACAAATTGTGTAATCCCAGCTAGAGACGTTCCAATAATTTTACCCAGCATCAATTGAACAGGTTTTACCGAAGAAATAATGACTTCTATAATACGACTGGTCTTCTCTTCAATAACACTGCGCATAATCATATTGCCATAAATAATGATAAACATAAAGAGCAAATATCCTGCCGCACCTCCAAAGGCCAATTTAATGATACTATCAATTTTCGATGTTTTTTCACCAGCAAAACTCTCTTGGGCAATATCCACCTTAACATCAGCAGCCTTTATTTTTTCAATATTAACACCTACACTTTCTAGCTTTAAATCGGTTAAGTGTCTTTCCAAAACACTTTCTAAATCAGACATCAAGCCTATGGATGGTGATTCTTCGGAATAAAATTTTATAGAATTAGCTACGTCATCAATCTTGTTATGATTTTCAATATGCAGAAGACCGTAACTTTGTTGCTCTTTTACAATTTCCTTGGCATCATTAAGTGAGAGACCATTAAGAACTGTATATTTAATATTATCTGAATCTTTAAAAACAGCGCTTAACAAACCTGATTCATCTAAAATTGAAATATTTCGTTCGGAGTTATTATTCAGTTGAGACAAATAAGCAACAACAGCTATAAGCGCAATCATGATGACTGGACTCAAGATAGTCATAACCAAAAATGATTTGTTTTTAACTTTAGTTAAATACTCGCGCTTAATTATCAGTGGTAAGTGGTTCATACTTAATTATTCTTTACTGCTTGAATAAAAATATCATTTGCCGAAGGCACCAATTCTACAAAATGAGATACTTCGCCTTTGGAGGTTAAATAACTCAACAAATCATTTGCTGTATGCATTTCTTGCAGCTTAACATTGAGTTTGAGTTCATCACCAATTGTTTTAAAATTTGCTGGAGACACGGTGAATTTTTCAGCCATTTCTCTTTGTAATTGTCTATCATCAGGCGTACGAATACCAATCTCGTAAGTATTTGTTTTGTAAGCCCTTTTTATATCAATTAGTTTCCCATCTAATATCTTGTTAGATTGATGTATGAGAGCAATATGGTCGCATAACTCTTCAACAGATTCCATGCGATGAGTTGAAAAAATAACGGTAGCACCTTCTTCTTTTAATCTTAAAATTTCATCTTTTATTAAATTGGCATTAATAGGATCAAAACCTGAAAAAGGTTCATCAAAAATCAATAGTTTTGGTTGGTGCAATACAGTTACCACAAATTGAATTTTTTGAGCCATCCCTTTTGATAACTCTTGGATTTTTTTATTCCACCAATCGCCAATTTCCAACCTTTCAAACCAATACTTTAAACGTGTTTTGGCCTCACTCTTGCTTAAGCCTTTCAATTGTGCCAAATACAAAGCTTGCTCACCCACTTTCATGGATTTATACAAACCACGCTCTTCAGGCAAATAACCAATATCCCTAACATGATGGGGTTGCAACGCCTCATTATCCAAAATAACATGACCAGTATCTGGCATGGTGATTTGATTAATAACTCGAATAAGTGTTGTTTTCCCTGCTCCATTTGGTCCTAAAAGTCCAAAAATACTGCCTTTAGGAACAGCAATCGAAACATTATTTAAAGCAGTGAAATTTCCAAATTTTTTTGAAATATGGTGCGCTTCCAATAAGTTATTCATACTTATTTTAGTATTGAAATTTGTTTGATGTAAATATATTAAATGAAAGCTGTAAACCGAACTTATTTATGCTTTAATTGGGTAGCTTAAAAAAACAAAACCCATCCTAAAAAATTAATTTAAGGATGGGAAAAAATTGCTATGAAAAAGAAAAATTACCACTATTATAGAATAGTGATAATCAAATATAGTATTATTTTCTTAAATACCTCTAAAAAGTAAGGAAATATATTTGGATTTAATTTTAAAAATCCTTTCAAAACCTAGTCTATCAAAGAGTTGCAGGATTTTTTATTTATTTTAAGAAAACATATCTTTTACTTTCTCAAAAAAAGATTTGTCAGAACTTTCTGGTTTAGGTGCAAAATGCTCATCCTCCTTATTAGATTCAAAAAAGTCTTTTTGTTGCTTATTTAAAGTTTTTGGTGTCCATACATTTACGTGAACTAGTAAATCCCCTTTTCCATAACCATTTATTGAAGGAATTCCTTTTCCACGTAATCTTAATATTTTACCAGATTGTACTCCCGCTTCAATTTTAATACGAACCTTTCCAGTTACCGTATCAATCTCTTTTGACGTTCCCAATACAGCATCAGGTAAACTTATGTATAGATCATAATGTAAATTATCACCTTCACGCTGCAAGGTTGCGTGGTTTTCTTCTTCAATAGCCACAAGTAAATCCCCTGAAATGCCATTTCCTAGCGCATCATTACCTTTACCTGTGACTTTCAACTGCATACCATCAACAACACCAGCTGGAATTTTAATTGAAACGGTCTCCTCTTTTACAATCAAACCTTGAGCATCTGCATCATTTGGTTTTTTATCAATAGTCTGACCTGCTCCGCCACATGTGTTACAAGTAGTTGCCGTTTGCATACGCCCTAAAATAGTATTGGTCACTCGTGTTACTTGACCAGAGCCATTACAAGTAGGACACGTTCTATACGTAGTACCAGATGCCTGAACTTTACGTCTGACCTTTACTTTCTTCTCAACACCATTAGCAATTTCTTCTAATGATAATTTGACTCGAATACGCAGATTACTTCCTTTCATACGACGTTGACCACCACCGCCAAATCCACCGCCAAAACCAGAGAATCCACCGCCTCCGCCAAATGCTCCTCCAAAAATATCACCAAACTGACTGAAAATATCATCCATGTTCATACTTCCACCACCAAAACCACCTGCACCATCAAAAGCCTGATGTCCAAATTGGTCATAACGTGATTTTTTGTCAGCATTACTTAAAACTTCGTAAGCTTCGGCAGCTTCTTTAAACTTAGTTTCAGCTTCTTTATCATCTGGATTTTTATCAGGATGATATTTCAATGCCATCTTCCGGTAGGCCTTTTTTATTTCTGCTGCACTTGCATTTTTATCAATACCTAATATGTCGTAATAATCTCTCTTTGCCATACTTTTATTGTCCTATAACTACTTTTGGAAATCTTATTATTTTTTCTCCTAATTGATATCCTTTTTCTACCACATCAATTATTTTGCCTTTTAAATCATCACTTGGAGCTGGTATTTGAGTAATGGCTTCATGTGAATCAGCATTAAAGTCATCTCCTTTTGAAATTTTTATAGCCTTTAATCCTTTTTGTTCAAGCGTTGTCATGAGTTTTTGATATATCAACAACACACCTTTGCGCAATTCTTCGGCTTCTTTATCTTCTTCAATATGATTTAAGGCACGTTCAAAATCATCTAAAACAGGTAACATAGCCAACATGACCTCCTCGTTTGCCGTTTTAAACAAATCTATACGTTCTTTGGCAGTACGTCTCTTATAATTTTCGAATTCAGCAAACAATCGTAAAAACTTATCTTTTTCTTGTTGTAAGGATTCTGACAACTGTTCTTCAGCTGTCAATTCATCTTTTTCCATGACTTGCTCATCAATCTGCTCTGATGTTGCTGTTTCTTTTTTATCTTTTTTACTCATTGCGGTACTTCAATTATTTTAACTCTAAAAATGATGGCAAAAGTACTGCCATTATTATTAAAATGTCAAAATGTCATCAATTATTTTTTAAGTTTTTTTTATATAAATGTCATCAACAATTGTTTATTTTTGTTGCTTAACACTAAAAGAAAATTATTATGACTAAAAGTTTTTTAAAATTTGCTGGAATAGCATTATTTGCTCTAGCATTGACAAATTGTAAAGATAAAGCTAAAGAAGCTGAAACAACAGCTGCTGAAGAAACTGCTGAAACAACGGCTGTTTCTACAAAATATATTGCAGAAGCTGATAATTCAACTATTATGTGGAAAGGTTTTAAACCAACCGGAACACATACAGGAACAATTGCTATTGAAAGTGGTGTTTTAACTATGAATGGTGACGCCGTTGAAAGTGGTACTTTTTTAATTGATATGAGTTCTATTACTGTAACGGATATTCCTGTTGAAGAAGAAAGCCATGCCAAATTAACTGGTCATTTAAAAAGTGATGACTTTTTTGATGTTGAAAAATACCCAACGTCAGCATTTAATGTAACTGCTTTTGAAATGAAGGATGGTAAAGGTATGTTATCTGGAAACTTAAAAATGAAAGATGCTGAAAACAATATCACAATCCCAGTAAACATAACTGAAAATGGTGATACCTTAACTTTAACAAGCGAAACGTTTACAATTGACCGTTCAAAATGGAATGTAAAATATGGTTCAAAGTCATTCTTTGATGATTTAGGTGATAAATTTATTAATGATGAATTTGAATTACAAATTACATTAGTTGCCAATGAGCAATCTTAAGTAATTTTTAATTATTGATATTAAGCCGTTTCTGTTGAAGCGGCTTTTTTTGTTTCAATTTATATTTTATCATTTAAAACCATTCAGGTTAATTACCTTTGTTATAAATATCAGCCTATGTCTTTTAGCAATTTACAACTTATTGACCCACTATTAAAAGCTATAGAAGAGCAACAATACCATGTTCCAACTGAAGTTCAAAAGCAAACCATTCCTGCAATTTTAGAGCAGCGAGATGTTATTGTTTCGGCACAAACAGGCACAGGTAAAACTGCGGCATTTGCGTTACCATTATTGCAACTATTATTTAAAAATCAAGACGCTCCAAAAGGTGCGAAAACAATAAAAGCACTAGTTGTTAGTCCAACACGTGAACTAGCCTTACAAATAGGCAACAATTTTAAGGCCTATGCCAGACATACCAATTTAAGAACAACTGTAATTTTTGGTGGTATTTCAGATAAACCACAAATTGATGTGCTAACAAAAGGGGTTGATATATTGGTAGCAACACCAGGCAGGTTAATTGATTTACAAAAACAGGATATTGTTAATTTAGAAAATGTTGAAATACTAGTTATAGATGAAGCTGATTTGATGCTTGATATGGGTTTTATTGATGATGTAAAAACCATTGAACAATCATGTCCAAATAACAAACAAACCCTTTTATTCTCGGCTACCATACCGTTTAAGGTTGAACAATTAGCCAATACTATTTTAAAAAACCCTAAACGTATAGAAGTTGCTAATACATCTTTAGCTGCAAAAACTATCAATCAGGTTTTATATTATGTCCCGAAACGCAATAAAATGGAATTGTGTTTGCACTTACTTCGAAATGAGATTAAAGGCAGCATATTAATTTTTAGACGTACAAAATTTGGGGTTGACAAACTAGAAAAAACCTTAACCAAAAACGGTTATAATGTAGAAACGTTGCATGGTGATAAATCGCAAACTGATAGACAAACTGCTTTAAAAAAGTTCAAAAACAATATGGTCAATATTCTCATTGCTACTGATGTTGCAGCAAGAGGTATTGATATTGACGATTTGGATGCCGTGATTAACTTTGATTTACCTAACATTTCAGAAACCTATGTACACAGAATTGGCAGAACTGGTCGAGCTGGTAATAGTGGTATGGCTTACTCAATGTGCTCTGCAGATGAAAAAGCATATGTAAAAACAATACAGCAACTCATTCAAAAAGAAATTCCTGTTGAAGAAAACCACCCGTATCCATTAGATCCTCAAGCTAAAGCTATTGTTCACAAGTCCAAACAAACTGGTAGTAAACACAAAAAGGGTAGAAAAAGTAAAGCCTCAAAAAAGAAAAAAAGACGCTGGTATTAAAAAAGAAAACCTTTTGGCTTTTTAAATACCAAAAGGTTCTCACGTTTAGTGTTGTTACGCCCTAACGTAACGGTTTTTGATTAATAGCTCACTAAAAATCTGTTGTTATAGCACTTGCACCAGGAAAATCATGACTATGAGTTGGCTCACAGTTACAATTATCTGATGGTATATCAAATACCAAGAATTTTTGTTGTGCGCGTTCTGCTACGTAAATAGCTCCCTCTTGAGCACGCACAACAACATCAACAGGATTACCTAATTGCGTTAAATCGCCTTCTATTCTTATCTGGTCTGATAAACTTATAGTTCCACCATCACCAGCTTGCATAAACTTGTTTTTAAAATCGGTAATAACTACTAGCGCACCATCATCTGGAGAACCAGCTGAACCGATATCAGTCAAAACCATAATATCTGAAGCTTCATCATAATTTAAACCATGTGTACGAACCAAACCTTCAATGGCTACTTCACTTGTAGCAGGTAGATCTCCACTAGGCGCATTATGGAAGTTTTCAAAATATGCCAAAATATTGCTTACATCTTCAATTGCCCAAAGATCTTTACCTGTAGCTTGAATTCCCCAAACTTCAAATCCAACATTATACTGTCTAAAATCATTTATCTGTCTCGTATTTACATGATAGCTTATTAACTTACCAGGTGTTACATCATCAACCACTACCACTTTATTATTATAAAATGTAGCCTCACGACCATTGGTAAATGTAGAGGGTCCCATGGCAGTTGGCATAGCCATATCACCACCCATGGTATTACTAATATTTGATAAAGCAACCAATTTAGAATCGCTTCTGTTTACATGATAAATAGCATCGCGGCTTCCATCATATACAACACCATCAGCATCTGCATATGGGAGACCAATCATTCTTGATGATCCATTTTCAATATTATAAATACCTAATATTCCTGATGTATTTGAAGAAACATAAACTGAATTTCCTGTTTTTACACCTTTTCTTAAGTTTGAAGCATTAGTAGGTTCTTGGTTTACTGAATCTATTGATTCTGTTTCGCAACTAGTTACAAAACATAGCGTAAGGGCACACGTGAATAAAATTAATTTTTTCATAATGTTTGGTTTTTAGGATTAATAATTAATCTGGTAATAAATACCATTGCAAACACTTACGAAGAAAATGGCTTGAGGGTTTTAAAAAAGGGTGATTATTTTTTAAAACAACGAGAAAAGCACTGTAAACAAAGAGGAAAACGATAAAAATTAATTACCATTAAACCTCAAATCGCTTATCAAAATGGTTCTTTAATATTGGGATTTGTACACAAAGCATCAATCCAAAAAGCACAATAGTGTACAGTACCGTTTTAGAAACAGTTACTGAAAACATATTATCTATAAATTGATAATTAAATAAGCTATTGAAGTCAATTACATCAAACCAATTGCTGTTAGAAGAACTGGAATTATTAACAATAATATAGGCAATTGGTAAAAGAGCAACAGCAATTACAAACCAAGCTTGTTTTGAAATCAATGGTTTATATTCTGTAATTTGATTTGCAGAAACTTTCTCTACACGTTCCATTACAGCATTAGTAAAATTGAAAGATGGTTTTTCTAAACCACTTTCTTGCATCATCTTATCTGATAATTTCTCTAGTTTTTTATCTAAATGCTTTTCCATACGATTCAATAATTTCTGGTTCCAACTGCTGACTAAAAATGACAGCCAACTTTTTTCGACTTCTAAATAATTTCACTTTAACATTATTGGCTGTAAGACCTGTTACTTTTGAAATTTCATCCAAAGATTGTTCTTCAAAATAATATAATGTCATTAAAAAACTATCTTCACTTGGCAATAATTGTAAACATTTTTGGATAGCCAGCTTCTTCTCTTCATGTTCCATTATATCCAATGCATTTTCTATAGTTTTTATGTGATGTTCTGTAAATTCATCAATAGGAACGTGTGCTTGGCTTCGCTTATTCTTCTTTATTCTATCTAAACAAGTATTATATGTCACCCGATATACCCATGTTGAAAATTTTGAGTCACCTTTAAACTTATTTAAGGACTTAAAAATTTTTATAAAAGCGTCTTGAGAAACCTCTTCAGCCTCTTCTCTATTCTTTAACATGCGCAATGCCAATGTAAACACCAAGTCCTTATAATTATCAACCAAACTAGCAAAGGCATTGGTATTACCTGCTATAACTTCATTGATTATAGTTTGTTCGTTGTTGGTGGTCATTTGAGTTTTAGACGACGTAATACTTTCTGCGGTTACAGATAAAATTGAAAAAAAGTTTGAAAAAGTTGTAACCATAATTAATAAGCTGTCGTCATAAGCTATGAAACAAATATAATCATTTATCAATCTGCCTGTGAGCAAACAGGTTAAAAACAAACACTTATGGGATCAGAATTAGTTATCATACCAGTTATTTTCGGAGCTGTATTCGGCGTATTTTACTTGTATTTTTCAACTAGAAACAAAGAACGTTTAGCCTTAATAGAAAAAGGAGCCGATGCGAGTATTTTTATGAAGGGCAAGCAACAAACCGCACCAATTTGGAAAGTCTTAATTCTAAATCTTGCCTTGCTATTAATGGGTATAGGTTTAGGGACTTTTATAGCATCATTACTAGACAATTACACAACGCTTGATAATGAGGCTATTTACCCTGCAACTATTTTCTTTACAGCTGGTGCTGGTCTGTTTTTAGGCTTTAACATGACCAAAAATTTAGATAAAGAATAACCAATTACAATTAAACACTTGATTAAAGCTACAATCTGAAGGATTGTGGCTTTTTTTATTTACAAATTCAATTTAAGAATATGTATCTTTAGCTTTCAAATTTTGATTTTTAAATTCTATGAGAACCTTTTTATCCATTTTTTGCCTTGTTATTGTTTTAGCATCCTGTAAGGACGAAAAAACTGAAGAAAATACCGAAACCGCTATGACTATGCCTAATGAAGATTTTAACAAACTATTAGATAGTTATTATGAAGAGGGACTGCAACTAAACCCATTGAATGCAACTTATGCTGGTGATAATCGCTACAATGATCAATTCCCTAATATGTTATCAAAATCGCATATTGATAAAACTAAAAGTTATTACACCAAATATCTAAATGAATTAAACAATATAGCTGATAGCACCTTAACTGATAGTCAGAAAATGTCTAAAGCCATTTTAAAATGGGAAGTAGATATGGCTTTGGAGGCTTTTAATTTTAAACACCGGGAACTGGTGCCTATAGATCAAATGTGGTCACCACATCTTTCTGTGGGTCAATTAGCTAGCGGTGCAGGCGCGCAACCTTTTGAAACGGTTGAAGATTATAACAATTGGTTAAAGCGTTTGGATGGTTATACCGAGTGGCTGCAATCCGTAAAAAACAACATGGAAAAAGGGATTACCGAAGGTTATGTATTGCCAAAATCATTAATTGTTAAAGTATTACCACAAATAGAATCAGGCGCTTCCAATGATATTGAAAACCACCTATTCTACTCACCTATCAATAATATGCCAGATAGTTTTAGCGACGAAGATAAAGCAACTTTAAAAGATGCTTACACAGCCAAACTGAATGACAAAATTATTCCTGCTTACAAAAGCCTCTATGATTTCTTAAAAACTGATTATGTGGCTGCAGGAAGGGAATCCTCTGGAATTAATGACACACCAAATGGTGCTGCCTATTACAATTACATGATAAAGCTATTTACCACAACCAATATGACTGCTGATGAGATTCATAATCTTGGCTTAAAAGAAGTTGAAAGAATTTCCGCCGAAATGGAAAAAGTAAAAGAGCAAGTAGGTTTTGAAGGTGATTTAAAATCATTCTTTAATCATGTTAGAACCAATAAAGAACTCATGCCATTTGATGATCCACAGGAAGTCATTGATAATTTCAATGCCATTCATGAAACCATGAAACCACAAATCAATAAATTATTTGATGTAAAACCAAAAACAGCATTTGAAGTCAGAAGAACAGAAGCCTTCCGTGAAGCTTCGGCCAGTGCCGAGTACAATCAAGGGTCTTTGGATGGCACCAGACCAGGTATTTTTTATGTGCCTATTCCAGATGTAACTGCTTACAATATATTTAGTGATGAAGCTTTATTTTTACATGAAGCCATTCCTGGACATCATTATCAAATTTCATTACAACAAGAAGACACCAATTTGCCTCAATTCAGAAAAACCTTATGGTACAGTGCCTACGGTGAAGGTTGGGCCTTATATTCAGAATCTTTGGGTAAAGAATTAGGTTTATACACAGACCCATACCAGTATTTTGGTATGCTAGGCATGGAAATGCATAGAGCCATAAGATTAGTGGTTGACACTGGTTTACATTCTAAAGGCTGGACACGAGAAGAAGCTATTCAATATTCTTTAGATCATGAAGCTGAAAGCGAAGCCAGCATCACTTCAGAAATTGAACGCTATATGGCTATGCCAGGACAAGCACTATCCTATAAAATTGGTCAGTTAAAAATTAAAGAACTTCGCGCAAAGGCTGAAAGGGAGTTAGGCACAAACTTTGATATTAGTGAGTTCCATAATGAAGTTTTAGAGCCTGGTTGTGTGCCTTTAGCTTTATTAGAAGATAAAATAAACGCTTGGATTTCAGCAAACAAATAATATGAATTTAAAAAAAAGTTGCTTATTTACTTTTATGATTGCATCGTGGTTTGGTTTTTCGCAAAAAACAACCATTCAAGATAGTCAGTCAAAAACACCTATCTCCTATGCCACTATTTCATTTGGTGACGGCCAAGGTATTTTCGCCGATGATGAAGGCGCCTTTATTTTTACCAAGAAACTCTACCCAGATGTTGATACCTTATATATTTCTGCATTGAGTTATAAAAGCGCAACAATACCAACTTCAAAACTTCAAAAAACTATTTTACTAGAAGAAGAAATCAGTCAGTTAGATGAAATTGTACTCATAGCCAACAACCGCAAGTTCAAGGAAGAAACTTTAGAACCCTATCTGGACGATGATTATTACCATTGCTGGCTACCAACCATAGAATCGGAGATTGCAGTCTATTTTTCCAACCCCAATGACAAGCTTAAAAAATTAAGCACCATCCATTTCCCCATTACCTTGGAATCTCGTGATTGGGAACAGCGTAAAAAGAAAAACGCCGACAAAAAACCGTTTTCAACCCTGTTTAAAGTCAAGTTTTATAAAAATGACAACGGTAAACCTGGTGACGTATTGGTGTATGAGAATATCGTATTTAGAGCCACCGAAAAAAAGGGCGATTCCTATGATTTGGATGTTAGCGACTACAACATCATCTACCCCGAAAACGGATTCTTTGTATCCTTACAGGTATTGGGTTACACCGATAAAGCCGGCAAACTGTTGCCCAACAAAAAATACAAGGAACTAAAAGGTCGGGATGGTGGCATTGTAAAAATACCTACCAATTTCAGACCCTTGTTACCATTTACCAGCGAAATAAAAACCCACAACACCTTTATAAAACGCGTGTTTATAAATGGCAACGACTGGGTACAGTTTAAACCCGGCAGTATGGACTCCAGTTTGCTTAAAACCGGACTCACCAATTACGGCATTGGTATCACCTACAAGGTTTATAAAGATGAATAACCCCTGGCACCTATATGCCATGGCAGCACTGTATATAGTGGCAGGTATCATGCATTTTATCAAACCCGAAATGTATATGCGCATCATGCCACGGTATTTACCCAACCACAAAACCTTGGTACTTTTAAGCGGTTTGGCCGAAATCATGCTGGGTGCCGCACTGCTATTTAAAGAAACAAGGGCTTGGGCTATTTACGGCATTATGTTGATGCTCACCGTATTCTTATTAGTCCACTTCTATATGCTATCAGGTAAAAAAGCCAGTGCAGGTATTCCTAAATGGCTTTTAATATTCCGCATACCACTACAATTTGTTTTGATGTATTGGGCTTATGGGTATTTATGATTTGGTTTTAAAAAACTAAACTTATATTGAATTTGCCTGCATTGAGCTTGTCGAAATGTCATGCTAAACGGACGTTGTACTTGTCATGCTGAACTTGATTCAGCATCTAAAATCACTTACACAAACTACCAACCCACTCACAATTAATCATAATACCTACTCGATTTGTAAGATTTTTAATTATTTTTAGAAGTATAAACGCAATGGCGTTTATCCAATTGTTGGCAACAATTTAAACCCATAAAGTTAATGAACAAATTACTTTTGACTTTTCTAATCGCTTTAACTATAAATTTTCAATCCTACGCTCAATCGATTTATGAGAATGTAACATATTTATATCAAGTAAAAATACCAACAGATTGGAATTTAGTTAGTGAAATTAAAAATGACACTATTCAGAAATTCTCTATTGTGAATTGGACTCTTCCTAAAGTTATTTCTGAATCAAAAGAAAATGAGGTTCAGAATTCTATCGAAATATACGCTCATAAAAATAGTGATATTAAGAACATAAAAGAACTAATAAATCACGAAAAGCAAAAATGGCAACCATTTCTCTTAAAAACGGATATTTCACAAGAGGATTCTGAATTTTCAAGAGAAGTTATGACTACCTCAAAAGTTCCAAGTTTTGACCATAAATCAAAAAAGTATTTGATTTACAAAAATGGAATCTGCTATAGAATACAATTAGTTTGTACACTTGATACTTTTGATAAAAATCTTTCTGATTTTGAAAATTTCTACAAAGAATTTAAGATTGTTGAAAATAAAAAAGAATAAAAATGGACGAAATCTATCCAGCATTGATTGATTATATCCATCAATATTGTTCTGAATTTAATACAGAACTTGAGAAAAAAGCAAGAAACCATAACATTGGAATGCTCAAATGGGGAAATCGAGAAAATTTGCATCCAAAATTAATCGAATTAAGAGATAGACATATATCAACTGATAAAAATGTTTTAAAACTATTAGAAAATGGATTTGAAGAATTTAAAGTAAATTCTGCAACCCGAATTTATAAAGAGCATAAAAATGAACTAAATCTGAATTTATGCCCAAAGTGTAAAAAAATTGCTCGCACACCTAATGCCAAACAATGTAGATTTTGTTTTTATGATTGGCATTAAGAAAAAGAATAACATTTGCAAACTTAAGACGTATAGCTCATAGCTGGGCAGTTGACTAATCGAAGTTTCGGCATATGCAAGTCCGCCAAATTTTTAATTTGGCTATATTTAGTAAATTAAAGGTAAACATAGAAATTAAAAATTCGGCTCATTGCCCAACCCAAAATTATTTTAACTTTAACACGCTACGTTTCATACACAGAACGCTCTATGTAAATTGAACAGATAGAATGAGATATGCATACAATGAAAAGAATGACAAAATAGAAGTTTCTTTTTCAGGGGAAAGAGCAAAATGTCCAGATTGTGATTCTATTGTAATAGGAAAAAAAGGTCCATTCAAAATAAAACATTGGAGTCATAAAACAAAAAATGAATGTGACAGTTGGTATGAACCAATAACCGAATGGCATTTAAACTGGCAAAATTTATTTCCAATTCAATATAGAGAAGTTTCTATATCAAAAAATGGTAAAACCCATCGCGCTGATTTAAAACTTAAAAATAGTTTAGTTATTGAAATTCAGAACTCACCAATAAAGATCTCCGAAATTGAAGAAAGAGAAAAATTTTATGGGGAAAACAATATGATTTGGATTTTGAATGGAGAGAAATTAGCAAGAAAATCAAGAATAACTTATAAGTTTAACAAAAAACAATTCTCCTTATCGTTTTCAATACCAGCTTATAGTCCATTAGTTTCCCAATATGACATGGACGAATTTAAAGTAACCTTATTCAGAAATGAATTACTATTAGGTTTAAAGAATGATAAAAATTTAATTAACTATCGAGAAAATAATGGCAATTATTTTGAATATGAATTTGATACTGATAAAGACTTTTTTGAAATAGATTCTGAACTATCTTATCTCTTTCAAAAAACCTGCAATGAACTGTATGATTATAATGCCTATCATAAAATGTTTTCAGATTTCAATATTTCTTTTAAAAATGTAAAAAGGGATAATTACTCGCAGGTTAAACTAAACAAATTATATTGGAGAAGTTTCATTGATAATATGTCTTTTCCAGTTTTTATAGATAGCTTGAATGGTTTAGAATCTGATTTAATATATTGGTATCAAGAAAATAGAATTATTAAACGTTCAGACTTCATTAACAAATATTTGAAATATACTTAATCAAAAACTGTTAGATGATGTATGTAGTTCATTGTTGCCACTCATTTCAAAGTTATTATTGACCATGTTCCACTTTTGATTAAGCATGTTCCACCTTTGATTGACCATGTTCCACTTTTGATTGACCATGTTCCACTTTTGATTAACCATGTTCCACTTTTGATTGGTCGTTCCAGACTTTTGATTGAGCATTCCAGAGTTTTAATTAAGCGTTCTAAAGTTTTGATTGATCGTTCCAGAGTTTTGATTGCCTATTCTAGACTTTTGATTAACCATTCAAGAGTTGTGATTGGCTGTTCCAAACTTTTGACTATTCAACACTAAACCATATAAACAAATAACCAAATCAACAGTCTTCCGTCTTCCATCATCAACTAATCAACAAATCTTCCAAAGCTGGTTTTAGGTTCACATATTGAAACTCAAAACCCGTGTTTTCAATTTTTTTAGAGCTCACGCGTTGGCTTTCAAATAGTAGTATATGCATCTCACCCAAAATTAATTTCATCATAAATTTTGGAATGTTAGGTAAAATAAGTGGTCGCTTAACTGTGTTTGCTACGGCTTTGGTCAGTTCCGTATTACTCACTGGGTTAGGTGCGACTCCATTAAACACACCTTCTAAATGATGTGTTGCCATGTGCAGAAATATGCCGGCCAAATCATCAACATGAATCCATGATTGCCACTGATCGCCACTACCAAAAGCAGCTCCAAAACCAAATTTTGTGGGTTTGACTATTTGAGGTAAAGCTCCTTCTTTGTCATCCAAAACCAAGCCTATTCTAATTTTAGAAACAGTTAGTCCTAATACGCTAAAAGTATCCGCTTCAGCTTCCCATTTTTTGACAACGTCGCCTAAAAAACTATTGGAATATTCAGAAAATGACTCTTCATAATAATTGGTCAAGGAATCTGGGTAGCCACCAATAGCACTGGCAGAAATCAAATGCTTGATATTGTGTTTGTTTTCTGATAACGCTTTATATAGTAGCTTCAAGGTATTAACACGACTGCTAATGATAGTTTCCTTATAATCTGATGTCCAACGCTTTGCAATACTTGCTCCTGCCAAATTAATAATGGTTTCCACACCCTCTAAACAAGCGCTATCTATAAACTGTTCTCTAGGATTCCAGTAGAACCCTTTGTAATTGGGAAGGTTTTCAATTTTAGATTTCGAAGTGGTTAAATAATAAACGGTAAAATCTTGAGCCAAACACTGTTTTACAATAGCTTGACCAATTAAACCTGTAGCCCCAGTAATTAAAATCTTCATTTACAATTTTTTGTAAAGATACGGATTGCTACATCCAATAATGTTGAGTTTAATTAAGGTTTAACAGATTTAACTATTCTTAACACCGTTTTATAGCCTGTAATCTTTGACTCGCAAACTTACCGAATGCTTTGTTGAAGGGAACATTTGGCTCATAGGCTCGCCGAATGTCAAAAACCTTTTTTCGCTCTTAACATTTCTCTCTTACCAGGAGGCCCAGGCAATCGTTCTACTTCAAAGCCAACAGCCTGCATAGCACGTCTCACACTGCCTTTTGCTGAATAGGTAACCAACACACCTTGAGGTTTTAAAGCCTTAAACATGATTTTAAAAATGGACTCTGTCCATAAATCTGGTTGAACACGTGCGCCAAATGCATCAAAATAAATGAGGTTATAAGTATCCTCATCAGTTATATCCTGAAAAAATTGTTGCCGTTTGGTTAATGTAAAGTTAGGAGTAATGATTGACTTATTTTCCCAATCTACCTCATGCATTTTAAAAAAAGTGTCACTATCATCTTTTAATAAAACATCGTATTGTAATTGCTTGAGCTCATCAAGTAATACAGGATAAGCTTCAACACCAATATAATTTACTGAAACTTGCTTTTTTTTGGCTTCATGCATAGTGAGCATGGCATTTAAACCAGTCCCAAAACCAATTTCCAAAATGGATAAAGGTTGAGAATAGTTTTTGGTCTCAATAACATGCTTAAATCCATGCTCAATAAATACATGCATGGCTTCTTGGTAAGCTCCATGAATAGAATGATACTGCTCGTTCCAATCTTCAATCTGAATGGTTTTGGAACCGTCTGCAGTGGTGATAACGTTACGTTTCACCTTATTTTATCAATAATTTTTGAATTCGTGGAATGGGTCCTGTACATTCTGTTTGATGACAGGAAATACAAACATTTACCGCATTATTAAAGCGTTCTTCAAGCGGAACTTCAGAATCTTCATTAAAAATTTCTCGTTCTGCGTTTAAAAACACGTTTGAAAAACTCTCAAAGATTTCGTTACGGTCTTTAAAATCTGACAATTCAGCTGTATGGATTTTCATAAAATCCATTGGGAATTCGGTTGGTGTTTTGCCATCTAGAATATCTTGCTTAACCTTGAGGTTGTGCGCATACATCTGATTCATGAGATTGGCCATTTCAGATGGCTCATACATATCATAAACAATCTTGGCACTTTCAGAAGTCTCTATAGGCTCTTCTGCCTTATTTTGACAACTAAAAACAACAACCAGAAGACATAATATGGCTATAAGTTGTTTCATTTATTCTTCAATCAATAGCACACCATCTGCCATAAAAGAATAGGTACGTTTTGGTTCGGTAATAGCAGCAATCTCTTCTTCAGATTTTCCAGCATCTTCTGCATAGTGACGTTGCTCATCTACTGAAACTTCAGACACATAAGCATGTCCGTTCATAATAACTTCCTTTCCCGCAATATTTTTTGGCATAAAGAATCCATAATCTTTAAACTTCACCATTACTTCTTCATCATTACCTAAATCTACACGCATCCAACAACCTTTAGCCTGACAAACCTCATTAACCTTTCCCACTATTTTTGTTGAAACACTATCTCCAACCTGCATAGATTGAAAACGTTCAGCCATTTCCGTAGCCTTTATAGCGTTGTCTGACTCTATTTTATCTCCAAAAGATGCATAAGCAACTTCTGCGTTTTCAGTTTCAGTAACTTCAGTGGTTTTTGTTTCATTTTTACAAGAAACTACTATGAACACTAACAATAACAAAGACAATATATTCTTCATGATAATATTTTGATTTAAAAAATTTGCTCCAAATATACAATTTATTTAAGGAATTATTTTGTTTTTTATAAGGTTGAAATTAAGTACTTTTGCATGACCAAAAAACAGAATTATAATGATGGAAACAGACCTTTACGAAATCGATATAGTAAAAGCAGAAAAGAGTAAAATTCAAGATGTAGATTTTGAAAACATTAATTTTGGACGTGTGTTCACTGACCATATGTTTACTTGTGATTTTGTTGATGGCAAATGGCAACAACCTAAAATAATGCCATATCAAGCCATGACTATTGACCCTTCGGCTCGCGTATTCCATTATGGACAAGCAGTTTTTGAAGGTATGAAAGCCTATAAGGACGATAATGGTGAGGTGTTTTTATTTCGTCCAGAAGACAACCATAGCCGTATTAATAAATCAGCAGCTAGATTAGCAATTCCTGAATTTCCAAAAGCATATTTTATGAACGGTTTAACTACTTTGTTAAATCTAGATAAGGATTGGGTTAAACCTGGTGTAGGCAATTCGTTATACATTAGACCATTTGTAATTGCTACAGATTCTGCCATTGCAGCAGCACCATCTAGTAATTACAGATTTATGATTATTTGCTCACCAGCAAAAGCTTATTATACAGGTACTGTACGTGTATTAATTGCTGAAAAATACAGTCGTTCTGCTGATGGTGGCGTTGGTTTTGCCAAAGCTGCTGGAAATTATGCAGCACAGTTTTATCCAACAAGTTTGGCTCAAAAAAGTGGATTCCAACAAATTATTTGGACAGATGCTAACTCACATGAGTATTTAGAAGAAGCTGGAACGATGAATATCTTTTTCAGAATCAATAATACCTTAATTACTGCTCCTACCAGTGACAGGATTCTTGATGGTATTACAAGAAAAAGTGTGATTCAATTGGCTAAAGATAACAATATTGATATAGAGGTTAGACGTATTAGCGTTAGTGAGATTAAGGAGGCTGCTCATAATGGTTTGTTAAAAGAAATTTTTGGAACAGGCACTGCTGCAGTTATTAGTCCCGTTTCGGCATTTGAACATGCTGGAGAAACATTTGAGATTCCTAATACCGATGACAGCTTTGCTTCATTATTTAAAAAGCAATTATTAGAAATACAACATAATCTTTTGGAAGATAAACATAACTGGAGATATTCAGTTAAATAAAAAAAGCAGCCAGTTGGCTGCTTTTTTTTATTTGTTCAGTATGGATTCTATATGCGGTTTAAAATAGTTAGGGCCTTTTAAAACTTTCCCGTCCTCTCTGTAAATTGGCTCACCATCTTCGCCCAATTTACTCATATTGCTGCGCTGAATTTCATTAAAAACGTCTTCAATTTTATGTTGCAAACCATGTTCAATGATGGTTCCGCATAATATATAAAGCATATCTCCCAAAGCATCAGCAACCTCAACCAAGTCATTGTTGTTTGCAGCTTCAAGGTATTCTTCGTTTTCCTCACGCATTAATTTATAACGTAACATGTTTTTTTCCAATCCTAAATCTGCTTTAGGCGTCTCCCGATGACCAATTTTAAAGGCTGTATGGAAAGCTTTGACCGCTTCTATTTTTTCTTTCATTAATTAATTATTTTTCATTTCCACAAATATGGAAATCTCGTTCTATTATTCATAAATTTGCATAAAATTAAGTATATGTTTACAAAAGGTCAATTAGTTTTTGGAATTTTATTTGCCATAGCTTTTATAGGCGTCCTCATTTATGCCTATAGAAAAGACACAAAGCTCCATAAAAAATATTACAAAGGCAGTATTTGGGTATTGTTGGCCTTTATTTCATTTATCCTTTTCATAGTAGCGATTAAGTGGCTTTTTCAATAAAATAACTATTTGGTCCGTCATTCATTATCTTTATAATTTGATTATATTTGATAAACACTACAACTTACCAAATAATGAAAGCATTAAAGTATCTTCTATTTCTCATACTCATTTTAGCTATTGGTTTTTCCATTTATATTGCTGTTCAACCAAACTCTTTTGAAGTTGAGCGCTCCAGAACAATCAAAGCACCTGCAGCTGTTATTTATAACAATGTTATAGATTTTAAAAATTGGGAAGCTTGGTCTTCGTGGGTCGAAAAAGATCCAGAAACAGTTATTACTTTAAACGATAGCACTTTTGGTGTTGGCGGCTCCTATTCATGGGTAGATTCACACGGAAATGGTAGGATGAAAACAATATCCACAAATCCGAATCAAACCATTGAACAGGAATTACAATTTGGAGATTTTGATCCTTCCAAAGTAACTTGGAAATTTGAACCAACTGATGAGGGAACTAACGTCACTTGGAAAATGAGCAGTGATAATATTCCGTTTCTTTTTAAAGCAGGAGCCATATTTGAGGGCGGCTTTGACAATATGATTGGCCCTGACTATGAACGTAGTTTAGAAAAACTTGATAGTATTGTTGTGGCTTCTATGATGAAATATTCTATAAAAGTAGATGGTATTGCCAATCATGGTGGCGGTTATTATATTTACAACACAACATCCTGCAAAATGGATGATCTTAAAAATCAAATGACTGAAATGCTTCCTAAAATTAGTAATTATGCCAAAAAAAATCGAATTGCTATGGCTGGAGCTCCATTTGTTAACTATCATAAATGGGATGAGGAAAACAATGCAGTGATTTTTTCGTGTTGCATACCTACAACCATGCAGGTTATAACCACAGAAAATGATATTTTAACAGGTCAATTAGAGCCTTTTAAAGCGGTTAGAACAACTCTAAAAGGAGATTACGAAAACCTTAAAGAGGCTTGGGATGAAACGTTTAAGTATATTGAAAATTATCAATTAGTTCCAACTGAAACTGGCCCTATGTTAGAAGTATATTTAACCAATCCAGAGTCCAAACCAAATCCAGCCGATTGGATTACTGAAATTTATGTTGCCATAAAAGAATAATGAAAAGTCTTTTATTAGTATTTATTGGCGGTGGCGTTGGGAGTGCGCTTCGATATCTTATTGGGAAATGGTTGAACAGTCCTGATACTGGTATTCCATATGGAACATTTGCTGCTAATATTTTAGGTAGTTTACTTATCGGTATTATCTTGGGCCTTGCAGCAAAAAACAATTCGCTCAACTCTAACCAGACACTGTTATTAGCTACGGGTTTTTGTGGCGGTTTTACAACATTTTCAACATTTGCTTATGAAAACCATGTTTTATTAAAGTCTGGTGATTTTACAAGTTTTGCAGTTTATACTATTGCCAGTTTTATTGTAGGCTTTTTAGCCGTTTTTTTTGGCCTGTATATAATCAAATGGCTTTAATGCTTATGGAATGCTTTTACGCCAGCTTTTACTTCAGCATCTAAATAGTTTACCCTTGGAACTATAGGACATGAATATTTTTCATTGTAAGCACAATATGGGTTGTATGCCGTATTAAAATCTATTAAAATAGTATCATCATTTGGAATCCTAGCTTCCACATATCTCCCACCTGAATAACTCTCCTCACCATTGGTATTATCTAAAAACGGTAAGAACAAATAATCTTCATATCCTGGCTTTTCTAACAAATCCAGATTTTGATAAATATTAAGCTCGTGCTGATTCCCTTTCAAATCAAAAGTAATGACACCATACTTGACATAATTGGCCAACCGTTCTGTTGTTGTTTTCATTTTAAAAGGTTTTTCATCTGGTGTTCTTTTTAGTTTTGCTTTTACAACATAAGCAGAGTCAAACTTAAAAAAATCAAGGCCTTTAAAATCTTTTCTATCTCTATCTTCTAATGGCGATTTTGTGGCGTCTTTAAAATCAGCATTCATTTGACGCTGCCAATCTGTTTCACCTAAAAGAGGCTCTTTATCTTGAGCACATGTTAAAGCAGAAATCGCTAAAAAAAGTAAAAGTATGTGTTTCATTGTGATATTTTTTCATTTCAAAAATACAACTTAAAGTTTTTTTACCTAGTTTTGAGTATCATTTAGAAAAAATTATGCAAAACTGTATCGTGAAATATACGCAAAGACAAACCTCTTGGGAAAGAAGTTGGACACGCTATATATTATGATGATATAAACATATAATTAAACAATATAGAAAAGTCCGACGATAACGTCGGACTTTTTATTTTTATAACAATCAATCAAAATGAAAAAACTTTATTTTAACTATCTAGGCACATTTAAAGGTCTCTCAAAAGAAATCTGGTGGCTCGCCCTTATCACACTTATTAATAGAGCTGGCACCATGGTTATACCCTTTTTGTCTTTATATCTCACCGAAGATTTACATTTTGAACCCAAAGATGTCGGTTGGATTATGACAGCCTTTGGTTTAGGTTCATTTGTAGGATCCTGGCTTGGCGGTAAATTGACTGATAAAATTGGCTACTATAAAGTCATGGTTAGAAGTCTTTTAACAACAGGATTGCTCTTTATTGGTTTACAGTTTCTAAACACTTTTGCATCGCTGTGCCTGGGTATATTTTTAGTAATGCTTGTTGCCGACATGTTTCGTCCTGCTATGTTTGTGGCTTTAAGCGCATACAGTAAACCGGAAAATAAAACACGTAGTGTAACGCTTATTCGTCTAGCAATAAATCTCGGGTTTTCAGCTGGACCTGCGGTTGGCGGACTCATTATAACGACTATGAGTTATAGTGGTTTGTTTTGGGTAGATGGTATCACTTGTATATTGGCAACATTACTGTTAATTCAGGTGTTACATCCAAAAAAAGCAAAGCCAGTAGATACGGTCATTAATGAAAATCCGCAATCAGCATATAAAGACAAAGCTTTCTGGATATTCTTGGTATCAATGACCCTGTTTGGAATTATATTTTTGCAATATTTTTCTACCATGCCCATATATTATAAAGATGTACACAAGCTTACTGAATTGGAGATTGGTTTACTGCTTGGCTTAAACGGTGCATTTATTTTCCTATTAGAAATGCCACTTATAAAATGGCTAGAAAATATTAAAATATCAAAAGCTACACTCATGCTCATTGGCGCATTTTTAACGGCTATGAGTTTTTTGGTGTTGAATATGACGCCTTGGATTGGTATCTTACTCATAGGCATGTTATTTATGACTGTAGGAGAAATGATTGCCTTTCCTTTTTCTAATGCTTTTGCGATGGAACGTGCCAAAAAAGGAAATCAGGGTGAGTACATGGCACTCTATACCATTTCATTTTCCATTGCTCATATTTTTGGTCACAATGCTGGCATGCAGTTGGTTGATAATATTGGTTTTGATAATACGTGGTACATTATGACTGGGCTTGGTATGATTTGTGCTTTGTTATTATGGATATTAAAGCGATATTTAAAAGCTAAAAATGAATTAAGTTATGGATAGACCTTGGGAAAATCTACCAATATTTCAAAAAGCCGAAAGTATCAGAACACTCGTTGATTCCATTGTTGAAATTACTATGGAATCAGAGATGTTCTTTGAAACTGAAGAAGATGGCAAAATGATAGATGACAGTATAAACTATCTTGTCGATAACTCATTGGCTATTCCGTCGAACATTGTAGAAGCTTCTGACGAAGATGTTTTTTACGATATTAAAATGGAACATGCAGCCATAATTAGAAAGGCTGCTAAAGATATATTAACCGATTTATCAACTTTAGAGCATTTTGGATTTAAAGACATCGAATATTTAGAAGTATTGCGAAATGAGATGGAAGAATTCAGAGTTTTATTTGCTGAATGGGTAAAAACATTTGACCCCTGGAATTATACTATTGATCGTTGGGGTTTGTTTAATCCGCCTGGAATCGATTTTGACGATTATGATCCTGATGATGATATCCCATTGAATGGTGATGATGATTAAACTTATTTCATAGGCTTAACTGGATTATGCTTTATAACATGAGATAATACAATTTGTGTTTTAGTTTCGCCATAGACAATCAATTGATCAATAAAAGCTTCTAGGTGTTTTTGGTTTTTTAAAACAACTTCCATTACTATATTTTCGTTACCGGTAATTCGGTAGCAATTAATAACCTCATCATAGGTTTTTACCTTATCTAAAAATGGTTTCAACATACCCATAAAAGCTCGAATAGTTATTAAAGCTTTTAGCTGATACCCTGCTTCAAATGGGGAAACTGTGGTGTGATAATCTTGAATAATCCCCAGGTCTTCCATTTTCTTTATCCGTTCAGAAACTGCAGGTGAGCTAATACCAACTTGACGTCCAATTTCAGCATTGGATAAGCGTGCGTTCTGTTGTAAGCATTTCAAAATCTTCCAGTTAAGCGAGTCTATACTCATTTTTAAAGTAATTAAATTAAAATAACTTAATAATTAAATCAAATATACAATTTTACCTTAATAACGAAAGTAAAATACCATTTCTTGTCACTAATTTTGGTAAAATTGCTATTAGAAACATGTTACCAAATATTCCATCAAATCTGTACTACTTGCCTATTTATCAAAAGGCTATAGATATCATTACACTTTCTCGAAGTATTTCGACGTATTTAAATCAAGATTTATCAGCCCTATTGCAAGATGGTTCAGAGGATAACCACATCTATTTTTCAGGTGATATTGTGCAACAATCAGTGTCTTTAGCCCCTGAAATTGTTAAAGCAGAACAAGAACGTTTTTCTGATAAAAAATATAAGCACATAGCTTCAATTAAACGACTCACATATTTACTCAACAAAAATATTAAACGTTTAGAGCAATGTAATAGCAATGGTAAAGATTATCTACCACTATTAAACTCTGAATTAAAAAAATTTAAAAAATTACAACGTAGCTGGATGTTAACGTTGTAGCACTATCTACCATGAGGTTCCATATTGGGTAGCGCATTCAAATCACGAACATAATAATCAAAGTGACGTTTCATTTCATAAAACATATCCTTACGAAACTCACGAATACCATGATCGGCTCCTTCAAATAAAATAAAACGGGTTGGATGTTTTGATTTGTAAAGCTTTTCAACTAATTCCATAGATTCTTCAGGTAACACACGCCAATCTGCACTACCATGCATAATTAAAAGTGGTGTAGTTTTACAAATGGCGTCTGCCCAATAAACTGCAGATCGCGCTTTTAATTCTGATTCTTTTTTGTCCCAATAATTAGGAATAAGTTCAGCATATACACGCTTTTCCATTTCTGGTCTACTCTGGATGTTTGCAAATGAATTTGCCGCACCAGCAGTAACTGCAGCCGCTTTAAATTCACAACTTTCTTTCAATGCTAAATAAGTCATCATACCTCCTCTACTGCCTCCTTGAATCCCAATTCTATTCGTATCTGCTTTTGGGATTTCTTTTAAGGTGTTTACTAAATTTAAAACATCGTTAACATCTTTTCCACCAAATTCTTCCATGCCGTCACCTCCATCATTTCCTCTATATTGACTAGCAATAACTACATATCCCCAAGTTGCCATTTTACCTAAAAAGTAGGCTACACTTATTTCAGACCACTGCCCAAAATCACGATTTCCACCACGATTGGAAACAATGCATGGAAACAAACCTTTGGATTTTGGTTCGACTAAATAGGCTGTAACTTTTAGACCATCTGATAAATATGTAATCTTGTAAAAATTAAGCTCACCTAATTTTTCCGCCAAATCAGCATCAAAAGTACTGATGCGATTGACTATAGTGTCTGAAATAAAAAAAGCTTTCTTATTAACAACTTTACCGTCTTGGGAATAGGAATTGTAATTAACGCATAAAACCAGTAGTAGTGCTAAAAAATATTTATACATCGAAACTTGATAAATTGATTGTTTTACAATTTACATATTTCTGCGATACTGACCGCCTACTTCATATAAGTCTTGGGTTGTCTGACCTAAAAAACATCTTATAAACTTCCTTTAGGATCTTGAAAATATTTTGAAAAATTTACTTTTTAGCTAGACTATATTATGTTTATACTGTCTAAAGTAATCCTTATTAGTATAAATTTAATTCTTACTAAAATGTAAGATTTTGCTATCAACAAGTTCAGATTTTTTTATGACAATTCGATCTTCTAATATATATTGCACCTCCCAATTTTCATTCAATTCATACAGGATGTTTATATCGGGGACGTCGATCATCATGTGAAACTTTAATTTTTCATCAACAACAAATACATTCCAAGAACCTACATAATTGTTCAGATCATATGTAATCTCAATGCTCTTATCATTATGAAAATTAAAACTATACTCCTCAAACTCTAATGTCCTATTTTGGCTATTATCTAAGAAAAAAGTTGCTATCCAATCTCCATCAATAATTCTATTCCTAGCTATTTCAAGATATACTTCATCGTCCGAACTATTATTAGCATCATCTGATGAACATCTAAAAAGAAAAAAAACACTCAACAGTATTACTAAAATTCTCAATAATATTTTCATTTCTTAACCTCTAATTAGCTTAAATATTTACATGTTATTTTTTTAGTTCCTATCAATTACATATTCCTTCTATATTGTCCCCCAACTTCAAACAGGGCTTCTGTAATCTGTCCTAATGAGCACACTTTACATACATCCATTAAAGCTTCAAAAATATTCTGATTGTTAATGGCTTTCATTTGTAAATTTTTCAATAGTTCTTTAGTGTTATTACCTTTATGAAGATTTTCTAACGTTTTTATCTGATATTCTTTTTCTTCTTCGGTAGCACGAATAACTTCTGCTGGTTGAACCGTTGGTGAACCTTTAGAACTTAAGAATGTATTTACACCTATAATCGGAAATTCACCGTTGTGCTTTAAGGTTTCGTAATACAAACTCTCTTCCTGTATCTTACTACGTTGATACATGGTTTCCATAGCACCTAAAACACCACCACGTTCAGTAATTCTATCAAATTCTGCTAAAACAGCTTCTTCAACCAAGTCAGTTAATTCTTCAATTATAAATGAGCCTTGAATCGGGTTTTCGTTTTTAGCTAAACCCAATTCTTTATTTATAATAAGTTGAATAGCCATAGCACGACGTACACTTTCTTCAGTTGGCGTTGTAATGGCTTCATCATAGGCATTGGTATGTAATGAATTACAGTTATCGTATATAGCATACAATGCTTGAAGTGTTGTACGAATATCGTTAAAGTCAATTTCTTGCGCGTGTAAGCTACGTCCTGATGTTTGAATATGATATTTCAACATTTGCGCACGTGGATTGGCACCATACTTATTTTTTAGAGCTTTTGCCCAAATTTTCCTCGCCACACGACCAATCACCGCATATTCGGGATCGATTCCGTTTGAGAAGAAAAAGGATAGGTTGGGACCAAAAGCGTTAATGTCCATTCCTCGTGATAAGTAATACTCTACATACGTAAATCCGTTTGCCAACGTGAATGCTAACTGCGAAATAGGATTGGCTCCTGCTTCAGCAATATGATAACCAGAAATTGAAACTGAATAAAAGTTTCTCACATTATTTTCAATAAAATATTCCTGAACATCACCCATTAAGCGCAATGCAAATTCTGTTGAAAAAATACAGGTGTTTTGAGCCTGATCTTCTTTTAAAATATCAGCTTGAACGGTTCCTCGAACTTGAGAAATAGTTTTAGTTTTTATGTCGTTGTAAACAGCTTCAGGTAAGACTTGATCGCCAGTTACACCCAATAACATTAACCCTAAACCGTCATTACCATCTGGTAAATCACCATTGTATTTTGGTCTGTCAACACCTTTATCTTTATAAATTTTTTCAATCTTGGCTTCAACCTCTTTTTCTAAACCACTTTCCTTGATATAAATCTCACATTGTTGATCAATAGCTGCATTCATAAAGAAGCCGAGTAACATAGGTGCTGGTCCATTAATAGTCATACTTACAGATGTCATAACATCTGCAAGGTTGAAACCAGAATAGAGTTTTTTAGCATCATCTAAACAACAAATACTAACACCTGCATTACCAATTTTTCCATAAATATCTGGACGATAATCTGGATCATTTCCATATAACGTTACGCTATCAAAAGCGGTAGATAAACGTTTAGCCGGCATACCTTGACTCACGTAATGGAATCGTTTGTTGGTACGTTCTGGACCTCCCTCGCCTGCAAACATTCTAGCGGGATCTTCACCAGTACGCTTAAATGGATACAAACCAGAAGTGTACGGAAACTCACCGGGCACGTTTTCTTGTAATGTCCATCGTAAAATATCACCCCAAGCTTGATATTTTGGCAACGCTACTTTAGGGATCTGGGTATGTGAAAGCGATTCAGTATGCGTTTCTATCTTAATCTCCTTATCACGAACTTTAAAAGAATAAACTGGATTTTTATATTTATTTACTTTTTCATCCCAACCAGTAATAACTTCCCAGTTATAAGGGTCTAGATTTAATTTAACACGATCAAATTCTTTAAGCAATAATCTTAAAAAATCTTTAGAATTGTCATCCTGAACTTGGTTCAGGATCTCATCTTCATTTAATCCAACTTTGCTTAAAAAAGACGTCTCGACTGCGCTCGACGTGACATTAGCAACAGAACAAATAGTTTTATAAATACCGTACAATTTTTGGGCAACCTCAACTTGTTCATTGGCAGTTTTATCATAGCCACGATTATTCTCTGCTATTTCTGATAAGTAACGCGTTCTAGCTGGTGGAATAACAAAAATCTTCTCACTCATTTCATTAGAAATATGAAACGTAGATTTTAAATCAGCATCGGTTTTCTCAACTAATTTATCCATAACCGCTTTATAAAGCGTGTTCATTCCTGGATCGTTAAATTGAGAAGCAATAGTTCCAAAAACAGGTAATTGATCTTGAGGTGTATCCCAAAGATTATTGTTACGCATATATTGCTTTTTCACATCACGTAAGGCATCTAAAGATCCACGTTTATCGAATTTGTTTATTGCGACTAAATCAGCAAAGTCTAACATATCAATTTTTTCCAACTGTGTTGCCGCTCCAAACTCTGGCGTCATGACATACAGTGATAAATCTGAATGCTCTATAATTTCGGTATCAGACTGGCCAATACCTGAAGTTTCTAAAATAATTAAATCGAATTCTGCTGCCTTCAAAACCTCAACTGCTTCGTTTACATATTTTGAAAGTGCCAAATTAGATTGGCGTGTTGCTAAACTACGCATATATACACGTGGTGAATTAATAGCATTCATACGAATTCTATCGCCTAAAAGAGCACCACCAGTTTTACGTTTTGATGGGTCAACAGAAACTAATCCAACTGTTTTATCTGGAAAATCAATTAAAAAACGACGAACCAATTCGTCAACTAATGATGATTTACCAGCGCCACCAGTTCCTGTTATTCCTAAAACAGGCGTTACTGAATTTTTATTCTTTTTGTGAATTTCGTCTAAAGCACCTTTCGCTACTTCAGGAAAATTTTCGGCAGAAGAAATAACACGAGCAATATCTCTAGGGTTTTTAGTGGCTAAATTGTTTACTTCACCATTAAGTGAGTCACCAATAGCAAAATCAGATTGCTCAACCAAATCATTAATCATACCCTGTAATCCCATTTCACGGCCATCATCAGGCGAATAGATACGGTCAATTCCGTAATCCATAAGTTCTTTGATTTCTGAAGGTAAAATAACACCACCTCCACCACCGAAGATTTTTATATGACCAGCACCTTTTTCTTTTAAAAGGTCATACATGTATTTAAAATACTCATTATGTCCACCTTGATATGATGTTAAACAAATAGCATTAGCATCTTCTTGAATAGCTGTATTAACAACTTCTTCTACACTTCTATCATGACCTAAATGAATAACCTCAACACCAGTTGCTTGAATGATACGACGCATAATATTAATTGAGGCATCGTGACCATCAAATAAGGATGCTGCTGTTACGATTCTAACTTTATGCTTTGGTTTATATGGTGCGACTTGTTTCATGAATTATCGATATGATTTTTTAGTGCGGCAAAATTACGAAATATTCAAAAATATTGTGTTGTTTTTAATAATTATCTAACAATCCAAGGCTCAAAAAGACTGCCTACATTTGGAAAACAAAATCTAATTATTCAATGTTTCAAAAAACAAATATAGATTCAAGATTTGAATGAAATTTCAATTTTTCTTATAACAGACTCACTTAAGAATGAAGTTTAGGCACAATAATTGAACCGGTTTCATAAGAATACATTTATCTTTGTTTAATATAAAAAATACTATCCCATGTATAAAAAACTAATGGCCCTAATTTGTATTGTTTCAATAACATCATGTTCAGAATTACAGCAAGTTATTAATGAATTGCCTGAAAACACTACTGGTGTGAGTAACCTAGAAATAGCTTCTGGATTGCGAGAAGCGCTTGACCAAGGTATAGACAAACAAGTGAGCAAATTGACTCAAACTGATGGGTATTATAAAAATGAATTAGTCAAAATACTTCTGCCTGAAGAACTCCAAAAAGTTGATAAAGCATTAAGAGATATTGGTTTAGGTAATTTAGCAGATGAGGGTCTTAAGGTTTTAAACAGAGCCGCTGAAGATGCCGTTGGAGAAGCAACACCTATTTTTGTAGATGCCGTTAAAGGAATTACATTTAATGATGCAAAAAACATTCTCCTTGGTGATGATAAAGCCGCTACAACCTACCTAGAAAGTAGAACACAGACAAGTCTTTATAATAAATTTCATCCAGTAATTAATAATTCATTTGCAAAAGTTGGAGCTGATGATATTTGGGCTAATTTAATTAATAGATACAATGCTATTCCGTTTACTAACAACGTGAATCCGGATTTGACAGATTATGTAACACAAGAAGCACTTGAAGGTGTTTACAAAATGATTGCTGTTGAGGAAAAAGAAATTAGAACCAAACTATCATCTAGAACTACTGATTTATTACGCAAAGTTTTTGCTTTACAGGATTAAGTGGTTAGTGGTTAGTTAGCAAAATCACTTCTTAACATACAATCCATCAAAGGCAACGGTTACATCTTTACCATTAGTAATGGTTTCCCAGTATTGATGAACAGAACCGTCATCATTGAGAGTCCACGTTACACGATGGTAAAAAGTTTCACCATTTTTGTTTTTTTCATCATCGGTTTGCATAATCATTTGATTACCTTTTCGTTCACCTTTTAAATGCAATGAACCTCCCATATTATCAACCCAAATTTGTTCCCATTGTTTGGTTTTATAATTGTAGAAATTATTACTCGTTCCTGTAACTTTACCATTAGCACTCTTCCAGTTTTCTTGTAGTAAACAATTATTCTGACTTTTGGTAATAGTATTGGTTCCTGCTTTAGAGCCATCAGGATTAGTAACTTGCCACTCACCTACCCAAAAATCAAAATCAGCATGTTTTTCGGTACAACACGCACATGAATTCGTTTGAGCATTAAGCATTGTAGAAAAAGTAAAAAGTAAAAATAGTAGAGTTGCTTTCATAATATTTTATGTTGAGTTAATAAATTTATTAAATGAATCTTAATAATACGCTAATATTAACATAACATTAGTTGTGTAAAAAAGTCTCATCTTTGAAGTATTCGCATAAAGAATTTACTTCCACATAATTTGGTCAAGTAAGAGTTAGTTAGTTAAAAAAAATCGATCTTTCTTCAAGGTCGGTTTTTTTATAAACTTTTTTGAATTTTAGTTTGCTGAATTACAATATTTTAAATATATTTAATATTCTCTATGGGGCTACATGAAAAATCTAACCGAAATAAAAAAGCATCGTAAAAGACTTCAAAAACGCTATAAGCAGCTTATTGAAAAAGCCTATAATTTAAGACAAACTGATTCGGCTCAAAGTGATATTTCGGAATACCAAGCAATTCAATTACTTGACGAATTAAATCGTTTGAATTATTTACATAGAGACAACATAACTCCTTCACTTTAGAAATTATCAAAACTTTAACTTTAGTTCACATCTGCTATTAAAGCACGATTCGTATATCTTATAAAACATACTATATGAGTCCACAATTTTGTAAAATAGGTAAATCAAGTCCTATTTCAGACAACCTACTTAAACTGAAAAAGCAATACCAACTACTCATTGAGCAGGCATATAATATGAGCATGACTGATGCTGGGTTAAGTGATATATTATACTATAAAGCTTTTAAGATCAAGCAGGCTTTCATTAAATCAAAATATCGCGATGTAGTGTTTTAAAATATTTAAAAGCTTTTATTAAGCGGCTTCCATACCAGGAAAACATTTCGCCATCAACTAATCGGATTTTAGCATTGGGAAATTGCGGTTGTAAGAATTTGAAATGCTCTTTTTGAAAGGGATACGGTTCGCTTGAAAGTAACACTAAATCAACTTCAGGATATATTATATTCAAATCAATTTCAGGATAGCGTGATTGGTTTTCAAAATGATTCGTAAAACCATTCAGATTCAGCATATAATCTATAAAAGTATTTTTTCCAACTGCCATCCAAGGGTCTTTCCAAATAAAATAAACAACTGAATGTTTAGGCTGATTGCTTACAAATGATTCAAATTGAGATTGTTCTTTTCGAATATTACAACATATACTTTCAGCCTTTTGATTAACTTGAAAAATTTCACCATACATTGAAATTATTTCTAAACAATCTTCAATAGTGTTAATGTCACTTATATGAACAGGAGCCATTTGCTCCAGCTCCTGTATTATTTCTTGAGTGTTTTCTTCCTTATTACATAAAATGATTTCGGGATTCAACTTATGAATCTTATCAAAATGAACGTGCTTAGTACCACCAACAACTGCAGCTGTATTTCTAATATTTTTTGGATGAACACAGAATTTAGTTACACCTACTAAAGATGATTTTAAACCTAGATCGCAAACAAGTTCTGTTAAACTTGGCACCAACGATATGATTCGTGTTGGTGGTTCATGGATTTGAATCGTTCTATTTAATTGATCAGTGAATTTCATTTTTGAGATTCTTCCTTTTTTCAATTCTCTGAATGACAAAAGCTTTTTAGTTTACTTCTAAAATATCTTTCATTTGTTGTTGTAATTCTGAAGCTTTTAAGGCAGCAGCTTTCGCAAAATCCTCTTGATTAGAAGCATAAATTATTCCTCTGGAAGAATTAATCAATAAACCAATATTATTCGTCATTCCGTACTTACAAACGTCCTGCAAATTTCCACCTTGGGCTCCTACACCAGGAACTAACAAAAAACTTTCTGGGATTATTCTTCTAATATCTGCCAAATATTCTGCCTTTGTAGCACCAACAACATACATTAAGTTTTCAGCGTTTTTCCACGTTTTTGAAGTTTCTAAAACTTGTTTATACAATTCTACACCATTAACAGTTTGCGTCTGAAAATCAAAAGCGCCTTGATTAGATGTTAAGGCTAACATAATGGTATGTTTATTTTTAAATGTTAAAAACGGTTCAACAGAATCTTTACCCATATATGGTGCAACTGTAACACTATCAAAGGCTAAATCTTCATAAAACGCTTTTGCATACATACTACTGGTGTTTCCTATGTCTCCTCTTTTAGCATCAGCAATTGTAAAAATTTCCGGATGTTTATCGTTCAAATAATTTATTGTTTTTTCTAATGCCTGCCAACCTTTTATGCCATACGCTTCATAAAAAGCTGTGTTGGGTTTGTATGCCACACATAAATGATGGGTAGCATCGATAATGGCTTTATTAAAAGCAAAAATAGGATCCTCTTCGTTTAAAAGATGTTCTGGAATTTTAAATAAATCGACATCCAATCCAATACATAAAAAGGATTTCTTTTTTTTAATTTGTTCGGTTAGTTGTTGTGTAGTCATGTTATAAAAAAAGCCTCAAGTTGAGGCTTAATATTAAATATGTTCGTCACTAGCTTTTAACTTTTCAGTGTTTTCAGCTAGCATTAATTCATCAATTATTTTTTGAATATCACCATTAATAATATTCTGAAGATCATAAAGTGTTAATCCAATACGATGGTCTGTTACACGACCTTGTGGATAGTTATAGGTTCTAATTTTAGCACTTCTATCGCCACTTGTAACCATAGTCCCACGCTTGGCCGCGTCTTCTTCTTGCTTTTTAGCTAATTCTAAATCGTATAAACGCGATCGTAAAACCTTAAAAGCTTTTTCCTTGTTTTTATGCTGTGATTTCTGGTCTTGACATTGCGCCACTAAGCCTGTAGGTTCATGCGTTAAACGTACAGCCGAGTAGGTTGTGTTTACCGACTGACCGCCTGGACCAGAAGAACAGAAGTAATCTATACGGACATCTTTAGGATCAATTTCTACATCAAATTCTTCAGCCTCTGGAAACACCATACAGGTTGCAGCACTAGTGTGTACACGCCCTTGTGTTTCGGTTTGTGGGACACGTTGTACACGATGCACACCTGCTTCAAATTTCAAGGTTCCATAAACGTCATCTCCTGAAACTTCAAACTGTATTTCTTTAAATCCGCCATTAGTACCTTCACTAAAATCAACAGTATCAACTTTCCATCCTTTGCTTTCACAGTATTTTGAGTACATTCTGAACAAATCACCAGCAAAAATACTGGCTTCATCTCCACCTGTACCAGCACGCAATTCTACCACGGCATTTTTAGAATCCTCTGGATCTTTTGGTATCAATAGAAAACGGATTTCATCTTCTAATTTAGGAATTCCTTCTTTAGCTTCATCATATTGCATTTTGGCCATTTCAACCATTTCGTCGTCGCTACCATCTGCAATAATTTCTTCAGCTTCTTTTAAATTATTAGTCAATTCAATATAAGCTTCACGCTTGTCCATAAGAACGCGTAAATCCTTATACTCTTTATTTAATTCCACATAACGTTTTTGGTCTGAAATAATATCAGGCTGGATAATTAAATCGCTTACCTCATCAAAACGTTGCTTTATAATTTGAAGTTTTTCTAACATTTACCAATTTAAATTGTGTCGCAAAAATACGATAATTTATGAATTGAAAGTTTTTTGTTCAAATCAAAAAATTTATTCTTGGTAGATATAAAAATAATACTTCTGGATTTACGTTTTTATTTTATCATGCAACGCTTTGGGGCTATACTGCTGTTTTATAAACCATACTTTTTATGGTCTATTGGGATTAACATTTTTCTGTTAATTGTTAGCCCAAACATGCCTCCTATATTGATTTCAAAATTTCTTCTAACGATTTTATTGTGGTATATAATAAACGAAACACGCTCTAAAAGAAAATTAATTTTTTATAACAATCTAGGTATATCATCTTTTAAATTATTTAGTTCTATTTTTTTAATTGATATCTTTATAACATCTTGCTTTTTGTTATTAGTTAAAGAGTTTATATGATTCTAGAAATAGACAATGTTGAATTAAATTTTTCCGATAAACGTATTTTAAACGGTATTTATTTAAAAGCTGAAACCGGAAAAGTCACAGCTATTTTAGGCAGTAACGGTAGTGGAAAAAGTTGTTTACTCCATATCATATTTGGTTCTTTAAAGCCAAAATATAAGCTCATACGACTAAACAAAGAACCCGTTTTAAAATCCTTATATCTTACTAGAAAAGTTTCTTTTTTACCTCAACATCATTTTATTCCTGACCAAACCAAAATAAGAACCGTTTTTAAATTGTTTAAAGTTGATTGGTCTGATTTTACTGATGAATTTCCACAGTTCAAGATTTTTAATAACAAGCGTTTTAATAGATTGTCAGGTGGTGAACGTCGGGTGATTGAAATCTATTTAATCCTTAAAAAAGCAGGTGAAATTGTCTTACTTGATGAACCTTTTAATGGTGTTGCTCCATTATATATTGAAACTATAAAAACACTCATTAATCAAGAAAAGCGAGATAAAATCATACTTCTTACTGACCATAGATATACCGAAGTTATTGATGTTTCTGATACTATTTACCTAATAACAAATGGCTGCAGTAAGCTTATAAATGATTTAAGTGAATTAAAAGATTACAAATACCTTACACAAAATATTAGCAATTAAAAAAAGGAAGCCAAATAGCTTCCTTTTATATTACAGATTTTAATGATCCTAACCACATTTAGAAGAACCACAGTCCTTACAGGTTAAGCAACCTTCTTGATAGATTAAATTTTCAGATTGACAATTAGTACACGTTTGTCCCTTTGCTTTCGTTCCATCAGCTACGTAACGTTTTAGTGCTCTACCTACACCATTTTTCCAAGTGTTTATAGACTCACTATCCAACTGAAGGCTATTGATTAATTCCACAATATTATCAATAGGCATTCCATGACGCATAGTACTTGATATTAATTTAGCATAATTCCAGAATTCTGGATTAAATTTATGTGACAAGCCTTCAATAGTCGTTTTATAACCTCGTTTATTTTGGTACTGAAAATCATAACGCGACGTTCCATCGGTATTTCGATTTTTAATGATGAGGCCATTTTCTACCCAACGCGGAATTAAAATGCCGTCTTCATCATCTGCTAAACCAGTAAATATTTCATAAGGTTTCCCATCAATCAATCCTATAAAAGCAATCCATTTTTCCTTTTTATTCTGAAAACGCACAACATCAGCTTCTAAAATCTCTGGTCTTTTTACAGGGAAATTAGTTAAGGTATCGGTTTGTTCATCTTCTTTTTTCTCATCATTTGAGATTAACACACCTGAACGGGAACCATCGCGATAAACCGTAACACCTTTACAACCTACTTCCCAAGCCTTTAAGTATAATTCTCCAACCAATTCCTCACTAACATCGTTTGGCAAATTGATAGTCACACTTATTGAATGATCTACCCATTTCTGAACAGCTCCCTGCATGGTCACTTTACTCAACCAATCCACATCATTTGAAGTCGCTTTGTAATAAGGCGATTGTTTAACGATAACATCTAGTTCATCTTGAGAATAGTTTTTTGAAGTATCTATGTCATTGACTTCCATCCATTGCTTGAATTTATGGTGAAAAACCACATATTCTTCCCATGAATCACCTACTTCATCTACGAAATCTACCCTAACATTCTTGTCATTAGGATTAACTTTTCGTCTGCGTTTATAAACTGGTAAAAATACTGGCTCAATACCTGAAGATGTTTGCGTCATTAAGCTTGTTGTCCCTGTGGGTGCAATGGTCAATAAGGCTATGTTACGACGACCATATTCGAGCATGTTATAATATAACTTTTCATCTTCAGCTTTCAGACGTTGAATAAATGGATTGTTTTTTTCTCTATCCGAATCGAAAATGGAAAAGGCACCACGTTCTTTAGCAGTTTGAACAGAAGCTCTATATGCTTCAATTCCTAATGTTTTATGAACTTCAACTGAAAAATCGTTACCTGCCTGACTACCATATTGTATTCCTAAGGCAGCCAACATATCGCCTTCGGCAGTTATACCAATTCCCGTACGACGACCTTCTTCAGCTTTCTTTTTAATATTTAACCATAAGTTTAGCTCGGTAGCTTTAATATCATTCTGCTCTGGATCAGCATCAATTTTTTCTAAAATTCCGTCTATTTTCTCCAATTCTAAATCAATGATATCATCCATTATGCGTTGCGCATAAACCACATGCTGCTTAAACAATTCAAAATTGAAAGTAGCCTCTTTTGTGAAAGGTTTTTCTACATAAGAAAATAAATTGATTGCTAGTAAGCGGCACGAGTCATATGGACAAAGCGGAATTTCACCACACGGATTTGTTGACACCGTTTTATAGCCTAAATCGGCATAACAATCTGGAACCGATTCATTAATAATAGTATCCCAAAACAAGATTCCGGGTTCAGCAGATTTCCATGCATTATGTACAATTTTCTTCCAAATACCATTGGCATCTATAGTTTTAGAAAATTTAGGTGAATTGCTGAAAATTGGATACTTCTGCGTGTAGTTAGTATTCTCTTTCACAGCACGCATAAAAGCATCATCAATTCTAACTGAAACGTTTGCTCCAGTTACTTTTCCTTGTTCCAATTTGGCATCTATAAAATCTTCTGAATCAGGATGATTAATTGAAACCGATAACATTAATGCACCACGACGACCATCTTGTGCGACTTCGCGCGTTGAGTTAGAATAACGCTCCATAAACGGTACAATGCCAGTAGATGTTAAAGCTGAATTTTTTACTGGAGAACCTTTTGGCCTGATATGCGATAAGTCATGCCCAACTCCACCACGACGCTTCATAAGCTGTACTTGCTCTTGGTCAATTTTCATAATGCCTCCATAAGAATCAGAATTACCATCATTACCAATAACAAAACAGTTTGAAAGTGATGCTGTTTGATATGGATTACCTATTCCTGCCATAGGACTCCCTTGTGGCACGATGTATTTAAAATTCCTTATGAGATTAAATACCTCATCTTCTGATAATGGATTGGGATAACGTGATTCAATTCGAGCAATTTCTTTTGAAATACGACGATGCATATCGTTTGGTGTTAACTCATATAAATTGCCATGCGAATCCTTTAGAGCATATTTATTTATCCAAACTTGAGCCGCTAAATCATCTCCATTAAAATAGTCAATAGACGCTTTTAAAGCCTCTTCTTGAGTAAACGTTTTTTCTGTAACTTTAGGTTTAATTTGTGTTGGCATGTGAGGGTTTAAGTTTTATTTTTTAATAGCTTTTTACAAGTTGTAAATAAAGCAAAAAAATTAAACTTAAAACATGATAATAATCATAAAGTTTACAGATTTTTAATACAAAAGCTTGATTTTTAGTCTATTAAAATTTATCAACAAAAAAAAGTTAACAAATTTTTAAATTTTTTAAAAATCAACAACCACACCAACACCGAGCATTTGCTTCCATTGAATACTAGCACCTTCTTCCATAAATTCAGGTTCATCTTCCATTGGATCTTCGACTTCAACTAAAAGCTTTACATCGTTATCATATCTTAAATGCGACCCTAACGTAGCTTTTACATAGCTATTTACCTTAAAATCAAATACCACTTCCCAATCAACGTCTATATTTCCAAAATCATTGATATAATCCGTATAAAAACTCACAAAATTTTTAATGGAAATATTTTCAAATAACATTGCCTCATAAGCACTGGTAAAAAGAATTCCCAATTCAGTCCTTACACGCTCTCCATCTTTAATTAAATTACCATCACTATCAAATTCTGCTGGTGTAACCCCAAAAGAACCTGCATTTGACAACTCCTCATCTAAAACAAATGTATTCTTTAATGTTAAAGGCGAAAAATAGGTTGACAATTTCTCAATATTTTTACCATATTCAACTCCACCACCTAAAAACAGATACCCAGGAGCCATAAATCTCGAAATAGGGCTTGATGTATTTGGATAATTATAGCCATTGGAAAATTGCGACTTAAAACTAAATCGAGCCGAATAATACCAATTAGAGGTCTTATTTCTTCTAAAGCCTAAATTTGATCTAATTTCAAAAAGGTCATCTGTTTTTCGTAATTCTTGATCTTGCTGACCATTTATACCATAACGAGCCAAAAAACTGTTATCCCAAATAAAATGGCGATACTCGTATTTCACTATACTACTTAACGTAAATAAAGCTGAAATTGAATTGGTTCCACCAGAATTCCAGTTAACAAAAGCCACTTCGTTAATATCAACACCTGCCTTATTTTTCTGTGTCCAAATAGGTTCATTTATTTGAGGTTCTTGCTTAAAGAACAGCAAACTTGGTTGCGCAATAATAAATTTGGTAAATAAAAAAACAGATAGAGCTAACAATCTATTCATACTAATAATCAATTTTGGAAATTTAAAAACTAATAAGTAAACTCACCAAATTCACTTTTTATTGTCAGTTTCTTTTTTGCAGATTTCTCAACGCGACCAATAACTCGTGCATTGACATTAAATGATTTTGAGATGCTAACAATATCATCTGCAATTTTTGGTGAAACATATAATTCCATGCGGTGACCACAATTAAATACTTGATACATTTCTTTCCAATCGGTTTTGGATTGCTCCTGAATTAATTTAAAAAGTGGTGGAATAGAGAATAAATTATCTTTTATGATATGTAAATTATCAACAAAATGAAGGATTTTTGTTTGAGCACCACCACTACAATGAATCATTCCGTGAACCTGGTCACTTTTATATTTTTGTAATACTGACTTAATAATTGGCGCATAGGTTCTAGTTGGCGAGAGAACCAACCTTCCAGCATCAATTGGTGAGTTTTCAACTTCATCTGTTAGTTTCATACTTCCAGAGTATACCAAATCACTAGGAACTGAAGCATCAAAACTTTCTGGATATTTTTCTGCTAAATATTTATGAAACACATCATGTCTTGCAGAAGTCAATCCATTACTACCCATACCACCATTATACTCCTTTTCGTAAGTTGCCTGACCAAATGATTCCAACCCAACTATAACATCACCTTCTTTTATATTTACATTATCAATAATATCAGCTCTTTTCATTCTTGCTGTAACCGTTGAGTCAACTATGATAGTTCTTACCAGATCACCAACATCAGCCGTTTCTCCGCCAGTTGAATGAATTGTCACTCCAAACTTATTAAGATCGTTAATGAGCTCTTCTGTACCATTTATTATTGCTGAAATGACTTCACCTGGTATGAGGTTTTTATTTCTACCTATAGTTGATGATAGCATGATATTATCAGTTGCACCCACACATAGCAGATCATCAATATTCATAATTAAAGCATCTTGAGCTATACCTTTCCAAACCGACAGATCACCCGTTTCTTTCCAATACATATAAGCCAATGATGATTTTGTACCTGCACCATCTGCATGCATAATTAAACAATAGTCGTCATCATTTGTTAAATAATCAGGAACAATTTTACAAAACGCTTTAGGAAAAAGTCCTTTGTCAATGTTTTTAATAGCGTTGTGCACATCTTCTTTAGATGCCGAAACACCTCTTTGTGCATATCGCTTACTTATTTCTTGGCTCATGGAAGTTTAGTTGAACTGCAAAAATAAGAATTGTAATCTATTTATTGTCGGGAATTGGGTTCGATTTAATGACCGTAGGAATATTTTTAAGTATTTTGGCTTTCTTCTTTTTTCCTCCAAAATAAAAATTAATACCAAAGGCAATTCGCCAATAAACATCATCAGCATTTCCAAACACTTTTCCATCCACTTCGTCACTAAAAACCATATTGTAATCAGCGTACAATTTAAGACCAACGCCTTCATATGCAATGTACTCGACACCAAGACCTCCCTGTACTTTAGTATCTACTTGGGTAAAATAATTAGCAGCATTGATTCCTCCACCAGCATATGCAAATGGTGAAACTCGCTCATGCGGAAAAGGCAACACTTCTAGATTTAAATCAAAAGACATAAAACCTTCATTAAACAAATCTTTGTAGGCTAAATTAAATTTATGATACCCAATGTTAACATTTACATATGGAATAATATAGCGTTTGTAACCAAAATGCGTGTAAATTTCAAACAGCGGATCCATATAATCACCATTAATTACCGAAGTTCCAATACCAATATCAATTGTATTCGTTCCTCTGTAATCATAAAAATCAGTTTTTGGAATCTCTATAATTTTATTAGTTTCATTTTCTTGAGCATAGCTAACAGCTCCAAAAAAAAGACACGTATAAAGCAACATGAATTTTTTCAGAAAATATTTGCAAGACAAACTTTTCATATATTTATTAATCAATAGATTAAGAATAGCACTTGCAATATAGCAAAACCATTTATATACTTAAAAATCAAATGAGTAAATTAGGAATAAAAAATCACGGTAAACTACCGTGATTAATATAAAGGGAAAATTAAATTACGTTTTTAAAGTTTGCTTTTACCCAATAGCAGAATCATTCATTTCGTTTTTTACAACTTCTTGTGATGAAGTATCATCATCACGAGATTCATTGGCTTGAGAAAAGATGAAGGTTGCTGCCATAAGCATAAGCACACTTATAATGAGCCTTTTCATGTTAATTTAAATAATGATTAATAGCATAACAAAAATACTAATTATTTGACGTGATAATATTGAGTAACATGATTATTCGTTGATATACTTAAATTATCAGACGAATTGCATCTGACAACTTTATAAAAAAAAAGCCCTGATAAACAGGGCTCTAAATAAGAATAACTTTAATTACTTAGTAAAAAGCAACTCTCTATACTTCGTTAATGGCCAAAGTTCATCATCAACCAACAACTCTAATTTATCACAATGATATCTAATTTCATCAAAAAGCGGCTTTACCTTAAAACAGTAAGCATCTGCTTTTTTATCAATATCAGTCATGTTATTAGCCTTTTTACGCTCATTAGTCATTTTTGTCACATTAGAGTTTATTGACGCAATATGTTCAGAAATCTCTTCTATTAGCACAAGTTGTTCCTTGGCAAACTTCTTAAAACTAGCTCCATAAATCTCCTTAAGACCTTTTACATTTTTGATAAGAATATTTTGGTAACGAACAGCTGTTGGAACGACATGGTTTCTCGCAATATCACCTAAAACACGTCCTTCAATTTGGATTCGCAACACATATTCTTCCATTTCAATTTCATAACGCGCTTCAGCTTCCACCCTATTCATGACACCAAGTTCTTCAAACATTTTTAACGTTTTATCAGAAACTTTTGCCTTGAGTGCTTCTGGCGTGGTTTTGTTATTACTTAATCCACGTTTTTTAGCTTCCTTTTCCCATTCTTCGCCATAACCATTTCCTTCAAAAAGAATGTTTTTAGATTTCTTGATATACTCTCTTAACACATTAAAAACAGCTTCATCTTTCTTTAAATCTTTTTTATCAATAAGCGCATCTACTTCAGATTTAAACTCTATTAATTGTTTCGCCATAATAGTGTTTAAAACAGTCATCGCATTGGCACAATTTGCTTTAGAACCAACAGCTCTAAATTCAAATTTATTTCCTGTAAAGGCAAAAGGAGATGTTCTATTTCTATCTGTATTATCCAATAAAATTTCAGGAATTTTACCAACTACATTTAACTTCAAATCAGTTTTTTCTTCTGGTGAAAGTTTGCCGTTAGTTACATTCTGCAATTCATTAAGTACATTTGTTAATTGCTCACCAATAAAAACTGATATAATTGCTGGTGGTGCTTCATTTGCGCCTAAACGATGGTCATTACTCGCTGAAGCAATTGCAGCACGTAACAATTCTTCATTATCATTAACCGCTTTTATGGTATTAATGAAAAAAGTTAAGAATTGTAAATTACTCATTGGCGTCTTTCCTGGACCTAATAAATTAACTCCAGTATCTGTACTTAAACTCCAGTTATTATGTTTACCCGAACCGTTTACTCCTGCAAAAGGCTTCTCATGAAATAATACTTTAAAATCATGTCTTTCTGCTACCTTATCCATAACATCCATTAATAGTGAATTATGGTCAACTGCTAAATTAGCTTCATCATAAACTGGAGCTAACTCAAATTGGTTCGGAGCTACTTCATTGTGTCTTGTTTTTACTGGAATTCCCAAAAGCATGCATTCAGTTTCAAGATCACGCATATACTGCATGGCTCTATTTGGGATGGTTCCAAAATAATGATCATCTAATTGTTGTCCTTTGGCAGGAGAATGACCTAAAAGCGTACGACCTGTTAAAACTATATCTGGTCTTGATGCTACCAGAGAACTATCAATTAAAAAATACTCTTGCTCCCAACCCAAAGAAGCATTTACTTTCTTAACGTTTTTGTCAAAATACTTACACACGTCAACAGCAGCACCATCAACCGCCTGTAACGCTCTTAATAGTGGCGTTTTGTAATCTAAAGCCTCACCTGTATAAGCCACAAACACAGTTGGAATACACAAGGTTGTACCATATATAAAAGCTGGCGACGTAGGATCCCAAGCTGTATATCCACGTGCCTCAAAGGTATTTCTAATTCCTCCATTTGGAAAACTAGATGCATCAGGCTCTTGTTGTACTAATTGTCCACCTCCAAATTTTTCTATAGCACGCCCATTTCCAATCGGTTCAAAGAACGCATCATGCTTTTCAGCTGTAGCGCCAGTTAGTGGTTGAAACCAGTGTGTATAGTGCGTAGCTCCTTTGGAAATAGCCCATTCTTTCATTCCTGTCGAAATATGGTCAGCAACCACTCGATCAATTTTAGAACCATTTTGAATAGCATCCATGACACTTAGAAAAGCTTCTTTGGTTAAAAATTGACGCATGGTGTCCTCGTTAAACACATTTAAGCCAAAAATGGCCGAACGACGTTCTTTTTCCTCAATGTGAATCGGTTTTCTAGTAAGCGATTCTTTGATAGCATGAAATCTTAAGGTTGACATAAAATAAGGATTGTAATTATTATTAATTAAAGGGCAAAAGTAATTAAATTTAATAACAACTACACAATATACCCTATTTTTTTTAGGGTTCAAATTTAATAAATGATTAATTTAAACCAACAGACCCCTAGTTTTCACCAAAAAATGCTAAATAAACAAATATTATATAAGCCGATAAGATTAACATACCCTTCCAACGACCTAATGAAAATCGTTTTGGCAGAAATGCCAAGGGTAATAAAATAGCTGCGAAACCTAACATCCAAAAAATATCTTGACTAAGTATATTTTCATTTTTCACCTCGATGGGATGAATAATTGCGGTTAAACCCAGAACAGAAGCAATATTAAAAATGTTAGAACCTATCAAATTACCCAGCGAAATGGCCTTTTCCTTTTTGAGCGCTGCAATAACTGAAGCAGCCAATTCTGGAACACTGGTACCAATGGCAACCATTGTAACAGAAATAACACGTTCACTAACACCTAACGCAACCGCCATTTCTTTAGCGCCATCTACCAACCACTCACTCCCAAAATACAATGCTAAACCACCAATAATCAACCAGACAATTATTTTAAAGTTAGATGTTGTCTGTAATGCATCATCAATTTCTTCAGGTATTTCAACCTCCTCCTTTTCAGATTTACGAATTATAACGTATAAGAAAATCACAAGAGACAATACTAAAGCAACACCCTCTCCAAAACTGATAACCAAACCACTATCTAAAATAAAGTATAATGCTACTGACAAAAGCATCATCATGGGCCAATTAAACTTAAAGAAATCTCTACTGATAGCTAAAGGCGAAATAAATGCGGTAATACCAAGCACTAAACCTATGTTGGCAATATTGGAACCTATTACATTGCCTAAAGAAATATCAGGAGACCCATCTAGGGCAGCTTGTAAGCTTACCAAAAGTTCTGGAACAGAAGTCGCAAATGACACAACGGTCATACCAATTACTAACTTTGAAATACTAAACTTAAAAGATAAAGCTACTGATGATCGCACTAAAAACTCACCACCAACAACAAGCAGAATCAAACCGAGCAAAACCCAAATTATACTCATAAAACTATTTTTTGCGAAGATACTATTTCCATTTATTTTATAATTAAAACTAAAAATTTCGTTAAAAAACTATATATATAGTTGTATAACTATAAAAATAGTTATATGTTTGATATTAGAAATAACTAGACTTCCGCTTTTGTGGAAATAAAAATTACTTTTCAATGCAAAAACTAACAAATAAAGAAGAAGAAATCATGCATATTTTATGGAAGCTAGAGAAAGCTTTTGTAAAGGATGTTTTGGCAGAAATAGAAACTGACAAGCCACACTATAATACGCTTTCCACTATTATAAGGAATCTAGAAGAAAAAGGCTATGTGAGTTATAACGCCTACGGCAAAACACATCAATACTATCCCATTATAAGCAAAGAATCTTACAAGGAAAAATATATGAATACAGCCATTGAAAACTACTTCAACAATTCATATAAAAATGTGGTTTCATTTTTTGCAAAAGAAGAAAAAATAAGCGTTGATGACCTTAAGGAAATTATTGCATTGATTGAAAAAAATAAATAAGACATGGATTACTTACTAAAATCATCAGCCATAATTGCCCTATTTTATTTAAGCTACCGTTTGTTCCTACAAAGAGAAACGTTCTTTGGTTCCAATCGATGGTACTTATTCATTGGATTAGTAACCGCTGCTTTATTGCCAACACTAGTTATCCCTGTATATATTGAATACACTCCAATAGTTAATAGTTCATCTGTTTACTTTGACGAGGCCACAACTAGTGCTCCTGAACCTTTTGATTGGGCAAAGCTAATGAGCTCCGTTTATATTGTTGGTTTAATTTTCTTTTCATGTAAACTTATTATTGAACTGCTGTCTTTGCGACGTTTAATAAATAATAACCCTAAAATCAAGATGGGACGCTTTTCATTAATAGAGATATTTGATAAAATTGCCCCCTTTTCATTTTTCAATTGGATAGTTTACAATCCAAAACAATTTAAAAAGCAAGAGTTAAATCTCATTATCAATCACGAAAAGGTTCACGCAAAAGAATTTCACACTATTGATATTTTATTGGCACACGTTTGTTGTACCATATTCTGGTTCAACCCACTAGTGTGGTTGTATAAAAAAGAATTGCAACAAAATTTAGAATTCATTGCCGATCAAAAAGCTCAAACAATTTCAGACTGTAAAGAAAGTTATCAAAAACTACTTTTAAAAGCTAGTGTGCCTCATCAGCAATTAGCTCTTACTAATAATTTTTATAATTCATTAATCAAAAAACGAATAATTATGTTACACAAATCAAAATCAAAAAAACAGAAAGCCTGGAAGTATGCCTTAATAATTCCAGCGTTAGCGCTCTTTTTAATGAGCTTTAACACTAAAGAAATTTATATTCCAAAAAACACTGAATCCAACACAATTTTAGAAAAAGAATTTATTATAACCCCTACTAGTAGCAATAGCGAATTAGAGATTATTAAAAATTACTTTAAGAATAAACCTGTACAGGTACAGTTCGCTGAAATAGTCCGTAATTCTGATAACTTAATTCAATCCATCACTTTAAACACTAAATATAAAGATGGAACAGATTACACGAAGCGCATGACAGTTTCCGAAAAAAACATCGGTATTCCATCTTTTAAACTAGCATACTCTCCAAAATCAGATGACATTGCAATGCATGTTTTACAAGACGACTTTCAAACTAATGTGAGTAAACAACAAATAAGGTTTGGTAATGAAAAAACTATTGCAAAATTAGAGCCAAAAAAATCATCTAAAAAAGAAGATGTTATTGGTGAGAATCCGTTATATGTAATCGGCAACAAACAATATAAAAAAGAAGATCTTCCTAGTAAAAAATTATCTACAAACGGTAGCATTGAACAACTAAGCAAAAAGGAAGGCGAAAAACGATTTGGCAAAGCTGGAAAAGAAGGTGCCATTATTTTTAATGGCAAGACTACTTTTAATAACACTGAAAAGGTTACTCTTTCAAAACGTGGCGATATACTAATCACCAAAGACTTTAGTGAAGCTGATTTAAATTTAGCAAAAGCACAATTAGAAAAGGAAGGTTTAAAAACTAAAATACGAGGTGTAAAACGCAATAGCAATGGTGAAATAATTGCAATAAAAATTGAAGTAAGTTCAGAGCATTCAAAAGCAAATTTTAATCTAAATGATGATGGACCAATTAACCCTATACAAATTTCATTTGATAAGGATGGTAAAAACATATCAATAGGTAGTGGCAATATGCATAAGTCTCATGTTTATGCCTATAACATTAAGGATAAAGGCGATAAAAGAGCAAGGTTTAGAAGTCGTAATAACGCATATGTAATTTCTACCGAAAATCATGATCATGATTGCAAAAACGATTGCGACCATGAAGTTGAATATGAGTTTCATAATGGTGACCACAAGAACCATGAAAATGAAGAAGTCATTGTAAGAGGTACTAATTCATATGTTATAAAAAACAGTAACACCAATAACGGCAAACGTGTAGTGACTATAACTAATGAAGATGGCGAAGATGAGATAATCGAACTAAAAAGTGACAAAAATGTTTATGTTTTAAAATCTAAAGACGGTGTTATTAGTTCTAATCATTTGACATGGGTAAATGACGACAATGCAAAGGCTAAATACGAATTCAAGAGTAAGAAAAAAGGAAATTCATTCTTTATTTCAACTGATGAAGAAGAAAAACCTTACATTCTGCTCAACGGAAAGGAAATTACCCAAAAAGAAATGGAAGCATTAGACTCTGAAACAATTAAAAGTGTGAACGTACTAAAAGGCGAAAGCGCTACTAAAAAATATGGAAACAAAGCAAAAGATGGTGCTATAATAATTTCTACGAAAGAATAATCATAATAGATAATAGCATAAAAAACAAATCCCAAGTAATCTTGGGATTTGTTTTTTTTATTATTTTATTATTAGCTTTCTAACTATTGACCTATCCTCAAATTGAACTTTAAAAAGATATAAACCACTCTGCAGATTCAAATTAATATTTGAAGTATTTGGCTCAACTTTTTCAGATTGTAATATTTTACCATCCAATGATATGACCGATATTTCAGCTTGTTGTTCCAATCCTTTAATATAAATCCTATCAGTTGCTGGATTCGGATAAATTACTATCTCTCTCAACTGGCTTTCATCAACACTTAAAGGTTGATCCCAAGTTTCACCTATCATATTTCCCCAAATATACTCAACCAATTCAGGCTGATCAATAAAAGGGTTTCTATTAAATTGCCAGTTATAAACAACATTATTTCTATTCATTTCAAAATCGTCAGGCGGATCGTTTCTATGCCAATCTAATAACGTAGCTAAATCTCCAAACTGGCCAACTATACCATCAGGAAATCCGTTAACAATTTCTAAACCATTATAACGTACAGCCAAATAGAATACGCTTCTTGCTACATCACCTTTAAATCCACCGAGTGTTCCGGTTGGGCCATTATACTCACCATAAAACTGATTACCACGACTACTGTTTTCGGGCCCATCAACAGCTCGTAAGGCGTGTGCATCAGAATTTCCATGTCTCAATGAATCGGCTTTGGTTTCCCAATACACATCAATACCATCAGCAATTTCATCTTCTTCAATACTAAAATATCCAGCTCTTGAACGCGGAAACGTATGCTCTCTATTCCATTTTCCTGTGTTTACAGATGTTGTTTGAAAATCTAATTTAGCACGACCTTCTTCTAAATATACCAACCAAACTTGATTACTGTTTTCTGGATTTTGATCGGCTTCTTTTAAAATATCAATACAGTCATTATAGGTTTGAGCTCTTACAGTTGCTGGATCTGCTATGATATCTTGTAATGCTTGTTTTAAATTGTCATCAGCCAATCCATCCAAACTATCATAATAGCCATTTGGTTGTGTAGAGGACACCACACCATAGGTAGGATTTATAGGTGTCCCAAAATCGGCCATCGTAAAATCGTTATCAACAACACGTAACTTTAAAAAATTATTATTAGGAATATACGGCCACTGCAAATCTGTAAATCTCACAAGTGGTTCTTCGTCTCCTTCGTCTAAATCATCATCAATTAAAGCAAGTGGAATTGAAACTATAATATCTCCTTCAGGAATGGTTAAAGTTGTTGGCCCTGCATAATCTGAAGAATTAAATCCAGAATTATCTAATGAAAAACTAAATTCTAAATCTGCTGTAACATTTTCCTGTGCTGTAAATATCAAAGTAATTATTTCATCTTCATTGTATTGCGTTTGAGAAGTTGATATAGTAATAGCATTAAAAGCCTCTCCACTACCATCATTTAAAGCTCTTGGTGTTGGTGCAGCAACAGTGTAAGTACCGTCATTATTTCGCTGAATGGAATTGGTATTGTTTCCCGAGCCTTCATTAATTTGTTCAGATACACCCAATAACGCCATCAATTCTGTGTCATCAGCATCGGAAGTGTCATATACCAAGGCATCAATAAGGTTAGTTTGCGTTGCCAAAGTACCTTCTGGAAAATCAAAATCACTACCAAGATATACTGCTACAGCATCTGCCCCATTTTGAATCACATTCGCGCTAATTAATAGTTGTGGAAATGGCTCAACAGCATCACTTCCAATCAACAACAAACCATTAGGGTCCGTTTGATAACCATCTAAATCAATAGTCATGTAACTTGAATCTGCACCCGAATCAGAACCATTAAAAAACACCACTACATAGCCATCTAATGAAAGGTTTGGTGTATCTGATTTTAGTTCAACAAACTCTTTGTCATCTATTCCTGGTGTATCACAATCTAGTTCATTAATAACAATTTGAGCGATTGATTGCTGCACAATAAAAAGCATCATAGCAGCATAAAAAGTATGTTTCATTATAGGAGAATTTTAACAAATGTAATCATCTGCTTGCCAATAATTTGTTTTACAGTTTAATAAATCATTATTTTTAACATTCAGTCCAGAATTAAAATGCTTATATATTTGCATTACAATCCGTAATATGAAAAAACAATTCTTTAAATTTTTAGCAAAAGTAAACAAGGTCGTATTACCAAGTTATACTAAACAACGTTTGGATTTAAGCAAAGCCACTAAATTACAGATGGCTATTTTTGGGTGGAAATTATATGTTACCAAAAATGCTTTAGATTGATAAATAAAAAAAGACTTTCAAGATTTTGAAAGTCTTTTTTCTAGTGACCACGGCAGGATTCAAACCTGCAACCTCTTGAGCCGTAATCAAGTGCGCTATTCAGTTGCGCCACGTGGCCTTTTTTGTGGGTGCAAATATAGTGTAAAAATTGATAATTGAAAATATATTACAAGAAATATAAAGCGAATATTACTAAACAATCTCTGCACTCAAGCCTGCTTCTAATAACATGGAGCAGCGTGGCTTTAAATCTTTATAAATTCCCGTTTTCACGGTGCATTTTCCTTTGTAATGCACAATAATTGAGCACTGCTCGGCTTGTTCAGGTGTGTGGTCACAGGCATAGATTAATGTTTCAATAACATGATCAAAGGTATTAACATCATCATTATACAAAACAATTTCATTCTGTTTTAAAACGTCTTCCTTCAAAGAGACGTCTTCCAAAGTTTTTTCATGCGTACTCATGGCAATTTTTCAACTAATTTATGAATTTTAAGGCAACCCAATGGTTTTTTTCAATAGTTTCAACGTGAGATAAGCCTAATTTATTACATGTTTCTTCAATTATTGAAATATCATCTTTATAAAATCCGCTTAAAAACATAATAGCATTATCATTCAAACAATTAACATAGGCGCTTAAATCATTAAGCAAAATATTACGGTTGATGTTGGCAATAATCACATCATAGTGTTTGTCATTCAGCAAACTAGCATCTCCTTCATATACGTGAACAAGCTCACAGTTATTTCGCTCTACATTTTCCAAGCTATTTATATAGCACCAATTATCAATATCTATTGCATCAACGTTTGCAGCACCTTTCATTTCGGCCAAAATAGCCAAAACACCTGTGCCACAACCCATATCTAAAACAGACTTATTATTGAAATCTGTTTTCAAAATATGTTCAATCATCATATGGGTAGTTTCATGATGTCCTGTTCCAAAACTCATTTTTGGTTCAATGATAATATCATATTTTGTTTTAGTTTTTTCATGAAAAGGTGCACGAACAGTCACCAAATCATTAACTACTATTGGTTTGAAACTGCGCTCCCACTCAGCATTCCAATTAACTTGTTCAATCTCTTTAAACTCGTAAGAAATTTTAAACTCATTGGAATTCAATATTTGAATATTATCTAAAATAGACTCATGCCATTCACCTTTTTGAATGTATGCGGTAACACCCATTTCAGTTTCCACAAAACTTTCAAAACCGGTATAACCTAATTCGGCAATTAAAATCTCAACGCCAGGCTGTAATGGCGTAACTTTAAAATCGTAACCAATATATATGGTATTAGACATATCTTAAATCAACTAAAATGCATTAACTATCGCAAAAAAATCTTCGGCGTTTAATGACGCTCCACCAATGAGACCACCATCAACATCTGGTTTCGAAAAAATCTCTTTAGCGTTATTTGGTTTTACACTACCACCATATAATATGGATACTGAATTTGCTGTGTCCTGTCCATATTTGTTGGCCAATACTTTTCTAATAAAAGCATGCATATCTTGTGCTTGTTGAGGACTAGCTGTTTCACCCGTACCAATTGCCCAAACGGGTTCATACGCCAAAACAATATTCTCAAATGCTGAAGCATCTAAATGAAATAAGGCTTTTTCTATTTGTTCTTGTACAATCACTTCGTGATTTCCAGCCTTTCTATCGGCCAACTCTTCGCCAAAGCAAAAAATTACGGACATATCATGGTTTAATGCTGTATCAACTTTCTTTGCTAAAGCTTCATCTGTTTCATTATAATAAGCACGACGCTCACTATGTCCTAAAATAACTGTTTGAATGCCAATACTTTTTAACATTCCAGCGTTTATTTCGCCAGTATATGCACCATTTTCAGCATAGTGCATGTTTTGAGCAACTACTTCTATTGGATATTGTCTTGTAGCCTCAAAAGCGTGCCATAAGTTCGTAAATGCAGGTGCAATCATCACTTCGGCATCTGATGTTTTAGTTTGTTGCTTTAATTCTGATATTAAGGTTTCTGTTTGAATTAATCCATTATTCATTTTCCAGTTACCAGCTACTATCTTTTTTCTCATTGTAATGCTTTTTTAATATTATCATCAGTTAATTTTACCGATTTAAATAATTTTATTTTTCCCTCTTTGTCAATCACCATATATCTCGGAATCCAATCCAAATCTAAAAATTCACCAAAATCACCTTTCCATCCAGACTGCATGAAATAGTGTTCCCCAATTATCTGATGTTTTTTAATACCCTTTTTCCATCTTTTGATGTCCTTATCTAAAGATAAGAAAAGAAATACCACATCTTGATGTTCCTTTTGAATTGTTTTTAATTGAGGTAATCCTTCAATACAATCACGACACCAAGATGCCCAAACATCAACAAAAACCATTTGTCCTTCATAAGATGACAACATCTCTTTGAATGCGATACTTTCACCATTCAAATTAACAAAAGTGTCATTGAGAGCTTCTTCTGTAAAACCTGTAGGTGTTTCTTGAGCTTGACAACTTAATATCAAAAATGTGATAGCTATACAAGCTAATTTTTTTATCATAACCATAATTTATATTCTAATCCAATTTCACTTTTGGATCGAGCCATGTGTAAATAACATCAACAAAAATATTGATAATTATAAAAATGATAGCTATTACTAAAACTGAACCCATAATTACAGGTAAATCCATCATATTAAGCGCATTCACAATTTCCTTACCCAAGCCATTCCACCCAAAGATATATTCAACAAAAACGGCTCCTGCAAGCATGGAAGCAAACCAACCGGATATTGCCGTCACAACAGGATTCATAGCGTTTTTAACAGCATGGTTTTTAATAATTTGATATTCGTTCAATCCTTTTGCCCTTGCTGTGCGAATATAATCTTGACTCATGACTTCCAATAAGGAGTTGCGCATAAGTTGAATAACTACCGCCAAGGGTCTAATTCCTAAAACAATGGCAGGAAGTATTAAATTTTTCCATTTTATGTGCACAGATTCACCAAAGTCATCAAGTTCATACAGGCTTCCTGTCATTTCAAGATTGGTGTATTTATGTAATACAAAACCAAATAACCATGCAAACAAAATAGCACTAAAAAAGGACGGAACACTCATACCAACTGTACTAATAATTTGAATAAATTTATCCAACCACGTGTCTTTATAAATGGCTGAAATAACACCAAAAACTAATCCTAAAATGATTGCAATAACAATGGCTGAAACTGCCAAAACAAACGTATTAGGAAGCGTTTCGCCAATGACTTCAGAAACTTTTTTACCTTGTTTTGTAAATGACTCTCTTAAATACGGATACTTTATAGCTGTAGTGGTTTTACCAACAGTAAATAGTTTTGAAAAAGTATATTTATCATTCGTTAAATGCGTATAAGATTCAGGATTTGTGTTATGAAATGATAATGGTGATAAATCATTTAAATAATAAAAGTACTGCGTCAGTTTTGGCTTATCAAAGCCATACTTTTTACGCACAGCTTCAACCTGTTCAGCAGATTGATTTTGACCCAACATCATTTTAGCAGGATCACCAGGCAAGACATTAAATAACAGAAAAATAACTGTGATTACTCCAAGTAATGTGAGTAAAGCATAAAATAGTTTATTTAGAAAATAGCTTATCAAATATTTATAATTCTATATCATCTATATCATTCCAATGTACTTTTTGCTTGACTGTCCCTTTGTGTAATTTTACAATTCCTGGACTAGCCCTAACAACCGTTTTTAATGCTTTTTCATCACATAAGTAAAAATCAAAATTCAAATTGTAAGTAGATTTGAACTGCAATTTCTCGTCAGTTCCTGAAGCTGTCAAACCAATTACGGTATAACCTTCTTTCATAGCCTTTTCTGAAAATGTTTTTAATTTAGCAACACCATCAGGTTCTGCAGTTGCTAGATTATACATAATTATCATAATAAGTTTTTCTTCATTTAAAAACTTATCAGTTAAATCTTCAGTATCTGTTTCTATTGAAAAATCCTTTACAGGTGGATCATAACCTTCATCAATAACTTTTGTATCAACACCAACGTATTCGCCATCAACTGTAGGGTATGAACCATTAGTAGTTATGACCTTTTCTTCACCATCTACATTAAACTTCCAATAATATTCAATAACAGGTTTGGGTGCATCTTCAGGAATAATCATCCCTTCCTGAATGTTAGCACCAACCTTATAAGCCCTGAAATCTTTTGCAGGTAAATGCATTAAAACATGATAACCAAACCATAAACTGCCAATAAAACTCAAAAGCGCAACAACTGTTGCTCCAAGTGAGCTAAAGATTGGCTTAATATATTTTATACCAAAAAATATTATTAAAATAAGTGCGAGCAGAACAATATCTTTAGTAAAGCTCTCCCAAGGTGTGAGCTTAAGTGCATCTCCAAAACAGCCACAGTCTTTTACTTTATCAAAATATGCTGAATAAAACGTTAGAAATGTAAAAAAGACTATCATACCTAGTAAACTCCAAATAGTAAATTTAGGTTTATAACCAATAAGTAGAAAAACACCAAGAACAACTTCAAATACTACTACAAAAACAGATATGATGAGTGCATAAGGTTCTAAAAAAGGGATATTCAATACTTCAGCACTGAAATACTCTTGCAATTTATATGAAAACCCTAAAGGATCGTTCAGCTTTATAAGTCCTGAAATAATAAATAAAACACCTACTAAAATTCTACAGATTTGTACTATAAATTTCATAATATTCTGTCATTCCTGCGAAGGCAGGAATCTATTTTTAATTAACTTTTTTATTTGGGTTCCCACCTTCGCAGGAATAACTACTCTTATTTTTAATTTTTCAATCTATTCATTATTAAGATGAATCATTGCAAAAACAGCATAATTTATCATATCCTGATAATTAGCATCAATGCCTTCACTAACTAATGTCTTCCCTTTATTATCCTCGATTTGTTTTACACGTAATAATTTTTGTAAAATTAAATCGGTTAGAGAACTAACACGCATATCTCGCCATGCTTCGCCATAGTCATGATTTTTATCTAACATCAACTGTTTGGTAAGGGTAATTTTGTCATCATAAAGTTGCGTGGCTTCATCGGTAGATAAGTCCGGTTGTTCAACAACACCTTTTTCTAATTGAATAAGTGCCATGATACAATAATTAATAATACCAATAAACTCACTTACCTCATCTTCATCAACTTTTCTAACCTCGTTTTGCTGCAAACTTCTAATGCGTTGTGCTTTTATAAAAATTTGATCTGTAAGTGATGGTAAGCGTAAAATACGCCAAGCACTACCATAATCCGACATTTTTTTGATAAACAAACTTCTACAGGTTTCAATTACGGCATCGTATTGTTTTGAGGTATCTTGCATGAATTAATATGAATTTTGCGTAAATTTCGCATAAATAAATTTAAAGTTCAAAGTTTCAGGTTTAAAGTTTTCAATAGTTAAACCAACAACCACAAATACGGTATCAATGACCATAAATTGCAAAGGCAAACTTATTGACCTATCCATCCCAAAAGTTATGGGTATTTTAAATCTTACACCAGATTCCTTTTATGACGGTGGTAAATACAAAAACAGTAGCGAAATTCTATCTCAAGTTTATATGATGTTAAAAAACGGAGCTACATTCATTGATGTTGGTGCGTACAGCTCAAGACCAGGTGCTGTTGACATTTCAATTGATGAGGAACAAAACCGACTTTTACCAATCGTTGAATTAATAATTAGGGAATTCCCAGAGGCTTTACTGTCTATTGATACCTTTAGAAGTCAAGTAGCTAAGTTATGTATTGAAGCAGGCGCAGCAATAATAAACGATATAAGTGCTGGTAAATTAGATGGTAAGATGATGTCCTTAATTGCCAAACTTCACGTTCCTTACATCATGATGCACATGAAAGGAACACCACAAACTATGACATCAGAAACACAATATGATAATCTCATTGAAGATATTTTATTTTACTTTTCAGAACGTTTAGCCGAAGCCAGAAAACATGGTATAATTGATATAATTATTGATCCAGGGTTTGGATTTGCAAAAACCAGAGAGCAAAATTTCAACCTACTAAATCATTTGGAATTATTTTATAGCCTAGAGAGACCTTTGCTTGTTGGTTTATCACGAAAATCAATGATATACAAAACATTGAACTCAACACCCAACGAAGCTCTCAATGGCACCAGTGTTCTAAACACCATAGCACTTCAAAAAAATGCCCAAATTCTACGTGTACATGATGTAAAAGAAGCTGTAGAATGTGTTGAACTTTTAAATCACTTACAAAATTAATATGCGAATTTTACTTTTTTTTCTTTTGGTTGTTTTCATGTCTTGTAGTTCTGAAAAAACAATTGAGTTACCAGAAATAAAACAGGCTACAATTACTGAAGTCATTGATGTATCTGCTGCATATCTGTTTTATGATGAAACCAAGCCTGACAGTATAGAACTCAACCGTAAAAACTTAATCAGCACTACAAATTGGTTAGTGAATGTGGACAAACGTTTGACCTTAAACCAAGCTGTTCCTAAAATCAAATTTATACAAGAGAAAAAGCGTAATTCAAGTCATAAAAATGAGGCTGCAAAAAATTATTTCACTTGCCACGACTTAAGTCAAAACAATCTAGGTTTTATAGAATTTACAGATGTTCATTACTATCTGGATGAAAAACCAAATGCTGAAATAGAAATTATTATTGAAGCCCTAGATAAAATAACTATTAAAAAAAATAACGATGTTGATATATTTTTTAAGACTAATTTTAAAACTCTTGAAAAAGATTTGGCATCAATTTATCCACATGAAACTATATCTGTTACACTTTCCTTTAAAAAGTCAATGACGTTCCAGCAGTATATTACAATAAAATCTAAATTAGAAGAATTGGATAACTCCAAAATTCTTGTTGACACTAACGAATTTATTTATTAAGCTTATTTTGTTAAATTTACCAAAACACCTAGCCTTTGGAAATTTTTGATGACCTATTAAAATTCACCGTTGTAGACGTTATTGATGTCATTTTAGTGGCTCTCCTATTATATTATGTTTACAAACTTGTTAAAGGTACTGTAGCTATAAATATTTTTATTGGTATTGTTATAATCTATTTCATTTACCTCATTACTGAAACGCTTCAAATGAAAATGTTAAGCAAAATCCTAGGAGGTTTTATGAGCGTGGGATTAATTGCTCTGATTGTTGTTTTCCAGCAAGAAATTCGAAAATTTTTATTGATGGTAGGTTCTACAAATTTTAGTAAGCGTGGAAAATTCTTCAAACAGCTAAAATTTCTTAAAACTGAAGTTGAGACTGAAACTGATATTACCGCCATTGTAAATGCCTGCAATAAAATGGGTTCTTCTAGAACTGGCGCACTCATTGTATTTGAACACAATAACAACCTTGATTTTTTAACCACCACTGGTGATGAAATGAATATAAAGGTAACTCAACCCATAATTGAAAGTATCTTTTTTAAGAATAGCCCATTGCATGATGGCGCCATAATTATTGAAAATAATATTGTAAAAGCCACACGCGTCATACTACCAGTAAATAACGAAAAAACACTGCCTCAACGTTTTGGGTTAAGACACCGAGCAGCGGTTGGAATAACTGAAAAAACCGATGCATTGGCTTTAGTAGTTAGCGAAGAAACTGGACAGATATCTTACTTTAAAGATGGCGAGTTTATTATGTTTAAGGACACTGAAGATTTGATTAACATCATTAAAAAAGATTTAGCTTAAATGCTATGTAAAAATTGCCAAACCAAATTGGAGCCAACCGATGATTTCTGCAAATCATGTGGTGGTAAAATTATACGAAACCGATTGACATTAAAGAACTTGTTTCAGCATTTTAGTGAACAGTTTTTAAATTATGACAATAGATTTTTACAAACATTCGTCAGCCTATTCACAAAACCTGATGATGTCATTGACGGCTATATCAATGGTGTTAGAAAGAAGTATGTAAATGTTATTAGTTATTTCGCAATAGCACTAACCGTTTCTGGTTTACAATTATTGATACTTGATAAGTTTTTTCCCGAAACTATGGATCTTTCAGCAATGGCTACAAGTAATGCAGGTCCAGATAGCAATGAAATGATGAGTTTTATTCGGGAGTATCAATCACTACTTATGATGGTGAATGTACCTATGTATGCTCTGGTTTCTTATTTTGTTTTTTATACTTTAAAGAAATACAACTATACAGAGCATTTGGTTATTTTTATGTATGTACTATCCCAACTCACATTTGTTGGTACATTTATTTCAATTACATCAGCATTTTTTGGACTATCACTAGCACACTCATCTATGATTTTAAGTCCAATACAAGTTTTATATTCAATGTACTGTTTAAAAAGACTTTATAAGCTGAGTATAAAAGGCCTAATCTTAAGAACTCTATTGTTTTTCGGTATTATTGTAGTGGGCTTTATATTAATAATGGTTACAGTTGCCGTATTAGCAATTATGTTTAAAGATTCAGACTTCATGCAATCCATTATTGAAGCACAAAAAGCAGGTCAAGAAGTTAAAAATTAAGCAACTTCTTCTTTAACAAACTGTACTTCGTATAAATTCTTATAGTACCCGTTTTGTTTTTGAAGTAATTCTTCATGTGTACCTTCTTCTACAATCATTCCAGCATCCATAACCACAATCTTGTCGGCTTTTTTTACGGTTGCTAATCTATGTGCAATAATGATTGACGTTCTTCCTTTTGTAATCTTATCTGTAGCATTTTGAATAAGCTGTTCTGAATAAGAATCAACAGAAGATGTGGCTTCATCTAATACCAATATACTTGGGTTGGTCACATAAGCTCTCAAAAATGATATTAATTGACGTTGACCTGAAGAAAGCATAACACCACGTTCTTTTACATTGTAGTGATACCCATTAGGTAAACTCATAATAAAATTATGTATTCCAATATCTTTAGCTGCTTGAATAACTTCTTTTTCTGTTATGCTAGAATCATTAAGAGTAATATTATTTAAAATAGTATCTGCAAATAAAAAGACATCTTGAAGAACTACAGCAATTTGACTTCGAAGGGAAGCCAAAGTCATGTCTTTTATATTAGTATTATCAATTAAAATAGCCCCTTCATTGATATCATAAAAACGGTTCAACAAATTAATTATCGTAGATTTTCCAGCACCTGTTGCACCTACTATGGCTATAGTTTCTCCAGCTTTAACCTGTAAAGAAACCCCTTTAAGAACTTCTTCATCTAAAACATAACTAAAATGTACATTATTAAATATAATATTCCCTTTAAAATTTGTTGCAACCTTTTTTCCAGTATCATCAATTTGTGATGTAGTTTCAAGTACTTTAAATACTCTAGTGGCAGCAACCATACCCATTTGTAACGTGTTAAATTTATCGGCAATTTGGCGTAATGGTCTGAACAACATTGGAATCATCATGATGAAAGCCGTTAAATCTCCTAATGATGCTGTTTGACCTATAACCGTATTAAGTCCTCCATACCACGCAATAAGACCAATTGTTATTGAAGATGATAATTCAGCAATTGGAAAAAATATGGAGTTATACCAAACCGTTTTTAACCAACCTTGTTTATGTCTTTCATTTATTTCTTTAAACTTTTTGTATTCAGTTTGTTCTCTTGTAAACAATTGTAAAATCTTCATGCCAGTTACGCGCTCTTGAACAAAAGAATTAAGATTAGATACTTCAGTCCTAACTTCTTCAAAAGCTTTCTTCATATACTTTTGAAATAATCTCGTTGCATATAGAACCAAAGGCAGCATAAGAAATACAATAATACTCAACTCCCAATTCATATAAATCATAACGCCAGAAACCACCAACATGGTAAGCAAATCACGAAATATCATAAACAAGCCTTGGCCAAAGATATCAGCTATACGTTCCATATCGGTCACAGCTCGAGTAATTAAGACTCCAACGGATGAGTTGTTATAATATTTCATTTTAAAGCCTAACATGTGATTGAATAGCTTAATACGTATATCCTTAACTACAGTTTGCCCCAACCATCCAGCATAATAAATAAATAGTAGTTGACAGATGACTTCAGCCAAAAGCATACCACCCATTAACATTATATATGTCAAAAACCCTTCAAAAGTTTTGGTGGCTATGTTATTGTCAATAGCCAGTTGAAGAATATAAGGTCTTGCTGCACTCAAAATTGCCAATAAAATTACAGCGAATAATACAGCCACAAATACTAATTTGTATGGCTTTATGAACTGTAATAACTTATTAAACAGTTTGGTATCAAGAATTTTATTTTGTTGTTTATCTGTCATTAGTTATCGCTTCTGGATATTCAATTTTAGTAAGATACAAACCATGCGCAGGCACAGAATAACCTGCTTCACTTCTATTTTTTGAGGCTATTATAGCTTGTAAATCTTCAACAGTTATTTTTTCTAAACCTACGTTAATCAATGTGCCAACTATAGCACGAACCATATTTCGTAAAAACCGATCGGCTGTAATAGTAAAATGTAACTCATTACCAATTTGTTGCCAATTTGCATTTTGAATATCGCAATAATACGTTTTTACATCAGTATGGGTTTTTGAAAAGCATTGAAAATCTTTATGACCCAATAGCTCTTTTGCCGCTTGATTCATTAGATTAATATTTAAATGCTTTTTCAAATAATAAGCTGAATCAAAGTTAAAAGCATCTTTCTCCAGCGATAAACGATATAAATATGATCGGCTTGTAGCATTAAATCGTGCATGAGCGTCAGGCTTTACTTCAAAAATAGCATGAACAGCAATATCCTTTGGCAAAAACGCATTCAGCTTATACTTTAAATCTTCTCTTTCTATTTTTTCATCTAAATCAAAATGCGCAAACATTTGTTTAGCATGAACACCAGCATCGGTTCTACCTGCTCCAACAATCTTTATTTCTGTATTAAGCAATTTACTAATAATGTTTTCAATAACTTCCTGCACTGAAATTGCGTTAGGCTGGTTTTGCCAACCATGATAAGCTTTACCGTTATATGAAAGTTCTAAAAAATACCGCAAGAAAGTCTATTTTTGTAAACGACAAAGATAAAACTTTATCCTACTTTAAATTTCAATAAAACGTTAATAAAAATTAGGTTTCCAAATTCATTGAAAATAACTATGAAAAAAATCCTTTTAATGTCTGACACACATAGCTACATGGATGACACCATTCTAAAACATGTAAAACAAGCTGATGAAGTCTGGCATGCAGGTGATATAGGTGATTTAAAAGTAACCGATAGTATTAAGTCATTAAAACCTTTAAGAGCTGTTTATGGAAATATTGATGATGAAAAGGTACGATTGGAGTTTCCTTTAGACAACCGCTTTGTTTGTGAAGGCGTTGATGTCTGGATAACCCATATTGGTGGATATCCAAATAGATACAATGTACGCATTCGTGAAAGTATTAAAGAAAATCCACCGCAATTATTTATTTCAGGTCACTCCCATATTTTAAAAGTCATGCCTGACAAAAAACTAAACCTACTGCATATGAATCCGGGAGCTATTGGCAAACATGGCTTTCATAAGGCACGAACCATGCTGCGTTTCACCCTTGAAAATGGAAAAATTGAAAATTTAGAGGTTATTGAGTTTAAAAAATAAAAAAGCCCAAGATCTTCACCTTGGGCTTACGCACTAATATACTAAGATGATAGGTTTACCGTAATCGATCTACAGATTTTACGAGATCTTCATCCTTCTTAATGGCTTTATTGGCTAATGCCAAAAACACGATAGAAACGATAGGAAGAAAAATCCCAATACCTTTCTCAGAAACTACTGTTTCTCCAGATAAATTTAGAGATTGATACACAAATAATCCTAGTAAAATAAAGTTTAATATGATGTTAAGTCGTCCCAACATAAACTGCGACTTCCTATTTTTAAATCTTGATATTGACAAAATCGAAAAAAATGCTGAAACCAAAAATAAGGCAAATACATAATTAATATCATCAGCAAACACTTTTTCACCTTCTGGGTTGGTCCATAATTCAAACACATAAATTAATCCTGCTGAAACTGCAGCAGCCATTAATAAATATAGTGTTTGAATCCTTTGAAGCATTAATTTTTTGATTTATCGAGCACAAAAATAATAGTTTCTTTTTTAAAATAAGCCGAAAAAAATAAAAATAAAGTTGTATAATTGCAGTAATGATTTGCAAAGTTCACAGTTGCAAGTTGTTAATTCTTCAAAATAAGATCAATTTTTCTTCGGAATAATTCAACTTAAAATAATTAATCAAAACATTCAATTAAACATCAATGTTTGAAATAGCACAATTAAAAGACATGAAGCTTCCTGAATTACAGGAAATTGCTAAAAAACTGAACGTTTCAAAATACCGTTCTTTAAAAAAATTAGATTTAGTATATCAAATTCTAGATCATCAAGCAGCTAATCCTAAAGCTGTAAAAGAGGTTGTAGCTTCCGAAAAATCTTCTGATAATTCAAGTGACAATTCGAATAAAAAGCCTGTTCAAAAACGTCCTAGACAACGTGTTCAAAAGGAAAATCAGGATACTAATTCAAAACCTGAAAATAATCCTGAAGCAAAGGAAAAATCAAATCAAGATTCAAATAAACCACATTCAAAACAACATGTGGCTCCAAAAAAAGAATCTGTAAAAAACAATCCTAAAGACGACAGAAAAGACGATAGAAAGAAAGATAATAACCAAACACGCTCCAAAAGAGATAATAATAAAAACAAGAATAATTCACAAGGCAACAACGGAAATAAGGACACTCGAAATCGCTATCGTGAACCTGATTTTGAGTTTGATGCTATTATTCAAAGTGAAGGTGTATTAGACATCATGCAAGATGGCTATGGATTTTTAAGATCTTCAGACTACAATTACTTATCGTCTCCTGATGATATTTATGTATCGCAATCACAAATCCGTTTGTTTGGATTAAAAACAGGTGATACTGTATTAGGACAAGTAAGACCTCCTAAAGAAGGCGAGAAATATTTCCCTTTAATTAAAGTGAGTAAAATAAATGGTCAAAAACCAGAAGTTGTTAGAGACCGTGTTTCATTTGAACACTTAACTCCATTATTCCCAAAAGAAAAGTTTAACCTTGCCGAAAGACAAAGTACTATTTCAACTAGAATCATGGATTTGTTCTCACCTATAGGAAAAGGACAACGTGGTATGATTGTTTCACAACCTAAAACTGGTAAAACTATGCTACTAAAAGATGTAGCAAATGCTATTGCCGCAAATCATCCAGAAGTTTATCAAATGATTCTATTAATTGATGAACGTCCTGAAGAAGTAACCGATATGCAGCGAAATGTTCGTGGTGAAGTTATTGCTTCAACTTTTGATAAGGAGGCACATGAGCACGTTAAAATTGCTAATATTGTTTTAGAAAAAGCAAAACGACTTGTTGAATGTGGCCACGATGTCGTTATTCTACTAGATTCTATAACCCGTTTAGCGAGAGCTTATAATACAGTTCAACCAGCTTCAGGAAAAATATTATCTGGTGGTGTTGATGCTAATGCTTTACACAAACCTAAACGATTCTTTGGAGCAGCTCGTAACATTGAAAATGGAGGTTCGTTAACCATTATTGCTACTGCTTTAACAGAAACAGGCTCTAAAATGGATGAAGTGATTTTCGAGGAATTTAAAGGAACTGGTAATATGGAATTACAATTGGATCGTAAGATTTCTAATCGTAGAATATTCCCAGCTATTGATTTAACATCCTCAAGTACACGTCGTGATGATCTATTATTAGATGAAAACACGATTCAACGTATGTGGGTTATGCGTAAATATTTAGCAGATATGAATCCTGTTGAAGCCATGGAATTTATAAATGATCGCTTCAAACAAACTAGAAATAATGAAGAGTTTTTAATTTCTATGAATGGGTAAAAAATCCAATCATATTATTATAAAAATTAAGAGCCTTGACAAATGTCAAGGCTTTTTTTATGACTAAAAAATAGTAACAACATTATAAACAAAAAAGCCTCTCAATTGAGAAGCTTAATTATATAATGTTATTGGCTTTACTTATTAAAGTGCAGCTACATGCTTTGCTAAACCAGATTTAAGGTTAGCAGCTTTATTATCATGAATGATATTTTTCTTCGCTAATTTATCAATCATAGAAGATACAGAAACTAATAATTCTTCAGCTTCTTTCTTATTCGTAGTTTCACGCAATTTTTTAATTGCATTACGAGTAGTTTTGTGCTTATATCTGTTTCTTAAGCGCTTTGCTTCGTTACTTCTAATTCTCTTTAAAGCTGACTTATGATTTGCCATTTGTTTCTTTTCTTATTAAAAATTGTAGCCCGTAGGGGAATCGAACCCCTCTTACCAGGATGAAAACCTGGCGTCCTAGCCGATAGACGAACGGGCCATTTGGTTTTGAGTGCGCAAATATAAATTTAAAAATCTAAACTTGCAATACTTTTCAAATAACTCTCAATGTTTCCATTGCGGATGCAAAAATACAACTATTTTTAAATGTTGCAATAACTATATAATCTTTTTTTAAAAAAATTTAAATTAATACGCTTTTGCAAACAAAACTCGCTGTTTTGAAGGATTTCCTGAATAAACACAGGTTCCAGATTCTAGCTTATTATCCATTGGAATACAACGAATTGTAGCTTTAGTCAATTCTTTTATTTTAGTTTCCGTAGCTTCAGTACCATCCCAATGCGCTGAAATAAAACCACCTTTAGTTCCCAAAACTTCTTTAAAAGTATCAAAATCATCAACTTCAGTTATGTGCTCATCTCTAAAATTAAGTGCTTTTTTATAAAGCGTATTTTGAATTTCACTCATTAAGCCTATTACTTTAGAAGTCAACCCATCAATTGCTATGACTTCTTTAGTTAAAGTATCTCTCCTTGCCAGTTCTACAGTACCATTTTCAAGGTCTTTTGGGCCTATTGCTATTCTCAATGGTACACCTTGTAATTCATGTTGAGCAAATTTAGCACCAGGACGCAACGTGTCTCTATCATCATATTTAACGCTTATACCCTTTGATCGTAATTCTTCAACTATTACGTTTACCAAACTTGTAATGGCCTCAAGTTGCTCTTCGGACTTATAAATAGGTACAATAACAACTTGGTTTGGAGCTAAATTTGGAGGAAGCACTAAACCGTGGTCGTCACTATGAGTCATTATTAGTGCTCCCATTAATCTGGTTGAAACACCCCATGATGTTGCCCAAACGTATTCTTGCGTACCTTCCTTATTAGCAAATTTAACATCAAAAGCTTTAGCAAAATTCTGACCTAAAAAATGTGATGTACCAGCCTGAAGTGCTTTACCATCCTGCATTAAAGCTTCAATACAATAAGTTTCAACCGCTCCGGCAAATCGTTCACTTTCTGTTTTCAAACCCTTTATAACTGGAATAGCCATAAAATTCTCAACAAAAGTAGCATAAACATTATTCATAAGTTCAGCTTCTTTAATAGCTTCAGATTTAGTTTCATGTGCTGTATGTCCTTCTTGCCATAAAAATTCGGCTGTTCTCAAAAACAATCTCGTACGCATTTCCCATCTAACTACATTTGCCCATTGATTTACCAATATTGGCAAATCTCTATAAGATTGAATCCACCCCTTGTAAGTGTTCCATATAATAGCTTCACTAGTAGGTCTAACAATTAACTCCTCTTCTAGTTTAGCTTCTGGATCAACCCTCAATTTACCTGCTCTATCTGGATCATTTTGGAGTCTATAATGCGTAACAATAGCACATTCTTTCGCAAAACCTTCAGCATTCTTTTCTTCTGCTTCAAATAAACTTTTAGGAACAAAAAGTGGGAAATAGGCATTTTGATGACCAGTTTCCTTAAACATTCTATCTAATTCGGCTTGAATCTTTTCCCAAATTGCAAAGCCGTATGGCTTGATAACCATACATCCTCTAACTGCAGAATTTTCCGCTAAATCAGCTTTAACGACCAATTCGTTGTACCATTTTGAGTAATCATCCGCTCTACTTGTAAGTTTTTTGCTCATATACAGGGTTTTGGCATAAATATTGTGACTATGTTAAATATAAAAATAGTTCAGCAAAACTAACTATTTTTGGTATGTTCAACAATAAAATTCGCTGGTTATGTATTATAAAAACTACTTTTCTCAAAAAATGCCATTAATGTTATTAGGGATTCTCCTTATATTGACATCTTGTGGTACCTATCAAAACGTTCCCGATAATGACGGCATCTACGGAACTACTGACACCTCTGTTGAACAAACTCAAGATTATGCAGTTGCATCCAATTCAAATTCAAGTAGCTCATACTATAAAAATTATTTTAGTGAAAAATCTGATGATTATGATTACATAACTGAAGAGGAGGTTTTTACTGATGTTGATGAATATGGAAACGAATACGTTACAGAAAACGACTCAACTCAAGTGGATTATAATCAATATGCTGGTTGGGGTCAAGAAAATAGCAATGTAACGGTTAATGTCTACGATACTGGCTGGGGTTGGAACGCTGGTTGGGGCTGGGGATATCCTGGCTATGGCTGGGGCTGGAATGCTGGTTGGGGTTGGAGTATTGGCTGGGGCTGGGGATATCCTGGCTATGGCTGGGGCTGGAATGCTGGTTGGGGTTGGGGATACCCTGGATACGGTTGGGCCTATTGCCCACCCTATTATGGTGGTGGTTACTACAATCCTTACTATAGAAATAACATATCATATACCAATGGCAGACGCGGAAGTGCTTATTTAGGAAGAGCTGGTAGATATGCAAATAATAACAACTCTTATTATGGACGATATAATGTGGGAAGACGCAGTAATACAACTAGCTATAACTCTGGAAGACCACGAGGTGATTACAATTCAACTGGTAAACCAAGGGTTCGTTCCACTACAAGACCTAATGCAGATGCTACAGGCAATTCAGTAGGTAAACCAAGAACTCGAACCACAACAAAATCGACTAGAACAAGAACACGTTCTAACAACAGTACACCAAGGGTAAGAACTACAAGACCAACAACAAGAAATAATAATTCCTCTCCATCTAGAAGTTATTCCTCACCTTCAAGAAGCTATTCTTCCCCTTCTAGAGGAAGTTCAGGCGGAGGAGGCAGAAGCTCTGGTGGCCGAGGCGGAAGAGGAGGTTTTTAATTAAAAAAAATGTTTATGAAAAAAGAATATTTGCTAGCTATATGCTTGTTATCTATGGCTGTAGCTAATGCTCAAGACATTACTGATGCCTTAAGGTATTCAAGTGACGAGATTCAAGGTACAGCAAGATTTAGAGGCTTAAGTGGTGCCTTTGGAGCTTTAGGAGGTGATATGAGTGCCGTTAATATTAATCCTGCAGGGTCAGCAGTTTTTAACACCAGTCATATTTCCTTGTCACTTTCAAACATGCAAACCAAGAATGAAACACAATTCTATAACGGTCTAAACAGTTCAAAAAACTCAAACATTGACTTAAATCAAACTGGAGCTGCTTTTATTTTCAACAATCGAAACACTAATTCCTCTTGGAAAAAATTTGCAATTAGTGTCGCCTATGACAAAATCCAAGATTATGACAATAATTGGTATGCTATTGGCACCAACCCAAATAATTCAATTGATCAATATTTTTTGCGTTATGCTAACGGTTTGAGACTAGATGAAATTTCAGCTTTACCTGGCGAAACTTATTCGGAAGCTTATTCAGAAATAGGTAGCTTATATGGTTATGGAAATCAACAAGGTTTTTTAGGATATGAATCTTTTATTTTAGAACCCGTAGATAATACTGATGACAACACACAATATACATCAAACATTGGTAGTGGTGATTATTACCAAGAATATAGTTATGCATCAACGGGTTACAATGGCAAGTTCACTGTAAACGCTGCAACACAATTTGGAGACCATGTGTATATGGGGCTAAATTTAAATTCTCATTTTATCAACTTTGAAAAATCCACTTTTCTTTTTGAAAGAAATAACAATCAAGGATCAACAGTAAGTCAAGTTCAATTTGAAAACAATTTATTTACAACTGGTTCAGGTTTTTCCTTTCAACTCGGGACTATTGTAAAAATAACCGAGCAATTGCGAGCAGGATTTGCTTTCAATTCACCAACTTGGTTTAATATCAATGAAGAGACCTCTCAATATTTAAGAACCATTGTTGATGATAATGGCGATAACGCTTCAATAACTATTAACCCGAGAGTGATAAACATCTATCCAACTTATAGATTACAAACTCCTGGAAGAATATCTGGTAGTCTGGCTTATGTTATTGGAAAATACGGTCTTATCAGTTTTGACTATTCGTTGAAAGATTATAGCAACACAAAATTCAAACCAACTTCTGACTTATATTTCAGAGAACAGAATGATATTATAAATAACAACCTAACAAGTGCTTCTACATTTAGAATAGGTGGTGAAGCAAAAATAAATCAGTTTAGTATAAGAGGTGGCTATCGTTTTGAAGAAAGCCCTTATAAGGATGGAACTACAGTAGGCGATTTAACAGGTTACTCAATTGGTCTTGGATATAATTTTGGTAATGTAATAAAACTAGACGTTACTTTTGACCAAGCCAATCAATCAAATAACACCCAGCTATACAATGTTGGTTTAACTGATGCCGCTAATATTGATGCTAGAAATTCAAATTTAACTTTTACATTAAGCTTTAATATGTAAATTGTATTAAAAGATATTTTAAGAAAAAAACCAGAACAATCATGTTCTGGTTTTTTTGGTTTCATTTATAAACTGAATGCTCTAAAAGTTATCTTTTTAATGTGAAATGTGCTTGAAATTGTTTCATAGCGTCATCTGACGGCTCTCTATAATCAACCGTAAACCAATAATCACTTGATGGTAAAGGGTATCCATTAAGGGTTCCATCCCAACCCGGACTTGATGGACTCAATTGCTTTAACAACTTACCATATCTGTCAAAGATGTAAATTTTAGCATCCATTTGTCCACTAATACCTGAAATTTGCCATGTATCATTGTCACCATCGTTATTAGGTGTAAAAAATAGTGGATAATCCATTACTAGGACAATATCACTAGCAATACCGCAACCATAAATATCTCTTACTTGTATAAAATGTTCACCAGGAGTAACATTTGTAAAGGTATAAGTATTCGTATTAGGATCATTGCTTACCCATGGACCATTATCAATACTAAATTCGTATTGAGCAGCACCATTTCCAGTAGCGGTTACCTGAATGACATTATTGTCAGCAAATGCTTCCGTAGTCACAACTGCATCAACAATTGGAGGAGAACTTTCCTCTACAGTAACAGGAATTACATTAAAACACATGGTATCAATATCCGTAATAGTCACCGTATGGATTCCTGCTTGAGTAGCCGTGTAACTAGAGTCAATACTAACCACTGTACCATTTGGGTCTTGCCATTCAAAAGTATAATCACTAGTGCTCAAACCAGTATCAATGGTTGGTGAGCCAACAACCTCAGTGCCATTAGTATTTACACATATTGTATAAAGCTCATCTGGCGTAAACATTGGAACAGGATTAACAATTAAATCAAAAGTTACAATAGTATAACAACCTGTACCATCATCATTAGGGTCTGAAGGATCACCTGTATTAGTTACACGAACATAAATTGTTTGAGGCGTTGTTGAATTGGTATAGGCTGTTGTATTTGAAATCGCGTTTTCACCAGACTCTGCATCGGCCATAGATTCATGGTAAGTAACAGTTTCATCAAAATCATTCAGCATCAACCCTTCATTTTGAGTTAAATCAAATTCTTCTTGCAAATCACCTGGATTATTATCATCACAAGTAATCATATTTGGTAAAACATCATTAGGTGTTGGCAGTGTATTAACTACTAATGTCAAAGTGGTCATCGAAGAACAATTACCTCCACTGGTAGTTTCGGTAAGAGTAACAAAAATTGTTTGCGGATTATGTGGTAATCCTCCTATTGATGTATTTTGATAAGACGTATAATTTGAAATTGGGTTATTTGGAATATCTGCCATGGTTTCGAAATAATCAACATTTAAAGTTACATCGCCTCCAGTGTAATTATCATTTTGAACTGTTAAATCAAAAATAGCAAATCCATCATTATTATTTGAATCATCACAAATCTCATAGATACTATCTTGAGCCTCAGATGGAATAACCGGCAAAGGATTTACAATCAAATCAAATTGACCAACTTTAATACAGCCATTAAGTCCCTCTAACCTCACAAAAATAGTGGTATCGCCAGAAATATAATTTGATAATTGTGGTTCAATTATAGGGTTCACACCTGGAGTAGCTTCTGCATCAGCTTGCGTTTCATGGTAAGTCAATATAAAATCTGATGGATTCTGTGTTCCATAAATTTCAGCATCCATGGTATTTAAATTAAAAGAAGCCATACCATCAAAATCATCATCGCAAATAACATAAGGATCAATTGACGTTGGCATTTCAGGCGTCGGCTCAACTATGAGCTGTAATTCTACAATTGTAGGACAGTCATCATTCGTACCATAATCAACACGAACATAAATTATTTGACCAGCGACATTCGACAAGTTGTCTCCTTGTGGATTAACATCATCTTGAGCATTCTGAAGTGTTAGATGGAACGACACATCTAACGTCGCATCACTTGCTAGAATTTCATCTCTAGTGGTGGATAAATCAAAATCACCCAAATTATCATTATCAGGGTCGCAATACGTAAGTGGTGTTAATGGATTCACCGTTGGTCCATTGGTTACGTTTAGGACTAATGTGGTAGTACCATAGCAACCTGTATTAACATCTTCAACTCTAACAACTAAAGTTTCACCATCTGTTCCTATGTAAGCCGTATCTGAAGGTGATACTTCAGGAGATCCATTTTGAGCATCAATCAAGTTATTGTGGTAAGTAACTACATAATCTGAATTACTTGACGTTATTTCATCATTTTTAACAGTTAAATCCATTTCTGTCATGCCATCTGATACATCATCATCGCAAACTACTAATGGCGAAGGATCAACAATTGAAGGCGTTGGTAAAACGGTTACATCTTGTGTAGAACTGCCACTACATGTTCCAGTGATTGCATACTCTACAGTGTAAGTTGTTCCTGCTACACCACCTGTTACTGTTCCAGATGTTGGGTCTATGGAAGCTCCATCTGTTGGAACTGGGTTAAAAGTAAATGTTCCACCTGCATCACCTGTTATAGTCGCAGTACCTCCATCACAAGTCGCTGTCATCGTAAAACTCGCATCAGCCGTTGTGAGTACGGTAATTGATTGAGTACTTGAATTTGAACAAGTTCCATTAGTTGTATACTCTATTGTATATGTTGCCCCTGGAGTTCCGCCTGTTACTGTTCCAGATGTTGAATCTATCGAGGCACTATCTGTTGGAACGGGATTAAAAGTAAATGTTCCACCTGCATCACCTGTTATAGTCGCAGTACCTCCATCACAAGTAGCTGTCATCATAAAACTCGCATCATCCTCTGGTAATACCGTTACTGGTTGCGTGCTTGAATCTGGACATGTGCCTGCTGTATCATATTGTACCGTATAGGTTGCTCCTGCTGTTCCACCTGTTATAGTTCCTGATGTTGGATCTATGGAAGCTCCATCTCCTGGAACTGGATTAAAAGTAAATGTTCCGCCTGCATCACCTGTTATGGTTGCTGTACCGCCATCACAAGTCGCTGTCATCGTAAAACTCGCATCATCCTCTGGTAATACCGTTACTGGTTGTGTAGTTAAATCACCACAGGTACCGCTTATTTCATATTGAATCGTGTAAGTTGTTCCTTGAGTACCACCTATTACTGTTCCAGATGTTGGATCTATCGAGGCACTATCTGTTGGAACTGGATTAAAAGTAAATGTTCCGCCTGCATCACCTGTTATAGTCGCAGTACCTCCATCACAAGTCGCTGTCATCGTAAAACTCGCATCGGCTGCTGTCAGGACTGTAACTGGTTGTGTACTTGAATCTGGACATGTACCTGCTGTATCATATTGTACCGTATAGGTTGCTCCTGTTGTTCCACCTGTTATAGTTCCAGTTGTTGGATCTATGGAAGCACCATCTGTTGGAACTGGGTTAAAAGTAAATGTTCCGCCTGCATCACCTGTTATAGTCGCAGTACCTCCATCACAAGTCGCTGTCATCGTAAAACTCGCATCGTCTTCGGGTAATACCGTTACTGGTTGTGTACTTGAATCTGGACATGTACCTGCTGTATCATATTGTACCGTATAGGTTGCTCCTGCTGTTCCACCTGTTATAGTTCCAGTCGTTGGATCTATCGAGGCACCATCTGTTGGAACTGGGTTAAAAGTAAATGTTCCGCCTGCATCACCTGTTATGGTTGCTGTACCGCCATCACAAGTCGCTGTCATCGTAAAACTCGCATCATCCTCTGGTAATACCGTTACTGGTTGTGTAGTTAAATCACCACAGGTACCGCTTATTTCATACTGAATCGTGTAAGTTGTTCCTGGAGTTCCGCCTGTTACTGTTCCAGATGTTGGATTTATCGAAGCACCATCTGTTGGAACTGGATTAAAAGTAAATGTTCCACCTGCATCACCTGTTATGGTTGCTGTGCCGCCATCACAAGTCGCTGTCATTGTAAAACTCGCATCGGCTGCTGTCAGTACTGTAACTGGTTGTGTTTCACTTGCTGGGCATGCTCCACCTATAGAATATTCAACCGTATAAGTTGTTCCTGGAGTTCCGCCAGTTACTGTTCCTGACGTTGGATCTATCGAAGCTCCATCTCCTGGAGCAGGATTAAAGGCAAATGTACCGCCTGCATCACCTGTTATGGTTGCTGTTCCGCCATCACAAGTCGCTGTCATTGTGAAGCTCGGATCTGCTGCCGTTAAAACTGTAACTGTTTGATCTATATCATCGCCACAAGCACCTGCTATTTCGTAATTGA
>NZ_JABANC010000006.1 GCF_012931685.1 Hanstruepera ponticola
TTAGGTTCAGGAACTACCGCTACAGTTACAGTAGCCGAAGCATCCGGACAAGGAGCTGTTCCGGTTACGGTATACGTATAAGTTCCAGGCGCATCCACATTAGGATCAAAAAGGCCAGTTCCAGAAGCTAGGGCAGGACTCCAAGTTCCACCTGTATCAGGCGAACCGCCAAGGACATCAAAAAGATCTTGAGTAGCATCATTATTACAGATATTAATAGAGCCATTTGTACCAGCATTAGGTTCAGGAACTACCGCTACAGTTACAGTAGCCGAAGCATCCGGACAAGGAGCTGTTCCGGTTACGGTATACGTATAAGTTCCAGGCGCATCCACATTAGGATCAAAAAGGCCAGTTCCAGAAGCTAGGGCAGGACTCCAAGTTCCACCTGTATCAGGCGAACCGCCAAGGACATCAAAAAGATCTTGAGTAGCATCATTATTACAGATATCAATAGAGCCATTTGTACCAGCGTTAGGTTCAGGAACTACCGCTACAGTTACAGTAGCCGAAGCATCCGGACAAGGAGCTGTTCCGGTTACGGTATACGTATAAGTTCCAGGCGCATCCACATTAGGATCAAAAAGGCCAGTTCCAGAAGCTAGGGCAGGACTCCAAGTTCCACCTGTATCAGGCGAACCGCCAAGGACATCAAAAAGATCTTGAGTAGCATCATTATTACAGATATCAATAGAACCATTTGTACCAGCGTTAGGTTCAGGTGAGATAGTTATAGTTACTGTTGAACTTGTTGGTGAACAACTATTTCCAGGATCAACAGTGTAAGTAAACGTATAGGGACTACCTGACACAGTCATAGAGGTAATATCTAAAGTTCCAGTACTACCATTTGTAGTTGGTAATGGACCGCTCCATGAACCATTTGTGTCTGGTGTTCCTGACAGTTCGTCAAATAAATCAATTGAAATGATAGTTGAAATTTCTGATTCGCAAATATCTAGTGAACCGCTAGTTCCAGGGTCTGCAGGGTCATCAATAATTACTGTTACCTCAAATCTATCATTACTCTCACAAGGCGGATCAACCGAGGTGGCAAAGTAGTTTTCTCCATCAATGAGTAACGTTGAAGGATCTAAAGGGATTACTGAAGTGTTTGTAGCATACCAACTATCTGCATTTGTTGCTGTTAAATCGCCAACCGTTGGTGGTGTTTCTGAACAAAAAATTTGAACTGGGTTTCCGGTTGGGACAGGAACGACGCCTATAACGACTAAAACGGATAGTCTAGAGGTTCTGCAGCCTGTATCAGGGTTTTCCTGATCAGCATAATAAATAGTGTTGTCGTTTAAAACCGTGGAAGACAAAAGCGGTATTCCACCTGAAGCAACATTATACCATTGAACATTATTTCCAATAGCTGTTAAATCAGCAATGGTAGCATCATTTGGGTCATCAACACATACTCCCTGAAAATTTAATCCAAAAGGTGCTCCATAAATAGTAACATCAACGCGTTCTCTCACACCACAACTTCCAGAATTGTCATCGGCATAGTAATCTTCTCCATCAAGTAGCCCAATTGTACTAGAAATTGGCGTTGTTGAACTTGGTGTATCATACCACTGAATACCATTTCCACTATCGGTTGCAATCAAATCTGCAATTGTAGGGTCGTCTAAATCACAAAATGATTGATTAGTATTAGAGATAGTTGGACATTGCGCCGCAATATTAGCTGGAATAATTAGAACTATCAGCATAAAGAATGTTGATAGGTATATATAAAAGTCTTTATTTTTTGCTGTCATAAAGAGTAATGTTCTCAATAATGTTTAATCAGTTTGTATTGTAATGTTATCGTTGTTAAATTCTGTAATTGAAATAATATTATTGACGTATCTGCCAGAAGCATCCTTGGTATAATCAAATTTTAAACATAAATAGGTTGTTATAATACTATCTAAATTATTATTATATCCGCTTTTTTGAGCTATTCTTAAAAGCGTGTCAAAAGTTATATCATAACCATATAGCACATGTTTAGTTGGTGCAATTCCATAAACTAAATAGTAGCTTTCATTGAATTGGGTTATTTTCCTGTCTTCGGAAATACAACTGATACTAGGGTAAAGCAATTTTAAAATTTTAAACCTCTTGGATGAAATATCATCTTCATTTGGAATTAATTCAGAATCTAAAACAGCTAATTGAATATTAAAGCTGGACAGCTCTCTCAATAATGTGTTGGTAGTATTTAAAAACACGCCATTACGATCGCTATCAATAATGACAAAATTCTTCATCGAACTGTCTAAAAGAGACGTGAGTTCTCTAGTTGAAAAGTTACCATTTCTTTTTGTTTCAATAATTGAAATGTCAGGATTATTGTTTACAACAAATTGCCTACTATTTTCTCTTTCATAATCACTAATCATGACGATGTTTCCATTTTGACTTTTAAGATAGTCTAGCATTTTCAATTGTTGCTGTTCGGGTGCTGGATAGGCTTCAATAATATTAGAAAGGTTTTTATTATTTGATGAATTATAAGCACTTACAATTGGGATGTCATTGTTTTTAGCTTGTGAGGCTATCCAATCGATGTTATTTGAATAAGATGGTGAAATAATAGCTTGGTAGTTATCCAAAGAGCTATTCTTTAATTTTGTATTTGATGGTGTAATACTTGTTTCTGTATCGATTTTGATAATATCAGATTTTATTAGTAAACCTAATTTTCTCAAAGAGTCCATAGCCATTTTTGCACCACTATAAAATTCTAAATTACGCTTAATGATAACATCAGACGTATTCTTGAAACCTGCTGATGTGTTTTTGTGTTCATTGAATTCATCATCATTAAAAGGCATTATGAAAAGGACTTCTTTATATGATGTTTTGTCAATAGTTTCAATTAGACTTATGTATTCTTGTTTGTCAACATTAGTTTTTGAAATAGCGGTTGGAGGGTCATTATCAAGTTTAGGCATTTTAATAACAGTGCCTACTTGCACTGATTTTTCTAATTGTGGATTTAGTTTCAAAAAATCCGTAGTACTCATATTCGCTTTTTTAGATAAACCGTAAAGTGTTTCTTTAGGTCTTATGGTATAATTTTCAAATTGATTAGTATTATTATTCACTTCAGGCTCATCCTCAAATGGCGTGCCTTTATCTTCTGTTTGAGCTTCATCTGTAACTTCATTTGTTATTTTAGCAACATCAATTACGTCTTCAGTTTCTGCTTTATTTGGATAGGTTTCTTCACTATATTCAGTCAAATTATCGTTTGAAGGAATGGAAATGGTTGTGCCATATTTTAAAATCCCCATTTGTGGATTGGCAGACTGAATTGCTTGAATGGTCACAGCATATTTTTTAGAAAGGCCATAAAGGGTTTCCCCTTTTTGAACAAAATGAGAGCGGTAAATTATATTTTTATTCGTTTGTACTTGTTGTGAATAGGATTCTGATGTGCGTATAGATAAATAATGGCCTGCTTGTAAACCATTTTTAATATGTGGATTTTGCTGCTCCAAATTGGCTATGGTAACACCATATTTTTTTGATAGACCATATTTGGTTTCACCCCTTAAAACATGATGCGTAATTGTTTGGTTTTGTGTAACTGCGCTATCTTGGTTATTGTTTCTGCTGTTATCACTATTGGAAGGAATGATCAAAACATCGCCAACATATATAACATCTTTAGCATTGGGATTTAACTTAAGAATTTCTTTAGGAGAAACGTTATATACTCTTGATAATTGATAAACGGTTTCTCCCTTCTTTACCTGATGTTTTTTAGTTGGTTGTTGTGCATTCCCAAACTGGAAACAAAAAATAAAAGCCAATAAAAAAGAATAAATAATCCTCATATATGTTCTGTTCTTTGGCATATTGGTTGATTAATAGATAAAATTAGTAAAAAAAGCTTCTCGATATTAGGAATCATAGGTTGTTGTCAACATTTTATTAACAATTTTAAAGCTCACTTTTCTTAAACTTTTGTAGTAGTTTTGTTGTTTGAATAATTATTTAAAAAATGAAAAGTTTTAGGCTTGAAGTCTCCGGATTTGCTACCATTGTCATGTTGCTCTTACTATCTTGTAAGCAGGACACTAGGCAACAGTTTAAAAACACGAAACTATCTGGAGCTGTTTTTGGCACATCGTACTCTATAATTTATGATTCAGATAGTGATTACACCAAACAGTTTGACAGTTTATTTCAGGTTGTTAACCAGTCCTTATCTACATATATTCCGAGTTCAGATATTTCTAAACTCAATAGAAATGGAATGGTTATAGTTGATGAACATTTTATTACTGTATTTCAAGCTTCTAGAGATATTTACAATCAAACGCAAGGTGTTTTCGATCCAACTATTGGCGCAGTAGTTAACGCTTGGGATTTCGGTCCAGAAGGGAAAATAAATAATATAGATAGTTTAAAAATTGATAGTTTAATGCTCGGTGTTGGTCTCAATAAAGTTCGTCTAGAAAATAATCGTGTAATAAAACCAGCAATTACCTTTTTAGACTTTAATGCCATTGCAAAAGGTTATGGCGTAGATGTTATTGCCAACTTTTTAGAAGAAAAAGGCATACATAATTATTTGGTTGAAATAGGAGGCGAGATTCATGCAGGTGGTAAAAATGCTGAAAAGCAAAAACCATGGAAAGTAGGTGTGGAGATGCCACGTTTTGACGGATCGCAATCTATTTTAAAAACCATAAGCATTACAGATGAAGCAATGGCAACATCTGGAACATACAGGAAATTTAAAGTTGACGAAAACGGGAATCGTTATTCACATATTATCGATACTAAAACGGGTTATCCAAGCAAGACAAATTTATTGAGTATTTCTGTTTTAGCTGAAAATTGTATGATTGCAGATGCTTATGCTACTGCTTTCAAATCCATGGGAGTTAATGCTGTGAAAGACTTTTTAAAAACACATCCTGAATTAAAAGCATTTTTAATTTTTGAAAATGAAGAAGGTGAGCTGGAAACATTGGCATTAAATGGATTTCCGGAATCCTAAATGTGACTTTTTAGAATGATAGTGTCATAAATAGGATGCTATTAATCAAAACTAAAAGTTGGATTGAACGAAAGTTTAGTTCAGCTTTTTTTTTTACCTTTAAGCAAACGCTTCTAAATGAAACAGTTATTACTTCTATTTTTTTTATTACCTTTTTTTGCTTTTTCTCAATGCCCTCCTGATGGTACATTTTCGTCACAAGCTGAAATTGATGCTTTTGCAACCGAGTATCCAGATTGTGCTGTTCTAGAAAGTAGCTTGGTTATTTCAGGAGATGATATTACTAGTTTGAATGGATTAGAGCAAATAGGTCAGGTTAGCCGTTTGATTATTCAAGACAATCCGTTATTATTGAATCTTGATGGTTTAAATCAAAACTTAATCATAAATTCTTTTTTTGGAGAGTTAACCATACAAAACAATCCAGTTTTAACGAATATTAATGCTTTAGAATTTGTTACAGATGGAGAGGATATTGTCGAAGGTGAAGTTGATATTTCTGATAATCCCATGCTAAATGATCTATATGGTTTCCCATTAAATCTTGATGCTATCAATCAATTAATTATTGATAACAATGATTCATTAACAAATCTGGAAGGACTTGGCGGTATTTCTGGTATTCAAAGTTTGTTTATTCAAAACAATGATAGTCTTTTAAATCTTATAGGTTTAGAAGAAGGTTTTCATGCTGTAAATTTAATTATCAATAATAATTTGTCTTTACAAAGTTTAGATGGTTTAATTTATCCAACATACATAACTCAAATAGCGATAGAAAATAATCAAAGTTTAACCAATGTGAGTGCATTAAATGCTATTTTGGCTAATTATTCGATTGATCACCATATCAGTATATTGAATAATCCCAATTTAGCTATTTGTGACAATGATTGGATTTGTAGTTTTATTGAATACAACCAATTTGATAAATGGTTACCAGGAAATTTTCATAACAACGCTTCTGGATGTGAAAATGATTATGAAGTAGAATATAATTGTGGATTTGTTACCAATGATGATTGCACGATTTATCAATACCCTGATGTCGATAATAATCTTACTTTGGGAGAAACCATAACAGCGACTAATCAATTGGCAACAACATCGGAACAAGTGCCAAGCTGTAACGAAGTGGCAGATAGACAAGATGTTTGGTTTATTTTTAATTCCGGAGATAGTTCAACAGTTGATATCCTGTTGCAATCAGGGTTTAATTTGCAACTATGGAACGCTAATAGTGGTTGTGGGTATCAAACTCAAGTTTCTGAAGCTTGCGGTAGTGAACAATTGTTGGATATTCCTGTAACCCAAGACACGAACTATTTTATTCAAGTTTGGAGTGATAACAACAAACGTCCAGCAGGCTGGTTTGATTTAACCGTTCAAGATGGTTTGTTGTCAAATACAGAGTATGCTTTTAATGAATTGAGGATATACCCCAATCCTGTAAACACTTCATTAAATATCAAGGCATATAAACCCATAGACGGTATAACCATTCACAATTTATTGGGGCAAGAAGTTATGAAATCACTTCCAAACTCAATCAATGCAAAGCTAAATTTGGAAAGCCTAAATTCGGGCATCTATATCGTTCAAATTACCATTGAAGAACAGCAAAAGACCTATAAAATAATCAAGGAGTAATTACTTTCTAACCAAAGGAATAATTTCGCCTTTGGCTAAACAATAGCGGTCTATTTTTTCAATCGTTAATTTAGAGGTGTAGTCCACTTCTTCAACGTTAAAGCCGTTTTCGCGTAACCGATCAAAGTAATCTCTACCATATACACGAACATGGTCGTACTGACCAAAAATTTTAGCCCGCTCTTTTTTATCGGTAATGCTATTGTCTTCAAACGTTTTATTACGTGTTAAATCTTGTGGAATTTGGAAAATGCCCCAGCCCCCTGGTTTCAAAACACGATATAATTCTTGCATGGCTTTAGTGTCATCTGGGATGTGTTCCAAAACGTGGTTGCATAAAATCACATCAAAACTATTATCATCAAATGGGAGATTGCAAATATCAGCTTTCACATCGGCTAATGGTGAATTAAGATCTGTTGTTGTATAATCTAAATTCTTGAGATTTCTAAACCGTTTATAAAAAGCCTGTTCTGGCGCAAAGTGAAGTACCTTGAAATTCTTTGTAAAGAAGTTTGTTTCGTTTTTTAGGTATAACCATAACAATCTATGACGTTCTAAACTTAATGTAGAAGGCGAAAGCACATTATTACGTTGATTACCATAACCATAAGGTAAAAAGGTTTTAAAACTTTTACCGTCAATAGGGTCAGTATAAGTATTTCCTTTTAAAAAAAAAGCCAAAACAGGTCGTGCCATATAACTCAATCGAATTAAAATGGGTCTTGGAATAGTATTTAAAATGGTTTTAAAAAGCTTTTTCATTTAGAATTAAAGCACTAATGCGTTCTGACGGAATTCATTCTCCTCATCACTTTCAATCCCTAAAGCCTCATAGATATAGGCAAAAGTAGAAAGTAATTCCGGTTTTCCGTCAACAATAGCTACATCATGTTCAAAATGTGCAGATGGTTTATTGTCTAAAGTTGTGATAGTCCAACCATCTCTATGTTGTTTTATGCGATGGGTTCCCATATTTATCATGGGTTCAATAGCAACCACCATACCTTCAATGAACTTTTTACCACGACCACGTTTACCATAATTAGGCATTTCAGGGTCTTCATGCATTTTGCGTCCAATACCATGACCAACCAACTCACGAACCACTCCATAGCCATGAGCTTCGCAATGCTTTTGAATAGCAAAGCCAACATCACCCACACGATTACCTAGTTTAAATTCGCGAATACCCACGTATAATGATTCTTTGGTGACATCCAATAATTTTTGTGTTTCAGAATCAATTTCACCTACTGAAAACGTGTAGGCGTGATCACCATAAAAACCATTTTTTATAGCACCACAATCTATTGAAATAATATCACCTTCCTTTAATGGTTCATTGGTAGGAAAACCATGAACTACTTGCGAGTTAGGACTCATGCAGAGTGTGTTAGGAAAATTATATAATCCCAAAAAACCTGGAATGGCATCTTGCTCTCTTATATATTCTTCGGCCATTTTATCCAGCTGTAATGTTGAAACGCCAGGTTTCACTTCTTTAGCAAGCATGCCCAATGTTTTAGATACCACCAAAGCACTTGTGCGCATCAATTCAATCTCTTCTCTAGTCTTTACAATAATCATGATAAAAAAAATATGGGCAAAGATACTCAAAATTAACAAGGTATTTAAAGAACCAAAAACATGACTTTTGACAGCTTTTGGTTCTTTCTTTTTTGTGACCTTTGTAACCTAAAAAAAATAATATCATGTATCAATCTGTTAGTGCTGAAGAAGCTGTAAAAATTATTAAATCAAATGATAAAGTCTATTTGCAGGCAGCTGCTGCGGCTCCTCAAGTTTTAATACGAGCTCTAACTGCTCGACATGAAGAATTGTGTAATGTTGAAATTTGCCAACTTCATACGGAAGGCGATGCACCCTATGCTAATCCTGAATTACGTGATAGTTTTCATGTAAACTCATTTTTTATTGGTAGAAATGTCAGGCATACATTAAAAGCAGGAAATGGTTCATACACACCTGTATTTTTAAGTGAGTTGCCGTTATTATTTAAACGCAATATTATAGATTTACAAGTAGCCTTAATACATGTTTCTATTCCAGATCATCATGGTTATTGCTCATTAGGTGTATCTGTAGAGGCTACTTTGGCTGCAATTGATAATGCCGATTATGTTATTGCTCAAGTTAATAAGCAAATGCCTAGAACTCATGGCGCAGGTATCATTCATGTGTCAGAAATTAATGCCTTTGTAGAGTGTGATGAACCACTACCTGTTCACAATATGGGCGAACCTTCTGAAATTGAAAATAAAATAGGTGCCCACGTTGCAGGATTGATAGAAGACAGAAGTACTTTGCAAATGGGAATTGGTAACATCCCTAATGCAGTCTTATCAAAGTTGACCAATCACAAAGATATGGGATTACATACCGAAATGTTCTCTGATGGTGTGATAGACCTAATTTTGAGTGATGTTATTAACGGAAATTATAAAGAAATAAATCGCGGACGAGCGCTAACAACTTTTTTAATGGGTTCTAAACGATTGTACGATTATGTTGATGATAACCCGTTTATAGAGATGCGAGCATCTAATTATACAAATGATGTGTCTATCATAAAGCAAAACCCTAGAATGGTTGCAATAAATTCGGCTATAGAAGTAGATGTAACGGGTCAGGTATGCGCAGACTCCATAGGAGCTAATATGTATTCTGGTGTTGGTGGTCAAATGGACTTTATAAGAGGTGCTTCGTTGAGTGAAGGCGGTAAGGCTATTATTGCACTGCCATCAACTACAAAAAAGGGAATTAGCAGAATTGTAGCCACACTAAAACCTGGAGCTGGCGTTGTTACTACAAGATCACATGTGCATTATGTTGTTACGGAGTATGGAATTGCCAATTTATATGGTAAAACTATAAAGGAGCGTGTTAAAGCTTTAGTCAACATTGCGCATCCCGATCATCAGGAAGTTGTTGATAAATCTTATTTCGAATTAACTAAAGGATAAGAGATTATTTAAAGAATGAAAATAACCCTTTCTTTTTAGGCATTTTCAAAGGTTGGTATTTCGGGTTAGTAAGCATTTGATAAACTTCACCCCAACCAATAAAACCTCCTATATTTCTGTCGTCAATAAATAAGTCTGCGTGAATTTTACGACTCTTGCTATAGTCAAACTGTTCTTCAGGGAAACTTCTATTGACCGCATAAAACTCGATGCCATTTTCTTTACAAAAAGTAACAGCTTCATCAAGTCTCAAACCGCTTCGGTAAGTCCATAAAATTAAACGGTGCCCATCTTTTTGCAAACGCTCAAGCGTTTCAAAAGCAAAAAGCATAGGCTTACCAATTTTAGGATAAGCATCCTCAACAATAGTTCCATCAAAATCTACTGCTATGATCAGTTTGTTGTTAAAATTCATATTTTCAAGATTCAATGCAAATTACAAAGAAATATTAAACCAAACTTTGTTGTGTCATACTCGATGGTTTCTCAATGCCCATCAGTTTCAAAATTGTTGGAGCTATGTCTCCTAAAATTCCATCCTTTATGTGTTTTAATTCTTTATCAATTAAAATTATGGGTACAGGATTGGTTGTGTGAGCTGTATTAGGTGAACCATCAGGATTGATCATGGTTTCACAATTACCGTGATCAGCTATTAAAAGCGTTGTGTAATTGTTTTTCAAGGCAGTGCTAATGACGTCTTCCACACAGCTGTCAACAGCTTCGCAAGCTTTTATGGCAGCATCCATGACACCTGTATGTCCAACCATGTCGCCATTTGCGAAATTCAAACAAACAAAATCAACATCGCCTTTTTCAAGCTCGGGAACTAAAGCATCCTTTAATTCATAGGCACTCATCTCTGGTTTTAGATCGTAAGTTGCAACTTTTGGTGAATTTCTCAAAATACGTGTTTCGCCCTCAAAAGGTAATTCCCGACCACCTGAAAAGAAAAACGTAACGTGTGGATATTTTTCTGTTTCGGCAATACGAATCTGTTTTTTATGATGTTTAGCTAAAACCTCACCTAAAGTATCTTGTAAGTTGTCTTTTTTGAAAACGACATTAACGTTTTTATAGGATTCATCATAATTAGTCATCGTTACGTAATATAGATTTAGCTTATGCATGTTTTGCTCATGAAAATCTTTTTGTGATAGTGCCTCGGTGAGTTCTCTACCGCGATCAGTCCTAAAATTGAAAAAGATAACAACATCACCATCTTTTATGGTTGCAGTGGGAAGAGAATTGTCTTTTGAACAAATAATAGGTTTTAGGAATTCATCTGTAATATGTTCATCATAACTACTTTGAATCGCTTTTAATGGATTTGTCGTTCTATCACCATTACCATTGACCATTGCATTATAGGCTAATTTAATTCGTTCCCATCTGTTATCTCTGTCCATAGCATAATACCTACCAGTAATTGTTGCTAATTCTGTGGGCTTGTCTTTAATGTGTTCAAGTAGCTCTGTAATAAAACCATATCCGGATTTAGGATCTACATCACGCCCATCAGTGAATGCATGAATAAATGATTCTTTCACACCATATTCATTAGCTACGTCTATTAATCCTAGAAGATGATTAATATGCGAATGGACACCACCATCACTAACCAAACCGAGAAAATGAATAGGCTTGTTATTGCTTTTAGCATATGTAAAGGCATCAACAAGAACAGTTTCATTTTGAAGTGTTTTGTTTTCTGCTGCTAAATTTATCTTTACCAGATCTTGATAGACTATGCGACCAGCTCCCAAATTCATGTGCCCAACTTCGCTATTTCCCATTTGGCCTTCAGGTAAGCCCACATGCAAGCCATCTGTTCTTAAACTAGCATTGGGATACATTTCATATAGCGAATCAATAAATGGTGTTTTGGCATTTTCAATGGCAGATACTTTAGGGTCAGGGGATTTTCCCCAACCATCTAAAATCATCAAAATGACTTTTTTATTCATGTTTTTGGCTTTAAAAACCAAAGATATAGGTTTCTAATTTTTTATTAAAGATTGACAGTTAAAAACTATGAATAAATAGGGATGTGATAAAATATTGTGTGAAGTTGATTGATTTAATATGAAATTAACAGATTTGCACTCATATAGTTAAATAAATGTTATTTATAATTTTTATGTGTAACAGTTTCAATTTTATATCGTCTCTTTAGTATATCAAAAATTATTTCATTAATCAAAAATCATTCATCATGAAAAAAACAATCGTATTATCAGCAATGGCATTATGCTTTTCAGCAACAGCCATTCATGCAGAAACAAATTTAGAAACAGCTCAAAATAGTATCGCTATTGTTGAGACTAGTCCTTTTCACATGTCAATTGTGAAAGGTGACACTGAAACCGTTCAAAAACTTATTGATTTAGGTGCTGATGTTAACAAAAAATGGAATGGATTAACGCCAGCAATGTATGCGGCTAAATTCAACCGTGCAGAAATTTTAGAGGTGTTAATTGCCAACGGTGCAAATTTAAAATCAAAATGTGATAAAGGACATACAGCTGCTGAATATGCTGAAATGTCTAACGCAGCAGATGCGCAATCCGTTATCAAAGCAGAATTGAAGAAAAAGAAGTAATGTGAATTACTTTTTTATGGTTGGTTAGTAAGGAAAAGTGCTGCATTTGCAGCACTTTTTTTATTGGTTTTTATATTTTTCAATAGACTCTTGAATTTTCTCAATTCGGTTTTCAGGGTCAGGGTGTGTGCTTTGAAATTCAGGAACACGGTTAGGACCAGCCGCCTGTTTTAAAATTTCCATAACCCCTATCATTTCTTCAGGGTTATAACCGGCTTTAATCATAAACTTTACTCCTAAATCATCACTTTCTAATTCATCATCTCTGCCATTTGAGAGTAGAGTAGTTTGACCAATTCCATTTACAAACTCGCCCATATCGGCACCTACAGAAGCTCCCATAGTTACTGTTTTCCAAAAATTAGCCTCACTTATTCTCTCATTCGAATGTTTTCCTAAAACATGACCTATTTCATGGCCCAAAACACCAGCCAATTGATCTTCATTTTCTAATTTAGAAAACAAGGCATACGTAATAAATACTTGACCACCTGGAAGGGCGAATGCATTAATTGTTTTGTCATCAGCTAACAAATGAAAATCGTATTTATATGGTGTTTGATTAGCAATACTATTATTTACTAATTTATTTCCTACTTGATCTACAAAAGCTTGGTAATTATTATTAGGATGTAAACCGCCATGCTGCTGGGCCATTTGTGGTGCACTCTGTAAACCAATAGCAATTTCTTGTTCAGGAGATAATGTTATGGTTTGGGTTCTACCTGTATAAGGGTTTTTTTCTTGTTGACTACATTTTCTTAAATAAGCAAAAGCAACTATAGCAATTCCTAGAAATATTCTGATTTTAAAATTTCTACTTCTCATAGGATTCAATTTAAAAATTCAATTTACAAAAGTTTCACGCAACATTTAAATAATTTTTTTGGTCATAACGTAATGTACGCCAACATTTGCGATTTCAAAAGGTTCACCTGTTTTCTTATAGCCATTTTTTTCGTAGAAGTTGACAGCAATCTTTCTAGCATTAAACCATATACGATGACATTTGTTTGTTAGTAGTCTTTCGGCTTCATCTAAAATGATTTTACCAAGACCTTTATTTTGGAATCTTTGTAATATAGCCATGCCACGCAATTGATATTGTACCTTTTCTGAAAAACATGGATTAGATTTTTTTAAAAAGGTTGCAACTCCAATCAATTTTTCTTTAGAGTATAAACCTAAATGTATAGTAGTTGGGTCTTCATCACCTTCAAACTCACATTCTGAAAGAGGTCTCCCTTCACGTAAAATAGGATGTCTTACAGGATAAGTTTCTTGTGCCGAAATAGTCTTTAAGCTTAGCTCAAGTTGTTTCATTGTTTTACTTTAATTTATTTATACTAGTTTCAGGTTCTAGTTCATAAGGTGCTTTACAATATTCAAAAACACGAGTAAGCTCTTTCCCTTTTAGTATAACCTCGTTACCATTCACCTCAATCCAATTCCCTTCTCTTAAGCCAATCACAGGCTGCGTATTAAAATTGTGAAACTCTTTAATTCGTGTTTCACGAGTTTCACCCATATGTTTATTATTTGGATAGGGATCTAAATAATGAGGATTAATATTAAAAGGAACAACTGATAAAGCCTTGAAGCTTGGTGGATAAACAATGGGCATATCATTAGTAGTATTTATAGTCAGTCCGCAAATATTACTCCCAGCACTTGTGCCTAAATAAGGTGTGCCATTTTCAATGACGTTTCTCAAAGGATCAATTAAATTATTTTTGTAGAGTTGATTGAGTAAAACAAACGTGTTGCCACCTCCAGTAAAAATAGCTTCAGCTTTCTTAATGGCTTCAGCAGGTGAATCATATTCATGCAATCCTATGACTGATTTATTGATTTTTTGAAATACTTGTCTAGCCTTTTCAGTATATTCATTATGTGAAATTCCGCTTGGTCTGGCATAAGGTATAAATGTAATGGTTTTACAGTCTTTAAAAAAACAGGCTAAATGTTCTAAAATATATTCCAAATATCCAGAACCATGAATAGTCGAGGTGCTGGCAATAATTAATTTTTTCATGAATAAACTTTTTCGTAAATTTAAGTAATCATTGGTTTTAACAAAAGTTTATGTTGCTTTTGGAACATTATTAAGAATTGATGTCTTTACTTTAACCTAACAAACTAATCACCTTGAAAAATAAACTCTTTTTAACCGTTTTATTCCTTTCACTCTCAACTGTTTTATTTGCTCAAGAAGTAGAACGGGTTGAGGTTAATGGCAAAATTATAGCCAAAAATGATGTTGAAGGCGTAACAATTTATAATGCATCCGCTAATAAAGGTACAGTAGCTGATGAAAATGGTGATTTTAAATTAGAAGTAGCGTTAAACGATGTTGTTGAGGTTTCAGCACTACAATATGTTTCGGTTGAAGTTAGTGTAACGCAAGATGTTGTGGATTCAAGAATTCTTCGCTTATTTTTGGTTGAAGAACTTAATAGGTTGAGTGAAGTAATTCTGTTGCCATCGCTTTTAACAGGAGAAATACATGTTGATATTGATAACGCAGATTCTCAAAGATATATTGAAATGCATTTTGGTGATTTGAGTGATATGGAATTTGGAGAAGACCAATATTCTGAAGTTCGTAATATTATTACTAGTGAGGGTAAATACTATAATGGCGTTGACTTTGCGCGCATATTTGGGCTTAACAAGTTGTTCAAGCGAAAAGATAAGACACCCACACACAAAGAAATGGATTCTAAATATACTGATGTACTGGCAGCAAAATACTCACAGGCATTCATCAGTGGTAATTTTAATATTCCTAATGACCGCGTTACTGAATTTATAGCTTACGTTAATTCAAAGGACTTTGATCAGAACCTTCTTCAAGATGGAAACGAAATGAAGCTTATAGAATATTTAAATACGCAAAGTAAGCAGTTTCTAAAGTCTAATAATGGGAAAGAATAACCTTCTATTTATTGGATTGTTTTTGTTTGTATGCTTTTATAGTTATACTCAAAATATCGAATTATTAGGAAGAGTTCAAAGTGACTCTGATGTAGAAAATATTCATGTAATTAATAAAAGAGCTCAACGTTTTACCACTACCAACAGTTATGGTGAATTCAGGATTTCAGTTTCTTTAAATGATACCTTGATTTTTAGTTCAGTACAGCATAAGTTACTTACTATTTTAATTGATAAGGAGATTTTTGATGATAAAACTTTAGTGGTTTATTTAGAAGAGCAAATTAATGCGTTAGATCAGGTAGTAGTTGGTAAAGTGCTTACAGGCGATATTCTTTCTGATGTAGGAAATGTTGAAGGAGAGCCCATGACATCAAAAAAAGCAGGAATACCAAGTTATCAAGGTAAGCCTAAAACTCAAAGTGAAAGAAGGTTAAACGAAGCAACAACTGGAGGTGGGATTGTACCATTAAATCCTATTATTAATGCCATAACTGGTAGGACAAAGGAACTGAAAAGGCGTATTTTACTTGAAGAGAAAGAAACCTTAATGTATAACATAAAAGCTCGCTTGTCAGATGATTTATTTACACTTGAACCTTTGGAAGAAGACTATATTATGGAATACTTTTATTTTGTGTCAGAATCCGAAGATTTTTTGGAACGCTGTAAGAACAAAAGCGATATTCTAATACTTGAGTATTTATTACAGAAAATCAGAGTTTACAAAGGAAATAAATTTCAAAGTAGAGATTAATAGTTGTTTGGAATGCTTTTTGGAATAAGTATAAATATTACTTTTATACAAAATTATGTTTTATGAATTTTTTAAAGAAGTTGTTTATTGTTCTGGTTATTCCGTTGTGCGCGTTTACTGCTGGTCATAAGTATTATGTGAGCGTTACACAGATAGAGTATGTAAAAGAAAAAGCATCAGTCCAAATAATTTCTAGGATATTTATTGATGATTTTGAAAAACTGCTGCGCGAACGTTACAATCCGGATATCACCTTGTCAAAAGATGGAGAACCAGCCGAAGTTGATTTTTATGTGGAAAAATATTTAAGAGAAAAAATCAAAATTAAAATAAATGGCAAGGATACAGATGTAGTTTTTATTGGTAAGGAATATGAAGCTGATATTATGTACTGTTATATGGAGATTGAAAATGTGAAGAGCATCTCATCTTTTGAAATTACCAATCAAGTTTTATTTGATTTATATGGTGAACAACAAAATATAGTTCGCACAGAGATTAACAACAAAAACAAAAGTTTTATACTTATAAGAGAAAATGATAAAGGTTTGTTAAACTTTTAAGTTTGTATTAATATACCTCAAAAAATCGTTAATTTTCGCTTCAATTTTTTTGTAATTAAATCAACTCATGAAAACATTTAAGTATCTTATCTTATCTGCTTTGTTTATTTCAGTTGGAGCATTTGCCCAAGAAGATGAACAAAAGCCAGAGCGTAAACCAGGTCATACAAACAACAACAAATTTAAACAGTTGTATGATGAATTTTCAACACCAAATATGTTTAGAACAGCATCAGGAGCTCCTGGACCAGCTTATTATCAGCAACAGGCGGATTATAAAATGGATTTAGAGTTGAACGATGATATTGCCAGAATTACGGGTTATGAAACTATTACATATCACAATAATTCACCAGATGAATTAAAGTATTTATGGGTTCAGTTAGATCAAAACATGCGTGCTCCAGATTCACAAACACCATTAATTCAGAGTGATGGTGTAGCACCAGCTCAAAGAGCTGGGACTTTCGTTAATTCTTATATGAAAGAAAAATTAGAGCGTGGTTTTAATATAGAAGAAGTGACGGATGTGAATGGTAAAGCATTGCCGCATATGATTAACCGTACTATGATGAGAATTGATATGCCAAAGCCATTAAAAACAGGCGAGAAATTTTCGTTTAACATTAGATGGTGGTATAATATTAATGATCATGTTAATGAAGGTGGACGTTCAGGATATGAGTATTTTGAAGAAAACGATAATAGAATTTATGTGATTTCTCAATTTTATCCAAGAATGGCTGTTTATAATGATGTTGAGGGTTGGCAAAATTCACAGTTTTGGGGACGTGACGAGTTCGCATTGCCATTCGGGAATTTTGAAGTAAATATTACAGTACCGGCTGATCATATTTTAGATGGTACTGGAAGACTTATGAATAGAAAAGAGGTCTTTTCAAAAGAGATGATGAATCGTTATGAGCTTGCCAAAAAAACATATGATAAGCCAGTAATGATTGTTACACAGGCTGAAGCAGAAAAAACTGAAAAAACAAAATCAAAAGATAAAAAAACATGGAAGCTTTATGCTGAAAATGTTCGTGATTTTGGTTTTGCAACTTCAAGAAAATTTATTTGGGATATGATGGCCGTTAAGATTGGAGGCAAAGATGTTATGGCAGTTTCCATGTACTCCAAAGAAGGAAATCCTTTGTGGGAACAATGGTCAACATATGCAGTTGCAGCAACTTTAAAGTCCTATTCACGTATGACATTTGATTATCCATACCACAAAGCCATCTCTGTACATGCACCAATGGGAATGGAATATCCAATGATTTGTTACAACTTTGGTCGTCCAGATAAGGATGGTAATTATAGTGATAGAACCAAATTTGGAATGATCAGTGTTATTATTCACGAAGTTGGTCATAACTTTTTCCCTATGATTGTTAATAGTGATGAACGTCAATGGACGTGGATGGATGAAGGTTTAAATACATTTGTGCAATATGTCGCTGAACAGGATTTTGGTGAATGGCATCCAGATGCGTTATCGGAAGGTCAAGATAAGTATCCATCACGTCGTGGTCCTGCAGCCAATATTGTTCCTTATATGGGTGGTGATCAGGATTTCATCGCACCAATAATGACTAAAGGACTCAACACCTATCAATTTGGTAACAATGCCTACGGTAAGCCAGGTACGGCTTTAAATATTTTACGCGAAACAGTAATGGGACGTGAATTGTTTGATTACGCGTTTAAAGAGTATGCAAATCGTTGGATGTTTAAGCACCCAACACCTGAAGATTTCTTTAGAACCATGGAAGATGCTTCTGCATTTGATTTAGATTGGTTCTGGAGAGGTTGGTTCTATACTACAGATTATGTTGATATGGGAGTGAAAGAAGTGAAAAAATTCTATGTTTCTAGTGAGCCTAATGAGTATGTGAAAAACATTGTTAAAGAACGTGGTATGAAGTTAAGTGATTTGCCACCGTTGGTTTACATGGTTGAAGAGGGTAGTGATGAATATAAAGAAAGTATGAAAAATGGTACTCTTTTAGAAAACTCACCAACGCTTAATGAATATGTAATGGATAACTTTACTGAAGAGGAACGTAAAAATATCAAACAGCCAAAATATTTTTACAATGTTACTTTTGAAAAGCCAGGAGGATTAGTAATGCCGATTATTGTTGAATATACTTATGCTGATGGAACATCCAAAACAGAAAAGTATCCAGCGCAAATATGGCGTTTAAATGATAAAGAAGTTAGTAAAGCTGTTGCATCTGATAAAGAGATCGTTAAAATCACTTTAGATCCAAATCTAGAAACAGCCGATATTGATACTTCTAACAACTCTTGGCCAAAAGAGGTTAAGCAAAGCCAGTTTGACCAATTTAAAAATGAGGTAAAAAATTAAAAAAAATAATTTTATATAAGCCGACTTATTTAAGTCGGCTTTTTTTATTCATATCAAACAACTCACTATATTTGTAGCGTGATACAACAAGCAACTTTTTTATTTATAGGTACTACCGAAATTGTATTTATACTATTTATAGTAATCATGCTATTTGGTGCTGATAAGATTCCTGACATAGCCAAAGGTTTAGGGAAAGGTATGCGTATGCTTCGCGATGCATCGAATGATATAAAGACTGAAATCACCAAAAGTGCCGAGAAAAACGGTATTGATACTAGTGTGACCAAAGATGTCCAAGATGAGCTGAACAAAGTAAAAGACGACTTGGAAGATTTTACAGGGTCAGTGAGAAGAAAGCTTTAAAATATTAATCTTTACGGTGTATTTTAACTGATTTTTCTGCTAAAGAAATTCTGTTAACGAAAAAAAATTCATTTTCATCCTGTTTTTTGAATAGATTGGAGTATTTCTTAAATATTGCAATACCCAAATAAACCATAACAGAGATGAAAAGTAACCTACTAATCAGCTTTTTATTTGTTATTTCGCTTTCATTCTCACAAAGTGATCGAGAAGTAATTAATTTTATTGATAGTTTAAATACACAAGCAATAAAGCATTATAATAATAATGAAATCATGCTTGCTTTTAATAATTTTAATGATGCAATTAAACTATCAGACTCCATAAGTGATAACTACGGTAATGCTGTTGCAAACTTTAATTTAGGAAATATTTATGCTTACATGCATGAGTATGTTGATTCTAAAGCATGTTATGAAAGAATGCTGGCTTCTTCGCTAAAAATAGATGATAATTATTTGATAGCAAATTCTTATAAAAGTTTAGCAAAATTATCTGAAATACAACATCCAAATGAAGTTATTCCTAATTTAGAAAAAGCATTAGAATATGCTCAAAAAACTGATGTTAGGGATCTGGACAACATTGACAAACAAAAAAGTGTTTTGTTTGATATTAGAATGTATTTAAGTTCAATCTACTTAAATAAGAATAATTATGATTCTGCATTAATTTATCTATTACGAGCAGAAAACAATTTAAATGACTTGTCATACAACGCCTATAACAGTGCTTTTTTTAATTATTCATATGGACTTTATTTTATTCAAAAAGAGTTATATAACAAGGCTAATGATAAGTTTATTCAAGCCATAGAACACCTTCAGGGAAATACTCATGATTTAAACAGCAACCTGCTTTTTAGTAAAATTTATAAAGATTTATCTTTGTCGTATGCCCAACTTGAAGATACTGACATGGCCTATTATGCATTAAAAGAACATAATAGCTTTAGAGATGAATTTATTAATGAAGAAAAGGTAAGACAGGAAAATATATCAAAATCTAAATTTTATTTAGCAGAATACAAACAAATAGCAGAGAGCGCAAATAATGAGCGGTTGATTCAGGAACAAATCACTCAAAAAGTAAAAAACATCAATATCATTATTATAATAACAAGTATCGTATTAGTTATTTCTTTAATAATGATTTACAGAAATTACAGATCAAAACGTAAATTAAGTCAGATTCTTGAAGCACAAAATAAACAGTTAGAAATAGCAAAAGATCAAGCTGAAAAATCATCCCAACTTAAAACTAAATTTATTTCGAATGTTACACATGAATTAAGAACACCACTTTACGGTGTTGTTGGGCTAACGTCATTACTATTAAAGCGTAATGATTTAAGTGAACGTGATGGGAAATTTTTAAAATCTCTTAAGTATTCTGGCGATTATCTTTTGAATTTAATTAATGATATTTTACAAATTGGTAAAATTGAATCTCAAAAAATGGAATTGAAACCAACTTCTGTTAATATCAGAGAGTTAGTAGATAACATTATAGATTCGTTTGAGTATAAATTACAAGAGACAAACAACAAAATAAAAGTTGAAATAGATGACAAAGTCCCAACATTTTTGAAGTGTGATGGTGTTAGGCTTTCTCAAGTACTTATCAATTTAGTGGGAAACAGTGTTAAATTCACCGAAAATGATACAACTTTTGTAGAAATTAAAGTTCTGAATATAAAGCCAGAAAATGTGTGCCTTCACTTTTCAGTGAAAGACAATGGACCTGGTATTCCAAAAGAAAAACAAGACAGTATTTTCGAAAACTTTTTACAGTTAGATGAGAATAATAATATCAATTATAAGGGTACTGGATTAGGTTTGTCGATAACTAAAAATTTGGTTGAACTATTTGGAAGTACAATTAAATTGGAAAGTGAAGTTGGCCAGGGTTCAACTTTTAGTTTTGATGTTACTTTTGAAATTGACAATGAAACTATGCAGAAAGCCAATAGCAATAAACCAAAAACGCTTAGACTAAATAATAATTATAAGATTTTAGTAGCAGAGGATAATAAAATAAACCAAATAGTTACCAAAAACATACTTGAAAAAGGAAACTTTCATTGTGATATTGCAAAGAATGGATTAGAAGCTGTTAAAGCTATGGAAATTGGTAGTTATGATTTAATATTGATGGATATTAATATGCCATTAATGAATGGTAATGAAGCGACAAAAGCTATTAGGCAAACCAATAATCAAATTCCAATAATAGCCTTAACAGCAGCTGATATAGAAGAAGTTAAGAAAGATTACAAGGCTATTGGTTATAATGATATCATTACAAAACCATTTGACAATTCTCATTTTTATCAAACAATTCTAGCTAACATTCACAAGAGTAAAAATGAGTTGAGTGAAAATCCAGTTTTAGTAAAAGTTTCCTAAAAAAATTATTTCTTTCTACTGATGGTCAAACCATCACGAATGGGTAATATAACAGTTTCAACTCTTGAATCCTGTTTTAAGAGTTTATTGTATTCAATTAATGCAGGAGTAGAGGTGTCTTCCTTTTTGAATTTAGTGTCTAAAACTTTACCACTCCATAAAACGTTATCAGACAGAATGATTCCTCCTGGTACAAGTTTGTCAATAATTAGCTCAAAGTAATTAGCATAATTTTCTTTGTCAGCATCAATAAAAACAATATCAAAATCTTTGTTTATAAGAGGAATAATCTCAATGGCATCACCAACATATTGATGAATTTGTTTACCATAAGCTGATTTATCAAAGTATTGACGCTGAAAGTCTTGTAATTCTTCGTTAATGTCTATCGTATGAAGCTCACCTTCCTTTTGTAGCCCTTCTGCCATACATAATGCTGAATAACCTGTATAAGTACCAACTTCTAAAATGCATTTAGGGTTAACCAATTTAGAAATCATACTCAATATTCTGCCCTGATAATGCCCACTCAACATGCGTGGCTGTAAAATCTTCTGATAGGTTTCACGTGTTAATTGTTGCAATAATTCTGGCTCATTTTCAGAATGGTTTACGATGTAAGTATCTAGGTCTTCGGAAAGGAATTGCATGTTATGTAGTTTGTTTTGTTATTTTTTTATTGATAAACAAGACAATTGAAACTTGTCAGGTCGAGCGCAGTCGAGACCTATTTTATTCATTTGGACTGTAATTTGAATGGGTAGCATTTCTGCATTCCGATAAAATTTGTAACATGTTAAAATCACCATTGGCTAAAGCAAATTTTTTCTTCGCGCTCCAATTTTTTATATTTTTTTCAAAATAGATTGCCTGTTCAATATTATTAAATTCTTGTTGAAATATTAATTTTAGAGGTCTTCTTTTGTAAGTAAAACAATTTTTATTTAATCGTTGTTGATGTTCGTCTAGTCTTCTTGCAATATTATTTGTAACTCCAGTGTAAGTGAAATTGTCTGAACATTTTAATATGTAAACATGATATGATTTCATTTAAAAAACCTCTCGACTGCGCTCGAGGAGACAACTCTTTGTATTTAACCTAATATTCGATTTACTAATTTTTCTTTTGCTGTTTTATCTTCGCCACAAAGCCATTGTATTACATTATCTTCCCACATGGCATCACGCTCATCTTCATTTATAATATTTCGTTCAATAGCTAAATCTAAAATTTTCCCTGGATAAGAAGACTGCTTGGCACTTTCCATTTCACCTAATGGATAAGGGTCATCCAACCCTACCAATACTTGTTTTGATGTTTGATTTTTAATCAATAATTCCAAACCACCAGTATCATGTACCAGTGTGTCAAAGAAGATGTTTTTATGTCCTACGGCCTTTCTTGGGTGACTTTTACCCTCAAACAAATCAGGACGACCGTCAAAGCCTTGAATGCGTCTTCCTAAATTAATTTGCGCTAACTGACCTCCATGTGCAAAGCATGTTCGCATATTAGGATATTTATCCTGATAACCATTAAGGGTTAAAAAGTGATAGGCATCTGCGCATTGCGCTAACATCCAGATAAGATGAAAACGCCAAGATGTATTTTCAAGTTTAATAAACTTTTCTCCATCATATGGATGAATCTCTACTGCCAAATTATATTTGTTGGCTAATTCAAAAATTGGTTCGTTTTCTTCATCAAAAATACAACGCCAAGTACCAATGGTGTCCATATAATGGGTTGGAAGACATAATAATTGTAACCCTAACTCTTCAACACAACGCTCAATTTCCCAACAGGCACCTCTTACAAAGCCAGGGTGTACTACAAAACCACAGGTAAATTTACTTGGGTTTTCGTGTTGAATTTTGGCATTAAAATCATTTTGAAAACGTAAGGCTTGTTTCATTTCCTCAACACGCAAACCATTACCATAAAGTTGCGAGAGGTTCAGAACAACAGCGTGGTCAATATTAAAACGCTGCATCCAAGCCAGTTTTTCGTTTAGGAAAAAGCTGGAATCCGTAATAGGTCTATTCCAATCTTTTTGAAGCATAAATTTCCGATCCTTATCAACCCAAAAAATCCCCTTGTCTTTCATGAATTGCGGGATTTCCTCTGGGTAGGGCAGAAGATGTGAATGACCGTTTATTCTTAATTTGCGTTTTTCCATGTTTACTTCCTACAAAAGAGGGAATCTTTTAATTTATATTCAATCTTAAACTAATAGTTAATCTTCAATTTTTACTTTTTTAGGAGGCTGCATCACGTCGCCACAATTTGGGCAGGTACGTTTCATATCATCACCATAATACGCATCAAATATTTTAGGCATGTCGGTTTCAATATTATCTAAAGTAAAATCTTCTTCGTATAATTTTGTCGTACAATTTTCACAAAACCACAATAAAGCATCTTGAACACCCTCTTCTCTAGGATATTCTATAACTAAACCCACTGTGTTTGCTCCACGTTGTGGCGAATGAGGCACTTTTGGTGGTAGTAGAAAAATCTCACCTTCTCGTATGTGAATGTCTTTTGGTGTTCCTTCATCGATAACTTTTAAGACAATGTCCCCTTCTACTTGATAGAAAAATTCAGGTGTTTCGTTATAGTGATAGTCTTTTCGGCTATTAGGACCTCCAACAACCATGACAATAAAATCACCATCCTTCCAAACAACTTTATTGCCTACAGGTGGTTTTAACAGATGTCTGTTTTCCTCTATCCAAGCTTTAAAATTTATAGGTGGAAATAATTTACTCATGATGCTATGCTTTTTTCATTAATCTATGACCTAAAGTTACAAAGTTTGCAATCAATTTTGGTTATATTGACTAGTGTTTATTTTTTTATTCTTTCCAAATTTGATATCCAGAATGCTGTAAGCGCCATTGGAATAATCTACGGTTATATATATCTGATATCTCGGTTTCAGCTTGTTGCCACTTACTTTATAGATATTGCGTTCATACCAAAATATTTCTCGGTCATCTTTTACTTCAATGTGCTCATTGGAATCCACTTTAGCTCGGGAATATTCTTTTGAAAGATAAGAAGATTCAATTTTCAAATACACCGTATCCACTAATGTCGTTTCTGTAAGAAAAGGATAAATATTTTCTGATTCATCAAACTGTATCCAATCTGCTATTTGTTTAATTGTTGAAATTTGGTCAACAGGCGCATTGGAATAGTTTTTAACTGCAAATTGTGCATTTGCAGTGATGGAAAGTAAAAAGAATATTATTGAAATCTTTGTTTTCATCACTGTTTATAAACTTTTTGTGCGCCCACCATCTACAGGAAGATTAATGCCATTGATATAACTAGCACATTCACTAGCAAGAAAAGTAATGGCATAAGCCAACTCTTCTGGTTTCGCAAATCGTTTTGCAGGTACTGCTTGCTTCATGATATTTGCTGCTTCATCTTCAGAATTACCAGTTTTAGCCGATTTGTTTTTAATAATTTCAGTAAGTCGTTCGGTTCCTGTGGCACCAGGTAAAACATTGTTTACCGTAATACCAAATTGACCCAATTCATTGGCCAGAGTTTTACTCCAATTGGCTACTGCACCTCGAATGGTGTTGCTTACACCTAGTCCATCGAGCGGTTGCTTTACAGACGTTGAAATAACGTTTATTATTCTACCATACCCTTCACTTTTCATAAAAGGAACAATGGTTTGAGCTAAAACGTGATTACATTTTAAATGCTGGGTAAAGGCACTTTCAAATTCAGAAATATCAGCAGAAAAAACGGGTCCACCTTTAGGGCCTCCAGTATTATTGACTAAAATATGAAAGCCGTGATTTTCACGAATATATCTTGAGACTCTTGTTTTTAATTCTTCAGGGTTTGAAAAATCTGCCACGATATAATCATGAGATCTTTGTTGTGGTAACTCTGAAATTGTAGCTTTTAATTTTTCTTCGTTTCTAGCAATTAATGTGACTTGAACACCTTCTTGTGCCAAAGCTATCGCTGTTGCTTTACCAATTCCAGCTGTACTCCCACAAACAAGAGCGTATTTATTGTTTAAGTTTAAGTTCATTTTATTTTTAATATTTTATACAAACATTTTTTGGTTCTGTAAAAAAGCGTAAAGCTTCAAACCCACCTTCACGACCAACACCAGAAGCTTTTACGCCTCCAAAAGGTGTTCTTAAATCGCGCATCATCCATGTGTTTACCCAAACTATTCCTGCTTGCAATTGGTTACTCATGCGCATAGTACGTTTTAAATTGTTTGTCCACAGTGTAGCCGACAAACCATATTTTACTTTGTTAGCCATTTTCAAGACTTCATCTTCAGTATTAAATGGCATAATGGTAACTACAGGGCCAAAAATTTCTTCTTGATTGACCCGGCATTCATCATTTGGAACTTCAATAACGGTTGGTTCTAAATAATAACCGTTTTCATGACCTTCGACAATAACTTTATTGCCACCACAGAGAATTTTGCCGTTTTCACTTTTTGCAATGTTAATATAATCCATCACTTTTTCTAAATGTGGTTGAGATACTAATGCACCTATATTGGTTGATTCTTCTGATGGATGACCAACTTTTAAATTCTTAATTTTATTTACAAAATCGGTTTTAAATTTTTCGTAGATGGATTGCTCAACAAAAATGCGACTACCACAAAGGCAAATCTGACCTTGATTAGCAAATGATGAGCGGACTGTGGTATCTAACATATCATCATAATCACAATCTGCAAAAATGATGTTTGGGTTTTTACCACCTAATTCCAAGGATAATTTTTTAAACATTGGTGCTGCTACTTTTGCTATATGAGCTCCTGTTGCTGTGCCTCCAGTGAACGAAATGGCTTTAATATCTGGATGCTCAATAATAGCTTGACCTGTTGTAGTTCCTAATCCGTGAACAATATTTAAAACGCCTTTTGGGAGTCCAGCTTTATTACATATTTCACCTAACAAATAGGCTGTCATTGGTGTTACTTCACTAGGTTTGGCCACAACACAATTACCTGCTGCTAAAGCTGGTGCAATTTTCCAGGTAAAGAGATAGAGTGGAAGATTCCAAGGTGAGATACAACCTACAACACCAATAGGTTGACGTAAGGTGTAATTAATAGCTTGTTGTCCCGTGCTTTCATGACTTTCGCTAGAAAATTGTGTAATAGCATTTCCGAAGAATCTGAAATTACTAGCTGCTCTTGGAATATCTACAGCTTTTGCCAAACTAACAGGTTTGCCATTATCTTTACTTTCAGCTTCTGCAAAGCGTTGTAAATTGCCTTCTAGTAACTCCGATATTTTTATAAGAATGCGACTGCGTTCTTCCAATGTGGTTTGTGACCAGCTAGGGAAAGCCGATTTAGCTGCTGTATAGGCGTTTTCAACATCTTCTGATGATGAGTTTGGAATTTGCCCATAAACCTCACCATTAGATGGGTTGTAGTTATCTATCCAATTATCTTGTATCGGATTATAAAATGTTCCGTTTATATAGTTTTGTATGTTCATGTCATTCACAAATGAAGAACCAAGAAAATGGAGTCAAGACTAATTTTCTTGTCACTTGGCTCTTGTGTCTTTAATCTTTTTCCTATAAGCCATCACTTTTATCTCCACAACCAAATCAGGATGCGGTAATTGGTGAACGGCAACAGTAGTACGTGTTGGACCATTTTCTTTTTCAAAAAACTCGGCATAGGCTTTATTATAACCTGCAAAATCGTTCATATTTACTAAAAAGGAGGTCACATCAACAACATCTTTTAAAGAGGCTCCAACAGTTTGTAAGTTTTTATCAATGTTTTTTAAAACTTCTCGAGTTTGCACTTCAGCATTCAAGCGTTTGGTTCCCATTTCGTCTATTATATCAACACCAGCAATCGTATTATCCGATCGACGTGAACTGGTACCTGAAACGAATATGAAATCGCCTACTACTTTTACATGTGGATAGGCTCCTCTTGGTGTTACTTTTGTTCCTTCGCTCATAATTATGATTTTAAACCGGCAATTCTATTATCCTCCAGTATGTTTTCGGTTTTGGTTTTTACTTTTTCTAAAATTGTTTTTAAAACTGCTTTATCTGTCAGGTCAAGCGCAGTCGAGACCTCACCATCAGCCAGCATATTTAATATGGCTTTGTCTTGAGCACGACCTCTTAACATAGCTTCACGATATCCTATATCTTCATTAAAAGTCACCAACGAATATTTTGACGAATACTCATCTGGAAACGTTTTCTCAAAAGCCATTTCCAAAGTGCGTTTTTCTCTGAAATTAGGATGGTTTACATGACCTTTCATTTCGTAGAAATTGTCAATTGCCAAATCGGCAATAGCATCGGTATCTTTTTTGCGATTCTTCTCGTAAACCTTAAAAATGGTTTCCCAATCATCAAATCCTTGATCAAGAACCTTGTCAAATTCTACAACATCTTCAAACGACGCATTCATGCCTTGTCCATAAAAAGGCACGATGGCATGTGCTGCATCTCCCATTAATAAGGTGTTGCCTTTGTAATGCCATGGTGAACACTTTACAGTACCTAATGGTGCTGTTGGGTTTTCGAAATAATCATCAACTAGGTTTGGCATTAAATCCAGCGCGTCCTTGAAATATTTAGTAAAGAATTCTAATACACGTTCTTTAGTTGTAAGGTTATTGAAATTGTACTCACCCTCATCAAAACTTAAGAACAAGGTAACCGTAAAACTGCCATCTAAATTAGGAAGTGCAATAAGCATAAAGGCTTCGCGACCCCAAATGTGTAAGGCATTTTTATAGGTTTTAAAACTGCCATTTTCACCCGGAAGAATACTTAATTCTTTATAACCATGTGTCAGGTAATCTTGCGAAAAACTAAACAGGAATTTACGTTCTAAATAATAGCTTTTTCGTAATGCAGAACCTGCACCATCTGTTCCAATAATAATATCGGCATCTTCAATAAACTGTGTTTTGGTATCGTAATCTTTGAATGTGGCAGTGGTTTTTACAAAATCAACTGCTTTACATTTTTTATTAAAGTGAATTTTTACATTGTCGTGTTTTTCAGCTTCATCCAGTAGTAATGCATTTAATCCGCCTCGAGAAATGGAATTGATATACTCATGGTCACGACCACTATAAGGCGCTAAAGTGGTGTTGCCTTCAATATCATGAAGCATTCTACCGTTCATAGGAATACAAAGTGGCATAACTTTATCTTTAATGCCAACTAAATTCATAGCCTTTATTCCACGATCTGAAAATGCCAAATTTATGGATCGTCCTGCTGAAATATCAACTTTACGCAAATCTGGACGCATTTCGTAAACCGTTACATTGTAACCACGTTGACCCATACGCAGAGCAAGGAGTGAACCACAAAGGCCAGCTCCTATTATTAATACGTTTTGTTTATTACTCATTCAAAATATGCTTTAATTTTTCAACCATTTGATAGACATCCTCAAATGAATTATATAATGGAACTGGTGCACAACGAATAACATCAGGTTCACGCCAATCACTTATCACACCAGCTTCTGTTAATTTATTATGCAATATTTTATCAGCATTCTTGACTTGAATTGAAAGCTGACAACCGCGTTCTTCAGGATTTTCCGGAGTAATAATTCGTATAGTATCCTCACCTAATCGTTTCAATAAAAATTCAAAATAAGCGGTTAGTTTTCTAGATTTTTCATTCAATTTATCAATGCCTACTTCATTAAAAATATCTAATGATGCACGAATAGCCGCTAACGATAGAATAGGTGGATTGCTTAATTGCCAGCCTTCAGCTCCTGGTAATTGGTCAAATTCATGACGCATATTAAATCGAGTTTGCTTGTTATGACTCCACCAACCTGTAAATCGGTTTAAATCTTTGTTATGAGCATGACGTTCATGAACAAAAGCACCAGCTAAACTTCCTGGGCCAGAATTTAAATATTTATACGTGCACCAAACGGCAAAATCGGCTCCTGATTCGTGTAAATTGAGTTCTACATTTCCTGCACCATGTGCACAATCAAACCCAACCATGCAACCGTAATTATGACCTAATTTGGTTATGCGTTTTAAATCAAAATATTGTCCTGTGTAATAATTTACACCTCCAATCATGATTAGAGCCACTTCGTTACCGTGAGCTTTCATAATGGCTTCTAAATCTTCATAACGAACCAATTCTTCACCTTCGCGAGCTTTCCAAAGAATTAAACCGTCTTTATCATCAAAACCATGATGGCGTAACTGTGATTCAACAGCATATTTATCTGAAGGGAAGGCATCAGCCTCAATAATAATTTTATAGCGTTCTGTAGTGGGTTTATAAAACGATACCATCATGAAATGCAAGTTAGCAGTAAGCGTATTCATGGTAACCACTTCAATCGGTTTGGCACCGACTACTTTTGCCATGCTTTCTGTTAGAAATTCATGATAGGGTAACCACGGATTTTTGGCTTCAGTATGACCTTCAACACCGAGATTAGCCCAATCTTCAAGTTCCTGATTAATATAAGATTTAGTAGTTTTTGGTTGTAAGCCTAAAGAATTTCCGCAGAGATAAATAAGTTCGTTTCCATCTTCATCTTTTGGAATATGAAACTGTTTTCTGTACTTTGATAAAGTATCTAATTGATCTTGTTGTTTAGCGTATTCTAGACCTAATTTATAAGTGGACAATGTGCGTGATTTTTCGGTTTCCAACAAAAATAAGAATTATAAGTTTAGAAATGAAGATGGGATAGCGAGATAATTTAAAGCTAGCTTTTTTGTATCTTTAAGAAAAGTAAACACAATGGGAAAAACAAAAGAATATAGTAATGGTGAAACCACCATTGTTTGGGAGCCAGAAAAATGTATTCACTCTGGAATATGTGTAAAAGGCTTACCAAACGTTTTTCAGCCTAAAGATAAACCGTGGATTAAAGTTGAGGCAGCAACAACTGATGAGCTAGTGAAACAGGTAAAGCAATGTCCATCTGGTGCTTTAAGCTATTACATGAATGATGATGCCGATAAAAGTTCAGAATCATTGGAAACTAAAGTTGAAGTACTTGAAGATGGTCCACTTTTGGTTTATGGCACGTTGAAAGTAACCCATAAAAACGGTGATCAGGAAACCAAAAATAAGACAACGGCTTTCTGCAGGTGTGGCGCTTCACACAATAAACCGTATTGTGATGGCACTCACGTAAAAAATGAATTTAAAGGTTAAAAAAAACAGGCTTCAATTAAAAAAAATGGAAGCCTGTTTCTGAATATATATAGACGCTTACTGCGGGATATTTATTATATATACGGATGAAAAATAATTTTGGATTATTTCTTATTCAATTTTTACATCAGTAAAATATAATTCCCAATTGTCTGACGTTTTTTTATAACTCATTGGAATAACGATACCATTTAATTCCTTATTGTCCTCCCAAGTTGTCATCATGGTAGGTTCTTGAGCATTAGCCTTTCTGTAAATCCATTCCTCAATCACAAAATCATCATTGAAATAAAAATCATAAGCATCTCCAGGTGTATAGCCGCCCTCGCTGGAATAGGTTAAGGTAATTTTATTCAATTCTTTATTAGCTAATGGAGAATTTTCTTTTGAAGGTTCTGAAATAGTTGTACCAGAATCCCAAACCAAATTAAAAGGTGTTAACAACCAATATTTGTCATTGATAAAAGCTTTGTCTGCATTAATAAATGTACTGTCTATTTTACTTCTGTTATAGCGCAGCGTATCGTTTTTGGATTTTAAAACAACATCATTTGTTTTTGGGTACCATGCCCATGAACGCTCAAAATGACTGCTATCACGATCTACATTAAAAGTAAATTTCACAGTTTCAATAGTTTCCCAATTCTCAATACCGTAACGCTTTGCAATTTTTTCGGCAATGGTAAGCTCCATCACATTGGTTGTTTCAGGTTCTTTTTTATCGGATTTACAAGCCAGAATAGTTATACTGATTGCAATAAGTGTCATTATTTTTTTCATACGAGGTTTTCTGATTTTGTGCGAAGTTATACTATTTTAGTATCAAATTCTAGTTTATTATGAATACCGAAAACAACTATTTCGAAATTAATAAGGCCACATGGAATGAAAAAGTAAAGATACATTCTAAAAGCAAAATGTATGATTTACAAGCGTTTAAAAATGGCAAAAATTCTTTGATGCCTTATGAGTTGAACGCTCTTGGTGATATTAATGGGAAGTCATTATTACACTTGCAATGTCATTTTGGGCAGGATACCTTGAGTTGGAGTCGGTTGGGAGCACAATGTGTAGGTGTAGATTTAAGCGACGAAGGTATAAAACTAGCTCAAACCCTTAATAACGAATTGCAATTAGATGCCGAATTTGTGTGTTGTAATGTTTTAGATACTTCTAAACATGTAAACGAAACATTTGATATAGTGTTTACCAGTTATGGTGTGATTGGTTGGTTGCCCGATTTAAAACCTTGGGGACAAATGATTGCCGAACGCTTAAAGCCAGGTGGCACATTTTATATGGTAGAATTTCATCCCATAGTTTGGATGTTTGATTATTTGGAAGGGAAACCGGTTATGAAATATGGTTACATGCAAGATGAAGCTATTTATGAAGAATATGAAGGCACTTATGCTGACACCAACTCTAAAATGGTAAGTAAAGAATACGGTTGGAACCATGGATTAAGCGAAGTTATCAATGCTTTAACAGAAGCAGGTTTGCAGATTGATTATTTAAATGAGTACGATGAAAGTCCGTATAATGTCTTGCCTGATTTGGTTAAAACCGATTCTGGTATGTTTGTCACTCAAGATAAATTGTATCCCTTAATTTTTGAGGTGAAGGCTAGGAAAAATTAGAGGGTTTTATATTGTTGTACACCGTTATTTTTTATACAGTCTTTCAATCATTGAGTGATTTCCATTCACAAAATGTTCCAAATAAGTCAATGATTTTTCTAAACTAAATCCCCAAACATCATCAACTACCATTTTTTCTTTTTCTCCTAATAACCCAAATAAAACTTTTACTTTTTTTGGTCTATTGTACCAAAGAGAAAATTCAAGATTTTGGTTTTTATCATAATTAGCGGTCAAACAAAAACTTTTTCCGTTTTCAATACAAGTAAAGTCAAGAGAAGGACTGTAATGAATACTTTCAGGTTTTAATGAATCCGAAAATTTCAACTTTTCAATCCAAGGATAATTTTCAGCTATTTTCCGTACTTCATTTCCAGATATAGGTTTATTGAGATATTCAATATTTTCTTTTTCAGGGTGGCATATAGAATATTTATAGGTCATTTTTTCGTTCAGTTTAATTGTGTACAACGATTTGATATGGATAGTTTTAATACTGAAGTAAATTCAGCACAAGTTATTTATATCAACTGTAAACGAAGTTCAGCTTTTAAACTTAAAAAGTCAAGTTATTGTTTGTCATTCCAGCATTTCGACAAGCTCAATGTGACAGCCATGAATGACAGCTAAAATGGATTCCTGCCTTCGCAGGAATGACAGAATGCTCAGGAATTGATTTAATGATTCTCTTTTAATACCTCTGGCATTTTTCGTTTAAAACGATTTAAACGTGGAATAGAAACATTTTGAACGTAAGGATTATCTCGATTATAGCGTTCGTAGTCTTGGTGATAATCCTCTGCTACCCAGAATTTCTGAAACGGATACACTTCTGCAGCAACAGGTTCATCTAATTGTTTTTGGAGAGCGGCTTTCTTTTTTAAGATAATATCTTTTTGCTCTTGGTTTTGATAAAAAATTATGGAGCGATATTGTGAGCCTCTATCTGGACCTTGACCATTAACCTGTGTTGGGTTTTGTGATGCGAAATAAACATCCACCAAGGTTGAGAAACTCACCACATTGGGGTCATAAATAACTTCTACGGCTTCAGCATGTCCAGTGCGTCCTGTATTGCTGGCCTCGTAGGTTGGATTCTTTGTGTGTCCGCCAGCATAACCTGAAATGGCTTCATCAACACCTATTACACTTTCGTAAACAGCTTCAACACACCAAAAACAGCCACTGGCAAAATAGGCTTTGGCTTTTCCGTTTTGCACTGGGACTTCAATAGGATCGGCATTTATGACAGCTAGTTGTTCTGGGTTTGTTTGAGCCGTGTTACTACAACTCCAAAAAAGTGCTAATAAAAAGAATGGAAATATTGATTTCATAAATAAGTTTTTCTTTTAATAGACGAAATAAAGCAGAAAACCTTAATCAAGCAACTGTGAAAGTTTTATTAAATAAAAAACCCCAGACCGTAAAGTCTGGGGTTTTAAGTATTCGTGTGAATGGATTATAGTTTAGCAAACATTTTTTCCATTTTTGTTTTTTCTTCTTCAGCTAAAGCTGCATCTACCAAAATACGGCCACTATGTTCGTCAGTAATTATTTTTTTACGCGAAGCAATTTCCATTTGAACTTGTGGTGGAATTGTAAAGAATGATCCACCAGAAGCACCTCTTTCAATTGGCACAACAGCTAATCCATTTTTTACATTGTTTCTTATGCGAGAATACGCAGCAACTAAACGCTCTTCAATAGAGTTTTTGTAGTCGTCTGATTTCTTAATTAAAGCTTCTTCCTCTTTTTCAGTTTCGGCTAAAATGGCATCTAACTCACTTTTCTTATGCTTAAGATGTGTTTGGCGCTCTTTTAAACGGTCTTTAGTTTCAGCAATAACCTCTTTCTTTTGCTCAATTTGAGCTTTATATTCTTTGATGTTTTTTTCAGCTAATTGAATTTCCAATTCCTGATATTCAATCTCTTTTGAAATAGAGTTAAACTCACGGTTATTACGAACATTTTTTTGTTGCTCGTTATATTTTTTGATTAAGGCTTTAGCCTCTTCAATAAGATTCTTTTTAGAGCTAATATCGTTATTGATGACCTCTAAACTTGCTTCCAGTTTTTCAAATCTGGTGTTTAATCCAGCAACTTCATCTTCTAAATCACGAACTTCTAAAGGAAGTTCTCCACGAACGTTTCTAATTTCATCGATACGAGAATCGATAAGTTGTAAATCGTATAATGCTCTTAAGCGCTCTTCTACAGTTACTTCTTTCTTTTTTGCCATACTTTAAAAATACTTAACAGGATTGGTATTGGTCTTTGATAAAACGACTGCAAAATTAGTAATTTTTTTTGTAAGATACGTCACTAAAAAGTTTTTTGTGAACTGCTCACTTTCATAATGACCAATATCGGCCAATACGATGTTATTTTCAGCTTGAAAAAAGTCGTGATATTTTAAGTCGGCTGTCACAAACATGTCAGCACCAGCACGTTTAGCGGCAGAAATAGCAAAACTGCCTGACCCTCCCAAGACAGCAACTTTACTGATGGGTTTTTCCAATAATTTGGTATGTCTGACGCTTTCAGTATTCATTTTAGCTTTCAACAAGCGCAAAAAATCATTTTCTGATAGCGGTTTTTCTAACTCACCAATCATACCCATACCAATATTTTGATTGGTATTTTCGAGTGTTACAACCTCATAAGCGACTTCTTCATAAGAGTGATTTTCAAATAGGGCCTTTAAAACTTTGGACTCGGCATGTTTTGCAAATGTTACTGAAATTTGCGATTCAGGTTCTTGATGCTGTTCCAGTTTCTTGCCTTTTGTAGGATTGGAATCTTCGTTGCCCTTGTAGGTGCCAGTTCCTTCAACATTGAAACTACACTCGCTGTAGTTGCCAATATTTCCAGCTCCAGCATTAAAAAGTACTTGACGCAATGCTTCAGCTTCTGAAATGGGTGCATAGGTCGTCAACTTCTTAATGGTTTGCAATTGCGGAATTAAGGTTTTACGATTATGTAAACCCAATTGTTCACAAATGATATTATTTACACCTAATTTGGCATTGTCCAAAGCTGTGTGAATGGCATAAATACTTATGTTGTTTTGAATGGCTTTTAAAACAGTGCGTTCAACATATGTTTTCCCAGTCAGTTTTTTTAAACCTTTGAAAATTATAGGGTGAAAACTAACAATTAAGTTGCAGTTGTTTTCTGTAGCTTCATCTACAACAGTTTCTAAAGTGTCTAAAGTTACCAATATACCTGTTAGTTTTGCTTGTGAATTACCAACCAAAAGTCCTGTATTGTCAAAATCTTCGGCATAAGCTTGTGGAGCCAATGTTTCCAAATGATTAATTACATCTTGTATAATCATAAATAGTGTATTTCAAACAAAGATAAAATTTTTACAAGCATGAATCTCATATTTTATAATTGATGAAAAAGGTGTTGTAAAAAAATAATCTTTACTTTGTTTTAAATTATGTGTTATTGTCACAACAATGAGATTTTTAAGAGCCTTACTATTTCCTGTTGTTCCCATTTACTTTATGGTTACCTGGTTGCGGAATAAATTATATGACTTGGGTTTGAAAAAATCAAAAGCCTATAGTTTCCCTGTTATATGTGTTGGTAATTTAAGTACAGGAGGCACTGGTAAAACACCCATGGTTGAATATTTGATACGCTTGCTTAAAGAAGACTTTACGCTAGCGACGTTAAGTAGGGGTTATGGTAGAGCAACCAAGGGTTTTTTAATGGCTACTGAAAATACTACGGCTCAAACATTGGGTGATGAGCCTTATCAATTTTATCATAAGTTTAAAGAAGATGTAGTGGTGGCTGTTGATGAGCAACGGCAACATGGAATATCTCAATTACGAGAATTGCAAAATAAGCCAGATTTAATCATATTGGATGATGCTTTTCAGCACAGAAAAGTGAAAGCAGGCATTAATATTTTATTGACCAGTTATCATAATTTATATACAAATGATATTGTTTTGCCAACTGGTAATTTACGAGAGCCAAGAAAAGGGGCCAAGCGTGCTGATATTATTGTAGTGACTAAATGCCCTTTAGGTGTTTCGGAACATGATAAAGAACGAATCACCAAAGCAATTAATCCTGAAGAATATCAAATGGTTTTTTTTAGTACCATAGACTATTCAGAAGCGGTTTTTAGTGATTCTGAAACCTTAATGATAAATAGTTTAAAACCATTTACATTGGTTACAGGAATTGCAAATCCAAAGCCTTTGCTTGAGCAATTAGATAAAAACGGGACAGAGTATGAGCATTTGAATTATAAAGACCATCATAATTTTTCTAGTGCTGAAATAAAAGTGCTGGAACAAAAAGATGTTATTGTAACCACAGAGAAAGATTACATGCGGTTAAAAACATATAATACTTTGAAAGATAAGTTGTTTTATCTACCTATTACAACTCGAATTGAAGATTCAGACGTATTTGATAGTAAAGTAATGGAGTTAGTAAAGGGTTGTCATTAATCAATTAAGCCGATTCCGTTTTGCCTCCAATAAGTGCTTCGTATAATTTTTTCTCGAAATCTTCTTGCTTGAATGGTTTTGAAATAATATCAGTAAATCCGGCTTCGTCAAACTCATGCATTTTGTCTTCTAGGGTGACAGCAGTAAGTGCGAAAATGGTTATATTCTTATCAAACCCACGAATAAGTTTAGTAGCTTCGAGTCCGCTAATGCCTGGCATATGAATGTCCATTAATATTACATCATAAGTGGTTTCTTTAGCTTTGCTAACAGCATCTTCACCATTATCAACAACCTCACAATTAAGCTTCATTTTATTCAAAATCTTTTTAGTAATCATTTGATTGATTTTGTTGTCTTCAACGACTAATATTTTAATGTTGCTTAATTCCAATTCGTCAATATTATTAAAATATTCAACTTTTTTAGGCTTGGCTACTGCTTCAGCATATTTAACTGGTATCTCAAAAGTAAAAGTTGAGCCTTTGCCAAGTTCACTCTTTAAATAAATTTTACCTTTTAGTATTTCAATAAGTCCTTTAACAATGGATAAACCTAAACCAGTACCACCATATTTTCGGTTAATTTGAATAGAACCTTGGGCGAAGCTTTCAAAAAGCATTTCTTGTTTTTCCTTACTAATACCTATACCATTATCTTCAATTTCAAAACGTACCAGATAATTATCACCATCCTGCTTTAACTTATAAGCTCTAACCCAGATATCGCCATCTTTTGTAAATTTAATAGAATTACCTATTAAATTAATTAATATCTGCGATATTTTAAGCTGATCTGCATTAAAAGTTTCAGGTAAGTCACTATCATACTCAAAATGCATTTGGATGTTGTTGTCCAATGCAGAATTGTTTAGGGCAGCAATAACATTGGTTATTTTTTTCTTCAGGTTGAAGTTTTCAGGTTCAATATCAACTTTGTTGGCTTCTATTTTATTTATCTGTAAAATATCATTGATAAAGGTTAATAAATATTCTCCAGAAAATTTTAATGATTTTAAATGCTGAAGTTGATTAGGTTTTGGATCTTCATCCAATAGCATATTGGTCAAGCCTGTCACAGCGTAAAGTGGTGTGCGTAACTCGTGAGTTACAGTTGAAAGGAAATTGGCTTTTGTTTTAGAGGCTAATTCAGCTTTTTCTTTTGCAATTATAAGCTCGCCATTTTTTTTATGGAGCATATTGTTGGTCTTGAGCCTAATATTGTTGTTCTTATATAAAGAAAGTGTCAAAAGTGATAGAATGGTAATTAAAGCAATACTCAAAATAGTTGTCAGTTTACTCAAGCTATTGGCTTCTTTTTGTTCTTCTAAATCGGCAGCTTGCTGTTTTTGAAATTCCGTTTGGTTATTAAGCAATACCTGAATGCGCTTTTCAGGAGATAAACTTTCTCGCTTCAACTCTAGCAGTGAATCAGAAAGTGTCATGTGTTGTTTTAAGAAAGCATTTGATTCCTTATAGTTGCCAATTATTTGATTGATGTCAGATAATACCAGAAAACCGTTAGATAGAACTGTATTAAACCCATATTCTTTGGCTATTTTTAAGCCATCATTTGCTGTTTGTAAACCAACATCTGTTTGACCCAGTTTTACCAATGCATAACCATTGTAAATCATGGCACTACTTTTAATTTTGTTAAGTTCGTAGCGAGTTGCCAGTGATATGGATTTTTCTAATTGTTTTTTTGCATTATTAAAATCCTCTAACTTGATAAGCGTTTTTCCTTCATAGAGTAGTACTTCGGACACAAAATCATTGAGTCCTTCTTGTTCAAATAAAGATTTTGAAGAGATAAAATAATCTAAAGCTTGGCGGTAATCTTTTTTACTGCTGTAAACATTACCCAAAACCTTGTAAGTTTCGGCTAAATTCACATCGTCTTTGGCTAATCTTTGAATCTCATTAGCTTTAAAAAGGCTTACTAAAGCATCATCAGGCTCTTCAATAATATATTGAAGCTTGCCCATTTTAGAGTAAATAATACCTATACTTTTTTTACTACTAATCTGTTCAGCGAGAACAAGCGCATCTTCAAGCTTTTTTTGAGCCTCAAAATAATCGCTGTTTTCAATGTCTTTTTGTGCCTGATCAATCTTATAATCAATACTAATTTGTATAGTTTCAGGATCCTCACTTATTTCATTTTGTGATGAAATACTGATGCTAAACAAGCATATAATAGCACATATATATTTTGTAATCTGGGACATTTTATTATTACTATATATCGACAAATATAAATATTTATTCGATAAAAGTCACTTTTTTATCGATAAATTGCAAATTAAATCAATAATTCTTTGAGAATAGGCAGTTTCATTATCATACCATCCAATGATTTTTACCATGTTTCCGATAACAGAAGTCATTTGAGAATCAAATATACAAGAATGGGTATTTCCAACAATATCAATGGAAACGATTGGATCTTCGGTGTAGGCAAGAATATTTTTTAAATAGCCTTCAGAAGCTGATTTAAAGGCTTTGTTGATATTTTCAATCGATGTTTCTTCTTTAACGTTAAAAGTAATATCGGTTAGAGAACCATTGGCTACAGGAACACGAATACCGCATCCGCCAATAACATCAGATAGTTCTGGGAATATTTTTGTTAGTGCTTTCGCTGCACCTGTTGTAGTTGGAACAATAGATTGACCGGCTGCCCTTGCACGCCTTAAGTCTTTGTGTGGTTGATCGTGCAGACTTTGATCGGTTGTGTAGGAGTGAACTGTAGTAATGTAGGCTTGCTTAACACCACATAATTTATTTACAACATCAATCATTGGCGCAGCGTTGTTGGTAGTACAGGAGGCATTTGAAATAATTTTTTCAGTACCATCCAGACTATCATCATTTATTCCAAGTACAATCGTTTTTATGTCATCTTCTAACGGTGGAACGCTTAAAATAACCTGTTTGGCTCCATTGGTTAAATGCTTATTGAGGGCTTTAGAAGTTTTAAATTTCCCGGTAGCTTCTATAACGATATCAACTTTATTGGATTTCCAATCTATATCTTTCGGATGTTTGTGATTTGACAGCCGAATTTTTTGGCTATTGACTATAATATGATTTTCGTCGTAAGATAGGTTTTGATTGAAAATACGGTGAATGCTGTCATATTTTAATAAATGACTTAAGGTTTTACTGTCAGTCAGGTCATTAATGGCAACAACCTTAAGTTCCGTATGGTCTTGTAAAAGTCGAAATACTCTTCGGCCAATACGCCCAAAACCATTTATTCCTATGCGAATCATTAATTAATATGTTTTTGAGCTTTGTAGGAAGATCTCACTAGTGCGCTACTTTCTACATGTCTGAAACCCAAGTCTAGACCAATTTTCTTGTATTCTTCAAATTGGTCTGGCATGATAAACCGTTTTACGGGTAAATGTTTTTTACTAGGTTGCAAATATTGCCCAATGGTGACAACATCAACATCATTTGCTTTTAAGTCGTGAAGGGTTTCAATGACTTCTTCTCTGGTTTCTCCTAAACCGAGCATAATACCAGATTTGGTTCGTCTTTGTCCTTGTTCTTTTAAATATTTTAAAACACCTAAACTTCTATCGTATTTTGCTTGAATACGCACTTCACGTGTTAACCTACGAACGGTTTCAATATTATGTGATACAACTTCTGGAGCAACTTCAATAATTCTATCAATATGTCTCTCTATGCCTTGAAAATCAGGAATTAAAGTTTCTAAAGTGGTTTCAGGATTCATCCGCCTGACTGCTTTTACAGTTTCAGCCCACATAATGCTACCCATATCTTTTAGGTCATCACGATCCACACTGGTTAAAACAGCATGTTTTATTTTCATGATTTTTATGGAGCGGGCTACTTTTTCTGGTTCATCCCAATCAACTGTTTCAGGTCTTCCAGTTTTTACACCACAAAAACCACATGATCTGGTACAAATATTTCCCAAAATCATAAAAGTAGCTGTGCCTTCTCCCCAACATTCACCCATGTTTGGACAACTACCCGATGTGCAGATGGTATTAAGATTGTATTTATCTACCAACCCTCTTAATTCGGTGTATTTCTTACCAGTTGGTAATTTTACACGTAACCATTTTGGTTTGGGTTCACGGCCAGGTAATATATTTGATTTTGTTTCAGTCTTCATATACTATTAATTGCGCGGCAAAGATACAAAACTAATATCTTAAATGTTGTTTTTGAGTATTAAGACCTTTGTGTTTAAGAAGTCTTAATCTGACTTTTTTTGAATGATTTCAGCCAATAATTTTTTGGCACGTAGCAGCTTGACCTTTATATTATTCATAGGTTCATCAAGCTGATGAGAGATTTCTTTATAGCTTAATTCCTGAAAGTATCTTAAATTAATAACTTCCTGGTAATGCGGTTTTAATTTTTTTATATCGCGAAGTAATTTTGCTAGATTCTGATCTGTAATGAGTTTGTCCTCGGGTGAAGGTGATTCGTCTAAAACATCATAATACTCCTCATCATGGGTATTTGTAATACTTTGAGAAATGGAGTTTTTTTCTTTTCTGACTAAATCAATGTGTATGTTTTTGGAAATGGTAATAAGCCAAGTTTTAAATTTATAGTCACTATTGTAAGTTTCTATCTTATCAAAGGCTTTAGAAAAAGCCTGAATTGTGATGTCCTCTGCATCATTTTCATTTTGGGTGCGTTTCAATTGAAAACCGTAAACATCATCCCAAAAGGTGTCTAGTAAAAAATTAAAAGCCTTTTGATTGTTCTGTTTGGCTTTTAGGATTGCTTCTTTTATTTCCAATGTCTAGGTTTTGAGATAAGGTTTGATATAAATATAGTCAATTGAAAAGCAACTAAAAAGAAATCGAACAAAGGAAGGAAAAAGATGATGTCCTTTTCATCCAATTTTTTTGATGCTCCAAAAAAAACAATGTATTGAATTAAGATACGTAGTAAGAAAAGTGTTAAGACAATTTCCCATTTAAACAGTAAAATCAACAGTAGAATGCCCAATAGCCAAAACCCTAATTGTGATAAGTAATAAAAAGCAAGAATAAATTTGTGATTGGTTTTATAATGATTTGCTGTAGTGATATGTCTCTTTTTTTGGTTTATCCAGTCTTTAAAAGATGTTTTTGGTGTTGATATAGTGAAACTATCAGGTGAAAGACTAATGGCAGTATTTTCTGAATTAGCGATTTGATTTATAAAAAGGTCGTCATCTCCAGATTTTATATGCATATGAGACATAAAACCACTCGCTTCAAAAAAAGCATTTTTTGTATAAGCTAAATTTCTACCAACACCCATATATGGGATTCCTATTTTTGCCCAAGAAAAATATTGCATTGCAGTGAGCATTGTCTCGAACCTTATAAGTTTATTTAATAAGGAATTTTTAATTTTAGCATAAGCACCATAACCTAAAACAATATTTTTGCCAGATTGGAATTGTGAACTCATTTCTCGAATCCAATTGTTCGATCTAGGTTTACAGTCAGCATCAATAAATAATAAGTAGGGATGTTTTGAAGCTTTAATCCCTAGTGTTAATGCATATTTTTTATTTGCCCAAAAAGCCTCGTTATTTTTAACGTTTACAATTTTTATGTTTTTATACTTATTGGCAAAATCTTCCATAACAAGTAGGCTATCATCATGGGAAGCATCATTAATTAAAACCACTTCAAAGTTGGCGTAGTTTTGTTCCAATATGGATGGTAGGAAATTTTTTAGGTTTTCTTCCTCATTTTTTGCACAAACAATGACTGAAATAGATAACTCTTTTATTGGAGTGCTAAAAGCTTTATGAAAGCTAATTTTGGTAAAAACAATTAAGAAATATAATATTTGAAAGCATACTAATACAATAAATACATAGAAAAGTAAGCTTAAAACCATAAGCGTATAAACTAGGAATGTTGCGGTTCGTTACAACTATCAAATTGATCAGGTGTTTTTCCGCAAAAGCCACAAGCCTCACCTTCTTTATTTAGCATAGGGTTTTGGCTGGCACATGTTCCAGCAAATTCTCCATTTTTTTTTGCCCATAGCTTAATAGCAATTCCTGCTATAGCAATCCCAAGCAAAACTAATGTTATTAAAAGAAGTTTCATTATTTATGATTTTTTGCAAAGATAATATATAAAAAAAAACAAGCCTTGCTTTTCACTGAAAAACAAGGCTTGTTTGATGAAATTATAAAATTACTTTATTTTATTGAGTGGAATTTCAGCTACTGCATTTTCAAGAGTTGCACTAGAGTTACCACCTTTAGGCTCAATAGTTATGCTTAAAGCTAGTGCATCTTCAGCATAAGGAATTTCCCTTAATTGTCTGTCTGTTTCACTTAAAATACCCAAACTAACCATTTTATCTTCAACTTCAGCCCAGATTTGATAACATTGCTCTTCTGGCAATTGTGGTAAAGAAACAACATCAATCATTGAGGTTTTTTCTTTTGGGTTAATGTAGGCAACAGTTTTTAAGTTTTTAGCTCTGTGGTTACCATTTATGATATACTTTTCGGTTTCAGGATTATTGAGTTGTTTAAACTGCTTCATAATCTCATCCAAACGTTTGTTATTTTTTGAAATATCATCTCGTAAATCAAAAATCTCGTCAACAACTACTTGATTTTCGTGTGATAATTTTTGATTCATGTCGTAAAACTTGTAGGCAGTACCTGCAAATATTAATGCCGCAATACTAGCTGCAATACTATATTTATACCATTTTTTTCTTGAACTGGTAATTGCAATTACAGGTTTTTCATCAAGTTCTTCCAAAATATTGTTTAAAAAGCCTTTTGGAGCTTCAATCGCATTACTTTTTGCAACAATTTCTAGATTGTCTTGCAAGTCATTGTAAGCTTTTTGTATTTCGGGATACTTCGAAATGTAAGATTCTACCAATACAGTTTCAGATGTATTGGTTTCACCTAGTAGATATTTTTCTAAAAGGTCAGAATTTAATATTGTAGTTATTTTATCATTCATGACTGTTTTAATTCTGGGTCGTAAATCTTTTTAAGTTCACGAAGCCCAATTTTTAATCTCGATTTTATAGTGCCCAACGGAATTTCTAGTTCATCACTGGCTTCTTGCTGGGTCATGCCCTCAAAAAAGAGAGCATTGATAACAATCTGATATTTTTCATCCAAGGTGTTTAAATGCTTTTTTATGTCAAGCACATCTTGGTTTAAACTATCCGCTGTTAATTTATATACGTTTGAACTTTCTATTTGGATTTCTTTACTTGACTTATTATTGTATGATCGAACTTTATCAATTGCCGTGTTATAAGCAATCCGGTAAAGCCAAGTAAATAGTTTAGCTTTTGAGGCATCATAAGATTTTGCTTTTTTCCATACTTTAATAAAGGTTTCTTGCAAAGCATCCTGTGCCAAATCTTCATCAGTTAAAACCTTGGAAATAACACCATAAAGTGAATCGGCATAGTTTTCATACAGTAATGAAATAGCCCTTTTGTCACTTTTTTCTAGTAAGCTAACTATCTGTTTTTCAATTAGTGTGCTCAAGTATATATAAGGTATAGGTTAGTTTAATTGTTTAATAACGCCAAAGTTATTAATTTCTTATTATTTAAATAATATTAACTTCAGCTTCAATTTCAATACCAAAAATACGTAAAATGGTATTTTGAATTAATTTTGAGAGATTTAAAATGTCATCACCCGTGGCACCTCCATAATTTACTAAAACAAGAGCTTGTTTTTTATGAACACCATAATTGTCAAATCGCTTTCCTTTAAAACCAGCTTTTTCAATTAGCCAACCAGCTGGCACTTTTATTTCATTTTCTGAAACAATGTAAATTGGAATATCTTCAAATTTTTCAGCTAATTTTTGAAATGTCAATTTATCAATTACAGGATTTTTAAAAAAACTACCGCTGTTACCAATATCTTTTGGATCAGGTAGTTTGCTTTTTCTGATAGCTACAACGGCTTTTGAAATATCCTGAATAGTGGGATTTGTTATTTCCATATGGTCCAATTCGTTTTGAATTGTACCATATGATGTGTGCAATACATGTGCTCTTTTTGTGAGTTTAAAAGTGACACTGCAAATAATATAGGTTCCTTTTAGTTCTTGTTTAAATATTGAATTTCTGTAATCAAAATGGCATTCTGATTTAGTAAATGTTTTTATTTCTCTTGAAAATACGTTGAGTGCTTCGCAGGAAACAAAGTGGTCTTTGAGTTCAACACCATAGGCACCGATATTTTGTATTGGTGCAGTTCCTGCATTACCTGGAATGAGCGATAAGTTCTCTAAACCACCAAAATCATGCTCAAGGCACCAACAAACAAAATCGTGCCAATTCTCACCAGCTTTTACATTGATTATTACGTGATCTTCATCGTCAGAGACAATGGATATCCCTTTGAGATTAACGTGAACGACCAGCGCATTAATGTCTTGTGTAAGCAACATATTGCTGCCGCCACCTAGAATAAATATATCTGAATTCTCTTCAAGTTTTAAAACCTCCAATAATTCATTGATACTCGTTACAGATATAAAATGCTTGGCTTTTACATCTATGCCAAATGTGTTATAAGATTTTAAAGATATGTCGTGTTGTATTTTCACTAATCCTTATAAACTTTTAGAGCTTCTTTTAAAATATTAACGGCTTTAATTAAACTATCTTTTTGCAATACATAAGCTATACGAATTTGATTTAGCCCTACATTAGGAGATGAATAGAAGCCTGCAGCTGGAGCAACCATAACCGTTTCACCATCAACATCAAAACTTTCTAAAAGCCATTGCGCAAAATTATCTGAATTTTTTACCGGTAATTCAACAATACAATAAAAAGCACCTTTAGGTTTGGCAACTTTGACACCTTCAATTTTTTCCAATTCAGAAATTAATATATTTCTTCTTTCAACATATTCTGAAATGACATTATCAAAATAGCTTTGAGGTGTTTGCAATGCTGCTTCACTAGCAATTTGAGCCAATGTTGGCGGACTTAATCGCGCTTGGGCAAATTTCAACGCGGTAGAAATTACAGTCTTATTTTTGGAAACCAAACAACCAATTCTAGCACCACACATACTATAACGTTTTGATACAGAGTCAATCATGATAGCATGTTCATCCAAACCTTCCTCTTGCATAATAGAGTAGTGGAATACGCCATCATAAGCAAACTCTCTATAGACTTCATCAGCAATTAAAAATAAGTCATGCTTTTTTACAATTTGAGCTAATTTTTTGATTTCTTCTTTTGAATATAAATATCCTGTCGGGTTTCCTGGATTACAGATTAAAATAGCCTTTGTTTTTGGTGTGATAAGTTTTTCAAACTCTTCAATAGGAGGTAAAGCAAAATTATCTTCAATTTTTGATATAACAGGCACTATGTTAACGCCTGAGGCAGTTGAAAAACCATTGTAATTGGCATAGAATGGTTCAGGTATAATAATTTCATCATCTGTGTCCATAACACTACCAAAGGCAAATAGTAGCGCTTCGCTACCACCTGTAGTAACTATTATATCTTCTTTGTTAACCTGAATTTGATGCTTATTGTAATAATCAGCAATTTTTTGACGATACTCATCTGAACCTTCAGATCTCGTGTAAGCTAAAATATCAAGAGAATTTATTTTAACAGCATCCAAAGCTACTTCTGGAGTTTTAATATCTGGTTGTCCAATATTTAAATGGTAAACAGTTTTTCCTTGTTTATATGCCATTTCAGCATAAGGTACTAACTTTCTGATTGGAGATTGCGGCATGGATTCTCCTTTTCTTGATATTCTAGGCATGTCTTTTAATTTGGCGGTAAAGTTCTTAAAAATAATCTTAATTTAATTGTTAAAACAGCCCTATTTGGCAATTGTATCAACTTTTTTTCGTATTTTAATTAATCGTTAGCTTCTAAAAGAATGAACCGTTGGGTATCTATATTGTTTTTTTTATTAATGATTACAGGTCATTTTACCTATTCTCAAGGTAACCGTTTTGCTTTACCGAGCAATATGGATTCTGATAAAATACCGTTTCAACTAATCAATAATTTAATTATTATTCCTGTTGAAGTCAATAATGTTGAACTATCTTTTATTCTTGATAGCGGTGTTAATAAGCCGATTTTATTTAATATTCTTGATGGTTTTGATATTATAGATGAGCAGACTAAGGAAACTATTTATTTAAAAGGATTGGGAGAAGGTGAAGTTGTTGAAGCTGTAAAGTCTAAAAACAATATCTTTAAAATTGGTGATGCTGTAAAGTTCAATCAAACTATTTATGCCGTTTATAATACAGGTTTGGATTATGCACCTAAATTGGGTATGCCCATTCACGGAATAATAGGATACGACTTGTTCAAGGATTTTGTTGTTGAAATTAATTATGCCAAGAAACATTTAAAAATCATCAAGCATGCTGATTATAAAGAAAGGCTTTGCAATAAATGTGAAAAACATTCTTTGCGATTTTTTAACAACAAACCTTATTTAAAAGCTGAAGTTACTCTTGAAGATAAGAATATTCCAATAAATGTATTGATTGATACTGGCGCAAGTGATGCCTTATGGCTGTTTGAGGATGAGTCTAAAGACATTGTTTCTACCGATAATTACTTTGAAGATTTTTTGGGTTATGGATTGAGCGGAAGTCTTTATGGTAAACGATCAAAAGTTGAAAGTTTGTCTATAGGCGCATTTCAATTCAATGAATCATTGGTTGCTTTTCCAGAAGGTTCATCGATTGAGACCTTAAGACGAATAAAGGATAGAAATGGAACTGTAGGAGCTGAAATACTAAAACGATTCAATATCACTTTTAATTATAAAGAAGAAAGTGTCATTTTAAAGAAAAATAACTTTTTTAGAAAGGAATTTAAGTACAATAAAAGTGGAATAGATTTAGAACACAATGGCTTTAGGGTAGTTAAAGATTATTACTATACTTTAGACAATGGTAGATTACATTTTAATATCGATGTTTCTGAATATATAACTAATATTCCTTCGTCCGAAAACTATAGGTTGGATGTAAAACCAGCATTTCAAGTTGTAAAGTTGAGAGAGAATAGCCCAGCAAAAAATATTGGAATAGAGCTAGGTGATATTATATTGGAGGTTAATGGTAAAGATGTTAAGGATTATACACTCCAACATGTGATTGATATTTTGAGTGGAAAAGATGGCAAGAAAATAAGGCTATTAATTGAAAGGCAAAATAAGATTTTTGAATATAAATTTCAGCTTAAAGATATGCTCAAATAAAAAACCCTTGAATTTTCAAGGGTTTTTTATTTTATATTAGGAGCTAGAATTATTTGCTCATCACGCTCTTATCTTTTTTCTCAAGAACACTCGTTTTGCTTGGGTCAATTACTTCACCCTTAATCTTTAGAGCAATCGTTGGTGTATCTGCATTAGACATTACAGTGATAGTTTTTCTAATTGGCATAACACGATTTGTGTCATATTTCACTTGAATTTCACCTGTTTCACCTGGTGCAATTGGGCCATCTGGTTTTTTAGGAACTGTACAACCACAGCTAGATTTCACATTAGAAATAATTAGTGGTGCATTCCCAGTATTTGTAAATTCAAAAACTCTTACGCCATCAGCTCCTTTTTCAATGGTACCGTAATCAATAGTGGTGTCCTTAAATTCAATCTTTGCAACTTTTTCTTGCGCATTTACTGAAAAGCCTATCAATCCGATAAACAATATGGTAATTAAATGTTTCATAATATATTAATTTAATTCAGTGGTAAACATAGTCACTTTTTATACATTCTACAAAATTTTTAGACGTAATGCACACCCATAAATATATTTTACTTAAACAAATGTACATATAACATTCATATAATTTTATATAAAAAAGAAATATAAGTACTTTTGCCTGTTGTATTTCAAAAACTATTCCAAAGTATGCAAATTCCATCAAAATATGATGCCAATCAAGTAGAAGGTAAGTGGTATGATTACTGGATGAAACATAATTATTTTCATTCAAAACCTGATAACAGAGAACCTTACACAATTGTTATTCCGCCTCCTAATGTCACAGGAGTCTTGCATATGGGACATATGTTGAATAATACTATTCAAGATGTTTTAATTCGTCGTGCACGCCTACAAGGCAAAAATGCTTGTTGGGTTCCAGGTACCGATCATGCATCTATTGCTACAGAAGCTAAAGTAGTTGCTAAATTAAAAGAGCAAGGAATTGATAAAAACGACTTATCACGTGAAGAGTTTTTAAAACATGCTTGGGATTGGACACATGAATATGGAGGAGTTATATTAGAACAACTTAAAAAACTAGGTTGTTCGTGTGATTGGGATAGAACCAAATTTACAATGGATGACGATATGTCAGAAGCAGTCATTCAGGTTTTTGTTGACTTATACAATAAAGGTATGATTTATCGTGGTTATCGTATGGTGAATTGGGATCCTGAAGCCAAAACAACACTTTCTGACGAAGAAGTTGAATATATTGAGAAGCAAGGTAAACTTTACTACATAAATTATCAAGTTGAAGGAAGTGATCAATCATTAACAATAGCTACAACAAGACCTGAAACCATTTTGGGTGATACAGCAATTTGTATTAATCCTAATGATGAAAGACATTTCAGTTTAAAAGGTAAAAGGGCGATTGTGCCCATTAATGGTCGAATTATTCCAATTATTGAAGATGAATATGTAGATGTTGAATTCGGAACAGGATGCTTAAAAGTGACTCCAGCTCACGATGAAAACGATAAAGTTCTTGGCGATAAGCACAATTTAGAAGTCATAGACATCTTTAATGAAGATGCAACACTAAATAGTTATGGCTTGCATTACGAAGGAAAAGACCGTTTTGTAGTGCGTAAGGAAATTGTAAAGGAGTTAGAAGAAAACGGTCATATTCTTAAAATTGAAGATTATACTAATCGCGTTGGTATTTCAGAACGTACCAAAGCCATAATAGAACCGAGACTATCTGATCAATGGTTCTTAAAAATGGAAGAATTGGTGAAACCAGCCATTGAAGCTGTTTTAGGTGATGATCCGGATATTAAATTATTTCCTAAAAAATTTGAAAACACGTATAGACATTGGATGGAAAATATCCGTGATTGGAATATTTCCCGTCAATTACTTTGGGGCCAACAAATTCCAGCATACTACTATGGTGATGGTAAGGAAGATTTTGTAGTAGCAGAAACTAAAGAAGAAGCATTAAAATTAGCACAAGAAAAAGTAAATGTCACCTCGAGCGGAGTCGAGAGGTCTTTGACACAAGATGATTTAAAACAAGATTCAGATGCTCTTGACACGTGGTTTTCGTCATGGTTATGGCCAATGAGTGTGTTTGATGGTATTCGTAATCCTGAAAACGAAGAAATAAAATACTACTATCCAACAAACGATTTAGTAACTGGTCCAGATATCTTATTCTTTTGGGTTGCCAGAATGATAATAGCTGGATATGAATATAAAGGTGAAAAACCTTTTGAAAATGTTTATTTAACAGGATTGGTTCGTGATAAGCAACGTCGTAAAATGAGTAAGTCATTAGGGAATTCTCCTGATGCCTTAAAACTTATTGAAGATTACGGCGCAGATGGTGTTCGTGTTGGATTGTTATTAAGCTCTGCTGCCGGAAATGACCTTATGTTCGATGAAGCACTTTGTAATCAAGGAAAAGGTTTTGCTAATAAAATTTGGAATGCATTCCGTTTAGTGAAAGGTTGGGAGGTAAGTGAAAACATAAAACAGCCTGAATCCAGTAAAGTAGCTTTAGAATGGTTTGACGCTAAATTTCAAGAGACTTTAGCAGAAATTGAGGACCATTATAGTAAATATCGGCTGTCAGATGCTTTAATGGCAACTTACAAATTAATTTGGGATGATTTTGCATCGTGGTTATTGGAAATAGTCAAGCCAGAATACCAAAAACCAATAGATGCTAAAACATTACAAGGTGTTATCAATCACTTTGAGAATATCTTAAAAATATTGCACCCGTTTATGCCTTTCTTAACCGAAGAAATTTGGCAATTTATGGAAGAAAGGCAGCCAGAAGAAGCGCTTATAGTTGCTACTTGGCCAAAGAAAAAATCTGTAAATAAGGAGTTGATTTCTGGATTTAGTTTCACACAAGAAGTGGTTTCGGGTATTCGAAATATTAGAAAGGAAAAGAACATTTCGTTTAAGGATAGCATCGATTTTTCAGTTATAAACAATGAAAATAAATCATCAGATTTCGATGAGGTCATTAAGAAACTTGGAAACATAAAAGTTTTAGAATATGTTTCTGAAACCGTAGATGGCGCATTGACTTTCAGAGTGAAGTCCAATGAGTATTTTATTCCTATCTCTGGAGCTATAAATCTTGAAGAAGAAATCAAAAAGCTTACGGAAGAATTAAATTATACCGAAGGATTCCTGAAATCAGTTCAGAAAAAATTATCAAATGAACGTTTTGTTTCTGGGGCACCAGAGCAAGTTGTAGCAAGTGAGAAGAAAAAAGAAGCCGATGCTTTAGCTAAAATTGAAACGTTAAAAGCGAGTTTGGCTAGCCTGCAATAATGAGTAAGCGGACTATATATTCTATCGTAGCTATTGTTTTAGTAATTGGTATATATAGTTTCGAGTATTTTCTAGATAAAAACGAAAAAGATACTATTGTAGAGCAAGGCAAATTGCCAAAGAATCCTACAATTACATTTTTTCTACCAACAAGTACTACAGGTCAAATAGTGCATCATAAAGGGTATTCGTTGAGTTATAGCGAACCTCATGAACAAGCAGAGTGGGTCGCTTATGAATTAAAAAAAGAACACCTTTCCAATTCGAATTTTAAGAGACCTTATTTTGAAATAGATAAAGCAGTAAAAACGGGTGCAGCTAGTTGGCGAAACTACAAGAATTCAGGTTTTGATAGAGGTCATTTGTGTCCTGCAGGCGACAGAAAATATAGTAAACAAGCTCATGATGAAACGTTTTTAACTAGTAATATTAGCCCTCAAAAACATGAATTCAATTCAGGGGTTTGGAATACTTTAGAACAAAAAGTACGCTATTGGGCTAATCGATATGATGGTGTTTTTGTGGTTACAGGTGGTGTTTTAAAAGGAAATTTGAAAACAATTGGTAATGAAGATGTATCTGTGCCCAATCAGTTTTATAAAGTTGTACTGGATTATAATTCAGGCAATCCAAAGGTGTTAGCCTTTATAATGCCGCATAAAAATTCAGATAAGCCCTTATATGAATTTGTAGTTTCGGTTGATGAGGTTGAAGCGCTTACAGAAATTGATTTTTTTCCAGAAATGGATGATGAAATAGAAAATATAGTTGAATCTACAATAAATTATAAGAATTGGGTTTTCTAGTTTAATAAAAACAAATTTGTCAAAATGTTAGCTAGCTAACATTTTGACAATGTTTTCAAGTTTAATTTAGCTTTTCAATAATAAAAATCTACAAAAATGAAAAGTAAATTACAAAACCGAAACCCCAAATTTCATGTAATCTTAACCTCATTATTAACATTTGTATTTGCTATTTTTATAAGTCAATCTAATGTTTTAGCTCAAAATCAGAATAGTAACGTAGATGGTGGTGTTATTTCGACAAATGACAGCACTTCAATTTGTATTGATTCTGAAGCAGATCCCATTAATGTTACTGTTGAAGGTGATTCAGGTCGCTTGAGACAATGGATTATTACCGATGATAATAATAACATTTTGGCGTTGCCTGACGCACCACCTTTTGATTTAAATGGTGCTGGTCCAGGAGTTTGTAGAATATGGCATTTAGCGTACAATGGAATTCCACCATTTAGGAGAATAAGCAATTTAGATGATTTAAGAGGACGTTTTGATTTATCAAATTATATTGAAGTCACACGAACCATGTTACCTGAAGGTGGTCAATTAGCCATAGCTGGAAGTGGCGATACGGAAATTGAAATCTGTGCTGGCGATGGAGAGAGTGATGCTTTTGATGTGACGTTGGATGGTGCCATGGGAGATAATTCATTATGGGTTATTACGGATGCTAACTTGAATATATTAGGAACACCACCAAGTCCACCATTTGATTTAGAAGGCGCAGGCGAAGGTGTTTGCTTAATCTGGCATTTAAGCTATGCAGATAGTGTTGATTTAACTGGGGTTACAAATGCGGCAGATCTTATGGGATGTTATGATTTATCTAACCCAATTACGGTATCCAGAAATGGCGTTAATGGTGGCGAATTAGCCATAGCTGGAAGTGGCGATACGGAAATTGAAATCTGTGCTGGCGATGGAGAGAGTGATGCTTTTGATGTCACGTTGGAAGACGCCATGGGAGATAATTCATTATGGGTTATTACGGATGCTAACTTGAATATATTAGGAACACCACCAAGTCCACCATTTGATTTAGAAGGCGCAGGCGAAGGTGTTTGCATAATCTGGCATTTAAGCTATGCAGATAGTGTTGATTTAAATGGGGTTACAAATGCGGCAGATCTCATGGGATGTTATGATTTATCTAACCCAATTACGGTAACCAGAAATGGCGTTAATGGTGGCGAATTAGCCATAGCTGGAAGTGGCGATACGGAAATTGAAATCTGTGCTGGCGACGGAGAGAGTGATGCTTTTGATGTGACGTTGGAAGACGCCATGGGAGATAATTCACTATGGGTAATTACAGATGCTGATTTAAATATTTTAGGAACACCACCAAGCCCACCGTTTGATTTAGAAGGCGCAGGTGAAGGTGTTTGCTTGATTTGGCATTTAAGTTATGCAGATAGTGTTGATTTAACTGGAGTTACAAATGCAGGAGATTTAATGGGATGTTATGATTTATCCAATCCAATTACGGTAACAAGAAATGGCGTTAATGGTGGTGAATTAGCCATAGCTGGAAGTGGTGATACAGAAATAGAGATTTTAGCAGGTGATGGACAAAGCGATGCTTTTGATGTGACGTTGGATGGTGCCATGGGAGATAACTCGTTGTGGGTAATAACAGATACCGATTTAAATATCCTAGGAACACCGCCAAGTCCACCATTTGATTTAGAAGGCGCAGGTGAAGGTGTTTGCTTAATCTGGCATTTAAGTTATGCAGATAGTGTTGATTTAACTGGAATAACAAATGCAGGTGACCTTATGGGTTGTTACGCATTGTCTAATCCAATAACAGTAACTCGAACTGAAGCTTTAAATAGATTTAATCTATTCCCAAATCCTGCAACATCAAATACAACCTTACAATTACCTGAAAGGGGTTTAAACACCTATGATATTTTAGTTTATGATTTATACAACACAGAAGTCATTAAAAAAAGAATTAAAACAAGTGTTACAAAAACCACTGTTGAATTGAACCTAAATAGTTTGAATGTTGGCCCATATATTGTTGTAATTGTTAATCAATCAACCGGCGAAAGAACTGTGAAAAAGCTATTGAAAAAGAATTAAATACTTTTTATCATTGTAGCTTAAAAGAGTGGTGTTTACATCACTCTTTTTTTTATGCCTTGCCATCTTGTTTTACGAATAAATTGCCCTTGTTCTTCAGTAACCAGAAATGATTGATTTTCTTTTTTTGCTTTTAAATAGCCTTGCATATAGTCTTTTAAAAGTATAAAACTCCGTTTTTTAAAGGCTAATTTCAACGCTGAAATTAGCGTAATAATAAAACCATATCGTAATTTATACATGGCTTCTCCCTGAAGGTGCTTGGCTGATTTATTATAACTTTTCCCTGTTGGTTTTAAGTGTTTTACATGAAGCGAGTCATCTGTCAATATTTTCCAATTGTAAAATTTCGCTAATAATTCATCAACCGTGTCCCAACCCATTGAGGGTTTTAATTTGCCTATTTGTAAAAAGCAATCTTTTCTATAAGCTTTCAACGCACCGCGAATGTGATCTTTGCGTGTAAGATTTTCAAGAATCCAATTTTTGTTTTTTTCTATGTAACAAAATCCTGAAACCATCCCCAATCGAGAATCACGCTTAAAATGTGCGGCTAGGACTTCTAAATAATTTTTCGGAAAAATAAGGTCAGCATCAAACTTGCATATCACGTCATAGTTCTCATCCAAAGTTTCAAATCCTTTATAAAATGCAGTTACTATTTTCGTGCCAGGTAAGTGTTGGTCAGTCGATTCAATATCAAGAAGTGATATCCAATCATATTTATCAACATAAGATTGAACTATTTCAGCAGTTTTGTCTTTAGAGTGATCATTTACTACAACCAGTTTTTTTGGAAGTAAGGTTTGATTTACCAAAGACTCTAATGTTGAGCCTATATAGGCTTCTTCATTATGGGCTGGTATGACAATGTAAAAATTCAATATTTTAAATCTTTTCTGCGTAGACTATATAATATCTAGGTGTAAACCATCTCAAAATTGGCCTGATTCCAATTTTTTTAGTTGGATTGGTCCATTTGTCTCTTGCTATAATTTTCCAGCCTGCTTTTTCCAATAACCAATCAAACTGCCAATCTTCAAATTCATGATAATGTCTATCTCGCATATCTATTTTGCTCCTATATGCCGTGGAAAACCATAATCGCAAAGGCACGCTAGCAACTAATTTATCCGATTTAATAGCTTGTAAAACAGTAAAAGGAGAAAGAAGATGTTCAAATATTTCAAAAGCCGTAACAACATCAGCATTAGAATTTTCAATGGTAGCTTTGTCTAAATCTAAATCTTCACCAAAGGTATTTTCAACTGAATATCCCATGTCCTTCATAATATCAGAAAATGGATTTGAAACCCCTAAATCTAAAATTTTAGAATCTTTAGATATATGTTTTTGCAAAAAATTAGCAGTGTGCTTAAAACGTTTGTTAGGGAATGTTTTTTCGTACATGTTTATTTTCCGCAAAAGCGGTAAACTTATTATTTATTGCTGATATACAACGGCATTAATATTCATGCCTGCGCCAACACTAGCAAATATAATAATATCTCCTTTACTAATCCTTTGATTTTCTAGTTTGCCATTTAAAATCATATCGTACAATGTGGGAACTGTGGCTACGCTTGAGTTGCCTAACATGTTTATGGTCATGGGCATAATGCCATCTGGCATTGGCATGTCATATAATTCATAAAAACGTTTTACGATAGCCTCATCCATTTTTTCATTAGCTTGATGAATGAGTATTTTTTTGACATCTTTTATGTCAATTCCACTATTATCCAAACAGGTTTTTAAAGCCTTTGGCACATTGGTTATAGCAAATTCATAAATTTTACGACCATACATTTTAATGTAACGTCTTTGGTCAGTAATTTCGGGATGATTCGTTTCACCAAAATAAATGAAATGGGCTTCATCATAAGTGAATGTAGCGGTTTCATGGGCAATGATACCACCCACTTCTTCTGTTCGCTCAACAATAACAGCACCAGCACCATCACTATAAATCATAGAATCGCGATCGTGTTTGTCAACAACTCGCGATAAGGTTTCGGTGCCAATCACCAGACAACGCTTCGCAATACCCGAAGCAATAAAAGCTTTTGCCTGAATAACACCTTCTAGCCATCCAGGGCAACCAAAAAGTATATCGTACCCAACACACTTGGGATTTCTAATCTTTAACAAATGCTTTATTCTTGAGGCAATACTAGGAACTGTATCGCTTTGTTGACTTTCATGCTTTACATCACCATAATTATGAGCAACAATGATATAGTCAATAGTTTCTTTATCAATATTAGCATTTTCAATGGCTTTTTCTGCTGCAAAAAAACCAATGTCAGAATTTAAGAGATCTTCCTTAATGTAACGTCTTTCTTGAATGCCAGTTATGGCTTTAAATTTTTCAACAATGACTTCATTTGTACTGTTAATTGAAGAGCCATCTGCATTCAAAAATTCATGATTATAAAAATTTTCGTTTTTTTCAACGGTACTGGGAATATAGCTTCCAGTTCCTGTGATTTTTATGGCCATAATTAATGCTATTAATAATCCTTATTACGAAACTAGTCATAAAATTATGAAGTTAAGCATGATTTTGTATTTATGCATTTATTTTTGTTGTTTTAATAAAAAAGACTGTTTTAATTTAAATATTATTCAACAAAAAAGCCTTCAAATTTTGAAGGCTTGAAGATAGTTCTTTTTAGCTTTTAGGCTTCCATGTACTCTTCAATTGGAGCACAAGTACATATCAGGTTTCTATCACCATAGGCATCATCTACACGCCTTACAGATGGCCAAAACTTATTTTCTCTTACATACTCTAATGGGAAAGCGGCTTGTTCTCGGGTGTAAGGCATTAACCATTCATCAGCCGTTATCATATCTAAAGTATGTGGAGCATTCCTTAATATATTATTATCTTCATCTTTTGATGTTGCGTCAATTTCCTTTTTAATGGCAATCATGGCATCACAAAAACGATCCATTTCGGCTTTACTTTCGCTTTCAGTAGGTTCAATCATGAGTGTTCCTGCTACAGGGAATGATACCGTTGGAGCATGAAAACCATAATCCATCAAACGTTTTGCAATATCAGTAACTTCAATACCATTGGCTTTAAACGCTCTACAGTCCACAATCATTTCGTGGGCTGCTCTGCCGCGTTCTCCAGAGTACAAGGTATCAAACTGTCCTTCTAAACGTTTTTTGATATAGTTGGCGTTTAAAATAGCAATTTTTGTAGATTGAGCTAAACCTTTAACTCCCAGCATCTTAATGTAAGCGTAAGAAATTAGGCATACTAAAGAGGAACCAAAAGGCGCTGCAGAAATTGCAGAGATTGCTTGATCTCCTCCAGTTTTAATTATTGGATTACTCGGTAAAAAAGGTGCTAACTGTTTTGCAACACAAATTGGTCCAACACCTGGTCCACCACCACCATGGGGAATAGCAAAGGTTTTGTGTAAATTTAAATGACATACATCAGCACCAATATTTCCTGGATTGGTTAAGCCAACTTGGGCATTCATGTTGGCACCATCCATATAAACCTGACCACCATTATCATGTATAATTTGTGTAATTTCTTTTATAGCAGATTCGTATACGCCGTGCGTTGATGGATATGTCACCATCAAGCATGATAAATTATCTTTGTGTAATTCTGCTTTCTCTCTTAAATCCTCAACATCAATATTTCCTTTGTCAGTAGATTTGGTAACAACTACTTTCATTCCAGCCATTACAGCACTCGCAGGATTTGTGCCATGAGCTGAAGAAGGAATCAAACAAATATTTCTATGATGGTCACCTCGTGATTCATGATATGCTTTTATAACCATTAATCCAGCAAACTCACCTTGCGCACCAGAATTAGGTTGCAAAGAAGTCGCAGCAAAGCCTGTGATTTCAGTTAGTTGCTCTTCTAATTCTTTTAGAATTATTTGGTAGCCTTGTGCTTGCTCAACGGGTACAAAAGGATGTATTGTTCCCCAGTTTGGAGAACTTAATGGCAACATTTCTGCAGCAGCATTCAATTTCATGGTACACGAACCCAACGAAATCATCGAATGGTTTAAAGACAAATCCTTACGCTCCAATTTCTTGATGTATCGCATTAATTCCGTTTCCGAATGATGCGAATTAAAAACGTCAAGTGTTAAGAAATCAGATTTACGTTGTAATGCGCCAGCAATATTGTTTTTATTAGATAATGACTGAATTTGATTAACGTCTTTTTGAGTAGCTTTGGCAAAAACAGCAACTATTGCGTTGGCGTCTATCAAGTTAGTAGTTTCGTTAATAGCGATAACTACAGAGCCCGAATCTGGATAGTAAAAGTTTATACCGTTTTCCTCCGCAATGGTTTTGATCTTAGTTGCATCTGCTTTAAAATGTAATGTGTCAAAATAGGACGTATTCAGTTGCTCGAAACCCAATTGCTTAAGAGAATCAGAAATTGAAGTAGCTGTATTATGAACTCTATTGGCTATAAACTCTAAACCTTTTGGTCCATGATAAACAGCATACATACCTGCCATAACGGCCAATAATACTTGCGCAGTACAAATATTTGAAGTTGCTCTGTCTCGTTTTATATGCTGTTCTCTCGTTTGTAGTGCCATGCGCAATGCACGATTACCATTCATATCTTTTGTAACACCAATAATACGACCTGGGATATCTCGTTTATAAGCTTCTTTGGTTGCAAAGTAGGCAGCATGTGGCCCACCATAACCCATAGGTATTCCAAAACGTTGTGTAGTACCAACAACAACATCTGCACCAAATTTTCCAGGTGCTTCAAGCATGACTAAACTTAAAATATCAGCTGCAACGGCAACTTTTATATTATTTTCATTTGCTTTTGAAATAAATGATTTTATATCAGTTATCTGACCGTGTTTTCCAGGATATTGAAGAATGGCTCCAAAATATTCTGTAGAAAAGTCAAAATCATTTTCACTGCCAACAACCAGTTCAATTCCGATAGGGTTTGAGCGTGTTTCTAAAAGTGATAAGGTTTGTGGTAGTATGTTTTCAGAAACAAAAAATTTGTTTACACCAGCTTTCTTTTGGTCTCTATCACGAACAGCGAACAATAAACTCATGGCTTCAGCAGCCGCTGTACTTTCATCTAATAATGATGCATTTGCCAATTCCATACCAGTTAAATCGGTAATCATGGTTTGGAAATTCAATAAAGCTTCTAAACGACCTTGAGCAATTTCAGCTTGATAAGGTGTGTAAGCTGTGTACCAACCTGGGTTTTCAAGAATGTTTCGCTGAATAACTGCAGGTAAAATAGTCGGGTGATACCCTAAACCAATATAAGTTTTATAAGTTTTGTTAAGTTTAGATAATTCATGAATATGCGTAAGGTATTCTTGCTCACTCATGGCAGAATCTAAATTAAGCTCATTTTTCAAGCGAATATCATCTGGAATGGTTTCGTAAATGAGTTGCTCTAATGAGTCTATACCAATTGTTTTTAACATTTGGTCTTGGTCCTCTTTTCTAGGTCCAATATGACGTTGTGCAAAAGCAGTTGTATTCATTAAAATGTTGTGTTGAATTTAAGGCGCAAAATTACGGAATAATTCACGTTATTATGTTAATGAAAATGAAAGTTTTTAACCAATTAAATGGTTTATTAACACTTTCCGTATTTTTGTGTTATGGGACTCTTTAAGAACGTTTTTGATTTTTATCTTAATAGCAGTATTCATGTGGCACTATCTGTTTATGCATTGACATGGATTACCTTGACAGTGTTTCAAATAAATTACGATGAAAACATCTTATATTTTAATTTTTTTGCCACAATTACGGGTTATAATTTTGTGAAGTTTTTTGGTCTCGCCAAGTTTCATCACAGAAGTTTAGCCAACTGGCTAAAAGTAATACAAGTTTTTTCACTTATTTGTTTTGTAGCACTTTGCTATTATGCGTTGAGATTAGAAACCAAAACTCTTTTATGGATTGGTGGATTTGCAGCCGTAACTTTTTTGTATGCTATTCCATTTTTACCAAGACATATTTTTGTAGATCAACAGCAAAATTTAAGAAGTGTTAGTGGTTTGAAAATTTATGTTATTGCATTAGTTTGGTCTGGTGTTACTGTGTTTTTACCACTAATGAATAATGACTTTACTATTAATTTTGACGTTGTAATAACAGCGGTTCAGCGGTTTTTGTTTGTTATTGTCTTGATGTTGCCTTTTGAAATTAGAGATATGAGATATGATAGTATAAAACTGGCTACAATTCCTCAAAAAATAGGTATTAAGAAAACAAAAATCATGGGAGCTATATTTTTGTTAGCATTTTTTTTAATGGAATATTTAAAAGATGAATTAAATTTTGAAAGTACAATAATACTCTTTGTAATAAGCTTATTGACTTTTTTGTTTGTCTTCTTTTCAAAGGAGAATCAAGGAAAATACTATAGTGCCTTTTGGGTAGAAGGGATACCTATATTTTGGCTAATTATATTAAAGTTGTTTAGTTAGCTCTTTTTCGAATTCATTTTTTAATACCTCACGTTCATTATTCTGAAGACAATCTATTCTTGATTTTTGAATTACTGTAGTTAATTGTTTGTTCTTCTTAACGTAAGCGCGCGTAAATCTGCACCATGTGTATCTAATATTTAATTCAATTTTTTCCCAAAGTGAAGCTTCGTGGTATTGTGCTTTATCACAAATATGTTTTGCCTGCTCACAAGAAATAAATAAAAACCCTTTTTTCATGCTCTAATTAAACCAGTTTTTTTCCATACACTCGGCCATTGCTGTCCGAGCTCTATGAATTATTACCCACAAGTTAGACGCAGTGATGTTTAATTCATTACAAATTGTTTCTGTTTCTAACCCTTGAATGGTTTTCATTTTAAAAACTTGGGCTTGTTTGTTTGGTAATTTGTCCAAACAAGCATAAATAGCATCACCCAATTCATCATTAACTAGTGTGTCTTCTGCAGTTTTATCAAACGGATCTGCTACACGTTCTTCAAGCCAGCTACCTTCCTCTTCATCACTATTATAGTCCATTCGAACTTCGGCTTTTCCTTTTTTGGAATTAATTTTCCGATAATAATCGATAATTTTTCTTTTTAAAATGGAAATAAGCCATGTGCGCTCACTAGCTTCACCTTTAAAGTTTTTCATAGACTTTAAACTGGCTACAAACGTATCTTGAACCAAGTCTTTAGCCATTTCCCTATCATTTACACGCGAAATGGTGTAATTGAACAGGTAATCGGAATAGCGGTCAATCCATTTTTCAGGTTCAATTGTGTGCTTTGACATTCTTGTTTGCTAGCAATTTTTATCAAAAATAAGCTAAAAATTCTATTTCTCAACCAACCCTGCACGTTTTAATAAGGCATCTGGGCGTGGCTCTTTTCCTCTAAATTGTTTATATAATGTCATCGGGTCATCTGTACCACCTTGCGAAAGGATATTGTTTTTAAATTTATTGGCAACGTCACGACTGAAAATACCAGATTCTTTAAAAAACTCAAATGCGTCCGCATCCAAGACTTCAGCCCATTTGTAACTATAATATCCAGCACTATAACCACCTTGAAAAATATGTGAAAACGACGTACTCATACAGTTTTGGGTAACATCAGGATACAGGCGTGTGTTTTTAAAAGTTTCTAGTTCATGATTTTTCACATCTTTGATGTTAGAAGGATCACCTCCATGCCAACTCATATCCAATAAACCAAAACTCAACTGTCGTAGTGTTTGCATGCCTTCATGAAATGTAGCAGAAGCTTTTATTTTTTCAATTAGCTCCATTGGAATAAGGTCACCAGTTTCGTAGTGTGTCGCAAAAAGTTCTAACGCTTCTTTTTCATAACACCAATTTTCTAAAACTTGACTTGGTAATTCAACAAAATCCCAAAATACGCTAGTCCCAGATAGGCTAGGGTACGTTGTATTTGCAAGCATGCCGTGTAAAGCGTGGCCAAATTCATGGAATAATGTTGTTACTTCGTTAAAAGTAAGTAATGAAGGTTTTGTTCTAGTAGGCTTTGTGAAATTACAAACTATGGAAATATGTGGTCTACTGTTTTCACCATTCTTAACAAATTGCGGTTTGTAAACCGTCATCCAAGCACCATTTCTTTTGCCTGGCCTAGGGAAAAAGTCAGCATAGAAAATTGAAACCAAATCGCCAGTTTCGTTGGTAACTTTATAGGTTAAAACATCTTCATGGTATTTATCAATTATCGAGACTTCTTCAAACTTTAGGCCGTATAATTTTTCAGCAATAGTAAAAACGCCACTAATAACGTTTTCAAGTTTAAAATAAGGTTTTAGCTTTTCGTCATCCAGATCAAATAGCTTTTGTTTAAGTTTTTCAGAATAATAAGCACCATCCCATTTTTGTAATTGGTCAATATTATCTAGTTCTTTTGCAAATTTTTCCAAGTCCTTAAATTCACTTTCGGCAGCTGGTTTAGCTTTTTCCAGAAGGTCATTAAGGAATGTTTCAACAGTTTGAGGATTTTTTGCCATGCGCTCTTCCAAAACAAAATGAGCATGGGTTTTATAGCCCAATAAGTTGGCGCGCTCATGTCTTAATTTTGCAATTTGTAAAACGTTATTTTGATTATCATGTTTGTTATTTTGAAAGGCTTTTGCTCCAAATGCTATTGCTAGTTTTTTACGTAGTTCACGATTATCTGCATAAGTCATAAATGGTATATAACTAGGATAGTCCAAAGTAATAATCCAGCCTTTTTTGTCTTTGCTTTCAGCCATTTGCGCTGCAGCTTCTTTAGCGCCTTCCGGTAATCCTGAAAGATCATCTTCGTTTGTAAGGTGAAGTTCATAGTTGTTTGTTTCGGCTAATACATTTTCTCCAAATGTTAACTTCAGCTTACTCAATTGCTTATCAATGTCACGAAGTTGTTGCTTTTTGCTTTCAGATAAATTAGCACCATTTCTTGAAAAGCTTTTATACTTTTTATCTAATAGTGTTTGTTGTTCTTTAGTAAGATTTAGTTCGTTTTTTTGGTCATAAACAGCCTTTACGCGTTTGAATAAATCGGCATTTAACGTAATGTCATTACTAAATTCAGATAATAACGGTGAAACCTCTTGCGCTATTTTTTGAATCTCATCATTTGTTTCGGCTGAATTTAAATTGAAAAAAATACTTGAAATTCTATCTAATTGTTCACCAGCAAAATCTAGAGCTTCAAGCGTGTTTTCAAAAGTTGGTTCATCAGGATTTGAAGTGATGGTTTTAATTTCTGCTTTAGCATTTTCAATCCCTTTTTTAAAAGCAGGAAGAAAATGCTCATTCTTTATTTTTGAAAATGGTGCTGTATTAAATTGAGTATCAAAGGGTTTATTCAGGATGTTCATATATTGTTTTCATTCAATTGAAAATCAGCGTGTTATTTTTCTTACTAAATAATTGATTTTCTGTTTATTAACTTAATTTTAAGACCTTTTGGTCTTGCGAATATGATATTTAATATTACTTTTGTGGCAGATTTTTCATGAGAGTTTAAAACTCTTTAAAAATTTATTGATTAATAGCGTTAAAAACCTCGGCAATTGCCGAGGTTTTTTTGTTATAAATCTTTTGAAGATTCTATGACTTTAGCCTTTAAACCTTCCTTATATTCAATAATTTTATTCAAGACAGCCTGATCATAACTTCCAATTATTTGAGCGGCTAAAATACCTGCGTTTTTAGCGCCATTAAGAGCAACAGTTGCCACTGGGACACCTCCAGGCATTTGTAAAATTGATAATACAGAATCCCAACCATCAATGGAATTGCTACTTTTTACGGGAACACCAATTACTGGGAGTGGAGACAACGAAGCGATCATTCCAGGCAAGTGTGCTGCACCACCCGCTCCAGCGATAATGACCGAAAAACCTCTTGTGTGAGCATGTTTACCATAATCGAATAATTTTTCAGGTGTTCTATGTGCCGAAACAATATCGACTTCTACTTCAATATTCAATTCTTTTAAGATGTTTATAGCGTCTTGCATAATAGGCAAATCGCTTTTACTTCCCATAATAACTCCAACTTTACTCATAATTATTCGCTTATAACTTTAATAGTATTTTTAACATGTTCGGCAATTTGTCTAGCTTCATCAATATTTTCATGCACTATCGTAACATGTCCCATTTTTCTGAATGGTCGTGTTTGTTTTTTGCCATAAATATGCGGTGTAACACCATCCATTTTCATAATGGCTTCAATGTTTTCATATTTTACATTACCTGTATATCCTTCAGCACCAACTAAATTAACCATGATACCACCAACTTTACTGTTGGTTTTCCCTAACGGTAAATTAAGGATGGCTCTAATATGTTGTTCAAACTGCGAGGTATAACTAGCCTCAATAGATTGATGGCCAGAATTATGTGGTCTTGGAGCTACTTCGTTAACTAGAATATCATTGTTTTGTGTTTGGAACATTTCAACAGCTAGTAATCCAACATGATTAAAAGCTTCAGAAACTTGTAAAGCTACTTGTTGAGCTTTTTCAGCAACAGGCTTCTCAATTCGCGCTGGACAAATAACATATTCAACTTGATTAGCCTCTGGATGAAACTCCATTTCTACAACTGGGTAGGTTTTTACATCACCAGCTACATTTCTAGCTACAATTACAGATAACTCATTTTTAAAAGGAATCATGTCTTCAGCAATACATTCCACATTCGGTAGATTGTCCAAATCTTTTAGAGAGCGCACCACTTTAACGCCATTACCATCGTATCCAAATTGAGCACTCTTCCATACAAAAGGAAACTCTAAACCACCATTGCTAACTGCATCTTCAATTTCTGACGTATATGCAAAACGCGTGAATTCTGCAGTTGGAATGTCATGGTCACGGTAAAATAATTTTTGCGTCGCTTTATTTTGAATAGTGCGTAGTGTTTTGGAACTCGGATAAACTTTTATGCCCTGCTTTTCAAGAGTTTCAAGCGCATCTGTATTGACGTTTTCAATTTCAAAAGTTAAGATGTCAACATCTTTCCCAAACGTAACAACGGTGTCATAATCCATTAAATCACCAACATGAAAATCATTTGAAGCTATCTTACAAGGAGCCTCTGGACTTGGATCCAAAACTTTGGTAAAAATATCAAACTTACGGGTTTCGGTAAGCATCATTTTTCCTAGTTGACCGCCACCTAGAATGCCAAGCTTAAATTCAGAAGAGAAAAAATTCATTGTCTTGATTTTGCACAAAAGTACAAATCAAAATCCTCTGAAAAAACTAAATGCCAAACAATCTAAATGAGAATTCGTAAAACGTTAATCAAATGATTATCTTTGCGTTTCTAAAATAATTAGTAAGTGATTAAACTCCACGATTTATACTTCAAGCCTTTTATCTCTGAACAGGACATTCAAGATGCTGTTTCTAGAATGGTTAACACCATTGCAAATGATTTAGCTGATGAAGTTCCAGTGTTTATTGGAATTTTGAATGGGTCGTTTATGTTTGTGAGTGACTTTGTAAAGAAATATCCAAAGCCATGTGAGGTTACATTTATAAAGTTAGCATCTTACGAAGGCGTTAAATCAAGTGAAGATATTCAACGCTTAATTGGATTAACCCAAGATTTAACTGGTAGAACAGTTGTTATTTTAGAAGACATTATTGATTCTGGTAATACCTTGAATGAAGTGCATCGTATTTTTAAAAATGAAAATGTTAAGCAATTGCTTATTGCAACATTGTTTTACAAACCGGAAGCATACAAGAAAGACTTTAAATTACATTATGTAGGTATTGAAATTCCAAATAAGTTTATAGTTGGTTACGGACTTGACTATGATGGTTTGGGTAGGGATTTGCCTGAAATATATCAACAAAAAACAACACAGCACATGACAAATATCGTACTATTTGGCCCTCCAGGAGCTGGAAAAGGAACGCAAGCCAATTTTTTAAAAGAGAAGTATAATTTGGTACACATTTCAACAGGAGATGTGTTTCGATTTAACATAAAGAATGAAACGGCTTTAGGAATGTTGGCAAAATCGTTTATGGATAAAGGCGAATTAGTTCCTGATCAAGTAACTATTGATATGTTAAATGCTGAAGTAGAAAAAAATGCGGATGCTAAAGGTTTTATTTTTGATGGATTCCCAAGAACCAATGCTCAAGCAGAAGCTTTAGATAAACTCATGGATAGCAAGGATTCGCAAATTAATGCCATGATTGCTCTTGAGGTTGATGATGAAATCTTGGTTGAACGCCTTTTAGAACGTGGAAAGAGTAGTGGTCGTGCCGATGATGCTGATGAATCCATTATAAGAAACCGAATTACAGAATACTATAAAAAAACAGCTATTTTGAAGGACTATTATGCTGAACAAAATAAATATTTTGGTGTAGATGGTGTTGGCAGTATTGAAGATATTACTGAACGCTTGAGTGACGTAATTGATAAATTATAGTTGTCATTCCTGCGAAGGCAGGAATCTCATAAACCTTTTTTAAGAATTAATTCAAAAAATCCCTTGTTCGAGGGAAGTTAAACATGACTGAAGGAAACTTTGTTGATTATGTAAAGCTTTATGTAGCCTCCGGAAATGGAGGTAAAGGTTCAGCGCATTTACATCGTGAAAAATATATTGAAAAAGGTGGTCCTGATGGTGGCGATGGTGGTCGTGGTGGTCACGTAATTATAAGAGGTAACGAGAATCTTTGGACACTTTACACTTATAAATTTAAACGTCATTTTAAAGCTGGTCATGGTGAACATGGTAGTAAACAGCGCAGTACTGGTGCAGATGGTGAAGATGTTTACATGGACGTGCCGTTAGGAACTGTTGTTCGCGACAAGGAAACCAATAATATCTTATTTGAAATCACAGACCATGGTGAAGAGAAAATAATAGCCGAAGGAGGCATGGGAGGACGTGGAAACTGGCATTTTAAAAGTTCTACAAATCAAACACCTCGCTATGCCCAACCAGGAATTCCAGGGCAAGAATGTGAAATAATCCTAGAGTTAAAAGTACTAGCGGATGTCGGGTTGGTTGGATTTCCAAATGCTGGAAAGTCCACGTTATTATCAGTTATCACTTCGGCTAAACCAAAAATAGCAGATTACGAATTCACCACACTAAAACCCAATTTAGGTATTGTTGAATATCGGGATCATCAAACATTTGTAATGGCTGATATTCCTGGAATTATTGAAGGCGCTGCTGAAGGACGTGGTTTAGGACATTATTTTTTGAGACATATTGAACGTAATTCGGTTTTATTGTTTTTGATACCAGCAGATGCCGATGATATTAAAAAGCAATACGATATACTTTTAGATGAATTGAAACGCTATAATCCTGAAATGCTTGATAAGGAACGATTAATAGCTATTTCAAAAAGTGATATGCTTGATGAAGAATTGAAGGCTGAATTAAAGGAAGAACTGGATAACAATTTACCAATAGATTATTTATTTATATCTTCCGTTGCTCAAAAAGGTCTTCAGGAGTTAAAAGATAAACTGTGGGCTATGTTACAATTATAAACTATTTTCAGTGTGAGGCAGTATATTAAAAATATTGTTGAGTTCAACGATAATAGAGCCAGTAAAGTATTTGCTATTTTCATTCAATGTTTGATTTTATTATCAATCATTACGTTTTCAATTGAAACTATTCCCAATTTAATGCCCGAAACCAAAACCGTTTTATATGGTATTGAAGTATTTTGTGTTGTAGTTTTCACTATTGAGTATCTGTTAAGAATTTATGTAGCAGATAGTAAACCGAAGTTTATATTTAGTTTTTTTGGAATAATAGACTTTCTGGCCATTCTACCATTTTATTTATCCTTTGGAGTTGATTTACGCTCATTAAGGGCCTTACGGTTTTTGAGGCTTTTCAGAATATTGAAGCTCGTTAGATATAATCGTGCCATGATTCAGTTTACAACAGCCATAAAATCGGCAAAAGAGGAGATATTATTATTTCTATTTATCACGCTTATTTTAATTTATTTCTCCTCGGTTGGAATTTATTATTTTGAAAACGAAGCGCAACCGGAACACTTTTCATCAATTTTTGATAGTCTTTGGTGGGCTATTGTAACCCTTACTACTGTTGGCTATGGTGATGTATATCCAATAACTGTGGGCGGAAAAGTCTTTACGTTTTTTATTCTACTCATAGGATTGGGAATTGTTGCTATACCAACTGGAATTATTTCTTCGGCACTAACTAAATCGGTTGATAAGAAAGACGCTTAATTTTTATTATCTTTAAAAGAAAAATGAAAAGATTTTTCACACTCATTTTCTGCATAGTTCTTTTTTCATGTGGTGTTACAGTAAACTACGATTATGAAAAAGGCACTGATTTTAGTCAGTATAAAACGTATCATTATTTTGATGACATGAAAACAGGATTAAGTGAATTAGATTCCAAACGTTTTTTTGGCGTTTTAGACAAAGCCATGACAGCCAAGGGATTTACATTATCTGAAACACCTGATTTCATAATTGATATTAAAAGTGAAACCTATCAATCTGCTCAAAGTTCAACAGTTGGTTTTGGAGTTGGTACTGGAGGTGGAGGTGTATCAGTTGGTATGCCAGTTGGTGAAGGCAATATGAGCAGACAAATTATTTTTGATTTTGTTGATGGTAAAACCCAACAACTTATTTGGCAAGCCATCAGTTCTGAACCCAATTTACCTGAAAATACACCTGATGCACGAGAAGCTCAATTTAGAGCTGTTGTAATGAAAGTTTTGGACGGATTTCCTCCCAAAAAATAGTATTATAAATATTGAATCGCATTAACAAATTTGTTTCTGCTGTACTTAAATAATTTAATTCAAAACAATAATAAAATGAAAACACTTGTAAAAATTTTACTCGCACTTTTGATTTCTGTTTCCGTAAAAGCTCAAAATACAGTTGGACCTTTGGACGGTTATACACCTCAAGTTGGAACTCTAGTGTCCATGCTTAATGACATGAAAAATCGTGTGGAGCGTACTGTAGGTAATTTGTCAGTAGAAGAATTGGATTATTTGATGGATGACAAATCGAATAGAATAGGTTCTCTAATTATGCACTTGGCAGCTACTGAAAAATTTTATCAAGTCTATACCTTTGAAGGTCGGGAATTCAATAAAGAAGAGGAAGAACAATGGGGAACAGCCATGAGTTTAGGTGAAGAAGCGCGTGACAAATATCAAGGCCATGATGTTCAATATTATTTAGACGCCTATACCGAAGTGCGAAATAAAACTATGGAACTGATGAAGCAAAAAGACGATGCTTGGCTAGCTGAATTAAATGCTGCAGGAAACATGAATTACCATTGGGCTTGGTACCACGTTATGGAACATCAATCTAGTCATTTGGGACAAATATTATTACTCAAAAAACGATTACCAAATAAATAGATAATGAATTTAAAAAATAAAGTAGCATTAGTAACAGGAGGAAGTAAGGGTATTGGTTTTGGTGTCGCTCAAAGTTTGCTTAACCAAGGTATACATGTTGCTATTACAAGTAGAAGTAGTTCGGCTGCAAGTGAAGCTGCAAGCTTATTAAACGCAAAAAAGAATACTGATGCAAAAGCGATTGGTTTGCAAGCAGATGTTCGCAATTTAGAAAGTCAAAAAGGTGCAGTGAACCAAGTTTTAGAAAGTTTTGGATCTTTAGATGTTGTGGTTGCCAATGCTGGAATAGGGCATTTTGCTAGCATTGAAGACTTAACTAGCGAACAATGGCAGGAAACCATAGACACCAATTTAACAGGTGCTTTTTATACCATAAAAGCGAGTGTAGATGCTTTAAAGGCTTCAAAAGGTTATTATATTACTATTTCAAGTTTGGCAGGCACAAATTTCTTTGCAAATGGGTCTGCTTACAATGCGAGTAAGTTTGGAGTTACCGGATTTACGCAAGCAGTCATGCTAGATTTAAGGAAATATGGTATTAAAGTGAGTACCATTATGCCTGGTTCTGTGTCTACACATTTTAATGGTAATGAACCAAGCGATAGTGATGCTTGGAAAATACAGAGTGAAGATATTGGCCAACTGGTTGTTCATTTATTAAAAATGCATCCACGAACACTACCAAGTAAAATTGAAGTGCGTCCAACAACACCGCCAAGTAAATAAAAAAAGGCTTCAAAATTTGAAGCCTTTGTGTTTAATTGATAACCGATATTCTAACACCTTCACTATGGCTACTAAATTCTGGTGCGTACATGCTTTGAATCGTTGTAATACCATTACTCATGTTTCCAGCATTGTTGACGCGTAAGTCGTATTCAAAAACGTAAACACCTTTTGGTAAATAGTCAAAAAAGAAGTTAGTCGCTGCATCTTTGGTACTTTCATAATAGCCTAAACCATCCTGCCATTTGTATTGAGACAATACATTTACAGGTTCTAAACCAGAGGCACGCATATCTTTCATATGAATGAATTCCATATCCCGATCACTTCGTAATTCAATACGAACGCGAACCAAATCACCTACTTTTAGATTGGTATCTTGGGTAATTTCTGTGATTTCTTCACCAGTATCGGTATTGGTTTTTTTGAAGAGCTTTTTCTTTAATTGCAATGGTGTTTCAGCTGAAGTAATATTGTCCAAATCTTCAAAGTACTGCCAATACAATCCGCCCCAAGCAATACCATCGCCTTTTTTGGTTAAGGTCACCTCTGCCATTTTAGGCTGAATTTCTTGAGTATTCCATGACGTTTTGTAATAGCCTGCTCCAGCTTCTACTTTAACATTTTCCAATTTAGACGGTTCAAGTTTTTCACCACCAACCAATACATCAACGACTTCCGTAACACTTAACCAATCACTACCTTGCAGTAGTAAAGCATAAACAGCTTCGGTAGTGGCCTTGGTTGTTTCCCATTTATTAGTTTGTTTATTTTTTAATAACCAAATTTTAAGGTTGTCAATAGTCTTAACATCGTTTTCTATTTCAGAAAAGGCTTCAATCAGTAAGGCTTGGGTTTCAATGGGTGCTTGATACCAATACCATGAAGCGGTATTCTCTTTCCAGTACATACCCAATTCCTCATTGGTAATACTATTTTCTTTAAGTGATTTTAATATTTTACTGGCCGTTGCATTATCACTCATCCTGTGAGTAATCAATGCCATTAGACCTTTGGAATATAGTGAACGACTTAACCAATACTTTTGAATTTGCGATAAGTAGTAAGCCGAAACCTCTTGAACCTTTTTAGATTGCTTAACCTCTGGAAAAAAGCTTCGCATGTATAAATAATGCAATTGCGTATGGCTTAAATGATCTTTACTTAAATCAACGTCCTTATTGTATTTGGTAAGGTCGTTATATTCTTCAATAAATTCTGAATCGAGATAGTGTATGGCTTTGTTAATGATTGATGCTTCTCTATAATTCTGAATGACATTTAAGTGCTTCAAATGACCAAAGCCAGTGATGATGTGTTGTGTGATAAATCGGTTTAGTTGGCCACCATGGAACCAAGGCCAAGCACCATTGCTCATTTGGTTTTGTTCCAGTTTTCTTAAAGCGTTTTGTAATTCGCTGTTCATTTTATTGAGATCAAACAACAAGGCAATACGCTTTTTTTGTTCGGTTTCACTTTGGGCATCACGTAACCAAGGCGTTTCTTGAATAAGTATGCTTTTTAATTCTTCGTTCTTTTCCAAATTGGATAACAGCGCATCGGTATTTCGCCATTGGTTGAAGACCTCTTGAATACGCGGATTGCTATTGGCAATATGACTCGCCAAAGCATTGGCATAATAACGACTAAAGGTTTGCTCATTACACTCGTAAGGATACTCCATAAGGTAAGGCAACGCCTGAACAGCATACCAAGCCGGATTAGATGTCATTTCCAACGTCAGTTTATGGTGCTTGAGTGTTGTTGAGGTATTAGTTTTTAGTTTATCCAACGTAAAGGTTCTGGTTTCATTGCTCTTTATCCACATAGGTAAGGTTTCAGTCACTAACATTCTGTTGGATAAAACAGGTATGGCATTTTGTTCACCATCACTAAAATCACCTGCTTTAGCAACCACTTTATATTGCACAGCATCCACCGAATCTGGAATGGATAAACTCCAGGATACTTGTGTATTACCATCTTTTTCTACATTAAAATCATAAGTTTTGCTAGGCATCATATCATCATAGGGTAATGATGTGATAAGTTTATTTGTGATTTCTTTACCTGAAACTGCATCAAACAATTGCAGCTGTGCTTGACCGGAAAGATTACTATCTGAAAGGTTTGCAATTTTAGTACTGATAACAATTTTGTCACCATGACGTAAAAATCGTGGTGCGTTTGGGATGACCATCAATTCCTTTTGGGTAACGGTTTCCAGTTTGGTTACCGCACTTTCCAACGTTTTGGTATGTGCCAGTAATTGCAATTTCCATTGGGTTAAGGCTTCTGGCGTAGCAAAACTAAAACTCACGTTACCTTCCGAATCCGTTTGCAACTGTGGAAAGAAAAAGGCGGTTTCCTGTAAGTTTTTACGGATGGAAATGTCCTCGAAATTTGAATTAAAATTTAATCCTTTTTCAGAGCTTAGTAAATAAGCAGTAGAGTCTTTAATAGCTAATCCAGAAACTTTTCCAGCTAAACTTTGAACCACATTTGCATTTTCAGAATCTTCTAAAGCATCTGCATTTACTATTTGATAAGCAGTAGTAATTTCATCTTTTTTTCTTTTCATTCCAAGTGCCGTTATAACTACTTCTTCTAACGCATTGGAATCAGGCTCTAGAGCAATATTTAATGAATTATCTTTAGATATTATATATTCTTTGGTAGTATAACCAATATAGCTAAAAACTAATACATCTCCTCTATTAGCTTTAATTGAAAAATTTCCATCAAAATCTGTTTGTGTTCCATCAGTAGCACCTTTAATCATAATATTTACACCGGGTAATGGAAGCCCATTTTCATCACTGATAGTTCCTGCTATGATCCCTTCTTGAATGGTTGATTTATAAGAGGAATTATCTTTTAATCTTATCTTGTTTAAATACTGTTGTCTGACGTATCTATTAAACAGATTAAAACCAAACCAATTGAGTTGGTCATAAGCTTGATGTGGATAATTGATATAGGCTCTGTTTAAATTTTGAACTCTAAAGTTTCGGGTGCCAAAACTATAGCCTGCATTTCTACTATTACTACTGTTATATTGTTGGTTGTATATAGGATTAAAGTTCCAATCATGCGTTTTAAACTGGTCTAAAGACGCATCATACATACTCGCCAAGAGTTCGGCAGAGACTTGCTCGCCTTTGGGTCCTTTGATTTTAAAGTTCCAAGTTTCATCGGTTCCCGGCTGGAGCTTGTCTCTAAACGTTGTTGTTTCAATCTCTAAATCGGTTTTTGGATAAGGCACATTAATGTATTCCATGCCGGATTGAAAGTCATTGGCAAACGCAAAACTATAATGTATAGCGAAACCACCTAAATCATCTTTGGTTACTGGAATTTCAATGTTTTTTTTGCTGTTGTTAAGCTCAAGCACATAAGTGTTTATGGTTTTATGGTCTTTTTCTACATCTAGCGTTACGGTTACATTTTGTGCTGCAGAACCTATAGTAAGCAATACCGTTTCATTAGCCTGATAACTTGATTTTTGAGTTGTAATGCTAAATAATTGCTTATCGGCAAGGGTTTTATCTTGGTCACTATAGAGTGTGGTTTTGGCTTCAGCTTTCACATCTTGACCAAAAGCATCTTGGCTTTCCAGAACAATCACATACTGACCAGATTGCCATTTTTTGATGTTGCCTAACGCAACGGTTTTGGCTGTTTCCGAATCAAAACGCTTCTCAAAAACCAGTTCACCTTTTTTCCAGTTGTTTGGGTTGTGTTCGTCTTGATAGGCATCATGAGGAAATTTAGATTTAAATTCTGCTTCTGGAAGCATAGGGTAGTCTGGTGCTTGCCAAGGTCTTGTTCGCAGCACATAGTCAGGTGCTTTTAACTTATAAATTTTGATGGTTCCTTTGGCAGGCACAATTTCACCGTTCAGATTTTGGGTCATGATATCCAGTTTATGCTCCTTATTGGTTTTATCCAAAAGATTATCAACCGAAATTGCAGCTGTCATAGCATGATAACCCACATTCACGATGGTTGTGGCACTTCGGGTTTCGCCATTAATATCGGTTACATCAGCAGTAATCTCATAATTGAAAATAGGTTGCGAGTCTAGGTCAACACTCAAATCAGGAATCGCTTTAAAGATTATCTTAAATTCCCCTTTATCATTGGTTATGGTTTCGCCATGCGTGATTTCCTGTGGTTCACTACCAAAAGCTGGACGATACCAATAATACCAGCTGGGATAACGCACTTTACGATGAACACGATACACCACTTTAGCATTGGTGATGTTACTGCCTGCATAGGCTAGGGCATTTCCAGTTACTGTAATGGAATCGTTTATTTTAAAGGTTTCGGTTATGGGTTTAAACGTAGTTTTAAACTTGGGACGTTTGTATTCTTCAACTGAAAAATAATATTCCATATCAAAATCACTATCGTCACCATAAAAATTGATGTAATACTCACCATTTAATCCAGAATTCGGTAAAATAAATTCTCCAGAAACAGAACCAAATTCATTTGACTTTAATTCTATCTCTGCAATTTCATTATCGTTGGTATCAAAAACATCAATATAAAATAATTCATTTGGAATAACCTCTGATTTACCATCTTCGGTTTTCATGGCAATACCCTTAAAATAGACTGTTTGACCAGGTCTGTATATACTTCTATCAGTAAATACAAAGCCTTTGTAACTAATCCTATCTTTTTGCGGATTGTGAGTTTGGTTGATATAAAAATCACCAAAATAGGCCTTGTCTTCTTTGGTAAGCGCTTCAATTTTCACCTGTGTCCAACGCTCACCCGTTTTTTCTATTTCTATAGCTCCTCGGGCATTGGTAGTCAATTTTTTTTGTTTGACACTACCATTGTAGTTCTTTTTGTATGAAATGTTAACGACGATATTCTCAATAGGTTTGCCATTATTCCGGTCAATAAACTGATAACTTTGTTTGTGGTTTTCAGTTTTATCAACCAAAGCGATATTGGTCACCTGAATGGTTTGTGCCGCAAAAATATCACTGTTAGGAACTTTGGCAACCATCAAGTAACGACCGTTTGCCAATTGTGGAATAAGGACTTCAGTACTATGTTGCTGATAGTCTTTGACATCGCGCAAATTGGCATCCCATGATTGGGTTAGATTTAACGTTCTAAAAAACTGAATTTGATCTTCTGTTCGGTAGGTTTTGTTAAAGATTTCAAACTGTTTATTGGTGAGCTTATAAGCTTTGAAATCTAAAGCATTAATGTTTTTATAGCGAACCAACAGACGAGACTCCTGTTGTATAGGTATGTAGTTTTCTATTTGTAATTGCAAGCTAGGTTGCAGAATCCGTTGTTTGAGTGCCACGCATTTTTCAGCACCAATACTTTTTGGAAATGCCGAAATTACCGATTGACAAAGGTCAAACGATTCCTTTATTTTCCATTGATGGGTTTCGTCGGTTTTAGGTTGATATTGACTACCTTGTTGATACCATAATTGGGCTATTTCAAAATTATATAATACTGAAATGGGATGGTTACTGTAATAATTACGGGAGGCTTTAAGGGCTTGTAATAACACATCTTCCTTATTGCTAAATGTGGCATGTTGTGTTACAAATTGCAGTCGATTGATATCCACATCAGCTAATGCTTCTGGTGATGCGTCTTTTAAATGAAATTGAATAAGATCTTGATAGATTTTTAAAGCTTGTAATTGTAAAGAAGTAGAATCTTTTGAAGACATCTTCAATCGTGAAAAAGCTATTGCATCGCTCAAATAATCAGGATTGTCTATTTCAAATTTATATGCAGGTTTAGTAATACTATTTTCATCGGTTTTATAAAATTCTAAAGCGTTATGAGCGAGTAAATCATATAAGGTTGGACGAAATAGTTTTGAATTTTTTTGTTCGCTAATTATAACGGCATAATCTTCAAGCTTGGTTTGTTGTAGGATGAGTCCGTTTTGTAATGAATTTTGATAATGTAGTTGGATTTCAGCAAAAAGCGTTTCTAAATCCCAGGTTCTAAAATCGGTTTTATCTACTTTTTCAGAAGTATTGGTTCGGTTATAGAATTTCCATCTATTCTGTTGAAAATATTGCCAATACATGGTTGCCAGCATGTTTTCCAAAACGTTTCTTGTAGGTGCTTGACTGTTTTTTATTTCGGCTTTAAAGTCATTTATAATGGTTAACTGCGCATCTTCTTCCAAGATTAAGGCATACTTGCTTTTAAATAGTAATGCTTTGATGAATTGTGGTTCGTTTTGTTCCTCTTTGGCTAACTCAGATATTTGCTGTACTATTTCAAGAGCCGATTTGGGCAAGCCTTCGGATTCTAATTGATCAACATTATTCCAAAGTTTGTCATAATCAGAATTTTGGGCATGTAATATATTAATAGCCAATACGATCATTATAAAAAAAGTAAGCTGTTTCATAGTTATTGTTTTGTACAAGGGTACATTCAAAAGTTGTTCCAAAAAAACACCAATTCGGTATTGTTGGTTTTTGATGAGTGAAGTTAGTTATTTTTAGAGTGAATGAGAAAGGTTATCTTTGTAAAATCGACACTTATGTTATGAAAAAGTTTTGTTTGCTTTTATTAATTCCTTTTGCATTGCATTCACAAAATGTAGTTCAGGAAACAGAATTTCTATTGGATAAAAAAAAGTATGAACAAGCTGAAGTTGTTATTGAAAATTACGTTTTAGATAATCCAAATGATCCAAAAAGTATTGAGTTGTTAGGTGATGCTTATGCCTATCAAGAAAAATGGGACAAAGCTGTTGAGCAATATAAAAAACTGGTAGATTTAAATCCGCGTGTAGCTGAATATCAATACAAATATGGTGGTGCAATGGGTATGAAAGCACTGGAAGTCAATAAAGTGACAGCCTTGTTTATGATTGATGATGTTGAAGAGGCTTTTTTGAAAGCCATAGCATTGGATAAAAATCATATTAATGCACGTTGGGCTTTGGTTGAATATTACGTCCAATTACCAGGAATTATTGGAGGAAGTGTTTCTAAATCGTTGCAGTATGCCAATGAGTTAGAATCTATTTCAAAAGTTGATGGCTATTTGGCTAAAGGTTATATTTATGAATATGATGATGAGCCAGAACTGGCTGAAAAATATTATAAAATGGCCATTAAAACAGGTGGCTCACTAAATTGTTATGAAAAGTTAACAGCTTTTTATGAAAAACAACAACAACCTGATTATGCTATTCAAAATATAGAAGCATCCCAAAAAAAACATAATCGAAACGCTTTACATTATCAAATTGGTAAAGTAGCTGCAGAATATAACATACAATTGGAAAAAGGAGAAGCGTGTTTACAAATTTATCTGGAGAATTACTCCGCTGAAGACGGAGTGCCCAAAGCTTGGGCCCATTACCGTTTAGCACAAATATATAGGATTCAGAATAAAAAGGACTTGGCACTTAATCACATTCAACGGGCTATTAGCGAACTTCCAAAAGTTAAAGTTTTTGGCGAAGAGAAAAGCCAAATTTTAAAACTGTAATTAGCAGAAAAACTTCGGGCTACCCACTTCTCACTTCCAACAGCAATTCTTATATTTGAATTCTACAAAATCATTCTATGAACGTACATTTTATAGCTATTGGAGGTGCTGCCATGCACAATTTAGCCATAGCACTGCATAACAAAGGATATCAAGTTACGGGGAGTGACGATACTATTTTTGATCCCTCTAAATCTAGATTGGAAGCCAAAGGATTATTTCCCAAACAATTTGGATGGTACCCAGAAAAAATTAATGATAAGCTAGACGCTATTGTTTTGGGTATGCATGCTAAAGCCGATAATCCGGAGTTGTTGAAAGCTCAAGAGTTAGGCTTGAAAATTTATAGCTATCCTGAATTTTTGTACGAGCAATCAAAAGACAAAACCCGTGTGGTTATAGGTGGTAGCCATGGAAAAACGACAATAACTTCCATGATTTTACACGTCATGCACTATCATGATCGTGATGTGGATTATATGGTAGGTGCGCAATTAGAAGGCTTTGATGTGATGGTGAAACTTACTGAACAGAATGATTTTATTGTTCTGGAAGGCGATGAGTATTTAAGCTCACCTATTGATAGACGACCAAAATTTCATTTGTATAAACCCAATATTGCGTTGTTGAGTGGAATTGCCTGGGATCATATCAATGTGTTTCCAACTTATGAAAATTATGTAGAGCAGTTTAGCATTTTTGTGGATAGTATTGTAAAAGGGGGAAGTATCACTTACAATGCTGAAGATAAGGAAGTATCACGAGTAGTAGAAACTTCTGAAAATACCATTAGAAAATTACCATATCACACACCGGAATACACCGTTGAAAATGGCGAAACATTATTAGAAACTCCTGAAGGGCCTATACCCATTGAAGTTTTTGGTGAGCACAACCTAAACAATTTGGCTGGTGCTAAATGGATTTGCCAGCACATGGGTATTGACGAGGATGACTTTTATGAGGCTATAGCTACATTTAAAGGGGCTAGCAAACGTTTGGAAAAAATAGCTGAAGGTAAAAACAGTATAGCTTATAAAGACTTTGCACATTCGCCGAGTAAGGTAGCTGCTACAACCAAAGCCCTAAAAGAACAATACCCAGATAGAACCTTGGTAGCCTGCTTGGAATTACATACTTACAGTAGTTTGAATGCCGAGTTTTTAAAAGAATATAAAGGCGCATTAGATGCAGCAGATGTGGCTGTGGTATTTTATTCGCCACATGCTGTAGAAATTAAAAAACTGGAGGAAGTCACCCACGAGCAAATTGCCACAGCTTTTGAACGTGACGACCTGATTATTTATACCAATCCAGACGATTTTAAAAACTATTTATTCTCGCAAGATTTTAAAAATAAAGCTCTGCTGCTTATGAGTTCCGGTAATTATGGTGGCTTGGATTTTGATGAGGTAAAAAAATTGTTTTAATATATTTACTAAAACCTTTAATATGAAGAATATCTTATTCATTTTCCTTGTTATACTATTTTCATGTAGTTCAAGTGATGACAAAATTGGAAACAGAATTCCTGAAGCTTCAAGTTTTTACGGATTAAAAATTGGAAATTCTTGGGTTTATAAAACAGATAGATTTAGTTTTTCTGACAATCAATATTATGATTCAGGAATTATTGATTCAGTTTCAGTAATTGGAATAGAGAACATTTTTGATAATGATTACTTTGTAATAGAAACTATTACATCAGGTAACAGTATAGGTAGTGCCTATGGAAACTTAAATGGGGTAAAGTATGAATATTTAAGAGAATCGGAAGGAGCTTTATTGAATGAAAATAATGAAGTAATTTTTGACAATGATGACTTTACAGAAAAAATAATAAATCAAGGAAATTGGGGTGCTTTATACGAAAGACTTGTGGAGGAGATGGCCAATGTTACAGTTCCAGCTGGGGAATTTGTTTGTTATGATAGACATCGTTATGGTAGAACACCAGATGGACATTTAATGCCTTCATTGGATCATGAATATTATGCGGAGGGTATTGGTTTAATTTATGATTCGACCTCATGGTTAGTAGAAGAGAATCCATTTGTAATTAAAAAATTAGATTCGTATTCAGTTCGATAAAATCAAAACACTTTATCCAAAAACGCCTTAATACTATCTTGATTCCTTTTTATCAGTTCTGCTTTAGCATTTTGGGTATCAGCCGTTTTCTTGTCTTGTGAGAGTTTAAATTTACCTTCCCAGTCTGTGATGGTAATTTCAAACATCTTGATATAATCTAAATTAGCTTCCATTCTTGGGTTATTGGCATCCAAAACGTACTTATGCTCTGGTGCTTCTAAAAACTCGGTCATAGTAATTAAAGATTGCTTTAATGCTTCTTTACTTTCAATAGCCTTTACAGTGCCTTTTAAATGTACCTTAATGTAATTCCAAGTAGGTAATTGGGTGGTGGTATAAACAGATGGTGATATATAACATTGTGGTCCGGAGAAAATTATGGTAACTATATTGTTGCCTTTAAGTAATGGCGTCTGCGGATTGTAAATATCAATATGCCCAATTAATTTACCATCAGATTCGCGATAAATCAAAGGTAAATGTGTTACTAATGGCTCATGGTTGTTTACAGAAATAACTGTTGCAAGCGGATAGGTTTTAATCACTTCAATGAGATGCTCTTGATTATCATCCTGATGATGCGGTGGTGGATATTTCATTAGGCTCCAAATTGTGTTAAATGATGGTCTAAATGTTTGTACTGCATTTGTCCCCATTGCTCTCTTGTAAAACACCCAAACATAGGGTGAGGTGGCCATTCGGTTTGGTCTTTTTTAGCATGAAACTTTTCAATTTCCTCTAATAAATCTGTTCTTTCTTTATTGAAATTTTTGTCACTTGATACCAGAAATTCCTTTGTTGTAGGTAAGTTTTGTTTCCAAGGTTTATCATTGTATAATGACGATTTAAACATTGAAAACAAGATACGTTTAAACACATTTGGTTTTTCCAAAGCCAATTCACCTAAAGCAACTTGTAATGGGAATTTACAATGCGCCAGCATTTGAGAGACATTCATTTTACCCCATTTTGGGTTTTGGGTTTCTTGAAGTAATTCTATTCTGGTTCTTATTTCGGAAACAGCATCATCAGAAAATAACGATTTCATTTTTTAATTTATAAGGTTAAGTAATCTAAAAATTGCTTCTGAAAGTTACAATATTTATATTTACTAAATGGCTGAAAAACCCACATCATTTTCAATAAAAAACTGGTCTCAAGATGACCAGCCTCGTGAGAAACTTCGGGATAAAGGAAAAGCGGCTTTAAGTGATGCTGAACTAGTAGCTATATTAATTGGCTCTGGAAATCGTAACGAAAGTGCTGTTGATTTATGCAAACGTATTTTGGGTAGCGTAAACAACAACCTCAATGAGTTGGGAAAATTGTCATTAAAACAACTCATGGATTTTAAAGGTATTGGAGAGGCAAAGGCTATTACTATAGCTGCGGCTATGGAGTTGGGTAGAAGACGTAGAGGTGAGGAGGCCCTTCATAAAATGAAGATTACTTCCAGTATTTCTGTATTTGAACTTATGCAACCCGTTTTAGGTGAATTACCACATGAAGAATTTTGGATTATTTACTTAAATAATTCTAATAAAGTAATTCAAAAACAACAATTGAGTAAAGGTGGTATTACTGGAACATTAGTAGATGTTAGGCTCGTTTTAAAAATGGCTTTAGAGTTAGGGGCAACTGGAATTATATTAGCACATAATCACCCGTCAGGGACTTTAAAACCTAGTGAGGCTGATAAACAAATAACTCAAAAATTAAAGCATGCTGGAGAAAGTTTAGATATTAAAGTTTTGGACCATCTTATCATAACTGAAAAAGCGTACTTTAGCTTTGCCGATGAAAATATGCTTTAAATGATTTTAGTTTATACCCACAAAATCTCACCTAGATTAAAATACGCTTTTAAGCATATATTTACCCGAATTTTAGGCATTCCTGTTTCATTTACTACAGTTATTGAAGATTTTATTGCGCATGATAGCCTTAAAATGTCTTACACCAAACAGGCATTAAGTAATGAAATTTTTGTTAGAAACCATGAACTTATTTATGAGCAAGGACTATCTGATGTTGATGTTCAAGTTTATGATTGGGATCATACAAAATGTTTTTTTTTAACTAATGAGAAAAGCTCGATTCCTTTTGATATTTTTTCCGCAACATTTTATCTTTTAAGTAGGTATGAAGAATACCTGCCACATGTAAAAGATGAATATGGTAGGTTTACTGCTGAAGAAAGCTTAGCATTGAAAAACAATTTTCTAAAACAACCTGTCATTGATATTTGGGCTTATAAAATTAAAGAGGTTTTTGAAGAACGTTTTCCAAACTTTATTTTCCCTGACAAAAAGTATAGTATAAAACCTATAATTGATGTACCCTCACCTTATTTTTATAAGCACAAAGGTGTGTTAAGAACTTTGGGAGGAACCGTTAAAGATTTTTTTTCGTTTAAATTTAGAAGCTTGTATAACAGGTACATGGTGCTTTTTGGTTTAAAGCATGATCCTGATGATACGTTTAGATATATTTTAAACAGACAGAAAACCTCAAGGTTTAAATTTATTTTTTTCTTTTTAATTGGTGATTATTCAACGTTTGATAAGGGTGTAAATGCCCAAAAAAAACAGTATGTTTCCTTGATAAAGCATGTAGCCGATTATTGCAGTGTAGGTCTTAAAGCTTCTTTTTTTGCTTTGGATGATATTCAGGTTTTGAAAAAAGAAAAAAATAGAATGGAAGGTATTCTAAATACTAATTTATCGGCTTCTAGGCAATCATTTTCTAAATTGAACCTACCTAAATCTTACAGAAATCTAGTAGATTTGGAAATCATGGAAGACTACACGATGGGTTATGTCAATCATGTTGGGTTTAGGGCAGGAACTTGTACACCGTTTTTCTTTTATGATCTGGATTTTGAAATACAAACACCTTTAAAAATCAATGCTTATCATGTTTTGGATTATACCCTTTTAAAGCATAATTCACAGTTAGATAAAAAAGAAACCATTGGCCGAATTATTAATGAAATAAAAGCCGTTGATGGGCAATTTATTCCTGTTTTTCACAATTATACTTTTAGTGATATTGATCGTTGGAAGGGATTTAAAGAATTGTTTAATTTTATTTTGGAATCAATTGATGAAGATTAAGGGGATTACAGATGTTTTTTTTGATTTAGATCATACACTATGGGATTTTGATAAAAATTCAGCACTAACATTTGAAAAAATTTTTAAGAAGCATGAAGTACATGTTAGTTTAAATGATTTTTTACATGTGTATGAACCCATAAACCTTAATTATTGGAAATTGTATAGAGAAGAACGCATAGATAAAGCATCCTTACGATATGGAAGGCTTAAAAATACTTTTGATGAAATTTCTGTACCAATAACTGATGAACTTATCAATCTGCTTTCGGTTGATTATATAGCGCATTTATCTGACAACAATCACCTATTTGAAGGGACGTTTGAAATTTTAGACTATTTAAAGTTTAAATATAATCTACATATTATAACAAATGGTTTTCATGAAGTGCAACATAATAAATTAAGAAATTCAAACATTGAAAACTATTTTAAAACCGTAACAAATTCAGAAATGGTTGGCGTTAAAAAACCAAATCCTAAAATTTTTAAACATGCTTTGACATTAGCACAAGTTAAACCAGAAAATAGTATCATGATTGGTGACAATTGGGAAGCAGATATTCTAGGTGCTATTAATTTAGGAATTGATGCCATTTGTTTCAACGTACATGGCACAGAGCTTGATAATGATATTAAACAGATTTCAAATTTGTTAGAATTAAAAACATATTTGTGATTCTAAACGTATCTTTGTAATAATTTAAATTGTAATCATGTTAAAAAGAAGTATTCTAATTTTATCACTTTTTTTATTGAGTGTAACGGTATTTGGTCAAGATATAAATAACTACAAGTATGTTATTGTTCCAAAGACTTTTGATTTTTTAAAGGAGCCTGATCAATATCAACTTAATTCTTTAGCAAAATTTTTATTTGAAAAGTATGGTTTTGTGGCAATTTTTGATGATGAACCATTACCCGAAGATCTAATAAAAAACGGCTGTTTGGCATTAAATGCAGATGTAGTAAAAGATCCAGGGATTTTTAAAACTAAATTAATTATTGAGTTAACCAATTGTAGAAAAGAATTGGTGTATGAATCTAAAATGGGTGAGTCTGACCATAAAAAATCTGAAGTAGCTTATAAAATGGCTATTAGAGAAGCCTTTGAATCATTCAAAACGTTGAATTATAAATACAAACCAGCCAAGAATAATGATAAATTGGCTGAAGTACCAAAAACAGTCGTTCCTACAACTTCAGTTAACAATAAGACAGAACAAAATATTCCGGCAGTAAAAGGTGATTCCCAGCTGCTTTATGCACAACCAATAGATAGTGGCTATCAATTAGTAGATAGTACGCCTAAAGTAGTTTATACATTGATTTTTTCTGGTAAGAAAGATTTTTATATGGTAAAAGGTAAGCAAGCAACGGTTTATAAATTGGATGGTAATTGGGTTATCGCTGAAACGGTTGGAGAAGAATTACAGGTTCAAACATTGAATATTAAGTTTTAGTAACCATATTTTTCCTTCCAACGTTTTTTTAAAAACTCACGTTGTGCCTGTTCACGTGAATTGTTCCCAGGATTGTAAAGTTTTGTGTTTTTAATTTCCTCTGGAAGAAATTCCAATTCAGCAAAATTTCCCTCATAGTTATGAGCATATTTGTAGTTATCACCATAACCTATTTCTTTCATCAATTTTGTAGGTGCATTTCTTATTTCCAATGGTACACTTAAGTCACCTGTCTCCTTGACTAATTGTTGCGCTTGGTTTATAGCTTGATAGGCTGCATTGCTTTTGGGAGAACAAGCCAAATATGTAGCACATTGGCTTAAAATAATTCGAGATTCAGGATTCCCTATGGTTGAGACTGCCTGAAACGTATTATTGGCAATGACCAAAGCCGTTGGATTAGCGTTACCAATATCTTCGCTTGCTAATATTAATAAACGTCTTGCAATAAACTTAACATCTTCTCCACCTTCAATCATTCGGGCTAAATAGTAAACAGCTGCATTGGGATCACTCCCTCTTATTGATTTAATTAAAGCTGAAATAATATCGTAATGTTGTTCACCAGTTTTGTCATACCTGACGGTATTGTTTTGTACGTGCTTTAAAACTAGCTCATTTGTAATTGTGATTTTGTAACTAGTTTCAGAATTCACAACGAGTTCAAAAATATTCAACAATTTTCTAGCGTCACCACCAGAAAGCCTTAATAAAACATCTGTTTCTTTTAGTTTTATGTTTTTTTGGGATATGAGTTCATCTTTTTCAATTGCACGCTTTAAAAGACTCTCTAAATCATTTTTATTAAAGGCGTTTAAAATATATACTTGGCAGCGAGATAATAAAGCTGAAATAACTTCAAAACTTGGATTTTCTGTCGTGGCACCAATTAGTGTCACCCAACCTTTTTCTACAGCTTGCAAAAGTGAGTCTTGTTGCGACTTACTAAAGCGATGTATTTCATCAATAAACAGAATGGGATTTTTGGTAGTAAAAAGTCCACCAGATTTTTTGGCTTTGTCTATAACTTCGCGTACGTCTTTTACACCAGAATTTATAGCACTCAATGTATAAAATGGTCTTTCAGAATGATTAGCAATAATATTAGCCAAAGTCGTTTTCCCAATTCCTGGAGGACCCCAAAATATCATTGAAGGAATGACACCTTGTTGAATATGTTTAGTGAGACTTCCTTCAGGACCTACTAAATGATTTTGACTAATGTAGTCATCAAGTGTTTGAGGTCTTAATCGTTCGGCTAATGGTGTATTCATGAAGTAAAATTACATTAATTAAAATTAAAAAAGGTATGCCATTATTCAAAATAGGAATTGTTTTATCACCTGCTTATCTGATATTATGTCAGCCAATTAATTTTTGGACAGTAATTTGCTATCTTGTTAATAATTATGGATAATCAAGATCATTTTAAATTCTCAAACGGTGTCATTATTTACCCAATGCTTTTTGTACTCTTGCTATGGGCTATATTTTGGTTTGAAATTAGATTTGGTTTTGATTTCACAAACTTTGGCGTATATCCACAGCGATTTAGTGGTTTAAGAGGGATAATTTTTAGTCCGTTTATTCATTCAGGAATTGAACATTTATATCACAACTCCATTCCATTATTTGTGCTATCTGCTGCATTGTTCTATTTCTATAAATCAATTGCATGGCGAGTTTTAGTTTTTGGAATTTTGCTTTCTGGTTTATTAACCTGGATTATTGGTCGCCCAGCTTATCACATTGGTGCTAGTGGATTGATTTATGTGCTGGTAAGTTTTCTTTTTTTTAAAGGTATTATAGCAAAACATTACAGATTAATTGCGCTATCATTACTAGTGGTCTTTCTATATGGAAGTATGGTTTGGTATGTCATGCCTATTAAGGAAGGTATGTCTTGGGAAGGCCATTTTTCTGGTATGATAGTAGGGATTGTATTTGCATTGTATTTTAGAAAGAATTTGCCACAGCCCAAAAAATATTACTGGGAGCAGGAAGACTATAAAGAAGAGGAAGACGAATTTCTAAAACACTTTGATGAGAATGGGAATTTCATTGAAAATACTACTTTGGATGAAGAATCAGAAGAGCCCGTTACCAAGATAAATTATATATTCAAAAAAAATACTGATTAAATACGTTGTCTAACCACTTCGTATAAAAAGGCACCACATGCAACAGAAACATTAAGTGATTCTATTTCTCCAAGAATGGGTAACTTGGCTTTATGGTCTGCAAGATTTAAAACAGAAGGATTGATACCTCTACCTTCAGAACCCATTATTATAGCGCAAGGTTCAGTAAAATCTATATCATACAAAGTATTGTTGGTCTTTTCAGTAGCGGCTACAACTTTTATACCAGAGGCTTGAAGATGAAACATAGCATCTTTTATATGATCAACTCTACAAATAGGCATCTTAAAAACAGCTCCAGCACTGGTTTTTATAGTGTCTCCATTAATAGGTGCATTTCCTTTTTTTTGAATAATAATACCGTCAACTCCAGTACATTCTGCCGTACGAATTATAGCACCAAAATTGCGAACATCACTTAATTGGTCAAGTAACAGAAAAAGCGGTGTTTTGCCAGATTCTATAACATTTAATACTAAATCTTCAATATCAAAATAGGAGATAGGTGAAATTTGAGCCACAACTCCTTGATGGTTTTTATTAGTTAAACGATTTAATTTTTCTACAGGAACGTAAGATTGATTGATACTTTTTTGTTTTAATAAAGATTCTAATTCCTGTGAAATATCTCCCTTAAGACCTTTTTGAATAAAAACTTTTTCAATGGTTTCACCAGAATTTATAGCTTCAATAACAGCCCTTAAACCAAATATTTGTGTGTTTTGTTCCATCTAAATTTTTGAATGTTTTATTCTTTAATTATTTTTTTAGATACGATGCCTTTTTCATTATAAATCTTAAGAATATAAAGTCCATTATCAACGCCTTGTAAAGATATTTGTTTGGAATTTGTTATAGTTTTAATTAACTGTCCTAGAGAGTTAAAAACTTCAACTTTATTAATGGTCATTTTAGTGCTAATAGTAATTAACCCTGAACTAGGATTAGGATATAGTGAAATAGCATCTGTGAAATTATTTTCAGCAATACTCAAAAGCGTACATTCGCTCAAATCAGGATCTATTTCAATTGGGTCTCCAGGGGTTAAATCTCTACCTGTAAAAGCAGGGTAGTCGTATGAAAACTTTTTAACTCTAAAAACATTGTTTTGACTTGGGGTATCACCTTGTGATAAGATGCCATCTCTTGTATTGGGATTAATATATTCCCATACGATCTGATTTGTCGGAGTAATTTCAAAGAAATATCCTGAGTCACCATCACAAATTAATGTATTACCATTAGGAAGACGTTGAGCACTAGATAATATGGCAGAAAAGAAATCGGATGGAGTAGGGGTTGTATAAATCCATTCGGCTATCGATGGTCCATAACCATTTGAACTGTCATAATTATAAACACCAGGTGCGCTTACAGGAGGTGTTATTAAATCTATTGAAGAATAGCCTCTAGCATTTCCATTGTTAAATATGAGTATTTTTCCTGCATCTGTTAAACCATCTTGTATCCAATGAGCATGATGTTGTGAGTCTAAAGTCTGATCATCAGTTGTTCCTTTATCATAGGCTATAGGGTTGCCCCAGCGATATAAAAAATCACCACCTTTCCCATAAACACCACCACTATGAGACGCAGACTCCTCAATAGTTGTAGAGTGGTCAATTATGTAGATTTCGCTTAACCTTCTAGAACTTAAAACTATTTGGTCAAGTTCTTCATTGTATTGAATTGAATTTATGTGTAGCCAATTAGCTTCTGGGTTATTGTTATTTAAAAAATTTATATCTAATAACTCTGGGCTATCTGCTACAATACCGTAGTTGTCTTTTGTGACATCAAAATCTTGGACTAGATGATCTTTAATATTCCATTCCCATACAATATTAGCTTGATTGCTACCAACAGGTTCGAGTTCCAAAATTTGCTCGTTATATAATTTGTTTTGTGTTAATAGATTGGGGTCTCTACCAGCTTGTATAGCTTCAGCTTGTGTCATAGTGTTTACAGCCAGCATAAGTATATTTCCATTAGGTAACGGATATACATCATGATGTTGCGAGAATGTTGGTGAGGAATAGTTGTATTCCCATAATAGGTTACTATCCCAATCAAACAACTCTATCCTTCCGCCAACGCCACCAAAATTAATGTCATCATTTGAAAGTTGAGCCGTACGTAATAGATTACCATTTGCTAATAAGTATAAAGAAGCAGCTGGTGAATATGAGCCAGACCATTGATGAACAACCTCACCACAATTGTTTACTAAATATGTTTCTGTTGAATGAAGAGGAGCAAATAATGTTAAACCATTATAAGCTTGAGAATCATTAGTTATTATGCCAACAGTATTTTGAGCAAAACTAATGAAGTTAATTAATAAGAAAATAAGGGTAATTTTATACTTCATTTTATATTTTTTTCGGTGGCTGCTAAATTACTAATATGTAAGGATAAAACCATTTTATTTTTTAGTATTAAATAAAAAAACCGTCTCTTTTGAGACGGTCTTTTAACTTATATTATACTAATTAAATTAGTTACAGCTGCTTACACCAGATACAACTTCGCCTTCAGTTGGTATTGGACCATCTGAATACTCAGTTCCATCAGGAGCAGTAATGGTATAGACGTTTTCACTTTCCCAACCTGGGCCAGCTCCAGTACCACCACCAGAAACATAATTAATTGTGTAATTAGCATTTTTGGCAATTGGCACCTCAACAGTTGTAGTTTCTGGAACGTTAACTTGTCCATCTTCATCCATTGCGTAAAATGCTCTAGTTCCTTCAACATCTGAAATTACTTCTAAATAACCACCATTCCAGCCATCGCCGTAAAGATCAGTCATTGAGAAATTCCATAAGCAAAAATCATAATCAAGAACGGTTACTGTGAAATCAATAGCACCTCCAGAAACAATAGAATTACCAAATTGTCCTTGTGTTAATCTAAATTTCAAAGTTTCAGTACCTTCACCAGGATCTAAATCTCTTTCAGGTGTGATAGTAAAAGAAACAGAGTTCCCAAGAGGAGCAACAGTTACTTGCCATCCTTCAGGACCTACTTCATACTCATCTAAATGAGGAGCATCCGTAGTGAAATCATCCATTGACCCACTTGAACTTGACAATAAGTCAATTTTAAAATCACTTTGAGTTGATAATGCTTCGTCAATCATAACTGTGAAAGTTACACTTTCTCCTTCAGCTATAGTAGCAGAAGTCATATCCATCGTAGCAATAGGCTTATTAACTTCAGGGTAGTCTTGATCTAAATCCGTACAACTAGACAATGCCACAAGTCCAGACAAGACCAAAACGTATTTTAATTTTAATATATTTTTCATATTATTTAAATCGTTTAATTAATTAATTAAAGTCTTTCAAAAGACGCGTTGTACTGGCTATTTCCAGCAGAGAATGTAATCCAGTAATCCATGTAAAAATCTAAAGTTGTTTGATCAACCTCACCATCAGGGCCTGTTAAATTTACACCATAAACTTCATTTGAGTAGAAACCTTGTGCCAAGCCTTGTAATGGAACAAAAACTTCACCACAAATATCTTCAAAATTCATTGAAGAATCTGGTGCAACACCAATGGCGTTAGTGCCCCATAAACCTGTACTTTCAGTTTCAAAGTAATTTGGACCTAATAAAGTAATAGTTTCTGGTCTCACAGTTTGAGCACCATCAGCACGTGTAGTTGTTAACTCATAGTTTCCAGCTAATTGCGAATTACAACCTACAAACGTAATTTTTAATAGGTTTAACTCATTAATGGTTCCTACATTAGCTCTGCCACCTTCAACACTCTCTAATTCTAAAATTAATTGTGTTGGTGTGTTAGGATCTAGACCACCAGTATTAATCAAAAGACCAAATAGTCCATAATCTTGACCTGCAGGTATAACTAACTGACCAGTGTTTTCAACAAAATCAAACTCTTGACCTTCTGTAGCTGTTGATTCTGGACTAATACGGTAGTTAACTACAATATCAAAGTTTGCAGGATTACCATCTTGACCACCTATTAAATTTACAGGATACGTTTTTTCAACGGCACCTATATCTTCAAAGTAACTTTCATTTGCAACGTTTTGGTTAAAGCCAACTACATAAGGTGTGTTAGCTAAAGCATCTAACGTTTTGTCTTCGTCATCTACTAGACAAGAAACACTTACAAGTGAAACTGCTAGCATTAGTGTTAATAATTTAAAATTTTTCATAATTCATTTTTTTTTAATTGTTATCCCAAAATATTTTGGTAGTAAATGCATCGTCCTGAGTTTGAGAAGGAACGTTAGCAGCGTTACCAACTAATTCAGAAGAAGGATACATTAATCTGTTTGGTTTTGAAGGACGTTGAGCAGTTAATGCAAGTGGCACATCTGGATATCCAGTTCTTACATATTCTACCCAAGATTCAATACCATTTATACCGTTTGTAGCAATCCACTTTTGGGTCATGATTGCTTCAATTTTATTTGTAGAACCATCCCATCCAATTTCAGGAACAGTGTTACTTTGAGTAATGTAAGCAGAACCATCTAAACCAAAGTGCGCAAATGACGCCATGATTCCTGATTGAAATAAAGCTTTTGCATCACCACTCATATAACCTCTAAACACAGCTTCAGCCTGTAAGAAGTAACTTTCAGCAGCAAGTAAGATATATCCATCTTGTGAATCATCAACTATTAAACCAGTACCTAAACCAGAAAGATCTTCTGGGATGTCAGCACCACTATCAATACCTTGCTCAACACCAACAACTCCTGTTGGCGTAGAAGCCCCAGGTATTGGTGCATAAAGAGAGGTGATTCTTGGATCTGTTACACCTGTAAGTGTTCCATCTAAAAATTCTTGTGCATATAAAGATGCTCTAATGAAACGATTAGTTTGAGTCATGTTACCGGCAGTATCGAAACCATGCGTTGCATAGAATGGATTCTGCATACCTTCATTAGCAGAATAACCAGGTTGCACAACTGCTGATGTTGTTAAGAAATCTTGATCTAAATTTGCAAATTGCTCATTTAAGTAAGATGCTGTTTCACCATCAGTTTCAGCTAAAGTTGCCTGACGCATTAAAATACGTAACTTAAGCGTATTTGCCATTTTAATCCATTGGTTCATATCACCACCAAAAATAACATCTTCAGCACCTACAGGGAGTGTAGTAACTGTGTTATTATTGATTAGGGCGATTGCCTCATCAATTTCAGTAATTAATCGACGGTAAATAGCTTGATCATTGTCATATGCAGGTGTTGAATTTGCTGGGTCAAATGCTTCAGAATAAGGAGCATCACCATAAAGATCAACAATATATTGCATATAGAATGATTTCATAATTTTGGCTATAGCCTTGTGATTTTCATAATCTGGAAATTCACTATCTATAACTAAATCAAAATTTGTAGTTCTAATATAGGTGTTATCCCAGATAGCACTGTAAAAATTTGATGTTAAAATTAATTGATATTCTTCGTTAAAACCTCCAGTAAAGGAGTTTACGTTAGCACTCCAATTATTCATAAACACGTTTCCTAAACGGTTCATAGTAACTCCTTGTGCAGAGTATGTTCTAGTCATAGCACCAGGTAAAATTAAATCTGGTGTTACTGTACTAGAAGAAGGAGAGTTAACAGGATCATTAATGTCTAGATAATCACTACATGATGTCATACCAATAGCAATGGCTAGAACTGTTAAATGTTTAAATATATTCTTCATAGTTTTTTTTATTAAAATGTTGCATTAAGTTTAAAACCAAAAGTTCTTGTCACAGGATACTGTCCAATTGCAGCTAAACCACCACCAGCGATGTTAGTAGTTTGAGATGTTTCAGGATCGTTGTAGTTTCTGTTTTCTTTTGGTAAAATCATAAATGGGTTTCTTGCTTGTACACCAATCGTTATAGCTTTCATCAAAGTATTTTCTAACATTTTTGATGGTAACGTGTACGATAATGCTAATTCTCTACACTTGAAAGCAGTTGCGTCTAGCACAAAGTTTTCAGTTACTGTGTAGTAATCATTAGAGTAATAGTTCAAGAATGATGAGTACGAAGTACCACCAGTTAATATACCTGTGTTAGCTTCATAAACTGGGTTTTCAGCAGTTCCAACATTCACAGACGAGTTAGGATAAATAAATCCAGTTCTTCCATTTTGAGCAGACTCTACTAAATGACCTGACCATGATAACCATGACTTACCACCTGACCAGAATTGGTGACCAGTTCTGTAATCAAAAGTAGCAGCCAGACGGATGCCTTTATAAGTCATAAACGTATTTAATCCAATAATGTAATCAGGGTTAGTCTTTCCTAATACAGTTAAATCTGGATTTTGAACTGGTGTACCAGTAGTTGGGTCAATTATTACACGTCCTTGTGGGTCTCTAGCATAAGAAGCTCCTTGAATAAGTGGGAATTCTTGACCTTCTATAGCATAAATACCAACTGGGTTTGCGTTATTTGTAAAAGCATTAATTGCTACTTGTTCTGCATCACCTTCTAATTCTTCAACGATACTCTCATTAGTTGCATAAGAGAAGTTTGCTTGCCATCTGAAACCATCAGAATCTTTAGACCAGAAAGGTCTTAATCCTAAATCAACTTCAAAACCTGTTGATGATAATTCACCAATGTTATCTCTTACTTGAGTTACACCAGAAGAATATCCTACAGCCTTGTTAGAAATCAAGTTAGTTGTTTTAGTCGTATAGTAAGATGCATCAACCGTAATTCTGTCTTTCAAAAATCCTGCACTTAAGTTAAACTCAATAGATTCAATGAATTCTGGTTCAATGAAAGGATTCGTAATTGAAGTATCTTGGCTAAATGAATTGATAGTTCCATAAGGGAAACCTGCAGTTTGTTCTAAAACTGGGGTTGTATCATATGGTGAAAAAGCACCATCATTACCTACTTTTACCCAGTTACCAGCAATTTTCAAATAGTTTAAAACATCACCACCAAAGTTGTCAAACGCTTTAGTTGGTATGAACGCCACACCTACACTAGGATAGAAGAATGAATTATTAGCTTCATTTAAAATTGAAGTCCAGTCATTACGTCCTGTTAGGTTTAGTGTTAAAAAATCTTTGTAATCTAACTGTAAATTCCCATAAAAAGCATAAGATCTTCTACGCTCCCAACCGTTTAAGCGATTACCAGGACTGTAACCATTAATGTTAGCATTACCAGTAATGTTAGTAATGTTATAAAAATTGTCAATAGTCACGTTACTACCACTAATTTCAGTAGATGAGAAGTAACGATCTTGAATATTGTTACCAAGGTTAGCCGTTAATGAAATATCATCAGTCAACTCATAATTAAAGTTAACGATTAAATCACCATAATAATCAGTTTGCATAGTATTACGACGACCGTAAGAACTTTGTGTTGTATGATCACCACCACCTACGTTTAAAGTGTCAACATAACCATTTACCCAGTTTTGGATATCAAATGATCTGGTAAAAATGTTACCATTATATCTGATGTCAATGTTGTCATTGATTTCATAACCTAAATTAACAACGCCATTAAATTGGTTACTTCTGGTGTCATTTCTTTCATTATCACGAATCCAGTAAGGACTACGATAATATGAAGTCCAGTGCGTTGCGTTATTAGGATCATCAAATTCTTCAACAGGAATGTTGGTAGCTGTTTGAAGTAATTCAGTAAACAATCCACCATTAGTTTGTTCAGTTCTACTATTTATATAACTAACGTTTCCTTCTAAACTCCACTTACCAACTTTTTTACCAGCTTTAAAGTTAAAGGCGTTTCTTCTTAATCTGTCGTTTTCAACCACGAATTCAGAATCTAATCGGTTGGCAGAGAAAAATACATAACCTGTATCTAAGTTACCAGCAGATAACGAAACTGTGTTTTGAGTAGTTACTCCGTCTTTAAAGAATTCTTTAATATTGTCTTTAATAGGACTATAAGGGAAATAGCGGTAAGTTCCATCCTCAAGAGGCAAACCTACAGGTACTATTTGACCATCAAATTCAGGTCCCCATCCACCATTTTCATAAGATGTGTGAACACCATTCCATCCTTGACCATAACGTAATTGTCTGTCTGGTACAAACGCAACAGACTCAATATCAATAGCTGAATTGAAGTTAATGGTAAACTTATCGCCACCACCAACAGATTTTTTAGTAGTAACGATTACCGCACCACCAGAAGCTTGAGAACCATAAAGTGCCGCACCATTCGCACCCTTTAATACGTTCACAGTTTCAATGATGTTTGGATCAATATCAGATAAATCTAAATCAGTAATCACACCATCAATAACAACTAATGCACTGTTGTTACCACTTACTGTAACTAAACTACGAAGTCTAATGTTAGTGTTTTTGTTAACACCACTGTTAGTTGTGTTAATCTGTAAACCAGAAACTTTACCAGCAAGACCCTGAACAACGTTCGGGTTTTGTGCTTGAACCAACTCTTCTGATTGAACTTCTTGGTAAGCAGTTGTGATTTCATCTTTCTTTCTGGCAATACCAAAGGCCGTAATTACAACTTCTTCAAGAGCTTCACTATCAACTTCCATTGCAAAGCTAATGTTGTTAGCTGTACCAACAGTCATTTCTTTGGTAGTATAGCCTAAAAAGGAATAAGATAATACGTCACCAGTATTAGCAGTAATGGAGTAATTTCCATCAAAATCTGTCTGTGTACCAGTTGTTGTACCTTTTACAATAATATTAACTCCAGGGAGCGGTAATCCGTTTTCATCAGATATCGTTCCTGAAATTGTTTTTTCTTGCGCAAACGTAAGTTGCACAACAAACGCTAGGAATAGCGTTAAAATTCCACTAAACTTTGTTTTCATTTTATATTTTATTTGAATTAGTCTACGCCAAAAATCATAATAAAAAGTTAATTAAACAATAATTAAGGGTTAAAATTTTAATTTTTTTTTAAAATTTTGGCTTTTAACATACCATAATACCTAAAAAATTGCCGATAAGCTTATGTGAATTTGAGAGTTTGAAAACTTAAAACTTTGGTTTTCATTTTTGCCATTCGCATAGTTTAATCGTAATAGGCCTGCTTTTGTTAATAATCCAAAGCCAATGCCAAAACCATATAATTTATCTTTTTGAGATGTGATGTCATTTTCAAAATAAGCCAAATCTATTATGGAATGAATATATACACTGTTGCTTAACAAATAGCGATATTCTGTATTTAGAAGTGAATAAAAGGAAGCGCTTAAGCTGTTTTCTTCAAAACCACGGATAGAATTTATACCACCAAATCGTACTAACTCATTTTCTAGATAGTTTTCAGAAAATAAACTAAAACCTTGGGTACGTAGAAAAATACTATTCCTATCGTTAAGATTTAAAATTTTGAAGGCGTCTAATTGAGCTATTACTTGAGAGGTCTTGGTTGATTCTATATCTCGATTACCAAGCCCAAGCTCAAAATCAATTGAAGCGTTTCTACGAAAAAGTCTACTATAGTTTTGTCGAAGTAAAAACTCATACCTTACATTATAAATGTTGCTTTTGTAATCTTTTACAAATGGATCTGGATTTTCATCATCAAGAAGATTGGTTGATTGCGTGGATTTTATGCCTAAAGAAAATTTGTTTTTTGGATTTAACTGGTAAAATATGCGTGCGTTTTGATTGACTGTTGTGAATGATGAATCTTTCTTAAAAATGTTTAATTCTAATTCAGTGCCTAAAGGAGTGGCAAATAAATATGGTAAGGCTATTTTAACATTAAATGTTTTTTGCTCATTTTCATCGCTCTTATAAATCAAAGAAAATGATTCGCCAAAGTTTAGATTATTAATAAGGTCTAGATTGAGGTAGCCGTTGAATTCCAGGTTGTTTGTTTCTTCGTTTGTGCCAAACCCTAAAAAACCATCAAAACTATTGCTTTTGTTTTTTTCTATATAAACATATAATATTGTAGAGTCTTTGCTAAATAAAATTTCTGGTTCTTTAATCTGACTTGCAAATTGTAAGTCTTGCAGCAAATTTGTTTTGCTTTTTATTTTAGTTGGGTTTAATGTGTTTCCTTTTTTTAGCTTTAAATAATGTTTCAAGTATGATTTGGGAAACTTCTCATAACCTTTCACTATTATTTTGTCAATCTGTCTTTTTTGATCTATCTTTTTTAAAGTCAAACGGGCTTTTAATTGATTGTTGCCAATTTTCTCAAAATCAGAAAGCTTTATTTCATTAAAAGGAAAACCAGTTTCGGATATTTTCAAGTTAATAAACTCTAATGACGATTCAATGCTTTTAAAAGGCATGGTGAAATACGAGTCGGTAACATCATCAGAGATTAGTTCTATTATTTCTCTTGAAACTAATTCAGGTTGATAGTCAATTTTTATAAGCGTGTATTTGTTTCCTAGTAAAAGTGATGCTGTAAATAAGGTGTCGTTAGTCCTCGTTAGCGGTTGAGTTTTACATTCAATATATCCCAATGATTGGAGTTTGTGTTTTAAGGTGTCAACTTCTATTTCAATGGATTGAACGTCTTTGTGGAATTTAACATAGCTAACGGAATCTATTATTCTGGTTTCTATGTTGTTTGAACCATTAATTTTCAATTGTAAATTTTGGCCAATTAATTCGGAAGAAAAACCTGCATATATAATAAGGAGTAAAACAAGTGATTTGTGCACGTTATCATTTTAGGTTTGGAATGTAAAATTAACGTAAAAACTACAGTTTTTGTATTGAAGGCTAAATGAATTTTGTTTTCGGCTTAAAATTAATCTATTAACATTTGAAAAATTGAAATTAATTTCTACCTTTGCAGCCCTCAAATGAGAGGTTAAATAAAATTTATATAGAAATATATGCCAACAATTTCACAATTAGTACGAAAAGGAAGAGCCAAAATAACCAAGAAGAGTAAATCGGCTGCTTTAGATTCGTGTCCACAAAGACGTGGGGTTTGTACGCGTGTTTACACTACTACACCAAAGAAACCTAACTCGGCAATGCGTAAAGTTGCAAGGGTAAGGCTTACTAATGGTAAGGAAGTAAACGCATACATCCCAGGTGAAGGTCACAACCTACAAGAGCACTCGATAGTATTGGTTAGAGGTGGAAGGGTAAAAGATTTGCCAGGAGTTAGATATCACATTGTTCGTGGTGCTTTAGACACAGCAGGTGTTGCAGGTAGAACACAACGTAGATCTAAGTATGGTGCAAAACGCCCTAAAAAGTAATTAAAAACTTTAAGAAGAAGACATGAGAAAAAGACAAGCGAAAAAAAGACCGCTTTTACCAGATCCACGTTTTAACGATCAGTTAGTAACACGTTTTGTTAACATGATGATGTGGGACGGTAAAAAGTCAGTAGCTTTTAAAGTGTTTTACGATGCAATTGATATCGTAGAAGAAAAGAAAACTGATGACGAGAAAACAGCCTTGGAAATTTGGAAAGATGCCTTATCAAATGTGATGCCTCACGTAGAAGTGCGTAGTCGTCGTGTTGGAGGTGCTACATTTCAAATCCCAATGCAAATTCGTCCAGACCGTAAAGTTTCAACGGCTATGAAATGGCTGATTGGTTATTCAAGAAAGAGAAACGAGAAGTCTATGGCGCAGCGTTTAGCTTCAGAAGTTTTAGCAGCGGCTAAAGAAGAAGGAGCAGCAGTTAAGAAACGTGTTGATACACACAAGATGGCTGAAGCAAACAAAGCATTCTCACACTTTAGATTTTAATTTAAGATGGCACAAAGAGATTTAAAATATACAAGAAATATAGGTATTGCTGCACATATTGATGCAGGTAAGACAACAACTACAGAACGAATCCTTTTCTACACAGGCGTTTCTCACAAAATAGGAGAAGTACATGATGGTGCTGCAACTATGGACTGGATGGAGCAAGAGCAAGAAAGAGGTATTACTATTACTTCTGCTGCAACGACTTGTACTTGGCAGTTTCCTTTGGAAAATGCTGAACCGACTCCTGAAACAAAAGGGTATCACTTTAATATTATAGATACTCCTGGTCACGTTGATTTTACGGTTGAAGTAAACCGTTCATTACGTGTATTAGATGGTTTAGTGTTTTTATTTAGTGCAGTTGATGGTGTTGAGCCGCAATCTGAAACTAACTGGAGATTAGCTGATAACTATAAAGTTCCAAGAATTGGTTTTGTTAATAAAATGGACCGTCAAGGATCTAACTTTTTAGCAGTTTGTCAGCAGGTTAAAGATATGTTGAAGTCTAACGCTGTTCCAATTGTTTTGAATATTGGAGATGAGGGAGACTTTAAAGGTATCGTTGATTTAGTAAAAAACAGAGCTATTGTTTGGCATGACGAAACACAAGGGGCAACTTTTGATGTTATTGACATTCCAGAAGAGTTAAAAGAGGAAGCTAGAAAGTATAGAGCGTTACTTATAGAAGAAGTAGCTACTTACGATGAGAACTTATTAGAAAAATTCATGGAAGATGAAGATTCTATCACGGAAGATGAAGTGCATGCTGCGCTTCGTGCTGCTGTAATGGATATGGCTATCATTCCAATGATATGTGGTTCTTCATTTAAAAATAAAGGTGTACAGTTCTTGTTAGATGCTGTATGTCGTTACTTGCCTTCTCCAGTAGATAAAGAAGGTATTGTTGGTGTTAATCCTGATACCGATAAAGAAGAGATTCGTAAGCCAGATGTAACTGCTCCTTTTGCGGCATTAGCATTTAAGATTGCTACTGACCCTTTTGTAGGTCGTTTAGCATTCTTCCGTGCCTATTCAGGTCGTTTAGATGCAGGTTCTTATGTGTTGAACAACCGTTCAGGTAAGAAAGAACGTATATCTCGTATTTATCAAATGCATTCTAATAAGCAAAATGCTATCGATTATATCGAAGCAGGAGATATTGGAGCGGCAGTAGGATTTAAAGATATCAAAACAGGTGATACATTATCTGATGAGAAGCATCCAATTGTTTTAGAATCTATGGATTTCCCTGATCCAGTAATTGGTATTGCTGTAGAGCCAAAAACAAAAGCCGATGTTGATAAACTAGGTATGGCTTTGGGTAAATTAGCAGAAGAAGATCCAACATTTACTGTAAGAACAGATGAAGCTTCAGGACAGACTATTATATCTGGAATGGGTGAGCTTCACTTAGATATTATTGTTGACCGTCTTAAACGTGAGTTTAAGGTTGAAGTAAACCAAGGTCAACCACAAGTAGAATACAAAGAAGCAATTACTAGAAGAGCAGAACACAGAGAGGTTTACAAAAAACAATCTGGTGGTCGTGGTAAATTTGCTGATATTGTATTTACTCTTGAACCAGCCGAAGAAGGTAAAGAAGGTTTAGAATTTGTGTCTGAAATTAAAGGTGGTAACGTTCCTAAAGAATTTATCCCTTCAATTGAGAAAGGATTCAAAATGGCTATGATTAATGGTCCTTTAGCAGGTTATGAAGTTGATGCTATGAAAGTAACATTAACTGATGGTTCATACCATGACGTGGATTCGGATCAATTATCATTCGAATTGGCAGCAAAACTTGGATTTAAGAATGCTGCAAAAGCTGCAAAAGCTGTGATTATGGAACCTATTATGAAACTTGAGGTTATTACACCTGAAGAGAATATGGGTGATATAGTAGGAGATTTAAACCGTCGTAGAGGACAGGTGAGTAATATGGGAGACAGAGCAGGAGCAAAAACTGTTAAAGCAACTGTACCATTATCTGAAATGTTTGGTTATGTAACTACATTAAGAACATTGTCTTCAGGACGTGCAACATCAACAATGGAATTTTCACACTATGCTGAAACTCCTTCAAATATATCTGAAGAAGTAATTAAAGCAGCTAAAGGCGTTGAAGCTTAAATCTAAAGAAAAATGAGTCAGAAAATAAGAATAAAATTAAAGTCTTACGATCACAATTTAGTAGACAAGTCTGCTGACAAGATTGTAAAAACAGTAAAAAGTACTGGTGCTGTTGTTACAGGTCCAATTCCTTTACCAACACACAAGAAGATTTTCACTGTTTTACGTTCACCACACGTAAATAAGAAGTCAAGAGAACAATTTCAATTAAGCTCATATAAGCGTTTATTGGATATTTACTCGTCGTCTTCAAAGACAATCGATGCTTTAATGAAACTTGAATTACCAAGTGGCGTTGAAGTTGAAATCAAAGTGTAAGTAAGACACGAACATGTCCCACCGATGCGGTCGCGGGAAAAACGGTAAAAAATACAATTCAGGGCTGAAACGTATTTTCAGCCTTGAATTTTAATAAATATAATAGTAACAATTAATAATTAATAAATATGTCTGGGTTAATAGGAAAAAAAATCGGTATGACCAGCATTTTCGATGAAAACGGGAAAAATATTCCTTGTACTGTAATCGAAGCTGGACCATGTATCGTTACCCAAGTCAGAACCGAAGAAGTTGATGGCTACAGTGCTGTGCAACTTGGTTTCGATGACGCGACAGAAAAAAGTGCTACTAAAGCTGATCTAGGTCACGCTAAAAAAGCAGGAACTTCTGTAAAACGCAAAATCGTTGAGTTTAAAGGTTTTGATGAGGAGTACAAATTAGGAGATGCTATAACAGTTGAGCACTTTAATGAAGGTGAGTTTGTTGATATAGCAGGAACTTCTAAAGGAAAAGGATTTCAAGGCGTTGTAAAACGTCACGGTTTTGGTGGTGTAGGTCAAGCTACTCACGGTCAACATAACCGTTTAAGAGCGCCAGGATCAATTGGTGCTGCTTCTTATCCTGCAAGAGTCTTCAAGGGTATGAAGATGGCCGGAAGAATGGGAGGCGAAACAGTAAAAGTTCAAAATTTAAGAGTTTTAAAAGTAGTTGCTGAAAAGAATCTACTTGTTGTTAAAGGATGTGTTCCTGGACATAAAAACGCTTATGTAATTATTAGAAAGTAATGAAAGTAGCAGTTGTAGATATTAACGGAAAAGACACAGGTAGAAAGGTTGAACTTTCTAAAGATGTGTTTGCTATTGAGCCTAATAATCATGCGGTTTATTTGGATGTTAAACAATATTTAGCAAACCAAAGACAAGGGACTCATAAAGCAAAAGAGCGTGCAGAAATTACTGGAAGTACGCGTAAGATCAAAAAACAAAAAGGTACTGGTACTGCAAGAGCAGGTAGTATCAAATCAGGTGTTTTTAAAGGTGGTGGACGTATGTTTGGTCCAAGACCTAGAAACTACGGTTTTAAGTTAAATAAGAACGTGAAGCGTTTAGCTCGTAAATCAGCTTTAACAATGAAAGCTAACGAGAAGTCAATTGTAGTATTAGAAGACTTTAATTTTGATGCTCCAAAGACAAAAAACTTCACAGCAGTTTTAAAGGCTTTAGATCTAGAAAACAAAAAATCTCTCTTTGTGTTGGGTGCATCAAATAATAATGTATATTTGTCGTCACGCAATTTGAAAGGCTCTGAAGTTATAACTAATTCAGAATTAAGTACTTACAAAATATTAAATGCAAATCAAGTTGTGCTTTTAGAGAGTTCTTTAGAAGGAATTGAAACGAATTTAAGTAAATAAGAAACAGATGAATATCTTAATTAAACCCATAATCACGGAAAAAGCGACTGCTGATAGCGAGTTAAGAAACTGCTATACTTTCGCTGTGAATACAAAGGCGAACAAGGTAGAAATCAAGAAAGCGGTGGAAGCTGCTTATGGCGTTTCTGTTGAAAAAGTTCGTACTATAAATGTCCGTCCAGAAAGGAGTACCAAATACACAAAAACTGGTATTCAACATGGTAAAACAAATGCTGTTAAAAAAGCAATTGTACAACTGGCGGAAGGTGAAATGATTGATTTATACAGTAACATGTAATTAGAGACAAATGTCAGTAAGAAAATTAAAACCAATCACACCAGGGCAGCGTTTTAGAGTAGTAAATGGGTATGACGCCATTACTACTGATAAGCCGGAGAAAAGTTTATTAGCTCCGAAAAAAAGGTCTGGTGGTAGAAACAGTCGCGGAAAAATGACCATGCGCTACATAGGTGGTGGTCATAAGAAAAGGTATCGTATTATCGATTTTAAACGTAACAAAACTGGAATTCCAGCTGAAGTTAAGTCTATAGAATACGATCCAAACAGAACAGCGTTTATTGCGTTGTTAAACTATCAAGATGGTGAGAAAGCATACATCATTGCTCAAAATGGTTTGCAAGTAGGCCAAACTATTGTTTCTGGAAAAGAGAATATCGCTCCAGAAATTGGTAATGCAATGCCATTGTCTCAAATTCCTTTAGGAACTATTATTTCTTGTGTTGAATTGCGTCCTGGTCAAGGAGCTGTTATGGCGCGTAGTGCTGGAACATTTGCGCAATTAATGGCACGTGAAGGAAAATTTGCTACAATCAAATTGCCATCAGGTGAAACACGTTTAATATTAGCGGATTGTATGGCTACTATAGGTGTTGTATCTAATTCAGATCATCAATTGTTAGTATCAGGTAAAGCTGGTAGAACAAGATGGTTAGGAAGAAGACCACGTACAAGACCAGTTGTTATGAACCCGGTTGATCACCCAATGGGTGGTGGTGAAGGTAAGTCTTCTGGTGGACACCCACGTTCTAGAAATGGTATACCTGCTAAAGGTTATAGAACCCGTTCTAAAACAAAAGCGAGTAATAAATATATTGTAGAACGTAGAAAGAAATAATAAGTCATGTCAAGATCATTAAAAAAAGGACCTTACGTTCATTATAAATTAGAAAGAAAAGTAGCTGCTAATGTAGAAGCTAACAAGAAAACTGTTATCAAAACATGGTCTAGAGCCTCTATGATAACGCCTGATTTTGTTGGTCAAACAATCGCAGTACATAACGGTCGTCAATTTGTTCCAGTTTACGTAACTGAAAACATGGTAGGACACAAGTTAGGAGAATTTTCACCTACAAGATCTTTTAGAGGTCATGCAGGTGCTAAAAATAAAGGTAAAAAGTAGTAAGCTATGGGAAGTCGTAAAAAACAAATGGCAGACGCTATTAAGGAAGAAAAGAAGCAAGTTGCTTTTGCTAAACTTAATAATTGTCCTACGTCACCGAGAAAAATGCGTTTAGTAGCCGATTTAGTAAGAGGTGAACGCGTAGAGAAAGCGCTTAATATTTTAAAATTTAGCCAAAAAGAAGCGTCTAATCGTTTAGAGAAATTGTTATTGTCTGCAATTGCAAACTGGCAAGCTAAAAACGAAGATGCAAGTATTGAAGATGCTGAATTATTTGTTAAGGAGATTAGAGTAGATGGTGGAACAATGTTAAAAAGATTGCGTCCAGCACCTCAAGGTCGTGCACACAGAATTAGAAAACGTTCAAACCATGTAACATTAGTGGTTGGAGCTAACAATAACACACAAGCTTAAGTAGAGATATGGGACAAAAAACAAATCCAATCGGAAATCGTTTAGGAATTATCAGAGGATGGGAATCTAACTGGTACGGAGGAAATGATTATGGCGATAAACTTGCCGAAGACGATAAGATCAGAAAGTACGTTCACGCACGTCTATCTAAAGCTAGTGTTTCAAGAGTAATTATCGAAAGAACTCTTAAACTTGTAACCGTTACTATCACAACGGCTCGTCCTGGTATCATTATTGGTAAAGGCGGTCAAGAGGTAGACAAGTTAAAAGAAGAGCTTAAGAAAATTACTGGTAAAGAAGTTCAAATAAACATATTTGAAATTAAAAGACCAGAGCTTGATGCATTTTTAGTTGCTTCGAGTATTGCTCGTCAAATTGAAAATAGAATTTCATATAGACGTGCAATCAAAATGGCAATCGCAGCAACAATGCGTATGAATGCTGAAGGAATAAAAATTCAAATTAGTGGTCGTTTAAATGGTGCTGAAATGGCACGTAGCGAACATTACAAAGAAGGACGTATTCCTTTATCAACGTTTAGAGCCGATATTGACTATGCTTTAGTTGAGGCACACACTACTTATGGTAGATTAGGTGTTAAAGTATGGATCATGAAAGGTGAAGTATATGGTAAAAGAGAACTTTCTCCGCTTGTTGGTTTATCTAAAAAGCAAGGAAAAGGTGGACGTGGTGGAAGAGATAACAAATCACGTCGTAGAAAGTAATTTTTTAAAGAAAAGAAAGCATGTTACAGCCTAAAAGAACAAAATTTCGTAAGCAACAAAAGGGTCGCATGAAAGGTAATGCCGGAAGAGGTTTTAGACTTTCAAGTGGTACCTTTGGTATAAAGTCATTAGACTCAAGTTTTATTACAGCACGTCAGATTGAAGCTGCGCGTATTGCTGCTACTCGTTACATGAAGAGAGAAGGATCAATCTGGATTAAAATATTTCCAGACAAGCCTATCACAAAGAAACCTCTTGAAGTACGTATGGGTAAAGGTAAAGGTGCCGTTGAATATTGGGCAGCTGTTGTTAAGCCAGGCCGTATACTTTTTGAAGTAGGTGGTGTGCCATTAGATGTTGCTAAAGAAGCATTACGTTTAGCTGCACAAAAGTTGCCAGTTAAAACTAAATTTATAATTGCTAGAGATTACGAAGCATAATTTATTTATACGATGAAACAATCAGAAGTAAAAGAATTATCAGTAGCTGAGTTACAAGAGAAACTTGGTGAGACAAAAAAGAGTTATACTGAAATGAAGTTGGCTCATGCAATTTCTCCTCTAGAGAATCCAATTCAATTGCGTTCAGTAAGAAGAACAATAGCTAGAATTGCAACAGAATTAACAAAAAGAGAATTACAATAATTCTGCAGAAAGATGGAAACAAGAAATTTAAGAAAAGAACGTATAGGAATTGTTACTAGTAATAAAATGCAGAAATCTATTGTAGTTTCTGAAGTTAAGAAAGTAAAACACCCTATGTATGGAAAGTTCGTGTTAAAAACAAAAAAATATGTTGCGCACGATGAAACAAACGATTGTAACATTGGAGGTACTGTAAAGATCATGGAAACAAGACCTATGAGTAAATCTAAATGTTGGAGATTAGTTGAAATAATTGAAAGAGCGAAGTAATTATGGTACAGACTGAATCAAGATTAAAAGTAGCTGATAACACCGGAGCGAAAGAGGTTTTAACTATTCGTGTATTAGGTGGTACTAAAAGAAGATACGCTTCTGTAGGAGACAAAATAGTTGTTTCTGTTAAAGATGCGACTCCTAATGGAAACATTAAAAAAGGAGCTGTTTCAACAGCAGTTGTTGTACGTACTAGAAAAGAAGTAAGAAGACCAGATGGATCTTATATCCGTTTTGACGATAATGCTTGTGTGTTATTGAACCCAACGGGTGAAATGAGAGGTACACGTGTGTTTGGTCCTGTTGCTAGAGAACTTCGTGATAAACAATTCATGAAAATTGTATCATTAGCACCTGAAGTGCTTTAATGAAAAATAAAATGACAAAGCTTAAAATTAAATCAGGAGATACTGTAAAAGTAATAGCTGGAGATCACAAAGGATCAGAAGGTAAAGTACTTCAAGTATTAATAGATAAGAACAAGGCGATTGTTGAGGGTGTAAACTTGGTGAAAAAACACATGAAACCAAGTGCACAAAGTCCTCAAGGTGGAATCGTAGAAAAAGAAGCAGCTATTCATATTTCAAACTTGTCTTTATTAACCTCTAAAGGTGAAGAGACACGTGTTGGATATAGAATGGAAGGCGATAATAAAGTGAGATTTTCTAAAAAATCAAATGAAGTAATATAGTTATGGCATATTCACCGAGACTTAAAGAAGAGTACAAAAGCAGAGTAATTGCTGCTCTTACAGACGAATTTGGTTATAGTAATGTAATGCAAGTGCCAAAACTTCAAAAGATAGTATTATCTAAAGGAGTTGGTGCAGCAGTAGCTGATAAAAAATTAATTGATCATGCTGTTGAAGAATTATCAACTATAACTGGACAAAAAGCTATAGCAACGATGTCTAAAAAAGACGTTGCATCTTTCAAACTACGTAAAGGTATGCCAATTGGAGCAAAAGTTACGTTAAGAGGTGAAAGAATGTATGAGTTTTTAGATCGTTTAATTACATCAGCCTTACCACGTGTAAGAGATTTTAATGGAATTAAAGCTACAGGATTTGACGGAAGAGGTAATTACAATTTAGGAATTACTGAACAAATTATCTTCCCAGAGATAGATATCGATAAGGTAAACAAAATTTCTGGTATGGATATCACATTTGTAACTTCTGCTGATACTGATAAAGAAGCAAAATCATTATTAACCGAATTAGGATTACCTTTTCAAAAGAATTAAGATATGGCTAAAGAATCAATGAAAGCCCGTGAGGTAAAAAGAGCAAAAATGGTAGCAAAGTATGCTGAAAAACGCAAAGCTTTAAAAGAAGCTGGCGATTATGAAGCATTACAAAAATTACCAAAAAATGCTTCTCCTGTGCGTCAACACAATCGTTGTAAGTTAACAGGAAGACCAAAAGGTTATATGAGAACATTTGGTATTTCTCGTGTTATGTTCAGAGAAATGGCTAACCAAGGGTTAATACCAGGTGTTAAAAAAGCAAGTTGGTAATATTATTAATTGGTTTCAGGTTTAACAAATGTTAAAAACCGTTACCGCAAATTTATAACTATGTATACAGATCCAATAGCGGATTATTTAACAAGAATTAGAAACGCAGTGCGTGCCAATCACAGAGTGGTTGAGATTCCTGCATCTAATTTAAAGAAAGAAATCACTAAAATATTATTCGATCAAGGATATATTTTAAGTTACAAATTCGAAGATTCAGCTGTACAAGGGACTATCAAGATAGCGCTTAAGTACAACAAAGAAACAAAAGAACCTGTAATTAAGAAGATTCAAAGAATAAGTAAACCAGGTTTACGTAAGTACGCAAGTTCAAAAGAACTTCCGAGAATTCTTAATGGTCTTGGTATTGCAATCGTTTCTACCTCACACGGTGTAATGACTGGAAAACAAGCTCAAAGAGAAAATGTTGGAGGTGAAGTACTTTGTTACGTTTACTAATTTAAAAAGACTATAAGACATGTCAAGAATAGGTAATAACCCAGTAGCAATTCCAGAAGGAGTTACAGTTGAAATCAACGACAACATAGTTACCGTAAAAGGAAAATTAGGAGAATTAACTCAAGAATTTTCTAACGTATCTATTAAAGTTGAAGAAGGAAATGTTTTAGTTGAGCGTTCTTCAGATAAAAAAGAAGAGAAAGCTAAACATGGTCTTTATAGATCACTTATCTACAATATGATTGAAGGTGTATCTAGAGGATGGACAAAAGAATTAGAGTTAGTTGGTGTTGGATATAGAGCAAGTAATCAAGGTCAAAAGCTTGATTTAGCTTTAGGTTTTTCTCACAATATCGTTTTAGATTTAGCTCCTGAAGTTAAAGTTGAAACGGTAACAGAAAAAGGAAAGAATCCAGTAGTAAAATTAACCTCTCACGATAAGCAATTGGTAGGACAAGTAGCGGCAAAAATCCGTGGCTTTAGAAAACCAGAACCTTACAAAGGAAAAGGTGTTAAGTTTGTTGGTGAACAAATAAGAAGAAAAGCAGGTAAATCAGCTTAATAATTAAGTTATGGCATTAACAAAGAACGAAAGAAGAATAAGAATTAAGAACAGAGTTCGTAAAATAGTTTCTGGAACTGAAGCTAGACCTAGATTATCTGTTTTTAGAAGTAATAAAGAAATTTATGCTCAAATAGTTGATGACGTTACTGGTAAAACTATCAGTGCTGCATCTTCAAGAGATAAAGACATTAGTTCTGCAAAAGGTACAAAAACAGAAGTTGCCGCATTGGTAGGAAAAGCTGTTGCTGAAAAAGCCCTTAAAGCAGGTGTAGAAACAATCTCTTTTGATAGAGGCGGTTATTTATATCACGGAAGAGTAAAATCATTAGCAGAAGGTGCTAGAGAAGCAGGACTTAAATTCTAAGAAATTATGTATCAGAAATACAAAAGCGCAGAACTAGTAAAACCAAGTGGATTAGATCTTAAGGATCGTTTAGTTGGAGTACAAAGAGTTACAAAAGTAACTAAAGGTGGTAGAGCATTCGGATTTTCAGCAATAGTTGTTGTTGGTGACGAAGCAGGTGTAGTTGGTCACGGATTAGGAAAATCTAAAGATGTGGCTAGTGCAATTGCTAAAGCCGTTGAAGACGCTAAGAAAAATTTAGTACGCATACCAATCGTTAAAGGAACTTTACCACACGAACAAAAAGGTAAATATGGTGGAGCAAGAGTAAACATCATTCCTGCAGCTCCTGGAACAGGAGTAATTGCTGGTGGTGCTGTAAGAACAGTATTAGAAGCAGTTGGAGTTCATGATGTATTATCAAAATCTCAAGGTTCATCAAACCCACATAATGTTGTAAAAGCAACTTTCGATGCTTTATTACAGTTAAGAGATGCAAGAACAATAGCTCGTGACAGAGGAATTTCTCTTGAAAAAGTTTTTAAAGGATAATAACGGAAAACGATGGCAAAAATTAAAGTTAAAAAAGTAAGAAGTGCAATCAATCGTACTAAAAGACAAAAGTTAACATTAGAAGCTTTAGGTCTTAAAAAGATTGGTCAAGTAGTAGAGCACGATGCCACACCAAATATCCTTGGTATGGTTGCTAAAGTTTCACATTTAGTTTCTGTTGAAGAAACAAAATAATATAAAACTGAAATGGATTTAAGTAATTTAAAACCTGCAGAAGGTTCAGTAAAAAGTCAAGGTAAACGAATAGGTAGAGGACAAGGTTCTGGAAAAGGTGGTACCGCAACACGTGGTCACAAAGGAGCAAAGTCACGTTCTGGTTATTCAAAGAAAATTGGATTTGAAGGTGGTCAAATGCCACTTCAAAGACGTGTGCCTAAATTTGGCTTTACAAATATCAACCGTGTAGAATATCAAGGTGTAAATCTTGATACTTTGCAACAATTGGTTGATGATAAGAAAATAAAAGACACTGTAGATTTCGAGACATTAATGACTTTAAACCTAGTTGGCAAGAATGATCTTGTTAAAATTTTAGGTAGAGGTGAGTTAAAATCTAAATTGACAGTAACAGCACATAAGTTTACTGCTTCGGCAAAAGCTGCTATTGAAGCTGCTGGAGGAGAAGCTGTAACTTTATAATCCCAATATAAGCGCATGAAATTTATAGAGACATTAAAGAATGTTTGGAAAATAGAAGAGCTAAGAAACAGAATCATAGTTACATTGGGTCTGTTATTAGTTTACCGTTTTGGTGCACAAGTAGTTTTACCTGGTATTGATGCTGCGCAATTAGAAGGATTACAAGGTAATACAGAGTCTGGTTTATTAGGTTTATTAAATGCTTTCACAGGAGGTGCTTTTGCTAACGCTTCTGTTTTTGCATTAGGTATTATGCCTTATATATCAGCTTCTATTGTTGTGCAATTAATGGGAATCGCTATTCCTTACCTACAAAAATTACAAAAAGAAGGAGCCAGTGGTCAAAAGAAAATCACACAAATAACCAGATGGTTAACCATTGCTATTTGTTTGGTTCAGGCACCTGGTTATTTGGCAAGTTTACCAACATTAGGAATTCCTGCTTCTGCTTTCTTATTAGGTCAAGGAACATTATTTTATTTTTCATCAGTAATCATTTTAGTCACAGGGTGTATTTTTGCTATGTGGTTAGGTGAAAAAATTACTGACAAAGGAATTGGTAATGGTATCTCCTTATTAATTATGGTTGGTATTATTGCAACCTTACCTAAAAACTTTTTGTTAAACGCGTCATCTCGATTAGAGGGTAACAACGTCATGTTAATTCTTTTTGAATTGGTGATCTGGTTGCTGATAATTTTAGCTTCAGTTATGCTTGTAATGGCAGTGAGAAAGATTGCTGTACAATATGCTAGAAGAACAGCGTCTGGAGGTTTTGAAAAAAACGTATTTGGATCAAGACAATATATTCCTTTAAAGTTGAATGCCTCTGGTGTAATGCCAATCATTTTTGCACAAGCTATTATGTTTGTTCCAACTTTGATTGGAGGTTCATCCTTCTTGAAAGAGACAGCCACAGGGCAATGGATGCAAACAAATTTCTCTGATATTTTTGGTTTTTGGTATAATTTAGTTTTTGCTTTGTTAATTATAGTATTTACATACTTCTATACAGCAATTACTGTACCTACCAATAAAATGGCAGATGACTTAAAACGAAGCGGTGGTTTTATTCCAGGAATTCGTCCAGGAACTGAAACTTCTGAATATTTAGACAAAATCATGTCTCAAATAACATTACCGGGTTCTATATTTTTAGCATTAATAGCTGTGTTCCCAGCATTTATTGTAAAGCTAATGAATGTACAATCTGGATGGGCCTTATTTTTTGGTGGAACATCACTATTAATTATGGTTGGAGTTGCAATTGACACTATGCAACAAGTAAATTCTTACTTGTTAAATAGACACTATGACGGCTTGATGAAAACAGGTAAAAATAGAAAAGCAGTAGCTTAATATATATACTATGGCAAAACAAGCAGCAATAGAACAAGACGGAACAATTATAGAAGCATTATCAAATGCTATGTTTCGTGTTGAATTAGAAAATGGTCACATTGTGACAGCACATATTTCTGGTAAAATGCGTATGCACTACATTAAGTTGTTACCAGGAGATAAAGTAAAATTAGAAATGAGCCCTTACGATTTAACGAAGGCTCGAATAACTTATAGATACTAATACGATGAAAGTAAGAGCATCAGTTAAAAAAAGAAGCGCAGACTGTAAAATCGTCCGCAGAAAAGGTAGACTTTACGTCATTAACAAAAAGAATCCTAGATTCAAACAAAGACAAGGATAATTATGGCAAGAATTGCAGGTGTAGACATACCAAAAAACAAGAGAGGAGTAATTTCCCTTACTTATATCTATGGAATAGGTAAAAGTAGAGCAAAAGAAATTTTAGCAAACGCTAAAGTTGATGAAAGTACAAAAGTTCAAGATTGGACAGATGACGAAATTGGAAACATTCGTGAGGCTGTTGGAGCGTTTACTATTGAAGGTGAACTACGTTCTGAAACACAAATAAACATTAAGCGATTAATGGATATTGGATGTTACAGAGGTATCCGTCATAGAGCTGGTCTTCCATTAAGAGGACAACGTACAAAAAACAACTCTAGAACAAGAAAAGGTAGAAGAAAAACTGTTGCTAACAAAAAAATGGCAACTAAATAAAAATAGACAATAGTCATTAGAGTTTAGAGGTTAGATGAATCTGTTTGAAATAGCAATGTTTAGGATTCTAACAACTAAAAACTAACAACTAGAAACTTAAATAATATGGCAAAGTCAAGTACTAAAAAGCGTAAAGTAATTGTAGATGCAGTAGGTGAAGCACACGTAACAGCTTCATTTAACAACATCATCATATCACTTACAAACAAAAAAGGCGATGTAATTTCATGGTCTTCAGCTGGTAAAATGGGATTCCGCGGTTCTAAAAAGAACACACCTTATGCTGCTCAATTAGCTGCAGAAGATGCTGCTGGAGTTGCACAAGAAGCTGGATTAAAGAAAGTAAAAGTTTACGTAAAAGGACCAGGGAATGGTAGAGAATCTGCTATTCGTTCAATTCACAATGCAGGTATTGAAGTAACTGAAATTATCGATGTTACGCCATTACCACATAATGGATGTCGTCCTCCAAAACGTAGAAGAGTATAATTTATAATTAAAGAGATTAATATCAACTGTTTATACAGTTGATATTAATTTTTTTATATGTAAATTTGCAAACCGAAAAAAATAATTAATTAACAAGTATCAACGGGAGATCAACGATTATCGAAGGATAAGATTAAGACCTTAATTCATAATCACTCTCAAAACAACAATTTAAAATGGCAAGATATACTGGTCCTAAAACTAAAATAGCTCGTAAATTTGGTGAAGCTATTTACGGAGAAGATAAATCTTTTGAAAAAAGAAATTACCCTCCAGGTCAACATGGTGCAAACAAGCGTCGTGGAAAGAAATCTGAATATGCAATCCAATTAATGGAAAAGCAAAAAGCTAAATATACTTATGGTATTTTAGAAAAACAATTCAGAAATATGTTCAAAAGAGCAACAGCTGCTCCTGGAATTACAGGTGAGGTGTTGTTACAATTATGTGAGTCTCGTTTAGATAACGTAGTCTTCAGAATGGGATTATCACCTTCAAGAAGTGGTGCTAGACAATTAGTATCTCACAGACACATCACAGTAAATGGTAATTTGGTAAATATTCCATCATACCAATTAAAAGCTGGTGATGTTGTTGCAGTAAGAGAAAAATCAAAATCACTTGAGTCAATTAATAATTCATTAGCTAACTCAAGCAACGTGTACGAATGGATTACATGGAATAATGATAAGAAGGAAGGAACGTACGTTTCTGTTCCTGCTAGAATTCAAATTCCAGAAAACATCAACGAGCAATTCATCGTCGAATTATATTCTAAATAATCATTTAAAAATATTGGTATTTAGCCAAAGGGTTTATTGGTACTTCTTCAAACTTATAAACCGCGCAACTAAATAACAATTAAAACGAAGAAACAATATGGCAGTATTTAATTTTCAAAAGCCCGACAAAGTAATCATGATTGATTCAACTGACTTTGAAGGGAAGTTCGAATTTAGACCTTTAGAGCCAGGTTATGGTTTAACAGTAGGAAATGCTTTAAGAAGAGTTTTATTATCTTCTTTAGAAGGATTTGCAATTACATCCGTTAGAATTGAAGGTGTAGATCACGAATTCTCTACAATAGCAGGTGTTGTTGAAGACGTTACTGAAATCATTTTAAATTTAAAACAAATTCGTTTTAAAAGACAAATCGAAGACGTAGATAACGAATCTGTTTCTATTTCTATTTCAGGTCAAGAGCAAATTACAGCGGGCGATTTCCAAAAATTTATTTCAGGATTTCAAGTATTAAATTCAGAATTAGTAATCTGTAATTTAGATCCTAAAGTGAATGTTAATATGGAAATCACTATTGAAAAAGGTAGAGGATATGTTCCTGCTGAAGAAAACAAAAAAGCTTCAGCGCCAATAGGAACAATCTTTACAGATTCAATCTACACACCAATAAAAAATGTGAAGTATAGCATTGAAAATTACCGTGTAGAGCAAAAAACAGATTACGAAAAATTAGTTTTCGAAATCATTACTGATGGTTCTATCAACCCTCAAGATGCTTTAACTGAAGCAGCAAAAACTTTAATTCACCACTTCATGTTATTCTCTGATGAGCGTATTACATTAGAAGCTGATGAAATTGCACAGACTGAAACTTATGATGAAGAATCTCTTCACATGAGACAACTATTGAAAACTAAATTAGTTGATATGGATCTTTCTGTACGTGCATTAAACTGTTTAAAAGCGGCTGAAGTTGATACATTAGGTGATTTAGTATCATTCAATAAAAATGACTTAATGAAGTTCCGTAACTTTGGTAAGAAATCTTTAACGGAACTAGAGGAACTAGTAAATGTTAAAGGATTAAACTTCGGAATGGATTTATCAAAATATAAATTAGATAAAGACTAATAATAATTAATACTAATCATATTTTGCTCCCACGCTAATAGTGTGGTCTGGTAGCAAGATGATAAAACAAATGTCATGAGACACGGAAAAAAAACAAACCATTTAGGTAGAAAAACAGCTCACAGAAAGTCCATGTTGGCTAATATGGCTTGTTCATTAATTGAACACAAGCGTATTAACACAACTGTTGCAAAAGCAAAAGCATTAAAGCAATTTGTTGAACCTTTAGTAACTAAATCTAAAGAAGATACTACACATAACAGACGTATTGTTATGTCACGTCTAAGACAAAAAGATGCTGTTGTTGAGTTATTCAGAGAGGTTGCTCCTAAAGTAGGTGATAGACCAGGAGGTTATACTAGAATTATTAAACTAGGAAATCGTTTGGGAGATAATGCTGATATGGCAATGATAGAATTAGTTGATTACAACGAAATCTACAATGCTGGTAAAGCGAAGAAGAAAACAACACGAAGAAGTAGAAGAGGTGGTTCTAAACCGGCTGCTGCTGCTCCAGTTGAAACGAAAGCAACAAACGAAGAAGAATAAATGTTAATAAGCATTTAATATATAAAGGATAATCTATTTTAGGTTATCCTTTTTTTTATGCAATTTTGCAAAACCTTTTTTTAAAAATGAAATACAATAAACGAGACAAAGCTATAGTTCTACTCGCGGATGGAACTATATTTCACGGCAAATCAATTGGCAAAAAAGGAACTGCTTTTGGCGAAGTATGTTTCAATACTGGAACAACAGGTTATCAGGAAATTTTTACAGATCCTTCTTATTTTGGACAACTTATGGTAACAACCAATGCCCACATTGGTAATTATGGAACCCATGAGGATGAAATAGAATCTGATTCAATAAAAATTTCAGGATTAATCTGCAAAAATTTTAGTTTTAACTATTCCAGACCATCAGCAGAAGGAAATCTAGAGCAATTTTTTGAAAAGCATAATGTATTAGCTATTTCTGATGTTGATACCAGAGCGCTAGTATCTTACATTCGTGATAATGGTGCTATGAATGCTGTCATTTCAACTGAAGTTGATAATATTGAAGGCTTAAAAAAGCAGTTGGCTGAAGTACCAAACATGGAAGGCCTAGAATTGGCTTCTAAAGTATCAACCAAGGAACCGTATTATTTCGGAAACGAAAACGCAAAATATAAGATAGCCGCTTTAGATATTGGTGTGAAGAAAAATATACTTCGCAATTTAGCTAAACGTGATGCCTACATAAAAGTATTTCCTTATAACTCAAAGTTTGAAGATTTAGAGGCATTCAAGCCCGACGGCTATTTCTTATCTAATGGGCCTGGTGATCCTGAGCCATTGGTTGAAGCTCAAGCTGTGGCAAATGAGGTTATCAATAGAAACTTACCACTATTTGGAATCTGTTTAGGACATCAAGTAATAGCGCTAGCCAATGGCATTTCAACTTACAAAATGCATCATGGACATAGAGGTATTAACCATCCTGTTATAAACAAAATAACGGGAAAAGGTGAAATAACCTCTCAAAATCATGGTTTCGCCATTAATCGTGAAGAAACAGAAAGCCATCCAGATGTTGAAATTACACATGTTCATTTAAATGATCATACGGTTGCAGGTATTAAAATGAAATCTAAAAACTGTTTTTCAGTACAATATCATCCAGAAGCCAGTCCTGGACCAAATGATTCTACTTATCTTTTTGATCAGTTTATAGAGAATATTAAAAACGCTTAATTCAAAAACCTCAAAGAAACCTAAAATCCTTTGAGGTTTTTTTATTACGAAAACATTATCGTAAAAATTAAATGCAATACTCCTACAAACAATATGCTTAAGTAAGAGTATTTTGTAAATTTGTAATCAATAAAAAAAATCAACTAAATGAGCATTATAATTGATATTCACGCCAGACAAGTTTTAGATTCAAGAGGTAACCCAACTATTGAAGTTGATGTGACAACCGAAAATGGTTTTATGGGACGTGCTGCTGTACCTTCAGGAGCATCAACAGGCGAACATGAGGCTGTTGAATTACGTGATGGTGGAGACACGTTTATGGGAAAAGGAGTCACCAAAGCCGTTAACAATGTCAATACCATTATTGCACAAGAATTATTGGGTGTTTCTGTTTTTGAACAGAACATGATTGACCAAACGATGATTGAATTGGATGGTACAGCCAATAAATCAAAACTCGGCGCTAATGCTATTTTAGGGGTTTCTTTGGCAGCAGCCAAAGCAGCGGCTAACGAATTAGGGTTGCCACTATACCGCTATGTTGGTGGTGTATCAGCCAATACCTTACCAGTTCCTATGATGAATATCATTAATGGAGGCTCACATTCCGATGCGCCTATTGCCTTTCAGGAATTTATGGTAATGCCAGTTAAGGCAAAAAACTTCACCCATGCTATGCAAATGGGAACCGAGATTTTCCATAATTTGAAAAAAGTATTGCATGATCGTGGTTTGAGTACTGCTGTTGGTGATGAAGGTGGTTTTGCACCAAACCTTGAAGGTGGTACAGAAGATGCTTTAGATACTATTGAAAAAGCCGTTACTAAAGCTGGTTATAAACTCGGTGACGACGTGATGATTGCTTTAGATTGTGCTTCAGCAGAATTCTATATTGATGGTAAATACGATTACACCAAGTTTGAAGGTGATAAAGGTCAGGTAAGAAGCAGCCAAGAGCAAGCTGATTATTTAGCGCAATTGTGTGAAAAATACCCGATAATCTCCATTGAGGATGGTATGGATGAAAACGATTGGGAAGGTTGGAAATACCTAACTGATAAAGTTGGTGATAAAGTCCAATTGGTTGGTGACGATTTATTTGTAACCAATGTAGAAAGACTCTCTCGTGGTATAGAAAATGGCATTGCCAATTCTATATTAATAAAAGTAAACCAGATTGGAACTTTAACCGAAACCATTGCTGCCGTGAATATGGCACACAATGCTGGTTATACATCTGTGATGTCTCACCGCTCTGGGGAAACTGAAGATAATACCATAGCCGATTTAGCTGTAGCATTAAACACTGGCCAAATTAAAACAGGCTCGGCTTCACGTAGTGACCGTATGGCAAAATACAACCAGTTATTACGTATTGAGGAGGAGCTAGCTCATGTGGCATATTACCCGCAAGAAAAAGCGTTTAAAGTGAAATAAAAACACTTGTTCACAGTAAATAAAAACCTGCAAATTTGATTGCAGGTTTTTTTTATGGTAAATTAACGCAACCTTTTTACTCTTTTTGCATCTATATAGTAAACGCTAACCATGAAAAGACTATTACTTCCCTTATTTTTTATTCTTACAACCCTTGTCAATGCCCAAATAGTCAATATACCGGATCCTGTTTTTAAGGCTGCTTTATTATCAGCATCACCTAGTAATCAAATTGCTCAAGATAGTTCCGGTAATTTTTATAAAATTGATGCAAATGATGATGGTGAGATACAAGTAACAGAAGCTTTGGAAACAACATATTTGAATATTAGTTCCGTTGGTCTGGATTCAATTAGTGGAATAGAAGCATTTACCAATCTGCAACATTTAACTAGTAATGGTAATCTTGAAAACATTTGGGATTTAAGTGAATTAATTAATCTTGAAACATTAAACTTAGATGAAAATCCAGTAGCATTTCTTGATATTTCTAATAGTAGTAATCTCATTTCATTTAGCGCTTTTTTATCTGGCATTACAGATTTAGATGTTTCTCAAAATCCAAATCTTGAATCATTGAATTGTCAAACGTGCGATTTGACCGAATTGGATATATCAAATAATATTAATTTGATAAGTTTAAATTGCTCAAACAATTATTATTTAACAAGTTTAGACGTATCTCAAAACTTAAACCTTGAAGAACTTATATTAACTGGATGTGGTTTAACTGAACTTGATGTAACAAATAATGAGAATTTAAGAGTTTTGAATTGTGAAGCAAATAGTTTATCTGAACTTGATGTATCAAATAATGTGCTTCTTGAAAGTTTAAACTGTTCCCATAATGATAATTGGGGATATGGTATATCTACAATTGATGTATCCCAAAATATAAATCTACAATTATTAGAATGCTCAAATTTTTATTTAGAAAATTTATATATTAAAAATGGTATCAATGAAACTATTATATTAGAGGGGCAATCTTATGTTTTATTTATTTGTGCAGATGATTATGATATTCCTGCATTAGAAGCTTCTCCATTTATTCAATCTGCTTCAGTTATAACGTCCTATTGTAATTTTAATCCAGGAAGTAATAATAATGTAATTTCGGGAAATATTTTTCTAGACACAGAAAATAATGGTTGTACAACAAGCGATTTACCTGCCTTAAATTTTAGATTAGATATAAATGACGGAACCAATCAAGGAATGACATTTGCAAATAATTCTGGTGAGTATGTTTTTTACACGCAATCGGGTAATTTTGAGTTATTACCATCAATTGAAAACCCAACTTGGTTTGACATTTCTCCAACCTCTGCCAATATAGAATTTACAGACAATAACTTTAATACAGCAATTCAGGATTTTTGTGTTACTCCGGTTGGAGTCCATAACGATGTTGAAATTATTATTTCGCCAATTGTACCTGCCCAACCTGGATTTGATGCCACATATCAATTAGCATATAGAAATAAAGGAAACCAAACATTATCAGGCGAAATTAATTTTGAGTATAATGAAGCTTTATTGGATTTTATAACCGCCTCAATATCTCCAGATAGTCAAGGGTCTGGGGTTTTATCTTGGAATTATGCTAATTTACCACCATTTCAGAGCAGGACTTTTACGGTAACCTTAAATGTTAATGCGCCAACAGAAACACCTGCCGTTAATATTGGTGATGAGTTACCTTTCATTAGTGCTATTAATCCAACAGTAGGTGATGAAATACCTTCTGACAATACATTCCAATTTAAGCAAATCGTTATTGGTTCTTATGACCCTAATGATAAAACCTGTCTGGAAGGTGATATAGTAGAATCTAATCAAATAGGTGAATACCTGCACTTCAATATCAATTTTGAAAATACGGGAACAGCAGCAGCTACTTTTGTAGTAGTAAAAGATGTCATTAATGAAACCATGTTTGACATGAACACCTTACAGGTTATGTATGCCAGTCATGAGATGATGACTCAAGTTGCAGGCAATAAAATTGAGTTTATTTTTGATAATATCAATTTAGGTACTGAAGAAAAGGGCAATGTGGTTTTTAAAATAAAAACATTGGATACTTTAAATGTAGGCGATTCGGTAACCAATGATGCCGAAATCTTTTTTGATTACAATTTCCCGATTGTTACCAATGAGACCAATACGACGTTCCAAACACTATCAGTTGAGGAAAATCAGTTGGGTGATGCTATCACAGTCTATCCAAATCCGACATCTGGGTTATTACATATCAATACGCGATCGGTCATTCAGAAAGTTGAAATATATGACGTTCAAGGACGATTGGTGGTGAGTCAAAATTCTAATCAGAATAAGCAAACCTTAAATACTTCGGCTTTGACAAAAGGTGTTTACTTTGTAAAAATAAAGACTAAAAACGGTCAGCAAATAGTCAATATTATCAAGGAATAAGTCAAATAGTTATAAATATCAATTTTAGCAATAGTGAAATTGATAAATCCTCTGTGATATCCTTTAAATATAGTGAGATATTTCGTATTTTCGTGCTGTCAAATTCGACGCAATAATATCAAAAAATTTTAGAATACATATGTCAGATAAAGCTACCATAGAAATTAACGGCCAGAAATATGAATTTCCTTTGGTTAAAGGAACAGAGAATGAAGTTGCCATTGATATCAAATCATTACGAGGTGTCACCAATGGTGTTGTGACCATTGATCCAGGTTATAAAAACACGGGTTCTTGTACTAGTGCCATTACGTTTTTGGATGGTGAAAAAGGTATTTTAAGATACAGAGGATATTCTATTGAAGAATTAGCCGAAAAAGCCGACTTTTTAGAGGTTGCGTATTTATTAATTTTTGGAGAATTACCAACACAAGAACAGCTAGATAAATTCCATGCTGATATCAAAAGCCACTCGGTTGTTGATGATGATGTGCGTAAGATTGTAGATGCTTTTCCAAAGTCAGCTCATCCTATGGGTGTTTTGGCCTCTTTAACAAGTGCGCTTACAGCTTTTAACCCTTCTTCAGTAAACGTAAATTCTGAAGAAGAGATGTACAAAGCCATAGTGCGAATCATGGGTAAGTTTCCGGTTTTAGTGGCTTGGACATTACGTAAGAAAAATGGTTTACCTTTAGATTATGGCGATAAGAATTTAGGTTATGTTGAGAATTGTCTTAAAATGATGTTTAAACAGCCTAATGAAGAATATATTTTAGACCCAGTAGTAGTAGATGCATTAGATAAGTTATTGATTCTTCATGCTGACCACGAGCAAAACTGTTCAACTTCAACGGTGAGAATTGTAGGTTCTTCCCATGCAGGATTATTTGCATCATTGTCTTCTGGTATTTCAGCCCTTTGGGGACCACTTCATGGTGGAGCAAACCAAGCCGTTTTAGAAATGTTGGAAGCTATAAAAGAAGATGGAGGCGATACTAAAAAATATATGGCAAAAGCCAAGGATAAGGATGACCCGTTCCGTTTAATGGGATTCGGCCATCGTGTTTATAAAAACTTCGATCCACGTGCAAGAATCATTAAGAAATCTGCCGATGAAGTTCTAGGAAACCTAGGCGTTGAAGATCCTATATTAGATATTGCCAAAGGATTAGAAAAAGAAGCTCTGGAAGACGATTACTTTGTAAAGCGTAAGCTATATCCAAATGTTGATTTTTATTCTGGAATTATCTATCGTGCCATGGGTATCCCAACCGATATGTTTACGGTTATGTTTGCTTTAGGACGCTTACCAGGATGGATAGCACAATGGCGTGAAATGCGTTTAAACAATGAGCCAATTGGGCGACCAAGACAAATTTATACTGGAGAAACTTTAAGGTCATTTAAGCCTGTTAATAAACGATAAGATTATAAATAAATATCATATTAAAGCTTCATAGATTCTATGGAGCTTTTTTTATATTTACAACATGCTAAAACTAAACGTTAAAAACGAAACTTCCCGATTACGTGCTGTGGTATTGGGTACTGCCAAAAGTAATGGACCAACACCCAGTATTGAAGATGCTTATGATCCTAAATCATTGGAGCATATAAAAGCAGGAACTTATCCTGTTGAGTCTGATATGGTAAAAGAAATGGAAGCCGTAGCCGCGGTTTTTGAGAAGTATGATGTTAAGGTGTTTCGACCTAAAATTATTGAAGATTGCAATCAGATTTTTACACGCGATATAGCTTTTGTAATTGATGATAAGTTTGTAAAAGCAAATATTCTTCCAGATCGTGAGGAAGAATTTACAGCAATTGAGCATGTTTGGACCCAAGTCCCAAAAGAAAATAGAATTAAGTTGCCAAAACATTGCCATATTGAAGGAGGCGATGTTATGCTATATAATGACCATATTTTTATTGGTACTTATAGAGGCGATGATTATGCTGATTATATTATTGCCCGGACTAATATGGAAGCTGTTGAAGTGATGCAAGAATTATTTCCTCATAAAAAAATAAAGTCTTTTGATTTACGAAAATCGAATACCAATCCCAGAGAAAATGCTTTGCATTTAGATTGCTGTTTTCAACCCGTAGGGAAAGGGAAAGCTATTTTGCATAAAAATGGTTTTTTAGTTGAAGAAGAATTTAATTGGCTCCTAAACTTCTTTGGAAAAGACAATGTATTTGAGATAGATAAGGAAGAAATGTACAACATGAATAGTAATATTTTTTCAATATCAGAAGACGTTGTTATTTCTGAAAAAGGCTTTACACGATTGAACACTTGGCTACGTAATCAAGGCATCACGGTTGAAGAAGTACCATATGCTGAAATTGCCAAACAAGAAGGTTTATTGCGTTGCTCTACTTTGCCGTTAATTAGAGACTAGTTTACCTTACAAATAATGGTTACCTCGGCTGTTTCGCCAACTCGAAACGTGCCATAATCCTCACCGATATTGTAATCAAAACGGTTAATTTCCAGTTCACCTTCAAACGTATTATTTTTAAAAGTGAATGGTATAGTCACAGTTTTAGTTACACCATGAATGGTTAAATCACCAGTGGTTTTGTAGCCATCGCTTGTTTTTGTAACTGTATTAGATTTATAACAAATAGTTTCATACTTTTCTACATCAAAAAAATCTGCAGAGCGCAAGTGTTCATCGCGCTTGTCGTTTTTGGTGTTAATAGTTTTGGAGTCAATGCAAATATCAAAACTAGAACCTGAAACATCAGACGAGTTAAAATTAAAATCACCTTTCATACCAGTAAAGGTTCCTTTTACTGTAAATATACCACCTCCTGAAATTTTAAACTTAACTTCAGATTTGTCTGTATTTATAGTTTGAGCATTCACAAATGATGTAGTTGCTGAAATAAAAACGATAAGTATTAAGCTTTTAATAAATTTCATAACATTGATGTTTTTAATATAGTTGTTGCAAAAACGATTCCATTTCTTTAAAAATAAAAAAAAGGAACTACATTTCTGTAATTCCTTGTGGATTTATTTGGATTCCTGTCTTCGCAGGAATGACAGTTAAACTATTTCAACCATCAAGCCTTCGTCTGTTTTTTCAACTTTTGCAACCTTGTTCTTGGTCAGGTCTTTAATTGCTTTATCCCATTTTTTGTTGCTTAAGCCCGATTGACCTTTTAAATCATTTAAATCTATTTTTTCGACCTTGTTCAATATTTCTAAAACCGCTTTAGCATCTTCGCTAATGGCTAATGGTTTTTTCTCTGGTTTCATCTGCGGGAAGAATAAAACTTCCTGAATAGATTGGTTGTTGGTTAAAAACATAATTAACCTATCCATACCAATTCCCATACCAGATGTTGGTGGCATACCGTATTCTAAAGCACGAAGGAAATCATGATCAATAAACTCGGTAGCCTCGTCATCACCTTTTGCAGCCAATTTTAATTGGTGTTCAAAACGTTCACGTTGATCTAATGGGTCATTTAATTCCGAATAGGCATTCGCTATTTCCTTACCACAAACCATCAATTCAAAACGTTCGGTTAATTCTGGATTGTTACGATGTTCTTTACACAACGGGCTCATTTCTTTAGGATAGTCTGTAATAAATGTAGGTTGTATATAATTCCCTTCACATTTCTCGCCAAAAATTTCATCTATCAATTTGCCTTTTCCCATGGTATCATCTACTTCAATATCCATGTCTTTAGCAGCTTGTCTGATTTCGGCTTCTGTTTTGCCAGTAATATCAAAACCAGTAAAATGTTTAATAGAATCTGCCATAGTAACACGAGCATAAGGCGCTTTAAAATCTATTTCATGTTTTCCAAAAGTAGCTTTTGTAGTACCATTTACAGCTACAGCACAATGCTCTAATAACTGCTCGCAGAAATCCATCATCCAATTGTAGTCTTTATAGGCTACATAAATTTCCATGGCTGTAAACTCTGGATTATGAGTTCTGTCCATACCTTCATTACGGAAGTTTTTAGAAAACTCATAAACACCATCGAAACCACCTACAATTAAACGTTTTAAATATAGTTCATTAGCAATTCGCATGTACAATGGAATATCTAAACTGTTGTGATGCGTTGTAAAAGGTCGCGCTGCAGCTCCACCTGGAATGGGTTGTAATATTGGCGTTTCCACTTCAAAATAACCTGCTTTATTAAAAAACTCACGCATGGCATTAAATAGCTTGGTGCGCTTTACAAACACTTCTTTTACATGCGGATTAACAACCAAATCTGCATAACGTTGTCTGTAACGTTGCTCTGGATCTGTAAAAGCGTCATGTACGTTTCCATCGGCATCAACACGTGGTTGAGGCAATGGTCTTAAGGCTTTACTTAAAATGGTGAAGTCTTTAACCATCACAGTTTTTTCGCCAACTTTTGTGGTGAATAACTCACCCTCAACACCAATAAAATCACCAATATCTAAAAGCTTTTTGTAAATAGTATTGTACTTGGTTTTGTCTTCTCCTGTACAAATTTCATCACGATTAAAATATACTTGAATACGTCCATCACTATCTTGCAATTCTGCAAAACTCGCATTACCTTGAATACGTCGTGACATTAAACGTCCAGCTATAACAACCTTTTTACCTTCTTTAAAATTCTGTTTCACCTGTTTGGAAGTCTCTTCCACAGGAAACAAATCTGCAGGATACGGGTTAATGCCTAACTCACGTAATTTGGTGAGTTTTTCTCTTCGTACTATTTCTTGTTCAGATAATTGCGACATAAATTTGTATTGTATATTTTTTGAAGGCACAAAGATAATTACTATTCATTAGGTTTTCAATTTATTGTAATGAAATTAACGTGTAACAAAGCTTTGAGATTTTCGACATATAAGCACATCAATTAAAATAAATCAATCACATGAGTTTTTGGAGAGTATTACTTTCAATTATTTGTCCGCCATTGGCTGTTTTAGACAGAGGTTGTGGCTCAATTCTAATCGTCTTTTTATTGTGGCTTTGCGGCTGGGTTCCTGGCGTCATTGCTGCTTTAGTAATTTTAAATAATCCGAAATCCTAATAGTTAAAATAGTTGTAATTTTGTAGCCTATGAATAAAACAGTTACCATTCAAGAATTAGGCTTAAAAGATTACAAAGAAACTTGGGATTATCAAGAATCATTATTTAAAGCTATTGTTGATACAAAGATTAAAAACCGACGCGAATCAGCTGATTTACAAACACCTAACTATTTTTTGCTTGTTGAGCATCCGCATGTTTATACTTTAGGTAAAAGTGGTGATATGTCTAATCTGTTAGTTGATGAAAAGCAACTGGCTGAAAAGGGAGCCACATTTTATAAAGTGAATCGCGGTGGTGATATTACGTATCATGGTCCTGGTCAAATAGTGGGTTATCCTATTTTAGATTTAGATAACTTTTTTACGGACATCCATAAATACTTACGTTTTCTTGAAGAAATGATTATTCTGACCTTGGCTGAATACGGTTTAAAAGCAGAACGCAGTCCAGGTGAGACAGGCGTATGGTTGGATGTGGGAACACCATTTGCTAGAAAAATTTGTGCTATGGGAGTTCGTGCCAGCCGTTGGGTCACTATGCACGGGTTTGCATTGAATGTGAATGCCGATTTAGGCTATTTTGACAATATGATTCCGTGTGGTATTCGCGGAAAAGCGGTTACTTCTTTAAATGTTGAGTTAGGTAGGCAGACTGTTGATGAAAATGAAGTGAAAGACAAATTGCTAAAGCATTTTGCTAACTTATTTGAGGCTGATCCTCTTAAAACAGCAATAATAAACGCTTGATATGAAGTTGATTTTTATACTTTTAGCGTTGGTGGTTGTTATCCTAATAGTTAGAATTATAACGAAGAACCGAAACACCCAAGAATCACAAATAAGTGCGTTTGAACATCCTAGTACGTTTAAAAAACCGCCAATAGAAATGTCAACTAAAGAACCCATAAAAAGTATTTCTTTTGACAAGGATGATGTTATGAAATCTGATGATGCTTTTAATGTGACTAAAAATTAATTTTGAAAAAACTAGGCTAGATTCCCGATGCTGATGTTAATTCTGCTCGTTGTTTAGTTTTTGTTTTGGTTTGGAAAGCTTGAAATATTCGTTAGCAGTATCATCAAGACGTTTTACTATTCTTTCAAAATTCTGTTTGTTTGGTTTGAGGTTAACGTATTTGTCAATAATGTTACTACGTTTATATATAAAAAACGTATTTTCAACATTAGGGTTAATTTTGTTCAAATACACTTCTGAAGTCTTGTCGTTAAAAGATGGTACAAATGTCAAAGCAACTTTTTTTAACCCGAGTTCGGTTCCAAGTTTCTCTAATTCCTGCATTCTTTTATCTTTATCATAGTTGGTGTCATTACCGTATATAAAATATACTTTCAAATAGGTTTCTCTTTTTTGGCTTTCACTTTCTAAAAAAGTAAGCCACTCTTTAACGTCATTCCAATTGGGATTGTTACCTACAAAGTAAAGAATGCCGTGATACCAACCGTATTTGCAAATGGGGCAAGTTTTTGTGCCTTTGTCTGCTCCATAAGCATGAAATGGAGTAAAGGAAATAATATCCTCACCAATGTTTTTGCCTGAATTTATAGAGTTTGTGTTTTGTATTGGGTAGTCAGGAATATTCAAACCCAAAATAATATTACGTTCGCCAATCCAGATGTCTTCTTTTTGAACAAACCGGATAACGCCACTTCCTCCGCGGTTTTCCATGTTTTTTCTGCGTTGCGTAGTTAATAGCGGATCATTGTCAAACACAAAATCGTCTATATAGTATGGTTCTTTCATATTTCTCTCTTTAACAGTAATGTGAATATGTGCAGGTTCGCCTCTGCTAGGATATGTTCCTGGTTTTATAGTTTTAATTGCGTAGTTACCCTTTTCATCTGTTTTCAGCCAGCCTCTTATGTAGCCATGAGTATGTCCCAGTTTATTTTTAGGCATATTTCTTTCTTCACTATCTTTTGTTTCATAAACACCTTTACTGTTCGTTTGGTAGTAGTAAATAATGACGTTTGCGGCTGGTGTTTTTCCATCAATCTGATAAACAGTTCCAGTTAGCAAAATTTTCTGTTCATTACCTTCAAATGCAGGACTTGTGTCACTATTTGATAAGTGGTTGGGCATTTTGTAATAAAAAGGCATTGATTTGTCAAAATCATCGCTTATAGTATTTGTTTTTGGAGTTTGACCATTACAGTTGAGTAAATTCGAGGAGATTAATAGTAGAAATCCAATTTTAATGAATCGAGACATTTTGAATGTTTTTCAATAAATGTACTCATAAATGAGAATGATATGTGTACATTTTATTGCTAATTGCCTCTGTGGAGTAAATACATGGTTCACTGGAGTAGTTGGTGCCAATTATTTCTATAGTGTCTGCTCAACCTTATTACTTGACCATTTTCAAGTGTTGCATCATAGTCGCCATTACTCCTTGATTTTAGTTCCTTAATGTAAGTAGCATTAATAATAGTTGAACGATGTACCCTTAAAAAAATAGTTGAATCGAGTTCAGTTTCAAATTCTTTTAAACTTTTGTTGTCTAAAATTTTTTGGTCGTTTGTGTAAACTATAGAGTACGGTTTATCTGTTGAAATAAGCTCAATAGATGAAGTTGGAACTGTTATAATTTTGGTGCCAATTTTTAGTTTTATTATGTTGTCATAATGAGAAACTAATTTTTCAGATTTACTTTTTGAAACGTATATAGCAGGGAAAATGACATACCATAATAAGGCGATATAAAATTGATTTGAAAAAGCAGCATTAAAAATATTTGAAAACCGATGAGGTGGTGTAAATGCTAAATTACTTACAGATACAAATAGTGCTGTAAATAACAAAATATGTAGAAAACTAAAAGTTATTCCAATTCCTAAATTAAATGGTAATTTACCCAATTTATTTTTGGGATTAATGATGCTTATCAGTTGGTTTATAATTATAGTTAGTGGAATAAAAAATACCCAAAAGGTATTATACAATAATGATTCAGAAAGATAAAACCCGGTTTGTTGTATGCTGCTGTATATATAATCTTGTAGTACTGCTAACACAAATACAAAAACCACAATAATTACAAACAAGGGAATTTTACCAATTTTAGGGTTTTTAAATGTATTACTTATGATAAATAATTGTCCCAATATCTTTTTGAACTTGTATGCAACGATTAGATTAATTTTGACCGAGTATAGAAAATGCTGTTACACGGCAATAGAACGAAGTTCGGCTATTTTTTTGTGAAAGTCAAATCACCCTTCTGCATTAAAGAAGACTTTGTAATAATGCATTTTTTTTACGTCGTCGTAACCACGTTCTAGATACTCGCTTGATGCATCTGGCGCATCGATATCTAGTTTGATTTGAATATTGGTGTCAAGCTTTATCTCGGTTTTAATTTTTTTCTTTTCCTTGTTAACCACTAAATCGGAAACGTCAAATTGGTTACGGATTACCAAATCTTTTTCGCTTTCAAAGGTTTTTTTATAATCGTCAAATAAGGTTTTGTGTTTATCTTCTTCAAATATGTCATCTTTGAATTCGTCAACTTTTATGATTTCATGCTCCTTGAAAAAGTCGATAGTTTTAGCTAAAAACGTGTTTTGTTCTTGATTGCCGTAGGATATTTTTAAAATATCTTCAGAAAAATCTTTACAGAGTTCCAGATATTGTTGGGTATGACTATTAGCATCGTCTGCATATTTTATATTCAAGAAATGATTAGTCCAATATTGTGCATCGTAATTATTGTTGTCTGCACTTAACACAATACGTCCTTCCGTGTCGCTTTGGTTTAAAATTAGGCACCCTTTATCTACTTTTTTACTGCTAATGCCTTTTTGAACAAGTACGTCATAACTGTTATTTTCTAAATAGGTTTGAAAGAAATTTACCTTGTTTTCAATTTTAAAAATACCCAAAGCATTAGTAGTTATCTCGTTGAATTCAATGCCTTCAAAAAGGACAACCAATACGTCACCAGTTTTTATTTGTGCTGAATTAGACTGCTCAAATAAATGCTTTACAATATGTTTTGAAGTTTCAATAAAATCATGGTCGTCATTAAAAATTTGCGAGCTGTACGTGTTTATTTCATTTAGTGAAATATCTGCATGATGGTTAAAGCGATAGCTTTGAACAACACTACCGAAGGGTCTTAATAAAAAAGGAAGCATGAGTTCATAACTCGCCTCATCAAAATGAACTTCCTTTTCTGAAAAAGCGTTTTTGGTATTGTTAAACTTATTGCCAACTTTATGAATAATACATTTAGATATGGAAGCTTGGGTACGTTTTATCATTTTGATAGATTGAGATAGACTCTTTTTGAGTTGAAATTTAATTAATTTGATAGATAAGAATGGTGTCGCTTTCTCCTTTAGTTACAAATTCCAGGTTGTTGTCTTTGTCAATATTGGCCATGTCAATTTGTGAGGTTCCATAAACAGGAAAGTTAGACAATAGTTTGGCGTTACTATCAAATAAATAGACTTTTTGAGTTTGAATATCAGTAACTGTGACATAAATTTTATCATTTATGTAGAAAATTTCTGGTTCACTATAATTACCGTAATCCAGTTCGTAAGTCTTTTGCTTGATACGTAATTTATTTTCGAAAAGTGCTACTAACGTTTTACTCGTGGTAACAAGGTCATGCGAATTTGTAAGACTCAATTCTTTTGATGCTGTATTGCCTTTTGTGTCAATTGTAACCAATTTGCCATCTGTTGTTGAGGTTGCAAAATTGCCGTTATACAAATACATGGCTTCAGATGAATAGTTAAAATTATTTTTTGGTGTTACACGTGTTTTACCTGTTCTATCTAAAATATAAAGCTTGTTACTTGTTTTAAATAAAAGGTAATCTTTTCGACCAATTCTAATATGTTGTGGTTGGTGAATTATATTGTCAGAAGCTTGTTTAAAATTGAATCCTTTTACAGTTTTCCCTTTAGCATCAAGCATTAAAACCTCCTTGCCTTGTGTTACTAACAATCTATATTTTCTATTATTATCATAATCAAAAACAGAAAGGGGTTGCGTAATAGCATCACTAAACTTTAACGGAAATGGCGATACATCCTTCCCATTTCTATCTAAAACATAAATACGATTAGGTGTTGCAAATGCCAATTGCAACCTGCCATTTTTGTACATATCTATTTGCTCAATACGACCCAAAACAGCTCCCTGAAGCTGTTTTTTCCATAGAATTTTTCCGCTATTCGAAATTAAATAGAGATTATTGTTAATATCCTGAACAGCAATGTCCTTTTCATTAGTAATATGATTGGTTACTAATTGTGGTTTGTTCAATAAATCAGCTTCCAACTTTATAACGCTAGACTCTGAAATTGAATTTTCATAAATGCGTGTTTTACCTTTTTGAATTACAGCGTTAATGTGTGCAAAGTTTGAATCATAAATAAATTGAATACCTGAAGTTTGATAAGTATCCAATTTGTAATTTAAACTGTCTTTTAAATTACGATTTAACAAAGTTTCTAAAGTATTTGAATTGACTACACTTAATATTGAAGCCTCGTCGCTAAACTTTTCTTGCAACAAGTTGTAGTGATTTCTGGAATAGTAGGTTGTCTGGTTTTTATAACTTGCAATAATACTTTGAAGGAAGTCCATATTATCCGAAAACACGATAAAATTATCTACAATGCAATATTTATTTGCTTTGGTGTAATTAATAAAAGGTTTTAAAACCTGATTAAATAATTCAGGATTACTAAAACTTAAAACGTCAATACCTCGGTATGTGTCAATAATATCTTGATCGTTTAATAATGCATCTTTTGTCAGGTATATATCTAATGAATTAAGTACGATGGCTTGGTCGTTATTTTGGTAAATGACACCAGCCTCAATAATATTATCAAATAATAAATTGTAAGCCGTAATAGAATCTAATTTCTGTATGGTAGATAGATTATTGTGAAACGTATTGAAATCATTAAATGTAATACTTAAAAAACCATCACTGTTAGCTGGTGTGATTTGTGCCAATCGGTTTTCTTGAGGAATGGTATTTCTAAAGGCATCAATCAGTTTTTTTGTAGAATCTGATGAGCGTGTAACACCATTCAAGAGTATCTCATTTTGATTAATATCAATATCAAAAAACAGATAATCAGTTAGGTTTTTTGCTGTAATATCTGGGTTAATAAATAGTGATCGAACATCGCTATCTTTCTTTTTATTTATCAATACAGACAGTTGATTCTCATCATTAGATGAATTGATCAAAGATTCTAATTGTGGATGAATTTTAGGAGACTCAATTGTATTGTTCAAAAGGTCTTTGTTTGTAGCGCCAATAAAAACACTATCTTTTATAATGCTAAATAACACAGTGTTTTCAACCGAAGTTTTTGTAATTGTTTTAGATTGATATTTTAGGGTTTCTATACTGTGATTTGGTAAAGAATCTATATTGAATAAATTAGCTTTCAACTTGGTGATAATTGAAAATTGCAAACTATCTTGATTATCTTTAAATAATGAAATATAAATATCATCTTCTGTTTTAAAGTATTGTAATACATCAAGTTTTTGAGATAATTTTTGATAGGAAATTGAGGTTTCCAGTTGTTGCAAAAATGGATTGTTATTAATGTTGCCATTTAGGCTACCAACATTTTTAATTTTAATAATAGTGGAAGCTTCATCGTTGAGGTAGTCAATTATTTTCGTTTTTTTAGTAGAAGAATCACAGCCAAAAAAAAGCGTGATTATAATAGTGTAAAAACAAATTTTTTTCATCGATGAGGGAATTTGTACAAACCTACATAAATAATCTATTCCGTTAAAATGATTACCCGTTGAAATCATAAATCTAATTGCAATTGATTTGGTAGTAAACGAAATGATTTTCGGTGATATTTAGTTACGCCATATTTCTTTATAGCATCACGGTGTTCTTTAGTTGGATATCCTTTGTTTTGTTTCCAATTATACATGGGGAATTCCTCATGTATGTGTTCCATGTACGTATCTCTTGATGTTTTTGCTATTACAGATGCTGCAGCAATACTTAAAAATTTACCGTCTCCTTTTATAATAGTATCATAAGGTATTTCATTCAGAGGTTTAAATTTATTTCCATCTACAATGATAAATTCTGGAACGGGATTCAATTGTTCAATTGATTGATGCATGGCTAATATAGAAGCATTTAAGATATTTATTTTATCAATTTCTGTTGGGAATATATGACTAAAAGCAAAAGTTAAAGCTTCCTTTTCTATTATTGGTCTTAAGGTGTTTCGATTGATTTTAGTAAGCTTTTTTGAGTCGTTTAGTATAGTGTTTTTAAAAGTACTAGGTAATATTACAGCTGCAGCCGTAACGGGTCCAGCAAGACAGCCTCTTCCAGCTTCATCAGTACCACATTCATATTCAAAACCGGAATAATTTAATTTTAGCATTTAAATAATTCTTAATATAATGGCGTTATTGTAAATTGTATATACATTTGCAAGGTCGAAAAAAATTTTATGTCGAAAATAATTTTAGCATTTTTTTTATTTTGTAATTTGACTATTGGATTTGCTCAAGTAAGGCAAGGATATATTGATAAAGAGTCGGATAACCAAGATATAAGATTGAATGATTCTTTAAGTAGAGGCTCAACTGAAAGCACGAGCAATAAGAATATCAAGAATTTAGATGCTAAAATTGATATGTATTTAATCGTGTCTCATGAAAATGACACTACTATTGTAGACACGACTTTGACTATCCATAAAGAGTATAAATTTAATTATTTGCGTCGCGATAATTTCGAGTTGCTCCCTTTTTCAAATGTTGGACAAACTTACAACTCATTAAGCTACAATTATGTCAATAATAGTACCATGCCTTTATTTGGTGCCAGGGCAAGACATTTTAATTATATGGAAATTGAGGATATCGATTATTATCAGGTTCCTACACCATTAACGGAATTATATTATAAAACTGCATTTGAACAAGGCCAACAATTAGATGCGTTTTTCACAACTAATATTTCTAAACAGTTCAATTTTTCAATTGCATACAAAGGACTGCGTTCATTAGGTAAGTATCAGCACATATTGACTAGTACAGGTAATTTTAGGTTTACATCAAGTTATCAAACAAAAAATAGGCGTTATATAGCAAACGCACATATGGTGATGCAGGATTTACTGAATGAAGAAAATGGTGGTTTACAAGATGATAACATACCGTTCTTTGAATCTGGTAATCCCGAATTTAAAGATAGAGCTGTTTTAGCTGTGAATTTTGAAGACGCCGAAAACCTTTTAAAAGGAAAGCGTTTTCATTTAGACCATTTATATCATATTATTAAACCAAAAGATTCATTATGGAATAATAAGTTGTATTTAGAACATACAATGTCTTTTGAGGATAAGTATTATGAATACAATCAAACAAGGGAAAACGAATATTTTGGTGATGCTTTTCAAACCAGTAATTTGCGAGACCGTGTCACGCTAGAAAATTTTTACAACCAATTAGGGTTAAATTACAGTAACAGCACACTCGGTGATCTTCAATTTAATGTAGCGCATAACAATTATAATTATGGTTACAATAAAGTGGTGGTCATTAATAATCAATACATCACGAACAGATTAAAAGGAGATGTGCTTTCAATTGGAGGTAAATATCAAAAGAATATCAATAAATTTAGTTTGTTTGGAGAGGCAGGATTAAATGTTTCAGGTGATTTTGAAGGTAATTTTTTTACTGGAAAAGCATCGTATAGTCTAAATGAAAATAATAATGTGGAGGCTTACATCAATCATAACTCTACTGCTCCTAACTATAACTATTTACTTTATCAAAGTGTCTATAAGAACTATAACTGGCAAAACAATTTTAATAATATTGAGACACAGCAATTGGGATTTGGTTTAAATTCTAAATGGTTTGGTAATGTTGTATTGAACTATACTACTATTAATGACTACACTTATTTTAAGAAAGATGGTGCTGATGATTTGGTCAAACCGTTTCAAACAGATCAAACTATAAGTTACTTAAAGCTTAAATGGGAAAAGGGATTTGACTTTTTAAGAAAGTTTACCTTATATAATACGGTGATGTATCAAAACGTGCAAGATGATGGTATGATATTTAATTTGCCGGAGGTCACAACTAGAAATACACTTTATTATTCTAATCATTTCTTTAAAAGAGCGCTATTCTTACAAACAGGTGTAACGTTTAGTTATTTTACAAAATATTATATGAATGCTTATGATCCGCTAATGGCGGAATTCTATGTCCAAAATAATCAGGAATATGGTGGCTTTCCAAGATTTGATTTTTTTGTAAATGCCAAAATCCAACAAATCCGTATATTTCTAAAAGCAGAACATTTTAATTCTGCTTGGACAGGTTACGACTATTACGCTGCACCAAACTATCCTTATAGAGATTTTGTAGTACGCTTTGGTGTTGTCTGGAACTTCTTTTTATAGATTCTCAAAATAATTAAGCAGTTTTATTGACTCTAATCCGCTGTAAATAAGCTATTAAAAAATACTTTATAAAAAAGGCAAAAAAAAGTTTGTTTAGAAGATAGAAAGGGTTGTATATTTGCGCCCTCGTTAGCGTCACATTAGTGAAGTAATCGAAAAAGTTCAGGGATTATTATTGGTTTTTTGTGAGAGGTTAAAAAATAATTTTAATTTTTTTTCAAAAACGTTTGTGGGTAAAAAAAAGAGTATTTATATTTGCACCCGCTTAAGAGATAAACGCCTTAAGAACCGAGAGAAAAAGTTCATAGACAT
>NZ_JABANC010000007.1 GCF_012931685.1 Hanstruepera ponticola
GTTAAAACTGTAACTGTTTGATCTGTATCATCGCCACAAGCACCTGCTATTTCGTAATTGATTGTGTAGGTTGACCCTGATGTACCACCTGTTACCGTTCCTGATGCTGGATCAATTACTGAACCATCTCCTGGATCTGGGTTAAAAGTAAATGTTCCACCCGAATCACCCGTTATGGTCGCTGTTCCGCCATCACAAGTCGCTGTCATTGTGAAGCTCGGATCTGCTGCCGTTAAAACTGTAACTGTTTGATCTGTATCATCGCCACAAGTACCTGCTATTTCGTAATTGATTGTGTAGGTTGACCCTGATGTACCACCTGTTACCGTTCCTGATGCTGGATCAATTACTGCACCATCTCCTGGATCTGGGTTAAAAGTAAATGTTCCGCCTGCATCACCCGTTATCGTCGCTGTTCCACCATCACAAGTCGCTGTCATTGTGAAGCTCGCATCGGCTGCCGTTAAGACTGTAGCTGTTTGTGTTGACGAAAAGGGTGTGCCACAAACATTGTCAACTATGTAAATAATTGTATAAGTAGAACCTGGTGTACCACCTGTAACCGTTCCAGAAGCTGGATCAATTACTGCACCATCTCCTGGATCTGGACTAAATGCAAATATTCCACCACCATCACCAGTAATGGTTGTTGTAGCACCATCGCAGGTATCTGTAGTTGTAAATGAAGGGTCAGCTGGGGGGTCATCTACTGTAATGGTTACACAACGTGTAACTGTTTTATCTCCACCGCATCCAGGGTTTGAATAAGTTAATTCTGCTGTATACGTTTCTGTAGCTGTTGGGCAAACATTTAATGTATTACTAGATCCCACAACTGCTCCGGAACTATCATACCAAGTAAGTGTATAAGTTGGTGTTCCATTAGGATAAAACTGCCAAGCTTCACCACCAGTAAAATTTGGATTACCAATGGCATACACTCCTGTATTTCTACCAGGCGCAGCTATTCCTTGATCTCCTGCTGTATTCTGAATACCTAAAGCAGCTCTTCCGCCAGCCCAATTTGGACAAGTAGGCTTATAATACACATACATCTCAACAACATTGGTTGCCTCGTATAGCATCATCATAAGTGATGATCTCATTGGTATATAAGGAACATCATCTGGATCTGGATCTGGGTTACACCCACCACCAAATTGTGGTGCATTGAAAAAAGTAAATGTAAAGACTCTAAAAGGTGCTACGCCTTTTACGCCATGCTTAATCCAATATGTGTTCGGGTCTACTCCAATTCTTCCAGGAAAAATATCATGAACTGGCCCAAAAATATTACCATCCTGTAAAGCTGGATCTGTATTACTAGGTATAGGAGCATTTGGAGTCCAAAAATGGCCTTCATTGGTAAACAGCGTGGGATCAAAACTTATCGCCGCATTGGTAGATAACCTTGCTTGATTGTCACATTCACCATAAAATCCAAAATCAAACTCTAAATCAACTAATGGGCTCCACTCATCATCAGCATTAACATCGGCATCTGCAAACGTATCACCAAAACTAACCGATGGGTTAAAAGGCATAGCTCTAACTGCATAAGAATTTGTTTGACCAACTTCTAAAAAGTTAGCCGTTAAACTAACACATTCTGTAGGACATACAGTAAAATCTGCATCACTAGACGTTATAGTTAGTTCATGACTACCTTGACCACTTGAGGGTACACTAGGCTGACATACTTGCGCTTGAGTAAATGATATAACTAAAAATAAAATTATAAAAATTGTAATTTTTTTCATAATAAAAGGTATCTGATGTAGGCAACTCAATATAATTGGGAATAATTAATGTGTGAAAATAAGAAAAAAACAGAAAAAAACCCCTAATTAATCGTTGAAATTAATTGTTTGTTAATAAGGTATTTGAAAAAAATGGAATTGCTTATCTTTGCAGATTAAAACCTATTTATTTCTATTACATGAAATTTAATAACGATATAGAAGATTTTGATGCTTTGGGGAATGACCACATTGGCACTTCTTCAAGTACGCCCATGCGCAAAGATGCCTTTGAATTAAATCAGGATGAAAAGATTGATATCATCAAAGATGATGTCAGGCATATTATGGAAACATTGGGTCTAGACCTGACTGACGATAGTTTAAAAGGCACACCAAATAGAGTTGCAAAAATGTTTGTTAAGGAACTTTTTGGTGGGTTGGATCCTTCTAAAAAACCAAGCGCATCAACCTTTGAAAATAAATATAAATATGGTGAAATGTTGGTCGAGAAAAACATTACTGTTTACTCCACTTGCGAACATCATCTTTTACCTATTGTTGGGAAAGCCCATGTTGCTTATATTTCCAATGGCACCGTTGTAGGTCTATCTAAAATGAACCGTATTGTGGATTATTACGCAAAACGTCCTCAAGTTCAAGAAAGACTCACCATTCAAATAGTGAAAGAACTCCAAGAAGTTCTAAACACTGAAGATGTGGCATGTGTTATTGACGCCAAACATTTGTGCGTTAATTCACGAGGTATTAGAGATACTGAAAGTAGTACTGTAACTTCAGAATTTGGAGGGAAATTTAAGAAAAAGGCCATTCGCCGAGAATTCCTTGACTACATAAAGCTTGACACTTCATTTTAATTAAACTTTAAATAATCCCAATGAAATTATTTGACCAGCAGCAAATAAAGATTTATAATACATTAAGTGGTGAAAAAGAACTATTTAAACCCTTAAATGAGGGCTATGTAGGTATGTATGTATGTGGACCAACTGTATATAGCAATGTTCATTTGGGAAATGTTAGAACCTTTATGTCTTTTGATATGATTTTCAGATATTTAAAGCATTTGGGTTACAAAGTACGCTACGTAAGAAATATTACTGATGCTGGGCATCTTGAAAATGATGCTGACGTAGGTGAAGATCGTATAGCAAAAAAAGCACGATTAGAGGAAATTGAACCTATGGAAGTTGTGCAACGCTACACAGTAGATTTTCATAATATACTGAACAAATTTAATTTCTTGCCTCCTAGTATTGAACCAACAGCAACTGGTCATATCATTGAGCAAATTGAAATTATCAAAGAAATCATAAACAATGGTTTTGCTTACGAAGTAAACGGATCGGTTTATTTTGATGTTTTAAAATATAACGAATCAAAACCTTACGGTATTCTAAGCAAACGTAAGGTAGAAGACCTTATTCATAATACGCGTGCTTTAGATGGTCAGAGTGATAAAAAGAACCCTCAAGATTTTGCATTATGGAAAAAAGCCGAACCTCAACACATTATGAGGTGGCCGTCGCCATGGAGCGATGGTTTTCCAGGATGGCATTTAGAATGTACAGCTATGAGCACCAAATATCTTGGAGAACAATTTGACATTCACGGTGGTGGTATGGATTTAAAATTTCCTCATCACGAATGTGAAATTGCACAAGCTGAAGCAACCAATAATCATGCTCCTGTTAATTATTGGATGCATGCTAATATGCTGATAATGAACGGTAAAAAAATGGCTAAATCCACTGGGAATTTCATTTTACCAAATGAAATATTTTCTGGAGATAATCCACATATCACCAAAGCATATTCACCGAGTGTGGCTCGTTTTTTTATGCTTCAGGCACATTACAGAAGTATTTTGGATTTTACAAATGATGGCTTGCTTGCCAGTGAAAAAGGTTTTTTCAGATTGATAGACGCTATTAATTTACTAGATTCACTTAAAGCTGGTAATGACTCTAGTTTTGATATCAACGCGTGGCAACAAAAATGTTATGATGCCATGAATGATGACTTCAATACACCAATAGTAATTGCTAATTTATTTGAAGGCGTAAAATATATCAACCAAATAAAGGATGGCTCGGCTACAATTACAAAAAATGATTTAATTGTCTTAAAGAAAACCATGACTAGTTTTGTTTTTGATATTTTGGGTCTTGAAAATGTTTCAAAATCCGAAACAAGTTCAGAAAAACTCTCTGGAGCTGTTGAAATTTTAATTCAATTAAGACAAGAAGCCCGCGCCAATAAAGATTTTGCTCTTTCAGATAAAATTAGAGATGAATTGGCTGAAGCTGGCATTCAACTAAATGATAGCAGAGAAGGCACTACTTTTTCGACTAATTAAGACTGAACTACATTCTTTCTTAATGAAAGTTTCAATTGATTATGAAAAAAATTCTAATCGCACCTTTTTTGCTTTTAATAAAACTGTATCAAGTTTTGGTATCGCCATTAACACCTGCTACATGTAGGTTTCAACCAACTTGTTCACATTATGCTAAAGAGGCATTAGAAAAACATGGGTTTTGGCATGGTGGCAAACTTGCCTTAAGAAGGATATTTAGTTGCCATCCCTGGGGTGGTTCGGGATATGATCCGGTGCCTGATAAGCTCGACAAAAATTAACCTTTCATTATATTTCGTTCCTTTTATATCCATTTTCAATTGTATATATTTACTACTTTAATTAAGAACCTATGCATTCACTAAAATTTGACTGGAACCCTATAACAGGATTTGATATTGCTGGTAATTTCAAACTACATTTTTATAGTATGATGTGGATAGTAGCCTTCCTCATTGGGTGGTATATCATGAAACGCATATTCACTAAAGAAAAAGTAAGTTTAGAATATCTTGATCCACTTTTTATTTATACGGTTTTAGCCACTATGCTAGGTGCTCGTTTAGGTCATGTGCTTTTTTATCAGTCAGAATTAATATCAGAAGATTTTTTCAGTATTTTTCTGCCTTTCAGCTTTAAGAATGGATTTGAATTTACTGGTTTTCAAGGTTTAGCAAGTCATGGCGCTGCAATAGGTATAATTATTGGCATGTACCTGTACAGAAGAAAATACAAATACAAATCTTTGATGTGGATTTTAGACCGTGTTGTTATTTCAGTAGCGTCTGGTGCCATTTTTATTAGAATAGGTAATTTCATCAATTCAGAAATTATTGGAAAAATTACAGATTCGTCTTTAGGTGTTCGATTTATACAAGATTATTATAGCAAACGTCAAATAGTAGCTGAAACTGGTATCGCTGACTACAAGGAAGCCTATGCAGCTGTGACTGACAATCCGCAATTTCAGCATTTACTAGAAGCAGTGCCTTACAGACACCCAGCACAATTGTATGAATCCTTTTGTTATATTTTTGTGTTTTTAATCTTATGGTACGTTTACAATAAAACTAAAAAGTCTGATCAAGCTGGTTTCTTATTTGGGTTATTCCTATTACTACTATGGACTATTCGCTTCTTTGTTGAGTTTGTTAAAGAACCTCAAGGTGAAGAATATATTACAATGCTTGGATTAAATACAGGACAAATGTTGAGCATTCCATTTATACTTATTGGTTTATACTTTATGTTTGTTTACAAACCTAAAACATCTGCATAAACAGTTATGATTAAACGCTATTTAAGAGTGATTTGTTTGTCTGTTGGATCTATAATTTTATTTCCCGCTACATCTTGTAAAGAAGAAACAAAACATGTAAAACAAAAGAAAGTCACTTTTAAAAAAGAAGGAGAGTTGAAGTTATTAAAAGCTTCAAATGATTCTATAATCAAAAAGATTGATATAGAAATTGCCGATAATGAATTTGAAACTCAAACAGGACTTATGTATCGAGAATCTATGAAAGATGACCATGGTATGTTATTCGTTTTCCCAGATTCACGACCACGATCTTTTTATATGAAAAACACACGGTTTTCGCTAGACATCATTTATTTGGATGAGCAACAGACTATTGTTAGTTTTCAAGAAAATGCCAGTCCTTTAGACGAAAACTCCTTACCCTCTAATGCTCCAGCAAAATATGTTTTGGAGGTTAATGCTGGTTTAGTACAAAAATGGCAACTACAGGTTGGTGATAAAATAAGCTATACTAAATTTTAATTTTATTACAACTTGCTATTAAAATAAAAAGCCTTTTTGAAATTATCAAAAAGGCTTTTTAGATATTTATTAAAGACTGAATTAAGCTTTTGCCTCTTCCAAATCTTCTTCTTTTACTTTGTTTTTTAAAGCATCTGTAGCATCTCCTTTTTTAACAGAGTCATACATTAAAGGTGTTGCAATAAACATAGACGAATATGTACCTACTATTACACCAACTATTAATGCAAACATAAATCCTCTGATAGAATCACCACCAAAAATAAATATGGCTAGTAACACAACTAAAGTTGTTAAAGAGGTATTCAATGTTCTACTCAAGGTACTACTCAATGATGAATTAATCACTTTATTGAAAGGCCAGGAAGTGTGTTCATTAAAGAATTCACGAATTCTATCAAACACAACCACAGTATCATTTAAAGAGTAACCAATTACAGTTAATATTGCTGCAATAAATGCTTGGTCTATTTCCATACTAAAAGGCATGTATTTATAAGTCAAGGAGAATACACCTAATACAATTAATACATCATGGAACACAGCAGCAACTGCACCTAAAGAGAATTGCCATCTTTTAAAACGGAATAAGATATATAGGAATACAACAATTAATGAACCTAAAATTGCCCAGAAAGATGCTTGTTTAATATCATCGGCAATGGTTGGACTCACCTTGTAATATTTCATTAATCCAACAGTCTTATCTTGGTCATCACTTATAAATTCCTCATAAGAAACCCCTTCAAAATAAGGTTGCAATTCATTATACAAGGCATTTCTTATTTCTTCATCAACCGCATTATCAGTTTCATTCACTTTGTATTTTGTCGTGATCTTTAATTGATTAGCACTACCAAATGTTTTTGCTTCAGCACTTCCAAAGGCATCAGACAAAGCAGATGAAATTTCGTTAGCACTTACATCTTGAGCAAAACGCACCTGATAGGTACGACCTCCAACAAAATCAACGCCCTGATCTAAACCATTAGTAAATAATGATCCTAAACTTAAAAGAATTAAAACACCTGAAATTACATAGGCTGCTTTTCTTTTCTTAAGAAAATTGATATTGATGTTTCTGAATAGATTTTTAGTAATAGCCGTACTGAAGTCTAACGTGCCGCCTCTTTCGGCATACCAATCTACTAATAAACGTGTGATAAAGATTGCCGTAAATAATGACGTACCAATACCAATTAATAACGTCGTTGCAAAACCTTTAATTGGTCCTGTACCAAAAATGAATAATATTAACGCTGTTAAACCAGTTGTAATGTTGGCATCTAAAATAGATGATAATGCATTACTAAATCCATCAGCAATGGATTCTTTCATACCCTTACCTTTTGCCAATTCTTCTCGAATACGCTCAAAGATAAGCACGTTGGCATCAACTGACATACCTATTGTTAATACAATACCAGCAATTCCAGGTAAGGTTAACACAGCGCCTAATCCAGAAAGCACACCAAATATCAACACAATATTGAATAACATAGCGATATCAGCAAACAATCCAGCTTTTCCATAATACAAGAACATCCAAACTAATACCAGTCCTAATGCTATTAAGAATGACATTTTACCGCTATCTATAGCTTCTTGACCTAATGAAGGCCCAACTACTTCACCTTGAATTATATCAGCCGAAGCAGGTAACTTACCTGCACGTAAAACATTAGCTAAATCGGTTGCTTCATTAAGTGTGAAATTTCCAGAAATTGAAGAATTACCACCAGAAATTGGCCCTGTTGTTACACCTGGTGCCGAATATACCACATTATCTAAAGCAATGGCAATTTGAGTTCCTTGTGTAAAAGCACGACCAGTCATTTCTTCCCAGATTTTTGCTCCTTTTGCATTCATTTGCATAGACACAGTTGGGTTCCCAACAGCATCATACTCCTGTCTAGCATCCGTAACTACTGCACCACTTAAAGGCGGTACATTATCTCTATTACCAATTAAAGCATACAAATCAACAACCTCGCTATCTTTAGCTGGTTTTCCAAATACAAATTTCACACTACGCTGTTCAGCTGGCAATAATGCTCTTACTTGCGGCATGTTTAAGTATTCTGTAACCTTATCCTTATCTTTTATATTTACAACTGCCAAAACAGCTGGATTTGGAGATTGAAATAATAAATCACGTAATGGATTAACCGTTTCAACTGCAGTAGAATCAGGATCGGATCCTAATAAATCTGCAATCGCATCATCTTCCGCAGTATCTTCAGCTTCTTGCTGATCAATTTCTTCTGCCGAAGTTTCTTCTTCTGGAGTCTCTAAGTCTTTCAATAAATTATTAGCTTCAACTAAAAACTGTCCAAATAAGTCGCGCTTGTAAACATCCCAAAACTCTAATTGTGCCGTACTTTGCAATAATTTTAGAGCACGTTCTTTATCTTTTACACCTGGTAATTCAACCAAAATACGCCCAGAACTACCCAAACGCTGAATACTAGGTGAAGTAACCCCAAATTCATCAATACGCTTACGTAATACTTCAAAAGCTGATACAATTGACTCATCTATCTTTCTTCTAATTATAGGCTTGACTTCATCATCTGTCATTGATCCTTCTATTTCACCATCAAGTGCTCTTGTATAGAAAATGTCAGGAGAAGCTAACTTTGTATCACCTTTAATTGCATCAAAAGCAATGAAAAAGTCTTCAACAAAATCATTTTGACTATTTTTTTGTAATTCTGAAGCATCATCTAATGCTTTATTAAAAACAGGGTCTTTACTATAATTTGCAAGACCTTTCAAGATATCTTTGACTGAAACTTGAAGAATAACACTCACACCACCTTTTAGGTCTAAACCTAGGTTCATGGCATTTTCCTTAACCTCGTTGTACGTGTAGTTAGCGACACCTAGATCAAAAACTTCTTCGTTGGCCAAAGAATCTAAATATTGGCGCTCTTTTACCTCATCGCCATTTGAAACTACTTGAGCAGTTTCTTCAATACTATTTGCTTTAAATGTAAATGATAATTGATAAATACTTACCAATCCAAACAAAACTGCAAACAGCTTTACTAATCCTTTATTTTGCATTGTTGTATATTTTAGTGGTCAAATTTTTTAAAACCGAGCAAATATAGAATTTACTACATAATTTGACAATTAATTTTTAATGATAAAAATGATTTAAAAGCTTTGCACTTAACTGATGCAAGCTATCTTAAATTGTAACAACCAATTAAATGATTACATTATTAAGATTTGAAAATATAATGGAACTTTTATTTAGTGTTAAGAATTCCTTTAGGCAAAAGGACCAGCCCGAACCTCTGGGAAAGCATATGAAAGATTACTAATTGATGTTTCAATATACTTCCAAATGTGAAGTGTTTCTTTTAAGGTATTATCTTTTCTGACATTCATTATTGTAGCAGTCAGAAAAGTATTAGGATCTATATATCGTTCGTTTTGCGACTTTTCTACAAGAATACAGTTATCAAAACCAGAATCTAGGTCATGTAAATTATTAATCTCATAAATATCAAAATCATACCCAATTTGATTATTACCTGAAGGCACCTGTTGATTATCTTGTGGGTATTGAAGTTTGAGATGCTTCTTTTCAGATAATATTCTCTTTAAACTAGCAACGTCAAGGTTACTATAATAGGTAATAATAAGTTTGCCTTGATTTTCACTTTTGACCTGAATATTATCAATACCCAATAGTTCAAGCTCATCCTTGACAGTTGAAATAGTATTTTGAGCTTCTTGTGAAGTAATTTTGACATCTGCAAAATGTAAAACCAATTCCTGATTTACAACACTTTCTTGCTGTTGGCTAGCAACACCTAAAAAGGTTAGTATAAGGATAAAAATATAGATATGTGGTTTCACATTCATGCGCCAAATATAAAAAATAAAGACTGTATTTCTACAGTCTTTATATATAATGTCTATTTAATAGGTTTAACAGTAGTTTAACGACTACATGCCCATCAATTTGTCAGTTTTTTCATAACCTTCAAGAGGTGTCATGTCAAATTTATCATCAGAAACAGTTTCTTTATTAATTTCTGTAACCTCATGAGTTATGTTAATATTCATTCCCATTTGAGACATGGTCATTTCCATATATAATGGAAAACCAGGAACTTTGTCACCCATTTTAGCCGCCTGATTAGATATAGCTGAAATTTTATCTGTTACAAACATATCCATTTTAATGTCTGTACCATCTTTTGAGACTGTCAAGTTGTATTCTTGACATTCATATCCTAAAATGGTTTTGGTTTCGTCACCTTTTTCAATAGTAACATCTTTCATGTCTTCATCATTAGGATCCATGCTTTGTGTCATATACTTTTTCCCAACCATTTGGTTGTCCATCATGATAATCATTTCTTTACTATCACCATCCATGATAGTAGTGGTGTTACCTTGCATGAGGTTAAAAGTTTCCGAACGTGTTTTATTATTTTTAAAGTATGTTGTGGTCAGTACCTCACCAACCATTGCCAATTGTGCTTGCATTTGTTCATTATCACTAGACATGGTTTGTTTAGACTTCGCTACACCTTCAGAAATTGATTCTTGAGCAAATGTTGATAAGCTAAAGACACATACTAAAACAAAAAGTAATTTTTTCATTTGATTTATTTTTTAAAATTTAATTATTAATTAAGTTGTTTTAGTGCTAGTATTACAACTTTTTTACTTTATTCATACTATAGTTCAAGAAGACCATTTGTTTTTCTAACGCCTTCCGCACTTGTTTGCATGTGTTCTTTTTCAGCATCAGTTAAATTAATCTCCACTATTTTTTCAATACCGTTTTTACCCAGAATTACCGGAGCACCAATACAAATATCATTTAATCCATACTCGCCTTCTAATAAAGCTGAACACGGAAACATTTTTTTCTGATCACAAGCGATAGCTTGAACCAATCCACTAACAGCTGCTCCAGGTGCATACCAAGCTGATGTTCCCAATAATTTAGTTAGGGTTGCGCCACCTACTTTAGTATCTTCCTTTACTTGATTTAATCTGTCTTCTGATAAAAATTCAGAAACTAATACACTATTTCTAGTTGCTAAACGTGTTAAAGGAACCATCCCAACATCACTATGACCTCCAATTACCATGCCATCTACATCACTTATTGGCGCTCCTAATGCTTCAGCTAGTCTGTATTTGAAACGTGCAGAGTCTAAAGCTCCTCCCATTCCAATAATTCTTGTCTTTGGTAAACCTGTAGTTTTATGAACCAAATATGTCATGGTATCCATAGGATTACTAACCACAATAATAATGGTGTTTGGAGAATGCTCTATTAAACTTGAAGAAACAGATTTTACAATTCCAGCATTGATACCTATCAACTCTTCACGAGTCATACCAGGTTTTCTTGGAATACCAGAAGTAATTACACAAATATCACTATTAGCCGTTACTGAATAGTCATTAGTTATTCCCGTAATTTTTGTGTCAAAACCATTTAATGAAGCCGTCTGCATTAAGTCCATTGCTTTACCTTCAGCAAAACCCTCTTTGATATCTAATAAAACAACTTCGCTTGCAAAATCTTTAATAGCAATGTATTCTGCGCAACTGGCTCCCACTGCTCCTGCTCCAACTACTGTAACTTTCATGTATGTAATTTTTTAGTTTAAGAATTATTTAAATTTCAGCAAATTTAACATTTTTAAACCACAATTGTTTGAAGATTTAATGAAAACTAAAATGAAAAATTCAATCCTAGTGAGGCACTATTGAACTCTGCGATAGTATAATCTAAATTTACTGCAAAAAAACCAAGTTTTACATTGGCTCCTATGGTTGTTCGAACTCCTGAAACTTTTTCATCTATTGAGAAAGGATCTCTAATTTCTTCTGAAAAAAGTAACCCATCGGTTACAATATAAGTTCCTAGCAAATCTGTTTCAGAATTTGCTGTTAAGTAACCAAAACCTGCATAAGCATTGAGTACCTTAAACTTTGTGGAAGCAATGACTTCAAACAAAAAGGAGTTGATTTTAGTTTTCACTTGCTGATTATTGCCTTCAACAATACCTTCATCAGTAAAATCATAGCTACCATTTAAGTGCGTGTAAGCTACTAGCCCAGAAATTGCTACAGGAAATAATCGCTCTTTGGGTAACCAAGTGGTAAAATCTTGTTGTAAACCTAAACCATATAAGTTTGTTTTCACGTCTTCAGTTTCAATACTTGGAAAATAACGTCCTTTAAGTTGTGTTCCTCTAAAAGGTGAAAATCCGACTTGTAAAAAAGCCGAAGGGATAATATCAACACCTTCTGAACCTATTCCTGTTGGCAAAGTAAGCGCTACTTCTTGATTTCCAAAAATTGGATCATCATATGTTATAATCACTGTAACATCAGGTTCATTATGACCTAGAGAAGATGCCACTGTTTTAGATGTGCTATTGTCTGAAAAACGGATGTTTTCATAGTCAGCTGCAACCATTTCAAATGATTTTTTACTATCAGAAATGAAAGATGTATTTGCAATTAAACTTATTTCTAGTCCAAACTGTTTCTGACCTTTACCGTGATTAAACCATCCATTGTTGATACTATAGGCCAATCCTTCACTTGCTGGTGCAAGATAGTCAGTACTAAATCGCTTGGCATCATCAATTCCAGCAGCTAACAAATCATCAATATTGTTTTGGGCTTGAGAAACAAAAACTAAACAAAAAGATACAAAAATTAAAGCATGTTTTTTCATCATATTTATTTAAGTAGGTTTAATAATATGTACGAAAAAGCCACTTAAAAAGTTTTTTTAAGTGGCTTTTATATTCTTATTCAGATAAAAAAATCAGTTGATATTATAGTTAACGGCCATATTCAAGTTAGCAAATTCTCCAAACGTTAACATGGTGTTGAATGAAAAATCTTTAATCCTGTAATTTACATTAATATCGAACTTAACATTAGTATTAGTATTATCCACTTGGCCTAAAGATTCATTTAAAAAACCTAATATATCCAAACTCTCAACCACATTAGCACCTGTAACTTGATAGTCAAATTTTGTATGAGAAAATCCTAAAGCCGCTGAAAAATCAAACTGCTTAACTGATTTTGAAGCTACCAAATTAAAACCAAAAGAGTCACCCTCAACCTTAATTCCGCTTATAGTTGCTAAAATCAAATCGGCTTCATTAAATTCATCTTCAACGGAATAATTGGTGTATGTGGCTAAAATTCCAAAATGATAAGTACTTTCTTTTAAAGGCTTTATCCACTGATTTAAATGATGTGCAACACCAATGCCAAAAGAGCTATAGTCCGTATCATTAATATTGATATTAGGTGAGTATCTGACAATAAAATTGGTTTGTTTCCACAAACCTATAGTAGCCTGAATTTGACCGTGTTTAACTGTTTCTTGACCAATTCCTTCTGGCGAATCAAATTCAAACGTTTCATCACCAATTTGTCCTTCCAAAACAACCACATCATCGCCACCTAGAGCTGTTGGGATTTCTGCAGTAGTTGCTGAACCTTGTATACCTATATTTTGTAGTTCAGCTTCATTTACTAAAAACGTTTTATACTTATTGGGGACAAACAACATGTTGTATTGTAATGACACCTCAACATCAAACAAATTTTTGGGTGTAAAGTTTGAATACCAACCACCTGATGCCTGATAAACTGAAGCTTCAGCAGCTGGTGAAATATATTGTTCTGTAAGAATAATTAAATCATCAGCTACTTCGCCTACTTCCTCTAATTGCGCATGTATAAGAGTGGAAAACAAACAAAATAAAATTGTGAGTTTACGCATCAATGTTAGCATAAATAGCATTTTTCTCAATAAACTCTCTACGTGGTGGCACTTCGTCACCCATTAGCATTGAGAATATTCTATCTGCTTCTCCTCCATTATCAATTTGAACTTGACGCAATGTTCTAAAGTCTGGATCCATGGTTGTATCCCAAAGTTGAATAGCATTCATCTCACCAAGACCCTTATAACGTTGAATACCAACACTACCACCAAATTCTTCAGCAATTTCATCGCGCTCTTTATCCGACCAAGCATAGCGTTTTTTACTACCTTTCTTAACCAAATATAAAGGTGGTGTTGCAATATAAATGTGTCCTGCTTCAATAAGTTCTCTCATATACCTAAAGAAGAAAGTTAAGATTAGTGTTGCAATGTGACTACCATCAATATCGGCATCACACATAATAACCACTTTATGATAACGCAGCTTAGATAAGTTAAGTGCTTTACTATCTTCTTCAGTCCCTATAGTAACTCCAAGAGCTGTATATATATTTTTTATTTCTTCGTTTTCAAAGACCTTATGCGTCATCGCTTTTTCCACGTTCAAGATTTTTCCACGTAATGGTAGAATAGCTTGAAAGTTTCTATCACGACCTGCTTTGGCTGTTCCGCCTGCCGAATCACCCTCAACCAAGAACACTTCACATTTTGCTGGATCTTGTTCAGAACAATCACTCAATTTCCCAGGTAAGCCACCAATACTCATCACCGTTTTACGCTGAACCATTTCACGTGCTTTTTGAGCCGCGTGTCTCGCTTGTGCCGCAAGAATAACTTTTTGCACTATGGTTTTGGCATCGTCAGGATGTTCTTCTAGATAATCGGTTAACATTTCAGACACTGCCTGACTAACAGAAGCTGAAACTTCCCTATTTCCGAGTTTGGTTTTTGTTTGCCCTTCAAATTGAGGCTCTTGAACTTTTACCGATATAATTGCTGTAAGACCTTCACGAAAATCATCACCTGCTATATCAAATTTCAATTTATCCAACATACCAGATTCATCAGCATATTTTTTAAGGGTATGTGTTAAACCACGACGAAAACCTGACAAATGTGTTCCACCTTCATGCGTATTAATGTTATTAACATAAGAGTGTAAATTTTCAGCATAAGAAGTATTGTAAACCATAGCAACCTCTACAGGCACACCATTCTTTTCGCCTTCAAAAGCAATTACATCTTGCATTAATGGTTCGCGGTTACCATCTAAAAACTTAATAAATTCTTTCAACCCTTCTTTTGAGTGGAATGTTTCGCCTTCAAATTCACCATCGTCGTTTTTATGACGTTTATCAATTAAATGAATTGTAATCCCTTTATTTAAATAAGCTAACTCACGCAAACGACTTGCCAAGGTATCATAACTATATTCTAAAGTTTGAGTAAAAATGGTTGAATCAGGTTTAAAGGTAACAGTTGTTCCTCTTTTATCAGTATCTCCAACTTCTTTTACTGGATATAGTGTTTTACCGCGCTCATATTCTTGCTCCCAAATTTTTCCATTACGATATACGGTAGCTTTTAAGTGTTCCGAAAGTGCATTTACACAACTAACACCAACACCGTGTAATCCACCAGAAACTTTATAAGAATCTTTATCAAACTTACCACCTGCTCCAATTTTAGTCATTACAACTTCAAGAGCTGAAACACCTTCTTTTTTATGTAAATCTACAGGAATACCACGACCATCATCTTCTGTTGTAATCGAGTTGTCTTCGTTTATGGTAACGGTAATATTATCACAATGCCCAGCTAAAGCCTCATCAATAGAGTTATCTACTACTTCATAAACTAAATGGTGTAAACCTCTAGTTCCAACATCACCAATATACATGGATGGACGCATACGCACATGCTCCATACCTTCTAAAGCCTGAATACTGTCAGCCGAGTAATTGTGCTTATTAAATTCTTCCTTTTTTTCGCTCATGAATTTATGTGTTTAAATCTTATGTTATTTATAATAAAAAAATGACGCTTTTGCATCATTCCGAATACTTACAAATATACGAATAAAAGAGGCTTTTAAAAAGCTTTTCTGATGGTTTGATTTGTTTTTATCAACATTTGTTAATTACTTAAAAGTGGCTTAAATTGCTTAAAAAGTGGCTTAAAATAGATTTCATCTGTTTTATGTCAATCTTACAAAAGCGACAATTACAATAATGCGTTAGAACTCATTTTTCACACTTCAATAGGTGATTTAATTAATAAGTAAATGCTACAGTTTTAGCTTGATTTCAGATAGAGTTTTATAAAAATTAAAGTGAAAATAGACGGAAACAAACCTTTAAAAATTAGAAACAAAAAGTTATTCCATTCAGAAATATTAATTCTAGAAACTTCTGTGAAAATTAATTCTCCATATGGTTGTGACTCGAAAAAACATGCATTTATTAAGTTTACACCCAAATGAAACCCTAAACCCATCATTATAGATTTTGTCTTATAAAACGTATATGCCCATACATATCCTGTAAAACCCGTTATAACTAGAACATACGCCAAAAGAATTAGCCTTCCTTCAATAATACCATAGGAAAACCAATGATACACGCCAAATACAATAGCCGATAACCAGATAGCTTTTACAGCTCCAATTCTTTGGATTAAAATATACAGTATAGCACCTCTAAATACTAAATCTTCGGTAAGTGCAGACTTTACATGATAACCAAAAGCTTCAAACATCAATGAATAATCTATTGTGCTTAACTTCCATTCAACTTTTAAAATTTGAGTTTCAAAAAAAATGTTTAGCAATACAATAATTGAAATAACTAAAAATCCTAGAGCAAATTGACCTAACCTTTTAAAGCTTGGAACAATTCCTAAAACATTAATATTCTTTTTCTCAATAAAGTGTAGGAGCACCCATGAGACTATTATTATGACTAATAATCCTAACATTGTAATTAAATAAAAAAGGTTAAACTATTTTGTTTTTAAAAAAGGTATCGAAAGTGGATACTTAAAAGTTCCTGTTTGTAGTGACCTCGAGATATTATATATAGCTGTCACAATGCCAAAAAGCACTATTGCTCCAGAAATGAAAAAATTATACCCTGGAATAATGAAAAATGACAGTAATGATAAAACAAACAACAAAGTAATAGTGCTATGAAAATTTACAACAGCTCTGCCGTGAGCATCATACACCTTGTTATCTTCGGCTTTATGAATCCAAATAAAAAGTGGAAATAAAATGCTTGCAAATGGAATTATTAATCCTAAAAAGGGTGAACCATGAAGTAGCAACATCCATTTGCGTTGTATGGCTTCTTCTTTAGGATTATCTAGAACAATTAAGTCGTCAACTTCAATATCTAATCCTACTGCAAGTAATTTTACAGTCTGTAAATGCGGCTGTACTTCGCCTTTCTCAATTCGTTGAATGGTACGAACACCAACAGTTGTTTTTTCGGCCAATTCATCTTGAGTTAAGCCTTTTAACTTACGTTGGTAAAGTAAATTTTCTTTAAGTGATGGATGTTTCATTTTGTATCATTTTGATGGTACAAACTTACAGTGTTATTTTGGTTTTTTACACGCCATTTAAATGTCACCTATCTGTCATTTATAATGTTTATGGGATTTTCAGGCTTATTTTTTTAATTCAGCGTCAATTTGACTCATTAAAATATCTAATCTTAAGATTTCTTTGTTATAAAGCCGATTAAGGATTTTTGGAATTCGTTCGCGATCTCTTAATCGATTAAGAAATACTTTATCGTTCATGAATTGATTTTTAAGAAGGTCATCGATTGGAAGTTCACGTTTATCGCCAATTTTATAGAGATTAGCATGTTCATGTAAGTAATCATAATATATATTAAAGGTTTTTTTATCTATAGTTTCCCATTCTCTAATATTCTTTAAATGCGCTTGCCATGACCCTATTGCCAAGCGTAAACTATCATTAGTTATAACATCTAATTTACCAGAGCCTAATATATCTTGTATGGTACCTTCTTGCGATTGATAAACAGTAAACCCTGTAGCATTCATCATACAATTAACAAAACTCTTTAAACTCAATACATCTAATTCTCCTGTTTTATGTTGCAATATAGAATCGGCATATTTAGACGTAAATTCAGTTTTCTTTATGACACGATCAAGCTCTACTTTATTTGCTTTAAGATCTGAATAAAAATTTTTTAAAAATTGTGTTTCTTTGAAAGTGTTTTTTCTGTTTTCATTCCAATTATTAATTTGAAGCGCAATCAGAATACCTATTACTACAAGAATAATTTCACCTATAGCGTATTTAATGTATTTACCTGTTTGATTTTTCATAATTAGAGATTGGCGTATATGACGAAAGAATTTAATCATGCTTATCTTTTTGAGCATTCAAGATATCTAAAAGCTCCTCTGTCTTTGCTAAAACTTCTTTAGTTAAACCAAGATAACGATTAATCGCATGGTTATTTACCAATAAGGCGTTTATGTAATGTGGTGCAAGTTTAACTGGATCAACATTTCCCCATAGCTGTTCAGCTAGTGCTTGATTTATATCCTCACCCAAAACATAATTTTCCTTATAACTACTATAGAGGCTAAAATAGGAATTTCTATTACCGTTAGAAACCCCAATCTCAAATGCTTGAAGCCGATTAAGCTCCATAATTTCTTGAATAATAAAATCCTCAAACAAATCAATATTGCCAGTAGAAGTTAAAATGTTAAGCGTATTAGTATTATACGTATTCATTGTTCTCAAACCTATTAACCCCGAAATTTGAGCCATATTTTTAACATCTTTGGCTTTTGTTGTTGGTTCTTTAATAACTGCCAACAAAGAATCTGAATGCTTTACAAAGCCCTCTTCATTCTCTTTGAGTCTAGCATTTAATTGAATGGTATCTTTAGTGAGATCATTTATTAAATTTTGAACGTAGACTTGTTTAAGCTTATTTTTTTTGGAAGCTTCATACCAAGTGTTAACTTGAAGTGCTATCAATATACCAATAACAACAAGAACAATTTCGCCTAAAGCATATTTAAGATATCTACCTGTTTTATTTTCCATAACTAGAGATTGGCGTATATGACGGAAGAATTTAATCATTTAACTGCTGTATGTAATCAGTACAAATTTCTATTGTTTCAATATTTAATTGTAGTAGTTCTTTTAGCTCTTGATTATTACTTAAGGCAAAGTTATTTACGAGCCTGTTTTGTATTTCATTATCTTTGATTATGTCATTGAGTAGATTTTGATCTATGATTTCATGGGTAATAAATAATCTGCCATTAGTTTTTTCATAAACTAAATCTCGCATAATATTCCTATTTTCAACATAATTTTTGCCTGTGTTTTCTTCCATACTGTCATAGGCATTGTAAAGCTTTAGTATTTGACTCCTTAACATTTCATCTTTGATGAGCGAAAGTCCACCAGCATTTTTCACTTCTTCTATGGCTCCCTTGTTAGGAACAAAATTTTGGATACTACTAAATATGCCCCTCAAAAAGTGAATAGATAGTGAATCTGGTTTTCCCGTTTTACCATCAAAATAGTCGAGCAATATGTGTTTTGAATTCACAATTTTGTTTGAAACCATTACCAAATCTGTAAGATTCTCAGCATCAGACTGTAAGTCTTGCGTAAGTAACTCTACATAGTTTTGTTCTAGTTTTTGTTCTTTACTTCGTTGATTCCAGTTATTTATTTGAAGTGCAATTAAAATACCAATAACCACAAGGATGATTTCGCCAATGGCATATTTAAAGTACTTTGCAGTCTTGTTTTGATTCATTAGGTCGTATCTGATTTTTCTAAAAAACTTAATCATTTATTTCTGTATCAATTAATTGTATTAGGTTTTCAATAAAATGCACTAAATCTTGATGCAAACCAGCCAGAAAACTGTTATTCATAAAAGCAAGCCTTAATCCATTATTAAAAATTTCATTGTTATGCTGCCACTGTGCATCTTCAATAAGTTTCGCGTGATTGGGTATTGGAATTTCGTCGCTACTTAGTCGTCTGGGTAATCCATAAGCCGGTTGTTTTAAATCAAAAAAATTAAGTGCGCTCACATTATTAACATGCGTATCATATAAATACACCTCATATTCCCTCCTCATATGATGTTCTCCCGTTTCAATACCTGCATATAGCTTTTCTAATTCTAACAACCCATTTTTTATAGAGTCGTTTTTTATCAAGCTCAAATTTCCTGAACTTAATAGTTCTTTAAATGTATTATTATTAGGAACAAACGTATTCCATATAAAAACAAGCTCATAAGTATCGGTGTAATCTTGAACAGCTTCAATAGAATTTGGCGCCATTGAGTTTAACAATAGAGAACTAGCTTCAGCTTTTTTGAATCTATAATCTGCAAATTTCTTATTATTCTTAAGTTCGCTTTCTAAATCAGATTTTAAGTTTTGAAGATAATTTATTTCTTTAAGTCGTTCTTTGCGTAATTCATTCCAGTTATTAATTTGAAGCGCTATTAGAATTCCAATAACGACAAGGACAATTTCACCAATGGCGTATTTAAAATACTTGGATGTTTTATTTTCCATGAGTAATGATTTTCTGATATCACGAAAAAATTTAATCATTTGATTCTAAATTTAAAACAGTATTGATCTGCTCTATACCCTGTAAATTATCATCTAAATATCCTTTTGAAATATGATGCAAAACTTCAGTGTGATTCTTTATGGCATTAATATAATACTTGTAGGCGTTATCATTCAATATGCTTTCATAATCTGCTACTTGTGCTGTTCCGCTAACATATTTTCCATCTGTAATTTGAATAGGATACCACACACTAAAATAATTTGAAGCTTTGTTAATTCTAAAATCTTCAATTTGGTCAATAGCAGTTTGTTCCATTTGGCGCAACCAATTGAGGTTGCCTTCATATATTCTAAATATCAAATCTCTCAATTCCAAATCAGATATTAAGTCTAATCCTTTAGATTCAATAGTTTTATACGCACCAGCATTAACAATAAATTTTGTCCAAACAGCAGTATTAGCAAAATGAACTTTTAGAGTATCTGAATATGGCAATTTTTTATTTATATGATTTACTATTACATTCGAAGATTCTATCAAATTTTCTTGCATTCTAATATTGAATTTTAAATCTCCAGAATTTCGCTCTAGATCATTTTTAAGCTGAATGAGTAGTTGTTTTTCATAGTTATCTAACTTTCTTTTTTCGTTCCAATTATTTACTTGAAGTGCAATTAAAATACCTATAACCACGAGTATAATCTCTCCTATAGCGTATTTGAAATACTTACCTGTTTTTCCTGTTTCCATAAGTTTAAATCGGATTTTTCTGAAAACTTTAATCATGGTTAGTCTTTCAATTCTTTATTAATAGCAAAAATTAAGCTATCAGAATAGTTAATAATTTGTTCCATCTTTTTGAAATTAGCCTGTTGACCACCTTCAATTAAAGCCAAACCAATTTGTATGTTTTGGTATTTTTCTGAATTTTTATCAAAAAACCAAGTGTAGTTATTAATTTTAAAATTTAGACTGTCTTTATTATAGTCAAGTATCATTTTATAATATCCATCTCGCATAATACGAAATCCCTCGCGCATAGTTTCTGAATTTCCTTTGTTGTACAATTCCTCTCTTTCACAGCGTTTATAATATTTTTTAATAGCATTTATTAGTGAATCAGACCCGATAGTATAGAGCTTTCCTGTATTAATTAATTCCTCATATGTACTATTATGTAAATTTAAATAGGCTCCGCCAGCACCCAGATTGTTATTTAAAATAAATTCCAAATCAGATTCTTGCAAACCTCGATACGTTAATTTAAATAATGAGTCACAGTTAGAGAGTGCCTTTTCTAATGGTATATAATTTTTTGGTAGTTCAGCAGATTCAAAAGCTAAAATCTTCATACGATTTTTATTCATTTCTAAATCGTTAATAATTTTCTCCAAAAAGACCTTATTGCTCGATTTCATAAGCCTTTTTGAGTTCCAATTATTTATTTGAAGTGCCAATAAAATGCCGATGACAACCAGAACAATTTCTCCAATAGCATACTTAATATATTTACTGGTTTTATTTTCCATTAGTAATGACTGCCGTATGTGGCGAAAGAATTTAATCATTTTTCGAGTTTTTCTATTTCTTGATCTATTTTAGAAATTAGGTTATTGGCCTTTTTATTAAAGTTTTCAAATCTTTTATATGACCTTAACTGCCTGTAGCCTATTTCTGTACAAACATTATAAAATTCTTCATCTTGCATCATGGTTTCGTAATCAGTAGGAACATACGGCAAATATTCCTGGTTGAGTGTTATATTTCTACGTAGATACTTTTTTGCAAGTGGTAGAAATAATGTTGTATTAATTTGATTCATACTTGACATGTCTGAATTATCCAAAATGTCCATTTCAACTTCAATGAGATTGATAATTTCTCTTCTTAATGGTGTACTAGATATTAGATTGACGCCAATACTTTTAAGGTTTTCAAATCCAGCATAGGTGAAATCCGGGTCCCAATAACCCGAGAAATTAGAAAAATAAACCAGCAAACTGTCATTAAAGGGCGTTTTGTTTTCGTAAAATTCTATGATTTTTGTATTATTAGATAGGCTGGATTTTGTATGCTTAATGCCTTCTGTTAAATTACTAATATTATCTTTAAGGTCACTTTTTATATCCTTTAAGATACTTATTTCTAGTTGTATTTTTTTTCGACTTTCGTTCCAATTATTTATTTGCAAGGCAATCAAAATACCTATAACAACCAGAACAATTTCACCAATAGCGTATTTGATGTATTTACCAGTTTTGTTTTCACTCATAAGGTTTAAGCGTATTTTTCGAAAAAAATTAATCATTTAAATTCATTAATTCTATATTTATTTGGTCTAAACACTCTAATACTTTCGCTTCCAAATTTCTGTAGTTATTTAACATATATACTCTCAAATCTTCATTCATCACTAACGCATTTTTAAATTCTTCGTCTTTTTTAAGGGCTTCAAAATTTATTGGTCTGCCTAACTGCTCACCTGCTTTGAGGTCTTTGCTTAAATCTTTCTTCACAGAAATTCTCTTTAACACAGCTGGCATAACAATTTGATATTGTAATGCATGGTCGTCTTGGATTTCAAAATCAATGACATTTTGATAATGAAATGAATAAAGCTTCGTAATTGTCTGCCGCAAATCATCATTTGAAATAATTTCAAGTCCGCGAGATTTTAGAGTTTCATAGGCACTATAATTCACAACAGATCTTGTGGTATATAGCAGACTTCCGTAATAAACATCTAACGAGTCTGAATACGCATCTTGCTCATTTAGGCTTTGCAAAACGACTTGACAGGCCTTCAGTCTTATCTTATTAAACTCTATATTAAACCTAACATCTCCTAGGTCAGTTTGTAAATTATTTGCAATTTCTTGCAGATATTTTATTTGAATTTTCTTTAGCTGATTGTTATTATTCCAATTACTAACTTGTAATGCTATTAGAATTCCAATAACAACGAGGATAATTTCACCAATGGCGTATTTGAAATACTTACCCGTTTTATTTTGTTCTAGAAGTGATTTGCGGATATGTCTAAAGAATTTAATCATTGTTTTATATTGTTTTATCAATAAGTGAAATGATATCTTCGGCTTCTTTAATAATTGGTACTATTACTCTATAGTTATTCCAATAAATATCACCTTCAATATCCAGTAATTTTAGTAAGTCTTTATTAGATTTTAAGTCCTTTGTATTTAAGCGAGCTCTTACATACCAAGTTTTTCCATTTACATAACTAAGTTCAAGAACCTTTTCACGTAATTTCACCCTTTGAGTGTACGTTTCGTTATATTCTTTAATAAGTTCTTTACCACGTGGCAACCTATTTTCATAAAAACGTATCAATCTATTTCTTAATGAATCATTAGTTATTTTATCTAAACCTATTGCTTTTAAAGATTCGTATGCACCTTTATCATATGTAAAAAGTATACCTGTACTCGCATCATTAAAATTCTTTCTAATAATACTATCATGTGCTTTTTCATTACTGTGCATATTTTTTATCAAGTTCTCTATTCCCTTTCTTTTCGGTAATATTCGCTCTTCCAATATGGATTGATTTCGTTCTAAATCTAGTTGTATAGAAGTTTTAATTTCTTTTAAAATTTTGGTTTGAAACTGGTTGCTTTTTCGGTTTTCATTCCAATTGTTAATCTGCAAAGCAATGAGAATACCAATAACCACTAGAAAAATCTCACCTATGGCGTATTTAAAATATTTGGATGTTTTATTTTCCATAAGGAGTGATTTACGAATATGACGGAAGAATTTAATCATGATTATACATTTTACATGATTATACATTTTAACTATAGAAACAAAAACTCACAGATTAATCCTCATAGGTTTCGCATTCACTTATTATTTCAAGATGCAATTGCTTGGCATCGTTATAGAATCTCAAAATAAATCTATTCTGAAAAACCCTATTTACCAAAACATTCTCATAGGATTTTAATTTAAGAAGTTCTTCATTAGAACCTTCAAAATTTGAAATGCCGTAGCCCAATGGATCTCCTGAAGTTAAGTTTTTCACAATAGCATGTTCTTCCAAATACTCAAAATATTTTTTTCCTCCCGAAATATAAAAATCGTACCAGCTTAACAAATTGCTGTAAAAACTTTCCCACTCAATCAATCGTTCCTTTAAATTATTATTGGAAAGCTTAGAAAGTTTTCCAGAATTCTTTATGTTACTCAAAGTGTATAGACTAGGATCCCAAACTGCCATCCTGAAGGTCATTCCAATAAGGCTATCAACTTTCCCTAAATCGCCTTCCATGTAGTCTGGACCAATATGGTCTAATAAAACATTTCCTGCATTGATAAACGCTTCCACATTACTCATATTAGACTCTAGATCGATTAAGTTCTTCTGGAATTCCAACTTAAGACTAGCTATGGTTGCTTTTTCTTCTTTTAAGGTTTTTCTACCTTCATTCCAATTGTTGATTTGGAGCGCAATGAGAATACCAATAACCACAAGAATGATTTCGCCTAAAGCATACAGTAAGTATTTAGAAAACTTGTTTTCTGCCAATAGGTGTTGGCGTATTTTTCTGAAGAATTTAATCATATAGTTGGCTGTTTTATGTCTAAAGATAAGTAATTTATAAAATAAAAAAAGCCAGCTTAAAAACTGGACTTCAATTATTTATCAATAAATAAAACTCAAAAAGTTTTAATCACTCTTAATACTGCTGAAGCTTCTGTTTCTGAATCTTCAAATCTAGGACCTAGACCAAACTGAAATGCCAGTCCACTATCAAATTCATAATGCATTTGAGGCAGCACCAATAGTGACATCTCATTATTATCACGTCCTTGCAGCGTTGGGTCTGTGTTATTAAACTCCAAACCTAGAACTATATGTTCATTTAAATCTGCAAATACCGATGCATTCAATAAAATAGTTTCTTTTTTAGCTGGAGCATCAGATCCTGCTTCCAACATTACACCAAAAAGACCAAGTGTACTCCACGTTTCATTAAACCTATAGGCCGGCACATAAAGAAAACTAAATTCAGTTATATTATCATGTAGCATGGTCTCTCCAATTATCTGAATACCATGTATATATTTATTATTTTTTGATTGTCCAATGGTCCATTGTATGGCTATTTTTACCGCTTCCAACTCAAAATTTTCAAAAGGCAACTCTAATTCTACCGCAAAACCATCAAATAAAGCATATTCAACTTCAGGTGCCCACTCGACTTCTCTTGATGATATATTATTTATTGGAAAATCTGCAAGTGCATTTATTTCTAACTCACCTTTTTTTGCTCCTAATCCGCGTACTAAATCAAACATAAGAGGTTCAGGAATACTAACAGTTTCAACAACATCAGTCTCTTGTGCAAATGATTGATTATTGGGAAACAGAATTGTGATTAAAAGGATTCCAATTAACAAATTTTTAAAATGAGTCATAGATATTTGTAATCTTTAGAGTAAAGATACTTCATTAAAAAATAAAAAAACCAACTCACTTGTTGGTTTTTATTCTAATAGGCATCATCGTGTACTTTCGCGACTGCTCTTCCAGATGGGTCGTTCATGTTCTTGAATGCTTCATCCCACTCTAAAGCTATTTTTGTACTGCATGCCACACTAGGTTCCTGTGGTACGCATTTAGCTGCAGCATCACTTGGAAAATGGTCTTCAAAAATGGAGCGATAATAAAACTCTTCTTTGTTTTGCGGAGTTTGTATTGGGAATCGGAAATGTGCATTAGCCATTTGATCATCTGAAACATCCCTTTCTACCACTTCTTTTAAGGTATCAATCCAACTATAGCCCACACCATCACTAAATTGTTCTTTTTGTCTCCAAGCTACACTTTCTGGTAACATATCTTCAAACGCTTTACGAATTACCCATTTTTCCATGCGTTCACCATTTATCATTTTATCTTCCGGGTTGATTCGCATAGCTACATCCATAAATTCTTTATCTAAAAACGGCACACGACCTTCAATTCCCCAAGCTGCTAAACTCTTATTAGCACGTAAGCAATCGTACATATGAAGTTTGCTTAATTTCCTCACTGTTTCTTCATGAAATTCTTGAGCATTTGGTGCTTTATGAAAGTATAAATAACCACCAAATAATTCGTCTGCACCTTCACCAGACAAAACCATTTTTATTCCCATAGATTTAATAACACGAGCCATTAAATACATGGGTGTACTGGCGCGAATGGTTGTAATATCATAAGTTTCTAAATTGTAAATCACATCTCGAATAGCGTCTAACCCTTCTTGTATGGTGAATTTAATTTCGTGATGAACTGTTCCTATGTGATTAGCTACTTTACGAGCAGCAGCCAAATCCGGTGACCCTTCCAATCCTACGGAAAAACTATGCAATTGCGGCCACCAAGCTTGCTCTTTGTCATCTGCTTCAATACGCCGTTCAGCATACTTTTTGGCAATTGCTGATGTTATTGACGAGTCTAAACCTCCTGACAACAGTACACCATAAGGCACATCACTCATAAGTTGTCTATGAACAGCATCTTCTAATGCTTGTCTAATTTTAGCAATTTCTGTTCTATTGTCTTTAACAGCTTCATAATCTTCCCAATCACGTTTGTACCATTGTACAAACTGTCCATCTTTACTTGATAGATAATGACCCGGAGGAAATAATTCAATTTTTGAACAAACCCCTTCTAAAGCCTTAAGTTCCGAAGCAACATAAAAGGTACCATGCTTGTCCCAACCTATATATAAAGGAATAATTCCCATATGGTCTCGCGCCACAAAATATTCATCCTTATCAACATCGTAAATAGCAAAACCAAAAATGCCGTTCATGTCATCAACAAAATCAACTCCTTTTTTCTTATATAGTGCCAAAATCACTTCACAGTCACTTTCGGTTTGAAACTTGTAATCAGGAAATTGCTTTCTCAATTCTCTATGATTATATATTTCGCCATTAGCCGCCAGTATGAGTTTTTTATCTTCACTCAATAAGGGTTGTTTACCTGAAGTCGGGTCGACAATAGCCAATCGTTCATGAGCTAAAATAGCTTTGTCATTATCAAATATTCCACTCCAATCAGGTCCTCTATGACGAATAGTTTTTGCCATCTCTAATATTTGAGGTCTTAATTCCTCTGTATTTTGTTTTAAATCAAAAGCACATACAATTCCGCACATAATTCTTCTATTATTATAATTATGAAACAAATATGATTCTAAATATACTAATTATAAACTTATTTTTATATTTTAATTATAATTAAAAACTAAATATCCATTATTTGTATATAATTATAATTAAATTACAACACAAAGAATATTTCACTTTAAAATGTAAACTTTATCAAAATCTTTCGACTGTTGGATAACTATTCTATAACTTTAAAAATTATTAATTAACCCATTTCCAATTCAATGGAAATTCAAACTATTCCAAATGAAAAAAACATCAATTATTTCAACAATTACCATGGCATTCGTCATGTTATTAGCCATGAATGCTTCTGCGCAAGATTTTGAAGGATTAAACAAAAGTCCTATGGATGCAGCCTCTTTCCCATCGAGCTACAAAGTATCCGATAAACTCATAAAAATAGTGTATAGTAGGCCACAATTAAAGGATCGTGAAATCAGTAAACTAGCACCTAATGGCGAGGTTTGGCGCACTGGTGCCAATGAAGCTCCTGAATTAACCTTATACACAGACATGAATTTAGGTGATACCAAAGTATCAGCTGGAACATATACTTTTTTTGTTATTCCTGGTGAGAAAGAATGGACAGCTATAATTAGTAAAGACTTAAATGTTTGGGGAAGTTATTATTACAACCAAGCTAATGATGTAGCACGATTAAAAGTTCCAGTAACAACTGGAAAGGATGTGCTTGAAGCGTTCTCTATAGCATTTGAAGGTGTAGACAATGGCGTTCATATGCATTTAGGATGGGGAACTACTAGAGTTGCTGTACCGTTTACAAAATAATCTACTGAAATTACATTCCTACTAAAAACGCCTTGATTTCTCAAGGCGTTTTTAACTATTAAAAATTATAGTTATTGGTTGGTTGGTGCTAGTTGTGCTTCTATTTTTTCAATCCTACTCGATAAGGTTTCAAAATTTTGCAATTTTAACTTTAAAGCCTCAATTTCTTTTTGTTGTTGCTCAATACGTTTTTGTTGTTCTTGTGTTGCACTTACGTTCAACATACTAATGGCGTCATAATCCACACTATGAAAATCTTCTACTTGACTACCAAATACAAATATTTGATTACCAAAATCATTAGTAGTTTTTTTAATAACTAAAGACTTCTCTGAAACTTTTAATACTTCAGCCAAAACCTCTATATTATCTTTAGTAACAAGTTTAATGGTATCTCCTTTTGAGAGCGAAATTGACTTTGAAAATTGCAATGACATATTTCCATTATTCAATTGTTTTACTGTAGCAAGTTGGTATACGTTAGGGATAAACTCTGTTGATAGATTTACAGCATTTGGCAATACTTCTTTTACTTGTTGTGCTATAACTTTTTTAGACACCATATCGCCTTTCATTTTATAATCTTTAAAGCTATAATCTGTAATTTCTATATTCATTAGGCTTTTTAAATCCTCTTTGCTATCACTAATACCAACGATGTTTTTAATACGTTCATCAGAACCCGTTGCAAAACCAAGAGATGAGAACATAGCTCTTGAAGCCGCAATACTGTACGTCCATCCTGAACCATTTGCACCATAACCAACACTAGCATTAAGGTAGTATGCTGGTGCACTATTAAGCCCATTAATAAATGAGGTAACATGCAATGGGTAAGATGGTGTAGTTGTACCAATACCCACATTACCATTTTTTAAAATAGTTAAGGCATTAGATCTTGAAGTATTACTTAATCCATTACCTACTTCAAAAATAGGATCAGTTCCAACATGAACTGTAGGATTTCCTGGGGCTCCAACATTAAATAGACCAATAGAAAACGCACCTACACTTTCCGATCTTGTACCATAACCGTGAGCTGAAGCATAATAACCTTTTGCAGAGGAATTAAATCCGGAAGTGAATGCATAATTTCCCATAGGACCATTTCCAACACGATATGGATTTCCTGTCGCTTGCGTAACCACTTCACTAGAAATAGAAAGATCAACTGCTTCAAATCCAAGACTACCATGACGTGTAAGATCACGTCCAATTAATCGAAAACCAGCCGTACCACCACCATCATCAACTATACGCTCCAAGCCCGTTGGGTTTGTTATTGTTGGTTGATTGGTTAAGTCGTTATAGTCGCCGCTAAATGTTGCATCAATATAATTTGCATCAGCATATTCTTTTGTTATTAAGGCTTTATTATTTGTAATTTCAGAAATATCAAAGGATGGTGCTGTTATGGTCCCATTTTTAAGAACTGTAAGCGCATTAGAACTCCCAAAAACTCCATTTCCAATTTCAAACAAGGGGTCTGTAGATACCCAAGCTGTAGTGTTACCTCCACCAACATTATAACGTCCTATAGCAGTTGAAAAACTAGCAGTAGCTTCTGTTTGGTTTCCCATTGCTACTGAATTAACACCAGATGCTTCTGTATTTAATCCCATTGCAGTAGAATTTTCACCAGAAGCAATTGTGCTGCGTCCCAATGCGGTAGATGTAATACCAGAAGCTGTTGTACTTAGGCCCATTGCCGTAGAGTGAATAACCGATGCATTGGTACCAGCTCCCAATGCTATTGAATAATCACCTGAAGCAATTGTACCATTCCCGATTGCAAATGCATTAATTCCAGATGCTTCAGTATTTAATCCAATTGCAGTAGAATTTTCACCCGTTGCTCCACGAGTACCACTTGCACTATTTGAATGACTATGATCTACTGCATTTAAACCTATATTTCCATAGTTTGCAGGGTTTCTACCAATTAATCGCCAACCAACTCCATTCCCTTCATCTATAGCTGCTAAACCTGTTGGGTTGGCACCAAGGTAATTGGCATCTGCATATTCTTTTGTTATTAAGGCTTTATTATTTGTAATTTCAGAAATATCAAAGGATGGTGCTGTTATGGTCCCATTTTTAAGAATTGTTAACGCATTGGATCTTACGGGAAAAGTTTGGCCGTTACCAACTTCAAAAATTGGATCTGTAGGAATCCATGAATGATTATCACCAGTTCCAATATTCAGAACTCCAACGGCAGTTGATCTATATGCATCAGCATTTACATAATATCCCATTGCTGTGGAATTGTCACCAGAAGCAATTGTATTCCGTCCCATTGCAGTGGAAGTATTTCCTGAAGCTGTTGTACTTAGGCCCATTGCCGAAGAGTGAATAGCCGAAGCAGTTGAGCCAGCTCCAATTGCCATTGAATAATCGCCTGAAGCGATAGTACCATTCCCGATTGCTAATGCATTAATTCCAGATGCTTCAGTATTCAATCCAATTGCAGTAGAATTTTCACCCGTTGCTCCACGAGTACCACTTGCACTATTTGAATGACTATGATCTACTGCATTTAAACCTATATTTCCATAGTTTGCAGGGTTTTTATCTATTAACCGCCAGCCTATACCATTGCCTTCATCAAGAGCTTCCAAGCCTGTTGGGTTAGTGCCTAAGTAATTGGTGTCTCCATAATTTTTTTCGATTAAAAACACCCAAGATGTTGTGGCGTTATCCCAATAATAAAACCCTTTGGCAGGCGCACCATTACCAGTTGCATATACCAGCATGCCGTCTTGATTGGCTCCAGGGTTACTTCCTGGAAACTCATCTATTTTAGGGATTAACAACCCATCTGTATTTTCGGGAGTAGCCTGGTTTGATGACTGAATGTCTAAACTTGCCGAAGGGCTTGTAGTACCAATACCCACTTGTGCAATGGTTATTTGAAATATTAAACTAAACAGGGCAACGATATATCTAGCTTTCATAACGTATGATTTTAACTATTACTGCAAGATATTTTATATTAATAGCGAATAAAATACGTAGTTTATGTAAAAACTACGTAGGCCTACGTAGTACTATATGGAAAGAATAAAATCCTTATGCTCCTGTGCCCAATTAGAAAGTGCATCCATCTCATTTGTCAAATCTAACTTTTTAATAATGTTAGATCTATGCTTCTCTACTGTACGTGAAGAAATAGAAATAACATCTGCAATATCTTTTGAAGATTTCCCTTGTGCAACTAAGCGCACAATGGTTCTTTCTGAAGGAGATAAGAACTTCATTTTTTCTAATTCCGGTGATACTTCATTTTGATTGACACGCTTAAATTCTGAACTAAAATAGGTTTCTCCACTTGCTACTGCTTGAATACATTTATGAAGCTCTACCGATGGTTCATCTTTTAATATATAGCCATGAATATTTAATTTTTGTGCTTTTAAAATAAAGCCTTTCTCTTTGTGAGAGGTGAGAATAATAAATTTTGTATTTAGGTTTTTGTCTTTACTTTTTTGAATGACCTCAAAACCTGTAAGTAAAGGCATTTGAATATCTAGTATAGCTACTTCAGGTTTAAGTGAAGTTATTTCACTTAAAGCCATTGCACCATTATTTACTGCCGCAACTACATTATAGTTAAATGTTTCCAACTCATCCACCAATCCTTTTAAAAGTATAGGATGATCATCTGCCACTAGTAAAGATATCTTATCACTCATTTTACACTGGTATTGTAACTTCTATTGTTGTCCCATTATTTAAAGTACTTATAATGTGGAATTCTCCTCCTAATATACGTATTCGTTCTGTCATGGTTTTTAGTCCTAAACTTTTTTGTCTTAACGCAGCAATATTATCAAACCCTTTTCCATTGTCTATGACAGAAAGTTTAACAATTTGGTTTTTATGTTCAATAACAACTTCTAGTGATTTTGCTTGAGCGTGTTTAATTACATTATTAACTGCTTCTTGAATAAAACGATAAATATTTAAGCTTTGCTCTTCGTTAAATAATTTGTTTATAGTATCTATATCTACTGAAACAAAGAGCTCTGTTTGTTCGTCAAGATCGTATAACAATTGCTCTATACTTTCAGTAAGCCCAAGTTGTTTTAGGTTAGATGGGTACAAGGCTCTGGATATACTTCTTACTTCTTCTAAAGCTTGATTGGTTAATGAAGAAAGTTCTTCTTGTTTATTATTTTGAGCTTTCTTTTTTATTAAGGTTAATTGCTGCCCAACACTATCGTGTAGATCTTTAGAAACACGTGTACGTTCTTCTTCTTGAGCCTTAATTAAATCTCTTGAAAATCTTTTTAATTGTTCTTTTTGGACTTTATTCCTCCAAACTATAATTATTAATGCGAGTAATGAGTTTAATAATACAAAACCAATCCAAAACCAAGGCAACCTCCAAAAGGGAGCTTTTATTTTAAAAGGGTATGAATACATATTTTCCTGCCATATGCTATTCCCATTGCTTGCAGTAAATTCAAAAACATAATCTCCAGGAGGAAGATATGAGTATACTACTGTATCATCATTTGTATCACCAGACCAAAGATCACTATCTCTTAAACCTTTTAGTCTATATTTATACGTTACATTTTCTGGATTAGAAAATGTAATTGCTTCCATATTAAATGTAAGGTAATTACTTGTATAAGGAAGTTCTAGAACATTATTCTTACGATATAAGCTATCGTTTAGTGTTTCAGAGAACACTGACACCTTATTAAGGTTAATGTTTGGCGCAGTTATGTTGTACTTGTATTTTTCTTCATCAAATAATAGTAAACCATCTGAAGATGCTGCTACTAATAGTCCATTATCTGTGAATTCTAAATTATGGTTACTATCGCCTTTAAATGAAGCGTTAAAAAAATCTTTATTAAAAAAGTAATTTTTAGAAACCACCGAATCTTTTTGTAATAAATAATTTAAATCAATCTTTTTAAGAAATTTTTGGGTTCCTAACCATAAATAATCCTTATTAACTTTAAGGGTATTCAAATTATCTAATTTTCCAAAACGACTAAATGGGAAATTAGTAATAGAAATAGAATCATTAGTAAAAGATAAGAATGAAAGTTGTTCTTTATTAAGATCTCCTAAAACTATATTATTCTCTCCATAAGAATCTATTCCAAAAAAATATGAATCTTCAAAATCTTCAATATCAATTTCCTTTAATTGCCCCTTATAAAACTGAAGCAGCGCATTTCTATGTGCAAAAATATAGCGATTTTTTAGCGCTCTTATACCCAAAAAATACTTATTCCTATTGTTATGGTTTATAATCTTAAAATCGTTTTCCTTCAAAAATTCATAATGTTCTCTTCTATAAAAAATTGATTGAATTGAATCGTTATAAAAATGTCTGAAATGCCCATCCTTAATTAAGTTTGGGATATTTTCATTATTTAAGCGGAATATGCTATCAAATGTTGAAAACAACATCTTATCATCAGCTGCTTTTGAAATACCGTAAATTGGTTTATCTACAATAGTATTAACTTTTTCATCCTTTAGAGATATGAGACTTTGGTCGGTCGCAACCATAATTTCATCATCAAATGGCAAAACTCCTATAATTTCATCTGAATTAAATCCGACTTCGGTATTGTATAATTTAAATGAGAAGTCTCTATATTTTATTAAACCATGTCCATCTGTTGCTAACCAAATGTTATCTTCATTATCTTTGATTACTTTATAAATGTAAGGTGTTGGCAACCCATTTTCTTGATTTATAATTTTACAGGATTTATTTAATTTATTATAAATTCCAAATCCATTACCCTCAAAAGCCAATAGCAATTCTTGGTTGTTTAAAGGATATATGCCATAAACTCTATTTTGGTCATAGTTCGTGTTATTAAATTTTTCTTTAATAGTAACTTTATCAGACTCTAAACTGACCATTTCTCCATAAGTCCCAACCCATAATGCATTACCATCTTTTAGTACGGAATAACAAATATTATTTAAGTCGTGCGTATTATTATCAATAAATTCAATTTTAGCAGGGTTTAGTGTAAGTTTTGCTATGCCATAATTAAGCGTAGCTATATAGATTGTATTCTCATCAAACCAAGTGACATTAAAATGTATAATTTTGGTATTGGATTTGTTCTCCACTTCCAATTTAGACAATACACCTTCTTTATAAGTCAGAAACCCATCTTTACTAAACATGTAAATTGTACCATCTTTTGATTCCAGAAATGCAGCGATATCTAGAACTCTATCTGGATGTAAATTGGTTAAATTTGTTATACTATTTTCATAAATAATTGAAGCTCCTTTAGCGCGAGTTCCAATCCAAATCCTACCTTTGGAATCTTCAAAAACAGTATTAATATAATTAGAAGACAAGCCATTATTTACATTGTAGTTATTAAAATGCTTTCCGTTAAAACTAGACAATCCTCCGGGAGTAGCCAACCAAATTCTATTGTCTTTTCCTTGAATAATTTCATTAATAGAATTATGTGCTAATCCATCTTGAGTAGTAAATTGCTTGAAGCTGTATTTCTGCCCAACAGTTAATAAGGGTAAAATAAACAGAAAGAAGAAAACGTATTTTCGCATATAAGAACTAAATTTAATTGTTTATTTCTAATTGCTCAAATACTTCTCAAAAATTAAGGAATATTCAAATACTTATGAGTCTGAAGAGAAACTTTCCATTTCGGATGTTTCATAACATAATCTACAATTTCAGGAATTACCTTTTCGCGTTTACTCCATTCGGGTTGTAAGTATAAAATACAGTCTTTATTTGCTTTCGCGGCTTGTTCTTCGGCAAATTTAAAATCACTTTTATTATAAATAATGCATTTTAATTCATGTGCTTTTTGATAAATCTCTTCGGTAGGCAATTTGAGCTTTTTTGGTGACAAACAAATCCAATCCCATTGTCCAGTTAACTTATAAGCACCTGAAGTTTCAATATGTGTTTGAACGCCTTTAGACTTTAGCTGTTGTGTTAACGGCCCCATATCCCATGTTAACGGTTCGCCACCTGTGACTACTATGGTATCACTATACTTAATGGCATTTTCAACTATCTTTTCAGTTTCAGTAGGTGGATGTAATTCCGCCAACCAGCTTTCTTTAACATCGCACCAATGACAACCCACGTCGCACCCACCTATTCTTACAAAATATGCGGCAGTTCCTTTATGATAGCCCTCACCTTGAATGGTGTAAAATTCTTCCATTAAAGGCAATAAAAGTCCTTTATCTATTAGCTCTTGTCTTTCACTTCGTGTCATAGCTTGCAAAGATAGTTATTAAGTTGAAAGCTAATGCTCTGAATTCGTAAGATTTTGTTTAGAATAGTTTCTGTATATAGGCATAAGATTAGTATTTTTATGGAAATTTTTGAAAATGAGTAGACAGGAAGAATTCTTTAAACATATAACGGAAGGGAATACCAACAAAGGTGAATATATAACTTTAGGCTCTGCTATGTTAGATGGGACAACCGTTAAGAATGCCTTTGTGAATGTTCCACTAAAAACCATGAATAGACATGGTTTAATTGCTGGAGCGACAGGTACAGGAAAAACAAAAACTCTACAAGTTTTAGCAGAAAACCTTTCAGAAAAAGGCGTACCTGTTTTATTGATGGATATAAAAGGGGACTTAAGTGGATTGGCGCAACCAAGTCCAGGACATCCAAAAATCGATGAACGTCATGAAGCCATTGGCCTTCCCTTTAATCCTAAAGCTTTTCCGGTTGAAATTTTAACACTTTCAGAACAAAATGGTGTGCGCTTACGTGCGACAATTAGTGAATTTGGACCCGTATTAATCTCTCGAATTTTAGATGTTACTGAAACACAAGCCGGCATTATTTCTGTAATATTTAAATACTGCGATGACAACAAATTACCCTTGTTGGATTTAAAGGATTTTAAGAAAATACTACAATATGCTACTAGTGATGGAAAAAAGGAATTCGAAAAAGCCTATGGAAGAATTTCTACGGCGTCAACTGGTGCCATTTTGCGCAAAATAGTTGAGATAGAACAACAGGGAGGTGAGCTGTTTTTTGGCGAAAAATCATTTGAAGTAGACGATTTGTTACGTATTGACGAAAATGGCAGAGGCTATATAAATATTATTCGGTTAACCGATATTCAAGATAAGCCAAAACTGTTCTCAACCTTTATGTTGAGCCTATTGGCTGAAATATATTCTACATTTCCTGAACAAGGCGATTCGGGAAGACCTGAACTCATTATGTTTATTGATGAGGCTCATTTAATATTTAATGAAGCCTCAAAAGCATTGTTAAATCAAATTGAAAGCATCGTTAAACTCATCCGTAGTAAAGGTGTTGGGTTGTATTTTGTTACTCAAAACCCAACGGATGTACCTGAAGCGGTTTTAAGTCAATTGGGATTGAAAGTGCAACATGCGTTACGCGCTTTTACGGCTAAAGATAGAAAAGCCATAAAATTGACTGCTCAAAATTATCCTGATACAGCATATTACGATACAGCCGACGTTTTAACCTCATTGGGAACTGGTGAAGCATTGGTTTCTGCATTAAATGAAAAAGGGAGACCGACACCATTGGCAGCAACTATGATGCGCGCACCCATGAGTCGTATGGACATTTTAACGGATACAGAATTGAGAAATCTATTATCTGATTCTGATTTAGTTAAAAAATACAACGAAGAAATTGACCGAGAAAGTGCTTATGAAATGCTTAACAAAAAAATAGAACAAGCCGAAGCCGAAGCAGCTAAAGAAAAAGCAAGAAAGGAAAAAGAAGCACTTAAAAAAGCTGAATCCAAAAGAAAAAATGGAAGCACCAGAAAAAGTACACGTATGAACCCAATTGTTAAAGTATTGACAAGCGCTACTTTTATTAGAAGTGTTTTTGGTATACTTACAAAAGTCATGAAATAATAAAATCTAAATTTAAACTGAAATAACAGACATGAATAAAATTTTAATACCTCTTATATTAACCCTATTAGTATTTGTTGGATGCAGTAAACAAGAGGATCCATTTTTAATAAGTAAAAAAAGCATTGGTCTTCTTAATGATTCAACCCAAGTAAAAGATCTAAAAACTATTTACAAAAATGATTCCTTGGGTTTTGTAAAGAACAACAATCAGTTTATTGATGATGGTCGAGACATTGAAGTATTTGATACTTCAGGGAAACCATTGTTAGTATTAACACCTAGTAAAGTTTCTGACTCAACTGCAACAATAGCAACTATTAAAATTATAGATTCACGTTATAAAACAGCAAAAGGCTTATCAACGAATAGCACATTTGGAGATATAAAAAACAACTATAAAATATCAAGTATTCAAAACACCTTTAAAAATGTCGTTGTTTTTGTTAATGAAATAGACGCCTTTTTTACAATTGATAAAAAAGAATTACCAGCCGAATTACAATTCAATTTAAACGCTGAAATTGAAGCCATTCAAATTCCAGAGAAAGCAAAGATTAAATATTTTATGATTGGATGGTAAAACGAGACCTTAAAAGACCTTAATGAAATCATCAATAGTTTCTAAATTACTCACTTTTGTTGCCAAGAAAAAGCTTGAAGCGCAAAATGCTTCAAAAGATATTTCTAATAAGCAACTTGTTCCGCTTATAAGAAGTTTACAGGTAGAATTAAGCCATGCTGTCAAGGAATCTATATTTATTATCATTGGCGTGTTTTCAGCTGGATTTGGTTTAAAAGGATTTCTTTTACCCAATCGTTTTATTGATGGTGGTGCCACCGGAATTAGCTTACTTCTTGAAATAGTCACGGAAATTCCATTAAGTTATTTTCTTATTCTAGTTAATATCCCTTTCATCATTTTGGGTGCCAAAATGTTCAATGTAAAATTCGCCATTAAAAGCATTGTAGCCATTATGCTTTTAGCGTTTGTAGTACACTATATTGATTACCCAACCATAACAGATGACAAGTTGCTTATTGCCGTATTTGGCGGATTCTTTCTTGGACTAGGTATTGGTATGGCCATGAGAGGAGGCAGCGTAATTGATGGCACCGAAGTTTTGGCTATTTTTTTAAGCAGAAAACTTTCATTAACCATTGGAGATGTTTTGCTTTTAATTAATCTAATTATTTTTTCATTTGGAATTTACGTACTATCCATAGAAACTGGACTTTACGCTATGCTAACCTATTTAGCAGCTGCCAGAACAGTGGACTTTGTTGTTGATGGTGTAGAAGAATATGTTGGCGTAACTATAATTTCTGCTCATCATGAAGACATAAAAATCATGCTAATTGATAAATTAAGACGTGCGTGCACAATATATGAAGGAAAAGGTGGTTATGGAAAAAATGGCGTTAGCACCAAACGAGATATTATTTATACAGTTACCACGCGTTTAGAGTTAGCAAAATTAGAAACTGAAATAGATAAAATTGATAAAGAAGCCTTTATTATAAAAGGGTTAGTAAAAGACATTAAAGGCGGTATGATAAAAAAACGCCCTCTTAAGTAATATGAAAAAATATAGCGTACAAACATCTCCTTTTATTGTTTCAACTACAGATGGAAAAATTATAAAAGAACATTTTGGCTTGGCGAGCACTGGTAATTCAGATATTAGCATTGCACATATGATTGCGCCTCCAGGTTGGAGCGAACCATTTCAAACACCAGAATTTGATGAATTTACATTTATTATAAAAGGGAAAAAGCAGTTTATTATTGAAGGCGAAACTATCGTTTTAGAAGCTGGTCAATCCATAAAAATCACCAAAAACACTAGAGTTCAATACTCCAACCCTTTTAATGAACCTTGTGAATATTTAGCCATCTGTAAACCCGCATTTTCTATAGATTTAGTAAATAGAGAACCATCGTGATTGTCATTCAAAAATTAATAGGCTTGTTTATTAACATCGTTAGTTTATTCTCCAAAAAATTAGGAGCAAGATTAGCTTTATTTTTATTTACGAGACCTTTAAAAGGCCGAATAAATGAAGAACAATCTGATTTTTTAGGGACCTCATTTAGGGAGGAACTCTTGGTGAATGGTACACCCGTGATGACCTATCGTTGGTTGGGAAAAGGCAGAACCATACTGTTAGCTCATGGTTGGGAAAGTAATTCGGCTAGATGGCAATATTTGATTGAGCCATTAAAAAAACTTAACTATAATATTATTGCTCTTGATGCTCCAGCGCATGGGAGATCAGGAAGTAGTCGCTTTAATGCTTTGCTTTATGCTGAATTCATACAAGGTGTTGCAAAAAAATTTAAACCAGACATCATTATTGGACATTCTGTTGGAGGCATGGCTTCAGCTTTTTCACAAAGCAATTCTGAAAATTCTAATTTAAAAAAACTTATTTTAATTGGTTCTCCATCAGAATTTACAGATGTATTAAAACGCTATTTTAAAATGATGGGCTACAGCAAGCGTACAAAAAATGCCATAACTGCGTTAATAAAAAAAAGGTTTAATGTTGAAACTATTTCTTTTTCAACTGCCAAACAATTAGAATTGCTAAATCTAGAAGGATTAATTATTCATGACGAAAAAGATGATGTCATCCCATATCATGATGCCATCCTTATCAACAAAAGCCTTAAAAACAGTAAACTTATTACAACCTCTGGATTAGGTCATTCTATGAATGACGAAAGCATTTCAAACCACATCTATGAGTTTATAGAGAGTTAAATTTTTAATCAACTGACTGACTGTGAATAATCATTTAGAACATATTAAATACGCATACAACAGTAGTACAAATTGTTCCTTTTACTCATATAATATTTTTAAAATAAATCATAAAAAAATAGAATTAGATGATATTTTTAATTTCGATCTACTCTTAATCGGAGATTATAGTAAATTAAAAAAACATCAAAGCGAACGTGTGATAAATGAAGGCTTGTTTTCATCAAAACATACATATAAAACTAAAGTAATCGATGCTTATGGCCCTGTAATAAAATCAACGATAACAAGTAATGATTTTAAAAAACTCAGTTATGAAATGTTTGAGAAAAAAATGAACTCAATTATAGACCTTATGTACAATAGAAAAGATTTGCATGAAGCTGATGATTTATATAATTTTTTTAATCAATCTTTAATTGATCTTGAAAATTTTAATCTAGAAAATTGTGATTTTTATTTTTTGGACTCAAATTTATTTAGCAACACAAGAAAGCATAAGTTATCATTCATCTATTCCTATTTTATTTCAATAGTTGGTATCAATCCAGATTTAAATACTTTTTTCATCTTAAACTTTGGTAATGATTAAAAAAGCATGTCAAACGATGCATTAATTAATTAATTGTTTTTGAATAAATTCAAGTTCCCTTTATAATATTTCGGTATTTTTGATTTCTAAAACCATTAATGATTCTTCACAAATTCTTTTTATGAACGAAAATTTAATCAGACTCAACAAATATTTAAGTGAAGCTGGCTATTGCTCACGTCGTGCAGCGGACAAACTTATAGATGCAGGTCGCGTTACAATTAATGGTGAAGTGCCAGAAATGGGAACCAAAGTAAGTCCTGATGATGTGGTATGCGTGGATGGTAAAGAAGTGAAGAACAACAAAAATAAATTTGTATATCTAGCTTTCAATAAACCTATTGGCATTGTTTGCACTACAGACACACGCGTTGAAAAAGATAATATCATAGATTTTATAAATTATCCGAAACGTATTTTTCCCATTGGTCGATTAGATAAACCCAGTGAAGGCTTGATTTTTTTAACCGATGACGGTGATATAGTCAACAAGATTTTACGTGCCAGTAATAATCATGAAAAAGAATACATTGTAACTGTTGACAAGCCTATTTCTCAAACTTTTATAGAACGTATGGCAAATGGCGTTCCTATCATGGATACCGTTACCAAAAAATGCTATGTTGAAAAGTTAGATTCACACACATTTAAAATTATTCTCACACAAGGTTTAAACAGACAAATTAGACGTATGTGTGAATATTTAAACTATGAAGTGCAAACACTAAAACGTGTACGCATCATGAATATTTTACTGGATGTTCCTGTTGGAAAATATAGAGAATTTACAGATAGTGAATTAAAAGAACTTAATACATTATTGGAAGAATCTACTAAAACATTTGTTCCAAAATCTCATTCAAGACGCTCAAAATAAGACTACTTAAGATGTTAATTTATTATTAATTAACAGCAGCTTTATCATTCTGATTGGTAACTTTAAGAAAACTAACAACCATGAAAGCACTATTAATTGTTTTTTTTCTGTCATCTTTCTGCTCATTTTCTCAATATGAATTCACAAGTAGTAAAGACTTTCCATTTGGGCAGCCGAACCCTGAAGCTCCCAATCAAATAACTGATTATGCGCCAATGATTGGTAGCTGCAATTGTACCTCTACAAAACGTAATCAAGATGGCTCTTGGACTGATCCCGAAGCCATGACTTGGACATGGAAATATATTATGAATGGCATGGCCGTTCAAGATGAAACACTTAAATCAGATGGCTCACATTCTGGGAGTATACGGCAATATATTGCTGACAGCAGCAGATGGTATGTACACTGGTATAGCTCCAAGACTCCCTCAACAAAATTCCCAACATGGGAAGGCAATAAACAAGAAAATGGTAATATCGTTTTATACAGAGAACAGGCAGCACCAAATGGCACTGAAGGCTTTTTTAGATTAACTTTTTATGATATTAGTAAAACGGGTTATAAATGGGTTGGTGAATGGGTTGACAAATCAGAATCCGTAGTTTTTCCAACTTGGAAGATAGATTGCGTTCGAGACGAGAATTAGTCTATATTTGAATATGTCAAAGCTCTCACCATTTCACATCGCTATTCCTGTTCATAATTTAAATGAGTCTAGAATTTTTTATCGCGATATATTAAACTGCGAAGAAGGCAGAAGTAGTGACCATTGGGTTGATTTCAATTTATTTGGTCATCAATTGGTAATTCATTACAAACCAAAATCAAAAGAAGAACTTCAAACCAATACTGTTGATGGTAAAAATGTACCTATCCCTCATTACGGTGTTGTATTACCTTGGGATACGTTTCGTGAATTTGCTGAAGATTTAAAAAATAAAGGCATCCAATTCATCATTGAGCCTTATGTTCGTTTTGAAGGTCAAACAGGCGAACAGGCTACGATGTTTTTCCTAGATCCAGCAGGAAATGCTTTAGAGTTTAAAGCTTTTAAAGACATAGATCAGTTGTTTGCTAAATAATCTTATTTATTATTGTGAATTTCCCTAGCCAACAACGTATTTTTTAACAACATAGCAATTGTCATTGGTCCTACACCGCCAGGAACTGGCGTAATAAAACTAGCTTTTTTGCTAACATTTTCAAAGTCCACATCTCCTGTAATAACATAACCTTTTGGTGAAGTTTCATCTTGAACTCTTGTAATTCCAACATCAATAATTACAGCATCATCTTTTACCATTTCAGCCTTCAAGAAATTAGGGACTCCAAGTGCCGATATAATAATGTCAGCTTGAGAAGTAATTTGAGTTATATTCTTTGTGTGACTATGTGTAAGTGTTACAGTTGAATTTCCGGGAAACCCTTTTCTACCCATTAAAATACTCATTGGTCTTCCTACAATATGACTTCTCCCTATTACAACTGTATGCTTTCCCTTTGTATCTACATTGTATCTATCTAACAACTCCAAAATACCAAATGGTGTTGCTGGAATAAACGTGGACATGTCAAGTGCCATTTTACCGAAATTCATAGGATGAAAACCATCCACATCCTTATCTGGATGAACAGCCATTAAAACTTTTTGAGTATTAATCTGACGTGGCAAAGGCAATTGAATAATAAATCCATCAATATCTGGGTTTTCATTTAATTCTTCAATTTTATCTAATAATTCAATTTCACTAGTTGTATTTGACATACGAACCATGGTCGACTCAAAACCAACGCGCTCACAAGCCCTGACCTTACTGCCTACATACGTCAAACTAGCGCCATCATTACCGACAATAACTGCTGCCAAATGCGGAACTTTCTCTCCTTTGGCTTTCATTTTTTTAACCTCTTCGGCTATTTCGTTTTTGATGTCGTTACTTACTTTTCTTCCGTCTAAAATGGTCATCTGTTGAAATTTGATTAATAGTTTTTATAAATAAAAAAACATGAGTTACCTCATGTTTTTCATAGCTTGCATCATACGTTTACCGCCACCACCTTGCATCATTTTCATCATCTTGCTCATTTGATCAAATTGTTTTAGTAATTGATTCACTTCTTGAACCGAAGTTCCCGAACCTTTACCTATTCGTTTTTTTCTACTTGAATTTATAATAGCAGGATTAGCGCGTTCTTTTGGCGTCATAGAATGAATAATAGCCTCAATACCTTTAAAAGCGTCATCATCTATATCAATGTTTTTCATCATTTTTCCAGCTCCAGGTATCATGCCTATTAAATCTTTCATGTTACCCATTTTCTTAATCTGTTGGATCTGCTTTAAGAAGTCATCAAATCCGAACTGATTTTTAGCTATTTTCTTTTGAAGTTTCCTAGCCTCTTCTTCATCATATTGCTCTTGAGCTCTTTCTACTAACGAAACCACATCACCCATTCCCAAAATACGGTCTGCCATACGTGACGGATAAAACACATCAATAGCTTCCATCTTCTCACCTGTACCAATAAATTTGATAGGCTTATTAACAACCGACTTAATAGAAATGGCAGCACCACCACGTGTATCACCATCTAACTTGGTAAGGATAACACCATCAAAGTTCAGTACATCATTAAAAGCTTTAGCTGTGTTAACAGCATCTTGACCAGTCATGGAATCAACCACAAACAAGGTTTCCTGTGGCTGAATAGCCTTATGAATATTGGATATCTCGGTCATCATAGCCTCATCAACAGCTAGACGACCAGCAGTATCTATAATTACCACATTGTGACCATTGGCTTTGGCATGAGCAATACCAGCTTGCGCAATGGCAACAGGATCTTGATTGCCTTTATCACTAAAAACCTCAACATTTATCTGTTCACCAACAACATGCAACTGGTCAATAGCAGCAGGACGATACACATCACAAGCAACTAATAATGGTTTTTTTGTTTTTTTGTTTTTTAAGTAATTGGCCAGTTTACCAGAGAAAGTTGTTTTACCAGAACCCTGCAAACCAGACATTAATATAATACTTGGTGTTCCTGATAGGTTGATTCCTTCGGCATCACCACCCATAAGTTCGGTTAACTCGTCCTTTACGATTTTAACCATTAACTGACCAGGTTGTAACGTTGTCAATACGTTTTGACCAAGTGCTTTTTCCTTTACACGATTTGTAAATTCCTTGGCAATTTTAAAATTAACATCGGCATCTAAAAGCGCTCTTCGAACTTCCTTTAAAGTTTCAGCAACATTAACTTCAGTAATACTACCATGACCTTTTAAGACATGTAACGCTTTATCTAACTTTTCACTTAAATTATTAAACATAGGATTCTTGTAATTTTAAGAATTGCAAATTTAAGGATTTGTAGTGTATTTATAAAGTTTAATCAAACAAAAAAAGCTACTGTTTCCAGTAGCCTTTCACCTAAACTAATTAACCAAAAATTAGCATTACAAGCAAGTATAACATTCTGCTTCTAAATTGTATAAATCGCCTACTTCATTATTGCTTAATGTACGTCTGTAAACGCGTAAATCATCCAAACGGCCTTGAAAACCTTCACCTAAAAGATATTGAGATGTAGGATCAGGTCCAATGCTCAAATCGGAGTTCTCATCAATATTTCTTAAGACGCCGTCTCTATATAATCTAACAGTATTATTGGAATCTACTGTAACAACCAAGTGATGCCAGTCTGTATTATCCCAAACAACATCTACCTCTTGATTCCAATCATTATCCCAAAGTGATGTGTTTAAATTATCAAAAAACAAAGGCGTATTTAAATCGTAAACTCCCAATTGAAATCCAACGGTAGCATTACCTGGCTTTCTAAAAAACACTTCTAAATTTCCTGCGTCTGTATTTTGCATCTTAAACCAAACACTTATTGAAAAACTATCACCTTGTACTAATTGATTTTGTGTTGTAACTGGTATAGAGAAATTTGTATTTCCATCTAACGAAACAGCACAAGTGGCATTTCCAGCACGATCTTCTGTTAGAAATGTGAATCCTTCAACAATTTCGCCACTAATTAGATCTTTAACTTCACCTCCAAATGGCATATAGATAATTAAATCATTCATTAATGTTCCCGGGTTATCACAATTTGAACAATCTTGTTCCATGACCATCGTACTATTACTATTTATCGCTTCGAATGCCATTATATCTGGGCATTCAACTAATAGCCAACTACCCGAAATAGCCTGAATATCTGGGCCTGCAACACTGTTAAACTCTAATATAGTTCCTGAACCCGATTGTGAAGTGGACCACATAGAAACAATAGTTAAACCGTTTCCAGTTATAACTACCGTGCCGTCTGAATTAAAATCTAAATCATAAACAGCTAAATTACCACTTCCATCAAAATCAACCACGTTCCATATACACTCTACTAAATGAGCATCAAGTTCTTGCTCTGAACATGGCACATTACATTGTTCAACAACTAACGTGATTTCAAAAACTTGAAAAGCTCCATTATCTGCTTCAATTCTTAAATAAATAGTTTGTGGGTTTGTTGTGTTAGTAAATGTGTTTGGTTGTGCAATGGCATTCACATTGGCTTGAGCATTTGTCAAACTTAAATGAAATGAAGCTGAAAAATTTGCATCACAAATGATGTTGCCCAACACTAATGTTTCTAATTCAAATATTGCAAATCCATCATTATCAAAATCACATGCTGTTACTGTTGTATTTCCGAAACAATCAAATGGTAAGTCCGTATTATCACAATCTTGTTCCAACTCTAAAGTAATTGTATTGGCTCCTTCACCTTGAAAATATACAATTCTGTTTTCATCACAACTTTGAAGTATCCACTCTCCATTTAGCAAATCAAAAGTTACTAAACCATCGATAGTTAATGCATTTTCATTAAACTCATCAACAGTCCAATTTCCTGTTTCTGTTACTGTAGGAGTTCCATTTACAACCACTGTTCCGTCTAAGTTGAAAACCAGATGATTTTCATCAACAGCATCACCATTTGCATCATAGGTATAACCGTCCAAACCACATTCCACAAGCCATCCTGTTAATTCCGCATAATTTGCTTCACAGTCATCAATAGAACAGTTTGCATCAGCTGCTTCAATAGCATCCTCTAGTTCTTGATTACTATTGACTTCAACGGTATTCCCATTTACATAAACAAGGGTAACTGGAAAATTTAAACTTGCCAATACACCTTGGTTGCCGTTCTCTAAATTATCTAAAAATATATATAACTCGTAATCATTGTTTATTTCAACTGTTTCAATAACCTGGAAATTAGTGTTATAAATTGAAAACACTATGGGATACACAAAATCCACACACTCAATGACATCTTCATTGGCAACACAACTTTCAATAAAAGCATCTAACTCTTCAACAGATTCTATATTAATTTCTGTATAATCATTTAAAATAATAGTTATTGGAAACAAGAAATCTATATCATCCTCGTCATTCGGGTTCTCGTTAAATATAGCTTCGATAATACTAAAATCGTCAATAGACTCTATTGTAATTGTTATTCCATTAGCCACTATAGTTACAGGCAAATTAACTGTAAAACAGTCGCTACCATCCATAATATTATCAACTGTACCATCATTGGAAGCGGTATTACGCATTAAAGTAGCAAGTGTTGAATTTGGCGTGATGGTTTCTTCTTGATTTGGAGGGGTTTCTTCATTGGCTTCTTCTTGACATGATACGCCAACAAACAACATCATAAGTAGTAACAAAAGTGAAAATTTAAATTTCATAACATGAATTTTATTGGTTATTTACAATATAACAGTTCCGTTTAAAAATGTCCTACCTCTGTATTTCTTTTTTTATACATTTACGAACATAAAACCTAAAAATGCCCAAAGACTTAAACAACCATATTTGCGATGAAGCTTTATTTTCAAAGGCATTTAGTGACTATTCTAAAGACCTACATGATTTCCTATATTACAAATTTGGTAGTCATATTAATCCGCAAGACAAAGTCCAAGAAGCTTTTGTAAAGCTTTGGCAAAAGTGCAAAGATGTTAAACCTTCAAAGGCAAAATCATTTTTATTTACGGTTGCCAACAATTTAACATTGAATGATATTGCCCATCAAAAAGTCGTGTTAAAATTTCAGGAAACCAAGCCCAAATCATCTACCCATGAAGATCCGGAATTCCTAATGCAGGAACAAGAATATAAACTAAAATTACAAAAGGCTATTTCTAACTTAACCGAAGCACAACGTGTGGCATTCTTAATGAACCGTATTGAAGGCAAGAAGCATAAAGAAATCGCTGAAGTTTTGAATATTTCACAAAAAGCTGTTGAGAAACGTATTTATGGTGCATTAAAACAATTACGAAAAGAAATTGAGGGAATTTAATACTTTGAGGTAGGAGAAAAAGAGTCAAGTCTGTTATATATATGAAATACTGATTATGGATAGAGAATATTTAATAAAAAAATGGTTGAATCACGACTTGAATGCTGAAGAAGAAAGCGCTTTCAAAGCATTGGATGACTATCCTGATTTGAAAAAATTATCACATGCTCTAAAGGACTTCTCGGCTCCCGAATTAGATAATGAATCAGTATACTCTAAAATTCAAGAGAAAATTTCAACAAGTAACAATACAAAAAACAATACGGCTTGGTTTAAACCATTTTTAAGAATTGCCGCTGTTATTGCAGTCATTTTCAGCATGTATTATTATACAACAACACTTGACACCACAACGGAAACCCTATTAGCAGAAAAGACTGAAATCACCTTACCAGATCAAACATTAGTAACACTGAATGCTAAATCGTCACTTACTTTCAATAAAAAGAATTGGAGTTCCAAAAGAGATGTACACTTGGATGGCGAAGCCTTTTTTGATGTTGAAAAAGGATCAGAATTCACCGTTTTAACAAGTTCAGGAAACATAACGGTTCTTGGTACTGAATTCAATGTAAAAAACAGACATGACTATTTTGAAGTCACTTGCTATGAAGGCTCTGTAAAAGTCATTGCTAATACAAAAACCAAAGTGTTAAAACCTGGAGACCAGTTTTTAATCATTGATGGGAAATATATTGCTCAAGAAAAAGAAAAAAACAAAAAACCAAGTTGGCTGGGTAACGAAAGTTATTTTAAGAGTATTCCTTACAAGTATGTGTTACGTGAATTTGAACGGCAATACAAGGTTTCATTTAATTCTGATGCTATTGATTCTGAACGATTATACACAGGAAGTTTTGTTCACGACAATCAGGAATTAGCTCTAAAGACTATTACGCTACCTTTAAACCTTAACTTTAACATTAAAAACAGTGTGATTGTACTAAACCGTGAGTAGTATTAAAACAATAATTATTACCTGTTTATTTTTATGTAATTTTCTTTTAGTTCGTGCTCAAAATCAAACTAATAAGGAGCCGCTTTCTGATGTTCTCGAAATGTTATCAGAACAATATCAAGTTCGTTTTTCCTATGCCGATGAGCATGTGATTGGTAAAACTGTTAGGCTTCCTGATGAAGACCTATCTCTTGAAACCCTCATCACATTCTTACAAAAAGAAACCCATTTGGTATTTCAGCAAATAGACACTAACAACTATGTTATAAGAAATTCTATTACTGACACTCAATTTTTAGACGAAGTGCTTATCACCAAATTCTTAACTGAAGGAATTTCCATAAAAACTGATGGCACCTCTGAAATAAATCTTGACGAATTTGGCATATTACCTGGCTTGATTGAACCTGATGTTTTGCAAACTATTCAAGCACTTCCGGGAATAACTAGTGTTGATGAGCGTGTATCTAACCTTAATATTCGAGGTGGAACAAATGATCAAAATCTTATTATGTGGGATGGCATAAAAATGTATCAATCAGGTCATTTTTTTGGTTTGATTTCTGCATTCAATCCCTCATTAATCAATGCTGTATCCATTTCTAAAAATGGTACAAGCGCCCAATTTGGCGACGGTGTTTCAGGAATAATTAATATGCATAGTTCTGATAGTATTCATGATAAAGTTCAAGGTGGATTTGGTAGTAATCTAATTGCCGCAGATGGTTATATTAAAGTACCTATTACTAAAAAAATTGGTGTTCAAGTTTCAGCAAAACGGTCGCTTACCGATGTTTTTAATACACCTACTTACAACCAGTATTTTGATAGGATTTTTCAAGATTCAGATTTAACTCAACAAAACAGTAATCGTATTACCCAAGACGAACGCTTTTATTTTTATGATGTTTCAGCTAAAGTGATATTAAAACCCACCCCAAAAGATCAAATAACTATAAGTGGTCTGAAAATATTTAATTCCTTGGATTATCGCGAAACTTCAATTGCTAACAGCTTCAGTCAATCTTCAACCAGTAAACTGATACAAGAAAGTATGGCTTTGGGATTTGAATACAAACGAAATTGGCAACCCAAATTACAAACCACAATAACGACCTCATTATCTAATTATGATTTAAACTCAAAAAACAACGATGTAAGTAATAATCAACGGCTCATCCAAGAAAATGATGTCAGAGACAATAGGTTTGAATTTCAAGCCAATTATCAAATAAATGGTAATTTAAATTATTTAGGAGGCTATCAATATGCTGAAATTGGCATGAGCAACCTAGAAGACGTTTCTAATCCTGAATATAGGCGTTACGTGAAGGAAGTACTTCGGGCACACGGTCTATTTAACGAAGTTAGTTTTAAGTCTAATTCAGGAAAAACCTATGCCAGATTAGGGCTTCGCGCTAATTATATTGAACAGTTTTCTGACTTTTTTATGGAGCCTAGATTGGCAATCAATCAAAAGATTTCAAAAAACTTTAGGTTAGAACTATTAGCCGAACTGAAAAGTCAGACGGCTTCTCAAATAATTGATTTACAAGATGATTTTCTAGGTGTTGAAAAAAGGCGCTGGATACTGTCCAACAATGACGATATACCAATTATTCAAAGTCAGCAGTTATCATTGGGAACACATTATAAAAAGAAATCACTGCTAGTTAGTTTGGAAGGATACATCAAACAGGTTGAAGGTATTACCTCTAGAAGTCAAGGGTTTCAAAACCAATATCAATATACCAACACGAGTGGCTCCTATACAATATCAGGGTTAGATTTTTTAATTAACCAGCAATTTGATAACTGGAGTACTTGGTTAAGCTATTCGGTAAGTAAAAATGATTACACTTTTAATGATCTTAATAATGGCATTGACTTTCCCAATAACATTGACATAAGACACCAAATTACTTTTGCCGGAACCTACAGTATTAATAATTTAAAATTGGCTTTAGGTATGAATTGGCATTCCGGAAGACCTACAACAGGTTACAATACTGAAAACCCTATAGCCATTGGAAACATAAACTATAATGAACCAAACAGCAGTAATCTTTCAAGTTATTTTAGAACCGATTGTTCAGCGACATATAAATTTAAGCTTACCAAAAAATGGCAAGCACATTTAGGTGCCTCTATTTGGAATCTCTTTAATACTAAAAATACCATTAACAACTATTATCAGCTAAACAACCAAAACACGGTTACCGAAATCAATACGCAATCTTTGGGTATAACACCCAACTTTACCTTTCGGGTAAGTTTTTAAGCAACTATATTTTTTCGAAAATTAGTTCGTCTGTACCATCATTTGTCAACTCAATTCGTGACTCCGTATAAGATTCTACATGCCAGTCATCAGACAATTCCTCATAAGCTGGTGGAGAATCAAATGATAAATTAAAATTCACACCATCATTGTTACTGTTATTTGACACCAAATAAGTACCATTATGAGTATCAATACCATCAGTAGCAGCTACCGTGCCTTGTGACGTAAAACTAAAACCAAATGTTGTATAGTTATTGGTTTCTTCATGATCAGTATCAAAATAAAATGCCACACGCCAAGTGCCTTGTAACATAAGTGCTTTTACTTGTTGCACCTGAACAGACACATTGTTGCCGCCTCCATTTCCGCCTCCATTTCCACCTCCAGAGCCACTATCATCACTTGAACTGGAACAACCTGCAATTATAAAGAGTATTGCTAGGATACATACTTTATGGATAACCCATTTATTTTTCATCACGCTATTTTTATTTATAAATTACGGTACTAATCTAAAAATAATTTCTGAATTTTATCAAGTGATTAACCACACATTCAAGCAAAATTACGTACAACTACGTATTGACTTTATAAACTTAAAAAACTAACTTCGCTTATCATGAGATATAAAACATTAAAACGATTTATATCACTACGTTGGCATTAATTTAAAGAAAAGAATATGAAAAAAAATTGGCTTGTCACATCAGGTTTTTCGGAAATAACTGAGACAGAAATAAAGTACATTCCAAAAACCATAAAGGATGAATTAAACGAAGATAGAATTGTAAATTCAATTGTTAGCACTGATATTGAATTTGAAAATGGAACGATTGAATTTGAAGTTCAATCCAAAGATATTTATGGAATTTGCCAACTAATTTTAAACAGTGATACTGGACCTGACTTGAATGTTGGACTAAATACATCAGGTTATTTATATGGAATAGTTCAATTTAACAGAAAAACAAATAAATGGGAATTACTTAAGGGAGTTGGTGAACAAGAAACTTTTGACACCTCTAAATTCTACAAATTAAAAATTACAGTTACTGGTTCAATAATTTCTCTATTTGTTAATGGCATTTTAATTGCATCTGCAATAGAAAATGTCAGAAAAGGACAACTTCAAATTGCCTTTTCATCAAGAAAAGAAATAATTGTTAAAAACTTTAAAGTAAATCTTTTAAAACCAAAGGCATTTATAGTAATGCAATTTACCGAAGATTATAATCAATTATATACTGAGGTAATTAAACCAGTTTGCGAAAGTTATGGACTTGAAGTTGAGAGAGCTGACGAATTTTACACAGCAACACCAATTATAAAAGACATAGTAAAATCAATAAAAAATGCGTCCGTAATTATTGCAGAAATTACACCTGACAATCCAAATGTATTTTATGAAGTAGGTTATGCTCATGCAATTGAGAAACCAACAATTTTATTAAGTGATATAAAAAGAGATAAACTTCCTTTTGACATATCTGGATTTAGAACATTATTTTACGAAAATACTATTGCTGGAAAAACTAAAGTTGAAAGAAACTTAAAGAAATTTCTTGAGAATATTTTTTAATAAAACTAATGCCAACAACGTGTATAATTTATTCTATGTTAGTTAACTAAAAGAATAATTCCTACTTTTAAGAAACATTAAGAACAATCGGAAAACTTGCAAGTCAGAGCCTTGCTGTTTTACTCCAGCGAATTTTTCGCCGTAATCGGCTCATCCGATCGCAAAGCGCTCGGTTAAAATCCGCACGAATACATACACAGAGACGATAAGCGTAATCCCAATCTACATTCTATCAGGCACCTGAATTCCTAATAACGCGAATGCTTGTTTGATTGTTCTGCCAACTACGTGTGATAGTTGTACTCTAAATACTTTTTCTGCTTGGTCATCAGCCCCTAAAATAGAGACGTTTTGGTAAAATGAATTAAACTCCTTTACTAAATCATACGTATAATTAGCAATCAAAGCCGGACTAAAATTGCTAGCTGCCAGTTGTACCGTTTCTGGGAATAATTGGACTTGCTTAATCAGCTCACGTTCTTTATCATGTAAGTTTACAGGTGCTACGTGATTGCTGTAATCAAAATCTGCTTTACGTAAAATAGCCTGTATTCTGGCATAGGTATATTGAATAAAAGGCCCTGTGTTTCCTTGAAAATCTACAGATTCCTTGGGATCAAACAAAATACGTTTTCTAGGGTCAACTTTTAGAATATAATATTTTAAGGCTCCCAATCCAATAATATGGTAAAGTGCTTGCTTATCAGCTTCAGAATAACCATCTAATTTGCCTAACTCTTTTGAGATGTCTTCGGCAGTTTGCGCCATTTCATCCATCAAATCATCAGCATCAACTACAGTGCCTTCACGACTTTTCATTTTACCACTTGGCAAATCGACCATACCATAACTTAAATGGTATAAATTTTCTGCCCATTCAAAACCTAGTTTTTTAATGATTAGGAACAAAACCTTAAAATGGTATTCCTGTTCATTCCCAACCGTATAAACCATTCCACCAACGTCAGGATAGTCTTTTACACGTTGAATGGCGGTTCCAATATCTTGGGTCATATAAACAGCAGTTCCGTCAGCACGTAGTACAATTTTTTCGTCCAAGCCATCATCGGTCAAATCACACCAGACTGAACCATCTTCTTTTTTATAAAAAACACCCGTTTTTAGACCTTCTTCAACAAACTCTTTACCTAATAAATAGGTTTCACTTTCGTAATATAGTTTATCAAAGTCAACGCCCAGATTTTTATACGTAATATCAAATCCGTCATAAACCCAACCGTTCATGGTTTCCCAAAGCTTAACCACTTCGGAATCTCCTGCCTCCCATTGACGCAGCATATCTTGGGCTTCCACTAAAATTGGCGCTACCTTTTTAGCTTCTTCTTCAGTTTTACCTTCAGAAATCAAATGGGTTATTTCCTTTTTGTACTCTTGGTCAAACTTTACATAGTAATTCCCAACCAACTTATCGCCTTTTACACCAGTGCTTTCAGGAGTTTCGCCATTACCAAAACGCTGCCATGCCAACATACTCTTACAAATATGAATACCACGATCGTTGATAATTTGAGTTTTATAAACCTTTTTGCCAGAGGCTTTTAAAATTTCAGAAACACTATAACCCAGCAAGTTATTACGTATATGCCCTAAATGCAACGGCTTGTTTGTATTTGGCGAAGAATATTCAACCATAACCGCTTTATCATTCGGTTTTGGCTTGATGGCACCAAATGCTTCATCATTAAAAATGTCATTAAAACTCTGAAGAAAATAACTATCCTGAATCTCAATATTCAAAAATCCTTTAACCACATTAAATCCCTTGACCTCATCAACATGTTCCATTAAATACTGACCAATGTTCTCTCCTATTTGAACAGGATTGCCTTTTACCACGCGTAACATAGAAAAAATAACAACCGTAATATCACCTGGAAACTCCTTACGCGTGGCTTGGAATTCAACAGTTGATAAATCACTATTATAAATTTGCTTTACAGCTTGCTTTACTGATTTTAAAAGCGTTTCCTGAAGATTCATGTCTGATTTTTTAAGACTGCAAAGATAAAACTTTTATTAAAGTGACACTTGTAAATATGTGATAATAAAAAAGCCTGTTTGAGTTGTAAACAGGCTTTTTTTACGCCAAAATTTAATGTTTATGATTTTTTACCACCCAAAAAACTTAATGCTACAGATGCGATTCCTAAAGCAATAGTGATATATGAATTATCATTATCTTGAGCCTCAATACTTAAATCACCTATTCCTACTGAAGCTTCTGGTGCAATAAGGGTATAAATACCGTAAATAACCAATATAATTCCAACTACTAGTAAGATCATTTTAACTGTTTTATTCATATGTTTTTGGTTTAAATTCTAATGAATATACTGAAAAAAAACAATATTCAAATTCGCGCTGTTTTATGACGAATCAGGATATCTAATTTAGACATTAGAGTCATTGTGCATTTCATCGACAAAAGTGTCGTTTTTCCAAGATTTATGCCGTTAATCGAGTAGTACTTTTTTTACAAAAAAACAGGCATCCATTTCAACTAATTTTTTGGCATTAAAACCTAAAAATTAGCTTTTTGCAAGGGTTTTGTTAATTTTTGTTTAGTAATGCTATTAATCCCCAAATTAATGAGCTTTCTTAAACTAACTAACATATCACAAGCTTCAATGATATCATTGTTTTCTGTTTCAGAAAAAAGATATACCAATTGTTGTTGTGTATTTACTGTATGAAGAAATTAATTACTTTAATTATTTTCCTTTCTGTTTTTACTGGTTTTTCACAAACCATGGAACAGGACAGTCTTACCATACAGCTAGCTTTCCAAAAGGCTGACACCTCCAAAGTAAAAACCTCATTACGTCTTGTTAAAGTGCTTTATAATCAAGGGGATTACAATAAAGCATTGCAATACATTGCGCAAAGCGAAAAGCTTTCCAATGATTTGAATTATGAAAAAGGCATAGCCGAAATAACATACTACAAAGCAAAAATCTACGCCAAAAAGAATGATTATATCAATGCCATTGCCAATTATTCTAAGTCTAAAGAATTGTTTTTAGCACAACAAGATACTTTAAGTGTTGCCAAGGTAAATAATAGCATCGGACTCATTGAAATTGAGCGTGGAAATTATAAAAAAGGACTTCAGCATGCGCTATCAGCTATTGAGGAATTGGAAAAACGTAATTTAAAGCGTGAATTGAGTTCCGCCTATAAAAGCCTGGCTACAGCTTATGAAAAAACCAATGATAGATTAAAATCAATTGAGTTTAACCTGAAGCGTCTTGAAATAGAGGAAGAATTACAAAACCAAGCAGGAATTATAAGTACCTACAAAACGCTAGCAGAACTATATTCTGAAGAAAAAGAAAATAGAAAAGCTATTGATTTTTACGAAAAAGTACTAAACCTAATTGGCACTGATAATGACTCCTTAAGAGGCGAAATTTTACCAAGATTAGGAGGTGAGTATCTCCAATTTAAAGATTACGATGAAGCATCAGAATATCTTATTGAAGGATTACAACTTAATAGAAAGACCGATAATCAACTTGGTCTTTTAATCTCATTGAACAATTTAGGAAAATTGAATATTCAGCAAAAAAGAACCAAACTTGCCGATATTAGATTAAACGAAGCTGGAAATATTGCCAAGGCCATTAACAACAAATCAGAACTCTTAAAAAACTATGAATTAAGAAGGCAGTTGGATTCAACCAGCCGAAATTTTGAACGTGCATTTAAGTGGCAACGGGATTATTATGAGTTAAAAAGCAAATTAGATAAAGAAAAGATTATTAAACCTAGTTATTCTGACATTGACGAATCTACACTAAAAAATATTACGTCAACGGCTACATCAAATAACACGGCACTTATTGATGAACACAATAAAGAAACCCTCTTAAACGAAAAGAGGATTAAGGATTTAAAGCTTGTTGTATATGGGCTTATTGCAGCACTTTCAATAGTGCTTATCTTTTTTATATTAACCTATTTAAAAAGAAATAATAACCTGCTGTACACTCAAGATTTAGAAGATAAAAACAAAAAGATTGAATTACAAAATGAAGCCATTTTAGAGCAAACGAAGCACTTAGAAGACATCAATAAAGTGAAAGATAAATTGTTCTCAATTGTTTCACATGATTTAAAAGACTCCTTGACATCTATTAAAGGGTTTATTGATTTATTAAAAGATGGACAACTTTCTCAAAGTGAATTCAACAATCTGATTCCCGAGTTAAGTGAGAATGCCAATAATGCCTCCATGTTGTTATTCAATTTACTTAATTGGTCAAAATCTCAAATGCAATCGTTGGAATCAAACCCTTCTTTGTTTGATATTCAAGAGGTTTTTGAAGAAAAAGTGCAGTTACTGGAACAAAAAATGGACAAAAAAGGTATTTTGTTGAGAAACAAAACACTGCGTGATTTTGTGTATGCCGATAGAAGTATGGTGGAGATAGTCATCCAAAACTTATTGACAAATGCTATTAAATTTAGTAAGGAAGGCGACACCATCACCATATCAAACCACATAAGCAGCGGTAAATCCATTATTAGTATTTCAGATACTGGCGTGGGCATTTCTCCTGAAAATCAAAAGAAACTGTTTAAAAACAGTACGTTTACCACTGTGGGAACTGGCAACGAGAAAGGAACTGGTTTAGGTTTAAGCATCTGTAAAGAACTTGTTGATTTAAATCACGGTAAGATTTGGGTTGAAAGCGACCTTAATAGAGGCAGCACGTTCTACGTAGAACTACCTAAATCCAATCCGCAAAACACTTAATTTTTTGGCAAAAACACTTCTGCCATCATACAACGAGCACTACCACCACCACATGTTTCAATAGTTTCTAACGAACTAGATATAATAGGACAGAATTTTTCAATTTCTGTAATTTGAGCTTTAGTTAAACTATTATGAGCAGCTTGGCTCATTACCAAATAACGTTGATTTAAATGTCCTCTAACCTGCAACATGTTTCCAGCAAACTGATGCATTTGTGATTCAGTTATACTTATGATTGTTTTACCATCTTCTTTAAGACTCTTAACAACTTGCTTGCGCTCTTTTTTATCATCAATACTATCCAAGCAGATTACCGCAAATTTTTCTGCCAAACACATCATAACATTGGTATGATAAATAGGTAAACGTTCACCATCAACAGTTTGATTTGCTGTGAACACTATGGGTGTATATTCAAAATCTTCACAAAACTCAATAAAGAGTTCTTCATCTGCTCTTGGTGATAAAGCACAATATGCTTTATGATTTATTCTATCTAGCAACAAGCTACCTGTACCTTCCAAAAATACACCTTCTTCTTCGGCACTTGTATAGTCAACAATGTTTTCAATCTTGAAACCTTCTTTTTCAAGTCTAATAAAAACCTCATCGCGTCTTTCCTTACGTCTATTTTCAGCAAACATTGGGTATAAGGCAACATCACCATTTTCATGAAAGCTAACCCAATTATTTGGAAAAATAGAATCAGGTGTATCCATTAATTTATCATCATTTTCAACAATAACATTAACACCAACAGCACGCAATTTTTCAACAAAAGCATCAAACTCCTCCTGTGCTTTAGCATTAATTTCAGCATTTTTTAAATCTAAGTCTTCCTGGAAGTAATTATTTACAGCTGTTTGCTCATTCATCCTAAAACTTACAGGACGAATCATTAAAATGGTATTTGTTGTTTGATGCATAGTATTCTAAAATTATGCAAAATTACTTCTTTTTAAAATGAAAAGCCATGCTACAAAACAATAAAATTGTTAAATTGAAAAACATTAATGTTAAAACATTTTTAATGAGATATTTTTTCATACCTCTGATACTAATTTTTAGTTTTTTGTCCTGTGAGAATGACAAAGAAATAAGTTCCATTGACCCAGTTAATTGGGAGAAACGACGTGTCACAATTGACCTTAGTGACAGCTTAAGAATTGGGCAAAGCTATCTACCAGTATATTCTGAAATCTATAGCGAGTCAGAGCATCTTACCATAAATTTAACCGCTACAGTAAGCTTGAGAAATATAAACCCTAGTGAATCTATTTATTTGAATAAAGCAGCGTATTATGATACTAAAGGTAACTTGATACGCACGTACTTTGATTATCCTATTTATATAAAACCACTTGAAACCATTGAAATAGTTATTGATGAAAGAGATACTACTGGTGGTGCAGGTGCCAATTTTGTATTTGATTGGACTATAAATGAATCGCTACACGAACCTTTTTTTGAAGCTGTTATGATTTCAACTATTGAACAATTAGGAATTTCTTTTACTACTCAAGGTGTTACCATAAATTAAATGAAAAAGGAATTAATAGACGATATTATAGCTTGGGATATTGTAAACTGGTCAAAAAGTTTTGATTTTTGGAAAAAACATTTAGATGTCAAAGACAAAGGTTATCAATGTCTTGAATTGGGTGCAAGACAAGGTGGTTTGTCATTATGGCTAGCTTTAAATAACAACCAAGTCATTTGTTCAGATGTAAGTTATACAGATCAACAGCATGAGTTGGATAAAACCATTGCACTTCACAAAAAGCATGGTTGCGAACAAAACATAACCTATGAAGCCATAGATGCCTCAAAAATTCCTTATGAGAATCATTTTGATTTGGTAGTCTTCAAGTCGGTGTTAGGAGGCGTCAGCATTGATTCAGGAAAGCGTTTAGAACAGCAAACAATTGATTCTATCCATAAAAGCTTAAAACCTGGCGGACGTGTGGTATTTATTGAAAACTTGGAGGGTTCTTTTTTACATATGTATGCTAGAAAGAAATTTGTAGGCTGGGGAAGTAAGTGGTATTATATGAAATTGAATGACATTGTAAAACTATTTAATTCTTACAAAAGTCTTGAATATAAAACAGTAGGTTTTTTTGGTACCTTTGGAAAAACAGAAAAGCAACGTCAAATGCTCGGGAAACTAGATACTTTGATTGAAAAATTAATTCCCAAACACAATCGTTATGTTATGATTGGCATTGCAAAAAAATAATATTTAAGGTGTTGAGTTGGATACCTGCAGCGTTTTTCCGTTGTAAAATTTTTGTCCATTTAAGGCAAAATCAAGAATGTAATTTGCCATTTCTAAAGCTGTAGTAGGTGCCTGATAATCTGGAAATGCCTCTTCTAACATTTCAGTTTGCACAGCACCTAAAGCCAAAGCGTTAAATGATATACCAGAATCTTTATACTCCTCTGCCAATAATTCAGTTAATGTAATGACTGCCCCTTTACTTGAGCTGTAAGCCGAAAGTCCTGGAAATTTCATACTACCTTGAATGCCACCCATCGAGCTAATGGTAACAACATGACTCCCTTTATTCATGAAAGCTAATACTGTTCTAATCATTTCAGAAACACCAAAAACATTAGTTCGGTAAACCTTTTCAAAATCGGCAATAGTTGTTTCAACAAAAGGCTTGTTTAATAACATTCCTGCATTATTAATTAAGACATCGACATGTCCCCATTCTTTGTCAATGAATTTAGATACTTTTTGATAATCAGATTGGTTACACAAATCAAATGCAAATGACGTAATATTATCAAAATGCATGTTATTTACAGGTTGTGCATTTCTAGACAGTGCCAATATATTGAATCCCTGTTTGGCAAATAAATGTACTAACTCAAAACCAATACCACGACTTGTTCCTGTAATAATTATATTCTTACTCATCTTTCAATACAACTTCTTTATTTTCAGTATTCATCATACCTTGCAATGCAGGAATCATTTTTACAACAAAATTAGCCATATGATCATAATCCATTTTATCGGCTTCATCATCAACATGATGATAATAATCAAAATTGGAGAAATCAAATGTTGAAATGGCATGTGCAGGAATATTTAAAGCCTTATAAAACGGATAATTATCTGACCTCATAAACAGTTGAAATTCTTTTGCTTGAGGAAAAAATCCTACAACCTCCTCTCCAGCGTATTTATTAAGTGTTTCAGCAAAATTCGACCGTTCATACCCACTCATATACGATAAAGATTTATCAGATGCTCTTGGCACACCTATCATTTCAAAATTAATCATGGTATAAGCATTTATACCTTCTGCTTTCAATCTTTCTGCTAAATGCCCTGAACCTTTTAACCCCATTTCTTCTGCCGCATATAAGGTTACCAGAATACTGCGTTTATTAGTTTTGCTTTTCGCAAAATATTTAGCAAACTCCATAGCTGCAATAGTACCTGATGCATCATCATTGGCACCATTAGCAATCTTATCGCCATTAACTTCTTTTCCCATTCCAATATGATCGTAATGACCTCCGAGAATTATATACTCATTTTTGAGCTTGGGGTCATTTCCTTCAACAACTCCAACAATATTATAACCTATAATATCCTTAAGTCTAAAACTGTCACGATAGGTTTCAAAATAAGGTTTGATATCATTTGTCATTAAAAAATTTTCTATAAATACTGCAGCCTTTTCAATACCAACTGAACCTGTAGCTCTTCCTTCTAGATCATCTGAAGCGAGAAAAAACATACTTTCTTTGATTGATTTTTTAAAATCAGACGCATCAAGATTCACCTTTACATCTTTAGCTGGAACGCTATATGTAGTTTCTTCTTTATTGGTATTCGATGCTTCTGTCTTTGTTGCTTTACAATTGTAAAACAATAAAAAAGTAAAGATTATAAGAATGCTTTTCATTGATAGAATTTTAATTTGTTTAAAGATAAAAAAAATCCCACTTGAAATATTTGTAGTGGGATTTATATTATTCTTACTAGCTTATTCTAGATTATACCAACATGGTAATTGGATTTTCAATATATCCTTTGAGTGTTAGTAAAAACTCGGACCCTGTTGCACCATCAACAGTTCTATGATCACAAGCCATGGTTAATTTCATGGTATTACCAACAACAATTTGTCCGTTTTTCACTACAGGCTTTTCTTTTATAGCACCAACTGATAATATGGCTGAATTAGGCTGATTTATAATGGATGTGAAGCTTTCGATTCCGAACATACCAAGATTGGAAATAGTAAACGTACTGCCTTCCATTTCTTGAGGAGTTAACTTCTTATTTCTAGCTTTTACTGCATAATCCTTAACAGCTGCACCAATTTGAGGTAAGCTTTGTTCGTTGGCAAAACGCACAACAGGAACAACCAAACCATCAGGTACAGCAACCGCAACACCAATGTGCACATGGTTATTTAATTGCATACGATCGTCAAACCATTGCGAATTGACTTGTGGGTGTTGTTTTAAAGCTAATGCACAGGCCTTTATTACAATATCATTGTATGAAATTTTTGTGTCTGGAATTGAATTGTATTGCTGACGAAAAGCAATGGCATTTTCCATATCAAACTCAACATTCAAATAATAATGAGGGGCAGTAAATTTAGATTCAGCAAGGCGCTTGGCAATAACCTTACGCATTTGTGAGTGCTTTACCTCATCGAAATCTTCTTGTCCAGAAGGCACAAATTTACCAACAGATGCTGCCGAACTAGCTGCAGGATTATAATTTTCAATATCACGCTTAACAATGCGACCATTTTCACCTGACCCTTTGACTTGTGACAGATTAATATGGCGTTCTTCCGCCATTTTTTTAGCCAGCGGAGAAACAAATAGTCTTCCGTTTGAAGTTGATGTAGTTGATTTTGTTGCTTCTACTGGATTCGAAGCAACAGCTTCTTTTTTAGGTTCGGCTTTAGGCTTTTCTACAGGCTTTGATTCTTCCTTTTTAGCTTCAGAAGTATCTCCAGATGGGTTAAAATTCTTTGCAATTGCTGAAACCTCTGTTCCTTCAGGACCAATTATGGCTAATAAAGCATCAACTTTAGCCGATTCACCTTCTTGCAACCCAACATGTAATAAAGTCCCAGATTGAAACGATTCAAACTCCATTGTAGCCTTATCTGTTTCAATTTCAGCAAGAATATCACCTTCTTCAACCTTGTCTCCTACTTTCTTTAACCATGTAGCGACAGTCCCTTCTTCCATGGTATCACTTAAACGCGGCATGGTTACTACTGTCACACCATCGGGTAATTCTGTTTTACTATCGTCATTTGAAGCTTCTTCAGAAGAATCTTGCTTCTTTGATTCTGATTCTTCGTTTTTTGAATTATCATCTGCGTTCTTATCTTCTTCTTCAGAAGTTTTATTGTCAGCCGTGTTTTTGGTGCTACCATTTAACAAGTCTGAAATATCTTCTCCTTCATCACCTATAATAGCCAAAAGCTCATCAACTTTAGTAGTTTCGCCTTCCTGAACACCTATATGCAATAAAGTCCCTTCGTGAAATGACTCAAATTCCATAGTGGCTTTGTCAGTTTCAATTTCAGCGAGAATATCACCTTCTTCAATTTTGTCACCCACTTTCTTTAACCAAGTAGCAACGGTTCCCTCCTCCATGGTATCACTCAAACGAGGCATATTTATAATCTCTGCCATAGCTTATAATTTATGTTGTAAAAATGGATAATCTTCTTGTTCATAAACAGCATCATACATCAGGCTCTTTTCTGGCCATGGGGACTCTTCAGCAAACTTTTCACATTCACTTACCAAATCTTTAACGCGTTTATCAATCTTTTTAATATCGGCTTCAGTAGCATATTTCTTTTCAAGAATAATATCCTTTACTTGATTTATTGGGTCTATTTTCTTGTATTCTTCAACCTCATCCTTGGTTCTATAATGTTGAGCATCACTCATGGAATGTCCTCGGTAGCGATAGGTTTTCATCTCTAAAAATGTTGGGCCATCACCTCTACGAGCTCTTTCTATAGCTTCATGCATAGCTTCAGCAACCTTCACAGGATTCATACCATCAACAGGTCCACAAGGCATTTCATAACCAAGTCCGAGTTTCCAAATATCAGTATGGTTTGCTGTTCTTTCTACAGATGTCCCCATAGCATATCCATTATTTTCACAAACGAATACGACTGGTAATTTCCAGTTCATAGCCATATTAAAAGTCTCATGCAAAGACCCTTGTCTTACAGCCCCATCTCCCATGTAACAAAGAGTTACAGCACCTGTTTCATGATACTTATCTCCAAATGCCATACCCGCACCTAAAGGAATTTGACCTCCAACTATACCATGACCTCCATAAAAACCATGCTCTTTTGAGAAAATGTGCATGGAACCACCCAAACCTTGTGAAGTACCAGTTGCTTTTCCATACAACTCTGCCATCACTCGTTTTGGATCAACTCCCATACCAATTGGTTGTACGTGGTTTCTGTAAGCAGTAATCATTTTATCTTTGGAAAGATCCATAGCGTGTAAAGCTCCAGCTAGCACAGCCTCTTGACCATTGTATAAGTGAAGAAATCCTCTTACTTTTTGTTGGATGTAAACTGCAGCAAGTTTATCTTCAAACTTCCTCCAGAACAACATATCTTCATACCAATTAAGGTAAACTTCTTTTGTTATTTTCTGCATTGGTTACGTTAATTAAGTAAACGATTAACAAAAGTAACACTTTAGTTAGTAATGAAAAAACTGAAAATCGTAAAATTTACTCCGAAATCGTTATAGAAATGATTTATCAAAAACTAATGGTAATAAATTGGCTAGAGAGTTTGATTTCGCAACTTTACCAGTTTCACCCATAAAATAAATTTCTATTGGCGCATCTTGTTTCACTTCATATTCAGCAATGGCTTGCCTACAAGCACCACAAGGAGGAATAGGTGTAACTGTTTGATGAATTCTTGAACCAGCAGTTAAGGCCATTCTAACAATTTTGGCATCTGGGTATTTGGCACCAGCATAATAAATGGCCGTTCTCTCTGCACATAACCCTGAAGGGTACGATGCGTTTTCCTGATTGTTGCCAGTTACAACCTCATCATTGTCCAATAAAATAGCAGCTCCAACACTAAATTTTGAGTAAGGTGCATAAGCGTTTTCTCTGGCGGCCATAGCTTGCTTCATTAAAGATGCTGCATTTACTGGTAATTCATCAAAATTATCAAACACTTGCAATACTGATTCTATTTTCACTTCTTTCATACGGATAGTATAAGCACTAAATTAAGAAACTATTTTAGACAAAAAAACTATTGCAATGCAATAGTTTTTTGAATTATTTTTTATGATATCATTTTACTAATATTCTTGATAGGCTCCTCTGTCAATATTAAATGACAGTGAAAACCTCAATGTATTCTCTAATGGGTTTTGTACTTTAGACGATGAGAATAAATACGAAAGGTCAACACCAATAATATTATACTTAAATCCAGCTCCTATAGCAAAAAACTGTCTTGCTCCTTTTTCTTCAGCCTCATTGAAGTATCCTGCACGAATAGCAAATGAATCTTGATAAGTATATTCAGCACCCAATGCCCAAGTCCATTCTTTCATCTCTTCACTAAAACCACCTGGTGCATCACCGAATGACTGAAACATCCCTTGAAAAAATCCAACGTTAGGATCTTTACCATCAATTATAACATTAGGAGTCACTACAGCACCTAACTCATCTTCTTCAGGATCATATTGCCCATTTCCATTTGTATCAGTATATTCAAATTCTGTACCATAAACGGGAGGCGTTGGCACCAACAGTTTAGTAACTTCAGCTGTAACAGAAATTTTATTAAAATCGTCTAAAATAAAATCAAAACCACCACCTAAACGTAATGTAGTTGGCTGAAAGTTTTCCTGTCCGCCTTCATCATATTTAAATTTTGGACCAATATTTTGTATGGCAAACGCCAATCTAGTTCTACCATTAAAACTGTTATAGGCTTGTTCCTCGCTTTGATAATAACCTGAAATATCCACTCCAAATGTATTGGCTGCGATAGCCTCGGGATCAACAGCATCAATTTTTAAATCAGAACGCACATAACGCATAGTCACACCCATAGCAAATTGTTCACTTAACTTAAGAGAATAAGATGCATCTAAAGCCATCTCATTAGGCTTTACTATTAGCGGTGTCGAATTTTCATCTTGAACCAATTCTATTTCACCCAATCCAAAATATTTAAAACTAGCAGCAAAAGCACTTCGCTCATTAATTTTATTGAAATATGTCAGGTATCCTAACGAGATATCTTTTACAATTTTGGTTAAATATGGCGTATAACTAACACCTACACCTTGTTTGGTTTCAGAAAAAGCATATTTGGAGGCATTCCATTGTTGTGAGAAAACATCAACAGATGTTGCCACACCCATGTCTCCCATGGCTGCACCACGAGCTTCGGGCGCCACTAATAAAAATGGCACACCCGTTGTAATGACTCGGGAATCAAAATTATTTGGCAACACAACAGTTTGTGCTTTAACAAAGGATGCTGTTAAAATTACAATGAGTATTAAAATTCGGTTTTTCATGTATTCAATTTATTTAGCAAATATAATTTTTTATTATAGTATTACAAGTTTCTCAATTTTTTCAACGGTCTTGTTTAAAAACGGTGATCTAACCGTTAACTTATAGATATAGACACCTTTTCCTATTCTATCTCCAAAATCATCACGTCCATCCCAAACAATATCCCTTGATAATGCTGAAGTTCCTTTCCCACAACATTCTGATGTATTTGTTTGACCATTTAAGGTTCTAACCAATTTACCAGAAACAGTGAATATCTGTACTGAAACGTCTAAAGGGTCTGAACTATTGTGGTTAAACCAAAATTCTGTGTAATTAACAAAGGGATTTGGATAATTTAGTACATTGTTAATAACAAGACTTTGATTTTCATCATGAACAACAAACTGAATTTCTGATGTTGATGAATTGTTATAAACATCCCACGCTTTCAGCGTTAAGGTGTGTAATCCTGGTTCTAAATCACGGAGCGGGTAGTTTGCAGAACCACGTTGATAGTTATCCAATTCAGTTTCATAATAATCATTAAGCACATATTGATTAGTTTCATCACCATCTAGGATTGCTACGATATCATGACCAATTCCATTGGCAGTATTTATGCCATTGTCATCCTCAAGTTTCACCAACAAACTAGGCGATTCATTTGTAATACCACCAGACACAAAGCTTTCATCGTTCATATATAGATTGATTACTGGGCCTGTATTATCTTCAGGTGCATTGGTATTTAAACCTCCGATTACAACATCGGTAACATTAGCACCAGATTGATTTTCTAAAGCATCATTTCTTTTAGCATAAAAGCTAACTTTACCATTACCTTCAGGAATTTCAATATCTCTAGGAACTATAAATTCAAATTCAAACTCACCATTTGATACGGATGCTTGACCTCTAAAAATGGCAGGGCCTAATGTTTCAAAATTCATTCTAATTAATTGGCCGTTTTCCCTTGTTCCGTCATTTGCCAATGTTTGCCTTTCAATATTCTTGTCATAAACAACTGCAGACAGGACACCATTGTAACCATCAAGTAAGTTTCCTTGCAAATCAACAACTTCCCCAGAAAACTTTACGCGACTTAATGCTTGTAATACTTCTGTGGATTGATTTACTGGAACATCGTTAATTTTAGTCAAACGAATATTTGGTTCTGGGAAAGCCAATTTCATAGCAGGATCACCAATAAAGAACACCAATCTTTTCTGACCAGCACTAGATACTAAAGGATCTGTTTTTGTAAGTCTCAAAGCCTCTGCCATAGTTGGGTATTCATAATCGCTGTAGTCATCATTATCACTATATGAAAATAAATACTCACTCAACGTTTCATTAAAATTCCTTCCAACATTTACAAAAATCTGCCTAGTTGTTGTAATCAACGCTATCGCTCCACCATCTTTATTCCAATAAGTAAACTCTCCAGCAGTAGGTCTTAAAGGATTATCAAATCTCGTATACTCACAAGTTACTGTCACAAAGCAGTTGAGTTTACATACGTTATTTAAGTTTTGTGCATCAGCTTTTTCAAATATTCTTTCTTTTGCCAGTCCATCTTCACCGCCATGTCCAAAATAATTCACTACCAATGCTCCTGTTTCTATGGCATTTGCCATTGCAACTGTAACACGCGGATAGCGATCACCACCAGCTGAAGATTCTTGAAGGTAAGCGTCAGAGTGAATTTTAATTGCATTAATAAATGATTTTTCTTCCGAAACCTCATTTGCAATTCTATCAGTTGTTAATTGCAAATCTTTTTCCCAAGCCTCATCTACGTCATCAGAAACAACTAAAAAATTATTTCGCCAATTCCCATAAGATGCATCCACGTAATAAGACTCTATTTTATCGACCATTTCTTTAGCTCGTTGAGGTGTTTCAGCCAAAATTCTTCCAACAGCAATATCTAATTTATTAAAGGTTTGCATACCTCCTTCATTTTCATCCATCATGCCATAAAAATCATCTGACACAAAAGACCCAGTAAGCGTAAAGCTATCATAAGCATGCCAAGAAGGGACGTTGTTTGTATTATAGGAAAGTCTATTCTTATAATCATAAGATCCATCACCAAAAAGACATAGATATTTTAAACGTCTTTGATCAGTGCTCGCATTATCATAGACATATTTTACAAAATTTCTTATCGCTCCAATATCTTGATTACTTGTACTAAATTCCTTATATATTTGAGTCAATCTCACAACCTTAACATTCAAGCCATATTGATTTCTATTAATTTGAGCAAGACGCTCTGCTTGATTATAAAAATTATTTGGTGTGATAATGATGTAATCAATATCCTCAAAAACACCTTGAGCATTATTGAAGATAGTTCCTTTAAGATTTTGATTACTGACCGATGGGTTAGAGACCATTATAGGTTGATAAAAATTATTATTACCAACCACGGCATATTTTTTTAAAGTTCCTAATGGCGACGTAAAACTCAAAGTGGCATTGGAATCTGTATTAAGAAAATTCCCTACATTGTAAATATCCGTCACATCCCATATCTCTTTAACTTGAGCTGTATTAGACACATTATACTGTGCAATACCTGAAGCAGTTGCTACATCTTTATTATAAAATGTAAGTTGACCTCCCGGATAATTAAGATTACGTTTAGTTTCTAATGAAATGTAATCAATATAACCTTTTGCTGAAGGGTTTCCACCATTATCATAGCTTAGAGCTACATTAATATTGCCAGAACTTACATTTATCATCCCTTCATAAACAGCTTCACTAGCCAAAGTGGCATCGCTTACCGCAGGAATGGTTAATGTTGACACAGCATTGCCATTTACATTTACCTGCATACTGGTGGCTATTTCAGAAGTTGAAGCAACAATAACCTTCAAGTTTACGGGCTCACTGGTAATAATATCTGGAAAATTAAATTCAAATGTTTTATTGGTTTCAATATCAAACTTATCCCCAAACCATCTCCTTCCAACACTTGCTAAATTATACTCGTCTAATTCATGAAACTTATAACTATCAAAAGTATCTACAACCAAATCAATATTGCCTGAAGGCTGTATAAAGGGTTGAATGCGCTTACCATTTCCTGGACCTATATTTATGAAATAATTAGTGTAATCTGTATAACAATTAATATTGGTGTTTCTACTCGCATCATATCCTTTTGGACCCTCTGCATAAAATAATATATAATCTTGATCATTAAAATAACCATCAGTTTCACCAATAATTCTTATGGCGTTTTCCTGAATGTCATAAGGATATGGTTCTGAATTTTCATAAGGTATCATTCTACCACCATTTCCATATAATTTTATACGTCTTGGATCAATATTATTGATATCAATTCCCAATTGCTCTAAAAAGCTTTTAGAAATTTTATAAACGCCTGTTTTATCAACTTGAAATTTATACCAACTTCCAGAACTCAAAACAGAATTGGTAATATTCCTTCTGTAAGAATTTCTATAACTAAAGTTTGAATTTTGATAAGAAACTGTGAACGCTGTCACCTTTTTGTAAGAGCCGTTTTCATTTATTATTGGTGATAATGTAAAAAAAGCAGAATTTTCATCTCTTGCTTTGGCGTTATGAAGCTCGTATTTTAATTGACTTGATATAGAGTTAAGATTTAAACCTGCCAGTTCTGCCCTAGATATTGGAGCATAAGAAACATTTGTTACTCTTACCGAATTCTCATCAATTACTTGCTGAATATCCCATTGCGCTATGAATTGAATACCAGTACTAACATCAAAGCTAAAATGTTCCGAATTGAAACTAGGCACAGAAATCCTGTACGATTCTGTTTCAACAATTTTAGCCGCTCCCCAGGTAATATTGAATGTACGTTGTTGCGCAAAAACTGCAAAAGTAGCTAATATGGCTAGTAGTGTAATCTTCTTTTTCATTACACAAATAACGTGTTTTAACATGTGTTATTATGAAAAATGATATAATTTTAAAAAACGAAGCAAATTTACAATAATAAAATATAAAATCTGACGTTATCATGTATCAAAACAGCGTTGAAATACACAAAAATCATCGTTGTATTGCATGATAAATAGGACGAAATGCATGTTTTTTTACTTAAAAATCAAAAAATTGCTTGTATTCTTAGGTATAATTCTTATATTGCGTCACCAAAAATATTAATGGCTTACTTAAAAGTATGGATATGAAAAAAGTAATAACAATCAAGATACTACTTGTTTTAGCAGTATCAGTCACGATGGTTGGTTGTAAAAGATCATCAAGCTCGAACAGCTCCAGAGCTACTGGTTGGGACATAAACTCCAGAGATGGAGGATTCCAATACAATACAAGTTTTAAAGGGCAAGAAGCTGCTCCTGGTCTTGTAATGGTTGAGGGTGGTACATTTACCATGGGTAAAGTTCAAGACGATGTTATGCATGATTGGAACAATACACCAAACCAACAGCACGTGCAATCATTCTATATGGATGAAACTGAAGTTACCAATTTAATGTATTTAGAATACTTAGATTGGATTAAACGTGTTTACCCACCGACTGAAGATAACTTTAGAAAAATTTACAATGGTGCACTTCCAGATACTTTAGTTTGGAGAAATCGTTTAGGTTATAATGAAGTTATGACTGAAAACTATTTACGTCACCCTGGCTACCAAGATTATCCTGTAGTTGGCGTTAGTTGGATTCAAGCGGTTGAGTTTGCAAATTGGCGTTCAGACCGTGTAAATGAAATGTATTTAGAAGATGCTGGCTATATTGTTAGAGATGCCAAACTAAATTCCGTTTCATCTGATGCCACATTTAGCACAGATACATATATCAATGCACCAACCAAAGTGTATGGTGGTAATGATAGTATTACTAATCCAGATAATACTAGAAGACGTGTTCAAACTACTGCTTCTGGAGATACTATTAATGTATATGCTTCAAGAGAAACTGGAATAATTTCTCCAAAATACAGGCTCCCAACAGAGGCTGAATGGGAATATGCAGCATTGGGATTAACATCAATCAGAAATTACAATATATACAGAGGTCGTAAAAAATATCCTTGGGATGGACAGTATACACGTTCAGGAAAACGTAAAGTTCGTGGCGACCAATTAGCCAACTTTAAACAAGGAAAAGGAGATTACGGTGGAATTGCAGGCTGGTCTGATGATGGTGCCGATATTACAAATGCCGTCAAATCTTATGAACCTAATGATTATGGTTTATATGATATGGCTGGAAATGTGGCTGAATGGGTTGCTGATGTTTACAGACCAATTGTTGATGACGAATTCAACGATTTCAACTACTACCGTGGAAATGTATACTCAAAAAATGAATTGAATGAAGATGGTACAGTAAAAGTAGTTATGCCAGGTGAAATAGTATTTGATACCTTACCAAACGGTAAAGTAGTAGCTAGAGATCTTCCAGGTGAAATTGCTCAAGTTCCAGTTGACGAAGACGAAACTTACTTGAGAACTAATTTTGATAGAAGTGACAATAGAAACTTTAGAGATGGTGATCAAAGTTCTTCACGTTATTACCGTGAGAGTTTTGGTGATGATGAAGAAGCTGTTGATGGCGAAAGAAATAGTGTTACAAGAAAAATGTACAACTCACCTAAACACAGTGTTGAAACTGACTCTTCGGGTCAACTTATAAGAGAATATGACAAGTCTGACAAACGTACTTCTTTAATAAATGATGAAGTTCGTGTTTACAAAGGAGGGTCATGGAAAGACAGAGAATATTGGTTAGATCCTGCTCAACGTCGTTATTTTCCTCAAGATATGGCTACAGATTATATTGGATTTAGATGCGCTATGTCTCGTGTAGGTTCAAAATCTGAAACTAAAAACAAGACAAAAAACTAAAAGTTTTTTCAAATAAATTTATAAGTCCTGACAATATTAGTCAGGACTTTTTTTATACTTTTATTTTATGAAGATAGATAGATTACATCAAAAATTTCTAGAGTGTGAATCTGTAAGCACAGACACTCGAAAGATTAATGAAAACTCCATGTTTTTTGCTTTAAAAGGCGAGAATTTTGACGGCAATAAATTCACCGAAGAAGCACTAAAAAAAGGTGCCAAATATGTTATTATAGATAACCCTGATTTTTATCACAACTCTCAAACAATTCTTGTAAATGATGTCTTAAAAACGCTTCAAGACATTGCCACATTTCACAGAAACTATTTAGGAACTAAAATCTTAGCTCTTACAGGTAGTAATGGAAAGACAACAACCAAAGAGCTAATAAATACCGTACTTTCAAAAAAACACAGAACGACAGCTACAATTGGCAATTTAAATAATCATATTGGTGTACCATTAACGCTTTTATCAATGACTAAAGAAACCAAAATAGGCATTGTTGAAATGGGAGCCAATCACCAAAAGGAAATACAGTTCCTCTGTAATATTGCTTTACCAGATTATGGCTATATCACTAACTTTGGTAAAGCCCATTTAGAAGGCTTTGGTGGAATTGCTGGTGTTATTAAAGGGAAATCTGAAATGTATGACCATTTAATAGCTCATAATAAAACTATATTTGTCAATACGAATGATCCTATTCAATTAGAAAAAACCAAAAACGCTGAAACCGTTACTTTTGGAACAGATACTAATAATGGTGATTATAAAATTAATCTATTGAACTCAAACCCATTTGTTACTCTTGAATTTGATACGATTAAAATTTCCAGCCAGCTCATTGGAGCTTATAACTTCACCAATATTTCAGCAGCCATTACCATAGGTAGTTTTTTTAATATTTCAAAACAAGAAATAAAAGATGCTATAGAAACTTATGTGCCAAAAAACAATCGTTCTCAAATAATTAGAAAAGGTAACAATAAAATTATCATGGATGCCTACAATGCAAACCCAACTAGTATGGAAGCTGCTCTTACAAATTTCAAAGATTTAAATGATTCTAATAAAATTGTCATTTTAGGTGATATGTTTGAATTAGGAACTGATGCTGTTTTTGAACACAAAAAGATAGTAGATTTGGTAAAAAACATGGCATTTGAAGCCAGTTTTTTTGTGGGAGAAAATTTTTATCAGCATGAAAGTAAATATGAGAACATTGATTTTTTTAAATCTTTTGAAGATTTTAGAAATCATGCGGAAAATTTAAAACTAAACATAATCAACGCTACACTATTAATTAAAGGATCCAGAGGCATGGCATTGGAGCGCGTGTTGGATTTGATATAAAAGAAAAGTAAAATAGCACAAAAAAAGCCCTGCACAAATTCATGTAGGGCTTTTTTGTGGGTCATACTGGATTCGAACCAGTGACTTCTACCCTGTCAAGGTAACACTCTGAACCAACTGAGTTAATGACCCAAAATAAAAAAGTCCGTTCGAAACGGACTTTTGTGGGCGATGAGGGATTCGAACCCCCGACCCCCTCGGTGTAAACGAGGTGCTCTGAACCAACTGAGCTAATCGCCCTCTGTAATTGGATTGCAAATATAAAGTAGTTTTTTTTACTGCAAAACTTTTTTTGCGAAAAAAATTAAATAATTTCAGCTACTACAAAAGTACTACCTCCAACATAAATTAAATCATCAATACTAGCTGTTTCTTTTGCTTTATTTAAAGCTTCGTTAACGCTATTGCAAACTTCTCCAAAATAACCATTTACCTTCAATTCTTTTGCGAGAATATCAGCATCTAATCCCCTAGGGACATCTGGTTTACAAAAAAAATAATAAGCTTGTTTGGGAAGTAAACCAACCAATGCATTTAAGTCCTTGTCGTTCACAACTCCAAATACCATAAATAATTTATTAAATTTTTCTGTCATCAATTGCTTCATCACAATTTCCAGTCCTTCTTTATTATGAGCTGTATCACAAATAACTTTGGGCTTTTCTTGTAATGTTTGCCAACGGCCCAGTAAACCCGTATTTTTAACCGTATTCAGTAAACCTCTTTTTAAATTGACTTTTGAAATGTTAAAATCAAGCGTATTTAAAACTTCAACTGTCTTAACAACTGCTTTGATATTAGCTTGCTGGTAAGCACCTTTTAAATCTGATTGATAGTTTGAGACACTTTCTTTATCCACAAAAAATATAGGTGCATTTTTCTCCTTTGCTATTTGTCTAAAAACGTGTTCCGTTTGTTTACGCCATTCTCCAAGGACAACAGGTGTGTTTTGTTTTATTATTCCTGCTTTTTCAAAAGCAATTTTTTCCAATGTATTTCCCAAAAATTGTATATGATCAAAACCAATATTAGTAATTACCGACACTTTAGGATTAATAATATTAGTTGAATCTAATCTTCCTCCCAATCCGACTTCAATAACAGCTATATCAACATCTTGTTTAGCGAAATAGTCAAAGGCCATTCCTGATGTCATTTCAAAAAAAGACAAATGATTGTTATTTAAAAAAGATTTATTTCGTTTTATAAAACCCATAACAAAGTGCTTACTAACCATTTGGCCATTCACTTTAATGCGTTCCCTAAAATCCTTTAAATGAGGTGAAGTAAACAAGCCTACTTTTAAACCCGATTCTTGTAATATAGAAGCCAACATGTGGCTAGTAGAACCTTTACCATTGGTACCAGCTACATGAATGAATTTTATTCTTTCTTGAGGATTATTGAGATGTTTAGCCAGATTAACGGAATTGCTTAAATCTGCCTTGTAAGCCGATTTACCTTGTCTTTGATACATTGGAAGTTTAGAAAACATCCACTTTATAGTATCTTGGTATGTCATGGATTATTGACCTAAACTAAAATTAACTTCTACCCAACCAATTTGCGTTTGAGGAGCTTTTGAATCGGGAGGCCACTTATGTGAAAGTGCTGTTTTTTTGGCTGCTTCAAATAAACATGAATCACCAGTTGTACCTCTTTTACCTGGAATTGCTTTTATGACCTTTCCGTCCCTATTAACATGTATCTCAACTACAACTCTGCCTTCTTCTTGACAATCAGGAATAACTTTATTGAAAGTAGCCCTTCCTCTTCCTCCTAATCCGTAACCTTTACCACCAGAACCACTTCCTGGGTCACCAAAATAGCTTGGCGCATAAGGATCACCATCTAATTGTCCTTTATCACCTGGCGAATTGTCATTACCTTCACCTCCAGTTTCAGCACCTTCAGATTTGCTCACACCTCCTATTAAGGCATCAAGCTTTTTCTTTTTGGCTTCTTGTTCTGCTTTTTGTTTGGCAATTCTATCAGCTTCTGCCTTGGCTTTGGCATCTGCCTCAGCTTTGGCTTTTCTATCAGCTTCTAATTTAGCATTTCGTTCAGTTTCTTTTTGTTTTTTGATAGCTATGGCTTCCTCGTTAGCTTGAGTTAAAACATCTTCAGATTTTATTTTTTCAGAAGCGGCAGGTTCTGGAATTGCTTTTTCTGGTTCAGAAACCTCTTCTATAGGCTTTTGTATTTCTCTTGGCTCTGACTTAATAGGTTTTTTAGGCTGAATATTACCTTGTCCAACAGGACTGTTTCCAAAGTTAACAGCAACACCATATTCAATGGGCGGATCCATATAAGGTGGACCAACAACAAACAATAACAATAACAAAATGACAACGATTAACGTTGTTATTTTTGCTGAATTACGTTCATGTTTGGTCTCAAAATACTTCATTCTAATTAGGCTTAACTGCTAAAATGACTTTTATTTTATTTCTATTAGCAATATCCATCACCTTAACAACATTATCTACTGGTACGGTTTTTTCGGCTCTTAATACAACAGTGGGATTTTCTTGATTTGATAATGAATTTAACAACTCGCTTTCTAGAACACTCTCTCCAACTAGTTTTTCATCAATATAATAACGTAAGTCTTTGGTTATACTTACAGCAACTGATTTTTTGTTTTCAGTTTTACCATTGGCATTTGGTAAAAGAATATCAATGGCACTAGTAGTTACCAAAGTAGATGCAATCATAAAAAATATAAGCAGTAAGAAAACAATATCAGTCATAGAAGACATATTGAATTCTGGTGTTACTTTATTTCTTCCTCTGATATTCATATTATATAGGTTCGTTTAAGTGATCTAGAAACTCCAACGAGTGGGCTTCCATTTGATAAACCACCTTGTTTGTTTTAACTACCAAATGATTGTAAGCTATATAAGCCACAATACCAACAATTAAACCGGCTACCGTTGTAGTCATGGCAGTATATAAACCACTGGCTAATACATCCATTTGAATAGTTCCTCCTGCATTCGCTAACTCAAATATTGCCAATATCATACCAATTACTGTACCTAAGAACCCAATCATGGGAGCAGCACCTGAAATGGTTGCCAGCATACTCACGTTTTTCTCTAAACCATAAATTTCTAATCGACCAGCATTTTCTATAGCTGTATTGATATCCTCTAATGGCTTTCCAATTCTGGTGATGCCTTTGTTTATGAGTCTAGAAACTGGTGAATTTACTTGGGCGCAAAGCATTTGAGCAGAATCAATTTTACCATTACTAACATGGTCTTTTATTTGATTCATAAAATTATTATCAATTTTTGAGGCAGCTTTTATAGCAAAAAGTCTTTCGAAATATATATATGAGGCTACTATTAATAAAACAAATAATAATAATATTATTAGCATTCCTGCTGTTCCACCACTCGTAATTAATTCAATGATAGATAATGTTTTTTCAACTGATTCACCATCTGTTAATACTTCAGAGCCATCTTGAACTTCTTGAATTATTGTATTTATCATACTAATTATGTTGTTTCAAATTTATAACGACTTATTTATAACTAAATTATATCTAAAAGATTGTTCTTGTAAACATAAATGCGACAGCTCCTACCAGAAAACCAACAAGTGCCAACCAAGAAATCTTTTTTAAATACCAGAAAAAATCAATTTTTTCCATTCCCATGGCAACTACACCTGCAGCCGAGCCTATAATTAACATACTTCCTCCAGTACCTGCAGAATAAGCAATAAAATGCCATAATTCATTATCCATAGGCACAGAGAACATGCCTAAACTAGCTGCTACAAGAGGAACATTATCAATTACCGCTGAACCAACTCCCAATAACAATACAACCAAATCCGAAACACCCTCATGGTGCAGTTCCGTACCTAACATAGGCATATTCTCTTGTAATGAGGTAGCAAAACCAAATAATATACCTAAAGACTCTAATGCAGCTACAGCCATTAAAATTCCTAAAAAGAATAAAATACTGGGCATTTCAATTCTAGACAATGAATGATGTACTGGACTATGCGCACTGTGCGCATCACTTTCGGTTGAGTCTAATTCTGTTAAACTAAACTTTGAGGAACTGTATATTTCAGCAAAAACGGCTACAACACCAAGTGCCAACATCATACCCACATAAGGTGGTAAATGTGTCACTGTTTTAAAAATTGGTACTGAAACAATACCTCCTAATCCCAAGTATAACATGGTTGAACTATAACGACTCTTTGGTTTTTCATCTTGTTCAGAATGTTCAAGTTGACCTTTGAACGCGGGCAAAAAAGATGCGATAAAAAACGGTACTAGCATACATAGTAGAGAAGGAATAAACAAGTAAATGAACAAATGTCCTGTTGAAACCTTTTTACCTATCCATAACATAGTCGTTGTTACATCTCCAATTGGTGACCAAGCTCCACCAGCATTTGCCGCAATAATAATTAATCCTGCATACCAAATTCTAACATTTCTGTCCGGAACAATTTTTTGAAGTATAGAAATAAGTACAATGGTTGCAGTTAAATTATCTATTATAGCTGATAAGAAAAATGCCAAAAAACCAAATATCCAGAGAATTCTTCGTTTACTTTTTGTTTTGATAAAAGATTTTATTGTTGAAAATCCATCAAAATAATCAATAATTTCAACGATAGTCATGGCACCTAACAAGAACACCAAAATTTCAGCAGTTTTTCCCAGATGATGCAACAATGTTTCTTCCATTAGATGCATTTTTTCTTCATGGTCTAGCAGTCCAAAATTTTCCAATAATGTATGCTTTGCTGAATCAAACCATTGTGGAAAATGCTCTAACCCTAAAGCTATTAAAGCCCAACACAAGGACATCATGACCAGAGCAGGAATTAATTTATCAATTTTTAAATTATGTTCAAGTGTTATGGCAAGATAGCCTACAACAAATACAATTATAATTAATGATTCCATATAGTTTTCTTTTAAATTAACTGCCCTAAAGCAATTTCAAATGCGGTTTTACTTATTTCTGTTTTAAATTGACTTTGTTCATTAACTTTTTGCAAAGCTTTTTTAATAATTTTAGACGTGTCATTAAAAATGGCTTCATCAGTCATTTGAACCTTTCTTTCCATGAAATATGCAAATACGCGTGCCATACCACAATTTGATATAAAATCTGGTATCAGACTCACTTTTCCATCAGTATATTCCATAATAGGACCAAAAAATATTTCCTTATCTGCAAATGGCACGTTAGCACCGCAAGAAATGACTTCCAATCCACTTCCTATCATTTCATCAATCTGATTTTTGGTAATCAATCTTGAAGCTGCGCATGGCATAAAAACTTCAGTTTCCAGTGACCAAATTCGTTTATTCATTTCCTCAAAAGGAATTAAATTTTCAGCTGATAGGGTATTTCCGTTTTTGTTTAGGAACAAGTCCGTGATTTCTTCAAAGGAAAATCCATCTTCTTTAATCAATCCTCCTGCAATGTCAATTATACCAACTACTTTTGCTCCCATTTTCGAAATATAGAATGCAGCGGCCGAACCGACATTTCCGAAACCCTGAACAACAACACGTTTATCTTTTATGTTACCTCCATAAATATCATAGTAATGCTTGACAGCTTCGGCCACACCAAAACCTGTTATCATATCAGCAACTGTATATTTTAGTGCAACACTAGGAGAATAGTTAGGGTTTTCGATAACTTTGATAACACCTTGTCTTAATTGACCTATACGATTTATCTTATCGGCTTGAGAAGGCTTAAAATGGCCTTCAAAAACACCTTCTTGTGGGTGCCAAACACCACTTTCTTCAGTTATAGGAATAACTTCATGTATTTCATCAACATTCAAATCACCACCAGTACCATAATAACTTTTTAAAAGTGGTGAAACAGCTTTATACCATCGTTCTAAAACACCTTTCTTTCTTGGGTCTTTTGGGTCAAAATTAATACCAGATTTAGCGCCTCCTATGGATGGACCTGAAACTGTAAACTTAACTTCCATGGTTTTAGCTAACGACAGTACTTCGTTCATATCTAGCCCTTTTCGCATTCTAGTTCCTCCTCCTGCGGCACCACCTCTTAATGAGTTTATTACTGTCCAGCCTTCAGCTTCGGTCTCTGGGTCTTTCCAATTAAATACAATTTCGGGTTCTTTTTTCTCATACTTATGAAGTAAGTCTTTCATTTATTTGATGGTATTTAATTTCTTTAGTCAGTTTGAATTCAACAAATATAAAAAACTATAAAGCCTTAAATATTAATTTTACAATAATTTTAAGGTAGATATATTTTACCCGAACTATGATCTCTATTCGCTCCAGTAACACTCGCCAAACAATTAATTTCGTTACGAATTTTTAATACGCCTAATAACCCAAAAATTAAAGCCTCTTTGAATTCTATTAAATTTATTTCTGGAATAATTAGAGTGCTTTTAGTTTGCTTTTTTATTTCAGAAATAAGAAAGTCATTATAGGTTCCGCCTCCAGTAATCAAAACTCTAGCATCTTGCTTATCTCTGATTTCGTTTGAAATCTGAAAAGCTATATGGGCAACAAACGTTCTTAAAATATCTTTTACATTTAGATTATAAGCATCAATACGTGGAAATATATTTTCCTTTACCCACTCTAATCCTAGTGATTTAGGATAATCCTGGCTATAAAAACTCAAAGCGTTTAATTCACTAAAAAGTTTATCCTTAATTTTACCTGTAGTTGCGAGGTTGCCCTTATCATCATATTCCTTTCCAATTTTATTCATGTAATGATTCAAAACGATATTAACAGGACATACATCGTAGGCAATACGTTTACCATTTATGTCTGTTGAAATATTTGCAAACCCGCCAAGATTAAGACAGTAATCATATTCTGAAAATAATAACGCATCACCAATTGGCACTAATGGCGCTCCTTGACCTCCGAGTTCAACATCTTGCTTTCTAAAATCACAAACCACTCTATTTTGAGTCAACTTTGAAAGATCTTTCAAATTTCCTATTTGATATGTTATTCCATTTTCAGGTTGATGCAAAGCTGTATGTCCATGAGAACAAATAACATCGATGTCTAGTATTTTATACTTACTTATAAAATCTTTTATAACTTTTGAAAGAAATTGGGTGTATGCGATATCTATCTGCTTTAGTTCATTAGAGGAAAAAGCAACTAACCTTCCTAGAAGATCATGCCATTGATTCGTATACTTAATTGTTTCAGCTTGAAGAATATCAAAATACCATTTATTTTTTCGGTAAGTAAAATCGACATAAATCAGGTCTACTCCATCTAATGACGTTCCCGACATTACTCCAATCACTTTATAGTTTGACTTTGTCATATTCTGTAAAAATATAAATCCTTATTGAAAAAATGCTAATAATAAAGTATCTTTGCAGTCTTATTTTATCAATTCAACAATTAAATCAAATTATGGATTTTACACTTACTGAAGAGCATATGATGATACGCGATGCTGCTCGCGATTTTGCACAAACTGAATTATTACCTGGAGTCATAGAGCGTGACAACGCGCAAACCTTCCCAGACGAATTGGTTCGTAAAATGGGTGAATTAGGTTTTTTAGGAATAATGGTTGACCCAAAATATGGCGGAAGTGGTATGGATGCTATTTCATATGTATTAATAATGGAGGAGTTATCAAAAATTGATGCTTCAGCTTCTGTTATGGTATCTGTAAATAATTCATTGGTTTGTTATGGTTTGGAGGCTTATGGAACAGAGGAACAAAAACAAAAGTACCTTACCAAGTTAGCCACTGGTGAATATCTAGGCGCTTTCTGTTTAAGTGAACCGGAAGCTGGAAGTGATGCAACATCACAAGCTACAACAGCAATTGACAAAGGTGATCACTATGTTATAAATGGAACCAAAAACTGGATCACCAACGGTGGAAGATCTGATGTTTATTTAGTTATTGCTCAAACAGACAGAGAAAAAGGTCATCGTGGTATAAATGCTTTTGTTGTTGAAAAAGGCATGGAAGGTTTCGATATTGGTCCTAAAGAAGATAAATTGGGAATTAGAGGAAGCGATACACATACTTTACAATTTAACGATGTAAAAGTTCCAAAAGAGAATAGAATTGGTGAAGATGGATTTGGATTTAAATTTGCAATGAAAACTCTATCAGGTGGACGTATAGGTATTGCAGCACAAGCTTTAGGAATTGCTTCTGGTGCTTATGAGCTTGCTTTAAAATATTCGAAAGAACGTAAAGCCTTTGGAACAGAAATTTGCAATCATCAGGCAATAGCCTTTAAATTAGCAGATATGTATACTGAAATTGAAGCAGCGAGAATGTTAGTTATGAAGGCTGCTTGGGATAAAGATCAAGGTAATAATTACGATATGTCTAGTGCCATGGCGAAATTATATGCAAGTAAAGTAGCTATGGAACAAACAGTTGAGGCCGTGCAAATACATGGTGGTAATGGGTTTGTGAAAGAATACCATGTTGAACGTTTAATGCGTGATGCTAAAATCACCCAAATTTATGAAGGTACTTCAGAAATCCAAAAAATTGTAATTTCTAGAGGTGTAATTAGAGGATAAATAAGATCACAAATAATTCAACTAAAAAAGCCTAGTTTTTCTAGGCTTTTTTAGTTGAATATGTTCTTGTTTTTAATTAAACAACTCTTATATTTTTTGCTCAAAAAAAAAGACTCAACCAAAAAAATGATTGAGTCTTAAAAAAGGCGGCGACCTACTCTCCCACGAGATGCAGTACCATTGGCGCTAACGGGCTTAACTACTCTGTTCGGAATGGTAAGAG
>NZ_JABANC010000008.1 GCF_012931685.1 Hanstruepera ponticola
TGTGATAGCGAAATACTAGCAATCTCACAGTTGTCGTACGAATCACCATCAATATCATCTTCAGTGATACTTCCGTTACCAAATTCGTCTAATTGTACTTGTAAGCTTAAACAATTAACAATAGGTGCTTCGTTGTCTTCAACTATTATATCTATCGAACAAGTTGCTGTTAATCCAGCGCTGTCCTCAACAGTCCACGTAACCGTAGTCGTACCAACAGGATAAAAATCACTAGCATTATCCGTATTGTTATAGTCATTTGTAATTGAAACTATTGAACAGTTATCATTTAATGGAGGAGTAGGAATAACTAATTGAGCACCACATGCTCCTAAATCATTATCAGCCGTTATAATTCCTGGATTCGAAGCATTTGTGATCAGCTTGGCATTATCAAACATAATAGCACCTCCTGTAGGTTGTTGCGAAATAAGAACAAATCTAACAATTGCTGCTCCATCAGGAACTTCAGAATTTAAACTAACTTCAGTCCAAACATCTTGCGGATTCGCTGCTGTAAAGAAAGGTGATGTTTCAACGCCAATTAAAGAACCAACATTATTGAACCATTCCAACTTAATTTGAGCACTACCATCAGGATTGGTTGGGTCAAAAGAGGCATTTTGCATATAGACAGAACTTGTAATGAAATCTCCTTCATTCACAGGAAAGTCTTGATACATCCCAGAAAGTGGTCCAAACATCTTAATAAAGAAATCACCACTTTGTGCTGACCCAATTTGATTGTCATCCAAACTTCGTACACTACCCCAAGCATCACTAAATGAAACCCAACCAAATGAACCATAAACATCATGGTTAGCATTATCTTCAAAATTGTTATTTACTAACAGATTTGGTGCATCACTAGAATTACAACTTATGGTTGGTGCTTCAGTATCCTCAACGGTTACGATTTGGATACAAGTAGCTGTATTGCCAGAAGTATCTGTAACTGTCCATAAGACATCATTATCTCCAACAGGAAAAATTGTCGAAGCATCAACAACATCACCATTAAGAGTGGCAACTATTGATGAAATAGCACAATTATCATTGGCTATTTGAGTATTAGCGTTTAAAGTAACACGATCAATATTAAGTTGTTGCCCATTAGTATTTGCACCTAAACCTAACTCTATGGTTAAAGGACCTGAAATAGACGCATTGTTTATTTCAAAAGTGCGTGAGTATGTAACAAAGTTTCCTTGAACTAAATTTGGACTGCTTGATGCAATTGGAATTAATTCTGTGTTTCCAGCATAGAGTCTTAATACAGGAGGATTTGTAGCCCTAGAATTATCATTTCTCCAACCAAAATCTGCTGTCAGCGTATAGGTTACATTTTGTTGTAGATCTTCTGAAAGTGTTTGAGTCATTGTTTTTTCAGCTGTTCCACCTCCAAATGAAGCCCCATTAATCAGGCCAATGTTGCCTCTATTCACACTAAAGTTCCCAGAATTATCATAACGTGTTACACCCATAACAGCATTCCATATCCATCCAGCCATATCAAACTGATTACCGGTTGAACCATCACTGAATGTTACATTGGGTCCAGATAAATTAGTTTCAGTTGGACCAGTAGCAAAGGAACCATTTTGAAGTGCTGGAGCCGTTACAGTTGTAGAGCCAGCTTTGTAAAGTATTTCAAATTCTGGATTAATAATGGTTATTGGTGTTACCAGATTTAAATTTGAAGCTGAACACGCTCCTGGATCTGTAGAAACAATAATATTTTCGGGGCATGATATTATTGGTGCTTCGGTATCTATGACAGTTACCGTAAATGTACATTCATCGGTACCACAATCATTAGTAGCCGTAGCTGTTACTATAGTCGTTCCAACTGGGAATACAGAACCTGATTCTGGGCTATAGGTAATTACTGGTTCTGGTAAACCAGTGCTGGTTGCATCGAAAGTTACAATAGCACCACATATGCCTGGATCAGAATTTACTGAAACATCTGCTGGACAACTAATTACAGGCGCATCATTTATGGTTATATCTGTGCCGTTATCAGCTCCAATTATGTAAGGCATGGAACTAACTATACGAACACGATAAGCGGTTCCAGTTACTGTTCCTAGCGGAATAACAGCTTCAATCAAACCAGAAGCACTACTTTCCAAAGTACCTATGTTAACTGGGTTGGAAAAACTTCCAAAAGCATCAGACAATTGTGCTGTAAAAATATTACCAGGAAAAATATCAATGGCCATGTAAGGCACGTATATTGTACTACCTGGGCAAAAATCGCCAGCTAATAAACCTGTGGCCAACTGACTTTCGGGTTGCTGAAAACCTTGGGTTAGCATAGTGTTGCCAACCTGAAAGGTCTGGGTCATTGTTTCACCTAATGTCCATGAAAGAGAACCCGAACTATTCGAGTAAACTCCTCCAGAAGCTGGTGAAACATCACGACTAATAGTTTGCCCGAAACTGATTCCGGTAAACAGCGTGATTATGATTATTATTTTTATTATGTTTTTCATTTTTTGAGATTTAAATCTGTTCAACAATAAACTTGTATCAGTTTTATTCTTTTATTGAACGTTTTAAGGATTCAACCTCTGCTTTTAATGCCAAAACAAGTTCTGTTAAGTCATCAATTTTTTCATCTTGTTCTTTGATAGTTTTTTGCAATGCTTGCTGGTTATGGTCTAGAGCTTTTATTCCAACAGTATTTAACCCTGCCATGTCTGCCAGACTTACACCAATCATATCTTCTTCATCTTTAGTTGTATCCCCTGAAATTTTAGCTTGTAATTCAATTGGTAAAGTTTGAGAGATTACACCTATATGTTGTGGTCCTCTATGAGGTTCAAAATTATATGAGAATGTAGCCGTTTCAATGTTTCTTATCTTATTTAAATAGTCATCATATTCTAATAGTGAAATTTCTTTGATATTATTTTTCATCCTCCTATCGCTAGACACAACAAATTGAGACGCTCTGACCGGTGCCCAAAATCCACTGGATGTAGTTAAAACATTTAATCCACCTCCCAAATTATTGTTTCCTACTAATGTTAAGCCTCTATTATTATCTGTAGAAGCTCCTACTACTGAAATTCTAGCAAAACCTCCTGGGTTTCTGACAATTAACCCAGTATTTTGAAAACTAGAGTTTGTTTGTGTATGATAGAAAAGGCCAGTTCCTCTTAAATCAAATTTATAATTAGGAGCGTTAGTTCCAATACCAACTCTTCCAGCTGTAGTTGGAGTAAGTAATACATTACCACCGCCAGCACCGATGTTAGTTTGTCCACCGTAAAGTTGAATGGCCAAATTTGCTGAACCGCCATTGTTTCTTGCTTGAATTTTATTTGGATCGAATACCATATTAGATCCTGAAATAGCACCAAGCATCATAGAGCCATTGTTAGTTAAACTAGCTCCAGTAGTGCTATAAACATGTAATTTAGATAAACCTGATGGTACACCAATACCGATATTACCATTATCAACAATAGTCCCATTAATTAAGGTGCTACCATTCCATTTCGGAACTCTATCAGTAGCTGACACATTAACTTGCGGGTCAGTTTCTACACTAACGGCAGGTGTTTGCCAAGTAGCATTTCCACTAGCATCAGCCGTTAAGACCTTACCATTGCCTTCAGTTCCATTTTGTATTCTCATGCTTCCATTTACATGAAAATCGGCAGTGGGTTGTACATTCCAAGGAAAATTTCCAACACCCATTCGGCCATCATCCATAACAGTAAAAGGGGTTTGCCCTATATTTGTAATTAATCTAAATTTATTTCCACCAGCTCCTGACCAGAAATTGTCCATGAACCAGTAGCCTGTTCCTCCTCCTGGAGCTTGATTCCAGCGTAATTCACCACCCTCTTGTGTAGTTGTTGAACCTAAAGACGCAATACCAGCAACTTCAAGTTTTGTGCTAGGTGTGTTAGTTCCAATACCAGTATTGCCATTTTGTAAAATAGAAAAAACATCTCCAAATCCTTCTTGAGCTATTCTAAAATCATTCGTTCCTGAAGGAGCATATATTCTTGTAAATGAAACATTATCACTCATTAATTCAATAGAAGCGTCACCAGTAGCCGATTGAACAAAAACAGATTGGTTTGGACTTCCTGCTACATGTAACGATCTTTCTGGGAACCCAAGAGGGAAAATACCAATTCCAACATGAGTGCCGTCATCTGTAATTAAACCATCTACAAGTGAAGAACCATCCCATTTTGGAACGATATTGGTTGTAGCACTACTTACTTCTGGATCAACTTCAGTTACAGTTAAAGCACTTGCATCTGTCCATGATCCTGTGCCATCTACACCCGAAGTTAAAACCTTACCAATGCCTTCGTTCCCAATTTGTAGTCTAACGCTTCCATTAACATGTAAATCCGCAGTGATAGGATCCAAAGCAGGATCCAGTCCAATGCCTAAATTTTCTATTATGTAAACATTTCTATTTGAAAAAGTTGTATTAAAACCATTGAATTCCATATGCTCTACACCATTGTCAACATGAAAGAATTCGGTTCTACCTGCTAAATTGTCACTGATAGTTTTTGTCCCATTTAAATATATATTGCCATTAAGATTTATATTTCCAACAACATCTAGTTTTTCAGATGGAGAGTCAGTCCCAATGCCAACATTACCAGTTCCAGATTTAATTATCATTCTATCGACATTATCTGTGAAGAATGGCAAATCATGATTACTTGCCGTTCCAATTCCTCCACTGTATGTATCACCAGGCGCAAAAATGGATATGTTTGAATTTGTATCAGTATCCTCAACATACATGCCTGCAATAGTTGATGAAATGTGAAGATTATATAAAGGGTTGGTTGTACCTATACCAATATTCCCACCATTATTAAATAGGTTACTATTTGCAACCCATGCTGAACCATCCCAATAAAGCGTATTTCCAGGAGTCACACCATCAGGTAAATCACCGCTTGATGCAGCAAACAAAGCATAAGGAACACTCATCATTTGAGTTGTACCCATGCTGGTATAACTAGTGCCACCTGTGGCATCTAATTCTACTTCTAAAAATTTGGCACCATTACCCCAATCAACACTTGATAGTGCTTCTGTGGTTGGCGTTCCTGATCCAACATTTACGTCAAACAAACCTAATGCATTAGTGTTTGCATTATGCGTTTCACTATAAACAACAGTTCCTCCAGATGTATTATCGTGAATATTAAATCGAAGTGAAATAGGTTGATTGGTTAATAAACTTCCTGAAGCATCTCTAGCGACAGCTTGATAAGGAATGCCTTCAGGGGCTTGGGCAAAAATGGTAATACTTGTTAAAAAACAAATAAGAAATAATGAAGATAATTTAGTTTTCATAATGTTTTGGATATTGGTTAATATTAATACCAAAACACAACAGACATAATGCAATAGAAAAATGCATTACATGTTAGAAAACATTAAATATAAGATAGACTTTGGTTGGTTTCAACCTATCCGTTTAAAGAGATTTGTTGATTAATAGCTTGTGTAAGGTAGAACAAAAAAATGAAATAGCATATACGTACTTATACGTATTTTTTAAATAAGTACTTGAATATCAGTAAAAATGAGGGCAAAACAGCATATCGCTAACTATGCATACATTCAAGAAATAAGTAAAATATTATTGGAAATTGATACTATTTTTTAGAAACAATAACTTTCTTTGAGATTGTGCCATCAACACTGACCAATTTAATAATATAGTTCCCTTCGGCCAAATCCGTTACAGGAATACGCAGGGCTGTACTTTGGTCCATATCACTAACATCCCAGGTAATTATTCGTTGTCCCAGCATGTTAAATAACGTAACGTCTTCTATCAATGAAGAATAAGGCGTGCTAATATAAATAACGTCTGAATCGTTTAGGTAATTAACAATCAAAGTATCCATATCATTATCCACTGTCGAAAGTATATTGTCAGGTGTAAAGGCAATATAAAAACGGTTTAAATAATCACCACTGTCTAAAGTATTAGTATAGTTAAAATCATTTATGAGGGTATAATTATCCGTTAATGCATCATATACATAAACAGTTATGTCTTCTTCAAAGTTCTCCAACCCACGTAACGATATCTCAAAAGTACCTGCATCTTCCAAGAAAATACCCAATGGATAGCGCTTACTTATATCAAACGCGCCAACACCTTGTATGATGTAAGGCAGGTCTTCAATCATCCAAGACATGTCATTAGGTAAATCTTCCGTATTAAGAGCATCATAGCCGTAATCTACACCATCTGTAGCCAAATTGTTTGGAACAAACCCAATCATAATAGGGCGCAAAGCTCCTTCAGGAGTTATAAAGTCAACACGGACACGTTGAATAGGTTGGGTTTCTGGTCTGTTTTCAGCATGACTTTGTATACGCATAAACACAGAACCATTATCCGCTGCTCCAGTAACAGCCTCTTTAACAAACACACGTTGGTCATTATTAAAAATTACGTCGCCTCCGGTTGCATTACCGCGTACATTAAAGCCCTGTGCAATTGGAATATAACGCTCAGGGATTTTGGATGGTGCACCTAAACCACTAATTTCAGGTGGAGAAATTGCTGCATTACCACCAGTTAAATTATAAGCGGCAAAACCACCTTGGTATTCAACTGTGATGTGCGTAGCGTTTGACACATAATGTTCCCAGAAATATAGTGTTCCTAATGTACTAGCACTGTTATCATTGATGAAAGTATGGGCATCAATAGCAGAGGGATATGGATTTGATACTAAAGCTTCATAATCAGCAGTTATCGGAGAAATATAAGTTCCGTTATTTGGTTGCCCCACAAAAGTATAATTTTGCTGTGGATCAGTTGTTCCACTACCTTTCATTAAAAAACCTAAAGGTACGGTTACCGCATAAGTTTGGTCAATACGAACCCAGTCTGCATAGGAATTAACTGGATAGTTTTCATAAATATAAAGCCATCTACTACTCATAGTTACTGGCGTAGTACTTCCAATGCCGTCATAACCAGTAGTCCATTGAACTGGTTGTAAGCCATCGTAGAGGCTACCACCAACCGAATAGGAAAGGCCATCAGTACTAACAGGTGAACCCCAATAATTATAATTGAAGTAATTGTTAGTACCTTGTTGATCTCTATGCAAGGCTCCAGTTCCAGTATAGTTTACAATACTGCCAGTATCTTGAAGTAATTGTGATTCGCCCACTAATTTTAAAACAGTGTCCGTACCATCAATAAATAAATAATCTGTAACTCGAAGACTCTGCCCATCAGTTGGATTTGTATTTTCAATACGAAGTGTATTGGCATTCACTTCAAGTCCTAATAGTGTCAAATTATTATTTCCAGAAGAAATATTGTGTGAACTTCTTACAATATTCCAATCTACTTTGGTAGTACCATCAATGCCCATACTGTTTGGCAGTGCTTGTGAATTACCATAAAGCCATGTATTATTATTTATCCAATCACCATCAGCAACTGATTGATAGGGAAGAGGTGCTGTTTCTGGTTGTAGGGTGGTCATATATCTTAAAACGCCATTAATAGCATTGCTATTAGAAACTAAATTGCCACCAGATAAATCTGTATTTTGGTTCATTTGGTAATAACCATTAAGATCATTCCAATTCAATCCTGTGATATCCAAAGGCACTACAGACCCGCTAACAACTCCAGCATTATCTTCAATTTCTTGATTCATCATCTTACGGATTTGTGATTCGGTAAGTGCTACATCCCAAATGCGGAGTTCATCCAAACCACCATCAAAATAGTTGACTGGTAAATAGGGAGCATTAATGGTTTGATCCATAGCACCTGCAATACAATCAACTGTGTTGTCAATAGGTTCATTAGAATCAGAAGTACTATTGATAAAAATACCATCAATGTAAAGACTATAATCACTTCCGTCATAAGTCACGGCAATATGATACCAGCGATTATTGGTAATTTGAATACCACCAGATGATACCGATTGCCCATTATTCCAATGGAATGACACCACATTATTCACCAATCTTAAGTCGTAACCATTAACCAAGTTGGTAGCTTCACGCTTTGAAAAAATAGTTTGAATATTTGAATTTTGAGAATCAGACTTCACCCAAACTTCAATAGAAAAAGCATTGCCTAAGTTATAGTTATCTCTAAAGGTGATGTTATCATCCACACCGTCAAAATCTAAAGCATTACAACCAATCATAGTAACTGTTATGCTATCACTAGTATCAATACATGGTTCTGGGTTGTCAATACTCCAAGTTAAAGTATAAGTTTCGCCAATATCACCAGTAAAATCAGATGTCGGACTATTGGCATCCGAAAATGAAAAACCACTGGTTTGCCCAGAAGTCACAGTCCAAGTTCCAATAGCATTCACACCATTTACTGCACTACCACTCAAAGTAATGGTTGTGTCAACACAAACGGTATTAGTAACATCAGCACCAGCATCGGCAGGTGCATTATAATCATTTACGGTTATGGTTACAGTATTACTGGTTATTGGTTGTGTACAAATAGAGGCACTTGACGTCATAATGACTGTTACTTCATCACCATCATTTAAAACACTGGTAGTAAAAGTATCACCTGTTTCACCCATTACATCAATACCATTTATTTGCCATTGGTATATAGGTGTAGTTCCACCAATAGTAGGTGTTGCTGTAAAAGTAACCTCTTGGTTTTGGCAAATGGTTGTATTTGGTGTAGCAATACTAACGGTGGCATTGTCAGCCAAATCCGTTATAGTAACAGTAGCACTACAACTACTAATGTTTCCATCAGCATCTGTAGCCGTGAGGGTTACTGTATTACTACCTATATGGCTACAGTCAAACACATCTTGAGAAAGTGATAAGGTGAAACCGCAATTGTCAGTCGACCCATTATCTATATCACTTGCTAACAATGTAGCCATACCAGTTGAAGGATCTAGCCCCAAACTAAAATCTTGGCACACAATATTAGGAGATTCCACATCATTGACCGTTACTGAAAACGAACACGTATCGGTGTTTCCAAAAGGGTCTGTAACTGTATACTCTAATACAGTCGTTCCAATTGGAAAGGCATCACCTGATGATAATCCAGTTGCATCCGTTTGGGTTATGGTTTCTCCAGAACAATTATCATTTGCTGTTACCGAATAGTTTACTAAAGCTGAACACAGTCCAGCATCATTATCGACCGCAATATCTGCCGGACAGGTAATGGTTGGTGAGGTAGTATCAACAACAGTTACAGTTCTGATTACCTCTATTGCAGCATTCCCTTCAGCATCCATAACATTATAGGTCACACTATATGAGCCAACAATACTAGTGTCAACTGTTGAAGCATTAATAATAATATCACCAGTATAGTCAGTACCAATACATGGGTCTATGGCTGTTGCACCTAACTCTGTATAAGGTGTACAGGCCTCTAGTATTTGTGGGTCGTCACCAATAAGAGTTATAAGGGGACCAGTGGTATCTACTACGGTTATGTTACGAATAACTTCTAAACCAGCATTGCCTTCAGCATCCATAACATTGTAAGTAACTATATAGGTTCCTGGAGTACTTGTATCAAGTGTTGAGGTATCATTAATAATATTAGCGGTGTAATCTGTACCAAAACATGGGTCAATAGCCGTAGCACCTAAATCTGTATAGACATCACAGGCTTCAATAATTTGGGGGTCAGCACCATTTAGGGTTAAAATTGGACCACTAACATCAGCAACATGAACTGTTCTAATGATTTGCACTGCTGAATTACCACTCGCATCGGTGACATTGTAAGTAACTGTATAACTTCCAATGGTACTAGTATCAACAGCAGAATTATCGATGACCACACTAGCCGAAATATCTCCAAAACATGGGTCAAAAGCCGTAGCTCCCAATTCTGTATAAGTAGAACAATCTGCAACAGTTAGCGGATTTGGACCTACAAAAGTTAGAGTAGGAGCTGTAGTATCAACTATAGTAACTGTCCTAATAACTTGTGTTTGTCCACCATTGGCATTGGTGATTGTATAGGTGACATTGTAGGTGCCAACCGTGTTCATATCTAAAGATGATGTATCTATAACCAAATTGCTGGAAATGTCACCAAAGCAATTATCTATGGCAGTAGCTCCTAATTCAGTATAACTACTACAGGCTTCAAAAGTTTGTGGGTTACTTCCATTTAATGTGATAACTGGATCTTGTGAGTTCACTACAGTAACATCAAAAGAACATGTTGCTGTCCTACCAGCAGAATCTATAGCTGTATAAGTTACAGTAGTAGTTCCAATGGGATAGGTATCACTGGCATCAGCTCCTCCAGAATTATAATCGTTGGTAATAGATACGATAGAACAATTGTCCATTGGCACTGCCAAAGGAATCGTAATTGTCGCATTACATTGTCCGGGATCAGTATTAGCAATAACATCTGATGGACAGTTTATAGTAGGATCTTCTTCATCAGTAACAGTCACATCTTGAGTACAGGAAGCAGAATTACCAGCCCTATCAGTAACAGTCCAAGTTACCGTAGTGGTTCCTACGGGAAATGCACCACCAGGAGGAATACCAGTCGGAACAATGAATAACCCAGAACAGGAGTCGAAAGCAGAAGGATAAACACCAATGGCATACATATTAACTACAGCAGTACAGTCGCCAGTATCATTTACCGTAACAACAGCATCTTCGCAGACAATAATTGGATCAGTATAATCATTAACAGTAACATCAAAACTACAAGTAGCAGAATTACCAGAAGCATCTTCAATATAATAGGTGACGGTTGTAGTACCTGCCAAAAAGTCCTCGGAACTAGCATCATTAATTCCAGTTGTAGCACTAGTAGCTGTAGTGGCACCAGTTAAAGTATATGTTTGTAGAGAAATGGCTCCGCAAAAATCGGAAGTTGTTGGAGTTAGTGAAGGAACTTCTTGTGGACATCCAACAATAATATCACTAGGACATGTAATAGTAGGAGGCGTTACATCAGGGGAGCATTGCCCATGTATACTTGCAAATGATAGCAAAGTAAGAGTAAAAAACAAGAATCGACTCTTAAATCCCACTTAAATTAAAGTTATTGGTTGATTATATTGTTACCCATAGCCGTATAAACATCAAAAATCAAGTAATTGTAGTATTTGATGTTTATGTTATTTACTCATAGGAATTGGGAAAATAAATGTACTATCAATATATAGGGCTATCAAAATAACTCGATGAAGTGCACGATTATCATTTGAATCGTTAACTAATTTATAATTAGAATTTTAAATAAAAAAAACCAGAACATTTAGTTCTGGTTTTAGCGGAGAAAGAGGGATTCGAACCCCCGGAGGTGTGACCCTCAACAGTTTTCAAGACTGCCGCATTCGACCACTCTGCCATTTCTCCTTGAGTGCCTCATTAGGTATTCCCTAAATGCGGATGCAAATATAGAACCCTTTTTCGTTTCTTTCAAATAAAAGACTGAAATTTTTATACAAAATTTCTAATCCGTTAGTTGAACCAAAACAGTATTACTATTTTTGCTATTCTAAATTAATATTCATGGATGTTATTGGACATTTACAATGGCGTTATGCTACCAAAGCTTTTAATCCTAACAGATTAATTAATGAGGAAAAACTTCAAGTCATAAAGGAAGCCTTTAATTTAACAGCCACGTCATACGGTTTGCAACCTATAAAATTAGTTGTGTTTAGTGATAAAGAATTGCAGTCCAAACTGATTCCAGATACCATGAATCAGAAGCAAATTGCTGAAGCTTCTCATGTTTTAGTGTTTTGTATTGAACGTGTGATTGACGAAGACTTCGTGGTTGAATACTTCAATCGTGTTCATGATATAAGAAAAACACCAAAATCTGTTTTAAAGCCTTTTCAAGATTTCTTAATTTCAGATTTTGAAAAGAAACCGCAAGAACTTATTGAAGAATGGGCAACTAATCAGGCCTATTTAGCCATGGGAAATATATTGACAATTTGTGCATTGGAAGGTATTGATTCTTGTCCTATGGAAGGATTTAATCCGGAAAAATATGATGAGATTTTAGGGTTAAAAACACGCGGATTGAAATCGGTTTTGTTATTACCAATTGGTTATCGTGCTAAAGATGACATGTTTGCCGATTTTAAAAAAGTTAGAAAGCAATTAAAAGATTCTATAATTACTTTATAAAATAAACTATGCCTGGATTTGAATTATTTGGAGATTCGGAACGCAAAGAATTGCAAGATGTATTAGATAATGGTGTTTTGATGCGCTATGGCTTTGATGGTATGCGTAATGGCCATTGGAAAGCCAAAGAGTTAGAGAAAGCACTTCAGGATAAATTGCAAGTTAACCATGCGCAATTGGTGTCTAGCGGAACAGCGGCAGTATCTGTTGCTTTGGCTACAGCAGGAATTGGAGCAGGTGATGAAGTTATAATGCCGACTTTTACCTTCGTGGCAAGTTTTGAAGCTATTATGATGTTGGGAGCCATTCCCATTCTGGTAGATATTGACGATACATTAACTTTAGACCCCAAAGCAGTTGAAGATGCAATAACCAATAAAACAAAGGCCATTATGCCAGTACATATGTGCGGTAGTATGGCCAATTTACATGCCTTGCAAGACATTTGTAATAAACATAGTTTAATTCTTATTGAAGATTCATCTCAAGCAACAGGTGCAACTTACAATGGTAAACCATTAGGAAGTATTGGTGATTTAGGTTGTTTGTCTCTAGATTTTGTTAAGATTATTACTGCAGGTGAAGGAGGTGCTGTATTAACAAATAATGAAGCCTTTTATCGTCATGCGGATCATTATTCTGATCATGGACATGACCATGTAGGTAATGATCGAGGGGCAGAAACTCATCCGTTTTTGGGTTATAATTTCAGAATTTCAGAATTACATGCAGCTGTTGGTTTAGCACAATTGAGACGGTTGGACGAATTTGTTGCCATTCAGAAGAAAAATTACAGCATAATTAGAGAAGCGTTATCTCATATTCCTCAAGTTACTTTTAGGACTGTTCCAGAAGGTGGTGAAGAAAGCTATTCGTTCTTAAGTTTCTTTTTACTAGATTTAGAAACCTCTAGAAAGGTCATTCAGGCTTTTAAAGAAAACGGCATTGATGCCTGTTGGAACTACTATGACAACAATTGGCATTACATTAGAAAGTGGGAGCACCTCAAAACACTTAAAACTCTATATCCACTTTCTATGGAAGTCAAAGAAGGATTGGAATATCTTAAGTCACAGACTTTTGAGCAATCAGACCATTACATTGGCCGTAATATTTCATGCTTAATTAAATTATCTTGGACAGAAGAAGAGGTAAGGGAACGCGCCAAAAAAATGGTAAAAGCCATTACTTCTGTTCTAAAATAGGTTTTTCTAAACTTTTTCATAACTTTAAGTAACGAACCAACTACTAATGAGTTACTTAAGGATATTGTTTTTTTATTTTTTGCCTTTTTTTGGGCTTTCTCAAGAAAGCATCATTACTACCAATACTTCAATTGCTGATTCTCTGGACAATATTGGTGAGTATGATGAATCTATAAAGTTTAGAGAATTAGCGTTAAATGAACCGAATCACACTTCACATTATAAATCCTTTTTAAAGGCCAAATGGTATTATACCAAATCTTGTATTCTGGAAACAAATGGAGGAAGAAAAAATATTTTGGAAGGTCTTGAACATTCTAAACAGGCTTACAGTTTAGTTAATAATATCGTTTCAAAGGATGACAGGAAGCTGTTCTTTAGGCATTTAATTTTAAATAGAATTTATCATCAATATGGTTATACTGGACAGTGGCAAGAGGCATTAATTGAGGCGAAAAAGAATTACGAAGTTCTACGAGACACTTTTCCAGAATATAAAATTGAGATTCTATATGTATTAGACGATTTAGGGTTCATAAATAATAAATTAGATAACCCTGAAAAATCCAATGAATATTATGAACGCTCATTCAAGCTTTATAAAGAATATCATCCTAAAAATTTGAAGGACGTTTATCTTAATAATCATAGGATAATTAATAATTACAGAAAGTTAGGATTAAAAAACGAGGAATTTAAATTATTGGAGGAGTCAGAGAATTATTGGGCAAATATTTATAATGAAGAGGACGCTTTTTTTCAAAAATTCACCATTTACGGGGAATTGGCAAATTGGTATTTAAACTATGGTAACCAAGAATTGGCAGAAAGTTATTTATACAAAAAAGAAGAACTTTTTGATTCTGTTGCTAATTCTCGTAAAAAAACTGAAAAAATTACTTTAGTCAAAAGAGAACGGGTTTTAATGAATGAGAGCTACATAAAACTGTATTTAAAACACAAGGATTATGATAAAGCCAAGCAATTTATTGACGAAACCCAAGAAATTTTAAAAGATTCGTTAGACAAGTATCGATGGAATATAGAAAGCAAAGCTAATTTGAATTTAACTGAAGCAAAACTTCCGAGTATAGAATTTAAAACAGCAGAGAAACTAATTGTTGATGCTTTGCTATTACTAGAAACATATAAAGAGGACTATTTTATAAGGCCTTTAAAATACCAAATTGAATTATTTGATTTGTATGTCGCCCACAATAAGAAAGAAAAGGCTTTGGAGCTAATGGAAACAATTCTAAAGAACGAAGAGTTAACAAAGCACGACAAGTTAAATTTATTGTTCAAAAAATCATTCTTGTTAAAAGAATCATTAACTCAAGATCAATTAGAAATTCAGTTTAAAACTGCTTTTGCATCTTTGTTAAAAAATCAAAATTCTTCATCCAATTTGGCTAGTTTGGAAATTAGTGATTTAAATGAGTTTTATACTTTCGAAATTCTCAACAATATTCTTGAAGTAGCTAACCAATATTTGGACTGGTATAATGTGTCCAATAATGATGCGTTTTTAACGGTAGCCATTAATCTTTATAAGTTGTCTTCAAGTTTCTTTGACCGAATTTACAAAGGAGACGCCTTTAATGACAACTTGTATCAAAGCTTTACATTGATTCAAGAAGGCTTACTCAAATGCGCCTTATTAAAACCATCTACACAATTATTGGAAACAACTGTTGAAGCTATAGAGAACAATAGTTCCAAGCTGGAATGGTCTAAATTCTTATATGGTAATCAAGCAAAAATTAATGTTCCGGATAGCTTATTGTTAGAAGAAGAAAAGTTGAAGTCTCTTGTCAATTATTATCAAGAGCGTATCTATGAAGAAAAACAATCACAGATTGAAAATACCGATACTTTAAAGCTTCATTTAACCGATTTAAATAATCAATTACGAAAACATCAAAAGTTTATCCATGATAATTTCATTCAATATGCCAAGTCTTCTAGTAATGATTTTAATATACAAGACTTAAAAAAACTGCTTCAATATAATGAAGCAGTCGTGAAATATATACTTGTTCAAGAAGATTTATATGTTTTTACTATTACCAACAAGCAAATAGACTTACAAAAAATACACATTGGTGACAACTTTACAAAAGAGATTAAAAATTTTGTAGACGCCATTTCCACGTTCAATTCCGAGGTATTAATACCAGATTTATTAAAAAAATTGGCTAATTCGATTATAAAGACAGACTTGGAACATGTTGTAATTATCCATTCTGGATTACTCAATTTATTACCTTTTGAAGTGTTGCTGCCAGATTATTTCAATTCGAAGAATGCGTTATCTTATTCAAATAGTCTTAAAATTTATTTAGAACAAACAAAAGTTCAAAGTAGCATCAAAAATATTGATGTCGGAATTTTTGTAGCACAAAACAAAAATAATTTCAACCAGAAAGGGTTTCTTCCAGAACTGGATAGAGAAATCAATGGTATTAAAGAAAATGTTCATGCAACAGATTACTACATTAAAGACCAAGATGATTTATTAGAACATCTGCGATCACACAATGTCTTGCATTTTGGGATACATACTACCATAGACATAGATACTCCGGAATTATCGGTATTGAATTTTGCAGAGAGCGGTGTATTAATTGGGTCATTATATAATACTGCTCTTAAGGCAGATTTAGCAGTTTTGAGTGCCTGTGATACTGGAAATGGACGCTTTATTAATGGAGAGGGTGTACAGAGTATATCTAAAGCTTTTACCTATGCAGGAGTTCCAAGTACGGTTATGAGTCTTTGGAAAGTTGATGACAAAGCCACAGCTACGCTTATGACTTTGTTTTATAAATACTTGAATGATGGCAAGCCAAAAGATTTAGCCTTAAAATTAGCAAAGAAAGATTATCTGAATTCCAATATTGATGAAGAACTAAAACATCCTTACTACTGGTCTGGCTTTGTGATTTCTGGTAATACCACACCGTTTAAGCCACAAAGAGATTATAAATTATTTTGGGTGTTAATACTTGCATTTCCAGCAATGGCTTTGTTTTATTTTAAAAAATCAAAGATCAGAAAGTAACTCTTTTGCTTTTTCAAAGTTATAATTTGAGGAAGAACTAGTGATTTTTTCTAGAATATTTTGCGCCTCAATTTGGTTATTGTTCTTTAAGTATGCTAATGCAAGGTACCATTTGCTTTTTCCTAGAAGTTTATCTTTGAACTTCTGGTGTTTTAAAAATGTTTTAATAGCATTATCTATCTGTCCAATTTCCAAATAGCAAATACCTTCATAAAACAATAATTCAGAATTATTTGAGGTTTTATAAAGATTATTAAAAAGTTTTTGAGCTTGATCATAAACTTCTCTTTCATAAGCTATAAAAGCTTTTGTCAGCTCATCAGTATCGTTTTGGTTTCTTGTAATAGGGTGTGAGGTGTTACTGGCTTTTGAGTAGTAGTTTGAAAAAAGCCTTTCAGGGCTTGTAGTGTACTGTTTCCAATAAAAGCCTAAAGAAGCCAACAGTATAATTGAAGCAGCAATTAAAAACCAATTTGTTTTTGAGTTTTTAGAAGAAACCTTACTTTCTATATCTTTTAAAAATTGTTTATTTTTATTATGCTCACGCCTATAAATTGCTTTTTGAATTTGCGTTTCAAATTCAAACTGCTCTTTAAAATGAGTATCGGAATCTAGTAATTCTTCAATCTCTTTTATTTCGGATTCTGATAACTCATTCCGAATATATTTCGCTATTAATTCTTCCTTATTCATTTTTTAAATGATCATTAATCAATTCTTTTAAATTCTTGAGGCAACGTGATTTTTGGCTTTTTATGGTATTGTAATTACTATAGTCCAGATGCTTCTGTATTTCTTCCAAAGTTAAACCGTTATAATAGAAAAGCTTAAGCACGGTTTGGCATTGATAACCTAGTTTATCTAAACAATGTTCAATGAGCTTATTGTGTTCATTATCAGTTTCGTCATTAATATTATCAATTAATTTTATTGACAACTCTAGTCTTTTATCATCAAGGTCTAATGTCTCTAACTTACTTTCCTTTTTTAGTTTTTTGAAAATCATATACTTACCTATTGAAAACAAATAAGTTTTAACTGAACTGTTTAAAGCTATTATTTTGCCATTGGTCACATTTTCAACAAATGCAATAATGGCATCTTGATAAATATCCAATAGAGCCTCTTCATTCAAATTATATTTTAATCCAAAATTGAGAAAAGCTAACCTATTATCTACATAAATAGCTTCTAATACTTTACTGTCGCCCTGTCTAATTTTGGTAAAAAGCTCTTCAGTATGTCTATTCATTTAGTTAATAAAAAAGTAAAAGGTTAACCAATAATTGAAAAAAGTTATTTAAAAGTAAGAAAATTACTAAAAATTCAGGAATGATGTTAACCTTTTGTTTTTAAGTACACTAAAGATTGTATTAAGAGAGATTAATAAAGTCAGAAAATCTAATTATCAAAAACATCATTATGAAAACAAAATCAAAATTTATTCATGCTATATGCATCGTGCTCATTACATTATTTTCATGTTCAGAGGACAGCCCTTTATTTGAAAATGGACAAAACAATGGCAATAATGGAAATAACAATAACAACAATAACGTAACCTATACCATTGCTGATTTACAAGGGACATGGCTACGTACAGGTGGTAATCATACAGGTAACATAGGTATGGTTATAGAAGTTACTGACAATGATGGTGTTATCGTTGATCCAATAGATTCTGGTTTCGAGGTTGATGATGTCAAGTGGATGAATATTGTGACTAATGACACTAGTGATTTTACACACTCTGAATTGGGGAGTGATTATAATTACTACAGTGCTACTATAGACTTTCAATCAGATAATGTTATTTGGATTATTGTAGATGCTGGTGGCGCAGGCAATTACCAAGAATGGACAAGACAGTAAAAAAACATTTATGCTATTAATCAAAAACAGTTAAGGGATGAAAATTAAATATTTATTGACAGCTATTTTAATGTTAAGTTTTGGGGTATCATTTGCTCAACCAAATATTACTTGGCAAAAATCTCTAGGAGGTTCAGGAACAGATGCTGCTAGATCTGTTAGGCAAACAGATGACGGAGGATATATTGTTGCTGGATACACTGTTTCTGTAAATGGAGATGTTTCAGAAAACAATGGAGGTAGAGATATATGGGTTGTTAAGCTCAATAGTACAGGAACTATTGAATGGGATAAAAGTATTGGTTCCATAGGAGATGAAGAAGCTTATGCTATACAACAAACTACAGACGGTGGATATATCTTAATTGGTATGTCTGATTCAGATGATTTCTATGGAGAAAATATTGGTGATGATGATATTTTAATTGTGAAGTTAAATAGTGATGGAAATATACTTTGGGGAAAGAAATATGGAACAATGGGTGCTGACCGCGGACACAGTATTTCACAAACATCTGATGGTGGTTTTATTGCATCTGGGTTTCGCTCAAATGGTGGAATATGGGTTGCAAGATTGGACACTAATGGTGATATAGCAAGCGGTTGGACTAATACCACTTTTGGAGGTGCTCAAGCCTGGTGGGCAGAGCAAACATCAGACGGAGGATATATTGTTACTGGCCATTATGGGTTGACCCCAGATCTAAAAGTAATAAAATTGGACCCCTCATCAAATGTTGAATGGGAATACACTTATGGAGGAACAAATGCAGATTACGGAAGGTCTGTTAGGCAAACTTTGGATGGTGGTTATATAGTGGCTGGTATGACACAATCTAGTGATGGTAATGTAACAAATAATTATGGTGGACAGGATTTTTGGGTATTAAAGCTAAATGCATTGGGTGAGCTTGAATGGGAAAAAAACTATGGAGGTACACAAAATGATTTTGCTAATGAAATCCAACTAACTTCTGATGGTGGTTATGTGATTACAGGACAAACAAATTCCGACGATAATGATGTTAGTGGTAATCCTGGATCATTTGTTTTTGACTATTGGGCTATAAAAATAGATAATACGGGTAATTTACTGTGGCAGAATTGTTTAGGAGGTGGAAGTAGTGATTTTGGAAATTCAATACATCAAACCACAGATGGAGGATATATTGTTGCTGGACGTGCATCTTCTAATAATTATGATGTTTCTGGAAATCATGGAAATTATGATTTTTGGGTTGTAAAATTAGAAGCTGAAACTTTAGGAATTGATGATAATTTTATAAGCGATGTTATTAAAGTTTACCCAAACCCTGTTTCAACCATATTAAATATTTCAACAAAAAAACAAATTGAATCGGTAAGGATGTATGATGTTTTAGGGAAACTAGTGTTTCAAAGTTCAGCTATAAATCAGATAAATGTCAGTGATTATAAATCAGGTGTATATTTAGTAAAATTAGAATCAAATGACAATGTGATCACAAAAAAAATAATTATCGAATAATATTAAAAATGCTATTAATTAATTGAGGAGAAAGGGGATAGGCTGCTCATTTTGAGTGTCTTTCCTCTTTTTTAATTATATTTAGTAAACATTAACCAAATAACTAAAAACATGAAATCAAAAATTTTATTACCCATTCTAATTCTATTTTTAGTACTTGCTTGTAAAAATGATAATAAGAAAACGGAACCAGCTTCAGAGGAAATAATAGAAGTTGAAGAAACCATTCAAGAACCCGAAAATGTTATTGAAATTGTAACCCGAAGTATGGAATTTCAAAGTGTGGATACGATTCCATCAGGATGGAACACCTTTAAATACAGAAATTTATCAAATGAAACCCATTTCTTTTTATTAGATAAATATCCAGAAGGTAAAACTGTTGAAAACACGCTTACTGATGTAGCACCTGTTTTTGAAGAAGGTATGGATTTAATTAATGAGGGAAAATCTGAAGAAGGTTTTGCTGCTTTTGGTAAACTGCCAGAATGGTTTGGAAAAATAGTTTTTTCGGGAGGCTCTGGCTTAATTGCACCAAAACATACAGCAACGACTACGGTTAAATTAGATCCTGGTTATTACATAATGGAATGTTATGTAAAAATGCCTAATGGTAAATTTCATACATCTATGGGAATGGCAAAGCCACTGATTGTATTGGACAAAGACAGTGGAAACCAGCCGCCTGAACCAACAATTAATATCACATTATCTGGTGAAGAGGGAATTAGCTATGATAAAGCCATTACAAAAGGCAAGCAAATATTCTCGGTATTTGTTAAAGATCAAAAACCCCATGAAAATTTTATTTGGCATGATATTAATTTGGTTAAACTCGACGCTAATGCAAGCGAAGAAGCTTTGGAAGCTTGGATGAATTGGGCAGATCCTAAAGGCTTAATAACACCAGTTCCAAGTGGTGTCACATTTTTAGGTGGTGTCAACGATATGCCAGCAGGTCGAACCGGTTATTTTTATGCCGATTTAAAACCGGGTAAATATGCTTTTATATCTGAAGTCCCAAATTCTAAAAGCAAAGGTTTATTTAAGGTTTTTGAAATACTAGATTAGTAATTGACGTACTCCACAATTTCTAAACCATAGCCAATCATACCAACACGTTTGGTCTGCTCGCTATTGGAAATTAATCGCAGTTTGTGAATATCTAAATCATGTAAAATTTGTGCACCAATCCCAAAGTCTTTGCTATCCATTTCGATACGAGGAGCTTTAACAACTTCACCAGGTGTTTGAGATTCTTTTAAGGCAGTAAGACGTTTTAGTAAATTCATAGACTGTGATTGCTGATTGATGAAAATAATGGCACCTTTTCTTGCTTCATTAATAACATTAAACATGTCGTCCAACTTTTTATCAGCATTATTGGTTAAAGTTCCTAAAATGTCATGATTAACCAATGTGGCATTAACTCTAGTTAGCACAGGTTCTTGGTTAGTCCATGTGCCTTTGGTTAAGGCAATATGAATCTGTTTATTAGTTGTTTGGTGATAAGCACGTAATCTAAATTGCCCAAAACGCGTTTCAATATCAAAGTCTTCTTTCTTTTCAATAAGAGAATCGTGTTGCATGCGGTAAGCCACCAAGTCTTCAATTGAAACAATTTTCAAATCAAACTTTTCTGCTACTTTTATGAGTTGTGGCAAGCGGGCCATCGACCCATCTTCATTCATAATTTCAACAATGACGCCTGCAGGTTTTAGTCCAGCTAATCGAGCGAAATCAATAGCAGCTTCGGTATGTCCAGTTCTACGTAATACACCTCCTTGCTTGGCAACAAGTGGAAAAATATGACCAGGTCTAGCCAATTCAAATGGCTTGGTACTTGGATTTATAAGGGCATGAATGGTTTTAGAACGATCGCTAGCTGAAATTCCTGTTGTAACACCATTACCACGTAAATCAACCGACACCGTAAAAGCGGTTTCCATAGGGTCCGTGTTATTATTAACCATCATATGTAAGTCTAATTCTCTACATCGATTTTCGGTTAGTGGCGCGCAGATTAAGCCTCTACCATGCATAGCCATAAAGTTGATGGTCTCCGGAGTAATCTTTTCGGCAGCTGCCAAAAAGTCGCCTTCATTTTCACGGTTCTCATCATCAACGACAATAATGACTTTGCCATTTCTAATGTCATTAATGGCTTCTTCTATGGTATTTAATTTAATTTTCACAGCTTCTTCAGTGGTGTTAAGCATATCATAACAAATTAGTTTTGCAAAGATATTGCTTATTTTATACTTTTTGGTAGGACTTCTTTGAATTTGTTTCGCCTTACATAGTGAACAACTGGATAAAACAACAAAGCTAAAATATTAGATAGAACACCATTTATGTAGAGTCTTGATTTTACCAATTCAAAAATTTTCGAAATTGTTGTACGCTCTTGAAAGAAATAAGCAATATAAACAATCCAAGAAATAAGACTTAATTGAATGCTCATTTCTGCAAAATCTGGTAATTTATTGTTCTTGAATACAAAAAACAAAATCAGTGTAATTGTCGCAATAAAATAAAATATCACAGCAATATTACTTATAACCTTATAGTTTTTGTAAAATGAAGTAAATTTCAAGCTAGCGTCTGATGTTTGTACTATGTCAATGTCGCTATCCGTTTTTTTGTTTTTTGTACTAAATAATTTTTTTAACGGTTCAAAAACATGGTCAAATTCAAATAGGCCTCTATCAGCTGTAGCTCTTTTGGTTAAATAATAGCCTAGCGGTAACATAATTACTGTTGAAAACCACGATGCAATTACAGGGTTTAGACTACCATCTTTTGCACTGTTTTTAGCGAAAATCCCTATAAAATGATAGGTTAAAAATAATAGAATAGCTATTACCATTGGTAAACCAATACCACCTTTTCTTATTAATGCGCCTAGAGGTGCACCAACAAAAAATAAAATTATACATGCAAAACCTAATGCTAATTTTTCATGAAGCGCAATAATATGTTTATTAAGCCAAATATTTCTTTCTTGGAAATACTTATCCTTTATTTCAATAATTTGTTTTGAACTCTTAATTGAATTGATAGACATATCAATTAATTGTGTTTTTTTCTTATGAGTAAAAAGATCTAATACGTCACCCGTATAAGTTGTATCTTTTTTTGCTTTAATTCCTGTATTAAGTACTGGTAAATTGGAACGGTTGTATAGGCTACTGGCAAAATCATTATAATCATTATCCAATGAGGTTCTAAGGGAATCAATACTATAATTTAGATCTGAAATGTTAAGCATGTTATACTTATCAGTAATGTTCTTTTCGTCAAGATCTTTGTTGTTTAGTTCAGATAAATCAATGTTGATAGTATATTTTTCAAAGTAGCTTCTTGTCATTGGATATTTTGACCTGTCTTTGGGGTCACTAGGAGGTGAGTCATCATAAAAATAGCCATCGTGTAGAATGAACTTTAAGATATTGGAATCTTCATCACCTACAAGTTCCCCAGTTTTAGAAACTATTGTTGTATGGTTTCCAGGTGTTCGTTTTCCTGTTTTTTTATGAATAATGACTTGATCCAAGAATTGACCTCTATCACCACTTTTTTTGGCTACTTTCAAGTTGTATTCATCGCCAATTTGATTGAATTGTCCTTCCGCAATAACCATAGCTGGTTTTAGTTGCTGAATATTTTTACGTAGATTATAGGAATTATATTCACCCCAAGGAATGACATTATTTGCAAAAAAGAAAGTAGTAATGGCTAGCAAGACTATAAAAATACTTAAACCTGCCATAGACCTTTGTAATGAAATGCCTGTTGACTTCATGGCTGCAAACTCATAGTTTTCAGCAAAATTCCCAAAAACCATAATTGAAGCTAAAAGAATGGTTAGCGGAAGTACAAGAGGTATAAGTTTAGGAGAGAAGTAGAATAAAAACTTTCCGACTACAACGATATCTAAATCTTTTCCAGCTAATTCTTTGATATAAAGCCAAATGGTCTGTAATACAAAAATCAGCATGAGAATGACAAACACGCTGATAAAAGTTTTTAGATAAGTGGTTAGTATGTATCTATCTAATATTTTCAATTTACCTAATCCAATTTATTGATGTAGTAATCTTTATACTTACTTTCATCAAAGGTAAATAAGGTTTTTGATAATGGTTCGTTTGTTTTAAAAGAATTAACAGTTAAGGTGGTTTGAATACCATTTTTGCCAATTTCTATTAAATTATAGATATGGTTAGTGTTAGCATCTATCCCTAAAAGTATATGCTTAATTTCGGAGTTTGAATCAATAGGAGTTAATTTGACGTATTGAATTTTTCTTCCTTTCACGTTTTGAACAATGTCCATTTTGTACGTGTAACCATCTTCATAAAACGAAAGCATTTTGCTAGGTGTGATGCTGTTTTCGTCTTCTGAATTATCACTTGAAATTGTTACCTCTTCATCTTCTGGACTTATGCTGTACAATGTTTTTCCATCAAAAATCCGTGTAACGCCTAAAATGTTTAGCTTATACTTATCACCTTGAATAACAACATCACCACGTGTTTCTTGGTTTACATTTTCAGCAATATTTTGCAATACATATTTAAAATCTATAGCTATGTTGTCATAGCTTTTTACTTTATCTGATACCTTTTTAAGCAATGTCTTGGCTTCATTATCTTGAGCAAAAGTAATGCTGCATGTTAGCATTAATAAAAGTGTAATTATTTTTTTCATCGTTGTTATTTTTTTATTGTCCTTCGTTTGCCAGTAGTTGGTCGAGCGCAGCTAGATCTGGAACCAAAACTTGACGTGCTTTACTACCTTCAAAGCCACCAACAATACCAGCAGCTTCCAATTGATCAATTAATCTTCCAGCACGATTATAACCTAATTTTAGTTTACGTTGTAACAATGAGGCTGAACCTTGTTGTGCTGTCACAATTATTTCAGCTGCTTCTCTAAAAAGCGCATCACGATCGTTAATATCTATATCAAGACTTGTGCCACTTTCTTCACCAACATATTCCGGTAGCTGATAAGCATCTGGATAAGCTTTTTGTGAGCCAATAAAATCTGTTATTTTTTCAACTTCTGGCGTATCAACAAAGGCACATTGAATTCTAATCATATCATTTCCTTGAGTGTAAAGCATATCACCACGACCTATAAGTTGATCAGCACCAGATCCGTCTAAAATGGTTCGAGAATCAATTTTTGAAGTTACTCTAAACGCTATTCTGGCAGGGAAATTCGCCTTTATAATACCAGTAATCACATTTACCGAAGGTCTTTGAGTTGCTATAATCAAGTGGATTCCAATAGCTCGTGCTAATTGCGCTAAACGAGCTATAGGTGTTTCAACTTCCTTTCCAGCTGTCATGATTAAATCGGCAAACTCATCAACAACCAATATGATGTATGGAAGAAATTGATGACCATCATTAGGATTTAACTTTCTGGCCTTAAACTTTGCATTGTATTCTGCAATATTTCTACATAAAGCATTTTTTAACAACTCATATCGGTTGTCCATTTCAATACACAACGAATTTAAAGTATTAATTACTTTTGTGTTGTCAGTAATTATGGCATCTTCACTATCTGGTAGTTTAGCGAGATAGTGACGTTCAATTTTATTAAAAAGTGTTAATTCAACCTTTTTTGGGTCAACCAAAACAAATTTCACTTCTGCTGGGTGCTTTTTGTAAAGTAAAGATGTTAAAACGGCATTCAAACCAACGGACTTACCTTGACCAGTTGCTCCAGCCATTAATAAGTGTGGCATTTTAGCCAAATCAACAACAAAGGTTTCGTTGCTGATAGTTTTTCCTAGGGCAATTGGTAATTGCATTTCAGCTTTTTGAAACTTTTGAGAGGCAATAACCGATCGCATAGAAACAATGGTCGAATTCTTATTTGGGACTTCAATACCAATTGTTCCTTTACCAGGTATAGGTGCAATAATTCTTATTCCTAATGCTGATAGCGATAAGGCAATATCATCTTCTAGGTTTTTAATTTTAGAAATTCTGACACCTGCTTCAGGGATAATTTCATAGAGCGTAACAGTTGGACCAATTGTGGCTTTTATATTTGAAATCCCAATCTTGTAATTATTGAGCGTTTCTACAATTCTATTTTTATTTTCTTCTAATTCCTCTTGGTTGATAGTTATACCTTCAGTTTCGTACTTTTTTAGAAGTTCTAAAGAAGGGAATTGATAATTACTTAATTCAAGAGTAGGATCAAATTGTCCAAAGTCTTCAACAAGCTTGTTGGCTAGATTGTCAGTTTCTGATAGTTCTTCTTCTACATGCTCAACTTCAATCTTAACTTCATCCTCATTATTGTTGATTGGTTTTTCAGTTTTCTTCGGTGTTTGGGGTGCTGTGATCTCTGTGGCTTCTGGTTTGTCATTTGTTAAATCAAAGGCAGTTTTTATATCTTCAGCTTCAGCTGATAAGTCATTATCAAGAGATATTACAGGTTCATTATTATTGGTTTCAGCAGTTTCACCAAGACTTTCTTTAAGATCTTTTTTAGCCGAAGCAAACACGTTTTTAAATGTTTCTGCCGTCATTTTAAAGCGGATGGCTAAATAGGTGATAAGAGCAAATATCAATAGTAAGATTGTTCCAATTTTGCCTAAATATTCTTGAAGGAAAAAATTGATTTCATAACCAATTGTTCCACCCAGAATGTCCAGTTTTTCAGAGAAGAATCCAAATAATACAGAAAACCAAACTACAATTAACGTTCCCCAAAACCAATGCTTACGCAATCTGGATTTATTGGTATTGGTAAGTACGTAAATTCCCGATGTAAAAATTAAACCTGCAAAAATAAAAGAGGCGACACCAAACCCACGAAGTATAAAAAAATCACTTAACCAAGCACCTGTTTTATTTAGCCAGTTCTCTGTTTGGACACCTCTGGAAGTAAATTCGGAAAGTGTACTTTGATCAGCTTTTCCTGTGAAGAAAAAAGAAACAAACGCAATAAATAAGAGTAATCCCAAAATAATAAGAAAACTACCAAAAACTAACTTTTGCTGATTGGATAGTTTAAAACTTGGGGCTTTTAATTTTGTTTTAGATTCTTTTTTGGATTTAGATTTTTTCTTCGCCATTCACGAGGTATTATATTTTTCAAAAATACAAATTACAAACGTTTATCCTAAAGCAAATAGTATTTAAAAAATCTTTGGAAAATATATTATCATACCAACCGTAACTGCTGTGATTGCTATAATAAAAACTGCACCTGCTGAAATGTCTTTTATCAAACCTATTTTGGGGTGATAATCAGGGTGAATAAAATCTGCGATTTCCTCAATAACAGTATTGATTCCTTCAATAGCCAAAATAGCACCTATGGTTAAACATTGGATGGCCCATTCAGTCAATGAAAGTTCAAAATAAAATCCAGCTACAGTCATTAAAAGACTTATAACAATTTGGATTTTAATACTCTTTTCTGTGGTTATTAAAATCCATGCGCCTTTAAAAGCGTAGCGAATGCTTTTAATTCGGTTGACAAGAAAGGGTTCCTTTTTATTCATCTAAAAGCGCCTCCAAAGCAGCCTTGTAATTTGGTTCATCAGCAGTTTCCTGGACTTGTTCAGTATATTTAATTGTGCCATTTTCATCCAAAACAATTACACAACGAGAGTGAAGTCCTTCAAAAGCTCCATTTTTAAATTCTAAATTATAATCCTTACCAAAACTGCCAGTTTTAAAATCTGATAACATGACAAGGTTCTCAATGCCTTCTGCACCACAAAAACGTGCTTGAGCAAAGGGTAGATCTCTTGAAATACACAACACTTTTGTGTTATTTAATTCTGATGCTTCTTTATTAAAAGTTCGCACAGATTGTGCACATGTACCAGTATCTACACTTGGGAATATGTTTAGAACAACCTTGTGTCCTTCAAAATCAGATAATTCTTGTGTTGATAAATCACTAACAGTTAATTTAAAACTTGGGGCTTTTTCTCCAATTTTTGGTAAAGAACCTAAAGTTTCAACGGGTGTTCCACCCAAAGTTATATTTGCCATAATATCTTTTTTAATGAATAAGTAAAAATACTGATTTTACTTACCTTTTAATAATTTATACACTTTTAATTAAATAAGCATTTTCTATTTAAATATAGGTACAATCAATTTTGATGATGGTGTTTAAAATGGTAATTTTAAAAAAATAATTTAAAGTAAATAACAACATGGAAAGTAACAATAATCAAAACGGCAATGTTTGGGATATCAATGAGTCTAGTGCTAGTAAGTGTCCTTTTGCTAGTGGTACACAAAAAAAAGGTGCTGGTGGAGGTACACGAAATAGAGATTGGTGGCCCAATGAATTGAAATTAAATATTCTACGTCAAAATGATGTTAAGTCAAACCCTTTAGGTGCTGAATTTAATTATGCTGAAGCATTCAATAGTATAAATTATGATGAACTTAAACAAGATGTAATAGATTTAATGACTGATTCACAGGATTGGTGGCCAGCTGATTATGGACACTATGGCCCTTTTATGATTCGTATGGCTTGGCACAGTGCTGGAACCTATAGGGTAGGTGATGGAAGAGGAGGAGCTGCTTCTGGATCTCAACGTTTTGCACCTTTAAATAGTTGGCCTGATAATGGGAATTTGGATAAAGCGAGATTATTATTATGGCCTGTAAAAAAGAAATATGGAAACAAAATATCTTGGGCAGATTTAATGATTTTAGCAGGTAATTGTGCCATAGAATCTATGGGGTTAAAAACGTTTGGTTTTGCTGGCGGACGTGAAGATGTTTGGCAACCTGAAGAAGATATATATTGGGGTTCTGAAAATCAGTGGCTTGGAAATGACGAACGTTATGATACTAGTGATGGTGATCTGGAAGGTCATTTAGGAGCTGTTCATATGGGATTGATTTACGTTAATCCAGAAGGTCCAAATGGAAATCCTGACCCTTTAAAATCAGCACATGATATAAAAATAACATTTGGTCGAATGGCAATGAATGATGAAGAAACGGTTGCTTTAGTTGCTGGTGGTCATACCTTTGGTAAAGCACATGGAGCTGCTGACCCTGATAAATATGTTGGTGTTGAACCTCATGGCGCGACTATTGAAGAAATGAGTACAGGTTGGAAGAATACTTTTGGAACCGGCGTTTTGGATGACACTATTACGAGTGGTCTTGAAGGCGCCTGGACACCAAATCCTATTCAGTGGGATCATGATTATTTTGACGTGCTCTTAAATTATGATTGGGAATTAACCAAAAGTCCAGCTGGAGCACATCAATGGACACCAACGGCAGAATCAAACGCTAGAATGGCTCCCAAAGCAGGTGATCCAAATGGTAAGCAAGCATTAATGATGTCAACGGCTGATATGGCTCTTAAAATGGATCCAACGTATTTAGAAATATCAAAACGCTTTCATAAAGATCACAAGGCTTTTGAAGATGCTTTTGCTCGTGCTTGGTACAAATTAACTCATAGGGATATGGGTCCTATTGATCGATATTTGGGGCCAGAAGTTCCGAAAGAAGAATTATTATGGCAGGATCCAATTCCAAAAGTTGATTATAAACTAAATGATTCAGATATAGCGACCTTAAAACGTTTGATTGCATCTTCTGAATTGACAGTTTCTCAACTCGTAAGAACTGCATGGGCTTCGGCATCAACTTACAGAGGATCGGATATGAGAGGTGGTGCCAATGGTGGACGAATTCGTTTGGAGCCCATGCGAAATTGGGAAGTTAATAACCCAGCTGAACTGAAACAAGTACTTCAGGTTTATGAAAATATTCAAGACGCGTTTGATGGCTCTGTATCTATTGCAGACTTAATTGTGTTAGGTGGGAATTTAGGTGTTGAACAAGCAGCAAAAAATGCTGGATTTGAGGTCACTGTTCCTTTTGAGCAAGGTAGAGGTGATGCTTCTCAAGAACAAACAGATTTAGAATCATTTGGTTATTTAGAGCCCCTAGCAGATGGATTTAGAAATTATATGCGATCGGATTTGAAAGTTGCAGCAGAAGATTTACTTGTTGATAGAGCCAATTTGCTTACACTTTCCATCCCTGAAATGACTGTGCTTGTTGGTGGGTTACGTGTTTTAGGAGCTAATTATGACGGTTCTAAACATGGTGTTTTTACAGATGCCGTTGGTAGTTTAACTAATGATTTTTTTACAAACCTATTAGACTTTTCAATCACTTGGAAGGCTGTAAATTCTGAAGAAAAAGAATTTATTGGTCGCGACCGTAAGACTGGTGCTATGAAATTTTCAGGAACTAGAGCCGATTTGATTTTTGGATCAAACACGGAACTAAGAGCAGTTTGTGAAGTTTATGGTGCTAGTGATGGGCAAGAAAAATTTGTTAAGGACTTTATAGCTGCATGGACCAAAGTGATGAATTTAGATCGCTTTGATTTAAAATAGAAAGTAGAGTAATAAAAAAGTCTGCTCCATTGAGCAGACTTTTTTATTTATTGAACTAATCAATAATTTAGTTAACGTGCTTTTCTAAAAATTCTGCAACACCTTCGTGAGTTGCTTGCATACCAGTTTTTCCTTTATTCCAGTTAGCTGGGCAAACCTCACCATTTTCTTCTACGAATTGTAGAGCATCAACCATACGTAACGCTTCATCAACATTTCTACCTAATGGTAGATCGTTAACAATTTGATGACGTACAATACCTTCTTTGTCAATTAGGAATAAACCTCTGTAAGCGATTAATTCACCATCAGCTTGTAACATATCATTTTCATCATAAAAATAATCACCAGCTAAAACATCATAGTTTTTAGAAATAGTTTTATTGGTATCTGCTACTAAAGGATATTTTACACCTTTAATACCTCCATTATTTTTATCTAATTGTAACCAACCCCAATGTGATTGTTCAGTATCTGTTGAAACACCCACTACAGCAGTATTTTTAGATTCAAATTCTGCTAATTTTTCTTGAAACGCATGTAGTTCAGTTGGACAAACAAACGTAAAATCTTTTGGGTAAAAGAATAATACGACGTGCTTTTTTCCAATGAATTGTTCTAATGAAAAATCTGAAACAAATTCGCCACCATTGACCACTGCTTGTGCATTAAATTGAGGTGCTTTTTTTCCTACTAATACAGCCATTTTTTAATTTACTTTTTGTGTTAAAAATTAATTTTCAGCTGCAAAGATACATATTACTCATACCTTAACCATGCATTAATATTTTAAAAATTTATAAAGCGATAGTTTATGCCAATTTACCTCTTAACTGCTTTATTTTAATATTGAAAGCGGCAAATAACAAAGTCATAAACGGGCTTAACCAGTTGAATATAGCGAAGAAGAAATAATCGATAACTGGAACGCCAAGAACACCGCTTTGATATGCTCCACAAGTATTCCAAGGCACAAGTACTGAAGTTACTGTTCCTGAATCTTCCAATGTTCTACTTAAATTTTCTGGTGCTAGACCTTTTTCTTCATAAGCTTTCTTAAACATTTTTCCAGGAACTACAATTGCTAGATATTGATCGGAAGCTGTTACGTTTAAAGCTAAACAGCTGGCAACAGTACTAGCAAATAAACCAAAGGTAGATGATGCTAAACTTAATAAAGCAGCGCTAATTCGTGATAGCGCACCAATAGCATCCATAACACCGCCAAAAACCATAGCGCAAATGATAAGCCAGATAGTGGTTAACATTCCATACATGCCTTTGCCAGATGCCGAAAATAACTCTTGTAGAGTTTCATTTTCTGTAATAATTGTAGTTTTTACTGTAATAGCATTCATTATGCCTTTGTAAGCTGATGTTAAAGTTAATGAGTCAGCTCCAGTGATTTGGGCAACAATGTTGGGCTGGAATATTAATGCGAAAATCCCACCTAAAAGTGTTCCTACAAGAAGCGCAATTAATGGTGGTGTTTTTTTTATAATTAATATAATAACTGCTACTGGAACTAAAAACAGCCAACCATTAATGTTAAAAGTGTTGTTAATATCATTAAGTAATAAAGATGTGTCGGTAACACCAGATGAATCTTGCATAAACCCTAAAAAGATAAAAACTATAAGTGTAATTGTGATTGTAGGAACTGTTGTAAGTGCCATATATTTTATATGGTCAAACAATTCTGCTCCAGCCATGGCAGGAGCTAAATTTGTGGTATCACTTAACGGAGACATTTTATCCCCAAAATAAGCCCCAGACAATACGGCTCCTGCTGTCATTCCTAAAGAAACTCCAAGAGCTTCTCCAATACCAATTAGCGCTATACCAACCGTTGCAGAAGTTGTCCAAGAGCTACCAGTAGCTATTGATATTATAGCACATATTATAACACAAGCTGCTAAAAATATTGTTGGATTTAAGATTTGCAAACCATAATATATCATTGCGGGAATTATACCACTTATTAACCATGTTCCTGCCAAGGCGCCTACCATCAAAAGTATTAATATGGCACCAGTCGTCGATTTAACATTTTCGGCAACTTCATCAAGCATTTGGTTAAAAGTAACTTTATTATAAAACCCAACAATTGCAGCTACTGCTGCTCCCAATAGTAATATAAATTGATTACTGCCGCTCACAGCATCATCACCATAGATCAATACGTTAAAGGCAAGCATTCCAACCAATGCCAAAACAGGAATTAATGCTTCCCATATATTCAATTCTTTGTTTGTTACAATATTTTCGTCTTGTGGTTGTCTGGGTTTTATATCTTGGCTTTCCATTTATTTATTGTAGTTAGTTTGTTTTTTTGATTTGTAATGTTACAATTTTATGCGAATCTATGCAAAAATGGAAAGGCTAGTTTTAAATCTTTTGTTTTAAGACATTTCAGTTAAATCATTTTGGTATATTTAAACATTGAGAGTTAAAACCATAATTAACAATGATTTATAAGCTAAAAACTTCAAACAATAGTATCAAGTTATTTATTGCTTTAATTTTTCCAGCTGTCATGTATTGTCAAACAAGCGAGCGCAAAGTAAGTGATGCCATAGAACAGTTTATGACTACAGAAAACCCTAGAGAAGGTATTCAAGATTTACTGAAACATCAAGTCGTTGTCGAGCAAGTAAATGACTCGTTAAAAGGGCATTTTTATTTGAATTTGGGTATTGCTTATGGTCAAATTAACCATGCCGATTCATCCTTTTATTTTTTAGATAAATCTGAAAAAATAGCCAATCAAATTCCATCTAATTTTTTATTGGCAATGATCAATAATACTCGTGGATTGGTTTACATGGGTAAGGCAGAATATGAATCTTCTTTATCTGCTTATCAAGAAGTGATGAGACTAGCTGAAGGGAAAAATGATAAGCGGCTTAATGATGTGTTGAGTAAAACCTATGGTAATTTAGGTGGTGTTTACTATCAGTTAGGACAAATGGACAAAGCGTTGGAAACCACTAAAAAATGCTTAACACTCTCTCAAACTATAAATGACACAACCGATATTGCACTCAATCATTTACGGCTTGCAATGGTTTATAATGATATGAACCAATTGGATAATGGTATAGAACACCTAAATAAAGCCCGGACTTTTTTCAAGAATCTAAATAATGCAACTATGCTTGTATATGCTGAAAGTAATTTGGGTAAGGTGTTTAAGAAAAAACAAAATTTAGATAGTGCTTTTGTTCATTATCAAGAAGCTCACAAATATGCCAAAACTCTCGGTGAACAAGAAGAATACATTACCACATTACTCGCTATGTCTAGCGTGAAACTGGAACAGGATATGCTTAATAAGGCTACAGATTATGCCCAAAAAGCCCTGTTTGTTGCCAAAAAAAATGGTTTTTCAAATAGTGAACAGCAAGCCTATGATTTATTATATCAAATAGCTTTGAAAAAAGGAAAACCAAATGAAGCATTAAACTTTAGAAACGCTTATATTAAGTTAGCTGATTCTTTAAGTAGTGTTGAAGTGAAAGCACGAGTTGCTGCTCTTGAAACTCAATATGAAACGGCAAAAAAAGAAAAAGAAATACAAAAATTAACTTTTGAAAGTCAACTAAATAAAGCCTATTTGGAAAAGGCTAGAAATAAACAATTAATAATTGCCGTTAGCGGTTTTGCAGTTATTTTAATAATTATCATATTTTTCGTTTCGAAGCATAAAAAAGAAAAAGCAGAGCGTATTGCACAGTCATTACAGGTAGAGGCTCTTCAAAAGCGATTTATAGAATTGCATAGTAGTCCAGCTGAATTATCGGTTGATTTAAAAATGCAAGAATTGAACCAAAAACTGGAAACACCTTTAACAGACAGAGAGTTTGAAGCACTTAAACTTTGTATAGCAGGGAAAACAAATTCAGAGATTGCAGGTGAATTATTTGTGTCGGTGAGTACTATCAAATTTCATTTAAGAAATGCCTACAGCAAGTTAGGTGTTAACAATAGAAAAGAAGCATTCAAGTATATGCTTAAATCCATATAATTAATCTACTCATTTTTTTATTAATTTCCGGTCTAATCTACTCATCAATTATTAAAAAATAAACAAGCTAAATAGTTAGTTAATAGGGAATGAAATTTTTATAATACTTCATTGGCTACTACGTTAAATATCTTAAAAACAATTAGTTGGCATTTATGTTTTTAAAACTAACCCATAGGGTTAGGTGTGTTTATATAATAAAATTGCAATTTTGAGCATGGTCATTATCATAAACCAACTAAAATGAAATTCAAAGTCCTATTTCTATTCTGTTATTACTGTTTTACTATCAATATTGTGGCTCAAGTTGGAATAGGGACGACTAATCCTGATGCTTCATCAATTTTAGATATTACGGCTTCAGACAAAGGAGTACTTGTTCCCAGAGTTAATTTAACCGATGTTACAAATACAACAGCGCCAGTTGCTTCACCTGCAACCGGTTTGTTAGTTTGGAATACAAACGCTGGTACCACAGGCGGAAATGGTGTTGGGTTTTACTTCTTTAACGGAACGCAATGGACGCCTATTCAACAAAGTCAAGGAGACGACCATGATTTCTATGAAGAGGGTACCACAACAGCACCAGATGATATTAATGATGATCTATTTACAATGGGCCATTTAGCCATTGGTAAAAATACAGCAGACTATCCGTTAGACATTCTTGATAATGATGCGAATATTGGTACTTATCTATCTTTAGGCGGTATTGATGATTCAAATAGAACAGGTATATATTCTTTAATCACAAATTCAGGAAACGGAAGGCAATATGGTATAAATACAGGTTTGAACGGAGGAGGTGCAGGTGAACATGGAGGTTTATATGCTCAACTGCAAGGTACAGGAAATGGAACACAAGTTGGTGTTAGAACTGCAATAAACAATAGTGGAAGTGGTAATCATTATGGTGTTGATAATCTAATTAGTGGTTCAGGTTCTGGAGAGCAATATGGCGTAAGAAATAGAGTAACTAATAATGGAAATGATTTTCATTATGGTACTTATAATTCTCTTTCAGGATCAGGAAATGGCAGGCAGTACGGAATTTATAATCTAATTAATAATTCAGGATCTGACAATCATTATGGTTCATATAATTTCTTGTCTGGAACAGGTACAGGTATTCAGTATGGAACTATTAATTTTATTGATAATACGGGCAGTGGTTTGCATTACGGAAATTGGACAAGACTACAAGGTACTGGTACTGGAGAGCAATATGGCAACTATGTAAACATCATAAATACTGGCAATGCTATACATTATGGAGGGTATGTTGATTTAGAAGGAGTTGGTTCTGGAATTCATTATGGATTATACAATACTTTAGGCGGCTCTGGGACAGGAAGACAATATGGTGTTTACAATGAAATAGATAATAGTGGTAATGCAAATCATTTTGGATCTTACAGTGCCTTGACCGGAACAGGATCAGGTTCACACTATGGAAACTGGGTGCGATTAGAAGGTGCTGGTACTGGGAATCAAATAGGTGCTTACAATTATATAAATAATACCGGTAATGGTGATCATTATGGCTCTTACAATGTCTTGTCTGGTACGGGAAGTGGTCCACATTATGGAGATTGGATTCGATTACAAGGTACAGGTACGGGATTACAAATAGGTGATTATATTTATATTGATAATTCAGGAAATAGTAATCATTGGGGAGAATTTATTGTTTTAAATGGAAGTGGCTCTGGAGTCCACTATGGCTCTGTGATCTCGCTATCAGGAACAGGTACTGGAGATCAAACAGGTTTTAGAGCAAACATTTCTAATTCAGGTAATGGTAATCATATAAGCTTAGATAATAATTTTTCTGGAACAGGAAATGGACCTCAATATGGTGTAAAGAATTATTTTTTTAATAATGGTGCTTCAAACCCTCAATATGGTTTATTTAATGAGATTTATAGCCAAGGTGAAGGGTCTCATTATGGGATGTATTCAACTATTTCAAATAATGGTAATGGTAATAAATATGGTGTTTACTCTCAAATAAGTGGTAGTGGAAGTGGTACTAAATACGGGTCTTTCAATACTATTGCAAATTCAGCAGGCGGTACGCACTATGGTGTTTATTCCAATGTGTTAAAAGCAGGAAGTTATGCAGGTTACTTTTTAGGAAATGTATCAATTGGAACTACAACAGGAAACAATTATATATTACCAGCTTCAAGAGGTACAAACGGACAAATCATGCAAACAGATGGTATTGGAAATGTAAGCTGGGTTAACAACCCATCCGTTTCATATTGGTCACGAACAGGGAATACTTTAGATGTTGCTACTGCTGCTGACGATATTAGTTTTACAAGTGATCAAACCAGTATTATATTTCCAAACACCAATGGTACACCAAGCTCTATGATGTATATGTTTCAAGGTGCTGGAAATGTAGATAGAATGGTGTTGTCGCATTCACCAGCTTTTCCTGCCTGGGGATTGGAGTATGAGGATGCTACAGATAGTTTCATCTTTAAATCTTCTACTCAAGAGCGCGTAGAGATAGATCTTGCTGGAGGTTATCCTTTACGAGTTTATGGAACGGCTCGAGCCGTCAATTTCGAATCGGATACAACTACCTATCCAGATTATGTTTTTGAATCCTATTTTCAAGGATATTCTAAACTGAATACTGATTATACGTTTAAAACTCTAGCTGAAGTTGAAACTTTTATAAAAGAAAATGGTCATCTTCCTAATGTAAAGTCTTATCAAGAAGTTAAAGATAATAGAATGACCATAGATGTTGGAGAGATGACAGTAACAAACCTAGAAAAAATTGAAGAAGCCTATTTGTACATCATAGAATTAAAAAAAGAAAATGATTTGCTAAAAGAAAAATTAGAAAAGCAACAGCATCAGATTGATGAAATCAAAAGGTTCCTGAATAAAGATTAAGGATTTTTATCTTAATTAATCCTTTTGTTGGTATGTTTGTATCCATATGGATTCACTCACTCAAATTGTATTGGGAGCTGCATGTGGCGAAGCAGCACTTGGTAAAAAAATTGGCAACAAGGCCTTGCTTTTTGGTTCTATTGGTGGTACTATTCCTGATTTAGATGTATTTGTTGGAAGTTGGCTTTATGGAAATGAGATAGATGCTATGCTGTTTCATAGAGGTTTTATGCATTCTATTTTGTTTTCAATTATGGGAGCTTTTCTGTTTGGTTTGCTATTTTTTAAAATGTATGATTCAGGAAAAAGAAAATATACCACTAACGTAAAAGATTGGATATGGCTCTTTTTTCTATCATTGTTTACACACCCAATTTTAGATGCCTTTACACCATATGGCACGCAATTATTCGCACCTTTTAGTAATTACCGAGTTGCATTTAATAATATAGCAGTAGTTGACCCTATTTATACAGTACCTTTTTTACTTTGTTTAATTGTTATGATGTTTTTTAAACGAAACAATCCTTCTAGAAAACTCTGGCTACAACTCGGACTTGGTATTAGTTCGGCTTACATGCTTTTTACATTAGGGAACAAAATATATATTGATTCTGTTTTTAAGACGTCATTAAAAGAAGAAAATATCGGCTATCAAAGATATTTTACACAACCAACCATATTTAATAATATACTCTGGTATGGTGTATTAGAATCAGAAACAACTTATCGTGTTGGTTATTATTCATTGTTAGATGAAGGTGATCGCTTTTCTGATTGGTTTGAAATTCCTAAAGTAAGAGATATATCTTCAGAAGATTTTAAACGACTCAATAAACTGGCCTGGTTTAGTAATGATTACTTTAGTATTTATAGAATTGGCGACAATAGGTATCAATATAATGATTTACGGTATCCGTTATCAGATAAGAACAATCCAAATTCATCAGTATTTAGTTTTATTCTTTTTCACGATGATGGCGCTTTGAATATGAAGCCTTTTGTGAGAGATGATGAAAATGTATCTCAAGCTGTAAAGGAGTTATGGGAAAGAATGAAAGGAAAAAAATAGCGCCTTATAATTAAATAAAGCGCTACTTCAATTCTTTTATGCTAATTCTGTTTGTTTTCTTTTATCCAAAATTGATAGTTCTTCCATACAACTTCGCATCACGTTATAAGTTCTTTCAATATCAGCATCTAAACCAATTGAAAAACGAATCAAACCATCACTTAATCCCATTTCCTTTTGCTCATCTTCAGGTATTTCAGAGGAGGTAGAGCTTCCTGGAGCCGAAAATAAAGTTTTGTAAAAACCAAGGCTTACAGCTAAATAACCAAGATTTTTATGTTGCATCATTTCCATTAGTGCATTGGCCTTATCAATAGATTCTACATCAATAGTCAGCATGCCACCAAAACCATATTTGTCATTCATCATACTTTTAAATAATTCATGCGATGGATGAGATGCTAATCCAGGATAAACCGTTTTCAAGCCATCAGCTTCAAATTTGCTAGCTAAATAGCTTGCATTGTGACTATGCTGTTGCATTCTAATATGCAAGGTTCTCAAATTTTTTAAAACCGAAGCAGAACGCAAACTGTCCATAGTGGAGCCTAATAACATACAAGCGCCATCGTTCACATTCCTTAAGTCGTTTATAAATTCTTGAGTTCCACACACTACACCAGCAACAGTGTCACTGCTACCATTAATGAATTTTGTTAAACTATGTATTACCACATCAGCTCCTAATTTAGCTGGTGAAATAGATAATGGCGAGAACGTATTGTCAACAACTAATTTTAGATTGTATTTTTTTGCCAATTTTGCTAATCCTGCTATATCTGCAACTTCTAACAAAGGGTTGCTTACTGATTCGCAGTAAAGAATTTTAGTATTTGGTTTAATTGCAGCTTCTACTACATCTAATTTTGTAATATCTACAAAACTAGTTTCTATATTAAATCGAGGTGTGAAATTTTTAAGAAAGGCGTAAGTTCCGCCATAAATTGTTCTACTTGAAACAACATGGTCGCCAGCGTCACAAAGTTGCATAATAACTGGTGTAATGGCTCCCATTCCTGAAGCCGTAACATTAGCTGTTTCTGTACCCTCCATTGCAGCTAATGCTTCACCTAAATACAAATTAGATGGGGAGGAGTGACGTGAATATAAATAACATCCATCAGCATTGCCCTCAAAGGTGTCAAACATCGTTTTTGCTGATAAAAACGTATAGGTTGATGAATCGGAAATGGATGGATTAACACCTCCAAATTCTCCAAAATATTGTAAATCTTGTATGTTGTTTGCTGGTTTGAATGCCATAATGATAATGTTTTAGTTTATAATGTTGTAAAAATCCGAATAATTAGATTAATTATCAATACATGTGTAATTAATTAGATAAAAAAACTATATACTTCATGAATAGGCTAATTATTGTAATTAAAATGTCTTAAATTTGTGATTCAAGCGAAAATTTTTCATTTATGTTATTTGATACTATTGATCTGCAGCTTTTGAGTTATTTACAAGCAGACTCCAAGCAAACCAATAAAGAATTATCTAATAAGCTGAATCTATCAGTTACCGCTGTTTACGAGCGTATTAGAAAGCTTGAGCGTGAAGGTGTTATTGATCGTTATGTGGCTTTGTTGAATAAGGAAAAAGTTGACAAAAATTTTGTAGCATTCTGCCATATAAAATTAGTCCAGCATTCTCAAGATTATGTTGTAAAATTTGAACGCGAAGTAACCAATTTGGACGAGGTTTTGGAATGTTATCATGTAAGTGGTGATTATGATTATTTATTGAAAGTGATGGTATCAGACATGGAGGATTTCAGAGAGTTTATGGTTAATAAGTTAACATCCATTAGTCATATTGGTAGTACGCACAGTATGTTCGTTATCAATGAAGTTAAACACACCACAGCTATAAACGTATCTTAAATGCAGTCATTAAATTACAGATTAGCAGAGTTTTTTACTTTGTTTATTGTTTTTCCATTATCCTTGGTGCTTGATTACTGTATTGCAATTAAAATAATATTGGGTGTAATCGGTTTTGTTTACATTGTAATTGTACTTCTTAAAATAGAGAAGCTTCATTTTGGCATACGTTCCAATTTAAATTGGAGTAAATTTTTAAAAGAAACGGCTGTTAAATTTTTAATAATTACAACACTCACAATACCTTATGTGTTTTTGGTAGATAGAGAAAATCTCTTTGCGGTTGTAATAAACAAACCACTTTTATGGCTGGGTATTTTATTTGTTTACACGTTGTTTTCAGTATATCCACAAGAATTAATTTATCGGACTTTTTTCTTCAAGCGTTATCAAGTGCTTTTCAAATCTGAAGCCATATTAATTTTTATCAATGCTATAGTTTTTTCATTGGCGCATATCTTTTTTAGAAACACACTAGTTTTACTATTAACTTTTATTGGTGGTATTCTTTTTGCAATCACCTATAAAACATCAAAATCTACATTTTTAGTGAGTATTGAACATGCTATTTATGGCTGTTGGCTATTTACAGTTGGGATGGGTGATATGTTAGGCTTTCCAGCGTAATTTATTAAACTTTTAAGATGTTGCATTTTAATAATTCATAAAATTAGAGTTTATTCGTATTCTAAATTTTCTGGACTAAACCTATGCGGTACATCTTTTTAATATTTTTAGTATTGTTATTTGCTTCTTGTAAGTCAGTTGATAAATATAATCAGCAAGTTACTAGTTTGCACAGTATTGAATCATTAAAAGCTGATGTTGATGCTGTTTATAAGCAGTTGCAAAAACATCATCCGCATCTCTATCAATACACCTCAAAGGAGGTTTTAGATTTTAAATTTGACAGTTTAAAGACTACCATAACGAAACCAATAACGAGTCAAGAATTTTATGAAAAAATTGCTCCTGTAATCAAGGAAGTACGACAAGGTCATATATCAGTAGTGCCGCCAAAAGAAAAATTTACCAAGAAAGAACGCAAAGCATTACAAAAAAAGGAATTCGAGTTTTATAAGTTAGATTTTGAATATTTAGATAATACACTTTGGGTTGAAGGCGCAAGAAAAGATTCTGCATTAATTGGAAGTCAAGTTTTAAAAATTGGCAACGAGGACCCAAATGATTTAATTAAAAAATATAAAACGCAAATTGCTTCTGATGGTTATAACACCACGCTTTATGATAGAGCTATGAGTAAAGGATTTACTAGGATGTATTACAGAGACAAAGGGTTTCTGGATAGTTTACCAATGACCTTTAAACTCAAAGATTCAGTATTTACCAAAGTATTACGATTGGTTGACAAAAACAAAAAGACAGATTCCATCAATAAGCCAAAAGATACTACGGTTGTTGCTGAACTTTCTAAAGCAGAAAAACGCGCCAAAAAGTTAGCAGCAAAGGAAAAGCGCCGACAAAATAAAAAATTAGGCTATATACCATCAAGGAAGGAATACACAAGAAATTTCAGTTTCTTGGATTCGGACAATGAGGTCGCTTACATGAAAATACGCAGCTTTACCAATGGAAAATTCAAAACGTATTATGATGAAAGTTTTGAGAAGCTCGATTCTTTAAAAACGCCATATTTAGTAATTGATTTAAGAGATAATGGAGGAGGGCGTATTTCGGAGATAGCCTATTTATATGCTTATTTAGCTCAAGATGATTTTCAGTTTATCAACGAAAGCGAGGTTAATAGTCGTGTGCCATTTATGACTTTTGCTATGGCAAATGGTAGTCCGTTTGGGTTAAAGGTTGTTTCAATTTTATTATCACCACTAATAGTCACGCATAACCTATTAAAAACTAAAAAAGTTGATGATAAAATCTATTATAAATTTAAGTATAGCAAGTTAAAGGAGCCCAAAGAAAACAACTATCAAGGAAAGGTTTATGTGCTAATTAATGGAAACTCTTTTTCAGCGTCATCTATTTTATCAACTAATTTACAAGCTACAAATCGTGCTGTTTTTGTAGGTGAAGAAACGGGAGGTGCTTACAACGGTACCGTTGCGGGTATTTATAAGTACTATACCTTGCCAAATAGTTTAATAAAAGTACGTATTGGATTAATGCATATTGATGCGCCTTACAAAACAAAACCCGATGGTTATGGTGTAAGGCCAGATGTGTTTATTGTTCCTACACAACAGGATAGGATAAATGATGTGGATCCTGAATTGGATTGGATTTTAATGGACATCGAAAAAGATAAGAGTTATTCAGGAAGCGGAAAAGCTCATTAATTAAGTATTAAAATTAACCTTATCTTCACGTGTAATTCTTATGGTCTTCCCATAAAACATTTGTATTTTTGTACTCGCAAAAAAGGGTTTACATTTTTTGTAAACACCATTGTAAATTGTCATTCCTGTAAAAACAGGAACGTTTTTTAATCAACTTGATAACTATTTTTATATGAATTCATATGATGTAGCCATTATTGGCTCGGGACCTGGAGGATATGTTGCGGCTATTCGTTGTGCGCAATTAGGCATGAAAACAGCTTTAATTGAGAAATATGCCACGTTAGGCGGAACCTGTCTAAATGTAGGTTGTATTCCAAGTAAAGCACTTTTAGATTCTTCGCACCATTACGAAGATGCCGTCAAGCATTTTGAAGAGCATGGTATTGATATTCCTGGTGAAGTTAAGGTGAATTTAAAGCAAATGATTGCACGTAAGCAGTCAGTTGTAGATCAAACTACTGGAGGAATTGATTTTTTAATGAAGAAGAATAAGGTTGATGTTTACCAAGGTTTAGGTAGCTTTAAGGATGATACTCATATCACGATTAAAGGTGAAAAAGATGAAGAAATTGAAGCTAAAAATATTATTATAGCTACTGGAAGTAAGCCTTCAAATTTACCATTCATAGACATTGATAAAGAGCGCATTATAACCTCAACAGAAGCTTTAAAACTTAAAGAAGTTCCAAAGCATTTAATCGTTATTGGTGGTGGTGTTATTGGTTTAGAATTAGGACAAGTTTACAGACGTTTAGGTGCTGAAGTTACTGTGGTAGAATATATGGATCGTATCATTCCAACCATGGATTCTGGTTTATCAAAAGAATTGAATAAAGTTTTTAAGAAAGCCAAATTCACCATGAATGTTTCTCACAAAGTAAAATCGGTTGAGCGAAAAGGTGATGAAGTTATCGTTAAAGCTGATAACAAGAAAGGTGAAGAAGTTGAAATAAAAGGAGACTACTGTTTAGTGTCTGTAGGACGTCGTCCATATACCGATGGCTTAAATGCTGAAGCAGCAGGTGTGAAGCTAAATGATAGAGGACAAGTTGAGGTTAATGAGCATTTACAAACATCAGCATCAAATATTTACGCCATTGGCGATGTTATAAAAGGTGCCATGCTAGCCCATAAAGCCGAAGAAGAAGGTGTTTTTGTAGCTGAAACTATAGCAGGACAAAAACCACATATTGATTATAACTTAATTCCAGGTGTTGTTTACACATGGCCAGAAGTTGCTGCTGTTGGTAAAACAGAAGAAGAATTAAAAGAGGCTGGTGTGGATTATAAAGTTGGTCAATTTCCAATGCGTGCTTTAGGTAGAAGTAGAGCCAGCATGGATTTAGATGGTTTTGTAAAGATATTGGCAGATAAAACTACCGATGAAATTTTAGGTGTTCACATGATTGGCGCACGAGCTGCGGATATGATTGCTGAAGCTGTAGTAGCTATGGAATACAGAGCATCTGCAGAAGATGTTTCCAGAATGTCTCATGCACACCCTACATTTACCGAAGCCATTAAGGAAGCCGCTTTAGCTGCTACTGAAGATAGAGCATTGCATATTTAACAAAAGCATTGTCACACTGAGCTTGTCGAAGTGTCTCAAAATATTGAAAAGCAACCTATTGGGTTGCTTTTTTTCTTTATAACTATTTTTAATTCTTAAAAGCATGTTGTTGATTATAAATTTTGAAAAAGCTAACTTCGCTTATCATAGGATATAAAACATTAAAACGATTTCATATCAAGTCGTTAGCCATAATTATGACTGAACGCTAACTAATTTGTCGAATATGATTTTCTTATTGGACTCATTTAAGGACAATTTATATAAATCCTCTGACTGAATACACTCTAAAACTTTTTTATATAAATATGCCTTTGACTCGTCTGTAATGTTATCTGAACCTTGAGAGCCTGTTTTAGGATGAACAAACATTAAGTAAAGTGATTCCTTTTTGATTACTAACAAAAAATAAATTCTGAATCCACCACGACCACCAAGTCTTTTTTTAATATAAGGGATTTCATCACTATGGTTAAGTCTTGTTCCCGAACGAAGTTGTTCTAATGTTTTATCAAAAAAATAATTGATTATTTCCTGTTCTATTGTTCGATACGACTTTTTAGATTTTAGTTTTTCAAATTCAACCTTAAAGTCCTCTAAACAATATAATTCCATTTTTAAACAAGAGACAATTTTTGAGTAGTTTCAATAAAATCTGGCATTTCAGGTAGAAAGAAGAATACAGATTCTAAATCCTCATAAGATTCTTTCAATTCATCAATGGAATTTTTAAAATCTTTAACTTCTTCTTTTGCAATACCTTTTCTTCTCAAATAATTCATTGAAATGTATTGTCGAATCAAAGAAGTCCTTAAATCTTTAGCGGAAGAAATTATGTCATTCAAAACCATTAAACATTCTTCATCTAAATCATTAAGCCAAGTAATACTTTCAATTCTCTGATTAATATCGTAGATTTTTTGAGTTTTATCTTTTAAATTACTTTTAAAATCAAGTATAGCATCCAAAAGAGAATTTACTTTTTCTTCATCTAACAATGGAGCTTTTTTCTCTTCGAAAGAAAAGCTTCTCACACTAGAAAAAGTATCAACAATCGCTGATTTAGGAGATAAACATTCCATTTTGGCTAACGGTTTTATAAATTCAATTTACAAAATATTTAACAAATATAAATAACTATGGCTAACAACGTATATAAAAAATAGCTAATTCTTTGCCAAACAAGTTTGTATTGCATCTTTATTAACGGTATTTTAGTCGGAAAAGTATGTGATTAGTTACACGCAACTATTCTTATACAACACCTATAAGCGAATCCCATATTTTGCATCTTAATACTGCTCCAAAACCTTTAACACCTCTTTTTTATAACTTCTGCTAATGGTTAAGGCTTGGTTTCCAACCACAACATGCTCATTGGTAAATGAGGTAATATTGGCAATAGAAACAATAAACGACCGGTGAATGCGTAAAAAATATTTTGCTGGTAATTTGGCTTCAATAGCCGTTATGGTTTCTCGTGTTACTATGGTTTCGTTTGGTAAGTGTATTTTAATATAATCGCTGTAACTTTCAATGTAAATTACAGAATCAAAATCAACTTTAATCATACGTCTGTCTGCACGAACAAACATAAATGGGTTTGCTTCTGGTTGTGGTAAAACAGATTGGTTTGAAGTAGCATAGATATCAAAATAGGTATTCACGGCTTTTAGTAAGCGATCAAAAGAAATGGGTTTTAATAAATAATCTACCGCTTGAAGCTCAAACCCTTCCACAGCATAATCACGGTAAGCTGTTGTGAAAATGATTCTTATATCCTTATTGATAGATTTTGCAAAGGAAATACCACTAATTTCTGGCATATTAATATCTAAAAAAACGAGGTTGATGTCATGCGTACTAATAATATTAAAGGCTTCCATGGCATGACTGCAACTAGCTACAACAGTAATAGCATCAATTTTAGAAAGATGTGTGGCAATAACTTCGCGAGCGATAGCTTCGTCATCAACAATAAGACAATTAATGTTTGTTTTTACTGACAATTATTCGGTTTTTAAAATAAGTTTGACATGAAATAACGAATTATCTTGTGAAATGTCAAGTTGGTACTTAGTATGATACAATATATCTAAACGCTTTTTAATGTTTTGTAGTCCAATTCCATTTTCTAAATCAGAAGCTTCACTCAAACTACTATTAGTAATGTTGAACTCAATGGTATCATCATGAGTTGTTAATGTAATATCTAATGTCAGAACACCTTCAACGAGGCTTCCGTGTTTAAAGCTATTTTCAACAAAAGGCAGTAGGAGCATAGGTGCAATTTTTGTTGTTTCGCTTATTGAGTGATATATAAAACTAGTATTGAGCGTGTTATTAAAACGCATTTTTTCTAACTCAATATAATCTTCTATATGGTTTATTTCATCGGTTAATAATACAAAAGGTTTGTTGATTTGATAGAGTAAATAATCCAAAAGGTTTGAAAGCTTTAAAATCATTTCAGGTGTTTCGTCGGCTTTTTTTAGAGCAAAACCATATAGCGTATTCAAGGTATTAAATAAGAAATGCGGATGTATTTGCATTTTTAAATAGTTAAGCTCTTGTTCTTTAAGCTTTAGTTGGGTTTCTAGGATTTTAGTCTCTAACTGTTTTGTTTTTTCTGTGTTTTTTAGATTCAATTTTAGCAATTTAAAAGCGCTAACAATAATAACTACCAGATAAACACCAGTTCCTACAAACAGCATGTTTCTGGTAAGCGGATTCATATCCTTGTATTCAAAATTAGCCAGATATATCAAACTAAAGAAAATAGAAACCATTATCAGGTATCCCGAAATAATAAGTGTGTACAAACTATAGACACCAAAACTCAAATACCGTTTCTTTATTAAGTAATCTGGAATAAGTTTATAAATAGAGACATAGGTGGTAGCTATTGTAATAGGCATTAAGAAGAGTGAAAATTGTAGTGTATCATTAAAATTTTTACTGTCTGCTCCAAAAAAATAGGTAAAAAAAACCAGTACAGCACACCAAAATATAGCATGTAAAAATGCTCGAGTAATAAATTTCAAGATAACTTTCTGGGTTGTCACGCAAAATATTTTGAATACAATAATACGATGTTTTTAATATGATATTATAAATTGTAGATGAATAACGGATTTTAGTCTTGTTTCAACAGAAAGGTTAATACAAGAACTAATTTGGTTGTTCATCGCATTTAAAAATGTAAACACGTTAACTTGTATAAATTTGACCATACTCTAATTTAAAAACATCAACTATGAATTTTTACGTTTTGTTTCCTAAAGTTGCGATTCTCTTAAATCCTTTTATTGATAGATTTAATGAAGGTGGTCCGTTAATGATGTCGTTAATAACCATTTGCTTAATCTTATCTATTGTATTTTTAATCAAAGGATTTTTAAGTGCAAAAACGAATATCAATCAATCAAAAAAAATGTTAGCACTAGCTATAGATAGTAGTTTGCTGGGTTTAGTTATTGGTTTTTTTGCTTCTGTAATAGGATTAATTACGGCCTTTGATTCTGTTGAAGCCATGGGTGATCCTGACCCATCTATTTTTGCAGGTGGATTAAAAGTATCTTTACTAACGGCAGTATATGGCTTATTAACCTTTATTATTGCTCGAGTAGGTATCCTAATCTTAAGAGGCTTACAAAAAGACTAATCTACAAAATCAAATAAATCAAAATGCGAACAGTTTTATATGTAATTATTGGCCTTGTTTTACAACAAACTATCTGCGCCCAATCGGACTATTTGTATCAAATAGGAAAAAAAGATAGCGTCTATTCTAATATCCTTAATGAATCTAGAGATATTTATGTTCAACTGCCATATAGTTATAATGCAAATTCAAATGAAAAGTACCCTGTTATTTATATTTTAGATGGCGATGTACTACTGCCAACAGTTGTTAATATTCACGATTTTTATAGTGGCGGTTTTATGCCAGAAATGATTATCGTAGGTATTTCTAATGCTGTAAACAGAACTAGAGATTTAACGACTTCAAAAATCACATCAAGACGCGGAATGCCTTATAATGAAGAACATGGTGAGGCAAAACATTTCTTATCTTTTATAAAAACCGAACTCATTCCGTACATAGAGGGCAAATACCCAGTTACCAATTACAGAACATTAATTGGGCACTCTTATGCTGGATTATTTGCTATATATACTATGCTAAATCAGCCAGATTTATTTGCAAATTATATAAGTATCGATCCTAGTTTAGATTGGGATGATCAAAAAATTATGAAACAAGCTAAATCAGATTTTTTGAATAAGAATTTCAATGGAAAAGGCTTATTTATGTCTTTAGGAGGACAATTGCACATGCAAGATTCTGGTATAACTATAGACAACGTCATGCAAGATTCTTCTGAATATACTTTGTTTGCACGTTCTAATATTGAATTAGCCCAATTTATTGATAAAAACGAATCAATCGGACTTAATTACGAATGGCAATTCTATGCTAACGATTTACATGGAACTATTCCGCAACCTTCAATTAAAGATGGTTTGATATCACTTTTTCAGTGGTACCAAATGGAAAATACTGATGCTATTAATAACCCAGAAACATCAGTTAGTGAATTAATAAGAATAATTGAAAATCGAGAAGCGAAATTAAAAGCTCATTTTGGTTATTCAGTAGCACCATATCCTGAAGATCTTTTAAATATGTCTGGTTATATGAATATGGAAATGGGGCAACCCGATAAATCTAAAATGTACTTCGAAAAAGCTATACAGTATTATCCTGAAAGTGCCAATGTATATGACTCTATGGCAGATTATTATGAATCTCAAAAGGATTATGCTAATGCTTTAAGATGCGTTTCAAAGGCATTTGAAATAAGCGGTTCGGATTATCATAAAGAAAGACTTGAAAAATTAAAAAAGTTGTAAAACAAACAATTTTTGAAAAACAAAAAACGACTAAAATGGTCGTTTTTTTTATACCTGTCTGTTTTACAAGATGTTAATAGATGTGTTCAAATCTTTTTTATATAGGTTTAATTAAATTTTGGTGTCTAATAAAATTTAAAGATATTAGACACTGATTAATAGTGCAGCTGCGAATAATCAAGTTGACATTCAGAGCGAACTTATGTATGGTAATAAGTTATTGTTAGGAAGGTTTTGAATACAAACGAGGTTATTTGCGAATCCCTTGCCGCTAGGCGAGGGATTTTTTCTTTCTTAAGCAGTTATTTAAGTCTTTTTTTTAAGCCGTATCTTTACACTTCTTAAAATTTAATAATGAAAGTACTTCTTACTGGCGCAACGGGATACATTGGAAAACGCTTATTACCTGTGCTTTGTGATTTAGGTTATGACGTAGTTTGTTGTGTGCGTGATGAAAGTAGGTTTAGTCCACCAGAATATTTAAGAAAGCAAATATCCGTTATTCAATTGGATTTGCTAAAAAAAGAGACATTAGCCAATGTTCCAAATGATATTGATGGTGCATTCTATTTGGTGCATTCTATGTCATCTTCGGCTGATTATGAAAAACTGGAAGCCGATTCAGCGAATAATTTTATGCAGGCGGTTTCAAAAACAAACATTGATCATGTTATTTATTTAACGGGAATCATCAATGAAGATGAACTGTCAAAACATCTAACCTCACGAAAAAAAGTAGAGGATATATTGAGCAGTGGTAAATTCAATTTCACTGCACTACGAGCAGGAATCATTATTGGGTCAGGTAGTGCTTCATTTGAAATAATTAGGGATTTGGTTGAAAAACTACCCGTAATGATAACGCCTAAATGGTTGAATACAAGTTGCCAGCCTATTGGAATCTCTGATGTCATTAAATTTCTATCTAAAACACTATTTCATAAAGCTACTTATAATAGCAATTATGACATTGGAGGTCCAGATATTTTAACCTATAAGGAAATGCTTTTAGAGTTTGGAAGGGTTAGAGGTTTAAAGCGTTTTATTTATACTGTACCAGTAATGACACCGAGATTATCATCATATTGGTTGTATTTTGTAACATCTACGTCATATAGGTTGGCTGTTGCTTTGGTTGACAGCATGAAAGTTGAAGTTATTTGTAGAAATGATGACTTAAACAGACTACTGAATTTAAAGCCGCTGGGATATACAGAGTGTCTGAAACGTGCCTTTAGTAAAATTGAAAATAATGAAATTGTTTCTAGTTGGAAAGATGCATATGTAAGTAGTGGCATGAATAATAAGATTTCACATTTCATACAAGTGCCAACTTATGGTTGTTTTATTGATAAACGTGAAATGGACTTCAATAATCGTGAAGCAACAATTAATAAAATATGGAGTATAGGAGGACAAACAGGATGGTACTTTGGAAATTGGTTGTGGCAAATTAGAGGGTATTTAGACAAAATGGTAGGTGGAGTTGGGTTAAGACGAGGTCGCACTAATATCAACACATTGCATGTTGGTGATGCTCTTGATTTTTGGCGCGTATTGTATGCAAATAAGGAAGAGGGACGCTTATTGCTTTTAGCTGAAATGAAATTACCTGGTGAGGCTTGGTTGGAATTTAAGGTTAAAGACAATAAAATAATACAAACAGCTACTTTTAGACCTTTAGGAATTTATGGACGATTGTATTGGTATAGCGTATGGCCTTTTCATGGATTGATTTTTAAGAATATGCTACAGAAAATAGCTGAATAAGCACTATTTCCGTTTATTACGCTTATTGTAGTTTTTATCGCCTCTAGTTTTAGGCTTTTTATACTTTTTGGCAATCTTAAATTTATAAGAACCACCTAAATTTTCTTTCTGGTTTTTCTCTTTTTTCTCATGAAAAGCAGGTCCAACTTCATCGTCATCTTTACGTTTCAAGGGATTGTTGCGCTCTTTTATTTGTGGTCGTTCTTCTTCAAGAAGTTCTGTTGAGATAATAACGTTATCAGGAATTGGTAATTTTGGGATAGTCATTTGCATTAATTCTTCAATTTTTTGCATGGACTCCATTTCATTGTCAGTATAAAACAACAAGGCATTACCTTCACGTTCAGCACGACCTGTTCTACCTATGCGATGCATGTAGTTTTCAGGAAAATTAGGCGTATCAAAATTGATAACATGTGAAATATCATTAATGTCCAAACCACGTGCCATAACATCTGTCGCCACCAAAATACGGTGTTCACCGTCTTGAAATTGTTCAATACTTCTCAAGCGGTAGTTTTGAGTTTTGTTAGAATGTATTACACAGGTTTCATTAGGAAAGTATGCTTCCAAAGCATCAAAAAGGCGATCTGCCATTTTTTTGTATGCTACAAAAACCAAAACCCTATTATAGGTTTCAGACTCTTGAAGTAGATGTTTAAGTAAATTTAACTTTGTGTAAAAATTAGGTACGGCATATTTTGTTTGTGCTATATTCTCCAATGGTGTTCCAGAAACCGCAATTGAAACCCGTTGAGGCGCGATAAAAAAATCATTAATTAAGTCATCCACATCTTCTGTCATAGTAGCCGAAAACATTATGTTTTGTCTGCGTTCAGGTAGTATGTCAAAAATATTAATTAATTGGTGTCTAAAACCTAAATCAAGCATGACATCAACTTCATCTATTATGAGCTTTTGAATGGATTTTAATTGCAGTACACGGCTAACAGCTAAATCATACAAGCGTCCTGGTGTAGCGACAACAATATCTAACCCTTGCGCAACTGCTTGTTTTTGGGTATTAATATTAACACCACCATAAACTCCAAGCACACGTACGTTAATATATTTAGCCAATTTTTCAATTTCCTCCTCAACTTGAACTACCAATTCTCTTGTAGGAACTAATACTAAAACACGTGGGTTGTCTTGCTTTGAGAATTTTAAATTTCGTAGTACAGGTAGCATATAGGCAAAGGTTTTACCTGTTCCTGTTTGAGCAATACCAACAACATCTTTCCCAGAAGCAACAATATTAAATGCTTGTTCTTGTATAGGTGTAGGCTGTACAAAACCTAAATCATCTAACGCATTGTATAGAGGTGTGTTGAGCTTTAAATCTTGAAAAGTTGTTGGCTGTTCCATGATGCAAAAATATGTTTATTAATGCGAATTAATAACCATATTCAATTAAATCTGGAATTAATTTAAGGCCTTGGGACTGCCAATCATCCTCAATTGAGTCCCAATTGCTATAGGCATCTGGAAAATTCAATGGCGAATCTTGCGAAATAGGCGATATAGGTCCTACAATGCCGATATAATCTTCTGATGATTCTCCTTCTTCAACGATATGGTTGAATGAGTAAATATAATAATCCTTATTTTCGTGCGTCACAATACCAAGATTGGTGATGTTATCAACGTCGTAATCGTCACTGGTATAATTGTATAAAATAATTTCTGAAAGTGAAGCTTCATCCAAATAGTTATCAGGTATTTCATGAAACTTATTAGCGTCATGAAAAGCTCTAATAATATCAAGCCTATGGTTTTTACTCTTTAAATAGTTGTTGATTAAAGTGTCTTCTACATGTAAATTATGTTTAATACGAATTTCAATAGCTTCAGAAATCATCCATTCATTCGAATCTTTTGAAATGATGTCTTGGGTAAAATCTTTGATTACTTGCTTATCATCCTGTGTTTCATGAAATAAACCAGTGTAAGCATACATAAGTGAATTGTAGGTGTAATCATAATCTTCGGTTTCGCTATTTTTGATATAAGTAGCCAAATCGGTCATAGTCCATTTGGTTATTGAATCAAATCCGTCTTTCACAACTTGATTGTTTAGAGTAGAATCCTTGAGTATTCCAGTGGAAATATTAAGAACATCACGACGGAATTTAGTATGGTCTAGAAGTGATAATAGTTTGTTATAATGCGAGTTGGCGTAAGCCAGTGAATCCTTAAAAAGTGATAACGTGCCCCAATTGTAGCTATCACTATCTTTAGGAGGTTTTTTGAATAATAAATCAGTGTAAACTGCAATAGCCTCTGTATTTGCTAAATCAGGAATGGCTACAAGAATTGAGGTTTTTAATGCATCAGACGTAGTTGATTTCTCATATTCATTTTGCAGTACCTTCAAAGTGCTTTCATTATTTAAATTAGATAAAATAGTAACTAAACTATTTTTTATTTGATTATTTTTTAAGCTATCAGAATAAGTTGTGGAAAAGGCTTTATGAATGCTTTCGATATCAGATTCTTCAAAATCGTAATAAGTTAGTGATCCAAAAGCTCTTTTGTAAATAATACTGTCTTTAGATTTCAAATCCTTGAAAATCTGTTCTGATTTTGATGAAAATACATCAAAGGGTTTAGGGTTTTGTTTCTTGACTTCAAAAGAATTAAAAATACGATTGGTAACATCATTATTTAGTTCTTCTTCCGCAACAAAAGCAGAAACCATAAAGAATTGCTTGTCTTGTAGCCAAATACGGTATCTGGTTTTTAGGTTGTTATTTTTATTCAAAATGTAAAAATCAAGGCCAGTACCATTTGCAACTTTTACAGTGTCTTGCTTAACAAGGCTGTCATTCCACCCAAGGAGATGGTTCTTGTTTAACTCGTAAAATTCGGCGTATGATTTTATTTTAAAATAATCCTGTAAATCACTATATCCAAATTGATAGACACCTCCAGATTTTGGATTTTTTGTATAATAATCGTGAGAGTTTTTTATATGAGAATCATCATAGTCAACGGTATCAATAATCAGTCTATTTTTTTCAAAAAACTGTACTTCAAAATTGCTGTCTTTCGGTTTTAATGCGGTTAAAGTGCTGGGGCTTTCATAATCTTCAAACTTAAAACTAGTTAAAAAGGGGCTTTCAGGATCAGCCTTTTCAGTTTCGTTCAACTTTTGAAGCATAAGTAAATACATGCGATTACCCCTATAATATACTCTACAGATGGTATGATATTTTTCTTGTAACAGCAATTCATACTCTCTACCTTCATAACCGCTAAGGTAAATAGTTTTCTCGTTGTTAAGAATGATGGCTTTAGTTTCAAAGCTTTTTTTGATTTCATCAAAACCAACTTGGATATCTTCCATATAATATCCTGTAGGATGATCATTGTAACGTACTATATAGTTGTTGTCATTGGCATAATCAGTTGCCATAAACATATTGAGAATATATGGTTCACTATCAGTTTCATATGGATTTGGCTGCTCTCGTGACACGTTCTTTGGTTCGTCAGGTAATTCAATTGAAAACGCGCCAACATTATCATGATGATGTATCCAAGCTTTATTCTCTATGGCTTCTGGTTTGCTGGTTTTTAATGAGTTGAAAAATCTAATCACAGATTTGTTATTTTCAATATCATCATCCTCCGATTGAACACCTTGGTAATACAACATCTTATCTTTAACCAAAACATGTAATTGCATAAGGTTATTATCTGGCATGTCAATTTTTGCAATGTATTTAATGCCATCTGAAATATCTACTTCAGTTAGGCTTCTTAATTCCCCTTCATAGCTTTCAGTAAGTGTGTTAACGAAGTTTTCAATTAAAGCTTTGAAATCCATGTCGTCATCATAGAAAGAAACATTAATTCCGCTAAATAAATACAGGTTGTTATCATTAAGACCCTGATACATATGAATTGTAAAACCAGGGAAGTCTTCACTATAATTGGGCTTGTTTGGCACTTCTATGCTGTATCCTAATTCCTCATCTTTGAAAATATACCACAGCATTTTTGATTCGTCTACAACATATGTATCAGCAACACCTTTAAAAGTTGCTTCAACTGGTGTAACATCATAACCTTCTTTTTGCAACAGTGCTATGATGCCATTCTCTCCAGGCAAATGAGCCGCTCCAACTGCAGAAAACAGACTATTATCTCGGGTAATTTTCATAATACTATTAACCATAACTTGATTACGCGATATTAATTCTGAATCATATCCATGGTAGGTTTGAATCATTGAATCAATAGCTTGAATATTACCTGTATAATAAATTTTAGTCAATTTTTCTAGGTCGTTATTTAGAGTTTCAACGTCATCTTCCAACTGATCTAAAATATATAAGCGTTGATATTTTGGCGGTAAATTTTCAAAATAGTTAAGTTGCTCGTACATATCCTCAAGACCAGTTATTGATTTTTGCATAGTTCTAGCCTGATTGTATAAATATAAATCAACAAAAGTGGATTGGTCATCATCTTTTTCTGTCTCTGGCATCAATAATGCTAAAATGGTATTGGGATCTCTTAATTCTGAATCTTCAAACGAGTAGGTGTTTATTTCTTCAAAACGATCAACTAAAAGTTGATATTCTTCGTCAGATAATACGTCTCTAAAAACATCTTTTGGGTCTCTATCTATTACCTTGTTCGTCATAGCAATTACAAGCGAGTCTGGATTTACTTCCAAGGCAAACATTTCTGTTTCTTCAATAGCTGGCATTACGGCATCACTAAATTTAAACGCCCTAATATCATCAACATGCATAGTACCAAATATGTAAGAAGGTTTTGTTAGATTTTTACCTTCTATTTTCCAAAGTAAATTATAACTGGATCGATCTTGTGAAAAACCAAAAGCAATAAAAAAAAGTAAAAGGCATACTAGCAGGCTGCTCTTTGTTTTACTGGAGTATTTGTAAGGCATAAATGGATGAGTAATTTGATGTAGATAATTATATAAAAGTATTCAAGTTACATAGTTTCTTAATAAATTTGAAAATTATAAAACAAAATAATTTGCGAACTTTCAGAAAACTACAGCTTAAAAATGTAGAACAATATAAACAAAAATTGTTGAATTGGAGTCAGCAGTTTTCTGAAGTTACATGGATGGATTCCAATAACTATTCCGAGGATTATTCAAGTTTTGATGCTGTTCTTGCCGTTGATGCTTTTACAAGTATTCAAACAGATTTTCATGATGGATTTTCAAAGTTAAAAGACTACCAAAGCACTACAAAAGATTGGATTTTTGGTTATCTTTCTTATGATTTAAAAAATGATATTGAAGCGTTAGAATCTAATAATTTTGACGGCTTGCAGTTTCCCGACTTGTATTTTTTTCAACCTAAAAAGCTCTTTTTTATTAATGGTAATGTATTAGAAATTCACTATTTGAATTGCGTAGATGATGAATTGGATGATGATATTGATGCTATCAAAAAAACATCCTTAAATGTTGAAGATTATGAGATTCAACCAATAAAAATAAAATTGCGAATTCATAAGGATGATTATTTTAAAAAGTTAGCTGAAATGCTAGCCCATATTCATCGAGGTGATATTTATGAAGCTAATTTTTGTCAAGAATTTTATGCTGAATCCTCATCAATAAATCCGTTATTGGCCTATCAAAATCTGAATGCCATTTCAAAACCACCTTTCGCCACTTTTATTAAACTACATGATAAGTATTTATTGTCTGCCTCTCCCGAACGCTATTTGAAAAAAGTAGGAAGCAAAATTATTTCCCAGCCTATAAAAGGAACAGCCAAACGATCTGAAAACATTGAAGAGGACAATCAACTGCGTGATAATCTATCAATTGACCATAAAGAACGTTCTGAAAATATTATGATTGTAGATTTGGTTCGAAATGATTTGTCTAGAACGGCTATTAAAGGCAGTGTCAAGGTTACAGAATTGTGCAAAGTATATACCTTTCCGCAAGTGCATCAAATGATTTCAACTGTAACTTCAATGGTTGAAGAAGGCACAAATCCTGTTGATGTGATTCAATCAACTTTCCCTATGGGAAGCATGACTGGTGCACCAAAAGTTTCGGCTATGCAAATTATAGAAGACCTTGAGGAAACTAAACGAGGTGTTTATTCTGGAGCTGTTGGTTACTTTTCGCCTACTGGTGACTTTGATTTTAATGTGGTAATTAGAAGTATTTTGTACAATAAAACTAATCAGTACGTCAGTTATTCTGTTGGGAGTGCAATAACCGCCAAAAGTGATCCGCTTAAGGAGTATGAAGAGTGCTTGGTAAAAGCAAGAGCAATGCGTGACGTTTTAGAAAATTAAACCCTATTTTTGAGCATGATTAATTCGCTTAAAGATCATATTAATAAAAACCTTCCTTTTCTAAAAAAAAGCAAATTGTTGATTGCTATTTCTGGTGGATTGGATAGTGTGGTACTTACACAACTTTGTCATCAATTGAAACTTCAAATCAGTCTGGCTCATTGTAATTTTAATTTAAGAGGCAAAGAAAGTGATGCCGATGAAGATTTTGTGTTGAATTTGGCTGAAGATTTAAATTTAGAAGTTTTTGTTGAAAGCTTTGATACTGAAAATTATGCTAATGAAAACAAGTTATCTATTCAAATGGCGGCTCGTGAGTTACGTTATCAATGGTTTTTGGAATTGGCAACTCAACTGCATTTTGATTACGTTTTAACAGCCCATCACGCCGATGATAACTTGGAAACCTTTTTGATAAACCTTACACGAGGAACAGGTTTGGAAGGCTTGACAGGCATTCCTGAAACAAATGATCATATTGTACGTCCGTTATTACCTTTTTCGCGTGAAATGATTCTAGAATATGCCGAAAGTAATAATCTTGTTTGGCGAGAGGACAGTAGTAATGCATCAACTAAATATTTTAGAAACAAACTGCGACATGATGTCATTCCAATACTAAAGGAACTCAATCCGCAATTATTGCAGAGTTTTGACAAAACTCAAAATCATTTACAGGATTCACAAAATATCATTGCGGATGCTATAACACGTATTCAAAAAAAGGTTGTTGCAATTGAAGGTGACAATATTTTAGTGGACATAAAAAAAATACTTAAACTTTCGAGCCCTAAAGCATATTTATATGAGTTGTTAAAGGATTTTGGCTTTACTGAATGGGATGACGTATATAAGCTTTTATCGAGTCAATCTGGAAAAGTTGTATTATCCAAAACACATCGATTAATAAAAAACAGAAATTATTTAATAATTACAAGTTTATATAATGAATCTGATCACGAAAACATTAAAGTTACAGAGCATGATCATGAAATAGTATTGCCAATAGGCAATATGATATTTAAAACTGTAACCAATTTCTCAACAATAGACCGTTCGTCGATATATGTTGATAAAGATTTGTTAAAATATCCCTTAACCGTAAGAAAATGGGAAAAAGGCGACTATTTTTATCCCTTTGGAATGACAGGAAAAAAGAAATTAAGTAAATTTTTTAAGGACGAAAAATGGTCATTACCTGAAAAAGAACAAGCACTATTATTGGTGTCTGATGATGATAAAATCATTTGGATTCTAAATAGCCGGATGGACAATAGATTTAAAGTAACTGACAAAACAACTACGATACTAAAATTAGAACTAACCTCATGAAGCATTTATTTACACTGTGTATCGCTTTATTATTTTTTAACACAATTTCAGCTCAATTACAACCGGTAAAGTGGACTGCAGAAGCCGAGAAAATTTCTGATACAGAATACAATATTATCTATCAAGCTATTATTGATGACCATTGGCATTTATATTCCCAGAATCTGCCTGAAGGAGGTGCTATTCCAACCGAGTTTGTATATGATTCTGTCGCACAAATACAAGATTTTAAACTTATTGGTAAAACACAAGAGAGTGAAAGCATTACAAAGTTTGATAAAGTTTTTGAAATGGACTTGACCTTTTTTGATGGTAGTGCCACATTTACTCAAAAAATAGAATTATTAAATCCAGAAGTTTCGGTTATTAAAAGTGAGGTTGATTTTCAAGCATGTGATGATGAGCGTTGCATTTTTGATAGTCAGATTTTTAATATTGAATTACCAAAGCGTAATTCAAATTCTGAAATTTTTGAACCTGTTAAATGGATGTCTAATGTTAAAAAGCTCACAGATGATGAATATGAAGTTGAGTATATCGCAACCATTGAACAAGGATGGCACTTGTATTCGCAATATTTAGAACGTGATGATGGTCCAATTGCCACAGAGTTTACCTTTAATAAAAAAGTAGGGTATGAGCTCATTGGAAAAACATCAGAGCCTGACACAAAGGCTGTTTTTGATCCTGTTTTTGATATGAATATTAAGTATTTTTCTAATAAAGCTAGATTTGTACAAAAAATCAAATTAACAGATAGTAATTTAAAAACTATACCTGCTGAAGTTTATTTCATGGTTTGTGATGAAACTAGATGTTTACCTCCAAATAGAGTTACGTTTTACACGCCTTTAGATGGTAACACTAGTGATTTAATTGTTCCTGTTGAAGTTGATGATAAAAGTAAGGCCTTATCCAGAGCATTAAACTTAAATGTAACAGGTTGGGATAATTTTGAAGCAGAAGAGGTTAAAGAGAAAAGTAATTTCACAATTTTCTTACTGGGCTTTTTAGGTGGATTGATTGCTTTGTTAACACCATGTGTGTTTCCTATGATTCCCTTGACTGTTTCCTTTTTTACTAAAAGTTCAGGAGATGATAAAAAGGGATTGGCGAATGCCATGCTATATGGGTTCTTTATTTTTCTAATTTACTTTTTATTGAGTTTGCCATTTCATGTTTTAGATTCTTTAGATCCTGAAATCCTAAATAATGTTTCCACTAATGTCACGTTGAACATTATTTTCTTCGTCATCTTTATCGCCTTCGCGTTTTCATTTTTCGGGTATTACGAATTGACTTTGCCTGCATCATGGAGTAACGCTTTAGATTCTAAAGCCAACAAAATTGGTGGTTGGATAGGTGTGTTTTTCATGGCTTTAACCTTGGCAATTGTGTCGTTTTCATGTACAGGACCTATATTAGGAACACTTTTAGGAAGCTCATTGTCTAGTGATGGTGGTGCAACACAATTAACTTTGGGTATGAGTGGTTTTGGGTTAGCACTAGCCTTACCCTTTACATTGTTTGCTATGTTCCCAAAATGGCTAAATTCCTTACCAAAATCTGGTGGCTGGTTAAATACAGTAAAAGTTGTTTTAGGTTTTATTGAATTAGCTCTAGCTTTAAAATTCCTATCAAATGCAGATTTAGTTGAACATTGGGGATTATTGAAACGTGAAGTATTTATTGGACTTTGGATAATAATTGGAATTGGATTATTACTGTATTTATTAGGTAAAATTAAATTTCCACATGATGGTCCATTTCAAAAAATTAGTTTTAGCAAATGGAGTTTTATCATTCTAGTATTTGCCTTTGTTATCTATTTATTACCGGGTTTAACCAATACCAAATATGCGAATTTGGAGTTATTAAGTGGTTTTCCGCCTCCAATGTTTTACAGCTTGTATGAAAAAGATTCCGAATGTCCTTTGGCGTTAAACTGTTACAAAGATTTGGAATCAGGATTGGAAGCAGCCAAGGCAGAAAACAAACCTATCATGTTAGATTTTACAGGTTGGGCTTGTGTTAATTGTCGCAAAATGGAAGAACAAGTTTGGAGTCAAGATAAAGTTTATGATGTTCTAAACGAAGATTATATAATTATTTCGCTTTATGTTGATGATAGGAAAGAACTTCCAAAAGATGAGCAGTTTCAGTTTAAAAAAGCGAATGGTAGCCTTAAGAGTATTAAAACTATAGGTGATAAATGGGCAACTTTGCAAACTCTAAACTTTAAGAACAACTCCCAACCATATTATGTTTTGCTCAATCACGATATGGAACTTTTAAATCACACAACAGCATATACACCAAATGCCGATGAGTATTATGAGTGGTTAGTAAAAGGACTAGAACGATTTGAGGAATAAAATTTGAAATTACAAGGCCAAATAGTTGATATACCAAACAGAAGAATTTTCTCTGGAGAAATTACTTTTTCTAATGATGTAATTTCTAAAATAGAAGAAAAGCATCACAATATCAAGCATTATATTCTTCCTGGATTTGTAGATGCTCATATTCACATTGAAAGCTCCATGTTGGTACCCAGTGAATTTGCTAGAATAGCCGTAAAGCATGGTACGGTTGCAACAGTTTCTGATCCACATGAAATTGCTAATGTGTTGGGTGTTGAAGGGGTGGATTTTATGATTGAAAATGGTAAACAAACACCATTAAAATTCAATTTCGGAGCACCTTCCTGTGTGCCAGCAACTAGTTTTGAGTCTGCGGGAGCAGTGGTTGATTCGGATGATATCAAACAGCTCATGGCTAATCCTGACATTAAGTATTTAGCCGAAATGATGAATTACCCAGGTGTATTATTTGACGACGACGAAGTTTTAAAAAAAATAGCTTGGGCTAAACACTACAACAAACCTGTTGATGGGCATGCGCCAGGTGTTAGAGGAAAAGACATAACGAAATATATTGCAGCAGGTATTTCAACCGATCATGAGTGTTTTACCTACGAAGAAGGTCTAGAAAAGCTTCAAAAAGGCATGAAAATCTTGATTCGAGAAGGTAGTGCTGCCAAAAATTTTGAAGCGCTTATTGATTTATTGCCTGAAGATTTTGAAAACATGATGTTTTGCAGTGATGATAAACATCCTGACGATTTATTAGAAGGGCATATAAACCAATTGTGTGCTAGAGCAGTAGCAAAAGGAATTGATGTTTTTAAGGTGTTGCAAGCTGCTTGTGCAAACCCAGTAAAACATTACAATCTTGATGTAGGTTTATTAAAATTAGGAGATTATGCAGACTGTATTGTTGTTGAAGATTTAAAACACTTTAAGACATTACAAACTTATATTAATGGTGAATTGGTGTTCGATAAAGGAAAATCTAAAATACCTTCTGCACCATTTCAGATTCTTAACAATTTCAACACAGAAAAGAAAGTTGAAACGGATTTTAAAATTGAATCATCTGTTAAAAAAATTCGAGTTATTGAAGCTCTGGAAGGTCAGTTGGTTACGAACGAACTGATAGAAACTGCTACAATTGAAAACGGCAATTTGGTTTCCAATGTTGAAAAAGATATTTTAAAAATGTCCGTTGTCAACCGTTATAACAATAACAAACCAGCATTGGCATTTATTAAGAATTTCGGATTAAAAGAAGGTGCTATTGCCAGTTCCGTAGGGCATGATTCTCACAATATTATAGCAGTTGGTATTTCTGATGAAATGATTTGTAAGGCAGTGAATCTCATTATTGAAAATAAAGGTGGTATCTGTGCTGTTTCTGAATCTGATGAACACATAGTACCACTTCCCGTTGCAGGTATTATGAGTGACCAAGACGCTGAAACTATTGGTAAGCAATATGCCGAATTGGATAAAGTGGCTAAACAACTTGGTAGTACTTTACATGCACCTTACATGACTTTGAGTTTTATGGCATTATTGGTTATTCCTTCATTGAAGTTAAGTGATAAAGGGTTGTTTGATGGTAGAACTTTTAAATTCACAACATTGGAAGTAAAGTGATATGCCAATAATAGAATCAACCTACAAAGCACCTTATTTTTTTAGAAATGGGCATGTGTCAACTATCTATTCAGGTTTAATAAGACGAGTAAATGGCGTTATTCAAAATCGAGAACGATTAATACTTCCTGACGATGACTTTTTAGATTTAGACTGGAGTTATACTGAACAAAAATCTGATAAACTTATTATCATTCTCCATGGTTTAGAAGGGAATGGTCAGAGGCCTTATATAACAGGTGTAGCCAAACTTTTTAATAACAATAAATTTGATGCTGTTTGTGTCAATTTTAGAGGCTGTAGTGGCGAGGATAATTTGCAATATCGATCTTACCATTCCGGAGCTACAGAAGATTTAGAGGCTGTTATTAATCATATTTTAAAGACAAAAACATACTCTAAAATCAGTATTAACGGTTTTAGTTTAGGAGGCAATATGTTACTAAAATATTTGGGAGAACGACATAATATACCAAATGAAATAAAAGCAGGTGTTGCTGTTTCTGTACCTTGTGATTTATATGGTTCATGCCAAGAATTACATAAGGTTAAAAATTTAGCCTATCATCAAAATTTTAAAAATTATTTGGTAAGAAGATTACGTAGAAAGCAAAAACTTCATGCTGATAAATTATCTGTAGAAGATATAAAAAGTATTAAAACTTTAAAAGATTTTGATGATGTATATACCTCAAAAGCACATGGTTTTAAGGATGCTCGAGATTATTATAGTCAATGCAGTAGTCTCCAATTCTTATCAACTATTAAAACCCCAACCTTAATTTTAAATGCGTTAAACGATTCGTTTTTGTCTCCAGAATGTTACCCAGTAAAAGAAGCCAAACAAAATGCTCAATTGTTTTTAGAAATGCCCAAGTATGGTGGTCATGTGGGTTTTCATTTGTATGGTAAGTCTTATTACAATGAGAAACGAGCTTTGGAGTTTGTTCTTGAAAATAGTTGAAATTTTTTCTTACATTTAATCTAAACAAATTTCTAGATGCTTAAAAAAGTTTTTGCCAGTGCTGTCTTTGGTGTAGAGGCTTCAACTGTAACCGTTGAAGTCAATGTAGATAAAGGTATTGGCTATCACTTGGTTGGGTTACCAGACAACGCTATTAAAGAAAGTAATTTTCGCATTGCTGCAGCACTTCAAAATAATGGCTATAAAATACCAGGTAAAAAACTAATCATAAATATGTCTCCTGCTGATTTAAGAAAGGAAGGCAGTGCTTATGATTTAACATTGGCAGTAGGTATTTTAGCTGCATCCAGTCAAATTCAGGCAGATAATTTAGACAACTATATCATAATGGGTGAGTTGTCATTAGACGGTACCTTACAGCCTATAAAAGGAGCTTTGCCTATAGCCATAAAAGCAAGAGAAGAGGGTTTTAAAGGGTTTATTCTACCCAAGCAAAATGCAAAAGAGGCTGCTATTGTGAATGATTTGCAAGTTTACGGTGTAGATAATATCAAGCAAGTTATTGAGTACTTTGATGAAGGAATACCATTGGAACAAACCATCATCAATACGCGAGAAGAATTTGAAAAGCAGCTTAATTTCCCCGAGTTTGATTTTTCTGATGTCAAAGGGCAAGAAGGAATTAAACGCTGCATGGAAATTGCTGCGGCTGGTGGTCACAACATAATACTTATTGGGCCACCTGGAGCAGGAAAAACTATGCTAGCTAAACGCTTACCGAGTATTTTACCACCTATGACTTTAAGTGAAGCCTTGGAAACCACCAAGATTCATTCAGTTGTTGGTCGTGTCAAAGAAAACAGCGGACTTATGTCACAACGCCCTTTTAGAAGTCCACATCACACCATTTCTAATGTTGCACTTGTTGGAGGAGGTAGTTATCCGCAACCAGGAGAAATTTCATTGTCGCATAATGGTGTTTTGTTTTTAGATGAATTGCCTGAATTTAAAAGGGAAGTTTTGGAAGTTATGCGTCAACCATTAGAAGATAGAGAGGTAACAATTTCTAGGGCAAAGTTCACAGTTACATATCCATCGTCGTTTATGCTGGTTGCCAGTATGAATCCAAGTCCAGGAGGTTATTTTAACGATCCAAATGCGCCAGTAACATCATCACCAGCAGAAATGCAACGTTATTTAAGTAAGATATCTGGGCCGTTATTAGATAGAATTGATATTCATATTGAAGTTACGCCTGTACCTTTTGAAAAACTTTCTGATGATAGAAAAGCTGAATCATCTGTTGATATCAGAAAACGGGTTACAGCTGCCCGTGAAATTCAGACTAAACGGTTTGAGGATTCTGATAAAGTACATTATAATGCACAAATGAATACCAAGCAAATACGAACGCACTGTCAGTTAGACGATGCATCATTACAGCTTTTAAAAACGGCTATGGAACGATTAAATTTATCAGCGAGAGCCTATGATAGAATTTTAAAAGTAGCACGAACTATTGCTGATTTAGAAGTATCGGAAAACATAAATGGCTCGCACATTAGTGAAGCTATACAATACAGAAGTTTAGATAGAGAAGGTTGGCTAGGCTGAATTTTTTACTAACTTTAAAACAAATATTAACTAAACCAAATACACATGAAAAAATTATCAATTCTTATTTTGGGAGCTTTGCTGGGAGCATTTGCAACTTATTATTTTTGTCCAAATTGTGGGGCAACAGAAGATATGGTTGAAGCTCCTATTGTAAAACCTAAAGGTCTAATATCACCCGAACAAGCAAAAATTTTAGACACTACTTATAATTCTAGATACAAATTAGTTAGTGATTCCATAGTTACTCGAAAAGGTGGAGATAACCGATCGGTTTGGTTTTCGTTAACTGATGTTGAAAATTATATAAAATATGCTGATAGCCAATCTACGGCTTTAGGTTATAATATGGACGGTATTCGTATTTATATGGCAGCCTATCCGGACGATCCTAAATTAGGTGCAGGTTATACAACTGTATTTATGGTACCAACTGGTAGTGAGTCTTTATCTGAAGGTAGTAGTTCATTCTTTAAATTTAAGCGTGTAGGTGGTGGTGACATACCAGGAGGTGATGGTATGAATGATGGTGGATTAGGTGATCCTCCTTCTGCAAATTATCCACAATAATGTGATTTGTGAAGGAATTTTTAGAAAATTATTATTCTATATTAACGAAATCATTTGAGCTTATTGCTGCTTTAACAGGGGTGTTATTATATAGTAAATATAAAAATACGCCTGTTAAATATTTCATATGGTTTTTAGTTTGGATTGTTTTCCTTGAAATCGTTGGTAGTTATCCAAGATATCTAAAAGACCTTGAATTGTTTTATTTAATTGAAGGTACTATTCTAGAAAAGAATTACTGGTGGTTCACTATTAGCTGGACCAGTGCTGCGACCTTGTTTTACTCATGGTTTTTAAGTAAGAGATATAAATCTATTTTTTTTAAAAGAATAATATTTTATGCCAGATACTTATACATAATAGTCATTATTTTAACCATAATATTTAGGTTTGATAGCTTTTTTATTAAAAGAGAAACTTATATTAATATTTTAAGCTTGAGTATCATTTTGTTAAGCTCCATATTTTATCTGTACGAACTTTTAAACTCTGAAAAATTGTTTGACTTTTATAGTTCAATTTATTTTTATGTTTCGGCTATTATATTTATTTGGTGGTTGGTAACAACACCCTTGGGCTTTTTTGAAGTTTATAATACTAAACAAGATTGGGGTTACGTAGCAATTAAATGGACAATAAAATTAGCAGCAAATATCTTTATGTATCTTGGCTTTGCAATTGCGTTAGTAGTATCAAAACCTGAATATGAATAGTTTAAATTACTTAATAGTTTTAATTAGTAGTTTACAAGTAACAACCAAATCTGAACGTTACTTGTTAATCTACATGATATTTACATTAGTAATAATTACTACAATAGTTATTGTTTTTTTTGTAGTGTTTCAAAAAAGAAAAAACAAACTTCTTTTAGATAAAATAAAGCAACAACAGGTTTTTGAAGAGGAAATTTCTAATACGCAAATTGAAATTCAAGAACAAACTCTAAAGAACATTGGTCAAGAATTGCATGACAATATCGGCCAACTATTGTCAGTTGCTAATATGCAATTAAGTATTATGACAACGGCTGTTGACGAAACGATAAAAGAGCAATTTTCAGAAACCAGGGATGTTGTAAAAGATAGTTTGAGAGAAGTTCGGGCGCTATCAAAATCGTTAAATAGTGATGTTATAGCTAATAAAGGTTTTCATGAATCTATACAAAACGAAATCGACAGATTAAATAGGTTAAAAATCTTGAATGCTACATTAACAGATAAAGGAGATAAAGCATTATTTGAAAATCAAAAAGACAGCATTATTTTATTTAGGATTTTTCAGGAATTTATTTCAAATACCGTTAAATATGCTTCAGCAAAAAACTTTTCTGTAACTATTGAATATATGGATGATAAACTTATTCTTCATGCTAAAGATAATGGTAAAGGTTTTGATATTGAGCAAATAGAAAAAGGTGCTGGACTGATGAATATGCAAAATCGAGCCAATTTAATAAATGCTACTTATGAATTAGAATCAGAAATAGGTAAAGGCACGGAGTTGGAAGTTATTTATCCTTACAGAAAACCTAAAACCTTGGTGTTATAAACAAGCATTCCATACAGGATCATCAGGGAGAGGTGCAGTAATAGAAATAGGTTCTTTAGAGACTGGATGTGTGAAATCTAAACGTCTAGCGTGTAGGCTAATACTACCATCCTTATTGCTTCTGTCAAAACCATATTTTAAATCGCCTTTTATAGGACAACCAATACTTGATAGTTGCGATCTGATTTGATGATGTCTTCCTGTTTCCAGCGCAATCTCTAATAAAAAATAATTATCCAATTGTCTAATCGTTTTATAGTGAAGAATAGCTTTTTTTGAGCCTTCGGTTTCTTTTATAAAAGCTGAAGATTTATTGTTTTTAGAATTCTTTTTCAACCAGTGAATCAACGTGCTTTCTGTTTTGTCAGGAATATTTTTAACAAGAGCCCAATAGGTTTTATTTGCTTTTTTTTCTGCAAATAATTTATTTAATCTTGGTAACGCCTTGCTAGTTTTTGCAAACAAGACGATGCCTGTAGTTGGCCTATCTAACCGATGTACAACACCTAAATAAACGTTACCAGGTTTGTTGTATTTCTCTTTTATGAAACTTTTCACTACTTCACTTAAAGGTTTGTCACCAGTTTTATCACCTTGAACTATATCACCAGCACGTTTATTGACAATAATAATGTGATTGTCTTCGTAAAGAACTTGCAGATTATTTTTATTAGATACGATTTTTGAACTCAAGATATTTTATTTCTAACCACTAATACTGTTCTTTATCACTCGGGAAATCAAGTGATTTCACATCGTCAACATATTGAGAAATAGCTTGCGTCATATCTTCATACAAATTCATATATCTTCGTAAAAAACGCGGATTAAATTCATGGGTCATCCCAATCATGTCATGAAGTACTAATACCTGACCATCAACACCATTTCCAGCACCAATTCCAATTACAGGAATACTCACACTTTCAGCGACTTCTTTTGCCAATTTTGCAGGGATTTTCTCTAAAACTATAGCAAAACAACCAGCTTTTTCAAGCATCAAGGCATCCTCTTTTAGTTTTTCTGCTTCTTGTTCCTCTTTGGCTCTTACCGTATAGGTTCCAAATTTATAGATTGATTGTGGTGTAAGCCCCAAATGCCCCATTACAGGAATACCTGCATTGAGTATTCTTTTTATTGATTCTTTAACTTCCTTACCACCTTCAAGTTTTACAGCATGACCACCACTTTCTTTCATAATTCTTATGGCAGAACGTAATGCCTCTTTAGGATCACTTTGATAGCTTCCAAAAGGTAAATCAACCACGACTAATGAACGATCTATTGCTCTGACTACAGAAGAAGCATGATAAATCATTTGATCTAAAGTAATTGGCAATGTGGTTTCGTGACCAGCCATGACGTTACTAGCCGAATCACCAACAAGAATAACATCAATACCAGCACCATCAACAATTTTTGCCATTGTATAATCATAAGCGGTAAGCATGGATATTTTTTCGCCATTAGCTTTCATATCTACCAATGTTTTTACTGTAATTCTTTTGTATCCCTTTTTAGCAACTGACATAGTGTTGTTTTAAAATTTCTAGTTTGTAAAAATACTAAATTAGATATATAGTGTTAAACTTTTCTTTATAGGATTGAAAATAAGACCATCTAATATTATATTCGTTTAAAACTAAACTAATTATGCAACGATTTATATTCTACCTAACCGTGTTATTATCAACAACTATTTTTGGTCAAGAGTCTGCGGAACAACAAGCAGAGCAGACTATCAAAACTTTTTTTGAAGGGTTTCATAAAGGTGACACAACACTTATGAAGTCTGTAATGATGGACAAGGTTTTAATGCAAACAGTTTTTAAAACAAAAGAAGGTAAAGATGTTTTGGTGACAGATGAACCTGGAAAATTAATTAGCGCAGTAGCAAATAGAACTGAAGATCAAAAATGGGAAGAAAAAATATTGGAGTATAAAGTTCAGGTAGACGGTAATATGGCAAATGTTTGGACACCTTATGAATTTTGGTTCAATGGAGAGTTTAGTCATTGTGGCGTCAATTCATTTCAATTATTTCACGATAATGGTACCTGGAAAATAATCTATTTAATAGATACGAGAAGGCGAACAGGTTGTCAAGATTGATTTTATTTGTTTTATGCTTAAAATAATTTGATATTTGGTTATCTAACTAACTATCTAAATTATGTTTAAAAGAATTATAACGGCATCCTGTGTTTGTTTTTCATTAGCGTTATTTGCTCAAGATGTGATTCAGTCAGACACTCTACAAAGTCAAATGAGAATAGGTGTAAAAGGTGGATTAAGCTTACCTTCTTTATCTGACAAATCTGATAATATTTATACTGAAAATTTTAAGTCATTTGCTTCTTTTGAAGTCGGTATTTTCTTCAATTATGAAATCACTAAAGCGATTTCGGCACAAATTGAATTTAATTATGCTAAAAAGGGAGGCGAAAGAAATGAATATCAACCCATTCCACCTTCAGCATTAGAGAGTAATCTACCACCTGATATAGCAGAGCAAATTCCTCCAGGTACCGTATTTTATGCTGATTTTAAAAATCGTAATGAATTGCAATATTTTGAAATTCCGCTACTACTTAAATATACATATACATATGGTAACGATTGGCGTTTTTTTGCTAATGCTGGACCCTACATTGGATTTTTAATGAAAGCTACACAAGTTACTAGTGGGAGCAGTCAAATTTATTTTGATGAAGATAGAGAAATAGCATTATTTCCGGAGACATCGTTTGATGCAAAAACTGATGTGAAAGATAGTTTAAATGATGTGAATTTTGGAGGTGTATTAGGTTTGGGTGTCACCAAACAAGTAACCAATAAATCTGAAATATTATTTGAGGTTAGGGGTACTTATGGATTTATACCCTTGCAAAAGGACGAAACATTTGGAAAGAGTCGCGTAGGCAGTGTCTTATTTTCTCTTGGCTACGTTTATTACTTATAAATTAACAATCACTTAAATGTACACCTACAGCTAAACCACCTTCACTAGTTTCCTTATACTTGGTATTCATGTCTTTGGCCGTTTCCCACATGGTTTGAACAACCTTATCCAAAGGGACTTTTACGTTTTTTGGATCAGTGTCTAATGCCAATTCCGAGGCATTAATTGCTTTGATAGCTCCCATAGCATTGCGCTCAATACACGGAATTTGAACCAAACCTCCAATAGGGTCGCAGGTCATCCCTAAATGATGTTCCATGGCTATTTCAGCGGCAATCAACACTTGTTCAGGAGTGCCTCCTTGTAGTTCACAAAGTGCAGCAGCTGCCATCGCTGATGATACACCAATTTCCGCTTGACAGCCACCCATTGCGGCTGAAATAGTAGCACCTTTTTTAAAGATACTTCCTATTTCCCCAGCAACTAATAAGAAGCGTTTGATATCATCAAAATTTCCATCATGATTTTCAATAACTAAATAATACATTAAAACTGCTGGAATAACACCAGCACTTCCATTAGTAGGTGCTGTCACAACACGTCCTAATGCAGCGTTGACTTCGTTAACGGCAAGTGCAAAACAACTAACCCATTTTATAATTTGTCTAAACTTTACTTCGGTATTTCTTATAGATTGAATCCACTCGGTAGGATCTAAATAGGGTGTATCGCCAATTAAATTTTTATGCATGTCAAAAGCACGTCTTCTTACATTGAGCCCTCCAGGTAAACTTCCTTCAGTATGACATCCTAAATACATGCATTCTAACATAGTGTTCCAGATGCGTTGTAATTCAAAATCAATAGTTTCAATGGGTCTGATTGATTTTTCATTTTCTAAAACAACTCCCGATATCGGCATCTGTAACTGATTGCAGAAATCTAACAGTTGTGTGCCATTTTCAACGGGATAAGGAAACGTACAATAAAAAATGATTTTGTTGGCTTTTGCAACTTTTCGCTCTTCCTGAACCACAAATCCACCACCAATAGAGTAGTAGGTTGATTTGTAATTTCGGCCATTTACGGTTGCAGTAAATGTAAGTGCATTGGAATGAAATGGTAAAAATTTTCTATTAAACGTAATATCTGTTTTGGCATTAAACGGAATTGCTTTTTCATTGTTGAATATAATATTTCCAGAATTGCTAATGGCACTGATTACCACATCAATTGTTTCGGTTGGAATTAATTCAGGATCGGCTCCACTTAAACCCAACATAACAGCCAAATCGGTGGCATGTCCTTTTCCTGTTAAAGATAGTGAACCATAAAGATCAACGGTGATTTTTTCAACTTTGTCAAAACGTTTTTTGTCTTTCAATTCTTTTATCCAGCGTTCAGCTGCGCGCCAAGGACCTAGAGTATGAGAACTTGAAGGACCCACACCAATTTTCAGCATATCAAAAACAGAAATTGACTCCATAAAAATGATTAGTTAGATTTAACCACAAATATACATTTAGTTCTTAATGATAGCATGAAAAAAGGAACGATTACACCTGTTAATGCTTTTTAAATTCCTTAATATTAAAAACATTCATTACCGCTTCTAAATCTGTATAAATGTGTTTACCAACATCATCGGCAGGAACTATAACGACTCTGAATACCTGATTTTGAGTCCATACGGAATCTAATAAACTAAAATTAATGGTACCGTCTAAAAAGAATCGAACATCCTCTCTGGTAAAGTCATAATTGTAAACAAGAGTCCCTTCATTAAATTCAACAGTTTGTGGCACTAAACGCCAGATTTCCTGACCATCAATTACATCCCATAAAATATAAACCAAAGTGACGTCAGATGGATATATTGTGAATCCATATGGTTCAATAAATTCATAGTTGTTACCCGAATTAAAATCTATTTCTATTTCAAAAGCAGGCGCAACAATAAGACCACCATCTTCTCCTGGAGGACCTGGTGGACCAGATGGACCTTCGCAAGAAATGATAAGGATACTAATAAATGATATAATGACTATTACAAGTTTCTTCATGATAAATAAGTTTTGATTCGTTTTTTAAAAGTATGAATAATTAAAGAGATGTAGTAAAGTTTAACCTAATTTATAAAAAATGTGACAAGCTGTCATATTTTTTGTCATGGCACAATACTTGACATTAGCATGATGAATAAAATTTATAATTCAACACAATTAAATTAAAGAAATAAAGAATACAAGTATTATGAGTAAAATTATTGGAATCGATTTAGGAACAACAAACTCTTGCGTTTCTGTTATGGAGGGTAACGAACCTGTTGTAATCCCAAACGCAGAAGGTAAGCGCACAACACCATCGGTAATCGCTTTTGTTGAAGGAGGCGAGATTAAAGTTGGTGACCCAGCAAAACGTCAGGCAGTAACAAACCCGACAAAAACGGTTTATTCTATCAAACGTTTTATGGGAAATAAATATTCTGAATCTAAAAATGAAGCAGAACGCGTACCATATAAAGTAGTAAAAGGTGATAATGATACACCACGAGTAGATATTGATGGTCGTTTATACACACCTCAAGAATTATCAGCCATGATTCTTCAAAAAATGAAGAAAACTGCTGAAGATTATCTAGGACAAGATGTAACACGTGCAGTTATTACTGTACCAGCATACTTTAATGATTCGCAACGTCAAGCAACTAAAGAAGCTGGAGAAATTGCAGGTTTAAAAGTAGAGCGTATTATTAATGAGCCTACTGCTGCAGCTTTAGCTTACGGTATGGATAAGAAAGGTACTGACCAAAAAATCGTTGTTTTTGATTTTGGAGGTGGTACACATGATGTTTCTATCCTAGAATTGGGAGATGGTGTATTTGAAGTATTATCAACTGATGGAGATACGCATCTTGGTGGTGATGATGTAGATGAGAAAATCATAAACTGGTTGGCTGATGAGTTTAAAGCTGACGAAGATATTGATTTGCGTAAAGACCCAATGGCTTTACAACGTTTAAAAGAAGCAGCTGAAAAAGCAAAGATTGAATTATCATCTTCTGCTCAAACTGAAATCAATTTACCTTACGTTACTGCTACTGCTAGTGGACCAAAGCACTTGGTTCGTACCTTAACAAGAGCAAAATTTGAGCAATTAATTGATGATTTAGTAAAGCGTACTATTGAACCTTGCGAGTCTGCACTTAAAGCGGCAGGATTATCAAAAAGTGATATAGATGAAATTATTCTTGTAGGTGGTTCTACCAGAATTCCAGCAGTACAAGAAGCTGTTGAAAAATTCTTTGGTAAAAAACCTAGCAAAGGTGTTAACCCAGATGAAGTTGTTTCTTTAGGAGCAGGTATCCAAGGTGGTGTTTTAACAGGAGATGTTAAAGACGTTTTATTGCTAGATGTAACACCATTATCATTGGGTATTGAAACTATGGGTAACGTGATGACAAAGCTTATAGAAGCAAACACGACAATACCTACAAAGAAATCACAGGTGTTTTCAACAGCTGCAGATAATCAGCCTTCAGTAGAGATTCACGTATTACAAGGTGAGCGTGCTATGGCAGCAGATAATAAAACCATTGGACGTTTCCATTTAGATGGTATTCCACCAGCTAGACGTGGTACACCTCAAATTGAAGTAACGTTTGATATTGATGCTAATGGTATCATAAAAGTATCAGCAACTGATAAAGCCACTGGTAAGTCTCAAGATATTCGTATTGAGGCATCATCAGGATTGACAGAAGAGGAAATTCAAAAAATGAAAGCTGATGCTGAAGCAAATGCTGAAGCAGATGCCAAAGCTAAAGAGACTGCTGATAAATTAAATCAAGCTGATGCTATGATTTTCCAAACTGAAAGTCAGTTGCAAGAATTTGGTGATAAATTATCAGATGATAAAAAGAAGCCAATTGAAGAAGCCTTGGAAGAATTGAAAAAAGCTTTTGAAACTAAAGATTTAGCAGTTATTGATCCAGCTTTGGAAAAAATAAACGAAGCTTGGAAAGTAGCGAGCGAAGAAATGTACAAAGCACAAGCTGAAGCACAACAAGGTGGTGCAGGAGCAGAGCAACCTCAAGGTGATGCAGAAGCATCTAATGAAGGTAGTGATGTTGAAGACGTAGACTTTGAAGAAGTCAAGTAACCTGTCTTGAGTGGAGTCGAAAGATAAATTTCGAAGAAGTAAAATTAATTGTCATTCCGACCAAGTTCTAGGAATCTCAAATAATATAAAAAACGCAACCATTTTTGGTTGCGTTTTCTTATTTATAAAATAGGATTTAGACTACAAAAAATCTATAATTCTTACAAATAAATTGCATTTTATCGAAAAAAAATAGCATTTCAAAGATAAATTCATCATGTTCTATACATTTACTTCATCAATTTAATAGCAAAAATTATGAAACGAAATTTACTTTTATTAATCGTATTTATAGTATCAGTTGGGACAATTTCTGCCCAAACAACGATATGGTCATCAGATTGTGAGGATTTAACAGGATGGTCTGGTGAAGATAATGATGGTGATGGCTCTAACTGGTTCTATTATTCTGGTGGTGAAACGTTTGGTTTTCAATCTGGAAGGTTCTATGGATCGCCTTCATCTTCTATGACACCTGATAATGCACTTTTTACTCCAGCGTTTTTTATTCCTAACGACGCCAACGATATTAAGCTTAATGTACGTGTAGCATCATCGAGTGCTACAAATTACTTGGAGTCTTACGCTGTTTACATCCAAGAAGTTGGCGTAGGAAGTCCTTATGACACTATGTTGTTTCAACAAACATTAGCACAAGGAGGACCTGCTTCTGCTAATGATATTGAAATTACTATCCCAAATAATTTTGCGAATAAATCTGTGAAATTAATTTTCAGACACTATAATTGCAGTAATCAAGACTATCTTTTGTTAGATGACTTCAGGGTAGAATATACTAACACACTTTCTACTCTAGATAATGAATTCAATGATTTCTCTATATTTCCAAATCCTGTAGTAAATGAATTATCATTTAAAACTAACCAGCCTATTTCTAGTATAGAAATTTATAACATTCTTGGAGAGCAAGTTGCAAAAGCTAATACAAATAGAATCATTAATAACAAGATTGATGTTTCAAACTTGACAATAGGAAATTATCTGGTTAGAGTTAAAATTAATGACGTTTCAAAAACTTATAAGTTTATCAAAAAATAAAGATTACTATTTCATTTCATCAATAAAAAGACTCAATTCATTGGGTCTTTTTTTATTGGTTTAATTATTTTTTAGAGTCGCAGTCTTGAAACAACGAGATATTATGAAATGATCTTTAGCGTTAGTTTTCTAGCATTATCAATAGTTTTAATCTGAATTACAAACCTTAATTAGTTGTTTTTTAGATATTTATAAACAATATTTTTTGCTTATTAAAAATAAATAGTTTAAGTTTGTAATCTCCTCAAGAAATTTATTAATAGCAATATATTGGTTGTAGCAAACTTTGATTGATTACACAAAAAAGTGTATTCATATCGATTTGCGCCACATTTACTTGTCTTTTTTACACAATAACTTACTTGTTTATGCAAACGAGGGTATTAACAAATATGTAAGTTATGATGAATTACAAAATTACTTCAATTAAGGGTTTGTTTTACAAAAACAGTCCTTTTAAAATGCTATTATTTTGTTGCTTGGTTTTAGGTTTTTTACTTAATTCAAGCACAAATGTACAAGCACAATCAGTTCCTTTAGGATCTTCAATACACGTTAATTTTGCCGTGGATGGAGATGTCTATTCAGGGTTATTTTCTTTTAGTCCTGATTCAGGTGTAGGAACTGATGACTGGGTGCAAGGCGTATCTGGATTAGGTGTTATTGATGAAACCAATGCCGCTGATATAGCTGAATTGGCTTCTGGTGCCAATGTATCAAAAGAATTTAGAATGTCGGTTCCTGTTTACACAGTTGTAAATGGTGATACATGGATTGATGCCGTATATATACGAGATCAAAACACGCAAGGAGGCAATATGGACTCCAATGTGTTTGGTGCCAGTGACGACAAAAATTTTGATGATCCAACAACTTGGACCATTAAAGAAGGGGATGTGCCTCAAAAAAATGATATCATAGATATTTATGCACATCTACGTAGAGACTCTGATGCGGTTTTTCCAAATAATGATGATCAATGGGCATTTGCTGCAGCTTCTACCCGAAGCGATAATGGTACAAGCTATATTGATTTTGAATATTTTAGAGAAAAAGTAACCTATATTCCTGATGAAGATGAAGTGCCAGCTGATAATAACAATAATGGAACTTTAGTCACAGGAGGAACAGATTGCGGACACACATCGTATGATTTTGATCCTGCTAGTGGTGTAGTTATTACTCATGGAGATATAATATTATCAGCTAACTATACTAATGGTGGAGCCGTAGCTGATGTAAGATTATATGCCTGGATTGATAGTAGTGATTTCCCAGGTGGTTATGCTGCTTTCAATACTTTGCCATTCAGACCATTTAACTTTGGTGATGAGAATGGTAATTTTGAATTTTACAATTGTAATAATGATAATAATATACCATTCGGGTATGCTAGAATTTCTTTAAGATCTGATATTACCGGTGAGGCGGCTATATTTGCCCAAGTAAATACCTCTGCAAATGTTGCAGCGCCATCTTGGGGTACAGTTGCACCCAATGGAAGTTTCACCAATGAGTATATCATGCCAACTTTGGCTGAATTTGGTATTAATGCAACCCTTTTAGGATTAGATACAAGATCTTCAACTGGTGATTGTCAGGCTCCTCTTGGAAGTGTTATTGTTAAAACACGTTCTTCAGACTCGTTTACAGCTGAGCTTAAGGATATGGCTGGACCATTTGATTTAGGTGATACACCAGAATATACAGTTACACTAGCGGGTGACGATTTAGATTGCTTTGAATCTGAAGTTATATTAACTGCAACTCCTGCTCCTCCAGGAACGTATACGTATGAATGGTACAAGGACGGGGTTTTAATTCCTGGTACAGATCCTAATTCTAATACTTTAGCAGTTACAGAAGCTGGAGTATATAAAGTTTTTGCTACAGTGATTATAGCTGGTGAACCTGGTTGTACTGCTGAAAGCGAAGAGTTTACTGTAAATAGTATAAACACAGCTGAAACGCTAGTTCCAGATTGTCCAGATACTGATTCTGTTGACTGTAATGATGATATTGATACCAGATTTAACGATTGGAAAAATCCTGCTGGATTCACTTATGAAGGTGGAGGCGGAATAGTTACAGAATCATTTACGTATTATATAGATAATGTTGAAGTAACGGAAGGCGAATTCGCTGCTCCAAGTGTTTGTGGTGGAGGTATTGCTAAAATAAGATATACTGTGAGTGATCAATGTGAGCAAACAGAATTTTGCGAAACCACATTTACAGTAGCTGATGATGATACCATTCCTGTAATAACAGCTAGTACAGGAAACATAGATTACACTGAATGTAATCCAACGATCACACCACCAACTTTTAGTGCGAGTGATAACTGCTTGGATCAGGATGTACCAGTAATCGGACAAACAACAGGACCAACAAATAATGGTTGTGCTTATAGTCAGACCTGGACAGCTAATTACACAGATGCATGTGATAATCAAGCAGTGGAAGTCAGTGTAACTTATACATGGACAGAGGATACAGAAGTTCCGGTAATAACAGCCAGTACAGGAAACA
>NZ_JABANC010000009.1 GCF_012931685.1 Hanstruepera ponticola
GGCTATATGCACATCCGTCATTTGTTGGACCTGCTGTTGTTACTATTGGCTCACCTACACCACAGTTGTCTGTTGCTTCAAACATTGGTGGTACCAATTCAGCATTACAGCCTAAATCACCTGATTCAGAACTATCGGGATTCAAAGAAATCACAGGTGCTTCATCATCAAAAGTCCATGTGTATGTTACACTACAAGCTTCAAAATCATATGATGTATTACCACATGGATCTGTAGCTTTAAAGATATATGTTACACTTCTCTCACATCCTTCATCATCAAGTATTGTTTCATCAACAAAAACAACTGAATTATCAGCTGCTCCAAAACAATTATCATCTACAGTTATAAAATCTATTAAACTTTCTCCGCTTGGTATAGATTCAGGGTTACAACCTAGATCACCTCCTGGAATTGCACTACAATTAACCTTGGGAGGCAGATTGTCTTCTGTCCATGTATATGTGATAGAGACTGGGGTTGCGGTGTAACCACAATTCTTTACTAAATATGCCGTCCACGTTTGAGAAAAACTACAATCAAATCCACCAGCATTTTGTGGTCCGTTTGTAGTAACAAAAATATCGCATTTGACATCTGTATCAAATTCAGGCGGAACCACAATAGGGTTACATCCTAAATTAGAATCAACTGCATTTGTTGTAATAACAGCTTGTTGCTGTTCATCTCCAAGTATAGTTCTTTGACTAAAACCTTGAAAAGATAGAAACAAAAAAACCATTAACGTTAACAACAGTTTATAACTGCTATTAGAATGAATGGTTTTTTTATCCCAAAAAGAACATAGTGTTTTTAGAGAGCTCCAACAATTGGTAACTCTCAATTTTGAGGTAAAAGTGTACATTAACATAACATTTTAGTTTGATTAATAATGCGTTAACATAACACAGTTGTTGTAATACAACAATTACTTTCAAGATGAGCAACATCTTAAAAATAACAAGTTATTCTTATGAAGTAAAATTGAGGCACTTAAATGCTATTAACCAATTAAATGCTAAAATTGTAGGAAGAATAAATTTAGAAAAAATATTCTGATAACGAATATAAATAATTCACATACCCGTTTCAAAGTAAATTAGATAATCGACATTTTTATTAGATAATGTGTAATCTAATTAGTACAATTCAGTATTATCAATTGTTAAATTTTGAAGAAAATTCAATGAGTTCTCTAAATCAATATAAAGCTCCCTGTCATTTGATACAAAAGCAACTTCATTTCTATACACAGCTAGAAAAGATTCAATAAAGTCAGAAGATTTTATCGGACTTCTAAAAGCAATAGCTTGAGCAGCATTAAATAATTCAATTGACAATATGCGTTCAATATTATTAATTAAGTCGTAAGCTTGAGTTGCAGCATTGGCTCCCATACTAACATGATCTTCTTGACCATTACTTGAAACAATACTATCGACACTTGCAGGCGAAGCTAGTTGTTTATTGGCGCTTACAATACTAGCTGCTGTATATTGAGGAATCATAAACCCTGAATTCAATCCTGGATTATCAACCAAGAATGTTGGCAATTTCCTTAAACCAGAAACCAATTGAAAAATACGTCTTTCTGAAATATTCCCTAATTCAGCCATAGCAATTTTAAGATAATCTAAAGCTAATGCTAAAGGTTGTCCATGAAAATTCCCTCCAGAAATAATCTCATCATCCTGACTAAAGATATTAGGATTATCAGTTACAGAATTTATTTCTGTTGTAATTGTTTTATTTACAAACTCTAGAGTATCCTTTGTTGCTCCATGAACTTGAGGCATACATCTAAAGGAGTAAGGATCTTGAACATGCTCTTTTTCTTGCTTAATTAATTCACTCCCATCAAGAAATTCTCTAACTCGCTCTGCTGTTTTGAGTTGACCTGAATGAGGTCTAACCAAATGTACTAGTTCATTGAAAGGCTCTATTCTACCATCAAAAGCGTCTAGTGAAATACTACCTATTAAATCTGCTAAATAAGATAGTTTATATGATTTTATCAATAAACAAGTACCATAAGCACTCATAAATTGTGTTCCGTTAAGTAAAGCCAAACCTTCTTTTGATTGTAATTTAATTGGACTCCAATTAAACAACTTAAGAATATCTTTAGATTCACAAAATTCATCATGATATAAAACGGTTCCTTTACCTAAAAGTGGTAGTGCCAAATGAGCTAGAGGTGCTAAATCACCTGAAGCTCCTAAAGAACCTTGGGTATATACAACTGGTAAAATATTATTATTATAAAATGCTATCAACCTTTCAACAGTTTCCAATTGCACACCACTATGCCCATAACTTAACGATTGAATTTTTAAAAGCAACATAACTTTTACAATATCACTTGTTACATGCTCTCCCATCCCACAAGCATGAGACATAACTAAATTTTCTTGAAGTTTTGTAAGGTTTTCTTTGGTGATTTTAATGTTATAGAGGGAGCCGAAACCAGTATTAATACCATAAATGGGCTTATCTTGACCTCTCAACTTTTCATTTAGATATTCTCTACAAGTATTTATTTTTTGGATGACTTCCTCGGAAAGGGCAAGTTTTTTGTCTTCAGAAATGATATCTGATATTTTCTCAATACTTAAAGTTTCTGATGATATGTAGTGAAATGAATCCATATTAATATTTTATCGGTTTCAAAATTCCACATTCATTGTTTATTATGCAAACAAATATCAATAATTAAATAAGATTTTCATTTAAAATTATATTTTTGATAAATTAAACAAATAAACCCATGAAAAGAACTTTAATATTACTATGCGCATTATCAATTTTTGCGTGTGAAAAAAAAGAAGAAGCTCCTAAAGATTATGTGACTTTTTCAGGTAAAATCACCAATCCTAATAGTGACTCTATAGTTTTGAGAACCAGAGATTACTCAAAGACTATTAAAGTTAACGATGATGGTACTTTTAGCGACACTCTTAAAGTTGAAACTGGCATCTATAATTTTTATGATGGCGCGGAATCCACTTCTGTTTTTCTTAAAAATGGCTATGAAATTGATATGACGTTAGACGCAAAAATGTTTGATGAAACAGCAAAATATACTGGAAAAGGATCAGAACATAGTAATTTTTTAGCGACAAAGGCCTTAAAGGAAGAGAAGTTACTTGACTTTGAGGAGTTAAGCACTATTGAAGACATGCAAACTTTAGAAGAAAGGTTAGCTAATATAAAAACTCAATTGAGCGAATTTTATTCATCAAATAAGGACATTGATACTTCAATAACTAATAGTGCTAATAAAACGTTAGAACCTATGCTCGACTCCTACAAAAGATATATTGGTCAAGCTATAGCTCTCAAAAAAGAATTACCTAAAGGTGCAGAGTCTCCGACGTTTGAAAACTATGAAAATTATGACGGCACAAAAACATCATTAGAAGATTTAAAAGGTAAATATGTTTACATTGATGTTTGGGCAACCTGGTGCGGACCATGCAAAGCTGAAATACCTGCTTTAAAGGCTATTGAAGAAGAATACCATGATAAGAACATTCAATTTGTAAGTATGTCTATTGATGATGACAGAACTCATGGAGGATCTTGGGACCAAGCACGTGAAGACTGGAAGGCCATGGTTAAAGATAAAGAATTAGGTGGAATCCAAATTTTTGCTCCAAAAGGATGGCAATCTGAATTTGTTCAGAATTATAAAATAAATGGTATTCCGCGTTTTATTCTTATAGATCCTGATGGTAACGTTGTGACACCTGATGCTCCAAGACCATCAAGTGAAAAATTGAAAGAACTGTTTACGGAATTAAATATATAATCTCATAAATTTTCAAAACAAAAAAGCCACATTATTGTGGCTTTTTTTGCTCTTTATCATTACTTTCTTCTTCAATAGGCTCTTGATTTTCTGGCAGTTTAAAAAGATCAATATAAGCTTCGCCTAAAGCATCAATAACATCAGAAGCTATAAGGCTTTGATACCCTAAATCTTCAACAGCAATATCTGCAGCTTTACCATGCAAATAAACGCCGAAAACCGATGACGCTAAAGGATCATACCCCTGCGCTATAAGTCCAGTAATTATTCCAGTTAAAACATCACCTGTTCCTCCAGTTGCCAATCCAGGGTTTCCAGTAGTATTGACATACAATTTTTCACCCATTACAACAATTGTTTTTGCACCCTTTAATACTACTATCAGCTTATTTTTTTTGGAAAAGGCTTTGGTTTTAGCAAGTTTATCAAAATCATCTTTCCATGTTCCTATTAATCTCTCTAACTCTTTAGGATGAGGAGTTAAAACGGTGTTTTCAGGTAACAACTTAATTAGCTCTTTGTTTTTAGATAGACCATTAAGTCCATCGGCATCGATAACTAAAGGAGATTCATTTTCTTTAAGAAATTTTTCTAAAGCATCTAGTGTTTGTTCATTAGTTCCCAAACCCACACCAATACCTATAGCACTAGGCTTAAAATCTACTGTGATGTTTGATACAAAAGACTCTTCATTATCCGTTATAACCATAGCTTCTGGAAAACTTGTTTGCAATGGTACATACCCACATTTGGGCACAAAAGCAGTAATCAAACCTGCACCTGAAGTTAAAGCAGCTCTACTGGCTAATGTAACTGCACCTATTTTACCATAACTTCCTCCAATTATTAACGCATGACCGTAGTTTCCTTTATGTGAAAATTTTTCTCGAGGCTTATAAATTGGTAAAACCTCTTGTTTTCCAATCAACTCTACTTCAGTTGGTGTTGTCATTAAATACTCTCTATCTATACCAATATCTAACACTTCCCACTGTATTGTGTATTTACCTGTAGCTGGCAAAAAGAAAACCAGTTTTGGAGCTTGAAAACTTAACGTATAACCAGCCCAAACAACTTGATTTTCATTTTCAGGCACTCTATCAGTTATTAAACCTGATGGTATATCTATAGATAATGTAAACGCTTTCGACTGTCTAAAATGTTGAAACAACTTAACAACCCAATCTGCAGGAGGACGATTTAATCCAATACCAAAAACAGCATCAATAATAATATCTTGAGCCTCAATTGCTGGAAATTCGTCATCAGATCCTAAAAGCGTAGGCCACTTTTTTGTGGTTTCCTTTATACGTTCATAATTTATCAAGAAATCTTTGGAGCGCTTATCACTATAATTTACCACATAAGTATGCACGCTATAGCCATGTGTAATTAAATGACGTGCCACAACCAAGCCATCTCCACCATTATTTCCTATACCACAAAACACGTGAATAGGTACTTGAGCACCTTGCATACGCATGTGAATCCAATTAAAAATTTGCGTACCTGCTCGTTCCATTAGTTCAGTAGAAGTAATGTTTTGACGTTCAGCAGTTAACTTATCGCCTTCATATATTTGTTCTTTTGAAAAAATCTTCATGTGATTGTTTTATATTTTTAACAATTTATCGAATAAAAAAGCCCTTCAATCCAAAAAAAGGGGATTAATTTTTTTATTACAGTAAAAATAATACTTTTGATAGGTATAGACATAAAAAATGCAACTTTCAAACCAAATACACATCAATTTTTCAGCCGTTTCTTCTACGAAGGGTTCTATAATTACAGTTGCTTTTTTTACGACCCTTTGGGGTTAAATCTATATAAAACTCCGTAATTAATTTATCCTTTTTTTCCCTTACTAACATATTCAATTTATCAACTGATTTATTATGAATGTATTAAAATTTGGCGGCACATCTGTAGGCTCCGTAGAAAATATAAAACAAGTTATTGGTATTTTAGAAAACTATTCCAAAACTGAACCGTTAATTTGCGTGGTTTCAGCAGTTGGTGGCATAACTAATAAGCTTCTAAAAGCAGGAGAACTTGCTCAAAACAAAAATGAATCTTATCTATCTGAATTTAAAGATATTAAGTCTATTCATTTAAATATATTGTCTGAATTAATTTCATCTCAGGACACGACTTCAAAAGAGTATTTAGAAACCAAATTACAAGCCCTAAAAAGCCTTTTAGATGGTATTTATTTAATCAATGAATTATCTCCAAAAACAACTGACAAACTTTTGAGTTTTGGCGAGCTTTTATCCTCATATATAATCACAGAAGCACTAAAAGAACGTGGCAACAGTGTTATGAGAAAAAATAGCCAAGAACTCATTGTCACTGATTCCAATTTTACCAAAGCTGAAGTTAATTTTAATCTTACAAATACTAACATCTTATCATATTTTGCAGATGCTAAACAATCTATTACCATTCTTCCTGGTTTTATCTCGAAATCAGAAGGTGGCGAACAAACCACTTTAGGTCGTGGTGGCTCTGATTTCACAGCTGCGATTATTGCTGCTGCATTACGAGTTAATCGATTGGAAATATGGACTGATGTTAGTGGTATGTACACGGCAAATCCGAAATTGGTAAAACAAGCTTATCCTATAAAAAACTTGTCCTACCAAGAAGCTATGGAATTATCTCATTTTGGCGCTAAAGTACTTTATCCTCCAACTGTACAGCCGGTTTTGGATTACAATATTCCAATCCATATAAAAAATACTATGGTACCAGAAGCTTCTGGAACTATAATTTCCAATGATTACACCAATGGCAAAACAACCGTAGCGAGAGGTATCAGCCATATAGATAACATGTCCCTACTCACCCTTCAAGGCAATGGCATGGTGGGCATCCCAGGATTCTCAAAAAGACTTTTTGAAACACTAGCCCAAGAGAAAATTAATGTGATTTTAATCACTCAAGCGTCTTCAGAGCATTCCATTTGCTTTGGAATTGCAAATGTTGATACCATAAAAGCTGAAAAAGCTATAAATGCAACTTTTGAGAATGAAATTTCACTTCATAAAATTGATCCCATAATAATTGAGCATGATTTGGCTGTTATAGCACTAGTTGGTGACAATATGAAAAATCATCAAGGTATTAGTGGACGTTTATTTAGCGCTTTAGGTAAGAATAATATCAATATTCGAGCTATTGCCCAAGGTGCCTCCGAAAAAAATATTTCGACAGTAATTGCTCAAAAGGATGTAAAAAAGGCACTAAACACTATACATGAACGGTTTTTTGAAGAACAGAATAAGCAACTTAATGTGTTTATTACTGGAGTTGGTAACGTTGGTGAACGGTTAATAGAACAAATTAAGCAGCAGAAAAAATACTTAAAAGAACACCTCAAAATCAACTTACGCGTCATTGGACTCTCCAACTCACGTAAAATGATATTTGATGATTCCGGATTATCATTAAAAACCTGGAACGTTGATCTTGATAATGGTGAATCAGCGTCGTTAGAGGCATTTTTTGAACATGTAAAGACTTTCAACTTACGAAATAGTATTTTTGTTGATGTTACGGCCAATGAATCTGTTGCCAAAATGTACACTAATTACTTAAAAGAAAGCATTGCTGTTGTTGCATGTAACAAAATAGCCTGTTCTAGTGATATGGAAAACTATAATAATTTAAAACTTTTATCACGAAAATATAACGCACCTTTCTTATTTGAAACTAATGTTGGTGCAGGTTTACCCATAATTGACACCTTAAATAACTTAATAGCTTCAGGTGATGAAGTCACGTCTATACAAGCTGTTCTTTCGGGCAGTTTGAATTTTGTTTTTAATAATTTTAATGACAAAACAAAATTTCATGACGTGGTAAAGCAAGCCCAATTAGAAGGCTATACAGAACCTGATCCCAGAATTGATTTATCTGGTGTTGATGTGGCCCGAAAAATTCTTATTTTGGCAAGAGAAAGTGGCACAGACATGAATTTAGATGACATAGAGAATAAATCCTTTTTAACTAAAGCTAATTTAGAAAGTGATTCTGTAGATAAATTTTATCAAACTTTAATTGATGATGAAGCACATTTTCAAAAACTTTATGCCTCTGCACAATCCAAAGATTGCCAGCTAAAATATGTTGCCGAATTCAATAATGGGAAGGCACAAGTGGGCTTGAAAGAAATTCCGCAAGGTCATCCATTCTATAATTTAGAAGGAAAAGATAACATTGTCATGTTCTATACCCAACGCTATCCAGAACAACCTATGATAATTAAAGGTGCTGGTGCAGGAGCCGATGTTACCGCTTCAGGCTTGTTTGCTGATATAATCCGAATTGGAACCAACTAAATTATGGACAGAATAAAGATTTTTTCGCCAGCTACTGTTGCAAATATCTCTTGCGGATTTGATGCATTGGGCCTGGCGCTGGAAGGCATCGGCGATGAAATGGTATTCACCAAACGAAATGACAATCAACTCATCATCACTAAAATTGAAGGCGCTAACCTACCCTATAACATTAATGAAAATTTAGTAGGAACCGTTATTAAAGCTATGCTTAATGACCAGAATATGCAGCTGGGTTTAGATATTGAAATTTATAAAGGATTTAAACCTGGAAGCGGATTAGGTTCTAGTGCTGCCAGTGCAGCTGGCACTGCTTTCGCTATTAATGAACTATTAGGTAAACCATTTACAAAAACAGAATTAGTACAATTTGCCATGCTAGGTGAAGAAGCCGCTTGTGGCTCTCCAATTGCCGATAACGTGTCCGCTGCTTTGTTTGGCGGTTTTGTTTTAATTAGAAGTTTAAATCCTGTGGAAGTTATTAGCTTACCAGTTCCCGATAATTTGTTTATATCCGCTTTACATCCACAAATAGAAATCAAAACAGAAGATGCTCGAAACGTATTACCTCAAGAAATCCCTTTAAAAGATGCCATAACACAATGGTCTAATGTAGGAGGTCTTGTCAGTGGCTTATATACAAACGATTACAAATTAATTGGTCGATCACTACAAGATGTTATTGTAGAACCTTATCGCAAAAAATTAATTCCTCATTTTGATTCTGTAAAACGTGCTGCTTTAAATACTGGCGCCTTGGGTGCAGGTATTTCTGGTGCTGGACCAACCATCTTTGCCTTATCAAAGGGCATGGAAACAGCCAAAGCCGTTGAAGAATCTATGCGCAAAGTTTATTCGCATACCGAAATTGAATTTTATACTTTTACATCTGAAATCAGTGTTGATGGCGTCAAAACAATTACTTAAATGAACTTTTACTCATTAAACAATAAATCCAATAAAGCTACATTTAAGGAAGCCGTAATAAAAGGAATCGCTCCTGACAAAGGTTTATACTTTCCAGAAAGCATCACACCCTTACCAAAATCGTTTTTTGAAAATATTGATAATCTTTCATATTCCGAAATAGCTTTTGAAGCTATCAAACAATTTGTTGAGCCAGACATTCCAGAATCAATATTGCAACAAATTATTGATGAAACGCTGTCGTTTGAGTTTCCTATTGTAACCATAAATGACCATATATCAACTTTGGAATTGTTTCATGGTCCAACCATGGCGTTTAAAGATGTTGGTGCCCGCTTTATGGCTCGCTGTCTTGGGTATTTCAATCAAAATAATGAAAATGAAGTGACTGTGTTAGTAGCCACTTCTGGAGATACTGGAGGAGCTGTTGCTAATGGGTTTTTGGGTGTTCCTGGCGTTAATGTGGTTATCCTCTATCCTAGTGGTAAAGTGAGCGACATTCAGGAAAAACAATTAACTACTTTAGGACAAAATATTACGGCATTGGAAGTTGATGGTGTTTTTGATGATTGCCAAGACATGGTCAAGCAAGCCTTTTTAGATACTGACATTACAAATCACATGCAATTGACCTCGGCCAACTCCATTAACGTGGCTAGATGGCTACCGCAACTGTTCTATTTTATGTTTGCTTACAAACAATTGCACAACCAGTATGACAATATCGTGTTTTCAGTACCAAGCGGGAATTTTGGAAACATTTGCGCAGGTATGATGGCACAGCAATTAGGCTTACCTATCAATCATTTTATTGCCTCAAATAATGAAAACAATGTCGTTTCAAGTTATTTAAATTCACAAGAATATATGCCCAAACCATCTGTTCAGACTATTAGTAATGCTATGGATGTTGGAAACCCGAGTAATTTTATAAGGATTCAAGAAATCTATAATCATGATTTTGATACGCTGAAAAAGAATCTTTCAGGATTTAGTTTTACCGATGCTGAAACACGCGAAGCTATGAAAGAACTGTATAATAAATATAACTATATTGCCGATCCGCATGGTGCAGTTGGGTATTTAGGAAGCAAGGCCTATTTAAAACAAAACCCTAGTGCCCATTGTGTGTTTTTGGAAACGGCTCACCCCACTAAATTTTTAGATGTGGTTGAGGAAACCATCAATACAACTGTTGCATTGCCCAAACAAATTCAAGCGGTTATGAACCGAGAAAAGAAAGCCAGCAAAATCGGTTCATACCAAGAATTAAAAAACTACCTACTTATGTCGTAAACCAATCAAAGTAAATCTATGTGTAATTTGATGAAATTCGTCAGTTTGAGTGTCACGCTATGAGCGTGATGTATCGAAAACAAGAATTTCATCTTTAAATAGAGTTCTCGATACAATTTTTCGTTCCTCAAAATCACTCGAACTGACAGATTTATATATTTTTACTTTCAAAATACACATCAAATAGAAATAAGTAAACGCTATTATCTTATGACCACCATTTTAACTGCCACACCAATAGATGCAAAACAACTTGCAGAACTTGGTAAAACTACTTTTTTAGAATCTCACGGCCACAGTGCTTCTAAAAAAGATATTACGAATTACGTAAAATCAAAATTTTCAATATCTGAATTTGAGCGCGAACTCAAGCAAGCTAAAAACCATTACCATATTTTGTATCACAACGAAACACCAATTGGTTATTCTAAATTGGTATTGAATGTTACTGGTAAAAACATTCCTAATAAAACCACCACCAAATTAGAACGACTTTATGTTTTGCAAGAATATCATCATTTAAAGTTAGGCTTAGAACTCTTTAATTTTTGTGTGACCTTCTCAAAAAACCATGACCAAACAGGTATGTGGCTCTACACTTGGGTTGAAAACCATAAGGCTATAGCATTTTATAAAAAAGCTGGGTTTGAAATTGTAGGAAGCTATGATTTTAAAATTTCTGACACCCATTATAATCCCAACCATCAAATGCTTTTGGATTACTAATTACTCTTGTTTTTACATAAAAAAAACAACGAAACTGGATTCCTGCATGCCTATTGGCAGGCAATCTTATAGATCATAAGCAAACACAACAAAAAGTTCTCATATCCCGAAAATGACACCCAAAAAAACTATATTTATACTGATATAACAAGTTGTAACCAATTTGAGAAACCGAATGGCAATTAACCAATTTATAACATACATACTGCCGAAAAAGGCGATTGAAATGAAATTTGGAGAAATACCAAATCAATTGGAAATTAAACATTCTGAATGGGAAAAGTTTTGGGAAAAATATACTGAAACTGACAACGATGATTTAGAGCCTGAATTTGAAGATGCAAGAACAACAAATTGGTGGAAAGAGATAGAAGTTAATATAGCGGAATTAGAAAAACAAATTGACAAAATAATTACTCGTGCAAGTTGGACTGACGATACAATTTGGAAAAGTGAAAAAGCGGAATTTGACCACGATGTTAGTCTTGGTTTAAATAAAACTAATGAATTTATCGATGAATTTATGTTTCGGACTGACTTAACAGATACTACTCTGAATTTCCTTAATTCAATGCTTGATATTTGTAAAGAAAATGATTGGATTTTAATGGACAGAAACGGAAATTTATGCAAACCGAATATTTTGGATTTAGCACAATTAATAAAAGGTTCAGATGCTGACCGATTTTTAAGAAATCCGAGCAATTTTTTTGACGAATTGAGTAATGAAAAATAAAAACTGGTTACAACACCGTATATAAAAAATTGCTGGTTTGGCTAAACCAAAGTTAGTTGCTCGTTTGCTTGTATCTGATTTTCCTTCGGAAAATCGTCGCACACAAACACGCAACTTTCCATATACATAAACGTTACCCTACATTTGACCATACAACAATGAGAAGGAAAAGACTACAACATAATGCTGATATTTTTTGTGATATGTTCGCCGGTTGCAAAATAGTGAATGATATGAAATCTTTGGTTGAATTGAAAAATGGAATTATTGAATTTGATTTCCTAAATAGAACTCAAAAACTCAACAATGCTGAATCGAAAACTGACTTTAATATGTTTCACGAAATTTCGGAATGGTTCGCTGAAGATTTAAAAAAGCACAATATCGAAAAGGAATTAATTAAAGAAGCTAAAGTAAAGGCGGAATTTAAAGTTGAATTTACTACAAGAAAAAAGAAATCTCGAACGAAAGGAATTACTGAACTATATCTGAATTTAAACTCTTGGATATTAACAGACGAAAAAGAATATAAATCGGAAAAGGAACAGACACAAGAATTTCACCATATTGTACGGAAAGAAAAAAACGTCGGGTAACAAAGTACTGCGGTAAAAAGCATTAATTTTTCACTAAAGTACTTCTATAAGTTTCATCATATACTAGTCCTGATATAGCATCCCGAGCTTTTCATTAAATATTCTAGACTTCTTATTAGCCTCTACAAAGTTTTGATTAAGCATTACAATTGCGTGATTGAGTGGTACACCTGCGTTATTAAGCGTTCACGTTCAGTTTTTAACCATTCCAGTTGCGTTATTGGTCATTCCCCAAGAGTTATTGGTCATTCCCCGAGTGTTATTGGTCGTTCCAACAGTCATCAACACGTCATTGCGATGCTGACTGCAAACGTCAGCAGAAGCAATCTCATAGTCCATAAGTAAACAAACAGATTACTTCGGTCGTACCTCCCTCGTAATGACAATCAACCAATAACCAAATTAACAAATCAGCAAGTCTCCCGACCTTTAGCGTCGGGAATCATCGGTCATCTGCCATCTGTCATCAATTGTCAATCGTCAATAATTACCCAATAACAACAAACCCAAACAACAATCAAGAGCTATTTGGGTTTTTATAAATAGTAATTCGTTTTTATCTAATCTAATTTCGGCAGTACAAAGTCATCTAATGCACTTTTTTCTTTCATTAAGGCTTCAATCTCATCAGACTTGCGTGGTGCTTCGGCTGATAAGTTTACAGGACCTTTATCGGTAATTAATATATCATCTTCAATACGCACAGCAATGCCCCACCATTTTTCATCACAAGGGCTTCCATCAGGAATATAAATTCCAGGCTCAACCGTAATAACCATATTAGCTTGTAAATCACCATAATCGCCTGGATCATGAACGTCTAACCCTAAATAATGTGAAGTTCCATGAGGGAAATATTGGCGTGCTTCATCTACTGTTTTAACAATGCCTAATCTTACTAAACCTTCATTAACCACTTTTCTACTAGCTGCATCAACAGACCTAAATGGTGCACCAACTGTAGAAGCCGCAATACCTGCCTCTTGGGCATCATAAACAATATCGTAAACAGCTTTTTGCTCTGGTGTGAATTTACCATTTGCTGGTATAGTTCGGGTAACATCAGCTGTATAACCATGGTATTCTGCACCTAAATCCATTAAGACCAAATCGTTTTCCAATTTCATTTTCGTATTTTCTATGTAGTGTAATACACAACCATTGTTTCCTGCTCCAACAATACTTGGATAACCTTCATACTCACTACCATATTTTTTGTAAACATACTCATGAATACCTTGTACTTCGGTTTCAGACATACCAGGATGCATAGCTTTCATAATCTCGCGTTGCCCCATGGCCGAAATTCGCACTGCTTTATTCAGTAAAACCATTTCTTCTTCAGTCTTCAACTGGCGTAAACTTGCCATAATAGTTGATAATGATTTGGTATCTAAATTACTTTTTGGTGCTTCCGATTCAATTCTAATAACCTGTTGCTTCAACTCAATACGGGTTTTATCATCAGTGGCATTTACATAGCCAGCAATAACCTCATCGTTTTCCAATTCTGGAAACTGCTCAAAAGCCCTGCTAATCATCTGTGCCACATTAGCACTATTTTCTACCTCTGTAGCTTTTATCATCTCATAAACACGCTTTTTTATAGGATCTTCATCAACAGATTCATCAAAATTCACTTGTGTTTTAAACGATTCTACTAAACTGTATAAATCGGCTTTATCACGTTTAGAATCACGATAATCATTATTAAAATTATTAAACATGACTTTGTTAAACGCACTATAATCTATTCCAGAGTTCGCAAATTCAGATCCATTGTAGGCCACATCAAAACCCAATTGATTTTTAGCACCTTCTATTCCTAACCGTCTTCCCGTCCACTGTTCTGCTTGCGCATTTCGTTCCTGTACATATAAAATTTCATTATAGGTATTACCCTTGTCATCGGTTTGATTGTCTTTAAAAACCACCAATACAGCATGAGGTTCTTTATAACCTGTTAAGTAGTAAAAATTAGGATCTTGATGATACACATAATCCACATCGTTAGCACGATTTCTCACGGGATTGGCAAAAAATACAGCAACACTGTTATCAGCCATTTTAGCCCGCAAAGCAGCACGTCTTTCTTTGTGGAAATCAGCACTCAAATAATCGGTTGGCAAACCATCTTGTGCAAAAATGGTCATTGAAAAGAAAAGTGAGCAAAGAATAAATAATTTTAGTTTCATTATGAATGGGTTTTAAGAGCCCTAAAATAATTTTTAATTGTGAAAAGCACCATATAAATAAAAAAAATTAACAAAGTTTTAATTGCAGAATATCAACCCAATCCTAAAATAAAACAGATAATTTTCAATACTTTTGCGAGTAAATTAATGACAAATAAATCGCATTTCGTAACAACGGAATCAAAACCTATTTTTTGATGAAAAATACCGCTTTAACTGAAACACACATAGCTCTTGGAGCAAAAATGGTTCCTTTTGCAGGATACAATATGCCAGTACAATATGAAGGCGTAAACATAGAACACGAAACTGTACGTAATGCTGTTGGTGTGTTTGATGTATCACATATGGGTGAATTTTTAATAGAAGGTCCTCATGGTTTAGAACTTATTCAAAAAGTGACGAGTAATGATGCTTCAAAATTAACAGTCGGCAAAGCACAGTATAGCTGCTTACCCAATGACAATGGTGGTATTATTGATGATTTAATAGTTTATCGTGTCAAGGAAGAAACCTATTTATTGGTTGTTAACGCTAGTAATATTGAAAAAGATTGGAACTGGATAGAATCTAAAAATGATGTTGGAGCTACTATGCGTGATTTAAGTGAGGACTATTCCCTCTTGGCAATTCAAGGTCCAAAAGCTGTTGAGGCTATGCAAAGTTTGACCAGTCATGATTTATCAGAAATTAAATTTTACAATTTTGTTGTTGGTGATTTTGCAGGTATAGAACATGTTATTATTTCAGCGACTGGTTATACAGGAAGTGGCGGATTTGAAATTTATTGTAAAAACAATGAGGTTAAACAAGTTTGGGATAAGGTCATGGAAGCTGGAGCTGATTTTGGTATAAAACCAATTGGTTTAGCTGCCCGAGATACCTTGCGGTTAGAAATGGGATATTGTTTATATGGTAATGATATTGATGATACAACCTCACCTTTTGAAGCTGGATTGGGATGGATTACAAAATTCACCAAAACATTTACTAATTCCGATAAGCTTTCAGAAGAGAAAAAACGTGTTTTAAGACGTAAATTAATTGCTTTTGAATTAGACGACAAAGGTATTCCTAGAAGTGGTTATGATATTGTTGACAGTAATGGTGAACTTATAGGTAAAGTAACTTCTGGAACCATGTCTCCTTCCTTAAAAAAAGGTATTGGTCTTGGATATGTTGCTCCAGCATTTAGCGATTTTGGTAGTAAAATAAATATTCAAATACGTAAAAATGCCGTTCCTGCTACTGTAGTAAAATTGCCTTTTTATAAAGGTTAACACGATGATTGATTACCAAAACATTTTAAACACCATTAACCAATCTGTTAGACAGGAAAAAGACAAAGGTAAAATAGCCAGTTACATTCCTGAATTGGCCAATGTTGATATTAATAATTTTGGTGTTCATTTACAATTAATTTCTGGTGAACAATATGCTGTGGGAAATTCGCAACAGCTGTTTTCTATTCAAAGTATTTCAAAAGTTTTATCTCTGGCATTGGCAATGTCTCAAATGGGTACTGCCATTTGGAAACGCTTGGATGTTGAACCTTCCGGAAACCCCTTTAATCACTTATCGCTTTTAGAGTTAGAAAAAGGCCTTCCCAGAAATCCTTTTATTAATTCGGGTGCTATTGTTATAGCCGATATTTTAGTGTCAAATTTAGAAAACCCCAAAACAGATTTTTTAAATTACGTACGTGATATAACAGGCGATAACAGTATAAATTATAACCTCAAAGTAACTCAATCAGAAAAAGAAACTGGTTTTAAAAATTATGCTGCAGCCAATCTTCTAAAATCGTTTAACAACTTAAATAATGATGTTGAAGTTGTATTGGATTTTTACTTTCATCAATGTGCATTAGAAATGTCATGCGCACAACTCAGCAAAGCTTTTTACCTTTTTGCTAACAAGGGTGAATGTTTAGCCAGTAAAGGCCGACTTACCAAAAGTCAAGCCAAGCGTATAAATGCCATTATGCTTACTTGTGGATTTTACGATGAGGCTGGCGAATTTGCCTTTGAAGTTGGATTACCTGGTAAAAGTGGTGTTGGTGGAGGCATCGTTGCTTTATTACCCAATGAGTTTGTAATATCCGTATGGTCTCCAGGATTAAATGAGCGTGGCAACTCCAAACTAGGCATGCAAGCCCTTGAACAATTTACCACACTAGCCAATCAGTCTATTTTTTAATTCGTTTATTTTTAAAATGTAAATGAAGAAAGAAGAAAATAAACATACCATATTAATACTTGGCGCCAGTGGTTTTATAGGAAATGCTATATATAAAGAGCTTTGTGGCTACTTTAGAACCTTTGGAACGTATAGAACTCCCAAACGGGAATTTGAAAAAAATCATCACTTTTTTCAGTATGCTGTTGAAGAAGATGATGTTTTTGAAATATTGAACATCGTAAAACCAACCATAATTATTTCATCATTACGAGGAGATTTTTCGGCACAAGTTATTGCTCATACGCACATAGTGGATTACATGAAATTACATAAGTGTAAAATGCTATTCTTATCATCTGCCAATGTTTTTGATGGCTACAGTAAGTATCCCAGTTACGAAAATGACAAAACTTACAGCAATAGTGTTTATGGACATTTCAAAATAAAAATTGAAAATATGCTTATGCGTTTACCTAAAAAGCAAGTAGCCATTTTGAGATTGCCTATGGTATTGGGAAAACATGCTCCGAGAGTTGAAGAGATAAAGTTATTGTTAAAAGAAAAAGAGCCTATTGAAGTATTCCCTAATTTAATAATGAATGTAACTTCAGATCTGAAAGTCACACAACAAATCCATTATATAATAAATCGCAATAAATTCGGAATTTATCATTTAGGAAGTCAGGATTTAGTGCATCATGAAACTTTTATTGAAGAAATTATTGAGTCATTAAATGCCAAAAACCCTATTATAAAACGCGTTTACACAACAAATGATGATAGATATTTGGCTGTTTTACCCAAAGAGCATTTACTCCCAAAGCATTTACAATTACAAAGCAAAGATGTTTTAAAAGAATTAATACAATAAGTTCAATTTTAGTAAGTATTTCATTACTTTTAGGTAATAAACCTATAAAAATGAAAAAATTAGATCCACAAGACATTGAAAAGAAATTATTGCGTTTCCCAGATTGGGAGTATTATGATGGTGCGCTTTACGCTGAATTTGAATTTGATAATTTCAAAGACTGTTTTAGCGCTATGAGCCGCATTGCTTTTGAATGTGAAGCTCAAAATCATCATCCGGAATGGACAAATGTTTATAACGTACTATCCATTTCATTATCAACGCATGACGCTGATGGTGTAACCGATAAGGATTTCAAACTAGCAGAAGCTATTGAAATGATTGTTGAAGTTCAAGATTAATTACTCCAATTTTTTTATTACTTTTCCCTTCTAATTACTAACCAATTGATGATTTTTAAATTTAGGAGTCTTGCCTTACTATTCCTTTCTATTCAAGCTTTAGGACAAGACCATACCCTTTTTTGCAAGCAACTTGAAGCTGTTCATGAAACAGTAAACCAACATCACTACAATCCTAAACCAGTTGATGATGATTTTTCAACGGCTGTTTATCATTTATTTATCAATAAACTGGATGATAGACAACACTTATTTACTCAAGAAGACTTGCATAGTTTCAGCAAAGACTCACTATTATTGGATGATTATGTAAAGAACAATGATTGTGATTTTATTTTAAAATATACATCAACTCTTGACAACCGAATTCAGCAATCTAAAGCCATCCTTGAGAATCTAAAAAGCACAACATTTGACTATACAGGAAAAGACACCTTATATTTTGATGCTGATAAAAAGTTTAAATATTTTAAAAGCGAAGCTCATCAAAAAAGATATTGGAACAAACGAGTACGATACGAAATAATTACCAGCATTATTGAAAAAGATTCCCTGCTCACAAATGCTGAAGCTAATTTCACTTCACTAGAGAAAACATTGAAGCCTAAAATCATTCAGCAGCAAATTTGTATTCTAGATGAACTTTTAAACCAAAATGGTGGGATTGAGCGTTTTGTGAAAGAAGCTTTTTTAAATGCTTATCTACATTATCAAGATCCGAATTCAACATTTTTTAATGCTTCTGAAAAAACACAATTTGAAACCTCTGTTTCAAATAATCAACTATCCTTTGGCCTTTTTACTGGTAAAAATAAAAATGGTGAAATAATCATTACCTATATACAACCTGGTAGTTCTGCATTCAAAAATGGTACTTTAGAAGTAAATGATATTGTAAAATCACTGGAATCAAATGGCGATGTTTTAGAAACCTATTGTGTTGCAAACAATGATATAATGGCTTTTTTGAATGATTCCAATCATAAGACTGTACACTTTGAATTAAAAAAACAAAACGGCACTATTCAGACAGTCAGATTAACCAAAATTAAATCAGAGGTCGAAACTAATAATATTACAGGCTACATTATAAAAAATGAAGAAAAAAATATTGGCTACATCAAAATCCCTGGATTTTATACAGATTTAGAAACACCAAACGGTTTAGGTGTTGCCAATGACGTGGCTAAAGAATTATATAAGCTACAAAAAGAATCAATTAACGGTTTAATCCTAGATTTGAGATTTAACTCAGGTGGCTCCATGAAAGAAGCAACTGACTTATCGGGAATGTTTATAAACAGAGGTCCTTTAGCAATTATAAAACATAACAATGGCGAACAGTTTACAATAAAAGATTCGCAACGAGGAAGCTTATTCAATAAACCCTTATTAATTTTAATTAATGGTTACAGTGCTTCTGCTTCAGAATTTTTTGCGGGAGCCATGCAAGATTACAACCGAGCTGTTGTTGTTGGCTCACCAAGCTATGGTAAAGCGACTGCTCAAGTAATACTACCACTCCATGAAAATTCAAGCTATGGCTTTGTGAAATTGACTGTAGAAAAATTCTATCGTGCTACTGGAAAAAGTCATCAACAATTAGGCGTCAATCCTGATATTAAGCTACCATCCGTTTTTGATAATTTTGATTCAGGTGAAAAAAATATGCCATATGCTTTAGGAAATGATACTATATTACCTCAACTAAAACTCATGCCTTTAAAAAAGGTATTACTTAAGGATATCGCCAATAAAAGCTATGCGAGGCAAAAACAAGACAGTAGTTTTTTAAAAATACAAAACGTAAATACGGCTGTACTTAATAAGTTAGTACACAAAAAAAAGCAATACCCATTAACGCTCAATAATATTTATGATGATTTTAATGAGTTTAAAACAATTTGGAATGCCTTTAATTCTCTTAAACTAGAAAAAGAAGCTTTCCAAATAACCAATTCAGATTCTACAACCGAAATTATCAGCTACAGTGATGAAGACAAACAACAGAATCAGGAATATTTAACATCACTTTCAAGAGATGTTTATATTAATGAAGCACAAAAAATTCTAACCGATATTATTAATCAAACCAATAACCATTAACATGAAAACCAGTATTAAGACCTTATTTGCCATAAGCTTATTTGCCATTTCTATTAATTCATTTTCTCAAAGCTTTTCTAATGCTTCAGAATATTTGGATTTTGTGGCTGCCGAACAAGAAGAGATTACAAAAAAAATGTGGCGCTATACAAAAGCTCTTGCACATAGTAAAAATGACAGAAATATAAATAGTAAACGTAAAGCATTAATAAAAACAACTGAACAAGCCATAGAAAAAATTGAAAAAGCTGATGGCTATGATGGCAATGAGTATAAAAACCAAGTACTTAAACATATGCGATTAAATGAGAGCTTACTCAAAAACGAGTACGCTGACATTGTTGATATGAAATCGGTTGCAGAACAATCTTACGATTTAATGGAAGCTTACATATTAGCACAAGAATTAGCCGATGAGAAAATGAAAGAGTCTCAAATGGAATATGAAACAAATTTTTATTCCTTTGCAGCAAAAAATAATATTAACATTATAGAGAGTGAAAGTGATTTAGGCAAGAAAATGGCCATTTCAAATGAGGTCTTTCAGCACTACAATAAAATGTACTTAATTTATTTTAAGGTTTATATTAATGAAGTTTACCTCATGGATGCCTTGAACAAACAAGACGTTAGCGCAATACAACAAAATGCCAACGCTTTGAGTCAAAGTGCAAAAGATGGCTTGGAAATTCTAAAAACTGTTGAAACTTATAAAAACGATAATTCTATTGTGGAATCCACAAAATCGGCCTTTGAATTTTTTATTGACGAAGCCGATAATCAAATACCTAAGCTAGTTGACTTCTTGATACTTAACGAAGATTTTGAGACTATTAAAACCACATTAGAGAAAACACCAGAACGCAAAAGAACAAAAGATCAGATAGATACTTATAACAAGAAAGTAAAAGAGGTTAATAAAGGAGTAAAAACATACAATAGCATTAATCAAAACCTAAATAGTAACAGGCAAAAAGCGCTAAATAATCTCAATATGACTAATGAAAAATTTTTAGCACGACATATTCCAAACGATTAGGTTTTTATTAAATTTGTCAATGAAATTTATAAATATAAAATAGAATATGGGAAGAGCTTTTGAATTCCGTAAAGCACGAAAAATGAAACGTTGGTCTGCTATGAGTAAGGCCTTCACTAGAATTGGAAAGGATATTGTAATGGCAGTTAAAGAAGGTGGTCCTGATCCAGATAGTAATTCTAGATTGCGTGCCGTGATTCAAAATGCCAAAGCCGTAAATATGCCCAAAGATAATATTGAACGTGCTATAAAACGCGCGAGTGATAAAAATCAAGGGGACTATAAAGAAGTTATTTTTGAAGGTTATGCGCCTCATGGTATTGCTGTCTTGGTTGAAACTGCAACTGATAATAATACTCGAACTGTTGCTAATGTAAGAAGCTATTTTAATAAATGTGATGGCAGTTTGGGAACATCAGGTTCTGTTGTATTTATGTTTGATCATACTTGTAATTTTAAAATAAAAGGTGAAGAGCTTGATTTAGAAGAACTAGAATTAGAACTTATAGATTTTGGTGTTGAAGAAATCTTTGAAGATACCGATGAGGATGCTGATGGAAATGAAATAAATAGTGTTATGATTTATGCACCATTTGAAAGTTTTGGAAAAATACAATCCTATTTAGAAGAGAATAATATTGAAATTTTATCTTCTGGATTTGAGCGTATCCCTCAAGTCACTAAACCTTTAAATACTGAACAGGTAGCAGATGTTGAAAAACTTTTAGAAAAATTAGAAGATGATGATGACGTTCAAAACGTTTACCACACCATGGAAGAAAGCACTGAATAAAAATTTACACATAATTTAACCTAAAAATCCTAAACTTCTCGTTTAGGATTTTTATTTTTATAAGTAACAAAACGTCTGTAAAAACGTTTGATAAGTAAAAACATATGACTAATCAGTATACTTCTCGCCTACTATTTTTATTTGCTATGATAATTTTTAATTATTATGGCCTTGCCCAAACTGTAAAAGGAAAAATCCAAAATCAAAATAATGAAGCTATTCCTTTTGCCACCATTCAAATAGGTGAAGATTATGGTGTTATATCAAACGATGAGGGCAACTTTTCAATCGTAACTTCTGGCTTTAAGGCGTCTGATTCTGTGACTATATCCTGTCTTGGTTATGAAAAACTAGGCATGCAGTTACAAGAATTTTCTTCCCAAAATTATACGCTTAATGAACGCGTTAATGAACTTTCCGAAGTTTATATTACTGACCGAAATTTGGGTGTTGATTCAATTATGCACTATGTTAATGCAAATTTGAAAAAGAACTACAAAATAGACTTGCAAGCAATGAAGTTTTTTGGAAGACGAACTGAATATATAGTTGGAAAAACTGCTGATTTTGAAATTGAAAAATCATCAAATTTCAAAAAGAAACAACTAGAAGCTTTTAATCAGGATTTTGATGCTTTGGAAACATCCCTATTGAACAATAAATCAAAACAATATACCGATGTGGTTTCTACACTGTATATCTTGGATGAAAATAAAGCTAAATTAAACGTTGAAAAAGCCGTTAAACTTCTTGATGAAAAAAATGACCAATCATTGGAAAAAGTTGCCGAGAAAGGAAATGATATTGTTTTAAAACATCTGGACAAAAATAGTGTTTATACTGTAAAATCAGGATTGTTTAAAATATCAGATTCTGTTTCGCTTGATAATAGAGAGGATAAAATGGGAGATAGTATAAGTTCGGTTAAAAATGTTAGAAATGCCACCTTTGGAATCATTAAAAACAACAGCCTAATATCAAACGAGCCTGATTTAGATTTTGTAAGCGAAACAAGAAAATATCGTTACGAACTAGAAGATTTGACTCTTCTAAATAATGAAATTGTATATATCGTGAATTTTGAACCCAGAAGAAGCTCTGCAAAATACACAGGTACCATGTATATTTCCAACGAAACCTTTGCTGTTATAAGGGCTGATTATAAGTTTTATGAAAATAGAATTGGTGAAAAATTCAATCTGCGTTTGCTTTTAGGAATAAAGTATGTAGAAAAAAATAGAGCAGGATCAGTAGCTTACAAAAAGCATAATGACACCCATTACTATCCTTACTATATAAGTGAACAAGTTGACAGATATTTTTATGTAAACCGTCCCATAAAGTTTATTGACAACGCCAACGGAGATAAAGTAGCCTTTAATTTCAAAATAGAAGGTACTTTTAAAGAACGTTCCGAAATACTTATGCTAGAGATACAAGAAATCACTAGCGCTGATTATAATAATGCTGTAGAGTCTAAAAGCATAGACTACGAAAATATCAAAACATATGATCCCTCAATTTGGTCTGATTACAATGTACTTGAACCACTGAAAGAGATGAAAGAATTTAAAGTCACTGACTAAAATGAAAAAGCTACTTTATAATAAGTAGCTTTTTTATTGGTAAATGTTTCTTTTTAGGGACATAATCGTTTACTTTATGTTTCATTTACACATTAAAATATTTTCAAAATTCATGCCAAAAATCAAGAGTATTCAGGGATTTTACCTTTAACACCCTTGAAGAAATTTTTCATGAAAGTAAAATCGGCTTCAATATCATCCGTAGGATAAAAGGGTTCAGATATTCTGTTTTGTTTATTTTGAAAATCCAACGTAAACATAATGATGGGCACATTTGCAGCTTTCGCAATGTAATAAAAACCTGTTCGCCATTCACTAACTTTTTTTCTGGTACCTTCTGGCGCTAAAGCTAATCTAAATTCTTCACGTTCTTCAAATAATTTGGCAATTGCTTCAACCTTATTTTGATTAGAACTTCTGTCTATAGGTGCACCTCCAATAGCTTTTAAATACCATCCAAAAGGACCAATAAACAGTTCTTTTTTTCCGATAAAATTTGACTTGACACCAATAACCTTTCGTAAAAGAACGCCAATATAGAAATCATGCCAACTGGTATGCGGAACGGCTATTAATACAGCTTTTTTTACTGTGTCTTTAGACATGTTGGTATTACCCACAACTTTCCAGCCCAATACTTTAAAATAGATGAATTTGGCCAGCCAACGCATATTACATTTTTTGATAAAGATCTTTTAATTTTTGGGGTGTAATAACTTTTTTCCAGTTTTTACCTATAGCATTCTCCCACAGTGGTTCTAATCCCATAGCAACATTTATCATAGTGTTAAACTCATCATCGCTCAAATTATCACATAATCCTTTTGGAATTTCAATGTTGTTTTTGGCTTTCATTTTCTTAAACAAGGCTACACCTTCTGGATAAAATTCTTCCAAATGATCAAATACAATACAATTTCCAATACCATGTTTTGTTCCTAAAACATATCCTAAACCATAACTCATAGCATGTGCTACACCTACTTGAGAATATGCAATACTCATACCTCCATGCCAAGATGCCATCATGAGTTTATCCTGCGCCTCTTCAGGAGTTAAATTGTTGTCTAAAAACAGTTCATTACACAATTCATAGGCTTTTTCACCATAGCTTTTACTAAAAGCATTTAAAAAGGTTCCATTTAAGGATTCTATACAATGAATAAAGCAATCCATCCCTGTATAAAACCACTGCTGTTTTGGTACATCTTTGGTAAGTTCAGGGTCTAAAATAACCTGATCAAAAGGCGTATAATCTGAATTTATACCTAATTTTTTGTCTGGACCAGTTAAAACGGTTGTTCTAGAAACTTCGGCTCCTGTTCCCGATATTGTTGGGATACCAACATGATAAACTGCTGGATTTTTCACCAAGTCCCAACCTTGATAGTTTTTGGATTCACCATCATTGGTAAGCATAATTGAAACAGCTTTTGCCAAATCCATAATAGTTCCACCACCAATACCTACAATTCCAGAAGGTCTTTCTTTGCTGGTTAAAATAATATCTTCAACCAATTTATCAACTTGAGAAGTTTTAGGTTCTTCATTGGCAGATATATATAAAAGCTTATCCTCATAGGCTAGAGGAATTCTTGAAGTTAACCACGAATTACCTTTAAAAACATCATCCACTAAAAATATAAAAGGTGCTTTTACACTCAACCTTTTAGGAGAAATAATTTCATCTAATTGATTAAAACTGCCGCGTCCAAAAACGACTCTGGACACCATTGGATAATTTTTATAACTCATGTAATTCGTTCTGTAACAAAAATATTATTTTTTAATTTATAAGCGGTAAAATATCTAATAAACTCCCTACGGTTTTATATTTCAGTCCATTTGTCTCACTTTCATGCACTTCTTCATGAAGCCATGTAGTATGAAATGGTACATGAATAGCGTGAGCTTTTATGTTAATTAATGGTAATACATCTGATTTTAGAGAATTACCTATCATTAAAAATTCAGATGGTTTTATATCCAAATGATTTAACAATTTAGAATAATTAACTTCTTTTTTATCACTCAACACCTCAATATGATGAAAATAATCAAGTAATCCAGATTTTTCAAGCTTTCGTTCCTGATCCAATAAGTCTCCTTTTGTTGCTAGTATTAAACGGTATTTTTGTGATAGATTTTTTAAAACTTGCTCAACACCTTCTAACAACTCTACAGGTTTATTAATCATATCCTTACCAATGTCCAAAATCTCCTTAATTACGTGATTGGATACTTTACCATTTGAAAGCTCAAGTGCCATTTCGACCATAGAAAGAACAAATCCTTTCACACCATAACCATATAATGGTAAATTTTTCATCTCCATTTTAAAAAGCTCTTGATCTATTTTATTTAAGGTTTCGTATTTAGATAATAGTTTACCAAAAGCCTCTTCAGCATCTCTAAAATATGTTTCATTGACCCAAAGTGTATCATCGGCATCAAATCCAATTACCTTTATACCACTATAATCTATTTCCATAGTTTTTTTGCACGTTCCAAATCTTCAGGCGTGTCAATTTCAACACCTTGAACATCTGTTTCAACCATCTTTATTTTTTTACTATACTCCAAATAGCGAATGCATTCTATTTTTTCCGACGCTTCAAGTTCTAGCATAGGCAATCTATAAAAATCCAATAATGCTTCTCTTCTAAAGGCATAAACCCCTTTGTGCTTAAAATATTTAGTATTCACTGTTTCATCACGAGGAAACGGAATAGGACTTCGGGAAAAATAAAGCGCAAAATTATTTTTGTCTGTAATAACCTTCACAGTATTGGGATTACTGATTTCTTCCCAATCAGTGATATTTACCATCAGGGAAGCGAGATCTATTTCCTTTGAAGCATCATTTTTAAACACGTCAATAAGCTTTTGTAATGACGTCAATTCGGTAAATGGTTCATCTCCCTGAACATTAACAACAATATCTACATCTGTCATATTCTCAACAGCTTCAGCTATTCTATCACTACCACATTCATGTTCCTTGATACTCATCATTGCCTTTCCACCATTATTCACTATTTCGTTGAAAATGATATCGCTATCTGTAACAACAAAAACCTCATCAAAAAGGTTGGTAGCAACCGTTGCTTCATAAGTTCTTAAAATTACGGTCTTGCCTTCTAGATCTTGCATTAACTTACCAGGAAATCGAGATGCGCTGTAACGCGCAGGAATCATTGAAATAATCTTCATTGGAGTAATTTCGTTTCTAATTCAAAAATACATAATTAATACAACTTCACCTACCTGATTGTATCTTTCTGCAAAATTCAAAATCATAAAAATTATTAATAGTTTCTGAATTCTATTTTGGCTTAATCCATAAAAAACTCATCTTTAAAACCAATTAAATATAATTTCTCTTTAGCTCTTGTTACGGCCGTATATAGCCATCTTAAATAATCCTTATTGACACCTTCAGGAAGATAAGGTTGCTCAACAAAGACTGTATGCCACTGCCCTCCTTGTGATTTATGACATGTAATAGCATACGAAAACTTAACTTGCAAAGCATTAAAATATTTGTTGTTTTTTACGCCTAAAAACTTTTTATAATTACTTTTTTCATCTTGATAATCCTTCATAACTTCTTGGTAGAGTCTATTGGACTCTTCGTATGGTAATGATGGTGTTTCTGCAGAAATAGTATCTAACAATAAAACGGTTTCAAAAGGTCTCATTTTTGGGTAGTCCACCATGCGAACTTTTACCTCTGCAAAACGAAAACCGTATAAATCTAGAATGTTAAATATTTCGAGAACTTCAATGATATCACCATTAGCAATAAAACCTGCTTCAGTAGTTGGTTTAATCCAAAAGTAATTGTTTTTTACAACCATGAGATAATCGCCACTTGTCAATTCATTTTCATTAAACAGAATACGACTTCTTATTTGCTGATTGTATAAATTTGCTCGTTTGTTGCTTCTAACGATAATTGCTGTTTCTTCATTTCCCAGATCGCTATAAGCTCCATTTATGGCATCCATGATTTCATGACCATCTATTAATCTAACAATATCTGAAAAGTTATTTAGTTGAAACTGAAAATCATCAAAACTATTTCCTGATAAGGTTTCCCTTAAATTGGTAGCATTGAGTAAAATCCCTGACTCCTGCTCCTGTCTTACCACTTCATCCAATTCCATTTTGGTTACATCCTTATTATAATGTAACTCCAAAGTGTTTTCATTCAATGCTGGACTTAAGTCTAATTTTACAGGAGGTAATTGAGCTGTATCACCAATGAGTAGCAGTTTACAATTATGCCCTGAATAAACATACTGCATTAAATCATCTAATAAGGAGCCATTTTCAAACAGTTTAGAATCGCCTGGAGTATCTGGAATCATAGATGATTCATCAACAATAAACAAGGTGTTTTTATGCTTATTGGGCTGAAGGACAAACTTTACTCCTCCACTTTTTTCTTTTTTTGGAAAATAAATTTTCTTGTGAATTGTGAAGGCTTCTTTACCTGAATAATTAGATATTACTTTTGCGGCTCTACCAGTAGGTGCCATAAGTACTGCACTTTTTTTCGCTTTCCATAAATTAGTAACAATTGTTCCAACTATGGTTGTCTTACCAGTTCCGGCATACCCTTTTAATAGATATAATCCTTTTTTATTTTTATCAAAAATAAAATTTGATAATTGTTGTAATACAAGGTCTTGCTTTAATGTGGGTTGGAATGGAAATTGTTGTTTAACAAGGGAATAAAATTCGTTTGAATTCATTAAAGCAGATTAAAAATTTTAATTTCATCAAATATAAGAATGATTTTTAGTCGCATTGGCTTTTACGATTAAAAAAAAATTGTAGATTTGCGTATATCCTTAATTAAATTAATTAAACACTATGTTAACAATAATCCTTATAGTTGTAGCAGTTATACTTCTTACTACTGGCTTGGTTTGGCTTGTAGATAAATTTATTCCATCTAAATTCAAACCAGTACTAACTATATTACTTTGGATCTTAATTTTCTTTCTAGGCTACCAAACATTCATGTCAATTTATGAGCCTATTAAATTTAATGAAGTAAAAAACAAACGTTACCTACAAGTTATTGAGAACTTAATTGATATTAGAGATTCACAATTAGCGCACAGACAAGTTACAGGAAAATTTGCTGGAGATTTTGATGGTTTGGTAACATTTATTGATACCGCAAAATATACCATTACACAACGTCGTGACACAACAGTTATTGATAAAGAATTGACCAAACGATATGGTGGTGTTGAAACTGTAAAAGATAGTATCATTATCGATACATTAGGTTTTGTATCAGTTAGAGATTCACTTTTTGGTAGCTCTGATAGATATAAAACCATGATGAATGTTCCTACTGCCAAAGAAGGAACTAAGTTCACAATGAAAGCTGGATTTCTTGAAGAAGATGATGTAAGAATACCAGTTTTTGAAGCTTTTGTTAAGAAAGAGGATATTTTATATGACCAAGAAAGAGATTTGATTTTACAAGAAAATGAAGTCATTTCTGTTGATGGTGTAAACGGAGATGCATTGCGTGTAGGATCTATGGATGAAGTTAGCACCTCTGGAAACTGGCCTAAAACCTATGGTGATAGCGAATAATATTTCAGAAAAAGAAAATAATCTAGAACTGTCCATTCAAATTAGTTTGAATGGACTTTCTTTTTGTGTTTTAAACAAAAAACTAAATACCATTACTTTTTTAAAACGGTTCTACCAGAATAAGAAGGTTACACCTATCAAGATACTGGACACTTTAATTAATGCTTTTGAATCTGAAACAGAACTTCAAAAAGAGTTTAAAAACGTTTTAATTATTCATGACAATGAACTTTCAACGTTTGTACCCAAAAACTTATTTGATAGTAATCTTTTGGCAGATTATTTAAAGTTTAATTCCAAGATATTAAAGTCAGATTTCATAGCTTATGATGAGATCAAAACCAATGAGAGTGTTAATGTTTATGTCCCTTATGTGAATATAAATAACTACATCTATGAAAAGTTTGGAGCGTTTTCATATAAACATATTTCAACCATATTGGTCGAAAAAATTTTAGAAGCCGAAAAATATGCCCAAAACGATAAAGTATATGTGCATGTTGAACATTCGCAATTTAATCTTGTTGCTATTTCAAAAGGCAACCTGATACTTTACAATTCTTTTGAATATAACACTAAAGAGGACTTAATTTATTATTTACTCTTTACATTAGAACAGTTAGGTTTAAATCCTGAATCTATAGACGTCATATTGTTGGGTGATATTAAACTAAACGATAATGTTTATGACATTATCTACAAATATATAAGACATGTAAGTTTTGGAACCCGATTTGATGATTACAAATTTAAGAACGAGCCTGCTTCTAATCATTCTAATTTTCCACTAATACATAGTTTCTAATGCGTATTATATCAGGAACATACAAAGGAAGGCGTATTAATGCACCAAAAAAATTACCAGTCAGGCCAACGACTGATATGGCTAAAGAGGCTTTATTCAATATTCTTAATAATTTGTATTACTTTGATGATATTTCAGTGTTAGATTTATTTGCAGGTACGGGAAATATCAGTTATGAATTTGCCTCTAGAGGAACAAATAATATTACAAGTGTTGATGCCGATTATGGCTGCATCAAATTTATAAATGAAACTGCACATGATTTTGAAATGCCAATAAACACCATTAAGAGTGATGTTTTTAAATACCTAGAATCTGCCCGAAATAAAAACACCATTATTTTTGCCGATCCACCATATAATTTCTCATTAGATTTGTTTTCAAAAATTCCAGAGTTAGTATTTAACAATCAACTTTTAGAAGATTCTGGTCTATTAATCATTGAACATTCCAAACACACAAATTTATGTGAATTACCAAACTTTAGCTACTCCAAAAGTTATGGCGGCAATGTGTTTAGTTTTTTTGAAGCATCTTAAACCCAAATATTTTTTTCTCTAATTCGTTTTTTTTCAGTACTTTAGATTTCTCTTTATAGCACTCAATAATAAATAGCACATTACGCATCCCCTTTTTATTGAACACAACCGCTACATTGCTATGGTTAGTATTTGACTATTAATCAACAATTTTTCTAACCAAAACCATTAATTATGAAAATTTTTAAAAGAGGAATTATTTTCCACACACTCGTTTTATGTGCACTTTTTAGTGTTTCAGCACAAGACAGCCAACCAACCATGTTTACTGTGCATACAGACAACGTGAAATTTGACAAAATGATGCAGTATGAAGAAGCTGCAAAAGAACTTAAAAGTAATTTTGAAAAACACAACATAAAAAATGTAAGCTGGACAGCGTTAAGTATTGAAGATGGCCGCTATGTCTATGTTACTCCCATTAAAAACATGTCTGAACTAGACAAAAATATGATGGAAGATCTATATAAGAAGATGGGAGAAGATAAAGCTGATGCCCTTTTTGAGAAAATGAATGAGTGCTACGATTCTCACCATGACAATGTTGTTCATTACTTACCTGAAATGTCTTATCATCCTGAAAGCGAAGGCTCAATGGAAGGCAAGAATCATCGTGAATACCATTTTCTTTATTACGCACCAAAAAATGGAAAGGCCATGAAAGAAGGCATGAAAGATATTCAAGCTATGTTTCAAAAAAGAGGCATTAAAAATGGCTATAGCGTTTATCATAGTGGATTTGGAAGCGATGAAAGCTATTACATGGTGTCCATTTCTGGGAAAGACGGATTGGAAATAGCACAAAATGGTAAACTAAACGATGAAACTTTTACTGAAGAAGATCAAGCTAATTTCTTTAAGGTTATACAATCTACAACACGCTATGATAAAATAGAAGGGCGAGTGAGACCTGATTTAAGTTACCAACCAAAAAACTAAAAATAGATTAAACAAACTAAAACTCTCACATATGAAAAAACTTATCATTATGGCACTTGCATCTTTTATGATTGCTGCATGCCAAGATTCAGATCAGCGGTACACTCAACAATCTTCTGAGATTGAAACTGTAAAAAAGTTGATCAATAATTACAATAATAAAACGTATGATACCAGTATGTATGCTGATAGCTCAAAAACCTTTTACAATTCAAAAGATAAGAGTATGTCGCCATCTGAAACCATAGCCTATCATAAAGCTAATGACGAAAACTATTCATCCAGAGGTTTTATGAGTGAAGATCAAGACTATGAAATGGTTAAAACAGACGATGGTCATACTTGGGTTAATTGTTGGCTAGATTGGAAAGGCACGTTGGCACAAACAGGCAAAGAGGTTATAATTCCAATTCATTTAACCTACCGCTTTATTGACGGAAAAATAGTTAGAGAAGTCGGCATGTGGGATCCTACCGAAGTTGTTCTTGCCCTACAGGGTGTCAATTTTAAAAACAGTCCGGTAATGCAAGCTGTCAATAAGGTAGTAGAAGGCTGGAATGCTCATGATATCAGTAATCTAAAATCTGTATCGGTTGAAAATCTAACAAGATCTTCTAATGGCAACGTAGATGTCAATAATATTAATGAATATGAAGGCTTCATGAATACTTTTGTAACTGCTTTTCCTGATTTTAAAGTAGCAATTGATGATGCCGCAATGAGCGGAAACAAAGTATATTTAAATTGGACAGTCACAGGAACACATAATGGAGATTTTATGGGTAATGCACCAACTGGTAAGAAAATGAAATCACATGGTTTTAGTATTTGGACTATGAATGACGATGGAAAATTTACAAGAGAAGATGCTTACTATGATAATCTTGTATTGTATAACCAATTAGGCTTAAAGCCACCAAAAAAATAATAGCAATGCACTAACCAACCAACTTGTTATTATGTAAAAACCCTCTTAAAAAAGAGGGTTTTTTATGCTTGAGTAAATCTATAAGCCGAATTCTGTTACACAACACCAATAACTTGATGCCAGTACCTTATCATTTATCTGGATGTATTGTTACCAATACACTCTAGCTGCCTACCCTCCAACTATCGCACGTGCAGCGCTCAAACGTTGGTTTACATGACATTGCACCACATAGAGTTTACCTGGTTTCACTACAGCATGACCTGTACATTCTTTCTGTTGCACTTTTCCTAGCCTCGCGACTGGTGGCTGTTAACCACTATGTTTGCACTATGGTGTTCGGACTTTCCTCCAAGACAATAAATATCTTGACGATAAGGCGATTTACTACCGCAAAAGTAATTCATTTATTGTTAATAACTACTTTCAATTTCAGACTTCAAAATTCAGAAATCAGAATGGATTTTATATTTTTGTTATTCTAACAATTCTCAATGGAACATTTTGTTGTATCGGCTAGAAAATATAGACCACAAACATTTAAAGATGTTGTTGGTCAACAGGCCATTACCAATACGTTATTGAATGCTATTGAGAATAATCATTTAGCTCAAGCCTTATTGTTTACAGGACCGCGTGGAGTTGGAAAAACCACATGCGCAAGAATACTGGCAAAAATGATAAACAGTGATGGCAAAGAACGGGAAGATGAGGATTTTGCTTTCAATATTTTTGAACTAGATGCCGCTTCTAATAACTCTGTTGACGATATTAGGAATTTAACTGATCAGGTGCGTATTCCACCGCAAGTAGGCAAATACAAGGTGTATATCATTGATGAAGTCCATATGCTCTCACAGTCTGCTTTTAACGCCTTTTTAAAAACGTTAGAAGAACCACCAAAACACTGTGTATTTATTTTGGCAACAACTGAAAAGCATAAAATAATTCCAACAATTTTATCGCGCTGTCAAATTTTTGATTTTAAGCGTATCACAGTTACTGATGCCAAAGAGTACTTAAAATATATTGCTGAAGAACAAGGCATAGAAGCTGAAGATGATGCTCTTCATATCATTGCGCAAAAAGCTGATGGCGCTATGCGTGATGCGTTATCAATATTTGATCGAGTAGTGAGTTTCTCGGGAAAAAACCTTTCACGTCAAGCAGTAACCGAAAATTTAAACGTACTAGATTACGAAACTTATTTTAAAAGTACTAACTACATAATTGAAAATAAAATACCTGAATTACTTATTCAGTTCAATAATATACTTTCAAAGGGATTTGATGGTCATCATTATATAGCAGGTTTAGCTTCTCATTTTAGGGATTTACTAGTCTGTCAGAACTCTGAAACGGTTGTGCTTCTTGAAGTTGGTGATGAAACCAAAGAGAAATATTTAAAACAATCAAAACTAGCTTCAAAAGAATTTCTACTAAAAGGTATAGAACTGGCAAACGATTGTGATTTAAAATATAAAAGCAGCAAAAATCAACGCTTACTTGTTGAATTATGCCTTATGCAACTAGCCTCTATCAATTTTGATGGAGAAAAAAAAAATAATAAAAACTTCATAATTCCTGCTAGTTATTTTCAAAATAAAGGTATCAAACCTATAGCGGTTGATAGGCATAAGAAAATTGATAAACCTAACTCGCAAGAAATTCAAAAGGGACAAAGTAAAGAGGTAAATTCTGATGAAGAATTAATTAGCCAAAGTACCAATACGCCAACAGCTGTTATGGAGCCAAAACGACCAAAGATTTCTTTGGAAGTAAAAAAGAAAGCTACTTCAGGTCTATCATTAAGCAGTATTCGCGCAAAAAAGGAACACCAAATAAAACAAATGGAAGTTGTGGTAGATGAGACCAATCTACCTAAAGATCCTTTTACTGAAGAACAACTCATATCAACTTGGAACACCTACGTTAAACAACTTGAAAAAAATGGTCAGTTTAATTTAGCTTCTATCTTGTCAATTGATACACCAAAACTTACTGATACAACTATTAATCTTGAGTTTCCAAATGCCACAAATAAAGTTGAAGTTGAAAGGCAACAATATGATTTATTGGCGTTTATAAGAAAAGAATTAAATAATTTTGATATTTCATTGGCTATAACCATAAATGAGGTTATGGAAAAGCAGTATGCCTATACAGCTCAAGAGAAGTTTGAAAAACTTAAAGAAAAAAACCCAGCTATTTCTGTATTAAGAAAAACATTTGGCCTAGATATTTAATAATATGAAAAATATTTTTTGCTTTCTCATACTTGTACTATCTGCAGTTGTTTTGGCTTGTACTGATGGACAAGAGCGCACACATAAATCAGCACAAGAAATTTTACAGGAAAACAAACTATTAGATTCATTTTCTGAAAAGCAAGTAAAATTCATTCCAGAAGCTTACGCTGAAAAAACGACTGATACCGTTTTTGATAATGGCTACGAAGTTCATGTAAAAATGTACGCTGATATGAAAAACCATATTACCGTAAATTTGAATGGTGAAACGGTAAATTATAGAGATTTTAATTTAGATATTAAAGTCATAAAAGATAATAGGGCTATTCTTTCTTTAACTATTAGTAAAGACCATGACATTAATGAACAATTGAGTGATGATGTAGATTTAAATGAATACTATTTAAGAGATTTTTGGATTGCAAAAGAAAATAAGCATCACAAAGACATTCCTGGAATTTATTTTGAATATTATTCACCTACATCAAAAGATTCTATTATACAAGAAATATTACCATATCAGGAAAATGACATTAAATTTATGACTTCAGTCCTAACCAATTAAATATATGCTAGGCCTAAAACTTCCCACGGACCCAAGATGGGTAAACATTGTAGAAAAAAATATTGAAGATATTTTAACTGATCATGCGTATTGTGAGCAAAAAGCAGCAAGTACTGCCATATCACTTATTGTAAGCTTTCCTGAATATACAGAACTTGTACAAGAAATGATAGCCTTGGTTAAAGAAGAGATTAGTCATTTTAAAATGGTCCATGATAGAATTCTAGACAAGGGTTGGACTTTGGGTCGTGACCGCAAAGACGACTATGTTATTAAATTAGTAACCTTCTTTCCCAAAGGTGGTAGCAGAACGACACAATTAGTACATAGATTGCTGTACGCTGCATTAATTGAAGCAAGAAGCTGTGAACGCTTCAGATTACTATCTGAAGAATTACAAGATAAAGAATTGGCTGAATTCTACAGAAAACTTATGGTAAGTGAAGCTAATCATTACACCATGTTTCTAGGTTTTGCAAGGCAATATGGTAATAGAGAAGAAGTAGATAAAAAATGGCAAGATTTACTTGATTTTGAAGCCGAAATCATAAAGGATTTAGGTAAGAAAGAAACCATTCATGGGTAATTTGTATCTTTAGTCAAGATTCAACCTATTAATCATGAAGCAATTAGTATATGTTTTCGTTCTTCTTTTAAGTTTAGAACTTTCTGCTCAAGATATTATAGGTGAATGGTTTTTATACTCTATTACTATTGATGGTGATACCCAATCGAATACTTTTTCAAATGATTTTACAATTAATTTCATTGAAGATACTAACAATAATGAAATAAGCTTTGTAGGTCATGCTATCTGCAATGATTATGGTGGCACATTACCCAATGTAGATACGAGCATAACCATCGAGCTTAACTATTTTGACACCAATAATTGTGCTTATGAAGCTGAAAATCAATTTGAAGAAGATTATTTCTCGGTACTTCAATATAATAATCCAGCAATTTTCAACTATCATTTAGTAAGTGATAATCCGGGTTACAATAATAGAACGCTTACTATTACCAACGAAGATGGTGACATATTAACATTCGGTAAAGAACTGATAATCGAAGACAATCCTCTTGCTGGTGAATGGTTTTTGTATGAAATCTTAAATCCATCATCGTTTATTGATGAAATTCCCCAAATTGTAAGTATTGAGTTCATAAATAATACTGGTGTGACAGAAAACCCACTAATCATTAATGGAGTTTGTAATAGCTATACTAGTAATTATTTAACTCCTATTTACGAGAGTTCCTTCGCTCCTTTTGAACTTGATTGGACTCCTTCAGATTGCAGTTCTGATACTTTTAATATTGATATGCTATTACATGATCTCTTTAATCTGCAGTTTGAAGGAACATCAACTATAAATTATCAAATTACTGGTACAGGTAATGAAGCTCTTCTCGAAATTTCTCAAGTTCATTTCGGCCCTGGACATGCTGGCATTTTGTCTTATATTGGACGCTTTAGCAGACAGTTATTAAGTGTAGGCGATGTGAGTTCTAAAATGAACATAAGCATATTTCCAAATCCGACTGATGATTTCCTGCATGTTTCAAATTTAAAAGCATCACATTTAAACTATTCTATTTTCAGTACTGATTCAAAAAAAATCATTGATAATAAACCCGTAAATGGATCAAAAATTGGTGTGTCTTTTTTGGAAAAAGGAATATACATACTTCAAATAGGCAATCATTATTTTAAGTTTATAAAATTATTTTAAGTTTATAAAAAAGTAAAGCACAACTATTTAAAAAGCCTATGCTAGTTTAAATGAGATGTTTTTATTGGATTATTAGAAATACGTAGTAATTTTAAATGTTTGATTGGCTATGTGGTAATTTAAATTCAAGCTTACTACATAAAATTATTTACATTCTTTCCGATTTTACTAACTTGATGTAATGTTAAAATTTAAAATGGTTCACGACAGACTATTTTGCGTTGTTTTTGTTAGAGCGAAGTATCATGAAAATATTAGTTAGAAAAAACATTTATAAATAAAAAAACTCCAACACATTATCATGTATTGGAGTTAATTATAAAGTTGGTATTTAGTTAGATTTTTATACCTATACCAATTTGGATATTCGTGTTTTTTGCTTCTAATCCAGCTGGGTTATCGTCTAAAATATTTGTAATACCATAATGGTATCTAGCATCAATAAAGATCTCATCAGTCACCATATATTCAAAAGCGCCAACACCGGAAAAACCAAAGTTTCTATAACCATCTTCAAACTCATGCACCTTAACACCTACTAGAGGTCCTGCACCTAATGCTATTTTGCTACCAATTCTAAATTTAACTAAAATCGGAGCTTGAATATAATCTACTCGTAAAGATCTGTCTTTCGCACCTTCAGCAGAAAACTGTAATTCAGGAGCCAAAGCTATGGCTGCTGATAAATCGTATTCTCCAAAAACACCAATAGCAAAACCATTCCTATGCTGATTATCAAAGGTAGGGTATGGCTCGAAGTCTAAATTTGAAATATTATAGCCAACACGTAAACCATATTTAGCGTTTTGGGCATAAGACATTGAAGCTACAATTATAAAGGTCAATAATAGTATTGTTTTTTTCATAATTACATATTTTAATAGGTTCGTTTATACTGATTTAGATGTGGCTAATATAATTTAATTTGTGAAATATCATATATTAAAAAGACAAACTGCCTGATTTTTACTGTGTATTACTTGAAACCGTATCATAGTAAATGCTTTTAATAATTCCATCGGCTAGACCAATTTTAGGTACATAAATGTCTTTTGCTCCACTCCATTTCATTGCAGATAAATAAATTCTAGTCGCTGGTATGATAACATCTGCCCTATCCTGATTTAGATCTAATTCTGTGATACGTTCTTCATATGAATAGGATTGAAGCATGTTATAATAAGAGGTTAGATAAAAATAAGTCAATGGTTTCCCTAATGCTTTCCCTGAAATTTTAAATATTTTATTAATATTCCCACCAGATCCTATCACATCTATCTTTTCATAAATAGCCGTATGTTCTTTTATCCAAACCTCTAGCTCATTCCAAGTTTCTTTTTTAACGATATCATTTAGAAGTCTAACAGTTCCTATCTTAAACGAGCGTGATGTTATGGTTTTACCTAGATGAATCACGGTAAACTCGGTACTTCCTCCACCTACATCCACATATAGATAGGTTTTGTTGTCGTCTATAAAGGAATGTAAATCTGTAGCTGCTATAATAGCTGCCTCTTCTTCACCTCCAATAATATCAATTTTTATATCAGTAGCAGCTAAAATGGCATTTGCAAGCTTTTCACCATTAGAAGCTTCGCGCATAGCTGATGTGGCACAAGCCTTATACTTCTCAACCTTATGAGATTTCATGAGTAACTTAAAAGCTTCCATGGTATCCAGCATACGTTCCTTATTGACTTTAGATATTTTTCCTTTTAAAAATACATCAGCTCCTAAACGGATTGGAACTCGAACCAATGAGCTTTTTTTAAATCTTGGCGTCTTACCTTTTTCTTCTATAATATTAGCTATCAACAATCTAATGGCATTTGAACCAATATCAATAGCTGCATACTTTTTTATTGAAAGCATTTACTCTCTTAATTTATTTAAATAATATTCGTAGGTAGCAAATTGCGCACGAACTATAGGTTTTTTTCGCTTTTTATATTCATTGTTTTGCGTATCATTCAAAATACGTGCTTTTACGTTGGCACTCCAACAAATATTAAAATTATCAATTAATTCCTGTTTGATATCTTCATTATAAATAGGACAACTTACTTCTACCCTATTTTCAATATTACGTGTCATCCAATCAGCTGAAGATATATAAATCTTAGCATCGCTATCATCTCCAAAGATATAAAGACGCGAATGTTCTAGAAATTTATCAACAATACTTATAACTTCAATATTCTCACTCATCCCTTTAATCCCAGGAATTAAGCAGCAAATACCGCGAACTACCATTTTTATCTTTACGCCTGCTCGACTCGCTTCATAAAGTTTGTCAACCATTTTATAACTGGACAAACTGTTCATTTTTAAACGAATACCAGCTGGCTTGCCTAATTTTACTTTAATAATTTCTGTATCAATAAGCTTATAAAATGCTTTTTCAGAGTAATGAGGTGATGTAATAATATGCTTATACCTAAAAATCCTATAATTGGTTTCAAAAAAGTTGAATACTTTATTTATGTCTTTTAGTATTTTTTGATCTGCCGTAAAAAGGGTGTAATCCGTATATATTTTAGCAGTAGATTCATTAAAATTACCTGTACTTATAAATCCATATCTTCTACTTTTACCATCTTCTTCACGCTCAATTACACACATCTTACTGTGAACTTTTAATCCTTGAACTCCAAAGAAAAGGTTAACACCTTCCTGCTGCATTTGTTCAGCATAGTCTATGTTTGCTTGTTCGTCAAATCTCGCTTGAATTTCTATAGAAACCGTAACTCTTTTACCATTTTTGGCAGCATTTATCAGAGAACTTGCTACATGTGAAATTTGAGCCAATCTGTAAATTGTTATTTTTATTGTTGTGACTTTAGGGTCCAGGGCAGCTTCCCTTAAAAACTTAACCACATAAGAAAAGGTGTGGTAAGGTGTATGTATTAAATAATCTTTCTTTTTAATGGTTTGAAAAATACTCGTTTCAAGGCTTAAATCTTTTACTGGTAAAGGTTCTATTTTATCGTATAACAAATCATTTCTGCCCAAACTTGGAAAATCCATATAATCTCTACGATTATGGTAGCGACCACCTGGTATAATACTGTCTGTTGACTCAATTCCCATTTTATCCATTAAAAAAGACAGTGTTTTTTTGTCAATGGTTTTATCATAAACAAACCTGACTGGCTCTCCTATTTGTCTGTGTTTTACACTATCAGAAATTTTTTCAATAAAACTTTTACTTAAATCACTCTCTAAATCCAACTCACCGTCACGTGTTATTTTGATCATATGCGCACTAATACTTTCATAATTGAAAATATTAAAAATATCATGTAAACAATAGCGTAATAAATCATCAAGCATCATGATGTAGCTATTACCTTCAGATTCCGGTAGCACCACAAAACGGTTCATACTTTTTGAAATTTCAATTAGAGCATATTGATTGCTATCATCCTTCAAATCTAGTTTTACAGCCAAATAAGCAGCACTATCCTTAAGATTGGGTAATTCAACTGTATCACTTAATATTATGGTAACTAAAGCAGGACTAACTTTTTGAATAAAATAATTTTTAATAAAATTATGTTGGTCAGGTTTAACTTGGGTTTCATTAATCATAAAGATATTTTCGGCCTCCAATTTTTTATGAATCTTACTCAATATCTCTAAACTATCACTCTGCTGCTTGATTACTATTTGAGTGATAATATCTAACAATTCATTAGATTTTATACCTCCTAACTCGCTTTTCCCTCCCTTACCAGCTTCAACAATGCGCTTTACAGTTGCGTAGCGGACTTTAAAGAATTCGTCTAAATTATTTGAAAAAATACCCAGAAACCTCAACCTTTCAATTAATGGAACGGTCTCATCATCTGCCTCTTGCAAAACTCTGGCATTAAATTGTAGCCAACTTACTTCACGATTAATGTATCTATTTTGCGGTTCTTCTTTTGTCATTAAGCTTTCAGTTTATATTACAAATATATTTCATTTTTAATAGCTTAAAGGATAAGTATTGATAATTTGAAAAAAAAGCATTTTTGTAGTATTTTTAATACAAATAGTGTTGTTTGTCGTAAAAATTATACACTTTATTGTGTAAAAAACTAAAAAATCAGTTGTATATTTTAATAAATTGTATAGATTTGCCTCAAAGGAATAATTTAAATAATATTAATTATGAAAACTAAACTACTTGTTTTTTGTGCTATTTTTTTTCTAACGTTAAGCACCAATATCTTTTCCCAAGATAAACCTCAAGGTATTATCAGTCAAAAAGTGGCTATAAAAAAATACCATGATAGAGACGAATTGAACCAAATGAATAAAGGTGAACTTTTAGATTTATATACGGAGCGTATAGAAGTAATTGTAAAAATTCTTCCAAATATTGCTTTTACAAATAAACCTGGTGTAACCATAAAAGATTTAGGAATTCCAGACACAAAAGAACACAGAAAAGCACTTGAAGAAAATAAAGAAGCTGCAAGTGACTATTTTGACAATACCATTGAGTTCCAGACAAAAATTCTTCCTTATTCTGATAAAACCAACTTAATAGCTGCTATTTTGTTTTATGAACAAACTTTAAAATCATTACATACTTATAATGAGTTTAACGAATATTAATAAGTAACTGAATTTTAAAATAAAAAATCCTCTGAATGAATCAGAGGATTTTTTATTTTATGGACGAAGATATATCCCATAAAGAATGACCAAATAGTAAAGGTTTTTATCAATCATTCTTACTGGTTATATACCTTGTTTCACTAAAGAATTTTCAACCATCGGATTGAAACACATCGCAAAGTCTTCAATAAAGTGTTTATTCTGTAAGTTTTTACTTTCAAATAATATTAAAAAGTGTATTTCATCGATATTTTTTGTCTTTAAAAGAGTTTTTCCATATGTTTGACACTAAAGAAACCCAAAAATAAATATTGATAAAAAATCTACTTTACTATGAAAAATTTTACTCAAATTTTATGCTTATTCCTTTTAGCTTTTGGAAGCATAAACGCCCAACAAGAGAAAGGCATAGTTGGTTATAATAATTGGATGTCATCATGGACAGAGTTTCAGCCGAATAAAGTTGATTATGGTGAGCCTACCCAAATTCTTAGTGGTGATATAACCGAAGACACCAAACTTTTAAAGAAAAACACTTATTTATTATTAGGTAGTGTGTTTGTTACAGACAGCACAACCCTTACTATAGAACCAGGTACAGTAATCATTGGAGATTTTAAAACCAATGGATCTTTAACAATAAGTAATGGTTCAAAAATAATTGCCGAAGGTCTAGAAACTGATCCTATTATTTTCACGTCTAATAGAGGTGTAAAAAAGCAAGGAGATTGGGGTGGTATTTTTATTCTAGGAGATGCACCTACTAATAAGTTTGGAAACGAGTCAGCCATCGATTTTGGTCTAAAACCATCATCTTACAAAAACGTTAGCTATGGTGGCGATTGCCCAGACAGTAATTCGGGTATCTTAAAATATGTTCGCATAGAATATGCAGGAAAAAGGACTAAAGAATATGGCTATTTTAGTGGTTTAACACTAGCTGGTGTAGGTCACCAAACAGTTATTGAAAATGTAATGGTTAGTTATTCTTATGGAAATTCTTTCAGTGTAATTGGTGGTGAAGTAAAATTAGATAAAACAATCTCTAATAGATGTAGCCGTAATGATTATGAATTTAATTTTGGTACACAATGTAAAATAACCAATTCTATTGCTATAAGAACACCTTATATTTCAGGTTCTGAAGGTTCAAAATGTATGTATGTTGCTTCATATGATAACCTTGATAAGGTTGATTTAACTAAAAAGAGAACCGATGTTCAAGCTGAAAACATGACTTTAGTAAATGTTAGTAATAATTTAACTAATGATATAGAAATTGGTCTAGTAAAAGAAGCGCTATACATTGCACCCGAAACTTATGTTTCTTTGAATAAAACTGTTATTTCAGGGTTTAATCCAGCTGTGATATTGGACGAAGAAATTAAAATCAATAATAAAAGTTTAGATCGCATAAAATTTAGAGAAATGTATTTCAATAATTGTAATGGAAACATTTTTACAAAAGGTCATTCTAATAATGATGATTTGGAAAATTGGTATGGTAACAGCATATTCCAGAATGTCTATTCTAAAGGTGATGACAAAGAAACCTTTATTGATTTAAAAAACCCCAAACGCCCAGATTTTAGATTAAGAATCAATAAAATTATTGCTTCTAATGATTAAAACAAATCTATTAGAGGAGTAACAATTACAATTGTGCTCCTCTTTATAATATTAATTGGCTTACCCAAATCCACCTAATTAAACCTTAAACTACTATTGAATGCACAACTTTACTATCTCAAGAAAATTGTATGTTATTATTTGCTTGTTTGCTCTAATTAATAGTGCGAATGGGCAAATAGTTATTGGTACACCTAACTTGGGGTTTAGTCAGGCATGTGCTAGTGAGTCCTTCAATTCTTATAATACAACCTTTGTATTTTCCCCAGAATCAAACTTAGAAGCCTCAAACCAATTTATAATAGAAATGTCTGATGCCAATGGTGATTTCACTGACCCAACAGTCTTATTTACATCTGCTGCTGGTTCGGTTACAACTTCGCCTGCTACTTTAAGTTTCTCAATACCAAATACAACAGCTGGTGAAGGATATAAAATAAGAATAAAAAGTACTGCACCTGCTGCAACAAGTGCGAGATCAGCAGCTTTTGCTGCTTATTACAAAATCCAAGATAGTCCTTTTACAATAAACAATTTAGTGTCAACTGGAGCTTTTTGTTCAGGTGGCAGTTACTTGCTAACCATTGATAATCCAGGTACAGGTGATAATGATTCTCCTTTGAATTACCCGTCACTTACTTTTAACTGGTTTAAAGAAACTAGTCAAACTACTTCAGTTTTTGTATCGCAAGGAGAAACATTAGATGTTACTGAAGAAGGCACTTATTTTGCTGAAACTAATTATGGTACTTGTACTTCTGATTCTTTCTCAAACCGAGTAACCATTACTGAAGTGAATTCAGGTCAAGCTGATGTTACAATTAGTTCAAGCTTGGGAAATCCATTTTGTCCAGACCAAGGTTTAACAACATTAAGTACTATAAGTGGTAATAGTTACCAATGGTTTAAGGATGGTAATGCCATATCCAATGCAACAGGACAAATGTATCAAACTGATGAATCTGGAGTGTACTCAGTACAAGTCGATTTAGGCAGTTGCTCCGCTTCTGGATCCATTGATTTAGTAAGTGAATTATTTGAAGCAACAATTAATGTTGATGAAGAAAACACTATTGAAATTGGTGAAACATTAACTGTTATTATTTCATCAACTGCCATAAACCCACAATATCAATGGTACTTAAATAGTAATTTGATTTCTGATGCTACAAGTGACATGTATGATGCCACTGAATATGGTGATTATACGGTAGTTGTTTCAGAAAGTACTGGTTGTGAAGGTTCAAGAGAATTTATGTTTACAATTAATGAGCCAATTGACCCATTTCCAGATGTTGAAAAAATTCCAAATGTTATCAGTCCGAATGGTGACAGCGTCAATGATACATGGGTAATTCCAAATATATATGTCAATGGAACCAATACTGAAGTTTTGATAATGACCAATCAAGGAAAGGTTGTTTTAAAAACCAACAATTACCAAAACAATTGGCCAGAAAACCAATTAAACCAAACTAGTATAAACCAAGTTTATTATTACATCATAACAACACAAGACAACGAAACAAAAAAAGGTTCTATAACCATTATAAAGTAACATGAAAGCAATTGTGCTAACCATATTATTTTTCTGCACTACGCAGTTTTTCTATTCTCAAGAAGAGGATGGTGTGGTTTCTCTTGCTTTACCAATACGGAATTCTTTAACCTATAATCAATATGCCATTAACCCTACATTTAGTTTTGTAAGACAGCAAAACAAATACATCAGTATTACCAATAAAAGAGAATGGATTCAATTTGATAATGCACCACTTACCTATTTGGCAAGTTACTCAGGAAGGTTCAGAGAAAATATTGGTATTGGCGTTGGTTTATTTCAACAAAACTATGGTGTACTTACAACATTTGGTGGTATTGTAAACTTCGCTTATAATGCACAGTTAAATAGGGACAGCAATTTAACATTCGGTATCAATGTTGGCGCATATAGCAGCGGCATTAATAATGGAAACGTAGTTACCAATAATCCGGATCCATCTTTAGATAATATTCCATCTAACTTTTTATTAAGTGTAAGCCCAGGAATAAATTACGGTACTGCATTTGTTGATTTTGGTGTCACAATAAACAATGCTATTCTATATAACTTCAGTACTTCAGAATTAATTCAAGATAACCCTGAACAAGGTATTCAAGGTCATATAATGTACACTGGTTACATGTATAGTAATAGTTTTATTGATGAAAGTAAGTTTACAGGGCTTGCTAGAGTAGAATTTAGAGATGAAAACACAAACATTACCGGAACAGCTATGCTAACGATTCCAATGGGTATTTGGGCACAAGTTGGATACAGTAGTTTATATGGATTACATGGTGGTTTTGGTCTAAATATTACCCAACAAATTTCTATAGAATATAATTATGAAAAAGCCATGGGTTCATTATCAAATTTTGGTTCAGCTCATGAGCTAACTTTAGCATATAAGTTTACCAACAAAGAGCGCTATGATTACAGCCGTGAAGATGATGTAAGTGGTTTATTCACTACAAATAAAAAGAAGAAAAACACAGCAAAACCAACCAATACCAAAGCTGAAGCTAACAGAAAAGCATCTGCAATTGCTAAAGCTGAAGCTGAAGAACAAGCACGTATTACGGCTGAAGCTAAAGCACAACAGGAAGCCCAAGAACAAGCACGTATTGCTGCGGAAGCTAAAGCGCAACAAGAAGCTCAAGAACAAGCGCGTATTGCGGCTGAAGCTAAAGCTCAAGAACAAGCTCAAGAACAAGCACGTATTGCTGCGGAAGCTAAAGCGCAACAAGAAGCCCAAGAACAAGCACGTATTGCTGCGGAAGCTAAAGCTCAACAGGAAGCTCAAGAACAAGCGCGTATTGCGGCTGAAACTAAAGCTCAACAGGAAGCTCAAGAACAAGCACGTATTGCTGCGGAAGCTAAAGCGCAACAAGAAGCTCAAGAACAAGCACGTATTGCGGCTGAAGCTAAAGCGCAACAAGAAACCCAAGAACAAGCGCGTATTGCTGCTGAAGCTAAAGCGCAACAAGAAGCCCAAGAACAAGCACGTATTGCTGCGGAAGCTAAAGCGCAACAAGAAGCTCAAGAACAAGAACGTATTGCTGCGGAAGCTAAAGCGCAACAAGAAGCTCAAGAACAAGAACGCATTGCTGCTGAAGCTAAAGCACAACAAGAAGCCCAAGAACAAGCTAATGAAAATATCATTCCAGAAGCTACTGATGCACTTGCAAAATCAATGAATGATTTAGCAAATGAAACTGAAAACTCCAAAGAAGTGCAAGCTGATCTTTTGAATGAGTTAAAGGCTGTGGTTGCTAGTAAAGATCAAGATCTTAAAGACTTAAAAGAAGAAAACGATTTAAGCGAACAAGGTATTTATATGGAACCTAAACCTTTTAAAAGTATTTCTGCTGAAAATGCAAAATTAGAGGCTATCAAATCAGATTTAGACAATGCCATAAAATCACGTAGTTCAAAAATCAAAGAGCTAGAAGAACTTTATGAGCAAAGACAACAAATTGATACTATTGAAATGGATGAAGTGAGTTTGTTCTATAAAAAGACCATTCAGAAATTAAAATCTGAACAAGCCACAGCAATAAAAACAAAAACTGATTTAGAAGCACAGTTAATTGACATTAAGGTAGCAACCGATTATGAAAGAAAACGTAGAATTAAGCGTGCAGCCTATAAAAATGAAGAAGATAGATACTCTCAAGACAGAGCGACTTTAAAAGCTATCAAAGAGAATACAGAATTAAGTTCAGAACCACTGACAAAAGAAGATTTCGATTTTGGAGAAGAACGCAGTGGAAATATTGAAATAATGAAGAATGTGGCAAATGTTGATGAAGGTTATTATATGATTTTAGCTGTTCATAACGACGTTAGCAAAAGGGACGAGTTCTTAAGAAAAGCTGTAGCATCAGGAGAAAGCAATATCAACTTCTTCTACGATGTAAACACGAGTAAGTATTACATCTATGCAAACAAATTTGATAACATAAACGAAGCAAACCAAGCACAAAAAACTAAAGGATCAAAAGCATACAACAACAAAATGTCGATTGTAAAAATCGAAGATTAAAATATAAATAACTCGCTTTTCGAAAGACATTGCCCCAAGTCACGAAAAGACAAATATAAATAACATGAAAAAGCCTACTTATTCAAAAATCGCTCTTATTGCATCACTGATTTTTATTGGGTTACAAAGCTATGCCCAGAACTATGTGCCATTCACACCTAGGTTTAATCAGGACTTACGTGGAGATATTGTTTTAATTGGTAACAATATTCTTGGCCCAGATAATAACGCTTTTAATGACAATAATACCTACAATCATAATGTAGATATGCAATATATTGACATAGACGGTGATGCTTCTACTTTTAGTTCTTCAAGTGCTGATTTAGAAATACCAAACCCGAATTGTTATAGAATTATTTATGCGGGTTTGTATTGGGGAGCCGTAACTAATGGTGATGAGCCAATAACCAATGTGAAGTTGAAAGGCCCAACTGGTGGATACAATGATGTAACGGGAACCATCATATACGATGCCAACGGATCGGCTACAGGCAATAGCTTTCCGTATTCATGTTATGCAGATGTTACGTCAATTGTTACAAGTTTTGGTTCTGGTGCAGATTTAGGTACATATACTGTAGCAAATGTATCTAGCGCATTAGGTGAAACTGCTACTTTTGATCCATACAACGGAACTGGTTTTTCTGCAGGATGGTCTTTATTCATTGTATATGAAGACCCAACCATGCCTGGAAAATCTATTACGAGTTTTGATGGTTTTAGTGCCATAAGTAGTTCAGTAAACGTGGATATTCCCATTTCTGGATTTAGAACCGTTCCTGCTCCTGCCCCTGTAAGAGCTAATTTGGCATTTGCAACATTGGAAGGTGATAAACCTATTCAAAATGACCGTTTAGAGTTAAATGGTGTACCAATGTCTGCTGCAGACAGACCAGCAAATAACTTTTTTAATAGTTCTGTTACGCGATTAGATGCAACACCTGTTAATAACAGAGTACCAAATAGTACGAATACTTTAGGTTTTGATACAGGTGTAATGGTTGTGCCTAACCCAGGAAACTCATTAATTGCTAATGATGCTACTTCTGCAACGTTTAGTTTAGTCAGTGATCAGGATGTTTATTTTCAATATTTCTTTGCATTTGCAGTTGAAATCATTGAACCTAATATTGTTCTGACTAAAATCGTAGAGGATGACGCTGGAAATAATATTGGTGGACAAACAATAGGTCTCGGACAACCTCTAAATTATATAATTGGTTTTCAAAATGTAGGTAATGACCACGCTACTAATTTTCAGATTAGAGATATTCTTCCAATAAATATCATATTTAATTATCCTACAGATTTAGTATTGCCTCCTGGTGTTACAGTTGCCAGTTACGATCCTGGAACACGTGAAATTATCTTTAATATAGCAGATTATTTAGTTGAAGAAAACGATCCTGTTTATGAAATAAGAATTGAAGCGCAAACGGTTGAAACCTGTAATGAATTAGCCGATTCATGTTCTAATATAATTAATAACCAAGCATTTGCATCGTACTATGGTTTTTACAATCCAAATTTTTACGTAACTGATGACCCTAGTTATAGCAGTAATACAGGCTGTTTAATTTCACCTCAAGCAACCAACTTTTTGGTAAATCTTGATTGTGAATTTGTTCAGGATATTTCACTTTGCGGAGATAGTGTTTTGGTAACAGCCGCTGATGGTTATGACTCCTACTCTTGGTCAACAAGTCCTACAGGAACTCCTGAAATAGGTACAGGTCAAAGTATTACAATAACCTCAACTGGCACCTATTATTCATTTAACAATGCCATTGCACCATGTCAGTCTATAGTTCAACAATATAATGTTTCTGTTTTTGGAGGCAGTAGTTTAACGAACCCTGTTATCCCTTATGCTGATGAAGTAGTTACTTGTCCTAATGATGGTAAACCATTGCCAAACATCTTTTTATGTGGTGCCAATGATATTAGAGAAATAGAAACTAACATCGCTGGGGCTACTTCAATTATATGGGAACAGTTAGATGAATCTAGCTGTGCTCCTGTTACTGATCCTGATTGTGCCAATGAAAATAGCGCTTGTACATGGAATGAAGTCGCAACTGGACCAAATTATGTAGCAAACACAGCTGGTCAATTTAGAATTACAATAAACTTTGAAGGTGGTTGTTTTGCACAATTTTATTTTAACGTTTATCAAAATATATTGAATCCGACTGTAACCTCAACAGATATTATTTGTACAACACCTGGTTCCATTACGGTTAATAATGTTCCTAGTGGTTATGAATACAGTATTGATGGCACAAACTTTCAAGCAAGTAATGTGTTTACAGTTCCTACACCTGGAACTTACACAGTTTACATCAGACAGGTTGGAATTGATACCAACCCATGTATTTTTACTGTACCAGATGTACAAATCAGAGCTCGTGATTTTACAGTATCCAATATCGTAACACAACCACTTTGTCATGGCGATTTAGGAAGTATTCATTTAGCTGCAAACGATGTAGATCCGCAATATTTCTTTGCCATTTATGATGGTGGCACACTTGTAAACAGTGTGGGTCCAATAACCGAAAACAGTTATACGTTTGCTAACCTCAACCCTGGAGTATATACTGCCGTAATTGAAACTGAAGACGGTTGTACCCATACAGAAGATATTGAAATAATTGAACCACCATTATTAACGGTTACAGCTGCTATTACAATACCATTAACTTGTACCGATGGTGAAATAACAGTGTATCCTGAAGGAGGAACACCACCATACTTCTATTTTATAAATGGTTCTTCGGATTTTCAAACCGTTCCTGAAATAGTTGTTACTAGTGCTGGAACTTATGATATTACTGTTATAGATTCTAACAACTGTAGCGCCAGCACAACTATTGAAGTTGAATCAATACTTGCCCCAGAATATACAGTTTCAACCACTGATTTGGATTGTGCTGGAGATTCTAATGGTTCAATTATTTTTAATGTAACCAATGCCAATGGCAATAGTTTAGAGTTTAGCATTGATGGTGGTGCATCGTATTCAAACTCATCGACCTTCACCAATTTACCTGAAGGCAATTATGATGTCGTTGTTCAATATTCGTTTGGTGGTTCGGTTTGTAATTCCGACCCACAAACAGTTACTATTTCATCACCTGACCCAATAATTGGTACCGCAACCTTAACAGCTGCTTATACCTGTACATCAGATGGAACCATTACCGTAACTGGAGTTTCTGGTGGAACACCCCCTTACACTTACAGTATTGATGGCGTAAATTTTCAAGCAAGTGATACATTTACTGGATTAACAACAGGAACTTACACAATAACCATTCAAGATGCTAGTGACTGTACCTTTATTACAAATGATGTGACTATTGACCCATTAAATCCTCCAACCGATTTAATGTTCGATCATACACCTTTGACCTGTCCATCTAATACAACAACGGTAACTATTACTGGTACAACTGGAGGTGTTGGTATTTTAGAATATCAAATAATAGCACCAGCATTTGCTGTAACACCTTATCAAACATCTAATACCTTTTCTGGTTTAGTTCCTGGAACCTATACATTTCAGGTAATTGATGAGAACGACTGTACCTATAGTGAAACCTATACTATTGACCCATTACCTACACCAACGGTCGCTACTGTGTTGACTGAAGATTTAGATTGTACATCAGATCCAGATGCCGTAATTACCGGAACTATTTCTGGTCCTGCTCCATATACTTATGCTGTATCTATTAATGGTGGAAGTTACACTGGTTTAGGTGCAACCGGAACAACGTTTACTTATAGTACCACAACTCCAGGTACGTATCAATTTGAAATTACAGATGCCAATGGTTGTACCGCAGAATCTATGGTACACACCATCAATCCTATCGTGCCACCTGCAATTAGTTTAATTATCCAAACACAGCCCATATTATGTAACGGTGATTCCAATGGCGCAATTGATATTACTATTGATACATCGGTTGGAACACCTCCGTTTGTTATCAATGTGCATAATGACACAACAGGAACCGATTATGGAACACAAACTTCTGGATTGCCAGCTGGTACTTATACTATAACAGTAACGGATGCCAAATCATGTACAGGAACAGATACCATAACTATTAGCGAACCAGATCCCATACTTGTAAATTATCATACAGTAGATATTTCATGTACGGGTGGAGGTGTGTCTCAAGGCTCCATAATTATTGATGGTGTAACTGGTGGAACAGCTCCTTACAATTACTTTGTTACGGGAACCAATGGATATTCAAATTCTGAAACAAATTCAACCGGAACAACTTCTGTTAGTTTTGATGTTGTTGATTTTGGACTATATCAAGTCAATGTTGTAGATGCAAACGGTTGTTCAGTACTAATCCAAGATGTGATTATTGCATCGCCTCCTTCAGATTTAGATATCTCTGTTTCTGCAACTGTGGATTGTGCTACTGGTGGAACAGCTGTTGTGAGTATTGGTAGTACTTTAAGTAGTTCAGGACCATTCTTTTTCAGTATTTATCAAGGTGCAATTTCTGTATATCCTAATCCACCAGGATCATGGATTCCTGAAGATGCTCCTGGAAGTGAATCGGCTACTTTTACAGGCTTAACACCTGGTGTTATATACACATTTATTGTATATGACGCGTCAACTAATTGTAGTTATTATGAGCCTGCAACTACGCCTATTCCCACTAACTCTACATTGACTGTTAGCGCTGTTAGTGCCAATAACATCACCTGTACAGGAAGTGCTGATGGTAACGTTTCCTTTACAGTTAACAGTTCTTATGGTGTTGCTACAAATATCAGCTATGAAATTTTTGATTCATCTACTTTAGGATCAACAGGAATTTCTGGAACTGGAACAGTAGCAGCTGGTGGGTCTGAAACAATTACCAATTTAGGACCATTGCCATATGGGAATTATTATGTACTTATTAATGAAACAACTGGACCAAATGCCGGTTGTGGAATAGTTACGGCACCATTTAACATAACGGAATCTGCTATTCCATTAAGTCTGACTGTGTCAGTAGATCAAAATGCAAATTGTAATGCCAATTCTGGTGTTATTAGTGCGGTTGGTCATGATGGAACGGCTCCATATCAATATCAAATAACAACTAGTGCAACAGCTCCACCTGCAAATGATACATCTTGGGCGTCATCAAGTACATTTAATATGGATGCCGGCAATTACTACGTGCATGTGCTAGATGCTTATGGTTGTATTGAAACAAGTCCTGTTATAGTTTTACCTATGGATCCTACTCCTACTATTACTGCAACTTTAACTGATCAATGTACAACAGCTGAAGGTGATTTTGAAATTGATGTTGCATTAACAAATGCTGGAATACCACCATACAGTTTTAGCATTAATGGTGGTGCTTTTCAAACACAAACGGCTCCTTTTACGATTTCTAACTTATATTCTGGAACCCATACTATCGAAGTGAATGATGCCAATGGTTGTGGTAATTTAGTTACTGTAACTATTGAGGCACCATTAAACTTAACGCCTTCAGTTACGGCTACTCCAACATGTAATGATAATGATGGAGAAATAACAGTTACTGCTATTGGTGGTTCTGGTTCATACACTTATAGTATTAACCCAAATCCTGCTTCTATTAGTTTAGCTGGGAATGTGTTTTCAGGTGTACCATCTGGATTATATACCATAACAATTACTGATACAGCAACATCTTGTTCAGAAGATGTACAAATTTCATTAACTGCTGCTGTTCCACCATCAATTAGTATGACACCAACAGCAATAACGTGTTTTGGTGGTAATGATGGTTCTTTTGAAATATTAGTAAATGGTTATACTGGAGCTTATAATTATGAAGTTTTTGATAGCACAGCTACATCTGTAACTGGTGTTATTAATGCTAATACTTCTACTAATCCAATTACTGTTTCAGGTATGTCGGCTGGAAGTTATTCAGTTGTTATGACAGCGACTGAATCTCCATTTTGTTCTACTACTTCAGATATTATTATTAGCTCACCAACTGAAGCCATAGCATTGATGGTAAATGAAACCTCAAATGTAACTTGTGATAACATAAACGGTACAATTACTGCCATTGCAACAGGTGGTTGGGGAGATTATGAATATGAACTAACTGGTGCTGCTACTGTAGCATATTCAACTAATAATACGTTTACAGGTTTATCTGCTGGATCATATACCGTGAATGTAAGAGACTCATCAGGTTGTACGGCTTCAATGCCAATTACACTTGTTGAACCAACACCAATCAATGCTACATTCACACCTAGCACTACGCTATTGTCTTGTTTTGGTGATCAAAATGCGACTATTACGGTTTCTAATGTCACTGGCGGTCAAGGAAGCAACTATTCCTATACTTTAAATACTATTTTACCAACACCTAGTACATCTGGTCCACAAACATCCAATGTGTTTTCTAATTTAGGTGCTGGTACTTATAATATAATGATTACTGATGGTTTTAACTGTGAGACTTCATCTCTAGATATTGTAATTGACCAACCAACACCTATTGAAGTAGATTTAGTAACAGCTTCAACACAAAGTTGTTTAGTTGATGCAACTCTTACTTTAAGTGCTTCTGGTGGAACAGGGCCTTATACCTATAGTGATGATAGTAGTTTTTCTACTGTTTTAGGATCATTTACAGCATCAACGACATTTTCTGTTAGTCCAGGAACATACACTTATTATGTCATGGATGCCAATGGTTGTGTTAACAATGCATCAAATGAAATTACAATTGACACCTTACCTACTCTACTGATTAATTTAGAATCTACTAATCCAACAATTAATTGTGCTGGTGATAATACAGGTTCAATTGTAGCAACAGCTCAAGGTGGATTAGGAAACTATATTTACACCCTACAGGATACTGCTGGAAATACCATTCCTGCAACACAAAATTCACCTGGTGTCTTTACAGAACTTGTTGCTGGCACTTATGTAGTATATGTTGAAAGTGGCGATTGTGATACTGCAACTGCACCAATTACTATTACAGAACCTACTACACAATTAGATGCTACTTTTGTGGTTAATGATGTCACGTGTACAGGATCGGAAGACGGTGTTCTAGAAATTACAGCTAGTGGTGGTACTGGAATTATCAAATATGCCATCTCACCACAATTAGACCAGTTTTTTGAAACCAATATTTTTGAAAATTTAGCTCCCGGCGATTATGATGTCATTGTTCAAGATGAGTTGGGTTGTTACTTAACGTTCAACTTTACCATTACGGAACCTATACCAGTTATTATCAGTATAGTAGCAGATTCTATGTTTCCAGAAGTATGTGAAGGTGATTTAGATGGTGAATTTAGTATTGATATTTCAGGTGGAACCGCTCCATATAGTGTGAGTTTAGGTAACTATGATGGTCCTTATACTACAGGATCTGCAACTCAAACACAATTTGACTTTACAAACCTTGGTGGTGGCGATCATACCGTATTTGTTAGAGATAGTCAAGGTTGCGAATCTGAATGGAATATTACATTCCCTGAATCGGTAAGCATTAACCCTCTTGTAGTTGTTGAATATAATTGTGTTAATAATGCACAAAGTAATACAGTTACTGTTCTAGTAGATGATAGCATTACCAATCCAGATGATTTAGATTACTCATTAAACGGTGGTCCTTACCAAGCAAGCAATGTGTTTATAGATGTGCCAGCTGGCAATGGACATTATATTGATGTGAGACATACCAACGGCTGTATTCAAACTACTGAATTTTTTAATATTGATATAGTCGAACCTGTTACTTTGGTACTTAATGAAACTGACCTTAATGAATTTACTGCGATTGCTAATGGTGGTACTGGAGATTATCAATTCACTTTAAATGGTGAAGATTACGGTAGCACCAACACCTTTATTATTACAGAAACTGGCGAATATGTTGTTGTTGTAACTGACAGTAGTGGTTGTACAGCTATGGCTACCATTTTCATGGAGTTTGTTGATATCTGTATCCCTAACTATTTCACACCGAATGGTGATGGTGTTGCCGATTATTGGACGCCTGGTTGTACAAACAACTATCCTAACCTAACCTTCTCAATATTTGACAGGTATGGTCGTAAAATTGTTACATTAAATGTTGGTGAAAAATGGGATGGCAGATATAATGATAAAGAACTACCAACTGGTGATTACTGGTATGTAGTGAACTTAAACAGCTCTAATTCGGACCGTGATTTTGTCGGTAATTTCACACTTTACAGATAATGATGATGCATGATGAACTTGACAACTAAACTTAACCTTATGAAAAATTTACTAAAATATATACTAGTCTTAATCATTGGACAGAGTTTTGCCCAAGAGTTAAATCTACCCGTTTGGACCCAGTATTTAGCTGATAATGATTTTGTGATTTCACCAACATATGCTGGTATTGGCGACAATATGAGAATTAGAGTCAACGGGTTGACACAATGGGTAGGCATTAAGGATGCTCCTGACAATCAATCACTGTATGCTGATATTAGAGTTGCCAACAGATCTGGTGCTGGTATATCGCTTTACAATGATAAAAATGGAAACACACACCAGAAAGGGTTGAAAGTGTCATTTTCACATCACTTAACCCTTGATTATACGACAAGACAGTTTTTATCATTGGGTGTATCTTATAACCTCAATAGTTTTCGAGTAGATGTAAATAATTTTCAACCTACCTACGATATTCCCATCGTAGATCCAAATATTGACGGTGATCGATCAAATTCTAATAATAACTTTGATGTAGGCGCATTATACAGATATGGTGGATTTTATTTTAGTTTAAATATCAATAATTTATTGAGTAAGGAAATTGAAGACTTTAGAGGTATTGAACCCGAGTTATTACGTAACTACCAAATATATTCTGGATATGTCATAAAAAGCAAGCACAATAAACGTGTAGAGTTTGAACCATCTGTTTTCTTTCAAATGTTTGAAAGTGATAACCGTTCTAGTACCGATATTAATTTTAAATATAGAAAGTATAATAGAAAGGAAGATTACTATTGGATTGGTGCTTCTTACCGTTTTCTTAATGATCAACCATTCAAACCCCTTAATCTAGGACCTATGGCTGGTATCATGAAATCAAAGTTTTATTTTGCTTATTCTTATCAAATAACCATGAATGATTTAGCAGGTTATAACTCTGGTACCCATATGATTACTATTGGTTTTGACTTCCTACAAGGATTGAGTGATTGTATATGTACAGATACGAATTAATAATTCAGGAAATAGTTGCCTATTTTAATTCTTTAGGAAAAAGTGTCAAGATTGTTTTTCCTTTTTTGAGTTGACCCCAATCTGTTATATCAAAATTGATGACTACAACGCCACTTGTTGGTACATTATCAATGTACTTACTACCATAACTATTCACAAAATTAGTTAACGCATAATTATGACCAAAAATCATTAATGAGTCAATATTATTATTACAATTCTTTATAACATTTACTAAACTCTCACCTGAAAAATCGTAGAGTGCGTGTTTCAAACTAAAATCAATTTCAGAAATTTTTAATACATCTTTAAATATTTCCGCTGTGGTCATAGCACGTACAGCATCACTAGATAGTACAGCGTCAATTTGAAAATTGTAAGTATCAAAAGTCTCCGCTACCAATCTAGCATCATTAAAACCTCTTTCCTTTAATGGTCTGTTGATATCACTTAAATCGTGTTTCCAAGAGGATTTTGCATGCCTAACTAGAATTAATTTTTTCATATTCAATCGATTAAATTCAAAAAATATCGATAAAGTGTTTGATATTTCAGACAAATGACATATATTGGCCCAATAAATTAAAAGTAAAAAAAATATTAACCAAATCTAGAACTAATTTATTAACCAATGGTAACATCCTGTATTATAGACTGCAAAAAAGTCATCCGTTAAATTATCTCAATAATCCGATGAAAGGTTTTTCTCATACTTTTTATCGAATTTATGAGTTATTTGGCATTTTTATTTGATTTGATAGCAATATCGCTATTTATTTGTGTCGTAAGCTATTAATTAATTTATGACCCCAAATCAAAATGAAATATCTTAATCCATTCGCATTATTACATAATGCACTTCCCTCAATAACATTTTATTATATCATCTATTTGTATAACAATTAAGCTTGTTAATACTTAATAGATAAAAAACAAATTTTTGCAGTAAATACAAATCTACAATCTTATGAAGACAATTACTCATAAAATTAATCTGCCTAGCTATGTGATAATATTTATATTATTTGTACATAGTTTCGCAATGGGGCAAACACCAAGTAAAGAAGCCGCACTGTCGGTTGATTCAGGTGTTACTAACACGGATTCGCTATCATCAGCACTCAATGTTGATTCATGTTCAGCCAACGATTTTACATTAGGTAACTTTTATCTAGCAGACATCAATGGTAATCCGTTAAACAATAACTGTACACCAGGCACACCGCAGACTGCCTATATTTTTGCATTTTTTAATGCAAATACAGGTGCTGGTCGTTATAGTCTATATATAGATTATGATGTATTCATTAATGGTGTTTTCAGTTATCATGTAAACGATTGTTTATATGAGGGACAAGCTTTACCAGTAGGACAAAATGTGCAAGTCCAACAAGTAAATTGGAATTGTGGTGATCAAATACAATTACGAAACTTTTACATGTCATGGCAATCAAATGCTGGAAGAGCATGTGGTCCGAATCCATCTAAGTGTTACTTTGACGCAAATGGTTTTCAGGTTAACGCACCTTTAATTGCGAACTTCAGTTCTGCAATTGTTTGTAATTCGTACCAAATACAATTTACTGATGGCACTACGGGAGGTGATGTTGATAATCCATATAATTATGTATGGAATTTTGGTGATGGTAGTCCAAACTCTAATGCTCAAAACCCATTACACACATTTCCTGGTCCAGGTGATTATACAGTGACCTTAACAGTTACAGATAATGATGGTATTATAGATGATCAATCTTATGTAGTCACGGTTTATCCGTTATTAGTTGGATTGACTCTTGATGTTACACATACACCATGTAATGGCGGAACCACTGGAGCAATAACTGCAAACGGTGTTTCAGGCGGTTTTGGTGCTTATACCTATAGTATCAGTCCTCAACCAGGAGGTTCTGTTCAAAACGGAAATGAATTCACAAACCTACCATCAGGTACTTATACTGTTACGGTAACAGATGAAAATAATTGTTCAATAAGTGAAGATGCTACAATTGTAGTTGGTGATGATACGGCTCCAATTATTGACGCACCAGTTGATATCAATGTTGAAGGATGTGATGCCAATGATGTTACTAATGGCTCATTGACCTCTTTACCTTACAGTACAACACCATCAGTTATTTCTGAATTGCAATTTTTAGCAGAAGGCGGAACTTTTACTGAAGATAATGTTGCTGAAATTACATATCAAGATTCAGCTTCAGGTACTTGTCCAACAATAATTACAAGAGTATTTACTATTTCTGATGATTGTGGACAATCTGCTTCAGATACACAAACTATTACAATTGATGATACGGTTGCTCCATCTGCACCAAGTGCACCTGCTGACATCGCTTATCAATGTTTGACTGACGTTCCTGCTCCAGGAGACTTAACAGCCACTGATGCTTGTGCAGGAGATATTACGGTAACTGGTGTAGATTCAACTGATAATTCTGATCCTTGTAATGTGGTTATTACACGTTCTTGGACGTTTACTGATAGCTGTAATAATGAAACGGTTATTTCGCAAACTATTACGGTTGCTGATACTATTGACCCTGTGGCACCTAGTGCACCTGCTGACGTTGCATACCAATGTTTAACAGATGTTCCTGCTCCTGGTGATTTAACGGCTACTGATAACTGCGCTGGTGACATTACTGTGACTGGTTCAGATTCAACTGATAATTCTGATCCTTGTAATGTGGTTATCACACGTACTTGGACGTTTACTGATAGCTGTAATAATGAAACGGTTATTTCGCAAACTATTACGGTTGCTGATACTATTGACCCTGTGGCACCTAGTGCACCTGCTGACGTTGCATACCAATGTTTAAC